>OZ252244.1:0-3859289 GCA_965249575.1 Gemmatimonadales bacterium | reverse complement strand
TTCCACGATCTGGTCCAGGAGGTCCCCGCTGGCCCTTCCAGTCGATGCCGACACAGGACATGCTGTGCCGAGTCCCAACTCGTAGAAGGATGGGTCCGGAGCCTCGGCCAGAGGGTCGTCCACCTTGTTGGCTACGAGGAGCACGCGGTCCCGCAACGGCCGGAGGAACTCAGCGACCTCCTGGTCTGCGGGGTGCAGGCCCTGTTTGGCGTCGACAAGAAAGGCGATGACGTCCGCGTCGGCGATGGCCAAGTCTATCTGTTGCCGAATCGCCCGAGCCAGCGTGTCCTCGCCCCCCGATGACCAGCCGCCGGTATCTACGAGCCAGAACTCGTGCCCTGCCCAATCGGTTCGCGCAAAATGGCGGTCGCGAGTGCTTCCAGGTCGATCGTGCACTATGGCCGGGCGGCCGCCGACGATTCGGTTGAACAGAGTCGACTTGCCGACGTTTGGCCGCCCAACAATGGCGACCGTCGCGCGCCTCACACGCTGGCTCCATGTGGAAGCGCGTCGACGAAATCGTGGGAGAGCCGAACTTCGCACGGGGATGCGGCGCGGAGGGATGCCTCGCTCATCCCGTCAATGAAGACGCGTTCGTCGTTGAGTGCCTCGGCTGGGAGGAGTGCAAAGTCAAATCGATGACCGCGTTCGAGGGCGCTTGTGAAGGCCGCACCGGGTAAGAGAGCTGCTGTTGTCACCGACGGCCCGAAGAGGAGGTTCGTCAGGGCTAGCACTTCGAATTCTCCACCCGTGGCGTCTTGAAGCGGCTGGATAACCTGTGGCATCAACGGGCCCATTGCGGTCCCGGTCAGTACACCGATCCGGAGGCCAGACAAGTCTGACAACGCCGGGAGATTCTCGAGGATACGCGTCTGGAGGTATCGGACGCTTCCAACGCCGTTCTCGACCTGATCGAAGCCATCGTAGCTGGCTGCCGGGGGCAAAGGTACCTCGCCGACCGTGTACAACTCGTCAGATCCGTAGACCCAGCGCCGGCCCCGCTCAGTCAGCGCTCGATCGGCTACTGGCGCAATGATGCCGAGCGCGTCGCGGCATTCTTCACGGCCCGGCTCGTGGACCAAATCGTGCCGCGAGTGTGATGTCAGACCGACCGGAACCACGGCGACCGACAGGACGGTCTCGCCCAGCGCGTAGAGTGCGCTCAAACTGTTCAGGAGCACCAGGTCATCGTTGATCCCGGGCTGAAGCACGATTTGCGTGTGAAACCGTATTCCTCCGCCCGCGAACATTCGCAGCTGCGGGATGACGTCCGGCGCGCGCGGATTGCGGAGGATACGCCTTCGAATCACGGGATCAGCCGCGTGGACCGAGATGTAGAGAGGTGAGAGTCGGTACTCCAGGATTCGGTCGATGTCCTTCTGCTTGAGATTGGTGAGCGTGGCAAAATTGCCGTAGCGAAAGGAAAGGCGGTAGTCGTCGTCCCGGATATACAGGGTTTGGCGCAGTCCCTCTGGCAGTCCGTCGACGAAGCAAAAGTCACATCGATTGGCGCAGCGCCGAATCCTGGGTGGCTCGAGTGTGATACCGAGGGGCGTGTCTTCGGAGCGCTCGATGTCGTAGTCGACGAACTCGCCGTCCGGCAGCTTGGCCCTGACGACGAAGTGATCCTCCGCCGTCAGAAATTCCCAATCGAGAAAGTCGTGGACGGCTCGCCCATCGACGGTATGCAGTTCCGTTCCCGGCTCGACGCCGAGTTCTGATCCAATCGAGCTGGGTGAAATGGATTGAACGCGAACCATGTGCCTCGATGTCCGGCGCGGTGGAGTGCAAAAGGAGGGTCGATACCCGACCCTCCCTCCTTACCGACCACTAGGTCTGGGACCGGCGCCGCGGAACGTGCCAGCCCTATCGAGAGCGGGCGACCGGACTCGAACCGGCGACGTCCAGCTTGGGAAGCTGGCATTCTACCACTGAATTACGCCCGCCAACCGGGCAGCTCCATGCCAGGCCGCCCGGCCCATCGGCTCCGGTGCTAGGACTCGACGGGTTTATACCTCCATGAGACGATGCCGTCAGCCGAGGGCGAGATCTGGAACTGTTGCGACCCCTCCGGGTCGAGCATCCCGACCTCGACCGAGTCCCGAGCGACCGTATTGCCTTCCCCGTCGAGGAACTCGAAGGTCAGTGCCGGGATCGAGATCGGCTCCTCCCGAAGGTTGGTCACGGTTCCTTCCACGTTGTAACCAAGCTCCGTGGCTTCGAATTCCGAGACGTTCACCTCGAAGGGAAGCGAGTCGACCATTTGGAGCAAGGCGTAGACCGAATCGGGCTCGCCAACGTACTGGTACGCGATCGCGAGCATGCGGAGTGAGTTCCGATTGTAGCCGTCGATCTCGGCCAGGCGCTTGGTCACCGGGAGCATCTTGTCACCAACTACCTTGGAAGCCGCGTCCCGCTCCTCCTGGGAGATGGTGGTGTCACTCGTCGAGCCCATGGAGAGATAGGTAGACGAGAGATTGAAGAGCGCATCCCGGAAATAGCAGTTTTGTCGTAGGACTGACTGAAATGCAGCCACAGCGCGGGGCAACTGCTGTGACTGGAACAGCGCGATCCCCACGCGGAACAAGTCTTCGGTACCCAGTGTCGGGGCTTGCGCCAGGATATCGTCGTACGCGCTGAGGGCCGCTGCAGAGTCCCCGGCTCCTTCGTGCACTATGGCGAGGCTGAGTCGGGCGGACGTGTCGTCCGGACGTACCGCGAGGTACACGTCGTACCACTTGCCTGCCTCCTGCCAGTTCTCCTGCTGCTGGTTCAACCGCGCGAGATTGAACAGCGACAATTCGTAGGTCTCTACTGATGTGCTGTCGCCCTCTACGAGCGGAACGGTCCTTTCATAGTAATAAATCGCGCTGTCGGCCTGGCCCTCGTCGGTGAACACGTTCGCCAAGTAGTAGAGGCCGAAGGACTCGTCCCGGTACAGGGCATTCGCGCGGCGGAATGCATCCTTTGCGCTCTCGAGATCGCCGACGTTCATCAGCTCAGCGGCCTGCTGTATGACGGGGACCCACGCGACGCGCCGGTAGAACTCGATATCGTTCTTGCAGTCCGGCACCTGCGCTTCGGCCTTCGTGAAGGCAGAATCCGCACCGAACGCGTCGTCTGTGAGCAGGTAATACCTACCGTAGAAGTACCACAACGCGGGGTTCTCGGCCTCTCCCTCCGCAGCGGCCCTGGAGAGCGAGTGGTGGGCATCCGCGAGATTCACCATGCGTTTTCCTTCGTCCTTCGTTTCTCTGGTCGCCTTCTCGAGATAGGCTCGCGCGTTTTTCACCAGGAAATGCTTCACCTTGAGGTCGCACTGTGGATCCTCCCAATCCTCCGGGAGTTGCCCAGTGGCTGTGGTGGGTGAGAGCACGAACATCGCTATCGTCCCAGTGAGTACCACGAGTTTGCTGATCATTCCCTCATCCTCCTATTTGTTCACTTCCGAGCTTGCCTCTCGACCGCCATGCTCGCAGCGGCACCCCGTTCGGCCATTCTTGCCACTTCGAGCGGTGGCAGGTTGAGCGCAGCCGCAGCCCGAACGACATCCTCGAACTCAGGTTTCAGCCGAGGGCCCCCGGGGGCGTCACTGACTTTCGCCCGCACCACCACGTTCGGTGCTACCTCGACCGGTATTTCCCGTCGACTCAACGTCGATCGGGTGCTTTGCAAGCGCCGCACGCCCAAGGTGGTGCTGTTTGCGAACAGGGCGTCGATCACGGCACCGGCTGTTGCCGGCGGCGTAAGCACTTCGACTCGAAACGCCACCCGTCCCTTCTTCCCGTGGGTGGCCCACACGCTGCAATCCACCGCTCCAGCCGCGAACGCGGCCTCCCGCAAGGGCTCGAGGTATTCCGGCGGCATGTCATCCAGGTCCGCGACGAGGACCTCCATGATGGCGGCCTCATCCGCGGCCTCAGCAAGTATCAGGCGGAGCGCGTTCGCATATCCCCGAGGGTCGCGCTCTCCGGCTCCCCACCCCGCTTGTACCATTCGCCACCGGTCCGGTGGCGTGCCATGGGACAGCACCCTCAGCAGGGCAGCTCCGGTGGGCGTCGTTGCCTCTCCGACCGCGGGTCCGCCACTGGATACCTCCACGCCGCGCAGCAGCAGCGCCGTGGCTGGCGCGGGGACCGGAAGCTGGCCGTGCGCCGCCTCGACCCATCCCGTGCCGAGTGCCACGGGCAGATTGAACACCGCGTCGACGCCCAACCGCTCGAACCCTTCCACCGCTCCCACGATGTCCAGCAGCGCGTCAACGGCCCCGACCTCGTGCAGGTGCACGTCCTGCGCGTCGACGCCGTGCACCTCACCTTCAGCCTCACCGAGCAGTTTAAATGCTCGAGTGGCGCATTCCCGCACCCACTCACTCACGGGCGCCGCCTCGACGAGGGCCAAAAGCTCCCCGACGTGTCGTCCGTGCCCCGCTTGGCCGGGAATCTCGAAATCGACCTTGACGGCTCGAACGGAGGCCCGGAAAACGTCGCGCACCCGAACGCCAACACCGCTCAAGCCCATCCGCTCCGGCAAGCCCTCCAGCCACGCCGTCTCAAGACCCGCACCGATGAGGGCGCCGAGCGTCATGTCTCCACTCATACCGGCTGACGGGTCGAGTATTGCTAGGCGCAAAACCTACCGGCTCGCTAAAGCGCGAAAGATATTGCCAGCCTATCGGTAAAGCCAGCCGGCTCCGGTGTTGAACACCACAACTGAGCTACCCTGTTCCAAGGTCCCCCGTTCCACAAGTTCCCTCAAGGCCGCCGTGGCCGCACCCCCCTCGGGGCAGGCATCTATGCCCTCGTGAGTCGCCAGATCGGCCTGCTCGCGGCTCAGCACGTCGTCGTCGATCTGAATGGCGCCTCCGTCGCTTTCCCGAATTGCCTCAAGCATCAGGCGGCCTCCGAGCGGAGCAGGTACACGGAGTCCCACGGCAACCGTCCTGGGGTTGGGCCACGCCACGATGTCCTGGGCGCCGGTCTCGAGGGCTTGGACGACCGGCGCGCACCCGCTGGATTGCACGGCGAACATGCCCGGGAGCTTTGGGGCAATCCAGCCGGCATCTCGTAACTCATTGAATGACTTCCACATACCAATCAGTCCCGTCCCCCCCCCAGCCGGATACAGTATCGCATCGGGGAGCTCCCATCCGAGCTCTTCCGCCAGTTCGAGACCCATGGTTTTCTTGCCTTCAATGCGGTAGGGCTCCCTCAGGGTCGAAACGTCGTATGCTCCGGTCGTTGTTGCATGGGAGCGGGCCGCCTTGCCGCAATCGCCAATATGGCCATCGAGTAGAACGAGGTCGGCACCGAAGAGCTCGATCTGGCGGAGAATCGTCGCGGGGGTCGTTCGTGGCGCATATACACGCACGTCCAGGCCGGCTCTGCGCCCGTAGGCACTGAGGGCAACCCCGGCGTTGCCGGCGGTCGGGATCGTGAATCTGTCCGCACCGCCGTGCACCGCACGGGTGACCGCTGCCGCGAGGCCCCGCGCCTTGAACGATGCGGTCGGGTTCTGAGCCTCGTCCTTCATCCAGACCGCCGCCAGGCCGAGGGAGCGTTCCAGGCGCGGGAGTCGCACGAGGGGAGTGAGCCCCTCGCCGAGGGTGACCGGCTGCTCTCCGGGAAGCAGCGGGAGCCACTCCGCATATCGCCACATTCCCCAGCTTCGCGCCGCCAAGAGGTCCTTTACGCTTGGGTCGGGAGCCGCGTCATATCGCACCAACCACGGAGATGAACACTTGGGACATAGGGTAGGGAGACCGTCCGCGGTAGCGGTGAATGAGCAAAGCGAGCAGGCGAGTGACCAGGGAAAAGTCATCGTTTGACGTCGTTGAGGATTCGTTCGGCAAGACGATTGGAGAAGCCTGGCAGTGCCGCGATCTCGGCGGCGGTAGCGAGCCGAACACCAGCCAGGCTCCCGAACCGCTCAAGGAGCTGCCGCCTTCGCTGCGGGCCGACGCCGGCTACTTCAAGAAGTTCCGATGTGACAGTCCGCTTCGTGCGCCGGGACCGGCTGTAGGTGATCGCGAAGCGATGCGCCTCATCCCGAGCCCGCTGAAGCAGTTTCAGCGACGGGGCCCTGCTGGGTAGCCGCAAGGAGTCCCGGCGACCAGGAAGGAAGATCTCCTCCTCCCGTTTGGCAAGACTTGCCACTGGGAGCGAGGTCATGCCAAGCTCTTCGAGGGCGGTCGATGCCGCCCCGAGTTGTCCTTTGCCCCCATCGATCAGAATGAGGTCGGGGAGGGGCTTGCCCTCGTCCCGGCGCCGGGTCAGGTAGCGCGTCACCACCTCACCGACGGCGGCGTAATCGTCCGCCTGACCCTCGCCCTTGATCTTGAACCGCCGGTATTCGCTGCGCTTGGGACGCCCTGCCTCGAACCAAACTAGCGACCCAACGGTATCCCGGCCCCGGTTCGTGGATACGTCGATACACGCAAAGCCTCGCGGGACCGCGGTAAGACCGAGGTCGCGGCCCAACGCATACACTGGGTCCTCCGCACGTTCATCTGCCTCGAGGGCTTCGATCCTCAGGCTCTCCAGCAGATGGCGGGCATTTTGATCCGCCAGCTCAACCAGCCGACGATTCACCCCGCGGTGGGGCACGGCCAGCGAGGTGTTCTCGAGGAGTTGAGCGATCTCCGCCGTGTGGTCGGGCGCGAACGGAACGACGGCGTTTCGAGTCCGATCAGGACCTGGCAGAAAATACCGGACGATGAACGCGGTGAACACGGCGGCATCGGGCTCTTCGGCGAGGTTTGTGAGAAATCGATGTTCGCGTGCGACTACGCGGCCGTCCCTGACGCGTAGGATGACGCCGACGGCGTCGTCCCCATCACGGGCATACCCGAGGGCATCGACGGCCCCACCCCCGACGAGCTCCACAGCCGGCGGCTGATCGACCTGGCCCAGCCACTTGAGGGAATTGCGGATCTCGGCTGCCCGCTCGAAGTCGAGCCGTGCCGCGGCCGCGTTCATCCGTTCCCGAAGTCGCCTTCGGACCTCTACCGTCTTCCCCTCGAGGAACGTCAGGACATCATCGATCATCTTGCCGTACTCACGCTGCGACTGAAAATCGACGCAGGGCGCGAGGCAACGGCGAATGTGGTAGTCCAGGCACGGGCGATCGGGGGCCTCGTCCGGCAAGGCGTAGTGGCATGATCGAACGGTGAAGATCCTCCGGATGATGTTGAGCGTGCGGCGAAGCACGGCGACGTCCGTGTACGGTCCGAAGTAGCGTGCCTGGGGAATGTCCAGCCGGCGAGCGACGAGCACGCGAGGAAAAGGCTCGCCGAGTGTGACGACGATCGACGGATAGCTCTTGTCGTCGCGAAGCGCGATGTTGAAGCGCGGCCGGTACTCCTTGATAAGATTATTTTCGAGAAGAAGGGCGTCGGCTTCGGACGGGACCACAATCGTTTCGAGGTCGGCAATGCGCCTCTTGAGCAGCCGGTTCTTGGGGCTGTCGATGACATCGCTAGTCAGGTACTGGCGCACTCGTTGGCGCAGGCGTTTCGCCTTACCCACATAGAGCGGCGTTCCCCGACTGTCGCGCCAGATATAGACGCCGGGCGCGTCGGGCAGCGATCCGATGCGTCGTTCGATAGCGGTACGGGTTTCGTGAGCCATGCTAGCCGTTGGCCCCGCCCCCCGGCCCCGCCCCCAATCGCCCCGCCAGGCGCCTGGCCTCCGGGTGCCTGGCGGCCCAGGTGATCGCGAGGTACACGAGGCCGAAAGTGGGGAGTGTGACGAGTGCCCTCAGCCAGGGCGGGCTCGATGCGAGCCCCCCACCGGCGGCCAAGCTCCCTCCGACAGCCGTGGCGACCCCCGCTGCGACCACAGCCCACAGGATCAGCCTTCGTTCGGACCGATCAATGAGGTTGCCGGTCCTATTCTGCAGGGCCCAAAACAAGAGGCCTGCCCCTACGCACGACGCGATCGAAGCGCCAAGCGCGATGCCTGGCGCCCCGAACCGTTGCATGAGGCTGAACGCGAGAACGGCCGAGAGGATGACGGAGGCCGCCCCGATCCGGACGGGCGTACGTGTGTCACCCAACGCATAGAATCCCGACGCGAGGAGCCGAATGGCCCCCTGGGCGGGCAGGCCGACGGAGTACGCGGCCAACACGCCGGTCACGAGGATGGTGTCGTCGGGGCCAAAGGCGCCGGTCTCGAAGAGTGTACCGACCACGGGGCCTCCGAAGGCGGCGTAGACGAATGCGGAGGGTACGATATAAAAGGCGACTCGGCGTATCGCGGGTGTGAGTTGACGTCGAAGCACGGTCGGAGGTCCCTGTGCAGCACTCCGGCTCAACTCCGGGAGCGCCGCCGCCGCCACGCTCACCCCAAAGAGTGAGACCGGGAGGACCGCGAGAAGCTGCGCGTAGCCCAGCGTGGCCACGGCTCCAGTGCCCAAGAGGGATCCGAGTTGGGTGTCGATAATGCTCGAGATCTGGGCGACCCCAGCCCCGAAAACCATCGGCAGCCAGGCGCGGACGACTCTGCGCACTCCCGGCACGCCCAGGCTGAGGCCCCACTCTATCCCGCCGACCAGGCGGGTGGCCGCCGGTAGCTGAACCCCGATCTGCAGGGCGCTCCCGGCCAGAGCTCCGTACGCGAGTGCTCTCGCGAGGCTGGCGCCGGCCAGGTACGCGCCAGCCGCAACGAGTGTGGCGATCTGCGCCACGTTCCACAGCGCAGGCGATGCGTATGGGAGGAAGAACCGGCCGTGCGTGTTCAGGATGCCGAGGCACCATGCCGAGAGAATCATGATCCCCGACATAGGGAACATGATGGCCACGAGTCCGACGGTTATCTCGCGCGTGGCCCCGGAGAATCCAGGAGCCGCGAAGTCTGTGATGACGGGGGCCAGCACGATGCCGGCCAACGCGGCAAGTGCGGTTACGAGTACGAGCAGTGACGCGATCACTCCGGCAAGTTGGCGCGCGCCTTCGGCATCTCCGCTTTCGACCATCTCCGCATATACCGGAATGAACGACGCGGATAGCGTGCCTTCGCCTAGGAGATTCCGAATGACGTTCGGAATCTTGAGTGCTGCGCGAAACGCGTCTGCCGCGATGGAATTGCCGAAATAGTGGGCGAACACCCGCTCGCGAACGAATCCGAGGATTCGGGTGAGGAGGATCCCGGACGCTACGTAGCTGGCGGAGCGCCCCAACGATCGGGGCATCAGACTATTGCTTGGGGGGTTGAAGCTTTTTCGAGGGATCCCGCTCCTCGGGACTCTCAAGCAAGCGTTGGAGGAACTGGGTCTCTTCCCTCATTTGTTCGAGGGCGTGCCCGATTTCGTCGACCTGGTCTTCGAGCATGATGACCCTGTTGCTCAACTCCTCGACTTGGCCGGAACGCGGACCTCGCCGGGATTCCAGCATATTCCGAACCGCGGGGGAGTCGAGCACGATGGCGAGGATCGGGATGAGCAGGGCCACGAACAAGATGAGAAAGCCGAATACCCAGAGCATTTAATGCATCTTACGGTGGAGAGGTGACCGGTTCAAGTGTACCCATCCACCGCCGAGCTTCTTCGAGGATTGCTGACAAGAAGTCGTCGCCGTACCGAATCAGATACGGGACGATACTGAATACCCGCTCCTGCGGTTGGCCGAGTGGGAATAGTTCGGTCCGCGCACGCTGGATTTGACTCAGGGCAACCGCATTCCGCTTTTTGAGGTGTGCTAGAAGGCGTTTCTCTACGTTCGTCGTGCCGGTCAGTGCGGCACCTCGGGCCGACTCCACGGTTCGCTGGAGAGTGGGATCGACCTCTTGAGTCGCCGTTTCCAGCCGTCCATACTCCGCTGTGAGAGCGCTCCTCAGGGCGTCGAGAGCTGCGCGAGCCGACGCCGGGAGGTCCTCGGCCACGAGTTGGGATTCGACCTTGCCAGGAGGCGCTTCCAGCGCATCGGCTGAGATGTCGAACTTCCTCAACACCTTGTCGACGCGGCTCTCGACGATGCGTCCTGCCCACCGGGACACGTACGACTGGGGTTCAACGCCGAGCGCGCGATACAAGGGCTGGCTCTGCGGCTGGTACGCGAGTTCGCTCGGCCCGCCCACGTAGGCCAGGGTCGGTAGGATTGCTGCTTCCACGACCGGTCGGAGCAGCACGTTGGGTGAGAGCCGCTCGGGCTCCCGTTCGGCGACTTGCCTCACCTGCTCGATCGTCCAGGGCTCGCTCGACCGCCTCGTCACGAATCCCGGTCCGCCGAGCGTGAGGCGGTCCCGACCCAGCGCCCCTTCCAGCATCACTGGTGCGGCTCCTTCGCCAACCGGAACCGGCGTGTCGTGTCCTTGGTCGGCGAGGGAGCGGGCTCGCTCACCCAACGCCTCGTCCAGGGCCCCGGCCTGCTCGAGGGCCCGGAGCAAGATGGGCGCGACCGCGCGCTTCGCGGCGGGATGAGTCGAGCGAAATACAACAAGGCCCGCAGGGCCGAATAACTCGGCCAAAGCGTCCGCGAAGGCGCTGGCAAGGTTGGTGGTCGGGTGATATGCCCGCTCCAACCTCGCGAGGACGCCTTTACGGAATTCACTCTCTGGCGTGTGTTCGCGGACGGATGCGAATACCGCCGCTATCTCCTCGCCTACCGGCTCCTGATACAGAGGTATCAAGGCGCCTGCGGGGTCTCGTTCCCGCAGGGTGATCGTCTCGACCGAACCGGTGCTGTTCGAGATCCGGATGTGATTTGCCTCCGCAAAATCGTGGTCGTCACCGGCGACCCAGAACACCGGTACCACCGGACGCCCGAGTTCCTCCTCGCTTCGCTGCGCGAGGGCGATTGCGGAGATCGCCTTGTAGATTGTGTAGATGGGACCTGTCAGGAGCCCGGGTTGCTGTCCGGTCGTAATGCACAGCGCGTCGCGAGACAGGAGCCGGTCGAGATTCCTCTGCCCGTCCCCACTAGCTACGAATGCGGGTTCGAGCCCCGGGGCGACGGCAACGTGCCTCCTGGCTTCGGCGCGGGACGGAACGAGGGACGGTACCGGCCCGACCGGGGTGGTGTCGATCCGTAACGCCATCTAGCGCTCGGCGAAAAGGATCGTGCGGGGGCTCTGCGCGGTCAGCGGCCGCCCGTCGTAAGCTCCGTAACGTGACTGGACGCGGAGCCCAACGTCGGCAAGAAGCACTTCGAGCTCTCTCGCCGAGAATAGCCGGACACTTTCCCGGAACTGCCGGTCATCCTGCGTCAAATACATCTCCTTGATAACGTACTTCTCGTCGTCCGACACACGCCGGCGGACGCGAACGGGCTGCGAATCGATTTCCAGCTCCTCGGAGGGGACGAGGTTATCGCGCACGTGGTCCGCGTTTAGATAGTCCAGTACGAAGCCCCCCCCTGCCACGATAGTAGAGGAAACCTGGCGCAACACGGCGGCATGTTGATCGTCGTCTGAGAAATACCCGAAGCTCGTAAAGAGGTTAACCACCAGATCGAACGCATCGGTGCCGAATGGCAACTGCCTCATATCACCTCGAACCACGCTGTGTGGGGGTGGCACGCGGCGCTGGGCGCGCGCCAGGAGCGGCATGGAGAGATCCAATCCCACGACCGATGCCCCCCGATCCACGAGAAGTGAAGCATGACGCCCCGAGCCGCAGCCAAGATCCAGCACGTGCCGTCCGGAGATGGCGACGTTTTCCGCGATCAGTTGTACGGCTTGCTCCGCATCGGCGTCGTCCCGGTGGGGATAGAGCCTCAGGTATTCCTCGCCGAACCAGCGCTCGAACCACTCGGCCACTCACCAAAGCCTCATTGAGGGTCCAGGGTTCCCTTGTGATAGGGATCGCCGTGGAGGATCGTCCCGGCGCGGTAGAGCTGTTCGAGGAGAAGGAGCCTTGCGAGCTCGTGTGGGAGGGTGAGGTGGGAAAGGCTCACCGTCGACTCACATCCCGCCAGGAGCTGCTCGTCGAGTCCGTGTGCCCCTCCCAACAGCAGCACGACATCCCGCGCACCCCGCTGCCATTCCGCCAGCCGCTCGCTTAAGCCGACGCTCGTCAGGTTGGCGCCAAGTCGCGAGAGTCCCATTCTGCGGGCGCTGTCCGGAGCCGCGGCGAGCAACGCCTGGGCCTCGGACGCCCGTACGTCTCTGGGGCGCCGTTTCTTCCCACCTGATTCCGGCACCTCGCGGACTTCGAGCCTGTAGCGGCGGCGGATTCGCGCGGAAAAGTCGTCACAGATCTCTCGCATCGCGTGGTTTCGGAGCCTCCCAACCGCAACGATGTAAATGACCATCACGCATACATGCCCCGCAGCCGATGGACGGCGGCCACGCGCTCGATGGCTAGCATGTACGCCGCTACCCGCATGTTTACCGAGTGACGCTTGGCGACGGACAGCACATCCTTGAAAGAACCGCGGAGGATCTTCCGCAGACGGTCGTTCACCGACGCTTCATCCCAGAAGTAGCCCATCCGATCCTGAACCCACTCGAAATAGCTGACGGTTACACCGCCGGCGTTGGCGAGGATGTCGGGGATGACGAATACCCCGTTGTCTTCGAGGATCTGGTCGGCGGCAGCGGTGGTTGGACCGTTCGCACCCTCGCAGATGATCTTTGCCTTGATGTCCCCCGCATTCTTTCGGGTGATTACGTTTTCGACTGCTGCCGGTACGAGGACGTCAATATCCAGCGTCAGTAGCGCTTCGTTCGGAATGTGCTCGCCGCCGGGATACCCCTGCAGATACCGGTGCTCGCGCACCCAGTCCCGTGCCCCGTCGATGAAGATGCCGTTACTGTTGAAGACGGCGCCCGAGTTGTCGCTGACCGCAACGACCGTCAACCCTTCTTCCTCCATGAGCTTCGCAGCTACGGATCCGACGTTCCCAAACCCTTGGACGGCTGCCTTGGTCCCGCGTAGCGGGAGTCCGAGGTGCCGCAACGCTGCCTTGGTCACGATTGTGCATCCTCTGCCAGTTGCTTCGCGTCTTCCGAGAGACCCGCCCATTTCGATCGGCTTTCCGGTTACCACGGCGGTCACTGGGTGTCGTTGGTGCATGGAGTACGTATCCATGATCCATGCCATGACCCGCTCGTTCGTGTTCACGTCTGGCGCGGGGATGTCGGACTCGGGCCCGAGCGTATCGATCAAGGCGGCCGTATATCGCCTAGTCAGCCGCTCGAGCTCACCGATCGAGAGCACACTCGGGTCGCAGACAACCCCACCCTTCGCCCCGCCAAAAGGAATGTTTACGACGGCGCACTTCCACGTCATCCACGCCGCGAGCGCCTTGACCTCGTCCAGGGTAACCCGAAGATCAAAACGGATGCCACCCTTCGCCGGCCCGCGGGCTATGTTGTGCACGACCCGATACCCGGTGAATACCTCCACCTCATGGTTGTCGCGCTGGATTGGGAGCGACACGATGACTTGACGCTCCGGTTGACGGAGTACCCGGTAGAGACCCGCATCGAGACCCAATAGTTCGGCCGCGTGGTCGAACCGGGCCATCATGTCCTCGAAGGGATTGTCGTCGCTGAGGACTCGGTCCTTGTCCCGGCCGATGATGTCCTCCGCTGTCGGCTGCGCAGATTGTTTCTTGGTCGTTGGCGTCATGAGGAAGTTTGATGCGTTCCGCACGAGGCGTCCGCTGGACCAATTGGTGGGTGCTTTTGTACGGTAATGCGATGCAAGGCATCCAGGAGCCCTGGGAGTCCGCTCTCCCACCGTACTCTCAATTCAGCCACCAGGGGTTCGGGCGCCCGGGCAGGCCAGAGGGGCTGCAGCTTGACAGCGTCCTTTTCGGTGACCACGACGTGGTCGAAATCGTCGGCCGCTGCTGTCAGTCGCCGAGTATCGCGCACGCCGTACGGATGATGGTCCCTCCAATTCAATGCGGAGACGTCGGCCCCCAATTCACGTAGTTGCGCGACGAAGCTCTCTGGATCGCCGATTCCAGAGGCCGCCAGCAGCCGGGTGCCACGCAAGCTCGCTCGGGTAACGACGGTTCCGGACTGGAGTCCCCGGAAGCAGGCGATCTCAAGCGCCGCCGTTGCCAGGATCGCCGCTGGATTGCACCTCACGAGGTGGCGTGCGAGATCGTTCCGGGCATGTCGTCCGGCTGTTCGACGGGTGATCAGAATCGCGTCGGCCCGTGCCAGCGCTTTCCAGCCTTCGCGCCAGGGGCCTGCAGGCAGTATCCATCGCGACGAACGGAGGGACTCGACGCTCACGAGCACGATATTGAGATCGCACCGCAAGTCGACCCGCTGAAAGGCGTCATCGAGCACTGCCACCTCCGCCCCGTGTGCCACGGCTGCTCGGGCCGCGCGAACCCGATTCGGGTTGGGCAGGACGATCGCCTGGGGCACGAGCCTACGGTGCAAAAGCGTCTCGTCACGTCCGTATCCTCGGAGCAGGACCGCGGGGCGGTTGCCTGCCAGAACGTACCGGCCGGCGATCCAGCTCGCGATCGGCGTCTTCCCCGATCCACCGACGCTGAGATTCCCGACTGCCACCGACGGCAGGGGCATCGATCGGGTGGAAAGGAGCCCTCGACGGTATGCGGCTGCTCGCAGTGCCGTCGCCGCCCCCACGACCCCGGCTGCGGGAAGCAGAGCGCTTCGTGCCGCGCGCGCCACCGTCGACGGGTCGTTCCACAGCCACCTCACCACACGCACGCGGCTTCCTCCGTGGCACTACGTAAGGACGTTTCGAGCCGTGTCGTGGCCTCTGTGAGTCCGTTTCGGCCACCGTGCACCCTGAACGGGGGTCGATAGACGATACGCACGCGTGCGAATGGACGGGGAACCATGAACGAGTCCCATGATCTCAACGTCCAGGTTCGGGAAGCGGCAGCGCCAACGGCCACCACCGCTGCATCGGTCCTCTGGGCAATGGCGAGGGCGCCCAGTTTCGCCGATCTCGGTGGGCCGGTTGGTCCGTCGGGAGCAAGTGCCACCTCACCACCGTGGCGCAGGACACGAAGGAGGCCCTTGAGTCCACCAAATGCGCCTCGCGTGCTCGACCCCCGCACGACCCGGTAGCCCCAGCGCGCAGCCGCACGCGCCAGGTAGTCCCCGTCTCCGTGCCGGCTTACCAAGAGTGTCGTGGACTCCCAGCGGTGGCGCCACAGCACCGGCAAAAAGCGCCCATGCCATACCGCGTATACGGTGGGAATCTGCACCGCCCGGAGACGCGCCATATGCTCAGCGCCGCGGGTCTCGACCCGCCAGGTCGCTGCGAGAGCCTGGAGGGACAACCGGAGGAGCGCGCCGGCAAGGGAGCGCGTCACGAGAGAAGCGAAAGTGCGAGGTTGGCGACCCGCTTCGCGGCACCCGGCGTGCCGAGCGACTCTCGAACCCTTTCGAGCTCTCGACGCTGAAGCCGAGCGGGTGCCCCGCCGCGGTCGAGCAGCGGGATAAGCTCGGCAGCTAGCGCCTCCGGGGTGGCGTCCCGCTGGATCAGCTCGGGTGAAATGGTTCGTCCGGCCAACAGATTTGTGAGGCCGATGTGGTGTACGTGAACCAAGCGGCGCGCCGCAGCGTAAGAAAGTGGGTGCAGCCGGTATGCAATGACGGTTGGCACGCCATGGATCGCCGCCTCGAGTGTGGTAGTACCCGACTTACACAGGGCCGTGTCCGTTGCAGCGAACAGCGTCGCGGAGTCGCCGTGATGGAAGTGAAACCCCTCCCCGCCGGGGTAGCTGAACCCCTCAATTCGTGAAACAGTCACGCCGACCTCGGGTCGCACGGCTCGCACGTGTCTCGCTGCATCGCGAAAGAGGGGCCAGAGTCGTCGAATCTCCTGCGATCGGCTTCCGGGAAAGAGAGACAGGATGGGGGCGGTAGGCGGAAGCCCCAGGCTCGTGCGAGCGGCGGCCCGTGCCGGTCCGGCCGGCTGGTCGAGTAGCGGATGCCCAACGAACGTTGCCCGAACACCTCGTTCGTGAAAGAATTTCTGCTCAAATGGCAGGATTACGGCGAGCTGGCTGATCGTCCGTCGCAGTGTGGAAACGCGGTGAGAACCCCACGCCCAGAGTTGCGGAGCGATGTAGTAGAGAACCGGCACACCGGCGGCATGTGCGAGACTGGCGAGACGGAGGTGGAAGCCTGGGTAGTCAACCAGGACGACGAGGTCGTACCGCCCCGCTCGAAATCGATCGCTCAGGGTTCGGAGTCGCCGCCAGTGACTTGGGAGCCGTCCCATGACCTCCACAAGCCCGAGCACCGACGCCCGATCGGCCGAGCATTCGATCTCCACGCCAGCATGGCGCATGGCGCGACCGCCCATTCCTTCGATGCGGGCTGAGGGTACCAGTGCGCGAAGCTCGTGAACCACGGCCCCGGCGTGCGCGTCTCCAGACCGCTCTCCGGCGGAGATGTACACTCGCGGGGCTCTCACGGGAATCTCAAACGAGCACCCCACGCTCCGATTGGGAGACGAAGTCGACGAGCCGCATGACCTCGGGAACTTGAGAGCTCCCTGCTCGTAGGTATGTGATCGCCTCGGAGGTCGTGAGATCGGAGTTGAACAACATGCGGTAGGCGTGTCTTAGCGCGAGCCGCACATCAGACTCCAGACCGGCGCGACTCAAGCCAACGGCGTTGGTCCCGTAGAGTTTCATAGGGTTACCCGCTGCCTTGGCGAAGGGCGGTACATCCTGCGAGACGCGGGACCCACCGCCGACGAACGCCCGCGTTCCAATTCGCACGAATTGATGAATCGCGGTCGCGCCGCCGACACTTGCCCCCGATGCGATGTGTACGTGGCCTCCGAGTTGCACCGAGTTTGCGAGCTCGACGTCGTCTTCAATCACGCAGTCGTGCGCCACGTGCACGTAGGTCATGAGGAAGCACCGGCAGCCAATGCGGGTCTCACCACGCGTCGCCGTGCCCCGGTTGACGGTAACGTATTCCCGGATGACGGTCTCCTCGCCGATGTGCACCCAGGTTGTCTCCCCGCCGTACTTTCTATCCTGCGGCGGTGTCCCGATCGCCGATCCCGTTCCCACAAAACAACCCCGACCGAGCGTGCAGTTGCGTTCCAGAGTTACGCGGGGCTCGATCTCTGAACCATCACCGAGCGCGACACCGGGACCGACGATCGCGAACGGGCCGACGACCACGTTGTCACCGAGCTCGGCGGTCGAGTCGACCAGTGCGGTCGAGTGGATCTGGGTCGTCACCGATCGACCACGCGGGCCGTCATGTCCGCCTCGGCAACGACCTGGCTGTTCACCCGAGCGACACCGCGCATTTGGCAGGTCTTGCCTCGGAACTCGATCATCTCCAACTCGAGGATGAGCTGATCCCCCGGCACAACCGGCCGGCGAAACTTGACGTTGTCGATGGACATGAAATACACCACTTTGCCTTCGGGCTCGTCGACGGCCCCCATCAATAAAAGCCCGCCAACCTGAGCCATGGCCTCCACAATCAGTACCCCGGGCATAATGGGGTGGCCGGGGAAATGACCCTGAAAGAAGGGCTCGTTGATTGTCACGTTTTTGAGGCCTACGATGCGCTGGTGTCCCTCGATCTCGAGGATGCGATCTACCAGGAGCATCGGGTATCGGTGGGGCAGGATGCCTAGGATGTCTTGGATGCTCATTCCTGGAGGTCCCTCCGTGGCTCCCGTGCCGCGATGAATGGCTCGCGCGACGGCCACGTTTCCTGTGTGGCTTGGCCGAAAGGCCACGATCTCGGCCTCTAGGCGGCCACCGAGGAGAGCCAAGTCGCCGAGCAGGTCAGTCGCCTTATGGCGCACGAACTCATCCGGCCAGCGCAAATCGGTCCCAACAACGTCGGTCTCGGACAGCGCGATGGTTGTTTCGGTGGACGCTCCACCGGCGAGCCCCTGCGCTTGCAGAGCATCGAGCTCGTCAATGAAGCCGAAGGTTCGTGCGCGGGCGAGCGACCGAGCGAACTCATCCGGCGTAATCTCGAAGCGCCCGCTCTGCCGCCCGATCAAGGGGTGGGGCCATTCGATCGTGACCGTGAGGCTCAAGCCCTTGCCTGGCCCCACGAGGTAGGTAGCGGCACCCTCGCGTAGGGCAAACGGCGCACGTACGGCGTAGCGGGTGGGGGTGCCGCTAGCCGGGGCGATGCCAGCATCTCGCAGCGCGTCGAAGTAGGGCGCGGCACTGCCGTCACCGGCTGGCGGTTCCGGACCATCGACTTCGACGAGGAGGTCGTCGATTTGCAGAGCAGCGACCGCGGCGAGCAAATGCTCCACGGTACGAATCACCCGCTCACCGGTTCCCAACGAGGTGTGGCGATGGTTTTGCGTCCCGGCATCATCGGGAGTCAATTCGATTTGGGCTGGCTCCTCCAGGTCGATGCGCCGAAACCGGATGCCATGGCCAGCTTTCGTCGGGAGAAACCGAACTCGGGTCGCCGCCCCGGAGTGCAATCCAACGCCGGCCACGACTGCCGTAGTGGCAATGGAGTTTCGAAACAACGCGGTCGTCACTCGATCAGCCGCTCGAGATCGCTCACGAGCGGTGCCAAGCGCCTCAGGGCGGCCGACTGCCGGAGCACGTCCCGGTGGCGGCGGGCGGGGTAGCCCGATACGGTCTCTCCAGGCGGGATATCCCCAATGACGCCGCTCTGCGCGGCCACCCGTGCCGCACGACCGATCGTCAGATGTCCCGCAAGGCCGGCCTGCCCCGCCAGGATCGCCTCATCCTCGACAACGGTGCTGCCCGCCATCCCCACCTGCGCCATTACCAGGCACCGAGCCCCAACTCGAACATTGTGTCCGATGTGGACCAAGTTATCGATTTTCGTTCCGTGCCCGATCACCGTGTCGTCGATGCTACCGCGGTCAATGGTTGTATTTGCACCGATCTCCACGTCGTTTCCGATCGAGCATTGGCCGACGTGGGGGACGGAAAGGTGCTCGCCCCCGGCGGACGTGTAGGCGAATCCCTCCGTTCCCACACGCGCCCCGGTTTGCAGTACCACACCGCTGCCGAGAGCCGAACCAGGACCCACGGAGGCGTGGCTACCGATTCGACATCCGTCGCCGAGGGTCGTGTCGGCCCCGATCACGACGCCGTGCCCAATGATGCAGTCAGCTCCCAGGCGGGAATTCCGTCCGAGCACTGCATGGGGCCCCAGTGCGATCCGGCCGTCCCACCGCGCGCCCGCTTCGATCCGGGCGGTGGGGTTGACCCCCCACGGGACCGGCTCCGGCGGGTACATGGCAACCAGTACAGTGCGAACGGCGTCATGGGCCTCGGGCACCACGATGCGCGTCGCGGGCCCCGCACTCACGGTCCTGAATTCAGGAGTGAGCAAGACGGCGCCCGCGTTAGTGCGTTGAAAGTAGAGCAGATACCGGCCCGAAGCAAGAAAGGTAAGATCGCTCGGGCCGGCCCGGTCGAGCGGTGCGACACCCGTTACGCGAAGGTCGGCCGGTCCGAGCAGCTCTCCTTTGACGAGCGCCGCGATCTCTTGGACCGACAGATCGCGTGGCGGGCGCAAGACCGGGTCAGGGGTTGGAGCGCAACCGCTGGAGAATGGTTGCGGTAAGGTCCAAGGTCCGATCAGCGGCGATGATGTTGCTGCCGGCCGCGGAGGCGTCGAAGATGAGGCCGAGGTTTCGCTCGGCTCGCACCCCCTCAATGACCCCCTTCACCCGGTCTTCGATTGGCGCGACGAGCTGTCGCTCCCGCTCCTGGGCCCGGTTCTGCAGTTCGCCCGCCCGGGTTTGCAGCCGCTCCTGGAGGTCACGGATCTCCGCTTCCTTGGTTTGTTTGGCCGACGGACTCAAGACGATGGCTTGCTGCTCGTACCAGCTGAGAGTCGAGTCGAACTCCTGCTGCAGGCGCTGTAGATCGGCCTGATACCCCTCCATTTCGGCACTGAAGGTCGACTCGGCCTGTGCGTATCCGGGCGTTTGCTGCAGAATCGCTTGCAGATTCAGCCAGCCGATGCGCACTGCCTCCTGCCTTGCGCTGGACGTTTGGGCCGACGTCGTTGCCAGGAGACCGACCAAGAGAATCAACACCAATCCGCCCACTGTCCAACGGGCCATGATATGCTCCGGTTGCGTGAGGTTTCTGAATTGCCTAAAAGAAATTGCCAAGTTTGAAGTGTAGCTGCCACCCCGGATTGGGGGCTCCAAACGCGTCGATCCGGTCCAAGCCGCGGGCCAAATCCAAACCGAGGGGGCCGAGTGGCGATAGCACGCTCACGCCAAATCCCAGCCCGCGAAAGAGACGAGTCGGGTTGAGCTGGCCTGGACTAGACCAAACGTTGCCCGCGTCGAAGAACGTGTTCAGATACAACGCCTGGCTCACGCGCATCCCGACCTCGGCTGTCATGGTGAGGTACGACTGGCCAAACGCGTCGACGGTGCTGGCGCTAGACCCCTGCGCGTTGGGGTCGAATCCCTGTGGAGTGATCGAGAATTCGTCATAGCCTCGCAACGGTATGCCGAATTGCGTCCCCCCAAGAGTAAAGAGCTGCCGAAAGTGTGGCCCGGCGTCTCCCCAGACAAACCCGGCCTTGGTGGTCAGCCCCAATACGAACGTAAGACCGCTCGACGTCGGACCTGCGCCGAGGCGAGCCAGCGGCGCGTACCAGCGACCCTCCAGCATCGCGCGACGGAAGTTCCCGCTTCCGCCCAGTGGCCCGCCGCTCTGTGAGAATTGCAGCTCCTGAAAGGAGCCAGCCGTGGCGAAGGGCAGCTCGATTCGGGTGTCGCGGGCGATGCTAAACCCGAGACTCGACAGAACACAGTTCGCGCAATTGAAGCGAGGGGCCAACGTGGGCGAATCGAAATTGCTTTCCTCAAGTGTGTAGGACGTAAAGAAGCGCGTCCAGCGCGATCCAAAGAGAGGCAAGCCGATCCGGAGACTGCCGCCCCGCGTCGTGATCCGGCCGAGGTCGGCGATCGTATACCGGAGGCGGGTGTTGTGCAGATTGAGCGTTCCCGACATGAGACTGCCACGCAGCGCGGGGTCGGTATACGTGATTTTGAAATCGTTGATGTTCCGGCCGAACTGCCACTGGAGCGCGACCTGTTTGGCCTTCCCGAACAAGTTGGGTTCCTCAAGGCCGATGAATCCTCCGAGTCCCGTTCCCTGACCTACCGAGGCGCCGAAGTTGATGTTGCCGGTCCGCTTCTCGGTGACCTCGAAAATCACGTCAACGTCGCCCTGATCGTTCGCGGGTCGGGTATCGGGCGGAGGGACCGGCTGTTCGAAGAATCCCAGATTCGAGATACTCTGATATGACCGAACGAGTGCATCCTGCCGAAAGATGTCCCCAGGGACGACGACGATCGCACGCCGAATGACATCCTCGTGGGTAATGCTGTTGCCGGTAATCACAACCTTGTTGACGACTGCCGGCTGACCTTCCACGATTTGCCAGCGCAGATCGACCCTCTTGTCTCCGTCGCCATCGGTCCGTCGAGCGAGTACGGGTGTGATCTGTGCGTAAATGTATCCATTGTTGAAGTAGGCCTCGCGCACCCGCTGCGTTGCCTGATCCCAGCTGCCCTGGTCGAACGTCGCCGGCCCCTCTCGTTTCCCGCCGAGCCCCAGAAATCCAGTGGTGCGCTCGCCGAACGGATAGAACTGCTCCAACTCCTCAGTCGAAAACCGACGGTTACCAACGATCTCAAAGCCGCCAACGAGGTAGGGATCACCCTCATCGACCGAGAGGATCAAGGTGCCCTTCCCTGTGGGCTCGTAGACCACGAGAGTGTCCCGCAGGACCTGAAAGTCGACGTGTCCCCGGGAGCCGTAGAATACCGGTAGGCGCTCACGGAGATCCTGCTCGAGGCGATCTTCGTTGTATTCGCCCTTCTTCCACCAGAAGAACCCTTCGGTGCCGGTCTCCATGCTGCCCGCGACGTCCCCGTCGCTGAAATGCGTGTTTCCCTCCACCACGATTTGGCTTACCGCGACTCGGCGGCCCTCGGAAATGTCGAAGACGACGCGCATGAGGCTGTCTTCTTGAGGGAGCTCAACGAGCTCGTGGTCCGCGAGGTAGAACCCCTTTTTCTGGTAGAGCGAGTCGATTTTCGCCAGAGCGATGTACGCCTCTGCTGGATCGTACGGCCTGCCTTCCAGGAGTTTGATCTGTCCACGGACGGTCTTCTCCGAAATCTTTTCCGCGCCTCGAACACTCCAGTTGGCCAAAATGGGCCGCTCGACGACCTCCAGCTGCAACACCTCTTTGCCGTTGATGGTCGCTTGGGAGGCGCGGATATCGTCGAATTGGCCGGTCTCAAACAGCGCGTAGATCGCTCGCTGCAGATCTCGGAACGAAACTGGTTCGCCAATGGGGATCGCCGATTGCCCGATGATCGCGCCGGGGGGGAATCGGTTCGCGCCCACGACGACGACGCTGTCCAGAACCGTCGTCTCGTCGAGACGCTCCTGTGCCGATAGCACCGATACTGCCAAGACGGACAACGCTGCAGCAACGAGGAAGAGGCGGCCGCCGGGACTCACGACAGGTTCTGCCTTACGCCTTGGTACCGGAAAGCGCGTTGAATACGAGCTTGTCGCCTTCGGGGCTAACGTCGACCTCGATCTCGTCGCCGGCGGCGAAGGCCCCCGTGAGGATTTTATCCGAGAGGGGGTCTTCGATAAACCGTTGGATCGCGCGTTTCAGCGGGCGGGCACCGAAGTTCTCGTCGTAGCCGTGGTCGACGAGAAACGCCGTCGCGGCGTCGGTCCGCCGAAGGGTGAGACCCTCCTCCGACAACCGGGTCTGCACCTGCTCGATGAGAATGTCGACGATCTGAGTGATGTGCCCCCGGTCGAGCGGGTGGAAGACGATCACGTCATCCAAACGATTCAGGAATTCGGGGTTGAAGACCTTGTTGATCTCATCCCGTACCTTTTCGGCCATCTTTTCGAACGAGGTCTTCGCGTCCGGCTGTCCGAATCCCATTACCTGCCCTTTGGTGATGTCGCGGGCGCCGACGTTCGAGGTCATGATGACGACCGTGTTCTTGAAGTCGATCACGCGGCCGTAGTTGTCCGTCAAGCGGCCCTCGTCCAGGACCTGCAGCAAGATATTGAACACGTCGGGGTGCGCTTTCTCGATCTCGTCGAGCAAGACCACGGAATACGGTTTACGGCGCACCGCCTTCGTGAGAGCGCCCGAATCTTCGTATCCAACGTAGCCGGGCGGCGCCCCAATCAGGCGGCTGACGCTGAATTTTTCCATGTACTCCGACATATCGACGCGGATGAGCGCCTGGTCGTCGGCGAACAAGAAGCGCGCGAGCGCGCGTGCCAACTCCGTCTTTCCTACGCCGGTCGGACCGCAAAACACGAACGTCCCAATCGGGCGGCGCGGATCCTTCAGACCGGCTCGCGAGCGCCTGATCGCCCGGGCGATGGCCGCAATGGCCTGGTCCTGTCCGACGACGGACTTGTGGAGCTCGTCTTCCATACGCAGCAGCCGCTGTGTTTCGGCTTCGCGGAGGCGCGTGACCGGAATGCCGGTCCAACGCGAGACGATAAAGGCGGTTTCTTCCTCCCCGATGATCGGCCGATGCGTTTGCCGTTCCTGCTCCCAATCCTCCTGCCGTTTGCGGATCTCGCTTTGTAGCTCTCGTTCCTCATCTCGGAGCGACGCCGCGCGCTCGAAGTTCTGAGCCCGCACAGCCTCTTCCTTGTCCCGATTGATGGTCTCCAGTCCGTCCTTGAGCCGGGTTACCTCGGCTGGCGGAACCTGCGCCGCCAGACGGGCGCGGGCGGAAGCCTCGTCGATGACATCGATCGCCTTGTCGGGCAGAAATCGGTCGGTGATATAGCGCTCGGACAGGCGCGCCGCCGCGTCGAGAGTCGCGTCGGGGATCACGACGCGATGGTGATCTTCGTATCGTTGCCGTAGGCCCTTGAGAATCTCAATGGTCTCCTCAACGGTCGGCGGATCGACGATGACGGTTTGGAACCGGCGCTCGAGCGCGCCGTCTTTTTCAATGTATTTCCGGTACTCGTTGAGGGTCGAGGCCCCTACACATTGAAGCTCGCCACGGGCCAGTGCCGGCTTGAGCATGTTCGAGGCATCGATCGCGCCCTCGGCAGCTCCCGCCCCGACGAGCGTGTGCAGCTCGTCGATGAAAAGGACGATGTTCTTGTTCTGCGCGATCTCGTTCATCACCGCCTTGAGACGCTCCTCGAACTGCCCCCGGTACTTGGTGCCCGCGATGACAGCCGCCATGTCCAGGGCCAGAACCCGGTGATTGCGGAGCGCGTCGGGAGAGTTGCCGGACGCGATGAGCTGGGCCAGTCCCTCGACGATTGCCGTCTTGCCGACGCCTGCCTCTCCGATGAGCACGGGGTTGCTTTTCTTCCGCCGGGAAAGGACCTCGATGACACGCTCGATTTCCTGTTGCCGGCCGATGGTGGGATCGAGCTGCCCGTCGGCGGCTAGCGCGGTCAAGTCCCGACAGAAGTGATCCAGTGCGGGCGTCTTGGATTTCTTCTCCGAGCGCGGAGCGCTGGGTGCTCCGCTTCCCTTGCCGCCCGCTGGCATGACGTCGCTTCCCAAAAGGCGGAGCGTCTCCGCGCGAGCCTGTTCGAGGTTCACGCCCGCGTCCGTCAACACCTGGGCCGCGATTCCCTTCTCCTCTCGAAGCAAGCCCAGGAGCAGGTGCTCAGTTCCCACATAGGAGTGGTTCAGCTCGCGGGCCTCGCTCATCGCGAGCTCAAGCACCTTCTTTGCCCGGGATGTGTACGGGAGGTCCGGACCGGCCGCCGCGGGCGACTTACCCTTCTTGACTGTCTCCTCGATTTTCTGCTGGATCTCTTCGAGGTCGACGCTCAAGTTGGTGAGTACTGCCGCCGCCACGCCTTCACCCTCGCGGATCAGTCCCAAGAGGATATGCTCCGTTCCGACGTATTCGTGGTGGAGACGGGCGGCTTCCTCGCGCGCCATCTGCAACACTTTGCGGACTCGATCTGTAAAGTTGTATCCGTTCATCGATCCATGGGGCTAATGGTCTTTGTTGGATGTGCCGCGAGCCGGCCGCCCGGCGTCCCCTTCCAGCATCCGCCGTACGTAGGCTGCACGACTCGCGGCGAGATCGGCCTCGGATACCTCGCGTCCCTCCATATGCGTCAAATGGGCGGGTTGCGTGAATACCAGCAACTTGTTCAGCGTGTATACACTCACGTGGGGAATCATGTTCAAACCTACACCGAGCCGCACGCCGCTCAGGAGATTCATAGTTTCCTCAAATGAGAGGCTCCGCGCATACCGCAACAAGCCATACGCCCGCCAGACCTTGTCCTCGATAACCGTCGGCGCGTTCCCAAGCAAGACCTGCCGGGCCTTTTCTTCATAGGCGATCACCTGGCGCACGATCTTGGCGAGGTGGTCCAGCAGGTCATCCTCGGATTTGCCCAACGTCGTCTGGTTGGACAGCTGGAAGAAGTTGCCCACTACCTCGCTGCCCTCCCCGTAGAGCCCGCGGAACGTGAGGCCGACTTGGGCTAGGCCCTGGAGGACCTTTGCGATTTCCTTGGTGAGTACGAGGCCCGGAAGGTGGATCAACACCGACGCACGGAGCCCCGTTCCCGCGTTCGTCGGACATGCCGTAAGGTAACCGAATTCCGGGTGGAACGCGAAAGGCACTCGCGCTCCGAGGTCCGTGTCCAGTTGCTCCAACTGCGTATAAGCGGGACTCAGGGCCAGCCCCGACTTCAAACACTGGAGCCGCAAATGGTCCTCTTCGTTGACCATCACGCCCGTCTCGCCACCGGTGATGAGAGCCGATCCCTGCCGCACGTTGGTGTCGCCGTCAACGCCCGCGAGCTCCTTAGATACCAGGTGCCGCTCGTGCAGCAATTGGCGCTCAAAACGCTCCAGCGACTCCATTCGCAAGACCGCGGCGTCCTTCAGCTGCGCCGCGTCCCGCCCAACCTCGACCACCAGGTCTAGTACCGACTCCGACTCCGCTCCGGGGGCTCGACCCGTGAACACCCGGCCCTGGATGTTTCGCGCGAGGCGTACCCGGGTTGAGAGCACGATGTGGCCTTCTGGGCCGCTCGCGTCGAGCCACGACATTCCACCGTCCGGCAGCAAGCTCAGATCGGCCACTATTCCATCACCCGTATGCGATCACGCAACTCGGCCGCCAGTTCGAAGTTTTCGGCATCAACAGCCCGGCGCAGCTGCTCTCGCAGGTCGACCAGGACTCGTGCAGAGTCCGTTGGGACAGCGCCCTCCGGTGGTAAATATACCTCGCCCACGTGCTGGCTCGACCCGTGGAGACGCCGCAGCAACCCGCGGAGGTGCTGCGCAAATGCCTCGTAGCACTCGGGGCAACCCAAGCGCCCGGTATCTCGAAAGTCCTGGAGCGTCGCGTGGCAGTAGTCACACGTCCCGTCCTCCGCCTCAGCTGGTACCGCGCCCGCACCACCCTTGCCGAGCGAGGCGAGGAAATCACCGAGCGGGAACTTCGCGACGCTTGCGCTCGTTTGGACGCCCTTCTCCGCTGCGCACTGCTCGCACAGGTGAACGGTCGTCACAGAATCGTTGACGATTTGGGTGAGATGAATCGCGGCGCTGCGCTCGTGGCAGTTATCGCACTGCGTCACGGTACCACCTCCGCCGTGGCGTTTCGCAGTTGCCCGTCTGCCAACAAGAGAACACGGTCAGCCCGATCAGCAAGCGTGCGATTGTGCGTCACCAGAACGAGTGAGGTCTCCAGGGTCCGTACCAGGCCCAATAACAGGTCGTGCACGCGGCCGCTCGAGTGGTAGTCCAGATTGCCGCTGGGCTCATCCGCAAGAATGACCCTGGGATCGTGGACGAGTGCACGCGCCACCGCGCAACGCTGTTGCTCGCCGCCCGAAAGAGCGGCGGGTCGATGGGTCATGCGGCCAGCCAATTCCACCTGGGCCAGAAGCTCCTCCGCTCGGCTCCGGGCTCGTGCCTCATCCCAACCGCCAATGAGTAACGGCATCATCACATTCTCGATCGCCGTAAACTCCCGGAGAAGGTGGTGGAACTGAAACACGAAACCGATACTCCGGCTCCGAAGCCCATCCCGCGCCGCGTCGCCAAGATCGGCATACGAGACGCCATCAAGGAGGATATCGCCTCCCGTCGGTCGGTCCAACGCCCCCAGCAAATGGAGGAGCGTGCTCTTCCCCGCCCCGCTCGCGCCGACTATCGCAACGACCTCGCCCCGGGAGACTGTCAAATCGACGTAATTCAAAACCTCCACGGGGGCGTTGTCACCTCCCCGGAAGGTCTTTCGGACGGCGCACGCTTCGAGGGTCGGGGTCATTCGTGCCGTATCGCCTCCACGGGCTGGAGCGCAGCAGCCTGGCGGGCCGGATAAACCGTGGCTAGCACGGCCACCAGGACGCTGGCCACCACGATGGCGATCAGGTCGGTTGGGACGACTTGGATGGGCAAGTGGTCGATGAAGTACACGGACGGGTCGAGCTCGATGAGCCGTTCCTTGTCGACGAGTCGGGCGATGAGCAACCCCAACGACGCTCCGAGGCTGGTGCCCACCACCCCAATCACAGCGCCCTGAAGTACGAAGATCCGACGAATCGCTGCCGCAGACAGCCCCATGGCCCGGAGGATGCCGATTTCGCGGGTCTTGTCCGTTACGACCATCGTCAGGGTGCTGACGATGTTGAACGCGGCCACCACCACTATGAGCAGGAGAATGAGCCCCATCGCCAATTTCTCGAGCTTGAGCGCCGAAAACAGCGACGCGTTCTGGCTCTGCCAGTCAACGACGCGAAAGGGGTACCCGAGGCGATCTTCGATTTCCGTGCCGACGTCCCGGGCGGCCCACGGATCGCCGATCCGCACCTCGAGCCCGGTTACCGCCTCGTCGAGCCCGGCAAACCGTTGGGCGGTTGGCCTAGGGAGCACGACGTAGGAGTTGTCGTACTCGTACATCCCGGTTTCGAACTTCCCGGTCACCTCAAACGCCCAGTACTTTGGAACGAACGCGCCCACGGCTGCGTTGAACTTGCTGCCAGCGGGAGACACGAGGGTGATGCGGTCCCCCGGGAACGCGGACAATCGTTCTGCAACGCGATGGCCGAGCACGATTCCACCGTCCACGTCGTTGCGCTCGGTGCGGAATCCTAGGTCGCCAGAGGTGAAATGTCGCGCGAGCGCCGTGACGGCCAGCGATCCGGTATCCGGCTCGATCCCGATCACCGCTACGCCTTCGGCATAGTCGTAGCCGGACGAAACGAGCCCCTGGGAGAGAACGAACGGACTCGCAGCCAGCACGGCCGGGTGTTCCTCGACGCGTTGAACGACGCCTTCCCAATCGTCCAGCTTGAGACCGGCACCATAAGTCAGGACGCGGAGGTGCGGGCTCGCGACGAGGATCTTCTCCCGCAGATCCGTCTGCAAACCGTTCATGACTCCCATTACGACGATGAGTGCCATGACTCCCACGGTTACTCCACCGGTGGCAATAAGAGTGATCAGCGACACGAGTCGCGACGATCGCCGGCTCCGCAAGTAGCGGGCAGTGATCTTGAGTTCGAGACGTGAGATCACTCTGGTCTCAGGAGCGGAAAGAGAATCACGTCCCGAATGGACGGCCGCTCCGCGAGCAACATGATGAGGCGGTCCACACCCATGCCGAACCCCCCAGTCGGAGGCATGCCGTACTCCAACG
Organism: Gemmatimonadales bacterium; assembly: GCA_965249575.1. Classification (GTDB taxonomy): domain Bacteria; phylum Gemmatimonadota; class Gemmatimonadetes; order Gemmatimonadales; family GWC2-71-9. The sequence goes on along the minus strand of OZ252244.1, from coordinate 3,830,690 downwards.
CGCGGATGTAGTCCTCATCCACCTGATGGGCCTCCGCATCACCGGCCGCCTTGGCCTTGGCCTGCGATTCGAACCGGCCGCGCTGGTCGTCGGGATCGTTGAGCTCGGTGAACGCATTGGCGATTTCCCACCCATTCACGAAGAACTCAAAACGCTCTGCGAGGTCGGGGTCTTTCCGGTTCACTTTTGCCAGTGGAGAAAGGGCGAGCGGAAAGTCCACTACCAATGTGGGCTGCTCGAGCGTCGGTTCCACGAATTCGGAGAACGCCGTGTCGATCAGCTTGGCCCGAGGCATTCCGGCGACTTCCGGGACCTCCTTTCCCTGGAGTAGCGACCGCAGCTCTTCATCGGTGACGGTCGTCAAATCGACGGCGGCGTGGGTGCGGAGCAACTCGACGTACGGGACTCGCGTCCAGGGAGGAGTAAAGTCGAAACGCTTACCGAATCGCTCGATGGCGGAGGTACCGGTCAGATGCAATACCAGACCGTGGACCATCTGTTCGGTAAGGTCCATCACATCCGAGTAATCGGCATACGCCTGGTAGAACTCGAGCATCGTGAATTCCGGATTGTGATACCGATCCATCCCTTCGTTCCGGAAGTCCTTGCCAATCTCATACACGCGGTCGAGACCGCCGACAATGCAACGCTTTAAATAGAGCTCGGTCGCGATCCGCAAATAGAGATCTGCGTCCAATGCGTTGTGGTGTGTCACGAACGGCTGGGCGAGCGCGCCACCGTATAAGGGCTGTAATGCCGGCGTCTCGACCTCCACAAACCCGTGGTCGTCAAGAAACCGGCGGAGAAAGGTGATCGCCTCGGCACGGAGCCTGAACACATCGCGGACCTCAGCGTGGATTGCGAGGTCCGCGTATCGCTGCCGGTAGCGGGTCTCTGGGTCGGATAAACTGCCGTGCTGCTCACCCTCGGTCGCGCCCTTCCCGAGCGGAAGCGACCGCAGCGCCTTGGCCAGCAGCGTGACCTTCGCCGCCCGAACGGTGATCTCTCCCGTTTTGGTCTTGAACACGCCTCCCTCGATCCCGACATGGTCGCCAAGGTCCAGGAGTTTGAGCAGCTCGTACGCTTCATCCCCAATTAGGTCGCGGCGGACATAGATCTGGATACGTCCGGTCCCGTCCGCGACGTGGCCGAATGTCGTCTTGCCGTGGCCTCGGAGGGCAACCAGGCGCCCCGCGATGCGCACCGTCGGGCTGGCGTCGTCCCGGTATGCTGCGACGGCTTCGCGCGTGCGGTGGGTCGGGCTGTAGGCATGGGGATACGGGTCGACCCCCCGGCTCCGCAGGAGGTCGAGCTTCTCCCGCCGCGCGAGCTCAACGAAGGAGCGCGTGTCGACCGTCATCTGGTGTTTCCACCGTATCGCTTGAGGAATGCCTCAATAAACGTGTCGATCTCACCGTCCATCACGGACTGCACGTCCCCTACCTTGAGCTCGGTGCGATGGTCGTTGACCATGGTATACGGCTGGAACACGTACGACCGGATCTGGTTCCCCCAGCTATTGTCCGTTTTGGTGGCCTCCAGCGCTGCGCGTTTCTTTTCCTGCTCGTCCAGCGCCCGCTGGTAGATCCCCGCTTTGAGCATCTTCATCGCCGTCGCCCGGTTCTTATACTGGCTTCTCTCCTGCTGGCACGAGACGACGATCCCGGTGGGCAGGTGGCGCAAACGAACCGCGGACGAGGTCTTGTTGACGTGCTGGCCGCCGGCTCCGGACGCACGGAAGACCTCCATTTCGATGTCTTCCTCACGGAGGTCCACCGCGATGGTGTCGTCCACGACGGGATACACGAAGATCGACGCGAACGAGGTGTGGCGCCGGGCCTGTGCGTCGAACGGCGAAATGCGGACGAGCCGGTGGACTCCCTTCTCGGCCTTGAGATAGCCGTATGCAAACTCGCCCTGTACCTCCATCGCGACGGATTTGATGCCGGCTTCCTCACCCTGTAGCAGATCCAGAATCTCAACGGAGTACCCACGTCGCTCACCCCAGCGGGTATACATCCGCATCAGCATTTCCGCCCAATCCTGAGACTCTGTCCCTCCGGCCCCCGGGTGAATGGTGACGAGTGCACTGCGTCGGTCGTCCGCGCCCTGGAGCATGTTTTGGAGTTCGAGCTGCCGGACGCCGGAAAGGAGTTGGTCGACCTCTTCGGCCAGGCCGCGTTCAACGTCCGCATCGGGCTCCTCGGCCACGAGCCCCGCAAGCTCGAGTGCCTCTTGGGTCCGCTGGCTGAGATCGGCGAACGGCTCGGTCCACTGCCTGACGCGCCGGAGCTCGTCGACGGCTTGCCGAGCTCGGTCGGTATCATCCCAGAAGCCCGGTGCCGCCATGGATGTTTCTAACTCGTCTAAACGGGAGGCTTTGGCGTCCAGGTCAAAGAAAGCCCCGGAGTTCAGTTAGCCTGCGACCCACGTCTTCGAGCCTTTCAAGAACCTGCTCTACCATGATACGTCCTCTCCAATCATCGGTGCTCGCACGAGTCGAGCCGTCGGCCCATGGACTGCCGGGCGACGGCTCGAAGACGCTCAAATATAGGCCATATCACGAGTTAACACCAGCCTAAAAGATCTTCTGTCCCCCCGCGAGAATGTCGTTGAGCGCCTCGTTGAAAAAGGGAGTCGAGTTGGCCATTTCGTCCCCAACCTGCTCGACGTACTCCTGCCAGCTCTTCTTGATTTCTTCCTCGAAGGCGTCCTTGAGGTTCCCCGCTCGCAGCGCCTGCTGCCGCTTGTCCGGCTGGTAGACAATCATGTCCGACACCAATGCCCGCGCCAGGCGCCTGGCCTTCTGCTTCGGATCTTGTGCGAGGAAGGGATTGACCGCTCTGGCGGCCGTTTTCGTCGGCCCGGGAGTCGCAGGTGCGGCTTCGAGCTGCGGCGGCGCGGCCGCTGGTGCCGGAGCAGCCTTGGGTGTTGGAACCGGCGCCATCGGCTGCGCGGGCCGAGTGGGCCGGAACACCGGAGCGCTCGGCCTCTTAACCGCTGGTTGTGGCGGCGGCTCAGGCGCCCGCGTGTGTGAGAACGGCTTGGTCACTCGCGGCGTTTCCGCAAGTGGCACCGGGGTGACGGGGGCTGCGGGAGGCGGTCCAGCCGTTGCGGGCACGTCCAGGGGAGGTGGAACCGGGACGGGCTGTGGGGCAGCTGGAGCCTGAAGGATCGCCGCCGGGGCCGGAGAGGGAGGTGCCGCGGGCGGAGGACCAGGGGCCGACTGCGGCCCCACCGGGGCGGCTGGAGGTGGTTGGGCAGTCGCTTGCGTCGCGGCCGGACTGCTAACGGACGCTGTTTCCGCAGACTGCGTGATCGAGAGAATCGCTGAACAATCCCGGCAGCTCGCTCGTATGCCCGCGGACGGAACCTTCGCCGGGTCGATCCGGTATACGGTTTCACACGAAGGGCAGCGTACGTTCATGTCAGACGTGACCCCCTCACCAGCTCAATCGTCTTCCCTGGCCGAATCACGGCGCCGGTCAACCACGAAGACCGAACCCGGTAGTGTCTTCGCATAACTCTTCATTTCCGTCGCCAACTCGCTCACCTGGGCGGGATGCTCGAAATGACGGTGCTCGTTCGTCACGATTCCGATCGACAACGTCATCAGTGGAACGCGGTACAGCTGCCCGCGGCGATCTTTCCCGAAGAAGTACCCCGCACGGCGGTCCTGCGCGCTGTACTGAAACGGGATCAGATTGTCGAAAACCGAGAGCACTTCCGTGCATACATCAGAGACGATTGTGATGGGGAGAACCATGATGAAGTCGTCGCCGCCGATATGCCCCACGAAGCCATCGGTTGGGCTCGTTCCTTTCACCACGTCGCGTAGGATTCGGGAGAGAATGAAGATGACGCGGTCTCCGTCATAGTAGCTGTACCGGTCGTTGTATTCCTTAAAATGGTCGAGGTCCGCATAACAGACCGCAAATTTGGACTCGGTTTCCAGGCGCTGCCGAATCTCCCGCTCGATCTCGGTGGTGCCTGGGAGGCGAGTGGAAGGTTGAACGGTGATATTTCGCTCCGTCCGGACCAGAAGCACGTCCAGCCGGCTTCGTTGCTCGGCTGGTCCGAAGAGCGGTGTGATGACCTCATCTGCTCCGGTGACGAACCAGTCGCGCACTTGATCGGAGGCATGGCGTGTCGAGAGGAAGGCAACCGGGACGACCGCAGTGTAGGGATCGGCTTTGAGCGTACAGCACAGGGCTGCCCCATCCGGCCCCGCAGCATCAGCATCAACAATGATGAGCGAAGGGGGACTGCGAAGAGCTGCTGTCTCCACATCCCCACGATCCCGGAGGTGGACGATAGGCAGTTCTTTCCGTTCCGCCCACGCCGAAATCAAGTCCGGAACCGGACGCTCGGCCGGCGAAAAGTACATGACGGTCGGACGCGTCCGCACCGGTCTCCTCTCGTAATGTCAACGAGGGGACAAACTTAGGTGCAGCACCCGCATAAGTCAAACCTGTCGAGGGCCCCTCGGTGGTGCCTGGCTCTATACGGCGAGTTGCACCCATATCGAAAACCCGTGTTCCTTGCCGTGCGGCCAGCGTGGCACAGTCCACAGGAATGAGCGCATGCGGATCTCCCGGTCGGGCCGTGACAGGCGTTCCGACACGAAGGCATCGACGGCACTGATCAGATGATTCGCGAGGAGCAATCCTAGCTGCTGTTGTGCGCGGCGAAACGCCTCATCGCTCTGCTGGATGGTCTGACGGAATAGGTCCTGTTCGAGACCGGCGTTACGCCACGACCATCGAAAATTGGGTCCCACGGCGCGCTCCCGGTAGAACGCGAGGGCTCTTTGGTACTGGTCGGTCGTAACACCCGGCGTCGAGTCAGGGTTCTCGAAGAACGTCTCACGGGCTAGGGCCCAGATACTGCCGTTGAACGTGCGCTCGTCGGTTGGCGGGATCAGGCCGGGCCCGGGATCTACGTCGACCGGCCCGCTCTCGATGAACTTGGCCATCTGCTCGAAGTACTCGAAGACGGTGTCGCGTGCAACGGGCGCGAAAGAACGGCGAGCAACGTTGAACGCCAGATCGCGAAATCGAGTTCGCTCACGCCGGCCATCACTCCAGAGCGAAAAGAACCGAACGACGAAAAACGCTTCGACCACCATGTAAACTGCGCCACGATCCTGCCCCCGCAGGAGCTGGCCGGTGCCTGGTAGGATTGCCGACGCCACGGGTGCGATCCATCGAGGTGCGGAGGAGTCCCGTATTGCCGACCATCGGGGCAGCTCGGAGGCCGGCGCGCCCAACCCCGCCGGGGCGACTCCTTGGGTTTGCGTGCTCCAGGCAGGTGTTGCAGTGAACGAGGCCGCGACCACGATCGCCGCCATCCGGAGCGGAGCAACCAAGGCGGCGAACGGTCGAACTCGATGCGCTCCGACCCTAGCGGTGCGGCTCACCGTGGGCCGCCCATCCACCGTTACAGCTGGCCGCGAACGCTGACGTACGCCGGATCGTCGAGCGTCGAGTCGAAGAACAGGCGGGCGAAGTCGATCATTAGGCGCCCCAGCCGCAAGCCGATACCAAGCGACGGTCCCGAGCTCTCGCCCTCGAGGAATGCATAACCGGAGCGGAGTCTCAGAACTTCGCCGTAACCCACCTCCAACCCGACGCGCGCGTCGGGGGTGCCGTATTCGCCCCAGGTGTTTTGGAGATCCACCAGCAGTCTCGCATCGATCGGGGTCTGGGCATCCCGTCGCTGCGGCACGGGGAGGCGGTAGGCCGCTCCCACCTGGACCCGCGTCGGGAGCGCGTCCGCCTGATCCCGATTCTGTACTTGGAGTTTGAACCCGGCGTGTTGAACGGCGGCTCCGATTCGAAGCGCGCCACCGGATCCGACGACGTACTGCATCCCGAGGTCTAACCCGTGTGTCGTACCGACGACGGTGCGGAACGGCCCGCAGTCCCCCGAACAATCTTGCCGGAACTGTATGAACTTGTAATTCACCCCCACGCTCAAGGTGCTCCCGACATCCGTTCCGTAGGACGCGAGGAGCTCAATGTTCTTTGGACTCACGCGACCGGTAGGGAGTACGCCGGGACCCGGTACCACTTCCTGCGAGCCGAAATCGACGAGATAGGCCGTCAACCCGACCGCACCGAGCCCGCGTGCGACGTACAGGGCTGTGAGTGTGGTATTGTCTGATGCGAAGGTGGATGCGTAGTGGATTGCAATCTCGCTCCGATCCAGCGCGCCCAGACCGGCGGGGTTCCAAAACACGGCCTCGCTGCTCCCCGCGTCCGCGACCGCCGCCTGCCCCAGCGCGGTGGCCCGGCCTCCGACCGGTACGAGAAGGAACGCGGCGCCGCTCGCATCGGGTGCGGCGTCCTGCTCGGCCGTCAATGGCAGGGCACCCAGCGAGAGCGCCAGAAGCAGAGGGCCCAGGTTAGAAGGCCGTCGCTTCGTCAACGAGCATGATCGGAATGTCATCTTCGACGGCGAAGATTAGCCGGCAGGAGTGGCACACGAGCTGCTCGTTCGGCTCGCGTTTGTATTCCAGTTGGCCCTTGCACTGCGGGCAGACGAGGATCTCGAGCAGGTCAGTGGCGATGGGCATGCGTCCCTCGGTCGTGGTGCGTCGGAAAGCCAAGGCTGCGGAGCGATCCCTCGTTCCGGCGCCAGTGCGGGAGCGCCTTGACCCAGAGGTCGAGATACACTCGCTGATCGATCAACGCCTCGACTCTCTTCCGCGTCGAGACGCCCAGCTGGCGAATAGTGCGTCCCTCGTGCCCAATTACAATGCGCTTCTGTGACTCCCGCTCGACGTAAACCGTTACGCGAATATACACCGGGTCCGCTGCCTCCCGGAACTCGTCGACTACCGCGGCCAGGGCGTAGGGGACCTCGTCACCGAGAAGGTCGAAAGCTGCCTCTCGCAGATACTCGGTCACGAAGAACCGGACCGGTTGAGTACTCGTGTAGTCCGGGTCGAAGCGAAAAGGAGCGATCGGTAGCTCCTTTCGACACCAGGATAGCAGCGCATCGAGCCCCTCGCCGGTTTCGGCCGATACCGCGAGCGTCTCGGATCCCGCGTCCGGACGTGGTCGCTTCGGCACGAGGTCGGCCTTGCTCAGGACCGTGATCAGCGGCCTGGGGGGTGCAGAGAGATTGCCCAAGACGTCGGTGAACGGCGGAGGCGGCCCTTCAGTGATCGGATGCAAGTACAACACGGCGTCAGCGGAGCGAAGCGCGGATTCGGCGACAGCAAGCATACTCTCATGGAGTGCGTATTCCGGCTCCAGTAATCCAGGAGGATCGATAAACACGATCTGTGTGTCGTGTTCCGTCCGCACTCCTGTGACCGGCAGACGTGTGGTTTGGGGTTTGGGACTCGTGATGGCGAGTCGCTCCCCAACTAGGGCGTTCAATAGCGAGGACTTCCCGGCATTCGGACGTCCGGCCAGAACGACAGTTCCGCAGCGAGTAGCGCTTGGGTCTTGGGACATGGCTGGACACAAGGTGCCAGTCGCGGTGGCGCTCTTCAAGGGGGGATAGTGTGAGTTGGTGTCGAGCGTCGGTCAGCTGGCATCGATCCTCGGGCTGGCACGTTTGAGACTAGGAGGCGGCGGGTCTCCCTGTCGAAGACCACCCGCGACCGGATTCCGTCACAAGCTGGGCTAAAGCTCGCGAACCACCCGCTGCAGGCGCCCGGCTCGACATCTTGGCGTCGGCGTTCGACATTCAATGCCCAGATCCGTTTCGTGGAGATACGATGAAAAGGTTTGTGCTGATAACGACGTTGCTGGCGCTTATTCCGATCCCAGTTGTCGGTCAGGTCGCGGCACCTCTGACTGACGGAATTGCTGTCATCGAGTGGTCCTCAGACAGGGGTGCAGGTGGTGGAAACACTGCGCTGGTCTCGGTCAACGGCGGTCACTTGGTCGTCGATCCCGGCCCCGCCACCATGTGGGCGGCGCTCGCACGAGCAATCGGGACTTCACCAGCGACTCGGACGCCACTCGTGGTCCGCACGGGGACGGGTACGGAATCCATGTACGCGGTCCCGCCCGGCATGCTGGCGCTACTCCCCGCATCCTCTCCCATTCCGCCGGACCCGCGAGATGGCCGGCAGGTCTTTCAATCGCCCTTCGTACTAGAGGATGGAAACAGGCGGGTTGAAGTCCTGAACCTTGGGGACGGGGCGCGCAAATCATCGGTCGTCGTCCACGTTCCCACTGATGGTGTGTTGTTCGCAGGGAACCTCGTGGGTGGTGGCCGAGATGGCAATCTCGTTCCGACGGCCGTCTGGATCAGGGCGCTCGAACAGCTGGAGCGCCTGCGGCCGGAGACGGTCGTGCCCGGACATGGTTCGGTCACCGGCCCGGACGTTCTCGCCGAGACCCGCCTGGCCCTGATAGCAGCGAAAAACCAAATCGACCGATCGATCCGCGACGGAGTCGGGCGGGGACAGATCGCGGCGAGCATTCCCCAGGACGCTTTGGCCATTCTACCCGAGGGCACCGCGGATCACATCTATGAGGAGTCTGTTGGCCTCGAGGCCCCGCACGCCTTCATCGACCGTCTGGGACTCCGGGAAGCCGGTACTACACTCAACGATGATCCGAACTGGAAGCCACCTACTAAGGTCGTCGTGTCGGACCTCTGGCCGGGTCGCACAGAGCAACTACGACTCGCCGTTCCCGGACTCGAGGTCGTGGTGGTGGACGACGCGGGCGAAGAAGCGCGTGCCGTTCGCGATGCAGACGCGTATTTGGGGTGGCTCACGCCGGAGACGTTCGCCGCTGCTGAGCGGCTCCGTTGGGTGCAGCTCCCAGCCGCAGGAGTCGAGAGCTTCCTCGCGATTCCGGGACTCGCGGAAAGCAATGTTCTCATCACCAACGCGCAGCGACTCTACGCGCACGGCGGCGCGGAGCACGTGATGGCGATGCTCTTAACGCTCACGCGCCGCCTCCACATCGCCCTCGAACTCCAGCGTGAGCGGCGTTGGGACATCGAGCCGCTCACCGGTCCGAGTCCATACGTGGGTGCGGGGAGCGAGCTGCTGGAACTCCGGGGCAAGACGATGCTTGTAGCAGGCCTGGGCGGGATCGGCACGGAGGTCGCGAGACTGGGCCACGGCTTCGGGATGCGGGTCGTGGCGACCCGGGCCAGCCGTCGCGAGGGGCCCGCCTTCGTGGACTATGTCGGTCTCTCGTCCGAATTGCACGCCCTCGCGGCCGATGCCGATGTCGTGGTCAATAGCCTACCGTTGACTCCCACGACCCAAAGCATTCTCGATGAGCGGTTCTTCTCGACGGTCAAACGATCTGCCTATTTCCTGAACATTGGCCGAGGCAAGACCGTCGACACGGACGCGCTCGTACGCGCGCTTCGGGACGGGCGCCTCGCCGGAGCTGGCCTCGACGTCACCGAACCGGAACCGCTCCCAGCCGATCACGTGCTCTGGGGAATGAAGAACGTGATCATCACTCCGCACTTGGGCGGGGACTCAGACGATCATATGGAGCGTTTGTGGCTTGTATTTCGGGAAAACCTCAGGCGGTTCGCCAATGGGGAGAAGTTGCTGTCGGTCGTGAACAAGGAACGAGGGTACTGAGCGCCGAATATTGATTGGCGAATTTCGAATGGCGTGGCGAAGGGTCTCTTTTGGGGCTCACCGGCGTTTCGTGCCTAGCGCTTGGCGCTCGATTCTACCGCACGTAACTCGCCCCGTTTACGTCGAGCGTCGCGCCGGTGAGATGGCGGCATTTCCCGGATGCGAGAAACACCACTAGCTCGGCCAATTCATCCGGCGGCACCCACTCGCGCATCGCGAGACTGGCGGTGACTGCCGGCTCTCCACCCATGCGCTCCGCAGCTTGCTCGGACATCTGGGTACGCACCATACCGGGCGAGATGACGTAGGCCAGGACGTTGTCACGCGCGAAATTCCGAGCAATCGTCTGGGTGGCCGCGCAAATGGCAGCCTTGGAGGCGGCGTAAGCCATCAAGTCTGCAAGCGAGCTGCCTCGCTGTGCAACCCAACTCGCCATCGTTACGGTGATTCCGCCTCCTGAATCCCGAAAGTGCCGGACAGCGTTTCGCAAGAGTCGAGCTGGGGCGAGGACGTTGATCTGCAGCGTCTCGGCCCAAACCCGGTCCCAGTCCTCTTCGCTCGCGTCGATCCCGCCCTCGAAGCGGAGTGTCGCCGCGTTGTTCACCAATACGTCGATGCGGCCGCGCCACGCAACGGCCGCCTGCCAGAGCGCATCGGCCGCCTTACGACGCGAGAAATCGGCCTGGAGCAGGAGCTTGTGATCGCTTGCCACGTCGCCGGTTGCCGCCAGGACACCCGCCTCATTCGTGTGGTACTGCGCGGCGAGGTAGCACCCTGTACGCCCGAGGGCGCAGGCGGTTGCAGCACCAATACCCGTCGAGGCCCCGGTCAGGAGAACAGTCTTGTCGTGCAGCTCATTCATGGCCTCGGCTCCGCGGGCACTGACGTGATCCTGCTCAGGGCTGCTCAACTCCGTAGCAAGGCCGCACGGCGGCGTAAATAGAAGGCGTACGAGAAGGGAAGAATGCCGTGCGGATCCTCCAGACCGAGCTCTCGCGCGGCTCGATAGGCCCAGTTGGGGTCGGCAATGAACTCGCGGGCGATGGCAATCAGATCCGCTTGACCCTCCTGGAGAATCGCTTCGGCCTGGTCCGGCTCAGTCAGCATGCCCACGGCCACGGTCGCAATGTCTGCATCCCGTCGCACGGCCTCCGCGAGCGGCACCTGAAATCCCGGCGGAGGAAGCGTGTTGCTCAACGAGACCGATCCCAGCAGCCCACCGGAAGAGCAGTCAATCGCATCGACTCCTGCTGCTTTCAGGGCGCGGGCGAGCGCGACGGTGTCCTCCAGCGTGATCCCACCGTCCACGCCGTCGATCACGGAGGCGCGATAAAAGAGCGGACGCTCCGTCGGCCACACCGATCGGGTGGCCTCGGCCACCATGAGCGGAAGTCGCATCCGGCGCTCCCTGTCTCCACCGAAATCGTCCGTCCTGTGGTTCGACAGCGGTGAGAAGAAGCTATGTAGCAGATACCCATGGGCGCCGTGAATCTCGATAAAGTCGAACTCTGCTTCGAGGGCGCGCAACGCCGCCGCTCGAAACGCCTCTACAATCGCCGGGATTTCATCTGTCTCGAGCGCCCGTGGCGGCGGCCAACCGTCCCGTGCGGGGAGCGCGCTCGGGCCGACGGCTTCCCAGGCAGGCTCGCCATCCGCCGGCAGCGGTGCCCCGCCGTCCCACGGCCGCGTTGTGCTTGCCTTCCGGCCGGCGTGGTTGAGCTGGATTCCGGAGGCGACCCCCTGTGCTCGGTAACCGTCCGCGATGCGCCGAAAGCCCGGTATCTGGTCGTCCTCCCAGATGCCGGTACACCCGTACGTGATCCGACCGTCGCGGGTCACCGCGGTCGCTTCGACCGTGGCGGCTCCAACCCCACCTAGGGCGAATCGGGAGTGGTGCGCGAAATGCCAGTCCTGGGCTTGGCCCTCTACGGCTTGGTACTGGCACATCGGTGACACCATCACCCGGTTGCGGAACGTGACGTTCCGTATCGACAACGGGGAGAAGAGAAGCGGCTGACTCACTCGCTGCACCGTGACCGGGCCTATGCCGCGCCCCGCGGCGCCGCGAGCTTTGGTGCCGTATCAAGCTGCTCTATGAGTGCCTCCAGCTCGAGCATGATCTTGACTAGCCTCTCCCGGCGCTGCAGACCTTCCTGCCCCAGTTGCGCGAACGTCGTTAAGGGAGGACGAACGTCCCCAACGGGGTAGCCGGCGGCGGCGGCAAGCGCCTTGGAGTAGCACTGATGTCCATAAGTAGGGTGCCCCTCAGCGATAATATGATCCATCTCGTTGATGAGCCGTTGAATACGCTTCGCGTCGTCGATACGTCCGTCAACAAGGAAATCCCAAATGCGGTGCGAGGCCCGGGGGATGTAGTTTCCGTATGGATTGACGTATCCGACGGCTCCCAGGAGGAACGATTCAACGATCCGCTCGCCCGCGAACACGGATACGAGCCCGTCCGTCTCCTCCACGATTTCGTAAACCCGGGCCACGTCCATGCTGGCCTCTTTGATGTAGCGGACATTCGGGAAGGTGCGGGCTAAGCGGGCCACAAGCTTAGCCGACATATCCACATTCGACGTGCAGGGATTGTTGTACAGCATGATCGGAAGCGACGTAGTGTCACAAATGGCTTGATAGTATCTGAAGATTTCATCTTCGGTTGGCGTGTAGTAGTAGGGTGGAATGATCATGAGGCCGTCGGCGCCGAGCGCCTCGGCTTCCCGACTGAACCGGGCCGCGCGGGGGGTGTAGGCGTTCGCGGTCCCGACGATCACCGGGATCCGGCCGGCAATATGGCTCACCGTGGCCTCGATGTACCGCGATCGTTCCTCTTCTGAAACTGTGAGGAATTCGCCCGTCGTGCCGAGGATGATGATTCCAGGCACCCCGACGTCGAGCTGCCAATCGAGAAAAAGCGCGAGGGCCGGCATATCGATCGCAGCCCCGTTCGCTGTAAAGGGAGTGATGGTCACCGTGAAGCTGCCGCGAAATTCCCTGGTCATGGTGCCGACTCCTGATGAGTTACAGTGGCCGCTGCTCGTCCCCGGCTCGATCGCTGGCGCTGAAAACGGCCGCGGTGTAATGATTCGTCCCATGGTAGCCAAGGTGCCCGTCCCACACCATGCCTGAGACCCGCCGAACCGACGTCCTGATCGTCGGGGGCGGCCTCGCCGGAAGCGCGACCGCCTATTACTTGGCCAGCGAGGGCGTCGAGGTCACCCTGATTGAGCGGTGGGACCTTAACACCCAGCAATCGGGCTGCAACTCGGGCAGTCTGCACGCGCAGATTCCTCACGAGCCCTTCATCCTGTACGGGGAACAGTGGACGGAGGCGTACGCACGCACCATTCCGCTGCTGCTCGAGTCGATCGCCCTCTGGTCTGGCCTTGGCCAGGAGTTGGGGGCGGATCTCGAGGTCTCCCTTCGCGGCGGCTTACTGGTCGCCGAGAACGACACCCAACTCCAAGACATCGAGCGAAAGGTGTCCATCGAGCGCGCCCATGGTCTTTCGGTCGAGATGCTTTCGCGCAATGCGCTCATTGATCTGGCACCCTACATCAACGAGGACCTCGCGGGCGGAGCCTACTGCCCCACGGAGGGCAAGGCCAACCCGCTCCTCGCCACGCCAGCGTTTGCGCGAGCAGCCGAATCCCTCGGGGCACGGATTCACTGCCGCACGGAGCTGCTAGGCCTTGAGCACGACCGAAGCGGTTTCCGAGCCCAGACGAGCGCGGGCGTCTTCGGGGCCCGCCGGATGGTGAACTGCGCGGGGACCGACGCCCCCCGAGTTGCCCGTATGGTGGGACTCGACCTTCCCATTGAAGGGTATCCTATCCAGGTCAGCGTTACGGAGCCAGTAGCCCCGCTAGTGCCGCACCTCGTCTACTCCGCAGGTGAAAAGCTGTCGCTGAAGCAGGCGGCCAGCGGCTGCCTGCTCATCGGAGGGGGCTGGCCTGCTCGATACGAGCCAACCACCGGTCGGCTTGCCGTAGATCCGGATTCGCTTCGAGCGAATCTCCAGGTCGCCCAAACGGTGGTCCCGGCGATTTCGCGCCTCCAGCTGCTGCGGACCTGGCCGGCGATCGTCAGCGGATCCGACGACTGGAGACCGGTTCTCGGGGAGATCCCGGGCATTCCCGGGTGCTTCGTGAATGCCATTCCGTGGTTGGGGTTCACGGCCGGGCCGATCGGAGCGAGGGCCGTGGCCCAGTTGGTCCTCGGCCGAGATCCCGACCTGGACCTGGCAGCCTTTTCCGCGACGCGCTACCACTAGGCGGTCGTTCAGGGTGCGCCGGACGGCAGGCCCCACCCGGATCACGATTCATCGGGTGGGTACCCACGTTGAGCCATAGCCGAATCGGCGAAACGACCGGGAGCCACTGCACCGATAGGAACCGGCTTAAACGGTGCGCGCGGCGCGAAGAACTCCAGCTCGTCGAGCGGCCGGCCACTGCGCGCCCGGAGCATGCCGGCGATGAACCCGGCGCAATACCGTCCTTGGCAACGGCCCATACCCGCCCGGGTTATACGCTTCAGAGCACCCAGTGACTCGGCCCCGCCGTCCATTGCCTCACGGATGGCGCCCAAGCTGACCTCCTCGCACCGGCAAATCTGCGTGTCGTCGGTCGCGAGTTGGTCCACGAGGAGTGGTGATCTGTACAGTTCCCAGAGAGCGCGCTGGAATCGTTCCTGCCGGCGCAATTCCCGCTCGGCCCCGCTAGCCTCGAGGGCGAGCGTGCGCGTGTCACCCGCCCGCAGATGCCGGGCGGCGTCCACGCCAGCAAGCGTGCCCTGAGCCAACGCGATCCGCGCCCCACCAAGCCCGCCGCCGTCTCCAACGACTGTCACGCCGTCGACGGTCGTTCGGCCGTACCGATCTCGCTCCACGACGAGCTGCCGCCGTCGCTCGTCGAAGTGATGACGGCAGCCAAGTGCCCGGGAGATCTCATTGGACGGCAGGAAGCCGAAGCCAATACAGACAGCATCGGCGTCCAGCACGCGCTCGGTTCCCCGCATTGGTCGCCCGTCGCAATCGATAGTGGCCACCATAGCCTCCGCGACGCTACCGTCTCCCGTTGCAGCGATCACCGACTGGCCGTACAGCATGGGCACACCGGCACGGCGCAAAGTGTGCAGGTAGCCTGCGCCCTCAAACAGGAGGTCTGGCGCGGTCCAGAACATCGTTGCCAGGCGCGATATCGACCGAAGGCCGGGAGCCGGCGCCAGCTCCGCGAGAGCGACCACCGTGATCCCGGCTCGAGTCAGCTCGGCGGCGAGCTGGATGTTGAGCGGCCCGTTGCCAGAGATCACGACTCGATTTCCCGGGGCGACCTGGTAGGCTCTGAGGAGCGTCTGTGCCGCTCCGGTGGTCATGAACCCCGGCAGCATCCAGCCGGGCATCGGTACGGCCTGGTCGTACGCGCCCGTTGCGATCACCAGTCGCTTCGGGCGAAGCACGTAGTTTACGCCGTTTCCCACCGCCCGTACTTCCGTCGGTCCGTGGGCAGCCCAAACGGTGACGCCACTCAGCAAACGCACACCCGACCGGTGGACGCGGTGAATCATCGAGCGCCCCTGCCGAAACTGCCGGTCGACCAGTTCATCGTCGACGGTGAACCCATCGGCCGGTTGCTTGAAATACTGACCGCCGAGTTTGGCACGCTCGTCCACCAGGGTCACGTCTAGGCCGGCTTCCGATGCCACTGACGCCGCCGCCAACCCCGCCGGCCCCGCTCCTATCACCAACACATCCATGGACTCGTCGCGCTGAGAGACTTCCCGAGGTGGAGCATGATGGGCGGCAAGCGGTTGTTGACGTTCTACTGTTGTGCCGTCCACCGCGGCGGTCATGCACGCACGCTGGTTCGGCTCACCATCGACCGTGACGAGGCAATCCAGGCACACCCCCATGCCGCAGAACAGCCCCCTGGGTGCACCAGAAGGTGTCCGCCGGCAGATTCGCTCACCGGCGGCAATTAACGCCGCGCCCAGGGACGCACCCGGTACCGTCTGGATGCGACGCCCTTCGAATTCGAAGGCCAGTCCGGCGTCCTTCGCCGCAATTCCCTTGGTAATCACGCGCATGTCATCAGGCCTGCACCCGGAATAGTGTCTCCTCTTCGTTTCCGGACACAACGCGTATGAAGCCCTGGAGCTCCCGGTCCAAGGCCGGATCGCCGGTGTCGACCAGCAGCACGCCGCGGGTCAGCGACAGTAGCTTCGCCGCGGTCGCCACCACGAGGATGTTGTCACGCCCGACCTTCTTGATGACCTGAGGTCCGATCTGCTGATTGCCGCGTCCGAAGATGTACCCCTGGCCACCAATGACCCCTACTATGATCCGTGCCCGCTTCCCACCCTCGAGGAGCGCGAGGAGCTGGCGCTCGCTCAGATCGGTGCCGACGAACTGCCCGTTGCAGACGACGTCGACGCCGAGCAGCGTGCTCTCAAGGCCCAAGTGCCGGACAATTGTTCGAGTCGTCGTGCCGGGCCCGATGACATAGAGGCAGTCGGGCTCCATTCCGCGGGCGATACTGTGGGCTATTCCGCCGAGAGCGCGCTCGTCGCGGGCGGAGCCGCTCTTAGCGCCAGCAACCAACTGTGGTGCGCTCGGGACCCTCAGGTAACCATACAACGACGCAGAAAGACGGCCCTCCCGCACAGCCGCTTCGTCGACATCGACGACCTCGGCTTCTCGCAGGTCGGTTACCTGTCCTGCGCCCAGGAATTGCGCAGCCAAATTCCCGGCGTTTTCCGGAGTGGTTGCGAACACGCCGGAGTAAACCTTGACGCCCGCTGGGATGCCAAGTGCGGGCAGGCTCGGTCCCACCACGTCGGCGACATCTCGGGCAGTCCCGTCCCCACCCGCGAAGAGGAGCAGATCGACGTCGCGTCCGGCCATCGCGCGCACGGCTTCCTGCGTATCCTCGGGGCCGCTGGCACCCTCTCGGGCCGACACGACCACGCGTCCAGAGAGCCCTGCCGCCTCCACGGCCCGAGCGCCCATCTCGTCGGGACAAGTGAGGATTTCGAGCCGTTCTGCGACGGGGGACAGTCTGCGGAGGGCGCGCACGGCCTTGAGACCCGCTTGCGGCACCGCACCCAACGCTCTCGCGGTGTCGATGACCGGCCCATCCGTTCCCTTGAGGCCCACGCTGCCACCCATTCCGGCGATGGGATTGACGATGAGCCCGACGATTCGCCGACTGCGCGCCGACGCATCGCCTCCCGATCCCGACATCATCGAGCCTTAGGACGCGGGAGAGGCCGACTCACCCCTTGGTAGTGCGTTTCTTCAGGTGTGCACGCCACGTCATCGCCCGGCGAGCCGGATCCTGCAGCGCGTCGAAGTCGACGCGGTGCACCACCTGCTTGTGCGGCGCGCTCTTGACGACCTCTGGAGTCGAATAAGCTTCCGACGCGATGTGCTTGAGCACTGCTGCCCAATACTCGATGTCCTCCAGCGGCGGCGTCTCGCCCGCCTCGGGTGTAAATGGTTCAGGCACAATCGGGGGTGGGTGAGCCATCCAATACGCGTCCAGGCCGAAATCCGTCATCCGGTGCTGAATGTCTACCGTATTGACGCCGGTCTCCTGAGTCAGACGGTCCCATCCGTACCGCGTCATCTCGAGCCGCCGCTTGGTCATGTTCGGAAACCCCTTGGAGACCCCTTTGATCTCCATCAGGAGCTTCTCGAGATAGTTGTTTCCAAGCACGGAGAGCTCGCGGGCCTCCCGAATGCCGGCCGCTCCCATCGCCAGCACCCAAGCGTACGCCTTGAGGACCACCTGGGCGTTGCCCCAGAACTCGCGGATCTTGCCGATCGAGTCCGGCCGGTCGACGTCGAGGTGGTAGGCGCTCCCGTCGTACGTCACGACCGGAACCGGGAGATACTTGGCGAGCTCGTTGGTGCAGCCGTACGCCCCTCCGGCGGGTCCCATCCCACCCTTCGAAGCGCCAAAGGTTTTGTGGAGCATGTACATGCACGCATCAAAGCCGATGTCGCGCGCCCGGGTCAGCCCCATCACACCGTTGAAGTTGGCATGATCGTAAAAGCACAGCCCCCCCGCGTCGTGCACGACCTTTACCCACTCGTCGATGTCCGGATTGTAGATGCCCAGATCGTCCGGGTTGACTGTCATCAGCCCCGCGGTTCGCTCCGAGACGGCCGCTTTCAGTGAATCGAGCGACGGATAGCCGTTCTCGTCCGGCATCAGGTTGATCACCTTGAATCCCGCCGTCGCGGCGACCGCCGGATTGCAGCAGTGAGTGAACAGCGTAGTGATCACCTCGTTTCGCTGCTCTAGTTGCCCGCGTGCGGCATGATATGCCCGCATCACGCAGGCGTGCGTGTAGGCTGCGTGGGAGCCGCCACCTGGCTGGAAGACGAATTGATCCATGCCCGAGACCGCGCGGCACATGTTGTCGAAACGGTAGATTATCTCGAGCAGTCCCTGCAGCGTCTCTTCGTCTTGATACGGGTGCAGCTCCGCCATCTGCGGGGCCGTAGCGGCCTGCTCCGCTACTCGCGGGTTGTATTTCATCGTGCACGTGCCAAAGAGATTGATCCCCATCATGCTGAGCGTTTGTTGCGAGAGATGCAGATAGTGACGCAGCACCTCGGGTTGAGACAGCTCCGGTAGCCGGGGAGGATCCTTGCGTCGCATTGCGGCCGGGATGTGCCGTTCAGCGTCGCCCACCTCTTGGCGGACCGCGTCTTCGGCTTGTGAAATCGCAATGCCCCTCCGTCCGGGGTATCCCATCTCCATGACGACCGGCTCGCTCCACACTGCGGCGTGGTAGTTACGTAGCTTCACCTGTCCGGTCATCGGGCCAGGACCTCCTTGAGTGCGCCGGCAAGCCGGTCGACATCTCGTTGGGTGTGTATCTCGGTCACGCAGTACAGTGCGCTCTCGCCCAATTCGGGAAACTCCTTTGACAGGTCCTTGCCTCCGAAAATTCCGTGGCCGCGCAGCGCCCGGTTGATTTCTCCGACCGTCTTGCCGACCTGGTCGAAGGTGACGAGGAACTCCTTGAATCCGCCTGGCGCAAAGGAGACGTCGACTCCCTGGATCCGGCCCAGGACCTTCCTGGCGTATCGCGATCGTTGGATGATGACCTCGCCAATTTCACGGAACCCCTGAGGTCCCAGCAACGACATGTAGACGGCGTTGACGATGGTCCACAAATAGACTGCGTTCCCCGTCCAATCCTTCCCCTCATCACGGAGCCCATACGAGGTCTGGTGCTCGCAGCTCAGGAAGAACGCCCGCTCATCACCGCCGGCACTAGTGGGTGCGATGCTCACGAGCAACGTCGGATATTCACCCACGTACCGATCTTCATCGCGGCTGGCAATGAACCCGCCAACACCACCTCCGCAATTCATGTGAATTCCCAGGGTCTGCGTCGTGCCAACTGCGATGTCGGCTCCGTAGTCCGACGGTGCGGCGATCACGCCCAGTGATATCGGATCCACGCCCACCACGCTCTCCGCGCCATGCTCGTGGGCGATGCGCGACACCTCCGCTCCGTGCTCCTCGATGAACCCCAGATAGCTCGGGTTTTCGAAGTACACTGCCGCCGTCTTGTTCGAGATCTCGCGAGTCAGGTGGTCCAGATCGAGCAGACCGGTGTTCTTGTCGAACCCGATTTCACGGATCGCGATGTGCCCGGCGACGTCCTCTGGGCCGCAGAAGCTCTTCAGTACGGCCAGCCGCTCGGGGCTCATGGTGCGGGGCACCAGCACTTCCCGGCGGCCGGTCATCCGGGCGGCCATGCGGATCGCATTTCCGAGTGCGCAGCCCCAGCTATAGGTGGGGAGCCCAACGACATCCATGTTCAGGAGCTCGCCCATCTGGCTACAGAACTCGAAGTAGGCCTGGAAACGCCCGTGATCGGAGGACGCGGACCCGAAGTTTGCGGTAAGGAACTCGCTGCGTTGGGCGATCTCATCGCAGACAGCCGGCACGTAATGCTGCCAGCAGCCGGCGCCGAGAAAACTGAGGGCGTCTTCGCATGACTGGCTCTTGGACAGCGTTTCTCTGAGGTGCCGGCTCAGATCGCTTTCTTCGACCAGCGGGTCCGGCAGCGTGAGCGGTTCCTTGAGGCGTAGGCGCTCCGGTATCTGCTCGAACAGCTCGTCGATGTCGTCAACACCGATCGCCCGCATCATGGCAGCTTTCGTTTCGGGAACAGCGTTCGGCATGTATGGGTGACATGCCGCCGCCCGTCCATTGCGCATCGTGGATACCCCCGTCTTGTCCGTGACGACCTTCGCCTGATGTCTCGACTGAGCCTTCGGAGCCACGCGTTCCTTCCTCACGGCTATGCCGCGGTCAAGACGGCATCGCGGTTGCCAGCCGCTGGCCGAACGCCAAGCCACAACAGGCCGGCCAGTAACGACAGCACGCCGGCGGTCGTGAGCACGGCGATCCAGCCCAGCCGGTCGGCGAGGATGGGAGTGAGTGCTCCGGCCACGATCCCGCCTAGGTTGTTGGCCATATTGAGCGCACCGCTGGCCGCGCCGGCACGATCACCACCGATCTCAACGGCGCCGGCCCAGAACGGTCCCTCGGTACTCTCGAGAAGTCCCAGGGCGAGTGACAGGAAGCCGATGGCTACGTAGGCATTGTTTGCGGTCGCTCCACCAACGAGGCATCCCGCGGCCGAGGTGAAGGCGACCAGGGCTACGATTCGCTTGCCGTAGAATGTGTCCCGCTTTCGGGATAGCCGGTCGCTAATCGCACCGCCGAGCGGTGTGGTCACCGTGGCGACCAAGAAGGGGAGGCTCGCAAATACTCCACCCCTCAACACGCTGAAGCCCCGAACGTCGACCAGGTACAGGAAGAACCAGAAAATGAATAGGTACCATAGACATCCGAGCAGGAAATAGCTCATCCAGAGGTACAGCAAGCTTCGCTGGCGTAGCAAGCTCCACAGATCCTGTGCGATCCGGCGGGCCCGATGGGCTCGCGAGAGCTGGGACGATCCCGGGGGCACGGCACTCGGGTCTGCCTCGACCGGCGACGGGCGCGTCAGGTATCGCCAGCAGAGCGCTGCGATAATCAGCGGCAGAATGGTGGCCCAGTAGAAGGACGCACGCCAGCCGATCGCGACCATCAACGACGCTACAAGCGGCGGGGTCACGGCCGATCCCAACATGGTGCCGGCAATGATGATGCCCAGCCCGACCGCGCGTTCATGTGGACCGAACCAGGCCTGCATCTCGCGGGCACCCGCGGGATACGTTGGCGACTGGAGGATCCCGAGGACGAAGCGCAGGACGATGAGCGCGACGAGCGCCGGCGCGCCGGCCATGACCACTGCCCCCGGAACGATACCGGTGAGCACGGTGAGCAAACCCCAGCCCAGGACGGCGGTCACCAGCACTCGGCGCGGACCGAGCCAATCAGCGAACAGGCCGGCCGGTATCTGGCATACCGTATAGCCGACCATGAACGCCGCGAAGATCTGACCCATCTGAACTTCGGTCAGTGACAGCTCGGGCATCATGAACTTGGCGGCGACCGAGAGGTTCATGCGGGTCAAGTAGCTGACAAGACCCAAACCGGCCAGAATGGCGACGATCCCCCACCGGGAGACCGAACGATCTCGCGTCATCAAACGTCTCCAAAGAAATCAGCGTAGGGGCGTGCGACACGCGCCGACAGAGACAGGGTCCAGGGCCGTGCGGTGGCGCGTTTCACGGCCCGGCCCAGAGTCCCATCAGATAACGCGGGCAGACATAGGACCGCAAGGAGCACTCGGGAATGGCGACTATCGAACGAAGTGAGTATGGAACTCCGGAAGTGGTTCACTCGAGATTCGCCACCCCGTGTTCGGTATTCGTATTCGCTTCCCCTAACGCTCACCACGAGCGTCGCCTGCGCCCATTCGAGTTCCAATACTCAATATTTGATCTTCAAAATTCGATGTTAGATATTCAAAAACACCCGCATTCCTTCGACGAAGAAACACGGGTGTTTTCATAGGGAAGGCTGGCAACGGCCTACTCTCCCATGCGGTCTCCCGCATAGTACCATCGGCGCTGACAGGCTTAACTGCCGTGTTCGGGATGGGAACGGGTGTGGCCCTGTCGCGCTAGTCACCAGCCAATTTGGGGGTGACAACCGGCATGCGTGGTGAAGCGGGAGGCGTGAAATGGGTGCTACGGGGAGAGATCAAGCTACACGGGCGATTAGTACGGCTCGGCTGAAGCGCTTACGCGCCTTACACCTGCCGCCTATCAACGTGGTAGTCTGCCACGGCCCTTCAGGGGTCTCGCGACCCAGGAGTGTTCATCTTGGGACAGGCTTCCCACTTAGATGCTTTCAGCGGTTATCCCTACCCGACATCGCTAACCGGCGCTGCCACTGGCGTGACAGCCGGGACACGAGCGGTCAGTCCGACCCGGTCCTCTCGTACTAGGGTCGGCCTCCCTCAACACTCCCACGCCCACTACGGATACAGACCGAACTGTCTCACGACGTTCTGAACCCAGCTCATGTACCACTTTAACCGGCGAACAGCCGGACCCTTGGGACCTTCTCCAGCCCCAGGATGTGATAAGCCGACATCGAGGTGCCAAACCGCGCCGTCGATGTGAACTCTCGGGCGCGATAAGCCTGTTATCCCCGGCGTACCTTTTATCCGTTGAGCGATGGCCCGTCCACACGGAACCACCGGATCACTAAGGCCGACTTTCGTCCCAGCTCGAGCCGTCGCTCTCGCTGTCAGGCGCCCTTCTGCCTTTGCGCTCTTCGTGCGATTACCGACCGCACTGAGGGCACCATCGCGCGCCTCCGTTACTCTTTAGGAGGCGACCGCCCCAGTCAAACTACCCACCAGCCACGGTCCTCGTCGGTGTGACCGACCGAGTGAGGACGTCAACAAAACAAGGGTGGTATTTCACTGATGCCTCCCCCCCAGCCGAAACCGAGGGTTCAAAGGCTCCCACCTATGCTACGCATGCAAAGCCGGCGTCCAATGGCAGGCTGTAGTAAAGGTGCACGGGGTCTTTTTGTCCTGTAGCGGGAAATCGGTATCCTCACCGATACTGCAGTTTCGCCGAGCTTACGGAGGAGACAGTCGTCAAGTCGTTACGCCATTCGTGCAGGTCGGAACTTACCCGACAAGGAATTTCGCTACCTTAGGACCGTTATAGTTACGGCCGCCGTTTACCGGGGCTTCAGATCAGAGCGTTGCCCGCCGAAGCGAGCTAACCCCTCCCTTTAACCTTCCGGCACCGGGCAGGCGTCAGTGCCTATACGTCAGCTTGGAATACGCTTTTGCAGACACCTATGTTTTTGCTAAACAGTCGCTTGACGCGATTCTCTGCGGCCGGTTTCTGCTCGTAGCGCAAAGCTATTCACATACTGCCGGCACCCCTTATCCCGAAGTTACGGGGTCATTTTGCCGAGTTCCTTCTCCGTAAATCACTCGAGCACCTTAGGCTTCTCGCCTCGCCTACCTGTGTCGGTTTGCGGTACGGTCGATGGACGGACCTCGTCTGCGAAGCTTTTCTCGGCAGTATGCGTCACCCTCCCTTTGCGGGGTCCGAAGACCCCTTTGGCATCGGCTCTCGGCTACCCGGGCGGATTTGCCTACCCAGGACCGCCTACCACCTTGCATCGGATAATCCACCACCCGACGGACGGCTTGCTCCTGCGTCCCTCCTCAGACTCGAACAGCCCGACATCGGTACGGGAATATTGACCCGTTTCCCATCGGCTACGCCTTTCGGCCTCACCTTAGGGGCCGACTAACCCTGAGTTGATCGACATGGCTCAGGAATCCTTAGGCTTTCGGTGACAGGGGTTTTAACCCTGTTTCTCGCTTACTCGTTCCGGCATACTCACTTCCCGTCGCTCCACCGGAAGGCTTCCGCCCCAGCTTCGACGCTCCGGGAACGCTCCCCTACCAGACCATGCTTGCGCATGGAATCCGCTGCTTCGGCGGGCGGCTTAAAAGTCCCGACCATTATCGGCGCGGCCACGCTGGACTGGTGAGCTATTACGCACTCTTTAAAGGAATGGCTGCTTCTAAGCCAACCTCCCAGTTGTCTCAGCATGCCCACATCCTTAGTTACACTAAGCCGCCACTCCGGGGCCTTAGCAGGCGGTCTGGGTTCTTTCCCTCTCGCCAGTGCACATTATCGCACACCGACTGTCTCCCTGGCAGCATCCGTCAGGCATTCGGAGTTTGGTTGGGGGAGGTATGGCGATTAGCCACCCGGACCCATCCAGTGCTCTACCTCCTGCGGACTCAATTCCAGAGGCCATACCAAAATATGTTTCGGGGAGAACCAGCTATCTCCGAGCTTGATTGGCCTTTCACCCCTACCCTCAAGTCATCCGAGCGGTTTTCAACCCACATCGGTTCGGTCCTCCACGACCTGTTACGGCCGCTTCAACCTGCCCAAGGGTAGATCGCCACGGCTTCGGGTCTACCGCCAGCAACGCAACGCCCTATTCAGACTCGCTTTCGCTCCGGCTCCGGCCCAGAAGGCCTTAACCTGCTGCTGACGAGTAACTCGCCGGATCATAATGCAAAAGGCACGCCGTCAGGAGACACGTAACCGAAGTCACGCCCTCCCTCCGACCGCTTGTTAGCGCACGGTTTCAGGATCTATTTCACTCGCCACCAGGCGTACTTTTCACCTTTCCCTCACGGTACTAGTGCACTATCGGTCACAGAGGAGTATTTAGCCTTGGGGGGTGGTCCCCCCAGCTTCCCGCAGGATTTCTCGTGTCCCGCGGTACTCGGGATTCCGCTAGGGGCCGTAGACGGGCGCGTACCGGGCTATCACCGTCTCTGGCGGGCCTTTCCATGCCGCTTCGGCTTGGTCTCGTGCTCCCATGTCGCGGTCCCACAACCCCGGCGAAGCAAGCTTCACCGGTTTGGGCTGGCCCCCGTTCGCTCGCCGCTACTAAGGGGATCGCGGTTGCTTTCTCTTCCACCGGATACTGAGATGTTTCAGTTCTCCGGGTTCGCCCCCATCTTGCGACGGGTGATCCGCCTCGCGGCGGACCGGGTTTCCCCATTCGGACATCCTGGGCTCAACGCTTGTGTGCAGCTCCTCCAGGCTTATCGCAGCTTACCACGTCCTTCATCGCCTCTCTGTGCCAAGGCATCCACCGTGCGCCGTATTGTGCTTGATCTCAAAAATCAGTCGCTCCCCGGTCGATGGACCGAGGCGGTGCTTCCCGACCTTGCGGCCGCGAAGAGTGATTCCTCGACTCCCACTTCGTTCCACGCATGCATCAGTTGTCAAAGAGCGAATCAATCGGCGAGGGATTGAAAAGTGCGGGCGACTTGAAACCCTTTCGGCACCGGCGAACTGCCCGGGCTACTCGGGATTCCAGAAAGGAGGTGATCCAGCCGCAGGTTCCCCTACGGCTACCTTGTTACGACTTCGCCCCAGTCACTAAGTTGACCTTAGACGGCTGCCCCCTTGCGGTTGGCACACCGGCTTCGGGTCCCCCCAGCTCCCATGGCGTGACGGGCGGTGTGTACAAGGCCCGGGAACGTATTCACCGCGGCGTGGCTGATCCGCGATTACTAGCGATTCCGGCTTCATGCAGTCGAGTTACAGACTGCAATCCGAACTTGGACCGGCTTTCAGCGATTGGCTTGCCCTCGCGGGTTTGCAGCGCGCTGTACCGGCCATTGTAGCACGTGTGTCGCCCTGGGCGTAAGGGCCATGATGACTTGACGTCGTCCCCACCTTCCTCCGGTTTGACACCGGCAGTCCCCCCAGAGTCCCCGACATTACTCGCTGGCAACTGGGAGCGAGGGTTGCGCTCGTTGCGGGACTTAACCCAACATCTCACGACACGAGCTGACGACAGCCATGCAGCACCTGTGCAGGTGCTCCGAAGAGGGGCCAATGTTTCCACCGGCTTTCACCAGCATGTCAAGCCCAGGTAAGGTTCTTCGCGTTGCTTCGAATTAAACCACATGCTCCACCGCTTGTGCGGGCCCCCGTCAATTCCTTTGAGTTTCAGCCTTGCGGCCGTACTCCCCAGGCGGGGTACTTACTGCGTTAGCGACGGCACCGAAGGGGTCGCTCCCCCCGACGCCTAGTACCCATCGTTTACGGCGTGGACTACCAGGGTATCTAATCCTGTTTGCTCCCCACGCTTTCGCGCCTCAGCGTCAGCATCGGCCCAGCGAGCCGCCTTCGCCACTGGTGTTCTTCCCGATATCTACGCATTCCACCGCTACACCGGGAATTCCACTCGCCTCTACCGAGCTCCAGCTAAGCAGTCTCACCTGCAGCCCCGGAGTTGAGCCCCGGGATTTCACAAGTGACTTACCTAGCCGCCTACGCGCCCTTTACGCCCAGTAATTCCGGACAACGCTCGCACCCTCCGTATTACCGCGGCTGCTGGCACGGAGTTAGCCGGTGCTTCCTTTGGAGGTACCGTCACCCCCGGTCTCCTATTCGAAGCCGGGTATTCGCCCCCCCTGACAGTGGTTTACAACCCGAAGGCCTTCATCCCACACGCGGCGTCGCTGCGTCAGCCTTGCGGCCATTGCGCAATATTCCCCACTGCTGCCTCCCGTAGGAGTCTGGGCCGTATCTCAGTCCCAATGTGGCTGGCCATCCTCTCAGACCAGCTACGCGTCGTCGCCTTGGTGGGCCGTTACCCCACCAACAAGCTGATACGCCGCGAGCCCCTCCTTCGGCGCGACCTTGCGGCCGCTTTCACCTCGGGGCCATGCGACCCCGACGCATTACGCGGTATTACCCGGCCGTTGGGCCGGCTATCCCCCACCGTAGGACAAGTTGCTCACGTGTTACGCACCCGTCCGCCACTAACTTGGAGTTGCCCCCAAGCCCGTACGACTTGCATGTGTTAGGCACGCCGCCAGCGTTCGTCCTGAGCCAGGATCAAACTCTCCATAGAGAATTCGACTTGCTCTGTCCAAACGACCTTGGTCGTCCGAATCACAATCATCGGAGTAATCCCTCACGACGAGCGTCCGATCGCCCGCCGCTGTATAACGGGACCGCACTCCTCAATGTCCCTCACCGATCAATTATCAAAGAGCAAAAAAGGTCCGGCCACAAAAACGTAGCCAGCCTAAAAAGCTTACCCGGGCGACCCCCAGGAGTCAAGGGGCGTAAGCTACCACAAGGTTAGAGGTTACAGCCGACGACGCAGCACTCCGGTTCCCACCGACCGTTCCGCCCCGCACCCACGCTCCGGCGGGCCGTTTTTGAAGGGAATTGCCCGCGCCCTCAGCGGACGTTGCGCCTGGAGATCCCCCGAGGCTTCCGACGGCGCAATCGGCTTGCTTCCCGGTGGCGCTTCTCGGCCCACTCAATCAGCGCCCGCTGTGAGCTGCGCTCCTCCTTGCGCTTGACCGGCATTCGCTGAACGTAGCTGCCGTCCGGCTGCATTTCCCAGGCGCTGCGCTGATCGGCCAGCTGCGTGTCGAGTACGACCCTAAGGTCCTGCCGCAGCTCTGGCGCCTCGACGGGTGCGAGCACCTCCACGCGGCTTTCGAGATTGCGCTGCATGCAGTCCGCCGACCCGATGTAGTACTCCTCCGCACCGCCGTTCCGGAAGTAGTAGATGCGCGAATGCTCGAGAAACCGGCCGACGACGCTGATCACACGAATCGTCTCCGATAACCCCGCGATGCCCGGCCGCAATCGGCACGTGTCCCGCACGATCAGGTCGATCGTGACCCCCGCCTGCGACGCTCGATACAATGCCCGGGTGACGTCTGCGTCTTCTAGCGCGTTCAGCTTAAGCTGGATCAAGCCCGGAGAGTCAGCCGAGTGCGCCGTGACCTCCCGGTCGATCTTCTCGAGGAGCGCCCGCTTCAACACCTTTGGTGCCGGGAGCACCTTGGTATAGTTGCGCTTTGGCCTGTAACCCGTCGTTAGGTAGTTGAAGAGCTCGGTCAAATCCTTTCCGATGGCCGGATCGTTCGTGAAGATGGCGAGGTCGGAATACAGGCGCGCCGTGCCCGCGTGATAGTTCCCAGTTCCCACGTGCGCGTACCGCGCCAGGCCGTTGTAGTCTTGTCGGACAACGAGAATCGCCTTGCAGTGGGTCTTGAGACCCACGACGCCGTACGTGACGTGGATACCGGTCGCCTCCAGCCGGTTGGCCCAGCGGATATTTGCCTCCTCATCGAATCGCGCCTTGAGCTCCACCACGACCGCTACCTGCTTGCCGTTGCGGGCTGCCTCGATCAGGTAATCGATCGGCCTGGACTCCGCCGAGGTGCGATACAACGTCATTTTGATGGCTCGCACCTTTGGGTCTTGACTCGCCTCGCGCAGAAATCGCACGACCGAGGTCGAGAAAGCCTGATACGGATGGTGTAGGAGAATCGATCCGAGATCTCGGATAACGTGAAAGATGCTGCGGTCGGTTCCGAGCTGCGGATGATCAATCGGGTGATGGGGCGGATCGCGCAGTGCTGCGCGCTCGAGCAGAGCCAACTGCATCAGGTCACGCATACCGAGCAGCCCCTCGACCTCGAACACATCCGCACGTTCATCGAGCCCCAGCTCCGCAGCCAGCCGGCCCCGGTTGTACGGCTGCATGGAGCGTGCGACCTCGAGCCGCACGACCGGCGCAAACTTCCGCTCTCGCAGCCCCGTTTCGATCACCGCCAGGAGATCGTCGGCGTTCTCCTCCTCAACCTCGGTGTTCGCGTTCCGGGTAACACGGAAGACCTCGCAACTGTTGACCTCGATGCCCGGGAAGAGCACGTCGAGGTTGTGGGCCATCACGCTCTCCAGCGTGACGAACACGTCGGTGTCGCGCACGCGGAGAAAGCGCGGAATCCCCGCCCCCACGGGGACTTTGACCCGCGCGAGCGACTGCGCCGAGTCCTTTCTAGAACGCAGGCTCACGAGCAGATTGAGCGAGAGGTTCGAGATGAATGGAAACGGGTGTGCTGGGTCGCTACCCTGTGGGGTGACTAGCGGATAGATGTTCTCTACGTAGTACTGGCGCAGGCGCTTTTGATCCTCCGAGGGGAGCCGCTCGTAGGTCGTGAGCAGGATGCCCGCGCTCTCCAGCGCCGACACGGTCTTCAATAACGCAACGTGCTTCCGCCGCTCCACCTCGCGCACGAGATCGTAGCACTGGGCGATCTGTTCCTCGGGGGTCCGGCCGTCGACACTCAAGTCGTGGATCCCCGCTCCCACCTGCTGTTTGAGCCCCCCAATCCGCTTCATGAAGAACTCGTCCAGATTGGAGCTGACGATGGCGATGAACTTCATCCGCTCGAGAAGCGGGGTGCGCTCGTCCTCCGCCTCGTGGAGGATTCGGAACGTATAGTTGAGCCAGGTCAACTCCCGATTGAGAAAATACTCGGACCGGGAGAGATCGTGTGGTGCATCCGGCGTGGCTACAGGAGGAGGAACGCGGTCGGGGGGCGTTCTGGCCGACGCCGGTGGCTCGAGCGTACTCGGAGAAGGCTCGGCGCCCAACGACACAGGAGCCGGAACGACTGTCTCCACTTCACCGTTCGCAGCCTCGCCCTCAGTGACGAGCCCACCATCGCTGTCCAGGGTGGTGTCGACCTCCTCGGTTCGTACAGCATCCGGACCCGCGGGTTTACCGTTCCCGGCCCGCGGCTGATCGCGCAATGCTTTCGGCTGGCTCGCTCGCGGGGTCATGAGGGCTCGATTCCTTGCATGATACCTTAGTGTCGTCTGAGATTCCCCATCAATGTAACCTTGCGCCCCAGGGACACGACGTCCCACAACCGGAATAGCGACCGTTCCCTGCGTACCCCACCCTTCCCCTAACTCCCCGCGGCGGCGGGCGCGACGGCAAGTGCGCCCAAATCACTATCGTCTCGGAGCTTGTTCGTCGGGGTGACTGCGTCGGCACACCAGTCGCTCATCCTCGGATCAACCCAATACCCAGGCCGCAATGGTCAAATAGATGGCAATCCCGGAGACATCCACCAGGGTCGCGACGAGCGGGGCCGAAACTACGGCGGGGTCGAGGCGGATCGCCCGGATCAACACGGGCAGCGCGGCGCCGATCAGGTTCGCCCATAGCACGACGGCCGCCATCGTCGCGGCGAGAACGAACGCCACCTTGGGCCCCCCGTGACTGGAGTAGTATCCCAGAATGCCCAGCAGTGATGCTAGCATGAGGGCCAAGAGCGAGCCCACGGCCAGTTCCTTCAGGAGCACCCGCGTCCACTCGCGGGTCTGCAAGTCGCCGGTTGCGAGGCTCCGAACGACGAGCATGGCCGACTGAGTGCCCGTGTTTCCGGCGGCTCCCATCAGCAGTGGAACGTAGAACGCCAAGACGACGCTTGCCCGGAGTGTGTCCTCAAACCGCTCCATGATGAGAGCCGTCAAGACTCCCGCCACCAGGAGCACGACAAGCCATCCGGCGCGTCGGCGCCAGAGGAGCCCTACCCCGGCTCGGGCGTAGTCCATTTCCGTAGGGGCAACCGCGGCCAGTTTGTGAATGTCTTCTGTCGCTTCTTCCTCCATGACGGCGAGGACATCGTCGCTGGTTATGATTCCCTTGACACGACGGAGGGCGTCGAGAACCGGTATCGCGGTGATTCCGTGGTCCCGCATCAGGCGGGCGACCTCCTCTTGATCGGTATCCTCGCGCACCGAAACCAGGTCGGTCTTCATGAGATCGCGAACTCGTGTGCTCGAAGGGGCGCCGAACAGGTCACGGAAGCTCACGACACCGGCCAGCCGTCCATCTTTCTCCAGCACGTATACGTAGCGTAGTGTTTCGGGCTGCTCCTTGAGCTGAAGTCTCAGCGAGACGATCGCACGGTCGACGATCATGTCCGGGAGGATGTGAGCGAAGTCGGGCGTCATGATCCCGCCGGCGTCGTCCCAATCGTAGGCGGCGAGCTCTCGAACCTCTGCGAGATCCTCCGGTGCGAGGGACTTGAAGACTACCTTCTGGGCGCGTTCGTCGAGTTCCTGGAACACGTCGGCGAGGTCGTCCGGCGGGAGGAGGGCGAGGAAACGCGCGCGCCCTCCTTGTGGCAGACTGAGCAGCAGCTCGGCCTGGTCGATGGCATCGAGCAGGCCGAAGAAGTTCTGTCCGTCCTCTTCCCCCAGATGGGAGAAGGCTTCAAGCCGCTCTTCGCGTGTTAGGATCCCCCAGGCTGCCGAGAGCTCCTCGCCCGTCATACCGGGGGTCCTGTCAGGTAACATGTGCGCATTATAGCCCGCTCCGCCTCCGGTTTCGAGAGCGAACCGGCCAATCTGGTGGGAGCTGATGAAGGTGAAGGGCGGGGGCTACGGTGTTGATGCTGGCAACCGGATGTCGAGTTCGGCGGCGAAGAGCATCGTGCGGTCGTGATCCCGCGCCGCCCACCTCAGGAGGGTTTCCGTATTCACATTGACCACACCTTCGAACGAAGCGTGTCCGTTCGTCCTCACCGTCACGGGTTCCTGGAGATCGAATCGATCTGCTGACAGGAGGAGCCGATAGGTCCTGATCCCGTTGGTCTTGACCTCGACGGAATTGCCCCGCCGTACAACCTCGATGCGCCCTGAGGGCTGGAAGTGAGGAAAGACCAGATAGGGTTCCTCGGGCGGGGGCGGCGGGGGATAGACCACGGTGATCGGTCTGCGCGCGCCGTCCCGCTCGATGCTGAGTTGGACACGGCTCCCGAACCGGATATCCCGTACCTGAGCGATGAGGCTCGCCTCCGTGGGCGTCTGCACGCCGTCGACGGACACGACGATATCGCCCGGGCGGAGTCCGGCCACTTGGGCAACGGATCCATCGTTGATCCGGGTCAGCCTGACACCCTGCCCCGCCACGTCCTCGACGCCGACCCCGAGCGCGGGCCGCGGTTCGGGAGCCGCAACGGAATTGAAATCTGGAAGGGTCGCCTCGTCTCGAGCCTCCCCGAGCTCGGAGACGACCACCCAGCTTGCTCGATTGTACCGATCAATGCGCTCCGTTTCCCACGTAACGGAATCCGGTAGGGGATCCCGCGGGTGGTCGCGGATGAAGCTTGCGATGTTCTCCGACTCCGCCTCCCACCAGGACATGTTGTGGCCGACATTTTTTAGATCCCGGAAGGTCGCGTCGATCCCCGCTTCGCGGTACAGCGCTACGTACGGCTCCAGCCGATGCGCGGGGTACATCGGATCGAGAGCGCCGTTGACCACCAACAGGGGCACGTTGCGGAGATTGACCACGTAGAGCTGGCCGTCGGCCTGCACCCGAGGGTTGGCGAGTACTGAGGGATGTCCCAGCAGCGGGAGGATACCAGCCCAGGGGGTTGCTGCTTTCATGCCGAAGAAGTACGCGCCGGTTCCGCCATCCGATACGCCAAACAGGTGCACGCGGTTTTCGTCGACATTGTAGGTCTGCCTGAGCGTGCCCAGAATGCCCATCACGTTTTCAACCTGATTCTCGAACCACCACATGGCATCACGCCACCCAGACGGGAATACGGCGATCCAATCGGCTCCAGAGTATCGATCATGCCGCCATGAGCCACCGCGACGCTTGCCCTCCCGTTCGACGCCCCCGTGCAGGAATACCCTGACCGGGTAGCGAAGCTGGTGGTCGTAACCCTCGGGCACCACGATCGTGTAATGGCGCTCCATACCTGCCGGCGAAACCCGGCTCAGGTCGATCCTGCCGGTCGCGACTCGCGCGGTGTAGTCACGGCCAACCCGGAGTCGGTGCAGGGCCGAGTCGAAGGAGAGGTCGAGGTCCAGAAGGGCGTCCACGGCAGCATCGGCTCGCCCTGAATCACTCGCGGCCCACAGGTCCTGGAAGGCCCGGTGGATCGCGCCCTGGCCGGCACCGGTACGCGGGCCCGACGTTGAGCCGAGCACTACGACTACTGCGAGGAAGAGGGCTCGGGATACCGGGGTCACGCGATGGGCGATAGGCATGGTCGCGAGGCCTCGACCGGCGAGAGCAGCTTCCCGCCCGTTGGTTGGGATCTCCTCAGCGGACGCGCCCGGCAGGACTCGAACCTGCGACCCACGGCTTAGAAGGCCGTTGCTCTATCCAGCTGAGCTACGGGCGCAAAGTATCATAAGCTATGTAGTTACAAGCTGCAGCTAAACTATGTTGTCAGCTTCAACGGGCTTTTCGTCCGATGGAGGGACCTTCGGCTCAATGTGTCTTGAATATAGTGGACAACAGAACTGGCCGCCGCTCGCTCAAGCCGTTAGGGAACCCGAGGCGAACGTGTCGAGCGGGAGTGGGAGGGGGAGCCGGTGGCCCCCCGGTTCAGAGATCGAGAGCCGCGGGGTTTTGGGCCGGGCTCGCCTGCTCGGCGATGCCCGTCTGGGCGAGCCGTGAGATCTGGACGGGTCCCTGGCCGCTGGCCGGTGCGCTCGCGACTCCCTCCTCCGTTGACTTCCGGGCTTCGGTTTTCTTGAGGTAGGCTTTCGGGTCGTGGTCGAGCGCCCCCGGTGGCAGGTGCTGCCACAACGGGCCCAAATCGCGTCGAACCCGATCGATAAAGAAATCGGGGACCTCGTCGGTCTTTCCGTCATAGAACCGGCGCACGCTCTGATCCTCGTCGAGCAGTCGCCGCACCTTGCCGTAGTACTTGAGCCTGCCGAAGCCCTCGCTCGAGATCGCGCGCACGATATTCAACCAGCGCGCAAGAGGAGCCTGGGCCGCCCGGGCGCGCCGGGCGATGTTCTTCCACGAGAACGTGTAGCCGGTTACGTCGATGACATAGTCGTAGAATTCGGTCCACCCATAGTGCGCTGGGACGACGTTTCCCGCTTGCGCGCAATTCATAAAGTGGAACGGGAACGGTCGAACCCGACCGCTCCGCTGCAAATCGAGATTGAGCGGTGCGGCTTCGCCGAACGCCGAAAGCAGTGAATATCCCGGGAAAGCCCCGGGTGTCATGTCGACGAATCGCTTGGTCAGCTCGAACGCCTCCTCGCCATGATCGTCGTCCAACCCAAGCACGAAGTTCGTCTGCACGTAGGGGATGTGGTCCATGATCATGTTGACGTGCTCGGACACCTGCTTGACCTTCTCGAACCCGGTCTTTCCCCGGGTTTTCGACTTGTTGCCGAGGCTGAACCACGACTCGATACCGGGGATCATGACCCGGAATCCGGCGGCGCTCAGCCGCTTGACGTTCGACTCGGAGAGCAGCGAGAGGCTACTCTCCGCACAGAAACTGAGCGATCCCGGCGGGACGGCGTCTTCGATCAGGGACAGGTAGTCGTCGAAGCGGACCCCGAAGTTGGGATCGTGCCATCCCACCCAGCCGTTCGGGAGTTTCTTGACCAGGAAGCGCAAATCGTCGCGGATTTGGTCGTAGTCGAGTGGTTGGTAGTCCACGACGGAGTCGATGCAGAAGCAACATGTATACGGACACCCCAGGCTCCCGAGCATTGGAACGCCTTTGATACTAGTCGGCGACTTCGAGAACGTCGGCTCCGCAAATTTCCAGCGGTCCCGGATGCCCGGGAGATGTACCGGTTGCCGAGGAGCGCTCAGGTGACAACCGAACGGACGGTGCGCCGAGCAATCACGCAGGATGTCGTCAACGATCTCGCGGTCGGTGAACCCAACGACATAGTCGAAGTACTGGCGGGCGTCCTCCGGGTAGCACCGGGCGTGCGGACCGCCGAGCACCGTAACTGCCCCCCGTTTCCGGAACAGGTTGCTGAGAGCGTATGCGAGCTGTCCGGCCTGGGTGAAGGCCCCCACGAACAGCAGATCCATGTTCTCGGGAAGCTCGTCGAGCAGGTTCTCGAACCCCGTGTAACACACGAACGTCACGTCGTGGCCAGCCTCTTCGCACCACACGGCCACCGCCTGGGGCATGATGCTCGCGTAGTTCGGGTTCATGATCCGTGCGTACAGGGCCCGTGTGGGGCCCTTTGTAACGAGGTCTATTATCCCGATCCGCAGTCGCCGCACGAGCACCGCCTCGGTCAGAAAAGATCGAACTAACGTTCCGGCGCGGGCTCGCGCCCATTACGCTGGAGCAGGCAGCCAGCGTCCGGGCTAGGATGGGAGGACGCGAGGCCGAGGGAAGAACGCCCCCAAATAACGGCCTGGCGATGTGAATGACAACCCCCAGCCGGTTTTAGGGCCGGGACCACGGCCCCGTCTCTTCACGTTGTTGGGTATTTCGTGAGGCCAGCGCTTGGCTTCGCGGCTCGTCAGGCAGATAAGGGTTGGGCCGGGTGGAATACCGTCGCGTAATGGCTGTCAGGATCTCCGCGACGCAGCCAGTCGGGGCGGCCGGATTTGAACCGGCGACCTCTTGGTCCCAAACCAAGCGCGCTACCGGACTGCGCCACGCCCCGCAAGCGTGATGGCGGAGGACTCAACCCCGCCTCAACCTCAGCGTCGGCAACATAGTGACCACGAGGGCACGCCGGTAGTGCGCCCGACCCGTGCGGTGTGCGGTTCCCCTAGACTTGTGTTCTCCTACGGCTGAACCGAAAAAGTCACTGTATCGGTGGCCAGTGGGTTCAACGGAACGTGCCCCCAATCGGCGAGGACAGCGATCACGCGATGCTCTCCGGGCGCCATTCCCTCAGCAACGAATTCGGTTTGAGCACTGCCAAGGTGGATGATCCCCGTCATGCCCGCGGGAATCTCCACGCTGGCCGCTGTGATGTCCTGATCGATGAACAGGTGATGATGCGCGGTTCCTTCGCGCTCGTCGGCCGCCGGCGCGAGCTCGATACCGTTCACCGACATCGCGATCCGAACGTCCGGACCCTGAACGGTCGCCCCCCCAGCCGGCTCGTCGATCATCACAAGCACGGGCTCTGCCTCTTCGGCTGCTTCGCGCGCGCTGCACGCGGCCGTCCAAGCGGCGATTCCCGTCACCAAAAGGCAAATCTTCGCGTTCACAGGCTCATCCCCTTTCACTGGCGTTTGATTCGAACGGCCGCTCCGAACTACCGCGGCAGAAGAACCTCTAAAGTGGGTTGCCGGCCAGCCATTCCGCAAATGCACGAAACGCGCGACCCCGGTGGCTCACCCGATGTTTCTGTTCGGGCGCCACCTCACCAAGGGTTCGTCCGAGCTCTTCCGAGAAAAACAGCGGATCGTATCCGAATCCACCACTACCAGCAGCCCCGTCGAGGATTCGCCCGGGGCAGGTGCCTTCGAAGGTCACCGCCTCCGCACCCGCGCGTCGTTGGAAGACCACGGCGCACCGGTATGCCGCGACCCGCCGATCTCGAGGTGCGCCGGCGAGTCGCCGCAGCAGCTCCGCGTTGTTCGCCGCGTCTTGGTCGTCCGCCGGCAGGGCGAAGCGCCGGGACCTGACACCGGGTTGGCCGCCGAGCGCGTACACCTCGAGTCCCGAGTCGTCTGAGACTGTTGGGAGGCCGGAAAGCCGGGCGAAGTGTTCCGCCTTGCGGCGCGCGTTGCCGACGAACGTCTCGGCGGTCTCGATGGTCTCCTCCGCTCCGGTTCGGTAGAGACCCACGTCGTCCGGGAAAACGAAGCGATAGGGGAAGTCCGGGAGTATCATCCTGATCTCACGCTGTTTGTGCTCGCTCCGCGTGGCGACCAACACGGTGGATCGGGCCGTCACTTCCCAAGCACGCGGTGCTGTTCTGCGAATAGCTGCCGGGCGCCGAGCGTAGCGAGGTTCAGCAGGCTGTCTAGCTCCGCTCGGTCAAACGTCGACCGCTCTCCGGTTCCCTGGACCTCTACGTATTGGTCGGGCTCGGCAATGACGACGTTGGCGTCTACGGCAGCCGCCCGGTCCTCTGCATAGGCCAGATCCAACCGGGGCTCCCCGTCCACCACGCCCACCGACACGCCGACCACGAGTCTGCCGAACGGATTGGGAATTCCGTGGGTGTCGGAGAGCCACATGCATGCATCGGCGAGAGCGACCGCGCCGCCGGTAATCGCCGCCGTACGCGTGCCGCCGTCAGCCTGGAGGACGTCGCAATCGATGCGAATGGTCAGCTCACCAAACTCGAGTCCGTTGAGTGCAGCGCGGAGGCTCCGGCCGATTAGGCGTTGTATCTCCTGGGTTCTCCCCCGCGCCCCCTGCCGCTCTCTGGGGGTGCGCTGCGACGTTGCTCGCGGAAGCATGGCGTATTCCGCTGTGAGCCAACCAGATCCGGTCCCCTGCCTCCAGGCGGGTACCGAGGTTTCCACCGACGCCGTACACAGGACAAGGGTATCGCCCGTCCGGACGAGGCAACTCCCTTCTGCGAAGGGGTTCGCGTTCCGCTCGAGCAGGAAGGGGCGAAGCTCCTCCGGCGTACGGCCGTCAGGTCGAGGCACGGATCCTCTCGATCAACGCAGTGGTGGATTGACCTTCTTCGAGCGCGACCGTTACCACCCTCCCCCCCGCGGCTTCGACCGCTACGCGACCGGGAATCTCGCCGGTTTGATAGTCCGCGCCCTTAACAAGCACGTCTGGTGCGAGCGCATCAATCAGCCGTACGGGGGTTCGTTCGGGGAACAGGACGACGCAGTCCACGGCCTCCAGCGCAGCCAGGACCCGGGCTCGCGAACGGGCCGGAACAATTGGTCGGTCGAGGCCTTTGCCGAGTCGCCTAACCGACTCGTCGTCGTTGATACCGACCACGAGCGCAGCGCCGCAGGCTCGCGCTTCCTCGATCAGCTTAACG
This sequence comes from Gemmatimonadales bacterium, assembly GCA_965249575.1. GTDB lineage: Bacteria > Gemmatimonadota > Gemmatimonadetes > Gemmatimonadales > GWC2-71-9. The sequence continues at coordinate 3,793,515 of OZ252244.1, read as the reverse complement.
TGTCCCGCGTGCAGTATGTCGAAAACCCCGTTCGTGAACACGACTGGCCCGTCCACCGTTTGGCGCCAATCGGAGGCCGCCTTGCGCGCTCGAATCTTTTGCCCGGTCATGCGGCCGGCGGTTCGTTACTTCCCCACTTTGCCACACTCCACTTGAGTAAAGGTGGAGCGACCAGGGTGGAACCGACGACCATTATGAGGATAGCACCGAAGGCTCCAGTCGAGAACACGGCGGCCGTCAATCCCACGTTGGCAAAGATCAAACCGACCTCTCCGCGAGGCATCATTCCGAGACCGACCGTCACGCGGTTATACCGCCGCCAGGGCACCGCCCACCCGGCGATGACTTTGCCTACGACGCCTAGGGCCAGCAGCGCCAGCCCCATTCCGAGGTTGCCAAGATTCGCCGGATCAAGTGGGTTCAGCAGGCGCACGTCCAGTTGTGCACCCACGCTGAGAAAGAATATGGGCGTCACGATGTCGGCGACCGGGCGAATGCGTTCCTCGATAGCCTCGAACTGGTTGGTTCCGGAGAGGATTAGGCCGGCAGCGAAGGCCCCGATAATCATGGCCGATCCCGCCACATCGGCGAGGGCGGAGAGAAAGAGTGTGAAGGAAAACGCGGACACCAGGAGTACTCCGCGCACGCGCATTCTGTCGATGATGCCGAAGATCTTTGGTGCCACGACCACGCCCACCGCCACAGCGACCACGAGGAACCCCACTGCCACCGCTAGCGAGCGCCCGACTTGCAGACCGGAAACCGCGACACCCGCGGCGAGCGACGACACGAGACCAAGAATCACCAACCCCAATACGTCGTCGATCACCGCTGCACCGATGATGAGCTGTGACTCGATGGTCCGCATCAGGTTCATGTCACTTAAGACTCTCGCGGTGATCCCGACCGACGTCGCCGTCATCGTCGCACCGACGAAGATCGCCGTAAGCGTTCGGTCGGCAACGTTGACGTCGGGTCCTACGAGCGGGGAGAGCCAGTATGCGAACCCAAGTAGGAACGGAACAGTGACTCCCACGACGGCCACCGCCGACGCGCCCCGACCGACCCGAAAGAGTTGTTTGAGGTCGGTTTGAAGGCCGATCTCGAAGAGCAGTACTACGACTCCGATCTCGGCCAGCGTCTGAACGACCGAGGTCAGCGGATCTCCAGAGGCGGTCGGGATGACATCCAGCATCCCTACGCCCAACGCGACGCCGGCGATCAATTCGCCGAGGACCGCGGGCTGGCCGATGCGCTCGAATGCCTCGCCTGAGAGCTTGCCCACGAGCAGCATGATACCGAGCACAAAGAACAGGCGGGTTATCCCGGATTCGTCCCCGGTTTCCGCCGCCACCGCCCACACGGGGAGCGGGACCAGCGGAACGAGGATGGCGGCGAAGGAGACCGGACGAGCGAGCGTCATTCCCGTTAGAGCGGAGCCTTCGCCTCGGGTCGGAACGTGATGGTGTGCGTGTAGAACGGAAACGTGAAGGTTTCCTGCCAGGACGTCGTGATGGTAATCTCCCGCGGGCGGCCGCGGCGCCGGATCGAGAATTTTCTCGCGTCGGGGGGCAGCCGCAACTCGTCGGCTTGGGCGACGAGCCGACGGCGAATGACCGGGTTGTCGAGTCCAGGTGCGAATCGGGCCTGCATTTTCATCTCGTCCAGCAGCCGGAAGTAACGCATGTATGACGAGGTCACGGGAATGCCGTAGTAGACCCCGGTACCGAGAATGACGAGCACCAAGAGGCAGCCCAGTTTAGACATCCCTCGCCCGGCACTTCGCGTAAGAGGCTTCACCACTGCGATTGCGCCCCGTCAACGATATCGTTGACCAGCTTGTCCAGTGCGACCTGTCGACCACTGGATTCCTGCGGCGGTTGGTACTCCCCATCCACCGTCAAGCCAGAACGCTCCCACAGCGTGCGCCCCTCCTGTTGGTCGAGGATCTCCACGCTCAGCGTGAGCTGTACCCGACGACGCGTCACCGAGACGTTGCCTCGCACCCCCGGTTGAAACGAGAGGGGAATGTCAGCGGAGTAGCGAGTGATCGCTCCGCGAACCACCGCATCCGCGGTCGCCTCAGCGGCCGCCCGCAGACCGAGCCGACTCTCCATCGCTTCCTTGAGAGCGTCGGCGACCTCCTGCGTGAGCACGGGTTCGGTCGTCTGATTGTCGAAGGGGAGTATCGCCACCGTCCGGATGTGCGATGGTAGGCCCCCGCCTGCGAACCCGTAGAGGCACCCCGACGTCACGAGTCCGAGCACCGCGGCGAGCCCTCGGTTATGGACGTTCCCAAATAGCCGGATCCGGCGTCTCGAGCGTATCAACGGCTTCCACCGTGAAGGAGAACCGAGAGGCGTCGAGCGGGAAGTCCATCCTCGCCTCGACGGGGACGCCAGTTTCGGCACTGAATCGTGTGTTTGTGATGCCCACGGGCTTTCCCGCGCGCCGGAGCTCCGCCAAAAGGCGTGGCGGCGTTCCCTCCGCCGTCCTATCCACGAAATTAAAGGTGTCCTGCCCCACGAGATAGCGCCACGCACGCCGGTCCTGGGCATTAGTGCCAAACGTCTCGCTCCCGGCGGGCGGTTTCAGCGGAACACCTAACGCCGCCCAAAAAAGAGGGGCCACCCGAACGACTCCCTGCATGCTACTCTCGGGCTGAATCCATAGCGCGGAGTCCCCGACGACCATGGCCGCGCCGGAACGCCCGAAGGGCCCTCGGAAGTCGAAGCGCATCGAATCCGGAGGCACGAGCCGCACGGCAGCCCGACCAGCAGCGGCGCCACGGTCGTTGATCAGCCTCCACCGGATGTCGTACCGCACCGGGCCGTGGAGCGCGAACCTGCTCACCCACGTCTCGACAACGCTCTCCGGCAGCGGTTCAAGGCCGGCCGGCGCGATCGTCGGTGGCAAGCCACGGCACGCCGTCAGGCCCAAAAGCCCACAAACCGCGACGGCATAATAGGTGTCGCTGGGTCGTGGGTCAAGCACAACGTGTTGTGGCATCGGCAGTTAATACGCAGTCAGCGGACACCACGCGCGCGGCTCGGTGGCGGGGTCCACGTTCGAGGCGATCGGTGAAGGATCCGAGTGTGGTTGCAAATACAACTCCATTCTACACGATTGGTACGGCGGTACTCAATTGGCGGCACCGGGCGCGCGTTGAGACAGGGCAATTCGGCGAATTCCGTCCCCGAGGGTGATGACGTCGAGCAGGTCGTTTCCCGATTCGATGTTGCCAACCACGGGATACGCTCCGTCGAGATGAGGCTCCCGACCTAGCGTTACGAAGAACTGACTGCCGCCGGTGTCCGGCCCGGCTAGGACCAGGCCGACGGTCCCGCGCGTGTAGGACCACGGGCTCAGTTCGTCCCGGAGGGTATACCCCGGGCCGCCCCAGCCATCTCCCCTAGGATCCCCTGACTGGATCACGAAGCCAGGAATTACCCGATGCCAGATCATCCCGTCGAAGTACCGGCGAACGGCGAGCCGCAGTATCGCATCGACGGAAAGGGGCGCGTCCAGGGCCTGTAACTCGATCGTAAGCTCTCCCCGATCGGTTTCCAAGACGAGCACCGGCTTGAGCCCCCGGGCGGCGGGGAGCAAGATACGGCGCACGATGTCTCGGTAGTCCCCGGGGCCCCGCCCAGTCGCGATGGGCGTGCTGTCCTCCCAACCATCAGACATCTGCGGCAGGTGCTCTTCCGCGGCCCTCCGGGCGAGGTAGTCATCGGCGGTTGGGACTCGTGCCAGGAGACGTGCTACCACGGCGTCTCGTTCTGCCACGCCCTGAGCAGCGATCCGGCCCAACGCCTCAACCGTCGCAACTCGGGCGCCGTACCACTCGTCGGCCTGCGCGCGGGCAAACGCGTCAACCAATCGTTCGAGATGTTTGAGCCCGCCGACATCGCCGAGGTACAATGCGGCAACCATGCGAACGACGGGATCCTCGTGGCTGAGCAATGCCGCGGATTGAAGCTGGCCTGTCTCCGGGTTCACCTCGATCAGCGCGTTGAGTGCGGCGCCGGCAACGCGGGGATCGGTATCCTGCACCAGGCGCTCGAGGATTTCTTGCGCCAGGTGCGGGGCCGCCTGCGCGAGCGCTTCGGCAGCCGTCAGGCGCGCGCGCCAATCCTCGCTATCGGCCATCTCGGAGATGATTGGCATGGCGGCGGGCGGACTGATCATCACCAACCCCCGCAAAGCCGGTCGCTTCAATGCCCAAGATCGATTTCGGGCGTGGACTTCCAGCACGCCCGCAGCCGCGCTGCTCATGAGCTCGGCGAGTGCCGCCACCGCCGCAACCCGAACGTTCGGGTGCGCGTCGTTGAGCCGGTCCGCCAGATTTGAGATTTCGCCCGCTCCGGCATACGTACCCAACGCCCGTAGCGCCTGAATCCGAACCAGCGGATCGGGATCGGCTGTAAGTAGGCGCACGCGACTGAGGAAAACTTCCGCACGACCACCCGCCGAATCTCCATACTGCGAGGTCATCGCGCGGACCGCGGCGGCACGTACCCGAGCGACGCTGTCGGTTGTCGCCCCGACGAGGACGCCCGCGGCCTGGGATGTCTGCAGTCTCCCCAATCCGTAAACGACCCGCCAGCGAATTTCCGGATTCGGTGACGCCGCATAGGCCGCGATCAGGTCCGCCGGCGCAACGTCTCCCAGACGCCAGAACTCCGCCAAGCCCCGTTCCGTGACCGGCGACAGTTCGTCCCCCCCCATTCGCGAAATGCCCCGCCCGAGAATCTCGGCGAAGACCTGAGCTGCTTCCTCTCCGCCGATGCGCCCGACAGCCGCGACCGCCTCCGACTCGACCGCCCCTTGCTCCGCGGGCCGAGGTCTGAGCACCAGATCCTTCAGGCGCGGTAGCGCCGCCGTGTCTCCGAGAAGGCCCAAGGCAAACGCCGCCGCGACGGCGACCGTCTCTTCGGAATCGCTCAGCAGATCGAGGAGCATCTCGGTTGCTGCCTTGTCGCGGATACGTCCCATCGCAAGCGCAGCCCGCCGCCGCACCAACCACGCGTCGTGCCGGGCGGCCTCTCCGAAGAGCCCCTCCTGGAAGTCACGTGCGTCCTCGGCGGCAAGCAGCTTGGCAAGTATCTCCACCAGCGGCTCGTCCTGCTGTGCCGCAGCATCGTGCACTCCGGCGAAGGTGAGGCTACAGACGCACAGGGTCAGGCGTAACGACGAGCCGATCGCGCACCGCGTCTGGTAACGTGCTGAGGGCATGGCTCGAATCTAATGCCACGAGTGAGGTCTGTACCGTAGCTAAGCACTTGCCGGTCCCCTGCCGGAATACGGCATATCCGAAGCGGACGCGGCGGCGATGCAGATCGCGAACCCAGCACCAAACGTCCAGCAGGTCGTCGAAGTGCGCCGGAGCGCGAAAGCGGAGCTTTGCATCCACCACCACAAGAAGCAGCCCGCCCTCCTCCAGCGATCGGTAACTCACTCCTTGCCTGTGCATGTGGTTGGTGCGTGCTGCCTCGGACCAGATCAGGTAATTCGAGTGGTGCGCAATCCCCATCTGGTCGGTTTCGGCGTATCGAACCCGCACCTCGTCGACGGTCACTCCTGGAGGCATGTCCACGGACTCTCACCGCCCCGCGATGAAGCGGATTTGTGAGTGAAACGTCAGATACGACAAGACGTTGCGGTGTTCCTCAGCCGGCTCGTATACTGAGGCGTGCCCGTGGAAACCGTCGTCATCGTCTCGGATGCTCATCTCGGCCAGGCCCCTAACGCGGTGACCGACTCGTTCCGGTCTTTCTTGCGGCATGTGCCGGAACTGGGCAACCACCTGATCATCAACGGCGACCTCTTCGATTTCTGGTTCGAGTACCGGTCGGTGATTCCCCGCCGGACGTTTGCAGTGCTTTCCGACCTCCTGCAGGTGCGCGCCGCCGGCGTCGACCTCACGATCACGGGCGGCAACCACGACCGATGGGGGGGTGATTTCTGGAGAGATGAACTGGGTGCTCGGTACGACGCCGGATCCATCGAGCTCAAGCTCGCCGGATGGCGGGCACTCGTCGCCCACGGTGACGGCCTCTGCGAACGGTCGATGGCTAGCCAGCTTCTCAATACGATCACCCGCCTGCCAGCTACCAGCGCGGTATTCCGCATGATCCATCCTGACGCGGGCTTCCGACTCGCCAGAAGGCTCTCCCGCGCTTTCGCTCAGAACACGCGGCGCGGCCCCACCCTGGACGCAGCGGCGGGTGCTCAAGCGAGCTATGCCCGCAGACTGCTTGCGAAGCGGGATGACTTGGACCTGGTAGTGCTGAGCCATACCCACCGGCCCGCGCTCGAGTCGGTCGGTACTAATCGATGGTATTTGAACCCCGGGGCTTGGATGGAGGGACTCCGGTACGCTTTGATCGGCCAGCAGGGTCCCGCCCTGTGCCAGTATTCCCCGGATTAGGGGACCACTCCGCCCGGGGTCACTCGCAGGCCTAACCCGAACGCCCCGTTCGGCAGAGCCCTCATCTCGAGCTCGGCCGGAAAGTCCCACAGCATCGCCGAGACATAGGCTTCGGCCGCGGCCAAAAGGTGGTTGAAGGCGAGTAAGACCGCCCAATCCTGTATCTCCTGTCGCTTGTCCTCTACCCTTTCGGCCTCGATCGCCTCGAGGTGACTGAGTTGGTGCGACGCTTTCAGTGTCATGGTCAGGGTGACCCCTTCCCAGAATACGAAGAACGCTCCCGTTACTCGGCGATCGAGCACGGCCTGGCCCCACCCAGGTAGGAGTAGCGATCGCATCGCCGCGCCCAGCGGCGACACCGGTGGATCGATTCGAAATATCGGAACCTGTATGGTATCGGCACCCGTGCTGTCGGGTACCTGGGACGGTTGGGGAATCGGGATGGGTATTTGTCCCAAACTCACTCGGGAGGTGCCCAAGGCCAGCACAGAGATGATCGCGCAGCATCGAAGGATACGGTGCCCGATATCCGTCCTGATCATGTTGCGGGGCCGCATGGCGGGAGCGTGTGGGAATCGAACCCACCGGAGCCGCCACGGGCGCCTCCCGGCGGTTTTGAAGACCGCGCGGGCCACCAGGCCCAATCCGCCCCCACACCGATGTGTCACCGCCTCATCGCGATCGCGTCAATTTCGACCAGGGCGTTCTTCGGCAACGAGGCGACGGCAACGGTCGCCCGCGCCGGCCTGTGCGTTCCGAAGAACCGAGCGTACACCTCGTTCATCTTGACGAAGTGACCCATGTCCGTCAGGTAGACAGTGGTTTTCACAACCTGATCCGATCCGCTACCGGCGGCGGTGAGCACCGCACCGAGGTTCTGGAGGACGCGCTCCGTCTGCCCGGCGATGTCCCCCTCGACGAGCTCCATGGTTTCAGGGTTCAATGCGATCTGGCCCGCAGTGAAGACGTACTCGCCGACCATGGTCGCCTGGCTGTACGGTCCAATCGCCTCGGGTGCCGCTTTCGTCGATACCAGGCGCATGGGCTCGTCCTCCTAGAATAGGCCTTCGATGGTTCCGTCGGTGTCGAGGCGCATGCGTTCAGCGGCAGGTGATCGGCTCAGTCCAGGCATCGTCATGATATCGCCCGCGAGTGCGACCACGAAGCCGGCCCCGGCAGAGGGATAGAGGCTTCGAACCTTCAACCGGAACCCGGACGGTGCGCGGAGGAGCGTGGGATCGTCACTGAAGGAGTATTGGGTCTTCGCGATACATACAGGCGTCTCGGCGAGCCCGAATTCAGCGAGCTGGCGGGCGGTCCGCTCCGCCGCCGGTGAGAAATCGACTCCTGCCGCTCCGTATATCTCCCGCGCGATCGTCTCGATCTTCTGCTTGATCGGGAGGGCGACGTCGTACAGGGGAGTGAAACTACTCTTGCCTTCCTCCAGGATGGATAGAACCGCATTTGCGAGTTCTTCCCCGCCCTCCCCACCCTTTTCCCATACCTCGGTCAGCGTTACCGGCACGTTCAGCTCGCCGCAGCGGGACGTGACGAGTTCAATCTCGGCCGAGGCGTCGGATGTGAACCGATTGAGCGCCACGACAGCCGGTACCCCGAACTTCGCCAGGTTTTCCAGATGGCGCGCCAAGTTCGCAACCCCCCGATTGACCGCCTCCGTACTTGGCTCCCCCAAATGATCTTTGGGCACACCTCCGTGGAGCTTGAGCGCACGCACGGTGGCAACCACTACCGCTACCTTGGGGTCCAAATCCGCACCGCGACACTTGATATCAAAGAACTTCTCGGCGCCCAGGTCGGCCCCGAAGCCCGCCTCCGTTACCACGAGATCGCAAAGTCGCAGGGCGAGGTCGGTCGCCACGACCGAGCTGCACCCATGCGCAATGTTGGCAAACGGGCCACAGTGCACGAGAGCCGGTCCACCTTCGAGCGTCTGCACGAGATTCGGAAGCAGGGCGCTGCGGAGCAGAAGGGTCATCGCGCCCGGGGCCTTGAGGTCACTCCCCCTCACCGGCTTCCGGTCCATGGTCGTTCCCACGATGATCCTACCGAGGCGGCTCTCCAGGTCCGCGATGTCGTGGGCAAGCGCCATGATCGCCATGATTTCGCTCGCTGGCGTGATGACGAACTGATCCTCCCGTGGCATGCCACCCAATGGGCCACCAAGTCCAACCACCGTTCCGCGGAGCGCGCGATCGTTCATGTCGATCGTGCGGGGCCACGTAACCCTGCGGGTGTCAATACCGAGATCGTTTCCGTGGTGTAGGTGGTTGTCCACCATGGCGGCCAGGAGGTTATGAGCACTGGAGATCGCGTGGAAGTCGCCGGTGAAATGCAAATTGATGTCTTCCATCGGGACGACCTGCGCGTAGCCGCCGCCGGCGGCGCCCCCCTTGACACCAAACACAGGTCCGAGGCTTGGCTCCCTGATACACAACACCGCGCTCTGGCCGAGGCGGCGAAACGCCTGCGTCAGCCCGACGGTCACCGTCGATTTTCCCTCGCCCGCGGCCGTAGGGCTGATGCCAGTGACGAGAATCAACTTTCCGCGGCGGGGACGCTCCCGAGCCGATTCGGGGCGGATCTTTGCCATGTGTTCCCCATACGGAATCAGCTCCGACTGAGCGAGGCCGAGGTCCGCGGCTACGTCCACGATCGGTCGCGGGCGCGCCGCCTGCGCAATCGCGATATCGCTGGGAACCGTCGTCGTCGTCATTAAACCGTCACACCGCCAACCCGGGTTCCGAAACACCGGGTCGCATTGGCGGTCGTTCGCAGGGCAATGCTATCGATTGATTCACCGAGGAGTTCCGCCACGCGCTCGGCGACCCGCCGAACGTAGGCCGGTTCGTTCCGGCGTCCCCTGTGGGGCTCCGGAGCGAGAAACGGCGCGTCGGTCTCTAGCAGGAGCCGATCCGGTGGGCACCCCTCCAGCGATTCGCTCAGTTTCCAGTTCTTGAACGTGACCATCCCGCTGAAGGAGAAATAGGCGTTGACCTCGATACCCGCCCGGAAAACCTTCGGTCCAGAACTGAACGAATGCAGTACGATCGGGGCAGATGCGTCGCGCAACATGTCTGCCATGTCGTCGTCCGCATCCCGCGCATGTACCACGGCCGGTAATCGGCGCCGCCCCGCCAGCTCCAGGTGCGCCGCGAACGATCGCCGCTGGTCGGGGCGTGGCGAGTGATCGTAGTGGTAGTCGAGACCCGTCTCACCCACCCCCACGACCTCCGGCCGATCCAGCAGCGCTTCGATTCGTTGCAGGACGTCGAAGCTAAGGGACGAGGCCTCATGCGGGTGGACCCCCGCTGTCGCCGACAAGCCCAGCTCCCGGGCAAGCACCGCCGCCGTATCGCTGGCTGAAGCGGACTCCGCAACGATCACTACATGCTCCACACCGGCGGAACGGGCCCGGTGGAGAACCTCCGGCCTATCGGCATCGAATCCTTGGTCACCGAGATGGCAATGCGTGTCGACCAGCACTTCAGTCCGCCGCGTCGCTCCGGGCCGAAGGAGCCTGAGGAATGACCTTTGCTCCGCGTACGTCCTCGCCCGGCCAACGGCCCTCGATCGCCAACAGAACGGCTGACGCGATATAGACGGAAGAGAAGGTGCCTGTGATGACCCCGAACGTCATCACCCACGCAAATGAACGGATGACTTCCGATCCAAATATGAGGAGGGCAATGGTTGCGGAAATTGTGGTTCCGGACGTCAAAACGGTTCGGGGTAGTGTTTCGTTGATGCTACGGTTGAGAATGGCGGCGAAGTGCCGCCGCTTATACTTGTGCAGGTTCTCGCGCACTCGGTCAAACGTAATGATCGTGTCGTTCAGCGAGTACCCAACGATTGTCAGGAGGGCTGCTACCACCACGAGCGACACCTCGAGGTTGAGCATCGTAATGAAGGCAATGGCGGACGCTATGTCGTGAGCGGTGGCCGCGATCGCCGCGACGCCGATCCGCCATTCAAAACGAAACCACAAGTAGATGAGTGTCGCACCGAACGACAGGAAGATCGCGAGCAGCGCACGCTGCCTCAGCTCCGCTCCTACTTTCGGCCCCACCGCCTCGACTCTGACAATCTGATACGCGTCCGTCCCGAACGTGTCCTCTAGCGCGTCATCTACGGCCGTGGAGGTCTCCTGGGTGGACTGCTGCGAAACGTCCGCACGGGGATCGAGTCGCGCGCGAATGACGAACTCGTCGGGTGCACCGAACGTCTGAATCTCGGCACCCTCGATGCCGGCGGTTGCGAGGGCGGACCGGAGTGTGCCGGTGGAGATCCCGGGGTCCGTCGCATGGATCTGCAGGAGGGTACCGCCTGTGAACTCGATGCTCTCGTTCAGCCCCCGAACCGCCAGTAAGACGAGGCCGATGCCGATGAACGCACCGGCAATCCAGAACGCCCGTTTCCGTAGGCTCAGGAAATCAAAATCGGCGTGTGCAAAGAGCCGAAACATCAGATCGGTAGCTCCTTCATGTCCGGCTTCTGGGCAAGCCACAGCAAGAACAGCGTGCGCGTGACGAAGACCGCCGTCAGTAGTGACGCGATGATGCCGATTGTCAGCGTGACCGCGAATCCCTTCACCGGCCCGGTACCGAACTGGAACAGGAAGGCCGCCGTAATGAGCGTCGTTGCGTTGGAGTCGATAATCGCGCGGAGCGCCTCCTTGAATCCGGCATCCACAGCCAGGCGGATCGTCTTGTTCAACGCCAGTTCTTCCCTCACGCGCTCGAAAATGAGCACGTTCCCGTCAACTGCCATTCCGATCGACAGCACGAACCCCGCGAGTCCCGGGAGGGTGAGCGTCGCGTCTACCATCGCCAGCCCACCGAGGGCGAACAGGATGAAGAATCCCAGGGCCGCGATGGCCAGGAGACCCGCCAGTCTGTAGTACGCGCCGATGATGACGATCACGAGGATGCCGCCGATCGTGATGGCACGGACTCCCTTGTCAATCGAGTCCTGACCCAGGCTGGGTCCCACGGTACGCTCTTCGACGATGGTCAATGGAGCCGGTAGCGCTCCGGCTCGCAGCACGAGTGCCAAGTCTTGGGCCTGCTGCAGGCTCGAGTTTCCCAGCTCAATTTGTCCGCGCTGCCCGATCTGGCTTCGGATGACCGGCGGCTGACCCTGTACCCTCCCGTCGAGGACGATGGCCATGTTGTCGCCGATGTGCTGCCCGGTAGCTCGCCGGAACACTCGGCCGCCCCCGCGTGTCAACGTGAAGGTGACGATCGACTGATTGTAGACCTGGTCGATTTGTGCTCGCGCGTCTGACAGGTAATCGCCTGTCAGGATGTCCCGCTCTTCGACCGCATAGAGCGCCCGAAACGAGCGGGCACCCTGTGACAATGGCTCGGCGGACCATAACAACTCGATGCCACGTGGCAGGGCACGCTCCACGATTTCCAACTGAACCAGACTGTCCACCTGCGCAAAATCTTCTTCGGGAACCAGAAATTCGCCTGGTTGCGATCCGTTAAAGAGGCGAGAGGTAAGCGGGCCCGGCGCGTTAAGGTCGAGGCTGTCCGGATCGCTCCCATCCTCTCCGGTGTCAGCAGCGGAGTCTCCCGCGAGGAGCCGCTCGACGGCGGTCACTCCGGAGCCGCCCTCCGCGTTGGAGCGAATCCCAGCCTTTCGCAAGGCGTCATCAATCGTCGGGAGGGCAGTCCGAAATCGGCCTTGCATGTCGGTAATGCGAAACTCGAGAAACGCGGACCGTTCGACGATCGCTTTCGCGCGAGCCGGATCGCTCAGGCCCGGCAGCTCCACGACGATGCGCTCGTCCCCGACCTTCTGGATGAGCGGTTCGGCGACGCCGAACTCGTCGATTCGGGCACGAATGATTGTGAGTGCCCTGTCCAATGCGCCAGACCGATCCGTGACTATCCCCTTCGACTCGTCGACCTCCAAAGCGAGGTGAATCCCTCCCTGCAGGTCGAGTCCCTTCTTCAGTGGAACGGTCGTTTCGATGGTATCGCGCATCGTCCCGTCCGGCGCGCGTACCCGGCGTGAGACGTCCCTCGGCCACAGAAAGTAAGTGGCGAGACCCACCAGTACCGCGATCGTGATAAGTCGGCCACGAATAGTAGAGAACATGTCGGTCCGGGAGCTAAAGAGCGTTAATGACTAGCTCGGAAATCATATTGTGTCAACGCGTTGCGAGCGGACAGAGCATCGCGGTCCAGCTGGTCCTTCAAGGCCTTCGGCGTCGGAAATGCAGTGATGTCCCGCAGGCGGCCAATCCACTCGAGCTTCAACGACGCACCGTAGAGATCCTCGTTCGTGTCGAACAGATGGACCTCGAGCGAGCGGGCTTCTTCTCGAAAGGTCGGGCGCGGTCCCTGATGCATCATTCCACCCGCACTCCCGCTGGCCCATTGGACCCGCACCGCGTAGACACCGTCCGGGGGCAGAAGTTTTCGGCGATCCGGTGCTTGGAGGTTGACGGTGGGATAGCCGATCTCGTGGCCCCGCCCGGCCCCGCGCATGACTACGCTCGTCATGGAGTATGGCCTACCCAAACTTTCTGCCGCGGCTCGCAAGTCGCCCCCCGCGATGGCGCGGCGGGCAAAGGTCGATGAGACCGATCGCCCGTGCACCACGACCGCGTCGACGACGTCGACCTCGAACCCCAGCTGGGACCCGAGCTGCCGGACCAGTTGCACGCCGCCGGCGCGGCCCCTGCCGAACCCGTGATCGTGCCCGATGACGAGCTCCTTCAGACCGAAGCGATCGATCAAGAGCCGAACGAACGCATCGGGTGGGTATCGGGACAGTACGCGCGTGAACGGCAGAAAGGCGACGACATCCAGCTCGCTCTGTGCCAAGATCTCGCGGCGCTCGTCACCGAGCGTCAGTAGCTGAGGGGCGGCGTCCGGGTTGACGACCTCCATGGGATGCGGTTCGAAGGTCACAAGCACGCTCCGCCGCCCTGCGCGGCGCGCTCGGACGGCGATCTCTTCCAGCACCCGACGATGCCCGAGGTGGACGCCGTCAAACGTCCCAACGGTGACGACCGTATCTCGTGCGTCGCTGGGGAGGCAATCGAGTCCGCTCACCCCTCGAGTACCACCCTCGGACGCAGCACCTCGCCATCTCGCTCGGCCACCGCGACGAGTTCGCGATCAGCCGTCAGCGCGACGGGCCCGGGGTCATCCCCAGGCACACGGATCGCCTCGCCAAACCGGACACGTTCCCGCGTAGCTTCGTCGATCTCGAGAAGCGCCAGGTGGCGGACAGCTTCGAGGGCCGGTAGCAGCGGCGGTGTCTGGTCCAGATGTGCGGGTGACAGGGCGGTGTCAACCGAGAAGCTCCCGACGGTGAGACGACGCAGCGCACTCAGATGCGCGCCGCAGCCAACCGCGCTGCCCAGATCTCGCGCCAACGAGCGAACGTAGACTCCGCTTCCGACGTAAGCGTCGAACCTCACATCCCTGCCGTCGCGGTCGATCAGTGTGAGCTCGTGTACCTCCACCCATTGCTCCGCCAATTCGACACGCGCGCCGCGCCTCGCGAGGCGGTACGCAGCCTGGCCACCCACTTTCTTAGCGGAGTACCGGGGCGGCCGCTGTCGCTGCCGACCCATCAGGGAGTGCATCGCATCCCGTATGGCGGCGTCCGTGACGCTGTTCCAGCTGTCGTTCGATTCGAGCACCTCGCCGGTGGGGTCATCGGTGGCGGTCGAGGTTCCGAGCCGGATCGTTCCCGTATATCGCTTCGGCAGTCCCACGACGTACTGCGAGAGCCGGGTCGCCCTACCCACGAGGACCACCAGCAGCCCAGTCGCGAAGGGATCCAGGGTCCCGGCATGCCCGACTCGTCGCGTTCCCACGGATCGCCGCACCGCCACCACCAGGTCGTGCGAGGTCGGGCCGGCGGGCTTGTCGAGGAGAAGGACCCCGGTGATCAGAGTTTACGCCTCGCCCCGTCGGACTCGGGCGAGGAGCTGATCGATACGGGCTGCGTGGTCGAGGCTCCGGTCCAGCTCGAAACGCAACTCCGGGGCGCTCCGCAAGCTCAGCGTCCGAGCTAGGTGAGTTCGAAGGAACCCACGAGCACTCTCTAATCCCGCCATCGCCCGCTCTTTTTCTTCCGATGCCCCCAGGACGCTCACGCGAACCAGTGCGTGCTGCCCATCCTGGGACACCTGGACGCCGGTAAGCGTCACAAAGCCGACTCGGGGGTCCTTGACCTCCGTGGCGAGCGCTGACGCAAGGGTTTCCTGAATGAGCCTCGCGATGCGCTCCGGCCGATGCTTGGACGGCCGGGTCACACAAAACTCGTCGTGGAATCGATGATTCGGGCAAGCCCGTCGCTGGCAACCAACTGGTCGACAGCACCGAGTACTTGAGTAGCATGTCGCCGGTCTCCCGCCACGACGCAGCACGACAGCTCTGCACGCTGATGGAGCTCGTGGTGTCCGGTCTCCGCCACCGACACGTTAAAGCGCTTATGCAGCCGGTCCTTGAGGCTCTTCACTATCCGGCGCTTGTCCTTGAGCGACGCGCAGCCGTTCAGGTGCAGGTCCCACCCCATCACGCCGATGATCACGCTACGTACTCCGGGCTCCCCCTGCCGGCTCGAGCGTTCGGGCTACCTCTTCGACGTGGAACGCCTCGAGCACGTCCCCAACCTTGACATCGTTGAAGTTCTCCACGCCGATACCGCATTCGAACCCTTCCTTGACCTCGCGCACATCCTCCTTGAAGCGGCGCAGACTCCCGATGTTCCCGGTATAGATCTCCACCCCGTCCCGCACCACCCTGATCCGGGTGCCGCGGCGAATGATGCCGTTCCGCACGAAACAGCCCGCAATCGTGCCGGTGCCGGAGATCTTGAACGTCTGCCGCACTTCGGCCTCGCCAAGCACAACCTCCCGCTCCTCGGGTGTCAGCAGGCCCTCGAGCGCCGACCTGATCTCTTCGACCGCCTCGTAGATGATCCGGTAGGTCCTGATATCCACACTCTCGCGCTCCGCGGCGGTCCGCGCGTTCGCATCAGGCCGCACGTGAAACCCAACGATGACGGCATTGGAGGCCTTCGCGAAAACGACATCGCCCTCGGTGATGGCGCCGACGCCGCGGTGAATCACTTCGACCTTGACCTCGTCCGTCGACAGCTGCGCAAAGGCGTCCGCCAGGGCTTCGGCCGGGCCACCCTGATCCGCCTTGATGATGATCTTCAACGTTTGCGTCCGGCCCTCTTCGATTTGCTTGGAGAGATCCTCCAGGGACACACCGCGAGACGTTCGCCTGTGTGCGGCTTCGCGATCGAGCCGTTGGCGTTTCTGCGCAATCTCCCGTGCATCGGCGGCGTTGGCTACCACGGTGAACACGTCACCAGCCTGTGGAATGCCGTCAAATCCCAGTACCTGGGCTGGAACGGATGGACCGGCGTTCTTGATGCGGCTCCCGCGCTCGCCGAGGAGCGCGCGGACCCTTCCGGCGAGGTTACCACAGATGAAGTCGTCGCCTACCTGGAGCGTGCCCGTCTCGACTAGAACGGTCGCAACCGGGCCTTTCCCGGGGTCCAGACTGCTCTCGACCACCGTGCCCCGCGCCGGGCGGGAAGGGTTCGCCTTCTTGTCGAGCAGTTCGGCTTGAGCCATGATTTGGTCAAGCAATTCCTCCACGCCCTCACCGGTCTTCGCCGAAATGGGCGCCGCCTGGACCTGGCCGCCGAAGTCCTCGAGCACGACCTCGTGAGTGAGGAGGTCCTGCTTGACCTTGGGGATGTTGGCCGCCGGGAGGTCGATCTTGTTGATCGCCACTACGATCGGAACACCAGCGTTCTTGGCGTGGCTGATCGCCTCGACCGTCTGTGGCATGACCTGATCGTCGGCCGCGACGACGAGCACGACAATATCGGTTACCTGCGCGCCCCGAGCCCGCATGGCGGTGAACGCTTCGTGTCCAGGGGTGTCGAGGAAGGTGATGTGCTTCCCGTCCGGCCGCTTGACGCTGTACGCGCCGATATGCTGCGTGATCGCACCCGATTCGCCCGCAATGACGTTGGTCTGTCGGATGTAATCGAGTAACGACGTCTTGCCGTGATCGACGTGGCCCATCACCGTTACAACGGGCGGCCGTGTTTCCAGCTCCTCGGGCTCGTCGGTTGGGCCTTCCTCTTCCGTTGCCCCGGCGTATTCCTCTTCCTGAACAGCCTTGAACCCGAATTCACCAGCGATCAACTCGATTTGGTCGAAATCGAGACGCTGATTGACGGTTACCATCATGCCCAGCTCTTTGAAGCAGAACGTCACGACCTGAGTGGGCGGTACCTTGAGAATGTCGGAAAGCTCCGACACCGTGATGAACTCGTTGACCCGCACGAGCGTCTTTTCGCGCTCTCGCTCCTCAGCGCGGCGTTGTTCCTCCAACTCCCGAAAACTCGGCTCGTCTTCCCGCCGCTTCGGCCCTTTTCTCCCAGTTGGGCCCTTGATGGAGGCGAGCGTCCGGCTGATGTTCGCCTGCACCGCCTCCTGATCCACTTGTGACCGACGGCCCTTCTTGCGCTTTTTCTTGTCTCGGCGCCGTTCCTCGGCCGTCTCGCCTGGCGCCGCCGAGGCCACCGGACGGGGCGGCGTTGGTTTCCCGGGTGTGGCGGAGGCAACGGGTTTGAGACGAGCGGGTGACGGAACCTGTCGGGAGACACGCGCCGGCGCGGCCGACGGCGCTTTGGGAGCCCCCTCGGCTGCCCCTGCGGCGGCCGCAGCCGGCTCCGTCGGCGCCGCCATCTGGGCTGTCGACTCGGGAACCTCCGATTGAGCCGTCGCCCCAGGTCCTGCGGTACCGGAAGGCCTTTCCCCGAACAGCGCGGCGGCACGCTCCTCGAGACTAGGCTTGGGTTCGGCCGGTGACGGCTTCAGTTGTGTGTCTTCCAGCGCGGCCGCCGCTTCACGCGTGCGCTCGGCTTCGGCCTCCTCAGCGGCTTCGCGCGCGGCTACCTCCGCAGCCGTCCGGCGCCGGCGCTTCGGTCGCGGCTCCGCAGGAACCTCGGCAGGCGGCTTGGCCGCCGCCCGCTTGCTGGTCGCCTTCTTCGTCCGACGGCGGCCCTTGGTCGTCGGTTCGTCCTTGCGGCGCTTCTGTCGTTCGCGGCGGGCGCGCACCAGCGCCACCTGGCCAGGATCCAGGGCGGAGAGGTGGCTTCGGACGTGTATGCCAAGCTCCGCGAGCAGCTTGAGTAGCTCCTCGCTCGGAATGCCGAATTCCGCCGCGAGATCGTGGATCCGCGTTTTCGTCACTACCGCCTCCTCATTCCTGCTGCTGACCGTACGCGCGCAAGCCGGCTGCCAGCTTCCCATCGCGTACTCCAATGACTTGTACCACATCCCGCCCCACTGACTGTCCCAGCTCTCGAGCTGGCGGGCCCTCCATCACCGGCAATCCCTTCGCTCGAGCTAGGCGGCATACCTTTTCGTTGGTTCGCTCGCTCCGGTCGCATGCGATGATCACAAGAGCCAAGTCGTCGCGCTTGAGCGCGGCTCGCACCCCAACAGTGCCCGACACCAGCGATCCGGCCCGGGCACCGAGCCCAAGCAGGCCGAGGACGCCCCCTCGCTTCACGCGGCCGGTGTCGTCGGCGCGCTCGGTGTTGGCTCGGAGTCGTCGATCTTCGCGTCGCTCTCGCCGTCCGTCTTGCCACCGCTCTCCCCAGAGTCGGTGGACGCCTCGGCATTTTCTTCCGTCAATTCCGCCAAGAACGCCATCAGCACATCCGCATGCTCCGTCGTCATTCCTTCGATCTTCAACACATCTTCGCGCTCGAGATCGAGAATGTGGCGCAGCGTCTGTCGCCCAGAGGCCTCAAGCGCCTCTACGACATCCCGGGGCATCCCCTTCAGCTCGTTGAGGCGGACATCCGCGACGAGATCTTCGGCCGGCAGTAGTGGTGCGAAAAGCGGGCCTTCCCCACCCCGCTCCAACCACTCGCGGCTCGAGTACAAATCGATCTTCCACCCCGTCAGCTCGGACGCCAGACGGACGTTCTGGCCGTTTCTCCCAATGGCGAGCGACAACTGATCCTCGTCGACGATCGCCTGGACGGTTCGAGAATCCGGATCGGAAAACACACGCGCGACTCGGGCTGGCGCCAGCGCGAGCCGAGCGAACCGCTCTGGATCGGCCGACCAGGGCACGATATCGATTCGCTCGCCGCCGAGCTCGTTGACGACTGCCTGGACTCGACTCCCCTTCAACCCAACGCACGCACCCACCGGATCGATCGAGTCGTCCCGGCTCGTAACCGCGATCTTGGTCCGGCTCCCAACCTCACGCGCCGCGGCTCGGACCTCGACGATCGCCTGCTGGATTTCGGGCACCTCGAGCTTGAACAGCGCCTGCACGAAGAGCGGGTCGGCCCTGGATAGCACCAACCGGGGGCCTTTAGGCGTTTCTTCCAGGCGCTTGAGCACCGCTCGAATGCTGTCTCCCTGATGGAAGTGCTCCCGGTGGTTCTGCTCCCGGTACGGGATGATTGCCTCGGCCTCTCGGAACCGATTGATCATCAGCACGAGCTTGCCGCGTTCGATCTGCTGAATCTCACCGGATAGCAGCTCCCCAACCCGGTCGGCGAACTCCTCGCGGATTCGGGATCGCTCACCCTCACGGACACGTTGGATGATACGCTGCTTGGCCGCCTGGACAGCCCCTCTCCCGAATTCTGCAAACGGAACCTCTTCCTCAAGAACATCACCGGCCTGGAACTCGGGATCTTCCCAGCGCGCCTCTTCCACGGAAACCTGCGTGTTGGGATCTTCCACCTCGTCCACCACGGTTCGCAGCACCGACACCCGTATATCGCCCTTCAACTCGTCGATTTCGATTTCCGACCGAACGTTCGGCCCACAACGTCGGATGAGTGCGGCCTGGATGCCGTCGCGCAACAAGTCGATCAGCTCGGCACGTTCGAGCTGCTTCGCGCTCGCCAGGTCACGAATGGCGGAAAGAATGTCACGGGACGTGGCCATACCGGTCCAGCTCCTTTGTCGCTATTGCGTACTCGGTGCCTTTCGCTTGCGTGACGGTCCCTTCGGCAGTGGCACCTCGTCTACTGCCAGCGTGGCGTCGAGAGCCGCGGTCAGCGGTACCGTCAATTCCCCTCCGTCCGCGAGTCCCAAGACCACCAGATCCGGGTGATCCGTGACCCGGAGGATGGTCGCGCGCAGGCGGCCTCGGCGGGGAATCCGCACCTTCGCATCATGGTCGATGAAACGCTTCCAATGGTGCTTCAAGCGGATCGGCCGCTCGATTCCAGGCGAGGAGACCTCGAGGATGTACCTCGACCGGACCACGTCGCCCTGATCGAGCCATGCCTCGAGCGCCCGGCTGGCCACCGCACAATCGTCGACGGTGACGCCGTGGCCCGCAATCGAGTTGGGGCGATCGATGCGAACCTGCAGCAACGGCCGCTGCGTCGAGCCGCCCACGCGGAGGTCCACCAACTCAAACCCCGCGTTCGCGACCCGCTGCTGGATGGCCTCCAGGAGCTCAGCGGTGTCGTGAGACATGGCCAAATTTGGAAAAAAAAAGCGCGGGCCAACTGCGCCCGCTCCCCTACAGCCCAGAATATACGCCTCACGGCGATGGGGAGCAAGCGCCCGACATGCAACGAACGCGTCCCGCCCGGACTTGTACCCCTACGCCGACCCGAATCCCGGACGCCCCAAGTAGGCCGCCATGCGTCCGTCGGGACCACCCGATGCTCGGTGGGAATAAAAGCGGTCGGCGTCGTGGGCAGTGCACCAGGGCGAGCACGAAATCTGGCGAATCCCAAGGCCGCGGGCGCGATCGGCCACCACCCCGCGCAAGTCCACGAAGTCGGATTCTCCAGTGGCTCGGTTACCCGTCACCTCAGCTACGACCTCAGATCCTACTTCATAACATCTACCACAAATGCCTATACCACAATGCATTAGGATATCTGCAACGTTCGCGGACGCGAGGTCGCACAACTCATGTACACCCTCGCTCAGGATACCGGCCGCTATACCGCGCCATCCAGCGTGAAGCAGGGCGATGCTTCCGGTAGGAGGGTGAGCCAGGTAAACCGGCACGCAGTCAGCGATGGTCACGGCCAGCAGCAAACCCGGGATCGAGGTAACGTGACCGTCGATTCCGGGCTGAACCACGAGTCCAACAACGGGGTCCGCGTGACGCTCAACCCTCGTATGGTGTACTTGGCGCCCCACGACGACCCCATCGAACGGGCGGTCCAGGCCAGCCAGAAAAGACCGCCATGCTCCCGCTGTAACCTCGCCCGCCGGCGGCAGGCGCATGTCGAAACCGTCTCCCCGCCCCGTAACCCCAGCGACGAGCCCGTGTTGCTCCCACCAGTCCAGAAGCTCGTAGCGGGGAATCCCGCTCTCCATGGCTCGCTGCTCCGTCGCTATGGCCAGCTGGGCTGCCGTCATTGGTCGCCGCCCTCGACTCGCTCGATCTGGGCTCCCAACTCGCGTAGACGCTCGTCAATACGCTCATACCCTCTGTCAATTTGGCCGATGTTATGAATCGTGCTCTCACCCTCGGCCGCCAGGGTAGCGATCAGTATCGCCATACCAGCCCGAATGTCGGGACTCTCGACGACCCCTCCCCGCAGGGGGGACGGGCCGGAGATGACGACCCGGTGGGGATCACAGAGCACGATGCGGCCGCCCATCCCAATCAGTTTGTCGACGAAGAAGAGCCGTGACTCGAACATCTTCTCGAATACGAGAACCAAGCCCTCGCACTGGGTGGCCGTCACGATGGCGATGGAAGTCAGGTCCGCGGGAAACGCCGGCCAGGGACCGTCTTCGATCTTCGGGATGTGCCCCCCGAGGTCGGGCTGAACCCGCCGTTCTTGGTGCTGTTCGACGATGGCCCGGTCGCCGTCCAGGCGCGGCGTGACGCCCAGACGATCGAAATTCAGGAGGATGCTCCGTAGGTCCTCCGGCCGCACGCCGTCGATGACGATTTCCCCATTTGTCATTGCGGCGAGCCCGACAAAACTTCCCACTTCCACGTGGTCCGGTCCGACGTCGAATCGCGCACCGTTGAGCCTGGTGACGCCCTCAACGCTCAAGACGTTGGTGCCAATTCCGTCGATTCGCGCGCCCATCCGAACGAGCGTTCGAGCCAAGTCCTGCACGTGCGGTTCCGAAGCCGCGTTGCGCAAGTCGGTGCGGCCCGCGGCCAGAACCGCCGCCATCAGGGCATTCTCCGTGGCCGTCACGCTGGGCTCGTCGAGGAAAATCTCCGTCCCTTCCAGGCCGGTGGGAGCCTCCAGTCGGTATTCGGCCCCGATCTCGACCTCCGCGCCGAGGCGCTCCAGGGCGAGGAAATGGGTGTCGAGCCGCCTCCTCCCAATGACGTCGCCTCCCGGGGGGGGCAAAACGACGGACCCGAACCGGGCGAGTAACGGCCCGGCTAGCAGCACAGACGCCCTGATCCGGGCGCACAAGCTGGGGTTGAGTTCCCGACTGGCGATGTTTCTGGGATCAATGGTTAGGCTGTTCGGCCCTGTCCAAGAACAACTCACACCGATATCGGCGATCAACTCAAGCATGGTGTCGACGTCGCGGATGTGCGGCACGTTGTGTATCTCGCTCGGGCCATCCGCGAGGAGGGACGCGGCAATCATCGGGAGCGCCGCGTTCTTATTGCCGGCGGGGCGAATCGTTCCGCTCAAGGGAACGCCACCGGTGACGCGGAAGCTGGTAGCCATGGTGGGGCGAACCATACGCCGCCTCTGGCTTCGGAGTCAAGCGGCCAGGGTCCTCGGGCGCATCCGACCTCCGGGCCCCTCCCGGCCGTCGCGCGAGGCGGAGCGGTTGGCGACGGTCTCAGCGCTTGACACTACCCTGGGCGATGGGCACCCTTCGCCAGGTCAATGACGGGATTGTGGTGCCATCCCGCCCGATTAAGGAGCCGTGAATGGAATGGCCAGCCGTAGTAACAGCGATTTCGACCGCGGCCATCGCCATACTCATCGCTTTGCCGATGTTCGCTTCGCTCCCCCTGCTGCGGGATGCTCGGCGGGTCGTGGGATCGTTGCAGCGATTGACCGAGACCCTCAATACGCACGCCTCACCGGCGCTCCAGTCCGCGCGGTCGGCGGTCGACGAAGCCAAACGCATGGTCGAAACTGTCCGTGTGGAGGTTGAGGGAGTCGCCGGCACTTCCCGTGATCTGAGGACTCGAGTGACGGAAGTCGCCGACGACGCGGGAGAACGGCTGCAGGAGGTTGGTGCGCTCCTGGAAATCCTCCATGAGGAGGTCGAGGAGACCGTGCTCGACGTCGCGGCTGCGGTCCGCACGACTCGGCGGAGCACGTCCGTGCTGGGCGCCATGAAACGGGCACTGCTGGGACGGCGGCGATAACGGGCTCGCAGTGGCAACACGCGGTGATCGCGTCGGCTCTCGTGTTCGTCGCCGCCGCGGCCGTACCGACACCCGCACACGCGTGGAGTCCGGGCACGCACATTTTTCTGGGCGAATCCGTGCTCGCCAACCTCGGGCAGCTGCCGCCGTGGATCGCCGAGCTCTTGCGGGCATTTCCCTACGACTTCTTGTACGGCAACATCGCCGCGGACACCTCCATTGCGAAGAAGTACGCCCCCGTTGGCCGACACTGCCACTCCTGGCAGGTCGGTCAGGAAATCTTCGACCTCGCCGAGAGCGAGCCCCTCCGGGCGTTCGGGTTGGGATACCTGTCCCACCTGGCAGCCGACGCTGTGGCGCACAACTTCTTTGTTCCTCAGCAACTCGTGGTCGCGGCGGGAGCGACGGGACTGGGCCACTCCTATTGGGAGAGCCGGTTCGAGACGCACTTGGGCGATCAGTATGCGCGGACCGCCATGGACGTCATTCGTCTCGATCATGCTGGCGCCGAAAGACACCTCGACGAGATTCTGTCCCCAACGATTTTTCCGTTCGCACGAGCAGACGCTTGTTCCAGGGGATGGTCGGCATTACGGAGACCCGGAGCTGGCAGCGGGCCTTCCGAGTTGTATCGACGAACAGCCGTTACGACCTCACGGACGCGGAGGTCGATCGGAACATGGGCGTCGCATTTCATCTCGTGATGGATATGCTCGGTTCGAACGACGCAAAGGCGCGGCAGTTGGATCCCTCGGGTGAGGCATCGCTGAAGCTGGCGAAGCGCTTACGGGGAGAAGCGGCTCGAATACGTCTCCTGACGACCGATGGGGAGCAGCTCGAGACAGTCGCGGACGAGCACTTCGCGCTTCCCGATTACGAGCTGACGTTTTGGGAGAGCTCCGACGCCCAGCGTCCCTGGCGCCGCGGTCCTGAGGGATCGTCGGATTGATGAGGGTCTAGCCGGCATCCAGGCGGCGCCGCAACGCGAATTGGACTCGTTTGGGATCGGCTCTACCGCCCGAAGCCTTCATCACCGCGCCCATGAAGAAGCCGAGCACCTTCTTCTCCCCACCGCGATAACGCGCTATCGCTTCCTCTTGACCACGTAGTACCTCGTCGACCCACTTCGCTATCACGTCATCGTCCCCGACCTGCACCAGCCCAAGCTGCTTGGCCACCGTTTCAGGGTCGGCATCATTGGTCACGATCTCCACGAACACACGCTTCGCCGCCTGCTCGCTCAGCACGGCTTCGCCGACCAACCGGATGAGCTGAACTACTCGCCCGGGTGCGACGCTCAGACTGCCACCACGGTCCTTAGCGGCCGCGAGCACTGGGCCCATGACCCATTTGGCAGCGGCCCTGGGATCCGCCGCGCCCGACGCGACCTCCTCGAAGTAATTTCCCAACTTCTGGGTGCTCGCAAGCACCTCAGCGTCGTAGTCCGATAGCCCGTACTGATCGGCAAAACGGTTCCGCTTTCGCGCTGGCAGCTCCGGCAACCCTTCCCGTTCCTTGGCGATGTCGATCCCATATCGAGCGAGATCGAGCGGCGGTAAATCCGGCTCCGGGAAATACCGATAGTCGTGGCTCTCCTCCTTGCTTCGCATGTGTCGGAGCTCTCCTGTGGCGGCCGAATAGGTCGCGAGCTCGACCGAGACCCCCGCCTCCAGCAACGCGATCTGCTGGTCGCGTAGCTGCCCCACCGCCCGTTCCAGACCGCCGAAGGAGTTCATGTTCTTCACTTCCTGCTTGGTCCCGAGCCTCGAATCCCCAACCTGCCGAACCGAGACGTTCGCGTCCACACGAAGACTCCCCTCCTCCATGTTACAGTCAGAAACGTCGAGGTATTCCAGGATCTGCTTCAGCACGACGAGGTAGGCCCTAGCCTGCTCGGGAGACCGGAGATCGGGCTCGCTCACGATTTCGGCCAGCGGCGTGCCCGATCGGTTCAAATCTACCGCCGTCATCGATGGGACGCGGTCGTGAAACGACTTGCCAGCATCTTCCTCCAGGTGAAGCCGCGTAATACCGATTCGTACCGTTCCGCCACCCGCGGTAGGTACCTCCAGGGTGCCCGCGGTCGCGAGCGGTGCCTCGAACTGGGAGATTTGATATCCCTTTGGTAGATCCGGATAGAAATAGTTCTTTCGTGCGAAGATGCTGACGCCGTGAACCGTGAAATCGAGGGCGAGCGCCGCACGGACGCCGAGTTCCACCGCGTGCGCATTCAACGCTGGGAGCGCACCCGGGAGACCGAGGCACACTGGACAGACGTTCGTGTTTGGAGGATCACCGAACGCCGTGGAGCAGGCACAGAAAATCTTGGACTGGGTCTTGAGCTGGACGTGCACCTCGAGCCCGATCACTGACTCCCAGCTCACCGGACTTCAGCCGTTTCGTCGACGACCCGTTCGAGTACCGTCGCGGCGCCGAGCATCGTGGCCTCGGCGAACGGCGGCGCAATGAGCTGCCCGCCGATCGGTAGGCCGTCGTCCCGCCCGATGGGGATCGACATGGCAGGAACACCCGCGAGGTTTGCCGTACAGACGAACACGTCGCCCAGGTACATCGACACAGGGTCGGCGAGCTTCTCTCCGGCCTTGAACGCCGTGGATGGTGTCGTCGGGGTAAACAGCAGGTCAACGCCCGATTCGAATACCTCACGGAAGTCGCGGGTAATACATTGGCGAGCCCGGAGCGCGCGGCCGTAGTAGGCCTGGTAGTAGCCGGCCGAAAGGACGTAGGTGCCGACGATGATGCGCCGGCGCACTTCTGGGCCGAACCCCTGGCCGCGTGTTGCTCGATACATAGCGTGGACGTCTCCACTTTCATCGACGACGCGAAGACCGTATCGTACGCCGTCATAGCGCGCGAGATTCGAGCTGGCCTCTGCCGGTGCAATGATGTAGTAGGTCGGCACAGCCAAGGCCGTATGGGGGAGCGAGACGTCGCGGACGGTCGCCCCGGCTTCTTCGAGGCCTGCGACTGTACGGTCGCAGGCCGCCCGTATCCCAGGCTCCAGGTCCTCCGGGAAGTATTCTCGCGGGAGGCCAACCGTCGTCCCCGACAAGTCCGTCGGTGCCGATCGGAACTCGAGCGGGTCACGATCGGAGCAGGTCGCGTCGTTTGGGTCGCGCCCGGATATGGCCGACAGTACGCCCGCGGCATCAGCCACCGTTTTACCGAACACTCCGATCTGATCGAGAGAACTGCCGAAGGCCACCAAGCCGTAGCGACTCACCCGGCCGTAAGTCGGTTTGACACCAACGACACCGCAGAAAGCGGCTGGTTGCCGTACAGATCCGCCCGTTTCGGAGCCGAGACACGCCGGTACCGCGCCGTCGGCAACAAGGGCGGCCGATCCACCGGAAGACCCTCCGGGCACCCGCTCGGTATCGATGGGGTGCATCGTTCGCCCGAACGCGGAGTGCTCGGTCGACGAGCCCATGCCGAATTCATCGAGGTTGGTCTTGCATGCAACCAGACCGCCAGCGGCCTTGAGTCTGGCCACGGCCGTTGCCTCGTACGGTGAGCAATAGCCCTCGAGGATTCGCGAACCGCATGAGGTCGGATATTCCAGCGTGCAGATGTTGTCCTTGATCCCAACCGGGAGCCCATCGAGCGGTGCTTCTTGCGCGACCCGTTCGTGATTTCGGGATTGGCTCAGCAGGTTATCCCTGTCGAAGGCGAGAACGGCATTGAGACCGCGGCCGGCGGTCCGTTCGATACCGTCAGCCGCCTGGAGCGCTCGATCTTCAGCCGTGCTCATTCCTGATCCAGCGCGCCCAAACGCGGCACGAGAAACAGGCCGTCCTCGAAGCGGGGAGCCAGCGCTTCGAGTGGTACGGCCAGCTCGGTGCGGCTCACCTCGTCGGGTCTGAGCGGTTGCCGCGATTCCGCGTTAGGAACGGACCCGCCGATTTCGCCGGTCCCAACGTCGGCGCTTTCGAGCGTCGAGACGTATTCGAGAATCCGGCCGATCTCGGTCGTGAGGGACCGGAGGGCGTCCTGATCGACCGCCAGCGCAGTGAGCCGGGCAATGCGCTCGATCTCTTCCCGCGTCACGCTCATGCCGGCTCCCAGTCACGTTCCAGGCCGGCGTACGCAACGAGCAGCTGCTTCGTGCCGACCTCCGAGTCGTCGAATTCTACGGTCACCTTCAGCTCCCGGCCGTGACCACCGAGTCCTCGGATGGTTCCGGATCCGAAGTGGCGGTGTCGCACGCGCTCGCCTTTGACGTAGCGCGGTGCATCCTGGGACTCTGTTTCGACGCTACCGAGGTCGGCGAGCGTTGCGCTCGAAGAATGCGAGCCTCGCCTCGTGAGGAATTCGCCCCCGAACGCGCCGCTGCTTCGTCTCTCTTCAAGGACCTCCGCGGGAAAGGCTTCGAGGAAACGAGAGGGCATCCCTGGCAGTAACTGCCCACCACGCCGACGTGCGCGAGCCCACGTCAGATACAGACGGTCGCGCGCCCGGGTCACCCCGACGTAGGCCAGCCGGCGCTCCTCTTCTGCTCCATCGGCCGATTCCAGGGAGCGGCTGAGAGGAAACAATCCGTCCTCCATCCCAGCTAGCACGACGATCGGCCATTCCAGCCCCTTGGCGGTATGGACCGTCATGAGCGTGACCCCCTCCCGATCGCCCACGCCTCGCTCACCCGGACTCGTGAGCGCCGCTGACACGAGGAAACGGTCGAGGGGACTTGCGGGATCGTCCGGGTCGCTCTCTTCGGACCACTCAGCAGCTCCGGCGAGAAGCTCCCGCACGTTCTCGATGCGCTCGAACCCTTCAAGCCCTCCGGAGGTGAGATACGTCTCGTAGTCGATTTTCTCCATGATGCGTTCGAGCAACGACGCGGGGGCGATGCTTGTGGCTGCTGCGCGGAACTGCTCGATCATATCTGCAAAGGCCCGCAATGCCGTCTTTGCATGCGGCCTGAGTTCCACGATGCGATCCGCAATCGTCGCCGTGGCCAGTAACGGTTTACTCCAGTCATGCGCTGCGGCCTGCAAGGCCGCGAGACTCGAGGGGCCGACCCCCCGTTTCGGCACCTGTACCGCCCTCAGGAACGCCTCGTCATCGGCCGGGTTGGCTACGATGCGAAGGTATGCGACCAGGTCCTTGACCTCACGGCGTTCGTAGAAGCTCACCGCGCCCACCACTCGGTGGGGCGTCGCGCTGCGGCGAAAGGCTTCCTCGAAGGCGCGCGACTGGGCGTTCGTGCGATACAGGACGGCCATCTCACTGTAATCGTAGTGGTCGTTCGAGACGCGCGCCCGAAGCTCGCGTGATACGCACTCGGCTTCGTCGCGCTCGTCTGCCATCGCGACGAGCACAACGGGATCCCCCCCCGCGCGCACGGTGAATAGCGTCTTCCCCAGTCGTCGGGCGTTCTCGGCGATCACACTGTTCGCCGCATCGAGGATGATCTGCGTAGATCGGTAGTTTTGCTCGAGGCGGACGATCGTCGCTTCACCGAAGTCGCCCTGGAAATCGAGCATGTTTTGGATATCTGCCCCGCGCCACCCGTAGATGGATTGATCGTCGTCGCCGACCACGCAGATATCCCTGCTCCCGGCCGCCAGGTGACGGACGAGCAAGTACTGAGCGCGATTCGTGTCTTGGAATTCGTCGACGAGGATCGATCGGAACCTGCCCTGGTAGTATGCCAGCCGCTCTGGGTGCTGCTCGAAAAGCGTGAGGGGATGGATTAGGAGATCATCGAAGTCCATGGCATTTGCGGCTGCCAGAGCCTTGCCCAGGTCCCCGAAGATCTCGGCCGCGACCCGACCGATTCGGTCGCTTGCGTCGCTGGCGAGCCCATCTGGGGTCAGGAGTCGATTCTTCGCGGTCGAGATGACGGCCTGAATGAGGCGAGGCGGGTAGGCCTTGCTCGCATATCCTCGGCGCTCCAGCAGCCGCTTGATCAGCCGTAGCCGATCGTCCTCGTCGTAGATACTGAATCGAGACGTGAAACCGAGGTGCTCCGCCTCTCGGCGGAGTAGACGCGCGCAAACGGCATGGAAGGTCCCAATCCAGAGACCGGCGGGCTCCCGACCGAGAAGCTCGGTGACCCGCCGGCGCATTTCGCTCGCAGCCCGGTTCGTGAAGGTCACGGCGAGGATTCGGTGCGGCTCGACTCTGCGCTGTTCGACCAGGTGGGCAAGCCGCGCGGTGAGGACTCGGGTCTTGCCCGACCCGGCACCGGCCAGGACCAGTAACGGGCCCTGGTGGTGCTCCACCGCGGAGCGCTGCGCGTCGTTCAGGCTGAAAGCGATCACTGTTCCCCTGAAGGTAACTCGGCCTCAAACACGGTCCCGACCTGCGATGGTTTGAGGTCGAGCGCGCCACCGTGCACGTCTTCGATGATCCGCCGCGCCAGCGCGAGGCCGATCCCCCATCCCCCTTGCTTGGTCGTGGCCCCCGGCTCAAACAGCCGAGCCCGCACCTCGGGCGGGATGCCCGGACCGTCATCCGCTACCGTGACGGTCGCCGCGCTGCCGGTGCCGATGACGGTCAGCGTGATCGCCCCGCCCCGCCCGCTCAGCGCATCTACTGCGTTGCGAACCAGGACCTCGAAAGCCCATTCGAGAAGCACCGCGTCGCCGGCGATCGTGGGTCCAGCCGCTGGTGCCCGCACCTTGATGGACACGGGGTTCGAGTGCCGCGGCAACCGGGGGACGAAGTATGCCGCAACCCGCTCCAATAGGACCCCCAACCCGACGCGTTCTCGACGTGCCGGCCGTCCAATGCGCTCGAAGCGCTGGGCCACCCGCTGTAGACGCTCGATGTCGGCTCGAAGGTGACGCGCGATGGTCTGGGAGCGCTCGTCCCCTTCAGCAAGGCGGTCAGCCCAAGCGGATGCACTCATGAGAGGCGTACCGAGCTGGTGGGCCGACTCCCGCGCGGTCGCTACCCACAGGCGGTCTCGGTCTCGACCGACGGACGTGCGATAGGCCCAAATGCCCACCGCGACGGCCGTCCCCAAGAGCCCGAATTGCAGCAGCGCGAATCCAGTGAGGCGTCGCGCCTGGGGGAGCGCCCCAAAATGCACCTGACCGAGGGCGGGCCCCAGGATCGGCGGGTTCACCCGGTCGAGTTCAGCAGCGTACTCCCGCACGCTCGGGTCGTCGATGGAAGCATCGAACGGGAGGTTCGCGAGCGCGGTGGGTCTCCCGGCGCTATCGGTGATGACGACCGGGATACCGGTGGCCCGGATTTCGGCCACCAGACGCAGGAGGACCTCGGTGCTGGCCTCGGGCGCGGGATCGTTTAGGGCACTGATGATCTGCCCGAAGATTCTGGAGGTATCCCGCGCCTGCGAGCGCAGGTGTCCCGCGGTGACCCAGGCCTGCCAGAGCGACACGCCGGCCAGAACCACGACGAGCGCGAGGACGATCTCCGGCCCTCGACGACGGAACCTGGACAGCCCGCTACGATCCACCAGGCTTCAGCCACTCCGTGCCGAGGTACTCGACCAACACCTCCGGCACCCGCACCGAACCGTCCCTTTGCTGGTTGTTTTCCAAGAGTGCCACGATGGTCCGCGGCAAGGCAACACCCGACGCGTTCAACGTGTGTACGAACTCTGGCTTGGTATCGGGACGAGGTCGGTACCGGATATTCGCACGTCGGGCCTGAAAATTCGTAAAGGTGCTCGCACTCGAGGCTTCGAGCCACGTGCCGACCCCGGCTGCCCACACCTCGAGGTCGTAAGTCTTGGCACTGGCGAAGCCCGTGTCACCCGCGGCGAGCAGCACAGTCCGGTACGGTAGATTCAACTTTTGGAGCACGGCTTCGGCATGTCCCAGGAGGATGTCGTGCTCTGCAGGTGAGTCCTCCGGTGCGCAAAACCGGACGAGCTCCACTTTGTCGAATTGATGTAGTCGTATCAGTCCGCGGGTATCTTTCCCGTGGGCCCCTGCCTCGCGACGAAAGCAGGGGGTGTAGGCCACATACCCACAGGGCAAATCCTCGGCCGCCACGATCTCGTCACGATGCAGGTTCGTAACCGGTACCTCTGCCGTCGGCACGAGATAGAGCCCGTCCTCGGTAACGTACATATTGCGCTCGAGGTCGGGCAGCTGGCCGGTCCCGCGCGCGGAATCGTCGTTCACCAGGAATGGCGGCGCGACTTCTCGGTAGCCGTTTTGGTCCGTGTGTAGATCGAGCATGAAATTGACGAGTGCCCGAACGAGTCGCGCCCCAGCTCCACAGAAAACGGGAAATCCGGTACCGGTTACCTTCGCGCCCCGTGGAAGATCGATGATCCCGAGTGTCTCTCCGAGCTGCCAATGCGGTTTGGGCTCGAAATCGAAGTCCGGCCGCTCACCCCACGTTCGCAGCACCAGATTGTCCGCTGCCCCCCCATCGGGCACGTCCGTCAGCAACACGTTTGGGACCTGTAGCGCGGCTCGAGCAAGATCGACCTCAACCGCCCGAACCTCCCGATCCATAGCTTTCACCTCGTCGCTCAGTTCTTTGAGTCCCGAGCGCCGAGCCGAGGCATCCTCACCGGCTCTCCGGAGTCGCGCAACGTCTTCGTTCGCCTTGTTGCGCTGCGCCTTGAGCTTCTCGACGCGGCCGAGCATCTCCCGGCGTTTCGCATCCAGCGCGAGGATCTCATCCAGCAACCCGTCCACGTCTCCGTGCCGACGCGCGGCGGCCGCTCGAAACTCATCGGGCGACTCGCGCAAGAGCCGAATGTCAATCACGAAATCAGGAGGTGGGCAGGCCCGGCTCGAGGCTGCGATACCCGCAGTTTCGATTCACCAGCACTTCGAGCGTCACGGTTCGGGCCTGTTGGTCCAACGCGAGGATGCGGAACTTACCGTACCGGGGGAGCGAGCCCGTCAGGCCGCAACCGTCGAAACTCAGTCTCGAGCGGACGACAAACACTGACCCGAGCCCCAGGGGCACGCTTTGATCAGTTATGTATCCCTCGAGCGGAGCGCTGCGGATGGCTTCGAACACCGAATCGGAAGGTAGCACGCCCGGTTCGGGAGGCAGACCCAGCGCCCCCGGGGGGATCGCGAATGGCGTCCCAACCGCATCCATATCGAACGCGAAGTCGAATGCCCGTCGTTGATCGGTACGGACTGGGTCACCACTGAGAATGTCGAATGCGCTGGGTGACGCAACCGGGGTATTCTGGAGCGCGAAGAGGGAGAGTGTATCGACGCGGTTCTCGTTAATCGCAGGCAGCAAGGCGAGGGGGTCATCGCAGGCAGCGATCACCACCCCGGCGAACAAGATCAGCAACCCGTACGCCAACCGAGCGAACACCGCGACACGCATCGAAGTACGAAGAACTTTAGCGCGCCCCCGAAACGCGGTCAAGGCGCCGTGGCGCCTTGACTTCGGTGTGGGTGAATTCTAGCTTGGCGCCGATGCCAACCATTCGAGACGTGGTGCAGAGCTTGAGCCGCCGGGACGGGGTAGACGCCGTGATCGTCCTCGGCCGGGACGGACTCCCCATCGATTCCGCCGCAACGGATGGACTCGACACCGAGGGCCTCGCGGCCCTGGTGCCGTCGGTGATGGCCGCGTGCAATCGGCTGGGTGGGGCGGCATCTCGCGGAGAGTTTGCCTCCGGTGTCGTAGAGTTCTTGCAGGGGCTGATCGTCGTCACGGTGCTGACCACTGAAGCCATGCTCGCCCTCTTCGTTCGCCCCGACGTGAACGTAGGATCGCTGCTCTACGAGCTTAGGCGTCACCAGTCGGCTATCGCCGGCCTGCTCTAGGCGGTGCGGGAGCCTCCCGTCCGCCACACTCGCCCGCCCGGGCCCCTTTCGAGCCCCATCACCGCCACACTGCCGCACCCCATCATGTTCGGGCTGCCGGTCCCAGTGTGCCACGGTATTGGGGAGCGGGTGTCATGAGTCGGTGGGCCGTGCTCCTCGCCGGAGGATCCGGTACGCGGTTTTGGCCCCTCTCGACCGCCGTGACACCCAAACAGATGCTCGCCCTCGCGGGACACACCCCCCTGCTTGTCCAGGCGTTCGACCGGCTTGCCGGACTCATTCCGCCGGAGCGCGTGCTCGTGGTGACATCCCGTTCGTTGAGAGAGCACACCGCACGGCTCCTGCCGAGCCTGCCACCTGGGAACGTCCTGGCTGAGCCGAGGCCCGCCTCGACCGCACCGGCGCTCACCTGGGCGACGACCGTAGCGGCCGGGCGCGATCCCGATGCCACCATTCTTTCTCTCCACGCGGACTGGGTTGTGGGCGACGATCGCGCGTTCCGTCAGACCGCGGAGGAAGCCTTGAGCACCGCCGAACGGCACGACGTGCTCGTCACCGTCGGTATCGTGCCCACGCGTCCCGAGCCCGGATACGGCCACATCGTTCCAGGTGAGGTCCTCGAGCGGGACATTCGAACCGTGCAGCGGTTCGTCGAGAAGCCGAGCGCAGAACGGGCCACTGAACTCACGAAAGCCGGCGCGCTCTGGAACAGCGGACTATTCGCGTGGACCGCGAACCGCTTTCTTGCGGAGGCGCGCGACTGCGCTCCCGAGCTCGCGCCCCACCTTGAGCTGCTTCGACTTGAGGATGTTTCCTCGTTTTTCGATTCGGTCACGCCAATTGCCGTCGACCTTTCTCACTACGAGCGCAGCAGCCGAGTCGCGGTCGTCCCTGGTCGCTTTCCCTGGGATGATGTCGGGACCTGGAGCGCGCTGAGCCGCGTGCGGCCCTCGGACGATGCAGGCAACACGATCGTCGGAGAGGTTTTTCAGCTCGAGGCCTCGGGGTCGGTCGCGTGGGCCGACGACGGCCCGATCGTCATGTACGGTACCGAGAACGCCGTCGTCGTTCGGGCCAATGGGGTGGTGCTGGTTACCACACGTGAACGGGCGGCTACCCTCAAGGAGCTGTTCGATGTCCTGCCCCCTGACCTCCGCGACCTCACCCCGTGACCGACTTAATCCTGCTCGATCCACCAGCGGCGGCCGCCTGGTTCCCATTTGCTGACTCACGACCGATTTGCGAATTGCGTGCCGGCGCGTGGCTCATCCGCGAGCGATGGGAGGCGATCGCTGGCGGGGAGACCGGCGCGATATTCGGCTCCTCGCACCTAGAGAAATTCTCCGAGAATGGCGTCCCACCCGTCCGCACGATCTCGCCCGTCACCGGACCAACCATCATCGGACGCTCGGACTTCGCCCCCTCGGGTACTCATCCCGATTTACCGGACCGCCCGGCACGCCTCACAAACGAGGGGAGAACCGTGGGCTGGTCCGTTCCCGCGGACGCATCGTGGGATGGGGCGCACAATGACGGGCCTGAGGTCGAGGTGGAGGGCGTGGTGCTCCGCGGCAGCTTCGATCTCGTGACGGCGCTCGAGCATCTTCTGGCTCCTGACGTGGCCGACTTCACACAAGAACAGGGGGACCCGGTTCCGGACGGCTGCGTCGTCATCGGGGATCCCGCTGAAGTCGTCATACTGGGAGCCTTCGTCGAGCCAGGCGTCACCTTCGACGTTCGCCAGGGCGCCATCGTGCTCGAACAGCAGAGTTACGTCAAATCAGGGACCCGACTCGAGGGGCCGCTCTACGTCGGGGCGGGATGCGAGGTGCTGGGCGGCCCTATTTCCCGTTGCAGCCTCGGGCCCAGCTCGAAGATCCGGGGGGAGATGCACTCCACCGTTCTTCTGGGTTATGCGAACAAGGCTCACGACGGGTTCGTCGGTCACTCCGTGATCGGACGCTGGTCCAACCTGGGGGCCGGCACCATCACCTCCAACCTGAAGAACACCTATGGAACCGTCGCTCTCAAGATCGACGACGAGCGAGTGGAAACGGATCGGCAGTTCCTCGGCGGCATCATAGGCGATCACGTGAAGACCGCGATCGGTACGCTCTTTGGCACCGGATCCGCCGTTGGCACCGGCGCCAACGTATTCGGTGCGACACACCCTCCGCGCTACATCCCGCCATTTGCGTGGGGCTCCGCGGGCGACCGAACCCGCCGGGATGGGTTTCTCACGACTGCGGAACGGGTGCTGCCCAGGAGGAACGTGGCATTCACCAAGGCCGTCCGCGACATGCTGGGTGCCATTTACGACCACAGCGTCACTCGATGAGAGTTACGGTGCTCGGATCCGGGAGCAGCGGTAACGCCATTCTCATCGAGGCGAAGGGAGCTCGCATCCTCGTGGATGCTGGATTTTCACCGCGGCTCCTGACGCGCCGCGCGCGGGATATCGACGTTGACCTGCGCACTCTGAGCGGCGTCGTCGTGACGCACGAGCACGCCGACCACGCTCGAGGCGCCGCCGGGATCGCCCGGCGGGCCCAGTGCCCGGTCTACGCGTCGCAGGGTACCCTCAAGGCGCTGCAGAAACGGTTGGGCGAAGCCCCGACCATTCCCCTCCAGCCGCTCGCTCCGAACCTCATTGGGGCGGTAACCGTGACTGGATGCCGCACAACCCATGATGCCGCCGAGCCTCTGGCGCTCGTTTTCGACGGGCCGGAGCCGGGCCAGCGCGTTGGAATCGCATACGATGTGGGTCGGCCCACCGGCGTGCTTCGGTACCTCTTGCGAGGGGCTACGTGCCTGATCATCGAGTCCAACCACGATGACTTGATGTTGCGGACCGGTCCCTATCCCCCGTCCGTGCGACGGCGCATTGCGGGCGTTGAGGGGCACCTCTCGAATCGGGCGGCCGCAGATTTGCTTTCAGACCTGTACCACGACGGACTGGCCACGGTCGTGCTAGCCCATTTGAGCGACAACTGCAATCGCGCCGACTTGGCCGAGACCGCCGCTCGTATGGCGCTCAAGCCGCTCGGATTTCGCGGGTCAGTACTCGTGGCGGCGCAGGGCGACCCATTGCCTCCATTTGCGGTAGGGCCGGCTGGTTCGACCAGCTGAACCCGGTGCTACTCAGTGGGAACCGGCTCCTCCTCTTCGAGCTGAGCGACGACGCCTTCTCGCTCATAAATCATCTGGGTAAAAGCGTGAGCCACCGTTCCATCAAACTCCGCTCCGGAGCGCTCCTCTAGATACGCAAGCACTTTGTCGGAAGGCCAGGCATCCCGATACGGACGATTCGTACGCAGTGCATCGTAGACATCGCAGACGTGCACGAGCTTACTGGCCCAATGGCAATCGCGCTGATAGCGCATTGTCGGATAGCCCCCACCATTCAACATGATGTGATGCTCGTAGGCGACCACGGCTGCCAAATCCAATTCCTGTTCGGTCGCGATGATCAGGCGGGCGCCTTCCACCGGATGACTGTTCATCACTGCTCGCTCATTGGGCTCGAGCTTGCCAGCCTTGTTCAAGATGTCCTTTGGTATCTTGACCTTCCCCAGGTCGTGCAACAAGCCCGCGATGCCAAACGTGCGCACATCCTGGGCACCGAGTCCGAGCCATTCGCCCAGTCCCATGGTCAAGACCGCGACGTTGAGCGAGTGGGTCGTCGTGTACTCGTCGAAGTTGCGTAGCTTGAGAAGCGGCAGGATCAGGCGCTGATCTCCGTGCATCGCCACTGACAGCGCGCGAACCACCGCCTCGGCCTCGGTGAGTGGTAGATCGTGACCGGTCGAGATCTCGTCGTGAAGCCACCGGACCGTCTCCGCCTCCTCGTGGAGCGTAAAAGCGATGGTCGCGGTTTGAATGTCTCCGCCCCCCACGCGTTCCTCCCCTCGAATCCCGATCGCTCCCCACTGGATGCCACTCGGGCGCATCTGCCGCGCTTCGCTCGTGTCGATCGCGCTCAAAGTAAGGCGAGCGAGGAGCTCATCGAGAAACCCCTCGAGCTCCTCGCGGGTAACCGTAGAATCAAACTGCAGTCGCCGAATGCCCAGATCGGATAGCCGTGTGCTCCAGTCCCACCCGCGCATCTCCTTGAGCGGTTCGTCGCCATATACCACTTCCTCCCCGAGGAAGGAGAAGCGTGGTCTCGGATTCGTGCTGAGGAGGAGGCCCAGGCGTTCGTACACGGAGTCGAGAGCCCGCTCTCTGGTGCTGTGCCCTTCCGGGTACAGAGACAGTGCCGAGAGCGCCTGTGCGATCGCATTGAGGAGGCCGGCGGCTTCGGACATCAGGTGTCGGGGTTCATTTCCTCTCCGACAGCTGCGCGCGAGACGTCGGTGTCCTTTGACCGCGCAGCCTGCGCGAGTACCTGGCGAGCCCGGGTGTCGTCCGGGAAGTGGTGGAGGGCCGCCAATGCCGCTAGGTATACCGGGGATTTCGGCGGGGCCTTCGCGCCGATGAAGCTTCTGCGTCGCCGCGCAGTGATCGAGAGCAGAGCTGCCAAGCCGAGCTCATGCTTGCTCGTGCCCAAGACACGCACCGCCGCCACTCGTTGATCGTCGCTCCCGCCCCCGGTGGCACGCGACACTACCAGTGGAACCGCCGCCCCCGGACAATCCCCGAGTGCCGATCCGAGGGCCAATCGCACCGTTCGCTCGTCGGAGTCGACGAGCCCACGGCAAATCGCCCGCTCGCGAATCTCCGGCTGCCGGAACATGATGCGATAGGCCTCACGCCGGACACGAGCATCGGAATGTTGTAGGAAATCCCCAGGCCGGAAATCCCGCGGTAAGTCCGGCAGCTCGCTCAGGATCCACAAGCTGTTTCTCAATACGTACCAGCGCTCGTCCTCCAGGCGTTGGACGACGAGTGGCCCGACCTCCGAGCCCAGGCGGATCAACCGGTCGAGCAGCAGTCTCCGAGTCTGGCTCGAGTCCGCTTCAGCCAGGCCATCCAGCAACGCGTCCGCCGCCGCAAAACCCACCTTCGAGAGCAGATTATCCAAAACCCCGATGTCGATGGGTTCCTCGCTCAGGACGTTGCGTATGCGGTCGGGGCTGGCGACCTGGGACCACAGCAACGGCGTAGCCCCCGGGGCCTCCGCTTCTTCGAGCGGCTCCATGATCCATTTCTGTCGCCCAGATTGCACCAACTCGTCCACAGCGCGACGCACCGGAACCCCCACGACGTCGACCTCGAGCGCCATCTGCACCAGCCGCTGAGGCTCCGGGACGTACATCGCATCAGGGGCAACAGTGAACAGCGGCCGCGCCGTCGAGAGCCGCTCCAGACCAATCCGGTAGGCATCCGGATTCGGGTCGTCGAGGGACCACCCGCGGATGAGCTCGCCAACCTGCTCCCGCACGGAGTGCTCTGCCTCAACCCGTCGCTGACCATGCCCGGCGTCCGCGTGGTGCGCCAGTTTCTGGAGCATCCGGAGCAGTGAATGTGAAACCGTCTGGCTCTCCTGGTTGCTCGCCGCCTGAACGAGGTCGAGCACCGCATCGACAGCCATCCCTTGAGATGCGTCGAGGAGAAAGCGCTGGCGTTGAGCGGTGTCCCCTCCCATGTCCAGGAGGCGCTGCAAGGTCTGGGGTTGAAGCGAACTGACGAGCTCCGACATCCGCTTCCTGAGCGACAAGGCCTCGACGCCCGACGCCGACCGGAGCTCTTCAGCGATCTGCAGCATGTAGCCAACGATGACCTGATCGTAGGCTGTTCCACGCTCGCGCTGCTCGATTGCGGTCGCGACGGCGGCCGGCTCGACTGAATCGTCGTCCTCGGCGTCGTCCTCGGCTTCGATCTCGCGGGCGCCGTACTTCTCGAGTCGGACGAGTTCGGCCTCGGTGGCCTCCTCCGCTGCCATCGCGGCGCGCGCCATGCCGATCCAGAGCCGCGCCGAGCGCGTTCTTGCTTGACGAGCCTGCTCGTCCTCGTCCTCCTCGCCGCCCATGAGCTGCAGCCGGTCGTATATCACCGGGAACAGCCGAATGTGCGGCCACTGCACGCCGTCTTCTTTGACCGCCACCCCAAGCGGTTTGCTCGATCGATCGGCGTCGACGTACACAATCCCGAGGAACTCCAGGACTTCCTGGGACGAGACCCCGTGGGCAAACGTGATGGCGCCCAAATGGTGCCGGTGCAGGCGTCCGGCTAGGTCCTTCAACACGGGATTCTTGGGATCGGTCGCCACTCCCTCGATCACCAACTGCTGGCGCGCGACTCCGACGGACAGCGAGCCCCTGTGCTCCAAGAGCTGGTCGAGTCGCCGCTCGAGCGCGGCGGAGGCTGGTCCCAGAGAGGGATGGTCGGGCGGGTACATGGCAAACTTGTTCAGACCGATCGACAGCTCAATGAGGAGGTCGCCGAGCTCCCGTGACAGGGCAGCACGGTCGGCGGCGGGCTGGGCAATCGGGGAGCTAGACTCGTCCACTACGGGTGGCGTGGTCCCCGCGTGCGGCGTCCTTACAAGGAGGCTCGCCGCTCGATCGGGGGCGGGGGTGGCACGGGGACGGAGTCAGGGCGGGGAGACGGATCTCCCGTCCGCTGGAGGATGACGGGCTCCTCCAAGTCCCCGCCTGAAACCGTGAGCTTACCGCGGCGCATGTCGTAGGCATAAACCATCCACTCATCGCCGAATGCGATGT
The DNA here is from genome assembly GCA_965249575.1 of Gemmatimonadales bacterium. Classification (GTDB taxonomy): domain Bacteria; phylum Gemmatimonadota; class Gemmatimonadetes; order Gemmatimonadales; family GWC2-71-9. The sequence continues at coordinate 3,754,283 of OZ252244.1, read as the reverse complement.
GTATCGAGTCACCAACCACACGCCAGCGTACCGTTTCTTCACCAAAGCTGGCTGAGGAGTCGGGCCGAATGACGATGGATCGCGGGCCATCTGGCGTTTCCGCACGCCACGTGCCTGCAAGCCTCGCGCCGGACGACTGAGCTGCCGCTCTGGCGGGCACGATGCCCAGGGCGACCGCGCCGACCAGCACAGCACCTAACTTCATACGCATAAGGTACCTCCCGACAGTATGATACGCCATGCGACCCTCATGGGTCCCGGCCATCTCACCCCCCAAAAACACGAACGCCCCAGAGGAAATCTCCGAGGCGCTCGCAGTGATTAAAGTGGCCGTGGAGCTTAGTACATGCCACCCATGCCCCCGCCGGGGCCACCCGGCATCGGCGGAGCCTTGTCTTCCTCCTTGCGCTCGACCACGACGCACTCCGTGGTAAGCAGCAGGCTGGCTACCGAGGCCGCATTCTGCAAGGCGGTTCGCGTCACTTTGGTCGGATCGATGACTCCGGCCGCAACCAGATCTTCGAACTCGCCGGTCTGAGCGTTGTAGCCAAACGATTTGTCCTTCGACTCCCGAACTTTCTCGACGATGATAGAGCCTTCTGCACCCGCGTTCGAGGCGATGATCCGTAACGGCTCCTCGAGCGCGCGACGAACGATGTCGACGCCGACTTTCTCGTCGTGGTCGGCCGCCTTCACCTTGCCCAAAGCCGCCTGGGCCCGCAGCAGCGACACGCCACCGCCAGGCACGATACCCTCTTCGACCGCCGCGCGAGTCGCGTGCAGCGCGTCTTCTACGCGAGCTTTCTTCTCTTTCATTTCTGTTTCAGTCGCCGCGCCGACATTGATGACCGCGACTCCGCCCGCCAGCTTCGCGAGGCGCTCTTGCAGTTTCTCACCATCGTAATCCGACGTGCCCTTATCGATTGCAGCCTTAATCTCCTTGATGCGGCCTCCAATGTCGTCCTGGCTCCCGGCGCCGTCGACCAAGGTCGTGTTGTCCTTGTCGATCACGATCCGCTTACACTGCCCGAGGTCGCTCAATACGGCGTTCTCGAGCTTGAAGCCCACTTCTTCGCTGATCACCTTGCCACCGGTGAGGGTCGCGATGTCCTGAAGCATGGCCTTGCGCCGGTCACCGAAGCCCGGCGCCTTCACGCCACAGGCCTTTAGCGTACCCCGCAGCTTATTCACCACCAACGTCGCCAATGCTTCACCCTCGATGTCCTCGGCGATGATCAGGAGGGGCTTGCTGGTCTGCGCGGTTTTCTCGAGCGCGGGCAGCAGGTCCTTCATCGACGAGATCTTCTTGTCGTGGATGAGGATATAGGCGTCCTCGAGCACCGCTTCCATCTTCTCGGGGTCGGTGACGAAATACGGTGAGAGGTAGCCCCGGTCGAATTGCATTCCATCGACGGTATCGAGCTCCGTCTCGAGTCCCTTGGCCTCTTCGACCGTGATCACACCGTCTTTGCCCACCTTTTCCATCGCCTCGGCAATGAGGTCGCCGATCTCCACGTCGCTGTTGGCCGAGATGGAGCCGACCTGGGCGATCTCCTTCTTACCCGCGGTCTCAACCGAGTACTTCTTGAGCTCCGCAACCACGGCCTCGACCGCCTTGTCGATGCCCCGCTTGATCGCTATCGGGTTGGCACCAGACGTGACGCTCTTCAAGCCCTCACGGAAAATCGCTTGGGCCAACACGGTGGCCGTCGTCGTCCCGTCGCCGGCGACATCCGACGTTTTCGTTGCGACCTCCTTGACCATTTGTGCGCCCATGTTCTCCACGGGCTCCGGCAACTCGACTTCCTTGGCGACGGTCACCCCGTCCTTGGTAATGGTCGGGCTGCCGAATTTCTTGTCGATAACGACGTTTCGACCCTTCGGCCCCAGCGTGACCTTCACCGCCTCGGCGAGCTGGTCCACGCCGCGCTTGAGCTGAGACCGCGCGTCAACATCGAAATGCAGTTCTTTTGATGTACCCATTATTCAGACTCCCTTGGCAGACTGTCTCAGCCGATGACGGCCAGGACGTCCGGCTCTTTGATGATCAATAGCTGTTCGTCGTCGATCGTGACCTCCGTTCCGCTGTACTTCCCATACAGCACCTTTTGCCCCACCTTCAGCTCCATTGGAACACGATCACTCTTCTCGAACCGACCTGGCCCCACCGCCACAATCTCACCCTGCTGTGGCTTTTCCTTGGCGGTATCGGGAATGTAGAGTCCGCCCCGCATTTGCTCCGTTTCCTCGAGCGGCCGAATGACAACCCGGTCGCCGAGAGGCTGCACCTTGACCTTCGCCTTTGTGGAACTTGGCATGTCCTCGTGCCTCCGTCTACTAAAACGTTGTCCATCAACCAGTTAGCGTAATTAGCACTCTATGATACTGAGTGCTAACGAGCTAAAGAAAAACCTCTCGCCCTGCCTTGTCAAGCACCCGAGACTTGGATCCGCCAGTGCCACTACAGGCACGCCGATGCGGAGGCCACCGACCGAGCGTGCCACTCGTTCCCGAGGCAGCGGCTGCCCTGGCGCCGACCCTGGCGAACGCCGAGATTCCCTGCTGTTACCCTCCTCGGAGATGACCCATGTGGCGCACCGTGCCCCTGGCCTCACTGCTATTCGCGACCTTGATCTCCCGGGATGGCCTCGCACAAGCGTCCGGCGGCGCAGCACTCGAAGCCGAATCGCTCATGGTTGAGGCCATGGGAGGACGGGAGGCGTGGGAATCCGCGCGGTACTTCGATTTCGTGTGGGCTGTTGAGCGGCCGAACGGCTCGACCTTCAGACGGCGGCACGTCTGGGATCGTTGGACCGGCCGGTACCGGCTCGAAATGCCCCACGACGGCGGGCAGCTAGTGGCCTATTTCGACACCGAAAGCCGGAATGGCAGCGTGTGGATCGACGGCCGAAGGCTGGCCGGCGATACCGTGCGGACCTTGCTGGATCGCGCCTACGGGGCGCACATCAACGACGTCTATTGGCTGCTCATGCCGTTTAAGTGGCGGGACCCAGGCGTTTCACTAACCCACCGCGGCAGTGTGACGGACCCCACAGGACGCCGGTGGGTTCAGATCGAACTCACTTTCGATTCCGTCGGGCTCACCCCAGATAATCGCTACAATGTGTACCTCGATCCCGATTCTCACCTCATCGGGTGGTGGGAACACTTCCGCCACCGCGCGGACACGGCGACCAACACTCGTAACCGATGGGAAGGATGGGAACGGCGCGGGCCGCTCGTCGTGTCGCTCAGCCGCCCTTCACTCACTGGCAGGTCGAGGATCTTCTTTCCGGAGGTGGCTATCGGAACGGCGGTCGTCGACGGGGTGTTCACCGAACCGACCCCATAGCGAAACGCCAGAAGCGTTACTGCCGTTGCCAGTAGGGTTCGAGCTCTACTCCCAACCCATCCGCCAGCCGGTTCACGTAGTTGTAGTAGGCCGTGATCTGGCAAACGTCGAGAATCTCCCCGTCGGTCATGCCGACCAGTCGGAGGGCATCGACGTCGGATGCACCCATGGCGTCAGGCGAGCGAGTGAGTTTCACGGCATAGTCCAGCATGGCCCGCTCCCGCTCGCTGAGCGCCGCAGTTTGATAGTCGGTCTCGAGCGCATGGACTTTGCGCTCGTCCCGTAGCAGCCTACGGAGACCCGCTCCGTGGTGGCGGATTCAGTAGAAGCACTTGTTGGCGCTCGAGACAACCACAGCGATCATCTCTCGTTCGGCCCGTGAGAGCCCCGACGGGCCACGCATGAGGTGCTGGTAGACCGTGAAGTGGCCCTCGAGCGACTCCGCGTTGAGCGAGTGAATTTTGAGAATGTGATCGACCCCATCACGCCCGCCGACTCGGCGGTATAGTTCAGACGCTTCATCTTCCGGGATCCACCGAATCCACGCCACGTCTTATCCCTATCGAATGCGGTTTCTACGTCGGGCTGAATCGAGCGGACGGAGATCTACTCGAGCAGCCGTCGAGCGGAGACCCAACGAGTCTGCCACCACTGACTATCCGGATCGGTAGCGCTCAGGCTGGAGAGCCGGACACCCGTCGACGTCGAATGAATGAAATCCCCACCGCCAACGTAGAGGCCCACATGCGACACACGCGTTCCTTCGAGTGCGAAGCCGAGGATGTCCCCCGGTGCAAGCCCTCCCACTGCGAGGTCGACCGCGGTACCCAATCGTGCTTGGTCTCTACTCACGCGCGGCAACAGAATCCCGTGCTCGCCGTACGCGAACTGAATCAGACCCGAGCAGTCGTATCCGTTGGCGTCTGACCCCCCCCATTGATAGGGCGTGCCCATGGCCGCAAGCGCGATCTCGACAACCCGCGCGGCGGTGGCGGCGCCGTCCGGCATCCGAAGCCGTCGGCCCGCTCGGGCCTCACTGCCAGCCATCGATGTTGGAAGCACACCCGCTCCCCCCCGAGGCCTGCCCGCGCGCTCGCCCCCGCTTCCCAACCGCACCATCAAGCGTCCCTGGAGGACGACGCCTCGGCGATCCGACGGGTCGAGCCGCCAGAAGCCCTGGGCGCGGCTGTCTTCGACCCGGTACGCAGCTTCGATACCCAGCGACACCGCCGACACCGCCCGAAACGCATATCCCAACCCGACACTCCAGTGCGCGTCGAGGCTTCCATCGTCGTGACGCATTGCCAGGCTCACCGCGCCAATGGAGTAAGGGCCGGATCCTTGACGGCCCAGGCCAACAGTTAGCTCGCCCCCGGTCTGGGTGCGGTTGAGGGGTGAAAGTCTGTCGTCGATGTGGATCACTCCCAGGCCGTAGCTAATGGGACCCAAGGCCGGCCGCACGTAGGCGGCGGAATACACGCTCGTGCCTGAATCACCCCACCACCTGCCGTACAGCACATCGATGCCTGGCGCTTGTGCTTCGAGCGGCCCGGCAACGAGCGTAGCAAGCAAGACACCAGCGGCGTTGGTCGCGCGCTGACTCAGAGGCTCTCCCTTTGGCGGCGGCGACGTGGATCCCCTCGGCATGGGCCGCCGCTCGTTGCGGCAAGAGCGGCACCGCAGGCTCAACGCCTGCGCACGATAAGATCTCCCGCGTTCCGTGTCCACAGTAAACCCCGATGCCGGAACATTCCGGGGTTTCGAGCGTCATACCAGGGAGCTAATATTCGTCACGGCTACTCCCCCTCGTCACCTGAATGAGGAACGCCCGATGGACCCTAAAGTGTCGGTAATCTCCGCGTTCTTGCTGGTGGCGGTAGCAACCGTTTCAGCGTCTCAAGAACCCTCGGCCAACGCACTCGAGGCCGGCGCGCGCGTCGACCGTGTGACCATCACACCCAATCCGATACAAGTCGCTCGCGGGGATACCGCGGTGGGCAGGGTTGTGTTCGAGGATGAAGGTGGCCAAGAAATACCAGGAGTGGCGTGGGACCTCGAGGGAGGCTCCGGCATCGTGAACTTGATCCGAGACGGTACCGAGGGCGACTTCCGGCTTTCGGCAGACCGCCCGGGACAGCTCACCCTGTACGTCGCAATCCAGCTACCGCTCCAGGGAGACACGCCGGATCCACGACGTATCGATTCCGTTGGGGTTTTGGTGAAAGACTGGCCGGTGGCGCGAATCGAGATTGGCGCCCCCGAAGTCTCTCCCTACGTGGGCACGACGTTCAAGCTGGATGCGACCGCCTTTACGGACCGAGAAACGAAGAATGAACAAGCCAAGCTGATCTGGCGCACCGAGGATCCGTGCCGCGCGACGGTTACACCCAGCGGCGTCGTACGCCTGATCAAGCCGGGCAAGGTCTCGATTTCAGCGCGGGTCGACGGAATCACCGGGTCGCGGGAGCTGCGTGTGACCGAGAACCCGGTGCGGACCGTGACAGTTTCTCCGGGCTCCGCCCAGTCCCGGACCGGCGACCCAGTACGGTTCCGCGCCGTTCCATACGACGGACGCGGTGAATTAGTCGACGATGTCGCGCTGGCGTTTTCGGTGGTGCCGCTGGACTCGGGTCGTGCCGACGTATCCGACGACGGCGTGTTCGTAGCCGAACATCCCGGGGCCTATCGCGTGCTGGTCACGGCAGGGCTGTCGGCCATATCGGAGGCCATCGTCCAGGTCGGTCCGAGACCCCGCCGCACGCCGGTCAGCTTTGTCGGGCGCGGCGGCGTCGCCCAGTACCGCACCACCGACTTGTGGGTCTTTACGGGCACGGACATCCGCGACTACGCGTATACCGGTACCCGCTCGGAGGCCGGGGACGCGAGGGTGTACGTGTGGGACGTGACGAAGCCCTCGGAGGTGAAGCTCACCGACTCGGTCGCGTTCGACGCCGTAGAGATCGAAGACATCAAGGTCAACGGTTCGGGATCATGGGCCGCTGTCGCCCATTCCGGACGTGCTTCCGCCCAGACGGGAATTACGTTTCTGGACCTATCAGACCCGGCTCACCCTTCCGTAATGGGAAAGCTGAGCGAAGGATTTCGGGGACGAGTACCCAACGTCTGGGTGACCGACGGGGCCCTCTACGCCGTTGATGGGGGTAGCAACAGCCTTCGCATCATCGACGCGGGAGACCCGAGCCAACCGAGGCACGTAGCAGACTGGGAGCACCGAAAGGGTGAGGGAGACAAGCGGCTATTCGATGTGTGGAGTGACAATCGCCACCTCTACCTCTCGTACGGGCAGGATGGGCTGGTCGTCCTCGACGTCACGAAGGGGGGATCCGCTGTAGCGCCGGCATTCGTTGCCGCACACTCGAAACCCGGATCCCTCGTGCGCTCGGCGTTTCGACAGGGTGACTACGTGTACATCGTGGCCGAGCCCACAAATTGTATTGCCTGCCCGGAGGGCCCGAACGCTCGCGTGGACATACTCAATGTGTCGAAAATCGAAGAGCCCGAGCTGGTCGCCAGAGTCGCCATCCCCGAAGCCGACGCCCGGGATGTATGGATTGAGAGTGACGTGTTGCACATCGCGTCTAGCGGCGGTGCCGGGATTCGCTTTGTCGACATCACCGGTCGGCTGCTGGGGGACTTGTACCGTCAGGGCCGTGAGCTGGGTAGGTTTCGCTCGGCCGCGGAGACCGACGCATTGAAGGTCAACACCCCCGACGTCTCGGGTATCCGGCCGTTCAAGGGGTACATCTTCGCTACCGACGGCAACAGCGGGCTATGGGTCGTCAGGCACGATCGCTCGGCCCGGCTCGAGTCCTAAGAGCACCCGAGCCGCCCGCGGCACGGCCCCCGACCGCTTCTTGCCGAACGTGATGGTCACGCGCCGCGTTCACTTCAACGCGGCTCATCGTCTCCATAGCCCCGTGCTCAGCAGCGAAGAGAACACGCGGACCTACGGGCTCTGCAACAATCCGAACTACCACGGCCACAACTATGAACTGGATGTGTCGGTGGAGGGCGAGATCAACCCGGCCACGGGGTTCGTGGCCGATCTGGGCGAGGTCAAGCGGATCGTCGAGACCCGTGTGGTTCAGCGCCTCGATCACAAGAACCTCAATCTGGACGTGCCGGAGTTCGCCGAAATCGTACCGACGAGCGAGAACATCATCGTAGTGATCTGGGACCTGCTACAGGATCACCTGCCCGGCCGGCTCGTGAAGCTCGTGCTGTGGGAGACCCCCCGCAACTATGTGGAGTATCGCGGCGCGTAGCCCTGCTCCGCTCGGAGGACGGCACCTGCGCCGTTTGAAACCCCACAGGTCATTCCGGCCACAGCCATCCAAAAACACCGGCGGTGAGCAACCCGTAGAGGGCCCCATCGGCCACCATCTTCCACGTGTTGCTCCACGGCCTTCCGAACCAAATCGCATCTGGAACGAGCGCCGCGGCGTACGCGACGAACGCCACCGTACCGGTCACGCGGAAGACGTGCAGGTACTCCGTCCCCGGCAGCAGCGTTCGACCGGCCACGTACGCGGTAAACGACGAGACGACTAGGTAAAAGATTGCCGACAGTCCAATTGACTTCCCCATCTTTGGCATGCCCGACGGCCAAATCGTGAGGAGCCCCACCGGCCCGTCCTCGAGTTTCTGTTTGGCTTCGGGAGTCTTCATGGATTTCTGGTCCGGGTAGTACGGGAACCAGTACTGGCCCGGACTCAACCCCCGCTTCCGCAGTCCACTGAGCAGTTCCCCCTCATCGGGAACGCCTCGGAAATCCGACTTGTGGTGCGGGAGAGCCATCCACACGAGCGCGCTGGCCATCCACACCAACACGGTTGAGACAACAATCGGTAACCACAGTGCGGGAAGCGTAATCATGGCGTCCTCCTGGGGCGCTGATGACTGGAGGCAGTGGACCGCGGATCGAGAGTTCGTACGAGGCGCCCGTGTATCGGACCGGCGCGCTACCTACCCATGACGAGCCGTACCAATTTCTTTACCGGATCGTAGTGGCGATCCACCACTCGCTCCTTCAACGGAATGATCGCGTTGTCCGTAATCCGGATGCTCTCGGGACAAACCTCCGTGCAACACTTGGTGATGTTGCAGTAGCCGATACCGCCCGCCTCCTTGATATGCTCCGACCGATCGGCCGTGTCTAGGGGGTGCGTCTCATACACGGCGGCTCGGGTCAGGAATGCAGGGCCCATGAACTCGTTGTGTTTCTCGTGTGTCCGGAGTACATGGCAAACGTCCTGGCACAAGAAGCACTCGATGCACTTCCGGAACTCCTGGGGTCGCTCCACCTCGTACTGGAACATCCGCCACGATCCGTCCGGAAAGTCCGGCGCCCGCGGGGCGAATCGCGGAATGCGCCGATTGACCTCATAATTCCAAGAGACATCCGTAACCAGGTCCTTGATCACGGGGAATGCACGCATCGGCGTGATGGTGACGACGCTGTCAGCGTCATAGTCCGACAGACGCGTCATGCACATGAGACGGGGCTTGCCGTTGATTTCGGCGCTACAGCTCCCGCACTTCCCGGCCTTGCAATTCCAGCGGCACGCCAGGTCTGGCTCCTGCTCCGCCTGCAATCGGAGTACGGCGTCGAGGACGACCATGCCTTCATCACACTCGACGCGGTACTGTTCGATCGCATTCTGCTCGCGCGTCCCCCGGAACACCTTGAACGTGCGCTGAGCCATTAGCGGCCTTCCTTGATGATGTTTGCGAGGTCGGCGGGAACCTCGGGCTGCGCGCGCTCGGAGACACTCATCTGTCCATTCTCCTTGCGGATCACGAGCTCGACGCGCTCGAGCCTGGGCTCGCTATCGGGAAAATCGAGGCGGGTGTGGGCTCCCCGGCTCTCTGCGCGGGCTGCCCCGGCCCGCGCTACCGCTTCGGACACGGTGAGCAGGGATCGAAGGTCAATGGCCGTGTTCCAGCCGGGGTTGTACTCTCGGCTCCCGACGACCGCGACCTTGCGAGCGCGCTGCGCGAGTTTTTGCACCTCCCCGACGGCGCGCTGGAGACCGTCTTGGTCGCGGACGATTCCGGCATCGGCCTGCATGAGCCGTTGTAGATCGGATTGCAGCTCGTATGGATTCTCACCCTCCGTGCGGCCGAACGGGGCGAGGGAGTCGTCTAATGCCTGCTGTACTTCGCTGGCCGGAATGGCCGAAGCGGGCCCCTGCGAGGCGGCGAAATCGGCGGCACCCGCACCCGCCCGGCGACCGAACACCAGCAAATCACTCAGCGAATTGCCTCCGAGCCGGTTGGCCCCGTGCAATCCTGCCGCGACTTCTCCAGCGGCGAAGAGCCCGGGCACCGTCGCCGCTTGCGTCTCGGGATCGACCTTTACTCCACCCATCATATAGTGCGTCGTCGGCCCAACCTCCATCCTCTCGCGGGTGATGTCCACACCGGCCAGCTCTTTGAACTGATGGAACATCGATGGCAGTTTTTTCCTGATGTATTCCGGGCTCTGCTTTGCCGCGATGTTCAGGAATGCACCTCCATGTGGACTGCCCTGGCCCTCTTTGACTTCCCGCATGATGGCTCGTGCGATCACGTCTCGTGTCAGGAGCTCGGGCGGCCGCCGGTTATTCTTCCGATCGCCAGCTACCCATCGATCAGCTTCCGCCTCACTCTCGGCGAAGTCCCCTTTGAACATGTCGGGGACGTTCTCGAACATGAACCGCCTGCCTTCTGAGTTCGTCAGAATCCCGCCTTCTCCTCGCACTCCCTCGGTCACCAGGATTCCTCGAACGCTCGGCGGCCACACCATACCCGTTGGATGGAACTGCACGAACTCCATATCGATGAGCTCGGCGCCGGACTCATATGCCAGGGCATGACCGTCACCGGTATATTCCCACGAGTTAGACGTGACTTCCCAGGCTTTTCCGATCCCCCCCGTGGCGAGCACCACCGCGCTCCCCTCGAACACGACGAAGCGTCCGCTCTCCCTGATGTACGCGACGGCCCCCACGACGCGCTCGTTGACGACTGGGAGCGAGACAACCGTGAACTCCATGAACACATCGATACCGCTATGAACGCCCTCATCCTGCAGGACCCGGATCATTTCCAACCCGGTACGATCCCCGACGTGAGCGAGCCTCGAGTACGTGTGTCCGCCGAAAGGGCGCTGGTTGATCCGTCCTTCCGCCGTCCGGTCGAAGAGGGCACCCCACGCCTCGAGCTCGCGAATGCGATCGGGAGCCTCCTGGGCGTGGATCTGCGCCATCCGCCAGTTGCCATGCATTTTGCCGCCGCGCATCGTGTCGCGAAAATGCACCCGCCAGTTGTCTTCATCCATGACGTTTCCCAGGGCGGCCGCGGCACCTCCTTCGGCCATGACCGTGTGGGCCTTGCCGAGGAGGGACTTGCACACCAATGCGACGGAGGCTCCCTGTACTCGCGCCTCGATAGCCGCCCGCAGGCCCGCGCCACCTGCACCCACCACGATCACGTCATGTCGATATCGCTTCACGTCCGGCATTACAGGAGCCTCACATCGGGGATGACACCCATCGAAACGAGGCGCACGTAGAGGTCGGAGAGGCCCACCCACGCGAGGGAAACCCAGGCCCACAGCATGTGGCGCTCGTTGAGCCGGCTAACGCCGCGCCAGAGCCGGTGACGATGTCGCCCGAGCGCCGAGCAGGAGAAGCAATCGACATTGCCCCCGACCGCGTGTCGCAAGGCGTGGCAACCGAAGGTGAACGCGGCCAGGAAGACAACGTTGAGTGTGAGAACGATACTGCCCACCCCGATCCCAAACTCGCGCGGCCCGGGGGCCATCGCCCCCGAGACCAATACGCCGTTGACCGGCCAGATAAAGGACACGAGAGCGTCGTAGGAAAGAATAAAGATGAAAATCACGGCCAAATACATGAAGAACCGGTGTAGATTCTGGAAGATGAACAGCTTGCGCTCGCCCTGGTAATCGCGCTCTGGTTCGCCCACGGCGCACGCGGCCGGATCGAGAAAAAATGCCCGGTAGTAGGCTTTGCGATAGTAGTAGCAGGTCGCACGAAAGCCGAGCGGTGCCCAGAGAATGAGGAACGCGGGTGACACGGGCCACCATTGGAAAGACAGGTGCGGCGAGTAGAAGGGCGAAAGGTAGGGTCCCCATTCGAAATGCTCACCGACCCATGCGGCCCAGGTCGAGTACACGCCGAAGGCAAGCAGTCCAAGCGCGACTATCGAGGGTGCGATCCACCATGGGTCGGGGCGCAGCGTAGCTCCAAACGAGCGCTCTTCCACCTGTCTGGGGGTTATCGTTGTCGCCATGTCCGCCCTAGAGGGCCACAGACGCCATGGTCGAGCGAACGGCGTCGGCTGATCGGTGGAGAGCGGCCCGCTCGTCGTCGGTCAGATCGACCTCGATGATCGACTCGACCCCTCCGGCTCCGAGCTTGCAGGGGACGCCGACGTACAGGCCTTCGAGTCCGTATTCGCCTTCGAGCCAGGCGGCGCACGGGAGGATACGCCGCTTGTCCTTGGCGATCGATTCCGCCATTTGGACGGCAGCCGCCGAGGGCGCGTAATACGCCGACCCGGTTTTCAGGAGGCCGACGATTTCGGCTCCCCCCTTTCGCGTCCTGTCGACGATAGCGTCCAGTTGTTTCGCGTCGAGCAGCTGGGTAACGGGAATGCCCGAGACAGTCGTGTACGAGACGAGGGGCACCATGTTATCTCCGTGGCCACCCAGCACCATGCCCTGTATGTCCTCGACCGAGGCATCCAACGCCTCGGCCAAGAAACTCCGATAGCGCGCGGTGTCGAGCACGCCGGCCATGCCAACAACACGCTCTCGTGGAAACCCGGTGACGGTTTTTGCAACCCAGCACATCACGTCGAGGGGATTGGACACGATAATCACGACGGCGTCCGGTGAGCACCGCTTAATCTCTTCACTGACTGCCTTCACGATTTTCGCGTTCGTCTGGACGAGGTCATCGCGACTCATGCCCGGCTTTCGCGCGATTCCCGCCGTGACGACGAAGAGCTCGCTGTCGGCAGCAGGTCCGTAGTCGTTGGAGCCCATCACTCGGGTATCAAACCCCTCGATCGGCGCTGACTCCCACTGATCCAGCCCTTTCCCCTGAGGAACGCCCTCGAGGATATCTACCAGCACGACCCTACGCGCTAACTCGGTTTCAGCGATCCGCTGGGCCGTCGACGCACCAACGTTACCCGCTCCCACCACGGTGATTTTGCGCATTGGCTTCCTAACTGAGTTGTGATACCCGATTATCGATCCACTCACCCGGCGGCGCGGCCGAAGATCCACCGCGCTCGGCAGCGTCCTCGAGACGTAACCCGAGTTGGCGAATTGCCTCGTACAGGACGATCCCGACTGACGTTGCGAGATTGAGACTCCGGACACCACGCCCCATCGGGATGCGGTAAAGGCGCTCGGGATGTTTTTCCCGCACTCGCTCCGGCATCCCCTCGGTCTCATTGCCAAAGACCAGCACGGAATTCAGGGTGAACGGAGCAGCCCGATAGTCTTGCTGGCCGTGCGAGGAGAAATATAGACAACGTTCGCGCGATACAGCGTCACGGAACGCTCGCCATACCGGGTGAACCCACAGATCCACTTGATCCCAGTAGTCGAGACCCGCCCGGCGGAGCTCGGCGTCGTCGAGGGAGAAGTCCAGGGGACCAATGAGGTGGAGTGCGGCATCCGTGGCAGCACACAACCGCGCCACATTGCCAGCATTCGGCGGGATCTTGGGCTGAATGAGCGCGACTGACAGCGCCATGCTATTCGGACCCGGGAGCCGCCGCGCGAGACCCCGGTGGTATAGCATGCCCTCCGGCGCCCGTCGAATCGTAGGCCGAGCGCCACGCCCGCGAGCCACCTTCGAAGATTTCTTGCTTCCAGACCGGAACCCGGCGTTTCACTTCCTCGATCACGAACCGGCCAACGTCGAACGCTTCGGCACGGTGCGGGCTTGCCGCAACGATCGCGACGCTCGTTTCGCCAGTCTCGACACGACCGATCCGATGCCGTGCCCTGACCCGACTCGCCGGCCAGCGTCGTCGGGCTTCCGCGAGGATCTTCTCAAACTCCCGTTCCGCCATCTCTCCGTAGCTCGAATAATCGATGGCGATCACTGGCCCATCCTCGGCACTCCGCCTCACGGTCCCGAGAAAAACCACTGTCCCTCCCAACCCAGCCTCGCCGACCTCCCGGGTCAGCTGCGGGAGATCGATCGCCTCGCTCGTGAGGAGGCTCACGTCAGCCCCCGGCGAGCGGCGGTAACAACGCAAGCTCGTCTCCATCCGTAAGACTCTGGTCCCCGAGCGCATGCTCACGATTCACCGCAACCAGCGGCTTCTGCGGAAGGAGATGGCCGTTCGGCAGCTGAGATCGTAGTTGCACGACCGCGTCGGATACGGATGCTGGCGATGGGATCTCCACGCTCAGCGCCGAAACCCCTACGACCTCCGCGTACTGGGCGAAGAGCCGGCAATGAACCGTGAGGCGTCCGGCGGCGGCCGGTTTTGAATCCGTCAAGCCCATGCTGCTATGGAATCTAGCAACTCGGTCGGAAGCGGCTAGCCCTTTTTCCAAGCGCCCGCATTCACCCAAACGAAAGACGCCGGCGAGATGTGCTCGCCGACGCCGTCCAAAACCAAGCTCCGGAGGGGTTCCGTCCCCGTCAAACCTGTGGCGTCACACTCTCGCTGGCCTCGGCCACCAAGGCACGTAACTCTTTTGATGGCTTGAAGACCGGGACAGGACGGGCAGCCACCTCCACCGGCTCTCCGGTGCGTGGGTTGCGTGCCATCCGTGTTTTCCGGCGTCGGATTTTAAAGGTGCCGAACCCGCGAATCTCGATATTGTGTTGATCTGCAAGTGCGCCCTTCACGGCGTCGAGGAACGCATCCACGACACGGGCACAGTCCTTCTTCGAGATCATCGGCCCAGCAGTTCGCGCAATCGTGGCTGTCACCTTCTCCACGAGGTCCGCCTTGGTCATGCACCCCCCCTTGACGGCTCAGAGTGTGGCGGAGGTCCCACCCAAGTGTGCCGGGTGGGGGGGTCAACATATTGGCTTACCTATTGACTGTCAAGGGTTTGGACGAACTCCGCGAAGTGCCGCCGGGCGTCATGGGGGCCCGGGGAGGCCTCCGGGTGGTACTGCACGCCGAATGCGGGCAGCTTTCGGTGCCGGACACCTTCTACGGTGCCATCATTCAGGTTAAGGTGGGTCACCTCAAGTTCTTTAGCACGCGAGACCCCCTTAGTGCTTCCCTGCACTGCAAATCCGTGGTTTTGACTGGTAATCAAGACTTGCCCGGTCGTCAGGTCGCGGACCGGATGATTCCCCCCTCGATGACCATAAGGCAGCTTGACAGTTTCTGCCCCGAACGCCAGCGCGAGCAATTGGTGACCCAGGCAAATACCGAACGTCGGCAACCCGCTAGCCGCAAGGTCCCGGATGGTTTCGAAGCTGTAGGTGACCGCAGCCGGATCGCCCGGACCGTTCGAGAGAAACAACCCGTCGGGATTCAATTCTCGCACGCGCGAGGCGGGGGTCTTGGATGGGACGACTGTCACCCGGCAATCCAGAGTGCCAAACATCCGCAGGATGTTCTCTTTCATGCCAAAATCGAAAGCCACAACGTGGCGGCGGGCATCGTCGGGTCCGACCGTCCGCTCAGCCGGGATGGTTGCTACCGACGCGAGGTCAAGCCCCTCCATATGCGGGCTCTCCTGAAGAGCGCCCCGGACCTCGTCGGTCGGTTCCGCGCCCGCCGCGAGAATGCCGCGCATGGCTCCCGCCGAGCGGATGTGTCGCGCGAGCCGGCGGGTATCGACGCCTTCGACGATCGGAATGTCTCGGGTCGCGAGCCAGTCGTCTAGGCTGCCCTCTGCCCGCCAATTCGAAAACCCGCGGGAGAGCTCTCGCACGACGATTCCGTTGACGCGCGGACGGTCGGACTCAAAATCCTCACCATTGACCCCGTAGTTGCCAATCATCGGCGCGGTCATCACCACGATCTGCCCTGTATACGAGGGGTCGGTGAAGACCTCTTGGTATCCAGAGAGATTCGTCGTGAAGACCACCTCTCCGGGCCGCGGGGGGAAGGGCGAGCGGGCGTGTCCATTGAAGCAGGCGCCGTCTTCCAACAACACGTATGCGTGCGTCAGTTCCCCGCCCCTTCCCCACCATCCTCGAAAACCGGAGCGGGCGCCGGTTGGACGTCGAGGGGAAGCGGGCTCACCGGAGTCGGCGGGGCAAGCTGCCCTTCCAGCACGGAGCGCGGCTGCGAGGTTCCGGCGCTCATGCCCGCCAGAACCAGAGACAGGAACAGGAACACACCTCCACACCACCAGGTGAGCTTTGTCAGGATGGTCACCGCCTGCCGACCACCAAAAAAGCTCTCACTAGACGCGCCACCCCCCATGGCCGCGAGCCCACCCCCTTTTCCCTCCTGGAGCAGGACCACGACACCCAGCAACAGTGCATCAGCAATCAGGACAATCAGTAAGAACGCAAACATTGGCTCCTCGGGTGGCCCGCAGCATACCGAGCTACAACACGTTAGTCAATCGAGCGCGGTCTGGGTTATCTGCGCCCAAGACTCGGGATCGACAGATGCCCCACCCACCAACACCCCGTCGATCTGGGACTCTTCGAGGAGCGCGCGGACATTGGCCACTTTAACACTCCCTCCGTAGAGGACCGAGACCCCTTCAGGGGCGACCCCCCGCTCCTGGAACCACCCCCGAATGGAACGATGGACCTCCGCCGCGTCGGCGGGCGAAGCATTCTTGCCTGTGCCAATGGCCCAGACCGGCTCGTACGCGATAACGACCCTCTCGCGGGCTGCGTGTTCCAGTCCTTCGAGCGCGCCAAGCTGGCGGCTCACCACGGCTACCGTCTCGTCCCGCTCGCGTTGGGCAAGGGTTTCCCCGACGCACAAAACAGGTCTTAGGTCATGCGCCAGGGCCGCCCGGACCTTCATTCCCGTTTCTTCATCCGTTTCGCCAAACACGTGCCTTCTTTCGGAATGCCCGACCAGAGTCAGCGCCGCCCCGGCATCCCGGGCCATCGGGGGGCTCAATTCGCCAGTAAACGCACCTTTCGATTCCCAATGGATGTTTTGTGCTCCAGTCAGAAACCCAGGCCGCCCACCGACCAGATTCGACACCACCTCAAGTGACACGGCCGGGGGAAAAAGCCATACCCCACGATCGTCCACCGGCTCGTACAGGTGAAGGAACTCGTCGAGGAACTCCCGGGCCGCGGTAGGCCCGAGGTGCATCTTCCAGTTTCCGGCAAAGATTGGGCTGCTCATTCGTCGTCGAGCGCCTCCACACCAGGTAACGGCTTGCCTTCCAAGAACTCGAGCGCCGCCCCACCTCCGGTCGAAACGTGTGTCATCCGCTCGCTGAGGCCCGCTACGGCAACCGCCGCAGCGGAATCACCGCCTCCGACGATCGCGATGGTACCGCGATCGGCGGCGTCCGCAAGCCCGTGGGCGATGGCGATTGTCCCGGCGTTGAACGGGGGGATCTCAAACACACCCATCGGCCCGTTCCAGAGGACCGTTCCGGCCTCGCCGATCCGTGAGGTGAAGTCGCTGCATGTCGCTTCGTCGATGTCATACATCCCCCACTCCCGCCGAATCGCTTCCCGCGCAACGCTCCTCGTGTCGACCCCGGCTGCGAGCCGGCGGGCAATCACAGCTCCCGTCGGCAACACGATCTTTTCGCCCGCGCGCGCGAGGAGCTCCTCTGCCATGTCGACCCTGTCTTTCTCAACAAGCGACGTCCCCACCTCAAGCCCCATGGCCAGAAAGAACGTACACGCCATGGCACCGCCAATCAGGATCCCGTCCACCCTTGAAAGCAGCGCTTCGATTACCTCGATCTTTCCCGAGATCTTCGCTCCGCCCATCACCGCGACGAGCGGTCGCTTGGGATCAGTCAGCGCGCTTCCTAGGTATTCCAATTCGAGCGCCATCAGAAACCCGGCCACGGCCGGCTTGATGAGATGCGCCACCGCTTCCGTGGACGCGTGGGCCCGGTGGGCCGTCCCGAACGCATCGTTGACGAAGAAATCGCCAAGGCGCGCCCATGTTTCGGCAAGTGCGGGATCATTTTCTTCTTCGCCCGGGAAGAACCGGGTGTTCTCCGCCAGCGCGACCTCGCCGCGTCGCATTCGCCGGGTTGCCCGCATCGCCGCGGGATCGCTTGGATCGCTCAAGAAGCGAATCGGTATCGCTAACTCCCGTTCGAGCGCTCCAGCCACCGGCTTTAGGGAAAGCTCATCCGATCGCTTGCCATTGGGCCTCCCCAGATGGGACAGTAGTACGACGCGGCAGCCCTTGCCCCGCAGCCACTGGATGGTGGGCTGGGCGGCCCGGAGGCGGGTCACGTCGGTCACTCGCCCCTGTTTCACCGGGACGTTGAAATCCACCCGCACGAGCGCGCGCTCACCCTCGAGCGGTTGGCTGGCCAGCGACTCCAGCGTGCGCTTCACCCCAGCCGGCTTGCGATGAACTCCATGAGATCGACACACCGCATCGAGTAACCCATCTCGTTATCATACCACGACGACACGTGAACCAGCGTCCCGTCGACGACGTTTGTGCTCATAGCGTCCACAGTGCTCGAGTGGAAATCGCCGATGTAGTCGCCTGACACCAATGGCTCTACCGAGACCGTCAGGATCCCCTCCAGAGCGCCCGCTGCGGCTGCCCGGAAGGCATCGTTGACCGCGTCGATTGTCGTGGCTCGCTCGACCACGCACGTGAGATCCACGAGGGAAACGTTCGGTGTCGGGACCCTCAGCGCGACTCCGTCGATCTTTCCCTTCACTTCCGGAATCACGAGCGCCGTGGCCCGAGCGGCACCCGTCGTTGTGGGAATGATGTTCAGGGCCGCCGCACGAGCCCGCCTCAGGTCCGTGTGCGGAAGGTCGAGGATTCGCTGATCGTTCGTGTAGCTGTGCACGGTGGTCATGAAGCCCCGCTCGAATCCGAAGGCGTCCCGGACCACCTTGACCACCGGAACGAGGCAGTTCGTCGTGCACGACGCGTTGGAGATGACGTGATGCTTCCCCGGGTCGTATCGTTCGTGGTTCACCCCCACGACCACGGTCAGGTCTTCCTGCTTCGCGGGAGCGCTGATGACCACCTTCTTGGCGCCGGCCTCGAGGTGGGCAGCGGCCTTACTCCGTTGAGTGAAGATCCCAGTGGACTCCAACACGATGTCCACCGCAAGCTCCTTCCAGGGGAGCCTGGCGGGGTCCCGCTCCGCGAGGACCTTGATCGTTTTTCCGTCAACCGAGATCGCCCCGTCGGCGGCGTGAATGTCCCCCTTGAATCGGCCGTGAACCGAATCGTAGGTCAGAAGGTGAGCTAGGGTCGCCGCGTCGGTGATGTCATTGACCGCAACGATATCTAGGGTTCCATTCTTCTCTGTGACGGCTCGCAACACATTGCGGCCGATCCTCCCGAACCCGTTAATCGCGACCTTTACAGCCATCGTTGGTATTCCCCCCGATCTCGGTGATAGTGCTTGGCGGTGCAGCGCTCCGGTGTCAGGAGTGGATTACCCGGGTCTGAAACGGCAATGCCCGCGCGAACGTGACCGCCTCGATTAGGCTCCACCCCGCGTTCGCCAACGCCGAAGCAGCTGCCACGACCGTCGCACCAGTGGTCAGTACATCGTCCACAACCAGGGCCCGGGCCGTGCGCGGCCGGTCAGATCCCAGGAACGCGCCTCTGACATTGATCTCTCGCTCTCTCGGCGTCAGGTCCGTCTGCGAATGAATGCCGTGAATCCGTCTGAGGGCGCCGACCACGACTGGCAATTTCCATTCCGCGCCCAGTGCTCGGGCGATCAGCTCCGCTTGGTTGAATCCACGCACCCTCGCGCGCCGCCGAGCCATCGGGATGGGTATGATCGTAGCGCTAGCCGGTCGGGACACTGACTTCGCGATCCAGGCCGCCATGAGCGTGGCGAGCGATTCGTAGCCCTGGTACTTGAGGTGATGGACGATCCCCCGGGCCTCAGGGGTGAGCAATACGGCGCTCCTAACGGATTGAAGCGCCGGGGGCCAGTGAACGCAAAACCGACAGGGTCCAATGAGCGGCATCGACTCCCCACAGCGCGTACAACCTGGCGCGACCGGCCGCATACGGATCCGACAAACCGCACAGACGAGAGCGTCCGGCGTCGCACATTCAATGGCCCGCTCACATACGACGCACGAGTTGGGGAGGAGGAACCGCTCGAGGGCGCGGAGGGTCGTGTGCACGGTCCGGCGGGCGGGCCCAACCGCTAGTTGCAACGCGGCGGCGCTCCACCGTGGGCCGGCCGAGCCCGACTCATGCCAGCTCATGCTCGACCGAGGCCGTCATGATCTCCCGCGGCGCCTCGACACCGGGGAAGAAGCGTTCGATCGCATGCGCGCCCTGCGCCACGAGCATCCGACGGCCATCGGCCGCGCGCAGCCCGTTGACGCGGCAGGTGCGAACCCACGGGGTTTCCCCCGAAGTGTACACGAGATCGAGCGCGGCGCCTGCGCCGTCGAGGCGTTCCGGCGAAAACGGGAAACCATCCTCGGACCGCAGCCCGAGTGTGGTCGCATTGATCGCGGTGCCGATCGGGCGACCGTCATCCACGCTCGCCCGTGCTCCGAACCGCTCAGCCCAGGTTACGAACTCCCGCGCGCGCCGCGGGTCCCGCGACTGGACGAGCACCTCGACATCGCTCCTACGAGCCGCCGCGGCCACAGCCCGAGCCGCACCACCGGTCCCCGCAATGAGCCACGGACCGTCGGCGTCAATCTCGTCGAGGGCGTCCACGACGCCTGCTACGTCGGTGTTGTCACCAACGAGGCGACCGCCCTCCGGCCAGAACGTGTTCACCGCCCCTAGTTCCTTTGCCACGGTCGTTAACCGGATGAGGAGTTGTGAGACGGCGACCTTGTGCGGGACCGTAACGTTGCCCGCAACACCCACCGCCTCGAACGCCCGGATTACGTGAGGTACGGAAGCCGCCTCCGTCTTGAACGCAACGTAGACGGCGTGCAACCCCAACGCGGTGATTGCCGCGTTGTGCATCGCCGGTGAGAGCGAATGAGCAATCGGATCCCCGATCACCGCCAGAACGCGGCTAGACGCCTGCACCCGCATCGGAGGCCTCGTTCATCAGCCGGTCTGCCGCCTTCCGCATCAAGTCTTCCAGCTCCACATACGTCTCACGATAGAGATCGATATCCCCGCCGAACGGGTCCCCCACCTCCGCTTCGGGGCCCAAACGCCCAGCGTATTCACCGAGTACGTACACCCTCCCCTCCCCCCCTAACTCCTGCACGCGCGCACGATGATGACGGGCCATCGTGAACACCAGGTCCGTCTCACTCACCAGCGCTCGCGTGAGCAGCTTGGCGCGGTGGCCTGACAAATCCAACCCGTGTTCGAGGGCAACGAGTAGCGCTCCTTCCGAGGCCGGCGCCCCCTCCCACGCGCCCGTGCCTGCCGACAATACCGTGATGCCGCTCTCGTTCCGCTCTGCCAGCTCGCGGCGCAGAAGGACCTCGGCAAGCGGGCTACGGCAAATGTTGCCGGTGCAGACCAACAGCACGCTCTTCACGACGCCAGACTCGACGTTCGCGCCCGAAGGTCAGCTCTGCTAATCGCCCCGACACGCACCAACCTAGGCTGCCGTACACAGTCGACGACGGTTGATGGCGTATCGCTCCGGGACTCCCTGCCGTCCAGCAGCAGGAGTCGTCCGCACTCCAGCTCGCTCCCGAACTCACGCATGACCGCGGCGGCGGCCCGGGCGGCCGGACGGCCCGATCGGTTGGCCGACGTCGACGTAATCGGATGCCCAAGGTGCCTCACCAGCTCGCGTACACCCGGATGCGCTGTCAGGCGTACTGCAACTCCCCCGGTGCCCCCTCGGAGCGCCTCTGACACCCGCCCTTCCCCGCCCGGAAGAACGAGGGTCAGCGGTCCAGGCCAGAAGGCCTCGGCCAGCGCTTCCGCCTCCGGCGTAAACCGCAAACCGATTTCCACAGCCATCGCTCGACTCGACACGAGCAACAGGAAGGGTTTCGCCACTAGTCTCGTTTTGAGCGTTGCGAGTCGTTCGAGATCTTCGTCTCTGGTGCCCGACCCCAGCCCGTACACGGTTTCGGTCGGGCACGCGATCACCCCACCCCGCCCGAGATGCTCCATCGTCGCGGGAATGGCGGCTGCGACCTCGTCAAGGGTCGAAAACGGGAGCGCGGTCATCGTGCCGCGAGCGCCTCCGCGAGGACGAAATCCTCCGGCGTGGTAATCTTCACGTTCGTCGACGCGTCTGGCACCACGCAGACGGGAAACCCGGCGGCCTCGACAAGCGCCGAGTCGTCGGTCGTGCGCAGTTGGCCCGACTGCTCCGCGGTGGCGAAGGCCTGTTCGAGCATCGCTCGAGGAAAGCCCTGGGGCGTATGGGCTCTCCAAAGGCGCACTCGCTCGACGGTCTCGATCACCCTCATGTCATCAGCGACCCGCTTGACGGTATCGGTCACTGGGGTCGCTGCGAGGGCTCCAACGCCATCCCTGGCCTTCTGCATGACCGCACGTACGGTTTCCGTCGACACGAACGGCCGGGCCGCGTCATGGACCAGGACGAACTCGCAACGCGGGGAGAGCGCCGCCAATGCGGCCCGTACCGACTCGGCCCGCGTTTCCCCGCCAGACACCGCGCGCACGCGGTCGCCGAGCACGTGTGCGAGCCAGGAAGGGGGGGCGGAAGCCACGCGGCCGGGAAGCGCCACGACGATCTCCGCGATCGCGGGGCTCTCGATGAAAGGCCGGAGCGCCCGCAACAGCATCGGCACCCCTCGAATTGGGCGGAACTGCTTGTAGTCCCCACCCCCGGCACGTTCGCCCCTTCCGCCCGCCGGCACCAGCACACCCGTGCATCCCTCCCCGTGCGCGGACACGGTCACTCCCCTCTCTCCACCCCTTGAGCCCGCAGCGCCTTGACTCGGTCACCGACGCCTCTAAGCACGGCGGACTGGGGAGAGCAGCGGGCCAGCCGTGTTCCGTAGAGCCTTCCGTTACGCCCGGTGACACCCCCGGCACAGCGTGACCTACGGTTCACCTGAGCCGCTCGGCCCTTGATCGGTATAGTTCTCGAATCGGGTGTACTGCTTATGGAAGGCAAGTTTCAGCGTCCCTGTCGGACCGTTGCGATGTTTGGCGACTATGAGCTCGGCCATCCCCTCGCCATCGTCATCTCCCTCCAGGAACTGTGCATACATCTCGCGGCGGTAGATGAACAGCACGACATCGGCATCCTGCTCGATCGCGCCCGAGTCTCGAAGGTCGGAGAGAAGCGGCCGGCGATCTCCACCTCGCTGTTCTGGGGCTCGCGAGAGTTGGGACAGCGCGATGAGCGGTGTGCTGAGCTCTCGGGCGAGTGCCTTGAGCGACCTCGAAATGAGGCTGATCTCCTCTTGGCGATTCTCTTTTCGACCACCCCCCCGTAGGAGTTGCAAATAGTCGACAACGATGAGCCCTATATCGTGCTCCGCCTTCATCCGCCGGGCCTTCGAACGCAGCTCGAGCAGCGTGAGCGCTGGGCTGTCGTCGATCCAAACCGGCGCCGTCCCGAGCAGACCCGCCGCCCGTGACATTTTTGGATAGTCGTCGTCGCGGAGCTTCCCGCTGCGGAGCCGATGCAGGTCGACGAAGCTCTCCGCAGCTAACAGGCGCTCGACGAGCTGATCCCGAGCCATCTCCAGTGAGAACACAGCCACCGGAATTTGTGACTCGAGCGCCGCGTTCGCCGCGATATTCAGACAAAAAGCCGTCTTGCCCATCGACGGCCTGGCCGCCACGATCACCAGGTCGCTCTTCTGGAAGCCATTGGTCTTCGAGTCCAAATCTGCGAATCCCGATGGGACGCCCCGCACCGAATCGTCGCCGCGATGGCGCGCCTCGATGCGCTCCATCGTATGCCACATGAGCTCCTTGATGCGGACGAATTCCTGCGTGCCACGCTGAAAGGACACCTCGAAGATCCGCTGCTCGGCCTCATCGAGCAGCGTTCCAACATCGTGCCGTCCCTCATACGCGGCCTGCACCACCCCAGACCCCACGTCGATCAGGCGACGCAAGAGGGCCCTATCTCTCACGATCCGGGCGTGGTACTCGACGTTCGCCGCGGTGGGAACAACGTCCAGTAACACCGCGATGTAGTCCATGTCGCCGGCAGCCTCCAAATCCCCGCGGCGGGCCAGCTCGTCGCGCAACATCAAGGGGTCGATGATTTGCCCCTTTTCGAGGAGACTGGCCATGGCGCGGAAGATCCGCCGGTGCGCATCCCGATAGAACGCCGGGTCCTGCAGCATCTCGACGGCCTTGAGCGCCGCATCGGCGTCCAAGAGCATCGCGCCGAGCACCGCCTGCTCGGCCTCCAGACTCCAGGGCGCCTGCCGCTGCAGGCCGGTGTCAGCGCTCGCCGGCGAGGAGGCGACGTGCGATACGGACGTCATCCCAGGTGGGCTTTTTCCAGTGTGGGTTACGAAGCAGTGCCGCCGGGTGGTAGGTCACCACGAGCGGAATACCCCTGAAACTGTGAACTCGAGAGCGCAGCGCTCCCAGCGCCTGCTTGGTGTTCAGAAGCGTCTCCGCGGCCGTGCCGCCCATGGCGAGAATCACCGACGGCTGGATCACATCGATCTGGCGGTGCAGGTAGGGCGCACATTCCTGGATTTCATCGGGCTGAGGCCGGCGGTTGTTTGGCGGCCGGCATTTCACGACGTTGCAGATGAACACCTTTTCGCGGGGGAAATCGATCGCGGCGAGGATTTCCGTCAGCAATTCCCCCGCACGTCCCACGAACGGCAGGCCGGTCTCGTCTTCGGTCGCGCCAGGCCCTTCTCCCACCGCCACGAGTCGCGCGTCTTCCGGCCCCTGACCTGGCACGGCGTGCGTCCGCCCCTGACAGAGAGGACAGCGAGTACAGGTCAAGATGAGCTCGGCCAATCCGCTCACGCTCTGCCCCGCCATTTCGTCGTCACTGAACAGGTCCGCGCTGGGCGGGGCGATCGTGATGCCGGGCGGTGGAATCGGTGGGGCGCTCGCCCGCCACCCAGGTTCCGACCGATGGCGCGCCGGACGTTTCCGCTCAGCATTCCGAGGCGCAGGCATTTCGGGGGCACCGGCGACGGGACGGGGTGGGCTCGCCTCGGCCGAAGCCCGTAACACAACGGGGCTTTCGCCCATTTCGGACCGCTGGTGGAGATAGGTATGAAGCAACTGGCGAGCCCCGCTCACAGCTTGGCCTCGATCACATCCAGCAACTTCTCGGCGACCCCCCGCTTGGACATCACCGGGAGTGGAGTGCTTCCGTCCGCGCCTATCAGCGTTACCCGGTTGGTCTCCACCTCGAACCCCGCGTCAGGATCGTTCTCCATATTAAGCACGATCAAGTCGAGGCGCTTGTCCAAGAGCTTGCGCTCGGCGCGGCACGGCCCGTCGTCGGTTTCGAGCGCGAAGCCAACGACGACGAGCCCCTCGGGCCGTGCACCCACCGTCGCCGCGAGGATGTCGGAGGTGGGCTCGACGCGAACGTCCATGGTACCCGCGCTCCGCGCCCGTTTGGTGGCTGACGGCTCCGCCACACGAAAATCACCCGGTGCCGCCGCCATGACGAGGACGTGCGCGGCCGGTAGATGGGCCTCCACCGCAGCCTCGAGCTCCTCGACGGTCTCGATCCGCTCTACCGCAACCCCCGGGGGTGAGACTAGTTCCGTGGGGCCGGAAATCAACCTGACGTCCGCCCCCCGAGCGAATCCGGCCGCCGCAACGGCGTAACCCATCCGGCCGCTCGACCGGTTGGTCAGCACGCGAACCGGGTCTAGAGGCTCCCTGGTCGGCCCAGCCGTAATCACGAGTCGTTTCCCAACGTAGGGGCTCTTGACTGACCCAAGCACACGCTCGACATGCGCAAGGATGACCTCTGGCTCGCTCATTCGACCCGGTAGGTCGGAAGGACCCTCGGCGAGGGCGCCTACCGCTGGCCCCACGATGGCAACCCCTCTTTGCCGCAGAGTTGCGAGATTCGCCTGTGTCGCGGGATGCGCGTACATGCGGTCGTTCATCGCCGGTGCCAGCAGCACCGGCGAATCACTGGCCAACAGCAGAGTGCTCAGCAGGTCGTCGGCCAGGCCCTGGGCTAGTCGCGCAATCAGGTTGGCCGTGGCCGGTGCGATGACGATCGCATCGCTGCGCTCCGGCAGGTACACGTGTGAGAGGGCGCGTCCCCGTTCCCACAACGATGTGAGAACGCCCCGTCCAGTGAGCGCCTCGAAGGTCAACGGACGGACGAACTCGGTCGCGGCCGCCGACAGCACGACATCTACCTCAGCCCCCGCCTCCGTGAGGCGCCGGGCAACCATACAGGCTTTGTAGCTCGCGATGCCGCCCGACACGCCGAGGACGATCCGGCGGCCGCCGACGTTCACGTCTCTTGCCGACGACGCCGTACGAGCCGGTACTGCAGGCGACCGGATGACAACTCTTCGAGCGCCATGGTCGTTAGCTTCTTCGCCCGGTCAATCGAGCGGTCCTGCGGGAAATCGTTCACGTAGCGCGAGAACTTCGCGGCCACGAGTACGGCGAGATATTTGTTACCGGCCTGTTTGGCCAGCTCCAAGGGTGTGAAAATCCACATTGCAAGTCCCCGTTCGTCAGCGGCTGTCTGTTTCCGCCATGCGCGCGAGTTCGCGGCGCAGCTCGTCGACCGTTTGGACCAGATTTGGCAGCCGATGCGGACGCCGCGCTTCGGCGTCAATGATTGCAGCGACCTCAGCGACGGCCTGGGTCCGATCGGCATTGATCACGACGTAGTCGTACTGAGGCGCCTCTTCGAGTTCATCGACCGCTCGGAGCAGTCTGCGCCGCACGTCTTCACTGCGATTGGTCGCCCTCCCACCCAAACGGTCCACCAGCGCCTTCGCGGATGGCGGCAGCACAAAGATACTCACAACGTCAGTGCGGCGCTCGCGCACAGCCCTCGCGCCTTCGACTTCGATGTCGAGCAGAACGTGGGATCCCCGTGCAAGAATCCGCTCGACCTCGGAAGCGAGCGTTCCGTACAGATGCCCACTGTATTCAGCCCACTCGAGGAACTCGTTGGCGACCCTTCGTTCGGTAAACTCCTCTCGGGAGAGAAAATAGTATTCCACGCCATCCCGCTCGTTCTGGCGGGGGGAGCGGGTGGTCGCAGAGATGCTGTACCCCACGTCCTCACGGGCGGCGAGGAGCGCCCGCGCAATCGTAGTCTTTCCTCCACCCGACGGTGACGAGAGCACGAGCAGAAACGGTTTCACTCGACGTTCTCGACCTGTTCACGGAACTTCTCGAGCTCGCCCTTCATGGCGATGACCGATTGCGCGATCGCGGCATCGTTCGCCTTCGAACCGATCGTGTTGATTTCCCGGAGCATTTCCTGCCCGAGGAAACCCAAGCGCCGCCCCGCCGCACCCTCCTCCTGCAGTGCATCCGCGCATGCTCGAATGTGGGCCCGCAAGCGTACCGTCTCCTCGGTGACGTCGAGCTTGTCTGCCAGCAATGCGATTTCTTGGGCGAGCCGGTTCTCGTCGGCGATGGATCCATCGAGCAATCGCTGGACAGCCGCCCGGAGCCGCTCGTACTCCGAGGTGATGCGCTCCGGTGCACGTCGCTCGACTTCGGCGAGCAATTCGCCGATCGCGCGCAAACGATCCGCCAGTTCCGCGCCGAGCGCAGCGCCCTCCTGGGTACGCATTGTCACCACATGACCGATCGCCCGCTCAAGCACTGGATAGATCTCGTTCCAGTCCGGTCGCGCAGCATCAGCTTCGACCAAGGCCAAAACTTCCGGCTGCCGGGCGACGAACGCTAGGTCCACGTCACCCGGAAGCGCGAGGGCGGTCTTGAGCTCACGAAGCACACCGACGATTTCGCGGGCGCGCTCCACGTTGACGCGTAGGTTGGACGGGCGGGAGGGCTCGAGAAGCCATCGGGTTGACAGCGTCACGTGACCACGTTCGAAACGCTCGCGCAAGCAATCGCGGACCCGGGCCTCCATTTCCTGCAGGCCAGATCCAAGCTTCAAATGGGCGTTGAAGTGGCGGTGGTTGAGCGTCCGGATCTCAACCTGGAGGCGGCCTCCCCGTACGTCCCCGTCCGCGACACCGAACCCGGTCATTGATCTGGGCACTTGCGAGCCGCTCCCGAGCTAGGAGGTCCAAAAGCTAGCGGCGGGCGATAAGCGCGTCAAAAGACCGCTCAATTGTAGAATGTCCAACGCACGCCGAACGTCTGCGCGTTGCGTGGGTAGGCCAGACCGGGCACGTACTGCTCTCGCGCGTTGTACGCATTCCTGAGGTCCCAAAATAGCGTGAACCCGACCAGCTGCACCTGCAGGAACGCCTCGTAGAACGTCACCCCTCGAAGCTCAATCGGCAATCCTGCGGCATCACTTCCGGCCCGACCACGGCTCCACGACTCCATGGCCAGCTGCACTTTGAGGTCGAACACCCCACTCCTGAAGGAACGCCAGAACTTCGATCGGAACGTGAACTGCGCCCGGCCATGCGATGGGGGCTGGAACGCCGCCGATCCACGGACCGGATTGGAGTACCATCCATCCAAAATGAGCGCCGAGACTGGTTGGAATTTGACTGAGGTGATCAGATAGGTCGCCTGGGTCGATGTCCCGGCAGCCGGCAGGACTGGCGTCAGGTCCGGAAATGGCCTGGGCGTGAACGCGTCACGCCTCACGATTCCGATACGTCCGGAGAGCGGCCGCGAGCGGAGGTGAAAATGCACGCCGCGGTCGGTGCCCGATTGGGATGTGTCGTCGGGGATCACCGGTGCCTCGACGTGGTCGTACAACGCCAACTCCCCGACCAGAGTGGCGGGACCCCAATACAGGCTGGCAGTGCCCCGGGCCTCCCGTGAGCTGCGTTGGTTGGAGTGACGGCGAATACGTCCTTCGCCGGATAGGGCTATGCCGCGAACGGGGATCCAACCCACGCGCGCACCCGCGTCTCCAAGGATACGATCATCGGCCACCAACCCAGTCACCTCTAGGTTGAGTGTGGGTCGGCTGAACCGGAGGCGCCCGAATGCTTGGCGGAAGTGCTGTTCCCCAGTCACCGAATCATTCGTCCAGGCGCTCGCCCCCAAACCAAGCATCGCGCTGACACCGCGCGTCGGGTCGGGTCCAGAGGTGAAGATCTGGAGAAAGGAATCGGTGCGTGTGCCGTTTCGCGCCGCAATGCCGACGTCGCCAGCACTGGTCAACACCGGATCTCTATCATGGGCCTGCCGCCGGATCTGATAGACGGCTCCGGTGCCGGCCCGGGGCACCCATGTAAGCTTGGCCCATACATCGAACGTCTGGTCGGTGCGGTTCGGACCACTCGCGCCGTCGGTGCTTACGAAGTCACCCCCGAGGTCGATGCCGAACCCACTGGTCCAACGCTTCTGGAAGAGACCCGCATACGCCCCGGTTCCAAAATCACCGCTGCGTACACGCACGAGTGAACGGCTTTCGAGCGTTTCGTGCCGCTCTGAGACGAGGTATACACGTAGTGTCGATGGAAGGACTTCTACGTCGATCCTCCGAATCAACGTGAGAGGGATTCTGGCGGGATCAGCAAAGATCGAATCGCTCCCGAGTGGCTCCAGCACGAAGCCGTCCCAATACAACTCGACCGATCTCGCCCCCCGGCCACCGTACACGACGTACTCTGGAAGACCGAGGAATCCCCCGCGCGCCACGTAGACGCCGGGGATGCCGCTCAGGAGGTCGGACAGCGTCGCAGCATTGGACCAGTAGAGGGAGTCCCGAGTGAAGGTGTATCGGGTGCCGACACCTAGCGGTCCGATGGGGACCTGGGGCCGCACCGTAGCGATCCCCACTCGAACAAGCGGCCGGTCCTCGGGTGAAGCTATGGAATCGGGTTGTGGTAGGAGGCTGTCCTGTCCCGCGAGCCGTGGCGCGGCACCAGTCAGGAAACCGATGAGGAAAATGGCGGGCGCGATGGCCTGCCAGCGAGGTGTCACCCCCCTGCACGTCCGAGGATGAACTCGGTGAACAGCCGCACTCCCAGCCCCGTCGGCCCCTTTTCCATGGACGGAGAGTCGGCGTCCGTGTTCGCGGTGCCCGCAATGTCCAGGTGGGCCCAGGGGAAGCCCTCGACGAACTCCCGCAGGAACCAGCCGGCCGTAATCGACCCGCCGGACCTACCACCCGAGTTCTTCACGTCGGCGATGGACGATTTGATCTGGCTCCGGTATTCGTCCCACAACGGCAGCGGCCAGCACCGCTCCCCAGCGAGCACGGCTGCCCGGCGCACCTCGTCAATCAACTGGTCGTCGTTCCCCATGAGCCCGGTCGCCTGGTGACCCAGCGCCACCACAATCGCTCCGGTCAGGGTCGCGGCATCGATGACACACGCGGGCTTGAATCGTCGCGCATACGAGAGCGCGTCGGCTAGGATCAGTCGACCTTCCGCGTCCGTGTTGACGATCTCGATCGTCTTGCCGAAATGGCTCTGAACGACATCACCCGGCTTGAGCGCGGTCCCCGAAGGCAGGTTCTCGGTTGCGGGGATCAGTCCTACGACGTTCACGTTTGGCTTGATGTGGCCCAGTGCTTCGAAGGTACCCAGCACCGCGGCCGCCCCCGACATGTCGAACTTCATCTCCTCCATGCGCTGAGCGGGCTTGATCGAGATGCCCCCAGAATCGAACGTTACCCCCTTGCCCACCAGGCAGACGGGCGCCGCCCGGGAAACCCGCTTGTGCTCGAGCACGATGAACTGCGGCTCCTCCACCGAGCCTCGGGCGACCGCAAGCAGGCCTCCAAACCCGGCCTTCTCGAGCTGTGCGCGACCCAACACGGTGACCTTGAACCCGTACGCCTTGCCTAGGCGTCGCGCGATGTCCGACAGGTACGACGGCGTGCAGACGTTCCCCGGAAGCATCTGGAGGTTACGGGCGAGCTTTTGCCCGATGGCGACGGGGCCTCCGAGCCGCCTTCCCCGCTCCACCGCCGGCCGGTCCTCGCGACTCGCGATCACATCGACCGATTTGAGCGCGGTTCGATCTGGAGTCGGGGCCTTGAAGTCCAGGAATCGCCAAGCCCCTTGTGCGGCGCCCTCGATCGCCACCTGTCCGATCGTGACCGGAGCCACCCCGTGACGGGATTCCGGTACGACGTAGAATGCCATCGACTCGGCACCGAGCGCCGCCGCCCGGCGGGCAGCAACCGCCGCCGCCCGGCGGACGGCATCCCGGGTGGTTTCCTCCGCCTTGCCCATGCCGACCAGGAGGACTCGACTCGCACCCTTCGGCGGATACAAGATCGCAACTTCATCCCGATTCCCTTTGAAGTCGCCGGTGTCAAAAATGCGGCCCAGGGCCCGTCCGGTAGCGGCGTCCAGTCCCAGGAGGGATGTCGGGACCTTGCCGTTCGTGGCGCCGATCGCCAGCGCGACGACCGGATGGGTGGCCCGCTCGATGGGCACGACCTTGACAGAAGACTTCATGTAGCCCTTCGCGTGCTCATGTGAGCTACGACCCCCTCCGCGAAACCCGAGGTCGGGACCTCGCGAGCACCCGGCATCTGACGGGCGAGGTCGTAGGTAACGGCACCATCTTGGATGGCGCCTTCCAGGCCGGACACGATTGCGTCGGCCACGTCTTGCCAGCCCAGCTCCTCGAACATCATCACACCTGACAGAATCAGGCTGCTCGGGTTGACTTTGTCTTGGCCGGCGTACTTCGGGGCGGTCCCGTGCGTTGCTTCGAAGAGCGCAAACCCGTCGCCGATGTTCGCGCCGGGTGCCATTCCCAGCCCGCCGACCTGCGCCGCGCACGCATCCGAGAGGTAGTCCCCGTTCAGGTTGGGTGTCGCCACCACGGAGTACTCACCCGGCCGCAGGAGCACCTGCTGGAACATCGAATCGGCAATGCGGTCCTTGATCACGACTCGCCCGCCAGCGCCCTGATCGGCGCTCACGTCCGATTCGGCGACGGTCCAGTCCCTGAACTCTTGCCGAGCCACCTCGTAGCCCCAGTCCCGAAACGCCCCCTCGGTGAACTTCATGATGTTTCCCTTGTGCATGAGTGTCACGGAGGGCCGGTCATGCGCCCGAGCGTACCGAATGGCCTTGGCCACGAGCCGCTTGCTGTTGTACGCGCTCATCGGCTTGATCCCCAGCGCGCTCTCGTCCCTTACCTTCGCACCCAACTCATCCACCAGGAACGATCGCAACCGGTCGGCCTCCGAACTGCCCGCCTTGAACTCGATCCCGGCGTACACATCCTCGATGTTCTCCCGAAAGATCACGACATCGAGTTGGGAGGGATCTTTCATCGGTGACGGCACGCCCCGCAAATAACGAACGGGCCGCACGCAGGCATATAGGTCCAACACCTGCCGCAAGGCGACGTTCAGCGACCGAATCCCGCCACCCACGGGCGTGGTCAGCGGTCCCTTTATCGCTATGCGGTGCTCCCGCACGGCCTCGAGACTCGCCTCCGGCAGCCAACTGCCCGTTTCCTTAAAGGCCTTCTCGCCCGCGATAATCTCCTTCCACACTACACGACGGGCCCCGGCTGACACCTTTTCCACCGCGGCATCGAACACCATACGAGCCGCCCGCCAGATATCTGGCCCGGTCCCGTCTCCCTCGATGAACGGGAGAACTGGATCGTCGGGGACGGTATACTCACCGTCCTTCCACGTGATGCGAGTGCCCGACACGGCTACCGGCGCCTTCTCATGGCTATGTACTTCTGATCCATCGGTCCGACGTATTCCGCGCGCGGGCGAATCAGCCGGTTGTCTTCCTGTTGTTCCAGCACGTGCGCGCACCAGCCCGCAACGCGGGAAGCTGCGAAGATGGGCGTGAACAGGTCGCGGGGGATCCCCATGACGTGGTAAGACGACCCCGAGTAGAAATCCACATTACAGTACAAGCCCTTCTCCCGTCTGACGACATCCTCTATCACACGGGACATATCAAACCATTGCGGCTCCCCGAATTTCCTTCCGAGCGCTTCCGACATCTTTCGCAGGTGCGTCGCGCGCGGATCTTCGGTTCGGTAGACGCGATGGCCAAAGCCCATGATCTTCTTCTTGCCACCCAGCCGGTGACCCACCCAGCTCTCCGCCCGGTCGACGCTCCCGATCTCCTCGAGCATCCTCATGACCTCGGCATTGGCCCCACCATGTAGCGGGCCGGCCAGCGCCGCGATGGCACCGGTCACCGCGCCGTGCACGTCCATCAGGGTGGCGGCGATAATTCGCGCGGTGAAAGTCGAAGCGTTGAGCTCGTGATCGGCATGGAGGATGAGAGCCACGTCAAAGGACCGCTCGACTTCCTTGTCAGGAACTTCGCCCGTCAACATGTGCAAGAAGTTGGCGGCCAGCGACATCCCCTTGCGCGGGGAAATCGGTCGGTCGCCGTTCCGGAGCCGATGGAAGGCGGCAATAATGGTCGGGATCTTCGCCAGCAGCCGGACCGACTTCCGAAGCTCGCCCGCTTTGGAGTTGTCGGCCTTGTCCGGATCGGTGTACACCGAGGCGCTGACCGCCGTGCGGAGGACGTTCATCGGCCGCGACTCGGGAGGGGCGTCCTTGATGACCCTCGTGGTAACCTTGTCGAGCTTTTGTGCCGCCTTGATCTGGCCCACGAACTCCCGCAACTCGGTCCTCGTCGGGAGTGCCCCCACCATTAACAGGTACGCAGTTTCCTCAAAGGTCGAATGGGCAGCCAAATCGTGGATATCGTAGCCCCGATACAAAAGCCGGCCTCGGGTACCGTCCACCAAGCAGACGGCGGACTGGTTGGCGATGACATCCTCTAAGCCCTTTGGAGCGAGTGAGTTACCGGAGTTGCCCAGTGGTGTGGTCATTCGCGAGGTGGCAAGGGTCGGTTACAGGCGGCCGCTCGGGCCCGGAATGGGCGCCGAAGGTTAGTCTCGTTACGACCCTAGGGCAAGTTGCCGCTGGACGCTCGCACCGCGTCGGCGATGGACTGCCATCGCTCGTTGGGGTTTTTCGCCAAACTGCGGGCTAGGCCGTGCGGCTCTTCCCAAAGTTGTTTGTGGATGATCGACTGGGTCGATCCACCAGGGGTGTTGTGGGATATGAGCTGCTGGCCGGGCGCACTCCCTTTGCTGCTCGTGCGCATGCAAAAGCCCGGCACCCACG
The DNA here is from genome assembly GCA_965249575.1 of Gemmatimonadales bacterium. Classification (GTDB taxonomy): domain Bacteria; phylum Gemmatimonadota; class Gemmatimonadetes; order Gemmatimonadales; family GWC2-71-9. Next base: position 3,720,651 of record OZ252244.1, on the reverse strand, counting down.
TCCCGGAGCAACCGGAAGTTCCGGACTCATGTACTCCGGCGTCCCGATGATCTCGCCGCTGAGGGAGAGACTCGTTCCACTGGCCGAGAGCAGTGTCTCGGGTAACGGCACGCTCTTCTCAGTCTCTAGGATCTTACTCAGGGCCTTCCCGCGCACGCGGGGCATGGCGTAGTACACGAGGCTTGCCTGCTCGCCCGAGAACGCCACCGACAGGATGTTCGGGTGGTCGAGCTCCGCGACGTATCGCGCCTCACGCCGGAATCGCTCCACCACGACCCGCGACGTCATCAGCTCATGGCGCATGACCTTGACCGCCAGGTACCGGCGGAGCTTCAGGTCCCGGACGGAGTACACGATGGCAAACCCACCCCTGCCCAACTCACCCATGATTTGGTAGTCGGATCCGAGCGCCGCTTGGAGTCGCTCGGGTGTTGATGCGACGGCCGCGCCGCAGGCCGTGCAGTACATTGCGCGGGGCGCTAGCGACCGGCCGCATTTGGGACAGGACTTGTTGGACGCTACTGCCACGGAAATCGAGCCAACCGCCGGGAAGCCGTCTGGAAGCTCAAACGATGGTGGATGCGGCGGCTGGATCGCAAGGGCCCGGGGCCGACGCCCGGCTGGTTCTCAGCGCAGCGGATGCTTCCTGAAGAAGTCCCAGATCACGCTTTCTGCCCACATCTCGATACCGCGGTTGTTCCCACCCGGCCAGTGGTGCGCCCATCCATCGATCGTATACGAGACCGCCTCGGCCCCACCCGCGCAGCCCCGGCGAGTCACCCGCGTGAAACGCCCGTCTCGCGCCGTGTCGCGCCGTGTCGCCATCGAGCCCACAGCCGAGAAGCTGAGCCCATCGGGTGGGCGCATCGATTGTCTCCGGACGGAATCCTCTATCTTCCGTCCCAATTGCAAACACCACGGCCGCCTCAGGCCCCCTGGCTGAATGCTGTGAGGCCGGCCGGCGACTGGCGCGATCGCTGCGATGCGATCTCCCAGCTGCACGGCTAACCGGAAAGCCATCCCCGCCCCGTTCGAGAACCCCACGGCGAAGATGCGTTTGCGGTCCACGCGAAAACGCCGAGCCAGATCGTCGAGGATCGCACGTGTGAAGGCGACGTCCTCCTGGGCCTCGCTCCGCGCCCGGCCGTCAGCCCAGAACCGTATCCCCTCCGAATTGGGAAACCCGTTTGGGAACACCGCGAGGAAGGTCTCGGCATCCGCCTTGCTTCGCCATTCGGTCGCAAGGGCGGCTTCGTCCAACGAGCCGCCAAAACCGTGGAACATCAGCAGGTACCTCCCGCCGGCGATCGTACCCGCTCGGGACATGCACCAGGTACTCGCGCCGAAGCTCTCCAACATCGAGCCACAGCCGATGATCGCCCGGGCCGAGCCCTGGATGCCACGCTTGAGCGCAGAGCGGGGTTGTGGCGTTGACGAGGGTGAGCATCGCCAAGCCTAGGGTGATCGCTGTGAACCTGATGCGCGAGATCAGTCGGGTTTCCCAGGTTGGAGCTTGAAGAGACACCGTCGACAGCGCTCCCGCCCCGAATCGAGACTTCATCTACCGCCGACCCTAGGAGCTGACAACCGCCTCGATCTTCTTCGCGGTGTCACCGATGACCCGCGACACGTTTTCATCGTTGAGCACGACCCGCTGGACCATCTCGGCGAGCAAGTTGCCGCTGATGACTTCGTCGGCCTTGACGTTCGGCCGGTGGGCCGGGCTCTCCCAGCCCAGGTTCTTTCCGGTGGCGGCTGCCTCCGACATGAGCTGCACTTCCGCCCGATATTTGTCGATGATCGTGTTATCCTGATAGCGTGGGTCGTCTGCAATCGTCCGAAGCACCGGGAGCATATGTCCGGGCGTGGCATGAAGCTGTCTGATATACCCCTCTGGGTCGTACAGCCACGCTGCCAAGAGCTTCGTTTCGGTCATGTGGGGCGCGGCGGCCGGGATGAACACGCTGGGGAACCCGTTGAACGTCCAGGATGCCACTTCCCTCGAGATTCGGGGATAGGTCCGACATGTGACGAAGTCGGCGATGGCCGGGTTCCGCTCCGTCACGTTAGACAGCGTGCGACCGGTATACATCGCCGTCGCCGACGCGCCGCTCACAAACGCTGAGAGACTCTGAGGCCAGCTGTAATTCGTGGCTCCGGGCGGGCACAGCTCCCGCATCGAGCGATAAAACTCGAGCGCGTTGCGCGTCGCGTCGCTGTCGAGCGCGACGTCGAGGTCGGGCGAGAAGACCTGACCGCCGGCGAGGTGAATGAAGCTGATAATGGTGAGCGACGTCATACCGTTTCGCGCGTAGGGCAGCGGAGCGCCATACACGGTGCCCTTCTGCATCCTGCGGCACGCATTACGCAGTTCATCCCATGTTTCCGGAATCGCATCGATTCCGGCATCGGCCATCAGGTCACGCCGAATCCACAGCATGTTCGCGGCGGCGTTGCCGATGCCGCTCCCGGCATACTCCCCCGGCGTCGTCTCGTAGATCCGGTTCCCGCCCTCGTAATACTTCTCTGGCCCCACGGCGTCGATCACGTCGTTGAACGGCTCCAGCAGACCCTCGCTCCAGTAATTCGACACCGTGAACGAGGGGAGGTGGGTAACGACATTCGGTACTTCCCCGCTGATGAACGCGGCAGCCATTTGCGGCGCGTAGCCCTCATCCGACGTCTGGCCGAGCTGCACGATGATGCCAGGATGCGCCGCTTCGAAGCGCGCGATCTGGTATCGGTAGGCCGCCAACTGGGCAGGAGCATTCTGGGCCGACCACCACCGGAGCGTCACGCCCCCGCGGCGGGCTGGGGAGCAGGATGCCAACGTCGACCCTGCCGACACCGCTCCCAGGAACGCGGCGCCTTTGACTGCCGCCTCCTTGATCGCGGCGCGGCGCGTGATACGTTTCGGCGCGATACCCGCGGCACCACGCGAGCCACGACCAGTCACTTATCGAGTAGCCTCGTCGGAAGCATGAGGAATCCCGGCGGCTACGCCCAGCCGCATTCCACCGGCGCCAGCGTTCCCGTGACTCCCGATGAAAGATCGGACGCGAGATAGAGCGCCGTACTGGCCACGTCGTCCACGGTGGCGATTCGTCCGAGTGCGGTCTCCGACGCGTAGGCCTCGAGTGCCTGCTCTTCACTCAAGCCCGTAATCGGCGCGCGGCGTTGCATCCGTTCCCGCGCGGCCTCGGTCGCGACCGGTCCCGGAGCCAGGGCATTGACCCGAATCCCGTATCGTCCAAGATCCTGTGCGGCAGAGCGAACGATGCCAAGTACTGCGTGCTTACTCGCGGTATAAATGGCTTGGCCCCGCCGGGACCGAAATGCGCTTGTTGAGGCGGTGGCGACAATGGATCCGCCGGCGTCTTTCATCACCCTGGCCGCGTGCTTGATCGTGGCGGCCACACCGCGGACGTTCACCGCGAACACATTATCCCATTCGGTTAGATCGACATCCTCCACGCTCCGCCACAGCGGCACGAGGCCGGCGTTGGGCACCGCTACATCTAGCCGACCGAACCGATCCACGACCGTTTTGACGGCCAGCGCCACCGACGACTCGTCGCGCACGTCACCCTCGAAACCGAACCATCCCTCGGGAAGTTCTAATTCCAGCAGGGCTGAATCGATCTCAATCGCCACTCCCCTCGCTCCTGCAGATGCCATTTTCCCGACAATCGCCCGGCCGAGGCCTCGGCCCGCACCGGTCACCAGGGCGACACGGTTCTGCAGCAAGCTTGAAACGGAAATCGACATGGGTTCGATACCACCACTCGCGGACCGAGTTCTCAAGTCAAAAGGTGGGACGCCGCGGGCCTCGGGCGGCCGGAAGGGGCGGGACCGGAGGATGTGATAGATGAAGTGAGTCGGGTGAGCCCCGGCCGACCTGGACCACTAGAGCTTCTGCACTATGCACTTCTCGTTGCGCACGGTCTCCACCAGGGTACATACGACGTTCAGCGATTCTCCGGCGCTGATGCTCGCGGTTGACGAATCCCGACCTTCGATTCGCTCCTGGCGTATGAAGGTGCCGCTGGCATCATAGTATCGGAGATAGGCGCTGAACTCGCACCGATTCCGGACCTTGTACGTCGCGGCAACGGTGTCGGAGTAAGTAGCTTCCCATCCGCAGTCGATCGTGTCCGGAAACGACTGCGCCGCGGCGGCCGCGGACATCGCCATCCCCCTCACGACACTCGCCTCAAGTCCCCGCAGGTTCTCCTCTAGGAGACGAACCTGCTCGTCGTCTCTGTTCTCACATGCACTGATGCCGAGTCCGAGTGCCATGGTCACCCCAAAAACGCGTAACATCGTTCTCATTTCCACCCCTCCTTGGATGCGCGCGAGTATAGAATGTTGAAGCGTTGGGTGTCAAGCTGCCAGGAGTCGCGGGAAACGGGCGTCGCCTAGGGCAAGGTCCGCCATGTCTCGTCAGGAAGCTCATCGCCGGTTCGGTTACAGTCCTCTGGGTGTGCTCCCCTCCCAACCCTTGAGCCCTTGCGGGCGAACGGGCGGCTCACAAGCTTCGACTAATCGTACCTCGGCCCCACCAGCCACCCGGGAGGTGTTTCGTGTCGTCATCCGGATCCCTTGCTACGCTCTCGCTCGTCGCCGCGATCGTCTTCGCAGGATGCACCGGGTCATCCGATAAGCGGGCGGCGACCGAACGGTACGTGTCCTGGTACGTGGAGCAACAGTCCGGGGACGCAGCTCTCGCGCGGCGGCTCTCCAACGACCTGAGCGCTGGCTGGGACGCTTTCCTCAGGTTGAAACGCGAAGGACGCACGTCACGTGACGTAGCCGATGAGCTGAAACAGATGGGATACGACGTGTTTCTGGTCGGGCGTGGCATGAATCAGCGGGAGCTCCCGGGCCAGAGCGTGAGCTTCCTCGTGATGAACACCGAGGAAGGCTGCAACGAGATTCATCTCGAACGCTGGACCGCCAGAGAACCTTCTGGTCCCACGAACTTCGTGCTCGTCGGTGTAGGAAACGAGGACGCGAGTGGGACCGCGCAGGACGAGAAGCAAATCCACGTGTTAGCGGTCGAGTTGCCCGCTCAGGGGGAATACCTGCAGATCGAGACGCAGTCCATTTCACCGTTGGGCAAGGGAATCGTCGCGTTCGGAGTCCTCCTCGGACTCACAGGCTGCGACGGAGACGACGACGGTGGGTCCGAAACGCCGGAGGAGTGGACTCAGCCAGAGACCCCGGAGGAGACGACCGAGACGAACCCGAGCTCCCCCAACAGCGAGACAGAGAAAGGCTCGATCGGCCCGGCGGACGCCGACATCGGGTCCAGTGAGAGCGAGGATGTGGAGTGGATGTCCTGGGCTGCGCGGCTGTCCGGGTCGGGAGCGCTGTCCGATATCCCGCGACCGGGCCGCGATGTGTGGATTTGGCTCGACGGGAACCCCAAGATCAAGATCGGTCGGGTGGACCCACCCAACGGCGACAAACCGATCGCGGAAGACGGGCGCATGGCTCGGGGGGAGACTGGGCCGGACGGGAAGCTCACCATTCAGCTCGATGCCCCAGCCGGCACAACGCTCGATGTGGATGTGAATGACGTGACCGTGTGGGGGATGGACCACGCGAAGGGAATCACCAAGAAACTCACCGTGAGGGTCACGGCAGCCGGTCAGTAGACGCGGAATTCAAGCACCAGCGGCATCTCGCCGTTGGACTGGCCGGTAAATCCGGGCGCTGGCGCGGGCGTTGCGAGCGGGGGAGGGAGACCGTGGCGGAGTGCCGCACCGTGTGGAGCACCATGCCCGAGGTGAGAGTCGAACTCACACGCCGTTGCCGGCACGGGATTTTGAGTCCCGCGTGTCTGCCATTCCACCACTCGGGCTTTACGTTACGATGGGGTCGAAGAAGATAACCCGTCGGCGGGAACCAACAACTACCACGACGGGTGACGTAATCCGGTTAACAGCCCCGGGCAGGGGTTTTGGGGCGGCTGCTACCGGTTTTGACGGCCCCCGCCCCTGCGAGCCCCTTGCTCCAAACGACGGCGGATGATCTCCTCCGCGTTCCGCTGAAGCCGTTCCATGGAAATGAGAAGCTGCGCCCGCTGGACGGGATTGAGGAAGGTCGCAAACTCGTCGAGCTCGGCCCGGAGCTGCTCGATCGATCGGGCCCGCGCGTCGACGATTGCACCGATCAGCGCCTCGAGACTGTCGGGATCCGCAGCCACGCCCGGTCGCATCTGGCCCTCGAGCGCCCGCCACGCCTCCCGCTCGGCACGCTGAGTCTCGCGCCGTTCCTCGAATGAGCGACGCAGCGCGGCCCGAAAGCGCTCGTTCTGCTCGTCCGTGAGCCCGGCCTGAGCACGATAGTTCTCCATGAACCGCTCGACCACCTGCCTGAGGAGCATCTCCCGGTTCGGTCGGTCCTGCGCAGCCACCGGCCCGGCGGTGGCGACTAGGAGACAACCCACCATCCAGAGTCGGCGCATCATCCCTCCATCAGGCGGAGCAGCTCGCTGAGTTGGACTTCATCCAGATCGTCGAGTCCCACCGCTAGCACCTCGGACGTGGGCCTGGCAACCACCATCGAGTCGAGCAGCTCCTCGAGCTCGACCCCCGAAAGCTCATCCAGCTCCGGAAGCGCCGCCACTCCCTCGCCACCTGACCGCCAGGCCAAGCGACCCGAGAATACCCCAACCCCCACCACCAGCGCGGCAATCGCCGCCGCCCGAAGGAGCCGCGGCGGCAGCCGGCGAACAGGTTGAGATCGGCTCTCCCCGAGCCGCCGGACGACGTCAGCCGCCACTCCGTCCACATCGAGACGATTGGCGGCCCGACCGCCGAGTTTCTTGGCTAAATCTTTAAGTTGCTGGTTTTTTATCACTTAACTGCCATCACATCATGTTGATTCACATGATATTCAATGTGAACTACGATGTGTCGATGTCCCTCTTCAGCCGCTTCACGGCATGTTGGTAGTGCACCCTCGCCGCTCCAACCGTCGTTTGCAGCGCCGCGGCGATCTCGTCGTATTCCAGGCCCTGTTGAGCCCTCATCAGGAACACGTTCCGCTGCATTGCCGGCAACGATTGGACGCATTCCTGAAACCTCCGTTCCAGGTCCCTGCCCTCCACATCGGCATGTGGGTCTTTAGACCGGTCCGCAATGTCGTACACCTCCGCGGCCAGTTTTGGCCGCCGGCCCTCTCGCCGCCGCGCATCCTTTAAAGCATTGGAGCCGATCGCCATGACCCAGGTTCGGAAACTCGCCCCTCCCCGGAACCCGTGAATCCCCCGGAACGCTCTAAAGAACGTCTCCTGGACCAGATCGTCCACATCGTCCCCACCCCCAGCCGCGCTCAGGAACCGCGCAACCGCGCTCGCGTGCCGTCTGACCAGCTCCGCCGCACCCGACTCGTCCCCGCGGCGCCAGGCCTCGATGAGGTCAGCATCCGGGATGACGGCGCCCTCACCCGCGGTCGGACTGGTCACACTTGTGTTGGACGCACGAGCCACACCGCCGTTAACCGCAGACCGCCGAGTCTCGTATGGTTGTGGCCTTCTTTATTCTAGATTCTAGACCACTTGGTTGACAGAGCGCGCACTCGGAGCCAAATAGGGTTCATTCGCCGGCCAGAGACGGCCATACATCACGTTCCTTTTACAATCTGCGCCCTGTGGGGCCGACGAGGAAGAGACATGCGCTCACCCGAGGCGGGCTTCGTGATCAGCCGCTCTCCAGAACCCCATCGCGCGCGAACCAAAGGCATCCTCCAGAAACACCCCGAGATCCGCAACCTGATCGGGAAGAATCCATACACGGCCCTCGCCATCTTGGTCGTCGTCACCCTTCAGTTCGGCGCCGCGGCGTTCGTCGCCGACCGGCCTTGGTGGGCGCTGTTTCTGGTCGCCTACGTCGTCGGCGCATTCGCCGATCACGGGCTGTACGTGCTCATCCATGACTGCGCCCACAATCTCGTGTTCAAGCGCAAGGCGATGAATTCCCTGATTTCGATCGTGGCTAACCTACCACAGGTCGTTCCCAGCGCGATCTCGTTTCAACGGTATCACCTCAAACACCACGCCTTCCAGGGCATCTACGACCTCGACGCAGACCTCCCGAGTCATTGGGAAGCGCGCCTCGTTGGGAGGTCGTTCCTGGGCAAGGCGCTCTGGCTCGCGCTCTTTCCCGTCGCGCAGATGATCCGGCCGCTTCGGCTGAAGGAGATCGCACTTTTCGACCGCTGGACCGTACTCAATATCGTCGTCGTGGTGGCCGCCGACGTCGCGGTGTTCGCGGCTCTGGGCCCGAAGGCGTTCGTATATCTCGTGGCGTCACTCTTCTTCTCAATCGGGCTCCATCCGCTTGGAGCCCGCTGGATACAACGGCATTACATGGTCGACCAGGTGCAGGAGACTTACTCGTACTACGGAGGACTCAACCGCCTCGCGTTCAACGTCGGCCATCACAACGAGCACCACGACTTCCCCTCTGTTCCCTGGAATCGGCTGCCTCGCATCAAGTCGACCGCCCCGGAATGGTATGAGACCCTGGTGTCTCACCGCTCCTGGACGCGATTGCTGTTCAAGTTCCTGACCGATCGGAAATTGTCTCTCTACTCCCGAACGGTCCGGGCCGACCGCGCCGGGCTCCGCTTCGACGACGACGTGACACCCGATCTGGACCTCATCGAGAGCCAGCAAGCACCTACACCGCAATCAGTTGCTGGTCCAAGCGAGGTTGGAGGTCTCCGAACGGCGTAAACACGACATGAGTTGTCGGGTTGACCGGTTGTGTCTCTCCGTCTACCTTTCGAACGAACGTTCGAATGGCCGAACCCTACGACGAGCGGCTCGAGCACCTCCTGGCGATCGCCGCACAGGAATTCGCCCGAAAGGGCTACCATCCCACGACCATGCGGGGTTTGGCTCTCGCAACGGGGATGAGCCTCGCTGGCATGTACCACTACGTGCGCGGCAAGGACGAGCTGCTGTTCCTGATTCAGCGCCGATGCTTCGAGCGAGTCATCACCGGTGCCGAGGCCGCCGTCGACGCCGGAACTGGCCCGAGGGATCGCCTCGAGCGGTTCGTCCACCATCACGTGACCTTCTTCGCGCGACACAAGAACGAGATGAAAGTGCTGTCGCACGAGGCGGAAAGCCTGCGCGGCGCGCCGCTCGCCGAGATCAACGCGCTCAAGCGCCGGTACGTCGAATTGCTGTTCGGGATCATCGCTGCCGTCGAGGGCGACGTGCGATTGGACGGCCGGCTCGCCGCCTACGCGCTCTTCGGCATGATGAACTGGATATACAACTGGTACGATCCGGCAGGCCCGGTACCACCCGAACAGCTTGCGGATCAGTTCGCGAGGCTGTTTCTCGACGGCCTGACGGCGCCCTCTCCCTTTTCCGTCCCCCAAGGAGACTGACCCACCATGGCAACCACCGCGACCCCGAAAACGAAGAACACGAAGGCCGCCAAGAGCGGAGTTGAACGCCTGGTCGAGTACCGGGTCGAAGACGGGCTCGCCATCCTCGAGCTCAACGACCCGCCGGCGAATACCTACACCTACGCAATGAACCGCCAGCTCGACGAGGCGATTCTCGAAGCCCGGATGGACGACAGCGTGCACGTGATCCTGCTGCGCGGCAAGGGCGAGAAATTCTTCTCCGCGGGCGCGAACATCAAGATGCTCTCCGAGGTGGCGCCGCGGTTCAAGTACTTCTTCTGCCTGCACGCGAACGAGACCCTAAACCGGCTCGAGCACACGCCCAAGCTTTCGATCGCCGCGCTGAACGGCCATACGGTCGGTGGGGGACTCGAGATTGCGATGGCCTGCGACATCAGGCTCGCCGCGAAAGACGCCGGCAAGATCGGGCTCCCGGAGGTGAACCTGGGCGTGCTTCCCGGCACCGGGGGAACGCAGCGCCTTTCCCGGATCGTCGGGAAGTCGCGAGCGATCGAGATGATGATCAAGGGCGAGACGTTCTCCTTCGAGAAGGCGCAGGAGCTCGGGCTCGTCAACGAGGTGTTCTCGCGCGATTCGTTCTGGGAGCAGGTGCTGCTCTACGCGAAGCAGTTCTGCCCGCCCAACAAGGCCTCAAAGGCCGTGGGACTGATCAAGCGAGCGGTGTGCTCGGGACTGGAAGTTCCATTCGAGAGCGGACTCGCCATCGAGCGGGAGTTGCAGCAACAGCTCTTCCAGAGTGATGACGCGAAAGAGGGACTGGCCGCTTATGTCGAAAAGCGCATGGCTGCGTTCAAGGGAACCTAGTGAAGACCGATCTCTTCATCGCCAACGAGTGGCGCGCGCCGGGAGGGGGCAAGCGCTTCGAGGTGACCAATCCGGCCACCGAGGAGGTACTCGCTGAGGTCGCCTTTGCGGCCGACAGCGACGTCGACCAGGCAGTCACCTCCGCCCGCACCTGCTTCGAGAGCGCCGAGTGGCAATCGCTCGCCGCGCGCAAGCGAGGCGAGATGCTCTACCGAGCCGGTGACCTCCTGGAGCAGGGGCGCAACGAGATGGCGAAGCTCGAGACGCTCCAGAACGGCAAGCCACTATTCGAATCGAAGATCGACGTGGCGATGGCCGTGCAGACGCTCCGATACTACGCGGGGTGGGCCGACAAGCTCACCGGCACTACGCTCCCATCCAACGGCCCGCACTTCATCTACACGCTGCGCGAGCCGGTCGGCGTCGTGGGCGCCATCGTGCCATGGAACTTCCCGCTCAACCTCGCCAGCTGGAAATTCGCTCCGGCCCTCGCGGCCGGGTGCACCGTGATCCTCAAGCCGGCCACCGAGACGCCGCTGACAGCGCTGGCGATGGCGGAGATCATGCTCGAGGCGGGTTTCCCACCCGGTGCGTTCAACGTCATCCCCGGCAGCGGATCCACCACCGGCCGCACACTGGTGCAGCACCCCCAGGTGGACAAGATCGCGTTCACCGGATCGACCGAAGTCGGCAAACAGATCATGCGCGACGGCGTGGACACGCTCAAACGCGTCTCCCTCGAGCTCGGCGGCAAGAGTCCCAACATCATCTTCGCTGACGCCGACCTCAAATCGGCTGTCCGAGGCGCGCAGAATGGAATCTTCTACGGGAAAGGCGAGGTGTGCGCGGCGGGCTCGCGCCTGCTGGTCGAGCGCTCGGTTCACGACCAGGTCGTCGAGGAGCTCGCAGCCCGAGCACGCAAGCTCACTCCCGGTGATCCGCTCGAAAAGACCACCAAGCTGGGCGCCGTCGTCTCCAAGCGGCAGCAGGAAACGGTGATGTCCTACATCGAGTCGGGCAAGAAGGAGGCGAGCTTGGTGGCCGGCGGCAACGCCGCACAAGTGAACGGCAAGGGCTACTATGTCGAGGCGACGGTCTTCGACGGCGCCGCCCCTGGAATGAGGATCGTCGACGAGGAGATATTCGGGCCGGTCTTGTCCGTGCTCACGTTCGACGGCGTCGACGAGGGGATCGACCTCGCCAACCGCACGATTTATGGCCTCGCCGCCGGCATCTGGACAAAAGACGTGCAAAAGGCGCATCGCGTAGCGCGGGCCGTACGGGCCGGCACGGTTTGGATCAACACGTACAATTTCTATGATGCCTCGGCGCCATTCGGGGGGTACAAGGCAAGTGGGTTCGGCCGAGACCTTGGACGTGAGGCGCTCGATGGATATACAGAAGTGAAATCCGTCTGGGTCGGGATGTAGCTCATGCGCGACGCATTCGTGTGCGCGGCGTTGCGTACCCCCGTCGGCCGGCATGGGGGCGCGCTGGCGAGCGTCCGCCCGGACGATCTCGCCGCCCACGTGCTCCGCGCGCTGGTCGAGCGGACCGGCTTCGAGGCGACTAGGCTCGACGACGTCATTCTGGGATGCACCAATCAGGCGGGCGAGGACAACCGAAACGTCGCCCGCATGGCCGCCCTGCTCGCCAACTATCCGGTCGACGTGCCCGGGCAGACCGTCAATCGTTTGTGCGGTTCGGGCGCGCAGGCAGTCGCGAGCGCGGCCCAGGCGATCAAGGCGGGCGAGGGGGACGCGTTCGTCGCGGGCGGTGTCGAGAGCATGACGCGAGCGCCTTACGTGATGGCGAAGCGCGCGACGGCGTGGGACCGACGGCCACCGGACCTCGTGGACAGCACGGTCGGGTGGCGGCTGGTCAATCCCAAGATGCCCACGGAGTGGACCATCTCCCTCGGCGCCACCGCCGAAGTCGTTGCCAAACGCTACGGTATCAGCCGGGAAGAGCAAGACGCATTCGCCGCGGAGAGCCAGGCAAAGGCGGCCGCGGCGCAGAACGCCTGTTTCTTCGAGAACGAGATTGTGCCGGTCTCCGTCCAACAGCCGAACGGGCGCACCGAGACCTTCAAGCGAGATGAGCACCCGCGGCCCGACGTAACCACCGAAAAACTCGCGAAGCTCAAACCGGCGTTCGTGAAGGGCGGGACCGTCACGGCGGGTAGCTCGAGCGGCATCAATGACGGCGCGGCCGCACTGTTGGTGCTGGGTGGAACACCCAAGGGGCTGCGTGGGATGACCCCCATGGCCCGCATCGTCGCATCGGCCGTCGCCGGAGTCGATCCGTCATGCATGGGTTTGGGACCAGTGCCCGCCACGAAGAAGGCCCTCGAACGCGCGGGCCTCGGCGTGAGCGACCTGGACCATGTGGAACTGAACGAAGCCTTCGCCGCCCAAGCCATCGCGTGTATCCGGGAACTGGAATTGGACCCGTCGAGGGTGAATCCCCTCGGTGGGGCAATCGCCCTTGGGCACCCACTCGGGTGCACGGGCGCCAAGCTCCTGACGACCCTAGTCCATTCCCTCACCCGTACCGGCGGTCGGTACGGACTGGCGACCATGTGCATCGGCGTCGGCCAGGGGATCGCCGTCGTGGTGGAGCGCCTGTGAGCGACTTCGAGCACATCTTGCTCAAGTCGGAGGCTGGGATCGGAACGGTCATGCTCAATCGTCCCGACAAGCTGAACGCGTTCGCGGGGCGTATGCGGCAGGAAGTGGCTGAGGCCGTCGAGTCAATGGCCTCCGATCCCGACATCCGAGTGCTCGTGGTCACGGGAGCCGGTCGCGCGTTTTGCGCCGGCGCGGACATCGGGTACATGAAGACCCTGTTGGAGAATCGGGACTGGGATGCGGCACGGGCGCTCGTCGAAGCCGGGCGCACCGTCGTCACCAGCATCCGGCAGACACCCAAGCCCGTCATTGCGTCCGTCAACGGACCGGCCGCGGGCGGTGGGGCCAACCTGGCCCTGGCCTGCGACCTCCGCATCGCGTCAGAACAAGCCACGATCGGACAGACTTTCAACCGGATTGGGCTCCATCCGGACTGGGGGGGGACCTACTTTCTCCCCCGTCTGGTGGGACCCTCGAAGGCCCTCGAGCTGGTGTTCAGCGGTGAGATGATCGACGCCGGCGAGGCACTGCGGCTCGGACTGTTCAGCCGAGTCGTTCCCCACGACCGGCTGGAAGCCAAAACTCTCGAGCTTGCCGCCATGCTGGCGGCCAAGCCGCCCCTGTCACTGGCCCTCGCGAAACGGGCCATCTACGACAGCGAGCGCCACAGCTTGAGTGAGATGCTGGACGTGGAGCTGGATCATCAGTTGGCGTGCTTCAAGAGTTCGGACGCGACGGAAGGGCTCGAGGCTTTCCTCGCCAAACGGCCACCCATTTTCGCTGGCAGGTAAGGAACGGACCATGCGCAAAGTTCACAACTGGGACGACTGGATCGATTACTTCCGCTACTGGCAGGATTCCATTGGCCTGGAGCGCGACGAGCTTCGTAAGTTCGAGTTCGGGATCAAGTTTGCCGAACCCGAGGCCACCGAGATCGAGTTCGGCCACTACAAGGGGCAGCTCAAGTGGCCAAGCCTCATGCACATTCCCGACCAGCGCATTCGGGACGCGCTCCTCAATCTCATCGTCTATCAGGGCGATACCGAGTTCGCTTCGGTCGAGCAGCAGCGCAATTTACTGCTCAAGCCCCCTAGCGATTACGACCTCCTTTCCATCACCCGTGTGATGTGCGAGGAGATGCGACACGGCTGGCAGATGTCGTACCTGCTGTGCGAGCACTTCGGCGATGAAGGCAAGCGGGAAGCACAGAAACTGCTCGATCGCCGCGCGGATGAGGGCGAACGGCTGCTCGGGAGCTTCAACGAGTTGGTCGACAATTGGCTCGACTTCTTCACGTACACGCAGTTCATCGACCGCGACGGGAAGTTCCAGCTCAAGATGCTCTCGGTGTCGTCCTTCGACCCGCTGGCTCGTTCGATGGGGCCCATGCTCAAGGAAGAGAGCTATCACCTAGGTACTGGTAACAGCGGCCTACTTCGCATCGTCAAAGCCGGACGCCTCCAGCCCGAGCTGATGCAGCGGTTCTTCAACAAATGGGTTCCGACCGCGTTCGATCTATTCGGTACCGACAATTCCTCGTCCGCGCACTGGGCGTACGTGTGGGGTCTCAAGGGTCGTTTCGACGAGCGAGAGAATCCCAGTCCCGCCGATCAGGGACAGTTGAACGATCTCGCCCGCGTCCTGTACCGTGAGGAGTGCGTGCGTCTCGTGGAACGCCTGAACGACTATATCCCCGATCGAGACCGCTGGTTGAAGATTCCCGACATCAAGTTCAACCGCCGGATTGGGGCGTTCTCGCACCAGCATTACACGGTTGACGGGGAACCGCTGAGCGCGGACCGCTACAATGACTACGTGGCGTCGGTCACGCCCAGCAAGGATGACTACGAGACCGTACACAGTTTGACGAAGGACGACGGCTGGATCGAGGCGCGCAGGCTAACGAGCTCGAATTAGTTGCCTGACGTCATCGCACACCGCGGTGCCTCGGCCTACGCACTGGAAAACTCACTCGAGGCCTTTCGCCTCGCGATCGAGATGGAGGCGGACGGCATCGAGCTCGACGTGCACGCAACGGCAGACGGCGAATTTACCGTGCATCACGACCCGCTCATCGCCGGCCGCCCGATTCTCGAGATGGCCGCCGCGGAGACGCGGGCGCACCGTCTGGCGAACGACGAGCCCGTACCCTCTGTGGCGGAGGTCCTGCGCGTTGCCGGCGACCGCATCACTCTCTATATCGAGATCAAATCCTTCGATGCCCCCAACGATGAGGCGCTCCTCAGCCTCCTCGACTCCGGCCCCGCGCCTGCGCATTATCACGTCCACGCGTTCGATCACCGAGTGATTCGCCGGTTGTGGGAGAGGCGGCCCACGCTTCCCTGCGGAGTGCTCTCGACCTCCTACCCAGTGCGACCCCTCCCGCAACTCAGCGACGCGGGCGCCACCGAGCTCTGGCAGGAGCATGGGATGATTGATCACGATCTGGTCGCACAAGCGCGTGGGGCCGGGTACCGAGTGGTTGCCTGGACGGTCGACGACCCGGGCCGCATGGCCGAGCTCGCGGGTATCGGCGTCGATGCGATCTGCACCAACCGACCCGATATTGCGCGGTCCGCGCTCCGATGACCTGTGTCGCCGTCATCGGGGCCGGGACCATGGGGCACGGCATCGCACATGTTGCAGCGGTCGGCGGGTACGATACCACGCTCGCTGACACAGAATCCGTGGCACTCGAAGCCGCAGCCCAGCGGATTCGAAAAAACCTTGCCGGAGGTGTGGAGCGGGGAAAGATCACCCAAACTGACGCCGACGCCGCGCGGGACCGCATTCGGTTCGAGCGCTCTCTCGAGGCGGCCGTCGGCGACGCTCAGCTCGTCGTTGAGGCGATTGTCGAGGATCCGGCGATCAAGCGGGCGCTATTCACGCGCCTCGATCAGCTCACGCCGAGGACGACGATCCTGGCCTCTAACACCTCGTCTATCTCCATCGCCGGCCTGGCCGCGGCAACCAGAGCGCCAGAACGCGTCCTCGGAATGCACTTCTTCAATCCCGTCCACGTCATGAAGTTGGTCGAGATCGTTTCCCACGAGCGGACAGACGTCGAGTCAGTACAGTTCGTCAGAGAAGTCGCGACCCGGATGGGCAAGGAGCCGATCGTGGTGCGTGACTCGCCCGGATTCGCTTCGTCGCGTCTAGGAGTCGCGCTCGGGCTGGAGGCGATGCGTATGGTACAGGCCGGCGTCGCGACCGCCGAAGACATCGACCGGGCGATGGAGCTGGGGTACGGGCACCCGATGGGCCCACTCAAGGTCACGGACCTCGTCGGGTTGGATGTACGCCTCGCCATCACGGAGTACTTGCACTCCGAGCTCCAGCAGGATCACTACGCGCCCCCACGGATCCTTCGAGAGAAGGTCCGCGCGGGGGAGCTGGGCAAAAAGACGGGAAAAGGATTCTACGAATGGCCGAGTCAGCAAACGTCCTGAGCCGCGTCGAGGACGGGGTCGCCACACTGACCATCAATCGCCCGGAGAAGCGCAACGCGTTGAATGGCGCGACCCGCAGCGACCTACTCGCCCGCCTCGACGAGCTCCGGGACGCGCCGGACGCCCGCGTCGTCATCATCACGGGAGCGGGAGAGAAGGCGTTCGTTGCCGGCGCGGATATTGGAGAATTCGAAGGGCGGACCGCCCCGGACCAATACCGGGTAATGCGGGCACCATCGGTCTTCGGGGGCGTCGCCGGATTCCCGAAACCCGTGATCGCGGCCATCAACGGATACTGTCTGGGCGGTGGGTGCGAGCTTGCCCTGGCCTGCGACATACGGATCGCCGCACGCAGCGCGAGGCTCGGACAGCCGGAAGTGAACCTCGGCATCATCCCCGGGGGTGGCGGCACGCAGCGCCTCCCCCGTCTAGTCGGGATGGGAAACGCCTTCAAGTTGCTCTACTCCGGTGAGCTGATCGATGCCACCGAGGCGCTCCGTATCGGATTGATCGACGAAGTCGTCCCGGGGGATGCGCTCCTCAACCGGACGACGGCACTGGCCCGGACGATCGCAGAGAAGAGCCCATTGGCACTCCAGCTCATCAAGGAGGCCGTGCAAGCGAGCGCGCGAACGCCCTTGGACGAAGGCCTGCGACTCGAGGTCGCACTATTCGGCGTCGCGTTCGCTTCCGAAGACAAGGTCGAGGGGGTCTCGGCCTTTCTGGAAAAGCGACCGGCGAAATTTACCGGCCGATGACGGACGAACCCGGCGTCACGGACATCCACATTCATATCCAGCCCTGGCGGCAACTGAAGCCTGCCGTCGCGGCCGCGATGCGCCGGGGCAAGGAGGAGGAGTGGGAGCGCCTGATGGCGCTGATGGAAGATCCGGGGACGCTCCTCGGCATAATGGACGCGAGCGGTATCTGGCGGGTCGGCCTCATCAACTACCCGAGTCCCGACCTCATGGGGTTCACCGACGAGACCAACACTTTTGCCGCTCAGTATGCCGCCAACGCACCGGAGCGCCTGTTGCCGTTTGGCGGTGTCCACCCGCGCTTCACGCAGGATCCCGAAGGCCAGGTCGAGGAGTTGCTCGCCCTCGGAATCCGCTGTCTCAAGATCCATCCTCCGCACCAACAGATCCCGGCGAACGCCTATACGCAGGGCTTGGAGGCGTTGGCCCGCATCTACCGTCGATGCGAGGAGCGGGGGCTCCCAGTCATGATCCACACCGGAACTAGCATTTTCCCGGGGGCGCGCTGCAAGTTCGGACGGCCGATGGAGCTCGACGATGTTGCGATCGATTTCCCGGATCTCACCATCATCATGGCGCACGGCGGCCGCCCGCTCTGGATGGACGAGGCATTTTTCCTCCTGCGGAGACATCGGAACATTTGCCTCGAGCTCTCTGGGATACCGCCGCTCAAGCTGCTCGACTACTTCCCCCGTCTAGAGGAAATCGGAGACAGAGTGCTATGGGGCACCGACTGGCCGAGCCCCGGAGTGCGCGATCTCAAGCAGAACCTGGACCAGTTCCGGTCGCTTCCTCTGTCTGAGGAGTTTCAGGTGAAGGTCACGCGCACAAATCCGCTGCGGATCTTCCCGACGTGATGATACAATCATCGATCCCGATGGGTCCGGAATCACGTCATGGATAACCTCCTAGCGGTCGCCAACTTCCGGACCCGCACCGAGGCCGAAATTGCCGCCGGACTCCTTGCTCAGGCCGCGATTCCGCACCTCGTGCAGTCAGCAGAGGGAATGAAACACGGGCCCCTGTCGGGCGGAGCGAGCATCCTCGTGCGCCCCGGTGACGAGCGCGCCGCACGTGACACACTCGGTGCCTTTGCCGGGCCGACCGACGCTCCAGATGACTCCTGACCGCATCTTCGCGGTGGTCGGCGCCGCGTCTGCGTTCCTATCGGTGGCCGCGGGCGCGTTCGGCGCCCACCTCCTCCGGTCGCGCCTAGTGCCTGACCTTCAGGCAGTCTTCGAGACGGGTGCCCGCTACCAGATGTACCATGCGATTGGGCTCTTTGCGGTCGCTTGGGTGTATTCCCGTTGGCCCAGCACCGAGGCCCAGGTGGCCGGCTGGTCCTTCATTGGCGGAACACTGACCTTTTCCGGCAGCCTCTACGTTCTCTCACTTACCGGGATCCGGGGGTGGGGCGCGGTCACGCCGATTGGCGGCTTATGCTTCCTCACGGGGTGGGCCGCACTGCTCTGGGGTATCGTTGGACATCGCTGACCCGTTGCTCAGGGCGATCACCATCGCTCACGTCGAGAGCCGAACGTCTCCACCGGGAGCTGGATGAGCGAATGAGTACCACCGTGTACTACAACGGGGAGTACGTCTCGAAGGAAGCGCTCCGTATCTCACCGGACGACCGAGGCTTCTTGCTCGGAGACGGCGTGTATGAGGTGGCCCGCGCGTACGGCGGCCGCCTCTTCGAGCTGCAAGCTCACCTCGATCGACTGGCCTACAGCCTCAGGGAGACACAGATCCGAGGGATCGATTCCGCCGGGCTTGAGGGCGTCGCGAGTGAATTGCTCGGCCGAGCTGGCCTCGGGGCCGGCGATGGCATCGTATACGTTCAAGTCACACGCGGTTCGGCTCCAAGGACCCACTACTTTCCGCCGGCCGACGTGTCGCCAACGGTGTACGCCTACGCGGCGCCTCTCCTCGCCGCCGACCATTCAAGGGAAGGCATCGACTCGATCACCGTGCCCGACCTGCGGTGGTCCCGCTGTGACATCAAGGCGATCTCGCTACTCGCGAACTGTCTCGCGAACCAGACGGCCCACGAGGGTGGCGCGCACGAAGCCATCCTCGTTCGCGACGGGGTGGCACTCGAGGGGAGTCACACGAGCTTTTTTGCGGTCTTCGACGGTGAAGTTCGTACAGCCCCGCTCACGAACTACGTACTGCCGGGAATAACGAGAAGCGCCGTGCTGATGTTGTGTGCCGAAGATCAGATTCCTGCACGGGAAACACCCCTCTTCGTTGAGCAACTCGACGAGGCGGACGAGTTGTTTCTGGCCGGCACGACCGCGGAGGTACTGCCGGTTGTCACGATCGACGGCCACACGGTTGCCGACGGACGCCCAGGGCCAACGACCCGCCGACTACAGGATCTCTTTCGGCAGCGAGTTCTCGACTGACAGTTCACCCAGGCGGCAGCTACGGTGGGAGATGCGCTCGCCGTATGGTGCCTCGTTTGCCATCTATCCCGCTCGAGGGCGCCCTCATATGACGCAGCACGCTATGGCTGGTTTGCTACTACTGGTCACCTTTCTCTTCTGCCCCCGGTCTGGGCAGGCCCAGGCGCCAATCGAAACGTATAGCCTGGAGAACGGCCTCAGGGTGGTCCTCGCCGAGGACCACTCGACGCCGCTCGTGACCGTCGATATCTGGTACAACGTCGGGAGCGCCAACGAACAGCCAGGACGATCCGGATTTGCTCATCTCCTTCAGTACCTAATGTTTCAGGGATCCGCCAACGTCGCGGGCGGGGAGCACTACCAACTGGTTCATCGGGCCGGAGGAAGGCTGAGCGCCTCCAGCAGCGAGGACCGGACGCAGTATCTCCAGACCCTTCCTTCTCACGAGCTGACGCTGGGCCTGTGGCTCGAAGCCGACCGCATGCGCTCCCTCGTGATCACGGACGACGCGCTACGAGGCCAGCGGGACCGTATACGAGAGGAGCGCCGGTTCCGCGTCGACAACCAGCCGTATTCCGCCGCTTTCCTCGATGGCCTTCCCCTCGCCTTCGACTCGGCGACATGCTTCCCGTACGCACACTCCGCGTTCGGAGCCCTTGCGGACCTGGATACTGCCGACACCGCGGACGTCCAGGCCTTTTTCGACGAGTACTACCGCCCGAACAACGCCACGCTGGCCGTCGTAGGTGATTTTGAGATGTCCGTCGCCAGGACGATCATCAAACAGTACTTCGGCGACATTCCGAGAGGCTCCATTCCGAATGTTCCGTCGTGCGACGCGCCACTCGGGGCTGGCGCCCGGACTCACGAATGGTCCGATCCGCTGGCCAGGCTCCCTGGAGTCATCCGCGCGTACCGCATCCCCCCACACGCCAACCCGGACCGCCTGCCCCTGGCGCTGGTCACGTCGCTGCTGGGCCACGGCGAGCCATCCCGGCTCCACCAGTCGCTGGTGGTAGAGCGTCGGACCGCGCGCCAGACCGGTATCGCAGTGGATTCGCGGCGCGCCCCCGGGTTCCTGTACCTCTACGCCATTGCCAGCGAGGGCGTCTCAGCCGACTCGCTCACCGCCGAGCTCGAACGGGAGGTCCAACGACTGGTTTTGGACCCGGTATCGCCCGGTGAATTGGACAGGGCCCGGAGCTTCGTGCGCTCCGCCGCGCTCGCTCGCCGTACCACGACGGAGCAGCTCGCCGAGGAGATACAGCATTTCATGCATTTCCACGAGTCGCTAGATCAGATGCAAACCGACCTCCGGGCCGTGCAGAGTATCACGCTCGAGGAGATCCGCCGCGTGACTGGCGCGTACCTGACGTCTGACAACAGCTACACACTGATCGTGATGCCCGGCGGGGCTGGTGGCCACCAACACGATGGAGGTGGCCCGTGAGCGCCAGGAACATTTCTCAGCCGCAATGGTTGGTCGGGCTCGCGCTCATCGCCATGACACTGTGCGGGGGCTGGGCGCCAGACACGCTCGCGGCGCAGTACCCCACGGCCGCTCCACCCCCCCTCCCGATGCGACCGCTACGCATCCCTATGATTCAGGACGAGCTGACGAACGGCGTGCAACTCCTGGTCGTCGAGAATCACGAAGTGCCGCTCGTCTCCCTACAACTTGGCCTCCCGCGCGGAGCGGCTCATGATCCCCCCGGCCAGGAAGGACTCGCCGACCTCATCTCCCGTGTCATGATCCGTGGCACTTCCACTCGAGAGCCGGCTCAACTCGCCAGCGAGGTCACAGCCCTCGGTGGCGCCCTGAGCACCGAGGCCTGGGTGGATCACTCCACGCTCTCGTTGAGTGTCCCCAGCGACCGGGTCGACGGCGCCCTGGGTCTGATCGCGGATATCGTGAAGGGTGCGTCCTTTCCGGACGCACAGGTCGAGCACGAGCGAACGAGATTACTGGAAGCAATCGAAGCCGCGGGCGCTCAGCCCGCTGCGCTTAGCGAACGATTTCTCGCGGGCGCGCTCTTTGGGGACCATCCTTACGGCCGGCGAGCCACCGCCTCCAGTGTGCGTAACATCCCCGTCAAGGCGATTCGTGAATCCGGTCGTTCCCGGCTCTCACCGCGGGGCGCCCTCTTGGTCGCTTCGGGGGACATTACAATCGACCGAGTGCGCGCCCTGGCAGAACGGCACCTCTCCGACTGGACCACTCCATCCTCCTCCCGCCCCACTCAACCCGAGGCTCCCCCGGCTCCGCTGGGAACCAGAGTCCTCCTGGTACACCGGCGAGGCGCTACCCAATCCCACGTCGCCGTGGGCCATCCTGCTCCTGCAATGACCGATTCCCTACACGAAGCTCGGATGATCCTCGATCACATTCTGGGCGCGAGTGACGGACGCCTCACCAGGGTGCTCCGGGACGAAAAGCGCTGGACCTATGGGGCGACGACAGCGCTGACGGTCCTCGCCAGGGCAGGATCGTATTCCATCAGCACGGAAGTCCGGGCCGAACTCACCTCTGATCTCCTCACGGAGATCGCGGGGCAGCTCGAGCAGATGCGGATCGAGGTGCTGCCGGACAGCACCGTCGCCGCAGCCGCGAGGTACCTCGCCGGTGCATTTCCACGGGACATCGAGACCCCGGAGCAAATCGCAGGGCGCCTGGTCGAGACCCGATTTGCGGGCCTCCCCCCGGATCACCTCGTTCGCTATCGGGAACGGCTGGCTAGCGTCACTCCTGGAAGGGTCCTTTCTGCCGCGGCGGACTTGTTCGACCCCGCTCGCACCGCGATCGTCGTCGTGGGCGACGGCGAGAAACTCTACGATGACCTCGCACTCATGGGCCCCGTCTCGATCGTGGACTCGGACGGTACGCCGATCGCGTTCGATGATCTTCACCCAAAACCGGCGCCGCTCGCCCTCGATGGTAACCAGTTCGCCGCGCGGCGTGATTCATTCGTCGCCATCGTTCAGGGCAACGCGCTGGGTACCATGGTGAGCGAACTCGTCCGCGGGGGCGACAGCATCGTTTATCGAGAGCGCACGTCGATTCCCATGGCTAACTGGAGCCTCGAAACGACGGTGCGGGTCGACGCGTCGACGCTGGAGCTGCGCTCGGTCGATCAAGCCGGACGGATGAGTGGACAGACCGTGGACTTGCACGTCGAGCTTCGAGACGGCCGTGCCATCGGTCACGCCACGTCCCCACAGCCCGGCGGGACACCGCGTTTACTCGAGCTGGATACGACGGTCGTCGCGGGAACCATCGAGGTCAACGCCTTGACGGCGCTCGTCCCTGCGCTGGCACTCGATCAGGACGTCGCGTACTCCGTGCACGGACTCAACGCTTCGACGGGTGCGATCAGTCCGGTCACGGTCACCGTGACGGCTACTGGAAACCTCGGCGTACCCGCTGGACTCTTCCCCGTCTATCGCGTCGAGATCAGTGGTGGACCGGCACCGTTGGCGCTCTACATCACGCGTGACACCCCGCGCAGGATCGTAAAGATCGAGCGCCTAGGGCAACCGTTCAGCTTCGAGTTGGTGAATTAGGCCCGGCAGTCAAACCCGGGTAGCCAGTTCGCCGAGAGAGGAATGCTACGCGGCGGAGGTCTGGACGGGATAGACGCTTATCTTGTAACGCTTCTTGGTCTTGTGCTCGAACTTGACCCGCCCGTCAACAAGTGAGAACAGTGTGTCGTCCGACGCTCGGCGCACGTTCCGTCCTGGATGGAACTTCGTTCCTCGCTGACGGACGAGAATGTGTCCGGCTCGGACGAGCTGGCCGCCATACCGCTTGACCCCTAAGTACTGGGGATTTGAGTCCCGACCGTTTCGGCTGGATCCAACACCTTTCTTATGCGCCATGCACCACCTCAGCCTACCTTGACGTCTGTGACTCGGATCTCCGTGAACCCCTGCCGGTGCCCCGTCTTCCGCCGGTAGTTCTTTCGCCGCTTGAAACGGAACACGACGATCTTCGCTGCCTTGCCATGCCGGACGATCTGGGCCGTGACCTTCGCGTGCTTCACGGTGGGCTGGCCCGCTCGAACCGTATCGCCGTCCCTCGATAAGAGCACGTCATCGAAGGTCACCTTGCTCCCGGGGTCCCCCGGCAGCTTCGGCACCTTGAGGGTCGTCCCCTTTTCAGCACGGAACTGCTGCCCAGCGGCAATGAAGATCGCATAAGACATAGGCTTGGATTCTAGCAGGGAGCCTTTGAGCAGTCAACGGCCATTTCGGGCTCCTCCGTGCGAACTCTAGGCCACGAGGTACCGCTCGGTAACGTCTCGACCCGCCGGTTGGGAAACGATCCGGAACTCGTCTACGCTCGTGACTGGATCGTCGCGGATCTCGAGCCTGATCCCAGTCGATTTCGCGACGTCTGCCAGAAACTCCGGCTCCTGCTCGAGGAGGTACAAGGCTACTTCCGGATGCAGCCGCACCGTCACGCGATTCTCCCGTTGCTGGTGCGCGACCCGTATGAGCGTACGCTCGAGCCTCCGGACCACGACCTCAGGCTTGAATACCCTCCCCGTGCCGCTGCAGGCCGGGCAATCCACCGTCATCGAGTGCCATAGCGACGGTCGCACCCGCTGCCGGGTCATCTCGATCAAACCCAACTCGGACACTTGGAACGCCCGCGTTCGCGCTCGATCCCTGCCAAGATGCGTTCTCAGGTCCTGCAACACGCGGTCGCGATTGCCACGGGTTTCCATATCGATGAAATCGATGACGATGATGCCCCCGACGTCCCGCAGTCGAATCTGCCGAGCAATCTCTCGAGCTGCCTCCACGTTGGTTCGGAGAATCGTCTTTTCGGGATCCTTCTTGCCGGTATAGCGACCCGTATTGACGTCGATCGATACAAGCGCCTCGGTTGGCTCGATGATCACGTATCCGCCAGTCGGCAAATCAACCCGCCTCTTGAAGAGATCCCGGATCTCGCTTTCGATGTCGAACTTGTCGAACAGCGGTTCAGAGGACTGGTAAAACGTCACCCGATCGAGAAGATCGGGCGCCACCTGGTTGAGATACCGGCGAATCTCCTTGAATAGTGGGCGCGAGTCCACGTGCAGCTCGTCCACCTTGTCGCTGAACAAGTCGCGAATGATGCCGCTGGTGAGGGATGCTTCCCGCTGAACTAGCGCGGGGGCGCGAACAAAGCCCTCCTTCCGCCGGATCTTCCTCCACAACCCGACCAGCGCTTTCAGCTCCCGTTTCAGATGGTCCTCGTTCAGGTCCTCGGCCACCGTGCGAATGATGATGCCGCCGGCGTTGCGTGGAGCCAACGCGCGAACCATCTCGCGCAAGCGGAGCCGCTCCTCGCGCGCTTCGATCTTGCGACTGACCCCGATCTTCGATGCGAACGGCAGGTACACCAGGTACCTGCCCGCGAGGGACACTTGGGCGGTAACCCGGGGGCCCTTGGTGCTGATCGCTTCCTTGACGACCTGAACCAAGAGCGTTTGGCCTGGCTTTAGGATTTCGTCGACGTTGGGAATCTTGCGATGAGGGCGACTCGTGCGGCCGCTACCACCGTTGTCCTCTTCGTCGTCTTCTTCCGCCTCGACTAGGTCGGACGCATGGAGGAACGCGCTCTTCCCCGTCCCGATGTCGACGAACGCCGCCTGAATGCCGGGCTTGACGGCCTCGACCGTACCGCGATAGATGTTGCCGACCGTGCGACGGGTTTGTGGATGATCCACAAGCAATTCAACAAGGCGATCGTCCTCCAGGATCGCCACGCGCGTCTCGCGCGGGCTCCCAGATATGAGGATTTCTCGTTTCAAGCGCAGCCACCTCAGCTCGACACTCCGAATGGGCGTCGGGAGTATCCCCGGACGTCGTCGTCGCCACGAGCTTGTGAACTTGGATGAGCGGCACGATGACCTCGTCGAGGTCCAGTGCCGCCTGAAGAACCTCCGTGGGCTTGACCGATCCCTGACTTCCGGTAGCCACCGTCATCGCAACGGTATCGCTACTCAATACGGATAGATCGTAGACCAACGGGCGAATATCGATATCTCTGGCCCGCCCCTTCCGTTGCCGTCGAATGACCACCGAGCCCGCCGCGAGGAGGGTCTCGGTTGCGGCATGGAGCCGGCCGTAGTCCGTCGCGAACGTAGGCGACGGGAAGTGGGCCTCGTATACTGACGTTGTAATGCCCGCGGCGAGGGACGTCGTTCTCGGCGGCATCGCCGCGGCGATGCTGAAGCGGATCCCCGGCGCAACGCGTGCGTTCAGGTCGTGGAGCAAGTCGTTCAGCTCGGTTTCCGTCCATCCGCCCGCGAGGTCGGAATCCAGCCACTCGGCGTCAGACGTCCATCCGAGTGCGAGCGGCGGACCTGCCGAAAGTCGCGGACGTGGGGAAAACCCTTCACTAAACACCATGGGGACTTCGGCCCGCCGCAACGTCCGCTCCAGCTCGCGGAGCAAGTCCAGGTGCGAAATGAACCGTACGGCCTCGCCTTTGTGGTACCGGAGGCGCACGGTCGTGGTGGGCACGCCCTGCAGCATCGAAGGCGGGTCGCCGGGCGCGGCCGTGTCACCGGGCTCCGCCAGGACATTCTTCAGGGAATCGAAGTCACAGACGCCGCACGCCGAGCACCGCACGTCCTTGCACTCATCCGTCTCGCCGGCCGCGTAGGCCTTGTGCCGCTCCTTGAGGAAATAGTCGCGGTCGATCTTGAAGCTCACGATCTCCCAGGGCAACTCTTCGTCTTCCCCGATCTCCCGGAAGGTGTCACCCAAGGTCAGTCCCTGGTCGGCCAGCGCATCCGTCCAATGACTCAAGCGGCAGTGCTCTCCCCACCCGTCGAACCGAGCGCCGCGGCGCCAGGCCCCGTGGATCACTTCGGCGATTTCTCGACCTCCACGGGATATGAGCCCTTCGATGGCCGTATCCGCCGTCTGGTGGTGCCGGATTTCGACCCCCTGCCCCTTCAACCGGGCCTTGATCCAGGCGAGCTTCTTGCGCGTTTCGTCGAAGTCGTCCTGCCGTTCCCACTGAAATGGCGTATGGCTCTTCGGAACGAACGGCGAGAACGCGAGCGTGATGTGGCGGCGACCGGAGTGGTTCCGCAGTATCGCCTTGATCTTCTCGACGAGCCTTGCCAACTCCTCGAAGTCGGTCTCGGTCTCGGTAGGATGCCCGATCATGAAGTACAGCTTGA
This sequence comes from Gemmatimonadales bacterium, assembly GCA_965249575.1. Classification (GTDB taxonomy): domain Bacteria; phylum Gemmatimonadota; class Gemmatimonadetes; order Gemmatimonadales; family GWC2-71-9. The sequence goes on along the minus strand of OZ252244.1, from coordinate 3,693,965 downwards.
TGCTGGTCCACCCGGAGGCCATCGCCCGATCAACTGCGGCGAGTATGTCCTCTTCCGAAATCCCTTTGTTGATCACGTCCCGTAGACGCTGACTTCCCGCCTCGGGTGCGAGGGTGAATCCCGACTTTCGGACGCGACTGACCGACTCCGCGAGGCTAACGCTGAACTCGTCGGCCCGGAGCGACGGAAGGCTCACGCTGACGCCGCGGTCCACCATGGACCGCCCCATCCGATCCGTCAGCTCGCCGGCCCGCGAATAGTCCGCGGTCGAAAGGGACAGCAGCGATACCTCTTGCCAACCCGAACGGGCGATCCCCTCTCGCGCGGCCGCGACGATCTCGTCGACATCACGCTCCCTCGCGGGCCGGTAGAGGTATCCAGCCTGGCAGAATCGACAGCCGCGCATACATCCCCGCATTACCTCGATCGGCAACCGATCGTGTGTGGTCTCTGTTAGACTCACGATCATCTGGCGGGGATGGTCTTCTTCGCGGAGGATCGGGACCTTCCTCGCAACGACCGGAAACGCGGCGACGTTGGAGGCGTCGGGCCTCGGTCGCGCCGTGCGACCTCCCCGGGGAACCTTGTACAGCGACGGAACGTACACTCCCTGGATCGAGGCCAGCGAGGCCAGCACTCCCCAACGCCCGTCGGGGCGGCCGTTACGCTTCCAGCTCTCGACGACGTGCAAGATCTCGCCGATCGCGTCTTCGGCATCGCCGATCAGCGCGAAGTCCACAAATGGCGCGAGCGGCTCGGGGTTCGACGCGCAGGGTCCGCCGATACAGACGAGCGGGTCTGCAACTCCTCGTACCTCCTGGTGAAGCGCAATGCGCGACAGGTCCAGGATGTTGAGAAGATTGGTATACGTGAGCTCGGACTGAAGGGTGAAACCCAGCACGTCGAAATCGGTCACCGGCCGGCGGTATTGAAGACCCCATAGCGGGATCTTGCGCTCCCGAAGCTGGTGCTCCATATCCGGCCAGGGCGCGTACACCCGGTCCATGAGCCACCCCGGATTCCGATTCACGATGTGATAGAGGATCTGGGTTCCCGTATGACTTGCCCCGACCTCGTAAGCGTCGGGATAACTGAGAACGAAGCGAACCGCGGCTGTGTCCCAGTCCTTGTCGACCAATCCGAGCTCGTTGCCGACGTATCGGTTCGGCTTCGAGACGAGGGGTAGGATCTCGCCGGCCAGGACGCGATCAATCGCTTCACGATTCCAGGACATCGTTCCCTAACGATAGGTGGGTATATGAGTTACGTCAACGCTCGGGCCTAACCTCCGGCCCCAATGCCGCGAGCAAGTTCTCCATCCCAGTGTGCCTGAGCGGGGCGAGTGGGTGGTCGTCGGTTACTACTCAACACGTTCCCTCCACGGTCCGACGTGAGGAGCCAAAATGGGAATCCGAAACGCTTTTGGAGCGGGGATTTCTGCCACACTCGTGAGCGCGGCCGGTGGCTGCGCTCCCCACGATGACCCACCCTCTGCGGCTCTGGATGCCATCACCGAAGCCGGTTTGCACGCCGGGATCCAGCTGTTGGCCTCTGATTCATTCGAAGGCCGCGGCCCATCCTCGGCTGGCGAAGCGAAGACGATCGAGTACCTCCGTGAGGAACTCACCAATCTTGGCCTAGAGCCGGGAAACGGGGACAGCTTCTTCCAGGCGGTGCCCCTGGTGTCGATCACCGCACGGTCCACGGCGCAGCTTTCGATTTCGGGCACAGGGGGAGTCACGCGACTTGCGTATGGAGACGGATTCATGGCGTGGACGAAGCGGGTCGTCGAGCGGGCCGAGATCCGCGAATCACCCATGGTTTTCGTTGGATTTGGCATCGTCGCTCCCGAATACGGGTGGGACGACTATTCGGGTCTCGACGTGCGCGGCAAGACAGTGGTAATGCTCGTCAACGACCCCGGCTTCGCAACGGGGGACCCGGAGCTCTTCAATGGCCGGACGATGACGTACTACGGTCGCTGGACCTACAAGTTCGAAGAAGCGGCGCGCCAGGAGGCGGCCGCTGCCCTCATCATGCACGAAGCGGAACCCGCAGGGTATCCCTGGACGGTCGTGAGCAGCAGCTGGTCGGGACCGCAGTTCGACCTCATACAAGAAGACAACAACATGTCTCGGGTCAGCGTCGAAGGCTGGATCCCCGCCGACATCGCGCGCGCGCTCTTCTCGAAGGCCGGACAAAACTACGACTCGGTTCGCTCCCGATCGGCTACCCGGAGCTTTAGCGCCGTACCGCTCGGCCTGCGCGCGTCGATTGCCCTTCGCAATGCCATCGAACACTCGACGTCCAACAATGTCCTCGGACGACTCGCGGGCCGGGAGCGGCAAGACGAACACATCGTCTATATGGCGCACTGGGATCACCTCGGCCGCGATGCCTCACTCGGGGGCGACCAGATTTACAACGGTGCGTTGGACAACGCCACCGGCACAGCGGGACTCCTCGAGTTGGCCAAGGCGTTTGTGGCGCTCGATCGTCGGCCTGCTCGTTCGATTCTGTTTCTCGCCGTCGGCGTCGAGGAGCAGGGACTGCTGGGCTCGGCTTACTATGCGACCCACCCCGTGGTGCCACCTGAGAAGACCGTCGCCGCGCTCAACATGGACGGCCTCAACGTCTGGGGGCCGATGAGAGACCTGACGGTCGTCGGCTACGGCAACTCCGAGCTCGATGATTACGCGGAAGCGGCCGCCGCCGCACAGAGCCGGACGGTGAGGCCCGACCCCGAACCAGAGAAGGGATTCTACTACCGCTCCGACCACTTCAGCTTCGCGCGAGAGGGGATCCCCGCTCTCTATATCGATGCGGGCATCGACCACATCGAGCGCGGGGAGGAGTGGGGGAAACGCCAGCGCGAAGACTACACCGCAAACCGGTACCACAAGCCGAGTGACGAGTACGATCCGTCGTGGGACCTTCGCGGCGCCATCGACGATCTGCACTTGCTCTTCGCGGTCGGGTATCGGCTCGCTTCGGAGCGATCCTTCCCGAATTGGCGGCCGGGAACCGAGTTCAAAGCAAAGCGGGATGAACAGCTCCGCGGTCGGTGACGGATCGCAGACGGGCAAGATCCGCGGCCCTGGAGGCGAGCAACGAACGTCAGTCGATCACCTCACCGAGCAGCTCGCGCGCGATGACGATCCGCTGAATCTCGGACGTCCCCTCGCCAATCTCGCAGACTTTGGCATCACGCATCATGCGCTCGACCGGGTACTCCGTCGTATAGCCGTTTCCCCCGTGGAGCTGGACCGCCTTGGTCGTTGCGCGCATTGCGAGCTCTGACGCGAACAACTTCGCCATGGCCGCCTCCTTCTTGAACGGAAACCCGTTCTGACTGAGCCATGCCGCGTGGTACACGAGGTGTCGCGCTGCCTCGATCTCGGTCGCCATGTCGGCGAGGGGAAAATGCACACCCTGGAACGCCGCGATCGAACGACCGAACTGCTTCCGTTCGGAAGTGTAGCGTAAGGATTCCTCCAGGGCGCCGACCGCGATCCCCAGGGACAGCGCCCCGATGCCGATGCGGCCAGAATCGAGCGTCTTCAAGAAATTCACGAACCCCATCCCCACATCGCCGAGCACGTTCTCCTTCGGGACGACTGCGTCTTCGAACACGAGCTCTCGTGTATCGGACGCCCGCCAGCCCAGCTTTTCTTCTTTCTTCGCGGCTCGTACGCCGGGCGTCTTGGGGAGGTCCGGCGCGTGACCGACCCCGAGTCGACTGGCGGTCTCGATGTCCGTCGTGTCCTTGGTCACGATGAATGACGTGATGCCGTGGTTTCGCTTCGCGGGTCGAGAGTCCGTCCGCGCGGTTGCGACGAAGATCTCACCAACGCCCGCGTGTGTGATGAAGATCTTCGATCCATTCAGGACGTAGTGGTCCCCCTTGTCGACAGCCTGCGTTTTCGTCCCCCCCGCATCCGACCCCGCGCCTGGTTCCGTCAGCCCGAATCCTCCAAGCACCTTGCCCTGCGCGAGCAGCGGAACGTAACGTCGCTTCTGTTCATCGGTCCCGAAATTGACGATCGGTGACGTCCCCAGTGTCGTGTGAGCGGAGACCGTGATTGAGTGGCTCGCATCGACACGTGCTAGTTCCTCGATGACGATGGCGTACGACAGTATGTCCATGCCGGCACCGCCCAGTTCCTCATCCCACGGCGCACCGAGAAACCCCAGCTCGCCCATTTTCTTGACATTATCCCAGGGGAAGGTCCCCTCGAGATCGTGCTGCCGGGCTACCGGTCGCACTTCGGAATCGGCGAAGGCACGAACGGCCTCACGAACTTGATGATGCTCCTCGGTCAGATACGGATGTGTCATCATGGTCTTGGGGTAGCGGGTGACTCCGACGATGGTCGCCTGGTAAGTTAATGCGTCCCTTCGCCCGCGCGAACGCTCGTCATCCTGCCATGTGCGTGCGCCCGCCGGCGGCTCGATTCCCGAGGTACCGCTCCCGGCGATAGCTTTGTGTGGTTGGGCGTCCTATAGCCAGATTCGGCCCGGCCGCCTCGTTCAGGAAGCGACACTCTATGCAGCGCGTTATTTCGTTCAGCGGATCCATCGTAGTCTTTGACGGGGTCTGCAATCTCTGCAACGCCTGGGTGAACTTCGTCATCGCGCGGGACCGCGGAGGCAAATTTCGCTTTGCGGCCCTTCAGTCGGCCGCCGGCCAACGACTGGTAGGTGACCTCAGGCATGGGGGACGCCTGGACGGATCCAGCATCGTCCTGATCGAAGGGAAACACTACCACACACGCTCCACCGCTGCGCTTCGCATCGCCAGGGGTCTCGACTTCCCGTGGCCTCTCCTGTACGGGCTCGTGTTAGTCCCGCGGTTCTTTCGGAATTGGATCTACGATCTAGTCGCACAGAACAGGTATCGCCTGTTCGGCAAACGTGAGACCTGCCGAGTGGCCACACCCGAGGTCAAGGACCGGTTTCTCGTGTAGTTGGGGGTGTCAGGCTGCGCGGCGGGCCCGAGCCTTCCCCTCGATCGCGTAGAGCAAGTCAACGTGCTGGGTGAGCTGGCGGGGGCCGAGGAAGCGCGACGCCGCCCGCCGGCGGGCGTTACGCGCGAGCCGCCGAGCCAACTGGTGTCGCTCAAGTAACAGCGCGAGCGATTCCCCGAAGGCTCCGAGGTCCGTGGGAGCGTCTAGTAGTACCCCATGCACACCGTCAGTAATCTGGTCTTGAATACCGCCAACCGCGCTCGCTACGATGGGTCGACCCTTCCACATGGCTTCCGTTACCGTGAGCCCGAAACCCTCGTGCAGGCTCTTCTGCACAACGATTGTCGCGTGACGTTGAATCGCATTCACCATCACGGCGTTTTCTTCGCCATCATCCATCGGCAGGCACACTAGGTGGATGCGATCCCGCACACCGTCCGGTAGCGCACGCCACTGGTCCACGCACTCCTGCAGCACAACCGCGCCTTCAGGATCGTCAGTCACACCGCTCACATCGGGACCGACGAGCGCGAGGTGCGCGCCGCGGAGCTGTTTCAAGTGGTCGGCGAACCCCCGCATGACGCCAGCCATGTCCTTCAACGGATCCCACCGGGACACCTGGACGACCAGCGGCACTCGCCACCCGGCAACCGGTGCGGTCTGGTAGATCTCCGCTCGGCGGGTCACCCGCCCATCCGAGCCGTCGAGTCGTTTGAAGTTCAGCCGCCCATTCGGTGACTCGTTGGGCAATCCCTTGAGGAGCCCGATGTGCCGCAGAATGGTCCGACAAGACGAGCGGCTCATGGGCTCGTTCTTCACGGAAAAAGCGTCGATAGCCGGCGGAATAATGAACACCGACTGCAACCCAAGCCAGTGCGGGACGTAGGCCGGGCGCGAGAACACGTAGGCGTGGGCATGCATGAGGTACGGTTTCAGGAACCCCCACGCCTCCTTCAGCGCGGGGTTCATCGTATCGCGTCCGATGTGGCAGCGCCAAATCACGGTCGCGCCGGAGAGCAGCAGAGCTTCTGCAAGGCCAATCGTCTGCGGATCGTGCAGAATGACGATGTCCCGAGGACGAACGTGCTTGAGCACCTGTTCGGCGTTCCGCTTGGCGACCCGCACATACGCACGGTGCTCCGCGTCCCCCAGCGGCCCCCCGTCTCCGTCTTCGCCGTGCAGGCGGTGATGCAGTCGCTTCGTCAAGGTAAAGAACTCGGGTTCGCCCTCGATGACCAGCCAGCGGGCATCGAGTCCAGCGCCGCGCTCGTATCCCAGAAGCGTCTGTAGCATCTCCGCAACGCCACCGCCCGACTTGGTGGAGTTGATGTGCCAGATCACCCGATCACCGAGCAGCGCGTGAGCGTCGCCCACCGTAGCCTGGAGACGCGCGGCACCCCGCGGCCCGAGTATCGGGGAGAACCGGTCAAATGAGAGTGAAGAAATGGGGACCGTTTCCATGGCACTCCTGAGGGACAACTTTCGTTCCGCGGCCCACTCCGCGCTTCTCCGTAGCAAGCGCCGGACTCTAAGTGTCAGGTCAGCAACGGCTTATCACAATGCTCATGGTGCGGCCTCCCGGGATACTTCCGGTCATGCACCTCGCCGTCCAGCGAACAGGACGCAAGGTTACTCCTGTTAAGCTCGACCGGTCATAGGGAGAAAGCTCCCGTTCCGGCGCGTCGCGAACGCGCGACGTAGCGTGGGGGCTTATGCCGCCCCCGCCCACCCTAGGAGCCGCGACCTTTTTGGCTTCCTGAGGCACCGCCCTGCGGCAGCAACAACCGCCCGAGCGCCTTCTCGGCGGCCTTCCGCACGTCAGCATCCCGATCGTCCTTCAGATCTCTCAGCACCGCCATGACTGGTTCGCCTCCAGCCAACGCGAGCCCCTCGATGGCGGCGAGGCGTGGGCCTACAGGACGTCGCCCGACGATCCGCCCACCGGGCTCCGCCGCATTCTTGAGTCCCTGAATGGCATCCGGCGTGCCAATTCGGCCGAGCGCCTTGTACTGCTCGAGCTGAATCGCCGGATGTTCCTCCTTTTCGACCGCCGTCAGGAGTTGCATTAACAGGGCACCAAACACCCGGCCGCCGATCCCCTGTGCGGCGCCTGAGCGGACCTGAGGATCGTCGTCGTGAACCGCCTTTACGAGGTGCAATGCACATTCCGGCGTTCCAACCTTGGCCAGCGCGAGGGCCGCGGATCGACGAACGCGACCGTCTTTGTGCTCAACCAGCTTGCCAAGCTGCGGGATTGCCTCTTGAAGCCGCAGCTCTCCCGCCAAGTCAGCCACATTCCTGACGACAAACCAGTCCGGCTGCTTCAACATTGCCACGACCATCTCTTTGCCGTCCTTCATGTCGCTGAGCACCTCGAGAAGCACCCTCCGCTCGGCGAACGATGGTGCCGAAACGAGCTTATGGAGTAGATGCTGCGTCCCCCCCGAACCGGCGCGCGCCATGATCTCGGCCACGTCGCGCGTATACAGAGGATCAAGCAGGACGCTGGCTAGCGGTTTGAGCATCTCGTCCACGAGAATGCGGGCAAGCGCGAGCTCGTAAGTTCTGCGGACGCCACTCTCCGGCATGTTCTTCTCGAGCCGTATGACGGTGAGAAACGCGTCAACCGCCTCCTCCATACGATTGGTGTGGACGGCGTCCCGGATACCAATCAGGACGACGTTAAGGCCCTCCGATACGCCCGGACCGTCCGGTTGGCTGCGGAGCAGGCCCAACGCCGCCGGGAGTGAAAGAGTAGCCGCCTGCTGGTGGTCGAGCATTTGCTTGTACACGGCAGCATCTTGCACCGGGAGTACGTCGGGGTCCTCCGCTTCCTTTTCACTGGCCGGGGGCATCGGTGCCAGGGGCTCTCCGGAAACCAAGCCCGCCCCCTGGATCGCCCCGGTCACCCGGCCGCCCTCCAGCTGGCTCGCCGCCTGCACCCTGTCTCGCGAGACGACGAAGATGCCACTTACTCCTGCGTCATGGAGCTGCGCCGCGAGCGCCTCACTCGCCTGCCCCTCCATTTCCGGAACCGCGGCCAGACCCCGTACGAGGACCATGGCGTCGGCAGCCATCAGCCCCTGGGCAACGTGAAGAGCCCCGACCCCGTGTGCGGCGAGTTGGGTGTGGAGAGCGGAGACCAGCGGTAGGTCGGGTGGCACCGCCACTCCTTCAACGTACAGCCCGCCCTCGCCCCACCGGAGCGCGGAACTCCCAGCCTCTGCAAGCTGAAGCAGCGATTGAAGCGCCGCCTTCTGCTCGTCCACCTGATCCGGCGTACGGCGCACGAGGTCGACGAGGCGTGCCAGAAGCACAGCGAATTTGTGTTGGTCGAGCATGATGGTTGGTCCTAAGTTAGTTCAGCCCACCAGGTTGGTCCAGTTTAACCGCGCTCGGCCTCGCGTGACCTCTCGCGGACCCGCGGCGGTGGACTGGTAACGGCTGAAGAGAGGGCCGGCGTCAACGGCACCTATCGCAGCCGGAACACGCCTTCATCTCTTGACCGAGGTACGACAGCAGGATTCTCCGGCGACACCGCCGCGTGTGGAGGTACCGGTTCATGGTGACCAGTCCGCGCTCCACGGCGAGCCGGTGGGCTGGCGATGGTCGCCGGCCTTTCAGCCCCGACATCGCGAGAGTGGTGGCTACCTCCAAGTCCCCGCGGCGCCACAGAAGCCAGCACACCGCCGGCACCCCATCGCGTCCTGCTCTGCCCGCCTCCTGAAGGTAGGCCTCCGGCCGCTGAGGCACTCCTAGGTGTACGACGGTGCGCACGTCGGCCTTGTCGATGCCCATTCCAAACGCGCTCGTGGCCACGATCACCCGAACCCGCCCGTCGAGGAATCTGGACAGCAGCGAGCGGCGCGCGGGCCCCGGCAACGCGCCGTGGTATGGAGCGGCGTTGATCCCCCACGTCCTGAGCACCGTTGCCACACCGTCCGTGCGACCGCGCGTCGGGACGTAGACGATGGCACTCCCCGGCCGGGACCGGATGAGCCGGGCGGCTGTCCGAAGGCGGCTGGATTCCTGGTCGACCCGGCTGACGGCAAGATGCAGGTTCGTCCTATCGAACGAACGGACGATGCGCACGGGCCGCGTGAGGGAGAGCGATCGCATCACGTCCAGCTGAGTCACGGGGGTGGCCGTTCCAGTGACCGCGATCGTTGGCGGAAGCCCGAGCGCAAGCCGCACGCGACCCAGACGTCGGTAGTCAGGACGGAAATCGTGCCCCCACTCGCTGATGCAATGCGCCTCATCGACGGCGAAGATGGACGTGTCGATTCGCGGCGCTTGGGTAGTGAGATGTCCGGCGCGTTCGGGTGACAGGTATAGCAGCTTGAGGCGGCCGGTTCGCACCGCTTCCCAAACTGATGCCTGGACTCCCGGTCGTTGCGTACTGCTCAGGTATGCGGCCGGTACCCCCCTGGAGCGCAGTTGCCCGACCTGATCCTGCATGCGCGAAATGAGTGGTGAGACTACGACCGCCAGTCCGGGAAGAGCCAGTGCCGGTACTTGGAAGCAAATGGACTTCCCGCCCCCGGTTGGGAGGACCGCCAGGCAGTCTCGACCATGGAGGAGGGCGAGTACGGCACGCCGCTGACCTGCGCGAAAGTCACTGTGTCCTCACACAGCCTGCAAGACTTGCCGCGCTGATTCCAAGTCCGGCACGACGCGCGGCTGTGATGGGGAGCAATGAATCGCGTTCACATGTGAGAGAGTGGTCGCTGCGGCACCGACCTCATCACCCAGTGAACGCCGGCACCGGTCATTACCGCGCCGTACCGCAGGCCTAGTCCCCATACAACGCTATTGGGGGAAACTGCGGCGTTTCTTCGATCCAGCCAACGTTAGAGAGGAAACGCGAATGCCGCCCCGACGGCGATCGCAGCGCCCGCCGTGTACTTATCGAACCCTAGCGCGCTGAACGGGGGAGCAGGACGGGTCACGCTCGATCCGGAGCACGATGATGGCGATTCCATGTCCCGTCCCACTCCCCGCCAGCCGTTCCGCCAAGGCCTCGATGGGGTCGAAGCCCGCGCTGATCAGCCGCCGCACGGGGGTGTCGAAGCCGCCTCCTTCAAAGCCGCCCAACGCGGAGCTCAAAAAACTGGATGAGCGCCGTAGGAACCCCGTCGCGAGCTCGAACGGCAGCAGGATGCCGACGGAAGTGAAATTGAAGAAGTCGTGACACGTTGCGACAGAGAACGCGCGTCGGAATTCGTCCTTGCGTCCTAGGTGCCCGAGCGATACGAGCGAGTTCGTCACCGTGGTGCCGATATTGGCACCCATGATCATTGGAATGGCGTTGGCGACCGGGAGGGGGGATTCCGGAGCAGCAACCAGTCCAACGATCATCGACGTGGATACTGACGAGCTCTGCACGAGGGTCGTGGCGAGAATGCCGATGACCAGTCCCATGAACGGGTTGGTCGTGGCAGAAAAGAATACGTCTAGAACATCACTCCCCAGAAGCTTGAAGCCGTTTCCGAGACCCTTGACCCCAATCAGAAATACGAACAGCAGCACGAGAACAGCGACCGTCTTTCCAACAACCGCATTCCGCCTGCCTGGCAAAGCCCCGGCCGGCCCGGCATAAGTCAGAGCCACCTCCCGCTTGCGACGAGCCCCCCGTCCACAACGCCGTCAGAAGACATCGAGATCCTCTGCCGACACCACCAGTCCATCGTACACGGTTCCAATCTCCCGCACCAAATCGTCGGAGGTCGCCCCCCAAAACAACTGATGGTACAGCACGACGACGCTTGGCTTGGCGCGCGTGGCGATCTCGCCCAACTCGAGCGTCGACGTATGAAAGCTGCTGTGGTATCGCTGCCAGTCCGGAGTGCGGTGCTGGAAGCCGGCATATGAATACACCTCGTGCACGAGCACGTCGCATCCGGCGCAGCTGTCGACGACGCTCTGGCTCCGCCTCGCATCGCCGGAAATCACGATCGAGCGGTCAGCCGCATCGAAGCGATATCCGTATGCTTCCTGCCATGACCCGTGCTGCACCGCGAACGCACTCACGCGCACGTGGTCATTCTCGAGCACGATGCCCGGCTTCACTTCATGTACCCGGACCCGGTATCCATCCGCGTTGATCGGCTCGAGATCGTCGATTCGTATGCGGATGTCCTCCTGGTACGCCCGTAGGAGGTGATCGGTCATGGCCTTGATGCCACGTGGGCCGTAGACCTCAAGCGGGTCGGACCTGCCCAGGCCCCACGGGGTGAACATGACGTCCGCCAACCCCAGTGTATGATCGGTGTGCAAATGAGTAAGAAAGACGTGGCGTAGGCGCTCGGGGGCAAGCGCCGGCTGTCCCTCTCGGCTCGCCTGATTGGCTCGCCGCACGACGCCCGCTCCCGCGTCGATCAAATACGGGGTGCCGTTGGCTACCACTGCCACCGCCGGACCCATCCGCTCGGGATGCGCGTTGGGCGTTCCGGTGCCGAGCATGACGACGACGGTGCCCAGACCCGATTCATCCATCACCCGCTCGCCGTTTCGTTCGGGCGTCGAGCATGCCAACACCGCAACCAACACTGGTGCAACGCCCAGGGCCATCGGGCGATGGACATGCAGCCTCGGGAGCTTGAAACCCCACCCTAGCACCTGTGACTCCGGTATTCTATGTCGGTGTCCTCTAATAACGACGCAACGGTGTCACGACCGGGTCTTGTCCAGAAACCGCTCGACCGCCTCCCGAAAGTCCGGTGTCGCGCGAGCGGCGGCGTTTACATCCGCCCCGAGACGAATCGATTCCTCGAACGAGAGTCCGTCGAGAGCATAGACCTGACGTTTGATCAGTCCGAGCGCCGAAAGGCTCGACGATGCAAGTCCCTCGAAGAAGTCGTTGACTGCTTCCGTGAACCTTGTGGGCTCGATCACGCGAGAGACGATTCCCACGCTAGCCGCCTCCTCCGCGCTGAGGAGGCGCCCCGTCGCCACCAGATCGAACGCAACCTTCTCGCCGACCGACCGCGCCAGTATCGCCATCACCATCGCGGGAACGAACCCGCGCTGGATCTCGGGATATCCGAACCGGGCATCGCCGCTCGCCACCACGATATCACAGGCGGTTGCCAGCCCACAGCCACCGGCGAGCGCGCGACCGTGCACCACCGCGACCACGATCTTCGAGAGCTGGCGCATCTTGACGAACACGCTCCCAAGATGGGCGGCATTCTCTACGTGCTCTCGCGCGCTCGCGTCCGCTGAGGCCAGTAACTCAGCCAGGTCCGCGCCGGCACAGAAATCCTTGCCGGCTCCCCGCAGGGCGAGCACCCTCACCTGTTGATCGAGCTCGGTGCGCTCTAGTTGCCCGAGTATCTCGTCGATCATCGGCCGGTCGATGGCGTTACGCTTGTCGGGGCGATTGAGAGTGACCGTCAGGACGCCATCTGCGAGAGCAGTCATGATTCGTTCAGCGGACACGCAGCCCCCGCGGGACGGATATCTCCATTCTGAGAAGTGCCGTGGAATAGACCTTCCCCTGGGCGTCCGTCTTCAGGGAGAGGGTCCCTCCGCCACCGAGCGCGCCATGGAGGAGAAAATTGAGAGCGTTGAGGTTGGGCAGCTCGAATCGGTCGACGTGCCCGTGGATGATACCACGAAAGTGCCGGGCGACTCTTGCCGCCGTCACTTCGCGTTCGAGTATCGGATAGTACTCGGGCCGCAAGGCAATCAGTCCGACGTTCGCTGTGTCGCCTTTGTCTCCACTGCGTGCGTGCGCCAGCCGGTCGAGTCGCACCGCCCTTGGACCCGCATCCGACACCGGCCGTCGCTTGCCAATCGCCCCAACGCCCGCTCGCCCTTTCGCTCCCATCAGACGTCGACGAACTCGACGCGGGGATGGACCTCGGATTTTGCCAACAGCGCCGGCCAATACGCCACGATCTCTTCGACTTTGGGGCGCCCCCCAGCGAAACCCGTCACGCTGGGTGGGCCGTTCAGGATGAGGGGCGCGATTTCGCGGCTAAACCGCTCTACGGGCGCTCGATCCCGTGCGCGAACGCCGATCCGCAACTGTACTTCGGCGAGGTCGGCATGGGGTGCGCCCGCGAGCCGGCCATGCGTCGCATCGGCTCCCACGAACTCCGTGAGAATCTGTTCGAATTCGAGCCCGAGGCGATCGAGCCGCTTCCGCAGAATCTGGTCAGCCCGCTTCGCCTTTTCCAAGGCGTCGGGCCAGGCATAGACCAACGTTCCAATCGCCTTGTACCCGTAGAAGTAGGAGATCGACACTTTGAGCGAGTCGGTGGCAAGCTTACCCCTGACGCCCGTGACCCCGATCCGGTCCCGACCGAGTTGGCTGAGCTCGATAGTGGTGAAGTCGGCAATGCAGTCAGGCGTGATGTATTCGCGGGGATTGCCCATCTCGTAGAGCAGCTGCTCGGATACCGACGCCACCGTGACCCGTCCCCCAGTCCCAGGATGTTTCGTTACGGCAAAGGAGCCGTCGGGGCTCGCCTCGACGATGGGGTAGCCTGGATCTTCGAGATTTGGGATCCGCCGCCAATCGACCATGCAGTTTCCGCCGGAACACTGGGCTCCGCATTCGATGATATGACCCGCCACCGTTCCCGCGGCAAACAGATCCCATGCGCCCTCGGGCCAATCAAACGCGTTTATCATTGGGCCGAGTGTCAGGCCGGTGTCGGTGACGCGGCCGGTGACCACGATCTGTGCCCCGCCCCGGAGCGCTTCCACCACCGGCCACGCACCCAGATACGCATTCGCGCTCGTGACCGCGTGGTGAATCTCCGACAGCGGCTGTTCCGTGTCCATGTTCCGCAGCGCGTGCCCCCGATCGATTAGGTCATCGAGCCGGTCCACGAGGTCGTCACCCGAGACGATCCCGATTCGCAGTTTGCCCGACAAGCCGCGCTCCCGCGCTGCAGCAGCCACCGCATCGGCACACGCCTTCGGATTCACGCCACCCGCGTTCGTCGTGACTCGCACGCCGCGGTCGATCAAATCGGGCAGGAGGCGTTCCATCAACGGGATGAAGTCCCTCGCATATCCCAGGGCGGGGTCTCGCGCCCGCTGCTTCTGCATGATCGACATGGTGACTTCGGCCAGATAGTCCATCATCAGGTAATCGACAGGGCCGGCTTCCACCTGCCGGACCGGGGCCTCTAGCCAGTCGCCCCAGAAACCCTGGGCCGAAGCGATCCGCACCGTCTTGCTCACGCTGAAGCGACCTGTCTGCTACGGTTAGGGGCTTCCATGTCGAATGGACCTCCCACCGCCATCCGTCTCCGCGACCACGCGAATCAGCGGGGAGAATCGAGGGTCGATGTCGGGTGGCTCGCTAGGCGCGCCGAATCGCACCAACGCCCCGGTCCCGGGACCGATCCGAAGGGAGGTGGCCGAGTCCGGGAGCTCGGTGGGCAGGACGGTCCCCTGGCTCGCAAGGAAGGTGATCGTGAGGTCGGCCGTCCATCCCGTCGGCGGAGGCTTCAAGGCGAATGCCGGGAAGAGTTCGACGTCCAATCGCCGTCCAGCGACCGCCGAATCCAGCTCGATTACCTGCCGCCCAAACGCGTAGTTCAGAGGTCCCTGGCTCACCTGCTGTCCGCTCTCGTCGAACACGGTAACGCCAAAATCCGTCAGCTCACCCCAACTCTGCGTGGGGAGCTGAACGTCGATCACCATGCGTGAGGCCCACGGTGGCACGTCGACTGGGGCGACGAGCGGTGCGGCGTCCGGCCCCGTCACGGTACGCCGATGGGTGGCGCCTACGATCTCGGCGGACACCTGCGCGGATAACGGCCGGTCGCTCTGGTTTTGCAGCATGGCGGTCGTGCGTCCCGAGATGGAACGGATCGAAACGCGGGGAGCCTCGGCCGTGAGCTGGTACCGGGCGCGTTGGGTCGGGGGTGCCACGACGACAGCTTCGTAGACGCCCGGGCGCAGATCCTCCGCCGAGACCTCGATGGATGCGCGGGTCGAATCCCCGCCGGCACCCGCGCTGTTGCCCCCGCGATAGGGTGCGCCGTTCGGTTCAAACAGATACAGCGTCGCCTGCTCGGCGCGGCTTCGCACCTGAAGGCTGACCGTCAAGCCACCAGCGTGGGCCGGCATCTCCAGGAAGTAGCGCGCCAAGCGCCCTTCCTGGAGCACCCCGTTCGCCGTAAACCGCTCGTCGATGCGGTGGGGTACCGCTACGAGATTCGAGAGGCCGAAGGCCGGCCCCCCCAACGTGTCCGTCGCCGGAGAGGCCCAGATCGTCCCTTCGTAGAGACCCGGCTCCTTCAGTTGGCCGCCGTCGTATGTCACGACGACCGTAGCCGGATTCCCACGGAGCTCGAGCTCCGGCGGTGCCCGGAGCCAGGCAGCGTCGGACCGAAGCACGAGTCGCGCGGCCGATTGACCGCCCAACGACGTGACGCGAAAACGCTGCACTGTGTCGCTCGCCGTGCGGAGGCCATTGCGCCGGTACGCGGCGGAGGCGTGAGACGTGTTGCCACCGTCGGGCAGCGCTTCGACGCGGTACAGGCCGGTCTGGTGCGAAGCGAGAAGCCAGTGCAGCGCCGCCGTGAGGTCCGGCACGCCGGCCCCCTGGTCGACCAGTCCCGCTCCTGGCAGCCGGCTCGCGGTCGCGCGGAGCGCACGCTTCAAGTCGGCAGCTCGCGCCTTTCGCCCAGACTGCACCAGCGCCGATTGCAACAGTGCGGCGGCTCCGGAGAGTTGGGGGGCCGCCATGCTGGTCCCCCCGGAGATCTCCTCGCCAGTGTGCCACCTGGGAACGTTCGAGTACGCCACGCCCGGAGCGCACAGGTCCGGCTTGGCGGTTTCGCCCCCGCGCGCGCTCCACCATCCGAGCGCGTCGTCTAGTGACGGGAGGTCGGGAGCTTGAGCGAAGACGCCGGGAAACAGGGCGCACGCAGTCAGCGCCCATTCGGCCGATCCCGGGAAACCCACCGCGGAAAGACCCGGCCCGTCGTTCCCGGCACTAATGACGAACAGAATGTGGGGGTGCGCCAGGGCAAACTCGTTGACGACCGAGTCAATGACCGCCGATCCCTCGACCTCGTTGCCCACGCCGAAGCTCATGTTCAGTACGAGCGGCAGGCCGCTTCGCTCGGCGAACTCGGCCGCATAGCGCATGGCGCGGACCATGCTCCCCGTGACCGAAATTCCACCGCGAGCGTTGTTCGAGATCTTGAGTCCGAGAAGTTGTGCCCCGGGGGCTACACCGCTAAACCCCTCGACACCGAACATTTCATGGCCGGCGGCAATTCCCGCCACGTGCGTCCCGTGGCCTGAGTTGTCGAAATAGAAGTCCAACAACGGATGACCCGCGTCTTCCGCAATGTTTGCGGCAATGGTCAACGGACCGGCGTCAGATACCGCACCGAGCGTCCGGTAGCTGAAGGTCTCATGAGCCACGGCGTAGTCCCGCACCGGGCGCTCGTCACCCAATGACCCGTCGCCGTCGGTGTCCGTCAGGACCAACCACCCGTCAATCCCCTTCCCCACGATGACCGCAAACTCATCCGTGTTCCGCCCATTCCCGTTCGCGTCCGCCGCGGGGACCTCCCCGAGCGGTAATTCTCGGAACGAGCCACCGTAGTAAGGCGGGGCGGCGAATGCAGAAATCCGCCGCCACCCCGAAACCTGGTGCTCCCCCACGCTGATGTCGTCGGCGTCGCCAGGGTCGAGCGGGGAAAGCTCAATGCGACCCTCCTGAGAGAAATCTCTGAGATCGAGTAGCTTTCGCGCACCGGTCGACGTGCGCTGAAGTCCCGGGACACCCGCGTCGATCCCGCTATCGAGAATCCCGATCACCACCCCGCGGCCGTCGTGGGTTGGGAAGCTGGCTCGAAAGACATCAGCTCCGATACTTCGAAGGGGAAGGAGTCCAGCGAGCAATGCCCTCAGCGGCAGCACAACGGGCTCGGGAGGTGGCTCGGCAACTATCGGAAGCCTCGCTTCTTCCGTGGTGGTGCTACTCCCTTCGAGTGGCGCGGGAGAGGGTTCCTCCACCCCGGCCCGCGCGCAGGCCCCGACCACCACCAGTACTGCGGCGCGCCTCCTCGAGGCTAACAAGCGAATCATGATTCGTGAAAATCGAGCGGCGGTAGCACGAATGGCCCGAGGTGCGGGCCGCTATAGTGACTCGTGACGCGCAGCGTGAAGGCCAGCATGTCGCGGGTCTCCTCAGGTAGAATGATCGCGTCGACGTAGCCCCTCGCCCCCGCGAACTTCGCGTCGAGCTGGTGGTCGTAGTCTGACCGCATCTGCTCGACTTGTTCCGCCAGCTCCGGATCGCCGACTCGTTCTCCGTAGACCGCCTGGGCCGCGGAATCGCCCTCCATCACCCCCATCCTGCCGGTCGGCCACGACAACATGAAGTCCGGGTCGAACCCCTGGCCCGCCATCGCATAGTACCCCGCGCCGGACGCGTGGTTGACCGTCAACACGATCTTCGGGACGACCGCCGTTGCCATTGCTTCCACGAACCGAGCGCCCGCCCGGATGATGCCCGAGTGTTCTGCTTCAGGACCGACCATGAACCCGCTCACATCCTGCACGAAGAGCAGTGGGACTCGCTCTCTACTGGCGTTCTCGATGAAGTACGCGACCTTCTCAGCGCTCTCGGTGTAGACAATTCCTCCGAAGCGCGGGGGACCACCATCCGCTCTTTTGATCATGCCTCGCTGGTTTGCGATGACCGCCACGCCGATCCCTTCGATCGCACCGTGCCCGCAGATCATTTCGCGACCCACATCAGGCTGGAACTCGACGAGCTCGCCAGCGTCGAGGACACAATCGAGGACCCGTCGCACGTCGTACGCCATCCGATGATCGTTGGGGAGAAGCTCGTACAGTGCCGCGGGCGGATTTTTCGCAGGCCGTCCCCGTGGCAAGGGTGCGGGCAAGCGTAACTCGTGCCACTCGGGCAGCCGCTCCACGTAGTCCCGAATCGAACGTAGGCAAGCCGCGTCGTCCGCCGCACGGTAATGGGCGACCGCGCTCGTCGTCGTATGGGTCACGGCCCCACCGAGCGTCTCGCCGTCCACGACTTGGCCGGTCGCGCCTTTGACCAGATTGGGGCCGCCCAACCCCATGAATGATGTCCCCTCGACCATATAGATGACATCGGATAAGGCCGGCAAATAGGCCCCGCCAGCGACGCAGGGCCCCATTACCGCCGAAATCTGAGGCACGTGGAGGTAACGCCGCATGACCGAGTTGTAGTAGAAGATTCGAGCGGCACCGTACTGCCCCGGAAACACGCCACTCTGGTACGGCAAGTTCACGCCGGCGGAGTCGACGAGGTAGATGATGGGGATCCGCTGCCGCATCGCAATCTCCTGGGCCCGCAGGATCTTCTTGATCGTTTCGGGCCACCAGGACCCTGCCTTGACGGTCGCGTCGTTGGCCACGATCACGACGTCGTGCCCGGAGACGACCCCGACACCGGTGACAACCCCGGCCGCGGGAGCCTGCCCCTCGTAACGGTCAAACGCTACCAGCAGACCTATCTCCAACCAGAGCGAGTCCGGATCGAGCAGCGCGCCGAGTCGCTCCCTGGCCGTCATTTTCCCCTGACGGTGCTGGCGGTCGACCTTCTCCGGACCGCCTCCCAGACGAAGCTGCTCGGCAAGCTCGCTGTAGACGGCTGCGAGTTCTCGGAGGCGGCCGCTCGGAGCCTTCGGTTTAGCTCCGGTCACGCGGACCGGCTCGATGCCAAGTGTTGATGTAGTCGACGATCTCGCTGGTGGGGGTACCGGGGCCAAAAAGCTTCCCGACGCCTTCTGACTCGAGCCGCTTGATGTCGTCGCTGGGAATGATCCCCCCCCCGACAAGAAGGATCTCGTTGCGGCCGGCACCTGCGAGTAACGCTCGAACTCTGGGGAACAAGGTCATGTGCGCCCCGGACAGCACGGAAAGGCCGATCACGTCCACGTCCTCTTGGACGGCGGCCGTGACGATCATCTCCGGTGTTTGGTGCAACCCTGTATAGATGACCTCCATCCCGGAATCTCGGAGGGTTGCGGCGACGACCTTTGCCCCACGGTCGTGTCCGTCGAGTCCGGGCTTCGCCACAAGCACTCGAATCGGCCGTTTCGATCCGGTTTTCACTTTGGGTGACATAGTGCGGCCAAGCTAGTGAGCGTGAACACGCGAGACAAGCTCGGCTCGGGGCGTCGTGTGCCGCACCCACAGCACCGCGGCCGTTCAAACGAGTCGGCCGGACCTCCGGGCGCCGATGGATTCCGAGCTAGTGGGTGTACTCTACCGCTTGAATCGGAGCAAGGCGGCCAGGCCGTCCAGTTTCGCCTGAGCCTCCCGATCTTCGACGACGTCGATCTGACTGCGCTGGCGGAGCGCCTCTTCAATCGCCTCGTCGATCATGTCCGAAACTGGATCCGCCTCGCCCTCGCCCCGACAAGCGTTCGCGCTGGTGCTGAGTCGGCCGGAGCCCTTACACCGAAATCCAGCGACAGAATACGTGGGATCTATGAGGAGCGTCCGTACTTGTCCTTGCGCGAGCGCCCGGAGTGCGGCCTCGACGCCATTCACCGCCCACCCAATCCCGATTCCTTCCTCCAAGTGCTCCGTGTGCTCCACCTCCCAGGCTCGTTCCGCGTCATGGAGGACCTCGAGGACGGCGTCCATCACGCACGCTGGCGTCGTCGATTTCGGGTTCAATCGCGTCGTACCCAGTACGCGCTTCCGAATGTAGGGATGGAGGTGTGGCTCCACCGCCGCCGCATCCCGACCGACCCCGGCCAGAACGAACCCCCTGTGGGGCAACGCGCGCGACAGATCGAACAGACGCTGCGCGATCCCCGCGTAGTGCCGTTCTTTCTCAACGCGAATGCGCTGATGGTAGTTGTGCTCTCCGGACGCAGCGATCCCCCGTCCCGGTCCGGCAGCCGCACTGGTACCATGGAACCGACCGGCGCGAGTCGTCCCGCCGGCGGAGAGGCTCGTGAGTTCCTCGATGCCAAACGCGGTCACCTGGAAAAATCGGGCGCTGGTTCGGTCGTACACGGCGCACACGACGAGACCGAACTCGTCGGCCAGGGCCGCGAGTTCTCGGACAAGCGGGGTTCGGTCGATCACCAGACGCGACCGGAAGACGCGGGGCAACGTCACGGCTTCGAACAGGCCAATCGGCTCCGATGCGAAGACTGCCACCCCGCGACCGGTAGGCAGATTGCCGGGCTCATCCAGATACGCCCGCACCCGCTCGAGGTCTCGCTCGATGAGGTCCCGCTCGGACCGCCCGAGTTTGAGACGCTCGAGATCCGTCAGCCGGGCTTTGGCTCTATTCTTGAACTTGATGCGGTACTTCCTGCGGACCCTATCGCGAGGCTCCAGCTTCAGGTAGCACGAGACCACCCAGTGACCGCCGGTATCGAGCCGCACCAGTCGGTCGACCAGCGGACTAATCCGCGGAAGCGACGACAGCGTCACTAAAAGAAGACCGGTTCTCGGTACGCACCGTAGACTTCTTCTAGCGCGTGGCGAATCTCAAAGAGCGTGCAATACGCCCTAGCACAGTCCAGCATCGCCGGCATCACGTTCCCTTCCCGTTCGGCCGCGTCACGTAGCGCTCCCAGCGCCTGCTCCACGCCGGCCCCGTCTCGCCCCGCCCGCAACTCCGCTAGCCGGTCCCGCTGCGTGCGGTCGGCCGCGTCACTGACCTTCAGTATTTCCACGCTGTGGTCATCTTCCACCACGAAATCATTGACCCCAACGACGACCCGCTGCCTCTGTTCCATCTCGTGCTGAAAACGAAGCGCGCTCTGGGCAATTTGCCGCTGGAACCAGCCGTTTTCGATCCCCTCCACGACCCCGCCAACGCGTTCGATTTCTACGAAAAGCGCCTCCGCCTCTTTCTCCATACGGTCGGTGAGCGACTCCACGTAGTAGGAGCCGCCGAGCGGGTCGATGACGTTCGCAACCCCTGTCTCGTGCGCCAGGATCTGCTGCGTGCGGAGCGCTACCTGCACCGCCTCTTCCGTTGGCAGAGACAACGTTTCGTCGAGCGAGTTGGTGTGTAGGGATTGGGCGCCCGCGAGGACAGCCGCGAGAGCCTGATAGGCAACGCGGACCACGTTGTTCATCGGCTGCTGCGCGGTCAACGAGACTCCGGCAGTCTGACAGTGAAAGCGCATTATGCACGCGCGATCCGTCGTCGCGCCGTAGCGCTCACGCATGTGCCGGGCCCAAATGCGGCGGGCCGCTCGCATCTTCGCGACCTCCTCGAAGATGTCGTTGTGGACATCCCAGAAGAACGACAGCCGCGGGGCAAACGTATCGACATCGAGACCACGCGCAATACCACGCTCCACGTACTCGAAACCGTTCGCCAGCGTGAAGGCCAGTTCCTGCGCGGCGGTGGCTCCAGCCTCGCGGATGTGGTATCCGCTGATCGAGATCGTGTTCCACGCGGGCGTGTGCTCGGACGCCCACTCGAAAACATCCTCAATCACTTTGAGGGCGGGATCGACCGGGAAGATCCACGCGTGCTGCGCCATGTACTCCTTGAGAATGTCGTTCTGAATGGTGCCACGCAGCTTCGATAGGTCCGCACCCTGACGCTCGGCGGCTGCGACGTAGAAGCAAAACAGCATCGCTGCCGGGCCGTTTATGGTCATCGAAGTCGACACCCTGTCCAAGGGAATGCCGTCAAAGAGGGTTTCCATGTCGGCCAGCGATGAGATCGCCACCCCGCACTTCCCAACCTCCCCTTCCGATCGCGAGTGGTCCGAGTCGTAACCCATCAAGGTTGGAAAATCGAACGCTACCGATAGTCCGGTTTGACCGCGTTCGAGGAGAAACTTGTAGCGACGATTGGTGTCCAGTGCCGTCCCGAACCCGGCGAACTGGCGCATGGTCCAGAGTTTGCCTCGGTACATCGTCGGATGGATGCCACGCGTGAACGGGAAGGCACCCGGGTAGCCGAGCTGTTTCTCCGGATCGAAGTCTGCGAGGTCGCGATTCGTATAGAGAGGGGCCACCGAAGTCGAGCTCTGCGTCACGAACGCCCCATCCCGCTTCTTCGCCGTCTCGTGTTCCGCCGCCCACGCCTCGAAGGTGCCATCACGCTGGGCCATGATTGCCTCCCGTAATCCCGGCGAGAATCTCGTTTGCCAACTCGTAGGGACTGGCCGTTCCGTCCACGAGCCGTTCGAGCCCCGTCGCGAGAACCGCTTCGCCCCCTCCGTCACCCCATACGAGTTGACGCAGGCTGCGATCCACGACTTCGCGAGTATGACGCACCAAACGTTCCCGGCGTCGTAACTCCAGCGCCCCAGTCGTCGTCAAGTGGGTGCGGTAACCCTCGATCGCATCGATCAACTCGCCCACTCCGGTCCCGTCGATCGCCATCGTGGCGAGAACCGGTGGAGTCCATTCCGGCGTGGTGCTGTCATCGTTCACAGGCCGATTGCTCGGAGGCGTCGTGGAGGGTCCGTGATGCGGCCTCACGTGCCGAAAAGCCTGGCCCTTGCGTATTCCCAGCATGACTTCGACTTCCCGCTGGAGCGCGTCTCCCCCCGGGCGGTCCGCCTTGTTGACGACATAGATATCAGCAATCTCCATCACGCCGGCTTTGAGCACTTGAACACCGTCACCGGACTCGGGAACCAGCACCAGGACGGCGGTATCGGCCGTGGCCGCGATGTCCAGCTCCGACTGCCCCACCCCGACGGTTTCGACGATGATCCGCTCGTAACCGAACGCGTCCAGTACGTCGCAGACTTCTCGAGTAGTCGTCGCCAGTCCGCCCTGCGCACCCCGGGTTGCCATCGACCGGATAAAGACACCCGGGTCGAGCGACACCGCCTCCATCCGAATCCTGTCGCCCAACAGCGCTCCCCCGGAAAACGGACTGGTCGGGTCGACCGCGACGGCGGCAACGGTCATGCCTCGCTCCCGATACTGATGGATCAGCTGGCGAGTCAGTGTCGATTTCCCGGCTCCGGGGGGGCCGGTGATTCCGACGCGGTAGGCTCGCCCGACCCGGCCGTGAATAGCCGAAAGCAGCTCCTCGTACCCCTCCCGGCCGTTCTCGACGATACTGATCGCCCGGGCGAGTGCCGCGACTTGTCGCTCGTTGAATCGGGTTAGTAGCGCTGCAATCTGCATGATGTAACTTCGCGGGGCTCCCGTTCCCTCCGCAACCCACATGCCGCGCGACCAGGGGGAGGTGGTGACGCGACGGCAGTTACGCTGACGATTCCCGATCGTCCGTGAGAAGGCGATCCAGATCCAGCCCCTTCCGCGGCGCAGTCGTCACGGTCTCCGACGGCGGCACCGTGCCAGCCGAAATCACGAACTTCAGGGCGTCCTCAATGCTCAGATCCACCTCCTTGGTCTTCGAGCGCGGTACCACGATGAGAAATCCCGTCGTTGGAGTCGGTGTCGTCACCAGGAACACGTTGAGACAGGGTTCGCCGATGAGAGTTTCAAGAACCGGGGAGTCTTCGCGAGTGACGAATCCGACTGACCAGAGCCCGTCCGTTGGGAACGGAACCAGTACTGCACGCCGAAACAGGCGACGACGCCCCCCCACCATGTTCTGCACGATTTGGCTCACGGCGTTGTAGATCCGTCCTGTCAGGGGAAATCGGGAGAGCGCCAGGTTCCACCAATGAAGCACGCGGCGCCCGACCGCCCTGGTGTACGATCCAACCCACTACCAGCACGACGAGCGCGAGTAACACGAATCCCAGGCCCGGGATTCGAAATCCGAGGGCGGCCCGGAGGGGCGACCCCAGGATGTCGTCGATGGTGTCGAAAATCAGTCGAAGGATGAAAACCGTCAGGCCCACGGGCGCAATCACGACCAAGCCCACCAGGAAATACCGTCGCAGCCGGGCGCCCCACGGCATCACGCGAGCTCCCCCGGGGCCAGACCCACCACCGAAACCGGTTCGCGGCGCACGGCGAGCCGCTCGACCCGCGTCGGTGTGGCGGCGAGAACGTCGAATTCCAAACCGGCGACGCTGAAGCGTTCTCCCGAATGGGGGATCCGGCCGATGCGCTTTGCCAGGATGCCCCCGATCGTTTCGGCACCACCGGGGAGCTCGACGCCGTACCGCGCCGCGACTTCGGCGCTCGAGGTCGCCCCATCGATCTCGATGAGTGAGGACGCAGGCAGATCGGGCCACGACTGTCCATCGTGCTCGTCGAAGATCTCACCCACGAGTTCCTCTAGAAGGTCCTCAAAGGTCGCGATGCCTGCCGTTCCGCCAAACTCATCGAGCACCACGGCGAACTGCCGCCGGTCGCGCTGCATCTCGTACAACAGATCCGCGCACCGCTTCGACGCCGGCGCCATACTGACGGGTCGGACGGGCAGCTCAACGTCCGGCGCGACCTTGATGAGGTCGAACGCGTAGACCATTCCCACGATGTTGTCCAGCGAGTCCCGAAAGATCGGCAGTCGGGAGTAGCCCGACTCGGCGACGATGCGCGCGACTTCGGACAGAGGGGCGCCCTGTTCCACGGCCACGATGTCGGTGCGGGGCGTAATCACTTCCCGCACCGTACGCTCGGTGAAAGCCACCACGCCCGAAAACACGGTGAGTTCGTTCGGGCCGAACACACCTTCGGCCTGCCCGACCCGCAGCGCGGTTGTCAGCGCGGTGGCCCGAGCGGCGTCCAGGTTGGGGAGGGCGGGCGCCAGCACCCGAGCCGCCCGCTCAAACCACGGAGCGGCCACCTGCACGATCCCATCGGGCCACCGGCGGCCGGCCGCTCGAGGCAGCGTGTAGCCGACTGCGACCAGCACTGGGACTGCAATGCCCAGGAGCGTGGCGGCGGCGATCGGTGGGGGCAGACGATCCAGCTGTTGCGCTAGGCCGACCCCGGCGAGCAACAGACCGATGGCTGAAAGGGCATTGGCCGATGCCAATACACGCCAAGGCGTCGTCAAGAGCGCCCCGGCTATGGTGGCCCCGGTAAGCCGTTTGGAGATCCAACGCACGAGCTCCAGCCGGCTGATGGCGGCGCCGGCCACCCCGACCGTCATTCCCGCTCCAGCGAGGACACTGCCTGCGCCAACCAACCACCAACCGCTCATTCCGTCTCCGAGACCTGGGTGTCCGCCGATGCATGAATCCGCTCGAAGTACACTCGGCGAATGCGTCGACGCACCACCTGCTCCAACACCACGCGAAAGTCCCCGATCCGCAGCTCTTCACCCGGCCGCGGGACCCGTCCCAGCTCCGAGTAGATGAGGCCGCCGACCGTGCTCACCTCGTCCCGCTCAAGCTGCGCGTCCAGCACCCCCCCCAACTCGTCCAGCGGCAGGCTCCCGTCGACCCAGAACCGATCGTCACCTTCGCGCTCGACGGCGGGCTCTTCATCCGCATCGTATTCGTCGTGAATCTCTCCGACGATCTCCTCCAGGACGTCCTCGAGGGTGATCAATCCGGACGTCCCTCCAAACTCATCCACGACGATCGCCAAGTGTGACGGCCCGCGTTGAAAATCGCGGAGTTGCGCCGCGTTCGTCTTGGACTCGGGGACGAACTGCGCCGGACGCGCCAGATCCTGCCAGCGCTCGGGCACCTTTCGCACGCCACTGATGGAGGGGACGAGATCCTTGGCGTGGAGAATGCCTGCGACGTCGTCCAGATTGCCCTCGTACACTGGGATCCGAGCATGTTCCGATCGCCGTAGCAAATCGACCACCTCCGACCACGGCGCGTCGGCGTCGATGGCCGCAACGTCGAGACGGGGGGTCATGATGTCCCCGACGGTCGTGTCTCCAAGCGAAAAGACGCCGAGCAGCATGTCCCGCTGGCCGGGGCGCAGGGCGCCCGACGACGCGGGGGTGGGTATGATCGAGTGGGTGATCCGATCCGCGGCGTTCACGATGCCGAGCAACGGTTTGAAGGCTATCAAGCTCGCTTTCGCGAGACCGACCGCAGAATCCGAGAGCTTCGGCGCGAGCCCCGCGGCCCCCCGCGGCACGGCATCGGCCACCAGGTACAATACAACGGCCGAGAGGAGGGCTACCCCGAAGCCCGTAATGACCGGACGGTCCCACCACCTCAGGGCGGCCGCCGTCAACGCTCCAGCGAGCAGAACGAGAACGAGCCGACTCACGAACAGGGCTCGGTGCACCGGCACGGCTTCCCCCTTAGCTCCGGGCGGCAGTCCGATGGCCCTCGAAATCCGAGGTGACTCCTCAGCTAACGCCAGTAGCCCCGCCCACAAAGCGCAGGCCAGTCCGGCCCCCAGCAATACCCCCGTCATCGACGCCCGGCTACCAGTTCGGTGGGACCAGGCGCTGCACGTATCGCTCCTGCCTCAGCCACATCTCCGATTGGACGCGCGTCTCGTCGTCCGCGTGCTCCCACCCGAGTACGTGCAGCGTTCCGTGTACCACGAGGCGAACGAGTTCCTCGCGAGCCTCGATGCCGGCCGCCCGCGCTGAGCGCCGAGCCACGGCCGGGCACACGTATACATCGCCCACCACGGACCCCGGGTGCGGCAGGCGATAGGCAATTACATCGGTCGTCCGATCAGCCCCACGCGCGCGGCGATTCAGCGCGCGCATGCGCTCGGCGGAGAGAAAGGTCACACTCAGATCCGTCGATTCGGCGTCTTCCCAGGACAGAACGGCCCCGACGACTTCCCGAACGTCGGTCACCGCTAGGTCATCGCTGGCGCCGGCCACCGTCACCTCGCTCTCACGCCGGTGACGCCGCCCTGCCACCCTGCCGTGATGCCGCCACTCGCCTTGGGATAGTCAATCCGGTTGTGATGCATCCCAGTCAGTACCCGAACGAACTCCGCTTTCACCCGATTGAGCTGAGCCAGGGTGAGGGGTGCCTCCTCGAGCTGCCCGGCCGTAATGCGTTGACGGACAATGTGGTCGATCGCCGCGGCGATCTTCTGGGGTGTCGGCTCGTCCAGCACCCTCAGCCCCGCCTCGACACCGTCCGCCAGCAGCGCCACGGCGGTCTCGACCGACTGCGGTCTGGGCCCTGGGTAACGGTAATGTTCCGGCGATGTCTCCGTCTCGCTGCCGCGGCTCCTGGCGCGTTCCAAGAAGTATGTGATCTCGGCGGTCCCGTGATGTTCGGGAATGAACGCCTTGATGACGTCTGGGAGACGGTGCTCCTCCGCTAGTGCAAGGCCATCGCGAATGTGATTTCGGATGATTCCGGCCGAGACGTCCGGCTTGAGCTTGTCGTGTGGATTGACTCCGGGCGCTTGGTTCTCGACGAAAAACTGTGGCTTCTTGAGCTTCCCGATGTCGTGATAGTAACAGCCGACCCGTGCGAGCAGTCCGTTGGCGCCAACGGCGTTGCAGGCCGCCTCACACAGGTTGGCCATGGCGATACTGTGTGCATACGTCCCGGGCGCCTCTGTCGCGAGCTTCCTGAGGAGGGGCCTGCTCGGGTCGGACAGCTCGAGCAGGGTCATGTCCGTTGTTACGCCCGCGAGCGACTCGAAGATGGGGAGCGCGAACGTCACGAAGGCCGCGGATACCACCGCGTTCGCCGCGCCGCTCATAATGCTCGACCCGAGCTCCGGAAACGACCACCCCAGACGCAGCGCGAGTGTCGTCGACGCGAGGATGAACGCCCCCGTCACGATCGCCCCGGAGGTCAAGACCTGCGTTCGGCTGCGGATTGCGCGAACGCTCAATGCGCCACCCACACCCCCCAGTAGTGGGAGATACAGGCCACCGGGTCCGCCATACGCCACTTGCGTGCCGAGCAGGACCGCCAGGACCGCGGCCGCGACCATCGAGACCCGGCCGGACAGCAATACAGTGATCAACATCGTGGCGAAGGGGATAGGAATCAGCTCCGGCCCCGCGTTGATAAACCGATAGTTGACGGCTGCGCCGACCACGACGAGACCGAACAGCAGCGCCAACACCAGAACCTGTCGCAGCTGCCGATAGGTCTCCCGTCGGTACAGGGTCAGCAAGAGCCAGAAAATCGATATGATGAGCGCGTTTTGAACGACCTGGCCGGCCCCACCCCGCAGGCTGATGGACTCCCCCGCGCCTTGGCGCAGAAGGTCCGCCCTGAGCGCGACGAGTCGATCTCGCGCTTCCGGCGTCACGACTTCGTGCGCGTTGATGATCCGCTCGTTCTGCCGTACGACGTCCTTGACGGAATCGACGCTTGCTCGCAGCTGTGCGCGCAATGCCTCGGTTTCGGCTCCGTTGGGAATGAGAGCCGGCCGGAAGAATGCGTTGATCATCTTGAGAAAGATCTGATCGCCTAACGACGAGTTGGGTTCGGGGTGTTCGTCGGCTCGCCGCTCGAGAAACCTGCCGTAACTCAGCACCGAGTCCCGACGCACCACCCGTTCCCGGCCGGCTCGGCGGACCACGATCTCACGGCTCAGCTCGGTTTCGACGGTGCCCCCTGCCGGAACGCCAAGCGTTAATGTGCGACCGAGCAGTCGCTCAAGACTCGTGCGAAAAGCCCTCCGACGACGGCGACTCTGCAGGTGCTCGGCTTCCTCCGATGTCAACCGCACACCAAAACCCAACGCGACCTCGGCGCGCCCCTGCGGGCTGGTAACGCTATCGAGGGCGGTGAACAGGGAGTCGACTCGCGCGTTGCTGGAGTCGATGATGCCGCCACGATACTCGTAGATGGGGCGCACCGTTCCGGCGAGCGCCTCACCCTCGCGCGCCATCTCGGCAGCGGATTTTCTCACGACGAACTCGAAGGGTGCCAGGACCTCTGTGGGCGCCACTTCGCCAACGTCGAGCATTGGAGCGT
Source organism: Gemmatimonadales bacterium (assembly GCA_965249575.1). Lineage (GTDB taxonomy): Bacteria > Gemmatimonadota > Gemmatimonadetes > Gemmatimonadales > GWC2-71-9. The sequence continues at coordinate 3,665,260 of OZ252244.1, read as the reverse complement.
CGAACCCGCGGGACAACGGGTAGAGGAGATACGTGAGGAGGGCCAGCCCCAGAACCGGCGCCCACCGGGCGGCGTGAAATGCGATGGAGCGCGGCAGACGGCTAGCGTCTGGCTCGAACGTCAACGTGTCCAGCCGAACGTCGTTCACCGACCCTCGCCCTTGGCGTATGCACGAATGATATCACGAACGAGCCGGTGGCGTACGACGTCCTTCTCTTCCAGATACCGAAAAGCCACGCCGGCGATCCCCGGGAGAATCCGCTCGACGTGTATCAGCCCAGATTCCTCGCGCGTGGGCAGGTCGATCTGCGTTTTGTCGCCGATCACGACGGCGCGCGAATTCACACCCAAACGCGTGAGGAACATCTTCATCTGCCCACCAGTCACGTTTTGGGCTTCATCGAGAATCACGAACGCATCGGTGAGCGTGCGGCCGCGCATGTAGCCCAGCGGGGCGATCTCGATGGTACGCGTCTCCAGCGCGCGCTGGAACCGGTCCGCCGGCATCATGTCCTCGAGCGCGTCGTATAGGGGACGGAGGTAGGGATCCACCTTGGCTTGCAGGTCTCCCGGAAGAAAGCCAAGCCGCTCGCCAGCCTCGACCGCGGGGCGCGCGAGGACGAGACGCCGGACCCGTTTTCGCGCCAGCGCCTCGACTCCCACCGCCACCGCGAGATAGGTCTTGCCGGTGCCGGCTGGCCCGATGCCCACGACGATTTCATGCTCTCGGATCGCGGCGAGATACTCCCGTTGTCCGGGTGTCTTTGGTTGGATGACCCGGCGCATTCCCGGGAGGGCAATTCGCTGCTCGGCGTTCGTGCGAAGCTCATGAGCGTCGACGTGCTCGCTCGCGAAACGCCGGACATCGTCAATCGTGAGCGATTCACCCATCCGGGCGGCGTCGATCATGGTCGCGGCGACCCTCGTCGCCCGCTCTACCGCTTCTAGGGCTCCCGCAAGCGTGACCTGGTCGCCGCGCAGCGCCACCCGCACCCCCGTCGTCCGCTCCAGCTCGACGAGGTTCCCATCATTCACGCCAGCTAGCGTAAGAGGGTCCGCTCCCTCCACAGAGAGCCGGTGGACGACGGCGTCGCTCACGCTCGTGGCCCGATATGGAGCGAAGCGAGCTCGTCCGGGTCCACGGATGTCGGGGCGTCCTCGAACAGCGCTCGCGCCGCGGTGGTTTTCGGGAAGGCAATCACCTCTCGGAGGCTCGTAGCGCCGGCGAGCAGCATCGCAACCCGATCGAACCCGATGGCAAACCCACCGTGCGGCGGCGCGCCGTCCCGCAGGGCGCGAAGCAGAAACCCGAAACGTCGCTCGACCTCATCGGGTTTGATACCCAGCAGGTCAAAGATCTGTTGTTGCACCAGCGGATCCGTGATTCGAATCGAACCGCTCCCGAGCTCATGCCCGTTGTACACGGCATCATAGTGAAGTGCTCGCAGGCCTTCACGCTGTCGCTCCATCAGTCGCGGGACGTCATCGGCGTGGGGTGCGGTGAAGGGGTGATGCAGGAACGCCCATGCGCCCGTGTTCGCCTCCTGCTCGAACAGCGGAAACTCGTCCACCCACGTGAAGGCATGCGCTGCGGTCGGCTCGATACCGAGCCGCGAGATGAGCGACGAGCGCACCCGGTCCAGTGCCGGTGACGTCACTTGATCTCGTCCCGCCACCGCGAGCAGCAGATCGCCGTCCTTCATCGCGAGCGTTTCGATCGTCACTCCTTCGATCTTCGAGAGCGGACCGGAAAGCGTGTCGCCGTTGCGTTTTGCCACCGCGAGCCCGCCCAGCCCGGCATCCTTGACGATTCCTGTAAACTCGTCGACCTCTCGCCGAGACAACACCGCACCCCCGGGCGCGTATATACCCCGCACGCGCCCACCTTTGGCGATCTCGTTATCGAAAACCCGAAACCCGCGGCCGGCGAGCTGCCCGACAAGGTCGTCGATCGACAGTTTGAAGCGCAAATCAGGTTTGTCGGTGCCGTACCGTTCCATCGCATCGTGATACGTCATTCGCGGAAACGGCGAGGCGACGCTGTGGCCACCCTCCTCCCACAGCGCGACCAGCACCGCCTCCACGATTGAGCGGACATCCTCCGCACTGACGAAGGAGGCCTCGATGTCAATCTGCGTGAACTCGGGCTGCCGGTCCGCACGCAAATCCTCGTCACGAAAGCATCGGGCGAGCTGGAAGTAGCGGTCAAATCCGGCGACCATGAGCAACTGCTTGTACAGCTGCGGTGACTGTGGAAGAGCATAGAACTGCCCGGGGTGCACCCTTGACGGCACCAGAAAGTCCCGCGCGCCCTCCGGGGTCGGCTTCGTAAGAATCGGCGTCTCGATTTCCAGGAATCCGAGATCGCTCAGCGTGCGGCGAGCCCGCTGCAGTAGCCGGTGCCGCAAGCCGAGATTGCGCTGCAACTCCGGCCGGCGGAGATCCAGGTGGCGGTGCTGCAGGCGGAGTTCCTCGGACGGCGGCGGCTCGCCCTTCGCCCGCCAAACCGGAATCGCGGGAGGGGGAACGTGCGCGTGCACGTGGAGCTCAGTCGCACGGACCTCAACGTCTCCGGTAGATACGTCTGGATTGCGGGCACCTTCGGGCCTGGCTGCTACCCGTCCAGCGATAAGGACGACGCATTCGGCGGTCGCCCCGGACGCCAGCTCGATGACTTCCGCCGGAGACCAGTCCGGTCCGAAGGCTACCTGTACGAGTCCCTCTCGATCCCGGACGTCGTAGAAGACGATGCCACCGAGGTCGCGGCGCCGGTGAATCCACCCGGCGATCCGAACCTCCTGGCCGATGTGGTTCGCGCGAAGAGCCCCGCAGTTGTGCGTCCGCATCGCGGTCGCGGTCATCGGCCCCTCAGACTACGCGGCCTCGGTTTCGCACGACTGCAAGCGGGCGTCTACGAGCCTCAAACCCCACAACAGGCGCCAGGAGCGAGGGGGCTTCACCAGGGGATGTGCCGGATCCCGCCGTGAGCCCGACGACAATGCCGGACGCGCGGGGGCGCAACGCGAGGCTGGCGCCAGCGGGGCCACCACGACGCCGCAGCGGCGCCGCGCGGGACGTTCCAAGTGCCAACACGGCTTCAACATAATGGCCCATCCGAGACCCAGCAAGCGCCACCTTGACACTCCTCCTCGCCCCGGTGAACCTTCGCGTCGTGAGCCCTTCACTATCCGCTCTTCTCGCCGTTTGGCCTGTCATAATGGGTGCGCAGGCGCCGGTCGCGGCCGACATGTGGCGGGTGCCGGCCCCCACACTCGCCAGGCCCGCTCCCCTCGAAAGCGGGGCGACGGCGAGGTTTTGGAACCCGGCCGCCCGAGCCGGCGGACGCGGCTTGAATGTCGGGATTCAGGTCTTCGAGACCTCGGACGCGGTACGGCTGAGCGGGCTCCTCGTTGGCGTTACGCGGACGCTCGGAAGGCATCTCGAGGTCGGAATCATCCTCGGCCGCCTGCAGATCAGGGACCTCGTCCGCACGGGGACCTCCCCGGTCGCGCAGCTCGGGACGATCCCAGTATATGAGCAGGTGGGCGGCGCCACCCTCGCGGCCGGCCTTGGACGCGTCAAGAGCGCCGTGATGATCCGCGGTCACGACGCGCGATTCGATCAGTTCCGCGAGGGCGGGGTGACTGCGGACATCGGTGTGTCATTCGAGATCACGCCCCGTCTCACGGTAGCGGCGGCAACGCATTTTCTTCCCGTCGATGTACAGTCTCGGGAATCCACATCCTACCTCGCTGCTCTGGAATACGTCCTCTGGACCCCGTCTCTATGGGGTCGACGCTCGTCCGTTACTGGGAGGTACGGCACCACCGCCCGGGACCGGGGTGGCCTCGATCACGCTTTCGGGGCTGGGCTCTCGCTCGAAGACCGCCTCCACATCGATGCCACCTACCACCGTGAGGCGGACTACGCCAGCACGGTGTGGCGCCCTGCTGTTGAGGTCTCGTTGCGGCTGGGGCGATACGCGATCTCTGCCGCGCGGGGCGGCGGCGCAAACCATGTGGGGGGTACGTTCCGCGTAGGCCTCGAGCTCGACCTCTCTCGGTGAACCTCCTCGACGTTCCGCCGAACCAGGCTCGAGACGTGCTCGCCGCGTGGGCCCGCGAGCGCGAGCTACCAGGCTATCGCGTGCGCCAAATCGTCCCCCGCCTCTGGCGACGTCCGGTTGCCGTTTGGTCGGAATTGACCGATCTGCCGCAAGCGCTCCGCACTGAACTCGAGCGACAGTTTCCGCTCGCGAGGTTGCGCCTCGTGACCCGCCAGACCTCACGCGACGGAACCATGAAGTTCCTCTGGGGACTGGCGGACGGTGCCGCAATCGAATCGGTTCTCATTCCCGAAGGGGCACGCCGAACGCTCTGCGTGTCTTCGCAGGTCGGCTGCGCGTTCGGATGTACCTTCTGCGCAACCGGGCGGATGGGATTCCAGCGACACCTCGCTCCGTGGGAGATCGCAGCGCAGGTGCGGGAGCTGGCACTCGACCCCGAGATCGGTCGACCAACCAACGTGGTCTTCATGGGGATGGGTGAGCCACTCCATAACTGGCCTGCGGTGGACGTGGCGCTCACGATCTTGAATGGTGCCCAGGGCCTGGGAATTGGCGCGCGCCATATTACCGTCAGCACGGTGGGAATCATTCCGGCCCTCGCAAAACTCGCTGCCCGGCCCGAACAGTTCCGCCTAGCGCTTTCGCTGCATGCACCCACCAGCGACCGACGGCGCCCGTTGATCCCCATCGAGCATAAGTACGCTCTCGCGGATGTGCTGAGCGCGCTCCGCGCGTTCCGCAGGCGCGTGACCTTCGAGTACGTCCTGATTCACGAAGCCAACGACACCCTGGAAGATGCGGACGCGCTCGCGGCGATTGCGAACCCCCTTAACGCCTTGGTGAACCTCCTACCCCTGCACCCAGGTGGGAGTCCGTCACTGCGTCCGACTCCGCCCGCCGCCATGCGAGGGTTTGCGCGCCGTTTGCGACACCATGGCGTGAGAGCCACGATCCGGCGGAGCCGGGGGGTAGATATCGACGCCGCATGCGGTCAGCTACTCGTCGCGACCGGAACCTCCCGCCGCGTCCATCCCGACGAGCACGCTGACATCGAGAAGCAACCGGGGCTCGACATCGACCATCACTCGCCCGAAGCCCAGCGCGTCCCGAACACGCAGCGCCGCCGTGGAATCACCACGGCGAATCACAATGACCGTTGAGTCGAGAATCGAATCTCCCGCGGAGCCGTACGACACTACGTCGATTCCATCCCGCCGCAGGCGCCGGGTGACCGCACGAGCGAGACCGTTTACGCGCGCCACGTTCAGGACCTCGACGGTGATCCTCGTTTCGCGACCGGGCACGGGTAAGTCGCGCCGGTCGTCCCCGCCTTCCCCCCCGGCCATCATCCAGGCCGCGCCCGTCAATAGCACGCCAACCACGATCGCGAGCGCGATTCTCAATGAACGAGGGCGTTCCAGAATCGTACCGTCTCCGCGTGTAGCGACCATCCCGACCTGAGCCCCCAGGCGATCCTATCCATGGCAACCTCGCGCAGCACCGCGTCGGGGTCGTGCGGGACTCGCTCTGAGAGTCCCAGGCGCGCGTCGCCCGAGAACGTGCGTCCGGGTTCCAAATAGTCGGCCAGGTAGAGCATGCGCCCAACAGCATCCCAGTCAGCAAACCCGACGGAGTGGTAGCGCACGGCGTTCAGCACCCCGGGGTCCGCCTCGCCGTGCTCGGCGGCCAGCGTCGCCGCCGCCGGACCGTGGCGAACGCTCGGCACGGTCCAGTCGGTCCCGGCAAGCTGCGCTACCCTCGCCGAATCGGCATCCCGCAGAGCATCGTGCAGGTATCCGGCACGGATCCATCGCCCGCGTTCGGCCGCCGGCTTGCCCATGTGCTCCGCCCAAGATGCCAGCAGCTCGACCACACGACCGACGTGCTCCCGGCGCGCCGTCGAGACCACGGCCCACGACGGCACGTCATTCACCGGCGAACTACCACGGGCAGGTTCGTCAACCGGCAATTCGAAGGTCCCCCTGCAACCCCTCCCCGAGAACGATGTTGTCGATGAGGCGCGCCCCACCTACGTGCGCCGCGACGGCGACGATGGAATCCGCCGCTGCCACTTCAAGGGGCACTAGATCCTCGGGGCTCACGACCTCGAGATACTCGACGTGCACGTCGGGCTCCTCCCTCATGACGCCCGTTGCGATCTCGCGCAGCCGGCCCGCGCGGATCTCACCGCTCCCGTGCGCGTGGTGCACCGCCTCGAGCCCCCGGGGGAGCACGGTTGCGGCCTGCCGTGAGCGGTCGTCCAGGTATGCATTTCGTGAGCTGAGCGCCAGACCATCCGGCTCCCGCACTATCGGTCCGACAATGATGTCCACGGCCATATCGAGATCAAGCGCCATGCGACGGATCATCGTCGCCTGCTGATAGTCTTTTCGCCCAAACACGGCGATGTCTGGCTCGACAATGTGGAACAGTTTTGCCACTACTGTCAGGACCCCCTCGAAGTGCCCGGGTCGCGCGGGGCCGCACAGGTGGCGGGCGAGACCACCCGGGACGACGCGCACAATTGGCCGCGTGGGATAGATCGTCTCGGCAGTCGGGGCGAAGAGGAGGGCAACCCGCCGCCGCCCGGCCGCCGCACGATCACCGTCCAGATCTCTGGGATAGCGATCGATGTCCTCGCCCTCGGCGAATTGCAGGGGATTGACGAAGACGCTCAGCACGACTGCCTCGCCATGGTCCCGGGCGAGGTCGACCAATCGGAGGTGGCCTTCGTGCAGATACCCCATCGTTGGCACGAAGCTGACCCGCTGACCGCGCGCGCGCGCGGCCCGGGACCAATCCCTCATCCCCACCGGCTCGGTGATCTCGATCATTTCGTGCCGTGGTACATCTGCTCCATGGTCGCCACCACCGTAGTGTCCTCGCCGTAGGACACGGCATTGACCGAGTCCACGACCAGAGTGACGTCCACGCCCGCCCCATCGACGAGACCCGCAAATGGGTTACCGCGCATGCGGCAAGAGCTCCTCTAATTGCCGTTGCCAGAAAGCACGATTCGATAGCTCGGGGTGCGGAATGACGAGGTCCGGCCCGCTGACGACACGATCACCGTATTTGACGATATCGAGGTCGAGCGTTCGCGAACTCCAGCGTTCACCTCGAACGCGGCCCGCCCGTCTCTCAATGCCAAGGCACGCAGCGAGCAGGTCGGCGGGAGACATCTTGGTCTGGATTAGCACCATCTGATTGAGGTAGCTAGCCTGGTCTCGCGGACCGATCGGCGCGGTCTCCTCCACCCGGCTCTGTGCCACGAGCGTCGTATCCGCCAGCTGGGCCAGACCATCCCGTGCGCACTCGAGATACGCGGCGCGGTCTCCGAGATTCGAGCCCAGCGCCACGAATGCCCATTCAGGCGTCATCGGCGGTGCGTTCGAGCACGACCTCCACGAAATCGAGTGGACCATTGATGGGAGCGTGGGGTTTGCGCGCCGCCACACGGACCCGCTGTACCGAATCCAGTCGTAAAGCTCGCTCGGCGATTCTCGCACACAGCCCCTCCAAGAGCCGATGGTGGCTCCTTCCCACTGTCTCTTCGACCATCGCGTACAGATCGCGATAGTCGAGCGACATGCGCGGTGAGTCGGTCTGTCCTACTTGCCGGAGCGAGAGCCAGACGGTGAGATCGAGCTCGAGCGGTTGCGGGACATCTTTCTCGTGGGGTAGCACGCCGACCAACGTGTGAAAGCGCATACCCTTGAGCGTGATGCAGTCCCGCTGGTTCGGGCCGGCGCTATCGCTGGACACGCGCAGGAATCACCGGCTCGGCCACCGCGCCACGCAGCTCAGCCATCAGTTCTCGCGCCGCCTCCAGCCCGCGCTCGAGCGCGCGCAGAAGCGCACTCCCGACGACTACCCCATCGGCGATGCCAGCGACTTCCCGCGCCTGCTGCGCGGTAGCGAGGCCGAAGCCAACCGCAACCGGCAGGGTAGTCACCCGCCGTATCCGGGAAACGAGCTGCGCGGTCGGTTCCCCGAGTCGAGTCGGTGCTCCGGTGACCCCCAGTCGGGAGATCGCGTAGATGAAGCCGCTCGCCGCATCCGCTAGCGACCGCAGACGCGCGTCCGGCGTGGTCGGGGCAACCAGGCGTATCAGATCCGCACCTCGGCGCCGGAGCCGGCGCTCTGTCTCCACGTCCTCTCCAGCTGGCAAATCCGTGACCAGCACGCCCGCAATCCCGGCATCAATCGCATGATCGACAAACTGGTCGAGTCCATATGCCAGGATCGGATTGAGATACGAGAACGCAATCACCGGACAGTCGAGCTGTGCATCCCGGACGAGACGAAGCGTTGCATCGACCGTCATGCCTCGTTCGAGAGCGATCTGGCTGGCGCGTTGAATGACGGGCCCGTCGGCCAGGGGATCGCTGAACGGGATGCCGATCTCCAGGAAGTCGGCACCAGCCGCCGCGACGGCTTGGAGCGCGTCGAGGCTGTCTCCGGGAGTGGGAAAGCCCGCGGTGAGATAGGGGATGAGCGCGGCACGCCGCTCGCGACGAACGGTCTCCCACCGCTCCGCGATGCCGTGGTCAGACAAAGTAGTCGGAGGGCTCGATACCGTACTTTCCAGGATCGGTAACCTTGATGATCGATCGCTTGTATCCGGTGGTGCCCCCCGCTTCACCCAAATCGATGAGGGGTCCACCCGGCACGAGAGAGCCGTCGGGCGCGCAGACAATGCGGACGATCGGGCGGTGGATGTGGGCGACATCGGGATTCGCCGCGTGCACGATCCCCACCTCATAGCTGTCCAAGATCACGCAGGTACCGACCGGATAGATCCCGAGGAGGTTGGTCAGCGCCTTCACGAGAACGCGGTCGTATCCTCGACGAGGGTTTTCCCACATCTCTCGCAACACCTGATCTGGCTGAATTGGTACGGTCTGATACGCCCGCCGCGTGGTCGCGGCGTCGAAACCGTCCGCCACGGCGACGATCTTCGAGTAGACCGAGAGCTGCCTGGGACGAATGCTCTTGGGATATCCCGTCAGGTCGATCTTCATATGGTGCTCGTGCGCGGTGATGATCCCCCGATACGGAATCTCACCGTAGCCTCGAAGTCCGAACAGCGTCAGCACGCCGAGCCACGGATGGGCCTGCATCATCCGCCATTCTTCTTCGGTGAGTGGCCCCTCCTTGCCCAGAACTTCGAGCGGAACACGGCTCTTCCCCACATCGTGGAAGAGTGCTGCTAGGCCCAGGTCGTAGAGCTGGAGCTTGGTGAGACCTAAGCGGCGACCGATGGCGACGCTGAAGATGCAGACGTTGACGGAGTGGGTGAAGGTGTATTCGTCGTAATCACGGATGGTCGTCAGTCCGACCAGTGAGTCCTCGTTGCTCAGTATTTGGTCCACGATGCTCTGGACGGCGCGTTTCACCTTCTTGACGCTCGCGCTCCGTCCCATGCGGACGCTGTTGATCACTTCCTTGGTGACGGCGACGGACCGCTCGTACGTGCGCTTGGCCACCTCCTTCGCCTGTTCGTGAGACTCGCCTTCACTGTCTGAAGATGCTTCGATGTGGACGTGTGCGACGTTCGCTTGGTCGAGCTTCTCCTGCAGATCGAACAACTTGTTCGAATCGCCTTCCCGAGTCGCGAACGATAGGAGCAGCGACACGAACACCTGGAGCTCGCGATTATCGACGTCCTCGTCGATGAGGATCGTCCCGATATCGCACTGCGCCAGGGTGGTGAGCACGTGAGAGAACGACGCGTAGTTGTCGAGCCCAAGACGGAGGCGGGTGCCATTGACGAAAATGAACTCGCCCGCCATGCGGACCTCAAGCTCGGGCTCCGCCGCATGCAGCTTTCGAGCGATCGCGGCGAGCTCCTGCAATGCTTTCTGCGCCTGGTCGTTCTCGACCGGATAGAGCTTCAGATTGCGCAACGCGGCGTAAAGCGCCACGACAAAATCCCGCCCCGCCTCCCGAGTGAACCGCTCGGAGTCCCGGAGGCTGTCCACCATGGACGGCCGGGAGATACGGCGGACCTCTTCGTCACCCACTAGCGTAGCTCCCTGAGCGCCTTGTTAATGGCATTCCGGACCAGCGGTTCTTTATCGGACTGCGCGTTCTGGAGGATCTCCTTGACGTCGGGGGTGGCGATTTTGCCGAGTGCCATCGCCGCGCACGCACGCGTTTCTGGATCCTCCTTGCGCTTCATGAACCCCTTGCCGAGCAGCATCGGAGCCAAATGCTCCACACCGGCGGCTCCCGCCAGCAGGCCATATGCTTCGAACACCGCCATCTTTTCCGACAGATCGGCCCCGCGCAGACTCTTTCCCATCACCGCGGCCTCGACCTTGGGAAAGGCCCCGCGATGCCCCTTGGACCCGAGCGTGCGGACTGCGATCATGCGAACTTCACGGTCCGAGTCGTCGATTGCCTTTTCGAGCTGCTGCATCGCTCCGGGGGTTCCAATCGTCGCGAGCGCCTCGGCGGTCGTATGCCGAAGTTCCTGGTCCGGGTGCGCCAGCAAATCGCCAAGCGCGGGCACGACGGGAGGGAGCTTGAGGCGGCTCACCATTCGAACGGTCTCGAGGACGGCAGCATCATCGTCGTGCTGGAGCGCTTTGACGACCTCCTCGGGGTGCGCCTGGGCCAACCGCTGCGCCGCCCCGTCGAGTATTTCGCGGACCCGCTCGTTCGTGAGTTTGGGAAGCCACGTCACGATCGTCGCGAGGGCGTCGGCGCGAAACTCACGAAAGAGCTCGCCCAGCTCGTCCTCAGTCGGAAACACGAGTGCCTCGTCCAGCGACTGAAGAAGCTGGGACAGAGATTCAGGTTGGGACAGCTTCGCGGGAAGACTCTCGATCGCGTCCTTATGTTCAGGGCTCAACTCCCTCGCGCGATCCAAGATGACCCGGAGCTCCCGCAGGACGTACGCCACCGATCGAAAATCCCCCACCGCGAGCAGATACGGGAGGAAGTTTTCGACGATGGAGACCACCTCGGTGCGCACCGTGGTGTAGGTCTGCAACTCGAGAAGATCGAAGAGAATCCCAAGGACGTTCGATCGCAGGTCCTGTTTGTACTCGCGTTGGAACTCGCCCTGCAGGTATTCGATCTCCGACTCGTCGAGGAAGTAGAGAGTCGGATCGAAATCTTCCAGACTCACAATCCCTTGGGGGGGTTCCGTTTCCCGAACGACTTCGCGCTTTACTGCCTCGGGATCCGGCGGTGGCTTGTCCTCGTCTCGCTCGAGGGGTGGGAGGACGTCTTCCCCCAGCTCGACGAAACTGTAGTGCACATGCTGGAAGTCTTCTTCCCAAAGCAGTGTCAGGAGATCATCCTCGGCCTCCGGCGGGAGCGTGCGAACTTTCTGGACCACGCTCAAAAAGCGGACGACCTCCTCCTCTTCGACACCCGGCGACAACGTGAGCGCTCTGATGCCGTCCTTATGGAGTAGCCACGCTACGCTCTCGTTCTTGGTCTCCTGAGACAGGACCGGGCGCCCTTCCCACAGGAACTCGGTTTCCGTCACGCTCAGCGGCAGGGCATCCAACTCCTCCCACACGGGTGCGAAGGCCGCCCGCACGTTCTGAACGGCCTGCTGATACACGGGATTGTTTGGGAGGTACAGTTGGATGGCGCGCAGGCCCTTGAGCATGACCTGCATCAGGTTTTCGATCGGCGCCGGATCGACAGTGGGTTCGGACACAGCGGAATCCGTCATTCGGCTGAACCTGCCAAGGCCGCGACGTGAGCGACGTCCTTGTCGCCGCGCCCGCTCAGGTTGATGAGCACGACGTCCTCCCCTGCCCACCGCCCCGCAGCCCCGAGGACCCATGCGATCGCGTGGGCGCTCTCCAGTGCCGGTAGAATGCCTTCAAGCCTACCGAGGGTGCGGAATGCTTCGAGCGCCTGGTTGTCGGTCACAGTCTCGTATTGCACCCGTCCGGTATCCAGCAAGTGCGCGTGCTCCGGGCCGACTCCGGGATAGTCGAGTCCGGCGGACACCGAATGGGCCGGGCGCACTTGTCCGTCGTCATTCTGCAGGACGTAGCTCAAGCTTCCGTGCAGAACACCCGGAACGCCAACGGCCAGGGACGCGGCGTGCCGTGCCCCCGCTAGCCCCTGCCCTCCAGCTTCGACCCCAACAAGCTCCACATCGTCCTCGAGGAATCCGCTGAAGATCCCCATCGCGTTCGAGCCCCCACCGACGCACGCGACGACAGAGCTGGGCAGCCGGCCCAGCCGGTCCATCATCTCGGCACGCGACTCGGTCCCTATCGGGCGCTGGAAATCCCGCACCATTCTCGGGAACGGGTCGGGCCCGACCACGGATCCAATAACGTAATGCGTGGTGGTCACGTTGGTCACCCAATCGCGCAGGGCCTCATTGGTGGCGTCCTTGAGGGTACGGGTACCCGAGCTCACCGGAACGACCGTCGCGCCCAGCACCTCCATGCGGTAGACGTTGAGACGCTGTCTCGCCATGTCCTCTTCGCCCATATACACGACGCACTCAAGACCGAATCGAGCGCACGCCGTTGCGGTCGCTACCCCGTGTTGTCCTGCGCCTGTCTCGGCAATGATCCGAGATTTCTTCATGCGAGTGGCGAGCAGCACCTGACCAAGCGTGTTGTTGATCTTGTGGGCGCCCGTGTGGGCCAAGTCTTCTCGCTTGAGCAAGACGGAGCAGCCGACGACCTCCGAAAAACGCGGCGCGTCGGAGATCGGAGTGGGGCGGCCAGCGTAGGTGCGCAGGAGATGATCCAACTGGCGGCAGAAGGACGGATCGCCCGCCGCGGCGTCGTATACGCAGGCGAGTTCGTCCAACGCCGCAATCAGCGTCTCCGGAACGTACCGCCCACCATAGCGGCCAAAACGGGTCGCCGAGGCGCTACCGGCAACCGAAGTCACGGCTCTCCCTCCTGTGTCACCGGCTACCCGCTCCGCCTGCACCGTGAAACGCCCGTCAGCGCTCGCACGGCATCCGCCGGTTTCGCCGAACTAGCTACTGCCGTTCCGACTAGGATAGCGTCTGCACCGCACTCCGCGACACACTCGACGTCCGCGCGGGTGTGAAGTCCGCTCTCAGCCACCGCGACCAGATGTTCCGGAATCGAGCGGAGGATCGCGGCGGCCCGGATAGTATCGACCTGGAACGTCTCCAGGTCCCGGCTGTTCACGCCAACGGCGTCAGGCTCGAGCAGCACAGCACGCTCGAGTTCTGTCGGTGTGTGCACCTCGACCAATATCGCCAACCGAAGCTCTCTCGCCAAGCTTGCTAGCTCACGCAACTCAGCGGAATCGAGCGCTCGCACGATCAGGAGAACCGCGCTCGCACCCACGATGCGGGTCTCGTAAATCTGAGCGGGGTCCACCACGAAGTCTTTCCGCAGCAGTGGCGTGTCCACAGAGGCACGGACCTGCGCGAGATCGTCGAGCGACCCCCCGAAATGCGGACCCTCAGTCAGCACTGAGATCCCTCGCGCCCCACCCCTGACGTACGCCCGCGCATGTGCGGCCGGATCCAATTGGGTTGCAATATCCCCCTTCGAGGGCGAGCGCCGCTTAATCTCCGCAATCACCGCGACATCGTCCTGGCGAAGCCCCGAGCCCCACGGAACCGGCACCGGTGCGTTGCGGGCCCGATCCTCGAGTTCCCCGACTTTCAGCCGCAGCTCGCTCACCCGGCGGCGGGTAAGGTCGACGATCGAGGTAAGGGTCGCCGTCATACGCCAACTTGCGCTTCGGTTTGTGTTCGGGTATATTCTTCGGCGTTCGTTCGGTAACACTCGTTGGGGGGTGGCGCATGGCGCTTACGAAGCGTCAAAAGCAGATTCTCGATTTCGTGGAGTCTTATATTGGACAACACGGCTACGCGCCTTCATTCGAAGAAATCGCCGAACAGTTTGCTTTTCGCTCCCTGGCCACGGTACACGAACACCTTTCAAACCTGGAGCGCAAAGGGTACATCCGGAGGGAGCACAATGAAAGCCGCGCAATCGAGGTAGCGCCACCAGCCGGTCAGGCAGGCGCCACGGAACTCCCCTTGTTGGGCCAGGTTGCTGCCGGCGAACCCATTGAAGCCGTCGTCGACCAGGAAACCCTTGCCGTCCCAAATGATCTCATCCCCAGGCGCGGCTCGAGTTACGCGCTCCGCGTGCGCGGGACTTCGATGATCGACGAGCAGATTCGGGATGGCGACTACGTCATCGTCAACAGCCGCAATACGGCCCACCCGGGCGAGATGGTGGTTGCGCTCATCCACGGCACGTCCGCCACCGTGAAGCGGTTCTTCCGCGAGGGCGATGGTTGGGTTCGCCTGCAGCCTGCAAACGAGAACATGCAACCGATTCGGGCACGCGAAGAAGACGTGCTCGTGCAGGGAATCGTGGTCGGAGTGATCCGCAAGTTCTAGGGCGTCCCACCCTGGACGAACCGTTGCAGCCGTTCGGCCGCGGCCCCGGCGTTCAGTGATGCGCTAGCCTGTTCGATCCCATCTTCTATCGAGTCGGCCTTGCCCGACACGTAGATCGCCGCGCCGGCGTTGAGAACGACGGCGGCCCGTCCCGCGACATCGTCCATGGGGCGCTCGAAGAGGCTGCGGATACGCTCGGCGTTTGCTTGGGGATCCCCGCCAGCGAGTGCCGCGAGGTTCACCACCTCCAATCCGTAGCGTCCGGGCTCGAGCTCCCACGTACTCACGGTCCCGTTCTTCACCTCCCACACCAACGTGGTGCCACGGGGCGAGATCTCGTCCATCCCGGCTGTCCCGTGCACGACCACCGCATGCTCCGCCCCGAGCCTTTGGAGGGCTCCCGCAAGCACTGGCGCTCGAGCGGGGTCCGCAACGCCAAGGACCTGCCGGCCCACGCTTGCTGGATTCGAGAGAGGACCCACGATGTTCATGATCGTCGGGACCGCAAGCTCGCGCCGCACCGGCCCGACGAAACGCATCGCAGGATGGAAGGAAGGAGCAAACAGGAACGCCACACCACTGGATTTCAGAAGATTCACCGCCTGCGCTGCGTCGGACTCGATGTTCCCCCGCAGGGCTTCGAGCACGTCTGCCGAACCGCACTGGGAGGTAAAGGACCGGTTCCCATGTTTCGCAACCCGCACCCCTGCTCCAGCGGCGACGAACGCCGCGGCCGTCGAGATATTGAACGTCGACACCGTTCCCCCACCAGTGCCGCAGGTATCGATGAGAAACCGCCGGTCGGCGATTTCCACCCTGACCATCGCACCCCGCATCGCTCTGACCGCCCCCGCAACTTCCTCGTCGGTCTCGCCCTGCACTCGCAACCCGATCAAGAGAGCCGCCGCTTGCACCGGACTCGCCTCGCCGCCCATCAGTTGCCCAAACGCGGCCGCCGTCAAGTCTTCTCCAAGGCGTTCGCCTCTGGCGAGCGTCTTGATGGCCAGATGCATCGGGGACGGCGTTGTCGTCGTGGCTGTGGTCACGGCCGAGTTCCGGCGTGGGCGGGAAAGGGCTCTCGTTTCGGCGTCAAGCTACCCGCCGGCCGACCGGTTTGTCAATTGCCGCAACTCCTTGTGGTGCTTGTCACTAGCATCGGCCGGCCCTATACTTAGCTGAGGATGCCGGCCCCCTCCTTCCTCGCTATTCTCCACTACGTCGGCCACAGTTTTGCCGGTTGGCAGCGGCAGAAAAGCCACCGGACAATTCAGGGAGAATTCGAGCGTGTCCTGGAACGGGTGGCGGGGCGTCCCGTTCGGGCCACCGCCGCCGGGAGGACCGACGCGGGGGTACACGCCGTGGGACAGGCGGTGAGCTTCACGCCCGGGAAAGAGTGGTCCGAGCAGGATCTCCGGCGCGCGATGAATGCCCTCTTGCCGGACGACATCTGGGTGGCGGCGACCCACCGGGTCCCCACGAGTTTCAACGCCCGCCGCGATGCGCTCTCCCGCCGATATTGTTACGTGATCGGGTGCGACGCAGCCTCTTCATCTCCATTCCGACACCCATTCGAGTGGGCGCTCGGGCACCCGCTTGACCACACCCTGCTCGAGGCAGCACGGCGCCCCATCGCCGGTGAACACGATTTCCGGGCCTTCTCCGCCGCGGGACAGCCTAAACCGCATTACCGCTGCTCGATCCTCTCGGCGAACTGGGAAGAACGCCCCGGCGGGAAAGGGTATATTTTCACTATTGAAGCCGATCGTTTCCTCCACCGCATGGTTCGCTTCCTGGTGGGCACGATGGCCGACGTCGCGCAGCGGCGGCGCCCCGCCGAAGACATGGCGAGGCTGCTCGCCGAAACGAGCAACGCCGACGCCAGTCCACCAGCCCCCCCGGAGGGACTTTATCTGGTCGGCGTGCGATATCGAAACGGCTACGGGACCGATTCGTGAATCTTCGTGACCCTCGAAGTCCAAGGTGCCATGCTACCAACCTGAGGGGCACGATCATGCTCGGGGTCGCTCTCGCGTTGATGGCGTGCGAAACGCCGACCCCCGAGGCGCGAGCCACCGATTCCGGCACCTCGAGAACGGCCACCACTACCGCGCTGCAGCACCTGGGGGTCACCGAATCCCGGGCCTCTGCCATCGTCAGCGCCGCAGCGAGTGTCGCGCCTGCGGTCGTCAGCATCAACGTCGTGAAGCGGGAGCAGCGCCCGGCGTACTCACCATGGAATTTTTTCTGTTCCGCGAGCGTACGAGCGGGAAGTGCAAGGAATCGGCTCTGGATTCGTCATCTCTCGCGACGGGATCGTCATCACCAATCATCACGTCGTCGAGGGTGCCGAACAGATCGTCGTTACCACCCGTAGCGGTGACGACTACCCGGCGATCCTCCTCGGTGAGGATCCCCTAACGGACATCGCCGTACTCAGAATCGAGGGGCGCGATCTCGCCACTGCGCGCCTCGGCCGGAGCGCCGATCTGATGATCGGAGAGTGGGTCGTGGCGTTCGGGAACCCCTATGGATACCTGCTGGGGAACACCGAACCGACGGTGAGCGTCGGGGTCGTGAGCGCCACCGATCGAAACCTGCTCCCCTCGGACGATCAGCCCGGCCTGTATGTCGGCATGATTCAAACCGATGCCGCGGTCAATCCTGGGAACAGCGGTGGACCGCTCGCCAACGCGGCCGCCGAGGTGGTGGGTGTCAACAGCTCGATATTCTCGAATACCGGAGGGTCAGTGGGCATCGGGTTCGCCATTCCCATCGAGCGGGCCCTCCGGGTTGCGAGTGAGCTCCAGGTTCACGGGTCGGTGCGGCGGGCGTGGGTGGGACTCGACGTCCAGGGCTCAGGCTTGCGGGACTGGAAACAGACCGGCGGTCTTCGGGTCGCGGCGGTTGCCCCCGACGGTCCCGCCGCGCGCGCTGGGGTTCGAGTCGATGACGTCCTGATCCGGGCGGGGGGCCGCCGGCTGCGGACCTTCTTGGACTGGGAGGGGGTCAAGCTCGACATTGGCGTTGGCGACTCCCTCGTCGTAGACCTGCGGCGCGCGCGAAGAGAGCGAGCCACGATTCTGGTTGTGGAAGACCTTCCGTCCACAAGGGCCGAGAAGGTCGCCGTGCTGGGCGATATCAGGGTCGTCACCGTCACGCCCGCGATTCGTCAGGAACGCGGCATCCAGAGTGCACGTGGCGCCCTCATCTACGAGATCGGCGAGGGCGCGCGCCGCGCCACAGGTCTGCAGGTAGGGGATGTCGTTCTGCAGGTCAACCGAGAGCCGGTTCAGCGCGCGGAGGAGGTCAGCCGTGCGCGTCGCGCGGCCGCCGACAGGACGCCCATCCGGGTATACTTCGAGCGGAACGACGCCTTGAGCTACACCGACTTCTACGTCCGATGACCGACGACCGCTACCAATCCGTCCTCTCCACGCGCTACGCTTCGCCGGCGATGCAGCGCTTGTGGAGCGAGGAGCACCGCGCCTACATCTGGCGACGGCTATGGCTGGCGCTCGCCGAGGAGCAGCGGCACCTCGGAGTGGAGATACCGGACGCAGCGATAGGGGAGCTGCGAGCGCATCTCGACACGGTGAACCTGGATGCCGCCCGCAGCTACGAGCGTCGTTTCCGCCACGACGTCATGGCACACATTCACGCGTATGCCGATGACGCACCCCGCGCCCGCCCGTTCATCCACCTTGGCGCGACTAGCGCGTTCGTTACGGATAATGCCGATCTGATCATCCTCCGCGATAGCCTGCGGGTGCTGCTGGGCAGGCTCGTTGCCATTCTGCGGTCGCTGGAGGGGTTCGCGCGCACGCACCGGTCTACCCCGACGCTGGCTTACACCCATTTTCAGCCCGCACAGCTCACGACCGTCGGCAAACGGGCGGCGCTCTGGCTTCAGGATTTCGCGATCGATGCGGCCGCATGTCGCGACGCCATTGCGACGCTCCCGTTCCGGGGTTGCAAGGGAACTACCGGAACACAGGCCAGTTTCCTCGAGCTGTGCGGTGGCGATCACGACAAGGTCCGCGAGCTCGATCGACGGGTCGCCGCCGCCTTCGGCTTCCAAGAGCCGATCGCCGTGAGCGGACAGACCTATACCCGCAAGCTCGACAGCCGCCTGCTGGACATCATGAGTGGGATTGCCCAATCCGGCTCGAAGTTCGCGACCGATCTCCGACTGCTCCAACATGAGGGAGAGGTGCTGGAACCCGCCGAAGCAGAGCAAGTGGGTTCCAGCGCGATGCCGTACAAGCGCAATCCTATGCGGGCCGAGCGGGTGTGTGCCCTCTGTCGCTACGTCATTTCCTTGCGGGAAAACACCGCCTATACCGCTGCGACGCAGTGGCTCGAACGTACACTGGACGATAGCGCCAACCGTCGCCTCGTGTTGCCAGACGCGACACTGGCCACCGATGCCCTCCTCATTCTCTTGACGAACTTGAGCGCCGGCCTGGAGGTGCGGGAGGCAGTGGTCCGGCGGAACGTAGCAGCCGCCATGCCCTTCATGGCAACCGAGCGCTGGCTCATGGTTGGAGTGCGCCTCGGCGGCGATCGGCAGCAGCTCCACGAGGTCATTCGACGCCACAGTCGAGCGGTGGCAGAGGCGGTGGCCGCAGGAGGGCCAAACGACCTGCTGGATAGGCTTTCGGCCGATCCCGCGTTCGCGAAAATCGACGCGGACGCGCTGCGGGCAGAGCTCGACCCGGCGGGTTACGTGGGCCGCGCACCCGAGCAGGTCTTGGAGTACGTCGAGGGTCCGCTTGCCTCGCTGCTAGAATCAGTTCGTGCCTATTCCGTAACCGACGAGGTCGAGATCACCGTATGAATGCCACTCCGCTAGTCGAAAGCATGCTTCCCCTGCCCCTCAAGCGTCGCGGCAAGGTCCGGGAGGTCTACGAGGTCGACGACAAAGCGTTGCTTGTGGTGACCAGCGACCGGATCAGCGCCTTCGATGTTGTCATGGCTGAGCCCGTACCTCACAAGGGCGCGGTTCTCACCCAATTGAGCGCCTATTGGTTCCGCATCCTCGCTGACATCGTGCCCAATCATTTCATCTCGGCGGATGTCGACGAGATCATCGCCCGGGTGCCCGCTCTATCAGGCCACCGCTCCATGCTGCACGGGCGTGCCATGCTCGCCCACGCTGCCGACCCAATCCCGTTCGAATGCGTGGTTCGAGGATACTTATCCGGTTCCGCATGGGCGGAGTACCGTAAGCGGGGAACGCTGGCCGGAGAACCGTTGGCGACCGGGCTGGTAGAAAGCGCTCCACTCGACCCGCCCATCTTTTCGCCCGCAACCAAGGCCGAGTCCGGTCACGACGAGAACATCACCTTCCACCGGTTGCGCGCGGAGGTGGGCGTCGCGCTCGCCGGGCGTCTCCGCGAGACTAGCGGCCTGCTGTACGGGACGGGACGGGATGGGGCGGCGGAACGAGGAATCATCATCGCCGACACCAAGTTCGAGTTCGGACACTCGGCGGCCGGGGAGCTGATCCTGATCGACGAAGCGCTCACTCCCGACTCGTCGAGGTTCTGGCCCGCCGACCGATACGAGGCCGGACGCAAACAGCCGAGTTTCGACAAGCAGCCGTTGAGAGACTACCTCGACGATCTGAAGCGGGGCGGGACTTGGGACGGTGAGGCCCCTCCACCCCCTCTTCCACCGAGCGTCGTGGACGCCACCAGCGAGCGTTACATCGATGCGTACCGGCGGATAACGGGTGAGACACTTCCCACCCTCGCGTGAAACTCGCCCCGGAGGGCCTCCCCTTCGTCACGGCGGCTTTCGGGATGCTGGGCGCACTGGTCATTCTGGCGCTGCTACGGGGAGGTGGCTGGACCCTCGCCGCGGTGCTGTGGGCGCCCGCCGCGCTCTGGGTTGTCGCGTTCTTTCGAGACCCCACCCGCTCGGGGCCTCGCGGGGACGACCTGCTCCTTGCACCCGCGGATGGACGGATCGTGAGCGTGCTAGCCGTGGAGGAGCCGGATTATATCCGTGGTCCGGCGATTCGGATTTCGGTGTTCATGAACGTCTTCTCGGTACACGTCAATCGGTATCCCGCATCGGGGGACGTCGAGTACCGCGCTTACAGAGAGGGCAAGTTCTTCAACGCCACGCTCGACAAGGCGAGTGAATACAACGAGCAGATGTCACTGGGGATCCGCGCGGCAGGCGGACCCATCCTCGTCCGACAGATCGCCGGCCTCATTGCCCGTCGCATCGTCACGGACGACCTTGTCGGGGCTTCAGTGAAACAGGGAGAGCGTCTGGGTATCATTCGATTTGGCTCACGTGTCGACTTGTTCGTCCCCGCGAGCACCCGCGTGCTCGTTACCGTCGGCGAGCGTGCCCGGGCTGGGACCACCGTACTCGCCGAGTGGTCCAGATGAGATCGGTGCGAGGGCGGCGGCGCGGGGTGCGACGGATTGTAGTCGTCGTGCCGAGCATATTCACCCTGGCTAATTTGTTCTTCGGAATCTGGTCGATCGTCCTTGCGTCTCAAGGTGAGTTCTATCGGGCGAGTTGGTATATCGTCATCTCGGGCGTGCTGGACATGCTCGATGGCTTGCTTGCACGCATGAGCAATACGGGATCGCGCTTCGGTGGGGAGCTCGATTCCCTGGTCGACATCGTGAGCTTCGGCGTGGCACCCTCCTTTCTCATCTATTTCCTCCTGCTCGAGAGCCTGGGCGCGTTCGCGTGGGTATTCTCCTACGGGTTCGTGGTATGCGTGGCGCTGCGACTGGCACGATACAACGTCAGGAGCCTCGACTCCCCGCACAGCGGATTCTCCGGCCTTCCCTCGCCGGCGGCCGGGATGACCCTCGCGACCTACTATCCCTTTTCGCAAACGGACTTCTACCGTAGCCAACTCGCGACCCTGCCTTGGTCGCAGATCCTCATCTTCTTGACCATCGCCTTGAGCATCGCAATGGTCAGTACGGTGCGATATGCGAAGTTGCCTCGGATGGGTTTTCGAACTCCCCGAGGCCTCATCGGCCTTGGCACGAATCTCACGATCCTGGGGTTCGGCATTTGGCGGCGCGATATCTTCTTCTTTCCACTTGGGATCGCGTATCTGTCGTATGGGTTGGCGCGGGCTGCGGTTGTGGCGATCGCTGAGCGAGACGACGATGGGCTCGGTGAGGATTCAGAGGAATCCGAGATCGTCCATGACATTCGGGCACCGCGGGCGAGGTGGGAACCCCCAGGACGAGGGAACTGATCGGAATGACACGCTTTGCCGCCGAAGTGCGGGTGATGCCTCGGGAATCACTGCTCGATCCGCAGGGATCGGCGGTTCAGCATGCACTGACGTCGCTCGGTTTCGTCGGCGTGGACTCGGTGCGAGTCGGGCGTGCGCTGACACTCGAGCTCGATCGAGGGGATCGCTCGACCGCCGAGCGGGACACTAGAGCCATGTGCGAGCGCCTGCTTGCGAACCCGGTGACGGAAGACTTCACGTTTGCGGTGAGTGAGGCCGAATGACCCGCGTAGCAGTCGTCCGATTTCCTGGCTCCAACTGCGATGCCGATACCCTCTACGCGGTCCATCAGCAGGGGGCGGACGCGTATTTCGTGTGGCATCGTGACTCGGACTTGCGGCAGGCGGACGCGGCAATCCTCCCCGGAGGATTTGCCTACGGAGACTACCTTCGGGCAGGTGCGATCGCCCGATTCAGCCCCGTCATGCGCGCGGTGAAGGAGCTTGCACAGGCAGGAGGCCCGGTCCTCGGCATTTGCAATGGGTTTCAAGTGCTCTGCGAGGCCGGCCTGCTTCCGGGTGCGCTGGTGCGCAACGCGGGGCAGCGGTTCGTTTCCCGTCCCGTTCGGGTTTCGGTCGAGGCAACCGACACGCCGTTCACCACGGCGTTCGAGCGGGGTGCTATCTTTACGGTGCCCGTGGCGCACGGGGAGGGTCGATTCGTTGCACCAGAAGACGTGCTTCGTGAGATCGAAGCGGAGGGACAGGTGGTCCTTCGGTACGTCGACCTCAACCCGAACGGCTCCGCTCGAGACATTGCCGGCATCACTAACGCCACCCGAAACGTCGTGGGAGTGATGCCGCATCCGGAGCGCGCCTCGGACCCCGTGCTCGGAGAGCGCGCGGGCGCGAAGGTGTTCGAGTCACTCGTCGGACGCGTAGGACTCTCGCTAGGAGGGACGCGATGAACGTGCGAGCGCTACTCATGATCGCCCTAACGGCAGGGCTTCTTGGCTGTGACAAACTGCCCTTCGTCGGCAAAGCTCCGGAGGAGCCGGCTGCTACTCCCGAGCCTGCCGGTGCGGTACAATCCGACGTTCCGGCACAGCCCGAGTCCGCGCCACCACCTGTCCAGTCGCAGGCTCCTCCTCCCCCGCCACCTAGACCTCCATCGGCCGATCAACGCGCGGCGACGCCCAGCGTGGGGGACGAGGTGCCTTGGACGCCCAATTTCAGCGGCATCGTGAATCCCGGAATGACCCGAGAAGAAGTGCTGTCGATCTGGGGAGATCCCGTGCTCGAGCGAGGTGACGGTGCCTGGACCTTTCTCTAACTACCGGAACGGTTGCGAGCGCCGCTGCGGCACTTATGACGTCGTTTTCCTCGAGGGCGGGCAGGTGGTCGATGCCATTGTTCGAGGCTCTGGACACACGTACAGCGGCGTGTCTTCGTCACCGCCGGGCCGGGAACCGGTCGCGAACGTAGTGGACTTCGAGGCGTCTGGAGGGCCTTCGTGAGCGACAAGCCCAGCCGCAATGAGGAAGAGTACTTCGCGAAGAGAGAGGCGGAGATCCTGAAGGCGCGGCGGGAGGCAGCCGAGCGAGCGGAGAAGGACGCCGAACGGCAGAGCCATTTGATGAAATGCCCGAAGTGCGGCGCGAACCTCGAGACTGAGGACTATCGGGGGATCGAAGTGGACCGCTGCCGCGAGTGCCTCGGTGTATGGTTCGATGCCGGCGAAGCTGAACGTCTGATACGCACCGAGGGGGGCGGCGTCGGTGACATCTTCTCCGCCATCATGCGCGGTGTGCGGGGCGTTCGCGCGGGATGAAGCCGGCGGGGGCGGGCCGGTACCCCGGCGATCCCCCAATCACGCCGGAGTTGGTCCGCGAGCACGGGCTCAACGAAGCGGAGTACGAGCAGATCCGGGAGATTCTCGGCCGCGAGCCGACGTTCACTGAGCTTGGTATCTTCTCGGCTCTCTGGAGCGAGCACTGCTCCTACAAGCATTCACGGCCAGTCCTGAAGCAGTTCCCGACCGACGGAGCGCAAGTACTCCAGGGGCCCGGCGAGAACGCCGGAGTCCTGCGCTTGGCAGACGGGTGGGCCGTGGCGTTCAAGATCGAGTCGCACAACCACCCCTCAGCAGTTGAGCCGTATCAGGGGGCAGCCACGGGGGTCGGAGGCATCCTCCGCGATATCTTCACCATGGGCGCACGCCCCGTGGCCCTCCTCAACAGCCTCCGCTTTGGTCCGCTCACCGACGCCCGCAATCGCTACCTGCTCGAGGGGGTCGTTCGGGGTATCGGCGACTACGGAAACTGCGTTGGCGTACCCACCGTCGGGGGCGAGGTCGCGTTCGGAGATTCTTATAGCGGCAACCCGCTGGTCAACGCGATGTCCGTTGGGCTGTTGCGCGAGGAAGACCTCATGCGAGCCGTCGCGTCCGGTGTGGGGAACGTCCTCCTCGCTGTAGGTGCCCGCACTGGACGGGATGGCATCCATGGGGCCTCGTTCGCGTCGGAGGAACTGAGCGAGGCGAGCGAGGCACGGCGCCCACAGGTACAAGTTGGCGATCCGTTCACCGAGAAGCTCCTCCTCGAGGCGAGTCTCGAGTTGATCGCCTCCGGTCACATCGTTGCGATTCAGGACATGGGGGCGGCGGGGCTGACGTCGTCATCGGCCGAAATGGCCGCCCGCGGGCGGGTGGGAGTCGAGCTCGACGTCTCCCAAGTCCCGATCCGCGAGCCGGGCATGACCCCGTACGAGATCCTCCTGTCAGAATCGCAAGAGCGCATGCTCGTCGTTGCGCTTCACGACCGCGTAGACGACGTGCGCCGCATCGCCGAGAAGTGGGAGCTCGAGGCTACGTCCATCGGCCACGTGACCGGTGACGGATTCTTCCGCGTGCGTCACGGCGACCAGGTCGTTGCGGAGATCCCGGGAATGAGACTGGTCGACGACTGCCCCGTGTACGAGCCGCCTGCCGAGGAAGCCGGCGGCGCTGCAGAGCGGCGCGGGCGGTGGCCGGGCGGCTCAGCCCCTTCGCCGGACCAGGCGCTACCGAGCCTCCTGAAAACGCCTTCGCTAGGCAGCAAGCGGTGGGTCTTCGAACAGTATGATTCGACGGTGCAGGCCTCGACCATCGTGGGTCCGGGCGGCGACGCCGCGTTGGTCCGCATTCCGAACACCAACCTCGGTATCGCACTCGCAACCGACTGCAACTCCCGCTACGTGCTTCTGGATCCCTTCGAGGGAGGCAAGGCGGCCGTTGCCGAGGCCGCCCGCAACGTGGCCTGCACTGGGGCCCGCCCCATCGGCATCACGAACTGCCTCAATTTCGGCAGCCCGGAGCGGCCGCATGTCTTCTACCAATTCCGTGAAGCCTGTCGAGGTATCAGCGAGGCCTGTCGTACGCTTCATACCCCCGTGACGGGGGGGAATGTATCCTTTTACAATGAAAGCCCTGCGGGGACAATAGATCCAACACCGGTGATTGGGATGGTAGGATTCCTCGACGACGTCGAAAAGGCCGTGGGATCCCACTTTCGCGTCTCGGGGGACGCAATCATCGTGCTTGGCGAGACGGCCGGCCACTTGGGCGGCTCAGCCTACTGGGCGTACTTGTTGAATTCGGTCGCGGGCGCACCGCCCCCAGTCGACTTGGATCGAGAGCGCCGACTCGTCGACTTCTTAGTGACTGTGGCGTCGGAGCGCCTGGTACGATCCGCACACGACCTGAGCGAGGGAGGCCTGGCAGTAGCCCTGGCAGAGGCATCCATGGGTGCACCGTACGGCGACCCGGTCGGAGTACGGGTCGACCTCGCGGACATCCAGGATTCGATCGGAGACATCGGGCTGCTGTTCGGAGAGGACCAGGCCCGGGCCATTATCAGTGTTCCACCCGATCTCGCTACCCCGGTCGTCTCCCTGGCGGGCGAGTTTGGTGTCCCCGCCTGGCCAATCGGCATCGTGGGTAGCGAGCGCGACCCCTTGGAGATCCGAACGCAAACGGCTACCCTCCGATGGGATCTCATGGAGCTCCATGCGGTTTACGACGGG
This sequence comes from Gemmatimonadales bacterium, assembly GCA_965249575.1. Taxonomy (GTDB): domain Bacteria; phylum Gemmatimonadota; class Gemmatimonadetes; order Gemmatimonadales; family GWC2-71-9. The sequence continues at coordinate 3,639,524 of OZ252244.1, read as the reverse complement.
GCCATGAGAAACACTATGGACGTCCTAGTACCAGAAGGAGCAAGCTGACCGACAACCATGTGCGGCATCTTCGGAGTGTATGGTCTCGCCGACGCGGCCCAGCTAACCTACCTTGGCCTGTACGCGCTTCAACACCGGGGGCAGGAGTCCGCCGGAATCGTCGCGATACGCAAGAACGGCTCCGTTATCGAGCACCGCGGAATGGGACTCGTTCAGGAGCTATTTGCCCGCGATGTGCTCGAGCGCCTCGAGGGCGATATCACGATCGGTCATACCCGTTATTCGACCACGGGCAGCTCCGTGATCGCCAACGCCCAGCCGGTCGTAGCGAAATATCACCGCGGGTCCCTGGTCCTGGCACACAACGGCAACCTCATCAACGCCCCGAACCTTCGAAACGACCTCGTTCGCAGTGGGTCCATTTTCCAATCGTCCTCCGATTCGGAGGTGCTCGTCCATCTCATGGCGCGCTCCGACGCTCGGGAGCCCGAGGATCAGATCCTCGACGCCCTCGAACGCGTCGAGGGGGCTTACTCTCTGCTACTCGCCATTGGCCGGACGCTCTACGCCATCGTGGACCCGCGGGGCTTTCGCCCCCTCGTGTTGGGTTCACTAAATGGTGGCTACGTGCTAGCCTCCGAAACGTGCGCACTCGATATCGTCGGGGCCCGCGTAATTCGGGAGTTGAACCCCGGCGACTGGGTGAAGATCGTCGATGGGCGGATCGTCGACTTGCCTTCGCTTCCACCGAAGCCTCCCAAGCGATGCGTTTTCGAGCTGATTTACTTCTCCCGCCCCGACAGCGCCGTGTTCGGCGAATCCGTCGACCGCGTCCGGCGGGACCTTGGCCGTCAACTCGCCCGCGAGCACCCGACTCCCGGCGCAAGCTGCGTCTTCTCGGTACCGGATTCGTCAAACGCAATGGCACTCGGATACGCGGAGGCCAGCGGCCTAAAACTCGAACATGGTCTCATTCGCAATCACTATGTGGGACGCACCTTCATCAATCCCGGCCAGGCTTCCCGGACGGCGAAGGTGCGCATCAAGTTCAACCCGGTCACCGATGTAATCGCGGGTAACAGCGTGGTGGTGGTGGATGACTCCCTGGTCCGCGGGACGACCTCTAGAGCGCTCGTGCAGATGATCCGCCAGGCTGGCGCGCGCGAAGTCCACTTTCGTGTTGCGTCTGCCCCGATCACCGGGCCCTGCCACTACGGCATCGACACGCCTACCCGGGACGAACTGATCGCGGCGAGTCACGAGGTCGACGAAATCCGTGGGCACCTGGGCGTGGACAGCCTCGGCTATCTATCGCTACCGGGCATGCTGCGGGCGGTGGGGGGCGACCCCACCCGTTTCTGCCACGCCTGCTTCTCCGGCCAATACCCAACCGAGATTCCGGAAGCCCGATCGACCGGAGCCGGCACGCGCCCGGCGGTCCACTCCGTCCCGTCGTGATCCCATAGTGCCCGACGTCTTCTTCTTCGGGAGCGGGCGGGCGGACGGAAACGCCGAGATGGCAGACGTGCTCGGCGGCAAAGGGGCTAACCTGGCCGAGATGACCGCGATCGGCGTGCCCGTGCCGCCGGGGTTCACTGTCTCCACTCGGGTGTGTAGCGCCTTTCTACGAGATCATCAACTCCCCAGTAGCCTGGAATCGGAAGTTCGCACGGCCATGCAGCACCTCGAACACGCTACCGCGCGGGGATTCGGCGACGCCACCAATCCGCTCCTCGTTTCTATACGGTCCGGTGCACCGGTCTCTATGCCGGGGATGATGGACACCATCTTGAATCTCGGCTTGAACGACGACACCGTCCTCGGACTCGCACAACGGTCGGGGAACGCGCAGTTCGCCTACGATTCCTATCGTCGCTTCATTCAAATGTATGGGACCGTGGTGTTTGGACCGCACGAGGCTGACGCGGGGACCGATCCGTTCGAGGCGGTGCTTGATCGGGTGAAGCGAAAGCACGGGGTGTCGAGGGACATCGACCTCGATGTCGAGGCTTTCCAGAGACTCGTGCGGGAATTCAGGGGCATCGTCGAGCGTCGTTCCGGCGCACCATTTCCGACAGAGCCGTGGACACAGCTTTGGGGCGCAGTAGAGGCCGTGTTCCAAAGCTGGCAGACGCGACGCGCCGTGGACTATCGGAAAGTACACCGGATCCCGGACCAACTCGGCACGGCGGTGAACGTCGTGGCCATGGTCTACGGCAACTTGGGGAACGATTCCGGCACAGGGGTTGCGTTCACGCGCGACCCTTCGACGGGCGAGCGCCGGCGACGGGCGAGCGCCGGTTGTATGGTGAGTTCCTGCTGAACGCGCAAGGCGAGGATGTCGTTTCAGGAACCCGAGATCCTGAACCCATCGAGCGAATGGCCGATTACTTTCCCGATGCCCTTCGCGAACTCCAGCAGATCGCCGAGCGACTCGAGAATCACTTTCGCGACGCCCAGGATATCGAGTTCACCGTACAGCGCGGCACGCTCTACTTGCTCCAGACCCGGGACGCCAAGCGGACGACGCGAGCCGCGGTACGGATTGCCGTGGATATGGTCGACGAGGGCTTCATCGACCGGGAAGAAGCGGTGCGACGCATCCCGGCAACTCAGCTCGATCAGCTCTTACATCCGACCGTCGATCCCGACGCCGCAGCCACCCTACTGGCAACCGGCCTCCCTGGCTCGCCTGGAGCGGCAACGGGGCGAATCGTGTTTGATGCCGACCGCGCCGTGGCGCTCGCGGAGTCCGGAGACTCAGTCGTTCTCGTCCGTCGGGAGACGAGTCCCGACGATTTTCACGGTATGGTGGCGGCGGAAGAGATCTTGACCGCACGAGGCGGCATGACGAGCCATGCAGCCGTCGTCGCCCGCGGCATGGGCAAGGCATGCATCGCCGGTTGCAAACAGCTCGATATCGACGAAACGAACAAGTCCCTTCAGATCGACGGTCGGGCACTGTCCGAAGGTCAATGGCTTACAGTCGACGGGTCATCCGGCCGGGTCCTGCTCGGCCGCGTACCGCTCGTGACCGCCAACGTCAGCGACGAGTTCAATCATTTGATGTCATGGGTCGATGAGCTTCGGACGCTGCGGGTGCGAACCAATGCCGACACGCCCGAAGACGCCCGACGTGCGCGTGAATTCGGGGCGGAGGGTATCGGTCTCTGCCGCACAGAGCACATGTTCTTCAGGGATGACCGCATCCTCGCGGTGCGCGAGATGATCGTGGCGACGGACCTCGAGGGGAGGCGCCGAGCGCTGCTGAAATTGTTACCAATGCAACGCGAGGACTTCGCCGAGATTTTCCGCGTGATGGACGGTCTCCCGGTGACGATCCGCCTGCTCGATCCCCCGCTCCACGAGTTCCTGCCACAAACGCAAGCTGAGGTCGTCGCGCTCGCAGACAGACTGGACGTTCCGCACGAACGCCTGCGCCGAGCCATCGATCTGGTGACGGAAGCAAATCCCATGCTGGGACATCGCGGGTGCCGGCTGGGGATCACGTTTCCGGAAATCACCGAGATGCAGGCGGAGGCCCTGTTTGAGGCCGCCTGCGAGGTTGCACGTCAGGGCATAGCCGTCTATCCCGAGATCATGATCCCACTGGTGGCGCATGTGGAAGAGCTGGAGCGCCAATCAGCGATCGTCCGCGGAATTGCCGAGAGGGTTTTCTCCGATCGGGGGCAGCGGATCGGCTATCTCCTGGGAACGATGATCGAGCTGCCCCGAGCAGCGCTCACCGCCGGCGAGCTTGCACGCGCAGCCGATTTCTTCTCGTTCGGGACAAACGATCTCACGCAGACCACGTTTGGTCTATCACGCGATGACGCGGGCCGGTTTCTGCCCTACTACATCGAATCGGGAATTCTCGCTGACGACCCCTTCCAAACGCTCGACCAAGACGGGGTTGGCCAGCTGGTCCACCAAGCGATCGAACAGGGTCGCGCACGAAATCCACGCCTCAAGATCGGAGTCTGTGGCGAGCACGGCGGCGATCCTCGCTCCGTGACGTTCTTCCATCGGGAAGGGATCGACTACGTTTCCTGCTCGCCCTTCCGGGTCCCGGTCGCCCAACTGGCGGCAGCGCAAGCCGCACTCCCGGAGGTCGAGTCCCGTCGTTCCGGCGGCTAAGCCCGAAGCCCGGTGATCACGCGCCCGGAGCATCGAACGACGGAGCCATCCGCCCCCCAACGCTGGAGGTCGGCCACGGGGCACCACGCCACCTTCTGTCCTTCCGGCGATTGCCCCGACGGATCAGGGCCCCCGACAAAGCCGAACACGACATCATGGTGCAAGTGAGGTGGCTCCCCGCCAGCGGCAGGGATACGATGGACGTCCAGTCCCACGGGACCGGGGCATATCGACTTCGCAAGCACTAGCCCGGTTTCTTCGGCAAGCTCCCGGGTGGCGGCTCCCAGGATCGTTCCGTCCGTTGGCTCCACGTGCCCTCCCGGCTGCAGCCACCTCTCCAAGCGGCGGTGGAATACGAGTAGCACGGACCCTCCATCCGGAGCAACCACGACGGCGCTAGCTGTCACATGCCCAGGGGCGAAGTTTCCGCGATCGAAGGGCCGATCGGACGAACGGAGTAGGGCGAGCGTCAGATCGCGGCTGCGCCGCTCGTTCTTCCCATTGGGTTCGAAGGCCTCGAGCGCGGTCAGAACATCAGCAACGGGCAGTCGGTACACGTCCGGTCCATAACCTGTTCACAGTGAATGCATTCCATCCGCGGTCGACCACCGGGATTGCGCATCGGCAATTCGGCCGCTACCGTCAATGTTAACTATTGTGCGGGCGAGACATATTCAGGTGAAACTTCGATTGTTTCGGCTTATTTCGATCCTCACGATGCTCGTTTTCGCCGGTTCTGGCGCGAAGGCGGTCGGCGGGGGCTCCGAGTGTCCGCATCACGAGGTGCTGCCTGCAGGTCAACCGCCGCAAGGACACCACCAGCACCAGTCGAGCGGCACACCTGAACGCTCGCCGGAGCACGACCACACCGGCACACCCCAACCCTGCGACTGTGTAGGTCCGTGCCACTCGCCCACTTCCGTGGCGCTGAATGAGGCCACGCCACGCCAGGTCGTAACGACGGTCCCAGTCCCGCCGCACCAGCGGGGCACAGAGGCACGCGCGGAGCTTCCTGGGCCGCCACCCCATTCCATCCCTTTCGCCATCCCACCTCCCCAAGGCTACTGACGCTCCTCGACGGGTAGGTCAGCAGAACACGCGAAGGTGAACGCGCGTGCCCGGTGGTGTGGGTAGCGCCGCCTTCGGACGTCATGTCAGGTCTTAGGGGGAGTCCGTGCAGGGTTTCGAATTGGGAGCGCGTGTCTTAGCGCTCCGTTCAAGGACAGTAGCCATTCCCATCCGCGGGTCGCGAGAGGGGATGCGAGCCGTGTCGTCCGCCTTGCGCTTCCGGCGGCCGCTCTCGTTGCTGTTCGCCATTTTGATCTCCCCAACGGCCGGTGGGCTTGGGAGTTACGGTCTCCATGAGTGCCCACACTACCTGGCCGGAGTCACGGGCTCAGTACGGACGCACCCGATCAACAACCACAGCGTCGATCCGGGATTACACCACTCCCATTCAGACACGCCCCAGCCACACGACCACGCCGGCGACGACGACGCTTGCCGATGCATCGGGCCCTGCCAGGCTCCGATCCCCACGGCCGCTCCGGTGGGAGAATCGGCTGAGCTCAACGTCGCCCCTCCTGGGCGGATTCTCGCGCTCTTCGGAGATGAAACGGGCTTCCCGGGCCGCCCCCCGCACCAGCTTCCCTACGCCGTCCCTCCCCCGCCCTCGTGCTGACCATGTCCACCACTGGCGGCCGGCTCCAGGCCGGGTCGAGTGGCACCCCTGGTGCCGCCCTGCGTCCTAGGCCTGAGTCGGAACAGCACTCTCATGAGGGAGATCAATCGTGAGGTAAGGAATTCAGCACACTCGCCGGCGACGCATCATCCCATCTGTACTGGCATCTTTCGGTCTCGTCGCGCTGTTGCTCGTCTCCACGGCACCCCCTTGCCTTTCCCAGGAATCCGGGACCATCGACGGACGGGTTGTGACACCGACCGGCCAGCCGGTCCAAGGCGTTCTTGTGATTCTCGAAGGAACTGAGCGGCGGGCTGAGTCCGATCAGGGTGGTCGGTTCGAGCTGCGGGGAGTTCCCACGGCGACCTACCGCATCCTCGCCCGCCGGGTTGGGTATGCGCCATCGGTCACTGAACTAACCCTCACCCGAGAAGCAGGAACGTCTCTGGAACTCGTTCTCACCCCCCGGGCCGTTCGATTGGGCGAGCTGACGGTCATCGGAAGCGCCGAGGATCTTGCCGAGGTTCGGGAACAGATCCGCTTGATACCGGGCTCGGTCAAACTCATCGAGCCCGAAGAGCTTCGCCGGACCCGGCAGGCGAACTTCAAGGACGTGCTCCGGTTCGTTCCCGGTGTATACATCCAGCCGCGGTTCGGGGGTGCGGACGAGAGTCAGCTGTCGATTCGCGGATCGGGCCTGCGCAACAACTTCCACCTTCGGGGCGTAAACGTCCTCGTAAACGGTATGCCATATCGGAACGCCGACGGCTTCACCGATTTCGAATCCATCGAACTCCTCACCGCGGAAAACGTACAGGTCTACAAGGGCGGAAATTCCCTGCGATACGGCGGATCGACGCTCGGAGGCGGCGTGAATTTCGAGACCAAGACGGGATACACTGCGCGCCCCCTCGAGGCATTCGCACAAGGTGGCGCCTTCGGATTCCTCAAAGGTCAGATCGCCAGTGGCGCCGTGTTGGAAGATTTCGACTATTACGTCAGCTACGCCCACACACAGCTCGACGGGTTCCGCACCTTCGCCGATCAGGGACGAGACCGGGTCAACACCCACATCGGTTACCGTTTGTCACCAAACGTCGACGCCCGTGCCTTCCACTTTTACGCGAATGTCCGTGAAGATTTACCGGGCTCCCTCACCGCAGCCGAGTTCGCCAGCAACCCTCGGTTGGCAGACGCAAACAACGTCACCAACGGGCACGGTCGCGACTACAGGTTGCATCACGTGGGTGTGCAGCTGCGCGCGCAGCTGGCTCCCACCCATCAGCTCCAAATCGCACCGTACGGCCAGTTCAGGGACATCGTTCACCCCATTTTGCGCGTTCTGGATCAAACCAGTCGGGATTTTGGGGCCGAAGTTCGGTACGAAAACACGGGATCGGTTGGCGACCACACGAACGCGTTCGCGCTTGGTTTCCAGCCCTCGTTTGGCACGACCGATAACCAGCACTTCGCAAACAACGCTGGGGCCAGCGGAGCGCTTCAAAAAGATCAGCGAGACAAAGCAGGAGGGGTTGGCATATACCTCGAGGAGGTCTTCGGCATAACGCCAATCGTCTCGGCCGCGTTCGGACTTCGGTACGATCGCGTGTTTCGCGAGGCCGAGGATTTCTTCCTGAGCGACGGGGACCAAACCGACAAGCATTAGTTCGCCGCTCTCATGCCGAAGGTCGACCTCCTGTTCGAATTGCCTGGCGTCAACGGGCAAGTATTCCTGAATGCCAGCCGGTCGTTCGAGCCGCCCCTGCTATTGGAACTCAACTCGCTCACCGTTCCAGGTTTCATCGACCTCGAAGCACAAGACGCCTGGCAGTTCGAAGCGGGAACACGAGGGAGCTTGGCGGGATGGTTTTGGGACGTATCGGCATACGACATCGAGCTCGAGAACGAGATCATCAACGTAAACGTGCAGCCGTTCCCTGGTGCGCCCTTCACCGTTCCGACGTATCGAAACGCCACCCGCACCCGCCACCTCGGCCTCGAAGCGGGATTCGGCTATACGCCGCTCGGATCCAACGTAGTGGGCTTTCGAACCTCCTATACCCTCGGCCGCTATACCTTCGTCGACGACGCCAACTTCGATGGCAACGAAATCCCAGGGGCACCCGAGCACGTCGTGCAGGTGGAGCTGAGCCTTAGACATCCTTCGGGCTTCTCACTATCGCCCACCATCGAGTGGGTCCCAGGATCGTACTACCTCGACAGCCGAAACACTCTCTCCAACGACGGCTGGACGGTGCTCGGCGTGCGACGTGAGATCGTCATTCCCCGCGCCCAAACGGCGGTTTTTTTCCAGCTCCGCAACCTGACGGACGAGGTGTATTCGCCCGCGACCAGCGTGGACAACGGCGCCGGCCGCTTCTTACAGCCAGCGGACGGTCGATCTTTGTACGTCGGAACCCGCTGGCAACTCTAGAGCTGCCAGTTCGCCACGGATCCTGGCGGGCGATCCGATAGTGCCCGCCAGGCGCCCAGATCACTCACGAAGGAAAGGGTATAATGACGCGCCAAATCATTCTGGCGGTCCTGAGCACCATGTTGGCACTCGATGTGAGCGCGCTCTACGGGCACGTAACTATCTCACCCAGAGTGGCGGCCGCCCACAGCTACCAGGTGTTGCCGCTCCAGGCCGGGGCGCGGTGGCTTCACCTCCTGGGCTTGACCGCGGCTCTCGGGCCGCTGCTATTCATGGCCGTCATCCTCCCTCGTGGGCTCCGGACCAGTCTTCACCACCAGTGCTGGACCCTTTCCCGGTGGGGGGCCGGCGCCCTCATTCCCGCGGCGCTCCTGGGCCTCATGTCCCAGTCGATCGATCTGCAGGGGTCTGTGACGTTGGCGCTTAGCCCCGGTGCACTGGGGGGGGCTGCTTGACACTCGCTGGGGCAGACAGTGGGTGGCTCGGCTCGGGCTGATCGTCGCGCTAGTGACGGTTTCCCGGTTGGGAACAAGCAGCGACCGCGGACGCCTGTGGGTCGGCTTAGGTGTCGGTGCCTTCCTTACGCTCTTTACCAGCCTCAACGGCCATTCCGGCAGCACCCCGCCGGTCTGGCTGTCCCTCACCATCGACTGGCTGCACCTCGGCGCGACCGTCGCCTGGGTCGGGGGGCTGTTTACCCTTGTCTTCGCCGTTCTTCCGAGATTCCGTTCCTGGCCTGAGGCGGACGTCTCGGCCCTCCTCGGCCCCATCGTGCGGCGCTTCTCGATTCTGGCGCTCGTTTCGGTCGAGCTCCTAGTCGTCACCGGGCTCTACCACACCTGGGCTCATGTCGAGGGACCGGCTGAGCTCGTCTCGGAACCTTATGGCGTTTCGTTGCTAGTCAAGCTCGGTCTAGCCCTCGGATTATCAATCCCCGGAGCATTCAATCACTTCGTGGTACGACCCGCCCTTGCCCGGGACAAGACGCCCGCGGCCCCCGAGTTCGACCGGCTCACCCGACGGTTTATCCTCTCGTTGGGCGCCGAATCCGCAGTGGCCGTCCTGGTTCTTGCCGCGGTGGGGATGTTGACGGCCCTGCCGCCCGCAAACAGCACCCCGCAACTCCAGGCCACCGGCAGCGATAGCCGCCAGCCCGCAGTCACGCTCGCGCAGAATGCCGGCCCCCTGCTCGTGACCCTCGCTCTCGATCCGGCCGCCGTCGGGTCGAATCGACTTCGAGTAACGGTTCAGGACGAACGCGGAAACTATCTACAAGACAACGCGGTACGAGTCAGGCTACTTCCGGACAAGCACACTGATGCTGTGCCGTCCTCCACGACGATGGCGGTCGACGGAGATGGATTCCGAGCAATCGTGAATCTCTCGCCCGCCGGGCGCTGGCGTCTCCGCGTACTCGCTCAACGACCGTCTGGCACTGCCGATAGTGCCACGTTTGAGCTGAGAGTCCCAGTATACGGAGCCGCCGAGTTGCTTGCCTTCGCCGATGAGACGATGAACCGCCTGCGCTCCGTCGTCGAGGAGGAGGACGTGTCGACAGGCGAAACGTCGATGGTAGCCAGGTCGGTATTCGTTGCTCCCAACCGGTTTCACCGTCGGGAACGGAACCCCGGGGATGCCGAAGAAGTCGTGATCGGCGAGACCAGGCACATGAAGCACGGTTCCATGTGGCACACCGAGTCTGTCCCTCCACTGGTCTGGCCGGCGTACCGGTTCACGCATCATGCTACGGACGTTCTCCTCATCGGCCGGGACTCGATCGGAAGTATTGAGGCCTTTGTCGTCGGATTCGTCGACACGGAGGACGGCAGCCGCAACCGACTTTGGATCAGCACCGATGGCTATCGGGTAATTCAGCACACCTCGATGGCGCCCGGCCGTTTCGTGCAGACAAGCTTCTCAGCCTTCAATGAATCGGTGTCGGTGCGAAAACCGTATTAGGCCATTTGGACCATCTTGTGGAAAACGCCGAGCCGATTGTATGGTGGACATGTTAACATCCACGTGATATCGATGGGCGTATCTTGCTGCAGTTAAAAGATTTACATATGTGACATTCAGTCGCTTAGGGACCAGGGCAGCGGACTTGCTGGGCTTCGCCGGCCTATTTCAACGCCCGCGCCAGCCTGCCGTCGCTGGCCCATATCTGCAGGTCCCTCCGTCCTGGGCCCACACATGATCGGACAATGGTCGTCGACATCGTCAACGATCACATAGGTTGCCTGAGTTACCGCACCGACCTCGGCGGGCTGGACGAACAGGCCGTCATAGGACCTCTCACCACCCGAGCCGAGCATGATCATGCTGTTGCGATAGGTGAGTTGGGCATGCGCGATCTTGCCCTCGGCACCCCCCACCACCAGGTGCTTCTCGAAGCCGAATGCCGCGCACAGCCATTCCACCGCGGCCGGCGCATCCGTGTAGCGCAGACCCGGAATGATCATCGCCCCGCCTTGTCGTGCTTCGTTCGTCATCGTCGTTTCCCCTCAGCCGCGATTCTTGCCGACTTCCCGCCAGGTCGATCATTCAGCAGCCATTGAAGTGTCATGCAAACACCTCGGATCTTCTGATGACCTCCTGGCTCCCGCAGAGCACCTCCTGTCAATCTCCAGGTTCACATGATGGAAAGGCCAGTCCATGATACGTTCTATGTGCGAACCGTCGCGCTGGGGCGGGGATTCCCATATGCCAAGGCGCACTGCCTAGCAGCTAGCTAGCTATAGTTAGGGGTTCGGCCACGGCGCGTGGCCCAGCGCTCGGTGGTTCCCCCGCGTGCCGGAGGAAGGGCCAGGTAGAGGTCACCCCGTCTCGGGCGGATTGATGGCGTTCGCACCTGCCGTGATCACGAACTCGACGCGCCGGTTCCTCGCCCAGGCACCCTCGTTTGAGCCCTGCACCAGAGGTCGGTCCTCGCCGAACGACACGATTTCGAAGCGGCTCTCGGACAGCCCGACGCCTGTGAAGAACTGACGTATCGCCTCGGCCCTACGGTTGCCCAGGGTGAGGTTGTACGCGGAGGACCCCCGCTCGTCGCAGTACCCTTCAATGCGGAGGCGCACCTGTGGGCTCGCACGGAGGATGTTCACCTTCTCGCGGAGCACGGCTGCCGCGTCATTGCGGACCGCCGACATGTCGTAGTCGAAGAAGACTATCTCTTCGAGGGTGGCACGGGCGGCGGCGATGGCACGCTGCCGCTCCGCGTCGGCGGCACGTTCGGCGGCGATGGCACGCTGGCGCTCCGCCTCGGCGGCACGTTCGGCGGCTAGGCGCGCAGCCTCCGCACGTGCGGCCTCTTCGGCCTGACGGACGGAATCCTGCTCAGCCGGCAGCGAGTCTATGGCTGGACCGGACGGCGGAAGCAGGGGCGGCGGGTTTATTAGGCAACACGAACTGACCCCAAGCATCGCGGTCACCACTACAAAACGGTGGACGATCATCGCAACTCCCGAGTTGGACGAAAAGGTCGAGCAGGGGCAGCTGAAAGCGAGCGGGCAGACTCCAACCGGTGCCCCACGTCAACTCGAAGGTATCCCTGGTAGCCTTGTTGTTCTAGCTGTGATTGGGCGCTGGCACCGTCGCGCCGGTTAGGGAATGGCCCGACGACGACGCGGTGATAGTCGTTGCCGCCGATCGTGATCGCGGCATGACCCTGTTGCCGTAACTCGTCGGTGAACGGGCAGCCCTCTCGGCACTCCGAAAAGCGCCCACTTGAACGAGGATGCCCCCGCTTGGCAAAACCGTGGGGGCCGGTGCGTCGGGAGGGGTCACGGCAGGCGGTGATTGGCGACGAAGGTCGAGCTGCGGCAATGTCACCTGGGCTTGCAACTCGCCGGTTTGCGTCGGGGATGCCGCGGACCGGGGCTGCGGGGTCGTTCTTGCACGTGGCTGTGGCGTCGGCTGGACATTGACGACGCGCTCGTGTCCTTTGGCCGGTGCAGTGGTTGTTGGTGCAGGTGCCGCGCCTTGCGGCTGGGCCGAAGCTTGCGCGGGCTGCGAAGCAGGCGAGGCCGACTCGGGCGTCGCGGGTTCGGGTGGTGGATTCGCATCCTGTTGGGGGGCGCTGACTGGCTCGGCGGGTGGTTGTGTAGCCGCGGCGCTGGCCCGCTGCTCGTCGGCGCCAGATTCGGCAACCTCGCGCGGAATCAATTTCGGAGCGGGCGCCTGGGCGGAAACGTGGCCCCGGCTGGGGATGACATCCCGCGTGCCGCCCAAGGGGATCGACACGCGCAGCGACATCCCCAGATCGGCCGGACCCGTTCTGGTTTCGCGTCTCATGGCTTCCAATTCCAACATCGCGGGCAGGGCGGCGGACAAGCTCCAAGCGGTCCCCAAGGCCAGCTCCCGCCCCGGTCCGGCCCATCGCAGCCGGCTATAGGGCGTCAGCAGACCCGGTACGCCTGGCGCCGTCAGGCCGGCGTAGGCCACCTCGCTTTCCATCCGGTACTGGGAGGCCATACTCATGGCTCCCATCCCCGTTGGGCGCATGACAACATCGGCGTTGTCCCACAGCGTCGTCCGGCCTCCTCCGTCCCGGCCCCACGTGGACATCACCGACGCCCTGAACCCGCGCTGCTTCTCGCCCGGGTCCCAGCTCGCCTGTACGCCCAACCCCCAATCCCGGTAGTCGCTTTCATGCACCACTAGCGTCCGGCCGTGCAGCGCCACGTCCAGTCCATGGTTCGCATCCAGGTACCCCAGACGAAGACCCGTTTCCACGCCGGCGCCGCGATCCGCATCGCCCCCGTCGATACGTCCGCCGGCCTCCAGCTGCAGGCCCAGTGATCGCCCCGCTGACATCGGCAGGTCGTGCACCCACTCGAGCATCAACCGTCCCCGGTAGGCTTTACCGCTCACCTTGGCGATGTCGTCGGTGGCATCGGTCCTCAGTTGCGCCGTGAAGACGTCGGCTCGCAGAGCCAACTCATTGCAGGGCCACCGGCACAGCATCGCCCTCACGCCTCCACCGAGCATCCGAAAGTCGGCATCGAAGTCGTGACTCCGGCCCGGCTCTTTGACCTCCACTTCGCCCCAACCCATGCCTCCCAAGGCCCACATGCTCACCCGTTCGGTCGGCTGCCAATACAGATACGGGTGAACCGTGTTCATGCGACTCTCTAGCACCCCATCTATACCATCGTCGGTGTAGTCCATGTCCCCCCAACTGCGCATGAACGACAGCCCGGCGAGCATCTTGTCGTTGGCATAGAGATCAAGCCCGACGTGCGCGGCCTCGAGGCGGCCGCGATAGTTCATGCCAAGCCGATCCAGGTCTCCGTTGAAGTGCTGCAGATCCCCCCGACCCCACAACACCGGCACCCAGCTCGTGCTATTGCCCTGCTCCTGCTTGCCCAGAGCCATCTCGAAGGAGGTCCCCGCAAGACTGAACCCTTGATCCCTCGTCCCTGAGAGGTCAGTCGAGCCCGGTCCTAGCGGCGCGTCGCCGATCCCAGAACCATACAGTCGATCCTGACCGTAGACGCTCCCGCTTAGGTCCTTGCCGTAGCTAGGTGAGGCGCCCACGTGCGATTGGCCGGAGCGTGCGGTGCTCCCTAACGAACCCAGCGAGAAACTCCGCAGCCGCGATCCCTGCGTTGGCTCGGTCACGTCTACTCTCGCCGCCTCGCTCGTCCCCGACCCCTGCACCCCACCTGACGACCCCAACCGACTCCACTGACGATGCCGTTCGAAGCGACCCTGAATGGCTGACTGCGCGCTCGCGGCCGTCGACCGCGCCAACACCGCCAGCATCACCTCCAGTGTTTGCGAGAACTGCTCCGCCGTGCGCTGCTGCGTGAAATGCACCTGGGTCGAGGACGGATCGCCCGAAATCACCCCCACCGGCAGCTCGCCAAAGCTCAGCACCATCCCTTCCCCAGGATCGTTCACTTCATCCGCCAGCACCTTTATGGCAATCGTCGCCTGACTCTCGCCCTCCTCAATCACCAGCTTCGCCGGCACTCCGCTGTAGTCCTCGTCCGTAGCCCCTCCTTGGAGCGCCACCACCAGGAGCACTTCCACCCTTCGGTCCGCCGCTGGCGATACCTCCACCTCGATGTCCGCCTCCTGACCTTCCCTAATCTCGTACTCCGCCTGCCCAAAGCTCACCGTGAGCTCCACCATCTTGTCCTCGAGCGTTACCGTCGCCACGGCCGGGGCCCCCGCCATCACCGGCGTCGGCAAGTCCCCAAATCCCAGCTCCAGCTCTTCGTCTTCCCCGTCCGCGTCATGGTTGGCTGCTATCGTGAAGGTCTGTTCCGTTTCGTCGGCTGGGAAGGTGAGCTTGCCTGTGCCCTCCTGGGCATCCCACACCTCTAACCCGTCGACCGTATAGTCCGCAACTTCCGTCGACTCTGGTTGCGGCCGCGTCACCCGGATCGAGATCGCTAGCTCCTCGTCCCAGCCGAAGCTCAGCTTCACCGTTACTGTCGCAGCCTCTCCTCCCTCGAGCGCCGTATAGCTCTCCTCCTGGTAGCTCACCACCAAACCCTTGTCCTTGAGCGTCACCGTCGCCACGACCGGGGCCCCCGCCATCACCGGCGTCGGCAAGTCCCCAAATCCCAGCTCCAGCTCTTCGTCTTCCCCGTCCCCGTCATCGTTGGCCGCAATCGTGAACGTCTGTTCCGTTTCGCCGGCTGAGAAGGTGAGCTTGCCTGTGCCCTCCTGGGCATCCCACTCCTCCAACCCGTCGACCGTATAGTCGTCGACTTCCGTCGACTCTGGTTGCGGCCGCGTCACCCGGATCGGGATCGCTAGCTCCTCGTCCCAGCCCTCGCTCAGCTTCACCGTCACCGTCACCGTCTCTCCACCTTCCCTCGCCGTGTAGCTCTCCTCCTGGTAGCTCACCACCAAACCCTTGTCCTTGAGCGTCACCGTCGCCACGACCGGGGCCCCCGCCATCACCGGCGTCGGCAAGTCCCCAAATCCCAGCTCCAGCTCTTCGTCTTCCCCGTCCCCGTCATCGTTGGCCGCAATCGTGAACGTCTGTTCCGTTTCGCCGGCTGAGAAGGTGAGCTTGCCTGTGCCCTCCTGGGCATCCCACTCCTCCAACCCGTCGACCGTATAGTCGTCGACTTCCGTCGACTCTGGTTGCGGCCGCGTCACCCGGATCGGGATCGCTAGCTCCTCGTCCCAGCCCTCGCTCAGCTTCACCGTCACCGTCACCGTCTCTCCACCTTCCCTCGCCGTGTAGCTCTCCTCCTGATAGCTCACCACCGGATACAGATCCGCCTCGAGCACCAGAGGCGCGCCCGCTATATTGCCGTTGCCGACCCCGTATTCGAGCACATTCGCCCCAACCTCCACGATCACTTCACCGCTCTTCGAGGGAGTGATCTCTGCCTTATAGGTCGGCGCCGACCCACTGAAGTCGGTCACCGAACCATTCGTCACCGCGATCTCGCTCCGCTCGAAACCCATCACCGCCTCGCTAAAGATGATCGTCACCTCGAACACGCCGCGCACCGGAGCTGACACCTCCGTTTGAATCACGACCGTCACTACCTTTTCGTTGTCGGCCTCGGTCGCCGTGACCGGATCGATTGTGATTTCGTCGTTGGTGTAGTTCTCGTCGTTGCCCGACACGCCGTGGCTGAAGATCGCGACGCCATCCACCTGGTCGTCGTCCTCGGCCGCCGAGACCGTCACCGTCTGCTCCGTATGCCAGTTCAAGTCCGTGAATAACAACGTAACCGAATTAAAGTCCGCATCCATATCCGTTACCGAGGTCACCGTCAGGTCGGCGTCACTCAGTTGGTCCCGGGTTGCCTCGACCGTGACATCATCGTCCGGTGGCTTGGTGCCGAGCCTCACCGTGTAGGTCGCCGAGCCGCCTTCCGGCACCGACAGTGCCGTCGGCGAGACGATCACGCCGATCGTGTCGTTGTCATCCTCGGTTGCTCTGAGGCCAGGGGTCGAAACGCCGTGATAGACGGTGCCGGGGCTGATCACCTTATGGCCAAACTGGGCAGTGCCGGCCGCGCCGTCGTCATCTTCCGCCGCCGAGACCGTCACCGTCTGCTGCACACTCCAGTTCGAGTTCGTGAAGGTCAGCGTATCCGGGCTCGCCGTCAGATCCTCATCGCCGCTCGCCCGCTCCACCGTGATCGTGACATCATCCGTCGGCTGGGCGAGGAGCCTCACCGTGTAGCTCGCCGAGCCGCCTTCGGGCACCGTCAGTTCCGTCTCCGAAACCATTACGCCGGATGCGAGCTCAACCGCCGGGAATGTAATCTGCGGCCGATTCACGTTGCCGGCGTCGTCGGTGACCAGCACCCCCACCGTCTGCGTGTTGGTGTTGGCCGTCCTCGGCGAGCCGCTGATAATACCTGTATTGCCACTCAACCCCAGTCCCAGCGGCAGGGAACCGCCGCTAGTGGCGTAGGAGACGATATCCGTATCGCTCGTGGTCGGAGCTATCGGCGTGATCAAAACGCCCACCGTGAGATTCGATGGCGCCGTGTAACTCACACTCGGCGGCGTCAAATCCACCGGCAGCGTCCGCGTAACCGTCGCACTGATAAACCCGATCTTGGTGGCCGTCACGGAAAGCTCCACGCTCGTTTCGGTAATGTAGTCCGCACTGCGCTCCACGTTCACCGACCACATCGCGTTCATCGCGGAGGTCACGCTCGTCAACGGTGTGCCGCCGATGGTCACCTCGACAGTCACGCCGCTTTCCGTACCCGTGTTGCCGCTCACGGCGATGCCGTTCCTGTGCTCCGACCGGTTGATCTTGTTGTCGCCCGCAACGGCGTCCACGTTCAGCGTCACCTGCAGCGCGAAAGCCTCGGTCGGCCAGGCCAGCCAGGCCAAACACGCGACGGCGGCCAACACGCGAACGCCCCCCGAGCCGCGACGGCTGCGCTTGGTGGGATGGTCTTTGGGAACAAGCCCCGCCGGTGGATTAGGAGCGAGAGAGCCGTCCCTGTGGGCCGCCGAGTGGGACTGGCCCGCTTCGGCATCCGGCCTCAGTCGGGTCGACTGGCTCATGCGAGGCGGGTACGACAAATCAATGGCATGAACTTGACGTCTTGATCTGGACATAAAAAGGTTCCCTTCGACGTTTCAGTACATCATAATTGTCGGAACCAGGTATTTACTCCACCCTGATGGATCAGGACCGATACTGAGGCATCGAGTCTCGACCCTGGCCGGAAGGTCTCGAATGAGCGAATGGGCGGCGGCGAGATTGCGCCGATGATTTTCGGCCGTGAAATAGTTCTCCTGGCAATCGCCTTTCCGCCTGCGCCGGCTCGACATGGCGCCGAGTATTTGGAGCTTTGGCTGTTATTCGTATGGACCGCGCCGAAGTGGGATGTGCCGTCAGCCATGTTCGCCTCTCCCGCCGATATTTAGTCTCTACTGCTCGCCAGTCGGGCCGTGCCAGCAGCCTTCGACTCGGGCCTGCCTAATATCTTACTGCAGTTGGCATCCTTTCGTCGCTCCACGTGCCGAAACCTGCTCGGTCCGGCGATAGGGAGATTTTCGTTGCGGGGGAGGCGTGACCAATCACTCTTCCCCCGCGAGACACCGATCTGACAGACTCTCGGACCCTGATGACTCCATTAGCTGCCGGTCAGAAGTGATACTTCATGTTGAGGCTGATTCCCCAGAACTGAATGTCATCCGTCTTGACATAGTAGGTAACGGGGACCGGCGGGTTACCGGCCACCGACGCATGATCGCGGAGAGAATCATATGCCGACTCGTCATCGAATTCGCCGAAACTCGCCCATCGGAACTTGAGCCCGATGGTGACCCGATCGCTGACCTGATAATCCAGGCCCGCCACCGCCTGGTAGCCGAGCAGCAGATCCGACAATTTCGCTCTGTCCGCGGTGATCGTGCCGGCAATTTCCCGGTTTAACGCCTGGGCCTTCGCCAGCTCGTCACCAATCACCCCCTCAGTATCGAATACCGTGACGTTCTCGGGGTCATTCGTCCGGCGCCAGAAGGTCCGGTACGCAAGCGAGACTTTCGCAAAGCCGACTCCAATCCCCAGAGACGGCGTAAACTTCGAATCGGAGCGAAAGTCGTAGTGCAAGTTGGCAAAAACGTTGTGCGACAGCACGGCATCGACTCCATCCATGACGGTCTGGAATCCCGGATCCGCGCCGGGGTCATAATTTGCTGCGGAATCATAGGGGACATCCGTGCCGTCATGGGTTGCGCTGCGATAGAAATATTCGCCCTCGACCCTGAAGTTTCCCCTGCGATATCCCAAGGCCAACCCAGCCAGGATCCCCCTGCCGCCATCGAACGACTCGTCCATGGGCCCCCAAGCCGAAGGGGCATTGCCACACGCTCCTTTTTCTACCTGAAAACCGTCCGGGTTTATGGTCTTGTCGCATCGGATCGCTGAATGCGCCTCATCCGCACTCGATACCCAATCATCCAACCCCCCGGTCTTTACGTCCATTCCCGGCGCCACCGCAACCCCTAGTTCCATCCCCATGTACCAGCCGTCCTGGGCCAACACCGGGCCGGAGGAGATCACCAGAGCGCTCACCATGAGCACGAGCAAGAGTTTTTTCATGATGCCACCCCTCTTTACTGTTCTATTATAACGCCGCTTATCAATGAGCAAGACCCTTTATCCCCGTCGTCGCTGGGAGCGAGCAAGTGGGCGACCCGGAACCAGCACAGAGTGCCGTCGAGAGGCCGGCGGAGGCGAAGTTTGCGGCGCCCGACCAGCGCGACGTCTTCCGCCAATGACAATGAAGGCCAACTTCCGGTCTGCCAGCACTCCTTCGGCGCGCGACGTGCGGAGATTGCGTGTGGGCGCCAAACGGGAGGTGCGGCTCGTCCGTTCGACTCACAAGACCATCGACGACGTGATCGAAGTCATCCGACTCGAGTGGCATCATCAAAGAAAGAAGGGAAAACGGAAGCCTGCATAAGGCGAGTGGACGCCGATCCGCGTCGTTTGATGCAGCCCGGATTCAGTGTCCGGTTCTGCCATCAAGTTGAAGGCGTCCGCCACCGCCTGATCGAAGGCCGTGCGGTCCCCACGTTGAATTTGCGAACGGGCGTAATTCCTTGAAAAAGTAGCAGATACGACGAAGCCCCGAAGGGGTGACCCTCCGGGGCTTCGCGTTAACTAACGAGTCGCCTAAGTTGGCGCCCGAAAAAATGGCTCCCCTTGCGCAACCCTCTTCATAACCACTCACCGTTTGGCTCTGGAGAATAAACCCCTATATTACAGTGATTTATGGAATTCGGACCCTGGCGAAAAAGCGGAAACCCGATTGTCGCCGATTTCGCTTTTTCCGATCCAGCAAAATCGAGGCGGAAGCGTTGTCAAGCACATTTCCGCCCCCTCTCAGGCCGCGACCAGGATATCCGAGTCGTCGTTCTGGACGTTGTTCACCCTCGTGCTGACGGCGCGCCTCTCGTACGGGCGATACAGGGTTCGCGCAGCAGCTCAAGGAGCCTCGGTACCGGCGATGTCGGGTCGAGCCAATCGTCGAACCGCTCGGAGCTGATGATCGCAGGCTGCCGGTGGTGGATGTCGGCTAGCTGCGGCGCGGCCGTCGTCGTGATGATGGTGAAGGACTCCACGGACTCACCTTCCCCGCCCCAGCGCTCCCAAAGAGCAGCGAACGACAGCGGTGAGCCGTCGGCGAGCGCCAGGTAGTAGGGCTGCTTCCCACCCCCGAGCCGTTGCCGCTCGAACCACCCGTTGGCCGGGACCAGGCACCGGCGTGAGCGGAATGCGACCCCGAATGACGGCTTCGTATGTACGGTTTCCGCCCGGGCGTTGATGAGGCGGGCCGCAGCTGTTGGGCCAACTCCGGAGAGAGGGAGGAGGGGATGGTTTCGATCTTCCTTGGCTTGGTGGGCATTGTTGTCTATTTGCCTGCAGTAATAGGACGCTGTCTTCCTCATACCATAAGGCATCCGGGGTTAAACGTGAAGGCGGTGTAAGCACTGAACCGCCCCGGAAATCCCGGAGAGTGTTTTAGCCGGGATTTCCCATATGGAACCCTCCCGAAATGCAGTGGACCCTTCAATGTCACCTCTTGGGCCTGAGACTCGGATCGCACGTTTTCGTCTACGGAGTAGAGATTGAACGGATCTGCGACTCGCTAGACAACAATCATTCCGCGTCTTGCTGCTCGCGAACCCGACGAAAGATCTCTTCGGCAAGATGTTCGTGTGCAGCCGACCGAAACTCGGTGTCCGTCATCACCCTGGAGAAGATCTTTTCATTGCCTTCCATTCGCGCGATGAATAAGTCGTCTAACATGCGATCCAGATAAGAGGCGAAATCTTTGAAGCTGTTGGCGCGAGCCGCCTCTGCAATGTCCTCGTTGTTCTCCGCCGAAGCCCGTATCTGGTCAAAGAACAACTGATCCGCCTCGGTGAAGTCGATGCCGAAACGCTCATTGAGGCGATCAATCAAGCTCGAAAGCGTCACCTCCTCGTCCTTGGCACGGCCCGTGCCGACATTGGTCGGCCCCTTCAGGGGATCGGCCTCGCCCTCCAAGAGGTCGATAGAGCCCTCAAATATCTGCTGAATCCGGAAGAACTGCAGCGCCACCTCATCGTCCAGAACGAAGGCTTGGCCATCGCCCGGCGGCGGGAGTTTCGCCAGCAGATTCCTCACGAAGGCGTAAAGGCGCTCAAGATCGGTGTCCTGATAGGGGATGATCTGTGACAGGAAGGCGTAGAGGTTTCGATAGGCCGTCAACTGCCCCCGAAACTCCTCTTGCTCATCCTCCTCGCGATCCTGGAAGCGCTGAACGACAGGATCGAGGACGGCGTTCATCAGGTGATGATCGGTCGCCGAGTGGTCGCGCTTGGTGCGATACCAAACTTCGGCGAACTTGGTCACATCGGCCGGCGTGAAGATCGCCCATTCAAGCAGGCGGTGTTGCAGCTCCGACAGGCGATGCGGACCGGCATTCTCTCCGACAGGCGTCGCCTCGTAGTAGGGTTTGAACGCCTTGTAGATGTCATCTTCCTCGTTGGCGAAATCGAGGACGAAGGTGCGCGATTTCCCGGGTGCGATGCGGTTGAGCCTTGAGAGGGTCTGAACCGCCTGAACACCGGCCAGGCGCTTCACTACATACATTGTCTGCAACAAGGGCTGATCGAAGCCGGTCTGATACTTCTCTGCGACGAGAAGAACTCGGTAGTCGTCGCGCCCGAAGGTCTCGGGGAGTTCGCTTTCGACAAGACCATCATTCATCGCCACCTCGGTGTAGGACGAGCCAGGGTCGTCCGGGTCCTCGACCCGAGAAAGCCACCAGCGAACGGATGCCGGTATAGCCCCTCTCCTTGATGTAGCGATCAAAAGCAAGCTTGTATTTCACGGCGGCAAGGCGGGAGCCTGTGACAACCATGGCCTTCGCGCGCCCGCCGAGTTCGTGCATCACATAGAGCCGAAAATGCTCCACGATGACGGAGACCACCTGCTCGATGTTGACGGGATGAAGCTCCAGGTAGCGCGTAAGGACCTTCGCGGCTTTCCTGCGCGGCACATCCGGATCGTCTTCGATCTGTTTGATCAGGCCGAAGAAGCGTTTGTAGGTGGTGTAGTTCTGAAGCACATCCATGACGAACCCTTCCTCGATGGCTTGCCGCATGGTCTACTCATGGAAGGGCGAAGCGCCCGACGGGCCAGTTTCGTCGAACAGGGCCTTCGTCTTAAATTTCGGGGTGGCCGTGAAGGCAAAGAAACTAAGATTCGGCTGCCGGGTGCGTTGCAGCGCATCGCGCAGAACCGCCGCCTTCGCGTCATCGGAGAGATCATCGTCCTCTTCGTCGGATAGCTGGGCGGCAATGGCCGCTTCTATCCCTGCCTTGTTCAGCATGCCCCTAAGAGTGGTCGCAGTCTCTCCGCTCTGGGACGAGTGCGCCTCATCCACGATGACGGCGAACCGCTTTCCCGCCGTGTCGATCTTCACATCGGAGCCTCTCTTCTCAAGAGTCGAGAGCGCCTGCGAGATGAAGGGAAACTTCTGGATGGTCGTGATAACAATGGGCGTACCCTGGGACAGCGCTCGTGCAAGCTGTTGGGTGTCCTCGTCAATCTTCTCGACCACGCCAGTCTTGTGCTCGAACTGGTAGATCGTCGCCTGCAACTGCTGATCGAGCACGCGCCGGTCGGTCACGACGACGACGGAGTGAAACACCTTTTCGTCGCGCTCGTCATGCAGGCTGGACAGCCGGTGCGCGAGCCATGCAATCGAGTTCGATTTGCCGGAACCGGCCGAATGCTGGATCAGGTAGTTCCGGCCCGCGCCGTTGACCCTGGCGTGCGCGACGAGTTTCCGAACCGCGTCGAGCTGGTGGTAGCGCGGAAAGATCATCGTCTCCTTTCGCACGGTGCGCACGCCCTTTTCGGTTCTGAGCTGCTTCTCCTTCACTTCGAGGTGCATGAAGCGTTGCAGAATTTCCAACAGGCTGTCGGCCTGTAGCACCTCGTCCCACAGGTAATGGCTCTTCCAGTTCCCCTCCACCGGCCGGTTGCCTGCCCCGTGGTTGTTGCCGCGGTTGAAGGGCAGGAAGTCGGTCTCCTTGCCCCTCAGCCGGGTCGTCATCCACACCTCGTCCGGGTCCACCGCGAAGTTGACAAGCGTGCGCTTCTTGAAAGCGAAGAGAAGATCGCGCTCGTCCCGCTCGTTCTCGTACTGGCGCATCGCATCGGGGGCGCGCTGTCCGGTCAGCGGGTTCTTCAGCTCAGCGGTGACGACGGGAATGCCGTTGACCGCCAGGGTCACGTCGATGATGCAGCGGCGATTCTTGCCGTCCGCTTTCTTCAGGACCGAGGTGAAGGCGACCTGGCGCGTAATCGTCAGCCGGTTCCGGGCATAGTTCTCGGCCGCCTCGGGGTTCATACTGGTGTTCGCCCGGAAATAGGCCATGCGAAACGTCTTGCCGTAGCACTCGAATCCATGACGCAGGACGTGGAGTGTGCCCTTGAGCTCCAGCTCCTTCGACAGGTTGTCTAGCACCGTTGTGGCGGTCTTCGGTCCGAGAAGCGCCTCCAGCGCCTCCCATTTTGCGGGTTGGCTGTTCTTCAGAAAGCCGGAAACATCGTCGGGGAAGAGGGCGAGCGCTTCGTCAAAGGCGTTTGGGCTCCGCTTCTCGAACCCTCCGGAGCCAGTGAGCCCGGCTTCAATCGCCGTCTCGAAATCGCGTTCGGTGTGGCCGGACATGGTTCACAACCCCCATGCGGAAATGCTGTGGCGGGTGCTGTAAAGCCCGAAATTTGTCGCGGCATCGAGGGTCATTGCAGTTCCGCGAGTTGCCCTGTGACGCCAGCTGTGATCAATGCCGAGCGGTACTCCGCCAAGGGCTCGATGGATTGGTGTACCTGTCCTGCGATTTGGCTAATTTCATTTGTTTCGGCCACTAGATGCGGGACAATTTCCGACTGCTCGTCCTTTGGAGGTATAGGAAATTTGATCAGAGCATACCGTGCAGGATTAAGGTTAGCTTGGCCAATGCTTGGCAAAGCGAGAGTGCGTCCAAGCGCCATGAGCACCCGTGTCCCCATGACGTAATTGGCGTATTCCGGGTTGAAGCGCTTGGTGAACCGGAAGCGGACAAGATAAGAGGCCAATGAAACCGGAAAGCCTGGGCTCCCACGGAAAATTGAAGTCTTGCCAACTAAGTCGAGGCTATTCGTACGATTGAAGATGACATCATTCTGGTCAAGCAGAAAATCTTCATCTATTCCATCAAGGAAGCGCAGATCGCCGAAATCGATTTCTCCGTCGATAAGATTTCCCATGCGTAGCACAGCAATCTCTCCAGAAGGCTCCAGGGAAGCTGAAATCCCGTACGTGGAACTGGCTAAGACGCGCTTCAACGGAAGCACCTCCCAATGTGCGGGGATGTGACCGAGCCAGTCGATGCCGGAGCATCTCATCGGGGCGTGGGGGTTGAGGCCCTTGGTGACGGCGCGGGTGATGAGAGCTTGGCGTTTCTCAGCCAGGCGGTCGAGAAGTTCCCGCTTCTTCTCGATCAGCCCGTCGATCCGCGCGGTCTTCTCATCCAGAAACCGCGCAATCCGTCGCTGCGTGTCAAGCGGGGGCAGGGGTAGTGGTTGATGGCCTACAATCTCCCAATCCGCACGGGGCATCTTGGCCCCGAAAGTCTCCGCGTTGATTATGTCGATGAAGCCTTTGGACACGAGGACGTAAAATAGGAAGCGCGGCTCAACCGCATGCGACGGCCGCAAGCAAAGCAGCTCTCCTGAGCTCACTCCGTCGAATGTGGCGTGGTAGACCTTGGCAAGGTACGGGCGAAGCTTGTTGAAGAGAACATCGTTTTCCTGAAACCGCCGGCTGTCCGCCTCAGCTGGTTCCGGCTCCTCGATCAGAAGTTCCCCCGTCCAAGACGCGATATCCTCGTTGGAGATGTATGGAAGCGCCTCTTGCTCCTCTTTGGTTGGGCGCTTCGCAGATAGATCAACCGACCACTTCAGCCAGTTGCTATCCCAACCTTCCGGGATCTGTGCCGTCCATTCAGGCAGTTCATCACTGCGCGCGAAATAACTCATGCCACCAGCTTCTTTAACAGGCCGGCGATCTCCCCTTCGAGCCTAGTGATGTCCGCCTCGATCTGGTCGAGCGGGCGCGGCGGCTTGTAGACGTAGAAATGCCGGTTGATCGGGATTTCGTAGCCGACCTTGGTCTTGTCATAGTCCACCCAGGCATCTGGCACATGCGGCAGCACCTCGCGCGCAATGTAGGCGTCGATGTCGTCCCGAAAGGTTTCAACCAGCCTGCTATTGGGCTTGTTCGGCCCGAACTCCATGGGCAGAGGCATCGTGGTATCAGGCGGCAACGGAATGTTTTCGGTGTCCCGGAGTTCGCTGTCAGGCTCCGGTCGCCCCTTGCTGTCTCGGCAAATCTCGGCGTCCGGGTCCCGCTCGCCAAGGGCCGCGAACATCGCCTTCTTGATCGGTGCGGGGATCTTGAGGCCGGTTCGCTTCGCGGCCTTCATCACATCGGCCTCGAATTCCGCGCGGTCCAGGTAGCACCCGTTGCCTTCGAGCGTCGCGAGCACGGCGCGGATGGCCTCCTGCTGCTTCCGCCCTTCCTCGATCTCGCACTTTGCTGCCGCTGCGTCCTTCCGCTTCTTCGATGTCGCCAGATTCGTGAAGGCGGTCTGGTTGTCGAGCTTGGCGATGCGCTCCGGCGCCGCCTCGAAGTCCATGCGTACGGGCCGTTCGACCGTCACCTTGAGAAACCCGAACTCCCGGTTCTCGAAGATGCGGGAGATGGCGCGGGTCTCAGTCTCGCCGTTGATCTGGACCTCGGCCGTCTCGCCGTCCTGGCAGTTGCCGTATACCCGGGTCAGGCGGCGGATCTGGTCTTCGGTGATCTCGTTGCGCTTGTTGTTGAGGCTCTTCTTCATCTTCTCGAAGAATCGGGTGCCGTCGATGAGGTGCACCTTGCCGCGCCGCTCCGAAGGCTTGCGGTTCGTCACGAGCCAGACATAGGTGAAGATGCCGGTGTTGTAGAAAAGTTGATCCGGCAGCGCCACAATGGCATCGAGCCAGTCGTTCTCGATGATCCAGCGGCGGATGTTGGACGGCCCCGAACCCGCGTCGCCGGAGAAGAGCGGCGAGCCGTTGAAGACGATGGCGATCTTCGAACCGGGCTGGTCCTCGTCCCTCTCCTCATAGGGATGCATCTTGGAAATCATGTGCTGAAGGAAGAGGAGCGAGCCGTCATTGATGGCCGGAAGCCCGGCGCCGAACCGGCCCCAAAGGCCCACGGTCTTGTGCTCGCGCTCGACCATCTGCTTCTGGTCCCTCCATTCGACGCCGAAAGGTGGGTTGGCCATGAGGTAGTGGAAGCGTCTCCCCTCGAAGCCGTCTCTTGTCTTGCCGTCTCCCAGGGTGTCCCCGAGGATGATGTTGGCCGTGTCCTCGTCCTTGATGAGCATGTCAGAGCAGCAGATTGCCCAGGACTCGTCGTTGTACTCCTGGCCGAAGAGCGCGAGCTCGGCCCGCTCGTTCTGCGAGAGGATCAGCTTCTCGGACTCGGAAAGCATTCCGCCCGTTCCGCACGCCGGATCGTAGATCGTGCGGTAGATGCCGGGCTTATAGACATCCTGCTCGCCAGTGTAGATGAGGTTCGCCATGAGCCGAATGACCTCACGCGGCGTGAAGTGATCCCCGGCTTCCTCGTTGGCCTGTTCGTTGAAGCGCATCACCAGATGCTCGAACAGATAACCCATCTGAAGGTTGTCGATCCTGTCAGGGTGAAGATCGACATCGGCCATTGCCTTAACGACTGTGAAGAGGCGGTTGCTGGCGTCGAGCTTCTCGATCTGATCTGCGAACTTGAAGTGCTCGAAGATGCGCCGAGCGGTGTGGGAAAAGCCGTTGATGTATGACACGAGGTTCGGCGCGATGTTCTCGGCATCCCCGAGCAACCGGGCAAAGGTGTAGGGGCTCGTGTTATAGAGCGGATGCTTCCGGTTCGGGTCGGCGGCCTTTCCGAGCAGGCGATCCATTGCCGCTTCGGGCATCTGTTGCGCCTCCAGCTCATCAAGCTGCTTCAGAACGGCATCCTTGGTCGGCTCCAGCACGCAATCGAGCCGACGCAAAACGACCATTGGAAGCATGACCAGGCGGTATTGAGGAGGCCGGTACGGCCCCCTGAGCCGGTTGGCGATTTCCCAGATTTTGGCTTTCAGTTCTTCGTGCGTTTGAATTTTCATGGATAGTCTTGCATGCCATCGCTCAGTTCGTCGCAGCTCTGCCCCAGCGACGAGTAGAGTTTCGATTGCTTCAGGGCCATCAGCCTTCCTCGTCGGCGTTGGAGAGTTTCGCGCGCTTGCTGGAGGTCTGCGCCCCGGCAGCCCCGGTTTTCTCCTCGATCCAGGAATCGATAGCCGTTCGACGAAACCGCCATTGGCCCCCGACCTTGAATGCAGGCAAGTCGCCCTTCTGAGCGAGGCCGTACACCGTTTTCTCCGCTACCTTGAGCAGGCCAGCGACCTCGGGGAGGGTGAGGATGTCGTCCTGGTTCGCCATAGCTACTCCCGTGCGGACATTTCTGGGTTGATCTTACCAGATATATCCAAAAAAAGGTAAACATTGGCAGGGACTCCCGTCAAGAATTCTCACCGGGGGCGTCGACCTACGTCGGCCTTGGTGTATCGGGAGGTGTTATTCCGGTCAGCGGCCGGACACGATCCGGCGCCGTTTGATGCCGGTCGCCTCGACCGTGTAGACCCAGGCGAACTCGCGCACGCCGTGCACCGACGCCGCGACCAGCACGCGCCGGTAGAGTCTGGAACGCCTGGGCGATCCCGCTCGCCAGCTTTTCGAAAAGCGACGATCCGCCGGCGGCGGTGGTGCGTATGGCCTGTCCACTCGCTGCTGCCGTGCGGGCGAGGCCGGCGACCTTGGACCCGACCGCCTCCCAGGCGCCGGAGGCTGCGGCTTTCACCCGGTTCCAGGCCGACGATGCGGCCGTGGCCAGGCCCGCGAAGGGCGCCTGCATCCATTGCCCCGCGCTTTGGGCCATGGATTGAAGGCCGCTCCAGACGCCGGCGGCCGTCGTGGTGATGCGGCTCCGGGCGAATGCGCCCACCACCCAGGCGATCACTTCGATCGCTCCCACCAGTCCGTAGACCACGAACTTGAGGAGGAAGGCTGCGATCTTGGCGATGACGCCGAGGACGGTGCCGAGGGTGGCGCCCAGAGTTTGATACGCCGACGCGTCGGCGGAGTCCGAGGCAAGGGAGAAGATGCCCACGAGGGAGCCGAGAGCCTGGAAGAGCCGGCCGAAGGCCGCGACGAGCGCGCGCACGGGCGGCTCGATGATCGTTCGGATTTGTTCGAACGCACTGGCGAATGCGTCGCGCAGCCCGGCTAGGAACTGCCGCACACGGTAGTAGACGCGGAACACCGTCACCACCAGCCCCAGCAGGCCAACCTGCTCGAGCTTGCCGGCGAGATCGGCGAACATCTCGCCCATACCGCCGGTAAGCGACGCGATCAACGCGCGGATGCCTGAGAAGACAAGCTTGATGCGATCCCATACGCTGAGAATCGCGTCGCGGATACCGCCGAAGTTGGTGTCCCAGGCTTTTTTCAGCAGGTAAACGGCCAGCACCACCCCGCCGATGATGGCGACGACCGGCAAGAAGTAGGTGGCGAAGGCCGTGCCGAGCCCGGCCAGAGCCGCGCCCATGGCGGCGAGCCCGGCCTTGATCGCCGGCAGCAGCAGTCCAATGGTCCCGGCGGCCGCGATCACGCTGCCCACGACGGTGAGCACAGCGCCGAGCGTAATCGACAGCGTCAGCAGCACGCGGACGAGCCCCGGAGCGGAGCGAGCGAGGTCCTGGAAGAACACAATCACCCGACCGAAGGCGTCGAGGAGCGGCGTCACCACCGGCAACAGGGTGCGCCCCAGAATCTCGGCAAGGTTGCCCATCTGCTGACCGACGAGCTTGAGCCGCGCCCCGATGTCGAGGTTCATGGACCGCGTCATCTCCTCGGTCACAGCGGTCCCGGTGCGCATGGCACGCTCGACCGAGCGGATGTTGGTCTCGAGCGCACCCACGCCCTGCGACATCTGCAGCAGGAACTTGACCGCCTCGTCCGAGCCGAAGGCCTTCTTGATCTCGACTTGCGCTGCGGCCTGGGAGAGGTCCGGGAACCGGCCCTGGATTTCCTGGAGGATGGGGATGATGCCCTTGAGCCGGCCGCTCGTATCTACCAGCTCGAGGCCCAGCTTCTCGCCGGCCTCGGCCGCCTTCATGATGAAGGCCTTGTAGAGCGTGCCGGCCTCGGAGCCGGGCATGGTGGTCTGCAGCTGGCCGAGGATGGCGAGCTGCTCCTCGAGGGGCACGTTGGACGAGGCGGCCACCGCGCCGATGTTCTTGATCGCGTCGGCCATCTGGCGGCCGTTGGTTTTGAACGACGCCACGGTCTGGGCCATGGCGCCGGCGAAGGTGCGCGCCCACTCGGCGTCGGAGAGCTCCGCCATGATCGGCTTGAAGATGCCGTAGGCCGTGGTGAACGTGCCGACCATCTCTTCGGTGGTGGCCTTGGTGGCTTTGCCGGTAAGCGCGGCCATGGCGGTGAACGACCCCACCGCCTCGTCGGTCAGGCCCGAGAGCGCCGAGCGCACGTCGTAAGACGCGGTGATGAACTCCGCTTTGCCCGATCCCGCCCAGGTGTTGGTGAAGGCTTCGGCCGCATCCTCGATGGCCCGCAGGTCCTTGACCCCGAGCGAGGACAGCTCGCCGAGCGCCTTCTGGGTCGCGGCGGTGGAGGCGACCAGGCCCACGGGCAGGGCCATCAGCGCCAGGCCCGCGCCCATCATCATGGCGCCCTGCTGGATGCGGTCCATGTTGCGCGTCATGCGCTCGGAGGAGGCGGCCACCGTCGAGTCGAGCGAGCGCATAGAGCCCTCGACGCGGCCCGCGTTCTGCGAGAACGCGTCCTTCATTGAGACGACGACGCCGAGTCCGAGATCTTCGTTCACGTTCGTGTCCGTTCCAGCTGCTCGCGCTCAAAATCAAGCTGCCGCTCCAACGGCTCCACGAACTCGTGGCGGACGCGAAGCGGCAGCGCGCGGGTTTCGGAATAGCTCCAGTGGAGCCCGCCGTAGGCGAGGAAGAACGCGTCGGTTACAAGCGAACTCCGGGGAACAAAAAACCCGGCTCGGCCTCCAGGCTGGTGCGGATGCGGGCGTTGGTGGTCCGGCGATTCGGATTTCGGTGTTCATGAACGTCTTCTCGGTACACGTCAATCGGTATCCTGCATCGGGGGACGTCGAGTACCGCGCTTACAGAGAGGGCAAGTTCTTCAACGCCACGCTCGACAAGGCGAGTGAATACAACGAGCAGATGTCACTGGGGATCCGCGCGGCAGGCGGACCCATCGCCGGCGACGCATCATCCCATCTGTACTGACATCTTTCGGTCTCGTCGCGCTGTTGCTCGTCTCCACGGCACCCCCTTGCCTTTCCCAGGAATCCGGGACCATCGACGGACGGGTTGTGACACCGACCGGCCAGCCGGTCCAAGGCGTTCTTGTGATTCTCGAAGGAACTGAGCGGCGGGCTGAGTCCGATCAGGGTGGTCGGTTCGAGCTGCGGGGAGTTCCCACGGCGACCTACCGCATCCTCGCCCGCCGGGTTGGGTATGCGCCATCGGTCACTGAACTAACCCTCACCCGAGAAGCAGGAACGTCTCTGGAACTCGTTCTCACCCCCCGGGCCGTTCGATTGGGCGAGCTGACGGTCATCGGAAGCGCCGAGGATCTTGCCGAGGTTCGGGAACAGATCCGCTTGATACCGGGCTCGGTCAAACTCATCGAGCCCGAAGAGCTTCGCCGGACCCGGCAGGCGAACTTCAAGGACGTGCTCCGGTTCGTTCCCGGTGTTCTTTGACTCGGGACCACAGGTCGTTCGAGATTCGATTAGCGTCCACACCAATCTGGTGGGTCAGCTCGACCAGGGCCTTCTCACCCTCCGTATAGTGAGGGCTCGTCTTGTAGCGATCGTCCTCGATATCCGCGATCTTCTCCCAGGTGATGCCGAGTCGCTGGGAAACAGTCTCGTGTTGGACCACACAGTACTGACATTCGTTGCGGTGGGTGGCTTTCAGGATCAGCAGTTCCTTGGTCTTCCAGTCCAGACGCGCATCTTGCAGCATCTCCATCACGCTGTCGGTGAAGATGCAGTAGCCCTCCCGCGCCCTAGCGGAATGCTCACGTTGGTCAAAATGCAATGTGGGCTCCCACCAATCGAGGATGATTGACGCAGAACGCCTCGACGCTTCGCATGGCTGGGGGGTCATGTGGAAAACCATGTGCTCTCTTATCACGACAGGCACATAGGTTTCCACATGAGGTGGATTGCTTTATCACACTGTACTGGTTTGACTTACGACAGTGGAGGTGCGGGGAATCGAACCCCGGTCCGAGCCTCGATCCGGCACTGCGTCTACGTGCGTAGGTCGCGCTTAAAGTCTCCGCCGGCAGGGGCGCAACCACCCAACCTGCGGACAATCTCCCTAAAATCTCACGTGGGACGCGGAAGCGACGCCACACGCCAGCCCGATTTTTCGTTACCTCCGCGCCGCCTCAGGCGGGCTGCCACGGAGGCAGGTGCATTAAGCCGAAGCTTAAGCAGCCAGTGCCAGTTGGTTATTGGCAGTTATGAAGTTCCCAGTGGGTTTTACCAGGGCACCGGGGACCTGGACACGCAGCAATGTCATCACTAGACCCGTCGAAGCCAGTCACCCCCAACGATTTGTGATGTTTTGAACCTAACGACCGTTCGCGTTCGCGGTCAACCGCCACTGCTCGCGACCTCGACCCGGTTTCGACCCGCGCCCTTCGCTCGGTACAGCGCGGCATCGGCCGCGCTCCGAAGGTTGGCCACTTCCCGAACGGTGTCGGGGACGTTGGCGACACCGATGGAGCAGGTCATGGAAAACTCCGCCCCGGCCCAAGACAGCTTCGCGTTGGCGGTAGCCTCCCGAATCCTCTCGGCGATTTCCACGGCCGTGCCGAGGGGAGTATCGGCCAGCCAGAGCGCAAACTCCTCCCCGCCAATCCGGGCGGCAACATTTCCGTCTCGCAGGGCACCACGAAATATCCAGGCGAGGTGTTTCAGCGCCGCATCACCAGCCGCATGCCCAAAGCCATCGTTTAGCTGCTTGAACCGATCGATATCGACCATGAGGAGGGATGCTGGGCCGACGCGCATTCCGGTCATCGCTCGCTCTAACGCTCGGCGATTGGGCAGCCCGGTTAGCTCGTCCGTCATGGAGCGAACCTCCGCCGCCCGCAGCGCTGCTGCCGACCCGAGTCGGGGGGCAGTATCGCCAACCAGCCAGTGGAGCCGCTCCATGGTCGTCTCATGGTGGGCCTCTGGAGGACCGAACACCACGAGAGCGCCGTGGCCCTCTCTCCCATCGTGGAGCGGGAAGGCTATTCCCTGCCCTTCGCTCTTGCGCCTGTCCCGACTCGAGCGGCCGAAGAACTCCTCGTGTGTTCTGGCGACGATTGGAACGTCCGCGAGACACGCCCGTCCAACCACGGACTCAGCAGATGCCCCAAGCCCGATCAACCGCCGGTCAGTGCCCTGAGACACCGCCACGACCGTAGCCCGCTGGGACGACGGATCTCTGAACACCGCTGCCGTTGGCCGATCACTCACGGCACGCGCGGCCTCGCACAGGGCGAACGTCACGCCTTCTACCGACTCCGGACCGTGTGCCTTCCAGCCACCCTGCCCACCCCGATCTGCGAGTGCCGCCTGTTCCCGCATGCGCGCGACCTTGAACTCCGCTACCAGCCGCTTCAGGTCCGCGATCGCCGCGTCCGCCTGGACCGGTTTGACCTCTTCCCACGACCACAGAACCGCGGCCCCAAAGGTGCCGTTCCCCGATGCGACGATTCCCACCCCTTCCTTGAGCACGTGATCCCGGCCGTCGCCCCTGGCCAACCACGCTGCCGCTATAATGCGATCCATCACGGCGGCGTGGGGGCGGGCCTCGGCCGATGCGATGATCGGATCGCCTTGGGCAGTTACGAGACAGGTGGCCCACGCGGTATGCGCACGTCTCAACAATTCCATTGCGTGCTGCGCATCGGCGGGAACGACGTCCGGCCCGCGTTGTTCGGCCCGACGTTGCCTCCACGCGACCAGCACGGCCCCCAATAGGGTCCCGATCACGAAGGCGAC
The DNA here is from genome assembly GCA_965249575.1 of Gemmatimonadales bacterium. GTDB lineage: Bacteria > Gemmatimonadota > Gemmatimonadetes > Gemmatimonadales > GWC2-71-9. Next base: position 3,606,574 of record OZ252244.1, on the reverse strand, counting down.
GACAGCTGGAAGATCGATCATGGCGCGTGATTGATGCGGGACGCTGCCGCGGCGGCCCCGAAACCGTTGTCGATGTTCACAACCACGACCCCCGACGCGCACGAGTTGAGCATGGCGAGCAACGCGGCGAGACCACCGTAGGACGCTCCGTAGCCGACCGAGGTCGGGACGGCGATAACGGGTACACCGACCATGCCCCCGACGACGCTGGGTAGCGCACCGTCCATCCCGGCGGCGACGATGACGACGGCCGCCTCCTCGAGAGCGTCCTGTTGCACGAGCAAACGGTGTATCCCGGCAACGCCAACATCAGTTAGCCGAGCGACCCGGTTTCCCATAGCGCGCAGGGCGACTGCCGCTTCTTCCGCCGTGGGCAGATCGCTCGTTCCGGCCGTCACGACCAGAACCGTCCCTCGGCCCGTGATCTCAGCTGGTGGCTCCCCCGGGAGGTAGACCGTCTTCCCCAGTGGATTGACCTGGGCAGCCGGAAACGCGACCGACAGCGCCGCCGCCACATCCGGATCGGAGCGCGTAGCCAGGAACGACCCGTAGGTCTCACTGAGGGATCGACAGATTCCCACTACTTGCTCAGGTGTCTTGCCGGGACAGAAGACGACTTCCGGATGTCCCTGCATGATCGGGCGGAGGTGGTCGACTTGCGCGTAGTTCAACTGATCGATGGGAAACCGACGCAGGCGCGTGAGCGCGTCATCCGGCGAGAGACCTCCGGCGGCGACCAGCTGCAGAATGTGGCCGAGCCCGCCGTCGTTCACACGACTGCGCGGGCCGGTTGCAGGTACCCCGAAAAGATCCGCTGAATCTCGGCCACGGATTCGACGTTATGCAAGCGACGTCGCAGCTCGCTTGCTCCTGGGAGACCCCTCACATACCATCCCAAATGCTTCCGGAACTCCACCGCCGTCTGACGATCGTCTCCCTGAATCTCGACCGCGTACCGGGCGTGGCGTAGGGCAACCTGGAAGCGCTCCGCCGGCCCAGGGGCTGACCGTGGCTCGCGGCCGTCCAGCGCGTCGCGAGTCTGCTGGAATAGCCACGGATTCCCAAACGAGCCGCGGGCAATCATGATACCCGCGCACCCCGTTTCTTGACGCATGCGTAGCGCATCCTCGGCCGCTTGGATGTCACCGTTTCCGATGACGGGAATGTCCAGGGCATCCACTATCGCGGCGATCTCGTCCCAGCGGGCACGGCCCGAGAACATCTGAGTCCGCGTGCGGGGGTGCAAGGTCAGCACGGCTGCGCCCGCTTCCTGGCACCGCAACGCAATGGTCACCGGGTCGCGCCCAGCTTCGTTCCACCCGCTGCGAATCTTCACCGTTACGGAGAGATCCGTCGAGCTCCGAACAGCCCGAATGATTCCTTGCATCAGCCCGACATCGCGGAGACACCCCGAGCCCCCGTTGCGCTTGACGACCTTCTTGACCGGACATCCAAAGTTGATGTCGATGAAATCGGGTCGGTAATGGTCAGTCACGAGCGCGGCTGCCTCGGCCATTGCCGCCGGATCGGCGCCATAGATCTGGATGCCGATGGGACGCTCCGCCTCAGTGAAAAAGGCACCGTCGTGCACGCTCTTGATGCCGCGGCGAAGCCCCTCGGAGGACAGAAACTCCGATATCACCAGATCCGCACCGAACGACCGGCACAGTCGTCTGAAGGGCGCCTCCGAGATACCCGCCATTGGAGCGAGCGCGAGAGGTACCCTGTGGGACATCGGAAAAGGGAAGTCCATCACGCCAACATAATTATCCTCCCGAAACCGGGCAACAACCGTTTGACACTCTCGTCACGCCGCAATTACGTTTCGGCTCATTCACCATACTACCTCGGACGGTCAATGCATCTCAGGGACTTCTTCTCGGCAGAAGCCATCAAGCTCCAACTCGAGAGTAGCGAGAAGGACGACGTGCTCAAGGAGTTGATCGCGTTGCTCCATCTGGATGAGAAGTCCGAGGGGATTCTGTTCAAAATGCTCAAGCGGCGGGAGAACCTGGGATCGACGGGCATCGGACGAGGTATCGCCATCCCACACTGCCGCTCGCTCGTGGCCAACCGGCTGCGGGTTGCATTTGCCCGAAAACTGGAGGGCATCGACTTCAAAGCGATCGACAGCAAACCCGTATACAACTTCTTCCTCATCGTCGCCCCGCCCCTGGAGGTCTCGAACCAATACCTGCCGGTCCTTGGCAAGATCGCTCAGTTTGCCAAAGAATCCGACGTGCCAGAACGACTTCGCGACCTCACGGAACCGGAAGAGCTGCTCAACATGCTGGAGGAGAAGAACTTCTAGGGGCGCTCGATGGCTTGTGGGCGCTGGGATACGCCTACTCCCACTCGATGGTTGCCGGCGGCTTTGAACTCACATCGTACACAACGCGGTTCACGCCGCTCACCTCGTTGATGATCCGGTTCGCCGCCCTGCCAATGATCTCGGGCGGGAACGGAAACCAGTCCGCCGTCATCCCGTCGGTGCTCGTAACCGCCCGCAGCGCGACCACATGGTCGTAGGTCCGGGAATCACCCATGACGCCGACCGACCGTACCGGAAGCAACACGGCGAACGCTTGCCAGATCGTGTCGTAAAGACCTGCCCGCCGGATTTCCTCGATGTAGATCGCGTCCGCGCGGCGTAGCATTTCCAGCCGGTCAGGCGAGACCGGGCCCAGGATCCGGATGGCCAACCCGGGCCCGGGAAAGGGATGCCTGCCCACCATTACATCCGGCAGTCCGAGCGCGCGTCCGACCTGCCGCACCTCGTCCTTGAACAACTCCTTCAATGGCTCGATCAGATCGAACGGGAGGTTGGGTCGGAGGCCGCCAACATTATGGTGGGTCTTGATTGTGGCTGACGGACCACCCCGAGGGGACCGCGACTCGATCACATCGGGATACAGAGTGCCCTGGACCAGGAACTTCACGTTTCCACCCACGTGCTTCGCGGCATCCTCGAACACGTCGATAAACGCATGGCCGATCCGACGGCGCTTCTCCTCCGGATCGTCAATGTCGATTAGCTGAGCCAGGAACCGGTCGCCCGCCTCGACAACCACCAGGTCGATGCCAAGGTGCGCCCGGAACGTTTCCTCGACCTGGACCCGCTCGTCCAACCGCAACAGGCCGTGGTCCACGAAGATACAGGTGAGCCGCTCCCCTACCGCACGGTGGACGAGCATCGCGGCCACAGCCGAATCGACTCCACCCGATAGGCCGCAGACAACCCGACAGTCGGCGCCTACTTGCTCTCCGATCCGCTCCACCTGCTCGGCGATGAACTGGCCAGCAGTCCAATCGGGCGTGCACTGGCAAACCCTAAACAGGAAATTCCTGAGTAGCTCGCCGCCTCGAGGAGTATGTGCCACCTCGGGGTGGAACTGGACTCCAATGAGCGGCTTGTCGCGGTGAGCCATGGCCGCCACCGGGGTGTTTTCGCTGGCCCCTATTGCCGTATAGCCGGGAGGGGGCTCGTCGACACGATCCGCGTGGCTCATCCACACGTTGAGGTGCTCGCCCGGCTCGAATCCGGAGAAGAGGCCGGAGGACTCAGCGACTTCGAGGGCCGCATGCCCGTACTCCCGTTCCCCCGCCCGCTCTACTCGCCCACCCGCCGCCCGGGCCATGAGTTGCATGCCGTAGCAGACACCTAGCACCGGAATGCCCAGGTCGAGCAGGCCCGCATCCAGCTCGGGGGCCCCGGGATCGTAGACCGAACTGGGTCCCCCGGAGAGGATCAACCCGCACGGGCGTCGGCTCTCGATTTGCTCGAGGGGGAGCCCTGGTGGCAAGATCTCACAGTAGACGTGGGCTTCGCGCACCCGGCGGGCAATAAGCTGCGTGTACTGTGAGCCGTAATCGAGGATCAGCACGCCGCGATGCTCAGGCGGCATTCGCTAAGATGTCCATTCTGGGGTCGCGCTCTCACCCAACATGAGATCCTCGATCGTCTCCCGCGTCCGGCCGGTGGCGAAGCGCTCGCCGTCCAGCAGCACTTCGGCCGCCCGGGGCCGGGAGTTGTACTGGGAGCTCATCGTGAACCCGTAGGCACCAGCACCCGAGATCGACAGGAGCGCTCCGGGGCCCACCCCGCGTAGCTCGCGGTCGGTACCGAACGCGTCGCCGGTCTCGCATACGGGCCCAACCACGTCGACCGTCGCTGCGCCCGCGGACTCCGTGTGCCTGGCGGCTTCGACCACTTCGATCTCGTGGATCGCGCTGTAGAGGCTGGGACGCAGAAAATCGTTCATACCGGCGTCTACCACAGCAATGTCGCGCCCTCCGGACCTCTTGCGATACAGGCATCGGGTCAGCAACTGCCCCGCGTTGGCCACGAGAAACCGTCCCGGCTCCAGCAGCAGGCGCAGTCGGGTCCGTTCGACGAGCGGTGTAACGGCGGCCGTAAACGTGTTGAGATCAAGCGGGGATTCGGACCCGTAGGCGACGCCGAGCCCCCCTCCAACGTCGACGCTGTGGAGGGAATCGATGCCCGCCGCGCGAAGTTCCGTCACGAGGTGCTCGAGCTTCTCAGCACCCTCCGCGAACGGCTGCGCATCGTGGATCTGCGATCCCAAGTGCATGCCCACGCTCGAGAGCGCCAGGTCGTGATTCTCGAAGGCGCGAACCGCCAACTCCGGCACCTCATCGAGGGGCACGCCGAACTTGACACCGCGCTCGCCGGTCTGGGTGTACGGATGCGTGTCAGTCGTCACATCGGGGTTGATCCGAATGCCGATGCGTGCCGTACTGCCCGTAGCTCGCGCCCTCTCGGAGATCAACCCCATCTCGCGGGGCGACTCTACGTTAATGAGCCCCACGCCCACCCGAATGGCGTCATCTAGCTCCACGGCGGTCTTGCCAACCCCACTGAATACGAGATCGGCCGCGTCGAAGCCGGCTCGGAGCGCGCGTGCCAGCTCACCCCCGGATACGATATCAGCTCCCGCGCCCAGTGATCGCACGAAGGAGAGCAGCCCGAGGTTGCTGTTTGCCTTCAAGGAGTAGCAGATGCGGTGGGGAAGGCCCGCAAGCGCGTGGTGCAGGGATTGGAACTGGGACCGAATCGCCTGGATGTCGTAGACGTAGGTGGGAGTGCCGACCCTGGTGGCGATCCGGGCCAACACAGCGGCACGTGCGCTCAATACGCTCGGGCCCACACGGCTTCAACCACGGATGGCTCGCCGCACCAGGCACATTGCTCCGGAGCTGGGGTGGTGCGAAACTCCGCATCCGGAAGGAGGCGTATTGAAGCCTTCGTCAGCTCTTTGACTTCATCCTCGCACGAATCGGCCCTACAGAAGCCCCCGTACGCAAAGCCCCCACCATCGTTCATCATTTCGATGAGTTCCTCCTTCGTCACGCCACGCCGCGAGTTGTGCTCGCGCCTGGCGTGGGCGGCCTCCAGCAGGGTACTGTGAACCGTGTCCAGTGCGGCCCGCACGTTCGTCGAGAGCTCACCGATCGAGACCGGGAGTTTTCCTCCGGTTCGCCTGACCAGAACCACTTGTCCCTTGGACACGTCCCGAGGCCCAATCTCCAGTCGAACCGGCACCCCGCGGTTTTCCCACTCGTAGTATTTGGCGCCCGGCTTGAGCGCGTCGCGGTCATCGAGCTTGACGCGGACGTCTCCCTCCCGCAACACCTCCACGACTCCCGCCGCGGTTTGCAGGACAGCCTGACGCTCCGTGTCCGTTTTCCATATCGGGACCACGACCACTTGAATCGGCGCTACGCGCGGTGGGCACACCAAGCCAATGTCGTCGCCGTGCGCCATCACCATCGCACCGATGAGGCGGGTAGAGACTCCCCAGGACGTATTCCACACGTACTCGAGGCCGCCCTCCTGGCTCTGATACCGAACGTCGAATGCCTTGGCGAAGTTTTGGCCGAGGTTGTGCGAGGTGCCGGCCTGGAGTGCCTTGTTGTCCTGCGCCAACGCTTCCAGTGCATACGTTCGTAGCGCTCCGGCGAATTTCTCTCGCTCGGTCTTGAGTCCCGTGAGCACGGGCAGCGCCATCCAGTCTTCCATGAACCGCCGATAGATGCCGAGGATCTTGAGTGTTTCTTCCTCGGCTTCGTCATGCGACGCGTGCGCTGTATGCCCTTCTTGCCATAGAAACTCCGTCGTTCTGAGGAACAGCCGCGTGCGCATCTCCCACCGGATCACGTTTGCCCACTGATTCAGTAGCACCGGTAGGTCGCGATAGCTCTGAATCCACTTCCCGAGCATCGAGTAAATGATGGTCTCGGACGTCGGGCGAAGCACGAGCGGCTCCTCCAGCTCCTTCCCTCCCCCGTGAGTCACGACCGCGGTCTGCGGAGCAAACCCCTCGACGTGATCCGCTTCCTTCTCGAGGAAACTTTGCGGTATCAACAACGGGAAGTAGGCGTTTTCATGCCCCGAGTCCTTGAACATCTTGTCGAGCGCGCCTTGGGTCAGTTCCCAGATCCGATAGCCAAACGGCCGAATGACCATGCACCCGCGAACCGGCGAGTAGTCGGCGAGCTTCGCGCGGAGTACCACGTCATTGTACCACGCCGCAAAGTCCGTCGCGCGCGGCGTTATCCCTTGTGAGTCAGTCATGGTTCATCCGGTGTGAAGGCTGCACGGCCAGCACGCGACAGTGCGTTGCCTCCTCCATCGTAAGCCCGTGTCCCCAGACGGGGCCGAGCTCCCTTCCACCAATTCGCGATGTTATCTCGTCCTACGTCCAGGCGAACTCGGTTCCGAGCGAGCCAAGCGTGACTCGTTCCTCGGCGCCGCTGTGCAAGTCGCGCACGATTGCCTTCCCACTCTCCCGCTCCTCCGGCCCGATCACCACAGCCCGCCTTGCTGGACGCGCACCCGCGATCTTGAGTTGCTTCGCGACGGCCTGCTCGCGCATACCGAACTCCACGCTCACGCCGCGGTCCCGCAATGTGTGAGCCAGTCCTAGCACTGCGGGGTAGTCATCGCCGGTGACGGCGACGAGAAACGCGTCGATGCCCGGGGCGGCGGTCGGGCTCAGCCCTCGCTCACGCAACAACTCGCCAAGCACCACGTCCCCCATGCCGAATCCCACACCGGGCAGGTCAACTCCCCCGAGCGCGTGCAGCAACCCATCATAGCGCCCGCCGCCGCAGATGGCGCGCAGGGACTTCTGGGCGTCAAACAACTCGAATACGATGCCGGTATAATAGGCCAGCCCTCGAACGATCGAGAGGTCGATTTCGACGAACGCCCCAAGACCCATGTGATCCAGGGCCTCGACGCACTCCAGGAACTCGGCGGCGTTATCCGTCCCTTCCCGCGCCTCACCCAAACAGCGCTCCAGTTGGGCCCGACCGCGCACTCGCGCCACCTCGAGCACGCGCTCGACACCTGCGGCGCTCGCGCCAGGCCATTTCTCGCCCAGCTGCTTAGCCAGCGTGTCAGGTGGAACGCGCTCGACCTTGTCGATGGCCTCAAACGCCGCCGGCACCGCCTCGTCCGGAACGCCGGCGTCAGCCAAGAGCACCCGCAGGACTCTCCGATCGGACATGCGCACCCGCACGTCTTCAGGGCCGAGTCCCAATGCCCGCTGCACGTCCAGGGCGGCGGCGATCACCTCGGCGTCAGCCAACGGCCCCGCTTCGCCGATCAGGTCCATGTTCAGCTGGAAATGCTCGCGCAAGCGACCGCGCTGCTGCCGCTCGTACCGAAACAGCTGCGGCATCGAAAACCACCGGATCGGCTTCTTGAGCCCTCGTGCCCGCGCTGCCACCATGCGCGCGAGCGTGGGCGTCATCTCCGGCCGGAGGGCGACCTCGCGATCGCCCTTGTCCACGAAGTGATAGAGCTCCTCCACGATTCCTGGACCGCTCTTTCGCGTATAGAGGTCCAGTGGCTCAAGCGGAGGCCCGTCGTATTCCACGAACCCGTACCGGCGAGCCACGCCCCGCCAAGCGGCGAAGATGTGGTTTCGGACAGCGGTGGCGTCGGGGTAGAAATCGCGAAAGCCGGGAAGCGCTTTTGCGTGCATCTCGTGAATTTAGCCGAGAGGAGCGAGCCCGGGCAAGCGGGCCAACGCGTCTCCAACCGTGTGAAACGACCCGGTTACGAGAACCGTGCCTGCACCGACCTGCACGTCCTGGAGCGCCGAGTCGAAATCTGGCGCGACGACCGCCTTTTCCCCTGCGAGGCGCGTGACGCTGCTCAGGTCCCATCGGCGATCCGGCGGGGCGCTGGGTGGCTGTACGAGCCAAATGCGCTCGGCCGCGGAAACGATCGCGTTTACGAGAACGTCCCACGGTTTGTCGTTCAGCACACCGACCAGGGCATGCACGGGCCGCTTCGGCTGGCACGATTCGAGTGTGTGCAGGAGGGCCGTCATCGCGCCGGGATTGTGCGCGACGTCGAAGATCCATTTGCCGCGTCGGTCAAATCGCCCCGCCACGCGTACCGATGCAAAGCCGTGCGCCATCGCGGCTGCGGACGGCCGCATCCCGTCGGGCAGTGCGTGCAATATGGCTGCCGCCACCGCGGCGTTTCGGCGCTGATGGTCTCCGACCATCCCAAGCACCCCGCAGTACATAGCGTCGGCTGGTACCGTTTGCACGGTCGCCCCAGCTTCTCGACCCGCCTCGGCGAGCACCTCCGCGACACCGCGCGAGGGCTCGCCCACGACGAACGGAATGCCGCGCTTTGCGATTCCGGCCTTCTCCCGAGCCACCGCGGGCAACGACTGACCCAGATACTCGGTGTGATCGAGATCGATTTGTGTGATCCCACTGACGACGGGCCTCAGGACGTTCGTGCTGTCCAAGCGCCCCCCGAGCCCCACCTCGACGACCGCAACGTCAACGCCTCGCGCTGCGAAGTCGGCCAGGGCAATCACCGTCGTCGCCTCGAAGAAGCTGGCCTGGTGAGCGACGATGGCATCACGTAGAACCGTCGTCCAGGCTGCGAAAGCGGGCTCGGTGATCGGTCGCTCGTCCACCATCATGCGCTCACGCACGTCGACCAAGTGCGGAGACGTGTAGGTGCCAACGCGCATCCGGCTCGCGCGGAGAGCCGCCGAGAGCAGGGCACACACCGAGCCCTTGCCATTGGTACCGCCGATGTGAATCGAGGGAAAACGCAGTTCGGGGTGTCCCAGTTGGTCCAGCAGCGCCGCGGTTGGACCGAGGGACCAGTGTGAACCGCCCGCGTTCCGCGAAAAGAGAAACTCGGTGGCGTCCGCGAAGCTGAACGTCAGCCAGGCACCTCCGGTGCGGGAGCGCCTTGCATCAGCCGGACGAGCCTGGCCGTGGTGGTGGCCAGCTCGTCCCGCGGTACGACGGCATCGATCATGCCGTGCTCCAGCAGGAACTCCGCGGTTTGAAACCCGCGGGGCAGATCTTGGCCGATCGTTTGCTTGATCACACGCGGGCCGGCGAACCCGATCACCGCCCCGGGCTCTGCAAGGTTCACATCTCCCTGCATGGCGTAAGAGGCTGAGACACCACCCGTCGTTGGATTCGTCAGGATCGAGATATACGGGATGCGTTCCTCGCGGAGCTGCGCGATGAGGGCGGAGGTCTTGGCCATCTGCATGAGGCTCAGCACCCCCTCCTGCATCCGAGCCCCACCCGAGCAGGACACCAGCACCAGCGGCACGTGGCCCTCGAGCGATCGCTGCGCCAGCCGCGCAATTTTCTCACCGACCACGGACCCCATGGAACCACCCATGAACCCAAACTCCATCGCCCCAATGTTCAGGGGGAGCCCAGTGAGCGTCCCGGACCCCGTGACGATGGCGTCCGCCATCCCGACCCGCCGTTGAGCCCGGAGCGCGCGCTCTTGATACCCATCGAATTGGAGTGGATCGACCGGCCGGATGTCCGCGAACAGCTCCTCGAAGCTGTCGGGGTCGGTCAAGAGCTCGATGTAACGGTGGGCGGAGATGCGACGATGATGCCCGCAATGCGGGCACACCTGGAGCTCCCGCTCGAACTTCTCCTGAATGTCGACATGCCCGCATTCCGCACACTTGTCCCACGCGTCCCGCGGGATTTCAAGGCGGGCCCGCGTTGTGGAGCGTCGTTTTCGTTCTTTCCGGAACCAGGACATATCGCGGAGTGAATTTGCCCGGGCCAGGGGTCCTACGCCAGTGGCTCGCCCATAACCCGTTGTTAGACAAAGGCATAGCCACCTAGTCGTGAGTCTCGAGAAACCCGTAGTGAAATCCCAACCGCGAGAAAACACGTCAGCAGAAACGATCCCCCATACGAGAAAAAGGGGAGCGGGATCCCCGTGATGGGCATCAGTCCGACCGTCATGCCGACATTCTCGAGGATATGAGTCAGTAGCATTCCGGCGAAGCCAGCCACGAGAACGCACGAGAACGGCTCGGTCGCCCTTCGCGCGGTCCCAATGAGCACCAACACCAGCCCGACCAAGACGGCCAGGGCGACGATGACGCCCACAAACCCCATCTCCTCCCCAACGACCGAAAAGATGAAATCCGTGTGCTGTGCCGGCAGGAAGGCCAGCCGTTTTTGTGTGCCTTCCATGAAGCCGTTCCCAAACAGGCCACCCGAACCGATCGCTACTTTGGATTGGATAATGTGCCACCCGGTGGCGCGAGGATCGACCTCGGGATTCAGAAATGACAGGATACGGTTCTGCTGATACGGAGCGAGCCGCTGCCACAGCTCCAGCGCGATAACCCCCATCATGACGTTCGCGAGCCACACCGCGAGGCCCTCGAACGCGTACGGTCGGAGCCACAGGAGCAGGACCGTGAGCGCGACGATCCACACGCCCCAGAACGCGGTCGAGAAGGCAAGCAGTAGACTGAGCATTGGCGACGCAAGCAACAGGAGGAGCCATGGGCTCACACCGGCCCAAAACAGCACCGCGAACAAGATCCCCACGAACACGAGGGCACTTCCAAGGTCGGGCTGGAGTCCAACCAGTACGAACGGTATTGCCACGATCGCGCAGGAGGGAAGCAGCTCGCGCAAAGTACCCGGCGGCTCACGCCGTAACCCGAGATGGCGGGCCAACATGAGAATCGCCGCGAGCTTCGCCAGTTCCGCTGGCTGACCCAGCCGAACGCCGCCGATCGCGATCCACGAGCGGCTGCCAGCAGCGGCACCGGCCCCCGTCCCTACGAACAGGGTGATAAGGAGAAGGATCAGCGCGCCAACGTAGACCGCCGGCGACGCCCACTCGAGAACCCTGGGCGACACTCGAAAGATGAGTGCGGCGCCGATGACGCCGAGAACGATCCAGGCGGTCTGCCGCTCCCACACCCCGGCGGCCGCGCTTGGGACATCGGTCTGCCCAGCCGAGTACAGCGTGGCGAGGCCGAGCAGCGCAAGCGCTGCTGTTGTGAGCAGCAGCGCTTTATCGACGCCGCTGTCCCGAGCCATCCACCCCCGCAATTCGCTCCAGTCCAGCCGTATCGGGGAGAATCTGTACCGGCCCCGGGGCGCTGTCCTCGGGCACCACTAACCGATAGTCGTCGGGTAGTCCGTTACCCGCATCGGGACCCAACAAATACCGCGCGAGAATCCGAGTGACCATCGGGGCCACGCCGGCCCCGTGTTCCGCGAACTCGACAACCGCTCCCGCGATGACCCGAGGGTTGTCTGCGGGAGCGAACCCGATGAACCAACCGTGATCGAGACCGTGGGCGTTCTGGGCTGTTCCTGTTTTCCCCGCGATGCGGAGATCCTTGATACGAGCGCCCGCCGCGGTACCGCTTTCGACCACCGCGAGCAGGGCGGCCCGCAGCCCGGCCCGGTCCGTTTCGGACAGGCCGAGCGACGGCCGGTGCTCGGACGAAGCACGGCCCGGGATGAGGGTGGGAGTCGGCGCCACCCCAGAACGGGTGGCCAGCATCGCGTAGAATCGCAGCATGCTCACCGGTGTCTGGGCATTCTCCCCCTGACCAATAGCCAGGTTGAGCGTCACGGCGCTGGTCCACCCTCGGGGGCCATACCGCCGGTTGTAGTACTCCGTTGACGCGGGGAACACCGGTGTCGCCTCGTTGGGCACGTCCAGACCCGATGCCTCCCGAAACCCGAGCCCCTGTGCGCCCCGGAGGAGGTTTCGGAGCCCGATCTTGAGGCCCAGCTGGTAGAAGTAGACGTCGCACGAGTGCTGGATCGCTTCCGCAAGCGTTACGTCACCGTGTCCTTCGACCCTCCAGCAGCGGAAGAACCGGCTGAAATACTGGAGACCGCCACGACAAGGGATCGGCATGCGGGCGTCCAAATCGACCAGTCCGCGCTGGAGCCCAATGACGGCCACCGCGAGTTTCCAGGGTGACGCGGGGGGATAGAGCCCTTGAACCGCCCGATTGATCATTGGATGGGTCGGTGAACGCGATAACGTGCTCCACAGATCTTCGTCGATGCCGCCGATGAACGCGTTCGGATCGAAACTCGGCGCCGAGTACATCGCGAGAATCTCACCGGTCATTGGGTTCAGGACGACGACCGCGCCCCGTTTGTCCGTGGGGAATTGTTCGGCGACGTAGCGCTGCAGCTCGATATCTGTCGACGTCCGGATCGTATTTCCCTGTCGCGGCGGGAGACTCGACCCAACCCCCACGTCACGCACCGTCCTCCCGAGCGCGTCGACCTCGACGAAACGGACGCCGTCCTTCCCCCGTAACTCCTCGTCGTACGTACGTTCGAGCCCGTCCTGCCCCACGAGCGTCCCCGAACGCACCCCCCCAAACCGCGCACTCCTCAGCTCCTCCTCGGTCACCTCGGCCACGTAGCCAATGAGATGTGCCGCCGTATCGGCAAACGGATACCGTCGTTTCGGCTCGGTCTGCACAACCAGCCCTGGCAGCGCGATGCGCCGTTCCTCCAGGGCGGAGACCACCGCGAACGACGCATCGCGGAGGATGACGACCGGCTCTGTCGGCCGGCGGCGGAACCGCGCGACCGCACTCGTTATCCGGGCGGAATCGATCGAGGCTATGGGGGCGATTCGCTCCAACGTGGCGCGGAGCGAATCGGCCGACGAAGCGAGTAGAGCGATCGAGTATCCGGGAACGTTCTCGGCGAGCACGACGCCGTAGCGGTCAGTGATTTCGCCGCGAGCCGCCGGGATTGGGATCGGGCGCAGCCGGTTCTCCTCCGACTGCACCCGATACCGGCTGGAGCTCAGCACCTGGATTCGGAAGAACGCGAGGAGCAGAACCGCAAACACCGACCACACGACGATACGGGCTTGCGTCGCTCGGCGCGCCACGGCGTGCGGGTGGTACCAAGTCATTCGGTAATCCTCACTTCCAACCATCTCCTAAACACGGTCAGCACCGCCAACCCCACCACGGCCGTGGTGACCGCCTTGAGCGGCGACCACAATCCAAGTTGCCACACCAGGGCGGATCCGCCAACATGCCCTCCGGAGAGCAGGACGAGCAGGTCACGGAGCCACGTGCCCACGGAAAAGAAGCCAGCGCTGACGAGAAGATGGTCGGCAAAAAACACCGCCTTGCCCCATGCAGCCAGGTATCCCACCACCGTGTGCGCAAGGGCGCCCGATCCGAAGGCGACCGGCGTGAGCGCGTCCCCAACCAGACCGACGCAGAATCCGGCGATGGCGGCCCGGCCCGGCGTAGACCGGATCGCGAAGACCAGGAGCGCGAGCAGCAGGAAATCGGGCGCGGGCCGGGGATCACCCAACCATGGGCGCAGGGCGAAGTGCAGTACGACCAACAACAGGAGCACAAACGCCAGTCGATACTGCGCCGGGCGTCGCGTCACGGCACCGAGTTCTCAAACGACGGCCGCAAGTCTTCGCGGACGCCCATGGTCAGCACCATCGCGTGCGATACCGAGGCCGGGTGCACGGCGGGCTGCACGAGATAGGTACGTGACCAGCCCACTTCCTCTTCACCGACGGCCAGAACACGTCCGATCGGGACTCCTCGGGGGTACACCCCACCGAGACCCGAGGTGTAGACAAGCGATCCCGTGCCGACGCGGTCACCGTAGGGCACGCCCTGTAACGCGAGCAGCATTCGATTCGGACCATCACTGCCGACGGGCGCAACGATTCCAAAGGCGCTTCCATCCGCTGTCATCGCGCTCGCGCGAAAGTCAGGGTGAGACCACGCCACCACCACGGATGTCCGCCGCTCGACGCGCGAAACCACGCCCAGAAGACCCTCGGGGGCGAGCACCGGCGCCATGACCGCCACACCGTCGGATCGGCCCGCCGACAACACCAGGCTGTAGCCGTCTGTGGGGAAAGACTGGTGCAACACCTCCGCCGGTATGTGCCGGACCGGGAGGCGCTTCGACAGTCCGATCACGTCCCGTAGCTGTCGATTCTCCGCCTCCAACGCGTCGATCCGGCCCCCTAAAAGCACGGCGGAATCACGCTGTGCCACGACGGCGGCAAATCGCGCCCGGGCCGTCCTGGTCAACTCTGCCTGGCGTTCAAGCGCGAGGAGCGGGGCGAGCAGGGTCCCACGAATTCCCGACGCGAGGGCTTCGCCCCACGCCGGGGGCGCCATCCTCGCGACCACCGCCAATGCTAAGCACAACACAAAGGCCAGTGTATCGCGACGCGAAGCGAACCGTTCCGACACCAGGGCCACAGAATTATGTCGTGAGAACCGACCGATATTTTTCCGGGTCGTCGAGAATACGTCCTGTTCCACGCACGACACAGGTCAGGGGGTCCTCGTCCACCCGAATGGGTAGCGAAGTCTCCTGCGAAAGCAGCACGTCCAGACCTCGGATGAGCGATCCACCACCGACCATCACGATCCCTCGATCGACAATGTCACTGGCGAGCTCCGGTGGAGTGATCTCGAGGGCGCGGCGAACGGCGTCGACGATTTGTTGAATAGGCTCCTGAATTGCCTCGCGAATCTCGCTCGAATGTACGCGGACGACTTTCGGAATTCCGGAGACGAGGTCCCGCCCCTTGGCCTCCATGTCCCGCTCTTCACAGACTGGGGCGGCTGAGCCAACCTGGATCTTGATCCCCTCGGCGGTGGGCTCGCCGATCAGGAGATTGTAGTTCTTGCGCATGAACTGGACGATTGCCTGATCCAGCTCATCCCCACCGGTGCGGATGGACGTATCGCTCACGAGGCCAGCCAAGGCAATGACCGCGATCTCGGTCGTGCCCCCCCCGATGTCGATCACCATGTTCCCGGTGGGCATCTCAATCGGCAGGCCGACACCGATCGCAGCGGCCATCGGCTCGGCAACCATGTAGACTTCCTTGGCTCCCGCCGATTGCGCGCTGTCTCGGACGGCACGGCGCTCGACCTCGGTGATCCCGCTCGGCACGCAGACAATCACCTTCGGTTTGACCCGGAATACGTGCTTGTTGATGATCGACGAAAGGAAGTAGCGAAGCATCTTTTCGCAAACATCGAAATCCGCGATCACTCCGTCCTTCAACGGACGGACCGCAACGATCCCGTCGGGCGTGCGTCCGAGCATCCGCTTCGCCTCGAGCCCAATCCCTTTCGGCCGTCCCGAAGCCTTTTCGACGGCCACGACCGACGGCTCGTTCAGCACGATCCCCTCGCCGCGGACGTAGATGAGGGTGTTCGACGTTCCCAAATCCACGGCGATTTCGTTGGCGGGCAGGAGATTCCCGAGGTCTAACTTGGGCCAGCGCATGCGCGATCAGCTGAGGTGGTCGTGGGTAGGCACGCCGACCGCCCTTCCCGGAGGGTCATAGACACAACTTAACCGTCGCCGTAAGTCAAAACAAGCTCAGTAGTTAAACGACGGGCATCGGATAGCGGCAACGGCCGGTAGCGCAGATCAGGTGAC
Organism: Gemmatimonadales bacterium; assembly: GCA_965249575.1. Taxonomy (GTDB): domain Bacteria; phylum Gemmatimonadota; class Gemmatimonadetes; order Gemmatimonadales; family GWC2-71-9. Next base: position 3,590,794 of record OZ252244.1, on the reverse strand, counting down.
CGCCGCCGCGTCGGCGAGGTCCATCCCGAAGGCCTCTGCCACCGCGGGATAGACGACCCTCCCCGCGACGACGTTGAGGCCCAGGCGAAGCCCAGCATCCCGGCGGCAGGCCTCACGCCACCCATGGGTCGCCAACTGCCTCACGTAGCGAAAGGTGGCATTCGTAAGCGCAAGCGTCGACGTGCGCGGCACCGCGCCAGGCATGTTCGCCACCGCGTAATGCACCACACCGTCGACGACGTACGTCGGGTCGGCGTGCGTCGTGGGCCGGGCGGTCTCGACGCATCCGCCTTGGTCGACCGCTACATCGACGATCACCGAGCCAGGCTGCATGTGCCCAAGGTCCTCTCGCCGGATCAGTTTTGGGGCCTTCGCACCAGGGAGCAAAACGGCCCCAATGACCAGATCGGCCAACGGTAACAGCTCCAGAATGTTGTGACGATTGGAATAGAGCAGATTCACGTTGGGCGGCATGACGTCGGAAAGGTATCTGAGCCGGTCGAGCGACACATCGAGCAGTGTCACGCGGGCCCCCAGGCCTGCGGCCATCTTCGCCGCGTTGGTGCCAACGACGCCACCCCCCAATATCACGACGTTGGCCGGCAGCACCCCGGGGACGCCACCCAGAAGAATTCCGCGTCCTTCCGTCACCTTCTCGAGCGCCCGGGCTCCCTCCTGCACTGCCATGCGGCCCGCAACCTCCGACATCGGGGTCAACAAGGGCAGCTCGCCGCCCGGTAGCTGCACCGTCTCGTAAGCCACGGCCACGCACCCGGAGTCGATCACAGCCCGGGTCAACGATTCGCTGGCCGCGAAGTGGTAAAACGTGAAAACGACTTGTCCATCTCGGAGACGATGCCATTCGGACTCGACCGGTTCCTTGACCTTCAGGATCAAATCCGACTGACCCCAGAGCGCCGTGGGATCGGCCACCGAACTGGCCCCCACGTGCTCATAGGCTTCGTCCGGGAACCCACTGCCCGCGCCTGCTCCGCGCTCAACGCGCACCGTGTGCCCATCTGCGAGAAGGACCTCCGCGCCCGCCGGGACCAATGCAACACGGTTCTCGTTGCTCTTGATCTCCCTGGGGACGCCGATGATCATCTGGGGCTCCGAGTTGTCACCGCGAGCTAGTTGGGTCCGAGCCACACGGTTGTGTGCCGCTCGGGCGTGAAGTATTCCTCGGCGACCTGCATGACCGCGTCGCTGGTGACGTCCTCTATCTCCTCGAGGACGCGACCTAGACTCCGATAGGGCTCGTCGTGGAGCACGACACCCGCCAAGCGGTGCACGCGCGCCGTAGGGCTCTCTAGTCCCAACATGAGCTGCCCTTTCAGCTGTTGCTTCGCCTCCTTCAATGTCTCGGTATCGAGGCCCTCGCGCGCCAACAGTCTCATCTCCGTCAGAATCGCCTCGACCGCCTGGGCGGCAGTCGACGGATGCGTGCCCACATAAACCCCGGTCAGACCAGCCTGCTGGTAAAACGACTGATATGAATAAACCGAGTACGCGAGGCCGAGCTCTTCACGGACGCGCTGGAACAGGCGGCTCGACATACCGCCTCCGAATACCGTGTTGATCAGCATCAGCGCGTAGCGCCGGTCGTCCGTGAACGGGAACGTGTCGGTCCCCATCACGATATGCGTTTGCGCTAGATCTCGCTCGACCCGTTGGATCCCCCCGGTACCCTTGGGAGCGAGCGTGACCGGGCGCGCTTCAGGACCGGGCTCGACATCGAACCAGCCGTATTCCGCCAGCTGGCGCAATACGGTTTCGTGATCGACTCGTCCCGCGACGGCGATGACGACGTTTCCGGGATGGTAGGCCCGCCGATGCAGATCCACGAGGTCAGCGGCTCCCAGCTGGCCGACCGTCGAGCGGGTGCCCAGGATCTGGAACCCGTAGGGGTGGTCGGGCCACACCGCCTGGGAATGCAGCTCGAAGACTAAGTCGTCTGGTGTGTCCTCCACAGCGCTGATTTCCTCGAGAATGACCTTTCGCTCGAGATCGAGATCCGACTGCCGGAGCAGGGGGTTTCGCACCAGGTCGGTCAGAACGTCTAACGCCTGGGGGAGATCCTCCTCGAGCACCCGCGCCTGATAGCTCGTGTGATCTCGAGCTGTGTAGGCGTCGAGCGCCCCGCCGCGGACCTCGAGCTCGAGCGCGATGTCCCTCGCCGTTCGCCGGCGGGTTCCCTTGAAGACCATGTGCTCCAGCAGGTGGGAAACGCCCATTTTTGCCCGGGCCTCGTGCGCGGACGCGGCCTTGATCCAAATGCCGCTTGCCACGGATCGCACACTCGGAAGCGCCTCGGACAGGACCGCGACGCCGTTGGCGGCGTCCGTTCGATAAAGACCGTCGTCTAGCTTGACTGTCTGCACGGGGAGGCTATTCCCGATCGAGCAACGCCTTGCGCGAGAGGCGCATCTTGCCGCGCCCGTCCACTTCCAGCAGCTTGACGCGGACGGAGTCGCCCCGCTTCACGACGTCCTCGGTGCGCTCAGTGCGTCCGTGCTGCATCTCGGAGATGTGCAGCAGGCCCTCGACTCCGGGGATGATCTCGACGAACGCCCCGAAGGCCGTGGTGCTCTTGACCACGCCTTCATACACCTTCCCAACCTCGGGCTCCTCCACCAGGGCTGCGATCATGTCACGCGCCCGCTCTCCGGCCTGACCGTCCACCGAGGAGACAGTCACGAGACCGGAGTCGTCGACGTTGATATCAGCTCCCGTCTGCTCCTGGATTCCTCGGATGACCTTGCCCTTTGGACCGATTATGTCACCGATGCGGTCGGGCTTCACCTGTATCGTGATGATGCGTGGTGCGTATTTCGACAAGCCACCCCGCGCGGTTTCGAGCGTCCGGTCCATGGCATCGAGAATGTGGACCCGCGCGACCCGGGCCTTCTCCAGCGCTTCCCGCAGGATCCCGATCTCCAGCCCCTGGATCTTGATGTCCATTTGAATCGCCGTGACGCCTGCGCGGGTCCCAGCCACCTTGAAATCCATGTCGCCAAGGTGATCTTCGGCCCCGAGGATGTCGGTCAAGACGGCTACGCCGTCGCCTTCCTTGATGAGCCCCATTGCGACGCCAGCGCAAGCAGCCCGCATTGGCACCCCGGCATCCATGAGGGCCAACGATCCCCCGCACACCGTGGCCATCGAGCTCGAGCCGTTCGACTCCATGATGTCCGACACGATGCGGATCGTGTAGGGGAACTGATCGTACGGAGGTAGCAGCGCCTGCAACGCGCGCTCCGCCAGCGCGCCATGCCCGATCTCCCGCCGTGACACGCCCCGTACCGGCCGGACCTCGCCAGTCGAAAACGGCGGGAAGTTGTAGTGTAGCATGAAGCTCTTGGTCGTTTCCCGCGGGACGTCGATGTTGTCTATGCGTTGCTCGTCCGACACCGTGCCGAGCGTCGTGATGACTAGGGCCTGGGTCTGTCCACGGGTGAACAGAGCGGAGCCGTGTGTCCGTGGCAATAGCCCGACTTCGCACGTGATGGGCCGCACCGTATCGAGGTCACGCCCATCGATCCTCTCGCCATGCTCCAGGACTTGGCCGCGCATCGTCTCGTACTCGATGTCTTCGAGCACGCCCGAAACCGCACGGGCGTCGTCGGGGTATTCCTCACGAAGCTGGTCCATAACGGTGGTCCGCAGCGCCGCGAGGGCTCGGGCCCGCTCGGATTTCTCCGGTAGATTCAACGCCTCCCCGACGCGCTCCTTGGCGAGGGAGTGAACCCGTTCGACCAGTTCGGCGGGCGGCTCGCTCTTCACCCAATCCATCTTCTCTCGGGCGGCGTCCGCCAGAATCTCCTGTTCGCGTTCGACCAGCTCCCCGATTCCCTTCTGCGCAGCCTCAAGCGCGTCCGCCAGGTCCGCCTCGCCCAGCTCCAACGCGCCTCCCTCCACCATCATGATTGAGTCAGCCGAGCCCGCGACAACGACGTCGACGTCGCTCGACTCGAGCTGCGCGAAGGTGGGATTCAACACCCATTCACCGTCGACCCTGCCCACACGCACTCCCGCAATCGGCCCGTTCCAGGGAACGTTCGACGCAGCCAGCGCGAGTGACGCGACGGTGAGGCCCAGGACGTCGGCATCGTTTTCCTGGTCAGCGGAGAGCACGAAGACGAAAACCTGAACCTCGTTTCGGAAGCCTTCAGGAAACAGCGGGCGAATGGACCGGTCAATGAGCCGTGCCGCGAGGATCTCTTCGTCGCTCGGCCGCCCCTCCCGCTTCAGGAATCCCCCGGGGATCTTCCCCGCAGCGTAGCTGCGTTCGCGGTATTCAACCAAGAGCGGGAAAAACGGTAGGGTCGTCGGCGAATCTCCTACGGTGATCGCCGCGAGTACCGTCGTTTCGCCAAATTGTAGGAGGGCGCTACCGGCAGCCTGCTTCGCGAGACGCCCCGTTTCGAGGCGCAGGGGGCGACCAGCAAACGGCCGCTCAGAGTGCTTGATCATGGATGGCTTTACGCTCCTAGATACACGAACTCGAGGCGCCGGAATGTTCATCCCTGACACCTCGAGCGGTTACCTGCTGCTTAGTGGCGAAGACCAAGTTCTTCGATGAGCCGACGATACCCTTCCAGGTCGGTTCGCTTGAGGTACCCCAACAGGCGGCGTCGCTTGCTTACCATCATGAGGAGACCGCGTCGCCCGTGATGATCCTTCGCATGGGTACGGAAGTGTTCGGTGAGGTCGTTAATGCGCGCCGTGAGAAGCGCGATCTGGATTCGTGTTGATCCCGTATCGGCTGGGGTCACTTGGTGCTTGCCGATGACGGCGGCCTTGTCAAAAACCATGTAGCAATTGTCCCTCTGCGGCGCCGGGCTTGCCTCGGTCAGAAAGATCGGATTTCTTTCAAGCTTAACAACCTAGTCCACCGCTTTCACGGTGTAAAGCCCGCGTATGACGCTCGATCCGGACCAACTGATTGGCACCACCATCGGCCCGTACACCCTCGACCGGCTGATCGGGCAGGGAGGGTTCGCCTGGGTCTTCGCAGGGCAGAAGGACGGAGAAGCGCCGGTTGCCCTGAAGGTCCTGAAGCCCCGCTACGCCGGAGACGCGGCGTTCGACACACGGTTCCGGAACGAAGCGCAGGTAGCATCCGAGCTTCGCCACCCCAATGTCGTCCGAATCCAGGACGTCGGCCATGCCGGAGAAATCACCTACTTCGCCATGGACCTCTACCCGGATTCTCTGGCGACCCTGCTGGAGCGCAATGGTCCACTCTCGGAGACAGTCTTACTCCGGGTCGCCATGGACGTCGCGAACGCCCTGGCCTTCGCGCACGACCGCGGGTTCATTCACCGGGATGTCAAGATCGACAACATTTTCCTGCGACCCGATGGGGCGTCGGTGCTGGCCGATTTCGGGATCGCAAGAGCGGTGACGCGGTACGTGTCGGCGACCGGGGTGAACATGACCATCGGAACGCCGCACTACATCTCGCCCGAGCAGGCCCAGGGACGGGCTCTCGACGGCCGGAGCGACTTGTATGCGCTGGGCGTCACGTTGTACAAGGCGGCCACGGGCGACCTACCGTTTCGATCGAGCGACTGGTTCGAGCTCGCGCGGATGCACGTGGAGGACACACCGTCCGCCCCCCGAAAGCGGCGCCCCGACCTCTCCAAGCGATTCGAGCGCGTGATTCTCAAGTGCCTCGCCAAACACCCCGACGACCGCTACGCCTCGGCGGCCGCCCTGCTCACCGAACTGCAGGAGATCCCTGATCCCTCCCGCGTGACCGAGTCCTTCGGCGTAGGCGCCCGTCCCACGACGGTCGCCAGTGGGATTACAGCCGCGGAGCGGCAGGAACGCTGGATATTGTTAGCGTTGGCTGTGTTAGTCGTGGTGCTGGTTGCGGCGACCGTCGTGATCCTCGGGAAGCGGTGACGCGGCGTCGGCCTACTGCCCGACGAGGCGGAGCAGGTCGTTGGTCACGGCAAGCGCCATAATGCCCAGCAGAATCACCATGCCAAGCTGACTCAGCCGGAGCCGCAGGCGGAGCGCCAGCGGCTTCCCTCGCACCCCCTCGATCAACAAAAAGACTAGGTGCCCACCGTCCAGCACCGGGATGGGAAGTAGATTGAGCACGGCGAGATTCACCGAGAAGAACGCCATGAACCTCAGATACGCGTCGAGGCCGACCCGTGCAAATTGGCCCGAGAGCTGCCCGATCAGAATTGGCCCTCCGAGCTCCCTGGGGGAGAGATGACCGAGCACGAGCCCCTTGAGCGCAAACCACACCTTGGCGACCGCGCTCAACGTCTCTCGTCCGCCCTCGACGATCCCCCCAGCTACGCCGAATCGGACCCTTCGAGGCTCGAGTCCCTGTCCGACACCGATCCGCCCCACGTTTCGGACCTCACCCGTCACCATGTCCCTCACTTCCTCCTCCGCCGGAACGACCGGCACGTCGAGGGTTTCCCCGTCGCGCAGGATCGACAAGACCACCGTGGACCCCGATCTCCCCTCAATCGCCTTCACGAACTCGTCCCAGTAGCGTATGGAATCGCCGTTGGCTCGCACGACCAGGTCGCCCGTTTCGAGCCCAGCCGCCGCAGCGGGGCGCCCGGGTGCCACGTATCCCACCCGCGCCTCCCAGAGCGGGCGCAGCGCGCGCACGACACCCACGCGGTCGGTCGTATTCGTGCCGGGGATATGCAAGATGATGGGATCGGAGCGCTCGACGAAGTCGATGCGGAGTCGATCGCTCCGGGGGTCGAGGATCGCTTCCTGAATGGCATTCCACGACGCCATCGTGTCCCCATTGATGCGCGCGATTTTCGACCCGAACGCAACGGACGCGAGCGCCTCGGCGGCCCCGGGGAGCTGCGTCGCGTCGACGGCCGCGACCGCCGTCGTCGGGTCCTCGACGCGCCCGTATGTCACGGCGAGTGCTGCGTATGCCGCCCACGCGAACAGTGCATTCATCAGCACGCCGGCGGAGATCACCAAGATCCGGGCCCAAAGCGGTTTATTCTCGAAGAGTTTCTCGGGGGGGAAGACCGGGTCAGCCGAGCCTCCCTCGAGCGCCTCCATCCCGGCGTGTTCGTCCTCTTCCCCGGTCGCCATCTTCACGTAGCCGCCAAAGGGAACCCAGGATAGGACGTACTCCGTCTCCCCCCGGCGAAAGCGCACCGGTGTGATCGGGCCCATACCCACCGAGAACCGATGCACGCCGATGCCAACCGCCTTCGCCGCGGCGAAGTGACCCAGTTCGTGTACGAAGATCAATACTCCCAACACCACGACCGCCGCGCCGATGGTCAGGAGCATGCTGCCTCCGCTGTCTCCCGCGCCCAGCTATCTGTACGCAATACCGTTTCCAGATCGCAGGCCTCAACCGAATCGTGACGCTCGAGGATTTCTTCGATGACGGTGGCGATCTGCGCGAACCCGATGCGGCCGTCGAGAAACGCGCCGACGGCGATTTCGTTCGATGCGTTGAACACCGCGGGGGTCGTGCCGCCGGCCCGGCCCGCCGCGACGCCCAGCGCAAAGGCGGGGAAATCGTCGAGCCGCAGCGGTTCGAATGTGAGGGGCGTAGCCCTGACAGGATCGAAACGTTCCACGCCGGCGTCGGCGACGCGCTCGGGATGGGTGAGTGCGTAGAGAATTGGTAACTCCATGTTCGGGACACCAAGCTGAGCCAGGATCGATCCGTCCACGAACTCCGTAAAAGCGTGCACGATCGACTGGGGATGCACGACGACCTCAATTCGGTCATACCCCAGACCAAACAGATGGTGCGCCTCGATCACCTCGAGCGCCTTGTTGGCGAGCGTCGCGCTATCGATGGTGATCTTCCGGCCCATTTGCCACGTGGGGTGCTTGAGCGCGTCGCCTACCGACACGTCGCGGAGCCGGTCGGCCGGCCAATCTCTGAACGGCCCACCGGACGCGGTGAGGATCAGGCGGCGAAGCTCCTGTCCCCGCCGGCCCGTCACGCATTGCAGCACAGCGCTGTGCTCGGAATCGACCGGCACGACCTCGCCACCGCCCTCTCGCGCCGCAGCCCGTACGAGATCCCCCGCCATCACCAGGGGTTCCTTGTTGGCCAGCGCGACCCGCTTGCCGGCTCCGAGCGCGGCGAGGGTGGCCTCCAGCCCTGCCGCCCCCACCACCGCGTTGATCACGATCCTGACGTCGGGGTGGGTGGCCGCCTCGACCAAGCATTGCGGCCCGGCGGACCAGGTGGGACCCGCATTCCGCGAAACGAGGGCGGCGCTGACCTTTCGGTCCCCGCCGTTGACGAGGCCGACGTACTCGGCACCCGCATCCACGGCCTGGCGGCTGAGCAGCTCGTCGGATCCGTAGGCCGTGATGGCGACCACGCGGAACCGGTCGGCCTGGCGGCTCAGCACCCGAATCGCGCTCCGCCCGATCGATCCCGTCGAGCCAAGTACCGCCACCCCGATAGTCACAGTGTCCCGAATGCCCTGAGAAGAAGCGCCACGCTCGGGATGACCCAGTAGAGCGAATCGAGACGATCCAGAACCCCTCCGTGACCGGGGAAAAAACTGCCCGAGTCCTTGACGCCGGCTTCCCGTTTGAGGGCGGACTCCGCGAGGTCCCCTATCTGCCCGAGCACGCCCACGGCGACCCCAATGGCCAGGAGCTGCCAGAATCCGAGGGCCACGCCGCCGACGCCCCCCAACAGCCACCGGCCGTACGCGAGCGACGCGACCGTTGCCCCGAGCAACCCCGCGACCGCGCCGGCCCACGTTTTCCCGGGACTCAACGTGGGGGCGAGCCTGGCGCCGCCGACGAGCGACCCGCCCGCCATGGCGCACGTGTCACACACCCACGTGAGCGCCAGAGGCAAGAACACGAGCCACGTAGCACCGAGATCGAACGCGGCTCCCCCTCCAACGTTCCGAATTGGCACGAGAAACGCCAGTAAGGCGCCCGCGTAGAGCCCCCCGAAGACCGTGACGGACGCTGCCAGCAGGGGACGGCCTTGGGGCCCCCGCCCCCACACCACCCCGGCCATGACGACCAGAATCCATATCGCCCCGGCCGCCGCGAGCCAATTGACCGTCAGCCCGAGTCCGTTGGGGTGGACAGCCAGCACGGCTGCAGGGGCGAGAAAGGCACCGATCGCTCCCGGCCACACCAGCGGCCGAACGCCCGAACGCTCGGCAAGCCGAAACAGCTCGAGCGCGCCGAGCGCGCCGAGCGCGCCGAGGACCACGGCAAACGACCAACCACCCGCCCATACGACGGCAAACGCCGTCGGGATTCCGACGGCGGCCACCAGTATTCGCTTGACCAATGAGCTCGACATGGCGGAACGGTGGACGCGGCGAAGCGCCGCCGTCCGGCTATACCTCCATGATCTCTTGTTCCTTGGATTTGCTCAGCGCGTCCATCTGGCCAATCACGTCGTCATGCAACTTTTGGATGTCTTTTTCGGTGTGGTGCTTCTCATCATCGGAAACGTGCTCGACCTTTTTGGTTTTCGAAATCGCTTCCGTCCGGGCGTGTCGAACGGCCACTCGCCCCTCCTCCGCCAGCTTGCGAACAACCCGCGCGAGCTCCTTGCGCCGCTCTTCAGTCAGGGGGGGGAGCGGGACCCTGATGATGGTTCCGTCGTTCGACGGATTGAGACCGAGATCCGACGACCGGAGCGATTTCTCCACGGCCTCGATCAGTGACTTGTCCCATGGTTGCACCGTGAGCAGGCGTGGTTCCGGTGCCGCGAGGCTCGCGACCTGATTCAGCGGCATGACTTGACCGTAGGCGTCGACCCGAACCGTATCGAGCAGCGTCGTCGTGGCTTTGCTGCTGCGGATCGCCGCAAGCTCACGCTTGGTGTTTTCCACGGCCTTTCGCATCTGATCGCCGGCGTGTTTGACGATTTCCTGTAGTGGCGTCATTGGACCATGGTCCCGACGCGTTCCCCGCGGAGCACGCGAGCAACCGCGCCTCGTTGATTGACGTTCATAACGACGATGGGTAGCCCGTTGTCCTTGCACAGTCCGAATGCGTTCCCGTCCATGACCGCCAGGCCCTGCACAATCGCGTCCTGAAACGACAGGTTCGGGATGAACTGCGCATCCGGAACGACCTTGGGATCCGCACTGTAGACTCCGTCGACGCTCGTGGCCTTGATGATCACCTCGGCTTCGATCTCGAGGGCCCGCAGCACTGCAGCGGTGTCGGTCGAAAAATACGGGTTGCCGGTGCCGCCAGCGAACAGTACGATCCGTCCCTTTTCCAGATGGCGCTGGGCCCGGCGGCGAATATAGGGCTCGGCGAGTTCCTCCATTCGAATCGCTGTCATCACGCGTGTGTCGACGCCTTTTCGCTCTAGGATGTCCTGGAGTGCCAGCGCATTGATGACCGTCGCTAGCATGCCCATGTAGTCCGCCGACACCCGGTCCATTCCCTGCTGGCTTGCGACCGTCCCGCGCAGAATGTTGCCGCCCCCAATGACCAAACCGAGATCGACGCCAAGCGCATGGACCTCCTTGATCTCGTCGGTGAGTCCGTCGAGCGTGCCGAAGTCGAAACCCACGCCACCCCCTCCGGCCAGCGCTTCGCCCGACAGCTTCAGCAGCACCCGCCGGTATACCAGTTCCGTCACGGGTGCTCGCCCAAGGCAAACCGCGCGAAGCGTCGCACGACGATGTTTTCTCCCACCTGCGCCGAGACCGCCTTGACCAGATCGCCCACGGACCGCTTGTCGTCCTTGACGAAGGGCTGTTCCAAGAGGACCTGCTCCGCATAGAATTTCCGCAGCTTGCCTTCGACGATCTTCGGCCGGACGGCATCGGGCTTACCCGACTCCGCTGTCTGGGCCTCGAAAATCGCCCGTTCGCGGTCTACGACCTCCGCGGGTAGCTGCTCGACCGTCACGGTCAGCGGGTTCGCCGACGCGATGTGCAGCGCCAGATCTTTCGCCAGCGCCTGAAAATCGTCAGTGCGGGCCACGAAATCGGTCTCACAATTGACCTCGACGAGGACGCCGACCTTGTGATTGAAGTGCACGTAACTGCCGATCACTCCCTCTGTCGTGCCTCGTTCCGCACGTTTCTCTGCCTTCGCGATTCCCCGCTGCCGCAAGAGGTCGACGGCCTTCTCCAGGTCACCGCTCGCTTCCTGCAGGGCCTTCTTACACTCCATCATTCCGGCACCTGTTCGGCCGCGGAGGGCAGCAACGTCCTTCGCTGTGATCGCCGTCGCCATGATCAGCCTACTCTCCTTACGTGGTTATGTGAAAACCGCCGCTTCGGGCCCGTCTGAGCCGGATAGCGGCGGTCGCCATCGGAAACGCCAAACGGTGCTCGGGCCTATCCGTCCCCCGACACGTCCGCTTTGGCAGCCTCGGCGTCGCTCCCCTCCGGCGGGGTCTCGCCCTCCGCAGTCTCCCCTTTGAGCCGTGCCGCGATCGCCTCGGGTTTTGGACGCCGCTTGCGCCGCGGTCGCCGGCGACGGCGGCGCTCGTCGGAGTCCTCGTCGGCCGCGCCAACGTCGGTGCTGTAAGTGTAGCCCTCACCCTCTTCACTGGCTTCGCGTACTGGTACCTGACTCCGCGCCTCCTCAATCACGTCGACGACCGCGTGCGTGATCAGCGAGACGGAGCGGATCGCGTCGTCGTTGCCCGGGATCGGGACCGAGATGACATCCGGGTCGGCATTCGTGTCGACGATCGCGATGACAGGGATTTTCAGCTTGTTAGCCTCGGCAATGGCGATGCGCTCCTTCTTGGCATCAACGACGAACATCGCCCCGGGAAGCCGGTTCATGTTCTTGATGCCTTCGAGGTTCCGGTTGAGCTTTTCTTGCTCGCGTTCGAACAGGAGCTGCTCTTTCTTCGTAAAGAACTCGTAGGCGCCTTCTTCTAAACCCTGCTCGATCTCTTTGAGGCGCCGAATCTGCTTCTTGATCGTATTGAAGTTCGTGAGCATCCCGCCGAGCCATCGCTCCGTCACGTAGAACGAAGCGCATCGCTCGGCCTCGGCCCGTACGATCAGCTTCAGCTGCTTCTTCGTGCAGACGAACAGCACCGCGTCGCCCCGAAGGACGACCGAGCGCATCAACTCCTGAGCCGTCTCGAGCTGCCGCAGGGTTTTCTGCAGGTCGATGAGGTAGATGCCGGAACGCTCGGCAAAGATGAAGCGCCTCATCTTCGGGTTCCACCGTCGCGTCTGGTGGCCGAAGTGGACGCCGGCTTCGAGCAGATCGTGGAGCTGCGGTTGCGTCATCGAGAATCCTTGGGTTGATCGTCCACCGCCTTCCCCCCTCGCCCCGATTCACCACGGTGAACACCCAAGACGAGGTCCGGCGATGTGCGTGCTGGACCGAAACCGACTACCGCTTCGAGAACTGGAACCGCTTTCTGGCTTTGGGTCGGCCCGGCTTCTTGCGCTCCACCGCTCTCGGATCCCGAGTCAAAAGGGCCTGCTCTCTGAGCTTTCTGCGGTGCGTCTCATCCGCTCCGACGAGCGCCCTGGCGATCCCCAGGCGGATCGCACCCGCCTGTCCGGTCATACCGCCGCCATTGACCCTCGCCCGGACGTCGAACGCCCCCAGGGTGTCGGTCACCGTGAACGGTTGCTGAATGTGCTGGACGAGCGACCGGCGTGGGAAGAAATCCCCCAGCGTGCGGCCGTTAACGTCCCATTTCCCGGATCCGGGCGTCAGGTAGACCCGTGCGACGCTCGTCTTGCGCCGTCCGACAGCCTGCCACCTCAATTCCGGTTGTTGCGAAACGGTCATAGTCTCGGTCCGGTGCCTCAGAGCGGAAGCGGCGAAGGCCGCTGGGCCTCATGAGGATGGTCGGCGCCAGCATACACCTTGAGCTTCTTGCGAAGGTGCTGCCGCCCCAAGTTGTTCTTGGGCAGCATGCCAAACACGGCCTTTTCGATCACCCGGTCGGGATGTGTGCGGAGCAATTCGCCGGCGGGGGTGTGCCGTTCGTGACCCATGTAGCCGGTATGGCTAAAATAGTGCTTCTGCTCCCGCTTCCGTCCGGTCAGCCGGACCTTGCCGGCATTGACCACGATGACGAAATCCCCACCGTCGAGGTGGGGCGCGAACGTGGGTTTGTGCTTACCACGAATGATCTGAGCGACGCGGCTTGCGAGCCGGCCCAGTGCCACACCATCGGCGTCGACGACGTGCCAGTGATGCTCTAGTTCGCTCGCCTTGGGCGAATAGGTCTGCATGACGCTCGTTTGTAAGTGCCGTAACTCAAGACAGAGAAGGAAGCTAGCCGGGCGGTAGAGGAGGGTCAAGACTCGGCGGCACGCTCCCCGCGATCTCGACGAGCTCCGTGCCCCGCTCGACCACTTGCCCCGGCTGCACGAGGACCGCGCGCACAACGCCACTCGCTGGCGCCCTGATCTCGTTCTCCATCTTCATCGCCTCGAGCACTAACAGACCTCGACCGGCCGCGACCTCCTCACCAGGCTCGACCTCCAGTCGGAGCACGAGGCCCGGCATGGGCGCCTTGACGATTCCGTCGGACGGACGGGCGCGGGACCCGCCGGTGAGGGCGCGCAACCGCTGCGTTCGCTCATCGACGACCTCGACCGCCCAGCGCTCGCCTCCTCGCCCGACGATCCAGCCCCTCGGCTGCCGCTCCAACGAATACGTTCGGGTCACACCGCCGATGACCAGGCGGCGCAGCGGTGTACCCGTAACCACGACTTGGTGGGCGTCGAGCGATCGTCCGGCAACCTCCACCCTGTCGCCATGCACGCCGACGTCAAACGTTCGCCCACCGATCGACACCGAGTATTTCATCCCGACTCCAGAACAGCCAAGATTTCGACGTGAGCCGTTTGCGGGAACAAGTCGTATGCCATTAGGTGCGCCAGGCGCAAAGGGGGCATGCGGCCAAGATCGCGGGCGAGCGTGGCGGGATCGCACGAGACGTAGCTCAGGTGGCGTCTCGGGGCCGACGTGGCCCAGGCGGTCACCCATTTCGAGACGTGTGTGTGTAGTCCCGCACGAGGGGGGTTGGCGACTATGACGTCAGGCTCCGGCAGCCGGTCCAAGACATGCTCAACCCGCGATGCGATGTATTGGATCGCCGGTGCGCCCGGCCCCGCCCGCCCACCGCCCCGACGGGCCCAAGCGATCGCGGACCGGTCGAGGTCGACCGACGTGACTCGCGCTCCGCGACTGGCCAACAACCGTGCCGTTTTGCCGGTCCCACCGTACAGATCCCAGACCGTTCGCCCGGATACGTCGCCAAGCGCTTCGACGGCATCGCAACGGATGCGGTCACCGAACTCGGGGTTGACTTGCTCGAACGAAAACACCGGAATCGGCGAAACCGGTTTGCCCACGGCGCGGGGAGGCCCGGAAGCATCCTGCCACCATAGAGTGGCGCCGAGCCCGCCCACGGCGGCGGCGATGCGCTCACCTGGCGACTCCCCGCCGTCGACCTGCAGAATCACGTGCCTGCCACCCTCCCAATCCTCTCGCAGCATCACCGACCGGAGCCCGAGTGGTAAGAACTGCCGTTGCCGCTGGAGCTTTGTCCACAGCCCCATGAGCGCTTCTCGCGTAATCAGGCAGTCCGATAAATCGAACACGTCGCCTGCGTCATCCCGACGGCGTAGCCCAATGGCGGGCGGACCGGCGCCGCGAGATTTCGCGGCGAGCGTGATCCGAGTGCGGTAGCGCCAGCCCGACGGCGCTGGGACGATTGGGGGATCCGATACTTGCCGCCGTCCGATACGACGAAGTGCATCGCCAACCACCGCACGCTTTACCCGAAGTTGCTCATCGGAAGAAAGATGCTGCAGCTGGCACCCGCCGCACCGGTCGACCACGTAGTGATCGCACGGTGGCGCTACGCGTTCCGGGCCGGCGACGGCCAGCTCCGTCAGCACGCCTCGCGCAAATCTGGGCCGGCGCTCGGCCACGTGGACGTCGGCCACGTCGCCCGGTGCCGTGCGCGGGACGAAGACGGTCATCCCGTCCGGGAGCCGGCCCACCCCGTCCCCTCCCGCCGCGTTCCGGTCGATGGCTACCCGCGTCACCGCAGGCCGCCCAATCGCGCCGCTCTGAGCCACGCGCTTCCTTCAACCGCCTTGACGTCCAGTACCGTCGGGACCCGCGCATTTCGCTCCGAGTCCTCGGCAAGTGCCACCGCGATCGCGATCGACTCGAGATCCGACTCCTCCGCCCCCGGCGTCAGGAGGCCCACAGCCACTTGGTCGAGATACTCGATATCGTAGTGACCCTCGACAAAGGTGCGCTCTCTCATCACCCGCCGATGAAATGGCTGGGACGTCTGCACCCCCACGATCACCAATTCATCGAGTGCGCGGCGCATTCGCTGGATAGCACGGTCGCGGCTCTCACCCCACGTGATCAGTTTGGCCAGCAGCGGGTCGTAGTGCAGCCCCACTTCGGAGCCGACCTCGATCCCCCCATCCCAGCGCACGCCCGGACCACCGGGTACCCGTAGGTAGTCAATCCGACCCGTCGCGGGCAGGAAGCCGTCAAACGGATCCTCGCTCGTGATGCGACATTCGATGGCGTGTCCTCGCGGGCGCATCGGCCGGCCGGATGGCGTCATGGGCTCGCCACCGGCAATGCGAAGCTGCTCGCGAACCAGGTCGACCCCGTAGACTACCTCCGTCACGGGGTGCTCGACCTGGATCCGTGTATTCATTTCGAGGAAATAGAAACGGCCGCTGGGCTCGAGGAGGAACTCGACAGTGCCGGCCCCAACGTAGTTGACCGATCTGGCAGCTTGGACGGCCGCTTTCCCCATCGCGAGCCGCAGATCGAGATCGACGACCGGGGACGGCGCTTCCTCGATCAGTTTCTGATGGCGCCGCTGCACCGAGCATTCGCGCTCGCCGAGGTGGATCACGTTCCCGAATCGGTCCGCCAGCACCTGGAGTTCGACATGGCGCGGCCGCTCGATCAACCGCTCGAGGTACACGGCCCCATCACCAAAGGCCGATCGGGACTCCGACGTCGCCTGCTCAAGCGCCGCGCCAAGGGCTCCGGGCTCATCCACCCGGCGCATGCCCTTCCCTCCACCACCAGCAGCCGCCTTCAACAGTAACGGATACCCCACCTCGGCAGCTGCTCGCGTGGCGTCGTCGAGATCGGTCACCGGCTCGACGGTCCCCGGCACGATCGCGACGCCCGCGGCCCGCATGCGACGGCGGGCTTCCGTCTTCTCGCCCATCGCGCGTATGGCGCTTGCGGGCGGACCCACGAACACGAACCCCGCAGCCACGACCGCCTCGGCAAACGCAGCCCGCTCAGCCAGAAACCCATAGCCGGGGTGGATGGCATCCGAGCCGCTGCGTTTGGCGGCGTCCAGGATCCGATCCGTCTTTAGGTAGGATGCAGCAGCCGCCGCTGGCCCGATCTCAATCGCCAGATCCGCAGCGGCCACGTGCGGGCTGCCGCGATCGGCCTCTGAATAGACCGAGACGGCCTCGATGCCTTCCTCATGGCAAGCTCGGATGATCCGGACGGCGATCTCGCCACGATTGGCGATGAGCACGCGCCGGAGCACTTAAGGTCCCGGATTGGGATTGGCGGTGCGACGAGACGTGGCGGACCGAGCACGTCCGGCGAACGCCAGTCTCACAGGGGGATGTTCCCGTGCTTCTTGGGTGGATTGCGGTCGCGTTTGGTCACGAGGGTTTCGAGCGCGGAGATCAGCCGGGGGCGCGTCTCCCTCGGGTCAACCACATCGTCGATGTACCCTCGTTCGGCCGCCTTGTACGGGTGAGCGAAGGTCTCGCGGTACTCCCGCACCAACTCTTCCAACCTGGCCTCGGCGTCATCGGCAGCCGCGATCTCCCGCTTGAAGAGGATCTCCGCCGCTCCCTTTGGTCCCATGACCGCGATCTCAGCCGTCGGCCAGGCGACGTTGTAATCACCCCGGATGTGCTTCGAGCTCATCACGTCGTACGCGCCTCCATACGCCTTGCGCGTGATCACAGTCAGTTTCGGGACCGTGGCCTCCGCAAAAGCGTACAGCAGCTTGGCACCGTGCTTGATGATCCCGCCGTGTTCCTGCTCGACGCCGGGAAGGAAGCCCGGCACATCTTCGAAGGTCACCAGTGGAATGTTGAATGCATCACAGAACCGAATGAACCGCGCGCCCTTCAGAGACGCCTTGATGTCGAGAACGCCCGCCAACACCGCCGGCTGGTTAGCGACGACACCCACCGGGCGCCCGCCAAGCCGCGCGAACCCCACCACGAGATTGGCGGCGAAGTCGCGATGGATCTCCAAGAGCTCCCCGTCATCCACAATGCGGCCGATGACATCGTGCATGTCGTAGGGTTTGTTCGGATTGTCGGGCACGATCGAGAGCAACGCCTCGTCTCGCCGATCTGCAGGATCCCGAGGCGACCTCACAGGAGGGGTGTCCACGTTGTTGCCGGGGAGGAATCCCAGAAGCGTCCGAACGCCCATGAGACACTCCGACTCCGAGTCGGTGACGAAGTGAGCGACACCTGACACCGAGCCGTGCACGTCCGCACCGCCCAGGGCCTCGGCGTCCACGTCCTCATGCGTCACCGTCTTCACGACGTTCGGTCCCGTCACGAACATGTAGGAGATCCCGCGCACCATGAAGACGAAATCGGTGATAGCCGGACTGTAGACAGCACCACCGGCGCACGGACCGAGGATCGCGCTGATCTGGGGCACGACGCCCGACACCATCGTGTTCCGCAAGAAAATGTCGGCGTATCCGCCGAGCGACGTAACACCCTCCTGAATTCGGGCCCCGCCCGAATCATTCAGGCCCACGATCGGTGCACCGTTTCGCGTCGCGAGATCCATGACCTTGCAGATCTTCTCCGCGTGGGCTTCGGACAAGGATCCCCCGAACACGGTGAAATCCTGGGCGAACACATAGACCAGCCGCTCCTCCACCCGTCCGTACCCGGTCACGACCCCATCACCCAATACGCGCTGTTCATCGAGCCCGAATTCGGTGGAGCGGTGGGTTACGAACCGATCGAGCTCCACGAAGCTCCCCTCATCCAGCAGGACGTCGAGGCGTTCCCGCGCGGTCAGTTTGCCCTTCTTGTGCTGCGCCTTGATGCGGTCGCCCCCCCCGCCCACCTCGGTGGCCGCTCGCAACTCTCGCAGACGTTCCAGCTTGGCTTCGCTGCTCATGGCCAGCAATCCATCCTGAACGGAAAAACGCCGGCGACCTCTCCAACCGGAGGCCACCGGCGTCGCCCAAACACTCGCCGCTTCACTCCGACGGCGGGTCCGTCTCGGGTGCCCCGTCCGGAGAGACGTCGGCGTCCCCCTCGGGGACAGCCGGCGGCGCGGGAGCAGTTTCTGGCACGGCCGCAGGCTCCGGCTCGGGCTCGGGCTCCTCGGGGTATCCGGTTGCGGCGAGCACGATGCGGTGGTGAATCGGGTCAACCTCCAAGACTTTGAGATCGACCGGCTGGCCTTCCCTCACGGCGTCCTGTAGGGGCTTATCGTCTGGCAGACCCACCTGAGTCCCCGGTACGAATCCCTCGATGTCGTCGCCAATGTCGACCACCAATCCGTTGTCCATGAACCGCACGACCCGACCGGAGACCGCCCGATCGACGGGATACGCCTCGCCGATCTGGAGCCAGGGATCTTCCGTCGCCTGCTTCAACCCAAGTGAAATGCGCTTGTTGTCGGGATCAACATTCAGGATGACGACGTCGACCGTGTCGCCCTTCTTGACGACCTCTGAGGGGTGTTGCACGCGCTTGGTCCACGACATGTCGGAGATATGCACCAACCCGTCGATCCCCGGCTCGATCTCGACGAACGCACCGAACGACGTCAGGTTGCGGACCTTGCCCGTGATGCGCGTCGCGACCGGGTATTTGAGCGGGAGCATCATCCACGGGTCCTGCTCGGTCTGCTTCATGCCGAGGGAGATCTTCTCTTCGCTCGGATCGACCTTGAGCACGACGGCTTCGATGGTTTCCCCGATGGACACAATTTTGGAAGGGTGCCGGACGTTGCGCGTCCAACTCATCTCGCTGATGTGCACCAGCCCCTCGATACCCGGCTCCAACTCGACGAACGCGCCGTAGTTGGTGATGCTGACCACCTTTCCCTGGACCCGCGCGCCAACCGGGTACTTCTCGGAGACATGCTCCCAGGGATAGGCCTGCAGCTGTTTCCGGCCCAGGGAAATGCGCTCGCGATCCCAGTCGATGTCCAAGACCTTGACCTCGATCTCCAGCCCTATCTGGACGGCCTCGGACGGATGAGACACCCGACCGTAGCTCATGTCCGTAATGTGCAGGAGTCCGTCGACCCCGCCGAGGTCGATGAACGCCCCGAAGTCGGTGATGTTCTTGACGACTCCGTTGCGAACCTGACCAACTTCCAGCTCCTTCATGAGCTGGCTGCGCTTGGTCGCGCGCTCGGCTTCGAGAATGACGCGCCGCGAGACGACGATGTTGCGGCGTCGCTTGTTGAGTTTGATGATCTTGAAGGGATAGACCTGGCCCAGGAGCTCGTCGATGTTGGGCACGCGCCGCAGGGCAATCTGGCTTCCCGGCAAGAACGCGTCGACTCCCATCAAGTCGACGACGACCCCGCCTTTGATCTTCTTCATGAGCGTGCCTTCGACCGGCTCGTCGTTCTCGTACGCTTGTCGGATTCGCTCCCACACGCGCATGAAATCGGCTTTTTTCTTCGAGAGCACGACCGCCCCGTCGTGGTCCTCGAGATTCTCAAGGAACACTTCGACTTCATCCCCCGGCGAGATGCTGCCGGGGTCTTTGAACTCGTCAACGGAAACGGCGCCTTCGGACTTGAACCCGACGTCGAGAATGACGTGAGTGTCGGTAACGCGGAGTACCTTGGACTTGACGATCTCGCCCTCGACGATGCTCTGCAGTGTTCCTTCGTAGAGCTCGAGCATCTCTTGGTACTGCTCGTCCGAGTAGCTCTCGTCGTAGAGGTCGGGACGAACTCGCAGGGTCGAGCGAGGAGAGGGGGTCTCAGCGGCTCCTTCGGTAGTAGAAGCGCTACGGGATTCGTCAGTCACTTGCGACACGTCCGGTACGTTACTCCGTTGATGTGAAAACCGCCTCCCCGAGGCGGATTGCGGTAGCCAAGTACCATAGGGGCGGGTATGACCTATGTCAAGCTAGCTTAACGCGTTCCGCGCGAGCGCAACCACGCGCTCGACCGCCTCCTCGAGTGTCAGATCCGTCGTATCCAGCACCACCGCGTCGGCGGCCGGTTTTAGAGGCGCGTGCTCCCGCCTGGAATCTCGGGCATCGCGCTCGCTGAGCCCGGCGGCCACCCGCTCCAAACTCGTTTCGGTGACCGGCCCGCCCATCTCCGCGGCGCGGCGCCGCGCGCGTTCGCGCCGATCCGCCGTCAGGTAGATCTTGATCGGCGCGTCGGGAAAGACGACGCTGCCCATGTCGCGCCCGTCGGCTACCAGACCGGCGGGGTGTCGCGCCGCCATGGCGCGCAGCTGGTCGGTCACCCACTCACGCACCACCGCCAGGGCAGCCACCTCGGAGACGCGCGCAGTGACTCGCGGCTCCCGGATCGAGCCCGAAACGTCGGCACCCGCAAGCTCCGGCCGAATCCAGCCGGCGGCGAGGACCAACCGCACCGGTAGAGTCCGCGCCAATCCAACGACGCGGTCGCCCACCATCTCGACGCCCGCGTCCAGCGCGGCAAGCGTGACGGCTCGGTACAGCGCTCCGCTATCGAGGTGCGCGAACCCGAGCCGCTCGGCGGTCGCGCTGGCCGTCGTGGACTTGCCCGACCCAGCCGGGCCATCGATCGCGACGACCTTAGCCATCCGCCAGGACGCGCCGCAGGTCGGCGAAGAACGAGGGGTAGCTCACCGCAGCAGACTTCACTTCGCTCAGTCGGATGTTGGACTCGGGAACCGCCGCCGCGAGCACGGAAAACGCCATCGCCATGCGGTGATCGCCTGCGGTGTCGACCTGCCCCCGCAACGGTAAGCCGAGTCCGGAGACCAACAGCGAGTCGGCGGAGGCTTCGGCCTCGCATCCAAGCGAGCGCAGATTCGCGGATAGCAGGTGCAGCCGGTCACTCTCCTTGACCCTGAGCTCCGCGATCCCGCGAAAGATCGTCGGTCCCTCGGCTTGGGCAGCGACGGCGGCCAGGATCGGGATCTCA
This sequence comes from Gemmatimonadales bacterium, assembly GCA_965249575.1. Lineage (GTDB taxonomy): Bacteria > Gemmatimonadota > Gemmatimonadetes > Gemmatimonadales > GWC2-71-9. The sequence continues at coordinate 3,569,653 of OZ252244.1, read as the reverse complement.
TCGATGAGGGTCGGGACCTCGCGGGCGTCGACCTCGGTACCGGTCAACGATCCGGGGGAGACGAGTAGATCACCGACCGGCTCTCCGAGCTGCTCGCCGCGCGGGATGACTTCGACCCGGGCACCCATCCGTCGCAGCACATGGATGAATCCCGTTCGAGTCGGGTTTATCCCGACTTCGGTGATCAGAAGCCCGCTCCCAGCCAGAACAGCCGCGGCTGCCAGGAAGGCCGCTGAAGACGGGTCGCCGGGAATGCGCGTGGCGAACGATGAAACCGCGTCAGGTGGCACGAAACTGATCCACCCGTCTTTCCGCTTGAGTGAGGCTCCAAGCGCCTCGAGCATCCGCTCCGTGTGATCCCTCGAAGACCCCGGCTCGCGAAGGGCGACGGGCACGCCACCAACGAGAGCCGCCAACAGAATCGCGCTCTTCACCTGCGCGCTCGCGACGGGGAGGTCATACGTGATCCCACGCAGGGCCCCTCCCCGCACGCGGAGCGGGAGGCCGTCGCCATTCAGCTCCTCGAAGTGGGCTCCCATGTCGGAGAGGGGATGCGTCACACGGCGCATCGGCCGGCGGCGGAGGGAGGCGTCTCCGTTCACGCGTGCCGCGAAATGGCTCCCCGCCAGCATGCCCAACATGAGCCGAGCGGTGGTGCCGGAATTACCACAGTTGAGCGTACGATTGGGCGCCCGAAAACCACGGACCCCGTTGCCATCGATACGAACTGCTTCTCCCCGGAGTGGGGATACCGGGATACCCACCGCGCGCAATACCCCGGCCATGGATCGCGCGTCCAGGGAGATCAGCGGCTCCTCAAGCACGGAGCGGCCCTTCGACAAGGCGGCCAAGGCGAGCGCTCGGTGTGTAATACTCTTGTCTGACGGGGGACGAATGGTCCTCGGTTGGCTCACCGGTCCAGCTGCCGGCGCCAGCGGGCGCCGGCCTCGAGCCAGTCAGCGAGGGTGGCCGCGTCGCCCGATCGGAGTGCGCGGCCCAGCTCACCGAGTTGATCCTCCACCGCTTCGATCGCCTCGAGGACGGCCAATCGATTCAGCAACAGGACATCGCGCCACATCTCAACGCTGCTGGCCGCGATTCTCGTAGTGTCGCGCGCTCCGCGGCCAAAGGCGGCCTCTGCAGGTGCAGAATCGTCGAGGGCCGCCGCGAGGGCCGACGCCATCGCCTGAGGCAGGTGGCTGCTCCACGCCAGAGCCCGGTCGTGCGCTTCCGCCTCGACCTCGACCGGGTGGGCTCCGCAGACCCTGGACCAGAAATCGGCGACTTCTCGAGCCGCGCGTTCTCCCCGCGCTAGGGAGCACACGAATACCGTTGCATCGGACAACATACCGGGATCCGCCGCCTGGAAACCCGACATATGCGTGCCCGCCATGGGATGGGAGCCCGCGAACACAGGTGCGAGCCCGAGACCTTCCGCCCGCTGGATGACGGGTGCTTTCACGCTGGTCACGTCGGTGCAGAGTGTGTTATTCGCGCGGAGGGACGGCCCGATCTCATCGAGCAGGCTGAGCGTAATGGCAGGAGGAGCAGCCAGGACCACGAACTGCGACTCGGCAACCAACCGATCCACGCTCGATACGCGTTGGGTGACGGCACCCGTCCACTCCGCGGACGTGCCATCATCGGTATCCGGTGTGTACCCGAGCACGCGCGTTACACCCCGGCGGGAGGCAGCCCACGCCACGGAGCCTCCGATCGCGCCGAGCCCGATCACCCCGAGCACGTCAGGTCGCACGGCGGCTCGCCGGCGATGCGTGAAAGCCGCCCATCAAGCCCAGTGACCGACACGGGCTTGCCACACGCGTGCGAGCCTTCAACCGCAACGACCTGCCCAGTGTGTCGTTCCCTCCGAGTACTGGAATGTACGGGGCGGCCGTCTGACCATCAACGAGCCCTCGCCCCAGCTAACGAGCGATCAGGACCCCCAACAGCGTAATTGCCACGCCGGCCAGCGCGAGAACACCCAGGCGGGGTCGACTCCGCAGAGAAGCAACTCCTATTTGGGCCATCGCCGCCACCGGTGCGATGGCGAGCGCGAACTCCCCTATGCCCATGAGCAGCCGGGGGGCCCTCGCCGCCGGGAGCTGGGTCAGATCGCCGGCCGCCTCTGCCTCTCGATCCATACCGACCAGGATGAGCGCCACCACCAGCGTGGCGACAGCGAAGATCGCCAGTGCCGCCAGCGTGCGAGCCGCGGCGCGACCGGGCAGAGTCGATGCCTCCGTCTCAGAATTGATCGATTCCACGGCCGGCCATTGCGATTGCGACGTAGATCAGGAGCAGAGTAAAGGTGATCTTGAGCCCGCGCTGATCGATACGGTGCCCGATCAGCGATGCCACCCCCGCGCCTGCCAGTGTGCCGAGCACGGTCGCCCCAGTAATGCCCGGGAGAACATCCCCGCGCGCGAGGTAGACCAGCGCGCTCGCCGCGGCGGTGAGGCCGATCATGTACGCACTGGTGGCGGCGGCACGTGCGAACGGCCGTTGCAAGAGGAGGTGTATGACGGGGGTGTTAATGAGCCCACCCCCGACACCCAGGAGCCCGGACACCACCCCCGCCCCCACTGCCATCCCACTGGCAGCGCGTCGTCGCGCCCGCATCGACGCCGACGACAGGGGCGTGTCCATTCGGTTTGTGCGGGCGGGACGGGGCCACATCTGCCACGCGGTAAATACTACGAGTGCCGCGAAGGCCAGGTAAATCGGTCCGGGGGGGATGGCCGCCGCCAGCAGGCCCGCCGCCACGGCGCCGCACACCGTGTAGACTTGCAGCTCGACAGCCAACGGGACATCTACTCGGCCCCGACGCAGATTCACGATCGAGCTTGCGACGGACGTCGCCACCACGCAGAGCAGGCTCGCGGCCACGGCGTTGCGGAGCGGGATGTCCAACAGCAGGGACAGAGCCGGGACGACGAACACCCCACCGCCGACACCGAGCAGCGCGCCGAGGCCGCCCGCGAAGAGACCGATGCCAAACAGGCTGAGGAGGCTGAGTACCATTGGCGTTCGAATGTAATCCCGGAGTCGATACGCCGCGCCGGCTGGTAGGCACTGGGCACACGATCTCGCTTGACGGTCCGGAAGCTCCCACTCACATTCGGAGTTGGCCCACGATTCCGTCACGCAGTGCCGTCTCAGCGCTCCTAACCGGCTCAAAGGCCTCGCGCTCGCAAATTGGGCGTTAGACGGCGGAACGTCGCCAGGGCCATCGCATTCGAAAACGGGAGACAGCCATGACAGCAGACCGGCGGCAGCTCGCAGCGGCCCTTGCGGCCCTCCTCGTGTCCGTCCCATCAACCGGGATCCTGGCACAGGACGTCGTCACATCACGGGACGCACTGGCAACCAAGCTCGTCTCCGTGCGGTCGATGGTCGGAGGCGCAGCACCACAGTGGAGTCCCGACGGCACCCAGATCTACTTCGCATCGACACTCGGCACGGCGAGTATCTGGAGCGTCAATCCCGAGCGAGGGGCCCCCCGCCCCGTCACGGGTCGCCTCTCCGCTCAGACTCCCAAGGTTTCCCCTAGCGGCGAATCGATCGCCTACATCTCGACCAAGAGCGGCTCCCCTGAGCTCTGGCTCTGGTCGCTGCCCGGCAACGGGGAAGCGCAACTGACCAATCTCGGCGCCCGTATCAACGCCTTCACGTGGTCCCCCGATGGCCAGTGGATCGCCTTCTCCGCACTACGATACGGTAATTTCGACGTTTGGAAGGTCTCGGTGTCCTCCGGAGACGTCCACCGATTGACCAGTGACGCCGCCTACGAGCTTTACCCGACGTGGACACCGGACTCGCGACAGATCGTCTACGTGCAACCCGATGACCGGTGGGCGGATCATGACGTGGTCATCATGTCGGCCGCAGGCGGCGACAAGCGGGTCGTCACGAACGACAAGGATCTCTTTGACTACGGCACTCTCGGGACGCGAAGCAAGTTCGGATACGCCCGGGTCTCGCCTGACGGGAACTCCGTGTTGTTCAGATCTCACCGGAGCGGGTGGATCAACTACTGGACCGTCCCGCTCGCCGGAGGCGAGCCGGAACAGGTGGCACCGGAAGACGCCGACCAGAGTGATGCCCGCTGGTCGCCCGATGGACAGCACATCGCGTACGTCTCGAATCGCAACGGCACGCACGACGTTCGCGTCGTACCCGCGTCAGGCGGCAGCCCGCAGGTCGTCGTCCCCGTCAGTCTTGGTGTGGCAGCCTCCCCCGCCTGGTCACCGGGAGGGAAGCGCTTGACCTACACGCTCGGAACGCCAACCGAGCCTTCTGACCTCTACGTCGTTCCCGTCGGGGGTGGCACGCCGCGTCGCCTCACCCATTCGGTGTCCGAGGGACTGTCTCAATCACTGCTCACACCCGAGAAGGTGACCTACCGGAGCGACGAGTTCACGATCTCCGCCTACCTCTACAAGCCCGCGACCATTCGTACCGGTGCGCGACTCCCGGGAATCGTGTTCGCCCACGGCGGTCCGACCTCGCAGTTCAACGACACCTATGCGACGCAGCCTCAGCTCTTCGCCCAGCAGGGCTACGTGGTCTTGATGCCCAATATCCGGGGCAGCTCCGGGTTCGGAAAAACCTTCGAGGACGCGAACAACCCCTGCTGGACCCGCTGCGACATGCGCGACGTAGTCGCCGGCGCCGAATACCTCAAGAGTCTCCCCCACGTCAACCCCGAGAAGCTTGGCATCACGGGATCCAGCTACGGGGGGATCACCAGCATGGGGGCCGTGGCTCACGCACCCGGCGTGTTCCAGGCCTCGGCTCCGCAGTCCGGCTACGCCGACTGGATCAGCTTTCAGGAATACAACGCCGAGCTGCAGCACACGAAGCTCTTGGCGTACGAGTGGGGGCCATATCCTGACAGCGCCGCCGTCTACCGGCGCAACTCGGCCATCTTCTCCGTCAAGGACGTGACTACGCCCGTTTTCCTCGTGCACGGGACCGGCGACGTCGTATCGTGGCGCCCGGGCCGGGTACCGATTCGGGCGTCGGCGGAGTTCGCGCTGGCATTGGAGAAGGAATTCAAGGTCGTCCGGTACAAGACGTACCCGGACGTCAGCTACTACGTTCGCGTCCCCGAGAACTACCACCGGATGTCACTCGACATCCTGGGGTTCTTCGATCAATACCTGAAGGACGACGTCGGTCCGGCACCGGTCGACGCCACGCTACGGCGGTAGGTAGGTCGCTCAGCGAGCGGGAGGGCGCCGCGGCGCCCTCCCGTTCCCATTCCTCAATCAGTCGCTAATCAGTCGCTCACTCGTACCGGTGCCGGGGCGCCCTCTGGGCCGTTGTCCCAGTCCTGGACGCTCGAGATGTTCGGCATACCCCATTGATGGCCGTTCCAGCCATTGAATCCATCCAGCTTGAACGCCCAGAACCCGGTGGTCATGTCGCTCGTGACGATCAGCCCGTCCGCGTTTCGCACGTCCACGCCGAAGGAGCCATTCGCGTTGCCACGGCCGGCCTCCGGATCGTCCACCCCGCCCCAGCCGCGCTGGTTCGGCCCACCGTAGGTGTCGTAGTACGCCACGGTGTATGGATTGGTCGGATCCATCATGTTGAAGACGTGCAGCCCATCCTCGTATCCGGAGACGAACACGTAGGGCCAGCGGACTTCGTGATTGTGTGGAAGACCCTGCCACCGCGCGGTCCAGGCGCCGATCGGCCGTGAGACGGTCGTGACCTCCCCGTCGAGGCCCGGTTTGAGATCAAAGATCCGCAGCGGCGCGTACTGGTATTCCATCTCGGCGACGACGTACCGGCCGTCAGGAGTCGGCGTGAAGGTGTGCTGGCTGGCCCCACCCGCTACCCCCGTGATCGAGGTAATGAGGCTTGGCTGGTCCGGCTGGCTGATGTCGAAGATGTAATAGCCCGAGTTCCACGCCGCTCCGTAGAACTTGTCTTGGCGGGTCGCCGGATCGTATCCGGCGTACATGTCGTGATAGCTGCCGCCGCCCATTGGAGGCGCATCCGGGATCGGGATGCGAGCGATCAGGCTGCCCTGCCCCTCACCCGCCAGGAATTGCGCCATGTCGAACACGTTCGCGTGCGCTCCCCGGCTGGTGGACAACAGGAGCACCCGCCCGTCGGAATGCTTGTACGCAAAGATGTTGTGAAACCCGCCCGGGAAGTCGGGCGTTCGAATGCGGCCCGCCTCCTTGATCGTCGACGCGTCGGGCAGACCAGTGACGTCGAAAACGATTGCACCCAGATCATGATTCTGACTGCCGGCCGCGATCTGGAAGGACTGGATATAGTAGTAGCGATCCTGGAGCTTGAAATATTTCCCGTCCAACCCCCCGTAGGCGCGTATCAGCTCCGGGTTCTCGATGTTCCACGTATAGAGCAGGCTCGGATCGGCCGGATCCTTCACGCTAAGCACGCTGAACCCGGTCGATTTCGTGATACCGTGCATCCTCGGCACATACACAAACGGCCGGCCGAGCTCCTGCTCGATCTCGATATCGGCTACCGTGAACATGCGCCCCAACGGGACGTGGGAAACAATCTTCAGGTTGCTGCTACCGACTTCACCGAGCGGCACCTGCGCTTCGGCGGAATACGCGATACCACCTACGATCAGCGCGAGGAACGATAGACCAGTGCGGGGGTATTGCATGCGGCTCTCCGGATAAATTGTCAGGTCCGATCTCCAGTTGCGAAAGTGGTTCAGAACACGCAAGGGGTCAAGTTGCTCCGCGGCCCTCGGGCGCCCCGGCCACGACCGGACGGCGGTGCAGGAGACGTTGACCTCGGGCCGGGCGACAGCCACCTTACAACAGTCGTTGACTCTGTAACACTCACCTCGTGAGGGAACCACGATGAAGACCGTGGTCATTGCTGGCATCCTGCCCGCGCTGAGCTTCCTACCGGTAAGCCTCGCTGGCCCCGTCGACCCAACGGGAGTTGCGTGCGTCGGACCAGACCTATCACCCGAGGTCGTCGAGCTCGTGTCTACCGGGAAACTCGCGCGCGCGGCCGGTACCGTACAGCTCGTGCCCGGAACGTCACCGTTCGGGATAGCCGTCACCGCCGACGGGCGCCCTCTTTTCGATGCGACGATGAGTGTCGAAGGATTGCCGGAACCGTCTTACTTCGGGCCTTACACCATGTACGTGGCTTGGATGGCCACCCCGAACCTGGACAGGATCCGGAACCTCGGGCCGGTCGCCGCCGAACACCCCGTGACGACACGAGTGGATTGGAACAAGACGATGTTCATGGTATCGGCCGAGGAGACGGCGGGACTACCGCGGTGGACGGGACCTCTCCTCATGGTCGGCCGTTCGAGCAGCGCCCGCGTGCGATCGCTCGCAGGCTGTGATATCTACGGCGTGGAGGGAATGGGCGGGTGATGCTCACCGGACGAGACTCGATCAGGTTCTTCACGGCGCGGGGCGGGGCGGCGGCTGGCGCCGTGCTGGCCCTCACGCTGCTAGCCGCTGTGCCCGCATCCACCCAGGAAACCCCCACCATGATGGACATGCCGGGGATGTCCGGCATGATGATGGATCACGGAGAGGGCGTCGCCCCGAGCGGGATGATGATCATCCCGATGATGAAAATGCCCATGTTGCCGGGCATGATGGGCGCCACTCCCAAGATCACACCGTGGCTCCCTGGCGCAGGAATCGACGTATCGTCGCTGCCAGAGGCAACTCCTCGAGAGATCGTTCAGCTACGTAACGGTGATACGCTGGACATCGAAGCCATGCTCGTGCGGCGGACGCTGCACAACAAGACCTTCATCATGTACGGCTTCAACGGCCAGTACCCCGGGCCGCTGATCCGAGTGATGCAAGGAGCGGAAATTCACGTCCGATTCACCAACAACATCGAACTACCGACGACAGTGCATTGGCACGGTATCCGCCTCGACAACCGGTTCGATGGAGTACCGGACGTGACCCAACCCCCGGTGAAACCCGGCGAAACGTTCTGGTATACGATTCGCTTCCCGGACGCGGGCATCTACTGGTACCACCCGCACATGCGTGAGGACATTCAGCAGGACATGGGTCTTTATGGGAACCTGATGGTCGACCCCACCGATCCAGATTACTACAGCCCTGTGAACCGCGAAGAATTCCTGGTGCTCGACGACCTCTTAATGGACGGCGATACCCTGATCCCCTATGGGAAGGAGAACGCCGACTTCGTCATCATGGGCCGGTTCGGGAATCACCTCCTGGTCAATGGTGAACCCCAGTACCATCTGATGGCCCGTAAGGGCGAGGTCGTCCGCTTCTACATCACCAACGTCGCCAACGCGCGGACCTACAACCTGTCGTTCGGGGATGCCCCGATCAAACTCGTAGCCGCGGACGTGGGCAAATTCGAGCGGGAGACGATGGTCGAGAGCATCGTGATCGCGCCAGCCCAGCGCTACGTCGTCGAAGTGCACTTTGGCGAGGAGGGGACCCACCATCTGCTGAACTCGGTCCAGCCACTGGATCACATGCTGGGTGAGTTCTACCTCGCCGTAGACACCATGGGCATGGTGATGGTCGGCTCAGAGCCGGCCGACGAGGACCATACGTCCTCTTTTGCCACGTTGCGAGAGAACCAAGACGTGACGCAGGACATCGATGGGTACCGAGCCGAGTTCGACCGGCCGCCAGACCACGAGCTCCTCCTCACGGTCGACATCCAGGACCTGCCGATCATCGTGATGCACTTCATCTCGATCGATACGACCTACCGTGCGCCGGTCGAGTGGACGGACACGATGTCGGACATGAACTGGATCGCGACCTCCAAGGAGGTCCGCTGGATTCTGCGCGATCCTGCGACCGGTGCCGAGAACATGGACATCGACTGGAATTTCGAGCGGGGAACGGTTACGAAAATCCGGCTCGTGAACGATGCCGAAGCATTCCACCCAATGAACCATCCTATCCACCTGCATGGCCAGCGCTTCCTGACGATCGCGCGAAACGGCGTTCCGGTAAACAACATGGCGTGGAAAGACACGGAGCTCCTGCCGGTTGGCGGCACCGTCGACATCCTGGTGGAGAACTCGAACCCCGGCACATGGATGCTCCATTGCCACATCGCCGAGCACCTGGAAGCCGGGATGATGATGCAGTTTGAGGTGAACTAGGCGCGGCGCCCCCACTCCTCAAAACCACCCCACCCAGTGAGGAGTCTCTCCACTCCCTTCCCCACCGAGTAAGGAGTGAGCAGACCCACCCCCACCGTCCAACGTCACGGGCGGGCCGGTCGGCCTGCTCACTGCTAGTTGGGTCGGAGGGCCCTCCTCACTCGCGCGCGCTTACCCGTGCAGGGGCCGGCGCTCCCTCGGGTCCGTTATCCCAATCCTGGGCTGAGGATACGTTGGGCATCCCCCACTGGTGGCCGTTCCAGCCGTCGAAGCCATCCATCTTGAACGCCCAGAAACCGGTGTGGAAATCGCTCAGTACGATGAGCCCGTCCGCGTTCCGAACGTCCACCCCAAACGCACCGCTCGTAACGCCCGTCCCCGTCTCCGGGGAGTCGACGCCTCCCCAGCCGCGCTGGTGCGGCCCGTCGTAGCTGTCGTAATACGCCACCGTGTACGGATTCGTCGGATCCATCATGTTGAAAATGTGGAGCCCATCCTCGTAAGCAGAGACGAACACGTACGGCCAACGCACCTCGTGATTGTGCGGTAGGCCCTGCCACCGGGCGGTCCACGCGCCGATGGGTCTCGAGATGTTCTGGACTTCCCCGTCGAGGCCGGGCTTGAGATCGAAGATTCTGAGCGGAGCATACTGGTACTCAGTCTCCGCTACGACATACCGACCATCGGGCGTCGGTGTGAACGTGTGTCCACTCCTGACGCCGGCGACCCCGGTGATGGAGGTCAGGAGCTTGGGGGCGTCAGTGCGGGTTACGTCGAAGATGTAATACCCGCCGGCCCCGCCACCATAGTACCGATCCTGGCGGGTCGCCGGCTCGTATCCTACGTAGATGTCGTGGTAGCCGATTCCGACCTGGACACCCGGGTTTTCGGGGATCGGCACGCGCCCCACGAGTCCGTAGTTATCGCCGCCGGACAGCAACTGCTCCATGTCGTAGATATTCGCGTGCGGCTTGGCCCATACGGTCGTGAACAGCAACACACGGCCGTCCGAATGCTTGTAGGCAAAGATGTTGTGGAACCCGCCGATCCCCATGAACCCTTCCCCAGTGGTGCGCTCACGAATCCGGCCGACCTCCCGCACTTGCGACGCATCGGGGAGACCGGTGACGTCGAAGACTACCGCGCCGAGGTCGGCGTTCGGGCCGCCCTGCATCCACTGGAACGATTGCACGTCATAGTAGCGGCCGCTCAGCTTGAAGTACTTGTTGTCCATGCCGCCCATGCCACGATGCAGCTCGGGCTCCTCGATGGTCCATGAGTACAGCGAGGACGCTCGCTCTGGATCCTTGAGATCGAGAACGGTCACCCCGGCCACATGACTCGACCCATGCATCCGGGCCACGTAGGCAAACGGCCTGGACAGCTCCTGCTCGATCTCGACATCGCTCACGGTGAACGGTCCGCCCAACGGGAGGTGCGCGACGATGTGCACGTTGGTACTCCCCTGCTCTCCCGGCGGGTGCTGAGCGCTTGAGCTCGCCGCGCTGGCAAGCAACCCCACTAGCGCCGCCGCCGAGGTGAACGCCGTCGCGAACTTGCTTTGCATAATGCCCTCCCATTGAGTCGACACGCCACGAGCGAGCGCCGCCCGTTGACGAAACGACGACCGCGGCTCAGGTCGAGCCGGGCGCTCTCGAGAAATGATAGTGCACGATCTCCCACTCACCGTTCCGCCGCCGGCATCCGTAGGTGATCGCCGCCCGGCCCCGGGTAACGGTCGAGTCCAAGGCGATCCGCTCGTACGCGTACGTGGCGGTGAGGATCGCGGCGTCGGGTCCGAGCGCGGCCACCCTGACCTCGTCCTCCACGATCTCGAGCTTGCGAATGCTGCCGTACAACGCCTCCAGGGCGTCGCGGAAGGCCGACCGCGAGGACCGGAGCTGGCCGCTCGAAACGATTGCCACACTGGCGCTGTCTGCGAAGAGAGCCAGCACTCGATCGGGGTCCTTTGCGCCATCGGCGGCAATGAAATCCGCCGCGAGCCGGCGGGTGGCACGCTCGACTTCCACCCGCACCTCGGGCGACAGGGTTCCCCGCTCGTCGGGCTGGCAAGCCTGGAGCAGACAGGCGGCGACGGCGAGGTGCACGGCCGCTCCAGCACGCCGCGTAGCCCGCGGCTCAACCGGTGTCACCGAAGCGTGACCCTCGCGGGCGGCGGCGCGCCATCCGGACCGTTTTCCCAGTCCTGGGCGCTCGAGGCGTTTGGTACCCCCCACTCGTGCCCGTTCCACCCGTCGAACCCGTCCATCTTGAGGGCCCAAAAACCCGTGGTGAAATCTCCCAGGACCACCAATCCGTCAGCGTTGCGCACGTCGAGACCGAATGCCCCGTCCGCCGTGTGCGTGAAGGGGTGCGGCGGCCGGATGCCGGCAGGGTCCTTCCCGCCCCGGGCATGGGGGCCGTCGAACGTGTCGTAGTAACCCACCGTGTAGGGGTTCGTGGGGTCCATCATGTTGATCACTTGCATGCCGTACTCATACGCCGCGACGAATACGTAGGGCCAGCGAATCTCGAAGTTGTGCGCGTGGGTTTCCCAATCAGCGGTCCAGGCGGCAATGGGCCGGGAGATCGTTTGGACCTCGCCATCGAGACCTGGCTTCAGGTCGTAGAACTGAAGCGGGCGATATTGGAAATGGGACTCCGTGATCACGTAGCGCCCATCCGGCGTCGCGACGAGCGTGTGATCTCTCGTTTGTCCCGGTGCGCCGGTGATCGATGTGATCAGCTTGGGTTGCTCGGGGCGCGTGACGTCGAACACGTAAGAGCCCACCGGTTGAGCTGACCCGTAGAACTTGTCCTGGCGGGTCGCGGGGTCGTAGGCCACATAGAAATCGTGCCAGTCGAAGCGCCCGTCGCGATCCTCGGTCATGGCAGCGGCAGGCGCTGCCGGATAGTCGGGGACGGGGATCTTCCCCACGAGCCCCTGGAGGGGATCACCATCCAGGTATCGTTCCATGTCGTAGACGTTCCCCCACGGCCATTCCAGCGTCGCAAACAGCAGGGTACGCCCGTTGGAGTGCCTGTAGGCGAATATGTTGTGGAATCCGCCTGGTGCATCCGGGGCTCTGAGTCGGCCGACTTCTCTCATGGTGGACGTATCGGGTAGCCCGGTGACGTCGAACACGACAGCACCCAGGTCCACATCGGGGCCGCCCACCCTGAACTGAAACGACTGCACGTAGTAGTACCGGCCCCGGAGCTTGAAGTACTTGCCGTCCACCGCGCCCGAGCCCAAGTGAAGATCGGCATCTTCGATACGCCAGGAATAAATCAGTTTGGCCTCATCCAGCTGTTTGAGATCGATCACATCAAATCCGGCCGGCTGGAGCCTGCGAGAGACGTACGCGTACGGCCGCGAAAGATCTTGCTCGACCTCGACGTCCGCCACCGTGCCCATACCTCCGAGGGGGACGTGCGCAAGGATCTTTACGTTGGAGCTTCCCTGCTTTCCAGGCCGGTGTTGAGCCATTGCCCCTCCGCCACCCAACACTCCCAGTAAGCCCGCTGCCAGCACTGCGACACAGATGCTCATGATCACCCCCTGCAAATCGCCAGTTTTCCTAGTGTAGCTACGGTTGGTGCGGCAGCGTATGGAGCGGCAAGCGTCATAGTCCCCTAGTGATCCGCGTCGTGATGGTGATCGTGGTCGACGATCCCACCGTTCATCCGCATCGCGATCCTCCCATGCACTGCGTCTCCCAGCACCAGCATCCCGTTCGCCCCACGCACGAAGGGCGCGTTGTTCCAATCCTCGGCGCTGACCCGCGCGGGCGGCGCCCCATCAGACTGATGATGTTGAGCCCGGAACTGGAGGTGGTGCCGTGGAGCCGGGGTACGTACACAAACGGCCGAGCGACCTCCTGCTCGAGCTCGATATCCCCGACGGTGAAAATCCGCCCAAGTGGGAATATGCGAAAGGACCTGCACATTCGTGCTCCCCTGCTCCCCCGGTCGGTGTAGGTCCGGCGCTTCGCCGAGACGGTACTGGCCGGCCGCAGCGCCCGGAAAGAGAGCGATGCCCGCCACCACCGCCGCCGTCACGAGGGTCGCTTGAATTCGCAGCATTGTGAACCTCCCCGACGGGGTTCGGGGGAGAGACGGACCCCGAACTCGTGATCGTCAGTGCTCGTGCGGATGGTCGTGAGCAGCCAGTCCATCCATGCGCATCACCATCATACCGCCGGTCACGCTTCCCAGCAGTAGCAAGCCATTGGCGCCCCTGACGTACGGGACGGCATTCCATTCCTGGGAGCGGCGGCTCACGCGCGCCGCGGGAGCCCCCTCGGGGCCGTTGTCCCAATCCTGGGCACTAGAGATGTTGGGCATGCCCCATTGATTACCGTTCCACCCGTCGAAGCCGTCCATCCGAAAGACCCAGAAACCGGTAGCGAGGTCGCTGCTCACGATCAGGCCGTCGGCATTGCGAACGTCCACGCCGAACGCTCCGTTAGACACGGTGGCCGGCCCGCCCCCTGCATAGCCCGACGCGTTCGGTGAACCGGGGTTGACCCAAGCTTCCTCCGGGTTACCGCTCACCGCGCGCCCGCGCTGATTCGGTCCCTCGTACGTGTCGTAATACGCGACAGTATAGGGGTTCGCGGGATCCATCATGTTGAACACGTGAAACCCGTCCTCGTAGGCTGTGACGAACACGTAGGGCCAGCGCACTTCGGTGTTATGGGGGCACCCCTGCCAGCGGGCCGTCCAGGCGCCAATAGGCCGCGAGATGGTTCGCGTTTCCCCGTCGAGGGCGGGCTTGAGATCGAAGATCCGAAGCGGCGCATACTGATACTCAGCTTCCGCCACCACATAGCGCCCATCGGGTGTCGGAGTGAACGTGTGGCCCCACGAGACTCCGGCCACGCCGGCCACGGAGACGACCACCTCCGGACTGGATGGATCGGTCACGTCGATGACGAAGTACCCCCCGCCACCTCCCCCGTAGAACTTGTCCTGGCGGGTCGCCGGATCGTACCCCACGTACATGTCGTGATAGCTGGTCGTCGAAGCGCCCGGCGCATCAGGCAGCGGCACCCGCCCGACGAGACCGTAATTCGGCGCGCCGTCGAGAAACCGCTCCATGTCATACACGTTCACGTGGTTCGCCGACGTGGTGGCAAAGAGCAGCACGCGCCCGTCGGAGTGCTTGTACAGATAGATGTTGTGCGACCCGCCGGGCGTGTCCGGCGCCCTAATCCGGCCCACTTCGCGGATCGCGGAGGTATCGGGCAGTCCCGTGACATCGAACACGACGGCGTTCAGATCGGAGTTTGGCCCCGACTGGGAAAACTGACATCCCTGCACGTCGTAGTAGCGCCCTCGGAGCTTGAAGTACTTGTTGTCGAGGCATCCCGCGCCCACATGAAGCTCGGGATCTTCGATCCGCCATTCGTAGAGGATTTCGGCGTGCTCGGGATCCCTCACACTGATGATGTTGAATCCGGCGCTCGACGTGGTGCCGTGGAGACGGGGCACGTAGGCGTACGGCCGGGACAGCTCCTGCTCCAGCTCGATATCGCCGATGGTGAAAATCCGACCCAGGGGAATGTGCGAGAGCACTTGGACGTTCGCGCTCCCCTGCGAACCGGGCTCTCCGGGCGGGAACTGCGCGGCGGCGATATCCGAGCCCAGCAACGACGCCGCCACAGCGAGAATCACCCACCCCTTTTCGCGCTCGAGTCCTAAAGCCATGCCCACACCCCCGTTATGAAAGCCGATCCGTCTGCCCGGCTTCCCGAGATCGGTTTGCCGGGCGCCCTCCGCCCCCCTTGACGGTCGCGGGACAACGCCTCTATAGTCCTTGTGGTATCACATCTACACATAGGCTTCTGTAAGGGCCCGGGCAAGGGTGGAGATGTCTCGATGACGTTGCGGGCGTCCGACAAGTGAGTTATCCCGTCGACATCCACCTACTTCCGCGGGGTGTGGTGTGGTACGTCGGCCGCTCCCGCGGACAGCCCGCCCACCTAGCCTACCCGATTACCACCTACCCCCAGATGCGAATCTGCTGCTGTAGTCGGTAGGACCCCAAGTAACGCGGCCCTGCCTCTTCAGTTGGCTCAAGGACGCCAAAGAGGTGTTCACGGTTTCTTCACATGGGTTTCACGACCACTCACGTAGGAGGTGATACTGCAAACGGGATGCTTCGTCCGGTGCGATTCGACATCGTTCCCAATGAGATACGCCAAGAAGGAGGATGCATGAAGTTCAGGTCGGTTGTCTTCGCAGCCACACTGGTCTTGACAGCAGGGGTGGCACAGGCAGTTGCGCAAACGCGCATCATTACCGGGCGCGTCACGGACTCGCTGAGCAACGAGATCGTGACGTCCGGCCAGATCTCCGTTCAGGGGACCACCATCGGCGCCACGATCAACGATGATGGCACCTTCACCCTCGCGGTCCCCGCGCGGGATGTCTCGCTCACCGTGCGGAGCATCGGGTTCAAGCGGCAGAACGTTCAGGTAGCGTCCAGCCAGAACTCGGTGCAGGTCGCGCTGGGACGGGACTTCTTCCAGCTCGAGGCGATCGTCGTGACCGGCCAGGCCACCGGCGTCGAGCGGAGGAACCTCGCCAACGCCGTCGCCACGGTGAGCGCCCAGCAGCTTTCCGAGGTTTCGGCCGTCAGCCTGGACCAGGCGCTGCAGGGTAAGCTGTTAGGGGCGAACATTCTCAAGAACTCCGGCGCGCCCGGCGGCGGGGCCTTGGTCCAGCTCCGGGGCGTCACCTCCATCAACGGCGCGTTCACGCCGCTCTACGTGATCGACGGCGTAATCGCGAGCGACGTGGCCCTTCCTCGCTCTTCCAACTTCATCTCGCAAGCCTCCCGCGGGTTCACCGTCGCAGTTGAAGGCGAGAACGCCGTGAACCGGATCTCCGACTTGAATCCCTCGGACATCGAGAACGTCGAGGTCCTGAAGGGCGCGGCCGCCTCGGCCATCTACGGCTCCAAGGCGTCGAACGGCGTGATCCTGATCACGACCAAGCGTGGCCGAGTGGGCGCCCCGCAGTTCACGATCACCCAGCGGTTCGGAACGATCTCGGTGCTCAACCGCATCGGCCTGCGTCGCTTCCAGAGTGAGGCAGATGCCGTCGCCACCTACGGGGCGATCGCCGCGTCGAGCTCGCCGGACGGCTGGGGCGCCAGCAAGTTCTTCGACAACGAAGAAGCCCTCATCTCGGCCCGGCCGCTCAACTACGAGACCGGAGCATCGATCAGCGGCGGCACTGAGACCACGCGCTACTTCGCCACCGGCCTCGTGAGGCACGAGGGTGGGCTCATCGCCAAGACGTACGCCGACAAGCGCTCGGTTCGCTTGAACCTCGACCAGGACATCGGCGAGCGCCTGACCATTCAACTGAACACCAACGTGGTCAACACCACCGGTGACAAAGGCCTCACGATCAACGAGAACAACAACAGCAGCCTCTGGGCCGCGCTGTCCAACACGCCCAGCTTCTACGACTTGCGCGCCATCTGTCCGGACGGCTCCCGGGAGGTCTCGCTCAGTTGTGAGGGCGGCGCGTACCCGGTGAACCCCTTCGTGGCCAGCAACCCGCTCCACACCGCCAACAACCTCGAGAACCGAGAGAGAGTCTGGCGGATCATCACCAGCGCCCGCGCGGAATTGGACATCGTCAATACTCCGCAGCACTCGCTCAGGTTCATCGGGGTGGGCGGCACCGATTTCTTCAATCAGCACAACACGGTGTTCTCGCCGCCGGACCTGCAGTTCGAGGCGGTGGATGGTCTCTTCGGGAGCTCGGCCGTCGGCCGGTCGAACAACCTCAACCTGAACGTCAACGCCAACGCCGTCTACAAGTACACGTTGGCGAACGCTACATCATTCACCACGCAGTTCGGCCTTCAGTATGAGACCCGGGAGCTAGAGATCGACCGTGTCGTGGCCGCGAATCTGGTGGGCGGCATCCAGAGCATCACGGCCGGGACCACGATCCTGGTCGATGCCCGCCATGAGTACGTCAAGGACTTCGGCTTTTTCGCCCAGGAGGAGTTCCTCGGCCTGGGTGAGAAGCTCCTGTTGACGCTGGGCGTGCGAGCCGATCAGAGCAGCAACAACGGCGATACCGAAAAACTGTACTGGTATCCAAAGGCATCGGCATCGTATCGTATCCCGCAGCTTGTCCCGGGCACGATCGATGAACTGAAGTTCCGCGCCGCCGTGGGCCAGTCGGGCAATCAGCCGCTCTATGGAGCCAAGTTCACCGAATTGGTGGGCGGAAATGTGGGCGGCGTGCCTTCGGGGCAGATCGCGTCCAACAAGAACGCGGCGGACATCGTTCCGGAGCGCCAGCTCGAGATCGAGGGCGGCATCGACGCCACGCTCTTTGGTGGCCGGGCCAACCTCGAGGCCACCTGGTACCAGAAGCGAATCACCGATCTGCTGCTCCAACGGACACTGCCACCGTCCTTCGGATTCAGCGCCGAGTTCCTGAACGGCGGCGTCTTGAGGACTCGGGGAGTCGAGATCGGGCTTCGGGCTATCCCGGTGCAGAGGGCCGACTTCCAGTGGAGCGTCGGAGGGAGCTGGCACTCCTATCGGTGCGTGATGACCGAGCTGCCGGTGCCGGGATTCGGCGGCGGCGGATTTGGGGGCGGGTCACCCCGCGTAGCCGCGGACTCGTCCTGCACCCAGATCGGCGGGTTCGATTCCCTCTCCGATGGCACGCGTGTCTCGGCCATCATCGGAGAGACCCGGCCGGACTTCAACCTCCAGTTCTCCAACGAGATTCGTTACAAGGCGCTGAGGTTGAACACCGTGATCGATCACCAGACCGGTGGGAAGATCTCGAACCTCACGGGCTGGCTGTACGACCTGAACGGGAACAGTAAGGACTATGACGATCCGTCTCCCGTCTCGGGGATGACGCTGGGTCAGTGGCGTCCGGTCGTGTTCAGGAAGAACCCGACGCCATACGTGCAGGACATGACCTTCACCAAGCTCCGAGAGCTGTCCCTCGCGGTCGAACTCCCGAGGTCGTTCGTGCAGAACCTCTGGAGCGGTGCCCGATACATCCGGCTGACCGCGAGCGGAAGGAACCTGATCATGATCACCGACTACCGCGGCACCGACCCGGAGTCGCGGTGGCGTCCTGAAAGGAGCCTCTCGCGATCCGTGCCGAGAGAGCTCTGGGCGTACCCGCCCAGCCGCCAGTTCTGGTTCTCCATCGACCTGGGCTTTTGACCATGACGCAGCCAACGAGGACACGATCAATGAAAGCGATTCATCTCATCGTTCCGGCTCTGGCGCTTGTGGTCTCGGGTGCGTGCAAGGACTTGAACGTCCCGGACTTTCAGGCCCAGAGCATCAACGCCCTTCAGGACGGCGAGGGGGGGGCGATCAACATCGCCGCCGTGGGCCTCCTGGGTGGGCTCCGTGATTTCGAGAACTCGTTCCTTGTCTCCCACACCGCCCTCATGGGGCAGATGGGTCGGGAAGGCATCGAGCTCGATCCCAGCAATCCACAACACCCTCTCGACCGGTTGGAAGACCCGTTGGGAGCAAATGAGCCCCGTTATTCCGGTTTCCTGGCGGGGTTCCGCATGATCCGGCAGGGCAACGAGCTGCTCGCTGCGCTCGGAGCGGCCACCACGCTCTCGGCGGCGGAGATTGCGGGGACCAGTGGCTTCGCCAAGACGTTGATGGCGGTCGCGTTCATTCGCATGAACAACGGCTTCGCCGACGCCGGCCTGCCGATCGATGTCGATATCGACACCGGCGACCCCGCGGCGGCCATCGCGGACAATGCCGCCGTCAAGACGCGCATCATCTCCATGTTGGATGAGGGGGCGACTGACCTCGGGTCGGGCGGAAGCTCGTTCCTGTTCCCGTTGACGGACGGCTTTTCCGCGTTCGACACGCCCGCCAGCTTCCTCACCTTCAACCGCGGGCTCCGGGCCCGCATGGCGGTGTACACCAACGACTTCACCGGCGCGCTCAGCACGTACTTGCCCGCGTCGTTCTTGGACGCCGCCGCCCCGCTGTCCATGGGGGCGTACGACACGTACAGCACTACGTCCGGTGATCGCGCCAACCCGCTCTTCGATCCCACCTGCCGCCAGCTGTTCAGCGTGCCGGAGAACGAGGTGGAGGCGCAGATCCAGACCGACGACACGAGCCTCGACCAGCGCTTCCTCACCAAGGTGCGGAAGATCACGCCGAAGGAGATTCACGGCATGGTGGTGGACGCATGCTTCACGCTCTACGACGCCGTGAACGGGGGCGCTTCTTCGCCCATCGCCATCATGCGGAACGAGGAGCTGATCCTCCTCCGCGCCGAGGCGAACCTGGGTGCCAGCAACGTGGACGCTGCGCTCACGGACATCAACTTCATTCGGACCACTTCCGGTGGACTTCCCGCCATCGCCCTGGCTACGTGGCAGGGCATGACGGACACCGCGCGGCTGGATGAGCTGCTCTACAACAAGCGCTATTCGCTGATGTGGGAAGGCGGACATCGGTGGGTGGACATGCGGCGGTACGGCCGGCTGGCCGACCTGTGGGGATTTCTGCCGCAGCACATCATCTATCCGCATCTGCCGCTCGAGACCAACGAGTGCAACCAGCGCTCGCCGGCTCCTGCGGGATGTGCTCAGCCGACCACCATTACACCTAACTTCTTCAACCCGAACCCGAACTAGTTCGTACCGGGACACTCGGACCCAAAGCCCCCGCAGCGCTCAGCGCTGCGGGGGCTTTGTTTGTCGTCACGGAGAGCCGAAGGGTGCCACTCAGCTCAGACCTCGAAAAGCGACCCTTTATCCCCCCCCTGAGCGCCTCGAGTTTCCCCGACGCACCGAGGCACGCGTACAGGCATTCCGCCGATCGGGGCTCAGAATGGGCGTAGCAGGAATTTCCTTGTCACGAGGCCGGGCGGCGAGGGTAGGACTCATGCGCCTGCACCACTTTCCATTCACCACCGATGCGCTGAACCACGATGCTCCATGCCTCATGGCCTGTCGTCGGCTCACCGTCGTCGTCGATGTTAGTCGAGTGAATGATGGAAGTCGCCACCGCGGCATCCCTGCTCAACACGTGCACTCGGCTGTCTCCCAGCTTGAAGTGCACATTCTTCCCGACCCCGGGAAAGTACTCCTTCATGGAAACGTGATGAGAATCGAGCGGCGTGATCGAGCCGGAGCTCGCCCACGTGAAATCGGGATGTCGCGAGTGGTAATCAATGAATCCGTCGACGTCGTGACCGTCGATCGTCACGACCATCTCGTTCGCGAACTGCCGTATCGAATCGGCGAGCGCCGCGCGCTCGGCGTCCGTCAACTCCCCATAGCCCCCCGCTGCGCACCCGGCCAGCAGTGAAAGGCTCAATACCACACCCAGACTTCGCATGACGTGCGCTCCTGTTGGATTGGCGGGTGAACTTGGGGGTGGGAAACGGGAACTGCAAGGGCTAGTAGGGGATAGGGGGTAGGGAATAGGGATATGGGTGTGAGCCCCACCCCCTATTCCCCTACTCCCTAGTCGCATTCCCCTCCTCCCTCCCCGCCATTACGAACAGTACAGACGAGACCACGGCCGCCGGTAGCGCCACGCAGAGCAGGGCGATCGTGAGGTGGCTGTCCGGGCTCGTGCGGAACAGTGCCGCGAGCTCGCTCACGACCATACCGGAGATGCCACCCTCCAACATTTCGGTCGAGAGCTTGCCGACCAGCGGCTGTGAGATCGCGTCCCCCAAGAGGTGCACGGTGGTGAGCATCGCGGCCGTCGCGGTTGCCCGGATGCCGGGACTCACGATGCTCACGGCGAGAGCTACTACCAGCCCCAGGGACGTGTTGGCCAAGAGGATCTCGAAGAACACGGCCGCGAAGATCGGGGCCCTGGCAAACGCCATCCCCAGCCCAATGAGCGGCGCCGCCGTGAGGATCACGCTGGCCGCGCAGATCCAGAAATAGCCAGCCGCCGTGCGACGTCTGAGGGCATCACCCAGAAAGCTCCCCATCAGTGGAGCAATGATCCCGGCGGGGAGCGCCACGGCCCCGTAAGTCGCGTTTGCCTCGAGGAGGGGGATTCCCTTGTCCCGCTGGAGAATCGTCGGGAGCCAGAATTCCACCGCATTCTGAAGGAAGACCTGGCCGGTAAACGCCAGCACGATCAGTACGAAGACTCGGTTCACCAGGAGTTCCTTGACCGCCACGACGATCGGGGGGCGGACCACCTCACCCACACCGTCGAACTTGCCCCGAACCGGCTCGTGGAAGCGCCACACCAATACCGCGGTCGCAATGCCGGGGAGCCCCACCAGAAAGCAGGCCATCCGCCACCCGTACGCTTCACCGAGAACCCCGGCGATCGTCACGCCGAGCGCCACGCCGATTGGCGACGCGGTATAGAACAGGGACATGGCCCTGCCCCGCCCCTTCAGCGGAAAGAGATCCGCGATGAGGCTCGGCGCATTGGTCATGTACGACGCCTCCCCGACCCCAACGGCCCCCCGGAGCGTCGCGAGCTGGACCACGTTTCGCGCCAAGCCGGTAGCCGCTGTCGCCACACTCCAGAACGCCGCCGAGCACGCGATCAAGATCGTCCGGGGCCACCGGTCTCCGAGCCACCCGAACAGGGGTGGCAGCCCCGCATAGGTCAGGGTAAACGCGAGACCGACCAGCCCCATCTGCGCGTCGGTGGCACCGAGATCTTTACGAATCGGCTCGATGAGACCGGTAATGGCGAGCCGGTCGACGTAGTTCAGGAAATTGACGATGAACAGGAGAGCGAGAAACGAGTGGGCGTAGTGACGGTGATCCCGGGAGAGAATCGACGTTCCGATCAGCTTTCGATGACCTGCTCGTACACCCGCAGGAAATTCCCTCCAAGGATCTTGCTAACGTCACCCTCGGCGTAACCGCGCTCGAGCAACCCCTCCGTGATCTTCGGATAATCGGTCACGTCGTCCATGCCCTCTGGCATCGGAATGTCGGTCGCATCCATGTCCGCTCCGAGGCCCACGTGATCGATGCCTGCCACCTCGACGGCGTGATCGATGTGCTCGAGGATCCGCTCGAACGGCGGCCGAGGCAGCCGGTCCTTGAAAAAGGTTCTGAGCCGCTCTGCGGCGAAATCGTCGAGTTGTTCGGGCGGAATCTCCGGTGGCCGGTTCAATTCTCCCAATAGATCCACATGCCGAGCCTTCATCTTGTCGTGATATGCTTGATCCGTGAACTCGCAGTAGAAGTTCATGCCGATGACCCCACCGTTGTCGGCGATGGCCTCGAGCATCTCGTCCGACAAGTTCCGCGGATGATCCGATAACGCACGACAGGACGAATGAGATGCGACGATGGGACTTGACGTCGTCTCTAGAACATCCCGAACCGTCGCGTCCGACACGTGCGACACGTCCACCACCATGTGAAGGCGGTCCAACTCACGAATGACCTCGCGACCGAGGTCGTTCAGGCCGTTCCAACGCGCCTCATCCGTCGACGAATCCGCCCAATCAGTCGTTCTGGAATGTGTTAGGGTCATGCTGCTCGCACCCATACGGTGGTACATGCGAAGGACGCCCAGATCACACTGAATGGCGTCGCCGCCCTCGATGGCTACGAAGGCGGCGAGCTTGCCGTTCGCCACGATCCGGCGGGCGTCGGACGCCGTGCGGGCCAGCTCCACCTGATCGGGATATGTCTCCAAGAAATCGTGGAGCGCATCGAGCTGCTGCATCGTCCGACGGACGGCATGATACGGGAGATAGACCGTGTCGACCCACACCGCGAACACCTGGACGTTCAAGCCCCCCTCGCGGAATCTGGGAAGATCCGCCTGCCCGGCGTCGGAACGCACACCCAGGTCGACCCCATCGATCAGGATGCGCTGTACGCTGTCGTTGTGAGCGTCGAGCACAATCGAGTCCTGATGCAACGCCCTGGCGCGCTCGCTCACCGCCGTATCCGCCCGCGAACCCAAGCGCCACCTCCTCTCATCGATCGTTCGCATTCAGAGCGTACGCGCGCCATCCGGCCCGTCTTCCCAGTCCTGCACGCTCGAAACATTCGGCATTCCCCAGGTGTGGCCGTTCCAACCGTCGAAGCCGTCCAGGGTAAACGCCCAGAAGCCAGTCACCTTGTCGCTGACCACAATGAGACCGTCGGCGTTTCTCACATCGACCCCCCACGCGCCGTTCAAGACCGCCCCCGCCCCACGCCGGATCTCCACCTCGGTCTGCAGTACGGTTCTTCCCGCCCCATGCGGGCATTCACACGTGTAGTATCCCCCGACAGTGTAGGGATTGGCGAGATCCATCATGTTGAAAACCTGGAGGCCGTCTTCGTAGGCAGCGACAAACACATAGGGCCAGCGTACCTCGTGGTTGTGCGACAGCGCATACCAGTCCGCCGTCCAGGCCCCGATCGGCTGAGTAATCGTCTTCACCCTCCCGTCCAGTCCCGGCGCCAGGTCGAACACCCGTAACGGAGCGTACTGGTATTCGGTCTCCGTAATGAGGTACCGTCCGTCAGGACTGGGTGTGGCGGAGTGACCCCGCCCAAGCTCTGGAAGGCCTCAGTCTCGAAGGCACCCTGCATGGCAGCCAGATCGGCCGACGCGTCGGCGACGGTAAACCCGTCGGTCGGACCGCTCGTCTCCGAGCAGGCCGCCAGCCCGACGGCCAGCACCAGGCTGCATGCTTGTAACTTCCTGTAAAACAATGACATGACACTCCTCCGGTGTGACCTTGGCGCTGGGCGCCAAAGTCGATCGCTGTGTTGAAAAGACCAGCAAGGTCTCCAGTTCATCATGGTCGGCAATATGGCTACGAAGCTTGAGGCAAGCTGTGACCGTCGAGCCCGGGGGGCTGTGTTCTGTCTCACACGCGTAACGTGCCCCGGGGGGACACCTGGAACCGGCCACCTCCCCGCTCAAGGTTGTAACATTACGGGAGCCTGGACCGTCCTTGTAGTTGGAACAAGGCCCACCAGCGCGGCTCGCACCAACCCGGCACACCCGGGCCTACGTACCTGCAACGATGTAGCGGGTCCACGCGTCTAAGAGACTAGGACCGTCGAGGGACCGAGGATTTGTGGAGGATTTGATGACGCAGCAGTGCATGGAAGCGCCCCGTGACAGTGAGCCCGAGATCAGCTCGCGGGAGCGCACTGATTTGATCCAGGCAGATGGCTCGCCCGAGGAGCAGGCGAGGCACCACCTCAAACCGACCGTCTACATGCCTACAACGTGCGTGGAACTGGGGATGCTGGAATCGTAGGGTGGGCCAGCATCCCCAGGTGCTCCGCCACAAGCCGACTCACTCGAGATTCAGGGCGACGTACATGAATCGCCCGCGCCGGTCGATCCTGAAGACCGCAGGATCGCCCAAGCCCACACCCTCCAGGACGGCTCGTAACTGCCGCACCGTTGGCGTGGGGATCGAATTGACGGCGTAGACGACGTCACCAGGCTCCAACCCCACATCCCTGAACGGCACATCGAGGGCCAGCGCCGCGATCACGACGCCGGTGGACTGGCGTATCCACGGTAGCATCGGCGCAAGCTCACTCCCGTACTCAACAGCGAGCACGCCAAGACGCCGAACCAGATGCTCCGCTGGGGTGGCGAGCTCAGCGAATCGGGATGGGTCATCTGCTAGTTGTAGCACGAGGACCCGCGCCTCGAACTGCTCGGCACCGCGAAGCACACCCAACGTCACCGTATCACCGACGGACCGCCCGTAGATATTCACGTCCAGTTGCCGTGCGTTCTCCATCGGCTTGCCATTGAGCGCCAGGATGATATCTCCCGCCCGGAGCCCGACGTTGGCTGCTGGACTTCGAGGACGCACGTCACCGAGGATGACGCCCCACTCGCGACGGAGCCGCAACCCTGCGGCTAGCGTTGGAGTGATGGTCTGGGCATATACCCCGATTTCGCCGCGACGAACCCGCCCATTTGCACGGATCTGCTGAAACACGCTTCGCACGATGTTGCTCGGCGCCGCGAAGCCGATCCCCTCGCTGCCACCCGACTGCGAGAAGATCAGCGTGTTCACCCCGACGACGAGGCCACGGGCGTTGACCAACGGGCCCCCGCTGTTCCCCGGATTGATCGTCGCATCGGTTTGGATGTAGGCCATTGGAGCTTCCGGCTCGAGCTGCCGTGCGACCGCACTCACCACTCCCATGCTGACCGAATTAGCGAGGCCCAGGGGGCTGCCGAATGCGAACACGAGCTGGCCGGGTCGGAGCTCGTCGGAATCGCCGAGCTCGAGGAAGAGGAGACCGGACTCGTCGATCTTCAAAACCGCGAGATCCGTCTCGCGATCGATCCCGACAATTCGCGCATCCACCTGCTTCCCGACGGGTTTTATGAGGGACCGACCCGGAGCTCCCGACCCGACCGATGACGGCAGGGACACCCTCAACCGTCGCCCGCCCCGGACGACGTGGGCGTTGGTTACGACGTAGCCATCGGAACTCAGGATCACTCCAGAACCCGCCCGTCGCTGGGACCCGAGGAGAGCACCCGCGCCCAGAGCATCGCCACCAATCGGGCCGTAACTCGTGACGAAAACCTCGACCACTGCCGGCGCCACGCGGCTCGCAAGCCTCTCAAAGGAGTCGCTCAATTCCGCGAGGCCAGGCGGGCGTTCCTGCGCTGCACCGACCGGTGCACGGACCAGGGAGGCACCCATCACCATCCACGTAACAACGCGAGCGAACATCTTGGAACGTTTCAGCATGCTCAACGACTCCGTCCTTCCGGCGGGACTAAGCGCCCTGTGTCCTCGCACGGAGATCGACGCCCGTGCGAATTGCGGGGTTGTCCGGGCGCCGCTAATCCAAGAGGTCCCGAGCGCCCGCTGGTCCGCTTTCGGGGACTTGTTTGACCCCAAGCCACAGCTCGGGCGACGACTCGGCTACGCTGTCGCTAATACCCGCGAGAGCGGCTGGTTGCTCGCGCGGTAACAGCACCCAACCGGCGAGCAGCGCAACCGCTGCCGCCGCCGCTGTCGCGAGCAAGATCCCGGCTTTCGCCACCGCGAGCAACGTGGGCTGATTGAACGCCAGCTCGGCTATGAAAATGGCCATGGTGAAGCCGATTCCCGCTGCGAATCCAACGATCGTCATGCCCCGCCAGCTCGCGCCCGCGGGCAGCGAACAGAGACCAAGACGCACCGAAATCCAGCTGGCGAGCATGACTCCAAGTGGCTTCCCCAGGAATAGCGCGACCGCAGTGCCGATCAGAACCGCTCCTGCCCCCGGCACGGCCATGTCCAAGCCCGAGAGGTTCACGCCAGCATTGGCAAACGCGAAGAGCGGCATGACCCCGTAAGCTACCCAGGAGTGCAGCGCCATCTGCCCCCTCAGCGCAGGTGACACCGCCTCCCGCTGAGCGACCGCCAGTTTGTTCAGGGGCTCAAGTAGCTCCTCGTCGCGCCGATGCTCGGCAGCACGCTGTTCGAACTGCGCCAAGGCCTCTTGCGCCACTTGGAGGAATCCGGCCCGCCCGAACCACGGGCGGACGGGCGCCGTGAGGCCCTGTATCACTCCAGCGATCGTTGGGTGAACACCTGCCCGCAGGAGACCGGCCCAGAGCAGCAGGAGCGGAATCACGAACAGAACGCCTTCTCGCATCCCTATACGCCGGAAGAGCAGGAGAATCACGAGCCCCAGCCCGGCAATCGCGAAGCCCTGAACGTCGAACCCGGTCGAGTAGAACACCGCGATGACGAGTATGGCGCCGATGTCATCGATGATCGCGAATGCCAACAGTAGGACTCGTAACGCCGCCGGGATGCGACGCCCCAGTAGCGTGATCACCCCAACCGCAAACGCGATGTCGGTAGCCATTGGGACTCCCCAGCCCCGCTCGCCGGGTCCGGAGGCATTCAAGGCCACATAGATCGCTGCGGGAACGAGCATGCCACCAAACGCAGCGGCCACGGGGAGGGCTGCCCGTCGAACATCCGACAACGCACCTTCGGCAAGCTCCCGCTTGATCTCCAGGCCAACAACCAAGAAGAACACGGTCATGAGCAAGTCGTTGATCCAGAAATGCAGGGACCCCTCCGTGCTCCACGACCCGACCCCGATTCGAACCGGCATCTCCCAGAAATGCTCGTAGCTCGCAGCCCAGGGTGAGTTCGCCCAGATCAACGCCACCGCAGCAGCCACGAGCAGCACGATGCCGCTCGCCGCCTCGACATGCATGAAGCGCTCGATGGGCCTTACCATAGCCTGCGCGATGCGCCGCGCCGGGAGCCACGCCTCCGGCGGCGCGGTCAGGTCTTGAGGGAACTTCGCTCCCTGTTCCATACGAGAATCGATCCGGCTGTTGGGTGAACACGAACGCCAAGGCGCAAGCGCGGCCGCGGCGAACCATCAAACGACTACTACCTAGGCGTGCCGCGGTCAACAGCCGCCCCGGCGATTCGTCTCCGCTTCCCTTGCATAGCTCACTCCGTCCACTGGCGGACGGGTAAAGGGCACCACGACACGGCGATCGGCTCAAGGGTCCCTTTCGTCATCCCGATACTAGCGCGTGATGGGTTGGCCTGTCGCACGAGCAGAGTTTGGGTGTACGGAAACGGAGCAGTGCATGTCCGACGGAATCGAGGGCAAGCGGCCCGAAGGCACGTCAGCCGGTGGGGACGCCGAAGAGGAAGCGAGGGTGCTCTTTCGGCATACGGACCTCGATCATCCGCTGATCGCACACCTCTATGCAGAGTGCGTCCGTCGGCTCGTCACGAGCATCTCGACCGACCATGCCACCTAGTATCACCGATCTCCTCGACGGCGCGGTGGCACTCCCTTCGCCCCCAGCGGTGTACCTGCGCCTCACACAGGTCTTGGGAAGCCCACACTGGTCAACCGACGAAGTGGCTGCCGTGCTCGCCACCGATACAGGCCTCACCGCCCGTCTCTTACGACTGGTCAACAGCCCCTACTACGGATTGTCCACGAAGATCGAGACCGTCCCCCAAGCAGTGACCATCGTAGGTGCCGAAGAGATTCACGATCTCGCCCTCGCTACTTCCGTCATACAGTCGTTTCGAGATATCCCGAGCGATCTCGTCAACCTGGATGCCTTCTGGAAGCACAGCCTCGGCTGCGGCGTCATAGCACGAGTAATGGCATCCCATAAGCAAGCGCCA
Organism: Gemmatimonadales bacterium; assembly: GCA_965249575.1. Lineage (GTDB taxonomy): Bacteria > Gemmatimonadota > Gemmatimonadetes > Gemmatimonadales > GWC2-71-9. The sequence goes on along the minus strand of OZ252244.1, from coordinate 3,541,371 downwards.
AAGGTCGAGCGCTTCTTCGTGGCCGGGCTCCTCCACGATGTGGGGCGCCTGATCATTTACCAGCAGAATCCGTCGGGCGCTCGCTCCGTGCTAGAAGAAGCGGCATTGAGCGGCGATCTCCTGTACGTGCTCGAGCGTAGCGCGTTCGGTTATGACCATGCGGCAGTGGGCCGGGTGCTCGTCAGCCAGTGGGGCCTTCCGGAAAGCCTCGAAGAGCCCGTCGCCTACCACCATCAACCACTCAACGGTGCCACGTACCCGGTGGAGGCCGCCATCGTGCACGTTGCGGACATAACGGCCCACGCACTCCAGCTCGGCAGCAGCGGCGAGCGCTACATCCCTCCTCTCGTGCCACAAGCGTGGGACCTAGTGGATCTGGAAGAGTCTGCTATCCCGGAGATCCTGGCGGACGCGGAGCAGCACTACGACGCGGCAGTTGGGGCGATCCTGCAGTAGGCCCTTCCCCAGTCCACTCCACGCGCCATGAGTCCGCACGCACCTCCCACCCCAAGTGAGGAGTAAGGAGGCCACTCTCCTCTCCCCACCACAGGGGCCACTGGAGAGCGGGGCGGGGCCTTCTCACTCCTCAGTTGGAGTGGTTGGGAAGGGATGGGGCTTGCTCACTGTCCAGCTGACTCTGGCCGGCCCCTGAGCACCATCTGGTCCGTTGTCCCAGTCCTGTGCACTCGAGTTGTTCGGCATGCCCCACTGATGGCCGTTCCACCCGTCGAAACCGTCCATCTTGAGCGCCCAGAACCCAGTCGTGAGGTCGCTCACGACAATCAATCCATCCGCGTTTCGAACGTCCACACCCCACGCGCCGTCGTAGACTCCCCAGGTGAAGTTCCCACGACCGCCGCCCCCCATGCTCGCTTTGTTGTGCGGCCCGTCGAACGTGTCGTAATACCCGACGGTGTAGGGATTCGTCGGGTCTATCATGTTGAACACGTGCAGCCCGTCCTCATAGCCTGAGACAAACACGTAGGGCCATCGAACCTCGTGATTATGGGCGACGTTTTCCCAATCCGCAGTCCAGGCTCCGATGGGACGAGAAATGTTCTGCAGCTCGCCGTCGAGGCCCGGCTTGAGATCGAAGATGCGAAGCGGCTGATATTGCCATTCCGCCTCGCCTATGGCGTACCGTCCGTCGGGGGTCGGGGTGAAGGTGTGGCCCCAGTTCATGCCCGGCACGCCAGAGATGGTCGTCAAGAGCCGGGGCTGGCTGACGTCACTCACGTCGAAAACGTAATACCCGCCCCCACCGGCACCGTAGAATCTGTCCTCATGGCTGGCTGGGTCGTATCCGACGTAGAAGTCGTGGTAGCTCTTCGAAAGCGCACCAGGCGTCTCGGGAACCGGCACCCGCCCAACCAGGCCCTGCGTGGGATTCCCCGAGAGAAACTGGTCCATGTCATAGATCTTGGCTTGGGGGCCTGATGTGGTGAATAACAGCACCCGTCCGTCGGAATGCCTATAGGCAAATAAATTGTGGAAGCCCCCGGGGTTCTCCGGTGCGCGCATCCGACCCACCTCCTGCACGCTCGACGTGTCCGGCAGCCCCGTAACGTCCACCACGACTGCGCCAACATCAGAGTCCGGTCCGCTCTGCTTGAACTGGAGGGATTGCACGTAGTAATAGCGGCCGCTGAGCTTGAAGTACCGCCCGTCCATACCCCCACCACCCTGGTGCAGGCGAGGATTCTCGATACGCCATGAGTAGATGATCCTCGCGCGATCTAGAATCTTCAGGCTCACGATATCGAATCCGGCTTCCTCCATGCGGCTCGATACGTACGCATACGGGCGGGAGAGCTCCTGCTCAATCTCCACGTCACCGGTTCGGTACTGCGCGCCTCGAGGAACGTGTCCGACGACCTGGAGATTGGCGCTTCCCTGAGTGCCAGGTGGGTACTGCGCCCAAGCAACCGGCTGGGTCGGCCAAACGAGCGTGGCGAAGATCGGGAGCAAGCGCGAGAAGGTCCGTCTGGGTTTCATGGGTATCTCCTGGTTGGCACGCCCAGTCGCGTCGGCCGCGTATCGAGATAGGGCAGCAAATCTGTAACGAGGCCACCAGGCGAGCAACCGGTTGACTCCCCTACGTGTCACGGGTTTGCTTAGACGTCATCCCGACCCAGGGTAGCGACTGGCGCGGCACGATCAACTTGATATCACCGACGACGACCATGCAAATCCTCGCGACCTCATTCTACGGTAACTCCCTTCAGACGCGGGCGATCGCATGTCCTTCGCGTCGCCTTCAGCATCGCCGGAGGGCGTTCGGACGTTTCGGTGCACGCCGTGAAGCAGGGGAGCTGACACATTAACGTCATCTCGCTCGTCACTCAGCCACGGGGGACGCGCCGGCCGTTTCGACTGCTATGAACCTCGTGGCCCCCGCCGCCCAGCTCGCCGTGCACGACGTCCACCTCAGCTTTGGAGGAGTCCGCGCACTATCGGGCGTGTCCTTGGACGTCCATGCTCGAGAGCTGCTCGCCATCATTGGCCCGAACGGCGCGGGGAAGACGAGCCTGCTCAACTGCATCAGCGGACTCTATCGACCGGCGACCGGACGGATTCTCTTCGTTGACGCCGTGGGGGAGGCACACGAGCTAACCCGGCGCCGCCCCCACGAGATCGCCCGTCTCGGCATCGCGCGCTCGTTTCAGAACATCGAGCTGTTCCGCAACATGACCGTGCTCGACAACCTCATGCTCGGACGACACATCCACATGACCGGCGGCGCACTGAGCGGCGGCCTGTACTGGCCAACGCAGCGGAAGGTCGAGGTCGCCCATCGGCGGCGAGTCGAAGACTTGATCGATTTCTTGGACATCCAGCATGTTCGCCACAAGCACGTCGGACACCTTCCGTATGGCATGCAAAAGCGAGTCGAGCTCGGTCGCGCGCTGGCTCTGGATCCGGAGGTTCTCCTCTTGGATGAGCCAATGGCTGGAATGAACGCCGAGGAAAAGGAAGCCATGGCGCGGTTCACCCTCGACGTCAACGAGGAGTTGGGTGTCACAGCCGTGCTGATCGATCACGACATGGGTGTGGTCATGGACATCGCACAACGGGTGGCGGTTCTCGACTTCGGCCGCCTGATTGCACAGGGCCCTCCGGACGCGATCCGTCGTAATCCGGAGGTGATTCAGGCGTATCTCGGGGAATCGTGACGGACGTTCAAACCCTGCCCAAGGTTCTTTTCGCGAACGCCGATCGTTTCCCAGATCAGATCGCGCTCCGGGAAAAGGATCTCGGAATCTGGCGGGAGCATTCTTGGAGAGATTACGCGCGGCGAGTGCGCGACTTTTCCCTGGGCCTGAGCCACCTCGGCCTGCGGAAGGGAGACACCATCGCGATCCTCGGAGACAACCGTCCCGAGTGGGTCATCGCCGAACTGGCCGCCCAGTCCCTCGGCGCGATCTCGGTGGGGGTGTACCAGGACTCGGTGCCATCGGAAGTGCAGTACATACTTGACTTTTCCGAGGCACGGTGCGTCGTGGCGGAGGATCAGGAGCAGGTCGATAAGTTACTGGACATCCAGCGAAGCCTTTCCAAGCTCGAATACATCATTTACCACGATCCGCGTGGGCTCGGAGTGTACGAGAGCCCCTTACTGTTGACGTTCCCTGACGTGGAGGCCCGGGGGCTCGACGTCGAGCGGGCTCACCCCGGGGATTTCCGCGCGAGCGTCGAGGCGACCTGTCCCAACGATGTGGCCATCCTGTCGACGACGTCAGGGACGACCGGCCGCCCCAAGCTCGCGATGCTGACGCACCGCAACCTGCTGAGCATGGCCGAGAACCTCCAGCAAGTCGATCCCATGGAGCCCCGCGACGAGTATCTCTCTTTCTTGCCGTTGGCGTGGATCGGCGAGCAGATGATGACGGTCTCATGGGCCCTCACCCGCCGCTTCACGGTCAACTTCCCAGAAGAGCCTGGGACCGTTCAGGCGGACCTTCGGGAGGTGGGCCCACACATGATGTTCTCGCCTCCACGGATCTGGGAGAACATCGTGTCCGAGATACAGGTCAAAGTCGAGGACGCTCCGTGGCTCAAACGCAAGGCGTTCGAGTGGGCCATGGAGGTAGGAACCGCCATCGCCGATGCTCGACTCACGGGACAGGCACCATCCTGGGGTCAGCGGGCGAAACGTCCAATCGCCGAGCTGCTGGCATTTGTGCCCGTCAAGGATCGCTACGGGCTCAGGCGGCTCAAACGCGCCTACACCGGCGGAGCCGCTCTCGGGCCCGACGTCATCCGCTTTTTTCACGCTCTCGATGTGAATCTCAAGCAGATCTACGGCCAGACGGAGGTCTCGGGGATCTCCGTCCTGCACCGCGACAACGACATTCGCTTCGACACGGTGGGTCTACCGCTGCCCGATACGACACTTCGCATTGACGAAGGAGGAGAGATCCTCACGCGCAGCCCCGCGGTGTTTCTCGGCTATTTCCGGGATGCCGATTCCACGGCCGAGACGCTGCGCGACGGATGGCTTCACTCCGGTGATGCGGGATACCTGGAGGACGACGGGCACCTGGTCGTCATAGATCGTGCCCAGGACGTGCTGCGATTGGCGGACGACACGCTCTTCAGCCCGCAGTTCGTCGAAAACAAGATCAAGTTCAGTCCGTACGTGCGTGAGGCCGTAGTGTTCGGCGGTGACCGGCCCTTCGTAACCGCTATCATCGCAATCGACTTCGCGAACACTGGCAAGTGGGCGGAACGGCATCAGGTACCTTACACGACGTTCACCGATCTGTCCCAGAAGCGCGGCGTCTACGACCTCGTCCGGGCCAGTGTCGAGCGAACCAATGACGGCCTTCCGCCGGCGGCCCGAGTTCGCCGATTCCTGCTGCTCCACAAGGAGCTCGATGCGGACGACGAGGAGCTCACGCGCACTCGTAAGGTACGCCGAAAGACGATCGGCTCCCGATATGCCGAGCTCGTGGATGCCCTCTACGGTAAAGCCGGCGCGGTCTCGATCGATTCCTCAATTGCCTATCAGGATGGTCGGACCGCGGTCATCCGCACGACGCTCCGGATCGAATCGCTTGCCGAGGAGTCGACTTCCGCCGGAGACACGCAAGTCAATCGGGCCGACGCCATCCGACCGGTTCCGTAGCCCCAGCTGGAGCATACTCCTGGGAGATCCGCGTGGACGTCTTTTTACAGCTTAGCGTTTCTGGCTTGAGTAACGGCATGGTTTACGCCCTGGCAGCCGTCGGGTTCGTGGTCATATACAAAGCCAGCGACGTCATCAACTTCGCCCAGGGGGAGTTGTTGTTACTCGGTGCTTATCTCACGTTTTTCTTCGTTGCGCAACTCGGCCTCCCGTGGAGCCTGGGGGTGTTACTCGCGCTGCTCACCGCGGTGGGGGCCGGCCTGCTCATCGAGCGGTTCGTCCTGCGACCGCTTATCGGTGAGCCCATCATCTCGATGATCATGGTGACCATCGGATTGTCCAGCCTTCTCAAGGGACTCGTGAACGCCGTCTGGGGTCCACGCCCCCGACCCTTCCCCGCGTTCGTTCCATCTGGAGACGTGCGCCTCGGTTCGGCAGTCCTCGGAGCCGACCGTCTGGTGATCATCGCGCTCACCGTCGGTCTGCTCGTCGCCCTCGGACTGTTCTTCCGCGTCGCGCGGGACGGCATCGCGATGCGGGCGATCGCCGACGATCAGCAGGCAGCGCTCAGCATGGGGATCAGCATTAAACGCGTCTTCGCGCTCGCGTGGGCGATGGCCGCCGCATCTGCGGCAATAGGCGGAGTGATGTTGGCCAACATCGTCGGCGTGAGTCAGGACATCGGCGCCATCGGACTCCGCGTTTTCCCCGTCGTCATTCTCGGCGGCTTGGATTCCATCGCTGGGGCGGTGGTGGGCGGGGCGATAATCGGGTTACTCGAAGCGTACACCGGCGGGTACATCGGGCACGGGGTCAACCTGATCGTGCCGTTCGTGCTGTTGATCGTCGTGCTCATGGTCCGTCCATACGGGCTCTTCGGCCGGGAGATCGTCGAGCGGGTCTGATGTTACAGTCCGGACACTTCCACGTCACGTACGAGGCCGACATGGGCCTGAGGCGCACCCCGCTCGAACGCGTGCGTCTCGGACTCTTTCTCATCGGGGCGCTCGCCTTTCCGTTCGTCGCCTCACCCTACTGGCTCAGCCTTGGCAATCAGGTGGCGATCGCCACTGTCGGCGCAATCGGCCTGAATATCTTGGTCGGGTATACCGGTCAAATCTCACTCGGCCAGGGCGCGTTCATGGCCGTCGGAGCCTACGGGACCGGGATCCTCACCGCTCGAATGGGCGTTCCCTTCTGGCTCAGCATACCGGCGGCATGCATCCTGACCGCAGCGATCGGCGTGTTCTTCGGCCTGCCTTCACTACGCCTCAAGGGCCTCTATCTCGCGGTGGCGACCCTCGCAGCGCAGGAAATCGTCGAGTGGATCGTCACGCATTGGACAGTGCTTACGGGCGGCACCGAGGCCCTGGTGATTCCTGCCCCGACGCTTCTCGGTCAGCGAGTGAATACCGACTTTCGTTTTTACTGGATCGCGGCGTCGACCGCTGGGGCCACGGCGCTCTTCGCGGCCAACCTGTTCCGATCTCGCGTTGGGCGAGCCTTTGTGGCGATTCGAGACCAGGACGTCGCGGCCAACGTCGTCGGCGTGAACGTCTACTACTACAAACTGCTGGCCTTTGCCACTTCATCTTTCATCGTGGGACTGGCCGGGGCGCTGATCGCGCACTACCGAACCATCGTGACCTGGGAACGCTTCACGATCGAGACCAGTATCCTCTACCTCGCAATGATAATCATCGGAGGGTTGGGCACCCTCACCGGATCCTTCCTGGGGGCCGCTTTCATTACTCTGCTCCCCGCCGCCATCAATACGCTGGGACGGAGCCTGCAGGATACCGCTCCAGCAATCGCGACCTTGCTCCCGTCAGTTCAACAGGGAATGTTCGGGCTGATCATCATTCTGTTCCTGGTCCTGGAGCCAGGTGGCCTCGCCAAACTCTGGCGCAACGTAAAGGACTACTTCGCGGTCTGGCCGTTCAGCTACTAGAATAGGCGGGGCTCGGTCACGCCGACGCCGGGCGCGTGAGTCCACTCGCGGGACTCCCACACCGCGACCATCGATCACCGGAGGTACTCCCGTGCGCAAGCCTGGTCTTACTCTCGCGCTGCTCGTTTTCCTGGCGGCGGCGTTAGGCGCTTGCGGGGACGGAGGCGAAGACCGCGGCATCAAGATCGGCGCGATCTTCGATCTCACCGGACCCACGTCCGACGTCGGCGCGAGCTATGCGGAAGGTGTGCGGGGCTACGTCAAATGGCTGAACGCGAGCGGCGGGATTGAAGGTGCGCCGGTCGATCTCGTGTTTCAGGATTACGCCTATCAGGTGCCGCAAGCCGAGCAGCTCTACAGCCAATTCGTCTCCGAGGGCGTGGTCGCGTTCATGGGATGGGGAACGGGGGACACCGAAGCGCTGCGAGCCCGGATCGCAGATGACCGGATTCCGTTTACGTCAGCTTCGTACTCGCACGTATTGGGAGACCCGGAAGAGGCCCCCTACAACTTCCTAGTCGGGACTAGCTATAGCGATCAGTTCATCATCGTGCTCGATTGGATTCGGGAGGATGTCGCCGCGCGGGGAGTGCGGGCCCCGCCGCGTGTCGCGCTCATGCATCACGCCAGCCCGTTCGGCCTCGCCCCCTGGAATCAGGGCGGCCGCCAATACGCGAACGACCACGGCATCGACGCCAAGTCCTATGAGATGCCTCGTGGCGCCATCGATTTCACGGCTGAGCTGACTCGCCTCCGGCAGGACGGAGCCGAGTACGTCGTTTTCCAGAACACGTCGGGACCGGTGGCGATCACGCTGCGCAACGCGCGCAGCTTGGGACTCGACGCCACATTCATCTGCCTCAACTGGTGTTCCAACGAGGTCCTAACCGACCTGGCCGGAACCGCGGCCGAAGGCGTCGTGGGCTCCATGCCGTTTGCACCACTCAGCGAGGACGTCGAGGGTATCCAAGAAATCCGCTCCTATCTCACCGACCAGGGCGCTTCCATCGAGGACCTGGGACTCATGTATGCCCAGGGGTGGTGGACCACAGCGGTCATGGTCGAGGGAATCCGTAGCGTGACCGCGGCTGGCCAAGAGCTGACCGGTGAAAACATCAAAGGCGCCCTGGAGCAACTGCGCGATTTCAAGACCGGGGGCGTCACTGTCCCCATCGTGTTCAGTGCCGAAGACCACTGGGGATCGGACGGGATGCGTCTGTTCCGGGTTCGAGAGGGGGTGTGGGTGCCGATGACGGATTTCCGAACTGCCCCGGATTGGGCCGCCGACCAATGATCTCCGCCGCGCTCCCCCAAGTGGGCTTGTTGGAATCCCGAGCATGCTTCAGCTGAACAACGTCGAAGTCCGATACGACGACGTCATCCTGGTACTCAAGGGACTGTCCCTGCGAGTTGAACGGGGCCAAATCGCCGCGCTGCTCGGCACCAACGGTGCCGGCAAGACGACCACGCTCAAAGCCATCTCGGGACTCCTCCGCCCGGATCACGGTGAGGTGACCGACGGAAGCATCGAGCTGGACGGTGGCGAGATTCACAGCCGGGACGCCGACGACATCGTCCGGCGTGGCATCCTGCAGGTCATGGAGGGGCGTCGAGTTTTCGAGCATCTGACCGTTGAGGAGAACCTGATGGCCGGCGCACATACCCGCCGCGACCGGCGGCACCTCCGCAGCGACATTGCCCGCGTGTACACGTACTTCCCCCGCTTGGCGGAGCGGGCCGCGCAGCGGGCAGGCTACCTCTCGGGTGGAGAGCAGCAGATGCTCGCGATCGGGAGAGCCTTGATGGCGAGGCCGCGCATCATGCTACTGGACGAACCGTCGCTGGGACTCGCCCCACTCCTCGTGCGGGAGATTCTCGGGATTATCCGCGACATCAACGAGGTAGAGGGCACTTCGGTCCTCCTCGTGGAGCAGAACGCCGCCCAGGCGCTCTCAATCGCCCATTACGGCTACATCATGGAGGGCGGCCGCGTCGTGCTCGAAGGCACGCCCGAGACGCTCGAATCCAACGAGGACGTTCGGGAGTTCTACCTCGGCCTGACCGGGGTCGGCGCTCGGCGATCGTATCGGGACGTGAAGCACTACCGGCGCCGCAAACGGTGGCTGTCGTGAACGAGCGGGCATCGGACGCTGGGCCCCTCGGGGAGCAGTATCAACCGGAAGTGGAGTCGACCACCGACTGGCCGGGCTATCAAGACGACCTGGTACGGCACGCCATCCAGCATGCCGCGGAGCACGCTCCGGAGGTGCAGCACCGCCTTCGCGAGGCGGGAGTCAACCCAAGCGACATACGCGGCGTCGACGATCTGAGCGCCATCCCCATCCGGAAAAAGGACGACCTCCCGGCCCTGCAGGCGGAGCATCCCCCGTTCGGCGGCATGCTGGCGATCCCGCTCTCCTCGCTTCGGCGAGTCTACCAGTCGCCGGGACCCATCCTGGATCCGGAGGGTGATCGTTCGGATTTCTGGCGCATGGCTCCGGGATTGTGGGCCGCGGGATTCCGCCACGACGACATCGTCCAGAATACCTTCGCCTATCACCTGACGCCCGCGGGTGCGATGCTCGAGGAGGGGTTGCGGGCCATCGGCTGTGTCGTGGTACCGGGCGGTGTCGGACATGCGGAAGCCCAGGTCAACCTCATGGCACGAATCGGCACCACCGGTTTCGTCGGGACGCCGGGTTTCCTCCACCAACTGCTGGAGCGGGCTGCCGAGCGTGAGGTGCGCGTGCCGTTGCGGCGTGCCTTCGTCACGGGCGCCGCCCTCCCGCCCGTATTACGGCGGGACATCGAGGGTCGCCACGGCGTAGAAGTGTTTCAGGGATACGGTACGGCGGACTGTGGCAGCCTAGGCTACGAGTGCCGTGCGAAAAACGGTTGGCATGTGGCGCCCGGGATCGTTATCGAGATCGCCGATCCGGCGAGCGGTGGGCGGTCCGCGACCGGCGAGGTCGTGGTGACCAGTCCTGACGAGGTGTATCCAATGGTGCGCTTCGGGACTGGCGACCTCTCAGCGTTTGCGGAAGGTGGCTGCAGTTGCGGCCGCACGACACCGCGGCTCGTGGGATTCCTGGGCCGGGTCGGTGAAGGTGTGAAGGTGAGGGGGATGTTCTTGCACCCGAGCCAACTCGCCTCGGCGCTTGCTCGCGTGCCGTCTGTCTCCCGCTACCAGGCCCGCGTCGGGCACACCGAGCACCAGGACACGCTGACACTGAGAGTCGAATCGACGGAACCGGGATCGATCGACCGCGATTTGGTGCAGGAGACAGTCCGCGAAGCGGTGCGGCTGCGCGTGGAGGTCGAAGTCGTGAGGCCGGGGACGCTCCCGGAGAACCCGGAGCCTCTGGTCGACGAGCGGGAAGTGCCAGTCAGCGGCTAGGCGCGTCGGTCGCGTTCGCCCAACCAGGTTTGTGATGTCGATTCCGTGTCCGGCGCCTGGCATCGGCGGAATCAGGATGGGTGGAGATGGCTGCCGCTCTATCTATGTTTGGTCTCAGCGGAGCGGAGAAGTAATTCAGCACGTCAGACGAGCGGGAGAGGTACGGGCCCGGGGCGCTCCCCCGGGCTTTCCGCTTTTTGCCCCTCCAACCGAGCCCACCCGCCCGGCAGGAAGATCCGGCCAATCCTTCCGTCCCAGGACTCCGGTCCCCTTCGAGCCGTCTGAGAGCTGAAACCACAACTCATTCAACACAAACAACTTAGATGAAGCCACGCATCAAGCACCCGCTCGGCACGGTCCCTGCCATTCTCACCCCTCGTGGACCACGCTAATGCCGTTGGAACGCCGCACTGGCGCAGCCTCGTACGCACCGAACGGTTAGCGCAAACGTGCTGACCGAGCTGGCGGTATTGGTTGGTCTGCTGATCGCCGGGTTCCTCGCGATCCTCGCGCAAACCCAGCGCATATCGCGATCGGATTCGGACCACGTCCAAAAGCCGAAGCGCTCCACCCCCCGTCGCCGGTTCGAGCCGGTTCCGTAGCGACCGACCGCTAGCCTCCCATATCCACGGAGCCGGTGTTGCCGTAGACCGCGATCCCCGGCCCTCCTCCCATCGGCCCGTATCCCTCGAACGGGGGTAGCTTGTACCTGCGCCACGTCTCATACCAAGCAATGTCGGCTTGAATGAGGAAATCGAGCGGGACTGGGGGGTGTCCCGCGAAGGCCGTGCCCGGCTCGATGCACCACGTATCCAAGTGCGGAATCACCCCGCGGACCATGAAGTACTCAAAGCCTTCAGCCGCCGATTGGACAGCTTCGGCCACCGTACCGAAACCCCACGGCCGCGCCATCTCGAGACCGGATACCATGTTCGGGCTCACCCGGCCCTCTCCCATGACGTCGACGTATTCCAGTAGGCGTCGCACCCAAAGGTCATAGCCAACGTACTTGTCCTTGCCCGGTGCGATCGCTCGAAAAAGGCGCTTATCCCATACCTCCAGATTCGCGTTATGCACGGTCACACCGGCATCGCGGAACCGTCGAATGCATGCCACCGGCTGGCTCTCGGTGATCATCACGATCGGAACCCGTCGGCCGATGCGCTCGCGAATCGCCTCAACGTAGGGGATGTTGAAGTCGGTCGCGTTGTTCGGGCCGCCCTTTACCTTTCGGACGATCGACCCGCCTGTCATGATAATCGTGATGAGCCGTTTGCCGGGATCGGGCTCCCTCGACATCGCATCGAGCACCGCGGCCACTTTCGCCTTGTCTTTGATGGCGTCTGCGGTCACGTGGTCGCCGGTCAGCTGTCGGATTTCACGGAGGTTGTAGTTGATGTCGCAAAACTTGCATTCCTCTTTGTCGCCCCAATAGTGGCAGGCGCGAAAGGTCGTAATGAATGCGTAGGAATCGTAGAGGAGAGGAATCACTTGCTCGTACCGCGTCCCGTCATCGAACTTGCTACCGTAATACACGGGCTTTTCGGGATAAACGGCCTCGGCCACTGGCACACCATGCTCACAGATGACGATCCGGCCATCGACAACGTCGATCTCGTACGGGGACGCGTCGTTCAGCACGACGCGCACCCAGGTCCGGCAGAGACCGTAGGGACCGCCCCGAAAAATGATGTCTTCCGGGGCGGCGGTGCTCACGCCTTCTTTCATGTCCCCGTGGGCGGAGATATTGTAGGAGAACAGGTAGTACGCTTGGGTCCGGCAGTTCCGCGCGGAGCGTAGCGCGGCATCGGTGAGTCGCAAGCCAAGGCGGAGGAGATCCTCCTTGAGGATGACCTCCATCGGGACGTCAGGGTACCGAGCGGCGTACGATTCGACCGTCGGGGTGAGTTTTGCCGATGTCGTGCCCATCGAGTTTCCGCCGGGTCGCGCAACCGGGCGACCGCTCGCATCGTCGGGCAGGTGGTAGCGGTTGTCAAGAGGCAGCGCCAATCGGTCATTCGATAGGGATACGTCATGCTCTTCAGTTTTATCTGTATCGACAAGCCAGGGTCAGCGGTGTTGCGCTCATCGCTGCGCGCCGAACACCTCGCGTATATGATGGGCGTAAAGGATCGGACCATGTTCGGCGGACCGCTCCAGGACGACCTCGGAGCCACCTCGATCGGGAGCATCTTCGTCCTTGATCTCGGGAGCCGGGCCGACGCCGAAGCGTTCATCGAGTCCGAGCCGTACAAGCGGGGCGGCCTCTTCGAGACAGTAGTGATTCGGCGGTGGCGTCAGATGGTACCGGAACCCGTCGAAGGGTTTCTTCAAGAAGAACTGACGCGCGAACGGGCCAAACTCGGGCAGCGTTAGCCATCCTCTCATGAGCCGCTTGCTATCCACGCGTGTCGAGCAAGTGAGGCATTCGCCGGTGACCGCCGTGCTGGCGGCCAAGCGCCGGCTGCTCGAGGAAGGCCGAGATCTCATCGACTTGAGTCTCGGCGACCCTGTCTTTCCCCCTCCACAGATCGCAATCGACAGCCTCGCGGAGGCAATGATTGACCCGGCGATGAGCCGTTACGGGTACCAGGTCGGTTATGGGCCGTTCAGGGAGGCCGCGGCAGACTTCATGGAGCGCCGGCTTGGCGTATCGCTGGATCCCCATAGAGAAATCTTGCCGCTCGTCGGCGCGATGGAGGGCATCGCCCACCTCGCACCGGTCGTGGCCGATCCCGGGGACAGCATCATCCTGCCGGACCCGTCGTTCTTGGTATACCGGGGAGGATTGGTATCAGCTTCCGCCGAGCCGTACTACGCCCGACTCCGACCGGAGGACGGCTTTCTGCTCCAACTCGACGAGATCCCTCAGCGTGACCTCGAGCGAGCGCGATTGGTGTACCTGAACTATCCGAACAACCCAACGGGATCGACCGCGCCAATCGACTACCTCGAGCGCACGGTCGAGACGTGCCGTCGCCATGGGATCGTCCTGGCCATGGATGCAGCCTACAACGAGATCGTCTTTGACGGCTATCGCGCCCCGAGTGTGCTCCAGGTCCCCGGCGCCCGAGACGTGGCGGTCGAGTTCCACTCTATGTCAAAATCCTTCGCGATGGCCGGATGGCGGCTTGGCTGGGTGGCTGGCAATGCGGAAATCATCGAGGCGATGGCCAACCTCAAGACCTACATCGACACCGGACCCCTGCTCGGCGTCCAGCGGGCGGCGGTGTCCGTCCTACGGGATGGTGAGTCGCTGGCGGCCGCCGTGGCGGGCGACCTGGCAGGTCGTCACCGCGCCGCGGTCGATGCCTTGAAGCGCAACCGCCTCGCCTTTCACGAGTCGGATGCCAGTCCGTTCTGCTGGCTATCGACCCCCGCGGGGGAGTCGTCCGATGGCTTCACCATGCGCCTGCTCGAGGAGGGCGTGTCGGTGTGGAGTGGAACGGCATTTGGACAGGGCGGCGAGGGTTACATCCGGATCGCACTAGCCGCGCCTGTCCCTCGTTTGGTCGAAGCTGTCGACCGCATCGCGGCTCTTGCTGGTTGAGATGACCGACGTCTGGGGCGACGCGCAAGCGATCGACGGATGGCCGGCTGTGCGGAGGCTGCCACGCCGGGGCGCGGAGACGGCAAATGACTCCTGATCCCACGGGCTTCGTCACGGACCGCGGAATCGCAGTCCCGGCAGTCACGACCGACCAGATGCGAGAAGTCGATCGCATAGCGATCGAGGAGACGGGGCCAAATCTCTTTCAGATGATGGAAAACGCCGGACGCAATTTGGCCAGACACGCCATAGACGTGCTCGGAAGCGGGTGGGAACGTGCCCGCATCGTCGTGCTCTCCGGCACGGGCGGAAACGGAGGAGGGGGCATCTGCGCGGCGCGCCACTTAGCCAACCGACGTGCCCACGTTACGCTCGTGTTGTTGGCCCCGGATTCGCTAAGTGAGGTACCGCGCTTCCAGCGGAAGGTGTTTCAGGCTGCCGGAGGCACTGAGGCCGGACCCGGGGACCTCCGCACCATGCCTCGGGACCTCATCATCGATGCCGTGATCGGATACTCGCTTAGCGGGGCCCCACGGGGACAGGCGGCTCGCATGCTCCGTTGGGCAAACGAGTCAAGTGCACCCGTCCTCTCGCTCGACGTTCCCTCCGGAGTCGACTCTACCACGGGGCAGGCTTACGGCGAGCACATCCGGGCGACGTGGACCCTGACGCTCGCCCTCCCGAAGACCGGCCTCGAGCCCCCGTTCACGGGAGACCTATCATTGGCTGACATCGGTATTCCGGGCAGCGGCATATCGAACGCTGGGACTCAACTACGAGAATCCGTTCGACCGCTCGATTTCGCGTCCCGCTGCGCAGGGATTAACTCGCCCCTTGGCGCAGCCAGGCACGGTCAGCCAACCAACGGCCCCGGACCAAGCGACCCTTCCTACAGACCGACGGGGAGGACCAGAGTGGCTATCGTGGTGCGCGGGAGACCTGATGGTGCGCATGTGTGGCGTGTGGAAGGAAGCTTGGCGACCAGCAGCTCCACATCGGAGGTCGTCATGGAGTGCTACGACCCAGTGTCCCAGAACGTCTCGAACCTTGCCGATCAATGTGTCGGGTAGGAAGGGCCTCCGCACGAAACCCGCGAGTCCCATGCCCACGAATTGGTCTCGGGCTTTCCTGCTCCGAACGTCCCGTTGTCAGGATGATTGGCACTTCGGGGTTCACGGCATTGAGCGCCCGGACCGCGTCCTTGCTCTGAACGTCCGGCTTCGTCCGGCCCAGCAGGACGGCGACGACCTTGTCAGTGTTCGCCCGGAGCAGCCCGACCCCCTCCACGTCACTCGAGCCGGTCATAACCTCGAAGCCAACCGCCTCCAGAGTGCGCCTCGCAACCTCCCGGACGCTCTCCTCATCGTCGACGATCAGTATCGTCCCTCTTCCCCTCCACGCCCTTGACGGACCCGCCGCGCCAATACTTGCCTTGCCCGCCAGCACGGGAGGAAACAGCATTTCGATCACCGTGCCGCGGTCGATCTCGCTTCGAACACGAATCGCGACACGATGCGCCCGTGCAATACCGAGCACCGTTGCAAGGCCCAGACCCCGGCCCATGAGCTTGGTCGTGAAGAACGGATCGAACATCTTTGCCTGCGTAGCGGGTTCCATCCCCCGTCCGGTGTCCGACACTCCAAGACAGACATAAGCGCCCTCCGGGAGCGGCTCACTCCCGACGGTCGACCCAAGCAGTTCCTTATCGGCTTGGACAATACGAGTGGATACAGTAATGACCCCGCTTGCGTCTCCCAGGGCTTCCGACGCGTTCGCGACGAGGCACATGAGCGCCTGCCGGAGGAGTCCGGCATCCCCCTCGACTGCCGGAAGCTCCAAGGCAAGGTCGGACGCGAGAAGCGCGTTCCGCGTAATCCCGGACTCGAGCAGGTGTTCCAGCCGCCGTACGAGATCGTTGAGACTCAGGTGATCCCGCTCCACTCTGGCCTTGCCGGAGAATGCGAGCATCTGGTTCGTCAATTCCGCAGCCCGCAGGGCGGACTCTTCGATGTTCGTAATGATCTGACGCGCGGGAGCGTGGGCGTCCAGCACCATCTTTGCCAGCCCCGCATTGCCCAGCACACCCACGAGGAGGTTGTTGAAATCATGCGCGATGCCTCCCGCTAGCTGACCGAGCGCCTCCATCTTTTGCGACTGGCGCAGCCGTTCGTCCAGGTGCTTGCGCTCGGCTATGTCCTCGACCATCGCGATCCCGTACAGCAGACTCCCGTCATCGTCCCGTATGATCGACGCCGTTAGGGAGACCCACAGAGGTGAGCCGTCTTTTCGGATGTACCGCTTCTCGATCCGGTAGAACGGGATCTGCCCGGACAGGAACTTGCGAGCAAGCTCGAGATTCAGGTCGATGTCATCCGGATGAGTGATGTCCGGAAACGTGAGGGCGGCGAGCTCCTCCCACGAGTACCCTAGCATTTGACACATTTTGGCGTTCGCGCTGATAAATCTGAAGCTAGGATCCACAAGAGAAATGCCGAGGGGCCCTTCCTCGAAAACCTTCCTGAACCGCGCCTCGCTCTCCTGTAGCTTTCGCTCAGCATTGAGGCGCTCCGTCACATCCGTAATGACGGAAATGAATCCTGTGACATGCCCGTGCTCGTCGCGCTGGTAGTCCCAGTTGACCTCCACGTCGATCAGCTCGCCGTCGCGCCTCTTGTTCTTGCCTACCCACGGAGTCGGCTCCGGTTGCTCCCTTACGAGCATCTGGAGATACGCACGAATCGCGGCCCGCGTTTCATCATCGACCATGAGATCCCAGATGGTCTTTCCCGTGAGCCCTCCGTCCTCATAGCCGAGCATCCTGGCGAGAGCAGGATTGTCGATCAGAATGTTGCCTTCCAGATCGACCTCCTCGATTCCGTGGGGGATCGTTTCCACGAGTCGTCGGAATCGAGCCTCACTCCGAACTAATGCCTTCTCGGCCCGCCGCCGCTCGCCTTCACCGCGCGCGTTGACGAGCGCCAACGACAGGCGTTGCGAGACCTCCGTGAGGGTCACGATTTCGTGCTCCGACCACTTGCGGGGATCCGGCGTCTCCAGCCACAAGAAACCCGTCAACCGGTCAAAGAGCTTGACCGGTAGAGCGAGAGCAGCGGAGACACTTTCCTGGGCCAGCGACTGCGCCCGGTCCGCCAGTCGTGAGTCCGCCGCAGTATTTTCGATAATGATTGCCCCCCCGTCCGCGAGGCAAACGAAGAGATCCAACAGCCAATCCGGTACTGCGGCCCGAGAACTCTTTCCCGTCGGGGCAGCCGTGCTCACAATCGCCTCCTCGGCATCGCCCCCCAAGGAGGCGTAGCACGACCGGGCGCGCGGAAACGCCTCGACCAGCTGTGTGACGGTTTGCTGGACGACCCCCTCGAACGACATGCCAGAGCTGATAC
Organism: Gemmatimonadales bacterium; assembly: GCA_965249575.1. GTDB lineage: Bacteria > Gemmatimonadota > Gemmatimonadetes > Gemmatimonadales > GWC2-71-9. The sequence continues at coordinate 3,523,944 of OZ252244.1, read as the reverse complement.
CGAGCCCGATGGCGTTTACCAACTCAAGCCGAGTCCGGCTCTGCCGCAAGGACTGCTCCGTCCGAACCCGCTCGCCGATCTCCTTCTTGAGGAGCGCGTTGGCCTCCGACAGCTCGGCGGTCTGCTGCGCCACCTGATTCGTCAACTCCCGCTGCGCTACCTCAAGTTCCGTTCGGATCCGTGCGAGATCACTGACGTCCTGCGCATGAACCAGGACGTACGATACAGTATCGGATTCCCGTATGACGACACTGCGATACTGCCAGTGGACCTCGTCCCCCCGCTTCGTAACGAAGCGCAGCACCCCTTGATCGACGCGATCGTCCTGAATGCGCTCTAGGTATTCTTCGAATCCGTGTCGATCGGCCGGGGTGACAGATTCACTGACCCGAGTTCCCGCAAGCTCCGACGGGGCGTAGCCGAGTGCCGCCGCCGCCACCGGGTTGATGGACAGCAATGTGCCGTCGAGCGAATGGGTGTAGATAAGGCCGAGGCCGTAGTCGACGAGGCGTCGAAAGCGGGACTCGCTGGCATCGGACGGCTCGGCGTCACTTCGCCCCGCGAACTCCTGCTGCAGCGTGGCGAGCCGGCCCTTCAGCTCGCCCAATTCAGCGATGAGCTGCTTTTTGGTCTTGGCCGTATCACGCATAGCGTTCCATCCAACCCGAACAAACCGTGTTGAGGGTATTCCGTATCATTAGCAGGCAGTCCCTCGTTCATGTGACAGAATTGTCACGATCTTGTACGCTGCGCGGAGGGAAGAAGGCCGTCCCCGCGACGTCGCATTCACCCTCGCAATACAGTAGTCCTGATCGGCCACCACCAGGTCTCCCGCTCCGAAAATCCCTGTGCACAACCGGCGTGGAGTCCCGAATTCCTAGCGTTCCCCAAAAAGGCAGCCGGAACAATACCCAGGTATACCGATTGGGGCTAGCGGTCTCCCCCGGCTCCGGGGGCCGGCGCGAACCTGCTGCGAGCCGCGCCGCCCCCTGGACAGTCAGCGAGCGGTTCGCGTAGACTTTCATTCCGGCGCGGAGCTATGCACATGTTGCGATTCCGCCCGACATCGGTCTCAGTCCACTACCCGTCCACTACCCATCCCCGGGAACAGCACCGAGTGAAGATCGAGCACGTAACAGCCACCCAACTCCGCCTCCCCCAAGTGGCCAATGTCTTCGACGGAACGCAGGACGTCCTCGTCGTTCAAGTCACGACAGACTCCGGCGAAACCGGGCTGGGCGAGGTAGTCTCCTCATCGTACGTCGCAAAAGGAATCATCGAGGCGCCGCGCTCCGGCGGCGGACGTCACGGGCTGCGAGAGGCGGTGCTGGGCATGGACGCGACGGACATCGACGCGGTCTGGAAGCACATGTATGACGCGACAGCGTGGTACGGGCGCCGAGGGGTAGCGATTCACGCGATGAGCGGAATCGAGATGGCGCTCTGGGACCTCAAAGGAAAAGCCGAGGGCACACCGGTCTACCGGCTCCTCGGCAGAACCGAGGTACCGGCCCCGCAACCGCGAATCCGTGCGTATGCCAGCGTTCTCTGGGGCGACACCCTCGACACGACGTTGGCAAACGCACAACGACTTCTGGAGCAAGGGTTCTCGGCACTCAAGTTCGGATTCGGGCCATTCGGCCTCGGGGACATTTCCGAAGACGTGCAAACCCTGAAGGCGGTGAGGCAGTCTCTAGGAGACTCACCGGAGTTGATGGTCGACGTCGGCCGCAAGTGGAGCAGCGAACGCGCGGCCGAGGAGTGCGCCGCACTCGCCGATGCCGGCCTGGGATGGATCGAAGAGCCGCTGCATCCGGACGACCTGACCGGCTACCGCGAGCTATGCGCCACCTCCCAAGTCCCCATCGCGGGCGCGGAAACCGAAGAAACGGCCACACAGTTCGAGGAGTACCTCGACGCGGGCCTCTCCGTCATCCAGCCCGATTTGGGGCGCTGCGGCCTACGGACCGGCATGCGGCTGAGCGCGATGGCGCGCGAACGGGGACGCCGCTGCGTCCCGCATTGCTTCGCCAGCGGCATCAACACCACCGCCGCGATTCACTGGATGGCGGCGAGCGGCGGTGACCTCGTGGAGTATCCGATGGGCGATTCGCCGTTGCGCCGTGATCTCGTCGCGGGGGTGCCGCCACTCGCAAACGGCACCGTGGGTCCTTCTGACCGGCCCGGGCTGGGAGTCGAGCTCAATCTCGAGTTACTCGAGCGCTACGCGTAATCCATGCCAACAGATTGGACTCCCCGACTCTCCGACGTCGTGCGCGGCCACCCGGTGCGTTTCACGTTTGACGGCGAAGCGATAGACGCGTACGAGGGCGAGACGGTCGCCTCCGCGCTCTTGGCCGTTGGGAAACGAACGCTCCGCCGGTCGCCTCGTCGGGCCGAGCCGCGCGGCCTGTTTTGCGTCATGGGGACGTGTTTCGACTGCGTGGTCGCGATCGACGACGCACCTGGGATACGGGCCTGCATGACGCCCGTCGTCGAGGGTATGACCGTGCGGTCCACGATCGCAGGGGACCGGTGACCGAGGTCGAGCTGTTGGTAGTCGGTGCCGGTCCCGGCGGGCTCTGTGCCGGAACGGAGGCTGCACGCGCCGGCGTCAACGTGCTGATCCTCGACGAGAACCCCCTCCCGGGCGGTCAGATCTACCGGCAGACGCCCGATCGCTTCTCCTACGCGTCCGGTGCCCGGCATACGCCGGAGTTCCACCGTGGCCGGGAGCTCGTCGCGGAAGCGACCGACGCTGGCGTGCGCTTCGAGATCGGGTCGACCGCCTGGGGACAGTTCGAGCCAGGTGTCATCGAAGTAGTGGCCCACGGAAAACCCGAACGGATCCGAGCCAAGAGGCTCGTGATCGCAACCGGTGCATACGACCGCCCCGTTCCGATGCCCGGGTGGACCCTCCCAGGTGTGTTCACCGTGGGCGGCGCGCAGGGTCTGCTCAAGAGCCAGCGCATTCTCGCCGGCCGGCGAGTCCTGCTCGGAGGTCTCGGCCCGCTGCTGCTGATCGTCGCCAGCCAGCTTGCGGACGCAGGCGCCGAGGTCGTCGCCGTCTCGGAACCCGTGTCGCGCTTCCGGGTGATCCCCTACCTGCCGGCGCTCATTAGCCAATGGCGGCTCACTCGCCAAGGACTTGGCTATCGCTGGTCACTGGCGAAACGGGGAGTCCCGTGGATCGCCGGGAGCCTCATCGTTGGAATCGAAGGGACTGACCGCGTCGAGCGGGCGATCGTCGCCCGGGCAGATCGGGATTGGGAGATCATCCCTGGAACTGAGCAGGCGTTTGACGTCGATGTCGTGTGCCTCGGTTACGGATTGCTCCCGTCGGTCGAACTGGCCGCCATCTGCGGCTGTCCCCTCCGATTCGCGTCGGAGGTCAGGAGCTGGGTGCCCGTTCGAACGGAAACCATGGAGTCTGGCGTCCCAGGGATCTTCATCGCGGGCGACTGTGCCGGGATTTCCGGGGCGGTCGCCGCCGCCGCCGAGGGTCGCATCGCCGGCCTTACGGCAGCACGGCAGCTGGGCTACCTCGCGCCGGAGCATTACGCACGACGTCTCGAGCCGCACCTCGCCCATCTGCGGGGCCTGGAGCGTTTCCGACGGGGGCTCGACCGGGCGTACAGGCTCAAACCTGGCCTCGTATCGTTGGCCAAGTCGGGTACGATCGTCTGCCGCTGCGAAGAGGTCTCGTTGGGAGAGATAGACGGGGCGATCGACGACGGCGCTGAAGACGTGAACCATATCAAGGCTTGGACTCGCGCGGGAATGGGACCGTGCCAGGGACGTATGTGCGCGACATCGGTCCTCGAGCGCCTGGCTCGCCGGTCGGGCCGCGCGATCGACACGCTCGAGTGGCCGTCACCCCGCCCACCGGCCAAACCGCTCGTACCCCTCGATTCGCTGGCTACCCTTTCGCCGCCAGACCCGCCGGAATAGCGATCTCCAACCCTTCCAGAACGGTCACGATCTTCGCTATTTGGGCGTCGGAGAGCGGTAACAGCGGCGGCCGGGGATAGCCCCCCGGGCGCCCGAGCACGTTCATGGCCGCCTTGAGATTGGCCGGGAACGTTCCGATTCCCCGAGCATGCTGATCGAGGGCCAGCGTGCGAAGTTGGACGCTCTGCGCCGCCGCCAGGTCACCGTTCTTCACCATGTCGTACATCTGGACGGCTTCCCGACCCATGATCTGGGATTCGAGCGAGCTCACCCATCCCTTCGCTCCCATCACGATCGCGGCGACCCCGCGCTCGGCCGAGTGCCCCGTGAACACCTGCATCTCGCTCCCGAACTGGTTCACCAGGCTCTCGACCCGTATGAAGCTGTCCGAGCTCTCTTTGATCGCCACGACGTACTCGATCTTGACCAACTCTTCGAGCAGACCCAGCGATAGATCCACCCCTGTGCGTTTCGGAATGTTGTAGAGAAGAATCGGGCTGCGAACCGCGTCTGAAATGCTCTTGTAGTGCGCGATGATCTCGGCGTCGCCGGGCCAGCAGTAGTAGGGCGGGAGGATCATGACGCCGGCGCAACCAATGTCGCGAGCGCCGGCGCTCAGATCGATCACCTCGCGTGAGAAGATTCCTCCAGTGCCGGCGATGACCGGAACGGCGCCAGCCACGGTCTCGACACCGAGGCTGAACAGCCGGAGGCGCTCCTCGGGCGTCAGTGCCCAAGCCTCGCCGGTACAGCCCGACACGATGATCCCCTCGGCACCCTCTTCGACCAGCCGGGAGATGTTCTCGCAGAACGCCGATTCGTCGACGTTGCCCGCGGCGTCGAAGGGCGTGACGACCGCGACGAAGTTGCCTTCCCACTGGACCTTGCCGTTGTTCATGGCGTCTCTCCTAGGGCGGTACCGGCTGCGTCGCCCACCCGAAAGCGGTTTGCGCTGATCTCTCCCGAAAATAGCGGCGACGGCTCGTTCGTGAGGCGCTGAGCGGCCAGCGTGCCGCACAGCGGCCCGAGCGTGAAGCCGCCCGCCGAACATCCCAGAACATGCAGGTTCGGAGGCCCACCTGTCGTCCCGATCAGGGGGAGGCGGTCGGGACTCCGGCCCTCGACCCCGGTCCAGGCGCGCAACATTCGCGTCCGCCCGAGCTGCGGCACGGTGTTCAGCGCGAGTCGGACGTTGTGAACCACATTCTCCCACCGCAGACGATGCCCATCGGCCTTTCCGCTTCCGTTTCCTCGCCACCCCCCCCCGATCAGGACCTTCCCGGAAACCGCGTGCTGCTTGAGGGTGAGGCGCCCTCCGATGTGCGTCAGGACCTCCGGAAACAGCCGCCGCCCCGGGTCGGTAATGAGCACCTGCTGAACCTTCTCGTACAGGGGCAGCTTGATACCGAGCGGCTCACACAGGTCTGCGATCCACGCACCCGCCGCCACCAGTACGGCTTCGCAGCGGATTGACACCGCGCCCGCGCGGATCTCAAAGGATCCATCCGCCTGCACACTGATCCCCGATACTCCGCAGTTGAATCGAAAGCGCACGCCCTCCCGCTTGCATGCCCTCACGAACGCCCGAATCGCGGCGAAGGGACTCACCATTCCATCGACGGAACAGTAGCCGGCCGCTCGAACATCACGCGAGAGATACGGCGCCAATACGAAGAGCGCCGGGGGATACGTCATCTCGACCGGCACTCCGAGTCTGCGCTGGGCGGCGACGGAATCCTCCAGGCGGCTGACTTCCGCAGGCGTGTGTGCTACGCGCAACCCGCCCCGTCGCTCGTACTCAATGTCCCAGTCCAGCTCGCTTGCCAGCTCCTGCCATCTTTGCACGCCTTCCATGGCGAGCCTTACCGCCTGCAGCCGCTTGTTTTGTACTGCGAGCGTTCCGGCATTGGACCCCGAGGCTTCGCGGCCGGGCCACGACCGGTCGAGACACAACACGGTCCTCCCGCGCTTGGCCAACTCCCATGCCGCAGACAATCCCATGATCCCTGCGCCGATTACGCCAACCTCAGTCTCGAAGGACAATGCTCTCCTCACGACAGTTATCCCGCGCTGTCGCTTCCGCCGCTCGACAGCGCCGCGGGGCGATCGGCCCCCGCCCGACTCCATACCCTTTGGTACAGATGGAGCAACCCGACGACCGCCAGACCGGCACCCAACAGGAGTACGCCGTCCTGGATACTGGATGAGAAGCAAGCCGCTGCGAACAGCAGACCGGCAAGGGCGCCTGTGGCGCGCCCGCCCATCCCGAGGGCCCCCTGGTAGAAACCCATGGTGACGACTGGGAACATGAGCAGGAACATCAGGCCACTCGTTCCGTCGAGCAGGACCTCGACCCAGTTGTTGGACAATAGCCCGGCAAAGGCAAGCATAAGCGGCACAATGTAAAGCGCCTTGGCCACGCGCAGCGCCTCGAATCCCGTACGCATGGGCCCCGCGCCAGCAATCTGGGCCGCCACGAAGGCGGTCATGCAGATGGGAGGCGTGACGGTCGCGCTCTGGGCGAACCAGAAGATGATGAGATGTGCCGTGAGTAGGGGTATGCCAAGCTCGGTGAGCGCGGGTGCACCGAGTGTCGACACGATTATGTATGCGCTCGTGATCTGCAAGCCCATGCCGAGTACGGAAGCAATCCCGGCCACGATCGCAATCCCGATGAGGATGGAGCCGCCGGCCAACGCGACCATCACCGAGGTCGTCTTGAGCATCAAGCCCGTGAGGCTGATCACGCCAACGATCATCGCCGCAGTGGCCATCGTTGCCGACAGGACCAGCGCCCCGTGCGTCGTGGTCTCGAGAGCTTCGAGCAATCTCCGGCCGCTCATACGGGTCTCGCGCCGCAGGTAGCTCACCAGCCACAGGGCGACAACGCACGCCGACGCGGCAAGGAACGGGCTGTAGTTCTCGGCGAGCAGATAGACGAGCAGGACGACAGGAGCCAGGAGGTGCGCCCCCCGAACAACCGTCCGCCAGAGGCCAGGCACTTCTCCCTCGACCGCGATCCCTTCGGCATGCAACGAGCTGAGCCTGTGTTTCCGAGCCTTCACATGGACATAGCCGTAGATGCTTCCAAAAAAAAGCAGCGCCGGAATGAGCGAGTACTTGAGGATGGTGATCAGGGGAATTCCGGTAATCTCCGCCATGAGAAAGGCCCCCGCCCCCATCACGGGCGGCATCAGACCGCCACCGGTACCCGCCGCGGTCTCGATGGCCGCCGCCTCGTGCGGCTTCAGCCCGGTGCGTTTCATCAGTGGAATGGTGATCGTTCCCGTCGTCACCACGTTCGCGATGGTGCTCCCCGACACCGATGCCATCAACGTGCTGCCGACAACCGCGGCCTTCGCCGGCCCGCCCACCCAACGGCCGGCCGCCGCCATCGTGAGGTCCATGAAGATTTGATCGCCGCCGGCCGCGCGCAGTAAAGAACCGAACGTGAGGAAGACCAATAAATAGGTGGCCATCACACCGGTCACCTGGTTGAACAACCCCTCCGGTACCATGTAGAGGTGCTCAAGCAGCAGCTGGGGACTCACACCTTTGTGTTCGAGAATGCCAGGCATGACCGGACCGGCGAGCGCGTAAGCGATGAACGCCACCGCAACAATGACGAGCGTCCAGCCGAGCGTGCGGCGGGTCGCCTCGAGCACCAAGACTACGGCTAGCGCCGCGAAGACGAGGTCGAGAGTCGTCATCTGGTCGACGTACACGAGACGCCACATGATCCGCTCGCGATCGACTAGCATCCAGCCGAACGCTGCGAGCGATGCCGCCGCGAGCGTGAGGTCGAGCGGCCCGACCCGACGTGGCCCCTTCAAGGCTGGATAGAACAGAAACACGAGTGGAATCGCGAAGGCTAAGTGGCCAGCACGCCTGGTGACGGCGTCGAACCACCCGGTGAAAGCAACGAGAATCGTCACGGCCGGCAGCACGATGGCCACCCACCGGGCCACTACGGCAATGCGTCCCGCCAGCGCCCGCTGGCCCGGGATCACTCCGCGCTTGCCGACAGGCTCACCACTGGTCATTCCGGCTCCACCCACCCGCGCTCACGGTAGTAGCGGAGAGCCCCGGCGTGTGTCGGGACACCCGAGTTCTCCACGAGGTCGATCGGATCCCATTTCTTGAATCCGGGATGCACGGTTTCCAGATAGCTCTCGTTCTCAGCGACGGTCTTCACCAGCCGATATACGATCTCGTCGCTCACGTCTGCCGTGGTGAAGACACCAAACGACAGCCCGACGGTCTGGACCGCCTCGTTCTGGGTCGGGTAGGTGTTCGCCGGGATGTCCAGGAGCCGGACCCGCCACTCAGCCTCGAGCGACCTACGCACAGGATCGGCGATCGACAGGAAGCGGGACGCGCGTGTGAGCATGAGTTGAGTGACAATCGACGCTGGATCGTTGATGTTGAACACGATGAGGTCGATGTGACGGTCCCGAAACTGATCCGTGCGCTCCCCGGAACCCATCAGGTCGAGCCGACCGCCCCAGGCTCGAATGTCGTCATAGGAGATCCCATACGCGCGCAGACTCTCCCTGAGTAGGAACTCCTCGCCGGACCCCGGGGGCCCAGTGCCAATACGAACGGCCAGCTGGCGCTCCCGGATGTCTGCGACGCTCGCGACCGGAGATCCCTCGGCCACGATAACGTGGAACTTGTTTTGCGTAAGCGTCGCTACGTGACGGAGGTCGGGGAATGCCCGCCGATACGGTGCTTCCCCCTTGTACGCCGCGAGCATGAATGGTAAGAACGCCAGCCCGAAGTCACCGGGAACGAGACCGACGCGCGCCGGATTCGAAACACCACCGGCCCCGGGGAGCGCCGAAATCGGGTGGCCGTCGAACGCCTCATTGGTACGTTCCGCGATCGCCGACCCGATGCGGTACCACGTGCTCCCGGTGCTCCCGGTAATCAGGTTCATGCGGGGAACCCGCTCCGAACGATCCGCCGGGCCGCACCCCCAACCGGCCAGTCCCACGACCAGAACCCCGATCGTCCCGGACATTCGCCGGGACCGGGACGAGCCTCGCGCCGGTCGCCGGTGACCTTTCGTGCTGGGCCGTGCCGAAGAAGATGGGATCGTCACTAGTACCCTAACGCCGGATCGACGACCTTCTCGAGCGGCTCACCAGCCATCCAACGGCGCAAGTTGGCGACGAACAGTTCCGCCACGGCCGCCGGCCAGTTGCGAAACTCGCTGGAGATATGCGGCGTCACCAGCACGTTCGGCAACGACCAGAACTCACTCTCGGACGGGAGCGGCTCCCGCTCGAACACGTCGAGGACCGCGCCGGCGATCTTTCCTCTTTTGAGAAGTGCGAGGAGCGCCGCTTCGTCCACTATGCCCCCACGGCTCACGTTGATCAGGTAGGCCGTCGGTTTCATTAGCTCCAGCTCGGCGCGCCCTATGAGGTTCATGGTCTCGGGCGTGCGCGGCACGGTCAACACCACGACATCGGCATCGGTCATGACGGTCGGAAGGCCCTCTGGGCCGTACACCGCGTCCACGCCCGATACCGACCCACCCGACCTACGCGTACCGATCACGCGCATGCCAAACGCCTTGGCTCGCTTTGCGAATGTCGATCCGATGTGCCCCACGCCCACCACGCCCGCCGTCTTGCCGCCGAGGGTTGGCACCTCGTAGAGGTCCCACTGTCGTTCCCGCTGCTGCCGCAGCAATCTGGGAAAGTCCCACAACATGTGCACGAGGGTCCCCAGGATGTACTCCGACATCGTCGGCCCGTGTATCCCCGACGCGTTGGTCACCATGATCTTGGCTGGGTCAAAGGGAGTAATGTGATCGACCCCCGCTCCAGCGAGTTGCACCCACTCGAGCCGCTCGGAAGCGAGAATCTCCTCGCGCGGAAACTGCCGCTTGGGAAATTTGTTCGCCAGGAGCACGTCGACGTCTGGGAGAATCGCCCCGATCCCGTCCCACCGGGTGCAAACCCGCAAGCGCTCCTCTGGAACGAGATCCCGGATGAGGTGCAGGTATAGCTCAGGCGAGCGATCATAGATGCCGACCACCGGCGATGTGTTGGCTGCGTCCACGGCGTAACCAATCTGGGGGGGGTCGGGGCTCCCAGCTTCCGGCATTCGGCCGCCTAGGAGCGCGGTAGGAGCTTACACAAACGTGGAGCCTATAATGACCGCCACGGGAGAAAGTGGCAAGCACGGCACGGGCGCTTCACTATCTCCGGTGTACATTGAACGGTGACGGTGCATTCCCTGATGAGGAGCGTATGACTCGTGAATCCGACGACTAAACCACCGCGCACCCATACGTCACCTGGCCCGAGGACAGTCGCACGTCTCGCGTGTCAGCGGGAACGGTTTTCACTCCCCGAAGGATCGCACTACCTCAACTGCGCGTACATGTCGCCGCTGTCAAAACGGGTCGTCGAGGCGGGATTCGCGGGGGTCAAGCGGAAGTGCGATCCGACGTCCATCCACGTTGAAGACTTCTATGCAGGCTGTGACCGAGCGCGCGAGCTGTTCGCGGCGTTGATCGGCGTGGCCGACCCGGCGCGCATCGCGATCATCCCGGCGGCCTCGTATGGGATCGCGAACGCCGCGCGGAACACGCCGGTCGCGGCAGGCCAGAACATCGTGGTCACCCACCACCAGTTTCCGTCGAATGTCTACGTGTGGAAGCGCATCGGCTCCCGCGTGGGTGCCGACGTCCGCACGATCGAGGCGCCCCCCGGGGGAGGAATGGGAGAGGAGCTGAGCACCCGTGTCCTCGACGCCATCGATGCACGCACGGCGGTGGTGGCGCTGCCGCATGTCCACTGGACGGATGGCGTGCGGCTCGATCTCGAAGCCATCGGCCGCCGAGCCCGGGAGGTCGGGGCCGCGCTCGTCGTGGACGGCACGCAGTCGGTGGGCGCCATGCCCTTCAACGTGACGTCCATTCAACCAGACGCCGTCATTTGCGCCGCGTACAAGTGGCTGACGGGGCCCTATTCGATCGGGTTGGCGTACTACGGTCAGCGCTACGACGACGGCGTTCCCTCGGAGGAGACGTGGATCGGACGGCTGGGGAGTGAGGATTTCCGGCGGCTCGTGGATTACGAGGACGCATACCGGCCCGGCGCCGCCCGCTACGACGTCGGGGAGTGCAGCAATTTCGTGCTCATCCCGATGCTCATCGCCGCACTCGAGCAGCTCAGTGAGTGGGGAGTGCAGGAAATCGAGCAGTACTGCCGCGCGCTCACGCGGGACCTGGTCGAGGAGGCGAAGGGGCTCGGCTTCGGCATCGCGCAGGATGCCTGGCGCGGGGGACACTTGTTCGGTCTTCGACTTCCTAAAGGCGTCGCACTCGAACGGATTCACGCCGACCTTGCGCACCGGAAGGTCTCCGCGTCGATGCGGGGCGACGTACTCCGCATCTCCCCCCACGTGTACAACGACGCGGAAGACGTCGAAGCCCTACGCCAGGTCCTGCGGGGGGCGGTCGAGGGGGCTAGCCGGCTCGAGGCAAGCCCCTAAGCACCTTAGGCTCACCTCGGAAACGGCCAACCGGCCCTATCGGCCGGCGACATTGATTCCTCACTCCGCGGGGGCGACGGCTGGATCGGGCACTCGCACGATGCGCCAGAGCCCCCAGGTCAGGACCGGAACGACGAACACGATGAGAAAGGCCCACGTCAGCGTCCCGTAGCCCTTCGCGATGAGGGCGATGAGTCCGACGCGCGACAAAAAGGACGCGATCAAGAGCAGCACGACCGCCGTCGCGGGACGCCATACTGCCGCGAGGTGGCGGCCTCGCTCACCAAGGGCGTGCGCGACCCGTTCGTTCACCGCGTGGATCATTCCCGTGCCGGTCTCCACCAGGGTCCCGAAGAGGACGATCTGGAAGGCGATCTGGAATGGCCGGGAACCCAGAAGCTCGAGCAGGTAATTCGCCGGTACCGGCCGCTCCAGGATAGCGGGGTATTGCCCGACCATCGCGATGTAAAACAGGACCGCGGGTATCATCGCGATCGGGCCGGTGAGGAGGCCGGCAGTCAGGGCCTCGCGCCGCGTTTCGATGTGCTCGAGCGAGAAGAGGATGGCCGGAACGAGCGCCAGGGAGTACGCCGCATACTTGACGCCGCCCAGTGCCCATCCCGGCTGGACACCACTGCTGACGAATGCCGACCGGATGTCGCCTCCGAAGGCCGCGACCGACCAGGCGAAGAGCACGATGTAGACGGCGTACAGCACGAACGACCATCCAACCAGGAACCGCTCGATGGTCCTGGTACCACGAAAGACGAGGTAGGCCACGGCGGTCATGATCCCTACCACACCGACGACGTACGGGAGGTCGAATGTCTCGCGGAGCATCGAGCCGGCCGCCGCCGCGATCACGGCGAGGACGATCAGTAGCAGGGCGACATAGGAGATCTCGAACAACACCCAAGCGCGTCCGAGTAGGTGCTTCAGGAAGCCCCGATAGTCGTAGGCCTGGTAGATTCGCGCGAACTCGAAGCTCACCGCGCTGACGGCGCTCCAGATGACCGCGGAAATCAGCGTCATCGCCAGCAGCCCGCCGATGGGTCCGTACGTCAGGAAGAACTCGGCGAGTTCCCTGCCCGTTCCATACCCACCCCCGATGACGACGGATTGAAAGACGAATCCGGGAAGCAGATACCTCTGAAAGAACCTGGTTGCTCTCACCCGGACATTTTCCCCCGTGGAGTTGCCGCTCGACACTCGGTGGTTCGGTTTCCGGCCCCGAACTTGTACAATTCGACGATTCGAAGCCAGTAACGCTCACACGCACGTGCCGGGATGTGCCGGCGGCTCGGGTGGTCTCATGGATCAGACGACAGCTCACCGACGGTGGTCTTTCCGGTTGCCGGCCGAGTTCGGCCACCGCGACATCACCCCGGAACTGCACGCGCTGGTCGCCGACACGGAGCTCCGGACGGGGGTGTTGGTCGTTCAGCTCGTAGGCTCCACCGGGGCCGTCACCACGATCGAGTATGAGACCGGCGCGCTCGCGGACCTGCAGCGCGCGCTCGATGCGTTAGCCCCGCTCGATGCCCACTACGAGCACAACGCGCGCTGGGGCGACGGCAATGGCTTTTCGCACGTTCGCTCGGCACTCCTCAAGACTAGCCTGTCGATTCCCATCGTTGAGGGTGGCCTCGCGCTCGGAACGTGGCAACAGGTCATCGCGATCAACCTGGACAACCGCGCCCGCACCCGGGACATCGTTGCCGTCGTCTGCGGGACCTGATCCAGAAAACCGCAATCGACACACCCGACGCCAGTGACTCTCCTTCGTAGGTAACGAGGCCCACATCACGTGATGCGCTTCCTGAGCGAGCACTTTCAGCTACGCGAGCGGGGTACGACGCCGCGGATCGAGGTCGTGGCCGGAACGACGACCTTTCTCACGATGGCCTACGTCATCTTCGTCCAGCCGGCGGTGCTGTCAGGCTCCCTCTTCGGGACCGACACCGGTATGGACTTCGGGGCCGTCACGACTGCGACGTGCCTCGCCGCGGCGCTCGCCACGGCGATCATGGGGCTCTACGCCCGGTACCCAATCGCACTCGCGCCAGGCATGGGACAGAACTTCTTCTTCGTCTTTACGGCCATCCCAGTAGCCGCGGCTGCGGGCGCTCCCGATCCGTGGCGTGCGGCGTTGGGCGCGGTGTTCATCGCGGGCGTGGCGTTCCTGATCGTGTCGGTGCTCGGGATTCGTGAGCGGATCATCGACGCGGTGAGCCCGAGCCTCAAGCACGCCATCGCGGTCGGAATCGGCGTCTTCGTAGCATTCATCGGCCTGAGAAACGCGCAGGTCATCGTCGCGGATCCCGGAACCGCCGTGCGCCTGAACGCGCGCTTCCTCTCGCCCGACATCGTCGTTTTCGTGGTGGGATTTCTCGTCGCCGCGGCCCTGCACGCGCGCCGGATAGCCGGCTCGATCGTGTGGGGTATAGCGGCCGGGCTGGTGACCGCCCTCGTTCTGCGCGCCGTACTTCCGCTGCTTCCAGTGGCGACCACCACCGATCTCGTTCGCGATTCCCGGCTCTGGACCCAGTTCGCGCCAGCGCAGGATTTCGTGTCGCTGCCCCCCTCGTTGGGTCCGACGCTCTTCCAAATGGATCTCGGTTGGGCCGTCGTCGCCTCCATGATTCCAATCGTCGTGATCTTCTTCTTCATGGACGTATTCGACACGGTGGGTACCCTGATCGGCTTGGGGCAGCGCGCGGGCATGTTAGTCGAAAACAAACTGCCGCGTGCCCAGCGGGCGATGATGTCGGATGCTGTCGGGACGGTCGTGGGCGCCTCGCTCGGCACCAGCACAGTGACGAGCTACATCGAGAGCGCTTCCGGTATCGAGCAGGGAGGGAAAACCGGACTAACGGCGCTAGTCGTGGCCACCTGGTTCCTCCTCGCCCTCTTCTTCTATCCAATCGTATCGATGGTTGGCAGCTACCCGCCCATCACCGCACCGGCGCTGGTCCTGGTAGGCGCCATGATGGCACGAAACGTCACGCAGATTCAGTGGGCAGACTACACCGAGAGCATACCGGCGTTCCTGGTCATCATCGGCATCCCACTCTCGTTTTCCATCGCCGACGGCTTGTCGCTCGGACTCATCAGCTATCCATTGGTGAAGCTGCTGAGTGGCCGCGCTCCCGAGGTAAACCGCTCCACCTGGGTGCTAGCGGTGATCCTGGCGCTCTACTTCGCGTTCGTGCGGTCTCGTCTGTAGATTTGCAGCGGCTCCTGAACGGGGAGATCTGTATGGTAGACACTTCGCGCGCGCTCCAACGCTCGAACGACAACAAGATCGTCGCCGGCGTCCTCGCAGGCCTTGCGGATTACTTCGACATGGACCCCACGCTGCTGCGTGTGATCTACGTGGTCGTGTCCGTCGTCTCAGCGGCGTTCCCGGGCATCCTGGTGTACGCCATCCTCTGGTTCCTCATGCCGGAAACTACGAACAGCCGGGAAGCTTGAGGTAGAAACACCTCCTACCGTCCCGCCCCCCCGTCCCCCGGCCCCCGGCGGGCGGCCACTAGGAGGTTTGACCGATCTCGAATTTCACCTCGATGGCGACGAGGGTCGTGGGATTGTCACCGACCCGGATCCCCCTGCCCTTTGCATGCGCTGAGATGCCGTCGCGGGCCTGGTCAGCGGCGGCGGCGAAGGATGCCTGCGGATCGAGACCTACCACATGTGAGAACTCGACTTCCGTGAGTTGAATGAGGCGCACCACCGTCCCGTCCGTGAGGGTGAAGGAACGATTGGTGAGATCGAAAGTCGCTACCTCACCCTCGAATGCTTCGGCTCCCGTATCGTCGAGCTGAAACTCGACACGAAAGGCAACGAGCACCTTGGGATCGCCGTTGACCGGAAAACCGATCCCTTTGGCAAGCACCGTCACGCCGGCATCGAGCGCCTCCGCCACCGCCTCGAGCGTGTGTGAGGGCCGGAAGCTCAGCAGAGGCTGCGGAAGCGGGGGTACAGGGCCCCAGCGCACCACGGTGCCGTCGGTGAGGGTGAAGCTCCGGGCCGGCAGGTCGAGGGACTCGACCTCGCCCTCGAACTGCACCTCGGCTGGGCGCTGGATCGCGAACAGGACTTCCACCGCTACGATCCGCTGAGCATCCGTGGGATCGATCACGCCGCTTCCCCGCGCGGCCACTGCGAGTCCCGCGGCGACCGCACGCGCTACGACCGCGAGTGGGTCATCGAAGATGGGATAGCCGTCGCTCGTCGCGATGGTGGAGCTCGCCACGAGCTGGATTTCCGTCACCCTCAACACCCGAACTACGAGCCCCCCGACGAGCGTAAAGGTGCGCGCCTCGGTATCCACAGACTCGACGACGCCCTCGAAGGCTTCCGGACCCGGCCTTTCGATCGCGAACCTGAGCCGAAGCGCCAGCAATGTGAGCGGATCCGTATCCTTTACGAGTCCCACGCCCGCGCCAATCACGGTCAGGCCTGCCTCCACCGCTTCCGCGACTGCCGCTAGTCGCCACGGCCGATCGTAGCGATCGTCATCGATGCCGTCGTTGACGGCGGCCTGGGCCCAGTCATAGCCGGGCACGTGGATGATCGTCCCGTCGTCGAGCGTGAACGTGTTGTGCTCGAGATCGACCGACTCGACCACCCCTTCGAACTCCCGCATCGGCGGAGGTTCCGCCTCGAACGCCACCTTGATTGCAATGAGCGTCGATGGGTCTCCTGTCACGGCAGCCCCAACGCCGTGCGCTCGAATGGTATGCCCGGCTTTAATTGCCTCCGCGACGCGCTCGAGCGAGCGGATGACGTTTTGAAGGTCCCACCCGTAGTGGAAATGGGTGAGGGCAAGCACCCGGATGACGGTCCCATCGGCCAGGGTGAACGAGCGGGCCTCGACGTCCACCGACTCTACGACACCCTCGAACTCCTGGAGCGTCGATGCGTCGAGCTGGAAGGCGACGTGGAATGCCACGAGTGTCAGGGGATCGGTGCCAACAACAGCCCCCCGGCCGTGAGCGATCACGACCAGCCCCGCGTCCAGCGCCTCCTTGACGGCCGCCAACGCCCGCAACCGGTGGCGGTCGTGTTCCATTTTGTGATCGGTTTCGGTCCTGGGACCGAGCAGCACTACGGTGCCGTCCTCGAGGGTGAACGACGGGCGTTCGAGATCAACCGATTCGACGACGCCTTCGAAGTCGACCTTCTCCAGATCTGGCCGTTCGATCTCGATGTCAGTGATTCCGTCGGTGATCCGGAGCTCGATATCGAGCCCCAGAACGGTCAGCCAGCCGTCTGGGGGCGGGTTCGTGTTACGCTCGAAGTTGTCGTGATCGACGTTGATGGCGATCGCCGCACCCTCGTCCTCAGCCTCGAGTCGAAGCAGCGTGGCAGTGAACCCCGGATCGGAGGGATCCTGCGGCGACCCGGAAGGCTGCCGCTCCACCCTGACCGCCGGGTGGGTCTGGTCAGCGAGGGAGAGGCCCACGCGATCGAGAAAGTCCTGCATGGTGATCTCATCGCCGTCGGATGATCGGTAGCCCGTGCCCACCGCGTCGAACGCCACCTCGAGCTGACCGAGCTCCAGCGTCAGGGTGCCGCCGCCATTGCCGATCATCAGCTCGGTGATGTGGCTCCGGATGTACTCGGATTCACCCGTCCCACCTGTGGGCTCGATCTTCACCGCGTCCGCCACCAACCCGCCGTTCTGGAGCCGGACGGTCACCCGAACGCCTGGACCTGCTGAACCCTGGCTGCTCGTCGCGAGCGTCTGTTCGAACTCCGCGACGCCAAGGGGCTGCAGGAGTTGGATGTTCGCTGAGGGATCTGGTCCGGCACTGCCGGTATCGTCCGGCGCGGCGACCGGGACCGTCTCGCATGCTGTCAGTCCGAGGACCAGTCCGAGGAAAGGGACGATCCGCGCGAAGATGGGATGTCTGGACATTGAGGATTCTCCTGCTCACCGCGGAAGCTAGACCCGCGGGTCGAGCCATGCTTCTACGAACGGTCTGGGCGTTGCGATCGACAGGCGACGGCAAACGGCGAAACGGGCAGCGCCGGCCTATCCTAGATGATGAATGTCGGGCTCGGTGACGTCAAAAGGCGGTGATCCCGCTCACGTGCTCCACACCCCCCAGGAACGGGCCGCAGCCGCCTCCTCCGTACCCGTATACTTATCGGCCGGGCGTCGCTTCCGTGGCAGCCCCCTCACCCAGGATCAGGCTGCGCATGTCCTTCTCGCTTTGGATCGCGGTGGCCAACCGCTCGATAGAATCCCGAATCGACTGTCCGACTGCATCCGCTCCCCCCGCACGCCCCACCTCGTCTTCCGTCGCCTTCAGGCGCAGAGAAACGCGAGCACCGGGTGCTCCCAGTGCGTTGACGGTGAGGATTCCGTGATGCTCGAGCAAAAGTATGCCCAGACCCGCAGTGGCCTCGGCGGGAACCACGGGCAGGGTCGACGCGTCCACTCCGGCTACGTCGGCGGCGATGGCCATCACATCGTCCGCCTCCATGATCGGTCCGATGGCCGTTTCGGCCACCCGCCCCTCACCGAACCGGGCGACCAGCGCGGCGTGCAGCAGTTTACCGACCGCGACCTCGCTCAAGAGGTGCTCGGGACGATAGCGCTCGAGGGAGCGGAGCACACCGAGCGCGAGCGGGGCGCGAGCCTCTTGACCAAGCTCCAAGGCCCTTGTGAGCACTGCCCGCACGGGAGTCTGCCGCCCCGCGAGAAGCCCGGCCCTGGGCCCATCGAGCCCGGCCTTGTGATTGCTGGTAATCGCCATGTCAGCTTCGAGCTGTAGGGCAGGCGTTTGCCGGTGGAGAACGGTTCGCACTCTCGCGCCGTAGGCATCGTCCACGAGAACGACGGAGCCCGCCGCCTTGCCGAGCTGGATGGCCCGCCTAAAAACGTCTTCCGGCATTACTTGGAGTTCACTCGTGACCCCAGTGACGATCACGAGCGGGACGGCCCCCGCTGACAGCGCGGTCTCGAGGTCGTCGAGTGAGGACACTTCCCGCAAGCGGGCTCGGGCGACCACCGCCCCGCGCTTTACGGATGGATGGGACGTCGCGCCCGGCACGAACGAAACGATGGTTTCTCCCTCGGAAGCCAGCGCCGACTCCGCGGCGATGATCCCGGCTGACGTCCGATTGAAGACCGCTACCTCGTCGTCGCCCCGTCCCCCCAAATGCTCGATTGCCAGCCGGCGAAGGTCGGCCTCGAACAACGCAGGCCCGACACACTCCTCAACGCGAACCGCCAGGTCCTCAGGCAGCACGGGGAACTCACACCGGCTTCCCGTGAATACGTAGACGCTTTCCGGACCCCGGCGATTCGCTCGGTCACGTATCAATGCCTGCGCGTGAGCATCGCGGAGCATCTCGTCGTGCGATCCCGCGAGGATGCGCCCTCTGGCGTACCCGACCGTGTGATCGATGGGATTGCCGAATCGATCCGTCTCCGCGCTCAACCCTGTCGCGCCCCCCACCCAGTGGCGATGGTAAAGAGGCCGACCCCGGTGAGCATCATGGGATGGAACGCCAGCAGACCCACTGTCGTGATGGGAACCAAAGGGGCACCAGTGGCATCGTGCGACGCGATCATGACCCCCGCAAGTGCCAGGATCGTATTGATATGGGGCAGATTCTCCGTGATCCCGTTCCCGGAGAGGTCCATGAGGTTCGCCCGCCGCGTGCGGTGAATGCCGAATCGCTCGCCGATGTCCTTTACTACGGGACCGCAAAAAAGCATCGCGGGTGTGTTCGAGGCAGTGAGGGGACACATGGCCGCGACCAGCGAGAATATCGCTAGCTCCGCCCGCTTGACGGTTGTCGCGAACCGCATGAGCCGGGTGACAAGGACCTCGAGTGCTCCCGCTTCTCGTAGCGCGCCCAGGATACCCATGATGAAAATGGCGAGGAAGATGACGTCGCGCATGCTGGTGATTCCGTCAGTAATGGCACCACCCACGCCGCGGGGTGCATCGAGGTGATAGAGTTCGCTCACGGTCAGACTTCCGGTCACCAAGCCGATCAGCATCCCGCTCAAGATGCCGTACCAGATCGCGTGGATGAGCGAGCGACCTTTCACGCAAAGGTAAATCGTCAACGCGGGGGCCAGGAGCATGGCCAAGGCCCGGGGCTGGGCATACTCCTCGGCGGCCATCGAGAGGCCCCCTCCCACGACGAACTCCCCCCGACCCAACAACGGACCCAAAACACTGTAGAGAAGAACCGACGCACCGGCGGCAGCCAGGGCGTACTTGAGGCGCGTCCTCACGACCTCACCCACTTGTGCCCCCTGCGTATACGCCGAGGCCACGGTCGTGTCGGAAATGGGCGCGAGATTGTCACCGAAGCGGGCGCCGCTATAGATCGCGCCGAGCAACAGCGCGGGGTGAGCACCAAGCACGACGCCTGCCGGATACAGGATGGGCACGCAGGTCACGCACGTCCCCGTGGACGTCCCGGTTGCCGTGGACACGATTGAGGCCACGGCAAATGCGAGCAGCACGAAGAGCGTTCCCTCAACGCCGGCGATGTAGCCGAGCCATACCACCGCCTTGATCACGCCCGACGCCACGAGAATTTGTCCCAGAACCCCCGCGCCGAGAAACGCGAAGATCATCACGGCCAGCGTTCGGTCTGCGACGCCCGTGAGCATCGCCTCGCACGCAGCCTTCTTGTCCTTGGCCAGCACGATGACGAGCGCCACGACGATCACCAACGGGGCGAAGTACGCCCGCATCGTGATCATGCCCGCCATGGTCACGTAGACCACGCCCAAGGTGAAGAGAACGAGCGGTGTCACCGCCGCCCCGAGCCCGCCGTAAAACTGGAGGCGCGCACTCCCATTTGAAACGCTGGTGACCGTCACGACCGATACACCCCACCCCGGTACATGTGTGCGCTAACCGCGCTGGAGACTCTAAGAAACCGCGAGCGCGCGAGCTCGGATCGAAAGATGCGGACGGGCGCCCTAAGACGCGAGTGCGGAATTCGGACCGTTGTGCCCCTCACTCGCAGCGGATAGTCTACCGGGCGATGATTGCCGATCCCGTTGCTGTTTTCTTTGCGCTCGCCGCCGTCGTTTTCATTTCCATTCGGCTCGAGAGGACCTGGCGCGTCTTCCGTTCGCTCGGGGCCGCCATGGTCGCCATCCTGTTGTCGCTGGTCCTGTAGACCTGGGGATACTGCCAGGGACCTCACCGGCCTACGACGTGATGATGGGCCGAGGGGTGAGCCTCGGCGTCGCCCTGATTCTCCTCGGGGTCGACGTGCGGAGCATTGTCAAAGCCGGTCCGAGCATGTCGCTCGCGTTTGGGCTCGGAGCCGTTGGCACGGCAGCGGGCGCGTTGACCGGTGGGATTCTGTTCGCTCCACTGATCGGCGCCGAAACGTGGCGTCTGGTGGGTCAGTTCACGGGGACGTACATCGGAGGCAGCTTCGCCGCGCTCGGTCAGGCCTTCGGAACCAGCAGCGACCTCTTCACCGCGGCCAACGCCGCGGATGTCATCGTGACGGCGACGTGGATGGCCGCCTGTCTGTCCATGCCGCTGCTGTTTTCAGCCGGAGGGCAGGCACCAGACCGTCCGCAGCCGGCGGAGCCAGTCGTGGAGGGTGATACACTCGAGCACGCGCTCCAGGGCACGGGGCGCTCGATGCCCCTTGCCCACGCCGCGGCGCTCGTGGCGATCGCTACGGGCGTCGTATGGTTGTCGGAGTGGCTGTCAACGAACGTGCTGCCGGTACCGTCCATCCTGTGGGTTACGACCCTGGTACTCGCACTCGCACAGGTACCGCAAGTCCGGTCTCTGGTAGGTGCGCCGATGTGGGGCAACTATCTGGTGCTTCTTTCCTCACCAGCATCGGTGCCAGCTCGGTGATCGCGAACATCTTCGTCGTCGGGCCCGCGGTCTTCTACCTCGCCGCGATCACGGTCGGCATCCACGGAGTGGTGCTCTTTGGACTCGGACGGATCCTGCGATTGGATGTTCCGACGCTCGTGGTGGCGTCACAGGCGGGTGTTGGAGGTCCCGCGGCGGCCATGGCGGTCGCGAGCGCCAAGGGGTACTCCGACAGAATGCTGCCCGGGATCGCGGTCGGGCTCCTCGGATACGCGCTCGGCAACTACGTGGGATTCGCGGTGGCGGAGACGGCTCGGCGGCTACTCGCCGGCTGACCCCTCGATGGTCACTACGGCCTTTAGTCGCTGCCAGCCGCGACGGTGCCCCGATCGCGTGGCTCACCGGGCCGAACTGCTCATGCGCACCGGCCACCGACCCGAGGAATGAACCGCGGAACACTTCGAGCGTACTCGACGTAGGCTTTGCCGAATCGATCTCGTAGCTCCCGCTCCTCGAGCACCGAAATGACGTAGACACCGGCGCTCAGCAACGGTACCAAGAGATAGAGCGCCAGGTAGTTCACGAACAGTGCGTACGCGATCAACCCGAGCACTGCGCCGGCGTACCGTGGGTGCCGCATCCGACCGTAGACGCCCTCGGTGAGCAACTTGCCGTCCTCTCGCTGAGGAGCGACCTCCGGTATACCAACGGCGTCTTCAGTCGCAGCTGCCTCCGGCACCCCACCTCGATCCACAATGCCGTCCCGTAGAACACGGCCACCCCGGCCACAGATAGTAATCGGTGCCGAATTCCACGGTGAGGATCCATTCACGACCCGACGCAATGGCGAACCCGCATGCCACCAGTGACGGAAGCAGGGTCGCATAGGTCTTCACGGGGCCCAGCCGTCGCCAGAAACCGATGAACGGATGGACAGCAATCCAGAAGAGAATCGCCGGTGGGTAGGTCACGACCACCAGAAGCGCGATGATGTAGCGTGCGGTGTCCGTGGGCCGAGTACTTCAGCTAGCTAAAGACTGGGGTCTCGCTCCCTGACCCCGAGAGCCACTCCGGTGAGATCCCCTCACCGTTTCCAAAACGCCGGGGCCTCGCCACGTGCGCGGCGGGCCCGCGCCCGGGCGCGCAGTATCAGCGAGATCACGAACCCCACGAGCCAAATGGCGAGGAGCGCACCAAAGGTCTGTAACGGATATCGGAGGAAGAACCACAGCACGCCGAACAGTGCGGCGGCGAATACGACCACAGCGATGAAGCCGATGAGAATGCGCTGGCCCCACTCACGCCAACCGGTGCGCTGACGCTTCTCGTAGCTCCTGAGCCACGGGCCCAGCTTCGGTCTATCGTTGGTCATTGCGTAGAACCGGCATCGGTCGGAGCCCATGATGGCGACTCGCTACACCAACAAACATTCGGCTTCCGAGCAGCTACGGAGACGTCGAGCCCGACGAGAGCATCTCCGCCCTCGCTAGCCGGCTCATCACCTGTCGGCGAGGGCGGCCTTGAGGCGTTCGAGTTGGTCGGCCATCGTAGTCTAAATTACTGGATCGGCCGGGAATTGCGAGGAGGCGTGAGGTGAGTCGATAGTGGTGATCAGAAGATTTAATACGGGGCCACCGGTACTCCGTTGTGCGTGGGTTTCCTGCTCTTCCAGGGCTGGGCGATCGGGTCAGGTACTCGACGCCGTAGGATCGAAGGACGAGCCTAGCGCCCCGCGGGCAGGCTCGAAGCCTCCGCACAAGATCGCCGCACTACCACTCACCACTCACCGCTCACTGCTTCTCGAACACCAACCCATGCACCCGCGCGGTCGAGACCTGCATACGGAAGACGCGTCCCGCCCGATCCCGAACGAATCGTAGCGACATCGGCGGGATGGCGAGGTAATCCAAGCTCGGCCCGCGGATCGCCTTGAACACGTCCCACGCGAGACCCTCCAGTACGAACCTCTGCCCCTCCTCAACGCCCGCGCCAATGCGAAGCTTAAGTGTGCTCCCGTTCCGCTCGATACTCCACTGCGCTCCCAACTGGCTAGAGTAGTAGTGGCCGACATAGTCGCGCGCCCGGCGCGTTCCTACATCTCTCGGCGAGGCCCGGACGAAACGCCGTGCCCGCCGCCAATCACCGTAGTCGATCAAGAGGTTGGGCTCCGCCCGGGAATCGCAATCCGGCGCCCGGACGTGAATTGGTACCCAATGCACGAACGACGCGGACCGGTATTCGCATTCGCCTATCTTCTCGAGGAAGGTGGCCGCCCCGTTGAACGAGTGGCCGCCCCCAGGCTCAGACGCGAGCACGTACCCGATGTTCGATTCCACGAAGACATCCGACAGTATCGCTGCGTCCTCCGGCGGGAGCGTTGCTGCCTCGAGGAATCGCTTTTCCCTTTCTGGATTGTCCGCGGAGAGTATCGACGAATCGGGATTGAGATCCGACTCGAGGAAAGCATCGGAGATATCTCGGACCAATTCGGTCGTCGAGATCTCCCCCAGGTAGTTGGTGAAAAAGACCAGCAACAAGTCGAGCGCCGGGTAGAAAGTCCATCGGGTCCCGGTGGCCCCACCGTGCCCCCACGTCTGTAACCCCCGATGATGATTCCCCCTAATGCCCAAGCCGTATCCGGACATCTCACCCATCCCGGCGAGAGTCGCGGGTTCCTTCAGGCGGTCGAATAACGACTCTCCACCCTCGAAGCCAGTCTTCAGATGCTGGAGCCATAAAATGAGATCGTCGAGCGTCGTGATGATCGATCCGTCACCCGACGTATCGAAGGGAAACTCGAAGCGGAGTGGAACGGCAGGGTCCGGCCCCCGGACGTACGTCGTCCCCTGTCCGTCGAACACCTGCGCGATGTCGGGTGCCGCTAGGGTCGAAGCCATCCCGAGCGGCTCGAAGATCAAATCCGCCATCGCGTTGGGCCAGGATTTTCCGGTCACGACCTCGATGATACGGGCCATGAGACGGAAGCCCGTATCGACATAGATGTAGCTGGTCCCCGGCGCGAAGTTCAGTCCGTCCTGGCGACGGGAGAGCGCGTACATGTCGTTCAGGGTCGCGCGCCCGGTAACACCAGCCAGCGCAAGCAGAATCTCGTCCTGCCAGAGCCCCGAAGTCATCGTGAGGAGATGACGAATCCGCAGCGGCGATCTGAAGGAGGGGAAATCGGGTAAGTACTGCTGCACCGTATCTTCGAGGCTGAGCAGACCCTGCTCTTCGAGCAGCAGAGCGGCGTGTCCCACGAAGCCCTTCGTGATGGACGCGATGCGGTAGCGGGTATCGGACGCCCACGGAATACCGAACTCGCGGTTCGCCGCACCATATCCCCTGAGGTGCACCAGCTCGCCTCGAAACAGGACCGCGACGACACCGCCCGGACTGTCCGTAGTGTCGTAAGGTGCGAAGAGCGAATCCACGCGATTCGAGAAATCGCGCGAGCGGCTGACCGCACCGTCGCTATCGGACCGGCAGGCTGGTTGACTCAGGACCAGGGCGGCAACCGCCGCACCTATCCCCACGTGCCCGGAAACAAAGCGGGGGATTGCAGATCTCATGGTCGCTCCTCCCCGATATCCAGATAGGCTTTCAGTATCGCGCCGGTATCCGTGTATTCCCTGAAGCGCACGATCTTGCCTTCACGCAGGTCGAACACATCCGCCCACTGCATTTCAAACGTCCGGCCGGTCGCCTTGAGGCGCATACGCTCGTGCCCGACGGCGACGACGACGTCTCCATCCGCGACGCAACGCTCGACGGTGAACGCCTCCGCGCTGACACTTGCACCGATTTCTTCGAAGAATTCCCTCACCCGCTCGCGGCCCTGATACGTCCCCGTGTAGGGAATCTCGCGCGGTCCCGGGAAATCCCAGGTAATGTCGTCGTGGAGGAGACTCAGGACCACGTCCACATCGCCGCGCTCAAACGCCCCATACAACTGCCGCACGATATCGATGTTGCCGCATCCCGACACGGTCCCTCCCCCGCTGGAGCACACCGGCCGCGCGCCATCAGGGTATCACTCGGGCGGCTCACCGGCTAGTCGGGAAGACCGGCCCCCGGGCTTCCAGACGGAGCCAGGCTTGACAAGCAGAGTTCCTTGTGCTTATTGGTAACCATATGGTTACCAATAAGCCGGCGCTCAACCGCACCTTCGGCGCACTGGCGGACCCCATACGACGCGCCATCCTGGCCCGGTTGGCGCGCGGAAACGCGACCGTGGGAGATCTTGCCCGCCCGTTCAACGTCTCTCGACCAGCGATCTCAAAGCACCTGCGTGTTCTCGAGCGGGCGGGCCTCGTGCGTCGCGACCGAGACGGTCGTGTGAGCAGGTGCGGGCTGGACGCCGAGCCGATGCGTGAGGCAGCCGACTGGGTCGAGCGGTACCGGAAATTCTGGGAGGGGCAGCTGGACGCCCTCTCTCACTATCTCGCGGAAGACAAACCCGTTAAGGAGGCACGAGATCGATGAGCACGAGCACCAGCACTTCACTAAAGGTTGCCCGCGTTATAAAAGCGAACCCCGACACAGTGTTCCGTGCATGGACCGAGCCGGAGCAACTGAAGCAATGGTCGGCACCGGAGAGCGTCAATGTCCAGACGGCGGAAGTGGATCTGACGGTGGGCGGCCGTTACCTCATTCACATGAAATCGGCCGAAGGAGTGGAGTACCACGCCGTCGGCGTGTACCGCGAAATCGATCCGCCGCGCCGGCTCTCCTATACGTGGCGATGGGAGGAAGAGGAACACGACGTGGGAGAGACGTTGGTAACGGTAGAATTCAACGACCTCGGTGGCTCAACGGAGGTCGTGATCACCCACGAGCAATTCCCGAGCGCCGACGCCAAGAGCGGGCACGAACAGGGCTGGACCAGCTGCTTGAACCGGCTCGAGGCGATGTTCGGCTAGGCCTTTTCTCTCTTGCACCCCCGGGGCCCGACGGCGTGGGCCCCGGCCCGGTCGGCAATCATCGGACAGACGACCCCACCGCACGAGCAAGCGCACGGGCCAAGTTGCCGGGTCGTCCTACAGAGACCGAGTCCAGGTCGAGCCACGTGGCCATCTCCCGCAGCTCGGCTGCAAGCGCATCCGCCACTTCGGAGGGCCTCACATCCTGCTCACGGTGTGCCGCGAGTACCCGGAGTCGACGTTGGATTCGGTCCGCCTTGAGATCGACGCGTGCGGCGAGCCGCTCGTTCAGTAGGAACGGCAGCACATAGTATCCCCATTTGCGCTTCTCCTTCGGGACGAAGATCTCGATGCGGTAATCGAATCCGAAGAGCCGCTTGACTCGGGGGCGGTACCAAACCAGTGGATCGAACGGAGATAGCAGGGCCGCGAACTCGATGCGGGCCGGCTGTCGGGCTGCCGGATACAGATAGGCCTCCTCGCGCCAGCCCTCAACTCGAACCTCGGTGAGCTTTCGCGCCTCCACCAGCTCGAGAACGCGAGGCCGAGCTTCTCGAACCGGCATCCGGTAGTAGTCCGCAAGGTCCGGAACCGTGCCGACTCCTATGGCGCCGGCGGCCCGGTGGAGTAGGGCCCGCTGAGCGTCCGCCGGAGTAACCTCGCGTTGGCAGTGGTCGCGTGGCACCACTCGCTCTGCGAGATCGTACACTCGCGCGAGGTTCGGCAGTCGCCCTGCCGCCGCCAGCCGGCCGGAGCCGAAATGTGCTTCGAGGACCGACTTCTTCACCGCCATCCCCCAACCCCACCGGTCCAACATACGACGCGGAATGGTGTCCAACTCCGGGAGGTCACCGGCTGCCAGCGGACCCCGCTCGCGGATTTGTTCCAGCACCCAGCTCACGTAGTCTGGATACTTGTCCAGAAACTTCTCGAAGCCCCAGGGCCGAACGCGATGCCGCTCCATCCTGTACCGGAGCAATGGCCAGATCTCGACGGGTACGATAGACGCCTCGTGTGCCCAGTGCTCGGTGAACTCCCTCTTCCGATACACCAAGTCGTCCAACAACGGTTTGCTGTAGGCACCCAGGCGGGAAAACGGCACCTGATAGTGCGCGGGCGTGAGGACGTTGACATAGTCGATCTGGATGAGACCGAGCCGCTGGATCGTGCGGCGAACGTGGCGGAGGTCTACGCGCCCGCGGGGCCGCGGCTTCGAAAACCCCTGAGCCGCCAGTGCGATGCGGCGGGCCTCTGCCAACGAGAGTATGCGGGGAGACACCTATCGGTGGCTGCCGAGACCGGGGGGCCCGCTCTCGACGACGGCCTCCACCTCCATCTCGACCAAGTACCGGTCACCCACGAGACCCGCCTGAACCAGCGTGTTGGCCGGGAGAATCTCTCGGAACCGCTGTCCGTGCACCCGGGCTATCGGCTCCCAGTCCGCGAGGTTTTGAATGTAGACGCGGGTCCGAACGACATCCTCCAACTTTCCGCCAAGCGAAAGGAGCGCACCCTCGATCTTGTCGATGACGAAATGGGCCTGGGACGCCGGGTCTTTCCCTCCAATCAATCGATCGCCATGCGTCGCCGTGGTTCCGGACACCCATATGCGGTTGCCATCGCGTACGGCACGGCTGTACCCGCCGATGTCCTCCCACATGGTGCCGCTAAGTGCTCGGTGACGCCCGTCGGCACCGTGTCTTACCGGATACGGCGGAGGGAATCCGTCGACGTGATGGCTCAGGTCTCCACTCGCCGTGAGAAATGGGGGTCGCCGGTATTCGTCGCCGCAATCGCCGGGAATGGGATCGAAGGTCGACACCACCCGATCGATCTCAACACGGCTGTCCGGGTCGAGGGTGAACTCGAACACGCGAAGCGTATCGTCGATGTGCTCCCGTTCCCCGAGGCGCGCTCCCACTACGACCCCGCCCACGCCCGGCTGCTCGAGCACGTAACGACACGCGACGTTGGCCATCGAGACGCCGAGGCGTTGCGCAATGCTTTGGAGCGCGCGGAGGAGCGACTGGAAGCCATCCCACCCGCCCGCGGTGTCGATGAACCTCTTGTACTTCATGAGCGACCAGTTGTTCAAGGCGGTCGGCTCGGGCTGCCCGAGCCACTGCTCTGTGAGGAAGCCGCCCGCGACCGTCCCGAACGCAAGCACCTTGACTCCGCGGGCGGCGCACAAGTCGATCATGCCTTGCTGCGCTCGCCGGTCGAGCAATGAGAAACACACCTGGTTCGATACGACCTCGATGCCACTCTCCAAGATCATACGGAGGTGCGGCGTGTCGACGTTGGTCACGCCGAGGTGCTGAATGAGGCCTTCGGCTTTCAATTCCTGTAGCCAGAGCAACCCGTCCAACCACACGGGGTCCGCGTATACCCAAGCGTGATACTGGAGCAGGTCGAGGCAATCGCAGCGCATTCGGTCGAGTGATCGTCGCACAGCGGTCCGAACGTCGTCCCGCGTCATGGGACCGGGCTTGGGCACCCACTTCGTCAGCAGCTGGGCCGACCCGGACCCACACTCACTCCGAAACCGGCCGGCGATCTCCTCCGCCGACCCGTAGTGATCGGCCATGTCGAACGTGGTAAGCCCAGCGTCGACATAGGGTTGCATGGAGGCGGCGGCCTTGGCGAGGTCCACGCTTCCGCCGCGCTCCATGTCGGCGATCTGCCATAAGCCGGTGAGAACGCGCGAAATGCTGAATCCGGGGGCCAGCTCGCACCGTTCGACTCGCGAGCGCATGAGTGTCCGTCCTGGGATCGTATTGGGGAAGAAGATGTCGAATCCCGACCGGGAGGCGCTAGCCGCGGCCGTGTGCGAGACTGATTTTTGAGGTGAGGGTTATGTGGAGCGCGTCGAGCCGGCCTCTGGCCCACTCTTATTCGATATAGTCGTAAAACGCCTCGACGTCGAACGACAGATCGACGATGTCCGGTGCTCTTCCGGAGTGGAGTCGAGAGTGCACGGCGCGAAAAGCCTCGACGGGGGCGGGATCGAGGTGTGTACCAGACATCTTCGTGATTTCCTGGAGGACGACCTGTTCCGACAGCGCCGGCCGATACGGCCGCTCGCTTTTTAACGCGTCAAACACGTCGGCCACAGCGAGAATCCACGCGAGGAACGGGATGCTGTTCCCGGCCAACCCGTCGGGATAGCCGCCCCCGTCCACCCTTTCGTGGTGATATAGCACGATGGGAACGAGGTCGGTGTACTGCGGGATGGGAGCCAGGATCTTGGCTCCGAGCCGCGGGTGTTGCTGCATCATTTCCAGCTCGTTCTGATCCAGCCGGGCGGGTTTGTTCAGCACCGACGGATCGATCCCCATCTTGCCGATGTCGTGGAGGAGCCCGCCGCGGTGGAGTATGTCCAGCTTCTTGTCCGACAGCCCGAGCTCCCGTCCGATCGCGAGGCCCATACGCGTCACCCGCTCCGAGTGGCCGGCGGTCCACGGCGAGCACCCGTCGATGGTGCGAGCCAACGCGGTGACGGTCCCCCAGTTCAGATCGTTCACTTCTTCCATGAGCCGTGCGTTGGAGAGCGCGACGGTAAGCTGATCGGCGAGCCGACGGATCTGGTCCTGGTCGTGCCCAGTCGAGCTCGGCCGGCCGCGATGGCCCAACGCCATCAACCCTGTGATGGCACCCTCCCGGAAGAAGGGGATGACGCGGAAATGCCGGATGTCAGCGACCGCAAGCGATTCGAGATTCAGATAACTCCGAGCGCCGGTGCGCATGTCCACGACGAGCCCATCGCCACCACTCCACAGTTCGTCCATTTCCCATCCATCGGGCTCAACGGAAGCCGTCACCTCAAGCGATCCAGCCACGGTCTTCGCGCGCACGGTCCACTCGTCCCGCCCCTGGCGGGGCGCCAAGGCCACTACCACCGCGTCGCACGGCGCGATATCTCCGGTGCGAGTCAACACCGTCTCGACGATTTCCTTCGAGTCCAGCGTGGATAGCACCGCCCGGTCGATCTCGTTCATCGCGGCGAGTGTACGGAGCTGCTCCTGCATGCGGCCGGTGATCGCGTCGAACGACGTCGTGAGCTCGTCGAGCTCGTCGCCTTTGCGCGAGACACCACCCAGCGTGGGATCGAGCCGCGCCGAGACGAGCCGGGCATTGGTCTGCAGCCGGTCGAGTCTGGTCACGCGGTTTCGGAGCCGTGTGTCGAAGATCGAAACCGCACATAGGAACGACAGGACGAGAAGGTACGGAAACGGGGTCGCCGGATCAGTCACAGGTGAGCCCGTCATCCACAGGGCAATCACGGTACCCAGCGGGATGAGCGAGCACACCACGAACACCGCCAAGACCCGGTCGGCGACGGTCAGCCGCCATTGCAGAGTCCTGCCCTTGTTAGCCGGCTGGAGATAGGCCGCTTGTGTGATACCTACGTCCCCCCGTCCTAAGTGCCGCGCGGGTGCCGCAGTACGCCACTTTCTGTCGCTGGTGCGCACCATGATTAGCCGCCCTGTACGCGTTCCCTGCCCTCCCTGCCGTGACCGTTCGGCCACGCCCAGTGAGGGCTATACTACCGGGCAATCCACGTGCCGCAAGAAGTAATGTTTGTGATGTGGATCACGAGGTGTGACGTGGGTCACCCAAGAGCAATTTGGGTCCGGGTGGCGGTCTCGCCCACCCGCAGCACCGCACCGAAAAAACGGGCTCGACCGGCCGGCTCCGTGCCAGGACCGTCTCGCGAAGGGTCGCTCGCCTTGCGGCGATCAATCGCTCGCTGGTAGCATCCACGGGCGGCGCACCCACCGCTGGGATCGGGCGCCCCGGCACCTGTATCACGAGGTAGACAATGATCCGGCCAACGTTCGACAACGTCACGGCTACCGCCAACGCACTCGTGCTCGGTCTTCTCGCAGCACCTCCAGCTCTGGCCAAGCAGGGACCGCAGCTAACGGTCGAGCGGATCGCACGCCAGCCATCGATCATCGGTACTGCCCCCGCACGTCTCGGGTGGTCGCCCGACAGCCGGCGGCTCGCGTTCCTGTGGAATGACCGTGGCCTTCGGGCTCGGAGCGTGTGGCTCGTCGAGCGGGATGGCACCGCTCCCAGCCCCCTCACGCCCGCGTCCGCAGGCGCCGGTGGCGGGAGTGTCGCTGAATTCGCATGGGAGCCGACCGGGCGCATGCTGTATTACCTAGCAAATCAGGAATTGTGGCGAATCGCCGTGGGTGGCGGAGGCGCGGAGCGGCTCACGTCAACGGAGGTGTCCAAGGCCGAGCTCAGCATCTCACCCAACGGGCGGTTCGCATCGTTCAGGCAGGAAGGCGACTTGTGGCTGTTCGAATTGGAGGGCGGTCATCTCATCCAAGCGACCGATGTCGGTGAGCCTCCCATTGGCGACGTGCCGCTAGGCATTTACTCGAGGCCAGACGTCGAGATCGGCCCTGACGTCTGGGGCGGCGGCGCACCGACCTACGCCTGGTCGCCAGACAGCCGATTCATCGCCGTGCACTACGTCGATCGGCGAAATGTCCGGACGGTTCCGTTCCCGTATTACCTAGGCGACGAGACCGTCCCGAACAAGGTGCGGCGAGGCTATCCGGGCGACGACAACGAGATCCGGACTCTGGGGATCTACGAGATCTCGAGCGGTCTGCTCAAACTCATGGACCTCCCTGACCCAACCTCGACCAGGATCGCCGGTTTCGCCTGGTCACCAGCCGGACTCCTGCTCATCGATCGGGAATCGGACACCGCCGTCGACCGATGGATGCACGTGTTCGAGCCCCAGGCAGGCAGCCTCCAGCAGGTGTGGCACGATCACCGCGCAACACGGGCCTACAACGCGATCTCATCGTCGTGGCATGGCGACGGAGAGCGTATCCTCTTCGTAGGCGATCTCGACGATCGGTATCGGCTCTACGCGCTGAGACCCGGTGACGCGGTGCCCAAAGCATTGACGGGCGCGGGCTACGATGTCACGGGCCCGCCCATTTCCGTGCGGTCCACGCGAAGCATCTTCTTCGTCTCAAACGAGTCCAGCCCGTACGAGCGTCACGTGTTTCGCATGGGCGATGACGGTGGCATGCCGAGGCAGCTCACGACGAGGCCCGGGCTGCACACGCCGTTGGTCTCTCCCGACGGCTCCACCATTGCGCT
Organism: Gemmatimonadales bacterium; assembly: GCA_965249575.1. Classification (GTDB taxonomy): domain Bacteria; phylum Gemmatimonadota; class Gemmatimonadetes; order Gemmatimonadales; family GWC2-71-9. The sequence goes on along the minus strand of OZ252244.1, from coordinate 3,491,600 downwards.
GCTTCACACCGACGACGTTACCCCAACCGAGCTATACCTCGTCGATGCCCGCGGTGGCACCGCACCGCGGCGCATCACGAATTCACCGCCGGCGGAGTTCAGACAGCACGCGTGGGTGACCCCCAAGTACGTCACCTTTCCGAGCCTGATCGACGACTACACGCTGCACGCGCGAATCCTCGAACCGCCAGGGATCGACCGATCGAAGCAGCACCCCGTCGTGTTCGGGCCCGTGTACTCCAACACCGCGCGCAAACGCTGGCGCGGGATCTACAGCACGCTTCAGCAGTTCCTGGTGCTCGAGCGGGGCTACATCGTCGTGCAGCTGGACCTGCGGGGAAGCACGGGATACGGGCGCGAGTTTCGCGAGGAATACGTCATGGACTGGGGAGGGGAGGACTTGGAGGACCTCGAAAGCGCGGTCGAGTACCTCAAGACACTGCCGTACGTCGATCCGGATCGGATCGGCATCTGGGGCAGCAGCTACGGCGGCCTGCTAACGGTCTTCTCACTGCTGAAAAAGCCCGGGCTGTTCGCCGCAGGCGTAGCGGGTGCGCCGGCCGTTGACCCGCGCTTCTTCGGACCAGATGACGTCGCGATCTCACGCCGGCCGCAAAGCCATCCAGAGGCGTTCACTCGGAACGCCATGCAGTACGCCGGCAATCTACGGGATCACCTGCTGATCATCCACGGCATGCAGGACGACGTCGTGCCCTTCAAGACATCGGTCGTGCTGGCGGAGGAGCTGATGCGCTTGGGTAAGGACTTCGACTTTGCGTTCGCACCGGCAGCCACGCACGGCTGGACTGCTCAGGAGCACTACGCCGTGTACCTGCTCCGCAAGCTCGTCCAGCATTTCGATCGGTACCTCGGTCCGGAGCCCCGGGACACTCAGGCCATGCCGTAGGCCGGGTGCCGTTCAGAGACGGCCGCGATTCGCCGCGGCTGTCCCGATTAGGTCCCTGACGACCTCCGCAACACCCGCTACGACCCTAGCCATCGCCACGTAGTCCAGGCGCTCTGGTGTATCCGACGACTGGTGATAATGCGGATTGCGGAACGGGGCAGTGTCCGTGATCATGATCGCTCGGAATCCATGCACCCAGAACGGCGCGTGGTCCGACCACCATACACCGGGGATCTGCTCCGGCGCGGCGATTCCCTCCGATGGAAATCGCGCGTTCTGCCTGAAGACCGCGATGCTCCGACGCACGAGTGAGCGCGAGGGAAGGTTGCCCACAAAGGCCACGAAGTTTCCCACGTCGGGATAAAAGAAGCTGAACGGCGGCGGGTAGCGCTGGCTGCCCGCTTCGTGCTGGAAGAAGCCGAGCGTCTCTAGGGACACCATCGCCACGATCCGTTCCTGGCGATCGGCGGCGCGGGCGGCGTACTGCCAGCTGCCCATCCACCGGGTGCTGAGGAACGGTGGTTCCTCGTTAACGAATGCCACGAATCGAACCGTCCGCTCCGGCTCGTCGTTTCGGAGGAGCCGGGCGAGCTCCAGGACTGCCGCGGTACCGCTCGCGTTGTCGTCGGCGCCGGGCGTCCCCTCTACCGTGTCGTAATGGCCACCGACCACGACGATCTCCTCCGGATGCACGCGCCCGCGGAGCACCACCTCCAGGTTCTCGAAGGTGCGGCCACCGTACTCATACGCATGATGGAAGACCTCGTACCCCAAAGCCGCGAGCGTTGCTTCTACGTAGCCGGCAGCCGCACGCAGCCGTTCGATCGCTCCCTCGTGCCGCTCGCCGATGGCGCCCGCGAGCGCGTCGACATGTCCCCGCAACCGGTCGCTACCCTCCTGCTCGGCTGCGGTGAGTGGAGGAACGGTCCCGGTGAACGAGGATCCGGGCATCGGGATCATGTACGCGAATAAGACGCCACCCACCGCCACCGGACCGATGGTGAGAATCGCGATCCGTGCTGCCAGTCCCGGCCAGACCAGCAGCATCGCGCGCACGACGATCCAGCATGGCAGCACGAACTCGATGACATTGACGAACGCTGCGGTCTGCACCGGTCGTCCGGCGATGCTCACCTGCGGCAGCGCTGCCTGTATGATGACGGCCATCACCACGATGCCGCCCCAGGTGATCACGGGCTGCCGGACCTGCTTCAGCGTACCGAGCCGTTCGCGTCCGAGCGCCAAGAACGCGGTACCCGCGTACAGGCCAGTGTAGGCCGCGGCCCAGACCGCGAGGCCGGGGACGCGAAGCGTGACTCCCCACCAGCGGAAGTAGAAAACGAACGAGACGCCCCACACCGCGGTCAGCCAGGCCGCACGAGCCACCGAAGTCCGGTCAATCACGGGGCATCTGTTCCTCTAGGAGGGGCGCGAACTCGCGCGCATCGAAGTAGAGCGTGAGTGAGGCGATCTTGCCGCCCTTCATCGAGTACCACTCCGCGAACGGGAGCGGTCCGATTACCGGCATCTCCGAGGTGAATTCGTGAAACACCGCCACGGCATCACCGTCCGCCACGATCTCCCGCACCTCAATGCGGTTCTTCTGCGGTCCGATCTTGCGAATGAATTCCATGAACGCCGCCCGGCCATCGAACGACGCCATGGGTCCGTTAAACGTAAACCCGTCGGCCAGGAGCGCCTCGATTGCTTCGAAGTCTTTGTGCTCTCTATAAAGGGCGCTGAGATAGGTCTCGACGGATTTGCGGTTGCTCATGGGTGGCGAGATCCTCGCTGCGCTATGGCGTTTTCAACGGATGGCGATTTGGAAACGGGATGGCAAGTGGTGGCGCTTGAGCCGCTGCCCGACCACCCCTGGCGGGGCCCACGAGATTCGGCGAAACTTCCCGACTCTCGCCGTGACGCTTGCCAACAAGGAGCCTGACATGACTAGGGTCTTGACGGTTGTCGCTAGCTTGGTGTTGCTGGGTGGCCAGCCGGTACTCGCACAGGATCATCCTATGAGCTTCTTCATCACGAGCGCCGGCCCCGGCAACGGAGCTGACCTCGGCGGACTGGAGGGTGCGGATCAGCATTGCCAGATGCTGGCGGACGCAGTTGGTGCCGGAGACAGTCAATGGCGCGCGTATCTCAGCACGATTAGCGCAGACGGGAAGGCCGCCGTTCATGCCCGGGACCGGATCGGGACCGGGCCCTGGTACAATCAAAAGGGCGTCAAGGTCGCCGATAACGCCGACGACCTGCACAGCGACAACGCCAACCTGACCAAGCAGACAATCCTGACCGAGAAGGGAAACATGGTCAACGGCCGGGGTGACAGCCCGAACATGCACGACATCCTGACCGGCTCGCGGCTCGACGGAACCGCGTATACCGGAGAGGGCTACACGAACTGTGACAACTGGACCGGCAGCGGCGAGGGCACCGCGCGCGTAGGCCATCACGATCGCACCGGCGGCGGCGAGAACGCCACGTCGTGGAATTCCGCACATGGCTCGCGCGGCTGCAGTCAGGAGAACCTGCAAGGCACGGGGGGTAACGGCTTCTATTACTGTTTCGCAACCAACTGACGCCTGACGACTTGCGGGCCCTCGGCAAAGGAGTGGCGGGTGCGACATCACCCGCCACTCCTACTCGTTTCTGGCCGTTTCTTGACGGGTCGCTGAACACGATTGCTCGAGACGACCCAACAGCGTAGGCTAGTCGGGACGACGACCGCAGAGGACTCGTGACCGAGCAGCACCTGGGCCTCTTCCTCCTGCAAGTCCTCTTGCTCCTCGGCCTCGCTAGGGGCTTGGGCGAGGTGTTGCGGCGGTTTGGTTACCCCCCGCTCGTCGGCGAGATCGCGATCGGATTGCTGCTCGGCCCTACCCTGCTCGGGCGGGCGTGGCCCGAGTTGCAGGCTGCGATCTTCCCCCCCGACGTCATTCAGCAGGCCATGCTGGACACCGTCTCGTGGTTCGGCGTGCTCTTTCTCCTGCTCGAGACCGGACTCGAGGTCGACGTGTCCGCTGCCTGGCGGCAACGTGGGCCGGCCCTTCGCATCGGTATCATCGGTGTGCTCGTGCCACTGCTGATCGGCTTCGCGCTTTCGCTTGCGCTGCCCGATCACTACTTGGCCGACGTCTCGCTTCGCATCCCGTTTGCGCTCTTCCTTGGGACGACCATCGCCATCAGCGCGATGGTCGTCATCGCGCGGGTGCTCCACGATCTCGATTTGGTCAAGACCGAACTCGGCCTCGTCACGCTGTGCGGTTACGCCGTCAATGACATCCTCGCGTGGGTCATCCTGAGCGTGGTCCTCGGTCTCGCCACCCCCCTCGGGGTGCGGCTGGGATCGGTCACCCTGATTCTGTTCTTTTCGATCGCCTTCACCGCATTCTGTCTCACGGTGGGGTTGAGACTCGTCGACCGCGCGATTGCCTACGCGAGCGAGTACCTACCCGACCAGCCCGGCGTCGTGCTGAGCCTGGTGAGCTGCCTGGGACTCGCATGCGGAGCGCTAACCCACAGCCTCGGCCTCACTGCACTGCTTGGCTTCTTCTTAGCGGGCATCATGGCCGGAGAGTCCCGGGCCCTTTCGGCGCGGACGCGAACCGTCGTGAGCCAAATGGTGCACTCGGTGTTCGTGCCGCTCTACTTTGCCGGAATCGGTCTCCAATACGATTTCCTCGCCGAATTCGACTGGTTCATTGTCGCGTTCGTCACGATCGTCTCCATCGGCGCTAAGTTCGCGGGCGCCTGGATTGGTGCCCTCGGCACGGTATTCTCCCGTGAGGATCGACTGTCCATCGGAATAGCCTTCACGCCGAGCGGCGTGACCGGAATCATCGTGGCCGACATCGCGTTGGAGTACGGCATCCTGACGACACCGGTCTTCGTCGGTATCGTCGCCTCGGCGGTCGTCTCCTCACTGCTCGTTGCACCCTGGCTGTCGTGGTCGATCAAGCGCCGCACCGCGGTCTTGGTGCTCGACTATCTGGACGACTCGGCGACCGTCCCAAACCTCCAGGGCCCCACCCGGTGGGAGGTGATCGACGAGCTGTGTGCGTCGCTCTCGGGGCGCGCCCACGATCGGGCACTTGCCGAGTGCGGCACGGCGGTGCGCGCGCGGGAGGAGCTGATCGGGACAGGTACCGGCGAGGGCGTTGCCATTCCGCATGCCCGTCTCCCGGGCCTCGAGCGACCGGTGCTCGTGTTCGGCCGGTCAATGACCGGTGTCGAGTGGGACGCTCCTGACGGGAGGCCCGTGCACCTGGTCTTTCTACTCCTGACTCCGGAAAGGGAACACGGCCAGCAAGTCCGGATTCTCGCAGCGATAGCCTCCGGAATCATCGACGCAGACGCCCGTGGGCGACTACTCAGGGCGCAGGCAAGCTCCGAGGTGTCCGAGGCGCTGCGCGCAGCGCTTCGGCCGCGCTCGTCGGCAGCCAGCGCTCCTTCCTAGCCGCCGTATCGCTGTGGGGCGCGGCACCCTTCCGCCCTTCCCTGCAAATGCTGGAGTCTGGACGTGGTGAAGTGGGGTCTTGAGATGGCCCTTGAAGTTCCCGTGAGCCGCGAGATACGGCTGATGGCGGCAATCCTTGAGTCCGCCGGCACCCCGCGCCTGGCGTCAACCCGTCAGGCACGGCAGCTTTCTCGACAAGCCCATTATTCAGCTTAGATCGAGGTTCACGCGATGCACCAACGATTGTCGGTATTCGCCGGGCTGTTTGCCGCCGCGATCGCTGGGACCGCCTTCGCTCAGGAGTCAGCCAGGTACGATTCACTCGCCCGTGAGATCTTGCGCGAGTTGATCGAGACCAACACGACTCACAGCACTGGCAACACCACCGAAGCCGCTGACGCCATGGCAGCGCGGCTCATCGCGGCCGGAATCCCCGAGCCAGACGTTCACGTCGTCGGCCCGACAGCCACGCGCGGGAATCTGGTCGTGCGGCTCCGAGGGAGGGATACCGGACGCCCGCCCATTCTGGCCATGGCGCACATCGACGTCGTTGAAGCTGACCCCTCCGACTGGAGCGTCGACCCGTTCACCTTCCTGGAGCGGGACGGCTATTTCTATGGCCGGGGCACGCTCGACGATAAGGACGAGGCGGCGATCTACGTAACGAACCTGATCCGAATGAAGGCCGAGGGCTTCGTCCCCGATCGCGACATCATCGTAGCCCTCACGGCGGACGAAGAGGGTGGTCCCAACAACGGCGTCGCGTGGCTGCTCGAAAACCGCCGCGACCTGATTGACGCCGTGTTCGCCTTGAACGAGGGCGGCGGCGGCTCGATCAAGGACGGGAAGCGAATAGCCAACAACGTGCAAGCGAGCGAGAAGATCTACCAGAGCTTCAGCCTCGAAGTGACCAATCCGGGAGGACACAGCTCCCTTCCGGTCAAGGACAACGCGATCTACCACCTGGCTTCCGCGTTGCTCGAGATTCGGAAGCACGACTTCCCCGTCAACCTGAACGAGGTGACGCGCGCCTATTTCTCTGGGTCTGCGAAGCTCGTCGCCCCGGACATCGCGACCGCCATGCATGGGCTCCTCGAAACACCTCCGGACCCCGCGGCAATAGCCACTCTGGCCCCGCTCCCCGCGTTCAACTCACGAATGCGGACCACCTGTGTCGCCACCATGCTCGAGGCCGGGCACGCGGAGAACGCGCTGCCTCAACGCGCGCGCGCCACCGTCAACTGCCGTATCCTCCCGGACCAACGGCCCGAGACCGTTCACCAAGCGCTGATACGCGTCGTCGGCAACTCGGAGGTCTCGATCACGCCGTTGGGGGCCGGCCGCCCGAGTCCCCCTTCCCCGCTCACGCCCGCGGTCATGCAAGCCATCGAGCGGACCACCGAGGCGATGTGGCCCGGCGTGCCAGTCGTCCCGACGATGAGCACCGGCGCCACGGACGGCGCCCACCTCCGCCGAGCCGGCATTCCCGTCTACGGCGTCTCGGGGATCTTCCGAGATGTGGACGACAATCGCGCGCATGGACGCGACGAGCGGATCATGGCGCGATCGTTTTATGAGGGGTTGGAATTCCTTTACAGGCTGGTCAAATCCCTTTCGAGCGGAGAAGTGATGTGAGGTGGGGACGGTGAATGGTGAATGGTGAATGGTGAGTGGTGAGCGTGTGAACTAGGGAGAGGTGAAAAGCCGGTACGGAGTAGTGATCAAGGAATAGTGCCTAATGCTCAGTGACTAGTGAGCGATGAACAGGAGACTCGTGACGCTCGTGGGCGCGGTGATCGTCGCTGCGTTCCTCGGAATGTTGATCTACGGTTCGATGTCTTCGGTGCAGGTACAGTGCGAGCTGTGTGTGGAGTTCCGGGGACAGCGCGAGTGCCGGCGGGGAGCTGGGGCAGACGAAGCGGCCGCGCAGCAGGCGGCCGTTCTTGCTGCGTGTGCCGTCATGAGTAGTGGGATGAACGAATCGATTGCCTGTGGGCGGACGCGACCGGTGGAGGTGCGGTGTGCGAAGTAGCGAACAATCGAGCAGCGAATAACGAGTGGCGAGTGGCGAATGCATACGATAGTGGCGGCGCTGCGAGACCTTATGGACCGCTCCGCGTTCGTGCCACTCACCCTTCTCGTTGCGTGCGGATCCCGGCCCGGACCGATCGACGTGGTGGAGGCGACCATTGCCGATGTGCAGGATGCCATCATTGCCGGCCGGACGACGTGTCGCATGGTGGTCCAAGCGTACCTCGATAGGATCGAGGCCTACGATAGCTCGACCGGCCTGGATGCCATCACGGTGGTGAACCCCAATGCGCTGAGCCGAGCCGGCGAGATCGACGCCGCGGTGAGCAATGGGGACGAGCTGGGACCCCTCTTCTGCGCGCCATTACTCATTAAAGACAACTTCGACACCCAAGACCTCCCGACTACCGGCGGCTCCATCGCGCTGCGGGACGATCTCCCACCGGATGACGCGTTCATGGTCCGCAAACTTCGGGAGGCGGACGGGATCGTTCTGGCAAAGACGAACATGGCGGAATGGGCGTTCAGCGCCCGCCAGACCGTCAGCTCGTCGTATGGTACCACCGCGAACGCATACGCCTTGGATCGGGTACCGGCGGGATCGAGCGGAGGAACTGCATCGGGCGTAGCCGCCAGCTTCGGCGTGGCGGGCATGGGGACCGACACGGGCAACTCAATTCGGGGACCGTCTTCCCATCTGGCACTCTTCGGCATCCGGTCCACGATCGGGCTGACGAGCCGGGACGGCGTCATCCCACTTGCCTTCGATCGCGACATCGCGGGGCCGATGACGCGCACCGTCGAGGACGCGGCTCGCATCTTCACCGTGGTGGCAGGGTACGATCCCGCAGATCCGTACACAGAGGCCGGCCGGGGAAAGAACGCGTCCGACTACACCCTCTTTCTCGATTCCGCCGGGCTCCAAGGTGCACGCATCGGGGTGCTTCGTGTGCTCGTCGACACCGAAGACGCCGATACGGCAGTCATCGCGCTGTTCGAACAGGCACTTCGGGACCTCCGGCGACTCGGCGCCAGCATCGTGGACCCATTGGAGATACCGGCGTTCCAACGGCACCGGGACGCACGGACCGGATGCAGACGGTTCCGGTACGACATGCACCAGTACCTGGCCACTCGGCCCACCTCCGCGGTTACGGACGTCCTGGAAGTTCTCGAAACCGGCGGATACTCCTCATACATCGAGGAACGTCTCCAGCGATACGGACAGGGTCCGGTCGACGTGGCGCCGGAGCTTTGGGATCCACCGTGCCCACCGTTCGTCGACCACCCCGGCCGCCAGGCGTTCCTGACGGACGTGGTTGCCGCGATGAACGCGGCGGGCGTTGAGGCCATCGTGTATCCGACGTGGACGAACCCGCCAGCGCATCTCGACAACGCGATCGAAGAGTACAAGGGTGACAATAGCCAGATCGTCGCGCCGGCAACTGGCCTGCCCGCCGCGACCGTACCCATGGGATTCTCGTATGACGACTTGCCTGCCGGGCTTCAGATACTGGCTCGCCCCTACGACGAGGGCGTGATCTTCAAGTTGGCCTACGCATACGAGCAGGGTACGCGTCACCGGCGACCTCCCGCACAATACCCGCCGCTTGCGGCCGCGAATCCGTAACCCGGCGAGGACACAAGAGCCGAGCGCCGCTGACGAGCCCGGAAGAGTCGTGTTGCGCTCGGTGCGCACCCAAATCAACTTGATGCACCGAAGGACACTTCACCGGCGGGTGTTTTTCACGGGACCGTGCCCCAGGAGATCGAGATGACCCGAGTTCCGTTCGTGCTCGCCACGGCAGGGTTGATCCTGACCGTTTCCACCCCCCTAAAGGGCCAATCGCCGGTCTTTCGATCGGCCTATCACGACTACCGCCTGGTCACCGTCGCGGAGGGACTCGAGCACCCCTGGTCCATCGCGTTTCTCCCCGGGGGCGACATGCTGGTCACCGAACGGCCCGGAAGACTGCGGATCGTTCGGCACGGGAAGCTGCTCGGTCACCCGGTACGCGGCGTCCCCCAGGTCCTCGCCCAGGGCCAGGGGGGATTGCTGGACGTCGTCCCGCACCCGGATTTCGCCTCGAACCGACTGCTCTACCTAAGCTTCTCGAAGCCGATCGGCGACGGCTCGGAGGCGACCACCGCCGTGGTCCGTGGCCGGTTCGAGGACGACCGGCTCACCGGCGTGGAAGAGCTTTTCCAGGCGGTGTCGCGCGGGCGTGGACACTACGGCTGCCGAATCGCTTTCGACGGAAACGGATTCATGTTCCTCACGGTCGGTGATCGCCAGGCTCCGGCTCGAGGAAACCTGGAGGCGCATCCGGCCCAGGATCTCTCGAACCACCACGGCTCCACTATCCGATTACATGACGACGGCCGAGTGCCCGCGGACAACCCGTTCGTCGATCAGGCCGGAGCTCGGCCGGAGATCTGGAGTTACGGACACCGGAACGCGCAGGGCCTCGCGATCCATCCGGAGACCGGAGACGTCTGGGTCAACGAGCACGGTCCCCAGGGAGGCGACGAGCTGAACCTCGATCTCCCGGGACGCAACTACGGCTGGCCCGTGATCGGCTACGGGGTGAACTACCGGAGTGGCACCGCGATCCACGAGGGAACGCAGCGCGAGGGAATGGAGCAGCCCGTTCACTTCTGGGTCCCTTCGATCGCGACCTCGGGACTGCTGATCTACACGGGTGACCAATTCCCAGAGTGGCGCGGCAACGCGTTCGTCGGCGGTCTGAACGGCCAGCAGCTCGCGCGCCTCACGATGGATGGCCAGCGGGTCACGAGCGAGGAGACTCTCGTTCAGGGAGTCGGCCGCATCCGGGACGTCCGCCAGGGACCGGACGGTTACATCTATCTCGCTATCGACCACCGCCAAGGAGAGTTGACGCCCGTCGTGCGCATGGAGCCGGTGAAATGACGAAAGGCGAGTAGCGACTGGCGAATGGCGATTGCTCGAGACTTCGGGAGTACTGGACGCGGCCGAGCAGCCTTCCCCGCCCCGCCAATCGCCACCCTAGCTCCATCCTTCTTGCAACACCCGCTGGACGTTGCCACCCAGGAATTTCTTGATCTGCTCCGGGGTATAGCCGTCGACCATCAGCGCCGCCGTCAGGTTCGGTAGATCGCCGGGCTCTTTGAGGTCGTCCGGCGGATCGGTCATGCCATCGAAGTCCGACCCAAGCGCCACGCAGTCCTCGCCGCCGACCCGATAAATGTGTCGAATGTTTTGGATCACAGACGCGAGCGTGTCCGCACCGTCCTTCTTGACGTTCTCGGTGGTAAGCCAGTGGTTGTAGAAGATCACGCCGATCACGCCGCCCGTCGCGGCGATCGCTCTGATCTCCTCATCGGTCGGGTTCATCGGACTCTCGCGAACCCCCCCGGCGCCAACGTGGCTGAACACCAGGGGGCGCCGCTTCGGATTGGCGAGCGCATAGACGTCATTGCGCGCCGCAGGCGTACAATGGGTGAGATCAACGACGACGCCCCGCTCGAACATCTCCTGTACGACGTCCGGCCCAAGGGCGAGTAGTCCTTTCGTCAGATCTTTCGGCTCCCGGAAGCATCCCAGTTTCTTGAGCGCGAAGTCCGGAGGGATCGCGTCCACCGGAGCCGCCACACCGTTCGAGTAGAAGTGCGCGATCGTGATCATCGCGACACCCAGGTCCGCGAGCTTGACCACGTTGCCCGGGTTCCCATCCAGGGCATGCCCGCCCTCGATGGTGTGGACCACCGCGATCTTGCTCGCTTGGACCGCTCGCTCCAGCTCGGTGTTCGATCGCACGATCTCCATCGGCCGTGACGGCGTGCCGGTGTTCACGTTCCTTACGTCGTCGTCGACGTGCCGCAGCATCTTCTCGGTGGTAACAAACGGCCCTTCCGACCACGCCTTCCTGAGCTTAGTGATCGCGAAGCTCCCTGCCCCGATTACCCAACAATCCCGCTTGAGCTCGCGCTCCGGCACCACGATGCTAGAGCATAGGACGTCCACGCCGCCGTCGACGAGCGAGGGATGACTCGTGCGGAGGCGTGTGAGGTTGAATCCCTTCGTCGCTACCTGACGGCGCTCGAGCTTCGCACACCCGAAGTAGGTCTTCATCGATGGGTGGGCGTGCATATCGATTACGGTGGCTTCGCCGTGTAGCGCGCGCGCTTCGTCTGGCGTAGGAGGCATGGGGGAATCCGGATCCGGGTTGGGGTTGCCCTACCTCGTCGAGGATATCGGTCCGGAATGTCGAGCATCGAACGAGAATTGTCGAACCCAACCGTGTCGAGGCCTCGTCCGACGTACACAGGCGGTGACCTGCACGTGTCAGCCGGGGTATTCGCAGGCGTAAACAGAGGTAGGGTGTCAGGCCACTGCGCGGCCGGGACCTCTCAGACCCGCTTGCCACCACCGGCACGTCATTCAGGGAGGATGTGTGCCCATGCGTTGCTTGGGACTGCAGTCCATGTGCTCTTCGGTGTCGTCGCCTGCGGCCAGGCAGGCGCACCCACCAGGCTCGCGAACGGTGTGGATGGCGATTCTCCTGCTGGGGTGTTCTCGTACCCACCGATCGACGAGCCCGCCGATCTATCCAACACGGTATACGCGCTTCGCAGGGCGGCCGGCCAGCCCTTGCCCGTGCGGGCGTTCCACGGGGACGACGAACGTAGCTACCTGGGTGACACGCTGAGATTCGACATCGCGTACGCGGCAAGGGTGCCCGGACCTCTTTCCTTGGCCCGCTCGGTCGACCGCGAGCCAGACGGTCGCACCGCGACCGAGGTTTCCATCTTTCGTTATGTCCAGGACGGCGCGCTGGTCTCGTTCCCACCGACTTGCGTCCCGAGCGAAGCATGCCCGGACCGGTTCATCCGCGGCACACTCGATGGGCAGTGGCTCACACTCGAGACCGTGCAGCCGCGGCGGGGACCGCTCAGATACGAACGGGTGGGGTAGTCGGCAGACAGTAAGGCGGGCTCCGGGTCGCGCCGTAGGAACCGGGTATTACATCCCTCGTGTTATTGCACGGGCTCGAAGTGACTAGCGATGAAAAGCCACCTACCCCCGTCCTTGACCAGAACGTCTGTTCCGCGAGCCGTGAGACTATGCTCCTGGCCCCCGGCATCCTGTGTTACGAACAATCACGGAACAGGCAGGCGTGAGGACATGCCCGCAATCGGGAGGGTTCCTAGAGGGTTGTGGGGGAATCCCCCATAGCGTTAGATAGCTCACCGGTCACGCACTAGCCGGCTTCGTGCGCTCAAACACGTTTCATTCCTGGATTACGGAGACGATGCTCCTCAAGGTAGCAGACCTCGCGGCGATCAAGGCGGGAGACGTTGGCCTCGTGTTTCGTCGCTGGCGACGGCCAACCGTCAAGACCGGCGGAGCGTTGCATACCTCGATCGGCGTCATCGCCATCGACCGAGTCACGAAAATAGATCGGTCGAACGTCTCGCAGGCAGACGCCAGGCGTGCCGGCTATGACTCCCAGGCGTCCCTGCTCGGGGCGTTGGATACTCGAGACAGTTCGATCTACAGGATCGAGCTTCACTACGCCGGGGCAGATCCACGCATCGGGCTTCGCGAGAAAGACGATTTCACCGATGTCGATTTTGAAGCGCTGCGTGCGCGGCTGCGTCGGTTGGATTCGGCATCACGCGTTGGGGCGTGGACGCTCAGGGTGCTGCAGTCGATTCAGCGGCATCCGCGACGCCGAGCGGCCGAGCTGGCCGGAAGGTTGGAAGTCGACAAGGACTGGTTGAAGAGCAACGTCCGAAAGTTGAAGACTCTCGGGTTGACGGTCAGTCACCACCCGGGATACGAGCTTTCGCCGAGGGGGCGGGCGGTACTGGAGCGGTTGGAGGAGTGGTAACTGACCTTAACATTCGGGCGCAGCCGATCGCCTGATGTGCGGCCGGGTGGGCGAACGGGCCTAGTCCACGTCACGGACAGGACGAGTCTGGGCACGGAGCCCGCCAGTAATCGGAGATCTACACGTCAGGGTATGCGCACGGCGCGCTCGAATGATGCGCAGGCCGGCTCTTCCGGCGAGCCGCCAATTTGCCACGCAACAGACTCACACGCCAGGGGAGCAAACCTCGCGGATCCATGCTTCGGCATTTTTCACGGGAAAAGACGGAGAATCAGGCAGCTCCTGCCTACCGACGTCCAGTCCTAATCCACCTCTCTCCGGTAGCGCTCTCCCCCCAAGAGCTTGTTCCACGACACGCGAACCGAGTCCTGCCCCAGCTCGATCGCGAGCCATTCCGGGGGGAACAGCTCCGGACTTCCGCCCCATCCGGTCATGAAGTGCGGGATCGATCCGATCATGAACCGTCGTCCCGGCGCCAATAGCCCGCCATCCCCCGAGAAGACGCCACGGACCGCCGACTCCCGCAACAGGGGCACGATGTTGTCGACCCAATCCGCCGCGAGCCCGTCGGCATCGAGGTACACGCCGTTGGCGTAGATCGTGCCGCCGGCCCACAAGGCGTGATGCATGAAGACGAGCGCATGGCGGTACTGCGAGGGATCGAGCGCGCGTTTGAGAAACGCGCGCTGCTCGTCGTCGAGTCCCCACCGGCCGAGGACGTTCGCCGGGAGCGTCGTGTGCAGATAGATCAACCGGACGCCGTCGACGTCCTCGAAGCGGTACGGGTCGCCGAACAGCTCTCGCAACTCCGCCCGGCGGCCTGCGGTCAGGTCCCAATACGACTCGTGGTTGCCCATGACGAACCTGGCGGCCGGCATGCGGTCCTTGATCCGGCGAGCGTGGCTCAACTCGCCCGGGCTCGGCGACCAGATGACGTCGCCCCCGAAAACGACGCGGACGGGCCGCGTCCGCGCCGCGTGGGAAATGAGAAACTCCATGGGGCGTTCTCGGTCGGGGTAGACCGGCTTGCGACCACCGTTGAAGCCGTTGCGGGGGTACGAATGGCCGACGAACAGGATCGTGAGAAGGCCTGTCTCCGGTACTTCGGGCCCGACCGGCGCAACGCGGAATCCCTCCATGAGGAGGTTCGCCCTGGATGCGGCCATGGCGGCGACGTAGTGCTCACCTATGAAGGAATGGTACTTGGGGCGGGCCCATCCATAGAGCCGATACGCCGCCCAGGCCGTCCCCGCGGCCAGGACGATCACTCCGAAGAGGAGGGCCGCTCGAGTCCTCGAGAAACGACTCCGCATCAACTAGAACCCGTGGCTGGCCTGCAGGCCGGAGCAATACTTCGAGTTCCGGGACATCTGTATCGGCAGACCGGCCATCAGCTCGGTCGCGAGCTGCCGATGCTCCGTGGCGCACTTGATCTCGACGACGGTGTTCCGCGGCACGTGTGTCCTGACCGTGGTGTTGGGATACGGCTTGTAGCGCTGGTCCCAGAACTCCAGACCGACGTCGACGGTCACCCGAACCGTGCCGTCAGCGGTGCTGAAATAGTGTCGGTGATAGCGGTTCGTCAGCACGGGCTGCGGATACTCAGGCAGCCATCGTGCACCCGCCGGCTCGAGCCGTTCGCACCAGCCGCGCACGAGGCGTTGCCAGCCAACTCCCTCTTCGCCAGGCTGTCCCGACATCTCGTACGTTAGCTTCCACCCCGCGAGCCCCCGTTTGAGCTTGACTTCGAGCTGGCCCGAATGAGGCATGCGTGAGGAGCCGTACCAGCGCAAACGCACCTTGCAGCGATCCGCGATCCCTGCGAGGCTGGCCTCGTACGATGCGTAGTCGAAGGTGTCGAAGTAAGCGTTGTTGATCGTTCTGGCGGGAAACGGTCGAAAGAACCCCCCCGGGTGTAGACGAAGCCACTCGATTACGTTGGGTGCGAGGACTTCCGGAGCGACCAGCTTGGTTTCGGACCGCCCGGCCATCGTCATCGTGCCGGACGGCGCTTCCGCATCGCCGTGTCATAGAGGGAATCGACGTTCACGGCGACGGTGGGAACGGGGTGTCCGTTCACGTGAATCGTACTCTCCGTCTGGACCCATGCCCGCCGCGCGACCTTCTCGAATTCGACATGGTCCGCGATGAGCGATGCGGGGCCATACTCCGGCTTCTTGATATACACCATGAGCGCAGCCAACTCGATGCCCTCAAACTTCGAGCTGGTGACCTCAACGCGAGAAGCGTCCTTGCTCACGACGCCGGCCGTCGCGTTGCTGATGGTGACGTTGCGCACCACCACCGAGCCCCCCTCACCAACCGAAATGGCTTTGTCTCCGATCTCCGCGAACCGTACGGCCTCCGCTGTGACGTCCGCGCCGGACACATCGATCGCATCGCCCCCACCAACCCAGCCGATCGTGTCGAACGAGCCGCCGGTGATGGCGCCGTCGGAGAAGTCCGCATCCAAGCCGTCGGACACCGCGTCGGCAAAGTCGACGTCTGACAACGTGAACGACGATCGAACGATATTGAGCACGTCTTCGGTCCGATTGCGCAGGAAGGTGGCGTCGCTGATGTGCACGTCGCTTTCGTAAAATGTCACGCCGCTGGTCAGTTTCCAACCGTCCAGGTCGATGCCGGCTGTTCCAACCACTTCGACATGCGACCACTCGGATGCTTCGTCGGCCCCCATGACGACGATCCCCGGCCACGGCCCGGATTCACCACGGCGCACGGTGCCCCGAAGACGAACCGGTCGGCCGGGCTCACCTCTGAGATGCAGCGGTGCGCGCACCACGATGGCGGCATCTGGCTCCAGGTGTAGCGTCGCGCCACCCCGGACGACGAGGCGGACCCCTTCCGGCAAAACCAGCGGCTCGGTAATCTGCCAGGTCCCGGCCGGTACACTGACGGTGAGACTGTCGGGCTCCCAGCGCAGGAACCTGTATCGGGCCATGACCTCGTCGAGCCGGTGTGGAGCCAACGGTGACCGCGCGACTGCGGGGAAGTACTCCCTGGCCGGCACCGCCTGGACGCCTCTTGACGTCCCGAAGGGCCGCACGTCCATCCACAGGGCCGCGTGACCCTCGAGCGGGAGGTACGGCACGCGCAACGGCCGCGGGACCTGGCCGACGGGCGTCCCATCGAGTACGAGCGGCAGCGACAGGCCTTCCGTGGCCGCGGAGCGCGCCGGCGGCGACTCGCCATCCCAACGCCAATAGATGCTCGTGACCTCCAGGGACTCCGGAACCATGCTGGCAAGCTCGAGGTAGTGACGGCCGTTATCCTGGACCGCGTACGAGTGGAGGATCGGCTGTTCCACGATCCAAAGCGGCCCGTCGGCGTTCAAGCTCAGGAGATCGGCCGCCCGCTGCGCTACGACGTTCAAGTCGATCGCTCGGAGTAGAGGGTAGCTACGGCGCAGGGTGCTTCGATACCGTTCCTGATTCCCCTCCAACCGCGCGACCACCTCGTTGTCCCGGGTGGACCACCGATGGAGCGTCGCCTCGTAGTGCGCGCGAACGGAGGAATCCCGCAGTGCGGCCGAGACGAACGGATACCGGCCCTCGTACATCTCGCGCGCCGACAGCGCGTAACCCACCATGGCGTCGAACGCCACAGGTTCCAGCAACGCTGTTACGGGATTGAAGTAGAACCGCATGTTATTCCATCGCAGACTGTGCCGCGCGCCCCACGCCTCCGAAATGGCGAGATACCTGCCCATCAGCTTCGCGTCGAGACGTCCGACGCGCGTAGCTTCCCGTCGACGAACCCTCGCAACAAACCCGTGGCGAGACGCAGGTTTGCCGAGAGGACGTCCGAGCGAGCGACGAGAGAGTCCTGGAACGGCCGTATCATGGCGTTTCTATACGTATCGAGATACCAGGGATTGCCGTTCTCCCAAAACGGCGCCTCGTCGAACCGGACGATGACGCCTTCGCGGCGTTGTTGAGACTCGAGCAGCTCTCGAGTGAAATGCTCTTCGACGATCATGCGCCCCAGCGACTCGCCATTGAGCACGACGTCGGCATAGAAATGTCTGGGCGCCAGTACCCCCTCGCTTCTGGCCGCGTCGAAGAACAGCGCCTCACTGTGATAGTCGCGCCCCTTCGGATGCATGATCGAAAACCGACGCATCCCGAAGAGTCGTCCAGTCCCCTCGAGCTTCACGCGAAAGGCCCACTTGTCGCCACGGAGGTGATCGACCAGATCACCCTTCAGCCTCACATCGGCAGGCAGTGTGAGTCCAGCGAACCGCAAGGATGCGGGAACGAAATCGTCATCGCCGTGAAGTAGCACGCCGCGATCGAGCGCCGCGTCGCGCTGCCCCTTGAGCGTCAGAAAGTGTTTGAATTTGATATCGAATGTCAGCAGCGGTACCGCCGCCGGTGACCTCCGGGTCGCAGCCCACGCGAACGGATATACAAGGAACCCTCGCGCAACCTCGACGTCCCCAACGTCGATGAGGCCTCGATCGACCGTCCATTCATGGGCCCATTGTCCCGGACTCGTCATAGCCCCGGTGAGGGCAACGACCGCCGACCAAATAAGTAGCACACCGGCCGCATAAAGTGTGCGCTGACGCAATGGGAGGCGGCTCCACACCTCTCGGTAGGACTTCCTGTCCGGTCCGTGTAGCAGCATGCGAGCTACGGTGGGGAGAGCTGAGATTGATCGATGAACGTTACGCCAACATCGGGCTTGCTACGGAGGGCCTCTACGAGACGCGAGAGCTGATCGGCCCCGTCGACATCGATGAGGTACGTGGCTTCCACCGATCCGTTGCGCACGTCGAATCGTCGAAGATCGCTGCGTACTGAATGAGCCTTGATCGTCGTGTTGAGGAAGTCGAGCCCATCGCGGGGAGCCAGCGCCTCACCGGTCCAGTCGACGGACACATAGAGGTTCTGACCGATAGACCGCCGCTTCCGCAGCTTGAGGGCCGCCATCACGACGAGGATGAAGAGTCCGGCCAACACCGTGGGCACGGTCTGATTGGCGCCCAATCCGAGACCCATGGCAATGGCGAGAAAAATGTACGCAAGCTCCTCCGGTTCCTTGATGGGCGTACGAAACCGGACGATGGACAACGCGCCCACCAGCCCCAGCGAGAGCGCAAGTGACGACTTGACGATCGTGATGATCAGGAGTGTCGTGAGGAGAACGAAGGGAAAGACGCCGGCGAACTGACTCCGATTCGTCATCGTCGACGAAAACCGCTCGAAGTGGGCTCTGAGCACCAGGGCCAGGTTGATGGCCAGCGGTGCCAGGGGTATTGGCGCTTCCACCAACGGAAACACGACCGTGCTCGAATCGGGGGCCTGCACCGCCTGTTGCATCATGGCCGTCGGCATTCCCACCGAACGGTGCTTGATCCGGCCTGCACGGGCAACGGCCCAGCGAGGGAGAGACGATACTCAGACATTGGAGTAACCATAACGCAACCAAAGTGCCGGAAGCAAATAGTATGCCGAGCACGAATGATACGCCGGAACCCCTCACCGGACGGTGCCGTAACTCAGGGGAGGACAGACTCCGGAGGAATTGCGGTCGGTAGAACTCCTGTCCCACACCAATGCCCGGGGCGGGATTCGAACCCGCACGGGGTTGCCCCCAAGGGATTTTAAGTCCCTAGTGTCTGCCGATTTCACCACCCGGGCCTGATAGACCGTCGCCGGACAAGTTATCCCTCCGTTCGGGTGTCCGCCCCCGCGCCCGCGGAGCTCCGTCCGCCCCGCCACGGAATTGTGTGCCCGGTTCAGCCGCGTCTGGGAGCCTGGACCTGGTCGCCACCGCTCAACCGCGACGACAGCCCAACCGCACACGAGCCGATCCGGCAGCCTTCTGCGCCTCTTAGAGAATAGCCGGCTAAGCGTCCGCAGCAGCGCGGTTCTCTAGCGGAGGGTTATCAAGGTGGACTCGGGAGCCTTCGAAGTGGTATTGGCGGATGGCCAACACGTCGTCGTTCGGCGCATCGCAGACGGGGATGCGGCGGCCTGGACGGCGTATGCGGATGGAAACACAGCACCGATCGGGATCTCCAGACTGGTCAAGCGGTCAGGTCGAAGGTCTGGCTACGTGGAGGTCGCGGTGGCACCGGAGTACCGGGAACGCGGCCTCGGCAAAATCCTCTTCGATACGCTCCTCATGAGCTCGTTGGAGCGGGGCTTCGACCGCCTGTTCGCACGCGTGAAAGCACGCAGCTGGCTCGGACGAAGGCTCCGCCGCCGGACCCGCAACGCAGGCGAACGCCGCAGCTCTGATGGGCACCATCTGGAGATCTCGATCGACGATGACTTCGCGAGGCTCCACATGTCGGGCTCAATGCCCAAGTACCCCACCGGGGCTGGCGACTAGGCCGAGCCGTCGGGCACGGTGACGCCCGCTAACGGTCGAGTTCTCGCCTACGGAAGTGCGCTGCTCGCTGGGATCGTCCCGCATCTCATGCTGAACGTGACCATCGATACCGAGCCACCGATGTACTCCATCGACGTCCCGACCTGTCCTGTTCATGAGCGCGTGCGTTGGGGGAATCGTCGTCTGAATCGGAGGCGGTTCGGCAAGCGGTGGTCGATACGGCCGTAGTCGCTTCATAACAGCAATCACCGATCATCCCTGCACCGGTTCCGCTCCGAGTCCGACGGAATGGCCACCGAAAGACGGCGCCCCCCGGAACGCATCGTCCCAGAGGGCGCCCCAGAGCCTCGTTACCACTCAGTCCTTACTAGTTCGGTTTGTTGCCGTGCGGCTGATCGAAATGGGCCTGCAGGTTCCCGTGATCGAGGACGCTGAGCGGCACGTCCTGGACCGGTGTAGCGCTGTTTGGATCGGCACCCGGTGCCCAGATCTGGACGCTCGCCTTGTCTTGTTTGCCGCCCGGCTCGCCGCTGTCGACAAACGTGAATCGAACGGCCGACCCGTCGACATCGTTCAACCTCCCGATACCCTCGCCAATGAACGTGTCGAAAGGCGCCGCCGGTGGCTCCGGATCGACGCTCGGATCGTCGATGCACTGAGCCGAGGTCAGCGGCTTGTCGATGTGCCAGCGATTATCCGGCCAGTTGACCTCCAGGTTGTTCGACAGCGTGATATCGCAATGGATCGTAAACCCGCGAGTGACACGCACGTCGCCAAGGATGATTTGCCCCCCACCTCCGGTCATCCGACCGACGCTGGACACTGGCTGATTGAAGAAGGTCACGGTGGTCGCATCGTCGCCGACGAACCCAGAAACCGTGCTGGTTCCGACGAAAACGTCCCGAGTGACTGAGCCGCTCACCTCGGACACCACGCGGACGATCGAATCCAACTGAATGCTGGGGTCCGCATCTTCGGTCACCGAGACCTCGGCTCCGGGGTTGGCTTCACCGGTCGCGAGCGTCACGGCATTCGCGGCGCCCCCATTGATCGCGTACGTAAAGCTGGCACCCGTCCCTTCCTTGCAGAGCACGAACTCCGTCGGCGGAGTCGTTCCCGTCCCGCCAAACGACGGTGGCACGTCGAGTGCCTCCGGCGCCCCGGGATCACTACACGCGGCGACGATGCAAACAGCAAGCGCCGCACCCCAATAAGCTCGGCCGTTCGAGATCTGCATGCGACCCCCTCGAAAAAGTACGCCGTGTACCGGATTAAGAACGATTGGCTAGAACGTCAACTCTCGTCGGTGCATTTTTTGTTCCTTTGTGACGCACGTCACAGCGTGACGCAGCCCTCGTGCCTAAGTGCTCGGCTCGCAACATGTTCTAGACACCAGAACCCCAACCGCAGCCGAGATTGACAGAAGTAACGATGCAGCACCGGAGCGTCGACTGTAGCGTCGCCTCTTCAGTCCCAGGTCGTGCTGGACCGGCAACGGTCAGTGCAAGGTCCTCCGGTACGGTGTTGGCCACCCGCACCGGACTTGGCCGTACCCCTACTCGTACCTCAGCGACTCCACGGGATCCACACTCGCCGCCTTTCGCGCGGGCAGGTATCCAGCAATGAGCCCGATCGCGACCAGGAGCGTCACGGCGATGAGGGCGATCGGCCACGAGAGATTGGGATTCGCGATGTACTGCATCGCCTGATCGTCACCAGGGAGGGCATTGACGCCGGCCACGACGAGCCCCGAGAAGAGAAGCCCGAACCCGCCGCCAACCAACGTGATCAGCAGCGCCTCAAACACGAACTGGCTCATGATGTGCCGCCGCCGCGCGCCGATCGCCAGTTTGATGCCGATCTCGCGCGTGCGCTCCCGCACGACCACGTACATGATGTTGGCCACGCCAACCCCCGCCACAATCAAGGTGAACGCGCCGACTAGGCCCAAAAAGAGTTGTATTCCGGTACCGATCTGCACCACCAGCTTGCGATCCTCGATCAGGTCCCAGACGCGGAGGGCCCGCGGGTCGGTGGGATCGAACTGATGGCGCCGTCCCAACACCCGAAAGATCTCCGCCTCGACGTACTCCGACTCGAGCGGATTGCGCGGCCCGAGTACCAGGTGGTTTACGAACCGCTGGCCGAAGGTGGTTTTCAAGGTAGAGGCCGGAATGATGGCGCGGTCGGCGTCGGGGCCGTTGTTGCTCGAGTCCTGGAACTTCTTCCGCATCACGCCAATCACGAGGAAGGGGACGCTCTCGAGCAATACGGTCCTGCCCACTGGATCCACACGTCCAAACAGTCGCTCGGCGATCTCGTCGCCGAAGAAGATCACACGGCGCCGCTGCCGAATGTCCTGGGCATTGATGAAACGCCCACCGGGCCATGCGAACATGCGCCGCATCTCCGAAAACTCAGGATGCACGCCTTCCATGTAGGTCGTGGTCTTCTGGTCGCCGTGCTCGAACGTGGTCCCACCCCGACCATAAGACGGACTTCCCAGGTCCAGTTCCGGAATCGACTGCAAGAGAACGTCGAAGTCTTGGTCCGTCAGCCTGATGCGGCGTCCGTTGGGGAGTCCCTCGAACACCTTACTGGTCTCGCCACCGTAGACAAGAAAGATGTCTTCGGCGGCGTTCAAGAGACCATCCTCGACCGCTACCCGCAGTCCGTCGCCGAAGGCAAGGAGCAGCACGACGGAGATCGTACCCCACGTCATCGCCAGCAAGGTGAGCAGTGAGCGCGTTTTCTGCGTCTCTATGTCACCTAGGAACTCGCCTAGCAGGATCCTCCACACTAGTGCCTCAGCGCCTCGACCGGATCGAGACTCGCCGCCCTCCTGGCCGGAAACAAGCCCGCCATGAACGCGACGCCGGCGAGCAGCGACAACGTGACCGCGACAACCACGGGCGAGATCGTGGGCCTGCCCACGAAATCCTGTAGCGGGATGAAGCTCAGCACCCATACCACGCCGATCGACGCTGAGAATCCGAAGACTGCCCCCACGGCCACGATCGCGAAGGTCTCGACGAAGAACTGAACGAGAATATCCTTCTTGGTCGCTCCGACCGAACGACGGATGCCAATCTCGCGGGTGCGCTCCTTTACAACGATGTACATGATGTTGGCGACTCCGATTCCACCCACCGTGAGGGTGAAGCTCCCTACGATTCCAAAGAACATGTTGAAGGCGAGAAACAAGTACGAGAACATGAGCTCGAACTCGGTCGTATCCCACACCCTCAGCGCATCCTCATCCGCTGGATCGAACCGGTACTTCTTGCCCAACACTTCATACACGCGCCGCTCAATGCCCTTGCTCGCCTGCGGGCTAGGGGTGCGGTAGACGAAGTTGTTGACGTAGTGATTCCCGAAGATCGCGACGTGTGTACTTGCGGGGATGAAGATGCGGTCCTTGTCGCGCCCGCTATACGACGAAGTCTGCAGCTTGGGGTTCATGACGCCGACGACGGTGAACGGTACCTCACCTACGAATATCCGTTCCCCGATCGCGTCCGAGTCCTCGAACAGGAGCTGCTTGAGCTCGTCGCCCAGCACCACCACGCGCCGTCGTCCCTCGAGATCCAGGCGGTTGATGAAGCGGCCGCCGGTGTCGGGGATGATGTTGCGCATTGTCCCGTACACCGGGTAGATGCCGGTGATGTTGGGGTTCGCAGTGGCAGGTCCACGCCGCACGGGCGTGCTGCGCTCCTGGTACTCCGGGGATAGCATTACGATGTCGGGGATCTCGCTCTGGAGAATCGCGCCATCCGTTTCCCGCAGGCGAATGAAGCGCCCGTCCGGAAAGCCCTGATGGCTCTTCGTGGTCCTTCCTCCGAACAGAATGACGATACGATCTCCAAGGCCGTGGAATCGCTTCAACGTCTGGCGTTCGAGCCCCACTCCGAACGCGAGCAGAACCACCACCGCCACCGTACCCCACGTTATGCCGAGGATTGTGAGCGCCGTTCGGAGACGCTGGCTCCGGAGGTCGGCCAGAATCTCGCGCAGCACCTAGGAGATCTCTCTCGGCGGGGGCTCGATGACGCGATCCCCGGGCCGTAGCCCCTCACGGATCTCAATGCTGATGGCGTCGCTCAGCCCGGTCTCGACCACCACGGTGTCACGCGCGCCGTCATCGCGGAGCACGGTAACCCGAGCGGTGACGCCCGCGAAATCGACCAGGCGCTCCGGGATCACCAGCACGCTGTCGCGCCGGTCGATGATCACGTCGGCGCTCGCGGAGAAGCCGACGCGCAAAATCGCTCCTTCCGTCCCGGTCAGACGAATCTCCACGGGGAAGACCGTCGAGCTCTCTTCTGTGCGTGCCTTGAGTGAGATTTGCGACACCACTCCGCCCATGTTGGCTTGCGGCAGCGCACCGATCTTCAGGTCGGCCGTCATCCCTTCCCTGAGCTTACCCACGTCGATCTCATCCACGGTGCCCCGAAACAGCAGATGATCCATCCCGGCCATGGACATCAGGACCGTACCTTCTTGAAACGACGTGAGGGGCACCACGGGGTCACCCACGTCAACCATTTCTCGAGAACAAAGCCGTCGATCGGTGAGTGGATTGTCGTCGATATCGAGTCTGAATCTGCCGAGATCCTGCCCTCCTGGAGCAACTGCAGCTGCTCCCGCGCCATCTGCAACTGGATCTTGGCCTGCTGGTACCGGCGTTGCGTGTCCTCGTACTCACGCTCGGAGACGAGACTCTGCGCGAGTAGGTCCTCCTGACGCCGAACTTCGCGTTCCATGGCCTTGAGCTCGACGTCCCGCAGCTCCATCTGGCGCTTGGCTCCCACGAGCTCCTGCGGTGTCGGCTGAGGCTGGATCTCGAGGAGAGGCGCGCCACTCTCGACGAACTCCCCGACCTCGGCGAACCGTCGGCGGACTACGCCGGCCAACTGGGATTTCACCTCGATCTCCACCTCCGGCTCGATCCGCCCGACGGCCAGCGCCCGGTCGACGATCGTGCCGAACTCAACGGTCACGGTCGGCACGTCCGGATCGCCGCCGCGGTTTGACGCCCGCAATACAGCGAGAGCGCCGGCGACGCCTGCGAGCAGAACGGCGCCGAGGATGATCTTGGTTGGACGCTTCATGGCATGCCCCGCCGGAGTTGTTGTGAAGGGTGCTACCAGGGATACGGGCTCCGACCTGCTGGAGTTTCGAACGTGCGGGGCACCCAAAAAGGAGGCCCCCGAGAAAACTCTCGGTGGCCCTTCGTTGGCTTATTTCCGTGCGTCGTCCCCCACGAACCCGGAGCGTCGGGATCAACATCCCCACCATCGCACCACCGTCCCCCCGACGGGCGCCAGCGGCGACGCCCAGCTATTCTCAAAAGGCCCAACCGGGGTTCTCTTGGAGCTCGGGAGATTCGGGATGGACGGCCGGGGAGACGGCCGTGCAGCGACCAGACAGTCCACCCGATCGAACTTCACCACCGACGGACGGAGCTTCTACTTTACCGTCGGAAGTCGCGAGAGCGACGTGTGGACGGTGAGGTTGAGTAGGGAGTAGGAGGTAGGGGGAAGGGGATAAGGGGGTAGGGGCAGGGGCAGGGGGGGCAGATAGCTGTGGGGGTGGGATTCCCTCAGGTTCGGTCATCGAAGAGGACGGCATGCACCGCTCGGGGGCCGTGGACACCAAGAGTGAGGTTGAGCTCGATGTCCGCCGATTTGCTGGGGCCGGTGAGGAACGTTATGTGAGACGACTCTCTCACCAACGCTTCCAACCGCCCAGCGCTCCGCATCGTCTCGAGCCACCCCTCGAACGTGGGATAAATACGGCTGAACGGCACCAACACCAAGTGGTAGAGCGGCAGGATGGCGGCAGCCCGGCTCTTGTGGGCTCCTGACACGAGCAGCGCCGATCCCGTGCTGGCAAAGGCAGCATCGACCCCCGTGATTCCGACAGCTACGCCCGCCGCGCGCTCCCTGGTTCCAGACTGGTGCAGGTCGTCGGGTACCAGGAGCGACAGACCGGCCGCGCGGAGGGCTGCCTCTAGTCCGTGAACCGGAAGTTCCCGTGGACTCCAACTCAGCACCTCGCCGAAGGCAAGATCGGCCTCCTGGCTCTCATCTGCAGTATGGGCCTTACGCCACGCATCGATCCGGCGCAGGACGGCCCCGTTGACCTCGGACGACCGATCGACGATTTCGTGGCTGCCGAGCACGGCCTCGAGCTTCATCCCGAAGTGCCTGGCAAGCGAGAGGACGTTCCCTTCGGCCCGAGTGACCGGTTCGTTCGCGACCGATTCCCCACCTCCCGCCCGGTGAAACGGTGGGGAGGCAAGCGACCGCCGCAGCGACCCGAGGATTCGATCTCGCGCGGCGGCGGATGCGTGGTTCACTGAGCGGAGCCATCCCGCTTCCGGGCCGACCGGTCGCGCCAGACGTCCCGAAAGCTCCGTGCAGGAAACGCCGGAAAATCCCGCGTGCGCGTCCAGGCGCCGAGCGGTGGGGGCAACCAGGCCAGCGAGGAACGTCCGGCCCGTCCAAGGATCCTGGTCACGACCCGGGCCAGGCGTGTCGCGCGCCGGTAGCGACTCAGTCGTCCCATCGCGCGGGCGAAGCCTCGGATCGCCAGCCGCTCGACCGCGGAATCCGTTCCCTGCTCCACCACGTCCCTTCGCAGATCCAGTAGCAGCTGCGGCAAATCGATCTTGACTGGACACACGTCCCGGCAAGCGCCGCACAGCGTGCTGGCGAATGGAAGCGCTTTGGCCTTCGAGACATCGCGTGACAGGAGCGGTGTGATCACGGCACCGATGGGGCCGTTATACGCCGTTTCCCCGTAAGCGTGCCCGCCGATTTCTCGATACACCGGGCACGCATTGAGGCACGCACCGCATCGAATGCAAAGGAGCGCCTCGGCGTAGCCACGCTCCAGGACACGCGAGCGTCCGCTGTCGAGCAATACGACGTGCATCTCCTTCGGGCCGTCTGCGTGGCCCGCGCGCCTGGGACCGCTGCTCATACTGAAGTAGACGGACACGTCCTGGCCGGTCGCGCTCCGCGATGCCGCCTGCCACAAGAGCACCGCGTCTTCGACCGTCGCGACGACTTTTTCGATCCCCATGACCGCGACGTACACTGGCGGCATGCTCGTCACCATGCGGCCGTTCCCCTCATTCGTCACGATGCACACGGTCCCGGTTTCCGCGATCGCGAAGTTGCAGCCGCTGATACCGAGGTCAGCCTTCAGAAACCGGTCGCGCAGTTCGGCGCGGGCGGTAGCACACATGGCGGCGGGGTCGGTGGTCGGCGCCATCCCCAACTCACGCTGGAACAAAGCGCTCACATCCTCGACCCGTTTGTGGATGACCGGCGCGATGATATGACTCGGCGGCTCGTTGGCGAGCTGGATGATGTACTCGCCGAGGTCGGTTTCCACGACCTGGACTCCCGCGCGTTCGAGCGCCCCGTTGAGCCCGATCTCTTCGGTCACCATCGATTTGGATTTCACTGCGAGCCGCGCTCCTGTCCCCCGCGCGATCGAGCAGATCACGTCCGACGCCTCATCGGCATCCGCGGCGCAGTGAACCACACATCCGTTGCCGAGCAGTTTGCGCTCGAGCCGTTCCAACAGGTCAGGCAGTTGGGTTATGGCCCGCTCCCGAGCGGCGCGCGCCGCATCGCGCAAGCGCGGGCCGTCGACGGCCGCCATCGCGCGTGCACGCTGCCCCCCGAGCCGGGCGGTCGCTCGATCGAGTGCGGTCCGCAAACCGCTATCGCTCAGAGCCTGCCGTACCCGAGTTGGATACGGCGCGCTCGGATCAACGATCATTTTCCGCCACGGCATCGGCGACGTTGGCTCCCGTCGAGCCATTGAGGATCTCCGCGACATGAACCGCACGGCACGCACGTCCCTCGCGCGCCAACAGGCCGTTCAGGTGCGTCATGCAGCTCACGTCGCTCACCGCCGTGATGTCCGCACCGCTGGCCTCGATGTTCCGCACCTTGCGGCGGCCCATCACGGTGCTGATCGCCGCATTGTTGAGGGCAAAGACCCCCCCGAAGCCACAGCAGTCGTCCGCCGACGGGAGATCGACTACCTCAGCGTCTCGGACGCGAGCCAGGAGACCGCGGGGCTGGGCGTCCACCCCGAGTTCCCGCAAGAGATGGCAGCACGGATGGTATGTGAGTCGGCCCGTGCAGGAGACGTTAGGATCGGTCACACCGAGGACGTCGACCAGGAACTGCGTCAACTCGTGCGTGTGGCGGCTCACGCTTGCCGCCCGATGGGCAAACTCGGGGCCTGCCGGCTCATCTTCGAGAAGCCGAGCGAACCGCTTTACCATCGCCACGCAGCTCCCGCTCGGCGCGACGATCGCCTGGATCGCTCCGGAGTCCAGCAACGGCCAGAATACATCGATGAATCGCCGCGCGAGCTGGCAGGCAGCATCGCGGTAACCATCGTTGAATGCCGGCTGCCCGCAGCACGTTTGCTCTTCCGGAAAGACAACATCCACCCCGTGCCGTTCGAGCACCTCGACCGCGGCGATTCCCACCCGCGGGTACATCGTATCGACCATGCAGGTGACGAATAGGGCGACTGTGGGGTGCGCCGATGGCGCGGAGGGTGTCGACATGCCGGAGAAGATAGCGCAGCGCGGTCGGTTCAGCCCGCCATAATCAGATCTTACGGTTCTGGCGAAGGGGGGCATTCTATGTGTTCGCGGGCTGAAGCCCGCGCTAGGCGCTGTTGGGGAATGACACGACGCACACGTTCTAGCCGAGCGAGGGCACCGGGCCTACTTTCGTCGCGACGCGAAAGGCGGTAATGGCGTTGGCGGAATCCAGCACGGCTGCGCAACCGACCATCGTGCCACGCGAGGCTCAGTCCGGCCTCGACGCCTGGAAGACCAGAGAGCTTCCGGTACCGCCAAGCCCGCGGGGGCTGAGTTGGATCGGGACGCTTGGCCCGGGAGTGATCGTCCTCGGTGCCTCTATCGGTAGCGGCGAGTTTCTGCTCGGACCCGCGGAGTTCGTCAAATATGGCCTGACGCTGCTTTGGGTCACCGGTATCGCCGCATTTCTGCAGACCGTGTTCAACACCGAGCTCATGCGCTATACACTGGCAACAGGCGAGCCCGCGTTCACAGGATTCATGCGGATCGTCCCAACGCGACCTTCTGGGCCTGGACCTACGCGCTGCTCTACTTCCTTCAGGTCGGATGGCCCGGATGGGCCGGTGCGGCTGCCGGAGCCATCTTCTTTTTGTTCGCCGGCAAGTTGGCAGGTCCCACCGAAGCGAACATCGTGTACTTCATCGGGATCGAGACGTTCCTCGCCTGCGTCACGATCCTCCCTGTTCGGACGACGCATCGAGCGCACGCTCGAGATCCTCAACGGGATACTCGTCGTATTCATACTCGGTGGGTCCCTCGCCCTCGCCCTTTGGCTCGTGTCTCCAGCCACGTGGGTCGCGGCCGCAGCGGGCTTTGTCGGATTCGACCCGCGCACCGGTGGGTTCACCTTCCTGCCGCCGGGAGCCGATTTCTTCCTCCTCGGTGCATTTGCCGCGTACTCGGGAGCTGGGGGCATGATCAACGTGACCTTATCGAACTGGGCCCGGGACAAGGGATATGGGATGGCCGGCGTGGTGGGATACATCCCGGCGGCCGTGGGTGGGAAACCCGTACGCCTGGCCCACACCGGATACAAGTTCATTCCGGATCGGACCTCGATGGAACGGTGGCGCGGGTGGTGGCGCATCGTGCGCGTGGATCAGTGGGGGATCTACTTCACTGGCGCCGTGCTGGGCATTGTGTTCCCGGCCCTCCTGTACGTCACGTACATTCCGACCGGAACCGAGATTCGAGGCCTCGGTGTGGCAGCCGCGCTTGCCGAGGCACTCGGCCGGGGCAGCGGCCCACTCCTCGGGCTCTTCGTCGCCTTCCTCGGTGGATGGATCCTCTTTAACACCCAGCTCGACATTCTGGACGGGCTGACCAGGGCCATAAACGACATTCTGTGGACCGGCAGCGGCCGTATCCGCGCCGCGCGGGGCGCAGACGTGCGCGTGGTCTACTACGCGGTGCTGGCCGTGGTCGTGATCTGGGGAATCATCGCGCTCCGGCTCACCCAACCTATTATTCTCCTCCCCAGCTCGGCGCCAACATGGCCGGGATCGTGTTCATCGTGGCCTCTCTCCACCTGCTCTACGTGAACACACGGCTACTTCCTGTTGAGTTGCGTCCGCCCCTCTGGCGCCGGTTGAGACTCGCGTCGGTTGCGCTGTTTTACGGGCTGTTCGTGACCCTCTGGCTGGCCAACCTGGGCTGATGTGGTGCCTCGTTTCGTAACACGCTGTTCTAGACCAATACACGACTCGCCTGGCAGCAGCCGCTTAACCTGATTTCTCACAACGACTTGTGCGTCCCCCTGGGCGGGAATGCTCCTTGCCCCCTCCGTAGCGTAGTCGCAACGCCTGGCATGTGGCGTTGGCGAACAATCCCTACGGAAAACATGGAGGTCATCCCGATGTTCAATGTGATACGTCCAACACCGCTCTCGCTCATGTTGAGCGTTCTTGCACTAGCCCTAACCAGCACGGCCTGCGAGGATCCGCTCGCCACGGCCTCGGGTCCGGCTGCTGGCACGGATGACTCGAATGCGGCCCTCCAAGGGCTTCCCTTCTCCCGGAGCATCACCCCTCCAGAGCTCGAGGAGATCCTCGGCACGGGACCGGTGCGCGTCGAGATCGAGCTCCGCCGGGGAAGCCTCGTGGCCCGAGAAGTCGAGGTCAAGTCGGATGACGAGATCGACGACGAGGAGGAGATCGAGAGCCGCGTTACCGACATCGATGCCGCTGGAGGACTAGGAACGCTCGTTCTCGAGCTTGGAGGATTGGAGGTCGCATTCGATGACGGGGCGCGGTTCCGCTCGGAGGACAGCGACCATCTGACCTTCGACGAATTCGTCGATCGGGTTCGGGCAGCCTTGAGTGTGGGCACTCTCCCAGCAATCGAGGCGAAACGCCCTCCACCGGCACAGCCACAGGACCCAGACGTGTCCACTTTCCATGCGACCGAGCTCAAGCTGGACGACGAAGCGGACGAGCCCGAGACCGAGATCAACATCGACGAGGACAACTTCCTTCCCCGTGAACTCAACGATCCCCAATCCCCCGATGGACGGATCGCCGTACTGGGTCTCGAGATCGAGCTCCGGATCGGCGAGGGTGAGACAGAGCTGGAGGATGAGCTGGACGACATTCTGGGAGAGGTGGAGTTCGAGGGTATCGTGCGCTCAGTAGACCTCTTGGACGAATCGCTCATTCTCAATAATGGCGCCGTGGTGCGCCTCGTGGACGGAACCGACGTGGAAGGGGAGTCCGGAGAGGATGACCAACTGACTTCACTGGCGGAGGTAGCCACCGTGTTGGACGCTGGTGGAATCGTCGAGGCCGATGGGAAGGGCGTCGTCGAGATCAAGGATCCGCTGACTATCGTCGCCATCGAGATCGAATTCGAGATCGAGGACGACGATGACGACGTACCCGGGACCGACGAGTTCGAGGGTGAGGTGCGCTCGGTCGACGAGGCGGCCGGATCGTTCACCCTGACCGACGGCACGACCGTTACCGTGTCACGGAATCAGTTCATCAACCCGGACGGCGACCTGGTCACCCTGGGCGAAGTAGCCGACGCGATCGCGGGTGGTACGACGGTCCGTACCGAAGGGAGAGGGCAAGTCGACCCCGCCGATTCGCTGACCATTGCCGCGGTGCGGGTGAAGTTCGAAGTCGACGAGGACGAGGACGATGGCGAGGACGACGACGATGACGAGGACGACCTCACGAAGGCCGGTGAGTTCGAGAACTTCGTCGCGACCGTGGACGTCCCGACGGGATCCTTCACCCTGGCCAACGCCACCGTCGTGCGCCTCGTCGTCGGAACCGAGATCAAGGAGTCGGGCGGAAGCGATGCGCTGTCCTCCCTCAACGCCGTCGCCGACGACATCGATGCGGGACTCGCGGTCGAATCGAAGGGTAAAGGGGTTGTGGAAGCCACCGCACCCCTCACCATCGTTGCGGATGAGGTGGAGTTCAGGCGAAAAAACTGAAGACCCGAGATCGAGCGTACGGCATAGAGAACCGGCCCGGGGGTTTCACGCTGCCCCCCAGGCCGTTCCGCGTCTGAGACGATGCCGTCGTACAAGCCCGGAACCGGCTCTACGGCCAAATCCCGCGCTCAAGCGTGACTCGAGCCACTCGCTTGATGGCCAGAATGTACGCGGCTGTGCGCAAGTCTACCGGATCGAGCGCGGTCTCTACGCCCCGTTCACCGTGCTCGGCCTCGATCTCCCGCAGCGAGTCATTGACCGTTCGTTGGGTATCGATGACCGCATCGGTGGCGCGATCCATCTTGCCGAGGAGCTTCTGGTTCACCTCGTTCAGATCCCACTGCTCGATCTCGAGATTCTGTACCCACTCGAAGTAACTCACCACCACGCCGCCGCCGTTCGCCAAGATGTCTGGCAGCATTGGAATACCGCGGTCGCGGAGGATTCGATCGCCAGCGGGCGTCGTCGGGCCGTTGGCAGCCTCGACGACAATACGGGTGCTGACGTCAGCCGCGTTGTCCGCGCGGATTTCGTTCTCCAAGGCCGCGGGGATGAGAATATCACAAGGCAACGTCACCAGCTCCGCGTTCGTCACGGACTTGGCGCCCGAAAAGCCGTCCACCGACCCCGTCGCCTGCTTGTGCTCGATGACCGCGGCCGGGTTCAGTCCCTCGGGGCGGTAGATCCCGCCACGCGAGTCACTCACGGCCACAACTCGCGCACCAGCTTCTGTGAACAGCTCGGCAGCAATCGACCCCGCGTTTCCGAACCCCTGGATCACGACGGTAGCTCCCTTGACCGACTCCATGCCCGGGACGACGCCCCTTGCGAGGGCGCGCTGCGTCGCGAACAGGCAGCCGCGGGCGGTAGCCTCACGACGCCCGAGCGACCCACCCAAATCCAGGGGCTTCCCGGTGACCACGGGGAGGTTATTCTCCCCCCGGTGCATCATCGAGTACGTGTCGTAGATGCGTGCCATGGTGCCGGCGTTGGTATTGACGTCGGGTGCCGGAATGTCGGTGTGCGGGCCGATGTTGTCCCCGAGCTCCGCGATGAACCGGCGCGTGATCTTGCGCACGTCCGCCGGGGCGAGCTCCTTCGGATTACAGACCACACCTCCCTTGGCACCGCCGAACGGTACGTCGACGATTGCACACTTCCAGGTCATCCAAGAGGCGAGAGCGCGTACCTCATCGGCGGTCACGTCGGGATGGTACCGAATGCCTCCCTTGCCCGGCCCCCGGGCCGGATTGTGCAGCACCCGAAACCCCTCGAACATCCTCACCGTCCCGTCCTCCGTCTCGATGGGGAACCGGACCGTGATCATGCGACGCGGCTCCTTGAGGAATCGGGCAAGTCCGTTGCGAAGATCAGGAAGGTACCGGGCGGCGTCGTCGAACTGCTGCTGCGCGATGTGGTAGGGGTTGAGATCTTCGGGCGGAGCGGGGTCGCTCGACGCGGGGGTGGTGGGTGACTCGACAGGCGAGGCCGGTGCGGTCTTTGTCTTGGTCATTGTCTTTCAGTCGGGCCCGTTGGTGAAGACCGGATATCTAGCGGGTGCGCCCCCGTCAGTCCACCCGTGGAGAGCCGGTCCGGAAATCTACGAAAGTTGGCTGACGCGGGCAGGGGTGGTTCGACTCAAAGCAAGATCGGTGCCATAAAGACAGTCCTGGCACCACACTAGCGTGTGCCGCACGCTCCGTATTTTCGCGATCCCCGCTCCTGGCCGGTGCTACTCGTCGAAGGCCCGCTCGGGCCCGAAATAATAAGGCTGCTCTGGCCTCCCCCGCACTCGCCACATGGCATGGTCCGCCTTCAGCTCTGGTCGCCCGTCCATCTCCGAGATGTGCCACGCGAGCCAAACGGCCCGCTTGGCCATCTCGGCCACCGACTCCATCGTGAAGAGGTCGGGATCGAAGTTGTCGGCTGGCTTGTGGCGCCACTCGTACATGTAGCGCTGGCGGTCCCGCAGTCCGATCTCCCAATCGCCCTCGACAGTGTGGCCCGGCTTCAAGTCGATGGCCGGAACGCCCGCGAGCAGGAACGGGTAATGGTCGGACGAGAATCCCACGAGCGTTCTGAGGGCCCGATCCCGGGCCATGACGCTGACTCCCCGCTTTCCCATCACGTCCCGAACGATCTGGTACATATCGGAGATATCGACCGCGTTGGCGATGATGTCTTCGGCTATCACGCCTTCCCGACCACCGTCCTGATTGATGTTCGCGACGGTCTTCTCGATGGGGAGCGCCGGATTGCGCACGTAATACCACGAGCCCAGCAGACCTCGTTCCTCGGCTCCCACAGCCGCAAAGACAATCGACCGTCTGGGCCGCAGGCGAACCATCGCTTCGGCAGCCGCCATGAGCTTGGCAGATCCAATGGCGTTGTCGTGCGCGCCGTTGTTGATCGTATCACCGCTCAGATCCGGCGGTCCGAGGCCCACGTGATCCAGGTGTGCGGTGAACACGATCGATTCGTCACGAAGGGTGGGATCGCTCCCCCGGACGATTCCGATCACATTCCAGCTCCTGATTCGCTTGATCTCATGCTTGCGTATCACGCGCACCGAGCCAACCCCACGCGCCACGCTCGTCCCCTCGTCGGCCGCCTGCTTGGCCGCATCGGGATCGATCCCCCACAACCCGAGGAGCGAGGCGGCCGCTCGCTGCGTCACCGAGACGTGAGGGCGAATCCGTGGCGCGGTCCCGTCGGCAAGCACGATGGTACGCTGGGGATTGGGCCATCGCGTGGGTGGCGGCCGCCGGACCTCGATCATCGAACGCACGCCCGGAGCCGCAAGCTCGATGACCAGTGCCGCGCCCTTTCGGAGGGCGATCTCGGCCTTGGCCGCCGCGGCCCGCGACCGATCCCAATCCTCCGCCCATGTCGCGGGCGCTCCGGACAGCATGAAGACCGCCTGGCCGGTGACGTCGACCCCCGCATAGTCGCTCCGGCCGTGCGTCGCAAGACCGTAACCGACGAAGACACCCTCGCCTTCCCACTGGCTCTCCCCAACACCCCAGTCGGGGCGGAACAGCGTCTCTGGCTCCCGCAGTGTCAGGACCCCCGCCCGCAACTCGCTGCCGCGGTCACCAGCGGACTCCAGGAGATCGAACGGCTGCAGGTAGGAGGTCCCGTCGTACGGCTCGAGCCCGATGCGGGTGAAGTGCGCCGCCACGTATTCCTTGGCAACCTCGAACCCCACGTCGTCGGTGTCTCTGCCACGCAGGAGGTCGTGCGCGAGGAATTGCACGTGACTCTTCACGAGGGCCGGATCGATCACGTCGAGCGCCCGCTCGATCTCCTGCTCGGTGTTCTGGGTGGCGCGCGCCGGTAGATCGCTTACCGCAAGGCAGAGCGCCACCGCGGCGATTGGTGCTGCGCGCGCAAAGACCGAAACCACACACCGTGCCTCGAAAAACATGACAGACCCCCCCTGGCAGACCTGGCAGAGTTGGCGATGAGAGTATCCCGTGCCGCTGGACCACGCCAGTCGAGGCACAGTTGAGCGCCCGGCCGCATGGCAACGGCGCAAGTCTCGGAGGATAGCGCCCACAGATCGCCCCACCGATTTGGCTGGCGGCTCCCGTCCGACCCTGAGCGACTCGCAAGGCCGGCGGCTTCAGCCAACCGCTCCCGGCATCGCCCGAAATCCTGGCCAGCCGCGAACCGCACTGACTGCCGCAATCCGAGAATTCGCCATTGTGACGGACCGCACAGAACCGGCCTCCTCCTAGCTTGTAACTCGTTGTCTGTCAACACGGTGAACGGCAGCGAGGAGACGGCACCGCGCTTGCTCTCTCCCAGGGCGCGGGAGTTTACTAACCCCCGCGCGACTGCTCGCCGATAAGAGCAAACTACGGGTAACCGTGGGGCGCAAAGCCACGGGTCGTTCCCTCGAGATGCCTCGATCCGAACGACAGCCGGGCTGCCGGGGCAGCACGACCAGGGTCGCGAGACCCTCCATCCCGACAGCCCTCCACGCCCTCCACGCCCTCCACGGTCGCTCACTTGAACTGAGTACGGACGGTGATCGCCCTCCAGGCTCGCGATCGCCGAAAGCCCGATGGATGAGCCCGGAGGGGGACCAGACATGAGAACGCACGCAGCCCGCAACGAACGCCAGGCGAAGAGGCCCTCGCTGCCGATGCTGAACGGTAGCGCCGGTTTCGCATTGGAGGCCACGCTATTCGTGATGCTTCTGATCTCGGCGCTCATCGTCTTCGCGTTTACCGGGGTCGTTCGGACGACCCGTACGGCCAACCTGGACTATCGCGGCTCCCGGGTTTTCTACGCCGCCGAAGCAGGCGCGGAAGCCGTCATGGCGCAGCTCGCCGACGCCCTCCAGGACGCCCAGCTCTCGGCGCAAGAGCTGTCTCAGATCCAGGCGCCGAGCCTCCCCGGGTTCACGTACGACCAGCTCGCCGTCAACAAGATCGGCGGCGTCGAGATCGAGACCGTGACCGACGGATCGTTCGCCGGGCTCTATTCGTTGACCCAACGGGTGGACATCTCCGCCGAGGCACGCGACTCGATGGATAATCGGAGCCAGATCATCATCTCGGCCAAGGCGCAGGCGATTCCGATTTTCCAGTTCGGGATTTTCTACGAGAAGGATCTCGAGGCCACCAACGGGCCGTCGATGGAGTTCGCGGGTTGGGTGCACTCCAATGGAAACATCTATCTCAGCTCGAACAACGCGTGGTACCGCGACGCCATCACGACTCCCAACAAGGTCTTCTGGGACCGGAAGGACAACCACAGCCAGAAGACGGGCGTGTACATCAACGACGCTAGCGGCAACGACGTCAACCTCGACTTCGACAGTCGAACTCACCCGAATCCTAACGCGTTCAGGGCGGAGAGCGACGCAAAGTTCGACAACCGCCTGAAGACCTACGCTTACAGCGTCGACTCGCTGAAAGTACCGCTTCCCGCCGGGATGGACCCACACGAGGTGATCCGTCCGCGGGACCTCGGCGACACCCAGTTGGAGAAGACCGCCAAGTACTCCTGGAAGGCGGACTGGTACATCGAGATTCCGCTGGACCAGTTGGCCGGTGTGCCCGCGCTCTGTGCGCAGATGACCTCTGTCCGGCCCGCTAACAAGAACGTCCCGAATGTCGGCGACTGCCAGAACATCTTCACCTGGAGTTGGGAGACGTTCTACGAGGGGCGGGAACTGCGGTACGTGGACGCCTTGAGCATCGATCTAAACGAGTTGGGCAATTGGGTCGACGACGATCCCAGCGCCAACGGTACGGAGATCATGTACGTGACCTTTACGGGTGTCCCGTTCGCCAACCCTGCGACCGACCCGTCGGGTGACGGCTTCTACCCGATGGTCCGGATGGCGGAGGGGAAAGAGCTCCAGGTGGGCAACGGGTTCTCTTTCGCGACGGACCACCCACTCTACATCCAGGGTGACTACAACCGGGACAACTGGATGCCCGCGGCCGTGATCAGTGACGCCATCACGTTCCTGTCGAACGCGTGGCAAGATAGCGACCACCTGGCACCGGTAGTCATCA
The DNA here is from genome assembly GCA_965249575.1 of Gemmatimonadales bacterium. GTDB lineage: Bacteria > Gemmatimonadota > Gemmatimonadetes > Gemmatimonadales > GWC2-71-9. The sequence continues at coordinate 3,454,344 of OZ252244.1, read as the reverse complement.
AGACGTGGGCCTCGGATACCTGGTACAACGTGGCGGTGCTCGCCGGACACTCGGCCACCCCATGCGATCACGAGGACGCCGGCTGCTCCGGAGGCTACACGGACTTCTACGGCGGCGGGATCGAGAACTATCTGCGGTTTCTGGAGAGGTGGTCAAACAAGTGGACGCACTACCAGGGATCTCTGGTATCACTCCACACGAGTCAGAAAGCACTCGGAACCTGGAACGGCACGTACTACAGTCCGCCGAAACGTGACTGGAAGTTCGATACGCGGTTCGAGGATCCGGCCAACCTGCCCCCGGGAACGCCGGTGGTCGGCAACGTGATCCACACCGCCTTCAGGCCGGTGTACTAGGCTAATCGTACGCGGAGGACCGATATCGGTGATGGGGGTCGCACTGCAGATGCAGTCGATGCCCACACCGAGCGGCCTCCAAAGCGAGGGTAGGATGAACAGGACACAACGAGGATTCACCCTCATCGAGCTGCTCACGGTAATCACGATTACCGGCTTGGTCATCGCGATCGCCGTGCCCCGCTTGCGGGTGAGCCCGCAGGGGAAGGCGCGGGCGGCGGCCGGACAGCTCGTGCAGGATTTGGAGCTGTCTCGCACCAGGGCGCTCGCTTCAAAGAAGGCCGTGCGGATGAGCTTCGATGTATCCGGGGCCACCTACGCCGGATACCTCGACGACGACCGGGACGGAGTGTTCACCCAGTCCGCGGCCGAGACTCAGGCGCTCAATGCTTTCGGCACGGTGACGCTGCCGCCCGATGTCAAGTTTGGTCGCGGAAGCGTCGGGCCCATCCCCGGCGACGTCGGAAGCGGCGCCGTGACCTTCACGAACACCCAAGTCGAGTTCGACACTCGGGGCATCACCCAGCCGTTCGGTACGCGTGGTACGGTCTACTTCGTTCACAAAGACGATGACACGGCCGTGTCCGCGGTGTCGGTTTCCGGCTCGGCGTCGTTCAAGCTATGGGTCTACAGAGGGGGGACCTGGCAATGAAACAGATGAAATCCGAGGGTGGGTTCACCCTGATCGCGGTGCTAGTGGCGATGGTGCTGCTTTCGGTCGGCGTGTTGTCGCTGACCAGAACCGGCAGTGCGGTGCTAGTCGCCCAGTCGAAGGTGGCGAGCCGCACCACCGCGCTCTCCATTGCGCGCGCCCGAATGGAAGAGATCCGCTCCCGGGATCCCGGGACGTTACAGTCGGAACCTGCAGTCCAGGTCGATGAGGCCGGGGTCCAGATCTCAGGCGGCAAGTACACGCGTTCCGTAGTCGTGACCCCCGAAAACCAAAACCTGGTTCGCGTCAAAGTCGTGGTCGAATTTCCAAGGTCCAGCGTGCCTATCGAGCTGGTGACCCTGGCGTTCGTACCGACGACCTGAGGAGGAAGACATGTGGCACACTAGAACTCGGGAAGCCGGGTTTACCCTCATCGAGCTCATGATCTCGGTGACCATCGCCGTGCTCGTGCTGACGGCGGCGACATCACTCGGTATCTCGACATGGCGGACGTTCGGAGCGAACGAGATTCGGGAGAACGTTCATCGCAGCGCCCGGTTCGTCGCCCTGTCGCTAGAGCGGGACTTCCAGGGCACGGGCGTAGGAATGGAAAGTACGCCATCGTTTGGTACGCTCGCCGTGTGGGGAGATACCATCATCATCCTTCGCGTGCCGTTTGAGCCAAACGAGGCTTCGGCCTACGTGATCGATCCTCCCGCCGGAACCGCGAATCCGCTGCCGTCCGGAGGCACGTGTGGGCCGCGCTGCATCGACTTCAAGAAGGACAACGGCGCGTGGGACCTCAAGGCGGGCGACCTTGCCCGGCTCCAAGTGAACGACAAACGCCACCTCATCCTGATCGAGAGCGTGACCCCGTCGACCCAAACGGCGGCGGTCAACTTCACGTCGCATAACACCCTCTTGCGCTATCCTGCCGGCCTGGTGGGCAACCTCCGGCTGGATCGGTTCAGTAGCTTCACCCAGGAAGTCACACCGGTGGTGTATTACCAGGAAACGGACCGCCTGATGCGTGCACAGGGGTTCAAGGCCGATGGAACGCTCGACGGCGAGGTCGTAGCCTACGGAGTTCACGGTTTCGACGTGACGCTGCTGTTCCTGGACGGGGACGAAGCGCCCGAGGTCAACCTGAGCGATTCGGACTTCACCAACGATTACGATGACGTTGTGGGCGTTCGCATCGAGGCTGCGCTCGGAACGGATACGCCCGATCCGCGACTGAACGGCGGGTCTCTGATCACTCGGACGTACACGTGGCATTTTGCTCCACGCAACCTCATGTGGGAGCGTAATCGGATGTAGAAACGAAACCGGTGACGGCGCTGCGGGAGTGCCCGGGGAATTCACCTGGGCGACGCGGGCTCTCGCACCGCCGTGATCGATTCGCACTTCACTCCCATTCCTTCAACCGCTTCGCCAGTGCCTCCAAGGATGCAACGTTGCCGCACGGGATGAGCGCATCCACGTGGGGAATCGCCGCCTGGAGCCCCAGCGTGAGTGGCTGGAACCCCGGCCGCTGGGCGAGCGGAGTGAGCCACACGAGCCGGTGACATGAGCGGCGAAGGAGCTGTGTCTGCCTTCGGAGTAGCTCCGGATCGCCACGCTCCCATCCATCCGACACGATCAGGACCACTGCCCCGCTACGGATTGTGCGCCGCACCCACTGGCGGTTGAGCTGTTTCAGACTCGGTCCGATCTGGGTGCCGCCGCTCCAGTCAACCACGCGCTCCGCCACCCTGGCTAGCGCAACGTCCGCGTCCCTCGAGCGCAGTTGCCGGGTGATTCGTGTCAGCCGGGTGCCGAAGACGAACGCCTCGATGGGAGCTCCGCACCGCGAGAGGGCATGCGCGAACCGCAGCAAGAACCGCGAGTACCGCTCCATAGATCCGCTGATGTCACACACCAACACGACCGGTCGCGGCCGTTTCGTACGCCGCAGCCACCGCCACTCGAGCTGCTCCCCGGCAGTACTCAGCGCCCGGCGCAGCATCCGCCGGGCGGCGGGCCTGCTGCCCGACCGGCTCACCTCTGGCCTCCGGCCTCGCCGGTGCGGCAGCCGTGGGCGTAACGCCTCGATCATTCGATCCGCGTCCCGCAGCTCAGACGGTGTAAGCTCGGCAAAGTCGACGTTCCGGAGCTGTTCTCGCGTGCTAGCGCTGTCGGGCCGAACCGGCGTCACGGACTCCCGTACGTCGGCCCGGGCCACCTGCTCCCCCAACTCCAGTCCGCCTCGCTGAGGCCGCTGCCGGATGCGGGGCAGCCGCACCGAGATCCCACCCTCTATCGTCGATCGTCGCCAATACAAGTCGAACGCGGCCTCGTAGAGGCCGCGTTCCTCTCGCCTGCGGGTAAAGATCGTCCGGCCAGCCGCTTTCGCGTCGTTCCTGTTGGCCAAGCCAAGCGCGGTGAGCGCGCGGATGAAGAGCTCGATCTCCTGCGTGCTGGGCGATAGCCCCACCCGTCGCAAGAGTCTGCCGAAGGTCACAACGTTTTCCGCCAGCAGCCTTCCCGAAATTGCCCGCGCGTCGTGCACCATTTATGAAGCCTTGAGCTCCGCCAGTATCGCTCCCGCCGCCCCGCCCTGCATCGCGACGACGTCTTCCTGATACTTGAGCAGTACACCGAGTGTCCGGTCCACATCCTCAGCCTCGAGACGCCGTGCACCAAGCGCGACCAGCGCCGCGGCCCAGTCCAGCGTTTCCGCGACACCGGGGACCTTGGTCAGATCGGCTGTCCGCAGACGCTGAACGAACGACACGACCTCTCGAGCCAAATCCTCCGGGTACCCTGGTAGCCGGGTCTCGAGAATGGCATACTCCCGCTCGGCAGTCGGATAATCGATCCAGTGGTAGAGACACCGCCGTTTGAGCGCGTCGTGCACCTCCCGAGTTCGATTGCTCGTGAGGATTACCCTAGGGGACCGCTTCGCGCGGAGAGTGCCGATCTCGGGAATCGTCACGGCAAAATCACTGAGCAACTCCAGTAAGAACGCTTCGAACTCCTCGTCGGCGCGGTCCACCTCGTCAATCAGGAGCACCGGCGGCTCCCCGGAACGATCCTCCAATGATCTGAGCAGCGGCCGCTTGATCAGGAACTCCTCACTGAAGATGTCGCCCGTGCCGGCCGTCTTCGCCTCGCCCCGAGCCTCCAGCATCCGTATGTGCAGCATCTGACGTGGGTAATCCCACTCGTAGACCGCGGTATTGACGTCGATACCCTCATAGCACTGCAGCCGGATGAGCTCGGCGTCCATTACGCGGGCCAGGCTAGCGGCGACCTCTGTTTTCCCTACACCAGCTTCTCCCTCGAGCAGGAGCGGTCGCTCGAGTGCGAGCGAGATGTAAATGGAAGTTGCCAGATCTCGGCCCGCCACGTACCGCGCGTCGGCGAATCGCTTCTGCAGTGTCTCGATGCTCGGGATCGACATGGGGATTGGCGAGTAGGGGTAGGGGGTAGGGGGTAGGAATTCGGATTTCGGTATGGGCGAGATGCCTCTATGCCCTAACCCCTACTCCCTACCAGTTCCGCAAAATCCTGCCAGAACTGCTCGGTGAGTTTTCGCGCCGTTCCTTTCATTAGGCGCGAACCGACACTCGCCAGCGTCCCACGGACATTTGCCGTTGCCGTCCAGCTGAGGCGGCTGCGACCGGCAGCCAGCGCTTCGATCCGGAGCGTCGTGAGAGCGTCGACCGCAGACCCGGGCGCCGAGCCCCGTACCGCTATCTCGAGGCTCGTGGGTGGGACCAGATCGGTGAGCTCCACGTTGAGTTTGAACCTGGCCTTGATTGCTCCGACGCCGATCGCAGACACGACCCTGAAATGCGTCTCGTCGAGCGGCTCGACCGTTTCCACGCCAGGCGCGCACGAAGCGACGAGCTCATGGTCCATGAGGCAGTCCCACGCCCGCTCCGGCGTCGCCGCGATCTCCGGAGCGCCCGCAAACTCGAGACGCACAATCCTGTTACAGCCTCGCCCGCGCCACCGCGTTCCCGATGGCCCGCCGCGCCGCCACGCCCGCTCCGGCGTCGCCGCGATCTCCGGAGCGCCCGCAAACTCGAGACGCACAATCCTGTTACAGCCTCGCCCGCGCCACCGCGTTCCCGATGGCCCGCCGCGCCGCCACGCCTGCGAGGTGGAGGCAATAGTCCGCGGGCGCATGGATATCCTCGAGCGCGTCCACATTCGCTAGCGCGGAGTCGACTACGCTCGATACGGCGCCGTCATCGGCCCTCGTGTCGACGAGGCTGCCGGTATCGGCGGCAAACGGTGTGTCCGCCACACCCGTGAAGGCCAGGCTCGCCGATTTGACCGTGCTGCGGGACAACCCGATCACCGCAGCGGCGCCGGCCAGGGCATAGCCCGAGGCGGGCTGCTCGAAGCTCACGTAAGCTGTCCCCGAGCGGCTTCCGAGGAACGGGACGTGAATCTCCGTCAACAGCTCCGTGTCATTCAAGGCCGTAGTGAACGCACCCTTGAAGAACGCGTGTGCCTCGACCGTTCGCTCCCCGCTCTTGCGCTCAACGTGAACGACGCGCCCAGCGCAAGCATCACGGCGGGTAGGTCCGACGCTGGATCGGCATGAGCCAGATTCCCGCCGATCGTGCCCCGGTTCCTCACCTGTCGATCACCGACACCTTCGATGGCCTCCGCCATAATGGGAAACGCTGTCCGCACCACCTCGGAATCCAAGAGCTCTCGGAACGTCGTCGTGGCGCCGATCCTGACACCGCCTCGTACCTTCCGCACGCCCTTGAGTTTCGGCAGGTGCCCGATGTCGACCAGCTTGGGTGCGGACGCCAGACGAAACCGGAGCAGTGGGATGAGACTCTGTCCGCCAGCGATCACCTTGCTGCCGTCGCCCGCTGCCAACGCCTTGAGCGCATCGTTGACGGACTTGGCCCGGGCGTAGTCAAACGAAGCGGGAATCATCGTGCGCCTCCCTTCGCTTCGCGCATGGCGGCCCAAACCCGCGCCGGGGTCAGCGGCTTGTCGATGTGCTTGATGCCCAGGGGTTCCAGGGCATCGCAGACGGCATTCACTACGGTCACGCTCGACGCGATCGTACCGGTCTCGCCGACACCCTTAACGCCAAGCGGATTGACCGGAGACGGCGTGACGGTGTGATCGATCTCCATGCGCGGCATTTGAGACGCCTTGGGCACGGCGTAGTCCATCATGGTTCCGGTCAGGAGCTGGCCGTCCTCATCGTATACAGCCCGTTCCTGCAACGCTTCTCCAATTCCTTGGACCACGCCGCCGTGAACTTGCCCTTCGACAATCATCGGATTGATCTGGGGACCGCAGTCGTCCACAGCGATGTATCGCAGGATCTTCACCTCCCCGGTTTCGCCATCGACCTCGACGCTGCAGATATGGGTGCCGAAGGGATAGACGAAGTTCGACGGATCGAAGAACGCGTTGGCCTCGAGCCCGGGCTCCATTCCCTCTGGGAGATTCCAGGCGACGTTCGCCATCAGCGCGGCCTCCGCGAAGCTCTTCGCCTGATCCGGCGACCCACGGACCACGAACTTGCCGTCTTCCCATTCCAGGTCGGCTTCGTTAGCCTCAAGGAGATGCGCGGCTAGCTTCTTGGCTTTTTCCTTGACGCGGCGTGTTGCCGTGAGAACCGCCACGCCGCAAACCGCCGTAGTGCGGCTCCCATACGTGCCCCATCCCTGCGGAGTCGCTTCGGTATCACCGGCGACGATCTCGACGTCTTCGATGGGGACGCCCAGCTCGTCCGCGACGATCTGCGCGAACGTCGTCTCCTCTCCCTGCCCGTGAGGTTTGCCACCAATGTACACCCGGATGACCCCGGTCGGGTAGACGCGGACGAGCGCACTGTCATACAGGCCTCCGCCGAATCCCACGGCTCCCGCCACCTGGGACGGGCCGAGCCCGCAGATTTCCGTATAGGTCGTCACGCCTACGCCGAGGTACCTGCCCTTTCGGCGGGCGGCCTTCTGTTCGGCGCGAAACGCGTCATAGTCGAAGATGCCAAGCGCCTTGTCGAGCGCGCCCTGGTAGTTTCCCGAATCGTAGACTATCCCAGTTGCGACGGTGTACGGAAACGCGTCCTTGGGAATGAGGTTCTTGCGACGCACCTGGATCGGGTCCTTCCCGATTTCGGCCGCGAACAGGTCGACGAGCCTTTCTAGCAGGTATGTGGCCTCTGGCCGGCCAGCCCCACGATACGCATCCACCGGTGCGCCGGTCGTGTAGACCCCGAAAACCGTACCATCAATACTCGGTATCGTGTATGCGCCGGAGTACATGAGCCCGTGGAGAATTGTAGGGACGCCGGGTGCTCCGGTCGACGCGTAGCCTCCGAGACCAGCGTAAACCTTCGTTCGGAGACCCGTAATCGTGCCGTCGCGTTTTCCACACAGGGAAACGTACTGGACGTGATCCCGCCCGTGCGTCGTGATCTTGTAGTTCTCCGATCGATCTTCGGTCCACTTGACCGGCCGACCCGTGTCCATCGCCGCGAAACTGACCAGGATCTCGTCGGCGTACACCGGGATTTTGCTCCCGAACGCCCCGCCGATCTCGGGGGCGATCACGTGTACCTTGTGTTCGGGGAGGCTCAGCACTACCGAACACAGAAACCGGTGAATGTGCGGATTCTGGCTCGTTACCCAGAGCGTCAGCTGGCCCATCGCTCCGTTGAAACTCGCAACGGCGGCGCGGGGCTCGATGGCGGTCGCCTGGAGCCTGGGGTGCACTAGGCGTTGCTCAACCGTAGCCTCCGCCTCGGCGAACGCCTTGTCAGCGTCTCCGCCCGCGACCTTCCAGGTGAAGGCGACGTTCGACGGCACTTCGTCGTGGAGCTGTGGCGCTCCCGGTTTCGTCGCCGCCTCGGGATCGGTCACGGCGTCGAGCGGCTCGTAGGCTACGTCGATCAAATCCAACGCGTCGCGAGCCTCCGCGCGGGACTCCGCGATTACCAGCGCGACGCCATCGCCGACGTGCCTGACCCGATCGACGGCCAGTGGCGGGTGTGGGGGAGGCTTCAGGTCGCAGTCCGGGACCGTCCAGGCGCAGGGCACCGCCCCAACGCGATCCTTGACGTCCGCCCCCGTGTAAACCGCAACCACACCCGTAGCCGATTTGGCGTGACTCGTGTCGACGCCCTTCAGTCGCGCGTGCGCGTGCGTGCTGCGCAGAAAGGCGGCATAGAGCATCCCCGGCAACTTGACGTCGCCAGTATAGGTTGCCGTCCCCGTAATGAGCCGAGGGTCCTCTCGCCGCTTGATGCCGGAGCCGAACAGCGTAGCCATGAGCGCGCCTCCTCAGCTCGCCGCGCCGGCCGACTGCCCGGTGCGAATGGTGGTCGCCGCTTCCCGGATGCTCGTGACGATGTTCTGATAGCCCGTGCAGCGGCAGTAGTTGCCCTCCAGGGCGTGCCGAATCTGTTCTTCGGAAGGATCGAGATGCTCATCGAGCAGATCCACGGCCGTCATGATCACACCCGGGGTGCAGAAGCCGCATTGCAGCCCATGCTTGGCCCAGAATGCCTCCTGAACCGCATGTAAGGCGTTACCGTTCGCCAATCCCTCGATCGTTGTGATCTGCTTGCCGTCGGCCTGCATCGCTAGTACCGAACAGCTCTTCACCGCCTTACCATCGAGCAACACGGTACATGCCCCACACTGGCTGGTGTCGCACCCAACGTGGGTCCCCGTCAGATCGAGCTGATCGCGCAGTACGTGCACCAGCAAATCCCGCGCTTCAACGTGAGCCGTGCGGGTCTCTCCATTCACGGTCAATGTCACTGGATGCTTCATTTAGTGCCCCCGTTGGCGGAAGGGACGCCGCGGAATGGTAGGAGCGATAGCCTACGCTCGGGTTACACGCGGGTCAAGGGAAGACACTAAGACCCCGTGGCATGCGTCCAACAAGAAAAACGGGTCCGTGCGGTTCTCGCGGTGGACCGGTACACGGCGTTCCCTGGCACGTGGTCCCGCAATCCGTCCCGCTTTAGCCGAAGACACGCACGGCGAGCAGGAACGTCGCCGCCGTGATGAGAAACACGAACACGATGTTGAGCAGAATTCCCGCACGCGCCATTACCGGGATGGTGAGTCGGCCGCTGGCGTACACGATGGCGTTCGGAGGTGTAGCCACGGGCATCATGAACGCGCAACTCGCAGCCATGACGGCGGGGATGGCCAACATCAAGGGACTCTGCCCTATGCTCACGGCGAGAGCGGAGACGACTGGCAGAAAAGCCGCGGTGGTGGCGGTGTTGCTGGTCAGCTCGGTTAGAAACACGATCACGGCCGTCACCGCCATCGCGACGAGCACGAACGGCCACGCTCCCAGCCCCGACAGGGCGTCGCCAACGTAGTGGGCCAGGCCCGTGTGCTCAATCGCGCCGGCGAGCGACAGGCCACCACCAAACAAGACGAGCACTCCCCATGGGAGCCGCTCCGCGTCCCGCCACTCCATCGCGAACTCGAACCGGCGCCAGCTTATCGGCACCGCGAAAAGGGCAGCTGCCCCCGCGATGGCGATCCCCGCGTCCGAGACCCCCGGTGCGACCCGTGCTAGGAGCGGCCGAGCCAGCCAGGCCGCCGCAGTGCAAACCGTTATCGCCCCCACGGTCTTCTCCGCTCGGGACAATGCTCCGAGCTTCAGTAGTTCATTCTGCAGAACGTCCGCACCCCCGGGGATTTCGTCATGCGGCACCTGGAACACGACCCGCGTGAGCAGAATCCAGCAGAGCGGGAGTGCAACTACCACGACCGGCACGCCGACGAGCATCCACCTCCCGAACCCGATCTCTATCCCGTAGGTTTCCGACGCGAATCCGGCGAGCAAGGCGTTGGGCGGCGTTCCGATCAGGGTGCCGATCCCGCCGATGCTCGAGGCGTAGGCGATCCCGAGCAGCAATGCCACCGCGAAATCCGCCCGGGGAAGTCCATTCCCTGCCCCCCTACCTTCCATCAACTCGACGATGGAAACCGCCATCGGCAGCATCATGATCACGGTCGCAGTGTTTGACACCCACATGGACAGGAACGCAGTCGCCACCATGAAGCCGGCGATCAGGTTCACCGGCCGTACGCCCACCGCTCCGATGATCTTGAGCGCCATGCGGAGATGGAGGCCACACCGCTGCAGGGCCGTCGCGATGACGAATCCCCCGAGAAAAAGGAAGATCACTGGGTTCGCATAGGGCGCCGCGGTCGTGGCAATGGGGACGATGCCCAGCAGTGGGAGCAACACCAGCGGCAAAAGCGCCGTCGCGGGTATCGGGATTGCTTCCGTGACCCACCACGTGGCCATCAGACACCCGACCGCGGCCGTGCGCCACGCGGCGACGCTCATGCCCACCGGCACCGGGGATACGAGCATGAGCACCGCGATCGCGGGCCCCAGGAGCAGGCCCAGGCGCTGGCGGACCTTTGACCGCTGGGAATCGGTGTCGGTCACGTGGCGCCAGCTCTTGAACGCGGGTCGTTCGGCCCGGCTATCGATGTCACTTCTCTTGCCCCCTCACTAGCCATCTATGGGCGACCGCGGGGTGCCACGGCGCCCGGGACACGGCTATCTTGAGCGCGACATGTTTGATTTGTCGCGCGTTCGCGCCTGGCATCGGGCGGTCGGGGCCCGCATCAGCGAGCGCGGTCAGGCTCTCATGAGGCGGATGCCCCCTATCGCGGCCGATGAGAGCACCATGCTCGTCCTCTTCGCCGTTGGAATAGGCGGCACGGTGGGCTTCGCCGTCATCGCCTTCTACAAACTCATCGACCTTGCTCAGATCGCCGCTCTATCAGCCGCCAACACCCTGACCGGTGCCGGCCGGGTTTCGATTCTGCTGGTCGTGTTGGCCGGTCTCGCAATCGCCCGCTCGCTGGTGCGCTTCGGCGCAAAAGATTCCGATGGGGATAACGTGCCCGACGTCATGCGCGCCGTCGCCAAGCGCGGCGGGATCATTCACGCGTGGCCCGTTGCCGTCAAGACCGCCAGCGCGGCCATCGCCATCGGTGCGGGTGGGTCGGCCGGCGCCGAGGGACCCGTGGCGGTGGCGGGATCCGCCCTGGGATCGCGCATCGGGCGTTTCTTTCGTTCGGGCCCCGGACGGCTCAAAGTGCTCGTGGCGTGCGGCGCGGCCGCGGGAATCTCGGCGGCCTTCAACGCCCCGATCGCCGGGGTGTTCTTCTCGCTCGAAAAAGTGCTCGGAACGTTCGGAGTGAGCGCCTTCCCTCCGATCCTGGTCGCCAGCGTGATCGCAGCCGTGATTTCACGCTCCGCCTTCGGCGACTCACCCGTCATCGCGATCCCGGTCGAGTATGGTGTCGGCCCAACAAACGAGTTCATCCTCTACGCCCTGCTCGGGATCGCCACCGGATTGGTGGCCGTTCTCTACACTCGTACGGTACACGCGACGGCGGCACGGCTCGATACGGTCGGATCGTGGTGGCAGCAGATCGTACTGGCAGGGATAGTCGTCGGGGCACTCAACATCGTCTTCCGCGCCGACCTGTGGGGTCAGGGCCATCAGACCGTCGGATTGGGGATCATCGCCCAGCGACCAGCGTATTTCCTGGTCGCGCTGGCGATGGCCAAGCTCCTGGCGACCGCCGTCACGGTGGGTGCGACTCGAGCGGGTGGCGTGTTCACGCCCGCGCTCTTCATCGGAGCCATGATCGGGGGTGGCTTCGCCGTGGCCGCGCGGGATCTCCTCCCGGGATTCGCGATCGAGCCCGAGGCCTTCGCGCTCGTGGGGATGGCGGGTCTCGTGGCCGCGAGCACGCACGCGCCCCTCACCGCGATCATGATGGTCTTTGAGATGAGCAGCGACTACGCGTTGATTCTTCCGCTCATGCTGTGCGGCGCGATCGCATACATCACCGCTCGGCGCCTCCACCCACATTCGATCTACTCGGAGTGGCTGGTGCGGCGCGGCGAGCACATCAGTTTTGGACGCGACACGGCGATCCTCGAGCGGCTCACCGTTCGGCATTCGCTCGATCCGCATCCCCGAGTCATCGCGGAAAACGCCCCGGTATCCGACATTACCGAAGCCGTAGGCGCCACCACGCAGATTGAGTTTCCGGTGATCGCCGCGGACGGCACGCTCGTGGGAATGCTGACGTACGGCGACATTCGCACCGTGCTCTCCGAGGCGAGCGCCTTGGCATCCCTCGTGGTAGCAGGTGACCTCGTGACGGACCAATACGAGCGGGTCACACCGCAGGACACCCTCCTCACGGCCCTGCACCGCCTCGCCGTCCGGGGGACGCACCACATTCCCGTCGTCGATGTGGCACACGGCGACCGGCTGATCGGCCTCGTCAGCCGGGGCGCGGTGCTCTCCGCGTACGATCGGGAATTGCTGAAAGAAACCTGATCGCGCGCTTTGCCCCCCTCACATCGGGCCTTAGATTCCCGCCACCCATGACGAGGCCGCCGGCAATCCCGATCACTTCGACCCTAGCGTTCGCGGCCTGCGCCGTCGTTCTGGGCATCGTCCCCACTCCCCTCGAGGCCCAAGCGCCCGACGCCCGAACTGTTCCCCGCGGTGCGTTACGGGTCGGGTTCTCCCCCTTGTACCAGACGTACGACCGGCGCTTCACGGCAAACGGATCTCAGGAAGCTCTGGGAACCGATTTCAGCGCCGACCGGGCCGGATCGACCCTCTTCCCGTCGGTGCTGGCGACCGACGGCGCGCTACAAGCCATCACGGGCGATATCAACCACCGAGTCAACATCGGTATGCTTCAGACGAAGCTCGACGCCGACGTCCGCCGCTTCCCACTCTCCGCCGCTGTCGGGCTGACCGACCGATTCACGCTCCGGGTCGAGCTCCCAATCGTCACTTCGCGAGTGAGCGCTGCCGTCACGTTGGACACGACTGGCGCCGATGCCGGCTGGAACCAGGCGGCCGTTCAGTCGGGCAACTCGTCGGGGGCGCTGGAAATCACGGCGCTGCTTTCAGAGCTCGACGCAGCGGCACAGACGGTGGAGACGAACGCCGCCGGAGGGGGTTACGGATGCCCCGGCAGCTCGTCCTGCATGCAGGCACAGGCACTGGCCATGCGCGTCCGCAGTCTCGTGTCGAACCTCACCACGCTCACCGGCGTTACAGCGTCCGGCGGATTCACGAATGCTCCGCTGCCACCCTTCGCCCCCACGGCCGCGTCAGTCGCCGGTCAGGCACTGACGAACGAGGTCGCCGATGTCTCCGCTCAGCTCCAGGCGCTCGGGCTCGCGCCGGTCTCGGGGATGCTCCCCCTGCCCGACGGGCGGCTGGAGGACGGCGACGTGAACGCCGTGCTGACTGAGCCGGCATTTGGGTACTCCGCGCTCCCGCTGGAGGACGTCAAGCTCTCCAGAATTGGGGACCTAGAAGTCGGCGCTCGGTACGCCTTGGTTCAGACATCCTCCGCACGCGCCGTCGTCGGCCTCACGGTCCGACTGCCGACTGGCATGCGCGACTCCCCAGACCATTTCATCGATCTCGGCACCGGAGACCGCCAGCTGGACTTGAAGGCCACACTCGAGGGCTTCGTTCAACCAGCCGAAGCACTGAGCTTCGCGGTCAACGCAACGTATACCAGACAGCTCAGCGATCGCCTCGCGCGCCGCGTCACGTCACCGCACGAGCCGATTGCGTTTGCCTCGACGGCCGAGATGGTGGATCGGAGCTTGGGAGACATTCTGACGTTTGGAGCGTATCCCACGCTCCACCTCCACCCCGCTTTTCGAATTTACGGCGCGGTCCGTTTCTTCCGGAAATCCGCGGATTCGTATGGAGGGGGCTCGGGCGCATCAGCCGCTTCCGTGCTCGCAATCGAGAGCGAAATGACTTCGCTGAGCTACGGGGCTGGACTGGCCTATCGATCTACCCGGAATCGTGGCGCGGCGGCGTTGCCCATCGAGGCCGGGCTCGCGTATCGGGCCGTCTTCTCGGGCTCCGGCGGATTCACCCCTAAAGGCGTATCCATCAACCTCTACCTGCGGCTTTTCTACCGGCTGTTTGGCGGTGCCCCGCGCGAGCCGGACCCGGCCGCGGATCCTCCCGCACAGGAAGTCGAGTCAGCGACTCGCCGGCTCCCGCCGCCCGGGTTTTCTCAGTAGCTCCTCCGCATGCTGCCGCAACACGGGGTCGGCACCTCCCCCGAGCATGCGCGCAATCTCGCCGATTCGCTCATCCTCATCGAGCGCTCGGACGTCTGCGGTCGCGACGCCGCCCCGGTCCTGCTTCGAGACAGCAAGATGATGGGCGGCGCGAGCGGCGATCTGAGGCAGATGCGTGATGACCAGGACTTGATGGGCGCGAGCGACCTCGGACAGGGCGTCGGCGACGCGGTGCCCTACCTCGGCCCCGATTCCCTGATCGATCTCGTCAAATACGAGAATCGGCACGTGGTCGTGCTCCGCGAGAACCACCTTCAGGGCGAGCATGATGCGCGATAATTCCCCCCCGCTCGCGACCTGGGCGAGCGGCCGCGGATCCAGACCCACATTGAGCTGGACGAGAAACGTGATGCTATCGGCGCCCGTCTGCCCGGCACGGTCGCTGGGAGACACCAGGACCTGAAACCGCCCGTCCGGGAGCCCCAGGTTCGGAAGCAGCCGCTCAACCGCGCGGGACAGGCGCTTGCCGGTGCTTACACGCCTAGCCGTGAGACTGCGGCACGCCCGCGCCAGCTCCGCGTCGGCTACCTCCCTCCGCTCGGCGAGCCGCTCGAGCTCCGTGTCGGCAGTATCCAGCGTTTCCAGCTCGCGCTGCGCCTCCGAGCCCGTACGCTCAACATCGGCGATGGTCGGTCCGTATTTCTGCGTGAGTTTGAACAGCACGTCGCGCCGCTGCTCCACCGCCTCGAGCCGTCCGGGATCAAGTTCGATGCCCGCCGCGTACTGCCGCGCATCGCGAGCGATCTCGCCCAGGCCCGCCTCGGCACTCTCCAGTATCTCCCGCCACTTCGAAACCGTGCCATCGATCCGCTCGAGGTGTGCGAGTATTCGATCGGCCTGCCTGAGCGCCTCCAACGCGCCGACTTCCTCACCGTCGACGAGCTCGGCGAACTGCTCCGCCTGCCGGATCAGCTCCTCGGCATTCGCCAGGCGCGCCGCTTCGATCGCGAGCGCCTCGTCTTCCGCGGGCACCGGCTGTGCGTCCGCGATCTCGCGCGCGACGTGACGGAGGTAGTCCGCTCGCTTCTTGATGTCGTCCAGACGGCTGGCCAGATCGGCCTCTTCGGACCGGAGCACCCCGGCTTGCTCGAACGCCTCGCTGACCACTTGCCGCTCGCGTCCGGCATTGCCGAAGGCGTCGAGCATTTCTCGTTGCGCCGCAGGGTGGAGAAGAGACTGTGCCTCGTGCTGTCCGTGCAGGTCCACCACATGCCGCCCAATCGAAGCGAGAGCCGCCACGGTCGCGGGACTCCCGTTCGCCCAAGCTCGGTTCCGGCCCTCCGCGTTGATGTCGCGGCGAACCACGAGGCGCCCGTCCTCCAGGTCGACGCCCGCATTCTCAGCGAACTCGGCAAGTCGTGACTCGTCAGCGAACTCAAACGCCGCCTCGACGATTGCCCTGGGTGCGCCAGGCCGCACCAGGTCGGCGCTGGCTCGCTCGCCCAGGAGCAGGGCCAGCGCATCGATGAGCATGGATTTGCCTGCGCCGGTCTCACCGGTCAGAACGTTGAGACCCGCTCGGAGGGGTATCGTGACGTCGGCAATGACCGCGAGGTTTCGAACGCGCAGCTCGTTGAGCACGGTCAGGCCCTTTGACGGTCGCTCAGGTCACCCCACTGTAGCTTGTTTCGCACCCGGGCAAAGAATCCTTCCTTCCCGAGCCGGATCAAACGAACGGCCGTGGCGCCGCGGCGAACGACCACGCGATCCTGAGACTGCAGCGTGGTACCAACCTGACCGTCATAGGAGACGAGTACCTCGTCGGACAATGGCGGCACGACGGCAATATCGATCTCCGCATCCCCCGATACCACCAAGGGCCGTACGGCCAGCGTGTGGGGACAAATCGCGGTCACCACTAGGGCCTCGACTCCCGGCATGACGACCGGGCCGCCGGCACTGAGCGAATAGGCCGTCGAGCCAGTCGGCGTCGCGACGATTATCCCGTCGGCACTGTACTGGCCGACTTCCTCGCGGTCGATGAGTACCCGCAGGTGCACGACCCGGGCGACCCCGGCCTTGTGGACCACCACGTCGTTCAGAGCTAGCGTTCCCGGCCGAATCTCGCCCTGCTCGTCAACGATATGGGATTCGAGCGTACTGCGATTCTCGAGGTGGAAATCCTTTTGCGCGACGGCCTCTAGCGCGGTCTCCAGCGTATCCGGGCCTGCGGAGGAGAGAAACCCGACGCGACCAAGGTTCACACCGAGGATCGGCACTTGGCGCTCCGCGGTCAGCCGAGCTCCGCGCAGCAGCGTCCCGTCCCCTCCGAGGCTCAGCAGAAGGTCGAGAGACGTCTCGTTGGATTCCAGTGCGGGAAGCGGCGACGGCCACAACTCGGCGAGCGCGGCCTCTCCTACGAGTTTCATGCCGTAGCGCGGTGCTGTCGAAGCAAGGCGTGCTAGGTGTTCCCGCAGATCGCGGTACCGCGGGTTCCCGACCACGCCAACGTTCATGTGGCCGAAAGGCTCTCCTCGGCGGCCCACGCCCGCACGCGCGCCGCGATCCCCGGTCCGTCGAGACCGGCCTCGGCAAGCTGGACCGCGCGCGGCCCATGCTCGTAGGTGCGATCAGGCGCGCCGAGGACCGCAACGCGCACGTCCGCCGCGAGCGCCTCCACAGCCGCCGCCACGCAGGCACCGAAGCCATTCACGACCGTTCCGTCCTCCACGGTGATCAGCAGTCGGTGCTCGGTGACGAGGGACTCGAGCATCGCGCGATCGAGCGGTTTGAGGAATCGGCAATTGACCACGGTGACGTCGAAACCCTCACCTTCCAATGCCTCCGCTGCCTCCATAGCCGGCTGACACATCACGCCGACCGCGAGGATCGCGCACTCGCGTCCCGGGCGCAGCTGCTCCCACGTGCCGTATGGGATCGCGGAGACCTCAGCAGCCGGTGGTGCAGGCGCCGGCACCTTGTCGCGCGGATACCGAAGGCTGAACGGACCGGACTTGTGCTCCATGGCGGTGCGCAGGAGGCCGATCAGCTCCGCTCCGTCTCGCGGCTGAGTGACGGTCATGTTCGGAACCGCAAGCAAATAGGCGATGTCGTACAGGCCCATGTGCGTCTGACCATCCGCCCCCACCATGCCCGCCCTGTCGAGGCAGAACGTGACCGGTAGCCCCTGAATCGCAACATCGTGAATGATGGAGTCGTATGCACGCTGTAGGAACGTCGAGTAAATCGCGACGATCGGACGGATGCCCTGGGTGGCGAGGCCTGCGGCGAAGGTGGTAGCGTGGGCCTCTGCGATCCCGACGTCGAAAAAGCGGTCCGGCCACCGCTTCTGGAAGATGTTGGTCCCGGTCCCAGAGGGCATGGCCGCGGTGATCGCAACGATCTCCTCATGCTCCGCGGCAAGTTCGGTGATCGCGCGTCCAAAGACCTTCGTCCATGCCGGCGGTCCCTCCCCGACCGGCTTGAGCTCCCCAGTGACGGGATCGTAGGGATTGCGGGCGTGGAACTTCTCCAGATCAGGCTCGCGGTACGGGAACCCCTTGCCCTTCTCGGTAATCACGTGAACAACGCGGGGCCCTTTCAACCCCTTGACCAACTCGAACGTCCGGAGCAGCGCATCGATGTTGTGTCCGTCGATGGGTCCGAAGTAACGGAATCCCAACTCCTCGAATAGCATGCCCGGAGACCAGAGGTTCTTGATACTCTCCTCGATGTTCTTCGCGAACTCCACCATCGGTTTGCCACCCACCACCTGCGACGTTTTCTCAATCACCTGCTTGACACGATCGCGCACGCGGTTGGTAATGGGGCTGGCAATCACGGACCCCAGGTACTTGTTGATGGCGCCCACATTCGGGGCGATCGACATTCCGTTGTCGTTGACCACCAAGATGACGTCGCGCTCGGAGTGTCCCGCATTGTTCATCGCTTCGTAGGGAAGCCCACATGTCAGCGCGCCGTCACCCACCACCGCAACCACATGAAACGATTCTTCCTTGAGGTCACGGGCGGTCGCCACACCGAAGGCGGCGGACAGCGCCGTGCCGGCGTGTCCTGCTCCGAAATGATCGTGCTCGCTCTCGGTACGCCGCAGGAATCCCGAGAGTCCCTCGGCCTGTCGCAGCGTTGGGAACCGGTCGTTGCGGCCCGTGAGGAGTTTCCACGGATAGCCCTGATGCCCGACGTCCCAGAGAATCTTGTCTACGGGCGAGTCGAAGCTGTGGAGCAGCGCGATCGTCAGCTCGACCACACCCAGTCCCGCGCCGATATGTCCGCCGGTCTTCGAGACCACCTCGATCAGGCGCTGGCGCAACTCCTCGGCGAGATGGGGCAACTCGCTCGCGGGAATGCTCCGCACCTCCTTCGCGTCATCGATCGACTCTAAGAAAGGCATCGGAATCCGGGTTGGGCCGCGTTACCGGCGGCGGTGAACGATGAAGTGAGCCACCTGTTCGAGTAAAGAGGAATCTATCCCGCCGGCCCCCAGATGGTCCACTGCAGCCCGGGCATAGGTCTGTGCCTCCTTGCGGGCCGTCTCGGGACCCACGAGGGTCGCATAGCTCGCTTTACGGCGCGCAGCGTCCTTGCCGGCAGCCTTGCCGAGCTCACCGGATGTCGACGTCACGTCCAAGACATCGTCCACGATCTGAAACGCGATCCCCGCGGCGTTCCCGAACGACCGCACGGCCTCCACCCGGTGTGCCGGGGCACCCGCCGCGATCGCGCCCATCGACGCGCTGGCGCGGATGAGCGCGCCGGTCTTCCGCTGGTGAATCTCGATGAGCCCCTCCGGGGATACCGCCCGTCCCTCCGCGAGCAGATCGAGCGCTTGCCCGCCAACCATGCCGGCCGCGCCAGCGGCGCGAAACAACTCCTCGCCGATCTGCCCGACTGTGCCGGCCACCAGCCCGAGACGCTTCGCCCCGGCGGCCAGTATCTGGGCGGCGAGTGGCACCATGCGATATCCAGCCTCAGTGGCCGCCGCGACACCGAACTTTCGGTGTGCCGTGGGCCAGCCGCGGCGCAGGTCGTCGTCGTCCATGCATGGTAGATCATCGTGAACGAGCGAGTAGGTGTGCACGACTTCAACTGCCGCCGCGAGTTCGCTGGCGTCCCCGGTGCCACCCAGTTCGCGATGGACCGCCATGACCAATGCGGGTCGGAGCCGCTTGCCCTCCCTGGCGAGGCTGTAGGCTATGACGTCGCCCACCGGGCCCGGCACGTCACTCGCCACCCACTCGGTCCACCGCACCAGCACCCGACCGATCGCGGTCCGGGCTTCCTCCCAGAACCGGCGCCAGTCAGCCGTCGAAATCGTCGGCCGAAAGCGTTCCATCGGCCCCCTCCAGGATGCGCTTCACGGTAAGCTCAGATTGACGAAGCAGGTCGCGGGCGGTCTTGAGGCGCTTGACTCCCTCTTCGAAGAGATCGAGTGCCCGGTCGAGATCCAGATCGTCGGCCTCGAGAGATCGAACAACCGCTTCGAGCTCGGAAAGCTCCCGGCTGAACGAGGGCTTGTCCGTCATGGAGAATCGCCGACCGCCCGTGCTTCCACGTCGCCGTCACTCACGGTCAAGCGAAAGGTCTGGTTGGGCGCGAATTGCCCGACACGTCTGAGGAGCGATCCCTCACGGTTCCGAGCCACCGCGTACCCTCGCGCCAGGACGCGAAGCGGACTCAACGCTTCCAGCTCCGCGCCCAGCTGGACCAACCGAGACCCCTCCCGCTCGAACCGGGCCTGTGTGCCGGCGGTGAGACGATCGGCCGTGCGCTCGAGGCGCTCATTGGCCAACTGCGTCCGGCTCGTGAGGCCCCCGGCCAGCCGGCGCGCGAGATCGTCGAGCCCCTCGAGCTCCGAACGACAGTCGGGCACGGCAGCCTCGGCCGCGGCGGAGGGGGTTGGCGAGCGGACATCGGCCACGAGATCCGTGAGCGATGTGTCCGTCTCGTGGCCCACAGCCGATATGGACGGTGCCGCGAGGGAGGCGACCGCACGCGCCACCCGCTCTCGATTGAACGCCCAGAGATCTTCGCGCGCCCCGCCGCCGCGAGCGAGAATGACCAAGTCGAGGGCCGGAATGCGATTCACCAGCGCCAGCGCGGCACAGAGCTCCTGGACGGCTCCGTCACCCTGCACCCGCGTGGGCACCACGAGAAGCTCGGTCGACGGCCATCGTCGGGTGAGCACGGAAATGATGTCCCGGACCGCCGCCCCATCGGGACTCGTCACCACCGCGATTCGTGAGGGATAGGGCGGCAACCGGCGCTTCCGGCTGGCATCGAGAAGCCCATCCCGCTCGAGTGCGGCCTTGGCCTGTTCCAGCTCCACCTGCCACAGCCCGTCGGCAGCCGTCGGTAGCAGCTGCTTTACCGTGAGTCGCAGCTCGCCCCGCTCCTCCCACACGGTTGGGCGCGCCGCCACGTGCACCTGCGTCCCCTCCTCCGGGACTCCACGCAAGCGCCGGTTGTCGAGCCGCCACATGACGCATCTGACTTGGGCCTGTTTGTCACGGAGGGTAAAGTACCAGTGCCCACTACGGTACTTCTTGAAACCGGTGACCTCTCCTCGAACCCAGATCCTGCCGAAACCTGCTTCGACCACACGGTGCGCGCGGCGGGTCACATCCAGGATACTCCAGACGCCGGTCGGACCCGGAGCGTCCGCTTCGGCGAAGAGGTCTAGCTCGCCCACTGTTCTGCTGCCTGCACGGTGTTGTAGAGCAGCATCGTGATAGTCATCGGTCCCACCCCACCGGGGACCGGCGTGATCGCCGAGGCCACCTGACGCGCGCTGTCGAACGTAACGTCACCGACCAAACGGAAGCCCTTCTTTGCGCTCGCATCGTCCACCCGATTGGTACCGACGTCGATCACCACCGCGCCTGGCTTGACCATGTCGCCCGTGACGAATTCCGCCCGCCCGATCGCGACGATCAGAATATCAGCCTGTCGGGTCACATCGGGTAGGTCCCGCGTGCGGGAGTGGCACACCGTAACGGTCGCATTGCCCCCCGGCGCGTTCTGGAGGAGCAAGGCCGCCATTGGCCGCCCAACGATGTTCGAACGGCCGACGATCACCGCATGTGCGCCACACGTCTCCGCGCCACTCCGGAGCAACAGCTGCAAAACCCCAAGCGGTGTCGCGGGACGAAAGCCAGTGGGATCGCCCAAGACGACTTTGCCCACATTCTCCGGATGAAAGCCATCGACGTCCTTGTGGGGAGCCACCGCACGTAGCACTCGCTGCGTGTCGATCTGTCCGGGCAGCGGCAGCTGCACCAACATACCGTGAATCTGGTCGTCCGCGTTAAGGCGGTCGATCTCGGCGAGCAGCTCCTTCTCTGATGTCTCGCCCGGCAACCTAACGGACTCGCTCCGCATCCCGGCTTCCTCGCAGGCCCGTCCTTTCATCTTGACGTAGACCTGGCTCGATGGGTTCTCGCCCACGAGCACGACCGCCAATCCGGGCTGGATGCCCCGGCCGGCGAGCCCCTCGATCCGCGGAGCGAGCTCCGTCCGCATAGCGCGACCGACGTCGGTACCGCTGATGGTCTCAGCGGGCAACATCCACCGCCCGTGTCTCGCGGAGCACCACAACTCGTATCTGCCCCGGGTACTGCAGCTCGTTTTCAATTTTCCGAGCCACTTGTTCAGCGAGCTCCGACGCCCCATCGTCGCTGACTCGTTCCGGCGTCACGATGATGCGCACTTCCCGACCCGCCTGAACTGCAAAGCAGCGATCGACACCGTCAAAACCGCCGGCGATTTCTTCGAGTCGCGTCAACCGTTTCACGTAAGTCTCGAACGCTTCGCGCCGCGCACCGGGGCGGGAACCACTCACTGCATCGGCGGCCTGCACGATGACCGATATCGGGGTCTCGTGCGGCACGTCGTCATGGTGGGCCGCAATACAGTTGATGACGACTGCCTCCTCACCGTATTTGGTCGCTACTTCTACGCCAAGCTCGACGTGGGTCCCCTCGTGCGCGTGCGTCAGCACCTTGCCGACGTCATGCAGGAGCCCGCCGCGTTTCGCCAGATGAACGTCCAGCTTCAACTCGGCAGCCATGATACCCGCGAGCCAGGCCACCTCTTTGGAATGAGCGTAGATGTTTTGGCCGTACGAGCGTCGAAACTTCATCCGTCCAACGAGCTTCATCAGCTCCGGATGCATCCCGTGGATGCCGGTTTCATAGGTCGCCTGCTCGCCGGCTTGGACGATCTCCCCATCGACCTCCTTATGCACATTGGCCACGACCTCTTCGATCCGGCCGGGGTGGATCCGGCCGTCGGCAATGAGTTGCTCGAGTGCCCGGCGCGCCACCTCTCTCCGGACCGGATCGAAGCACGACACGATCACGGTATCGGGAGTGTCGTCGACGATCACGTCCACTCCGGTGGCGGTCTCGAACGCCCGGATATTGCGGCCTTCCCGCCCAATGATCCGTCCCTTCATGTCGTCGTTGGGGAGTGCGACCGCCGAGACGCTCACCTCCGCGGTTGTCTCCGACGCGATTCGCTGCACGGCCAGTGCGACGATCTTCTTGGCCTCGCGATCGGCGGTCCGCTTGGCCGCCTCTTTGATGTCGCGAATGCTGGCGGCCGCCGCGCCACGGGCTTCGTCGGTGATGTCGTGGATCAACTGCGCTTTCGCGTCGTCGGCCGTCATCCCCGACATTTGCTCGAGCTTCTCCCGATGTTGCTCGCGCAGCGCGGTGACCTCATCTTCTTTCGCCTGCAAGTTGCTGTCGCGCTGCTCCAGTGATTGCTCCTGCTTGCCCAAGGTCCGCTCTCGCTCGTCGAGCGCATGGAGCTTTCGATCCACCAAAATGTCGCGCTCCTCGAGACGTTGCTCGTGCCGGCCGATCTCCTCCCGCCGCTGCCGGACGTCATCCTCCCAGAGCTCGCGAGCCTTGATGATCTCTTCTTTCGCCGCCAGCAGGGCCTCGGTCCGGGCAACGTCGGCGTCACGACGCGCCTCCCCCAGCAACCGGTCGGCCTGTTGGCGGCCGGCACGACCTTCCGCTTCGGCCTGGTGCCGTTCCGCGCGCCGGCCGAACAGGAAAAAGGCCGTCCCGGCAAGCAGAGCAGTGCCGATGACGGCCAGAACGAGCACAACAACGGTATCCGCTGGCATCGATCTATCTCCAGCACCGCGGCGGCGCGGATTTCGGCCGCCGCAGCGCGTTATGTTAGTGGCGGTCGAATCGCCGCCTACTGTCCAGAAACTACGAACCGTCCGCCGGTGAGGCAATCGCACCCGATGCTTGAGAGCTCCGCTTCGCCGGGGGCAGCAAGCGGGACAAGTCGGCTGCGAGAGCAGTGAGGCGGTGCGAGAGCTCGCGTTGCGAGGTACGGGACTGAAACAGCTCGTCCGTGATCGCCAGTGCGGCGAGGATGGCAGCCTTGTGGGATTCCACGATCGTGCCGAGCGCCAAGACCTCCTTCAGCGCACGGTCCACGTGCTCCGCAACGGCTCGGGTGTACTCTGGTGGTCGGTCCGACCGGAGCGTGTACTCGTCGCCACCGATCGTCGCCCTCAACACGGTCTTCTTCGCGTTCACCGAGCTTGATCCTCCAGGGCCACCTGCTCTTCGAGAAACCGGAGGCGCTTCAGCAGATCTTGCAGCTGGACACGGGCTGCATCGAGACGACCCCCCAAGTCGCTGTTCTCAACCTCGAGCGATTGAATTCGTTCTCGTGACCCGACCGGATCGTAGTCCGCTCCCAATTCGTTCCGGTCGGACTCGGCCTTGAGCGCGCGACGCCGCCAGGCAGCCAGCTCCTCGGAGACGTGACGAACCACGTCTTCCAGCTCCACCAAGGCCTCGAGCTCAGGCCTGTCGGAGTCTGACACCCAACTGCTCCTCGAGAGCCGCCAGCACACGCTTCAACACCGCATCGACCTCCTGATCCCGCAGCGTCCGATCGGGCGCCCGAAAGACCAGGCGCCAAGCCACACTTCGGCCCTTTAGCGCCTCGGCCCTGTACTCGTCGAATACCACTACCCTCTCCAACAACGGGCCTGCGAACTGGCGAACGACGTCCTCAACTTGCTCGGCGGTGACCGCAGGCGCCAGAACGAGTGCCAGGTCACGCTCGAGCGGAGGGGTGGCCGGCAGGGCCTCGAACCGCGGGCGGGGAGGAACATTCGATGCCACGTCCAACTCGAACCCGTAGACCGGCGCCGCCCACGCCGGGGGCTCGACCGGTAACTCCTCCGCGCCTCCCAACACTGCACCGTCGGCGGCGCGCACGAGCCACCGGGCACCCCCTTCGGGGTGCGGCTCCACGGCGGATCCCGGCGAGACCGTCGACGCCACGCCGGTGACCAGACCCTTCAGATCCCACCCGTCGTAGTCAGGCGTCATCTGTCCGGCGGACCAGTGCGCGGGAGCCCGGTTGCCCGAGACCACCGCCGCGATCCGGCATGTCTCGACCGGTAGTGCGCGTTCGCCAGTCGATCGGAATACCGTGCCAATCTCGAATAGCCGAATGTCCCGCTCGCGCACCGACCAGTTGTGGCGTACCGCGCGCTCGAGGCCCGGGAGCAGACTAGCGCGAAGGTGAGCCTCCTCAGACGACATCGGGTTCACAACGCGCACCGGGGCGGGCTCATTCTTCGGAGCCCCGCCCATCGGGAGCGTTCGCGCCTCGTGGAGCCCGACTGCGGTCAGCAGCTGGCGCAGTCCTGCCCTCGCTATCTCGGCGGGGTCGTCCGGAACGGTACTCGGACGCAGGGCACCCAACTCGACGGGAAACGTGTCGTATCCCCGCAACCGGGCGACTTCCTCAATGAGATCGACCTCCCGCGTAACGTCGGGTCGCCACCCGGGCACCTGAACGGCAAACCGATCATCCTTGGGAGCCACGGCGAATCCAACGCTGGAGAGAAACGCCTCGATATCCGGTCGCGGAACCTCGACGCCCAACAGGTGGCTCACCCGGGTGGGCCTGAGGAACACGGTGCGGGCCGCAACCGGGGTGGGATAGACGTCGGCCACCACCGGCACAGCCTCACCCCCCGAAGTCGCCACGATGACTTCCACGGCGCGCCTCACCGCTCCGGGCAGACCGTCAAGGTCGATTCCCCGCTCGAACCGGTACGACGCATCCGTGCTCATGTTCAGCGTTTTCCGTGTGGCACGGATCCGTTTAGGGTCGAAGTACGCACACTCCAATACGATGTCCGTCGTGGCCGCGGTCACCTCGGTATCGGCGCCCCCCATGACACCGGCGACGGCAACGGGACGGTTCGCGTCGCAGATGGCCGTCATGTCGGCCGTCAAGGCTCGATCCTCGCCGTCGAGCGTTCGTAATGTCTCGCCGGGATTGGCACGCCGCACCACGATCCGCGAGCCGAGCTTTGCTCGATCAAAGGCATGCAACGGGTGATTCAACTCGAACATCACGTAATTCGTCGCGTCGACCACGTTGTTGACGGGTCGGGCATCGATGGCGCGAAGCCGCGCCTGCAACCAGGGGGGCGAGGGCCCGACCTTCACTCCTCGAATCGAGGCAGCCATGTAGCGGGGACACCCCTCGATGTCCTCGATTACCACGTCGACGCCGTCCACCGAACCTGCCTTCCCAGTCTCTACCTTCAACTCAGGGCGTGCCGCGCCCGGGATCTGCGGCAACTTGACCGGGGCCTCGTATACGGCACCCAGCTCCCGCGCGACTCCTTTGTGACACAGCAGATCCGGACGGTTCGGCGTGAGTTCCAAGACGATTCGGTGATCGGACAGGCGCACCGCTTCGAGCAGCGGGGTTCCCGCAGCCGCCGTGGTGTCGAGCTCGAGAATCCCTTCGTGGTCGGCCCCAAGGCCCAATTCCTTCGCGGAACAGAGCATTCCCTGTGAGGTCACCCCCCGAATCTTCCGGGCCGTGAGCGTGATACCACCGGGCAACGTCGTGCCGACCGGCGCGAACGGGTACTTGCGCCCCGCGCGGACGTTCGGGGCGCCGCAAACAACCTCAGCGACCCCGTTGCCGTAGTTGACACGGCATACGGTCAGGCGATCCGCGTCGGGGTGTTTCTCCACTTGCGCGACCTCGGCCACGATGACGTCGCGGAGGTCCTGGTGGAGGGGCTCGATCACGTCGACTTCAGCTCCGGCCATCGTCAGTCGCCGCGCTGCATCGGCGGGATCGACGGGACGATCCAGAAGATCCGACAGCCAATTCACGGAGACGTTCATGGCTATTCGACGAACTGGCGGAGGAAGCGCATGTCGTTCTCGAACAGCAGGCGGATATCGGGAATGCCATACCGGAGCATCGCGATGCGGTTTGCACCCATCCCGAACGCGTATCCGGTATACCGCTCGGCATCCACGCCGCACCGCTCGAAGACTGCCGGGTGGACCATACCCGCGCCCATGATCTCGAGAAATCCCGTTTGCTGGCACGTGGAGCACCCGCTGCCCTTGCAGACCTGGCATTGTACATCGACCTGCGCGCCTGGTTCGACGAACGGGAAGAAGGACGGGATGAAGCGCACGACCGTATCTCGGGTGAAGAATCGCTTGACGAAGAAGTCGATCGCCGCCTTGAATTCGACAAACGTCACTCCCTCGTCGACGACCAGCCCCTCGATCTGGTCGAACACCGGAGCGTGGGAGGGATCGAAGTCATCGCGTCGATACACCAGGCCGGGGACCACGACCCGGATCGGCGGTGGGTACCGTTCCATCGTTCGCGCTTGCATCGGCGAGGTGTGCGTACGAAGGACGACGCCGGGCCCCAGGTAGAACGAGTCCTGCATGTCCGCGGCCGGGTGGTCGAGGGGGATGTTGAGCTTGGTGAAGTTGTACTCTTCGGTTTCGGCCTCGGGACCGGCGATTCGGGTGAAGCCGAGCTCCCGGAAAATCTCGCAGATCTCGTCGACCACCATCGTCACCGGATGTCTTGCACCGCGCCAGACCGAGCGGCCCACCATTGTGGGGTCGACCCCCGAGGAGTCAGCCCCGGCCTGGCGCAGGAGGCGTTCGCGCTGCGCCAGCGCTCGCTCGATCGTCGTCTTGAGCGCATTCGCCTCAGTGCCAACAGTGCGTCGCTGATCGGGAGGGATGGTGGGAAGCGAGCGCAGAAGCTGTGTGAGCCGGCCGGACTTGCGACCTAGCAGCTCCGTTCTCAGCTCGGTCAAACGGCCCGCGTCGGCCGCCGCGATGTCAGCCACGGCGGCCGCCATCGCGTGCAGCTCGTCTTGAGGCGACCGACTCGCTGGCATCGTCCGGCCGTCTATTGGGTTTTCTTCACGACCTCCGCAAGCTCGCCGAACGCCGCGGGGTCGCGAACCGCGAGGTCGGCCAGCAGCTTGCGGTTGATCTCCACGCCCGCCTTCCGCAGTCCCGCCATGAAGCGACTGTAGGAGAGATCGTGCTGCCGCGCTGCGGCGTTGATCCGTACGATCCACAGCTGCCTGAATTCCCGCTTCTTTTGCCGCCGGTCGCGATATGCGTAGCGCCAGCCGCGCTCGACCGTCTCCTTAGCCGTCTTGTACAGCTTGCTGCGCCCGCCCCGGGCTCCCTTGGCCGCCCGCATGATCTTGTTCTTCCGCTTCAAGCGGGCGACGGTGCTCTTTACGCGTGGCATAATCCTCTCCTAAGCTTGCAACAAGCGGGCGGTCCGGCGATGGTCCCCGCTCGAAACCAGGGTCCCCTTACGCAAATGCCGCTTCCGCTTGGGAGTCTTCTTCGTCAGAATATGGCTCTTATTGGCGTGCCATCGCTTGATCTTGCCCTTCGCTGTCAGCTTGAACCGCTTGGCCGCCGCTCGCTTCGTTTTTTGCTTCGGCATTCTGTGTCCGTCCACGTCTCAGGGTGGTGCATTGACGCCTGACCGGGTTATCTCGGCGCCAGGACCATCGTCATGTTCCGTCCCTCAAGCTTCGGCTCGACTTCGACCTTCGCGATGTCCTGCAAGCTCTCCAGGACTCGATCGAGGACGTCGCGTCCCAGCTGGGGATGCGCGACTTGCCGGCCCCGGAACATCATCGTCAGCTTGACCTTGTTGCCCTCTTCGAGGAACGTCCGCGCATGACGTGTCTTGAAATCGAAGTCATGGGTATCGATGCCCGGCCGGTACTTCACCTCTTTCATGTGAATGATGTGTTGTTTCTTCCGCGCCGCTCGGGCTGCCTTGGCTTGCTCGAACCGGTACTTCCCGTGGTCCATGATCTTGACCACCGGCGGGCGAGCCAGCGGAGCGACTTCTACGAGATCGAGGCCGAGTTCCGTGGCGGCCCGCAGCGCTTCGTCTACTGGTACGATCCCCAACTGGGCACCGTCATGACCGATCAACCGAACTGGACTGATGCGAATTTGCCGGTTCACCCGGACGCGCTGCTCTTGTTTTTCGTTCTGAAGATTCAGTGCGTGGCCCCCGTTATTACTGACGCGAAAAAGCGGATCCGGCCCTCCCGTATCCGCTCGAACTGGCGGCACCCGCCGCCATCTCCTGGAACCCTGAACGCCACTCGACCGGAGCCGAGGGCTGGAGGGTGAAGCGCACTCGCTTGCTTGCCTGATTTGAGTCGAAGCTAGTGGCCCACTTAGGGGGTGTCAAGCGCCTCGGAGCGAGGATCGCGCCATGACTCACTCGATCTCCGCCATGGGGGTGGGAAGTGATTTGCGCTTGCGCCGTGGCGGCGCTTGGTACCGGGTCAGCTCGTGCAGTGTGTGGATCCCTCGCTCGTCCGCTGCGGCCAAAAGGTGGGTGAGCACGCGCCCGGTCGCGAACGCGTCCGACCCGGCACGGTGCCGGTTCTCGATCGGAATTCCGTAGTACGCCGCGGCGCTGTCGAGGCTCCGGGACTTGAGACCCGGGATCAGCCGGCGAGCGAGTTTGGCCGTGCACAACCGCGGCCCGCCGATCGACAGGTGTCGCGATCGCCGGACCTCCGCGCCGACGAAACGCCAGTCGAAGCCCACGTTGTGTGCCACGAAGATCCGACCGGCAAGCGCTGCCACCACCCGATCGGCAATCTCCCGAAAGGCCGGCTGCTCACGAACCATCTGGTTGGTTATCCGCGTCACGCGGGAAACCAGGGTGGCGATTACCCGCTCCGGGTTTACCAACGTGTCCAGGACTAGCTCGACGCCGTCACCCCGAACGACGGCGACCGCGATCTCGGTAATACGGTCCCCGCGCGCCGGCCGCGACCCGGTCGTCTCGACATCAACGACGGCAAACGTGCAATCCTTGAGAGCCGGCGTCTGCTCCGGGCGCGACACGAGGATCCAACGGCCGTCTCCGAGCTGGTTTACCCTCGGATCAGCACCGAGCAGCGCCACGGCGAGCCGATCGGCCACAAACGGGCTGGCTCGTGGAATCCCCAGCACGTCCCGAGCGAGTCGCCCGGAATCCGTGGGGCCACTGGTCAGGTAGCTCAAGGCCCGGTCGAGAACCGTGCCCCCTGGATTGGCCTCCAGACCGGCGGTCATGCCGCCAATCTAGTGATTCCTGAGCGCGTAGCTCAACGCCTCCAGCTCCAAAACCAGGTTCACCGTCTTGACCGTCACGTCCCCCGGGACGCTGAGTTGTACGGGCGCGAAACTAAGGATGGCCTTGACCCCCGCCGCCACCAGGTGATCCGCAACAGCTTGGGCCGCGTCCGCTGGCGTCACGATGACCGCCATGTCGGCGGGTTGCCGCTTTAAGTCGCGCTCGAGATCGCCCACGTCCCGGATCACC
Source organism: Gemmatimonadales bacterium (assembly GCA_965249575.1). Taxonomy (GTDB): domain Bacteria; phylum Gemmatimonadota; class Gemmatimonadetes; order Gemmatimonadales; family GWC2-71-9. The sequence goes on along the minus strand of OZ252244.1, from coordinate 3,424,512 downwards.
AGGCCATCCCACCGCGAGCCGATCTTGTCTCGATCGGTGTCGTAGATCGCGGTAACCAAGAACCCGCGATCCCGGAACCCTCGGTATCGCGCAAGCGCCCGGCCGATCTTGCCGGCCCCGACGATGGCAACGCGATACGAGTCCTGGAGCCCGAGGATGTCGCGGAGCCTGACGGTCAACTCGGGAACGGAGTATCCCAGCCCGCGTTTTCCGAACGAGCCGAAGAAGGACAAATCCTTCCGGACCTGAGCGGATGTCGTCCCTCCGCGGTCCGCGAGCGCTTCCGAGCTGACGGTGGCTATTCCCTGCTCTTCGAAGGCTTCGAGGAGCCGGAGATAGAGCGAGAGCCGTCGGACGGTCGAATCGGCGATTTTGCGCATGAAATTGTGAAATTTTTCACAATTTATGCCTTGCGGGGCTCCCGCGTCAACGCGGCCACCTCAAACAGCCTGACAAAGTCCAGTGGGGAAAGCATCTCTGGGCGGGTTCCAGGTGGGAGGCGTGCCTCCTCGAGAACGGCAAGCACCCGGTTCCGCGGGAGATTGAAGACATCGCGCGCACTCCGGACGAGCTGCTTTCTCCGTTGGCTGAAGAACCGGGTCACCATGATCCGAAAGGCCGCGCGGTTGGGCACCGGAACGAGAGGCGACGCCAACGGCGTGATGCGCACGAGGACCGAGTCCACCTCCGGCGCGGGTCGGAACGATCCGGCCCGAACTCGGAAGAGCGAGTCCACCCGAGCGACGACCTGAACCCCCACCGACAGCGCTCCGTATTCCCGGGAGCCAGGCGCCGACGCCAAGCGGCGGGCAACCTCATCCTGGAGGAGGTAAACGACTACTCGCGGCAGCGGTGGTGCAAGCGCCTTCTCGATGAGCGGCGTCGTTATGTAGTAAGGAATGTTCCCAATCACCTTGAAATCATCCAAGTCCTCACTCAGCTGCGACGAGATAAGGTGGTGCCAGTCGAGGGTGAGCGCATCACCATGGACGACGGTGACGTCGCCGCCGTCGGGTTCGCTCTCCAAGTCTCGACGGAGTCCCGATGCGAGTTCCCGATCGCGCTCGATGGCGACGACGAGCCGTACCCGATCGGCGAGACGGCGGGTCAGCGTTCCCGTCCCCGCGCCAATCTCCAGTACGACGTCCGATGCTTCGGGATTCAACGCCTCGACGATTCGATCGAGGATGGCGTGATCCGCCAGGAAGTGCTGCCCGAGCCGGCGACCCACTAGGCGCGGAGGACGAGCACGGTGCGGTCGTCGGCCCTCCCGGTCGCGAAATCGGTCACCGCCGCGAAGACCGCATCGACGATCTGTTCCGGAGGCGACTGGCGCTTCGCCACGACGATATCCAGCACCCGCCGCTCGCCGAATCGCTGGCCCTCGGCATCGGCGGCATCCACAACGCCGTCCGAGAACAGGACCAGCAGGTCCCGGCCCAGCTCCCATGAGACCTCCGCCCCTTCGATGTCCTCCTCACGTCCGAGCCCCAGGGGCGGGGCCGTGGCGGCCAGCCGCAGCGGAGCGCCAGACTGATCAATCCTGAACGCGTGTGGATGCCCCGCGTTGGCGAACCGCAGGCGCCCCCGTTCGGGGAGCGCGACCCCGTAGAACAGTGAGAGGTACATCTCGGTATTCCCGAGATCTTCCGAAATCGACTCGTAGAGGCGCCGGAGCACACCATCGGGTGAGCCCGCCGCCTCCGCGTGAATACCGGCCGCCGACAATACCAGCGCCATGATCAGCGCCGCGGAGAACCCATGCGACGACACGTCACCGAGCATGACGCCGATCTGATTCTCGTGCAGGCGCAGGAAGTGGTAGAAATCCCCACCAACGCTCTCCGCGGCTTCGAATCGCGCGGCGACGGGAGCGTCAGGACCCAGGGACGTCGGCGACGGAAGGAGGCGAAGCTGCAGATCGTGAGCCAGCTCGAGCTCGCGCCGCAGGCGATGCTGCGATCGCTCGCGACGAGCCGTGCGTTCTCGATTGCCGCGCCGATCTGGTTGGCAATGGCCGCGACCAGGCGGCGTTCGGCGGCGCTGAACGCATCCGTCCCAATCCGGTCCGTGAGGTTGATGACGCCGATCGGTCTCGGGGCGCCGTCCGGGCCCGGATACAGAATCGGTACCGACAGGAACGCAGCGCCGCGATAGGACCGGCGCGCGCCCGTCGACGCGGGTTGGGTGAGCCGTTCGGCGGAGTCGTCGAAGATCGGGCGGCGTTCCCGGAATACGCGGGCGGCAACCGACGCCGGATCGTCGCGGCGGATGGGATTGAACGCGCTCACGTCGATCCCAGCGCCGGCGACCGGCCGGAGCAGATCCGTGTTCTCGTCGTACACGAGGATCGACCCACGTCTCGAACCGACCACCGCGCTCACCTCCCGAACGATGCGCTGTGCCGCCGCGTCCAGGCTCAGGGTCTGGCCGAGGACCTCGCTGATCGTATACAGCAGCTCGATCTCCTCGTACCGGTCGGCGAGCTCTTCGGCAAGGCGGAGGGTATCGACCTCACCGGACAGCAGCTGGGAGAGGACGGGAGCGAGCCGCTCGCTGGTCTCGGACGGAGTTTCGGTCGGGTCGACGATCTCGTACCAGTACCCGTCCAGAGCTGGCACGGGAACGACCCACCTGGCCTCTTCGCAAGACTCCACGACGCCAGTCGGCCCGACGCTGACCAGGGGATCCGGCGTATCTCCGCACCCGAATACTGGACGAAGGCGCCCGCGCCCATACCTCCACACGAGGACGCGGCAGCCGAGCAGTGAACCGAGAGATTCGAGGAGTGCGTCGAGCCGGTCTAGGCGCGGCGCAGAATCATGCAGATGGAGTTACCCCGGTCGTTGAAGAAGACATCATCGACCAATTGGCGTATCAAGAAGAGACCGCGCCCGTCCGATCGCTCGATACGGTCGGGTAGGGTCGGATCAGGCACCGCGTCGGGGTCGAATCCTCGGCCTTCGTCGCATACATGTACCCGAAAGCAGGCCGATTCAGCGGTGACGCGCACATCGACTGACTTCGACGGATCGAGGCCGTTTCCGTAGATGATGGCGTTGGCAAGCGCCTCGGTGAGTGCCACGCGCAAGTTGAACCGAGCTACCTTCGGACCTAAGCCGGAGGCGAGGCAGTGACGGGCGACTGCGTCGACCGCTTCCTCCACGGCGTCGAGCTCCGAGGGGACCCTGACGGAGATCTCCACGTCGCCCGCGTTGTTTGCTTGCGCGGTGCGTCTCACGCACAGCCGCAGGGGCGCCGTCACGACGTCAGGAGGCAGTGGCTGCTGAGTCGGTGATGTCAAAAAGGGTGTCCAGCTTCGTGAGCTCGAACAGCGTCCGGAGGTCTTCATTCAACCCCGCGAGACGGAGGTCCCCTCCCGCTTCCCGGATTTTGCGGAGCAACGACACCAGCACGCCCAGTCCGGAGGAATCGATATAGCCCGTGTTCGAGAAATCAATGAGGAACTTCCGGTCGCCCGCGTCGAGCGCCTCAGTAATTTTGTCCTTCAGCTCGTGACGGTTCCCTACGATCAGCTGGCCGTCGACCCCGATGACTACGACTCCCTTTGTATCCTTCTTGACCGAGAAACTCATGACACCTCCAGCGAGTCGAGCGGGCGCGGGACGGACTGCAGGAGCGCGACGGAAGCCACATCGACGACGTCCTCGGACGTAGCCCCCCGCGACAGGTCCGCCATGGAGCGGGCGAGACCCTGCAGGATCGGTCCGATCGCCGTCGCACCCGCCAACCGCTGTACCAGTTTGTACGCGATGTTGCCGCTGTCAAGGTCGGGGAATACCAAGACGTTGGCTCGCCCCGCGACCGCCGATCCCGGAGCCTTCCGGGCCGCCACATCGGGAACGAGCGCCGCATCGCCTTGGAGCTCCCCATCAGCGGAGACGGAGGCGATCTGTCGGAACCGTTCCAACGCGCCGCGAACCTTCTCGATTCGTGGGCCTGACGCGCTCCCCTTGGTACTGTAGGACAAGAACGCGACTACGGCCTCGTCTCCCACGATTCGGGGCCGGTCCTGGGCGGCGGCGGCGGCGATGTCGGCCAACTGCTCCTCTGACGGGTCCGGGACCACCGCGGCGTCCGTGAACGTCAGCACCGAGCCAGCCTGCCCCGACACCCCGTGGCCCCCCCTCGCCGGTGGGTACGCGGCCAGCACCATGTAAAAGGCGCTGCTAACCGTGGCAATCCCCTCCCCCGGACCGATGAGCCATAGGGCGGCGCGCAGGACCTCGGACGTTGCGCAGGTGGCTCCCGCGACAGCTGCCTCGGCGTGCCCGAGCGCGACGAGCCCGGCAGCAAACCGAATCGGATCGGCAGCGAGTTCGAGCGCGTGCTGTCGATCGCGAACCTTATCCGGGCGGCGCTCGGCTAGAAAATCCGCCACGGCCGCGAGGCGACTGTCACCCGTGACCCGCTCGGGCAGCGCCTCGACTTCCGCGATCTCCCGCTCCTCTATTTGGCGTGCGGCGAGCGCGACCCGCGGATCCCAACCTTCCGCCAACACCACCCGCCCGGAAGCGGCCCGGGCTCGGCGGTGCAGCTCCTCCCGGAAGCTCAACGCCCCAGCTTGGCTCGGAGAGCCTCGATTACCCTCGGGTGAACAAAGGAGCTCACGTCGCCCCCCAACCGTGCGACCTCGAGAACGAGACTCGAACTCAAGAAGGTCAGATGTAACGCGGGGACCAGGAATACCGTTTCGAGATCGGCGTGCAGTTGGCGATTCATGATCGCCATCTGGAACTCGTACTCGAAGTCGCTCACAGCCCGCAGGCCCCGCACGATGATGCTCGCCCCCGAACGCCGGGCGAAATCGGCCAGCAGCCCGTCGAACGAGGTAACCTCTATCCGGGAGTCGTCTCCTAATACGCCCCGCAGGAGCTCCATCCGTTCTTCGACGGTGAAGAGCGGCGTTTTGTCGACGTTGACTGCCACCGCCACCAACACGCGGTCGGCGAATCGGAGGCTCCGCCCCACCACGTCTTGATGTCCGAGCGTGATCGGATCGAAGGAACCGGGGTAGATCGCCGTGCGATTCATCGTGACCGGAAGAACGTCAGGGCGACATCGCCGTACTCCCGGCGGTCGTCCCCCGCGAGATCGACCCGTACCGAGTGCTCTACGCCCAGAAGGCGGGCGAAGGGGCGCCTGCGGAAGACCCCGACCAAGTTCTGCGCCTGGCCGGTGCGATACGGCGGGTCGGCGAGCGCCACATCGTACGTACCGATATCGAGATTCGCCGTGAACCGCAGCGCATCGGCCTGGTGGATCCTGACGCGATCTTCCGCGTCGAGCGCGGCCACATTGGCGCGGAGCACCTTCAGCGAGGCACGCGAGATCTCGACAAAGTGCACATGGTCAGCACCGCGCGAGAGCGCTTCGAGCCCCAAGGCACCCGACCCGGCGAACAAATCGACCACCCTCGCCCCATCGAGTTCCGACGCCAGGATGCTGAACCAGGCTTCCCGCACCCGATCGGCCGTGGGCCGCAGCCTACCGTTGGTTGGCGGGCGCAGCACGCGGCCGCGAAACTCTCCGGCGATGATTCGCATCAGCCTGCCGCCTTGATCTGGACGACCCGCGCCTGCAACTCGTCCTGGCCTCGCCACACGTTGCGCTCAAGTCGAAACGCCACGTCGATCGGTTCCTTCCACCACCCGTCCCCGACGCGATCCGCCCAATCGAATCCGATGGCCGACAATCTCGCATGCTCATCTTCCAATGTGAACCGAAGGTGGTTGTGTCCTACGGCGCGCGCGTTCCGGGCGTAGGCCCGCTCGACCCCGAATACGGGTGTAGGGTTCCCGGGGCCACAGGGCTCGAGGAAACGCAGCAGGCGTTCGAGCTCGGCGCCCATGTCCTGCAAAGCCACCACGGCGTCCACCTTCTGGGTCGGGATCAGATCGTCGGCCGTAAGCTCCATGTGCGCCGCCCGATTGAAGGCCCGACGGAACGTCTCGAGTTGTTCCCGCCGAACCGTCAGCCCCGCCGCCATCCGATGGCCACCCCAACGACTGAGGTGGGTCGCGCATCGACTCAGCGCCTGGTGGAGATCGAAGCCGGGAATGCTGCGCCCTGACCCCTTTCCCTCGTCACCATCCAGCCCGATCAGTATGGTGGGACGCGCGTACCGCTCGACGATGCGGGATGCCACGATCCCAATGACTCCAGGATGCCACCCCTCTTTGGCGAGCACCAGACCGTAATCCTGTCCGAGATCGACAGTGGCCTCGATCTCGGCCTCCGCCTCCTCGAGAATCGCCTGATCCAAGGACTGCCGCTGGCTGTTTAACGCATCCAGCTCCCGAGCCAACTCGTCCGCCTCCGCATCCCCATCGCTCAGGAGCAGGCGGACACCCGACATGGCATCCGCGACTCTGCCGGCGGCATTGAGGCGCGGGGCGAGCACGAAGCTGACCTGTCCCGCGCGCAGTGGCTTGCCCTCGAGACCCGTCCGGCGGATCAGCGCCCGGGCGCCAGCCCATCGGGAATCCGCGAGCATCCGCAGACCATGCCGCACGAGAAGCCGGTTTTCTCCCACGAGCGGCACGATATCGGCTACGGTGGCGAGCGCAACGAGATCCAGGAAATGGAGTGGGAGGTTGGCCGGCAGTTTCAACTCGTTTACGAGCGCCTGAGCCAGCTTGAACGCCACGCCCGTACCGCAAAGCTCTTTCGACGGTGAAGGACAGTCTGGCCGGGCGGGATCGATCACCGCGTCCGCGGGTGGTAACGCCCCCGGCAAATGGTGGTCGGTCACAACTACCTTGAGACCGGCCGCCTTGGCTTGAGAGACCGTATCGAGCGCGGTGACGCCGCAGTCGCAGGTCACCACGAGACTCGCCTTGGCGGCACGCGCCGCCGCAACGCCAGCCGGCCCGAAATCGTATCCGTCGCGGAGCCGATGCGGAACGAACGGCACGACATTTGCCCCGGCCGCGCGGAGCACGCGCGTGAGCAGCGCGGCAGCGCATTGCCCGTCTACGTCGTAATCGCCGTGAACCAGGATGGTCTCGCCAGCGCGCACGGCCCCGCCGATCAGCGCCGTGGCAACGTCCATGTCTCGGAGCGAGAACGGGTCGCTGAAGGACTCGAGCGACGGCTTCAGGAAATCTTTGGCCTGAGCGGTGGACGCTATTCCCCGCTGCAGCAATAGGACGGCGAGGGATTCCGGCACTTTGAGCGCGCGCGCGAAGGCCCGCACCTGATCGAGGTCAGGGGCGCCGCGCACTTTCCAGCGAAACACCGGTTGAATCATGCGTCGGCAACGAACACGAGCACCCCACAGGCCTCACAATTGGTCACCGGGTCGCCGGATTGTATCTGCTGCCGCCGATGCATCGGCACCACTGTGAAGCAGTGACCGCAGGAGTTACCGTGAAGCGGGTACGCCGCCCGGGGCGACCGCCCCCGCCGGATGCGTTCGTACTTGGACAGCAGGGACCGGTTGACGTTTTTCGCGGACGCGTTCCGTTCGGATTGGGCGGCGGCGAGCCGCTCCCGGCAATCCGCTTGCTGCGTCGCGATCTCGTCTCGCCGCTCGACTTGCGTGCTTCGAGTACCCTCGACGGCCTCCTCGATCTCAGACGCGCGCCGCTCAGCCTCCTGCAGTTTGTCTGCGGATCGAATCCACTCCGCCTCCTCCTTCGCGAGAACGCTCCGCGCCATATCGAGCTCCGCCATCAACGTGGCGGCCTCCTTTGCACCGCTCACCCACTCGAGCTGTTGGCGCCGGCGCTCCTGCATCAGGCGGTACGTTTCAATCTTTCCCTCGAGCTCGTTGCGGCGGGCGCCGGCATCCTCTTTGTACCGCTGGGCGGCGACTAGCTCGCTCTCCACATTGGCCAACTCCGCATCGAGGGCTTGAACCTCCGGGTCGAGTGCCTCGAGTTCCGTCTCGATGGATGTGACGAGATCATCTCTCTCTTGCAACTCCAACAACGCGTTTAGATCAGCGTCCACTGGTCCTCCCTCTCTGGATGACGGGCCACCGGCCCGGATTCAGCTTGGTAATCCGCTCCCTGAGTTCAACCTTCTGCCTCGCCAGTTCTGGCTTTTCATCGGCGGACGCGAAGGGCAGGCGCCGGTCGAGATCGCGCAGCTCCGCCTCGAGCGGGCGGCTGTCGAGCTTGTTGATCGCGCCGGTCACCAGCGCGTCGACGTCGAATTCCCCCCATCCCTGCGTCAGCAATTCGGTCACGAGGGTACGGGCCTCTCCCTGCACGTGCCCCAGCAGATCGGGGCCGGCGAGCTCCGGCGGGGCGGCCGCGAGCTCCGTGACGAGACTGCGCTCTGGTTCGTCAAGCCAGGAAGGATCGCCGATCTGCTCGGCGATTCGTGAACGCCACTCGGGCGCGTTCAACATGACTCGCAGCAGGTCGCGCTCCGGCCCGCCCCGACCGACTCGAGGAGATGGACCGGATGCCTCCTCAGCGGAAACCTGCCGCGTCCGTTGCGCACCGCCGCCAAAGGCCTCTTGCATTTCTTTGCTCACGGACGCTGGGGACACACCGAGTCGCTCGGCCACGCGCGAGACATACAGATCTCGTGTCACCGGATCGCGCGCGGCCCTGAGCGTCGGCAGCAATCGATCGAGCGCTCGACGCCGACCGGCCAGCGACGCAAGCCATCCTTTGCGCTCCAGCAGCTGGAGCTTCCGTTCGAGCAGATCCATTGCGTCGTCCAGCACCGTTCGCGCCGCCTGCGCGCCGCCCGTGCGGCAGAGCGTATCCGGGTCCTCTCCAGGCGGGAGTGTGGCCACCAACACCCGGAGCGACGCCCGAAGCAGCTCATCGCCCGCGCGAAAGGTCGCCCGGAGACCAGCCGTGTCATTGTCGTACAGCAGGGTCGCGTTCGTTGTAAAGCGTTTGACGAGTTGCGCTTGATCGGGAGTGAGCGCGGTCCCGAGAGGGGCAACAACGTGTTCTACTCCGACCTCGATCAGCCGTAAAACGTCGAAATACCCCTCGACGATGATCGCCTGTTCCGCTTTGCGAATCGCGTGCTTCGCGTTGTGCAGATTGTAGAGCAGTCTTCCCTTGTGAAAAATCGGCGTTTCCGGCGAGTTCAGGTACTTGGGCTCTCCGGCTCCAAGGATCCGACCGCCGAATCCGACCGCGCGCCCGCGCAGATCACTGATCGAGAAAAGCAGGCGATCCCAAAACCGTGGCCGCAGTGAGCCGTCGTCCCGCTTGACTAGGAGGCCGGCCTCGAGAAGCACCTCGTCCTGAAACCCCAGCCGCAACATCGCGTCTCGAAACGCGCTGCCCTTGGGCGCGTACCCCAAGCCCAACGGATGCAGCGCCTCTAGGTCGAATCCTCGACTCTCGAGGTGCTCCCGGGCCGGACGCGCCTCTTTCGACTCACGCAATTGGCGCGCGTACCACTCTGCCGCCACGCCAACCGCCGAGTAAAAGGGTTCTCGTGGGTCTGGACCGCCAGTCGACCGCTCGGGGATGACGATTCCGGACTTCCGAGCCACCTCCCGCACGGCCGTCGGATAGTCCATGCCCGACGTCTTCATGTGGAACGTGAAGACGTCACCGGCCTCGTGGCATACAAAGCAGTAGAACATTTGCTTTTTGGGGATGACTGCGAGGTTCCGGTGCGTCCCCCCGTGGAAAGGACAGGGTCCTCGGTAGTCCGACCCGGTCCGCCTTAGCTCCACGTGCTCCCCGATCACCTGCACGATATCGGCGGCATCGCGCACTTGCTCGATGATTTCGTCGGGAATCATCGTTACGGCCTCAACACCGCGATGGTCACCCCCGACCCTCCCTGATTGACCGGTGCGAGCTGAGCTGAACGAACGCGGCGATCGCCCTTGAGCAGCTTGCCCACCCGTTCCCGGAGGGCGCCAGTACCCTTCCCGTGAATGACCCGAAGTGACGGCAGGTCCGCGACCACGGCGTCATCGAGCGCGGCCAGCACCGCACCCTCTGTCTCTTCCCCGCTCATCCCCCGCACATCAATCTCGGACGCCGCGTCGACGGAGTATACAGGCTTGGCCTCCCACCGGCCGCGTCCCCCGGGCTCGCCTTCCGCGGCAGCGGGGCTCTCCGGGACGCCAACCTCGCGACCGGTGCCCTTTATTCGCCATCCCTTCGCACCACCCTCCCGTTTCAGTTTCTGAACGGCGGCGGATTCTTCACGCACACCCTCCTCGACCAGCCGCCGCGCTTCTTTCGCGGTCGCCTCGTCCACCGCGGCCCGCGCCAGTCCAAGCGCCTCCTCGACTCGCTTGCGCGCGGCGAGGAGGAAGCGGCGCGCGTCCTCGCGGGCCCCACGCTCGAGTTCCCGCTCCCGAGCACGAAGCTCCCCATCCCGGTCCGCAAGCTCACCCTCCCGCGTGTCGAGCAATTCCTGATCGGCCCGCGCCTGTGCCTCCGCGAAATCGAGATCGGCTTGTCTCCGGCGAACGTTGGCCGCGCGCTGTTCCAGGTCGGTGAGCAGCGCGTCAACGGACCGGTCGCGATCGGGCATTCCCGCCTCCGCCCGCTCAATGACCTCAGCGGGGACTCCGAGCCGCCGCGCGATTTGTATCCCGTACGACCGACCCGGGACGCCTTTCAACAGTTCATAGGTTGGCGTCATTTGCGCTTCGTTGAAGCGGAGGGACGCATTCACGAAACCCGGCGCGTCGGCCGCGATCACCTTGAGCTGGCCGAGATGGGTCGTCGCAATCGTCGTGGCGCGCCGCTGAGCGAGGGAATGGAGCACCGCCCCGGCAAGGGCCGCCCCCTCGTTCGGGTCGGTTCCGCTGCCGAGCTCGTCGATCAGGATCAGCGTGCGGTCGTCCGCGTCGGTCAAGATGCCCTTGAGCGCGCCCAGACGGGCGCTGAACGTCGACAGACTCTCCGCAATCGACTGATGATCGCCGATGTCCGAGAAGATCCGGGCGAAGATGGGCATCACCGTGCCCTCACCCACCGGCGGCACAATGCCCGACTGCACGAGCGCCGAGACGAGGCCGATGGCCTTGAGAAGGACCGTCTTCCCACCGGTATTCGGGCCGCTGATGACCACCGTGACTTCACTGCGGTCCAGCGAGAGATCGAAGGGGACGACGTGTGACGACTCGACGAGTAGGAGCGGATGCCGGCCGTCGTGAATCGCGAGTGCACCGGGCGCCGGTACCACACGGGGAACCGTTGCGCGCTGCTCCACCATATACCGGGCCCTCGCGTAGAGATCATCAACGCGGATACACATCGTCCACCCCGCGGCCAACGCCTCTCGCACCGGTCGCAGCGATTCCGTGAGCGCGCGGAGCACCGCGAGCACGGCACGAGCCTCCTCGGCCTCGCGCTCGGCGAGGCCGTTGCCCAGTTCGACCGCGGCCGCCGGCTCGACGAACAGTGAAGATCCGGTCCCCGACTCCGCGTGGACGATGCCTGGAAACCGGGCGCGTGCATCCCGGCGAACGGGAATCACATAGCGCCCGCTACGCACAGTGACCGTTGCCTGGGGGGGAACGGCCTCACGGGGGGCAGACTGGAGAACGCGCTCGAGGGCGGAAACGAGGAGGGCGCGGGCTTCCCGAACGTGGCGCCTTGCGCGCGCGAGCGCCGGAGACGCCTCGTCGCGCACCGCGCCGTCTGGGCTGATCGCTCTCAGTATCGCCACGCCGAGGCTCGCCGCGGGCAGCTCGACGGACAGCGCCGCGACGCGCCGCGCTTCGGGGAGCAGCCGGCGAAGCTCGCCACCAACTGTTTGCATCACCTCGAGCGCCGTACCTACCCGATAGAGTGCGTCCGAGCCCAGCACAGCTCCTTCCACCTGGAGTTGGTCGAGCGCTTCGTCGATATCCGGGATGTCGGCCGACGCAAAGGGGTCACCCGCCGCCAGCAGGCCGGCGAGTTCTCCCACGGTGGCAAGCTCTTCTTCAACCCAACCCTGGCCGGCAACGGGGCGCCGCGCGCGAACGCGATCGGCTCCGAGCGGGCTCCTGGCATGGCGCGCTACGACCTCCAGCGCCCGTGCGAACTCAAGCTGCTCCAGGGTTTCGGGCTGCGCAACGGAAGAGAAAGAGGACGGGGTGCCGGTGATTCTCTTCACCTACACCCCGCTGCCCGATCGTCGAAATGGCTCCGCCTCGTGCCCCGCGCGTCCCCCATCAGCTGCCTGCAGCGCACGAATCTCCCCCCGATCGGCGTCGGAGTCGGATGGATTGGTTCAGCTGTTCGGGAAGGTGACCGGCCGTGGGATTCCAAAAGGCGCGGAGACTACGAACGGCGATAACTACCCAGGATCTCACGTCTAGACGCGCTCCCGCCGGTTCTTTCGGCGCGCAGCGTTGATCTTGCGCTTTCGGCGCTCACTCGGCTTTTCGTAGTGGCGATGCTTCCTGAGGTCGGAAAGAATGCCGGCTTTCTCGCACTTTTTCTTGAAGCGCTTGAGCGCCCGTTCGAAGCTCTCATCCTCGTGGATGATCACTTCCGGCATCGACGAATCACTCCTTCCGTAGCGGCGGGTGGTTCATGATACAGTCTTTTAACATACTGCAAGACGTCTCACCGTCAACAGTTACGTCCCCACACGCAGGTGCTGGCAACCCTCAGGGAGAGAAGCTCTCTTTCATTCGATTCCAGATCCTCCGCCCGAGGCTGTCCGCGCTTGGAGGATCGCCCTCGACCTCGGCGAGGCGCCGAAAGACCTCCTCCATCTCGCCGGTGAGAGTGGGAGGCGTCCACACCTGGGCGCGAACATGGAGATCCCCACGATGACCGTGGCTCACCGAGGGCAACCCGTTGCCCCGGATCGAAATGACCGCCCCCGGCTGCATGCCCGGCGGCACGTTCACCGCGACCGCCCCATCGGGATGAGGCACGGAGAACTGCCCGCCAAGCGCTGCTTGGCTGAACGACAGGGGCAGATTGTACACGAGATCGTCCTCGTGGCGTTCGAAACGCTCGTCCTCCTCCACCTCGAGAGAAACAATCACATCTCCGGGCGGCCCACCCCGCGGGCCCGCGGCACCCTGTCCGCGGAGGGTGAGATAGTTGTTGCTCGAAACGCCGGGCGGGACCTCGATCTCGAGTGTTTTGTCAGCTCGCACCCGTCCCTCGCCTCGACATTTCGCGCACGGATCCGTGACCACCGTCCCTTCCCCCCCACACGTGGGACACGCCGAGACGGATACCATCTGGCCGAGCATCGATTGGAGCGCGCGCCTCACTTCGCCAGCACCGCCGCAGGTTCGACAAGTAGCGGGAGCCTTGCCGCTGCTTCCGTTGCCCCCGCACTTCTCACACGCCGCAAGCGTATTGAGCCTGACCTTCCGAGTCGTCCCGGACGAAACGTCGGCAATCGTCAGCCGCAGCTGGATCTTCAGATCCCGCCCCCGCCGCGCATCTCGCCGGCCTCGCGCTCCCCCCCCAAAAAACGAGTCGAACCCGCCGAGTCCCCCGAAGTCCCGCATGAAGACACTCAGCGCTTCAGAGATGTCGAAGGGATGGAATCCGAACCCGTCGCCCGCCAATCCAGCCATCCCATACTGATCGTAGCGGGCACGTCTGTCCGGATCTCGCAGCGTGTCGTAGGCCTCGGTGAGCTCCTTGAAACGCTCCTCGGCCCGCTGATCGCCGTTGTTTCGGTCGGGATGGTGCTCCATCGCAAGGCGGCGATATGCCTTCTTGATTTCGGCATCCGAGGCATCGCGGGACACATCCAGCACTTCGTAAAAGTCGCGCGGCATGGTCGCTAGCTGGCCGGGGGGAGCATCACTTCAGGAGATCTCCTACCATCTGGCTCGTGTGATCGACGAGCGAGACAATCTTCTCGTATGGCATGCGCGTCGGACCCATGACACCGATGACCCCCGATACGCTGCCACGCTGATAGCTCGAGGTCACAATCGTAAACGCGCTCAACCTCGGATCGAGGTTTTCCCCTCCGATCGTCACGGTCAGCCCGGTCCCCGTCCGGCTTCGGAGCGCCTCTCGTAGCAGATCCCGCCGCTGCGTCAAATCCAAGAGCGCCTTCATTCGGGCATTGGAGTTGAACTCGGGCTGCTCGGCAAGCATCTGCGCACTGCCGAGCATCACGCCGGAACCCTCCTCGGCCGGCTCCTCGAAGAGCTGCTCGGCCTCCTCGATGAAGATGTTCAGTAGCTCGGTCTCGCCTGCACCGACGGGTGAGTCCCGAAGGCGTTCCCTAAGCGTCGTCCGGATTCCCTGAAGCGTTAATCCCCGGAGGCGTTCGTTCAGGACGCCGGAGACACCGGTGACGGCTTCGGGCGGCAGCGCGCTGGAAACCTCTACGAAGATCGTTCGGGCAGCCCCGCCCGAGAGCGCCAATACCAGGAGCAGACGGTCGCTCGAGATCTGGACGAGCTCCAGCCGCTCCAGCACCGCCCGGTCGACCGACGGGGCCGCGGCGATCCCAAGCTCTTGCGTGAGGACACCGAGCACCTGGGCCGCCTTCCGCAGCAAGCCCTCGATGGCCGACTGCTCGCTGACGAGCTCCCGGCGCAGTGTGTCGTGCTCGCTCACGGTCGGCCGAGTCGGCCACATGAGGCTGTCAACGTAGACGCGGTACGCAAGATCGGTGGGAATCCGTCCCGCCGAGGTATGAGGATGGTACAGGTATCCCCGCGCCTCGAGGTCGCTCATCGTGTTCCGGATCGTCGCCGCTGACACGCCCAGCCGGTACTTACGGGCAAGCGTGCGCGACCCCGCGGGTTCCGCCGTTTCCACGTACGACTGGATGACGGCGTCCAGCACCTTGCGCTCTCGTTCAGTCAGTTCACTCATTGCCATGCTACAAGTCCTGTTGTCCCTTGAATTTAGCCACCATCTGCCGGGGTGGTCAAGGCCGCAATCTCGTCCATCCGCAGCCAGCCCTGCGGGGTGAGTGACACCCGCTCATTCCGCTCGCGCACCCACCCGTACCGATCGGCCTCCTCCCACACTCGATCGGGAATGCACGCTGCCAGGTCGCTTCCTATCCCCTCCACCGTCCGGAGGCCCAGGAGAACCCGCTCCAGTAGGCGAGCCTCCGCAGACGGGGCCTCCCGACCTGCTACGGGATCACGTCCAGCCTTGACCACCCGCTCGTAGTCCGCCCACTCCCTGAGGTTCCATCTCCGGGCTGTGCGGGAGTTGGAATGCGCCGCTGGCCCGAGCCCCAGATAGGGATCTCCCGTCCAATAGGCGGCATTGTGGCGCGCCCGATGGCCGGGCCGGGCATAATTCGAGACTTCGTAATGCTCAAAACCGCCGTCCGAGAGAAACGCGTCCGCGTAAACGAACTCCTCCGCGAAGCGCCCAGAGGAGACGGATCGCACGGACCCACGCGCAACCCATCGAGAAAGCGGGGTACGAGGTTCCACCGTCAGGCCATAGACAGATAGGTGATCCGGCTCCAGGTCGAGCGCCCGACGGAGATCTTCTGCAACGCCCGTTCCCAACCCCTCGGGAACTCCGAAAATTACGTCCAAGGATAGCGACTCACACCCCGCCTCTCGCAACGCGCGCACCGCCCGGGCCGGTGTGTCTGCGCCGTGGCTACGGTGCATCCACTGCAGGACGGACTCATCGAACGACTGAACACCGAGCGAAACGCGATTGACGCCGGCGGCGATCCAAGTCGCCGCGGCCTCCGGCGTCACGTCCTCGGGATTTGCCTCGACGGTTATCTCAACCGGATGTTGGGGCCCGTGATCGCCGCTCGCAGCAGCGGCAACGGCCCGCACGAGCCGTGAGAGATCGCGCGGTGGGAGCAGCGACGGCGTACCACCCCCCACGTAGATCGTTTCCAGAGCCTCACGATCGTCAAGCTCGCGTCCTCGCAGGACGATCTCTGACCCGATGGCCTCGAGGAAGGCCGTCGCGGGCAGCCGCGGCCGCACCGCGATCGCGAAATCACAGTACGAGCATCTCCGGAGGCAAAACGGGACGTGGGTGTAAACGTGCCGCATACGTCAGTGTATCGACTGGCTCGCGCCGGAGGTAGGTTCCACTCCTTCCGAGCCGACGGCTGGCTACGACCGTCCGCGGGCGGGCACACATACCGGCAACGGGCGATTCAGCATGTCGTCCTGCCACCCGAGGCAGGTGTGCACCTCAAAGTGCTTTCCAGGACTCTGCGCGACGAGCCCGCGCACCTCCAGCGAAGTGAGCGTCGCGAGCACTGTGGCAAGTGGCGCATTGACCGCGCTCGCGACCTCATCCACATGCCGACGTCCGTCACTGAGAAGGCTCATGACTTGGCGTTCGCGATTTGAGAGATCCTTGGGGATGGAAATGGCCGGCGCGCCCGAAAACGGGAGGTCGCACTCTTCGAGGATGTCCCTCAAGCCGAGCGCGGGTTTCGCACCCAGCTGTATG
Source organism: Gemmatimonadales bacterium (assembly GCA_965249575.1). Taxonomy (GTDB): domain Bacteria; phylum Gemmatimonadota; class Gemmatimonadetes; order Gemmatimonadales; family GWC2-71-9. Next base: position 3,408,169 of record OZ252244.1, on the reverse strand, counting down.
AGGCGGTTGCAACCGGCCGATTGGGGACTGGTAACCGGGCCCGGAACTGCCAGGACCTCACGCCCTTGAGCGAGCGCACAATCGACCGTAATGAGGGCGCCACTTCTCTGGCCGGCTTCAATTACGACCGTGGCGCGCGCGAGTCCGCTAATCAGACGGTTGCGTTTGGGGAAGCTGCCGGCGTGGGGCCGCTCACCGGGTGGATGCTCCGTGACCAGGCATCCGTGACTCGCGACCCGCTCATACAACGAGCGGTTCGCCGCGGGATACACGATTCCCAGCCCGTTTCCGAGGATCCCCGCGGTCGTCCCACCCGCATCGAGCGCGGCCGCGTGGGCAATCGCGTCGATCCCCCGAGCCATCCCTGATACGATCGTCACCCCGTGCCGGACCAGCCCTCCGGCGAAGTGGCGGCAGACATCCGCGCCGTAGCGTGTGTGCGACCGGCTCCCAACAATGGCAACTGCCGGACGGTGCAGCAGGTCAGCCCGGCCTGCCACGAAGAGGAGTGACGGCGCGTCGGGAATTTCCCGCAGAAATCGCGGGAAATCTGCGTCGTCGGGTGCCAGTGCCGCGCCACCGACCCTTCGCAGCTCCCCGAAAAGCCGGCGGGTCCGCTCGCGGGACGCGCCCCGAATTGCCGTCGCAGCCGCCCGTGAGATGCCCGGCGCGTCCTGAAGCGCGGCGAGCGAGGCATCGAGCGCTCGCTCCGCGGACCCGAAACGCGCGATTAGTGCTTGAAGGCGCGATCGGCCAATGCCCGGGACCAGAGCCAGGGTCGTATACGCGAGAGTGGCCACCGCTCAGGGAATCGTGACCGGCGGTTCGGTACCCGGCGCGGCGGCGTCTCGGAGCGCGCGCCAGAGCGCCTCGTTCATGTCGTCGAGCCCCCGGTTGGCCACCGCCGAAATGGCGAGCACCTGCAGGGCCGCTGGGGCGTGGAGCTGCGGAACGCCGACCGGCCCAACGAGGTCACTCTTCGTGAGAACCACCAGGTGCGGTTTTTTCGCGAGCTCCGGACTGAACTGTGCCACTTCGCTTCGGAGCCGCTGATACTCCGACTGGGGGTCTGGCAGATCCAGTGCCACGAGGCACGCGAGCACCCGCGTGCGCTCGACGTGTTGCAGGAACTGATGTCCGAGCCCTTTCCCCTCATGAGCGCCTTCAACAATTCCGGGAACGTCGGCCACGACCATGGAGCGGGAGCCAGACAGCACCACGACACCGAGCTGCGGAGCGAGCGTTGTGAACGGGTAATCGGCGATTTTCGGTCGCGCCGCCGAAATCACGGAAAGCAACGTACTCTTTCCGGCGTTCGGCGCACCGAGCAGGCCGACATCGGCGATCAGCTTGAGGAGGAGCTCGATGCGCCGCTCCTCACCTTGCTCGCCCGGCTCCCATTCCCTCGGCGCCTGGTGGGTCGGTGTTGCGAAGCGGGCATTTCCCCGGCCGCCTCGTCCACCTCTGGCGACACATATCACACCGTCTGCCTCGAGCGCCTCACCGACGAACGCGCCGGTATCGGCGTCGCGAATCTCAGTCCCGAGGGGCACCGGCAGAGTGACGTCGTCCCCCGACTTACCCGTCTTGTTTCCACCCGAGCCGTGCGCTCCGCGCTCACCCTTCCAATGGGTGCGGTATCGATAGTCGAGCAGGGTGGCGAGTTGCGGGTCCGCGCGCACGCACACGCTGCCGCCACGCCCTCCGTCGCCACCGTCGGGCCCCCCTTTGGCCACGTACTTCTCCCGCCGGAACGACTCCGCGCCGGATCCACCGGTGCCGGCCGTTACCTTGACCACGGCCTGATCGATGAATGCCATCAGTCAGCCGGCCTGCACCCTGGCTTTACCCCTTTCCACGAACCGCTCAACACTAGGCCTCCCGCCGCGCGGCTTCGCATCGTAGTGCCGCGCGCTCAGTCATTCGAACGCCAGCGAGCCAACGGCCCGCACGATCCCGACGGGCTCGCCCCTTGTGTTCAACACCGCGATCTCACCAAATCGGCGACACTGATCGGCTGGCGACGGCTCGAGCCCAAGCTCCGCCAATATCCTGACCGTGGCGACCATGGCGGCCCGCGCGTTGCCATCTTCGACTTTCAGCGCAATCCCGAAGCCCGGCTCCGGAAGCGCCAACCCGTAGAGGCCAGCAGCACCCACTTTCGCGAGGACTCTCCCGGCGTAGCTCGTCATGAGGGCTGTGCACAGTCTACCGCGACCGGCCACGAGCCCGGAGTGCGCCCACATCGCGGCGACCACCTGGCGGGCAGAGAGATCGTCGGATCGCGCGATCCGCGCGAAACCAAGCCCGATGTTGCGCAACGGCCCTCCGAAACACACCACGCCGCAACCGTCCACCGCCTCGCCCAACCGGTCCGCGGGGATATCGGTCCAGCGGGCCACTTCGTGGCGGCACCGCTGCTGCACTGGATGGGTCGCCCGGTTGTAGCCCCGTACATCCCATCCATGATGCCGTGCCAGTGCTAGCATTCCGGCGTGTTTCCCCGAGCAATTGCTGGCCAGAGACGACGGCCGCTCGTCGGCTGAGCGATCGGGTGGTACGAGCTCGCCGACCGCAAGCTCTGCCGCGAGCGAAGCATGTGGACCGCAGACTAGATCCCCTTCCTCGCACCCCACGCGCCGTAGCAAGCTGCGCACGATCTCGATGTGCCGCAGCTCTGCACTGTGCGAGGCGCACGTCATGGCCAGCTCTTCGGTTGTCATCCCGAACCGCTCGAACGCTCCGTCGGCAACCACCGGCACGGCCTGAAAGGGTTTCGCCACGGAGCGCATGGGCGACAGCAGGTCGGGGTCGCCCGCCCGCGCGACGAGACGGCCGTCGACGTCGACGATGGCAGCCGAAACGCGATGGACGGTTTCGACCAGATGTCCTCGGACAGACTCAACGGTGAGTGGTGTCATCGATCCGGACGAGTCGCTGCTGAGCGAGTGATAGCGGCAACTTACACAGTTCCCTTCTCCCGGGCCCGGGATTCATACAAATTGCGTTCCATGAAGCGAACCGCCGCCCTGCTGTGGGCGCTGCTCCCGGGCGTCGCGTCCGCGCTACCCGGCCAAGCTCCCTCCCGATATGTCCCAATCGAAGGCCGGATCACCCCCTACGTCGAGCACCTGGTCAGGGCGGGCGTGATTGACGACCCCAAACCGCTGACCCGCCCCTTCAAGCGACACGAGATCCTCGCGGCCCTCGCCGCAACTGACACGACGGGACTACAAGGGGGCGTTCGGGCAACGATTCGTTATCTGCGCGAGGAGCTCTCTGCGGCGGGGGGCACACCGCACGCTGGTCTCGAGTTGTGGGGCGGCACGTCGTTCGCAACTCATGCCAGGCGAGATCCCCTGCGCGAGACCGGAGGGGACAACGTATCACCGCACTTCGGGGCGCAGTTGGACGCCACGATTGGGCCCGCGGTCATGTCCATTCGCCCCTACTCCGAGCGCCGTCTCACGAAGGATCCGGACTGGGCGGGCAGGCGCTCGACAACGTTCGCCGGGCGATTCACCGATACGTATGTGAGCCTGCAGGCGAAGTACGGGGAGATGTTTTTCGGAAGGATGGGCCGCAACTGGGGCCCACCCGGGTTCGCAGGTATGCTCATCTCGCCACAGCCGTACTCCTACGATCACCTGGCGGCACATCTTGGAACGCGGGCGCTGCGAATGGAAGCTCTCATTACGCAGTTGGACGATTTCGCGGACTCGACCGGGAATGCCATCCGCCGCTACTGGGCGTCATACCGGTTGGTACTTCAACCCGAGGATTGGCTCACCGCGAGTTTCACCCATGGCACGCTGTGGCAGGGGGTCGGCCGTGGGTGGGAGCTGCATTGGCTCAACCCGTTCACCCTCTCGTTCATGACCCGAAACGACGAGGGCCTTGCCGACTCGATCAACTCCGTCTTCGGCTTCGAGCTACGGCTTGCATTCCCCCAGGGCACTACCCTGCAGGGGAGCCTCCTCGTCGACGATCTGAGCTCAATCCCCCTACTCGTGTCTCTCGGCGGTGCCCCGAGCTCGGCGCAAGACCGGTTCGCCGCAACCGGACTGGTCGACATCCCGTTCTCCCCGGTGACGGCGGTCCGCCTATTGGGCACCGTCGTCACGAGCCTGGCGTACCGCAGTCCCCAGGGACCAGAGTACTCGCTCCTGGTCCGCAATGTCGGCCTCGGACGAAACTTCAGCGACTACGCGCAGGTCTCGCTGATCGCCACCGTCCTGCCCCAACCGATGGTGGTGATATCGCCCGAGGTGACCCTGCTCTTCCAAGGCGAAGGGGACATCCGGGACCCGTTCCCGCCCATCCCGGACCCTACCATTCCCACGGTGTTCATCGGAACCGTGGAGCGCACGCTCCGCGTGGCCGTCGGCGCGCGCGCCCAGCTCTTCCGCTCGCTCGATTTGGACCTGAACGCAGGCCTCCATCACATCGGTAACTCGGGCCATGTGCTCGGAATGTCCAAGACCAGGTTCGTGGGAAGGCTAGGGATCTCGTACAGTTTAGGATGGAATTGGAGGTTAGACTGAACGGGGACCCGGGACTCGGACGCGTCAGTCGTCCTGCAGGGCAGCCGAGCCGCCGATAGGGTTGTCGAACAGGCGAGTGTCGGGATGGAATACCGACCAGGCAAACCAAAACACGACGTAGGCGTCTTCGAGGGGCTCGAGCCTCATGCCCGCCAACGGGCCGGCCGTGGCCTGGCCCTGGACACTCCAAGTGGACCCGGTCTCCGCGTCGATGAGGGTCGGCGTGTTGAACTCGTTGATCCTGAGAGTGAGCACCTGGCCATCGACGGTGCGATCGAAAGCGCGCGCCATTCCCCCCTCGACGTATTGACGATCGCGATCGGCCGGCGACCGAGCGTGTCGTTCAGCACCGCGGTGCTCCCGCTCAGCGCCAGTTCGTTGAAGGGCTAGGCGGCGGCGGCATCCCCCTCGACGACTCCAAGTACGAGGTCCTTGGGAGGCCGTGCATCGCTGAACGGCGAGCTGGGGAACTGAAGCGTGTCGTTTTGTCGGTGAGTTATACGTCCCGTACGGATACACACCATACGGTCTTGCGTGCCCGGTATTCTGCGTGACCACCGTGGCGTTGGGATGTAGCGCCACCCACCACCACGTGGCCGTTTCGACGACCGGCAATCGATTCAATTGCTGGTCGCGAGCGGCCCCACAGATGCCGGACACTCCGAGCTGGCTCCAAAGGCTCTCAGATTGGCGATCGAACATGACCAGGTTGTTTTCAAAGAGAACGCCGGAGACGCCGAAGTTGAGCACCTCGCCGTTTACGCGGGGGTCAAACGCGAGGCCCGATCCGGTCAGGGGACAATACGAAACGACAATCGGTTCTCCGCCCAGCGTGTCGTTGACGATCTCGTGCCACCAGAGCACCGTCAAAGGGTACGCGCGGGCCTCGCCGTTCATTTCTACCCCGAGCACCCGCCCGGTGACCAAGGATGCCGGAAGGTCCGAGGCTGGGACGATGTTGGAATCATTGAGCGCTGGAATGCCATCCCGTGCTGGACCACAAAGGAAGAGCTCGACCTGCGGCACGGAGCAACTGGATATGTCGAACCCGTCATCGGCGACCGCGAATGGATCGGTGCCGGCACACCCTATCACCGGCAGCGCTCCAACAGCCGCTGCCAGTCGGGCAATCGATTGGCGTTTCACGACAGGGTAACAGAAGCGACTACCCTGTGGTTCCCCGGCATGTTGCTGGCGGTGCGGTCGGTAAGGTCCGGAGACCAACGACCTGTAGCACGGATGGAGTGGAAGGAGGGGATAACATCACGTCGTTCGCAGTGGAGAGCGCCCGTCACGCATCCGTGCGCCCCGACCGCAGGCCAAGCGCTGCCCGTGTTACGCGCGGCGAGCGACTACTGGACCAACTCGCCTGGGTACTGAACCGCGGAGGGCTCCGTCTCGGCCTGTAATTCGCCCGCTACCCGCTCCATTTCGCGCATGGCCCCGATGAGGTTGAGCCCCGCGATCTTTTTGACGTCTTGATCGCTGTAGCCGCGGCGCAGAAGCTCGGCAAACAGCACGGGATACTGGCTGACATCCTCCAGGCCGTATGCCATTGAGGACTCACCGTTGTCGTAAAAATCCGAGCCGATCCCGACATGATCGATTCCGGCGACCTGGCAGATATGGTCGATGTGGTCAGCAACGTCACCGATGTTGCCTCGCGGCATCGGATTCTGCTGAGCCCACTCCCCGAGGCGGCTGGCGATCTCCCGTTCGTCATCGAGCTCCGCCCGCAGGCGCTCGAGAACCAAATCCCGCCTGCTGCCCCAGACTGGCTCATCCCCTGTGCGGGCCGACGCGACGCGCACTTGTTCCGCCTCGGGTCCCCGCCGGCTTCGCCACTCAGGATCGGTGGGCGGAACGTAACCGGCGATAAAGTTCACCATCACAACGCCGCCGTTGGCAGCGACTCGCCGCAGGATGTGATCGGGAACGTTCCTGGGATGGGCGTTGATGGCCCACGCATTCGAATGTGAGTAGATGACCGGAGCGCGACTCACGCGCAGCGCGTCGTCCATCGTCGCAGGACTCACATGCGACAGATCCACGAAGATCCCGAGCCGGTTCATCTCCCGAACCACCTCTTCGCCGAACTCGGTCAAGCCACCATGCCGTGGTGCGTCCGTCGCAGCGTCCGCCCAATCGGTGTTGCCAAAGTGCGTGAGCGTCATGTACCGCACGCCCAACCGGCGGTAGAGCCTCAGCGCTGCGAGCGAATTTGCGATCATGTGGGCTCCCTCGAGCCCGATCATCGACGCGATCTTTCCCTCTCGGAAAAGCCGCTCGATGTCATCGGCCGATTCCACGAACTGGAGTTCGGGATGGAGGTCTACGAACTGGTGAATCAGGTCGACTTCCTTTAGCCCTTCCAGCAGGGCTGTCCCGCTTCGCTGGGTCGCCGACGGGGACCACGCCGACCAAAACTGCCCGCCAACCATTCCCTCGCGGAGCCGCGGGAGATCCGCAGAGAGTTCGGGCTGGCGCGCGGTCAGGTCTGTGCGCTCCAGATTGCCGCCCACGACACGGAGGAGCGACGTCGCCAGATCGTTGTGCCCATCAATGAGCGGCGCCTCGCTGAGTAGCGCCTTTGCCCGCGTGAGCAAATCGGGGTCGGGAGCGGGCCACACCTGCTGGCCCTGGAGTGAAGCGGCGCTCATCAGTAACGAGAGGACGAACGGGAGAAGCCCGCGTCTCATGGTCTGATCTCCGGTTGTCAACGGTTGGGATCGGCGTTCCTGCTCGGCACACGACCGATGCAGACGCGTCCACGTTCCATTCTCAAATTCACCTGACGAGAATCGGTATTGAGCGCGTGAATGTACCCGAACGTCGGGCGGGGGTCCATTGTTCACGCCAGTGGACCGACCACCGGCGCTATGAGGGTTGGGGGAGGTTGGGAGGGGGACCCGATGGCCCGGTCGACTAGGCGGCGATCGATTTCAATCCGGTCCACTCCTGCTCGCTCGGGTGGTGGCTGCCGAGCAGGACGGCGTAGAAGGCCGCCACGCATGCTGGGTCGAGCTGCGTGCCGGCGTTGTCGTCGAGCTCTCTGAGCGCCACGCACGGATCGAGAGAGGCTCGGTAGGGCCGGGCGCTGGTCATCGCGTCGAACGCGTCCGCCACCGCGACGATGCGGGCAAACATCGGAATCGCGTCACCCTGAAGACCATCGGGTGTGCCGCGTCCATCGACGCGCTCGTGGTGCGACCGGACGATCTGCAGCACGCGGGGCCTGCTCTCCAGCAGCGGAGTCAGTATGCGTTCCCCGATCACCGTGTGCTCCATGACGCAGAGGTGTTCGGCGGCGGTTAGCGGGCCCGGCTTTCGCAGCAATTGCTCGGGGATGCCGATCTTGCCGACGTCGTGAAGCGCGGCCCCCAATGCGACCTCTTCTACTTCAATGAGGCTTCCGCCCATGGCACGCGCAATCGCGACCGAGTAGGAGCTGACCCGGGCCGAGTGGCCCGAGGTGTACGCGTCCTTGGCCTCGAGCGCATGGGCCAGTGCCTGCACGGCACCCAGGAGGATCTTTTCACTATGAGCGACCAGCGATCCCATACTACCCGATTCGGTGGAGTCGGTTGACCCACATGCCTCTTCGAGGGCACCCAAACCCAACTCTTCCCACGAATACAACTCCCCGCTGTGCCGAGACCAAGGGCGCTCGATCGCGCTGTCAGCCAGGCCCTCACCCAGGCGCTTGGAGATTGCGTGTGAATTGATCATCTCGCGTCCCTCCGCTGGAGTTGCATATGACCTCCCGCTTGCACCCATGCAACGACGCAACGACGGGGCCAGGCACTCCAAATCCGTTAACGTATTGTATAACAACAACTTACATTGATTTAATGGCCTGACATACCCTGGTACGCTTTGTGCGAGCTGGTACAAAATGGATCACTTCGGTACCATCGGGAACCCGGGGACGGGACGCCAGTGAGTCGACCCCTTTGGTTGGGAGAGACGAATGAGCGACGTCCAATTGACGGTCGTGTTGCTGTCGGAAGCGTTCGGGGAGTTCTGGGAAGAGCTCGCCGAGCACGCGGGCGCTAGCCTACAGACCGTCACGGACCCCGAGACCTTCATTAAATCACCGGACACAGCCGCCGTCGTACTCTCTGCGGGCGGCGCCGAGCGCGACGCGCTAGACTGGCTCGACCGCCACGGGTCGACGGATGGCATCCCGGTGTTTGCAGTAGGAGCCGACCCGGGCCGACGAATGGCCGCACAGGCCGTTGGGCGGGGCGCCACCGACTATTTCGCCGTGCCCGAAGACGTGGAGATCCTACGGAATGCGGTTTCATCGGCGGTTGGGCGGCGCGCGGACGATCTGCGGCGAGCCAGTGCCGACACCGAGGAGAAGGCCGAAGCGTTTGACGAGATCATGGGCGAGAGCGCCGCGTTGAAAGCGGTGCTCTCCCGAGCGGAGCGAATCCTGCCACATGCCAACGCCACCGCCCTGCTCATGGGCGAGACCGGAACCGGCAAGGAGCTGCTGGCTCGAGCGCTCCACGATGGGAGTCCGCGACGGGCTGGCCCGTTCGTGCCGGTCAACTGTTCGGCGCTCCCCGACCACCTGGTCGAATCGGAGCTGTTCGGCCACGAGCGTGGCGCGTTTACCGATGCGCACGCCGCCAAGCCGGGGCTGTTCGAGGTCGCCGACGGTGGGACGCTTTTCTTAGACGAGATCGGAACGCTCCCCGTCGATTTGCAAGCGAAGTTGCTTCGCGTGCTCGACCAGCGGCAGGTTCGCCGAGTCGGGAGCACGCGGCTCCGGAGAGTCGACCTCCGAATCATCGCCGCCACGAACGAGAACCTGGAAGAGGCAATGCGGTCGGGCGCGTTCCGGCGGGACCTCTTTTTCCGGTTGAGCGTGGTCACGCTCAAGCTCCCACCCCTCCGCGACCGTGGGGATGACGTCCTTCACATTGCCAATGCGCTCCTCGAGCGATTGGCCCAGCAGCACGAGCTGCCGGTGCCGGCCTTGAGTGCCGAGGCCCGACGCGCGCTGCTAGAGCATCACTGGCCCGGAAACGTTCGCGAGCTCAAAAACGCCGTCGAGCGAGCACTCCTCCTCTCTCCCGCGGGGGAACTGGCGGTCGGCGAGCTCCTACCGGAGGGGGGGAGCGCCGCGCCCGCCACTCAAGGAGCCATCCCGTTCCCCGCGCAGCTGAGCGAGATCACCGCGGTGGCGGCGCAAACAGCGCTGCGCTTCTGCGGCGGCAATCGCAGCGAAGCGGCCCGCCGCCTGGGCATCTCCCGCCGGCGACTGCGCCGCCTCCTCGGAACCGAGCAACAGAGCGCCTGACGCCCCTCTCTCCGTGCGGCGCGACACACATGGAGTGGAGCCCGGACAGCAAACCCGCTGGAAACCGCCCACGCAAGAAATGAGTTGGCCCAGGACACCGGCTTGATCCTCCGGAGCCGCGTCAACAGCGGCGATACTACTCAAGCGTGACCTGGGTCGATTCGCCCCAGGGTGGATCAGTACGAGCCAGCTCTCGCAGGGCGCGATAGCCACAACTTATTACACATCAAACGCTTACCTATGATCCGCTCCCGGCATGCGGGGTGCACATGAGGGAGTTGAGCGAGAACCCTGAGGGTCAGAGCCGGACCATCTCGCGGCGGGCCTTATCGAGCCCGGGGGATCGCCAACGTTTAGCGTAAGGAGTGTGGGATGCGACAGAAGCGATTCTTCCTGGCACTCGCCGCGGCCTTCGTCGTGGCGGCGTGCGGCGAAGCCACCGGACCGACGGTCGGCGAGCTGGATGTCGGTGGCCTCTGCCAAGCAGTGGCGACCGATGGCGAGGAGACCCAGTGGTCGTGGTGTGAGAAGCAGAGGGCCGACTACGCGGTGTCCTGGTAGACGGCCCTGTGAAGAATTCACTCATCCAGCTCAGCAGGGTGCAGAGCCTTGTTGACACGGGGCGTCATGCGGAAGCGCTCGAGTTCATCCGCGCACAACCCGAGGACGAGCTACAGAACTCCCCAACGTTGGCCCTGCTCTACGGTATCGCGCTCGGCCGGCTCGGACAGCTCGTAGAAGCGGAGCGCTGGGCGGAGGTTGCCCTGCACCGCGCTCGAGAGCGCGGAGATCGCTCCATCGAAGCGCGGTCCTTGAACGTGTGCGGAGCCATCGCCTTTGAGCGCGGACGCATCGAAGCCGCTGCAGACTACTTCCAGCTCGCGCTGGCCGAAGCCGAGCGGGAACAGGAGCATGCAGCAGTCGGGCGATGCTCCAACAATCTGGGTATCATCGCCAACCTGCGAGGCGAGTACGGCAAGGCCGTGAGCTCCTACACGATGGCGCTCGCCGCTTTCCAAAAAGCCGGCCACGCGCGCGGGCTTGCGGAGGCGCAACACAATCTGGCCATCACCTACCGTGACAAAGGCGATCTGGTACGGGGGATGGAAGCCGCCGACCGTGCGGTACGCCAGACCGAATCGTTCGGTGACCTGGCACTCCGTGGACAGACGTTCGCGGGTCGGGCCGAGATTCGGCTGCGGACCGGAGCGGCGGAACTTGCGCGAAGAGAGGTAGAGCTAGCACTGCAGACACATCGTCAAGTCGGGGACGTCGTCGGCGAATCCGAAGACCTTCGAGTGTTGGCGGCTGTCCACATTGGAATGAACGATTGGGACGAAGCCGAACGCCTCCTGGGCGAAGTAATCGAGCGCGCCGAAACCCATGGGCGCCCGTTACTCGCGGCGATGGCGGAGCGGGATTTGGCACATCTCCTCCAAGCCTCGCGCCGCACGAAGGAAGCGAAGGAAGTGGCCGGACGGGCGATCGACCGATTCCGTAGACTCGGGGCGTCGGCAGATGTACGGAAGCTCGAAGGATTCACGGAGAACCGCGGCCGGAAGTAAGCAGACTTCCCCCTAGGGTCCAATGCTTCGCAGTCACCGGCCGTGGACTCCTTGTTTCCGCGGCGGCCCTCCCCAGATTCCCGTGCGACAATGCCGAGCTCGGACCTGGTGCACACCAATCTGGTCGACGTCGCCCGCCTCATTCGGGACCGGGAAGTCTCCCCGGTAGACGTCCTCGATGCGATCCTCGATCGCACCGCCCAACTCAACCCCAAATTCAACGCCTATATCACGCTGGTAGAAGGATCACACGCGGCTGCGAACCGCGCTGAGCGGCAACTCGCGGCGGGGAGGGACATCGGGCAACTGCATGGCGTCCCGATCTCGGTCAAAGATCTCATCCTCACCGTGGATGCACGCACCACGGCGGGGTCCAGGATCTACGGCCAGGGCCTGCGAGGCCGGCGCGACGCCACGGTGGTGCGGCGCCTCCGCCGCGCCGGCGCCATCATTATGGGAAAAACGAACCTCCATGAAATCGCGCTCGGCGTGACTAACGAAAACGAACACTTTGGGCCAGCGCGCAATCCGTGGAATCCCGACCGGGTTCCGGGCGGCTCGAGCGGAGGATCAGCGGTGGCCGTGGCCCTGGGGCTGGGCTATGGATCGGTGGGAACAGACACGCGGGGTTCCATCCGCATTCCGGCGGCGTGCTGCGGCATCACAGGCATCAAGCCGACCCGCGGACTCGTCCCGACGGAGGGCGTAATCCCCCTCAGCTGGACGCTCGATAACGTGGGACCCCTAGCCCGCTCGATCGACGACGCGGCGCTCCTGCTGGGCGTGATGGCGGGGGGTGGACGGACGAAGCGCTACCAGACAGCGCCCAACGACGGACCACGATCCCTTCGAATCGGGGTTTGCGACTACCTGATTCGGGACCTCGACCCCGAGATTCAGGCTGCCGTCGAGGAGTCCATTGCGCTACTTGGCCGAATAGGACTGGACGTTGCGGAGGTGTCGATGCCGGAGCTGGAAGGGACCCCGGAGGCATCTGGCATAATCACGCTCGGCGAGGCTTACGCCTATCACGAGCAGAGCCTCCGAGAGCAGCCAACGTCCTTCGGTGACAGCGTGCGACAGCGCCTCGCACGGGGCCGCGATCTCACTGCCGTCGAGTTCGTTCGGGCGGAGCGCAAGCGCCTCGAGGTGGTCGCCGCCTTCGAGCGGGTGTTCCGAACCGTCGACTGCCTCGTTGGAGCCACGCTCCCCGCGCTGCCGCCGCGAATCGGACAAGCCGTTGTCCGGGTCGGCGGCGTAGAGACTACCGCATTGCGAGCGCTTCCCCGACTCACAGGACTCGCCAACATGGGCGGTATTCCAGCAATGTCGCTGCCGTGCGGGTTCACCACGACCGGGCTCCCCATTGGCCTTCAGTTCTTGGCACGACGCCATCGAGAGGACGTACTCTTTACCGTAGGCAGACGCTTTCAACAGGAAACCGACTGGCATCGGAGGCGACCCCAGGGCTGATGCCTGGCTCGGCAGCAGCCCTGGGGGTCGCCCTACGTTCATCGCAGCGACGATCGCGGCAATCATCGCAACCGTAGACACGCTCCGAGTCGGCTTCGGATCCCCTTGACCTCGCTCGGCGGCAGGCGGATTATCAACCGCCCTGACCCCTCTCGGCGCTCGAACGGCATAAGGGCAATCTCACCGGAGTCGTGCGCGAGCTGGGAATCGGGCGGACCACACTGTACCGGAAGCTCAAGAAGCATCGCCTGCGGTAGGCGGGCCCGTCCGGGGCTCCATTCCCCAACCAAGTTGGTGCACCGCTATGGAACGTCGGGACAGATCGGCTCCGGCGAGATTGCACAACACATTGTCACATAAGCACTTCACGAGGCGGTACGCGGGTCGCTTCGGCGTCTCCGCGTGATTCTCGCCCGTCATCACGGCGCGGCCCGACTACACTCGAACCAACACGCACGGAGGAGTTCAACATGTTGAAGGAATTCAAGGCGTTCGCCATGCGCGGCAACGTCGTCGACATGGCCGTAGGCATCATCATCGGTGGCGCCTTCGGTACTATCGTCAAATCCATGGTCTCTGACGTCCTCATGCCGCCAATAGGATTGTTGTTGGGGAACGTCACATTCACGGATCTCTTCGTCACCCTCAAGAAGGGTGCCACTCCCGCCCCGTATGCCACGCTCGATGCGGCTAAAGAAGCGGGAGCAGTCACGGTCAACTACGGCGTGTTCGCCGACAACGTAGTGAGCTTTGTGATCGTGGCCTTTGCGGTGTTCATGCTCATCAAGGGCATCAACAGCCTCCAGAAGAAAGAGGAGGCGGCGCCACCGCCGCCCGACAAGAAGGAGTGCCCGTTCTGTATCGTCAGCATCCCCATTAAGGCTACGCGGTGCCCCAACTGCACGTCGGAGTTGGCAGCCGCATGACCGCACGCCGCCCGAACCATCACGGCGCGACCGCCGCAGGAGACCTAGGAGTGAGTGGAACGCCACGAACACATTTGATCGGGCTGGTGCTTGCACTGACGCTGCCGTTCGTGGAGAGTGCCGAGGGTCAGCAGCAGCTCGAACTGGCCAACGGTGACCGTTTGACCGGAGCCCTGGTCTCCGTCGACGGCGGGGCATGGGTTTTCGGGCACGCAGGGGGACAGCTCAGAATCGCCGCGGCCGAGGTGTCGTCGTTCGCGACGAGCAACCCTATCGGAGTGCGTTTGGTTGACGGGACAATTCTGGCTGCCGTGGTTTCGACGGCCGGTGGCCGACTGCAATTGTCCCGCACCGACGGTTCCACGCTGCCCGTAACCCCGGCCGACATCGCGGCCGTTGGGGATCCAGCCGACCTCGCCGTGCTCGAGCCACTGGAGATCGGCTATTTCTCGCCGCTCTCGAGATTCTGGCGAGCTACCACGAGCTTTGGATTCTCGAACAAAAGCGGCAACAGCCGATCCCGCGGACAGGTGGCGACGCTCGACGTCGGACGTGTCAGTCCCAAGGATCGCCTGGCACTCAAACTCGGCATGGCCCGCCAGGAGTCCGATCCGGGTACCGGTACGCTCGAAAAAACGGTCGACAAGTACTACGGGAGCCTCCGCACGGACCTGTTCGCCGGCCCCCGCCTCTTCTTCTTCGGATCGACTGCTCAGGCACGGGACCGATTCCAGGACATCGATTTGCGGTCGAACTACGACGCGGGCCTCGGAATTCAGCTCATCGCGACGCCCGCCACCGACCTGCGGTTCTACGCGTCTGGGGGGCTCCGCCGCGAAGCGTTCACTTCCGGGGGAAGTACCTCGACGGCGACGGTAGGCGCCGGTCTTGGTCTCACCCAGCAGGCCGGTCCCGCAGTGCTCGCATGGGCCATCGACTGGTCGCCCAGCGTCGACGACGCCAAGGACTACCGGCTGGTGTCGGACGCGAGCGTGACTACGACCGTGTTCAGAGGATTGGGCTTCCGCGTGGCCGCGCGGAACGAGATCAACAATCGGCCGCGCGCTGGTGTCCAGAAGCACGACATGCTCTTCACCACGACGCTGACCTACAGCATCGGTCGGTAGGCGCTGTTCCAGACTCAAAGGAACAGAGGCCAGGCCCCTTCGGGGCCTGGCCTCTCTATGGCTCGGCGCCCCATCGTCGCTTTTGAATGGTGCTCCACGTGGTCGTTGGTTTTGATTTTCAGATTGCCATCGTCATCATCGCCGGTCTGCTTGTGCTGTTTCCGCCGGTATTTGGCGATGTCGGCAGATTGCAGGGACTGGCCCAGCAGGCGCCAGCGGAACATTTTCGGTTTGCTCCCGAGCA
Organism: Gemmatimonadales bacterium; assembly: GCA_965249575.1. Lineage (GTDB taxonomy): Bacteria > Gemmatimonadota > Gemmatimonadetes > Gemmatimonadales > GWC2-71-9. The sequence goes on along the minus strand of OZ252244.1, from coordinate 3,392,979 downwards.
GTCATTCTACGGCTGCATCATGTTCACGCAGGGCTTGGTCGTGCCCGACCTCGGCAACATCGCCTCGCAGGACTTGGTACGGCGAGTGCTCAGTTCGCGCGACGAACGCGTCGCGCATTGGAGTATGTATCGTGAATCCTAACAACGAGCGCCGGGCGACCATATGATTGAGACCACGGAAAATGGTTAGGAGTTCCATCATACGACCGTCCCAATCGAGCCGTCGCTCCGCTGAGTGGACAAGGGACTCAACGTGTTACGACACAATCGTCGTGGGCAGTGGCTTGAGCGGAACGCTGTTCGCCCGCCCGTTGATCGATGCCGGCCTCCGCGTTCTTATGCTCGAGCGTGGTGACTGGGTACCGAGAGATCCGCGCAACTGGGAGCCTGAGGGATCCCTCGAGCTGACCCCGTTCTTCAATGGCGATCCGGCATACCGCATATTCGGCGATAGCAGGGGGAAGACTGTGGGCAGTACCTCCTGCGTGGGTGGCTCGGCGGTGTTCTTCGGTGGCGTGATGCTGCGGTACCGTGAGCAGGACTTCCATGCTGATCCCGGTATCGTCGGGGGCTCGGGCGCAGTATGGCCCATCACCTATCAGGACGTCGAGCCGCTGTACACCCGAACCGAAGAGTTGTTCGACGTGTCGGGCGCTCCGGGCACGGATCCTACGGAGCCCGCACGGAATAAGCCATATCCCCAGCCTGCTCAGCCGTTGAGCTTGGTTTCCGAGCGCATCCAGGAAGCCGGTATCAGGCTGGGGCTCCAACCTGCTCAGTTGCCGCTCGCTATCAACTACCGACCGGGGCCGCGATCGTGTATCAGGTGCGGAACGTGTGACACGTATGCCTGCGCACTCGGCGCAAAGAACGACCCCGCGTCCTCGCAGTTGCCTCACTTGATCAGCCGTGGACTCGAGATCAAGACCAACACCCACGCCGTGCGGTTCGAGACGCACGCGGGCAGAATTTCGCGATTAGTCTGTCACGATCGGGCACGTCATCGTTGGATCTCCTACCGGGCGCGGACGTACGTGCTCGCAGCCGGTGCGGTGGCGACGGCGCACCTGCTGCTCTCCTCTGGTCTGAATCACTTGAACCCGGCGGGTGGCGCAGTAGGCCGGTATCTCATGCGCCATTGCAGCGCGATCGTGTATGGCTTCTTCCCACGGCGCGTACCGGGAGTACGCGACTTCCACAAGCAGCTGTGCTTCTTCGACTATTACTTCGGACACGAGAGCGTCGCCCACCCCGGGAAGCTCGGCATCATCCAGCAAATCCACCCGCCCCCACCCGGTCTCCTCCGGTCAATACTTCCGGCTCCGCTGGGGGGGCTGGCATCAGCGGCCACATCGCACATGATAGGCCTCGTAGCAATCGCCGAGGACCAGCCTCGGGCCGAGAACCGCGTAATCCTCAACTCAAGCGCGCAGGACCGATACGGGCTCCCTCGTGCGGTCATTCACCACCGCTACTCCCGTCGCGACGTCCCCGCCCGACGAGCACTTATTGCGGCCTCTCGTCGCATATTACGAAGCGCCGGAGCGGCGTTCTGCTATGTCCATCCGATCCTCACGCTCTCCCACGCACTGGGCACGGTGCGGATGGGCGACGATCCCTCGTCCGCACCGCTCGATCCACAGTGCCGCTTCCGTGGACTCGAGAATCTTTATGTCGTCGATGGGAGTGCTCTTCCGATGGCCGGCGGCGTTAACCCCTCCCTGACCATCTGCGCGAACGCACTCCGTGTTGGGGAACACGTCGCTTCCGCCTCATCCAACGGAGGCCCTCAATGAGGCAGAGTGACTCACCGATCTCGATAGCTTTTCTCGGCTGCGGATCGGTGACACTCACCCACAGCAAGACGCTCGCCAAGGTCGCGAGAGATGTTGACATGCGCTACGCGAGTCGTGTGCTCAGTAAAGCTCAGGAATACAACGCCCGCTTCGGGGGGCGTGGCGCGTTCGGATCTTATGACGCGGCAATCCACGATCCGTCGGTGGGAGTGATAGTGGTCGCCACTCCTCCCGTGAGCCACCTGGATCTCACACTCTCCGCGTTGCGCGCTGGCAAGGACGTAATCGTCGAGAAACCACCATTCTTGCGTGCCGCCGACTTCGCCACCGTGCGGCGCGTGTGCTCTGAAACGGGACGCCGGATGTTTGTGGCGGAGAACTACTTCTACAAGCCCCTCTTGGGAGTGTTGCGCGATCTACTCGGTGACGGCGTGGTGGGGCGCCCGCTCTTTCTGCAAGTCAACGCACTTCGAATGCAGCGGACACAGGGCTGGCGCGACGATCCAGCCGTCTCGGGAAGCGGTGCGCTGTTCGAGGGCGGCATTCACTGGATCGACTTCCTAAGCAATCTCGGCTTCTCGATCGAGTCCATTCGGGGCTTTCAGCCAGGACGAGACGGCAAGCCCGATCGAAGCATGCTCGTCGTGATTGAATACAGCGGTGGCCCGATCGGGACGCTGCACTACTCGTGGGAGGTGCCGTCCCTGCTTCGCGGCTTACGGCTCTCACGTATCTCCGGTACGCAGGGGTCGATCACGTTTGAAACAAACGGCCTCTTTGTCGCCGTCCACGGCCGCAACCGACGCCTCTCTATTCCCAACCTGCGTGACGTCGCCGGCTATCGCGGGATGTGGAAGGATTTCCTCGGGGCTCTACGCTCCAGCAAGGAGCCGGCGCTGAGCTTCGAGATTGCCGAGCGCGACCTCAAGCTCGTCGAGACGATCTACGCCACGCTCGAGTGATCTCCCGCGTGGTTAATCGTGCCCCCGCTCATCCGAGGTCAGTAGGAGGCTCAAACGCTATGGGACCAGTAGAGATCGCCAGTTACCGCCCATAGCCGAAACCCGCTCCCCACGTATGCCGGCTCGAGAGCCCAAGCTGTATTCCCGAGCTCTCCGTCAGGACAGCCCAGGCACCAAAGGTGCCACCAGCCACCGGTATGACTCCGGGATAGACGTTGACGCTCAGGCGTCGATCCCCAAACTCGCTCCAATATGCACTTGCAAGCAGCGAACCATTCCGGTCCACGAACACCTGCCGGCAATCTTCAGGTCCGCCGTCTCTTCACCCGTCACCGGATCGATAAGCATGCGGATGGCATCCATCCCCACCGCGGCACTGAAGTCCAACCCCCCGGCGCTGTGCAACGTCAGCCCGAGCTGGGCGTTGAGACCGGTTCGCATGAAGATCGACGTGCTGGGGATCGGACTCAGCGGGAACTTGAGAGTGAGGTTGTTCCCGTTGTTCATGATCTGTCCGTCAGGGAGCGTGATGGCCGCTTGGGTGGGCCACACATTGGCCTTCAAGGAGCGGGGGAAAAACCTTGCGACACTATCGTTTGAGAACAGGAGGATTCCGCCGGTGTCAAAGAGGAGAAGGTCAACGAGCGTCGACGCCGAACCGATTTGCAGGTACGGATGCTCATATAGTTCGTTCAGCATCGCAGCCGCCATGGTAGTGACTCCCGACAGTAGTCCAGGCATCCGGACATTTCGGGCCTCGAACCACTCCCACAATTGCCGGTAGGCGATGCCTCCCTCGATGACGTGCCCAAAGTAGTTGGGAGCCCACTTCATAGAACCGGTCCCCCAGGCGAGCGGGAGGACTTCCGTACTGATGACCTCCCACCACCCACCGGCCCGTTCGATCGCCTCGAGGGGGTGCGCGAATGAGTTGGCGACATGGCGAGTGCCGTACCGATAGTCGAAGATCTTGCGGTTTCTGCCGCTCTGTTGGGCAACCGCGAAGCCCCTGTTCAAGAGAACGTCCAGAGGCCCTATGTTGGCGTCGCTTCCGTAGGACAGCCCTTTGTAGAAATACGGACCATCATCCCTCGAGGTTGCCGAACTATCCGGTGCCGCTGGGGTGGGGACGGAGTCGATTGCGATACCGGACGTTTCGCCCTGGGCCGCGGTCATTTCACGAGCGCCAAGGTGAAAGAGCACAGCGACGAACACAAACCAGTGTCCGGTCGGCTGCAGCATATCCTTCCTATTTGTTAGAGGTTGGCAAAAAAAAACCTCATCAAGATAGACAGTGTTTGCCCCCACGCGCAGCGAGCTTCCCGCGGAACGTGGAAGCGGTCGGCCCAGGCCGAGGTTAAAAGGGGGAAGAGTGGGAGTAAAGGTCAGAGTTGCAGCGGTCGGATCGTTTGACAGACTCTGCGGCAGATCCTCACCGGATCGAGGCTCAAATCGTCGGGCCCGATAGGTGCCGAGTTGAAGCACTTGGCCTTTCGATGGGCGGTACTGGATTCGAACCAGTGACCTCCGGTATGTGAGACCGGCGCTCTAACCAACTGAGCTAACCACCCGGGATATCGTGACAAAACGCCGCAGGAAGATATGCGGCGCGGGGTTGGACTGGAAGGCGAGGGTTCAGTACCTGGATCGTGCGGCGGCGCTCAGCCTGGCGTGTAAGGCGCGGGCGGATGAGGCCAGTTCAGACCCTCGATCTCCCGCATGTGCTGGATGAGCGCGAGCGGGTGGACCGGTTTGGGGATGTAGCGCACTGGGCCGCCGCCGGTCACGTCTTCGCCAAGCTCTTCGTCGGCTTCACCTGCGGCGATCACCACGAGCTTGTCCGGATCGATCCGTCTGATCTCGGCGAAGGTCGACTTGACGCTCGACTCACCCGCCGGAACCCCCATGAGCACCGCCGCGATCTCGCGGTGATGCACCCGGAACCGGTCGACGGCCTCACGCCCGCTCCGCGCCGTCAGAACCCGAATGCCCGCGCGCTCCAGGATCTGCGATGTTTCGGCCGGTACCACTTCGTCGTCGAAGATCACCAGCACAGAGGCATCTGCGTCCACGAGCTCCGCACTGAGCTCCTTCCCCGGCTCGATCTTCGGATCGCTGATGCGGTTCGGTATTTTCCGGGCGATACACTGATAGCTGCGAATCGCTCCGTCCCCACGCCGCCGCAGGCTTGCAGTGAGCAGACACCGCACCTGTGATTCGTCCCGACGCGTGAGGGTCAACTCGAAGTTGATGATGACGCCCTTGTTCGCCATTTGTTGCTGGAACTTGCGAATGTCGTCGGCATCAACATAGAGACGGCGCGCATCCAGGCCGACGAACTCCTCGCGGGTGTAGCCAAACAAGTTGAGTGCGGCGTCGTTGGCTTCCTCTACCTCACCCGCTCGGGTGATGATGTAGACCGCGTCTCGCGTATAGTCGAACAGGCTCCGGTAACGCTCCTCGCTCTCTTGCAGCTCGTCGGCAGCCCGTTTTCGGCCCTTGATGTCGCGCGCCACTGCGAGCACGTAGTCCTCGGTCCCGTAGGCCAGCCGGGTGATCGAGACCTCAACCGGGAACGTGCTCCCGTCCCGCCTCCGATGCTTGCCGCCGTCGAAGACCATCGGGCGCGCGAGGTCGCGCGTCTCGGTGAGGGTCAGATCGAGCAGATCGGGCGGCCGGAGCGGGAAGCCAACGTCGATATCGTTCGCCGACATCCCGATCAACTCTTCCCGCGGATGTCGCAGCCACTTACACGCGGTTTCGTTCGCGTCGATGATCTCGCTCGACTTGACGTCGGAGAGAATCACGGCCTCGCCCGCCTGATCCATGATCGAACGGAACCGGATCATTTCGAGCTGATCGCGAGTGAGCTCGGAGGGTGCCGCCACCGGTTCCGCGACACCGAGGGCCGCCCCGGTCCGCAACTGCTCGAGCGTCTCCTGCTCCTCGCGGAGGCGCTGCTGTAACTCCGCCTGAGCCGCGATCTGCTGGTCGAGATGCTCTTCCAGTCGACGCTGCTCCTCGGCATACGCTTCGTCCGCACGTTCCCGCGTGGCTCGTGCCTCCGCCAATTCCCGCTCGTACTGCGCGGCGGTCACCGCGAGCTTGTCTTCGATCTCAGTGCGCTCGGCCGTGATTCGGGCGACTTCACGAGTCGCCTCCGCCCTGGCGAACTGGAGCTCCCCGTCGAGCTGCCCGATGGTCCGCGGACGCGAGCGAGAGCCGCCTCGTCACGTCGGTCCGAATCTCGTTGAGGAGCACGGCCTCGGTCAGGACCGACCAGGGCGGGTAGAGGTTGATGGATCGGGCGGTGCCCATGTTGATCGTGAACCGCTCCTCCCGGCTGAACGCGACCGGAATGTCCCCCGCGGCCTCGCCCAGGATGAGGCGCTGTACGTTCAAAGCGGTCCGGCGCGCCAGTCGGGTCCACTGGGCTTCGGTGTTGAGGGTCGCCAGGAGCCCCCGCTCGACCTCAGCTTCTCCGAGGAACGAGAAGGAGGGCAGGCCGCGATCGATGAGGCCGTCAGCGAGCTGCTCGATGTCCGCCGAGGTCAACTGCAGGAGCGGAAAGACATACACGGCATCGGCATCCGGCGGCAGGCCGTCGAGGGCCGCGGTCACCGATCGATCAACGGGGATTAGCGTTGCCTCCGCTCCCACCGCCGTCACGGCCTCGCGGACTCGGGTGGTGAAATCGGGCAACGCGTCCGCGTACGGACGATTCATCAGCACCGCTAGCCTCCGAAACGGCAGTAGCTCTCGGAAGGCATCGATGTCCCGGGCGAACGGGGAGGGCAGAATCACGTAGTTGAGATTCGCGACGCCGGACGCTCCCTCCTCCCGGGGCAATGACTGGAGGTCCGTGTCCAGGACGAACGGCGCCACGACCGGCTTCTCTAATGAGTCGAGCTCGGCGGCATGCTGCGACGCGAGGACGCCGAGCGCGAGCACCATGTCTACATCATCGTCTTCCAGGAGCTGTACGAGGGCAGCCGACACACTGCTGCTCGTCCAATCCGCCACAATGAGCTTGCCCGGCGGGAACGTCGGCACGAACTCGCGGGACAACAGGTCGACGATCTCATTCTGAAGGAGGTCGCGGAAGTCCCTGTAGCGTTCAGACGGACCGTCCATGACAATCCCCAACCGAACGGTCCTAGACGCATCCTGAGCGCCGGCGTCGCCGGCAGGGAATACCGACAGTCCCGCGCACGCAATAACTAGGAAGCGCCTAATCATGTCGCATGGCCATTCCGTTCTTCTTTACGCAGAGAAGACCTCCGGATCCAGTCAACGTCGACATTGTATGACGATGAGCTCGACTGGGCTCGGGAATGTAGAATCGGGTCGAGACCGGCGCCAGCACACGGTGACGGCACACGCCAATGCCCCTATGGAAACCACCTTGCGGGACGGTTGACGCCACTAGTTGATCGTGGTACGTGTTACCGACATTCCTACAGCCAGCGCGTCGCTCAAACTGGACTGAACGAGATGAACTGGGTAACGGAGACACCGTACGACGACGACGCGTCACCTGAACGGCATTTGATCGGCGCAGTAATGATACGGCCCGGCGAGATACGGTGTCGGTACAGATGATCGAGCGGATCAAGGCAGATTCGAAGCACCACTCGACGAGCGCGGGTTGCGCATGAGCGTCGAGTCCAGCGGGCCCGATACCCTACTGATTCGAGAGGTAGACCGGCAGCGCACCACCGGCCCGTTCGGCGCCGCCCGGTCGCTGCCTCCCGAGCTGCTCGAGGCATCGGTCAGCCGCGTGGGCGTGATCGCCCTCGTATACGCATTCACCTATTTCATGGCCGCGTACTTTCCGCCCTTGCTGCGTCGGGATACGCGCAGCCTGTTCTTCTCGGAGGTCGATCACTGGCTGCCGGGGGCGGCTTCCATCACCGTCGCGCTCGTGGTGGCCTTCCTCATGCGATCCAATCTGGGCCGCACTGCGAAGCTCCGAGTCGGCATTCTGTTCGAGATCGTCGGCAGCTACGGAATCGCCCTCGCAGAGTACCACGACATCACGTCTCCAATCGTTTACCACGACATGGGAGTAGGGGGGTTCGGGCTGTCTTGGGTAACCGCCTGGGTCATGCTGTTCACGATTGCCGTGCCGACACCCCCACGCGTCGCACTCGGGGCCGCCGTGCTGTCGGTGAGTGCGGTACCCACAGTCTTCGGACTCAACCTCGCGCTCGGCACGAACCAGGTCGCACTCAATGGCGTCGAGTTCTTCTTCACGCTCGTGTTTCCGAACATACTGGTGGTCGGCATGGCGTACCAGGGTGCCCGCATCGTGTACCGGCTCGGTCGTGCAGTGCGAGAGGCGCGCGAGATGGGCAGCTACCGTCTCGTCGAGCGGCTGGGAAAGGGAGGAATGGGTGAGGTCTGGAGCGCCGAGCACCGGACGTTGGCCCGGCCCGCCGCGATCAAGCTCATTCGCCCCGAGGTCTTGGGCGGCCAGTACGCCGAAAGCGCCACGGTGATCAAACAGCGCTTCGAACGGGAGGCGCAGGCCACCGCGCTGCTCCGCTCTTCGCACACCATTGAGCTATACGACTTCGGCGTGACCGACGACGGCACGTTTTACTACGTGATGGAACTGCTGGACGGCTTCGATCTCGAGGAGCTGGTCAAGCAGTTCGGACCCGTGCCTCCCGAGCGCGCCCTGCACTTCCTGCGCGATCTCAGCGATTCGCTCGCAGAGGCTCACGACGCCGGACTGATTCACCGGGACGTCAAGCCGGCCAACATTTACGCCTGCCGGCAGGGACGCGAGCTAGACTTCGTGAAAGTGCTGGATTTCGGCCTAGTCAAACACCAGGCAGCACCCCGCGATGATGGGGACAAGCTGACCGCCGATCATTCGACGGGCGGCACGCCCGCGTACATGTCGCCAGAACAAGCGCTCGGCAGTGGCGAGCTCGACGCACGAAGCGACATCTACGCCGTCGGATGCGTGGGTTTCTGGCTGCTGACCGGCCGCTACGTTTTCAAAGGCCGCTCACCGATGGAGACCATCCTGAAGCACGTCCAGGAGCAACCTGACCCTCCTTCACTCCGCAGCAAGTTCGACCTCCCGGAGGAGATCGACGACCTGATCCTCAAGTGCCTAGCGAAGGACCGGAACGACCGGCCGCAATCTGCCGACGACCTACGGGCGGCCCTCGAAGCCATCCCGATCCCGGAGCCCTGGACGCGGCAGCGCGCTTGGCAATGGTGGGACGCGCACCACGTGTCCAAGACACAGCGATCCTCGAGCGGGGTCGGTCATGGTGCCCCCGTCCGAGTGTGATCGGTGGCGCCCTTATCAAGTCTTTTAGGCGTCGGTCTACCGCCAGAACCAGGCGCGCTTCGTCGATCTCCCGTACAATCCCCATGAACTCGCCGATCCCTTCACCCTCCTTAATTTGACGGATGGAGTCCATCGCCGACATGTTCCTCGTAGAGTCCGGGCCCGGCCGGCCTTGATTCACCACCCATGCCCCACCCGCGAGCCAAACATGTCCAGTCGCTGTCGATCACTATTGCCTTTGTTACTTCTCGGTGCTCTCGCGGCCTCCCCCGTGTGGTCCCAGGAGCGCCTCGGCACTATCGATTTCCCGACCTCCGGGACCTCACCGGCCCAGGAGCAGTTTCTCCTGGGTGCCCTCCTGTTGCACAGCTTTGAATTCGAACGCGCGGCCGCGGCGTTCCGCAGGGCGCAGGTCATCGACTCCTCGTTTGTCATGGCCTATTGGGGCGAGGCCATGACCCACAACCACCCGCTTTGGAAACAGCAGGACCGCGACGCCGCGCGGGAGATACTCGAGCGGCTCGGTCCAACCGCGGAGGTCCGTCATGCTCGGGCCCAGACCCAGCGGGAAGCCGGCTACCTCCGCGCAGTCGAGGTGTTGTACGGTGACGGGGCCAAGAACGTGCGGGACACGCTCTACTCCGCGGCGATGGAGGACCTCGTCAACGCGTATCCCGATGACGACGAGGCACGGGCCTTCTACGCCCTGTCGATCCTCGGCCTAGACGACGGCGACCGGCAATTCACAACGTACATGCGTGCGGCGTCCATTGCGCAGCAAGTCTTCGACCGGAACCGGGATCATCCCGGCGCGGTGCACTATTTGATTCACTCGTTCGACGATCCCATCCATGCGCCGCTCGGCTTGACCGCCGCGCGGGCTTACACCGAGATCGCACCGGGGGCGGCGCACGCCCAGCACATGACGTCGCACATCTTCACCGCCATGGGGATGTGGGACAACGTGGTCGCCGCGAATGAACGCGCGTGGGAGGTATCGGGTCGCCGGAATGGTCACTACACCCATTGGCTCGAGTACGGGTATCTCCAGCAGGGAAGACACGACGACGCCCTTCGCTATCTCCAGGCCGTGTACGAGGAAGCCCGGGAGCGACGGACGCCGTCTCTCCTGAGTTACTTCGCCAGGATGCGCGCGCACTATCTGGTGGAAACCGGCGATTGGGACGGGCCGGCGGCGAAGATGACGTTGGCGTTCGAGCCCGGCGCCCGGCCGGCCGCATTCATCTCCTACGCCGATGGGTGGAGCGCCGTCCATACAGGCCGCATCGCGGAGGCCCGGACATCATTGGAATCGATGGATGGATTCCTCGCGACTCTCTCGGGGACGATCCCGGAGACGGCCTTCGGACAAATGACCGTTTCGAGAGACATTCTCGAGGCACGCATTCGTTTCACCGAGGGCGACTCGGAAGCCGGCTTGCGCATTGCACGGCGGGCCGCCGAGCGGGAGAGCTCCCTACCGTTTGAATTCGGGCCGCCCCCTACGGTAAAGCCACCGCAAGAGCTCGTCGGCGACATGTTGCTGAGGCTCGAAAAACCGCGCGACGCGGTGACAGCATATCGTGAGAGCTTGGTCCGGACCCCGAACCGGGCGCACTCCCTCCTTGGTCTGACACGGGCCGCTCTCCAGGCGGGAAGTCCCGACCTGGCGAAACGGCACGGGCAAGCACTTGAGCAGCTCTGGCGCCACGCCCCCACACTGTTCGAGCCCCGCGAGCAACTGCGCACCCTGCTCGACCCGGCGGACGGTAGCTAAGCCAGGCTACGGTGCACGCGTTGCTCGCCTTTGCCCTCGAGCCAGCACCTGGGGGGTATACACTCTACTGGGCGAATCACGTCAAACCCGTCAATCGATTCACACCGTTTTACATGGCGATGATCGATCCATTCCGACGGCGCCTGATCTATCCCGCACTCATTCACCGTTTCGAGGCGGCCTGGAAGGGGAAGCTGGAGCATGCACGACCGACACCACCCATCGTTTGATCCCTAACGGTAGACCGCCGAGAGAATGTCCTCCTCTTTCAGACCCGGAATGAGTCTCGCCGCATTCTCGTAATAGACCTGCCGCAACACGTAATTCGGCAAGTCGAGTCCGTACATCTGCCAAAAAGCGTGGTAATCCCGGTAGTAGTCGAAGTATTCGTCGGCGGTTTCCAGTACGCGGAAGTACGTGTTGAACTCGTCCCGGTTGTAGGAGTCCTTGCCCATCAGGACGCGTTCACCGTGCTCCAGCAGGAACTGCCTGGCGAACCGCGGCTGGCGGCCGAACTCGTAGATCACGGCCCCAAGACCGACGTGCATGTTGGGAAGCTCGTCTAGGAGCTTCCCGAGCCTGCCGAGATCGTGCCCCAGCCACGAGAGGTGCGCGGAGATAAACTGCGTGTCCGGGTGCTTCTGAAACACGCTCCACTGTTCCTGCATGAGGGTTTCCCACGTCGGCTCGGGAGGACGCTTTCGGCGCGGGCGCTCGACAAGCTCCTGCCATCGCTCGTTGTACTTGTCGTGCGGCAGCCAGAATTGGTGCGGATCGGCGGTGTGGATGAGCACGGGGATGCCCAGCTCGCCGGCCTTGGCCCAGAGTGGATCGAATCGCGGGTCGTCAGTCGCCACCCGATTCCCCGCCCCGTCGAAAACGTACATCCCGTGATTCTTGAAAATCTTCAGGCCCTGCGCCCCATTCTGGACATCCGCCTCGAGTTGAGCCGCAATACGCTCGGCGTAACCGGGGTCGTCGATGCCCTCGTAGCTCGTGTTGGCGAAAAGGACGAACCGGTTGGGCGCGCGGCCCTTGAGATTCGCCATGCCCTGCCGCAATCGCTCCCCCGTCCCGCCGCTCAGGTTCACCATGACGCCCATGTTCATATCGTCCATGCCCCGGACCAACGCGTCCACCTGGTCGGCCGACATGGTGTGGCCTCGCTGATGACCATGTATGTCAACGAAGGGAAATGCCGCTCTCGTGAGTGGGTGTGCCAGAACGATCAGCGACGTCTTGGGCTCGTACTCTCGTACGCCCATCTCTTGGCCCGAGGCCGCCGATGCGAAAATGGCGATCGCAACCAGGGGAAGCTTGAATCTCATATCTTGACCCTCAGTGACTTCGGGACAGGAAGAATAAACCGAGCCGCGGCGCAAACATACCACAGGCACACGCGCCGACCTGACATAGCCCGCTGGCCATCTCCCGGACGCCGCTGCATTGTAGAGGCCGCCGCGGCGTCGAAGGGGATCCCGGCGGAGTAGACACCGACGTCCCCGCGTCGACGCCTGGTTACCACACCGCCGAAAGAGAGCCCAGCGTGAGAAGAGTTTTGTTCGCCACAGGTTTTCTCGCCACCGCGCCGGCTGCGATCGCCGCGGAGCAATCGCAAGCCCCACCCGTGGAAATCCAGCAACACATCCTGGACAATGGGCTCACGATCCTCGTGGTGGAGGATCATCGGGTGCCACGGGTGGCGGCGAATCTCTGGTTCCGTGTCGGCTCCATGCAGGAAGGAAACGGGCAGCACGGGATGACGCACTTCCTCGAGCACCTCCTCTACCAGGGGACAACAACGGTTGGGACCCGGGATTTCGGCCGGGAGCTGCCACTCCACGAGGAGATCCACGAGACCGAACAGGAGCTGATCGCGCGCCGGCGCCAGGAACGCAATCGGTTCCGCGAGAGGGCGGTATTCATCGACGAGCTGGCATGGCCGGGGACGCCCGAAACAGACGCCCTGCGGCGGACGTTGTACGAGCTCGAGGATCAGGTCGGCGAGTTTCGCGTCTACTGGGCCTCGTACAAGTGGTACATGCAGCACGGCGGCCTGACTCGCCACTTGGATCCCGTTCCGGCCAGCACCGAGCAGGACTACATGGAATTCGGGATGGCGCTCCCGCGCGAGTCGCTCGAGCTGTTCTTCCGACTGGAGGCTGACCGGATGGCCAACGCCATCTTTCGGGGCTGGGAAGCGCAGCGCTTTACGGTGCTCGAGCAGATTCTCGGCGGGCAAGGCCGGCCGCAGACACGCTTCAACGAGGCGATCGACGCGGTAACGGCTACCTCGCACCCTGTGTACCAGCCTGACGGCGGGCACCTCCGGGATTTCGGAAGCTTCACTCGAGCCGACATGCTCCGCATTTACGATGACTACTTCGTGCCCAACAACACGGCGTTGGTGCTCGTCGGCGACATCACGCTCGACGAGGCCGTCCCGCTCGCGGAGCGCTATTTTGGCGAGCTGCCACGCGGGCCTGAGCCTCCCACCGACATGGACGTCGAGGCGGAACCCGTGCCCGGTGGATCGATCCGGCTCGACTGGACGGACCCGCTGTCGCCGCAGGTGCACGTTCGCTATCGCATTCCCGGCATGGGCCATCCTGACCGGCCTGTTTTCGATCTGATCGCCGCCCTCTTGAGCGGCCCCCATGGCCTGGCGGCGGCAAAGCTCGCGCGAGCGGGCGCGCCGGCTTCGTCGGCCCGCGCCGACTTTCGGGTGATTCACACGTATCGGTTCGGCTCGCCGGGCGCGATCAATCTCGTCGCACCCGCCTCGAGTGACGGCGCCCTCCCCGCGGTCGAGCGGGCGCTCCTGGCCACGGTGGAAGACGTGCGCGCGGGCCGTATCGACCGGGCGGCACTCGAGCGCGCGCGCAAGCGCCTGCGACTCCAATGGGCGCAGTTCAAGAACGACCCCGAAGAGCTGGCGTTTCTGGTCGGGCACTATCACACGATGAACCATTGGAGCACGCTCCCCGAGCACATCCAGAGAAGAGATGGAGCGACGGCCGAGGACGTGGCGCGCGTGGCGCGAACCTATTTCGTACCGTCGAACCGCGTGATCGCGGTCGCGCGCTCGGCGCCCGCGCAGGGCAGCGGGCCGAGCTGGCTCGACTTCCTGTGGTCGGACCTTCCGGGGGACGGACGATGAGCGCGGCGATGAAGTCAAACGGTCTGCACGTGTGGATGGTCACCGCGCTCGCGACGATCGCGCTCGCTGCCTGCGGAGGAACCGGCGACCTGTTGCCGGGCCGCACGCGCGCGGCCCTCGATCACGACTGGCCTCACCCCCGGGATCTCGACCTCGACGCCGCGACGTTCGCCCACGCCGATCCGTCCGGGGCCTTGTTCAAGGCCACGAGCGGCGTGCAAGCGTATATCATCCCCGGGCCCACCGATCCGTTGGTTCGAATCACCGCTGCGCTCCCCCTGGGGCGCTTGCACGAGGCGGCCGGCGGGGCGGGGGCATCCGCACTGTTGACGCAGATCCTCACGACACGCGGGGCGGTGGGTGGTAAGCAGCCGCTGTCGCTGCGACTGGCCGGGCTCGGCACGGGGCTGGATGTCGAGCAGACGCTCGACATGACGCGGATTTCACTCAACGTCCTTCCAGAGGACTGGCGTGACGGGCTGGAGCTGCTCGTCGGCCTGCTCAGGAATCCCGACCTCAGCGCATCGATGGTTCAGCAATACCGAGCGGGCCAGGGGTATACCATGCCGATGGCGGGTATCGGCGGCGATGGCTTCCGGCCAAAGGTCGAGCTCGAACGGCGCGTGTATGGTTACCCCCTTGCGCCACCCAGCCCCGGAACGAGGGTCTCTCTGAGCGCCCTTCGCTCACTGGCGTCCCGCACCCTGCGAGCCGATCGTGTGGTTCTTGGCGTCGGCGGGAACATCGAGCTACCCGCCGTGGAAGGAGCGGTCGAGGCCACGACTCGAGGGTGGCCGCGCACCCGAGGTGGAGCGAGTCCTCCAGTCGCGCTCGCACCCCAGCCGCTGGAAGGTGGGCTGTACACCGTCGACGTCCCGAGCCTCGAAGGTTGGGTCGCCATTGGCAAAGCGTTAGGTGCCATTCCGGAGACCGACCGCGCCGCGCTCGCAGCGCTCCGGTTCATCCTGTCCGAGCGGCTCAACATCGCCGCGCGCGAGATTCGCGGTCTTACGAACAGAGACGCTTTCCTTCTTCCCGAGACCGGGTCGGGCACCGGCCTGGTGCACATCCGCACCGGAGGCCGGCCGGAGGCTGTCGCCCCGCTCGTTCGCTTCAGTCTGGAAGAGGTCCTGCGCCTACATGACGCCGGCGAGGCGGTCCACGAAGACGAGGTAACACGCGCGCGGGGATGGCTGGTCCAGGCCGAATGGCGCGGGCGCCTGGAGGGGGCCTCGAAGGCGAGTGAGACCTTCGCGGTCGAGCAGGTCCGTCACGGGGGCACGAGCCAGCTAATGCAGTGGCCCGAAGCGGTCGGCGCCGTCACCGCCGCCGACATCAAGGATGTCGCCGCGCGCTATCTGGAACCCTCCGGTATGGTCACGGTGGTCGCGGGGCCCCTCGCCCGCATTCGCGCGGCGCGACACCCCCGCTGGCCCGTCGCGTTGACCGAGCTGGAGGAGGAGCTCGGCCAGCGGGAGTGACCAGGCGTCAAATCACATCCCGACCCACACAGCGCTCGGCGCAGCCACCGATCGTAGGATAGCTCACGCCAAGTTGGTCGAGGTAGGTATCATATCGCGCCGGGTCGTAGTAGAACTCGCGCATCGCTGGCCGGAATTCGGCCATAATGTCCTTGTTCAGTTCGATAGCGGGCCGATCGGCGGGACGAATGAGCGGCGCGTACTCGATAGCCTTCGTCTGAACGTTCTCGAAGTAATCCCAAGCCTCTGCGATCAAATCGGGTTGCACCAGGAAGTCCACGATGGTCATCGCTTGAACCTTGGCACCGGCGGTCGCTCCCTTGTGGACAAGCGGGGTGGCCATGGAAATGGGCTGGTCCAGTGATGTCCCGGGAGCCCGTGCTCACCCGCTCCAAGAAGAACCCGAACCTAGTCATCGCCGAGAGTCATCCGAGTTCGGGAAGACGGTTCGTAACGGACCGACGCCGGCAATCTGCATCTCCATCTTGCCCTCGAACCACTCATAGTGGTTCATCCCACCCTCGAGCACCAAGAAGCTCCCCGGTCCGAGCCTCTGCACGGCGGTCGAGTCGATACTGTCACCCATACCGATGACGAGGGTCCCCCGCAGCACGGTCAGGTTATACGTCGTGTTGTGCCAGTGTGGAGGGATGACGGGACTTCCCTCGGGGTAACGCACGCGTGCCACAAACATCTCGTGCTTCCCCGGATTACCGACCAGGAACATGATCGCCGCGCCCGGCACGACCGGCATCGGTCGCCACTCGGTGAGTCCGACCGCACCTGCCTCAGTGGGAGCCGGGGATTGGGCGTGGACCGTGAGCGGGCACGCGGCGACAGTCAGCGACAGAACCAATCGCGGAACCACGAAACGTCCGTGCCAGGGTTTCGATCGGTGGAGGATCGGCGTCACGGTTTCCTCCCTGGAAGGGAACGCATGACTACGGCCACGCCCCAAGGATCAACGCACCACCGCCAGGAAGATCCCAAAGGCCAAGCCGACTCTCTTCGCCAGTTCCCTGCCGCCCACCACCGCCACCGCAATCCACTTGAACCGGATGTTGGCCATCCCTCCAACCAGGACGAGGCGCCACCGGATCTCTGCGTCAAGCCGTTCCGACAGGTATTGCATGTTGACCTCGGTTTCGGCGGCGGGTGATCGACGGCGCGCTGCGCACGACAAAGTGCAGGCGCGGCCACTGGGCCGCCAGACCGCCGGAAGTCCAGCCGCGCGACGATTCCCCCGACCGGTTCATCATTCTTATCTTAGGTCGAGCCTAGTGGAGGCCGCCCGGCCGGGCGGCCATGGGCCCCCACCGGCCACGTCCGGGCGGGCCCACCCTCGAACCTCTGAGAGTTCGCACTCACGATGCATCGAGACATTGAAGCCATCCAGCAGAAGATCCGCGAGGAAAGCGCGTTCGTCGATCGACTCCTCGACGAAATTGGCCGCGTGATCGTCGGCCAGCGGTACATGATCGAGCGATTGCTCATTGGCTTGTTGGCCGATGGGCACGTGCTCATGGAGGGCGTCCCCGGCCTCGCCAAAACGATGACGGTCCGCACGCTCGCCCGGTCGATCGATACGACGTTCCGACGCGTGCAATTCACGCCGGATCTGCTGCCGGCCGACCTCGTCGGCACCCTGGTTTACGACCCGCGAGAGTCGGAATTCAAGACCCACAAGGGGCCGATATTCGCGAACGTGATCCTCGCGGACGAGATCAACCGGTCGCCCGCAAAAGTACAGTCCGCCCTCCTGGAAGCCATGCAGGAGCGCTCGGTCACGATCGGCGACACGACCTACCAGCTCGATTCCCCGTTTCTCGTCCTCGCCACGCAGAACCCGATCGAGCAGGAGGGGACCTATCCACTACCCGAAGCGCAGGTCGACCGCTTCATGCTGAAGCTCTCTGTCGGTTACCCACAGAAGGACGAAGAACTGGAAATCATGCGGCGTATGGCGGCCGGTCCGGAACCAGAGGTCAAGACCGTTGTGCACGCCGACGACATTATGAGCGCCCGGAAGGCGGTCCAGAGCATCTATATGGACCCGCAGGTCGAGGAATACATTGTCAACCTGGTTTTTGCGACACGGGAACCGCACGCGTACGGACTCGCGGAGCTCGGTGATCTCATCGCGTTCGGGGCGTCTCCGCGCGCGACCATCAACCTTGCCAAGGCAGCTCGCGCCCAGGCATTCCTCAAGCGACGCGGGTACGTGACGCCGGAAGACGTGCGGACGATCGCGATGGATGTCCTGCGGCACCGGGTGCTGATCACGTACGAGGCCGAAGCGGAAGAGCGGACGTCCGAGGACGTGGTGTCTCAGGTCCTCGACAACATCGAGGTCCCCTAGGGGGCGTGCGATGATACCACGCGAGATCCTCCAGAAAGTGCGACGAATCGAGATCGCCACCCGGGGACTCGTCAACGATGTGTTCTCCGGCGAGTACCACTCCGTGTTCAAGGGCCGGGGGATGAGTTTCGCGGAGGTCCGCGAATACCAATACGGTGACGACATCCGGTCGATCGACTGGAACGTCACCGCCCGGACGGGCGATCCCTTCGTCAAGGTCTTCGACGAGGAGCGCGAGCTGACCGTCATGCTGGTCGTCGACGCCAGCCGGTCCGGTGACTTTGGCAGCCTCGAGCGCACGAAGAGCGAATTAGCCGTCGAGATCTGCGCTGCTCTGGCGTTCAGCGCCATCAAGAACAACGACAAAGTTGGTCTCATCATCTTCACGGACCGGATCGAGAAGTTCGTCCCACCCCGAAAGGGACGCCGGCACGTCCTACGCGTCCTTCGTGAATTGCTATACTTCCAGCCGGAAGGCCGCGGGACCGATATCGCCGGAGCGCTAGAGTATTTGACGCGCGTCACCACGCGCCGCGCGGTGGTGTTCCTGGTTTCGGATTTCATCGCCGCCGGCTACCAGCGACCGCTCTCGGTGGCGGGACGCCGTCACGACGTGATCGCGATCGAAGTCGGAGACCGCCGCGAGGATGCACTCCCACCTATCGGCCTGGTCGCGCTGCAGGATGCGGAGACCGGAGAGCAGATCGTCATCGACACATCCGACGCGGCGCTTCAGCGAGCGTTTCGAGAGCGAGTTGAGCGATCGCGGGCCGAACGGGCACGGGCGTTCCGGCGCTCCAAGGTGGACGTGATTCCGGTACGCACCGGCGAATCGTATGTCGAACCGCTCATGCGATTCTTCAAGGAACGGGAGCAGGGGTTTCGATGAGATCGCATGTGCTGACGACACTGGCGATCGCCGGCATTGGCATGGGCGCTCCGGGCGTGCATGCCCAGTCCGGCCGACCCTCAATTCGCACTAGCCTCGATACCGCCGTCGTCCAGGTCGGGGATCGGCTGCGGCTGACGATCGAGGTAACGCACGCAGAAACTGAAAGAGTCGTGTGGCCCGATTCCCTGGCCATCGCCCCATTCGAGGTCCTCGGGGCGCGCGTTGGCGAGTCGGTGACGAGTGGAGACCGTATCACTTCGTCGCTCGAACTGACTTTGACTGCGTTCGAGTTGGGCAACCTCGTGATCCCGAGCTTCGACGTGACGATCGAGGGTGACAGCGTACGGCCCCTCGCAACCGATGGATGGACCGTCACCGTGGCGAGTGTCGGCCTCGACGAGGGCGGGGACGTCCGCGACGTGAAGGGGCCGATGACGATGCCGCGGAACTGGTGGCTGCTGTGGCCCTGGGTGGTCGGGTCCCTGCTGGTCGTCGCGCTGGGTTGGTGGCTGTACCGCCGCCACCGACTCCGCGAGCGCCCGGCGACGGTCGCGCCCTTCGTACCAGCCCGGTCACCTCACGAGGTGGCGCTCGAGGCCCTCGAAACTCTCGAGACGGCCAGACTGCTCGACCGGGGTGAATACAAAGAGCACTACATTCGGGTGGCCGACATTTTCCGGACCTACGTCGCGGGCCGCTTCGGGATCGACGCTCTGGAGATGGTGACAGATGACGTCGTGCGACGGCTAGCGGACGAGGGACTTGACCGGGAGATCGTCGAGTCCGCACATGTCTTCCTCGAGTCCTGCGACCTGGTGAAGTTCGCCAAGCACACGCCGGCCCCAACGGCCAGCCGTGGCATCGTACCCTCAGCGCGCCACTGGGTGGGGATCACCCGTCCCGCGCCGCCTCTAGTCGAAGCCAGCGCAGCATGATCTACCGCTTCGCCGATCCCGCGTTCTTGCTCCCGCTCACGGCGGTTCCCGTCCTGGTTCTCTGGTACGTGCGCCGTCGGCATCGGGAACCTGCAATTCGGTACTCGACGGTGGAGATCGTCAGGCAAAGCGATATCCGACACACGGCACGCTGGCGCCACCTGGTATTCGTCGCGCGTGTCGCCGCTCTCGGCGTCTTGATCGTGGCCTTCGCCCGTCCCCAGTCGGGAGTGACCGAAGAAACGGTTACGACGCAGGGGATCGATATCGTGATGGCCCTCGACCTGTCGACATCCATGCTCGCTGAGGATCTGACGCCGAGCCGCATCGAGGCGACCAAACAGGTGGCGGCCGATTTCGTTCAAGGCCGCCGGAACGATCGTATCGGTCTCGTCGTGTTTGCCGGGGAGGCATTCACACAGGCGCCGCTCACGCTGGACTACAACGTTGTGACCACCATTCTGCGCGACTTGGCACCGGGCGTGATCGAGGATGGGACAGCGATCGGCATGGGGCTCGCGACCGCGGTCAAGCGGCTACAGGACTCGAACGCGGAATCGCGGGTCATTGTGCTGCTGACCGACGGCCGGAACAACCGCGGTGAGATCGATCCGGTGACGGCGGCGCAGATGGCCCAGGCGCTCGACATCAAGATCTACACAGTGGGCGCTGGGACACGCGGTATCGCCCGGGTGCGGATCAACGACCCCGTCTTCGGCGAGCGCCCGGTTCCGATGCGGGTCGACATCGACGAGGACGTGCTGCGCGAAGTGGCCGACATCACGGGCGGTCAGTACTACCGCGCGACCGACCGTGAGAGCCTGGAGGCAATTTACGAGGAGATCGACCAGTTGGAGACCACCGAGATCGAGGCGGAACACTTTACGCGCTACGGTGAGCTGTTTCACATACCACTCGCCGTTGGTCTCGGACTGATCGTCCTCGAACTGGTCGCCGCCCACACCGTGTGGCGTCGCGTTCCGTAGGGGGGCCATGTTCCGGTTCGGTGCGTCGGAATTCCTCTTTGGCCTGGTCTCGGTACCGGCGGCCACCCTGTTCTTTTACTTCGTCGCCCGCCAAACCGACCACACGCTGGCGGCGTTCGGAGACTCGGCGCTCATGGAACGCCTGACCGCAACCGTCAACCGCTCCGGGCGCCTCGCCAAGCGCATCCTCGTGGTGGTGGTCCTCGGACTCCTCGTTTTCGCGCTGGCTCGCCCGCAGTTCGGTACCCGCGTCGAGACCGTGAAGCGCGAGGGTCTCGACGTCATCGTGGCGATCGACGTTTCCCGCTCGATGTTGGCGGAGGACATCGCACCCAATCGGCTGGAGAAAGCGAAGTTCACGGTCTCCACGTTGATTCGCCGGTTGGACGGCGATCGTGTCGGGCTCGTCGCGTTTGCGGGTGAGGCGTTTGTACAGAGCCCACTGACCCTGGACTACGCAGCGGCGCTCCTGTTCCTGAACGCGATGGAGCCGGACATCGTGTCGGTACAGGGAACGGACTTGGGCGCCGCTCTCCAAACGGCGCTCGACGCGTTCGACGCGGGCACGAACCAACACCGCGCGCTCATCGTCATCACGGATGGAGAGGATCACGAGGGGGGGATCGATGACGCGGTCGAACGCGCGACGGACGAGGGGGTACGGATCTTGGCGGTAGGCATGGGAACGCCGGCCGGGGTGCCGGTTCCGCAGTTCGACGCGGCCGGCCGCCGCACTGGATTCATGCGAGACGAGGGCGGGAACGTGATCACCTCGGTACTAGACGAGACGACGCTCGTTCGAATCGTCGAGGAAACGAGCGGGCAGTACTATCGCGCCTCGCCACGCGGGTCCGAGCTCGACGAGCTCGTGGAGGAATTGACCGGCGAGACCGGCCGGGAGCTCGAGTCGCTGGAAGTGACCCAGTTCGAGGAGCAGTTTCAGATCTTTGTGGGACTCGGGCTCCTCTTGTTGATCGCCGAAATGCTCATTCCGGACCGTAGGACCGTAAGGCAAACGTGGGCAGGCAGGGTGCGATGACGAAGGTCCTGGCCGCGGCCCTCACAGCGATGACCGTCTTGACCCTGCGGCTGGAGGCCCAACGGGGTCGCGCGCTCGTCGAAGAGGGCAATCGCCTCTATGACGCGACACGCTTCGATGAGGCCCATGAGAAGTATCTTGACGCGCTGAGAGAGGCGCCGGAGTCCGAGCTGATCCGGTTCAACGACGGGAATGCGCTGTACAAATCACAGGATTACCGGAGCGCCGTCGAATCGTACCGCGCCGCGGTCGAAGCGGGTGATTCGGCCATGCAAGCCCGCGCGTGGTACAACATCGGCAACGCACTCTTCAAACAACGAGAACTCCAAGCAGGCGCCGAAGCGTTCAAGCAGGCTCTGCGGCTGGAACCGGATGACGGCGACGCCAAGCACAATCTCGAGCGCGTCATCGAGCAGCAGCAGCAGCAACGACAACAGAACCAGCAGAACAACGAATCGGAGAACCAGGACTCCAATTCACAGCCTCAGCCGAAGTCAGGAGATCAAGAGCAGGATCAGGGCGAGGATCGGACGCAAGACCAGCCACGGTCACAGCCGGACGAGGATGAGTCGAATCGCGAGCAGGAGAGGCAACCGCAGGAGCGCCCTGCACAGATGTCACCGGAAGAAGCGGAACGGCTGCTCCAGGCCATTCAGGAGGATCCGAGCAAGATCGAACGGCGGCGCAAGGCGACGTCCGCCCGGAGGAGGCCGAGCAAAGAATGGTAACCCGTTGGGTCGCGGGAGTGGTCGTCTTTTTTCAGCTCGCGTCACCGGGAGCGCTGGCATCGCAGGGTGTGAGCGTCTCCGCAACCGTCACTCCGCAGCCAGTCGCCGTGAACAATCAGTTCGTGGTGAACGTCGAGATCTCGGGAACCCAGCAGCTGGAAACCGGTCCCAAGCCTCCCACGCTGGGTAATTTCGCCGCCTACCTGGGCTCTGGACGGACGACCTCGATGCGCTCGGTCAACGGTCGCACGACCGTGGCTCTCACTATTCAGTATCGTTTTCGTGCGACCAAGGTCGGCACGTTTACCGTTCCGGCTATCCCCGTGAGCGCCAGCGGCACGACGCTGTTAACCGAGCCGGTCGACCTCACCGT
The DNA here is from genome assembly GCA_965249575.1 of Gemmatimonadales bacterium. Lineage (GTDB taxonomy): Bacteria > Gemmatimonadota > Gemmatimonadetes > Gemmatimonadales > GWC2-71-9. The sequence goes on along the minus strand of OZ252244.1, from coordinate 3,370,181 downwards.
GACTCAGACGGCGGGACCCAGGACCACGACGAGCCCCGACGGCAGGGTGATCGAGATTCCCGCGGATGCGCTCTTCGTCACGGCCACCCCAAGCAAGCGGACGGCGTACGTCAACGAACCGGTGATCGTCGAGTATCGCATCTACACGCAGCTCCCGATTGACGACTACCGTATGAACGACCCACCGAGCGCGGCCGGGTTCTGGATCGAAGCACTCGAGGGACCAGCCCGCCCGCAGGTCGAGAACGTGGTGCGTGACGGCAGGAAATACGCCACGGCTCTGATCGGCCGCCGGGCGCTGTTTCCGACGGGGGCGGGGACCAAGACGATCGCGCCGGTCACGGTCGAGGCACAGGTCCGAATCGATCGGCGCTCGCGAGATCCCTTCGATGTGCTCTCCGGTGGGTTCTTCGCACAACGAGTTCCGGTTGCCCTCGCGACCGAGGCGATCCCGGTTGCCGTGCGGTCCCTGCCCTCGACCGGTCGCCCCGCCGAGTTCACCGGATTCGTAGGCGACCTCCGTGTGGACGTGTTGCTAGACAAAAATGATGTCCGGACGAACGAGGCGCTTACGTATCGCCTGGCGCTATCGGGCGAGGGCAACGTCCAGACCCTTCCTGAGCCGTCTATCGATTTCCCGGAGGCGTTTGAGGTCTATCCGCCGGAGATGACAGAGAACATCGATCGCGCAAGCGGTGGAATTCGTGGAACGAAAACCTACGAATACGTATTGATTCCCCGGGTCCCCGGTCTGCACACCATACCCGCCGCGCGGTTCGGATACTTCGATGCGGATGCCGCACGGTACGAGACGGCAGCCGCCGACGCCATCCCGGTATCGGTCACTGGCGATGCGGTCGAGGGTCCTCTCATCTCGATTGGGGGGCGTGGGGCCGTTACGACCCTTCGCCAGGATATCCGCTTCATTCGCGTAGCGACACCGAATTTCATCCGGCGCGATCGCTCGCTGTTCGGATCTGCGGGTTTTTGGCTGGTCGCGCTGGTGCCGCTGTCAGTGCTCGGCGCGGCGGTCGGTGTACGCCGGCATCAGGACCGGCTCGCTGGGGACGTGGCGTTCGCTCGCGGACGTCGGGCAAGCAGGACGGCTCGCCGGCACATGACGAGTGCCCGGTCACTCATTGCCCCCGACCAGGCCAAGGACTTTCACGCTCAGGTCGCTCGTGCCCTCCGCGGTTTTCTTGGGGACAAGCTGAACGTGTCCGAGGCTGGAATGGTGCAGGAGACCATCCGGACCGACATGGAAGCCCGCGGGGTAGCGGGAGATGTGGTCGACGAATACTTCGCGTGCCTGGACCTGTGCGACCGGTACCGCTTCGCACCCGTCGACGTCACACTCGAGGGAATGAAGAGCCTCGCTGCTCGGGCCGAGCAGGCCATGACGGGAATGGAGCGCGCACTCAAGTGAAATCCATGCGAGTCCTGGCGGGGGCGCTGCTGGCCTTTGCATTCCACGTAGCGCCCGCCCTTGCAACACAACGGGCCTTCTTTGATGAAGGGAGTCGCCTTTATCAGGAGGAGAACTTTGCGGGAGCCGTAACGGCGTACATGCGGGTACTCGAGGAGGGATTCGAAGGCGGGACGCTCTACTACAACCTGGGTAACGCATACTTCAAGCTGGGTCGGCTAGGCCCGGCAATCCTGAGCTACGAGCGGGCGCGCCGGTTCATGCCCCGTGACGACGACCTGCGCGCCAACCTCGAGCTCGCCCGGTCGTTGACGACCGACGATATCACGCCGCGTCCTGCGTTCTTGCCGTTCGCCGTGGTGCGCTGGTGGGTCGACCTCCTTCCGCGATCGGCGTTGATCGGAACAGTCGGGTTGGCGTACGTGCTGGCGATGGTGGCACTCGTCGCTGCGGTGCTCCGTCCCGGTACGCCGACGGCTAGCTGGGCGGTTCGGACGGGGCGGGCGGGCGGTGCCATCGCGCTCGTTTTCAGCATCAACCTCGCGGTGCGCGAGCTCGGAGTCGGGGAACCTCCAGAGGGGATCGTCCTCGCCGAGTCCGTACCCGTGCAGAGCGCACCATCCGACGATACCGACCTCCACCTTTTTACGATCCACGCGGGCACGAAGGTGCGGCTGGATCAGCAGAGCGACGAATGGCTTGAGGTAGTGCTCGAGGACGGACGTGTTGGATGGATCCGGGAAGAGGGGGTAGAGCGGATTTGAACGCCCGACTCGGGAGACCAACTCCGGCCGACCCCCAGCCCCGCCGAAAGCCGCCATCCCCGCTTTAAGTCGGTCGTCAGCACCCCAAATCCGAGCCTTCGATCCGGCCGGCTGCGGCCACCCGGCACCGTCGGTCGGATTCCCGCCCTGACCTGCACTCCGGGACGATCGGGAGCGATTCCTGCATCGTAGGTATGGGGGAAGGGATCCAAATGGGAGGGGTGCCGAAACGAGACCAGCCTGCGCCCGGCCGCGCTTTTGGACTGCCCGGCAGGACAGTGCGCCGATTGAGCTTGGTTCAATCGTTTAAGGCTTTCTGCGACCGATACTTATGTGCGGTGGAACGTTGGGAGCGCGATACGTAGATTGAAGCGTGCACCCCCCGGTCCCCAGCCGAAGGCTCCGACAAGGGGCTCCCAGCCCCTCCCATCCAATCCGGAGTCAAGCCACCCGCTCAACGCCACGGAGGTCCGGAAATGCTGCGCTCCGCTACTGCGGCGTTCTCTTCACTGGTCGTGCTGACCGTCGGGGTGACACCCGAAACGGAAGCACAGCCCGCGACGCAAGACACCCTCGATGCCCAGCACGCTGGATTGCAGGGACAGGCATCCGCTGTCGCTGAACCTCCTCACACGGGACCCGAGCTTTGGGCGGAGCTGGATCTTGCCCTCACGCGACTCCGTGCCCTCGACAACGGCCCGCCCTTCGTCTTCGCGCCCATCCGGGTGGGCTGTTTTGGCCAGACCGCTGCCGCCGCAGATCAAGAAGCATATCGATTGCGCGGTGAAGCATCCGCCCGCGATCTGGGGCTCGCCCTCGAGGCGGGCGGTCGACTCGGATTCCAAGATCGACCACTTGAGGAAGGGGTGACGGGCGCGTACGTCGGACTCTCGATGGACCTCTTTCAATCGGGCCTGATCGAGAACCGCAGGGTCGGGGAGGTCCTCAAGACGCGATCGGAGCTCGCGGCCGTGCGGGCGCGGCTGGACCGCGTCGAACAGGAGAACCGTTGCCGCGTCGAAGCATTCGCACGACGAATGCTCCCTCTCACGAGAGCGCTGCTCGCCCAAAAAACGACGGCGGTCTCAGGTATCGCTGGAGCGTATCGAGAAGCGTACCTATCGGGAGCCTCGGATTTGGATGCGCTCCTCGAGTCCGAGCAGGAGGTTACGAGGACCCGGACGGAGCTGGCGACACTCGGCGCGGTCGCGGACACCGATACGGCAGCTACCGTCCGTCATTTTCCACCCATCTTCGACCTCGACGTCGAGCAGATCCTCCGGCGCATCGAGGCCGACGAAACGACCGCGCAAGTCTTCGACCTCACCCAACGCGAGTCTCGGCTTGGGCGGGATGTCGCCGATGAGACGCGACTCCGGTTCTACCTCAGGTACGGCGTGCGTGCCAGGAGTACCGGCGCCGACGGCGTTTCCGCGGGAGTCGTCTTCCGAAAACCGCTCTTCGGAGGCAAGAAGGCCGGGCTGGAGAGCGAGATCGAGGGAAATCGGCGTCGAGTACGCGCGGCGGTCATGGAACGCGTCGTGAGTACGCAGCGGGCGTACGATCGATTTCGAGAGCAGCTCGTTCGCACCGTGCGCCAGCACTACCTGTATCTCGAGCACCTCGAGCGCACTCGGCGCTCGCACGCCGAGTGGACGGTTGCCCCGGTGGCGGCCGACCTGGGCAGGGCGCTCGACCGGCTCACAGCACTGTATAACGCGGCGCTAGATCGGATCGGGAGTCTTAGGGAACTCCATATGGCTGGGGCGCAGATCTTCCTGGTCGCCAACCAGGCCTTCGACGCCGAGCTAATTCACCAGATCCCCCTCCCCGGACCGGAATACCGAGGCCGGACCGGGACCCGGGCACTGTACATGTGGTCTGACGCATTCAACCGCCTCGACAACGCGTACCTCCGCGCTCTCATGGAGGCCAAGGGATTCCGGCGGGTGGTCCTCTCCGTGGGCCAGGATGCCGCCCCAGCCAAGGTGATCGACTTCATTGGTCGGGCGGAGGCGGCGGAACTCGAGGTCGAGCTCATGCTCAGTACGAATGCGTGGCTCGATCCGGATCGCCGGAGCGGGGTGGCAGATCGGGTATCCGGCCTTACCATCTCGGCGGGTGGCCTGCACTTGGACATCGAGCCCCATGCTCTGGAGGAATTCCGCGAAGATCCGGAACGCCATTTGGACGCGTATGTAGACGTCGTAACCCGAGCGCGAAATGCCGCCGGTCCCTCAACGCCTCTATCAGTATCCGTTCCGCCCTGGTGGCCGAACTCGGTGTTCGGTCGCCTCGAGCCTCTGGTGAACAGGTTCTACGTGATGGCCTACTCGATGACCGACCCCGACCAGCTTACCGAGAGGCTCCAACCAGTCTTGCGGACGATCGATGCCAAACGGCTCGTTCTGGTCCTTCGCGCCTCCGACTTCACGAGCGAGTGGGAGATGCAGCTTCTGCACGACCGGGTCACGACCGCGACTGGAATTGACCAGGTGGCCGTGCACGATCTCACAGGTCTACTCGATCTGATCGAAGGGCGGCCGTGAAGCTCCGATCCAAGCAGCGCGTCGTCAGCACCGGCGACGAGGGCCAGGCTCCGCCGAGCTGGCCGGCCCGGTTCACGACTGGGTTGTACTACCTGATTCTCCTGGGGGTCGTGACGTACGGCGCCGTGTTCCTGGGAAGCCGACTACTCTTTTTCCGCGCGCCTGGCCTGGTCACGATCAGTACGACGGTCCTGGCGCCCACGCGAGAGGGACGGGTGGCGGAGCTGCCCTTCGAGGTCGGCGATACGGTGTGGAGCGGGTCCCTCGTGGCACGAATCGAGCCTGGACTGGCCTGTCAGCAATCGGATCAGGCGCGTCTCAGCGGCTTGCGCACTCAGGTTCGCCTCACACGCGGGAGGCACGTATTGGTCGAAGAGGAAATCACCCTGAAGCGTGACCGACTCGACATGTTCCGCCGCCAGGAGCCCCTTGAGCTCGACTTGGAGCTCAGACGCGAGCGTGTTCGGGTCGAGGGCGAGCTCCGGAAATTGGAAAACCAGCGTCGGCTCCTCGTCATCGAGCGACGATCCCACGAAGAGACGCTGCGGGAGACGGTGACGGTGGTGGACGACCCGCGATGCCTTCCGGACATGGTACATTCGCCACTCGACGGTACGGTGTCGGCCGTGTACCAGGCCGCATTCGACGTCGTGAACGCCGGGGATCCCATCCTCTCGCTCCGGCCCTTGGAGGCGCCCGTTCGCATCATTGCCTACATGGATCCGGGGATCCTTCCCAGCGTCTTCCCCCAAAAGCGGGTGCGCGTCCGGTTTCCGGACGGCAGCGAGGATGACGGCGTGGTTCGAGCGGTACGGGCAGCGTCCGAGTCGTTCGCGCACTTGGACGTGGAAGACTACCGCTTCCAGGACAGCGACGTACTCGCGGAGATCCTGCCCGCCGACAGCTCCAGGGCCCGGGCCTGGCAACGGTTCGATCGCCTGGAGGTCACGGTAACGGGCCGGAGGGGGCGGCGGTGAGGGACTCGTTACTGCTGGTCCACGGCTCGCCGGGGAGCGCCGTGCACACGAAGGAGTTTTCGGTCCTGCGCACCGAAAAGCTCGACACGGCCGCCGCCCGTGGCGCGTCGGCATTTCTGATTCACGGGCGCGATTCCGGGGACTCCGGAGGCGCGTTGCGCATGGTCCTGGATAGCATGTTTGTCAGCGTGCTCAAGCAGCGGGTGCGCCTGTTCGACTACTCGGTGCTCAAGGACGTCGTCTTTGCAGAAGGCCATCGGATCGCCCGATATAAAAAGTCGCAGAGCTCGTTGATCATCCTCAACTTCGAGGGCATCGAGCACATCTACGTCGAGCTTGGGAAGAGGGCGCGGGAGTTGTTCGAGGAGCTGACGATGGCGTTCGTCGCCATCCTCCGTGAGTCAGATCTCCTGTCGTCCAGGAACGAGTCCCTCTTCCTCGCGCTGCTCATGGAGACGCCGACCACCGCGGCGGAGCGAGCGGTCGAACGGCTGCGTGAGGGGGTGGATCAACTGCTCCGGTCCAACCTGAAGCATCCCCCGACGATGAACATCTCGATCCTCCGGGTCACGGAAAAGACCGACGTCGACGCGGCAATCGCGGAGCTGGTCGGCTCCGAGGATGCGAGGGACGCAGCACGCGGTGGTGTCGATGTACCTTGACGGCCTGATCGCGTTCATCGGGGGTCTCGAGCGGTTCGAGTGGCTCTATTACTTTTGGCCTTTTTTCCTCATCGACTTCGCTCGCTACGTGATCGTGGATCTGGTCATCCTTGGACACCGCATGTTCATAGCGCCGCGCACGCGCCTACTCCGATTTCGGGCGCGACGCATCCTCTTCCAGGAGCGCCCCCTCATTTCGGTAATCGTCCCCGGCAAGAACGAGGGTGCGTACATTCCCGCGCTCGTCGAGTCGCTCGGTCGCCAGACCTACAAAAGGATCCAGCTCGTCGTCGTGGACGACGGCTCCGATGACGATACGCCACAGATTTGCCGTCGCCTCAAGGCCGAAGGAAAAATTGACCAGTTCATTCGGAACGATCCCCGTGGCGGGAAGGCGTCCGCCGCGAACACCGCCCTGCTCTACACGAAAGGAAAGTTTGTCGTCCATCTCGATGCGGACAGCAAGCTCCGCTACGACGCCATCGAACGCATCGTCCTCCCTTTTTTCATGTTTCGAAACGTGGGAGCCGTGGGCGGTGACATTCGGGTGGCCAACGCATACGAGAGCTTCGCCACACGGTGCCAGGCACTGGAGTACCTCAAGGCGATCAGCATCGGTCGGACGGCCTCGAGCACGATGGGGATTCTGCGCATTGTCGCTGGCGCGTACGGGGCGTTCCAGCGAACCACGTTGCAGCGGTTAGGCGGATGGGACGTGGGGCCGGGGCTGGACGGCGACCTCACCATAAAGATTCGCAAGCTCGGGATGCGGATCGTCCACGAGCCGGAGGCGGTTTGCTACACCAACGTTCCGCGCACCTTCCGACGGATCGCGAAACAGCGCTACCGGTGGGACCGATCTATGGTCCGGTTTCGGATGCGAAAGCACAACGACATCTTTCGTTTCAACTGGGCAAACTTCAGCCCGTTGAACATGGTGTCGTCGCTCGAGAATGTGGGGTTCTCGTTGCTGATGAACATGAAGTGGTGGATCTACTTCACGCAGATGCTGATCCTCCACCCCAACTCGGTCCGTTATCTCGTCGTGATCAACTACATCATGTACGTGATCACGAACGGGCTGCAGACAACCGTCGCCTTCACGACGTTGAGGCGAACCATTCGGCGCGCCGATCGCCGCCTCGCCCTCATTATTCCCCTGATGCCCATCTACACTGGCGTCTTCCTCCGCCTGATCCGCACGTTCGCGCACTCGATGGAGATCTTCCACAAGGCGTCCTACAAAGACTGCTGGAATCCCTGGAAGGTGTCGCGGATCGCGCGTCAGGAGGCGCTGTAGAGAAGCCACTCCCCTGATCGACGGGCTTGACCCCGTACCTAGGTACGGGGTTTAAGTTTGACCCCATGAGTTCCCTGACAATCGGCCAGCTCGCCAAGCTCGCCAGCGTCAACGTCGAGACGGTCCGCTACTACGAGCGGCGAGCCCTGCTCATGGAACCACCCCGCACCACGTCCGGCTACCGACAATACCCACGAGACACCGTTCGCCGGATCCGATTCATCAAGCGCGCGCAGGAGCTGGGCTTTACCCTGGAAGAGATCTCAGAGCTTCTGGCCTTGCGTGTCGCGCCCGAAACCAATTGCGAAGCCGTCGAAGCCCGAGCGCGACATGCTATCGCGCGCATAGATGCTCGGGTGGAGGAGCTGGATCGCATGCGCAACGCGCTGGACGCCCTGGCCAGTGCTTGTCGATCTCGACGGACAACACCTGATTGCCCGATCCTTGACGCACTTGCGTTTGAAGCTAATGGAGGAGACTGATGAAACCCGCCATCGAACTGATCTACTTTGACGGCTGTCCCAATGCGAATGCCGCTCGCTCGAACCTGCGAGAGGCACTCGAGGCTCTCGGACTGCCCGAGAAATGGCAGGAGTGGGAACAGGGGAATGCCCACGCGCCCGAGCACGTGAAGCAGTATGGGTCACCCACGGTACTAGTGAACGGTTACGACGTGACCGGAGAGGAAGCGGGAGTGAGCGCCTCGGCCTGCCGTGCGGACGGAGCCCCGGCTGCCGAAGCCATCCGCACCGCGCTGGCGGTGGCCGAGTGATCCAGGCGCTCGCCAGCGCCGGCACCGCAGTCGGCGCGGCGTTCGCGTCCGCTCTGTGCTGCGCCGGCCCGCTCCTCGCCGTGGCACTCGGTGTTTCGGGTACGGGGTTCGCCACGACATTTGAGCCGATGCGGCCGTACCTCCTGACTGGAACCACGCTGCTTCTCGGTTTCGGCTTCTACTCGCTGGACCGTGAAGAGAAAAAGGCGTGCGAGGCCGGGAAGCCCTGCGCAGATCCAAGGGTGCGGCGTCGGATGAAAATCACCCTATGGACCGCGACCGCACTCGCAGTGGTCTTCGCCGCCTACCCGACCTGGTCAGCTTGGATCCTATGAGAGACGGAGGCCGCGCATGAACAAGCTCCACTGGATTGCGGTTGCCGCGGTGTTGGGACTCGGCTTACTAACGCAGATTCCCCACCACGACCACACGGCGGATGACCTTCACGACCACCAGACGGAGCGTCCCGCTGCTCCAGCCGGCACCACAGCAGTGACACTGGCAGTCAGTGGAATGACCTGACCGACCTGCGCCACAACGGCCCGGGTGGCCTTAGAACGACTTGCAGGCGTACACTACGCCGAGGTGTCCTATGAGTCCCGCACCGCGGTCGTGGTATTCGACACCGCGGTGACAGCGAGCGCGGACTTCATTGCCGAGTTGGAGCGAATGACCGGGTTCACCGCGGAAATAGTTGAGATCGTACGCGACAGCGTATCGTGGGAAACTGACACCGTACCGGAAGGCGCTAACCCGTAACCCCCGGGCTCGGGCGTCCGCGAGGCACATGTAAATGTCCATGGGCGAACGCGGCGTCCCCTCAGCGCGGCCGATCGGGCGCACGCTCCGTCTGACACTTGGCACCATACTCGTTTGGATGGCTTCCGAAGCCATGCTGCTACAGGACGGCCCTTTGGATCTGCGTGTTACTACTGCGGTTGTGGCATTCACGGCCTTCTACACCGTCCTGCACTTGGGAATCACCAAATACGTCCCGGCAGTAAACCCGTGGGTCGGCGCATTGCTGGCCATCGCCCCCATTGTTCTCGTATACGTTCTCGGTGGGGCAATCGGGCGAGTGTCGTCCGTCGCGTACGTTGGCGTCTCGTTGGCGTCTCGTTGGCCCTCCAGGGTATCCGCGGCGACGGGGGATGCGAAGTCATGTCGATTCCAGCAATCGTGCTGCGCAAACGCACGCACCTGGTGTGCATGGTCTTCTCGCCACTCGACTGGGTGGAGGGACGGATTGCCGAGCGGTGGAGGCGGTCCCATCCAGTGGCGGAGCGTCCGGACGCTTGAAGATGGGGCCGCAGCGTTACGAAAGGCGGGAGTCAACGTGACCCGACCTGCGGACACAACCGAAACCCACTTTGAGGAACAGGGTTCCCTGCCGAAGCCACGTCTCGTCGGGCGGATGGTTCGGCTGTCATCTGGCGTTCTGCTTCTCTGGCCACTGTACACGATGCTGACGGACGGCGTCGGATTGATGTCTGGAACGGCCTGGCCGCGCGGCTGGACGTTCTGGTTGTTGGTGGCGATCGCGTTTTACTTCACGCCGTACGTGGTCGACATCGGGTTTGGCTTGAACTGGCGGCGCAAACCGCAGTACTTCGTCGCGGTAGGCGCTGCTCTCCTGCTCGTGGTGGACCTCGGCGTCTACGGATCCTGGTGGGCGCCACCGCTTGGTGTGTTCGTCTGGGCGTGGCTCGTGTATTTCTCAGCGCACCTCGGAATCTCGTTCGTACTCTCGACTCTACTCGGAACACCGGGCTGCGAGATGCGTGCGATCCCCCACCTGTGGACGGTTCTGACGGGCCGTTCGACGAAGGAGCACTACTGTCCCGGTCCCCTGGATCGCCTCGATCAATGGGAGACCGGCGGACGGAAGGCGTGAGGGCACCAACCACCCTTTGAAGACCCTTCATTCGGCATCACGGCGTCGAGTCCCAGAATCGCCGGCGAGAACTCTTCAGTCGCCGTCGAGCTGATTCAGGCTGGCCATAGTTGCAAAGTCATCCGGTTACCAGAGAGTACGACCGATTGGCTCGACAGTACGAGACGCGATGGGATCGGTACATTCGCGCCTCAATTGATCGAACGATCCGCTACCTAGGCCTAGCGTCGGACGAGCGCCTCCTCGATGTCGGCTGTGGAACCGGAGCGTTACTTCGGGCGCTACACGCCAAGACACCGCAGGGGAAACTCGCCGGGATCGACCTGTCGAAGGAGATGTTGACAGTCGCTCGCTCGGGGCTGTCCGGCAGCGTCGAGCTACTGCGGGGGGACGTACACTCGATGCCGTTTGAGACCGCGTCCTTCGGCATGGTTGTCTCGTCCAGTTCCTTTCATTATTGGGACGAGCCCGAGAACGCATTGAGGGAGATCGGACGGGTATTGAGACCGGACGGACGAGTCGTCATCACAGACTGGTGTGACGATTTCTGGGCATGTCGCCTGTGCGATCGGGCCCTGCGGATCGTGAACCGAGCGCATCGCCGCATTTACGGTAGTCAGGAGTGCGGCGAACTTCTCGAAAGACACGGGTATCGAATAGAAACGGTCGATCGCTACAAGATCGGCTGGCTCTGGGGATTGATGACGGTGACCGCGATCTCCGGCTCGGCTTCGGCAGCCCAGGTTTGACAGCTTCGCAAATCGTCCACCTACACAGGTACCTGGCCCACCACGTAGGTTCCAAATGCGTATCTGCGATCCCAGGCTGCGCGAGCCACGTCCGCCCCGTGGACATGGGAATTCGCCCATCCGACACGACGGCCGCGTTGCGCGCAAGTCGGCCGCGTGAGTGACCAAGGTTGCGCGTCTCCTACACCGTCGGCTGCACGTTCGCGTTCAGCCGGAACAGGTTGTTCGGGTCGTATTTGTTCTTGATCTCCACCAGCCGCCCGTAATTCCCTCGGTAGTTCGCGCTCACCGACGCGGGCGCATGCGCATCGAGATCCGCGTCGTTCGAATAGAAGCCGTGCGTGAACGGCTCGAGCCCCGTCCAGAACTGTTTGATCCAGGCAACGTGCTCGGCGGGATCGTTCCCAAACGCCCAGTCCACCCCGAGCAGCAGGTTTCCGTTGGCGTCACGGTGCGAGAACGCAGTGGCGTCACTCGCGACGCGCCCGATCGCTCCTCCGCTCTGCTGCACGGCGACCACCGTTGAACGGGCAGCGTGTCCCTCGAGACCCTCGACAATGGTCGTGATCATCCCCTCGGTTAGCTCCCGGATAAACCCACTCTTCAAATAGCCTGCACGGGCCCTCGGATCGTTGCTGTCGCCGGACCGCTGAAGGGCGACGTAGTCGACGGCCTGTACTCCGTCGACCAGCGGCGCGCCCAGCCGCCGAATGGGCGCGAGAGCACGCTCGGCTTCGCCTTCCGGACCCGAGTAACAGACTCCGAACCCGACCATCCCGGGCCGACCGCCAGGCGGCCGGATCATCAGGAAGTCGAGGGATAGCTCGTCGGGCGCGCGGGGACCGAAGTCTGCGTAGAACCGCAAGACATCCCCAGCTTTCTCGATCGGAAACAGCATGCGCCCGCCGACCACGCGGCGCGGCATCGGATGGAGTCGGAACTCGAACGAGGTGACGATCCCAAAGTTCCCACCGGCCGCGCGCACACCCCAAAAAAGATCCGAGTTGTCATGCTCGTTGGCTCGCCGGAACTGCCCGTCGGCCGTGACCACGTCCACCGCCGTGAGGCTATCGATCGAGAGGCCGAACCGGCGCGCCACGCGACCAAATCCGCCCCCGGTGACCAAGCCCCCGGTCCCGGTGTGCGACACGGTCCCCAGGGGGACGACCAGATCGTGGATCATAGTCTCGTGGTCCACCAGCCCCAGCACGCTGCCGCCCGTGACCCAGGCCGTGCGAGCCTTGGGATCGACACGGGCGTTGCGAAACTGAGAGAGGTCGATCATCATGCCACGGTCGCACGTCGATTTCCCCGACGCACTGTGCCCACCACATTTCACGGCGACCAGCAAGTTGTGGTCTCGCGCAAACGCGACCGCCTGGCGAACGTCCGCCGTGCCGGTAACCCGGGCAATGAGAGCTGGATACTTATCGAACGACGGATTGAGGATACGTCGCGCTTCGTCGTATCCATCGTGCCGCCGGAGCAAGACCCGTCCCCGAAGCCGGGCGTCGAGCGCCGCAATGTCCTTCCCCTTGAGCGCAATCTCCCGGCCGTCACCCGTTATCGCATCGACGTCGGCGCCCTGTCCTACCGGACGGTACCGAGGGAACAGCCACGGCGCCGGCATCGAAGCGCCCATCGCGGCTGCCGCAGTGGATCTCAAAAACACACGTCGTTTCATTTAGAGCCCCCGGGGGGTATGGCGCAGTCCGACGATCACCGAGCGAAGATCGGTCGCGGTGCGAGCAGTTGCAAGGCGCCGACTATCACAGTCTGCGTCCTCGAACTGTCCTCGTCGCCTTGCCGACGATATCGTCTTTTGGGATGAACCCGAGGAAACGCGTGTCGGGCCACCCCACCATATCCCGCGTGTCCGACAAGAGCACGACCGAGTCCCGCGGCACGATCCAGGGTCCCCAATCGAACAGTGAGTGCTCTCGCGCGAGCTCGGAACGCGTCACTCGAGGCGACGTAATCCGAAACGGCCATGGCATGGCGTCGCCGTTAACCACGACAACGCCCGAGTCCATCGCTACGGTGTCGCCGGGCAGCGCGGCCAGTCGGCGCAGCACGTGGAACTCACCGTCCTCATCCTCGAAGCGGAATAGTACGAGGTCGCCGCGGGAGAACGCCCCTGGCGGGCTCCACGCGATGAAGTGTTCCTCGGCGCCGATCGCCGGCTCCATCGACGAACCGGTCATGTAGTAGACCGACGGCCAGTGAGTGCCGAACCTGGTCGCCCAAACCAGCCCGGCGAGAAGGACGGCTCCGGTGGCGAGTAGGCCGCGTCTAAGTGAACTCACTCCTGGGAAGGATTCCTCGAAGCACCGGTCGGCGTCCTTCGAGCCCATTCAAATGAGCAGTCGATTGTGCCGCCGCAATCGAGCGCCGTTCAGCCACCGACGCGGAGCAGGTAACTCAGCTTAAAGAAGAATCCGTCGCTGGTGCGGCGGATGTCCCGGAACGAGAAGGCATCCGTCTCGGTAAGGCTGCTGCCGTAGCCCGCGAAGAGTACCGTGCCTGGATTGGGCCGGAACGAGAAGAGCACGTCGACTCGGAGGTCGTTGTTCTGGAAGCGCTCCGCGCGCTGGAACGAGCCGTCCGCTTGGCGAAGCAAGACCGGGGAGTCGGAACGGCTTCCATCACGCAGGCTGTCTAGGGTGAATGACTCGTACTGACCCACAAGCCGCACGAAGATCGGCCGCGCAAGCTGGTATTCGATCTTGAGGCGTGGCACGCGCCGGAGCTGCACCGTGGTGCCATCGGTCCTGCGGTTGTATTGGTGGTGGAGATAGCGCGCCTCGATGCGCAGCTGGTCGGTGGGGCGCCATGTCGCAGTGACCGTGGGCCATATGAGCCAGGCCTGCGCCCACTCCGGGAAGTTCGCGTCGGTGCCGATTCCGAGGCTGGCGCTGACCGACAGACGAGCCCCGGGCGGGGTCTGCAAGTTGAACAGCGTCGCCATCGCCGGGATGCGGTCGTTCGGACCGCCGGGAATGTATGAATTGTACGCCAGGGTATCTTTGGTCCCGCCGGGCAACGTCCGTTCGATGTACTTGTTGGCATAGAATTTCTGGTCGAACTTCCACGACTCGACGAACAGCGTGGCGCTGACGCGCCACCCGCCGCGGAGCACGAACGTTCCGTTGGTCGTCAACCGTAAATCCGTCGGGCCACCACCCCTGAAGAAATCCCCGTAAAACCAGCTACTGGTCATGCTGACGTCTGCGGAGAAGGTCTCGATCGCCTTGCCCGGCGGGAGGTAGAAGATGTTCCGTTGCGACGCCGATGCCGTGACGATGTCCACTCGGCGAATGAACCCCGACTCGGAGCGGAAGTTCTCGTGGAAGCCTCTCAAGGCGTAGTTGAGCTGGAGTTGGCGGCCCCGCCGGTTGAAGCCGACGTCGAAGAGCGGGCCGGATGTGGTGACGCCGCTCAGTCTCGAGAGGCTGTGTGCCCATTGCAACCGGGCGGTGTAGATCCCGCCGAGAACGAACCGGGCGTCTGCGCCGAACACGCGATTGTAGTTCTCACCATCCTCTCGGTCGGTGAAGACCGCGCCGATGGTCGATTGCCCCGCGAGATCGCGCCGCACGCGAAGGAACCCGAAGACAGGACGGGCCGGGGACGCAGGGGTCGGGACGTTCGAGAGCGTCCTGTCGTCGACCGCCGCTAGAACCCCGACGTCCGTGCCGGAGAGTTTGCCGGAGAGCTTGACCGCGGCAAGCGGGTCGGCGACGCTGCGGGTGTAAATGAGTTGGTTCGGGGTCTCGAATTGCTCGCTGCCTTCGACGAAAAACGGGCGTTTCTCGGGGAAGAAGGTTCGCGATCGAGGGTCGAACACGACTCGCGCCACGTCGGCCTCGAGCTGGGAGAAGTCCGGATTGACGGTGGCGTTGAGCGTGAGGTTGTTGGTGACGCCCCAACGGACGTTCCCGCCGGGCTGCGGCCGGACGATCCGTCGACCTTCGCGGTCGTCACCGGATTCAGATCGACGGTGATCCCGCGGGCAAGCTGCGTCAGGCCCACCAGTTTCCCGGATTGGGACAGGAAGGACGCGGCTCGACGCGCTGGAGCCCAAGTGTCCTCGTAACCGGAGCGCTGCACCTTGCGGATGACTTGGATGCCCCAATCCTGCTCGTCAGCCCCCTGGTACCGGATGCTCTTGAATGGGATGCGGATCTCGACCTCGTAGCCGTCCTCCGTCACACGCCCCTTGGACTCGTACTGGAAATCGGCGCTCAGGTCGACCGTGTCGCGCGCCGCGGACTGACGGCCGAAGCCGCCCCGGCGGTTTGGGGATCCCTCACTCAGGGTGCCATCCGACTGTACACCGAGGGGATTGATGCCAAAGACCAATGCTCGCCGATGGTCGTTGAACGTGTCGAGTAGAATCTGTACCCAGTCATCGGTCTGGATCTTGTCCCGATCAGCCAGCGTGGCCCTCACCGTGCCCTGAGGGGCGAAGGCCCGGACGCCAAAGTGGATGGCGGTGGGGGAGTACCACACCAGCACCTGGGTCGTGTCGGCAGCCGGGCGGCCGGCTACCGGTTCGTACTGCGAGAACCCGGTGAGCAGCGCGGCGGCACCCCATACCCCCTCGATCAGCATCCCATCGATGTCGACGGCGCCCTCGAGGCGCGGGACGGCAACATCGATTCGGCCCGCCATCCCGGCGTAGTGGGATGCAGACAGCGTCTGGGGGAGGGACGCGACGCTGGTCGCCACCGCGCTCATCCCGGCTTGGGAGTCCGTCAGAGCGCCAGCGAGAATCCGAAGCGCGCCGCGTCGGGCGATCGGCTGACCGTCCACGTACGTTACGGGCCGATTGAACGCACCCCGAGCCCGACGGATCGTGAGGCGCCCGCGGTCTGCGTCGTCCATCGCGCGGCGGTGATCCCGGTAGCTCCCCAGCACGTAGCTCCGCAGGTCAACGACCCCTACGGTCACACGCCAGAAATCGGTGTAGTCTGAATCTCCTGGCACGCTACCGGCGGTCGGCGCCTGACCCTCGAGCAGCATCGGCTGGCCGCCGGCCGCGGGTGCCTCCCGAGCGAACTCCATCATCGACGCCGTAGGCCATCGAAGCATGCATGTGCGCTTTGAGCCGGAACCAATCCCGGTCCGCTGAAGTCATCTCGTGCCGAATCACCTCGTCTCGTTGAGCTGAATCGGCATCGACCACAGCCCGAAGGCGTTCGGCGAGATATCACTCGAAGCGGCTCTCCGAATTCTGGAGCCCGGTGGCAAGCTCCCGTAGTCGCTTTTTGCGTTTCCGGTGCCTGAGCACCGTCTGCAGCACATTGTCCTCCGTCAACTCTTCCGCCGGGAGCCCGGCGAGCTCGGATTTTAGCTCGGGCAGGTCCCCAGGTATCGACACGAGCTGTTCCAGACTCATGGTCGGCGGGGGCGGCAGTGTCGGCACATACTTGAAATCGTCGTGCTCGACGATGCCGGCGATGAGAAACGCCCCCCGCTTGAACCGCTTTACCCCTTTCACGAACGCGTCGTCCTGCTGCGGAAACACTCCGAACAGTTCCCGGCCCCTGATAACGGCAAACTGCCCCGTGTGTGACTCGAGCAACTGGGGTTTCAGCTCGGCGAAATACGCCCGCTCTTCTCGGAGAGGATTGCTCACGGTCGTCAGCCGCCCCAGAGGCTCCAATGAACTCTCTTCCTAGCTCACGCCGGGCCGAGGTGCTCCGTCCGGGCCGTTGTCCCAGTCTTGGGCGCTCGAGATGTCCGGCATCCCCCATTGGTGCCCGTTCCACCCGTCAAACCCATCCATTCTGAAGGTCCAGAGCGCCGTGCCGGCGTCGCCCACGATGATCAGCCCGTCGGCGTTTCGTACGTCGACGCCCCAGGCTCCGCCACCCATACCGCCCACGAGTCCCGCACCGGCGGCACCCGCAGGGAGAAAGCAATCACAGGTGTGGTGGTGGCCGACCGTGTAGGGGTTGGTGGGGTCCATCATGTTGAACACCTGGAGCCCGTCCATGTAGCCGGACACGAACACGTACGGCCAGCGCACTTCGTGGTTGTGCGCGTTCCCGTCCCAGGTGGCAAGCCAGGCGCCGACTGGCCGGGATATCGTCTCTACCTCGCCGTCGAGCCCGGGCTTGAGATCGTAGATCCTGAGAGGCGTGTATTGGTACTCCACTTCGGTGACGACGTATCGGCCCGTGGGATCCGGAGTCATGGTGTGGGCGATGAAGATGCCGGGCGCACCCGTGATGGATGTGATGAGTGAGGGCTCCTCCGGCTCGGTGACGTCGTACAGATAGTACCCGTTCAGTCCGGCCCCGTAGAACTTGTCCTGCCGGGTTGCCGGATCGTACCCGACGTAGAAATCGTGGTAGCCCCTGAACCGTTCACCGGGCTTGGGGTTGGGGATCCGGGAGATGAGGCCCGAGCGGGTGTCGCCGCCCAACGTGCCGGCCATGTCGTACACGTTCGCCCACTCACCGCTCGTCGTGGTGAAGAGCAACGCCCGCCCGTCGGAGTGCTTGTAGGCGTAGATGTTGTGAAAGCCACCGGGCGTATCGGGGGCGCGAATCCGCGCCACCTCCCGAATCCCGGTGGTATCGGGGAGGCTGGTCACGTCCAGCAGCACCGCGCCGAGGTCGACGTTGGGCCCGCCGGCGCGAAACTGAAACGACTGGGCCACGTAATACCGGCCGTCCAGCTTGAAGTACTTGTTATCCATCGCGCCGTGTCGATGCAGCTCCTGATCCTCGATGCGCCACGAGTAGATTACCTTCGGTCTGGTTGGATCAGCGACGCTCACGATATCTATTCCCTTCGACGGGCCCGCGAAGCCCTCCCCACCGATGTCGACCCGGCCGACGTACACGTAGGGACGGCTCAGCTCCTGCTCGATCTCCACGTCCGACGTGTGCACCGCACCACCCATGGTGAGATGCGCCTGGACGTGAATATTGCTACTCCCCCCTGTCCGCGGGTTGCGGAGACTGTTCATAGGATCGAGCGCCTGCCCCTTCAGCGCATCGGGCACTAAGAGAACAACCAGCAGCGCGCCGGTGACGAGTCGCATGAGCGAGATCATGAAAGCTCCTTGGTCGGGAAACGGGGAAGCCCTGCAAAGCTAACCCGGCGAAAAAAGGGTGGCCAGCCGAGTTGCAACGACCGTCCACGGCGACGGGGGCAGCGCGAAAATGGGGATCGGTCCTGACAACCCCCGCGTGGTCAGCCCAGCTTTGCGTACTAGACTGCGACGGCTACTGCTGCATATTCCACTGACTCTGCGTATCTCGAGGCGGCAAGCCGCATTGCAGACGCCCACCCGCGTATACGGAGCCAACACGGCGTCGGATAGCCGGATACGCAGGTCTGTCCAATAATGAGTTACGTCGCGACAAGTTGGCCGAAGGTGTATGGTTTTGCCGAACATCGCCAGCGACACCTCAGGCGGCGATTCGCGTCGGCTCGCCCCTTAAAGGCCGAGCCCGCCGTTGAGTTGTTCCGGTCGTGAACGTTTAGAAAGCCGCTCAAGTCGGTCCGACGTCGTCGCCAGCACGGACCAGGATCCGATGCAGTTCGCCAAACGCAGTATCGCGACTCGACAAGAAGGAGCGAGACATGGACCTGGGCGCGTTCTCCGTCAGCCTGGCCGTCAAGGACCTGGAGGCGTCGAAGGAGTTTTATGAAGAATTCGGCTTCACGGTCTTCGGTGGGGATGCTTCACAGAATTGGTTGATACTGAAGAACGGCGATCACACGATCGGGCTCTTCCAAGGCATGTTCGAGAAGAACATCCTGACCTTCAACCCCGGCTGGGACGCGAGCGCAGGCAAGCTCGCGAAGTTCACGGATGTCCGGGATCTACAGCGCCAGCTCAAGTCACAGGGCGTGAAGCTGGAAAGTGAAGCGGACGAGAACACCACGGGTCCGGCGAGATTCGTCGCGGTCGATCCCGACGGAAATCCCATCTTGGTCGATCAACACGTCTGAGCGGGCCGACCGGGCAACGGCACACCGGGTCTATTGGACGGCGGCGGCCGTCACTCCCCGAACTCGTCCTCACACGTCGCGTTAACGGGCGGTCGTAAGCCACGCGATCTGGTCGGTCTCGCCGGTCAGCTCCCACCGAATGAGCGACACGGGGATCATCCCCGCCCCGTTGAACTCGTCCATGAATCGTTTGAGGGTGAATTCGTCGCCGAGCTGGAGCGCGCGATCCGCAATGAGCTGCTCGGCTTCGATCTTGCCAATGACATACGACGTGCCGTAGCCGGGCTGTTCGAGATAGAGTTGCTGCTCGCCCCGCACGGTGCTGCCGTCCTCCGGCAGCCATCCGCGGGGAGTCCATTTCGACGCGAACCGCACGGCGTCGTCGAACGTGTACCGGTTGGCGTGCATCATCAGGTCGCCGAGCGCACGCGCGGCGCGCTGAGCTAGCAGGATCCAGATGAGCTCACGGGTGAGCGGCCGGTCATCAAAGAGGCCCGCGTGCATCATCATCTCTTCCATGCCTGTGGCGAATCCCTCGGCTCGATTGTCGAAAATGCTGTAGAGGAGCGGCACCCGGCGAATGGGGCTGTCATGCGGCTCGTGGACCATCCGGGCGAGGTCTATCCAGTGATAGTCGTGCGTCCGCATCACCACCTCGTCGCGATAGCTGACCTCCGAGAAGAAGCCGCGTAGCCCCTCCGCGGGCTGGAATCGGCCGATCCGCTCGCGCAGCGCGAGATCCATATAGTCCCGGAGCGGCACGATCTCCTGCTCTCGGAAGAACGTCATGTACTCGGTCACCGCGGCGTGGTAACGCCGGTCGTACTCCCTGGCGCTCGCGATGCGACGGAGCGGCTGGCGCTTCCGGTTGCGGTTCTCTTCGAGACGCAGGGACGAGTGCGCGCGCGCCAGCTCCCGTCGCATGATCGCCACCTCGTCCTGCCATGTGAACGGGACGAGATGCACGTTCTTGAGGTACCAGTCGTAATTCTCGGTTCCGATACCGGACGGCCCCGTCTTTGACGGCGCTTCACCTTCGAGCCACACACGGAATGTCTCGGTAGCATCGAGCGCGCGTCGAATGCCTTCTCGAAGGTCCCCGTTCGATTCCGGCACTCGCTCCATGAGCATCGCCAGGTTGTCGCGCTGCTCCCGGATCGTCCCTACGCCCAACACCCAGAGATCCCGTGCATTCCCGGTGAGGTTGCCCTCGGCCTGCTGCAAGAGACCCGGGATTATCCCCAGTTCGGCGGCCAGCTTTTGTGATGCCTCGGCCGTGAGGGGGAACTCGTAGGTCCAAAGCTCGATCTCACCGTACGCGACGGGCCGGACGTGCGTGGGCACATCGCTCTGGTACGTGAAGATCGTCCGGTAGAACGCAGGGTTCCGCGCCCATGGCCGCCGGACCCGGTGGTCGAAGTCCAACCCGTTCATCTCCGCCCGGACCAAGTGGTAGTCGACCTGGCGAGCTACCGGCCAATTAGTGGTGTCAAACGCAGCCAGGCGGCCCTGAAAATCTGGTAGCGCTTGGCGCTGGGCCTCCATGGCCTGGGGGCTGTAGTCTGGGACTCCCTCGACCAGCGGCGGCCGTTGAAAGGCGCGCCACTCCTCGAACAGAGCGACGAGATCTTCGTAGCGCCCCGATCCCGATCCCGGCTGGCTCTGCGGTCCGCACCCAGCGGCGGTGATCACCGTCACCAGGCCAAGCAGTGGTCGCGAGGTACGCAGGTTGAACATGGCCAAGGACCTTTCGTCTACGGCGCGAGTGCCGGGAAATGGTGTGCGGACCGACTCGGCGGTTGGTGGCTAACTCGTCCTGGGCGCCTGCCGAGCCCCGTAGGGCCCGTTGTCCCAATCCTGCTCACTCGAGACGTTCGGCATGTCCCAGTCCTCACCGTTCCACCCACCGAAGCCTTCCATGCGGAACGCCCAGAAGCCCGTGTTGTAGTCGTTCATCACGATCAGCCCGTCGGCATTTCGCACGTCGATGTCCGCACCGCCGTTCATGACGCTCGTTCCCCGGACGCTTCCGGTTCCGAAGCCAAACCCGGCCTGGTGCTCGCACTCGCACGTGTAATACCAGGCCACGGTCTTGGGCTTCTTGGGATTGATCATGTTCACCACCTGGAGCCCGTCCTCGAACGACGCGACGAACACATAGGGCCACCGGACGTCATTGGCGTGGGACGCGTCCTGCCAATCGGGAGTCCATGCGCCAGCCGGAGACGGGATGGGTGTCTGTCGCTCGACCCCCTCCTCCAAATCGAAGAGCATGATCGGGAAATACTGCCGCTCGATGTTTCCAACCGCGTACTTCTGATCGGGCGTCGCGATCAGGGTGTGCCCGCTGGCGCCCAGGCGGCCTCCCGGCATCATCGAGGTAAGATGCCGCGGTTCCTCGGGACGCGTGACGTCGAAGACGTGGAACCCTCCAGTCCCGGCACCATACAACTTGTCCTGACGGGTCGCCGGGTCGAACGCCACGTACGTATCGTGGTAGCTGGCGCCGCGCGTGGATCCGTCTTGGCCCTGCACCGGTGCGGCCGCACCCGGAACCGGTACCCGGCCGATCAGTCCCTGGTTCGCATCGCCGCTCAGGAACTTGTCCATATCGTACGCGTTGGCGTGCGGCGCCCGCGGCGTCGTGAACATCAGCACCCGTCCGTCGGAGTGCTTGTAGGGAAATACGTGGGTGACACGCCGAGCGCCCTCACCCTGAATCCGGCCGACTTCCCTGATGGTGGACACGTCGGGCAGACCGGTGACGTCGAAGACGACCGCTCCCAGATCGGGGTCCGGACTCTCGGGACCGAACGAGGAGCCCTTGACGTAGTAGTACCGTCCACGGGTCTTGAAGTACCGTCCGCTCTCCCCGCCGAGGCCGGAACTCGCGCGCAGCTCCGGATCTGGATGACGCCAGTCATAGATCACGCGCGCGTTACCCGGATCGGCCAAGCTGATAATCGAGAACCCCGCCTCATCCAGCATCCGCACGACGTAGGCGTAGGGCCGCGACAACTCCGACTCGATCTCAACCCCGCCAACGCGGAAAGCCCCATCGAGGGGTACGTGCGACACGACCTGAATCCTGGCGCTCCCGCCCGTCTTGACATCGCTCATCAAGGGCCGAACCTGCGCGGCAGCCATCATCGGGACAGTGAGAGGCAGCATCATGGAAACGACGAACCGGGGATATCGTGCGTACCGCATCATCGGAGCGACCTCCTCCAGAAGGCGTCTGGCCGTGCGAGTGTTGCCGTTCATCGCTGGCGCGCCGAGAAGCCTGCGGCGCATCGCGTCAATATGACCGGGAGGCGGTGCGTCGCAAGACCCAGTGCCGCACCGAGTGGCCGAATTGGAGCGTTGGATCTGTAACGGCAGCTAGTGACCTAGGAACAAGAAAGAGCCCGAAACCGGGGCGATCTGGCGAGCGCATGCCCCAGGACTGCGCGGAACGCGGCTGTTGGACGAGCGCGGTAACGTGTGAGAGGGATTAATCGAACTGCGGGGTCGCGAACCCTCGATGGCGAGTGGCCGGACTCAGCTAACCGAAGTGGAAACGTACCCCATCCTGATCTCCGCAAAGAACATCAATGCGCCGGCGGATTCCGTCACCGGCTGGGCGCTGGAGTGTTCGTCGTCGATCTCGATACGTTCGTCGCCGTCATGGTCGGCTTCCGACTCTATATCCTCGTCTGCCCCGACTTCCCCGACTACCACAGCCTCAGTTGATTCCTCAAGCGATGCTCCCCCGCCGGTGAGCTGGCCGATCCCCTTCTGAATTTCATCGAAGGGCTTCCCGCCGCCCAGCGCATCAGGACCCAGATGCTCGGGGTGTTTGTTGGCCTCGTGGTCGTTTCGCGCGGCTCCAAGAAAACGCGTCACGTGGCCGAGGACGCGCTCGATCCTTTCGCCGAACTCCGGTGGTAGGATTCCGTCCTCTACTAGGCCCCGGATCGTCGCAGCAATCTTTTCGAATACACCGCCGGCCTTCGTCGGCGCAGCATCGAGCTCCCCGATCAATGCGTCCACCGCCTCGACGAGTCGCTGACCGACCTCCGGAGACAGCCTGCCCTTGTCCACCGCGTGCTCGATTCGATCGACGAGGTGTCCGAGTCGGTGAATCGCCCGGCCGGGTCGCCCGTGGTCGACGAGTTTCGCCACGCGATCGAAGATCCGGCCAAGAAAATCCCCAGCCCTTTCCGACAAACCGCCGCTCGCCACCTCGGCCTCGACCACGGCTCGTAGGCTCTCGAGCGCCGACGGGGCAGACTGCAGCTCATCCACTTGGCTCTGAATGGGGCCCCCGGGGGACACGCTCACGACCGTCTTGGACACACTGACCACGATCGCACTAAGCTCCACCCTGTCGACTCGCACGCCGTATGGGCTGCTGCTCAATCCGGGCAGGCGACTCGCCCCGGCCCCCACACCCGTCAGGGTTCCGGGGTACAGTTGAGCAAACTGCGGCGCCAACGAGCCAACACTCGAGAGGTTCATCACTGCCTCTGGATCAAGTCCTTCCCCCCCTATCGGCTCATCGATCTCAGGACTTGAGCGGAGGCCCAGCATTGGTAGGCCGGAGGCGGTCTTTGAGGAGGTTCTCGGCATAACCGTTTTGGTGCTCGTACTAGACGGCCAGCGCCACCGCAGCGTATTCTGGTGGGTATTCTCCACCACGCGGTGCGACGCCGCCCTGGACATACGTAACCGTGTGGCCCGCGGCGGCAGCGCTTCGAATACCTAGTGCGTGCGTCCCTAACCCATGCAGTAGGCCGGAACTTGAGGTGTGATGCCAGAGATTGCTCGCGTGCCTTTTCGAAGACCAGGCCACGAGAACCCTGATGGCCATGCGCATCGCTAATCTCGACGACCTGTTCGCTCCTGAGGTCAACCAGGATCCGTTTTCGTACTTCGCGCACCTCCGGGCAACCGATCCCGTCCACTGGAACGAGCGATTCAACCTCTGGGTCGTCACGAGGTATGAGGATATCGTCTGGCTCCTACGACACCACGAGCTGTTCTCCTCGGCGGTCATCAAGACGACGACCCAGCCTCCGTACCCCCCGGTTGATCCCGAAGACGTGCCATTGTACGACGACGTGAAACGCTTCCGCGCCGAGCAGCTGGTCGAGAAGGACCGGCCCGAGCATCTCGATATGCGAAAGGTGGTGCACAAGTACTTCACCCCCACCAAAATTGATGCATGGAGGCCCTTCGTGCGTGATGCGGTCACGGAGCTCCTCGACGACATCGAGCCTCGCGGTCGGATGGATGTTCTCACCGATCTGGCGGCTTCGCTGCCCGTGCGCGTGATCGCGCAAATGATGGGCGTCCCATACGAAGATCGCGATCACTTGCGGGAACTCGCCAACAAGATTCTGTGGGCCAATCGTGGGGAGTCCTATCGGCTCCGGGTGCTGACGGAGGGCATGCAGGGCCTTCTCAAGTACACGACACCGCTCGTGGAAGAGCGACTGGAACGTTCAACGAATGACTTCATCTCGGTGCTCGTTGAGGGAGAGAAAATCGGCGTCCTCAGCCGGTATCAGGTGCTCGTGAATACGGCCCTCCTTCTATTCGCCGGCCACGAGACGACGATGAATCTCATCTGTAACGGTCTTCTTGCCTTTATTCGTCATCCCGAGCAATGGGAGCAGCTCTGTGGCGATCCCGCTGGATTGGCACGCTCGGCGGTCGAGGAGTGCTTACGTTTCGACCCGCCGGTCAAATCGACACAGCGGGTCGCGGCCCAGGACGTGGAGCTCAGGGGAAAGACGATCAGGAGCGGCGACCGCATACGCTGGATCATCGCAGCGGCCAATCGCGATCCCGATGTCTTCTCAGCGCCCGACCACTTCGACATTGGCCGCCACCCAAATCCGCATATCGCGTTCGGCTCCGGGACGCACTATTGCTTGGGAGTGACGTTGGCGCGGATGGAGGGACAAGAAGTCTTTCGTGCACTGGCCGAGCGCTTCTCTCGGTTCACTCTCGAGACGAACAAGCTCGAATACCAGCCGAGCCTTCAATTCCGGTCCCTCAAGTCACTTCCGGTGTCGTGGACAAAGGAGGATACATGACGCGCAGAGTACGTGTCCGGGTCGATCACGGATCGTGCGTTGGCAACGCGATGTGTCTCGAAACGGCCCCGAAGGTGTTCGCACACAATGCCAGCCGGCAGTCCGAGGTGATTGATCCCTCGGGCGACAGCCCGGAGAAGATTCTCGAAGCAGCCTCCAATTGCCCGACGAGCGCCATCCACGTCGAGGACGCCGACACCGGCGAACGCCTCTTTCCGACGTCGGACTGATGCCTGAGACCATCGGTAAGCCCAAGCGATCCGGCGAAGGCCGCCCGGTCTCCGTGTTGGACGTCGTGGCCATGAAGGAGCGTGGCGAGAAGATCGTCATGACGACGGCCTACGATGCGCTCTTCGGATCGCTCGTGGACCGAGCCGGAGTCGACGTTATTCTGGTGGGCGATTCGGTAGCGACCGTACTCGGCGGTCACGACACGACGCTGCCGGCGACGGTCGGGCAGATGATCTACCACGGCAGTATGGTCAGCCGCGGTGTGACGCGTGCTCTCGTCGTCGTCGATCTCCCGTTCATGAGCTACCAGGTCTCGGTCGAGGATGCGCTCCGAAATGCCGGCCGGGTGCTGAAACGCACGGGAGCCGGGGCCGTGAAGCTGGAGGGCGGCAAATCCGTGGGGCCGACGGTCGCCGCCCTCGTCGAAGCCGGCATCCCGGTCATGGGCCACCTCGGGTTCACCCCGCAATCGGTGCACACCTTGGGTGGTCATCGGATTCAGGGGAAGCAGCAGTCCGCGGAGGACCGCCTGATCGGCGATGCGCGGGTGCTCGAGGAGGCGGGCGTGTTCTCGATCGTCCTCGAGCTCATGCCGGCCTCGGTGTCGCAGCGCGTCACGGAGGCGGTGTCGATCCCGACCATCGGAATCGGCGCCGGGCCCGGATGTGATGGACAAGTGCTGGTGTTACCGGACCTGTTGGGCCTGAACGAGGACTTCAAGCCCAAGTTCCTCAAGAAGTATGCGGAGCTGGGGTCTACCGTACGGAACGCGGTGTCGCGGTTCGCAGAGGAGATTCGGAACGGCAAGTACCCCGACGCCGAGCACAGTCACTGAGCTCGTAGGATTTGACAGGAACGGCGCCACGCGGGAAGGTGGCAACTGCGGGCATCAGGTGCGGCATCGTCTGCGACGGCGATAAGTCTCAGCATATATGTGTTCCGCGGGACAGCCACCCAGCCAGGGCGACAGAGACGCGAGGGATCGCGGTCGAACGATCAAGCTCCTTCTGATATGACCGTCGCAGTAGGTTCGGCCGCTCACCGCCTTGACCTCAAGAGAGACGTCGAACCGGATTCGCCCGAACGGCCAACGGCGGTACCGGAGTGTTCCGTCGGTCGAGGTCCCGAAGCACGCCCCCGCGGGCCAGGCGGAACCGCCTCTGGAATAGGCGACGACGACGCGAGCGGTATCGTTCAGCGGGACTGTCCCCGCTTCTTCCAGATCCGTCCGGATCATGATCGTGAGCTTCTCGAAGCTCTCGTCATCGATGGCCATCAAGGAGCCCGGTGAATAGACCGGGCGCCGACGGATCGGAGCAGGTGCTTCACGCTATCAAGACGGTGAGTCGTGGCGAAGCGATCGTTCTCGGACCGGTCGTATCACTCATCGCGATCGACAAACCGATGTCGTCTCCATCGCCGCCGCACTGTGGGAAACAGGTGTCCAAGTGCCTGTCCGAGGGCCTCAAGCCCGCGGGCGCAAGCCATACATCTAACGTGCAGCGCGGCCCGTAAGCTGGCTAGGGATCCGCAAGCATAGTGTCCGGAGGACCGCGACGGCTTGGAGGTGGTGGCCATCGTAGATAGCGTTCGGATCGGGCGCTTGTGGGATGAAGACGAAGCGGGCGCAACATGCTCAGCGCGTGCCTTTCAACCAAGAGCGCTCGTCGGCTCGATTCAATGAGTTATTAAACTGACCAATACCTAATCCGGATCGGTGGAAGGAGGTGGATGATGCGCTACCTCGGCGCGATGGTCTTCACGTGCGCTTTTGGTCTTAACGCAACACTCGGGGTGCCACAGGTGTCGGCCCAGTCGGTATCACCCGGCGATGCGCCACCACTGACCGGTTCGATCGTGTTCCTGTACTACCAAGACATCGATCGGGCCGCTCGTTTCTATGGCGAGACGCTAGGGTTGAAACAAACGTACTACCGACCGCAGGTTCGAGTGTTCGCCGTCACCCCGTCGGCGGCGGTCGGGATTATCGACGTTTTGGGCGGTGGGAATCGCTCCCTCAGCAGCAAAACCGCCGGCGTGAGCCTCATAGTGGAGAACTTGGACGACGTGGACCGATGGTTTGCACTGCTGGAGTCACGCGGCGTCAATGTGACCGAGCCGCCGAGCGACGGCACAGACACTCCAGTGCGCTCGGTGCAGTTCACGGATCCCGAGGGATACGAGATGGAGGTTTTCGCGTGGCTTCCGGAGCAGTGAGGTCGGCCGAGCCATCGCCCCCTCGCTCAAAGGTAGTTGCCTACCCGCTCGTCTACGGAGTCAACGTGAGCGTGACGCGTTGGATACGGGTTCACCGCGCTACACCGCGCATTGAGCCGACGCTGCACCGAGTTCTCTTCAACACGGGTGGCGGAAGGATCGGTTAGCGCGCGTCCTGGTTGGCTGGTGAGGGCGTAGGTGGAGTGAGATGGGACTCGTGGGTGTGGATGATCTTCCACACACCGTCGACGCGGCTGAAAACCAGTGTTCTGGCGCCGCGCGACGACCGCGTCTCACCAGTGGTGTTGGTGGATGTAGCACGATAGGTAGCGGTGAGTACGGCCGCGTTCGGGGACAACACGGCGACCCGCATTGAGTCCCAGGTACCGTGCATCTCACGGAGCCGCGCGTAGTGTGCTACCACCTCCTCGGCGATCCACCCGCGGGACGTGTAAATATCCCCCTCCTCCGCCCACACCAGCTCGGGATCATCGGCATAATAGGTCATGATCGCGGCCCCGTCCCGGCGGTTAGCCGCGTCCATCCGTCCTTGACCCAACAGGCGTATCGTATCAGCGATTGCGGCGCGCTGGTCCTCCGGAAACGGCGGGTGACTGGGTGAGGCACATCCACCTACTGCGGCGAGCGAGAGCGCGGCGAAAATGGCCACCCGACTCCTTGCCTGGCAGGTCATCGAAAGCTCCACTGAAGTGATGATGGGCCCAGATCGCTAGGGGACGACCAGCGTCCCGTCCTGAACCCACACGACGTCGCCAACGCGCACGGTGGCGTCGGTGAAGAAGTTCCACCGTACGTATCCCCCCGTGACTCGGCCGCCCAACTCGGAGTTATCTCCCAGGGAGAGGCGGACAACGCCGGCGCCGTATCCATAATAGGGTATCCACGGACGGTCTGCCGGGATCGCCAGCAGCGGGTTGAAGCCGAGCCCAAATTCCCGAAACGCTCGTCCGGCGTCGCCGGCTTGGTTCATTTCGCGCTCGACAAACTCCCGTCCGGACTCGGCCTCGACATCGACGACCCGACCGTTTTCGATACGGAGGCGGAGGTTCTGGACCGGTCGGAGGCTCCACTGCGAAACCAGGAAGACGATGGTGCCGTGGACCGACTCCTCGATGGGGGCGACGCGTATCGCGCCAGCGGGTAGCTCGATTTCCCGGTCGACTAGGATCGTCCCGCGGACAGCACGCGCGGCGGAGGCGTCTCCGTTTTGCATGTTGACGGGCCGATCGCCGATTCGAAAGCGAAGGTCGGTGCCCGCGCGGGTCGTGACACGGATCTCAGCATCGCGCATGGCGTCCGCAAACCCCACTTGACGCGCGGCGAGAGCGGCGTAATCGGTCTCGAGCACCGCTCGTTGATACACGGCGTCCACAACCACGAACGGCGGGACCGGCTGGCCCAGAACGGGGGAAATGCTTCCGTCGTCAAACCAGTGAAAATGGATCGCGCGACCGTGACCTTCGCGCAGGAGGTCTTGTATGGCAAGGTACGGCGCATGAGCGGTGGTCGCACCGGGCAACATCACGGCGATGTCGACCGCCCGGAACATTTGACGGAGTGCGGCTCGACTTGCGTCCATCGTTGGAGCCGGCGGGGCCGGCCCGGCCAGCACGTCGATCACCCCGAGATCGATGCCGCCCGCCACCGCTACCGCCCGCCGCAAAGGACCGATGAGATCCTGAAACATGTCAGGATGCGCGACCAGCAACACGCGTTCCCCGGGCTCGAGGGCCATCTGCCGCGTAACCATGTCAGAGAGGGACTGCCAGTCGAGCGACAGGCGAGCAGTCGTCTGTGCTGAGAGTGCCGCGGGGAAGGCGAGGGCGAGTGCGAGTGTGATGATCCGAGTCATGTCATTCATCGTGTTCAAGCCCAGTGTCAGCTCTTTAGTGGTGATCGGATTGGTGGTGCGTTTCATCGAAATCTCCGGGGTTGGTCGAGCGGAGCGTCCAGACCCACAGAATAGACGGGCGTCACGCCACGATCACTAGGGGTTCCCCATAGCCGAGAATTTTCTCGATGACGACCTAGCTGGGCGCAAACTTCTCGATCCAGTGCCGCGCAATATCCAATCGTCTACACACCCACACGTCCTCATGCTCTTTGACATGGTCCAGAAAACGCGCCAACCCGCTGGCCGACCGGGGTGACCCACCAGCCTCGGGTGTAGACCCACTGACATCATCTTGGGTCGTGTCTTGCCTTCGGCGTACAGCATATCAAACGAGTCTTTCAGAAACTCGAAGAAATCGGCTCCCGTGCCAATCCAGCCGCGAGCGAACTTGGAATCGTTTTGGGTGAGGGTGTAGGGAATCACCAGATGTTGGTTACCGTGGTGCTCGACCCAAAAGGTAGCTCTTCGCCGTAGTAGTTCGAGTCGTACAGAAATCCACCGTCCTCAACGAGGATTCGCCGCGTGTTGACGCTGGGGGTGCTGCGGCAATACCAGCCCAGCGGCCGCTCGCCCATCACCACCCCGATACGGGCGACTCCATCGGAAATTTGGCGGCGCTCTTCGTCCTCATCCAGGAGACAGTGATTGACCCAGCGAACCCCGTGGGCGCAGACATCGTAACCGGATTGCTTGATGGCCGCGACGATGGCGGGATTGCGTTCCATCGCGAGCGCGCAGCCAAAAATCGTGAGCGTCATTTCACGTTCACTGAACAATCGATGACAACGCCAGAATCCCACCCGACTGCCATACTCGAACATGGATTCGGCCGCGAGATCGCGCTCACCGATAGGCACGGGCGAATCAGGCATCTCGGTGAGGCTGGACTCGGAGTACCCGTCGCCATCGCCGATGGATGGCTCCGAGCCTTCCTCAACGTTGATGACGAAGTTGAGCGCGAGACGCGCACCATCGGGCCACCGTGGGTGGGGTGGGTGCGGCCCGTAGCCAACAAAGTCACGGTCGGTTTCGATTGGCATGGATAAATCCTCCGGTGATGACCGACGAGCGTACAACCTCGGTTTTCTTGTCAAATGCGACCGACAAACTCCGCCGACTATGGGATCATGTCCCCACCGGGTCGTCCCTTATGATTGTCGCACGAATAGCTCGAGTCTAGCCCGCGGCCTCGCACGTTTCGCTGACTGATTCTCCCACAAGCAGAGCGCTGCTAAAGCTACGCGTTTCCCAGCGCCCCCCACCTTTCATCGTTGAGCGCGAGTCTTCCGGAACCGCTATTCCGGCGCGTTCCGGCGGCTCGGTTCGCGCGCGAGCGCGCGACCACGCCGAGCGGCTGAAGCTGGTACGCGGAATGATGGCACAGCATGCGGTCAGGGGGTGGCGCCTCGACATGTCGGCCAGACAGTTCGCGCCGCTTCCTCGTCGAACGACCATGCGTAGATTGCGGGGCGGAGCGGATGCACCCCGACGCACCGATGCTCGGTTGGATCAAAGCCAGCGAGGGAGGGAGCGGCGTACATCTCGAACGAAAAGAGAGGCCATGGACAAAATCACCTTGCGGCACGTCGGCGCCGTCTGCGCCGTCAGTTACGCGATCGGGCTCGCCGGGTTATTGGTCCTGCTCGGCACCATCCCCGGGATGATGGAGGCAGAAGGCGCGACCGAGCTGCTACCGATTCTGGCCGAGCAATCGACCCACGCCACCATGGCCGCGTGGCTGTTAATCCTCCTTCCCGTTCTGCTGGCCGTGGCCGGGTTGAGCTTCTTCCACGCGCTGCGTGAGGTTGGCTCCTTGATGTGGGTCGCCGTGGCCGCCTTCGTCGGCGGCGCGTTCCTACTCATCTACCGCCCCTTCGTTTGGTTGGCGGTAATCTACGAGTTGGCGCCCGCGTATGTTGCCGCGTCGGAGGGCACGAAGGAGGCGCTCGCAGTCGTAGGGGACACGCTCAACAGGTTCGCGTACATGGGTGACCTGGTCGGGCCTGTCCTCGTCGTCGGTATCGGCGTCCTGCTCTTTTCTCTCGCCATCCCGCGCACTTCGCTCGCGCCGAGGTGGGTCGCGTGGATCGGTGTTTTCGCGGCGATCGTGGGAGGGTGGCTCCCGCTGCTGGTTCCCGTTGCCTCGGTACTGGAGCCGATCAGCCTCCTTGGCATCGTGGCCTGGTGGGTCTGGATGGTCGCCATGGGGGTGACCGTGTGGCGCAACCCAGAACATACGGGCGCGTGAGACAAGTCAGGATCGCCGGGCTACGGCGTTTCCCCGGGATGGGCCCACACTAACGGGCTTTCGACGGCGACCCCGATAGGCTAAAGATGCGAGCGACGGTCCTGTCTTTTTGGGGGACGGCGGTGAATGCTTCGGTGGGCGTTGCCTGGTCCGATGCAGGGTCGGTCCGTATCATGGGCCCTGGAACAAGGCAACCGCGTCACCGGCCGAGGGATATCAGCTCACCGCCCGCATTCCCGTTGAGCCGAACCCGTTCTGAGATCTCTCGCGAACTCTTGCAGTGGAGGAGAAGTCACCATGAGAACGCTCCTGCACGGTATCGTCGCCCTCGTCGTGGGCCTTAGCGTCCCCAGCCTTGTCAACGCACAGGACCAGGCAGATATCGATGCCATCAACCAGCTCATCGACGTCTACGGAGCCAATTCAGACGCGATGAACATGATCGCTCAGGCAGAGCTAATGACACGAGACCGCGTCTGGATTCGGCAGGGTCTCGGACGCCGCACCGACCAGGACGCGAACATGCGGATTCAGCAAGCTGAATTCGACCGACTCAAAGAGGCCTTTCCTGGCATCCGGATCTTCACTGAGGACCGCGACCGCCTGATCAAGTTCTATGGCAATGGATCAGTGGCGATTGCCAGCTTCTATCGCTACAGAACCAACATCCTCCCGGTCGATACCCCCCGTGATGTGAGCGAGCAGTTTCAGCCAACCCCGCCCAGGGCATTCACGCTCGTCCTGGAAAGGCACGACGACGAATGGAAGATCGTACACGTACACTTTTCCAATTTTGGGCCCTCGGGCAACTAACCGC
Source organism: Gemmatimonadales bacterium (assembly GCA_965249575.1). Taxonomy (GTDB): domain Bacteria; phylum Gemmatimonadota; class Gemmatimonadetes; order Gemmatimonadales; family GWC2-71-9. The sequence continues at coordinate 3,337,603 of OZ252244.1, read as the reverse complement.
GGCGTACCGCCAAGGACGCGGCCAGCCACAGGGCCAGAGAGCCCGCGCCTTGCGGCGCGCGGATCGTTGCCGTGAGGTAGAGGTCTTTGTCGATCCCCGGTGGTCATCGGGCATCAGCCTTGATAAGATCGGCGGGTTGCGCACTAGCGGTGCTACGGCGTGACCGAGATCTTGTACTTACGTTCCTGCACTTGATGGTAACACCAACCGGGGCGTTGTCCGACTCCCCCGAGGAATTCCTGGCATGACCCACTCATCTCCGCACTGTGCCGGTTGCGACCGGCATCTGGGCGCCGACGACCAGTTTTGTTCCAGGTGTGGCACGCCGACGCCCATCAACGTCGATCCCGAAGTCACCCTCCCCGGCGCGGTACGGTCCGAAGACTCGAACTCGCTCGGCGGTGATAGCGAGGTGGCCGACCCCGTCGAAGTGCGGGTATCAGCAGCGTCATCCTCCCGGACCACTTTCAAGGCCCGGTTACACCACGCGTTCGGCGCCGAATACGAGCTCCTGGCATTGATCGGCCAGGGTGGCTTCGCCCGCGTATACAAGGCACGGGACCGTCGACTTGACCGGACCGTGGCCATCAAGGTCATTCACCCCGATCTAGCCAAGACGGAGCTCTTCATGGAGAGTTTCCGGAACGAAGGCATCGCCTTGGCAAAGCTCCGTCACCCCGCGATCGTCCCGATCTACGACATTCGCGAGCGGGGAGGATTGATCTACTACGTAATGCCATTCGTGCAGGGGACTACCCTCGAAGAGCGGCTAGACCGGGCGCGACTGCCACCCTATGAGTCGAGGCGCATCCTCAGCGAACTGACAGACGCTCTTGGGGCGGCCCACCGCGCCAAGATGGTTCACCTAGACATCAAGCCTGCCAACGTGTTCCTGGAGGGAGATCTCCAAAAGGTGCTGTTGATGGATTTCGGGATCGCGACGGCACTCACGGAGCAGGTCGGCGAATCGTCGGGCGGACCGGTAGCAGGTACGCCCGCGTACATGTCGCCGGAGCAGGCGCAGGGACTGCCGGAAATTGACCACCGGTCGGACATCTACTCGCTCGGCGCCCTCGGTTATCGCATGCTCATGGGGCGGCCCCCGTTCACCAGTCGGAAGCCCGATCGCATTCTCGAGAAGCACGTCAAGGAGCCGCCGGTTCCAATCCGCGACATCAACCCCACGATTCCGAAGGATTTCGCGGACACTATCATGCGATGTTTGGAAAAGGATCCGTGGGACCGGTTCTCTACCGCGAAGGAACTGGGTAGCGCACTCGAGTCGGTGACGTTCTTCAGCCCCCAGAGGGCGACCGGGTCCCACGTGGCACCCTCTGGCGGGACCCGTACCCTCGTCGCCATCGTCGCCGGCATCGCGTTTCTCGTCGGGATACTGGCTGGGGGGGTGATCGGCTGACGCAGCGGCGGCCCGCAAGGTGTGCCGTAAGTCGTTGTCTTATACAGTGGACTCTGTAAGACTTGACGCGTAGCGGACGCGAGCGGGTGGCAGAGCGAAGTGGGCGTAAGCCTACGACACAGGGATTATGAGGCCGCGCGCGCGCCAGCGCGCACCAGTAGCAGTTTTTCCCCGAAAACAGCATTTGAACGCGCGCCACAAGATTTGAGGCAGACCTCCGCGGCCCAGGCGTCTCTAAGTGCTCAGTCGATGTCGACGAGGCTGATCGCGTTCCAGTTGTTCATCGGAATCAGCAGCCGATGACGCTTGGAGTCGTAGCTCATGGAAGCGGCGCTCGGAATACCGTAAGCAACGATCTCGGCCGGCTCGCCGGGCCGGATGCGCGAGACGGTGCCGGCGCGCACGCTGCTCACATATTTGGTGCCATCCTCGAGAATCACGAGGCCGTCATTACCACCGTCCACGGTGTGCTCGGTATTGAGCAAGCGACCGTTGGGCGAGAACGTCAATACGTTGTTGTCAAGGATGTTGACGACGACGATGTTGCCATTGTTATCGAAGGCAACGCCGTTCGGTCGGCCCAATGGGTCGCCTTCGACGAAGACCTCGGAGTCGCCGTCGGGTGAGATCCGGTAGATGCGCCAGCTCTCGCTCTCACGGCCGCCGCTCTGCGAGGCATAGATCGTGCCCTCCTCGGCTACTTCGATGTCGTTGAAGCGTTGCGCGTCTTCGACTGTCACGCTGCCGCGCGGCTCGCCCGTCTCCATGTCGAACCAGCGCACGACGTTGATGTCTGCAACGTAGAGCAGCCCATTGATGATGTCGCTGCCGAGCGGATGGTTGAGCGTCAGTCCGTTGCGGTTGACGCCAATCCACTTCGGCGTGTGCGCCGTGCCGTCGGGATTGATCAGTGACACGTAGCCGTCGTTCGGAATAACATCTTGCGCGATGCCGGCATTGACGACGACGTAGAGGTCACGCTCGGCGTCGTAGGAAATGCTCTCGGCGAAGCGGAAGCTGCCATAGGTACGCACGTTGGCCGATTGTTCCAGGGCCGCGCCGGCCGCGAACGGCTCGTTGCCTGGACCTTGAGCATGAGCGGTAGCGATACTGCTGACAGCTAGAGCGAGGGTAATCGAACGGTACATAAAGGCGACTCCCGGAGAATTGATGGTGGATTTTCCGTAAGGACACTAAGAGTGGGTCGTGCGAAGCCGAGTGGTAGGCGAAACACCCCACGGGACTTGACGCGTAGCGGACGCGAGCGGGGTGGGGGCTGAGGGGGCCTCAACCTGCGACCGACGGATTACGAGGCCGCCATCGAGCGGGCGTGGGCCCTCACGAGCAGCAGTTTTCCCATGAAAACGGCGGTTTGACGCGCGCCAGCGCTTCACCAGCGCTCGTGGGCGACGGAACAATGATCGTGACAATTTCAGTGACACCCCCTCGGTGTCGCCCACAGATCTAGCGGCCCCGGCCCCCGGGAGACCACGGCCGCGAAACTGCTCCGGGTCAGCGCGGCAGCCTCACCAGACCCGCATGGGCCTCACGGAGCGAAACGCGACTCTGCCGCAAGCAGCCGCCCACACGACACCGTCCAGACATGTGCAGCGTGCCCAATTCACGAGGGCGTCGAAAGCATCGTCAGTCACCGCCGCCCTCAGTCCGCCTTACGGAGATGCAGTGGCGGCTTCCTCGGTGTAGATCCACCCCGCCACCTGAGCGGCCACGAGAGACGTTATCAGCCACATCACACCACTGAGCACGTACAGGCCCCAACTGAATAGCCCCGTCACCACGAGGCTGGCCCATACCATGCCGGTGAGCAGCCAGAAATAGACCCCGGCGATCGCGGCCGTCTTGGGGCCAGGGCCAAGTCGCGGCCGGATGGCGGCGTAGAGCCACGTGAGCAGCACGCCGAACACAATATCGAGCACTACGAAACCGACCAGCGTGCCGGTGGATGCCAGGTTCGCCGCCAGCGTGGGGTTGAGGGCTTCCATCTCGGCTTGGAAGCGATCCTCCAGCACGAGCAAGTTCGTGACGAAGTCGAGCACCAAGATGACGACGCCGGCGGCGAGCCCCCCAACTAGGATCTTTGGCGTATTCACAGCCACATCCCCCTGATCTGAGTCGTGAACTGAGAGGAGGCACCCCCGTGATGGTGGGCACCGCTGTCGCGCCCAAATATGTGGGGCGCCAAACCACCCGTCTACCACCAACAACCCGCCGAGCACGTGGTGGGCGATTGGCTCAGCACAATGCTCTGCTATCACTGCGCGACGTCGGCGGGTGCCAGAGTCCAAAGCGCCGCCCGATGATGTAAGGGACTCCAGTCACCGCGATCCAGTCGGGGGGGGTCATGCTGGTGGCCCGCACCCAAATCAGAACCTCGTTGGCGACCGGGGGTGGGTCGACTTCTTCCAGCTTGGGCACCCGCTCCGGCGCCCCCTACCGGTCCTGGACAATTGCCTTCATTGCGCCTCCGTCGCCTGGCGTACGACGCGCCCGGCAGGATTCATCCACCCGGGACCGAAGGCTACGGCGACGAAGGCAGCCGCTGGTACGTTGCCCCAATCGCGCTGCGGCCTTGCGCGTGCGTTCTTTCAGCACTTGTAAACGAAAGTGGTATTAATATGGTGACACGTGAGATCCCGTCGACAGCGGAGATGAGAGGGAACGCTTCGGGAACGCCTGAGGGTGCATCCTTCCCCCATCGATGTGAACCCAAGGATGAGGAGCACCCGATGAGCGGCACAATCGAGGCATTGACCGGAGCGGTGCGAGGGCGCGTCATCACCCCCTCGGAGTCTGACTACGACGACGCGCGCGTCGTCTACAACGCCATGCACGACCGCAAGCCAAGCGCCGTCGTCCGGTGCGTGGATGCGGCCGACGTGATGGCCGCGATCGCCGCTGCCCGCGACAGCGGCCTAGACCTCGCTGTGCGGGGTGGCGGCCACAGCGTTCCCGGCTTCGGCACGGTGGACGACGGTCTGGTCATCGACCTGTCGAGGATGAACCACGTTCGGGTCGACCCGGATAAGAAGGTCGCCCGAGTCGGGGGCGGTGCGACGTTGGGCGACGTCGACCATGCGACCCATCCCTTCGGCTTGGCCGCACCAGGCGGGGTCGTTTCGACGACCGGAGTCGGTGGCCTGACGCTGGGTGGCGGCATCGGCTATCTGACCCGCAGCGTCGGGCTGTCGATCGACAACCTCCTGTCGGCCGACGTCGTTCTCGCCGATGGCCGGCAGGTCACCGCGAGCGACTACCAGAACGAAGACTTGTTCTGGGCCCTGCGCGGCGGGGGCGGCAACTTCGGTGTCGTCACCAGCTTCGAGTTTCAGCTTCACGAGGTCGGTGACGTCGTCGGCGGCCCGATGTTCTATGAGGCTGGCGATGCTGCGTCGGTCCTCGAGTGCTACCGCGAGTACATCGCTGAAGCGCCCGAGCAGCTCGGCTGCTTCTTCGGCTGGCAGATAGCTCCTCCGCTACCATTCATCCCCGAGGACAGGGTCGGGGACCTGTTCTGTGTTCTGGTCTGTTGCTGGAACGGTCCACATGAGGAGGCCGAGCGAGTGCTTCGGCCACTACGCGACGCCGCCGAAGTGAAGGCGGAGCACGTCAACGTCCTGCCGTTCCCGGCCCTCCAGAGCGCCTTCGACGGTCTCGTCCCGAAGGGCATGCAGCATTACTGGAAAGCGGACTTCGTCACCGAACTCACCGACGAGGCAATCGCGGCTCACATCGAGCATGGCAAGAAGACACCGCACATCAGCTCGAGCATGCATCTCCATCCGATCAACGGTGCTGCTCAGCGGGTCGGCGCAGACGAGACCGCCTTCGGACACCGAGACAAGAGCTTTGCCCCGATGATCGTGGGAATTTGGGACGACCCTGCCGACAACGAAGCCAACACCAAGTGGGTGAAGGACTATTACGCCGCCATTCATCCCCACTCGGGCAGCGATGGGGGCTACGTCAACTTCATGTCCAGCGACGACGACCACCGCGCGCCTGCAAACTATGGCGCCAACTACGAGCGGCTCGCAGCAGCGAAGGCGACCTATGACCCGGACAACCTCTTCCACATCAACCAGAACATCGCGCCGGCAAGCTAGAGGCTGGCGGCGGCAGACGGGCACCTCGGATTCCCCGATGCGGTGACGTCACCACGCTTGGAGGGTTCAGAAAACCGGCCGGACGACGGCCGCGAGGCGTGAAACCCTCTAGCATCCTCTAACACCCGTCGACAATGGGCCCTGGGGACTTGACGCGAAACGGACGCGGGCGGGGCGGAAGGGGCGCCACGGGGTCTTGCCGGAAAAACGCGTCCAGAAACGCGTCACTCGGCAGTTTCCGGGGTGCACCCCAATGCCCGTTTTGACCCTCGGTACCATCACCCGGCGGTAATCGGGTACCAGCGACGTGTCTGTATGATTCCCTGTTCCCTGAACGTTTCGCTCTGGCTGACCGTGTAGCCGCGTCCTAGCTTTGAAGTTGGGCAAACGGAGCCATCCGAGTGTCGGACACCCTCGACTGTCTCACGACCGCACTAGCTGAACCCTACCGAATTGAGCGCGAGCTTGGCGCGGGCGGGATGGCTACGGTCTATCTCGCGGCGAACATACCGACACTTCATCACGGGGGATCAGAGCATATGAAGACAACGTCGATCTCGATCAAATCCGCCTTAGCGGCGACGCTGCTGTTACTCCTCTTAACAGCGTTCGAATCGACGGCGGCAGGCGCTCGTCTGGAACGTATGCCGGACGGATCGGGCAATTACGATGACCTCGTTGCACTGTTCCAAGAATTCCTCGAGTGGAAGGATCCGGCCAGGGCATCGGACAACTCCCGATTTCGCTGATCCGCTGGGAGATGACGGGGCTAGACGACGAGGTGCGGGATCTGTGGAAGCGGGAGCGGCTCCACTAAGCACGACACGCAGCCGTGCAATGGACTATCGCCGCAAGCTGGCGGTGATGTCCTGTGACGCCGTCCGCAACTCGAGCAGAATCTTCGTGTGTGGGTCCTTGGGCGAGATGCGGGAGCTAGGGCAGGCGACGCTGAGCTCTGCGACCACTGTCCCGCTTTGTCACCGATAGGCACCGACATCGATCGGAGTCCGATCTCCAGTTCCTGGTCCAGGATACTCCAACCCTTCACCCGAGTCTCTTCGATGAGGCTGCGCAAGGTGTGCTGTAAGTCGTTGGTTTATATAGTGGGCCCCGTAGGACTTGACGCAAACACCGAGATGCGCAGCGGAGCGGTGTGCGCAAGGCCACAGGACTTGAACCTACGACCGACGGGTTATGAGGCCGCGAACGAGCGCGGTAGCAAGGAGATCGAATCCGTGACTACGCTTCCGGGGCAATCTCCTTTTCGTCGTAGTAGTCCAACTTATGGAGTGGCATCACGACGCTCGATAGCACGTTAAGCAAATGTGCGGCAATGCGTTTGTAGTATCGCGTCCCGAGAACCGTGGCTGAGGACATCCGCGCGTCGTAGCTGCTGTGGGCGATCCGATCGATCAGCACGTCGGCGCGACGCGTGAAGTCCCGCCCGCGCCGGATCAACTCCATGGCTTTTTCGCGGTCGGAGGAAGAGAAGACTTGGGATGTCTCCGCAAACATCGACTCGGTCCCCGTCCGAATCTCCCGCAACTCGGCGACAATCTCGTCATCCGGCAAAGCACCGTGGTGAAGCTCGTTTACCTCTGCAACGTTCTTCGCGTAATCGCCGATTCGCTCGACGTCCTTCACGAGGCTCATCAGAAGCAGGCAGTACGGCAGGCTGGGGGTGTTCCCCCGGATCGAGAGATGGGCGATCACCTGTTTTCGAATCGCGCGCTCGAGCTTGTTGACCGCGACGTCCCGCTTGTAGAGTTTCGTGCGCTCCTCCGGAGCCGGCTGGCTACCGAAGAGAATGCCGCCGGCCTCGACGGTCATCTCATACGTCACGTCGAGCATGCTGGCGAAATTCGCGCCCATCGCGCTGAGCGGGTCGTCCGAGCGAAAGATGCCGAGTAACTCACGAAGCATAGGAGCCTCCGTCGCTTCCTAGAGAGAACGGTTCAGTACGGCAAAGAACGCCGGCACTCCGTAGAACAGCACCACGACATAGATCAGCGCCCATTTACGAGACCGAACGGCGGTGCCCGCCAGCCACTCCGCCCCCGCAAGTGGAACGTTTCGTATCACCTTGATCGGAAAGATCAGCACGGTGCCGCTGATATTGAAGAGGAGGTGTACTAGGGCGATCGTGATGCCGGCACCGGCGTTCGCACCCGTAGCTGCCAGAGCGGCCAGGAGTGCCGTCACCGTTGTCCCAATGTTCGCTCCAATCGTGATCGGGAACGCCTGCCGCAGGGTGAGGACACCGGCACCCGCCAGGGGCACTAGAAGCGATGTCGTGATCGAGCTCGACTGCACCATCACCGTGACGACGATCCCCACGGCAAACGCAAGCAGGACCTCCTGCTCCAAGGCACGCGTTACGATGTTCTCAACCCGTGACTGCATCGCCGTGCGCATGACCCTGACCAGCAGGAGCAGCGCCGCGTAGATGAGCACCCCGCTGATGCCGATGAGGAGTCCCGCCTGCGCCTGAGGAGAATCGGTCACTACCTCGACCACTCCCTTGATCGGTGTGACCGCCGCCTTCAGCGCGCCCTTGATAGGGCTGTCGTATGTCACGCCCCCGAGTCCGGTCAACAACGAGGACAGCCCGGTGGCCAGCCGCCGTAGGTATCCAGTCACCAGCTCGAGTGGCAACAGGACGGCTACCGTTAGGTAATTGAAAAAATCGTGACACGTCGCGACCGCGAAGGCGCGTCGGAACTCTTCCTTGCGTCCCATATGCGCCAGTGCCGCAATGGTGTTCGTGACGGTGGTGCCGATGTTCGCGCCCATGATCATCGGCACGGCGTTGGCCACCGGCAGGGCGTTTTCCGGCGCGGCAACTAGCCCCACGATCAGCGAGGTGGTCACCGAGGAGCTCTGCACCAGTGTCGTCGTCAGAATCCCGACCATGAGCGCCGTGAAGGGATTCTCGGTCACCGCAAAAAACGAATCGAGCAATCCCGTCCCGAGCGACTTGAATCCGTCGCCTAACGTGTTCACACCGACGAGGAAGACGAACAGCAGTGCCAACACGGCAGTCACCCGCACCAGCGGGTGGGCCGCGACCGCCGGCAACGGTTTGGAGGGAGGTTGTTGGGTCGCGTTCAAACGTGTGCCCGTTCTAAGTGGTGTTTACCGCCAACGACTCGACCCACCGCCCTCGATCCAAGGGACTGGATGACGCGATGCCTCATTGCAAAGAGCCACCCGTTCCTTGTGGTGGGACCTCTGCTCCTTGGTCTCGCGAACGCCCAATGCGCTCTCGAGGTTCCAAATAACACTCGCCGACGGGGGCGGGTTGACAAGATCATCCAAGCTGCTGTCGCGGCTTCCCATGGCTCGCGACGGTGTTTGAGCTGGAGCCGTTGCACGACGATCCACGATTTCAGGATTTAATCAGACGACTGAAGCTTCCGCTGCCGGGGCAGTCCGGCCGCGAACGCGTCTAGCGCAAGGTAACACTCGCTGATTCCCGGTCGCGCCGCTTTGAGTGGGCCCTGTAGAATTTGAACCTCCGACCGACGGATCATGAGGCCGCGAGCGAGCGCGCGCGAGTCGGTACGGGTCGCGCCCTCGAGGAGTCATCGTCTACTGTGGGTCTGGGTATTGCGTCCATTGGCGACCATCGAGGAGCGGAAGACTGATCTTGCGACGGTTGATCAGGTGTTGCTTGAAGAACAGCGGGACATTGGCCGCGACGGCTTGATCCCGAATCGCCCGCACCCAATCGAGTTCGAGCGGGCGAGCACGACGTCCTGTTTCCGCGCCCACGATGATCCAGTGGATCCCATCGAGATTCAGCGTCCCCAGGTCTTCCAGCAGAGGTTCCAATACCACAAACCGCACCCTAGCTGGGGTATCTCTCAGGATGTCCATGCGGGGCACCCCGTGTTTCCGATTTTCGACACTCACGCCCCACCAGACGTTTGGCAGGGTGCTGGTATCCGCAAACGGAACACGAAGTAGGGTCCGCATTCGCTCGGGGCGCTTGGTGAGGACGTGGAAAGAATGCCAGTGAGCCCGCCTCATCACGTCGAAGACCTTGCCCAGGTACTCGTCTGGAATGCCCTCGTGGAACAGGTCGCTCATCGAGTTCACGAACACTCGGCGGGGTTTCCGCCAGCTGAGCGGATCGTCGAGCTTCCGCGGCACTAACCGAAGATCAAAGCCTTGCTCGAACGGATGATCCTTTACATCCCGGAAGCGCTCAGAGAAGGCCTCTGCGTAGCAGTTCTTGCAGCCAGGGCTGACCTTCGTGCATCCGCGGACGGGATTCCAGGTCGCATCGACCACTTCGATCTTCGTACTGTCACTCATCGCATCCGTCTTCCCGTCTTGGACTTCGTGCGTGCGGTGGTGACGGATGTTACTTGGTGCGAGTTGGGTGTCATCTCGTTGCGTATCCTAGCTTGACCGGGATGCGTACATAGCTGTCCGTCTGCCAGTTCACGCTCAGCGGTGTCGCTCCATCCGCAATGGATTCGTCGCTCACGTCGCGACCGCTACCGTGGTTGATCTGGTGGCAGCAGTCCTTCAGGACGTCCACAACTATGACCAATCGTGCGGTCTTCCTCTCCGTTCGACGCTTGCTGCCCCAACTCAACTATTTGCTGAACAGTGCACCGTGAACGATGGCACCACCGGTTTCACCGTGCGGCCATTGCATCCGATTGAAATCTATACCAGGGCGCATGACTCCTTCATCCCGGAAGGCCTCGTCTACTGTCAATGCACCCACCTCCTCGTCAAGATCAAGGATCAAGACCCAGGAGCCCCCGTCTCCCGTTACCACAAGCCGACCCGCCGTGCGGTCAGCTGCTACCCAATGCGGCTTAGGGTAGCCCTCATCTAGCTTCAGGCGAGAGACTTCAATGGGTTCTGCCGGTTTGCTTACGTCCAGCACAATCAAGCCCGGCAACGCCGGCACAGTCTGGATCCAGTACTTCTCATGCACGATGGGCACAGCACACTCCGTTTCCATCGATGTGCCACCGGGGAACGCATGTACAAACGCTCCCCTGGGACTGGCGCTTTCGAGTCCGACTATCCGATACAGGCCACAACTGAAGGTATTCACGTACACGGTGCCATCCGAGAGAACCCGCGGCTCGGCCGGAGCAATGTGGTAGGCGCCCTGTTCCACCTCGGGCAGCGGAACGGTTGCCAGGAGGCGCAGGTCGTTGAGCGCCCAGATCTGCACGTGGTAGGTGTCCTGGAAGGCCCACTCGTCCCAGGGTGGCACGCCCATATCGGCGCTCGTGGAGACAGCGCGGTCAATCTGAGGGAGCACGACCAAGCTGTAGGGCCAGATCAAGGTACTATCGACCTCCGGTGTTGCTGCGTAGGCCGCTCGCACCCCGCGTCCTTGCGCATCCAGCTCCACTAACCCACCGGGGGGAGCATAGCGATCCCCTCGCGCCTGGAACGTGGCGAGCACATGACCATTGGGAGGGCGTGCGAAGCTATGAGGAAAGCTGTAGCCCTCGACGCTGGTGACCTGCCCCGCGAGTTGGGGCTCCAGAGGATCCTGCAGATTGATCAGGAACGTACGTCCGGCCATCCAGCCGTTGGCGAACAGCATGTCGTTGGAGGGATACTCGTATTCGGTGTGATGAGGCATCGTGGCCCGAGCTCCGACCGGGAGCGTGGCAACAACCTGCCCGTACGTGGGCTCTGACCGACGCGCATCGATGACGGCAAGAAAATCGGAGTCCTTCTCGTCTGCGTCACCGGCCCAAACAAAGAGATGCGTTGCCGCCGTCGTGGACGCTTGAGGACGATCCGGGCGTGCACAGCCCGAGAAGACCGCAATCGGCAGTACACCGACGGTAACGGCCAAGGCCGCAAGAAGAGTATTCCTTCTCATAGTGTCGGCTGTTGGTTCGAGGTGCCCATTCTACACGTCTCGTTTAGGGCTGAAGGAGCCCTCCGCCGGAGTGCTCTGACCCGCGGGACACCGTAAGTCGTTGTTCTATATAGTGGGCCCTGTGGGACTTGACTTGAACCTACGACCGAGTTCGTTCTGCGTCTGCTAAATCGTTTGGCAAGAACTCCATAACGCCTACTTCTGGCCATTACGCCGTATTCGCGAACGTTCGTGGTCAGGTGCCTGGGGAGTACCCGCCAAACTACTGCACCTAACAGGACCTCCGTCACCCAGGTCAAGCTCGCCACATTATCGCCCGCGCTTAACGCCCTGGCACTGTAAAGGATCTCCTGACTATTGCGGAAATATCATGGGAGTTAAGGACTCTGACTCGCCGAGCATTCTTCAGAGGTGGGCAAGTTGTGGTTTGATGTGCGCCGAATCGCAGGATGCTTTCCTAGCGAAGCAGATGAGGGCATTATCAAAGGGGCTGTCCAGTTCTTATGACTCATCCTTGAGGAAGGCTATTGCGGTGTGAGCTGCCGGCGCAAGGATCCCTGGTGGCTGCGGTCTGGCTGTCGCCCCCCCAAGTTCTACCTCAAAACCTCGCCAAACCGGACGACGCGGCGCATCTTAGCCCGATGCCCGAGATCACCGCCCGCCTCTCGACCGCCCTCGCGGACCGCTACAAGATCGAGCGCCACTTGGGCGAATCAACACCCCATTCAACGGGTTCACCACCGCCGCGCGGTGTGACGGCTTGAGGGTTACCAGACACTATAGGTGCCCCTTCCGGAACGCCTCCGCCAGGGCCAGGGGAACGGCTGCCTCTGCCTCGACCACCCTCGCCTTCATCTCCTGCACCCGGGCGGTCATCTCCTGTTCCGCCGCGACGGCCATGGCCCGGCGCTCCTCGGCTTTGGCTTGCGCAATGCGCTTGTCGGCCTCGGCCTGGTCGGTTTGCAGCTCCGCCCCGATGTTCCTCCCAATATCCACGTCGGCGATGTCAATCGAGAGAATCTCATACGCCGTCCCGGCATCCTTGACGTCGCCGGACTCGAGGAATGCCGAGAGGGCAGCGAGGTTGTCGCGGTTCACCACCCAGTTCTTGACGAACTGCACCTCGGTCGAGCCCAGCCCCATCACGGCCGCCCGCGCCATCCTCGGCAGGCCCGCGCAAACGTTCCCTGTGTTCCCCACGCTATTGGGAATGAACATCCCGGTGGGGGCTAGCACCCGGGCCGTCGCGGAGGGCGGGTGGTTCATCACGTTATCGAGGATGACGTCGTAGCGCTCTTCGCCACGGGTGAAGTCCTCCTCCGCGTAGTCGACGACGTGAGCCGCGCCGAGGGACCGGACCAACTCGAGGTTTCGAGTGCTGCAGACGCCGGTCACCTCCGCACCGAGCGCCTTAGCGATCTGCACCGCAAACGTTCCGACACCCCCCGACGCGCCGTTGATCAGGACCCGGGTTCCCGGTCCGACCTTCCCAACATCGCGCATGGCGATCAGCGCGGTCAGGCCCGACATGACAGATGCTGCCGCCTCCTCGAAGGTGAGCCTGGCCGGCTTTTCGATGAGATTGGACGCGGGAGCCACGGTGAACTCCGCGAACGTGCCGGGCGTGGCAAGGGTGTCGGCCCACGATGACCCGAACACCTCGTCACCGGGTTCGAGGTCGGTCACATTCTTACCGACGGCCTCCACGACCCCGGCGATATCGGTGCCCCGCACCGGGGTCGGCGGCCGTCGGAGCCCAAATTGCAGTCGGATAACGTAGGGCACTCCAGTCACCGTGATCCAGTCCGGAGTATTCACGCCGGTGGCCCGCACCCGAATGAGAACATCGTCGTCGCCGACCGAGGGGCGGTCGACTTCTTCCAGCTTGAGCACCTGCTCCGGCGCTCCGTATTTTTTCTGGACAATGGCCTTCATTGCGCCTCCTTAGCCTGCCGAATGACGCGACCGGGGTGATTTATGCATTCGGAGCCGGACGTTTCGGCGGTCAGTGTGCACGATCAACAGGGCGATCACGCGCCCGTCCCCTCTGGCGGAGGAGTTCACGTCGATCGTCCGTTCGTTGTTCAGATCATCCCTCCGCCGGCCGCGTCGTGCCAACGGCGGGAACGGGGAATGTGAGGTTATTGCACTTTGGTCTGCCATGGCGCGATGATAACGACTGCCATGGTTCAGCGCATCGGTAGAACGGTCGGATCTGAGCCCGCCAATCGTCCGATGTCGTCGTCGTACTTTCGGCCGGTGGGCGTCGGGCAGGCGGTTCGGTGGATCCGTTCGGGGGGGACCGCAGGTTCCGTCGTGTTCCACAGCAGCATCCTATCCGCGGCATCCGCCGTAACCTCGGTACCGGGCGGCAACGGGTCTGGGTCGAGCATCGGTGGTCGGTAAGCACGGGCGGGGATTTCCGCACGGTTGTCGTGGGGCTCGCTCGACCCTGGCGGGGGCCCCCCGAGGGGGGGCAACGAGACAGCCGGCTCGTTGAGCGTTACAGGTTCCTTTCGAGCCCTTTGAGCAGGGTGCGCAGCGCTGATCGAAACGCCTTATCGCTACTTCTGGCCTTCGTGAAATCGGCGATGACTCGGTCGCAAACCGCTTGCTTCACGTCAACTCTGTCAGGAGCCCAACCATCGAACACGTAGTCGTCCAAACGGATAGGCATGAGAACCTGACGACCACCCTCGCGGGCCTCCCGTGTCAATGCCTCCTCGATTTCATTCAATACCCCACTCCGGCCTAGTGATTCCTGAGAACAGATGAGGATGACGCGATCATAATCGTTCACGCCCACCCGCATAACTCGATGGAGGCGTTCTCCAACCATGGCGTGCACGGGGAAGAAGAAAGTGTCCACACCCTTTTGCTCTAATGAACGAGAGAGCCTATCGGCAAATGGTTCGTCGGTACGTCCATACGAGATAAAAAGGGAATAGTACTTGGGTTTCGACGAATTAGATCATCGTAGTCCGCAGATCCCGGTGCCCGAGCTGCTGCTGCACCGTACGAATGGCGCGTGGCGGACACACCCGCTGCCTGGGATCAGGTGCCTCCCGACCTCCCGAGCTGCCTTTCCGAGCACGCGTAACCCCGGAAAGCCGTCACCTCAGTCACCGGGGTGGTTTGGTGTTCGCGAAGTGCGTCGATGGTGTCATCGGGATCTGGAGATCAAAAGCGTCCCCAGCGTCACCGCCCCGGCCTGTGTCGCTCCCGAATACACGGGTGCTGTGTCCTCGGGCGCGCGACAATCCCGGTGGTGGGGGGCTATATTGCGGGGCGGGTGATGGTCCATCCCGACTTCTCCCAAGTGGAGGCCGATATCTGGGACCAACGCCCTTCAATTCAACGATGTGCAGCGCATCTCAACGATGTGCAGCGCACCAACGACGGGGTTTTCGTCAAGTTGAGCAACCTGGTCCGGCGGTAAGCGGCTACTGTGGCGGCCACGCGGCGGGCTCTGCCGGTTGTCTGGGTGTTGCTGGCGATCAGCGGGACGCCGTCGCGCGCACGCAATCGGTTGGAGCGCAGAAGTACGTACCGACGTCCGGCACCCTTCCCCCTGAACTCCAAGCACTCGACCTCGTCGTCCACTCGATTCTGAGGCAAACGGGTGCGCCCGGTGCGGCCATGGCGGTAGCCCGGGATGGTCGGCTTGTCTTTGCCCGTGGCTATGGGTACGCCGATCGCGCGTCTGGCGATCACGTTCAACCAACAGCCCTCTTTCGCATCGCCAGTGTCTCAAAGCCGGTCACCGCCGCGGCCGTATTGAGACTGGTCGACGAAGGCCGGCTTTCACTGGACGATCGTATGCTTGATCTGATCGCGCGGCCGCCGGTCGGGACGAGTTTCGATCCGCGTATACGTGACGTCACCGTCGGCGATCTCTTGTACCACGCTGGTGGGTGGGACCGGCAGCAGAGCGGGTTCGACCCGATGCTCGCTCCCGGAAGGATCTCGGCGGCGATGAGGGAGCGACCGCCGATCTCAGTTGAAACGATCATCCGGTACATGCTAGAACGGCGACTCGACTTCTATCCCGGCACCCGACAGGCGTATTCCAATTTTGGCTACGCAGTGCTCGGGCGTATCATCGAGGCGGCAACAGGTGAGCGGTACGAAGACTACGTCCGCCGTGCGGTGTTGGAGCCGTCGGGCGCAGTTCGCATGCGGCTGGCGCGGAGCCTCTTGAGGCATCGGGCTGAGGCCGAGGTCCGGTACCACGATGACCGCCGAGTCCGCACCGTCTTCCCTGGTACGGAGGATACCGTACCCGTCCCGTACGGCGGGTTCTCGATCGAGGCGATGGATGCTCACGGAGGCTGGTTGGCTTCGGCGCCGGATCTCCTGCGCTTCCTCACCGCCATCGACCTCAATCCGACTAGGCCCGACCTTCTGAAGGCGGAAACCGTGCAGGCGATGACGTCGCCACACGAGACAGCGAATCCCGACTCCGAGTACTATGCGATGGGATGGGTGGTCGACCGCGGAAAGGATGGCCCCGCATGGTACCACCGGGGTGATCTCCCCGGGACGACCGCGTTACTGGCTTGTGCCGGCCGAACGCAGTTTGCGCTCCTGCTCAATGGAAATGCCGGTAGCCGAGAAGACGCCGAGCGGATGCTCCCAGCACTTCGCCGTGCGGCGGAGTCCATCACGACGTGGCCGGATCGGGATCTGTTCCCGGGTCTCTAGTCCCGACCTCCCGACCTACGTCACCTGTTCGTTCTGAGCCACACGGAACCCGGAAAACCCGTCACCTCCGTCACCTCCGTCACCTCCGTCACCTCCGTCACCTCCGTCACCTCCGTCACCGGGGTGGTTGCGAGGTGCGTGGATGGTGACGGGGCCTACGTGATCTCCGTGCAGGCGGATCTTGGCGATGGGCCTGCTATCGCGCTCTACACGAAGCACGGGACGCGCGGGGGATTCCTGCACTTCGACATCACGGTTACCCGGTAGTCGATGCGCGAGGCCGGGAGGCGCGCCGCCCAACAAGGCGCTGCAGCTGAGCAGTTGCCACCGGATGGCCCGCGGAATACCGCGCGAACCACAAACACCGCGACGCGCTGCGGAGCGGTGTGCGCAAGGCGACAGCGCCCACGACAAAGCGGCGCGTTCGCGCCGCTTGAATGGGCCCTGTAGGACTTGAACCTACGACCGACGGATTATGAGGCCGCTCACGAGCGCGCGTGGGCGCTCACCAGCAGTAGTTTTGTCCCGAAAACGGCGTTTGAACGCTCGTGGGCGCTCACCAGCGCTCGTGGGCGCTGTACAATTCTTGTGACAAATCCTGGACCGGTACACGCGGCAATCGGTCGCCCAACGACCTTGGAGACCGAGAGATCGCTTCGACACTAGGGCGCCGGTCATGGGAACCCGTGACCCCCTGAACCCCATTTAGTTTCAGCGACTTTGGCTGAGTTTGGTTGCGTATCGCTGAGGTGTGTTAGGTATTGCTGCGTTAGGGCTTACGAAGCCGTGCTCTTTCTCTCAGTGCGGCTGAGTTTGGGTGTGTTTGGCTCAGTTGGCACACAATTGGCACACTAGGATTTGTGATATCCTGATCCAGACGGCTTCACAGCAGCCGCCTGGAGCAGGAACCTGGACTGCCACCGCCCTACTGCTCGCTATCGTGGGTGCCTCATCAACCACTCAACAAGGAGTAGACTAGCAGCCCCCCGACGAGCGTCAGAAACGCGCCAGGGACGACGAAGACCTTCCTTCCCGCTTCCGCGGCGCCGAGGCTCTTCAGTCCGGCACCGGGGATCACGAAGATCACCAGGCTCTTGAGCACGAACAGCCAGCCGAGCACGGTGAGCACCACCGGGATCCCGCTCCAGACGTTGTGAAACGCTACGATGATCGAGCCCATCCCCAGCGTGATGAATCCGTTGACGAAGGCGCCGGCCTCGCCTTTGCTCCTGAGCAGCGCGAAGAACGCGACCCAGGCACGCGGCTGCGTCAGATGCGAGACGCCCATGATGATGAAGTTGATCGCGGCGAACGCTTCGATCGAAGCTTCCATCGTTCCATCCTCACAGTTGGTCCGGACGGCAATTGCACGCCCGGAATCGCTGAGCATTTCCGGACCGGCTCCCACACCTCCAGCTCTGCTGGTCAATGAAAGACTGCAGATAGATCGAACTTATCGGCCCAAACACGACGCACGGTAGATCTCCGGCGATCATCGAGTGACTCGGGCATCCCAGGACCCGAAGCCTGCATCGGACGACTACCAATGCTGGGTTGCTTTCTCATTCGCCTGCTCCGCTCTACAATCTTGAGCAATCTACGATGCACCTGGCTGCTTACAGCGATGCCAGTATCGATTGCGCTGCGGCTGACCTTCTCACTCAGCGGGAATCTGTACCACGCTCCCACCAACTCCGCCACCAATGGCGGAAATACGTCGGCGGCTCGGGGCGGCCGTTTCACACCGAGCGTAGCCGGAAGGAACTGGTAGATATCCCTCACCAAGTGACAGATGACATGCACACGCGCGGGGAATGAAGGAACGTGGAGGAGGCGGACGGCGGCCACATAACCCGCTGTGAACGACGGAGCCCGATCGTTGAACCACCGCACTAGCTCTTGGCGCTGTCGCGTCAAGTCGGGTGAGTCGTCGAGCAACGGATCTTTGGGACCAGCCATCTACATGTGAGAATCGAGGGTCGCCGCTTGAGTCGAATCAACCCAACCGTGGTCACGCATGATTTCCCACGCACGGCGTACGATGGTGTTGCGGAATTCGGCGTGCGCACTGGCGATGGTGGAAGCCCCGGGTTCGGCCCCACCTAAGACCGGCCGCACACCCAAACGCGAGAGCTCCTCAAAAACCCACTTCATGGTCTCTTCCTGATCGCGATAGTAGCGCGTTCCTCGCACGCGAATGAATCGCCAGTCCGCACGCTCGAGAACAGCTTGACGCGCCATGTCCGCGGGCAACTGGTCGATGCCATGAAAGCGATCACCATCGCACTCGAGTGCAACCTGACCATTGGCGTCGGACACAACGATGTCGATCCGATACTGGCCGACCCATACCTGGGGATCGACCTGGTAGCCCGCAGAAATCAGCCGCTGGAGCATGCTTCGCTCAAAGGGAGATTCCGCACGTGATTGTGCACGCTGTATCTCATCGCGCCTGGCTGTCGGATCGCGAACGTGTTCGATCAGCCGTCTGCGGAGATCGGCAGCCTGTAGATCGCGATTCGGGTCGAGCGAATGGATCAGCCACAATTGGTCCCTCGCCCGGCTCGCCGCGACGTTGAAGCGCTGTTTGAACAGATCGGCCTGTCGCAGCGGCAGTGCCGCTCCGGATGGCATGTCCACCATGGAAAGCAACATGATGTCACGCTCGTCTCCCTGAAACTGCGCGGCGTTACCAGCCGCAAACCGCCGTCGCTCCAGCTCAACCGCGCCCGAGACCTGTAGCGCCAAATCCTGGATCAGACCCGCCTGCTCGTCGCCGACGAGCGAGATCGCTCCCATTGTTCGATCCCTGTTCTCCGGCAGCTCGGAAAGCGCCTGCATGATAGCGACGAGAGTCTGCGCCTCCCTGACGTTGCGCTTGTCGCGGGCGGTCTCGATTTCGCCAGTGACGACGTACTCCACCACGTGTGGACGTGGGACATGAGTCGGATCTCGCAGCGGGCGAATTTCGCCGTTATAGCACAGGAAGTTCGAGAAGTCTATGATATCAGGAACGCACCTGAAGTGCTCGCGTAGTGCGATCGTACCTCCGAAGGATTGTCTGGCGAGATCGTAGATCGACAATTGGCCATCGTAGAGGTGATTGTTCGGTACACCTGTAAGATGCTCTGCGATCAGATCCATCATCGCGGCGATTTGCTGTCCGACTCCGAGTGGACTAACCTGCTCGTGGTCACCGACGATAAGGACGCGCTCGCCCAGATACCAGGCGAGCAGACCCGTCACGTCGGATTGGCTTGCCTCATCGACGATGACGACGTCAAACTTTCCCTTCGTCGCATCGAAGCTCTCGGCAACGCGCGCCAGGGGCATAATCCACACCGGTACGGCATCACGTGCCCGAGCAAGCAGCTTTCGCGCCTCGACCTTCAGTGCCGGCGCGCGCCGACCCGTTCCCCGACCAATTCGCCTTTGGGTCTGTGCCCACCCCTGTAGCGCTTGACGCGCGGGGAGATCGATGCGCCGGATCTGGCCGAGCCATGCGCGACGATCGATCAGCTTCGCGGTAGCTCCGCGAAGCTCCGTTCGGCACTGGTGCAGCTGTCGTGTCAGCTCGACCTCGTTGAGCGCTGCGCGCCGCTCCACTTCTTGATGCAGTTGTCGCCACCGCCACGCGGTCGTCGCGTCGCCGGGGAGTTTCCTTTCACCGTGCGGTTGCCGGCGCCGGAGGACTGCGCCGGCCCATTCCGGTGCGGCCGGTCGGAGCTTGCCGAGAAGGGCTTCGCGCCGAGTGGTGATATCGGCCTTGTCGAGCAACACACGCACATCGTCGCGGGCCAGAGCATACGCCGCGCAGTCCCTAGTCTGGACAGCGGCGTGAACGGCTCTGCTCCGGGTCCCTCGATAGGGAGCAAGCATCGTTTCGAGTTCATGCAGCAGACGCTCGGCGGCCGCGCGCTGGGCCGTCGCGAGACGAAGCGCGAGGGCGTTGGGAAGAGACTTGCGTAGAATGGCGGCATCGCATTCGAACGGAGTCGCCGGTTCAGAACGGGCCACCTCCTGATTGCGAAACGCCTCCCAACGGAACCCGGCGCTCGTCGCCGCAGTCCAGATCCCCGACCAGCGGTCGTGCCACCAAGCGAGCAGTTCCCCCAGCTGGTTCGCGTACCCCTTTAGCTTCGGCTCGGGTTCGTCGCCAAGCGATCGGAAGGCGGGCAAACCGACCGGCTCGGCCTGTCTCTTCCATCGCACCCCTAGCCTCGCGCGGGCCTCATCCAGCTCGGCGCGAGATCGCAGCGCGCGGACTTCTGCGATCGTACTCGGAGCGTGGCCATTGCATCGTGCGGCACGCAGAAAGGCTCGCCACTTGGCCTGAAAAAGCAGGCCCAGGACGCTCAGGGATCCGCCCTGCACCAGATGGCCCTCGACTTCTCGCGCAAGCCGCGCGGCATCCTCCGGCAGCATCCCCGCCGGAAGCTGGGGGGCACATTCAATGAACGCCGGCCTGGCGCGTTGTAGCCGCGCTTCCGCGTCGTTCACGGCAGTGCCCAGCTGCCTCCACAGAGTTGCATCATTACCGCCAGCGTGCCCGGCGGCAATGACGGCGCGCTGCCACTGCTCGACCTGCCCCAAGTCCTGCACCGCAGCGGCCACGAGGTGGCGCAGCCGCTGCAAGAGCGGTAATTCGCTCTCGAGTGCCGGTCGCTCCCAGAACGTGGCCAACTCGGGGGGCTCCGATGCATCGAGTGCTTCCACCATAGCGGCAAATACCTCGGCGGTCTGGATCGCCTCGATTGGAGGCACGCCCTGTCGAAGCTCTTCTTCCTCATCATGACTGAGCTGTCCATTCGTCTCGTAGAGCTCAGACAGCTGTGCGCTCGACAGCGGGAGCGGCGCTCCGGGCTCCACTGGGCCGGGGATCCAACGGTTCCCGTCCTCATTGCCCTTCGTCCAACGAGCGGCTTCTGAGGGAAGGATCGATTCGCCGCCGAGGAGGAGCGGCATGTACTCCGCCTCCCGTGCGGTTTGTAGGTCCTGCGTGATTTTCGCGATGTTGGCGTTGAGGGTCGTGCGCTGTACCGCGCACTCCGCCACCCCTGCTTCAAGCGTCGCGGGGTCGGATGCGTCCAGTCGGGCCAATATCCCCCTCACGGCCTCTTCCATCTGCGTGCGTCCCTCCAGGTCGTTGTCCAGCAAAGCGACACAGAGTGGCCGCAGGGTCTCGACGATGTGGCCTCGCAGTACCCTCAAGGCCTTGGTCGTGTGGCTGGTGACGAGCACCCGTCTTCCGTGTGCGACGAGGTGCCCGATCAGATTGGCGATGGTGTGGCTTTTACCAGTACCGGGCGGACCCTGAACGATGACTGCATTGTGGCGTTCAAGGGCGCGTGCAATCTGAATTTGCTCTTCGTTTGTGTGCTTGCTCAGCAGAATGTCGGGTGGTTCGCCCCAAGGTGACCACTCCCCCACTTCGGGCTCGCCGGAAACGGGCGGCTCGATGCCTGCCAGCCGAGTGAGCGAGACGGGCACGTCGCCGCGGCGTTCCAGATCTTCCAGCACCCGATCGAAGGCGGCGGGGAAGCCCGACGAGCGATCGCGCAGAAAGAGGACGGCATCGCGCGAGATGACCGGGTGTTCGCTGATAGCGCGATCGGTCGCACTGGCGTCGAAGGCACCGTTCGGCGCAAGCATCTGCACGAGGCGCCTCAGGAAGGCGTTGGTGCCATCCTGTGCGAGCGGATGGTAGCCTCCGCTTTCAAGCTCCGAGCGAAGCGTGTTGAGATGCTGGGCTGAGAGCGAATCACCACCCTGGAGAATCGCCCCGTAAAGCTCGGGTTCGCGATCAGTGTCGACGATTCGAAACTCGGGGACGTTTGGATCAAACACCAGTTCGACACGCTGAAGCAGGACGGGATGGTCCACGGCTCCCGAGGAGTTACTCCACCGCAAGCGTCCGTCGCCCAACATCAACTCCACCCGCTCGCTCTCTCGATCAATCCGTCCCTTCAACTCATAGACCCGCTCAAAGGCATGCATCGCACGGCGAGCTGGGCGCTCGACCACAGCCCAAGCGTTCCAGGACACGCGCCAGCGCTCCAGGGCCTGCACGCGACGCACGTCCGCGTCGAACTCGTCACTCACGGTCTGCCCGTCTCGGACGACGTTGCGCGCCATGAGGACTTCGATGCCCTTGTCGGGATCGCGCCAACCCTGCTGCAGGAAATCGAGGATGATGTCCGGCGGAGCCGGCGCCTGCGTCGTGTTCGGCCGCCGTATAGTGATGAGCGACTGGTCGCCGGAACCGTCGATTGCCGCGCCGACCTCTCCACCGGCTGCCAACTGCACTTCACCTATGACAATGCACGGGTGGTCCGGCAACTCCCGGAGCCACTGCGTCCAATGATGGTCCGAGAGCCGGCGCCTGACGGGCACGTTCCTCTCGGCAAACGCTTTGAGAAAGCGAAAGATCTGTTTCGCGCGCTCGACGGCAGTGGCGCCTGGTTCGTCACCCCCCAAGCCGCCCATCGCCTATGCACCCAGGCCTTCGAGCTGGCCCTGCTCGGCCTTGGGCTCGAGGCGGGGCTCGTCGAGCCGGTAGAGGTTCTCGTCCGCCACCCGGCCATTGGGGTCGCGATACACCAGCGTGAGGGCGTCAGAACCATGCCAGGCGACGCTAACGACCGTGACCAGTGCGTCCGGCAGGATGCCGCGGACGGCGTTGGCCTGGAGGTCCTCCAGTCGGCTCACTGCGACCTCAGTCCGAAGATGAACTCCGCGGAGAGCAAGTCATATAACAAACTGACCTCGAGGTGCGACACTCGAAGTTGGCACACTATTGGCACACAACGACCGAAGGCGAGCAATCCAGCCTTGGATCACTCGCCTTCTATCTTGTTGCTAAGTTTCAACTTCCGCTAGTCGGGACGGCGGGATTTGAACCCGCGACCCCCTGAACCCCAAGGGATGTGGGCCCGCGCGGTAGCGGATGGGTATCCAGGAGCCCTACTTCACCCACCCATCTCTTGCGGCTCGCTCATAGATCGCCTGATCATGCAATGGCAATAGATGGGGTGTGGGAGGGAAGGACTGAATGATGATTAGCTCGATGAACGCGTAGACAATTAAAGCCACGACCGGGATCAGGACTAACCAGCCCGACATAGGGTATACATAACGCGCCGCGACAGCGGCAACCACCGCCCCGATCGCAAGCCGCCCATAGGACCTGATTCTTGCACGTCGCCACTGCCGTTGGAGACCCTGGTAGACCTCCTCAGCGGTGGGTTCAGGAGCACCGGCCTCAACCTGTTGGAGAGCGGTCGCGTGACCTTGTTCAGCAATGCGCAGATGGCGATGCGCCTCTTGCTTTGCCAATTCAAGCACTAAAGCTGGGTCGTAGTTCGTGCCAGGCGGCTCTACTTCATTGGCCACCAATTTTTCAGCTCCCTCCTGGCACAACTCATCTATCGTCTCTTTGATATAGACGATCGCATTGCGGTATGCCTCCTCCGCCTCTGTGTATCCACGGCCTTCCAGAAGTGTCTGTGCGAATCGGATGTCTACATCAAGGACATCTCTGGCGTAACAGGAGTGCGCCAGCAGGCGTTGTGCAGCTACGTGATGAGCGTTCTCGTTCATAGGACGTTCTCGCGCTTCTCTGAGGAGCGCGCTTGACGGCATGGATGGGAGAATTTGTCAGCTGAGGTTTTGTTCCGCCAACGCGTCTTGTCAGATCGGTCACTTGAATTTGGCACACTATTGGCACACAACGCCCGAAGGCGAGCAATCCAGTCTCGGATCACTCGCCCTCTAAGTTGTTGCTGATTTGCAACTTCCACTAGTCGGGACGGCGGGATTTGAACCCGCGACCCCCTGAACCCCATACAGGTCAGGGGGACCACGAAAAACGGCAAATTGTCGGTTTTTCAACGACTTCCGGGCGTCGGTCCGACATTTTACCGCCCTGAATGCCGGACTTTGCCGGGAGAAACGGCAACGATAACGGCAACTGCCGTACCCCCAGATACGCGAAAGCGATCAGCTGCATTTGCGTGCTTGGCGGCACCGCGGGAGCCTCTTCTATAGTGCTCCGGGCCGGAAACCGGTCCGCTGCAGGCGAATGCGATAGAGCCCGTGCCCACAGGTGACGTAGAGGACGTTGCAGTCCCGCCCCCTGCCGAAATCGAGGTTGATGGCCCCCTCCGGCATCGCAAGGAACGCAAGCTGCTGACCGCCGGCCGCAAGTACGTAGACGCCATTCTCCGTCTGTGATCCAGACACCGCTATATAGAGATTGCCGTGCGAGTCAACGGTCATGCCGTCGCCCCAGCGCGTGTAAGGGGCCTCTGAAATCCCTATCGCTTCTCAGCCCTGAACTCCGACTCGGGCAGAAGCAGCTCCCGGGCGGGGAGCCGCCCCTTTGCAGCGAGACCCATCTTGTCCACTAGCTGCGTGAAGCGTTCGTCGCTTCGTATGGGGTCCCAGTAACCAAAGGACGGAAGAGAAATGAGTAGCGCCGAGTGTTCTTCGAACGCCCTCTCGAGCCACTCGAAAGCGGCATCGTAGTCCCCCATGCCAATGTGAATCCAAGCGATAAGGGCAGCCTGCACGTACGTCTGCTCACGCTGGGCAACGAGCTCGTCCAGAATGGTCTGGGCTGCCTCGCGTTGGCCGGAAAATCCAAGCGCAAAGGCCAGGGAGGCGTTGAAAAACGGGCCACCTCCGGCGGCCTCCACGCTCTTCGTGAAGGCTGCGATGGCCTCCGCGAATCTCCTCGAGTGAACCAGCGCGTAGCCGAGGCACACATGCGTCACAGGGAAGCCAGGGTCGAGTTCCAGTGCCGTCTCGAATTGATCAATGGCCTCAGCGTACTTTCCCTCAAGGGTCAGGATGAAGCCTAGGTCTTGATACCCCTTGACCCAAAGGGAATCGATTGCGAGCGCTGCGGTGGTCTGGTCTAGGGCCTCCTGCGTCCGACCGAGATTCAGCAAGTAGACTGCGTATCCCTGCCGTGCCACGACCGAATTGGGGTCCAGC
This sequence comes from Gemmatimonadales bacterium, assembly GCA_965249575.1. Lineage (GTDB taxonomy): Bacteria > Gemmatimonadota > Gemmatimonadetes > Gemmatimonadales > GWC2-71-9. The sequence continues at coordinate 3,312,492 of OZ252244.1, read as the reverse complement.
TCGATACCGCGCCTGAACTCGAGCTCGGCGCCGTCCCAGTCCCACTCGTATGTCATCAGAGCGCTGCCGAGATAGGTGTGGGCCTCGGCAATGGTGTCGTCAATTTCAAGAGCGCGAGAAGCTGACGCTTTAACCTTGGGATATGCCTCACTGGGCGGCATCGACTCGAGGAATCCGAGCCAGAAGTGGCACGAGGCTATTCCGGCGTGCGCCCGTGCATAGGCGGGATCGAGCTCGATTGCCCGCTCGAACGACCGTAGGGCCAGGTGGTAGCAATCGAACGTGTGCTTGTTCCACATGTACCGGCCCTTCAGGTAGAGCTGATACGCCTCGAGATTCCCAGTCGGTGGCTTGACCAATAGCTCGTCTGTCCCGCCCGCGAGGGTGACTTCCAGCCGGTTCGCGATGGTCGTGGCGATCTCGTCCTGAATGGCGAAGACATCGTCCATCTCGCGGTCAAAGCGCTCGGACCACAGGTGATAGCCGTCGGCAACGTTGATGAGCTGTGCGGTCACCCGAAGGCGAGTACCGGCTGCCCGAACACTTCCCGCGAGTACCGTGGCGACGTTGAGCGTGGTGCCGACGTCGCTGATGTCCGGTGTCTTCCCCTTGAACGCAAAGGAGGACATCCGGGCCGCGACGTGAAGATCTTTGAGCTGCGCGAGCGCGTTGATGATCTCCTCGGTGATGCCGTCGCTGAAGTACTCGTTGCCCGGATCCCCGCTCATGTTGGTGAACGGAAGCACGGCGATCGACATATTCGACGGCGGCGTCAACTGCGGCGCGGGTGGCGCCGGCTCAACGGCCAGCGACTGCGTTGGTGTTGCGAGCATGTCGGCGAGCTGGGCGCTGGTGGCCGGGCGGTCCTCCGGCGCCTCGGCCAGCGCGGCACGGACAGCTGCTTTGACATGGTCGGGTACGGCGTCGGGGAAATCGAGTTCGGGAACCGGACGAGCCGCCCGGCGGACGATAAGCGCCTGCGGTGACGGCCCGGTAAACAGCTGCTGGCCAGTCAGCATCTCGTAGAGCATGCAGCCCAAGCTGTAGATGTCACTGCGCCCGTCGAGTCCTCCCTCACCGTACATCTGCTCAGGACTCATGTAAGCGGGGGTCCCGATCGCGGTCCCCGCCTGGGTCAGGTGCTCGGCCCCAGCGGCGCTTACCGCCTTCCCAATGCCGAAGTCGGTCACCATCGCCACACCGTCGAGAAACATGATGTTCTCGGGCTTGATGTCGCGATGAACGACCGCCTGGCGATGGGCATAGTCGAGGGCGGCAGCCACGGCGCGGGTGATCTCGAGCGCCTCTTCGACCGAAAGCGGCTTCTCCTCGCGCAGGCGATCGCGCAACGAGGCGCCCTCGACAAACGGCATCACATAGTACAGGAGCCCTGCGGCGTCACCCGAGTCGTGGCGCGCAAGGACATGGGGGTGCGTCAGGCGGGCTGCGAGTTTGATCTCTCGGAGAAACCGCTCGCGGCCCACCCGAGACGTCAGCTCTGGGCGCAGGATCTTCAGTGCAACGGATCGGTCATGCTTCACATCGTGTGCGCGGAAGACCAGTGCCATCCCTCCGCTCCCGATCTCCTCGGTGATGGTGTACCGGTCGGCAAGCTCCTCGCTGAGAGCGCTCAGTAGGTTCGCCGGCAGCTGCGCCGCGGCAGCACCAAAGGCCGTGGGATCAGCGGACCCTTGCCTTCCCATGCCGAGGTCAACGATTGCGGTCTTGAGACGGTGCAAGAACCCGGACATCTGTCAGGAAACGGGAGCGAGGGCGGTCGAGAGCCGGGAGGTGATCTCGGACATGGTTCTAGAAGATGTGCGTTCCTGCGAAGGAGCGCGAGGTACGCCGAGCGCACAGCAGAACGGGGGAACATATTCTCCCGAGTACAACCAGGTGTCCCAATCCCGCACGTCGATGCCCCACGAGCGCACTGTCGCCCTTCTCCGGCCCGTCGTAGACTGGTCTTCGGGAATCACGGTGTAGTATCCTGGCTTGACTACCGGGTCGCGTTGGCCAGTCACCCGACCAGCCACGACCGGTACGTGCCCGCCCCGAGCGCCGCCCCGAGGCTTGCGCTGGGCGCCGGCGTGACACTGACCACGGGCCTCCGCCTCGGAGCCTCCTTTACCAGGGGTCCCTATCTCCACAGCGGCCTCTCGGCCGCGCACCTTGGCGGTACCGGCTGGCGGGACCATAACCAACAGATTGTCGCGTTCGATGCACGGTTCAGCCGCGGCTACCTCGAGTTTCACGGTGAGCTGGCGCTCTCGGAGTATGACGTACCCACTCTGGCCGATCCGGTCACCGGCGAAACCTACTACCTGGAGGTCAAGTACACTTGGATCCCCAGGCTCTTCACGGCCGTGCGATTCGAGGCCAACAACTATCCCTTCATCCGGGGGGTCGGAGACAGCTCCTGGGTGGCTCGAGCCACCAACTTCTACAATATCGAGGCGGGTATTGGCTACCGTCTGGCCCCCCGCACCGTTTTCAAGGTGACGCACCGGCGAGACCACTGGACACCAGAAGGCAGCGCGCGGGCGTTCTTGCGCGACGGTTTTGCACTCACCACGCAAGTCTCACATCAGTTTGACGTGAAATCGTGGTTCAGGAGAAGGCAGTAACCCCCGCCGAAGCCAACCCCCAGTGAGGAGTAGTGAGTGAGGAGGCCCACCTGAATGGGCCCCGCACTCATCCCCGACCCCAGAAAGACCGTCGCCATCGAGGTAGCGGGCAAATGCCAGACCCTCTTCGAACGTGGGGTTGGCGGCCCGAAGGGTTACCGAATGCTGATCCATGATGATCGTTACCAATACAGCAATCGACGCGGAACTGGACTCTTCATTGTCTTATCCGACATTTCCCATTTGACCCTTGCCCAGTGCCATTGCCGGGCGGTTCGAGTGCGATTGTACCAGTGTGCCAACGTAGAACGTGGGGAGGGCGGCAGCCAGGGTAGCTGAACGCCCCTAGCGAAGAACCCGATTCTCTTCTTCCTACCCCCAACACGCACAGCGCCCGACCGCAGGGGCCGGTCGAAGAGGACTTCATGCTGCATGATTATGCCGTGGCTGGGGCTCCGCCCTGCACGCTTCGGTGGGCGTGTGCGGGTGGCTGCCTGCATCTGCAGCGCATTGCCGCACCTTGCGCACGTGTCCTCGCGCGCGCGTATCTGTACCGGTCGCGCCCTCGAGCGTGTCCTCGCGCGCGTATCTGCACCGGTCGTGCTCATGGGATCTAGAAACGGTTAGCTGCCTCCCTGCAGCTTGAGAACCCGCTGTGCGAGCGCCGCCGCGAGCAGCACCAGGCCGAAGACGCACACGATCAGGGGCCCGGTGGGGAGATCGTACTGGAACGACAGGACGAGACCGCCGGACGATGCGATGGCGGCTGATCCCCAGCTGATGGCAACCAGTGCTCCTGTGCTGCGCGTAAAGAGGAACGCCACGACCGCGGGGACCACCAGGAACGTGAAGACCAGCAAGATCCCGGCGACCGGGACGGCCAGCGTGATGACCACACCGAAGGACAGGTAGAAGAGGAAGTCCCACCACCGGAGGTTCCATCCCTGGCTTCGCGCTTCCTCCTCCCTGAGCGAAATAGTCAGGAACCGCGTCCGGTACAGCCAGTGGAAGAGCCCGATGATGGCGTAGGCCGCCGCCAGTCGCGCGATCGTCGGCCAGCTGACCCAGAGAATACTGCCGACGAGGATTTCCTTGATCGCTTCGGCGCCTCCGGGCGCCCGATCCGCCACCAGTATCGCGGCGGCCGAGGCCACCACGAACACGATGCCGATGATGGCTTCCTGCGGCACCCTCTGGGATGCCCGCGTGGTTCTCGTCAATGCGAAGATCGATGCGCCAACGGTGGTGAACGCGAGGGCGAAAGCGTAGCCTCCCGGCGAGTCGGGTGGCACGTTGAAGAGAATGGCGGACGTACTCCCCAACGCCGCCATCTGGGCGAGTGCGAGGTCGACGAATATCACCTCCCGAGCGATGACGTGAATGCCCAGGTACGCGTGCATCGCTACCAGCACCATGCAGGCCGCAAAGGGGGCACCCATCAGGCCTACGAAGTCAGCCATGCCGATCTCCCGCGGTCTTCATCGCTCCGCCTTCTGACTCGCGAATGCCATGGCGAGCTCCCCGACCCAGAGGCTCACGAGCTCGGCGTACGAATCGGTCCCGGGCCCGCCGCCAACGTTCGACGGGACGATGACGGCGCTCGCGTCCGTCCGTCCCGCTACGCGCCTCACGTGGTTCCGGTCGTGGTAATTGGTGGAGAACAGCACGGAAATCTTCTGATCACGCATGAGGTTGATGACATCTGCTACGTGTCGCGGCGTCGGGGGAATACCCGGTTTGGGCTCGATGTACGCGACGCACGGGACGCCGAAACGCCGGCTGAAATAGTCCCATTCCTTGTGGTAGCAGACCATCGTTCGCCCGCGGAACGCTTGGGCGGTCCTGAGCCACCCCCCCAAATAGTCCAGCAACGGCCGGTCTCTGAAGGCATTCGACTCGATAAAACTCCAGAGCCTATAGTCCTTCGCCAGCGCGAGGGCGGTTTCAGTGCCGATCATTTCCGCGAGTGAGTCACCGACCAGCGCGCGGACGACCCGATTCCTCCACGCGGCGAACCGCTCGTCGAAGTAGTCGGCGTTCTCGGGGGACACCCGCTTCAGGCCGATCAGGATGTTCTGGCCGATGAGCATACCGTTGATGGGATCGGTCCAGACGTGGGGGTTCCCATAGACATGAATGTCGCCTTCCGCCCTGCTCACCGCCGCGGGAACATCGAGGAGGTTCAAGCCGGTATACGCGGTCACGTATCCGGTGCCACCCTCCCTGATCTTCCCGTTGTTTGCTTTGTCGAGCAGCGTTGGAACCCACAGCTCCAGATCCAGTCCCGTGGTCACAAAGAGATCAGCGCGCTGTAGCTGGCGAAGGAAACTGGGACGGGGTTGGACGAAGTGGGGATTCTCGACACCCTGGGCGATCGAGGATACCGTTCCTCGGTCGCCCACGATCTCACGGGCGATCGCGGCGTACGTGCTGAGTGAGGTGACGACCCGAACGGGGTCCGCGTCGAGCCCGGCACGAGGGATCGCGACCGCCGGCACCGTGGCTGCGATCATCAGCCACGAGAACGCCCTCACAGACGATTGGTGTCTCATAGCTAGTACGTCTCGTGTTTGTGGGGGCCCATCGACCAGACGGCTTGAAGCACGAGCCCGTCTGAGGAATCCCGCAGCCCACCCGCCAAGGGGACCGAGTGCCGCCGCCATTCCGCGCGAAGCCGCACCCATTCGCTTTGCCACCACACCAGGTACGGCGACAGTGCCCATTCGTGATCGCTCGGACCTTCGAGCAGTTCGACGTAGTCGTATCTCGCGCCGACGAACAGCCGGCGGGTGAGCTGATACCGCGCGCCGATGTACCCACCCCATCTGGTGTCGCCCACACCGGCCACCTCCCGGCGCGCCGCATACCCTTCGCCCCGTACGGTGAAGGATCGGTACTGCGCGCGCTCAGGCGGTGTCCACGTAACCCGAAAATCGGTACCAAACACACGGCTCTTGAGCGCTGAATCTGGATGCTCGCCATAAACCGCGGTCCACCCCAATTGGAAGAAGGTGGATGGACTGAGCTGCCAGAAGCTGTTCAAGTGCCCGAGAAACGACAGACGGTCCCCCCCGTGGAACAAGACCTCATTGTTGCCGAGAGTGAGCTGGGCCCACAGCTCATGCGTGCCCACCGCCGGTCGAGAGGTCGGTACGATCCAGTACAGGCCGACGCCGTCGCCCACGAGGCCCTCTTCCCCGACGTAGTGGCTCAACACGAGCGGATACTCCGTCTCGGGAAGCGCGTGAAGGTGCCAGCGGTTCAGCTCGCCGAACTGCTGCCGGAACCTGCCGAAATCGAGTCGCAGGTGACCGGGCAGCCCGCTCCAGTAGGCGTAGGCCTCTTCGATGTCGAGCTCCCCTTCGTCGAATGTCACGTAGACTTTGGCGGTAGAGAATGGATCGAGGGGGGACTGAAATGCGAATTCGAACTCCCGAAGGTCGACGTTTTCTGCCTGCGGTCCCGGGCGGTTGGCCCGCAGGCGCACGTCACCGGTGACGCTTATCTCTGGATTCAGTTGATTCAAGGTCCTGGTGCGTCCCACGAACCGCACTCCGGTCGTGTCCGGCTCCGGGGTGCTATCCCCTTCCTGGAGGGCCGCCTGTGCCGCCGCGCGTAGGGCGGCAAGCTCGTCGGCGGGAGCTCCCACCGTGTCCGCAGCCGGACCGGTGCGGCTCGAGATCAGCCGCTCAAGGGAATCCACCCGCTGCTGGAGGAGATAGACCTGGCGCGCCAGGGAATCGGACTGCTCCCGTTCTTGAGCGGCCGAAGCCGCCGGCGCGGCGCTCAGCGCCGCGAGGGCCAGTGAATAGTGTTTCAGGGTACGCATGTACGAACTCCCCATTGTCGAGCAGCCAATTGCGTGCCTGGACATCCATGCCCAGGGCTACGCTTTGAGCCGGTGACCCGGCGGGCTGTCAGCTAACGGGAGGTCCGCGGATGGCGTTCGCAGTGAGTCGGAATGATGAGTGCGCTCTCTCAGAACAACCGTCGGGCGCCGTGGCCGGGACGAGTTGCTGCGTGATTTGGAGGTCCCGTCCTCCCGGCCCGCCGATCTTGTGCAGGTTGCCGGGTGCGCAGCGTACGTCCACGTGCACGATCGCACACCGCTCCGAGTGCGTTGCCTCGATCGCACCCTCGGCGTCGAGAACCTCCGCGGCCGCGTGTAGCACGGGTTCGGCGACGCTGGCTCCGAGGTGCAGAATCGCGAGCAGCAACGCAATCGGGAAGGAGCCCCTTCTCCGGTAGGGCACGTGTGAGGTAGCCGCCATCGTATTGACAAACATAACCCACCGCGCCGCCAAGGTTCATTGGCTGCGACCGGGGCTGGGGATCCGGCAGGAGGCAGGCTCCAGACCCCTGGAACCTGCCCTTACTTTGTGTCGTAAAGCCCGACCGATGTGGTACTAGTGGCACCTCCTCGGACAAGTGGGAGCCTGCAAGTGGGGTCTCCCGAGCAGTCTTACCGGGCCGGTTCCGAGCCACGCGTCCTCACGCGGAACCCCGGAAAATGCGTCACCTCAGTCACCGGGTCGGTTTGGTGTTCGCGAGGTGCGTCGATGGTGTCATCGGGATCTGGAGATCAAAAGCGTCCCCAGCGTCACCCCCCCGGCCTGTGTCGCTCCCGAATACACGGGTGCTGTGTCCTCGGGCGCGCGACAATCCCGGTGGTTGGGGGGCTATATTGCGGGGCGGGTGATGGTCCATCCCGACTTCTCCCAAGTGGAGGCCGATATCTGGGACCAACGCCCTTCAATTCAACGATGTGCAGCGCATCTCAACGATGTGCAGCGCACCAACGACGGGGTTTTCGTCAAGTTGAGCAACCTGGTCCGGCGGTAAGCGGCTATTGTGGCGGCCACGCGGCGGGCTCTGCCGGTTGTCTGGGTGTTGCTGGCGATCAGCGGGACAGCCGTCGCGCGCACGCAATCGGTTGGAGCGCAGAAGTACGTACCGACGTCCGGCACCCTTCCCCCTGAACTCCAAGCACTCGACCTCGTCGTCCACTCGATTCTGAGGCAAACGGGTGCGCCCGGTGCGGCCATGGCGGTAGCCCGGGATGGTCGGCTTGTCTTTGCCCGTGGCTATGGGTACGCCGATCGCGCGTCTGGCGATCACGTTCAACCAACAGCCCTCTTTCGCATCGCCAGTGTCTCAAAGCCGGTCACCGCCGCGGCCGTATTGAGACTGGTCGACGAAGGCCGGCTTTCACTGGACGATCGTATGCTTGATCTGATCGCGCGGCCGCCGGTCGGGACGAGTTTCGATCCGCGTATACGTGACGTCACCGTCGGCGATCTCTTGTACCACGCTGGTGGGTGGGACCGGCAGCAGAGCGGGTTCGACCCGATGCTCGCTCCCGGAAGGATCTCGGCGGCGATGAGGGAGCGACCGCCGATCTCAGTTGAAACGATCATCCGGTACATGCTAGAACGGCGACTCGACTTCTATCCCGGCACCCGACAGGCGTATTCCAATTTTGGCTACGCAGTGCTCGGGCGTATCATCGAGGCGGCAACAGGTGAGCGGTACGAAGACTACGTCCGCCGTGCGGTGTTGGAGCCGTCGGGCGCAGTTCGCATGCGGCTGGCGCGGAGCCTCTTGAGGCATCGGGCTGAGGCCGAGGTCCGGTACCACGATGACCGCCGAGTCCGCACCGTCTTCCCTGGTACGGAGGATACCGTACCCGTCCCGTACGGCGGGTTCTCGATCGAGGCGATGGATGCTCACGGAGGCTGGTTGGCTTCGGCGCCGGATCTCCTGCGCTTCCTCACCGCCATCGACCTCAATCCGACTAGGCCCGACCTTCTGAAGGCGGAAACCGTGCAGGCGATGACGTCGCCACACGAGACAGCGAATCCCGACTCCGAGTACTATGCGATGGGATGGGTGGTCGACCGCGGAAAGGATGGCCCCGCATGGTACCACCGGGGTGATCTCCCCGGGACGACCGCGTTACTGGCTTGTGCCGGCCGAACGCAGTTTGCGCTCCTGCTCAATGGAAATGCCGGTAGCCGAGAAGACGCCGAGCGGATGCTCCCAGCACTTCGCCGTGCGGCGGAGTCCATCACGACGTGGCCGGATCGGGATCTGTTCCCGGGTCTCTAGTCCCGACCTCCCGACCTACGTCACCTGTTCGTTCTGAGCCACACGGAACCCGGAAAACCCGTCACCTCCGTCACCTCCGTCACCTCCGTCACCTCCGTCACCTCCGTCACCGGGGTGGTTGCGAGGTGCGTGGATCGGGTCATCTGGTCATCGGGATCTCGAGAAACGTGACAAGCGTGATTCTGCCAGACCGGTCGCGCCCTCGAGGTCACGGTCCACGCGTGCCAACGGTACGCACTCGCCTGCCGGTCAAGTAGTCCGGCGAGTCAGCAGATGGTGGGCGATTGCGTGTCCATCATCTACCCAGCTCTAACTTGTTACAGGGTTGACACTTACATCCGGTGACTGAGGTGACGGCGTTTTCGGGTGACTGAGTTCCCGATTTCAGTCACCTTGTCAAGTGTATATGTGAGAAGGGGTTAACCCATATTGGTGACTGAGGTGACAGAAATCCATTATTATCAGGCGTATACACACACATTGTAATGTTAGACATTACAGTACACTACTCTACGCGTCATATGCACCGATATTCAGTCACCCTGGTCACCAGCAGGGGTAAAGCCTATCGGGATATCGAGTTAGAGGGTGACTGGAGCTGAAACCGTTCAGTCACCCAAGTCACCACCTCCGCCGGACCAATCGCCCCGCGTGACCTGACAGCACTGCAAAAATGGCGTCCGATGTGTTATATTGCTAGGTTACGTTGACATAGGGCCTTGAGCAGCCCAACATTTCACGTACCGGGGCCCGAGCTTCGGCCGTCTAGAGCCCCGGAAGCCATTCTGCAGCGCATCGAGTCCAGCCCGAAAGCATCGGAAGGATGATCTGATACTCGTCGCCCACGGGAAACCTCCAGGTGTTTTCCGCGTAGGAATCGAGTTTCGGGGGATCCTTCCCATCCTTCCCCCCCCCCGCCTGCACGTGCCTGGCGCGAAGCGATGCGCCGATTGACACGAGGTGGGAAGACAGCAGCAGCGCAGGGCGTTGCGAGACGTTCGATACACTCCGCCTGAGTCCGGACACCGTGCGGAGCCAGCATTCCTGAAGCTGGCCAACCCACTCCCAAACCTCGCACCGCCCGCACCACAACCGTTCACCCGAGAGGCCCGGGACACTCCTCGCGAGTCCGGGCACCGTGTGGAGCCGACATGGGGTCGGCCAACCCACTCCCAAGCTCTCGCCCACCGCACCACCGACAGTACTCGTAGGACCACTGGTCGTGGACCTCCACCGATCTCACAGCAACCCGACTCGTCCTCATCGACGGCGGATTGTGAACGAGAGGAATCCGGACCGCACTAACCGCGGTCACGCTGCCTTGTGTAGCGCGAACCTCATTCACAGCCGCACGACATTACCGAGGACGATTCGAATGGAACCCGGAACAACACCACGCGCCGCGACCACACTGTTCGGTCACGGCTTCACTGACATTATTTCCGTACTCCCACCTGCCGCGCTCCTCTCCCCGACCTCTCGGCTCCGCGCCGACCAGCGAGGAAAGGTTCCTGGCAAGAAACTCCCCGATGGTACCTGGGTCGGCTTTCACCAGTGGCTGAAGCACGAGACCACAGCCGCCGACGCCGAGCAGTGGGCGCGCGATGGCGCGAACATCGGGCTCCGCACGGCACGCTTCCCCGCCGTCGATATTGACTGCACGAACGACGGCCTCTCGCGCCGGATCGCCGAGATCGCCCGTGATGCGCTCGGACCCGCACCGTCCCGCATCGGGCAAGCACCGAAACAACTCTTGCTCTACAGGACAGTCGATCCGTTTCGGCGGCTCCGCCTGTGGATCAAGGACTCCGAGAACGGCAATGAGCATCTCGTCGAGGTCCTCGGTGCCGGGCAGCAGTTCGTCGCCACCGGGATCCACCCGAAGACCAACCAGCCCTACCGGTGGGATTGCGATATCGATCAGCTCACTCCCGACCAACTCACGACGATCGATCGGGACGCGGTCGAGCGCTTCCTGAGCTCCCTACAACACGCATTGGAACCTCAGGGGTTCACCTGCCGCCGAGAAGGCCGCGGCGGTTCGCACGCAGACCGCAGCAGCATCAATCAAGCGCACCTCAAAGCCCCACGCATTGAGGTCCTGCGCGAAGCCGTCCGGTGCATTCCCAACACGAACGCGGAGTTCCCAGGTCGCGACGACTACATCCGCATGGGCTACGCCATCCGCGCCGCCAGCCAGGACGAACCCGAGGCCGGGTTCGAGATCTTCTCTGCATGGGCGTTCTGGGAAGGAGAGGATCACTATGACGGGAACACTCCCGAGACCGTACGGTCGGACTGGGAGCGGATGCAGTCACCGTACGAGATCGGGTGGGACTACATCAGGGACCTCGCCCGCGGCCACGGGTTTGCTGATGCGGCGCTGGACTTCGAGGCCGATCTCACCGAGGAGCAGGGAGACACACCAGCGGCCATACTGTACTCCGAACAAGACCTCGCAGACACGTTCATCAACGAACACGGGCCGGTCCTTCGCTACGTGCCGTTGGAGAAGGCGTGGTATACGTGGGACGGGGTCCGCTGGTCGCGTGACGTTCGGCTGCGTGCGCACGAACTTGCGAAGGCGACCCTTCGCACAATCGCCGATCGAGTCGCCCGATCAGGCGTTACACCGCAAGAACAAGCGAAGGGCCTGCGGCTCGCGCGAACCCTGAGCGCCAGAGCGAAGGTCACCAACATCCTGGAGTTGCCTAGTTCGGATTCTCGCGTCGTGCTTACGCCAGACGAGTTCGATGCGGATCTATGGATCCTAAACACACCCGCCGGCATGATCGACCTCCGCACAGCAGAAACCCACCCCAACAATCCCACCACCCACCTCACCAAGACGACAACAGCCCGCGTTGATCGTGACGGCGACGCCACGCGTTGGCTGCAGTTCCTCCACGAAGCGACACGCGGCGATCAGGAGCTCCAACGCTACCTCCAACGACTCGCCGGCTACTGTGTGACGGGGAGCGTCAGCGAGCATGTCGTCGTATTCGTCCACGGGGGTGGCGGCAACGGCAAGTCCGTCTTCCTCAACACACTGGCGCACGTGCTCGGCGACTACGCGACCGAAGCACCCATGAGTACGTTCCTCGCGACGACGTATGACCGACACCCAACCGAGATCGCCGCCCTGCGGGGTGCGCGTCTCGTGGCCGCAAGCGAGACCGACAGCCGCGGGACGTGGAACGAGGCTCGCCTCAAGAGCCTCTCAGGTGGCGATCCACTCACGGCTCGCCTCGTCTACCGGGATTTCTTCACCTTCCAGCCGCAGTTCACGTTGCTGCTCGTCGGGAACCACCGACCACAACTATCCAACGTGGATGACGCGATACGGCGGCGCCTGCATCTCGTGCCGTTCACCCACAAGCCGGAGGAGCCTGATCCCGACCTCCCGGAGAAGCTCCGCGCCGAGGCCGGTGCCATCCTCGCGTGGATGATCCAGGGCTGTCTGGACTGGCAACGCGAAGGCCTGGCCCCGCCGCCCATCGTGGCCGCGGCGACCGAAGAATACTTCCAAGACGAGGACGCACTCGGTTCCTGGATCGCGGAATGCTGCGACGTTGCACCCACCAGCACCGCGACGACCTCCGAGTTGTTCACTGATTGGCAAGAATGGGCCAACGGACGTGGTGAGCACCCTGGCTCAATGAAGCGTTTTGCTCAGCTGCTCAAGAACCGGGCTTTGACAAGTGGCGTGAACCCACAACCCGCCGCATGGGGTTCCGCGGGTCGCCTTGCGTGAGCCTGATCCCGACGAGTCGATCGATCACGATCTAGCGTTCTCTACGCCGTCGCGGGTCGGCGCATCATGAGGGCGGCAGCGTTCGTCGAAAAATGGCAGACCCGGCTGACGGAACTTCAGCAACTGCACGCTCTCGTGGATGGTGTAGTTCTCTGCCGAGAGATCTTGCAAGACCTCGCCGCGGTGCACACCGCTGATACGGAGGAGCTTCTCCCCCTTCGCGAAGCGGCTGCGCTCTCGGGGTACTCGGCTGACCATCTCGGTCGCCTTATTCGCGAAGGCACGATTCCCAACGCCGGGAGACGGGGGGCCCCGCGCATTCGCCGCGGGGATCTCCCAATCCGCCCCACGGTGGCCGTTGCTCACGCGGACCACGGCGCGTATGATCCAGTTACCGACGCTCGGAAGCTCGTTGGCCGACGGAAAGGAGGCGCTCATGGCACCTCGTAAGCCGCGGCGCACCGAGTGGACGAGAAGCAAGTGTGGTGGATGGACCCGCTCGCTTGGGGAACGTGGGACGCGGGTCCGGCTCTTTCAAAACCGACGTGGGGGAATGTTCTACCGGGCCGTCTGGATCCCGGGCGTGGGGCGGGACGTGGCGTCGTTACACACCACGGACCGCGGCGACGCGGAACACCATGGGCGAGCCCTGCTCGCCGGGTTACTCCAGGGGGCCCCGATCGCGGAGCGATCCGTGGTCACGCTGCACACCCTCTGGAACCGCTATCGTCACGAAGCACCTACGTTCGCGGCGAACACCACCGCGGCACAAACGGACGCAGCAGCACACGCCGACGTGTTACTCGGGTTCTTCGGTGAGGACTGCGAGGTCGCGACGCTCACCGAACACGACGTCCGACAGTACGAAGCCGCACGGCGGGCGGGCGGTATTCAGCGTCGCTCGGGCGGGATCACCAAGCCCGTACGGGCACAGACCGTCGCCGCCGATCTCGTGACGCTCAACACGATGCTCCGGTGGGCAACCACCGTGCGCCAGCCGAATGGTACACGGTGGCTCCAAGAGAACCCGTTGGCCGGTATTCGCCGACCACGGGAGCCCAACCCGAGGCGACCGATCGCGACCTGCGAACGGTTTGCAAAGACCCGCGCCGCCATGCAGCAGTTGGGGGAGGCAGCGACTACCGCGGTCGAGCGGCACCGCTGGATCAAGGTGGAGTTGGCCCTCCTGCTCGCGGAGGGGACGGGCCGACGGTTGAGTGCGATTCGGCAGCTCCGGTGGGAGGACATCGATGTCGAGCGTGCCACCATTCGGTGGCGGGCCGAGGCGGACAAGAAGCGGCGCGAGAGTGTGGTCCCGCTTCCGTCCCGGTTGCTTAACGAGGTCCGTCACTTTCGAACGCGCCTCGGCACGATCGCCGGATGGGTCTTCGCCCGGGAATCCGACGGGAAAGCCCCGATGGACCGGCACCTGTTCGACAAGTGGCTCGCCGTCGCCGAGCGGCAGGCGGAAGTACCGAAGCTTGAGGGTGGACGGTGGCATCCGTACCGGCGCAAGTGGGCGACCGAGCGCAAGCACCTTCCGCTCAAGGATGTCGCAGCTGCTGGCGGGTGGAAGGATGTGGCCACGCTGCTCGAGTGTTACCAGCAGCCGGACCACGACACGCTCCGGACCGTAATGGAAAGCCGACGCCCACTGCACGACGCGGGCGTGAACCCGGAGAAACAGCAACCCGAACGGCAACCCCACGCCGGGTAGCAACAAAACCGAGGGAGCGAACGCCTTGCTCCCTCGGCACTTCGGAAGTCGGGACGGCGGGATTTGAACCCGCGACCCCCTGAACCCCATTTAGTCTGGGCAAGTTTGGCTGCGTTGTCTGCGTATCGCTGAGGGGTGTTAGGTATTGCTGCGTTAGGGCTTACGAGGTCGAGTTCTTTTTCTCAGTGCGGCTGAGTTTGGGTGTGTTTGGCTGAGTTGGCACACAATTGCACACAAAGTTTTTTGATGTGGCGGCCCCCCGCCTTGCTAGGTAGTTCAATCACCTCTTCCAATCATCACTGCTGCCCGCGCATGAAGTACATCTTCCCGTTCGGAGCTGGGTCGGGAAAGACCCGTGACACGTCGTTTCCATCATACAGTACGCCGTTCTTCATTACGTACACCACCGAGCGGCTGTTGCGGATGTCGGTCAGGGGGCTATCCCGCATGATGACCAAATCTGCGAGTTTGCCCGCCTCGATGGACCCCAGGTCGCCGTCGAGACCGTGGTACTTCGCGCCATTGATGGTCGCCATCTGAATGACATCCATGGGCGAAAACCCGCCCTGCACGAACAGCTCCATCTCCCAGTGGGCGTCGAGGCCGAACATCTGGCCATGTCCGCCCATCTGCACCAGTACCCCCGCATCGAACAGCTTCTTCATCTCGGCAGCCATCTCTGGAGCGTAGACATCGTCCGGCCAGAAGTGGGTGGACCGTCGGAATGCCAGAAGCTGATCGCGCCGCGCGAAATTCAGGAGTTTCGGATTCTCCCACAGGCGTTCCGACTGATTGAAGAAGGATTGACCCGCGGGTCCGTTGTAGACGACTAGAAGCGTCGGCGTGACGCCAATCTTGGATGCCTTGAACAGCTGAATCACGTCGTCGTACAACGGGGTTAGGCCCATGGAGTGCTCGAGCCCCGTGAGCCCGTCCACGATCTGCGTGAAATTCATCGGGGCGTCGCCGGCAGACTCGGCCACCAGATTGATCCTGAGCTCCCGGGCTGCGGTGGCAATCTGGTGCCGGACGGCCCGAGTGAAGTTCACATAGTCCTTGATGGCTGTGGCACCGTGTTCCTGGTTGTACCCCACGTGTTCCCCAGCGTCGCTCAAGGACGTGACCGGGCGGTATAGCTTGGGGCGGAAGTGGCGAAGGCCGTACATCGGGGAGCCGACTGAGAAGAGCCGCGGCCCGATGATCGCTCCTCGCCGCACCATGTCCGACACCCAGAAGTCCTTCTCCGCTGTTCCATAGAGCTCGTACATCGTGGTGACCCCGTGGGCCAGCGCGGCTTGGAGGCGCGGCAACCGTTGCTCGATGACATTGGTCTGCGACAAGAGCGCTTTGTAGTGGGCATGGGCATCCACTATTCCCGGCATCACGGTGTGCCTAGGGAGATCGTACACCTGCGCGCCTCGTGGGATGGCCACGTTGGAACCGACGGCGGCAACACGATTGCCTTCAACGAGAACCGTGGCATTCTCGAGCACGTCGCGGCCCGCATTCATCGTGATGACCTGCACCCCGGTCAACGCGATCGTCGCGTCCGGCTCATCGACGGCGAATGAGACCGGCAGCTCCGGATCTAATCTTCCTCACAGAGCTTATTGAGGCGGGAAAGATAAAATCGGTCATCGATAGACGCTATCCGTTGGAACAGACTGCCGAGGCGCACAGGTATGTCAAAAAAGGGCACAAGAAGGAACATGTAGTAATAACTTTGGAACACAACAATGAGCAACCGGGAACATGGGTGACAGAATAAACCCGGAACATGGGTAACACTTCCGGTCAGTCCCGGATGATGAAGTCGTGCTCGCCCACCCGGCCGAGGAGGACGGTGCCGAAGTAGATGGACCAGGTGCGGTCGTCGATCTCCTCTAAGCCGATGTGGTGCTGCTTGAGGGCGTCCGCGATGACCAGGAGGCGGTGCTTGAGCCGGAATGTGCCGGCGTTGGCGACGGGTTTGACGAGGAAGTGTCCTGGGTACTCGAGCGCCGGGAGCTGCTCGGGAAAGGGCCAGCGCGAGGGGCGGTAGCACGAGCGGCTGGTAGCATATGGAGATACGCTGGTCAGTCCAATTTCTAGTTAAGGCGGCGGCGCCTCCCAAGGGAGCAACTCGGACCCATCAGCAGCATGAGCGTTGGGACGTGGTCATGCTCGTCCGTCATCGGAGTCCTGAGAGCTTTCGTTCATTCGCCTCTAACGAGGCATATCTCAGCGGCCTTGGCCATCGGCTGGCTGCGCTCGAGGACTCGCGCCTCTTGCCCATCGTGGAGGATGCGCAATGAAGACATCGACCTTGAGCGAGTGTGCATCCCGCTGCGCTCGCCGCCTAGCATGCGCTTGCAGCTGGCAGGCGATGCTACGGTAGGGAAACCGTTGGTTTGTGCGCCTGGGGAGGACCGTGCACGTTCCGCACGTGCTGATGAGCCGCGTGATGGCTTCGGGTGGTGCACCGGCGGGCGGATCGCCTGCGGCTGAAGCGCAGAGAGGTTAGATGGCGTTCCGGGGTGGAAGGTCAGTCCATTCAGCCGCAGGTCTCCCATACCACACCCAGGCAATGCGCGCCCGCGACCCAACTCTTGCTCCATTCGTCGGCGAAACACCTCTGGCACTAGCGTCTCAAGCGTGGACGAATCGGCAGCTCCGAGGAATGCTCGCGCATCTACGTAATAGGTGCGGGCCCATTCGTGCAGGGCGAACATGCTATCCACGTGCTTCGACGCCACAGGCCCCTGAGGCTGGTCGGTCCACATTCTCAGGTACGAACGCTGGGTCTGGTGCACATGTAAAAGTTTGCCGCGCAGGGACGCGTCGCTGGAGGCCCCGTCGGTCCTGAGGGCCACCGACCATACCTCGGCGTCAGCCCACTCCATGTGGTCATGGAACTCGCGAAGGGTTTCAGGAGCGAACATGATGACCTCTGCGGTGCGTGGCATCGACTGTGAGGCCGCGATCGACGGTCGAGATGATGATTCTCGGGAAGAGACAACCATTCGATATTAGCCGCCTGGCTGGTCGCGCCTCGCGGCGGGCTCGCCTGAGAAGGTACCGCTCACTGCGAGATGGAGCAGGATGTTCTCTGGCTTGATATCGCGATGCATCACGTCCTGGCGATGGGCATAGTCTAGGGCGTCCGCCACCCCGCTCACGATCTTCACCGCCTCGTCGATACCGAGCTGCGTCTCGCGATTTAGTTTCTCCCGCAGCGATTCGCCCTCGATGAAGGGCATCACGTAGTAGAACGAATCGGCTTGTCCCGAATCGAGTAGGGCGGTACGAAGTGAACCTAACGGCCGTGGGAGCTCAAATCAGAGAACTACAAAACCGCTCTCGTACTCTCAAGACTTCTCTCACTGCACCTGGCAGTGGTCCCTCGACTGCTGCGATTCAAGAGCGCGTCGTACTTCAAGAGCGTATTCGCACGCGGGAACGGATAGCGGAGCGTCTCCAGGAGATTCGAAATCAGCTAGCGAAAGTAGCAGCAGACTTCGCTAGCGCGATGACGGAGCTGAAGGGACTTCCGGTTCACGCACTGAGTCCCGATGATCGCGGCAAACTGGGCGCGCTGCGGACTCGCCTTGTGGAGCAGCTTGGCCTTTATGGCTTCTCAACGTTCCGACCGGAAGACATAGACATCTCGCCCGACAGCTATCGACCGGTTAACGAAGGCTTTGAGATGGGCTTCGAGATCTCTGCTAGTGACGCTATCCGGCTCAAATGGGCCTACCAGATCGCTCTGTTGGAGACCGCGCTAGAATTTGGGTGCTCTGGTCATCCGGGGTTGCTTGTGTTTGACGAGCCACGCCAGCAAGAGACTGAGAGGGTGAGTCTTGCTGGACTCTTGGGCCGCGCTGCAAGTGCAGGTGAGAGAGGCGCACAAATAGTGTTTGCGACCAGCGAAGAGCGTGCCGAACTAGAGCCGATGCTTCGTGGATTGAAATACAAGATCATTTCCTTCGATGGTCACGTAATTTCGCGCAACGGAGAGGGAGCGTAGGTGATACGCTGGGGCGTGGAGGCAAACACCTATTCTGAAAACACATCACGCATCTGAGACCGCCCATAACGTGACATGACCTCTCGGCCAACGGGGGGCCGGCGCCAACGCTCACTCAGTCCACCCAATCCACTTCCTGCGACCAGCGCATCTTGGAGGGCGTGGAGGCGACAGCTGGACAATCGGGCCTCCCGTCTTGGCTACCAGCGCTCACGCGAACAGTTAGTGTGCTGCTAGTGCGCGTAACTGATCGTAATCGTGAGACTCATCGGGAAAAGCAGGCGTAAGGCTACGAAACGGCTGTGTTACGACGAGACCGGTGTCAGTATCGTCACGAACAATGGTGAGGGATTATGTGAGGGACTTTTTGCGCGTTTTCCCGTCTTTTCCCTGTCCATTCCCTGTCTACTCAACGACGAACGGCAAGCCGTAAGTGATTGTACGACTTGCCGTAAGGTGTTGTCAGTGGGCCCTGTAGGATTTGAACCTACGACCGACGGATTATGAGTCCGCTGCTCTAACCAGCTGAGCTAAGGGCCCCGAGTGAGATAAGTCTAATCGGCTTGGATAGTTCTGCAATTGCGGTATTCGTGAGGATTTGAACCCTACCCCGTGACCGTGGAAGATACTGTGGAACGCACCTGATCGCGTGGGTTTCACCCCTCCCGGTTCGCGCTTCTCCGCTACGAAGAAAGAAGAGAGTCCCCCGCAGGTACGAAGAAAGAAGTATGAAGAAAGTCATGCGGCCCCAACCAGGACATCGGCGAGGGCTTGGGACACCATGCCCTTGTCCCGCTGCTTCGCATAGGCCCGCGTCATGTCGGCGCTCGCGTGTCGCATGAACACCTGGACGCTCGCCTCGGGAAGTCCGGCGTCCACGGCCCACTGCGCCGAACAGTGCCGGAGATCGTGAAGCCGAAGCGAGGGATCCGTGCCAGCGGCCACGAGCGCTTGCTTCCATCCTTCCCACAGTCGGCGATACTGCACAGGGGACGGGACGCCCGTGACCACCCAGCGCCACATGCGTTCATCGACGCGGATCACATCGGCCGAGCCCGCCGTCTTGGTGCCAGGAATCGTCACCTGATGCGTGAGCGGGTGCAGGTGTTCGGGTCGAAGGCGGAGATACTCACCCGCACGGAGGCCGAGCGTCACGATGGTCACGTAAGCGGCTCGCAGGTGCTCGGGGGCTGCCTGGACGATGCGCCAGAACAGGACCGGCGGGATGTCAGGTGTTCGAGGCCGTTCCGTTTCCTTCGGAAGCGCTTCACCACGATACGGCGGAGCGGATCGTAGACGTCTCCCAAATGATCGGTGAGGAACTTGCCCAACGCCCGCCGGAGGTGGTTGCGGTCGGCTGCCGAACCCACCCAGCGCTGACGGACCGATGGCCAGTCCACGCAGCCGAGATCGGCCACCGCTTCAACGGGTCGCCGCTGCTTGTCCTTGACCACCGTCATACCGATGCGCTCGAGCTTTTTGAACGTGCTCGCGTACCGCTGGGCGGTGGCCCCTCGCTTGTCCTCCGGCCCAAGCCACTCCCAGACCGAAGGCCAGAACGCGGCATGCTCAGGCTGCGGATTCAGGGACGCCATGAGGTCGTCGATCGCGTCCCGTTTGTGGGCACTGTAGACCTGGGTGACGGTCACCCGACCGCCCTTGACTGCCTGGAGCACGTCGAGCCGTCCTTGGTTTGACAGCGACGTGAGACAGGCAAGGCGATCCTGGTACGCCCCCTTTGTGGTGGCACCGCTCGCGACCGCAATCCGCCCCACGCCGCGAAAGCGTCGGTCGATCCGATAGGAGCCGTGCAGCGAAACCCGGTGTGACATCACTCCCCCTTTCGTATGCGGGCTGCGCGGGAGAGGTGGGCCGCTTCCTGTTGGAGCCGCTTGGCATGACCCCGGAGCACTTTCGCCAGTGCGCGGGCGACCGGAGGCGGGGGGTTCCGGTGTCCCCCGGCAAACTGCCGGAGGAGTTGATAGGACACCCCGACCTCATCGGCCAGTTCCTTGAGGCTCGGCGTTGCGGCTTTCAGAGCATCGGCCACCACGTCACGCAGTCCCTGTTGAGGTGATGTCACAATTTGTTCCCTTAGCGTCGGGAGGGCAAGAGGAGTGTGCAACCGACCGTGCCTCGAGCCAGTGGCGCACGTCGAGTTCCCACCAGACCACGGTCGAGTGTCCCAGCCGGATCTTTCCCGGCAAGTTACGTCTTACCCAGGATTCTGACACGGTGCCGTTGAACACATCGGCTGCGACCTGTTTCGCCGACAGCATGCGCCCGCGATTGGGAGGGGGCACCGGCACCGGGAACGGGAGCGCGTTGTTGCTCACGTCGTGAGCCTCCAGACCTGGGCTGGTCGTCCTCCCGTTTTTTGGTCTGCCACTTCAACCCGCCCACTCCGTACCACCGTCGCCAACAAGCGATCAATCTCCTCCGACCGCTTGTTTCGATTGAACAGTGCGTATACCCGGGTGCGGGTCAGACCCTGCGGGGCCTTCTCGAGGGCTGCAAGCAGCTTGTCGAGGTCAGGATCGCCCAGCACCGGCGGGTAGAGATACCGCACGGTGGCGTCCGCGTACTGCCAGACCGCGAGCTCACCATCGGATTGCCTACCGGGCCGCGGACGTTTTGCTATTCCCGTCCCACTTTGAGGGCTTCGGTCTTCCCGTGCTCGAAGCAATGGCATCTGGTCTTCCCGTCGTCACCTCGGGGGCTGGTGCGTTGGCCGAAGTGTCGGGCGGCGCGGGTATCATCGTGAAAGAGGGCACGGCGGAGGCCTACTGCGAGGTGCTCGAGAAACTGGCCGCGGATACGTCATGGCGGGCGGACCTTTCCTCCCGCGGTCGCGTGCACGCGAGGCGGTTCAGCTGGCGCGAGACGGCGCGCCTGACCGCAGCAGTCTATCGAGACCATGTCAGGGCTTAGCGAGGCAACGAGAGTCGTGGCACTCGCGGCCTCCGCGGAACTCGGCGGAACGGAGCGAGTGTTCATCGACTTTGCCGCTCGAGCGTTCGAACATGACATCGTTCTCGGGGTCATTACTCCCCGCGACGGACCGCTCGTCGGCATTCTGCGCGAGCTGGGCGTGCCGACGGACGTTCTTCCGGCACCTCGATACGTCTTGAGGGGGTCGCAACGCACCGGTCACCTCTGGTCGGCCCCGTTCGCCGTGTTCGGACTCGCTCGCTGGGCACAGCACGCGTCGGGCCACGAATTCTGGAGGACCGCCCATGCCGTCTACTCGGTCTCCTTCAAGACCCACCTCGCGACCGCGTTTCGGCGGGATCGACCCGTGGTCTGGCATCTCCACGAGTTCCCGCCGCGCGTGACCGGGCCAGCCTGGAAGCTGCTGGCCCGGCGGGTGCCTGACCGGCTCATCGCCAACAGCGAGGCCGCTGGAAGGGCGTGGACCACCGGTGGACGAGCCACGCTTTCCGTGATCCCCAACGGCGTGGACCTCGACCGGTTCAAGCCCCGTCCACGTAGTTTCTGGGTACACGACCGGCTGGGGATTCCGCACGGGCACCGCGTGATTGGGATGCCCGCGGTGTTCGCGCGCTGGAAGGGGCAGCTCGAAGTGCTCGATGCGTTTCGCCGCCTCCACGCCGACACCCCGAGCGTTCACCTCGTCCTCGTCGGTGGAAGTATTTACGACACGGTCGCCGAGCGGCGGTTTGGGAAGATGCTCGTGGAGCGCGTCGCGCGGGAGCGGGGCGCCGGGACCGCTGGGGTACTGCCAAGGGTCCACCTCCTCCCGTTTCAGCGACGCATCGAGCTAGTATACCCCGAGTTCGACCTCGCCGTCCATTATTCTCTGCGTCCCGAGCCGTTCGGGAGGGTCATCCTAGAAGCGATGGCCTGCGGAGTCCCGGTGCTGGCTACCGGTGAGGGCGGGCCGCTGGAAATCCTGGCCGGCGAGGTGGGTGGTGGCGTCGCCGGTGGTTGGCTCGTACCCCCCCGGGATCCCGCCGGCGTTGAGCGCCGCGCTCCAGGCAGTTCTCGGGACTCCGTTGTCGGGACCTTCGGTCGATCGGCCAGGCAGGACGGACCCGGGCCGAAACTCGCTTCTCAGCGCGCGGGTTCGCGCGGGATGTCTCGCGGGTCATCAAGGGACGCATCCGGAACCGTGCTCGTTGCGACCGTCGACGTATACGACTACCTGCTCAGGGGGATCGTGCGAAACGATGTCCCGCTACAATCCGGGGGACGTCGTCTTCGTACCCATTCGAGGACCGCGGGCCAGAATCACCGGTGAGGTCACCCGACCGGCGATCTACGAGCTCAAGCCGGGCGAGGGATTGCGCCGTCTGGTCCAGATGGCGGGCGGGTTGACTCCGTTTGCAGCCACCGAAGCGGTAACGATCTCGCGCGTCCTGCCGCCGGACCAGCGGCCCGCGCCGGGGCGCGCGCGCTCAGTGGTGACCGTCGATCTCGGAGTGGCGCTCGACTCTACGGGGCCCGAGATCCCGATCCTCGCGGGCGACAGCATCACGGTCTTTTCCATCCAGGGACCAACCCGCAACGCGGTGACGATTCGCGGCGCCGTTTGGCAGCCAGGTACCTATTCTCTGGAGAGATCGGCGCGGCTGTCTGATCTGTTCGCGGTGGCCGGTGGCCTGCGATCCGACTCGTACGGGGGCCGGGTGCAGATTCTTCGAACGTTCCAAGACCAGACAACCCGGCTGATCGGCGTCGCGCTCGACGCCGATGGCACACCGAGCGGCGGTGACAACCTCACGCTACAGGAATTCGATCAGGTTACCGTGTATGCCGAGACATCGTTTCGGTCCGCGAGGCAGGTCACGGTACACGGAGCCGTACGAAATCCGGGCGCGTACGCGTTCGCCGACTCGATGACGCTTCGAGACGCAGTGCTCATGGCCGGCGGCCTCACCGACGATGCCGATCTCACCGTAGCGGAGGTGGCGCGCCTCGCATCGGAGCCCGTTTCCGACGGCGACTCGCTCGCCGTCGTGCTTCGCATCCCGCTCGACTCCAGTTTTATCGTGGATGAAACGGGGTACGTTAGACGTCGCACCGGTACCCGAAACGCGCCCAGCATTCAACTCAACCCCAACGACCAAGTATTCCTTCGACGCCAACCCGGCTGGCGGCCGCAGGCGAACGTCACGATCAGTGGCGAAGTGCGCTACCCGGGAACGTACACGTTGCTGACGAAGGACGAACGCCTCTCGAGCGTCATTCGGCGTGCTGGCGGATTCACACCTCAGGCGTACCCGAACGGTGCCACGTTCCACCGACAAGAGGGATCGGCCGGCAGAATTGGGATCGACTTGCCCCGCGTCGTCCGGGATCCGTCGTTTCGGGACAATCTGGTGCTCATTGCGGACGACTCGATCCACGTACCATCTCTCAATCCAGTCGTCAGAGTGGAAGGAGCGGTGTACGCACCGGCCAGCGTCGCCTACCGACCCGGCGCCGGCGTCGGTCACTACGTCGAGGCCGCGGGCGGATACACTCGAGCGGCAGACAAGAGTCGCGTGTACGTCGAGCAACCAAACGGGATCATTCAGAACGGAGAGCGCCCCGAGCCCGGAGCGGTGATTGTCGTACCCCAGAAGCCTGCGGGAGTCGGGGGGATACCGTTCGCGACCCTGCTTCCCTCACTCGTCCAAATCCTCGCCGCCACGGCCACACTGATCATAGCGCTCAGGCGGTAACGCGTCCGCCTCCCTCGCCTGGAGCCTCAGTCCGCTCGCTCCGGGCGCGACTCGGCGTGACACCCAGTTCGCGATAGATGCCCAATATCGCACCGACTACCCGATCGATCCCGAACTCCTGCTCCGCGATCTCGCGACTCCGGCGCGCCATACGTTTTCGATCGTTTGAATTCTCCAGTAGCTGCCTCAGGGCTGCGGCCAGCTCGTCTGGGTTTCGTGCCGGCACCACCCTTCCATTCTCACCATCACGGACGACCTCTCGGCAACCGGGGACGTCGGTGGCAACGATCGCGCGCGCGCTCGCGGCTCCTTCGAGGAGCACTTTGGGAAGCCCCTCCCTGTAGGACGGCAGGCAGACCACCGAGCACCGGGCGTAGACCGAGACCATGTCCTGTTGGTGCCCCCACCACTCCACCACACCGCTCTTCGCCCATGCCGTCAATTGATCCGGAGGAATCGACGCCGGGTTTGCCGAATCCGTGTCACCCACCAGAACGAACCGTGCCCGGACTCCCTGTTTATGGCAGATACGGGCCGCCTCGACGAAGTCGCCAACACCCTTATCCCACAGCATGCGTGCCGGCAGAAGCGCGACCGGGTCGCCCTCGGGCTCGGGCCGCGGTGTGAACTCATCCAGATTGATCCCCGACCCCCGCACGATCGAGACGTCGGAGACCGCGACCAAACGCATCCCAGCCAAAAACTCCCGGTCGTCCGGATTCTGCAGGAGGACGCGGGCACCGCGTCGATTGAGGAGGATCCGAAAGGCACCGGTCAGCAGCGGCCGCAGGAGCCGAGCGGTCCAGTCCGTGGAGATGAAGACGTATCCCAGACCCATCAGGGCGTTCACTGTCCTCGGCACGCCGGCCAGTGCGGCGGCCACGGACCCATAGATGACGGGCTTGATCGCGACGTGGTGTGCTATATCAGGCCGTTCCCTGCGATAGATACGCACGAGCTGCGCCACGGTCCGGAGTTCCTGGAGAGGATTGGTCCCGCCCCGGCGTAACCGGACTTCCCTGAGCGAAAAGCCCTCGCCCCGGATTCGGTCGGCGTAGTCGGTGACCTGGGTGACCACAACCACCTCGTACCCGGCGGCGCGTGCGGCCTTCGCCAGCGCGAGTCGATGGGAGAGGAAATACCAGTCCTCGCTTACGAACAAAAGGAGTTTCGGAGCTACCGGGACACCGGCAGATGCGGCTGACGGCGACGGCGTCACTTCTCCGGATGAGGCGGCCTGTCGGCGTTGGGGGAGCGTCACGGTTCAGCGGCTCGGGGAAGGTGTCGGATTCGGCGCATCGCCCTTTTCACGAAATCGCTCGGGTCCCCCTCAACGCCCCGCCGAGCGATCGCATGCTCGTTAAGACCGGTGGTTGGTCAACCACTCGACAGTGGGCCTGAGACCCTCCCTGACCGATACAGCCGGATCATACTTCAGATCCTCGATCGCTCGGGTCACGTCGGCAAGCGAGTCTCGCACATCTCCAGCGCGCGGCGGAAGGAGCTCCGGCTCGCACCGCCGTTCCATGACGTCCATGATGTAATCCAGGAGTTGGCTGATCGACGTCTGCTGGCCAGCGCCGACGTTGTACACATTTCCCGGAGCCGACGGCGCTTCGAGCGCCATCAGGTTGGCGTTCACGACGTTGGTAACAAACGTGAAGTCACGAGTTTGTTTCCCGTCCCCGAAGATCTTCGGGCGCTCGTCTCGCTGAAGCGCATGAACGAAACGAGGAAGCGCCGCCGCATAGGGGGAGTCCCACCCCTGCCGGGGGCCGAACACGTTGAAGTAGCGGAGGGCGACGGTTTCGAGACCGTAGGATCGCCAGAACGCGGTGCAGTACTGCTCTCCGGACAACTTCGAGACCGCGTATGGCGAGATGGGATGCGGACGATCGCTCTCACTGCGCGGCAACTTTGGCTCGGGCCCGTAAATCGAGGAGCTCGACGCGTACACAAAACGCTTTACGCCTGCGCGCCGAGACGCCATAAGCATGTGCAGCGTGCCCGTCGCGTTCACCTCGTGTGTCGTATGGGGGTCTTCAATCGAGCGGGGCACCGACGGCAACGCGGCCTGATGCAGGACGAACGTCGCCCCATCTACAGCGCGCCGGCATGCGTCGATCGACCGCAGATCGCCCTCAACGAGCTCGATTTGCTCGAAGATGTCGGCGACGTTCTCGCGGTGGGCGGTCGAAAAGTTGTCGAAGATGCGAACTCGCACTCCTCGTTCCAGCAGTACGCGAACGATGTTGTTCCCAATGAACCCTGCTCCGCCGGTCACGAGGACTAAGCCGTTCATGAGGCGCCCTTCGACAGTGGTTTGTCCGGGCTACTCAACATCGCACGATCGCACGCATTCAGGACCCTGGAGTACAGACGTCCGTACTGAGCGGCGACCGCCGACAACGAAAATGCCGACTGTACCCGCGCTCTCGCCTTCCGGCCCAACTCCCGGCGGCCGTCCGGGCCGACGCGTATGAGCGCAAGCAGCTCCTCGGCTAGTCGTGCGGGGTCCTTCGGAGGCGCGGTGCGCCCAGTATCGCCGAGGATCCATGAGACGTCGCCAACGGCGGTCGCCACACAGGGTACACCAGTCGCCATCGCCTCGCCCAACGTGTTGGGAAACGACTCGGTGTACGAGCTGAGTGCGGCGATATCCATCCCAGCGTAAGGGCCTTGGGCGTCACGCCATTCGCCAAGAAGGCGAACCCGGTCCCCAATCCCGAGCGCAGTGAGCTGTGCGCCCAACTCCTCGTTCGCCGCGTCCACTCCGCGGCCCGCTAAAACGAAGGTCACGGAACGGTGTGCCTCGAGCACGTGCCTCGCAGCTCGCAGGAAAGTAACGTGATCCTTCACTGCGTGATAGCGTGCTACCATACCGACCACGACGTCGCGGTCGGATATTGCGAGTTCAGCCCGTAGGCGATGGCGCCTGGCCGGGCTCGGTTGAAAGAGATCGCAGTCGAAGCCATTCGGTATGACTGTGGCCCTCGTCGCGTCGTAGCCGAACGCACTGTGTTGTTGCGCGGAGACCCGGGAATTGTATACGATGGCCGCCGGCTTGCTAGACAGGGTGGCGCACGCCCGAATGAGCCATCGAGTGGTCCGTGACTGATGTGTGAGGTCGTAGAGCGCGTTCCGAATACTCCAGACGACGGGACTTCTGGTCCGCGCCCAGCCAGCCCCAATGAGCGCGGCGAGGTTCCCATGCGGCATCCAGCCCTGGATCAGACCGGCTCGAGCCCCACGCACCTCCCGCACCAAGCGGGCACAGGCCCGAGGCGACGGCAGCGGCCCGCCGATCCCCAGCGCGGCCACAGGCACGCCTAGCCCCGCGATTCGGTCTCCAACCGGCCCCGTGCCGGACAGCGCGAGGACTCGGTGACCGAAGGGGCCGGCGCCGGCGGAGGCCAGGAGCTTGAACAGCATCATCTCGGCCCCACCGGTCTGGAGCCCGGTGATCACGTGGAGCACCGACGGCGCGGGGTTCTGCGGGGTCGCCGAGCCGGGACCGAGTGGCTCGATCTCCGATGCCGCCGCTTCCTGCGGCGTCCGGCCGATCACCTAGTCGTGGACACCCGGCGTGAGGCGTTTGGCAGGGCGACTCCCCATCCGCTTTATGATCGGGCCGGCCAACGGGATATCGAGCAGCGCCTCAAAGGCCGGGCTTCGCTGCTCGTTCGGCTTCGCGTAGGCACGCCTCAGCTTGTCACGAAGCACGAGATACGATCCGATGGTGACGACGATGACGATGGTGAGCATGAAGAGCCGGATCAGGAGACCCCGGGGTGCGCGGGGCAACTGCGGGGGGGGTGGATCGAGAACCACCACGGCGGGCGTCTCCTCCAACTCTTTCGAGAGCGCGGCTTCCCGGTCGGTGAGCGCCTGCATGTACACAGTTTGAGCGATGGTGACCGCACGTTGAATGTTCTGCTGAAGGACGTATTCTTCGGAGTGGGGCGCGATGAGGCGATTGGCCGCCGTAAAGCGCACCAAATCTTCTTCAGCGCGCCGCAGCTGCGCCTGTGCGGAGTCGACTCGTCGTTTCTGGGCTTTCCGGATCTGCCGGGCCTGAGACCGAGATGCGTCGCGGAACGTCACGCTGACGGCATCGATGACCCGTTCCAGGACGGCTCGCGCCAGCGCGCTATCCCGGTGGAGGACGGTGAGGTCGATGATTCCCGTCTGGCCGTCGAACTCGCTCGTGACATACCCAAGCATCTTGCGGACGATGGTGTGGTCCTCGACCCCTCCGGAGTCCGCGTCCTCCAGGAGATCGATGACGCGTGCCCCGTCGGCGGAGAGATCACGGGATGTGCCCACGGCGTAGAGCACCCCGTCCATCCGTGCCAACTCTACGACGAACGCTGGGGTCAACTGAATTCCACCTCCGGTCTGCGCCCCGAGGAACGCGGCAGCTAGGCCCGAAGCGGATATCGAGCGGCCGGTCGTTACGGTGGACAGCGACGCCGTCGCCTCGAAGCGATGGCCGCCGATCAGACCAAGGATGAGCACCGGTATACACACCCCAGCTACCCACCACGTAATCGTCTTCCACCCCCGGAACACGGGAGTGAGGATCCGATCCAGGCCCGGACCCGAGTCGCTCATGTGAGACCGTGATCTGCCGGAGACGGCGACGGCGTCACCTCGGGACGTGACGGAGACAGTCCGGATGCACTCGAGTCAGCAACCCCGCCCGCGACGGACGTCAGCACTCCGGCGAGCTGCCGGCCAACCTTTTCGGCTGTGAAGGATTCCATAACGACCTCTCGTCCGGCACGGCCCATGGTTCGGGCGCGGTTCGAGTCACCCAAGAGCGCAAGGATCCGCTCGGACCACTCCTCCCCGGTCCCTGCAGAATAACCGATGGTTCCCCGCTCCAGCAGTTGGCCGTTCAGCCCCACCGGCGACACCACGACCGGGATGCCGCACGCCATGTAGAGCAGCATCTTATAGCTGCATTTCCCGCGCTCCCAGGGAGTATCCCGGAGTGGCATGATCCCGACGGTCATGCCGCGGATCACCTCGGCCTCTTGTTCAGCCTGCCACGGAACGTACTCGAATTGGGTTGGGGACACCCGCGCGAATCGCGGTGCCCGGTCTGATACCACCCTCAGCACCGCGTCGCGCCTCGATCGCAGAACTCGAACCAGGGCGTCCTCGATCTCATAGAGGTACTTGTGACCCGACGAGGTTCCGATCCACCCTACGACCGGAGGGCCCGCATCGCGGTCGGTCGCGCTGGGCGTGAAGCGCTCGACGTCAACCGCGGTCGGTATCACGCTGACATCTGGGTTGTAGCGGACGAAGTAGTCCGCCAGATAATCGTTGCCGCAGACGACGGTGTCGCAGCGCCCGGCAATACTCCCAGCAAACTCACCGCCGCGAAGCATCCAGAGCGCGTCATCCACGTCGAACACCCGAGGGCGCCCAGTGAAGCCCTCGAGGGTCACGAGGGTCGACACCATCTCGCGCTGGAGCAGCGTCACGTCGAACCCGTGGGACCGTACCACTGCGGGCATTCGCTGCGCGAGGGTCGCGCCGAGCCACAACGGACGGAGCGCACGGCTGACCGGAGGATACGAGCCGAGTCGCGCGGGGAACAGCACCAGTTCGATCCCGTACTGCGCCAGCCGGGCTCGATGCTGATGTACCCGGAATCGGGCGCTCGGCACCCGCCGCCCACCGGTGAATGCCGCAACTCGCAGCACTCAGGCAGCCTCAGGACCGCGGTCGAGGGACTGCTGTCGCAGCGCGGTAATGCCGTAAACCAGTCCCAGAATCACCAACGCCTTTGAGAGGAGATTGACGTTCGTATAGAAGGGCTCATTGAAGACGCTTTGGCACACACCGACGAAAAAGAGGCCGTAGAACACTCTCGCGGCCGGGTTCCCGCGCAGCGCAAGCCGAAAAACCGCGCTCGTTACCGCACCAATGACCGCCACTAAGAAGGCCGTTCCCAGTAGTCCGAAGTCGGGAAGGTACGAAAAGTACATGGTGTAAACGTTCGTGTCGATGAAATCGCCCACGCTGGTGTACGGAGCATGCAGTGCCGGAATCTCATAGTCCGCACCAAGCCGATTCGCCATTTGCTGCGCCGTACGCCAGATCCCCCCCGTCGAAGGCAAAACGTTCGGAGTCTCGGCGATCCGGTCGAAGGCCACTACCCCCCCAAGCGAATAGGCCTGAAGCCCCTCGACCACGCTAGGAATGTTCTCGACCAGCGACATACCACGCCGCGCCGTACCCTTTTCCAGCTGAATGGCAATGATCGAGAAGGAGAACGCGAACAGCGCCGCGGCAGGCAGGAGCGGTCGCAGTCGAAAGTGACCCGAGCGAATCCAGAGCACTGCCACCGTCCCCACAACCAGTGTGAGCGCCCCCACCCGCCCGCCTGTCAAGAGCTGATACGCGAGCGCGAGCGCGAAGATCACACCGGAGCGAATGCGCCAGCCCCGAACCGGCTTGGCCTCGTTGAACGAAAAAAGCGCGATAACGATTGAGAGCTGAACCAGGTTCCGGAGCAGAAACGGGAGTTCTGGCGTGAGACCAGCAGCCCTGCCAAGACCCCGCATCCGCGCCGCCAGTAAGGCATTCTCGACGGCGGTCGCACGCACCGCCGCCTGTACCTCCGCCCAGTAAAAGGGGAAGGCGGCGATCATGACCACGATTGTTAGATCCACGATTCGCGCTGCCACGCCGTCGGGCAGTCGATACCGCTCGGTCCCTGTCGGCGGAGAGTGCGCAAACACCCACTCGCTGAGCGCGGCTCCAGTGAGGAACGCCAGCGCCCCAGTGACGAACACGAACCTTGCCTGGTCGCTAATCGGATAGAACGTGCTACCGGAAAGCTCGAGGAGCACCATGGCTCCCGACCACACGGTGCAAAATATCACGGGGGGGAAGAGCGCGGACCGCCCCACCGCCAGGGCGACCAGGCCAATTGCCGCGAGCGCCGCGGCAGCGAGCAGGTTCAACGGACGACAACCATCAGGATTGCCGCCACGCCTCGAACATCACCAGCGCCCAAAGTCGATAACCCAAGTCGGCTCCACCGTCCTGGTGAACTCGCCAAGCATCCGAAAGGGCCGCGGCATTCAGGAATCCATCTTCCCGTACCCGACGCCCGCCGAGCAGGTCACCCGACCACTCTCGGAGGGGGCCGCGCAACCATTCATCGAGTGGCACGCTAAACCCTCGCTTCGGACGCTCGATCAATCGAAGCGGGAGGTACCGGTGCAGCAGGTGCCGAGCAATCCACTTGCCCCGTCCCGCGCGCACCTTGAACTCCAGTGGCAGCCTCCACGACAACTCGACGATCCGATGATCCAGATACGGCGCGCGCGCTTCGAGGCTGACACCCATCGTGGCCCGGTCGACTTTCACCATGATGTCGTCGGGCAGATAGGTCGAGAGGTCGATGCGCATCAGTCTCTCGATAAACGAGTGTTCCCTCGACAAGCGACCGTCCGTGATCGCCGTCGGCGGTTCGTTTCCCCCGATGACGAGCCGGGCGGGATCGTGCCACACCGAAACCAGCTCGCGGTACATGTCGAGGTCGTTGCTCGAACCGAGGAGCCGCCCGATCCGTCTCCCTTTCTCACCGACCCGGCCGAGGCCGGATCCCGCAGACACAGCGACCGCCGCCGCTCGACGAACCGGCCCCGGCATCCAACGCCTCCAACGGCGTGCCCGGTCGGCCCACTGATACCGTTCGTATCCACCGAAAAGCTCGTCGCCCCCGTCGCCCGACAGGCTCACGGTTACACTGCGTCTGGTCAACTCGGCGAGCAGGAAGGTCGGGATCTGTGAGGAATCGGCGAACGGCTCGTCATACAGCTCGGGTAGGCGCGGCACGACATTAAGCGCATCCGCGGGAGTTACATACAGTTCGGTATGATCGGTACCGAGGTGGCCGGCGACCGCCTTAGCATAGTCCGCTTCGTTGAATCGGGGCTCATGAAATCCGATCGAAAACGTCCGCACAGGCGTACCGCTCTGCGATTGCATGAGCGCGACGATGAGAGACGAATCGACGCCGCCTGACAGAAACGCACCAAGGGGCACGTCGGAGATCATCTCCTGCCCAACGGTGGCTCGAAGGGCCGCTTCGAACCGCTCCGCGATCTCGCCCTCGCTACCGGCGATGGGATCGGCAGCTCCGTTGCGCGCCGCATCGGCCGCAACCCAATACCGGCGCTCCTCCACCGGGCGCCCCGTGGGACCATCTCGCAGCGTGACGATAGACCCGGGGCGCACCTTGCGGATGCCGCGGTAGATCGAGTGCGGTGCCGGCACATAGCCGTGTCTCAGATAGACGGCGACGGCATCCCGGTTGATGTCGCCGCGCCAACACGGATGGACGCGCAGCGCCTTGAGCTCCGAAGCGAAGAGAAAAGCGTCCCCGGCCCATCCGTAGTAGAGCGGCTTTTCGCCAACCCGGTCCCGGACGAGATGGAGTGACCGATCGGCCACGTCCCACAGCGCGAAGGCGAACATCCCCGCGCACCGAGCGAGCGCCGCATCGAGACCCCATCGATCGATCGCTTCCAGCAGAACTTCGGTGTCACAGTGACTGCGGGGGCGCATACCCGCGCGTTCCAGTTCTGCGGAGACTTCCCGATAGTTGTAGATCTCACCGTTGTAGGTGATGACGAACCGTCCACTGCCAGAGACCATCGGCTGCCGCCCCAGGGGCGATGGATCGATGACGGCCAGCCGACGGTGTCCGAGGGCAATACCACCCTGCGGATCGGTCCACGCGCCCCCATCATCGGGGCCTCGATGCCGAATGGCGTCCGCCATCCGCTGCGCGATGCCTGCGGCGCTCGCGGCCTCTTCCCCACCCCACCAGAACCCGGCTACGCCGCACACACTGAAAGCGTCACGCGAAAAGCGAGGGCGTCGACCGAAGGGCCGTACGCCGTTCGGGAACGGCATGCGGCCACCTGTCGCGCTATGGCCAAGTCGTCACGTGCCTGCAGGAAGTCCATGGGCGCTGAACGATAATGCGCGTAATCGATATTTGAAATGCGCGGACAGAGCTCCCCCACCACCGGCCCCTCCCTCTCACGAATCGAGTACCTTCAGCCCACGAGACGGGACCCGCCGGTCCCGCGAGCGACCGCTCAGCGCCACTCACCAAGATCATGGGATTCCAACGATGACCGACCGCCACATCCTCAACCGCCGAGACGCGCTCGCCAGTGGATTGGCGGGACTGGGCATGCTGGCCAGCTCCGGCGGCCTCCCCGGGGCCCGCATGGCCGCAGCGCCGGCGCCGTCACCCGGGCGCTCTCACCCGTATGTCGATGATGTGGGGTGGGCCAATGTCCGCGGATTCGGCGCCACGGGAAACGGGGTCGATGACGACGCTGGCCCGATACAGCGCGCCATCAACTCCGGTGCTTCGCTCGTGTACTTCCCGGCAGGTGTTTACCGGCTCGACTCCACGCTAGATCTCACGGATCGCGACGACAACCCGATCACACTCGCGGGTGCGGGGACCACGCAGACCGGCGGCCAGCAGGCGACGACCTTCCTCGGCAACACCGGCGGCATCGTGATCGACACCGTTGGGAGCCAGTACGTTACGCTTCGAGGCTTCCGCGTGCTCTCGGAGGCCACGAGCACCACCCGGAACCCGTCGACGGTAGGAATTCTCATGGGGCGTTCCCGCACCAATCGGTTCGCGCAGTTTCACCGATACGAGGACATCATGATTTTTCTCCTCCGACGCCCGCAAGCGTCGAAGCGCGGGACGATCGGCATCTACAACGTGGCCTCCGAACATTGGTACGCCGTGCAAGTGCGGTGTATCGCCGACCTCCCCTTCGCCTTTGCTGCTACCGATGTGCTCGGTATTCCTTCGCCGCACGCAGGCCCCCTAAGCGGGCCCGCGTCAATGACCATTTGCGACCTCAATCAGACGACGGCCGGCGCATTCACCCACGCAGCATACGAGTTCTGGAACGCCGCGAACATTCACTTGAACCACGTCTACACGAACCGACTGCCGGGAAACGAGTCGCTCCACCCCTTGCGGTTCAACACCAGCGACATCGCCTCCATCGCGTTCTCCGGTCAGATCGAGCAGTGGCCGGCCGTAGCGGAGTTCCGTGACAGCGCATCCGGAATGGTCGTGGATTGCGTCGCAGTCGGGTCGAGAGCGCCGTACATCCACCTGGCGCGTGGGGTGGCGCTCGACTCGTCAACCATTCGCGTCAAACAGATCCACGGCACCATGCAGAGCGTTATCGATGCGGGTGGATCCTGCAGCGTCAACGGGTCTCACATCTCACTGTTTCCCGGCCAGCGTATCGACGCGCCGGAGCTCGAACTCAAAGGGACGATGGTGCAGTCTCACCGAATGGGTGGCCCAATTCGGGTAGCCCGCAACTCCTCCTACCTCCACCTCGGCGACGGGGGGCTGATGACGGCACCGTAGCCCTTCCCATTGGGAGATGCGCCGATCTGGGAAGCCTGTGCCAGACGTCAGCCCAGTTCGTGACCCTTGCGAGACATTACTCTGGTCGCTTCAGCATGAAGATCGAACCGCCGGTCTGCGTCAGCGTCAATCCCCGAAGCCAGGGGTTGTAGCGCACCTTGTTCAGCAAGAACCTCCTGAGCCTGCTGCCTGCCACCAGACGGTTGTCCAGATCCGCGAGGTCGAGCAGCGAGTAGAATTGGCCGAAGCCGACCTCCCGCCCGAGGCGGCAGAGATCCGGATACGAGAACCAGTGAAACGCGGGACGAGGGTTGTAGTTCGCCAGGGTGGGATCGTAGTGGAGGTGCCTGAAGACGTACGATTCCCGGACCACCGCCGGAAACCAGTTGAAGAACGGCACCCGGTATTCCCCATTGTACCCGCTGAGCCTGAATTTCAAGCGATTCGTCGTGTAGATGAAGAGCACGCCGCCCGGCTGCAGAATGCGGTAGGCTTCCGCGAGGCTCTTCTGCGGTGAGTCAACGTGCTCGAGCACGCTCGTCATGAAGATGATCCGTTTCGACCGGTCGGGAAACGGCATCGCTTCAGCGGTTCCTGGGCTCACGCGCTTCTCGTCCCCCAAGAACTCCACCGCGGAGCGCCGAAGTCCCTGCACGGGTTCGAACCCAACCGCGTCGTACCCCATTTCCAGCAGGACTCTGATCGCGTGCGGTTTCGGGCCACACCCCGCAACGAGCACCGTCCGGGGACCGACGGTCACGTCAATGAGGCGCCCGATACACTGCATGAACTCCCGGGTGTAGTGTGGCAGTTCTCCATGAGAACAGGCGTGGTATGCTACGCCGCGCTGCTCGATGTCGGGAAAACCATCGGACAGCTTTCTATCTCGGTATAGGGTGTTCATTCTGCACGGCCTCCTGCACACGATTGCCCCTGGGAACGAGCCGGCCCTCGAGGACCGCTCACGCCGGCGACTGGGTGGCTACCCTCTCTACGGGTGGCCGGCATCTTTCCCTCCTGATGCAAGACCGATGGTCCTTACCCCGGCGCGCACGAGCCGTGCCGCGCGGGCCCGGACTCCTCGGGCGTTCAACAAGAGAAGCAGCACGGCGTACACTCCGACACCGCCGACGATCTGGCCCACGAGGAGGCTAGGGCCACGGAACGAATGGGTGGGCCACAGCGCGATCCCCATGCCCGCGGCGGCCAGCATGGCTTTGAACGAGTCTGCCGGAAGCAGCGGCAGCGGGAACACCCTTCGCCCGGTCCACCAGCTCACGCCCAGGCCAATCGCGAAAGCGGCCACCGAGGCGTACGCCGCCCCCAACAGCCCCATCCTCGGTATCCACCACAGATTGAGGAGGACGTTGGCCCCTGCAGCCACCAGCCTGACCCACATCTGATCGATGGTCCGCTTGCCGAGCTGGAAAGCGAGATCGAAGTAAAAGGCCCTGAACCCTGAAAGTAAGCCCGCCAGCGCCACCCAGGGGATCAGCCGGGCCGCGATCTCCCGGTACTCCGCTCCCAGGATCACCGTAGCGATATTTGGCGCGAGAACAGCGAGCCCCACCGTGGCCGGCACCGCGATGAGGACGAGCAGCCACCCGTTCTGGCGGAGCTGCTGTCTCGCTCCCAGCACGCCCCTTTCTTCCAGCGCCCGGATGGCGAGCGGAAGAGCCGCGATGTTGACGATCCCCATCAAGACGCCCAGCGAATGTTGGGGCAAGTCGTACCCCACTGCGTAGAGGCCGGCCGCTTCTTCCCCTCGGAGCCAGCCGAGCATCAGGCGGTCGGTATTTCCGATCAGGACGGTCAGCGCCTGCGCGGCAGTCAGCGGGAGGCCGTACTCAAAGAGCTGCTTGAGCACGCCGGTATCGACGCTCCGAGCGCGAACCGAAAGCCACTCGCCAGTTCCTAGGGTCAGGGACGGCACGGCCATTCCCACGATGAGCCCCGCGATCAGACCAGTGGCTCCGAAGCCCAGATACGCCAGGAGCCCGCCGAGCGCCACGGCAAGCACCGCCTTTGAGATCGCGAGCGATCCATAACGCCTCGGAGCGAGCTCCGAGCGTTTCAGCTCGAGATTCAGCTCAAACCACGCCTGAACCCAGAGCAACAGGAGTGAGAGTGGGAGAAGCCACCCGAGCTCCGGTCCCCCGAAACCGTACGCCATGAAGCCCAGCGCGCCGGTCAGGAGGACGACACCGAGGTACCCGGCCACGATACTCGACAGAAAGACGTCTTTGCGC
Organism: Gemmatimonadales bacterium; assembly: GCA_965249575.1. Taxonomy (GTDB): domain Bacteria; phylum Gemmatimonadota; class Gemmatimonadetes; order Gemmatimonadales; family GWC2-71-9. Next base: position 3,275,891 of record OZ252244.1, on the reverse strand, counting down.
GCGTCGTAAGCTGGCCGGAAGCGCTGCAGCCCCAGCATGAGCCACTGAAACGACACGGCGTTGGTCAGCCCAACGGCCGCGACGACGAGCGCGTACCGCCCGTAGGCCTCCGGGTAGAGGAGCCGACTGTAGAGAGCGAGCGCCAAAAAGTTGACGATCGCCGGAGCACCACGGGCCACCGAGTAGAGTGCGCTATGCCGTAGCAGCACGAGACCGTTCTACAGCGAAAGCGAAAGCCTCGCCGAAAACCGGGGTTGCGACCGGCCCGGAGAGCGGCGGACCGATTGGCGCCGTTTTCACCTCAGTGAGACAGGCGCCAGCGTACGGCGACCTGCAGGTGCAGATTGCTCACGTCGTTGCGGAAAACGAAATAGCGGTTTAATTTCCACCCCCACCACAGGGTTCCATCCAAGTCGACACCAGCTAAGAAATACCGGCCAGTGACGCCCAGGCGCAATTCAACGTTATTGGTCGCGACGCTAACGAGGTTGTCGGCGCGTAGCCGGTAATACGTATCGTTGTCATGTGCCTCCCGGGTGATGAACCCGCCTAATCCGCCCCACGGTGCGAAGAGGTCCACACCGAGATGCTGGCTGTTGCTACCGGGTCCGAGGCCCACGCCAACGATTTGGCCCCGGTGGCTGTAGCCCTGTGGCACGCGGCTATGCGCGTAGTAGGTCGGAGTGGCCCGATCCAGTATCGTTTTGCTGAGTTCGAGGTGGGTGAGCTCCCCCAGCACGCGCACCAGCTTCTGCGGACCGGCACGGAATGTCTTCTGGAAACCATACGTGTAGGCCTGGCTGTGCTCGGGCTGAGTGAGAAAATCGCGAACATCGGCGTTGTGGTCGTTCCGAGTCCACTCGACGAACGCCTCGAACCCGCTCGCCGGGAAGACCCATCGTGCGAACAGGGAGAGGAGCTGGTCGCGATCATCATCGCCGCTCGGCATGCCCGGCGAACGCTGGCTCGCCTTGGTAATTCCTTGGAACACCAGAAAGTACTCGGAGAACTCGAGCCCCCCCGCAGGGATGAGCTCGTAAAACAGTCGTGCGGCGCCCAGGTGCAGGCCCGGAAGCGGCTTCGGCACGAACCCGAGTACGAGTCCGGTCACGAACCGTCGGTCATTCGTCGGGTCGCTGTCGAAGTACTCCGACTCCGCGAGCCGGCCCCATATCCAGCGCGCCTCGACGCGTCCAATAGCGACGCTAGTGGGACTCGAGGTACCCAGAAACGCATGCAAGAATCCCGGCGCATTATCGCTCAGCACGATCGCGTTCCGCATTGCGGGTCCCCACCACATGTTTTGGTTGGAGAAGCCGACTGCCGCGGGGCCAAGATCAGCCCGGACGTAACTGGGCCCGAGATCGATCGTCCAGAAATCCTCGGAACCAAACCGCTGCGGAAGATCGATGCTCTGCCCTCCGATGCCGCGTCGCGGGTACCACGGGTTCGCGAAGAGCGAGCGGGTGGGGATCGGCAGGCTGGGTGCCAGGGGGAACGAGCGGTTCTCAGTGTAGATCAGCGAGGGCTGGATGGCCACGGTGACGGGCCCTAGGCGCCCAACCGCACCGCCCGACAACTCCATTGAGGCACCCTTCCCCTGCCATACCGCTCCGTCATTCCGCCCATCGGGTTTCGTCGAGTTCCAGAAGGATCGAGCGCGAGGATCGAGAATGCTCACGAAGTCGATGACCGTGGCCGTCCTTCCTGGGATACGCTCCTCCCACGGGTGACGCCGCCCGCTGAGCGCGTCGCGGACCCGCTCGAACCCAAAGGGGCGAATCGATAGCGGAATGGGAGTGGCGGCTCCAGCCACCTGGAGCACTCTGAGGTACTGCACGAGAGGATCGCCAACCGGGAGGTCTTGGGCGGTTGCGGGCCGACCGGCAGACCCGGCCAATCCCCCAATGACCGCCAAATACAGAACGCGCCGGCGCCGATGGGAAACGTGGTTGGGTACTGAGTGGCGGGATCGCGGTCGTCGGATCATGGCGGCGGAGTGTAACCAGCTTTCGTTGCTCGTGCCCTGACTCGACCCCAACGCGCCACTAGGAGTACCGCGACACCTCAAGCTCCGGCGCCGGAACCGGTGGGTCCGCGCTGACGTCGGCCTCACTCGACAGGGTCCGCACATCGACGGACAGCTCGGCGACTTGCAAGCCCTGCTGGGTCGCCAGATCCCGGACCCGAGCAATGGTTCTCGGCGAGAGTTTCCTCGTGCTGATGAGAATCAGTTCTGCCCCAAAACGTCGCACCACGGCCGACACTCGGTCGAGTCCGCCAACCACCGGGATCCCGTGGACCAGCGAGCCGTGTTTCCTCGAGTCGTCGTCCAAGAAGCAGACCGGTTTCATCTTGAGGGACTTGTTGTTCAGCAGCTCCCGGGCGGCCAGCTCTCCGGCATCCCCAGCTCCGTAGATCGCCACCCCCCTACCAGCGTGTAGCAATCGTCCGAGCGCCTCGAACGACCGGAACGAGAGGCGAGAACCCAGTACCAGGCCCGCGGTCAGCAAGGCGTCGATTATCAGGATGGAGCCCGGAAAGGCGAGCGCAGGTACGCGAACGGAGGCATACAGCGCGAAGACCACGTAGCCCGCGGAAATCGCACCCAAGAGACGATGCAGATCGCCGATTCCCACATACCGCCACGACCCCCGGTAGACGCCGAACAGGCCGAACAGGAAGATCTTCACGCCGATCACGATGGCCACCGTCGAGCGGAAAATCTGCGCATACTCGCCGGGCGGGACCCCGTCGAAACGCAAGCGGTACGCACCGTAATAGGCGATGGCGAGGAGCACGACGTCCAGCAGCATCTCCGCCAGGCGGCGCTTGTAGAGCAGCTTGGTCAGCACCTTAGACACGGGCTTGTCCCGTCCCTCGTAGGCGCGATCGTGAACCTGTACCCGGGTCAGATAGGCGGCGAGGAGGCACACCGCCACGAAGAATCCGGCGCCGATCATCCCGCCGAGCCCGGTATCGAGCCGCCGCATGAGGAGCGCGACCGTGCCGCCCAGCGCTGTGAGCCCATACAGCACCAGCGCGACCTGTCGTTCCTCGAGTCCCAGCGCCACCAGACGGTGCGTACTGTGATCCCTGCCGCCCTGCGAGACAGCCCGGCCGGCCAGCGTGCGCGTGATGGTGACCAGCGCCGTATCCAAAACGGGCACCGCCACGATGGAGACCGGCACCAGGAACGCCCAGACGAACCCGGCAGCGACCGGAGTCGGTGACGACGCGACGAGTCCCGCCATCAGCGCCCCGAGAAACAAGCTCCCGGCGTCGCCCATGAAGATCGATGCCGGCCGGAAGTTGAAGAGCAGGAAGCCGAAAGCGGACCCGGCCACCGCCCAGGCAACGAGCGCATGTACCCACGCGCCCTGCTGGTAGAACGCCACCCCCAGGAACGCAGCCGCCACTCCGGCGACGCCAGCGGCGATGCCATCCATGTTGTCGAGGAGATTGAACGCGTTGGTGAGGGCGATGAACCAGAACAGGGTGGCGATCACGTTCGGGGCATACCAGGGCGTAACGTTGAGGATCGCCCCGCTGCTCACGAGGCCGATGCCCGCCACCGCCTGGGCGACGAACTTCACCTGGGGCCTAAGGTGCATCAGATCATCCGCGAGTCCGACCGCGAACATGAAGGTCGCCGCGACCAGCGTTCCCACGACGGGAGGTGTGAGACCGCTCAGAATCCGCCCCATCCCCGTATCGGGAAGCGCCACCAGTGCCAAGCCGGCCACCCCGAGCGTCGCGCCGAAGAGCGCGACACCCCCGAGGAGCGCCGTGGCGCCCACATGCCACCGGTCGGCCGACGGCACGGAGACCAACCCCGTGCGATGAGCCACCGCGCGGGCGACCGGCGTCAGGCCAACCGCCGCGGCGAACGCGGCGCCAGCCACGATCAACCCGTACAACGCGCCGAGCTCGGTCACGCGGGGGTCGAGTGCAGCGCGCGCTGCTCAGAAATCACAGATTCCAGAATCTCGGGCAGCGCCACGGTGGCCTCGTATCCAATCGCGGCGTGGATCTTGTCGAGGCTCGGCACCCGTCGGGGCATGTCCTCGAAGTTCTCGCCGAACGCCTTTTCGTAGGGAATGAAGCGAATGTCCGATTCGGATCTCGTCATGGCTCTGATCTGCTCGGCGAGATCGACGATCCGGATCTCCTGCTGGCCTCCGATGTTGTATACCTCACCGACCGTCACGTCTGAGTCCATGATCCCCATGGCCCCGCGCACCGCGTCGGTCACGTGCGTGAAGCACCGGCTCTGCTGGCCGTCGCCGTAGACCGTCATGGGCTCCCCTTTCAGGGCCTGGCTAACGAACCGAGGAACGACCATTCCATACTGACCGGTTTGCCTGGGGCCAACGGTATTGAAGAATCGAGAGATGACGGTCGGGCATTTGCGTTCCCGCCAGTACGCGATGGCCAGGAACTCATCGATCGCCTTGGAGCAAGCATAGCTCCAGCGTCCCCTCGTGGTGGCTCCCATGACCAGATCGCCGTCCTCGCGAAACGGCACCGCCTTGCTCTTGCCGTACACCTCCGACGAAGACGCAATGAGGACCTTCTTGCGCTTCTTCTCCGCGGCGGCCATGACCAACTCGGTCAGACCGATGTTGGACTCGATGGTCCGCACGGGGCTCTCCACGATGAGCCGCACTCCCACCGCCGCGGCCAGGTGAAAGACCTGGTCCGCAGCATCGACCAGTTCGGAAAGCAGCGACGAGTCGGTCATCGACTTGATGACGTATTCGAATCTCGGGTGTTTCTTGAGATGGGCCACATTGCGGATGGAACCCGTCGAAAGGTCGTCGAGCACGATGACGCTGTCTCCCCGACCCAAAAGGGCGTCCGCCAGGTGCGAGCCGATGAAGCCGGCGCCGCCCGTGATGAGATACCTCACGCGTTCTCCAATCCGTTCATCCGACCGCCCTCACGACCTCTCGCTTCCGTCTCTCGGCGAGGTTGGCGAGCACCATCCGTAACTCCTCGATGCCGGTGGTCCTGCCCCGGAGCGTCGTTCCAACCGCCGTTGGGTTCAGTGCGCGCGCGCGCTTCATGAATGCCACTGGCGCATCGACGAGGTCCAGCTTGTTGAAGACGTGGATCACCGGCCGCCCGTTAAGGTCCAGCTCTGCGAGCACGTTGTCGACCACTCCCATCTGCACCTCCCACTGCGGGTGCGAGGCATCGATAACATGGAGGAGGACATCCGCTCCAACCGCCTCCTCGAGCGTGGCGCGGAAGCTGGCGACCAGGTGGTGCGGCAACTTCCGAATGAACCCAACGGTATCGACCAGTCGGGCCCTTCGCATGTGACCCAGATCAACCTCGCGCACCAACGTGTCCAGCGTGGCGAACAGCCGGTCTTCTACCACCACGTCGGCCCCGGTTAACGCCTTGAGAAGACTTGACTTACCGGCATTCGTATACCCCACCAGCGCCGCGGTCAGCACGCCCCGCCGCCCCGCGCGGATCAGTTCTCGGTGAGCCGCCACCCGCTCGAGCTTGGCCTTCAGCCGGCCAATCTTTCGGCGAATCATTCGCCGGTCCGTCTCGAGCTGCGTCTCACCCGGACCGCGCAGTCCGATGCCGCCTCGAATGCGTGAGAGGTGGACCCACATTCTCGCCAGGCGTGGCAGGAGGTATTCCAGCTGGGCCAACTCCACCTGCATCTTGGCTTCCTTTGTCTTCGCCCGCCTCGCAAAAATGTCTAGGATCAACTCCGCCCGATCCATGACCCTCGACTCGAGCTTCGACTCGAGGTTTTTCCCTTGCGCCGGTGAAAGCGCCTCATCGAACACCACGAGAGACGCTCTGGTCGACACGACCAGCTCCCGGAGTTGTTCGACCTTCCCTTTGCCCAGGTAGAGACTGGCGCTTGGGGCGTGGAGGGGTTGGCTGAGCCGACCTACAACCACGCCACCCGCGGTATCGGTGAGGCGCTCAAGCTCCTCAAGGTGCTCGATGCGGTGTGCAGCATCGTCCGTGCCACGCCTAGGAGCGCCAACCAGGATGACGCGCTCCGCCGGCGGTTGCAGCTCGATCATGCGTGCGATTGGGTTCACTCTCGGCCTAAAACCGAGCTAAGCTAACGCATGACAGGGCGATAGGCCAGCCGCCCCCCGTCCCGACCCGACGGCTGCGCGAGCCGAACACCTTCTTGACCTCGCTCCGACCCCTGGTCAACTTGCCCTCGCCACCGAACGAATCGTCCAGTATTTGCCGGACACAACCCCGCGGAGCTGGAATGACCGGACTGAAGGGCCTGGTCTTGAGTGGCGGAAAGGGTACCCGCCTGCGGCCGATTACGCACACCGCGGCCAAACAGCTCGTTCCGGTTGCAAATAAGCCTATCCTGTTCTTTGTCCTCGAGAATCTCGCTGCCGCGGGTGTGACCGAGGTTGGCATCGTGGTTTCGCCAGATACGGGACCGGCAATCCGGGCCGCAGTGGGCGACGGGAATCGCTTCCGGATCGCCGTGACGTGGATCGAGCAAGATCGGCCCGGAGGCCTCGCGCACGCGGTCCAGACCGCCGGCAAGTTTCTCGGCACCTCTCCGTTTGTGATGTATCTCGGCGATAACCTCATTGGCTCACGCATCACCGACTACGCGGAGGCGTTTCTGGCTAGTGGCGCCGCCGCCATGATCCTGCTCAAAGAGGTCAACAACCCCCAGGACTTCGGCATCGCCACCATCGATGATGCCGGTCAGGTCACGGGATTGGTGGAAAAGCCGGCAGATCCACCCTCCCGCCTGGCGCTGGTGGGCGTTTACTTCTTTACCGGCGCGATTCACCGGGCCATCGAACAGATCCGGCCGTCGCCGCGGGGCGAACTGGAAATCACTGACGCGATTCAGGTGCTGCTCGACACCGGCGCGCGCGTCGAGAGCCGCGTCGTCGAAGGATGGTGGCTCGACACAGGGAAGAAGGACGATCTCCTCGCGGCAAACACCACGGTCCTGGATTCGTGGGGCACTCGCGATGTGCGGGGGGACGTGGACGATCAGAGCGACGTCCAGGGGCGCGTGCAAATCGGCGCGGGCACGACCGTTCGAGGCTGCCGCATTCGCGGACCCGTCACCATCGGCACCGCGTGCCGCCTGAAAGACAGCGACATTGGCCCGTTCACGAGCATCGGGGACGGTTCTGTGATCACCGGGACGACGATTCAGCATGCAGTGCTGCTCGACTCCTGTCGCATCCTCGGGGTCGACCGGATCGAGGACAGCCTCATAGGCCGCCATGCGATCGTGCGAAGCAACGGCGCAACCGGCGTACTGCGACTCCACCTCGGTGACGACTCCGAGGTGGAGTTCTGACGGCCGGCGCCAACGCGGGCGTGGCGACCAGCCGCCGCGACGATCGAGATGCCAAAGTCTTGCTCGTGACGGGAGGCGCCGGGTTCATCGGATCGAACTTCATTCGATGGGTATTCGAGCACGTTCCCCAAGTGCGGATAACGAACCTCGATCTGCTGACGTATGCGGGTAATCTCGAGAGCCTGCACGACGTCGACGCCCGGTTCGGCCCGGCGGGTGAAGGCCGATACGCGTTCGTGCACGGGGACATCCGCGACTTCGAGCTGTTGTGCAGTATCCTCGAGGGCACGCATCCGGGTGCCGCCTCCGACAGCCATCCGGCCGCAGTCGTCCATTTCGCCGCCGAATCGCACGTCGACCGGTCGATCCTCGGTCCGGCGGTCTTCGTGGATACAAACGTGCAAGGAACCCTCACACTGCTGGAGAGCTGCCGGGCCGTCTTTGGCGAGCAACCGCCGCGTTTCGTGTTCGTTCACGTCAGTACGGATGAAGTCTATGGATCGCTCGGCCCCACCGATCCAGCGTTCACCGAGCAGTCTCCGCTCGCTCCAAACAGCCCCTACTCAGCCAGCAAGGCCGGCTCGGATCTTCTGGTTCGGGCCTACGGTGAGACATTCGGGCTCCCGGCTATCATCACGCGCTGCTCGAACAACTATGGCCCCTACCAATTCCCCGAGAAGCTCATTCCCCTGATGATTACCCGCGCACTCCGGGATGAGTCACTTCCGGTGTACGGGGACGGGCTCCAGGTGCGGGATTGGCTCTTCGTCGACGACCATGCCGAGGCGCTCTGGGCTGTTCTCGCTCGTGGTCGGCCGGGGCAGACCTACAACGTCGGCGGTGAGTCGGAGGCAGCGAATATCGCCGTGGTCAGGCAGTTGCTCGACCTCCTCGACAAGCCGGAATCGCTCATCGAGCACGTGACAGACCGCCCCGGACACGACCGGCGATACGCTATGGACATCGGTCGTATCCGGCGCGAACTGGGCTGGGCGCCCCGCTACGGCCTGGCCGAGGGCCTCGCGGCCACGGTCGCGTGGTATCAGGAACACAGCGGTTGGTGGGAGAGGGTGCTCAGTGAGGCCTATCGAACCGCGTCTTCGATGTACTTGGACCGGGGCTAACCCAAATGCGCGTCCTCTTGTTCGGAGCTGGTGGCATGTTGGCCCGCGACCTGGTCGGGGAAAAGCCGGAGATCGTAGAGGTCGTGGCGCGAAGCGCCCACGAAATCGACATCACAGATCAACGGGTCGGGGACGTGATCGCGCGCGCAGCGCCGGACGTCGTGATCAACGCCGCGGCCTATACGCAGGTCGATCTGGCGGAGCGGGAGCGTGAGCGCGCCTTCGCCGTCAACGGCCGCGCGGTCGGCATGATCGGCAAGGCGGCGGCGGCGATTGGGGCGGGTGTCGTGCACTTCGGCACGGATTACGTCTTCGACGGCCGAGCCAGCGAGCCATATGACGAAGACGCCGAGCCCAATCCCCTCAGCGTATATGGCGCGTCGAAGCTGGCCGGCGAGCGCGAATTACAAGAGAGCGGAGCGGATTATCTCATCATCCGCTCCCAGTGGCTCTTCGGTACGAATGGGCGCTCGTTTCCCCGAACGATGTGGGAACGGGCGGCGGCCGGGCAGCAAACGCGTGTCGTGAACGACCAGTACGGACGCCCCACGTTCACGGCCGATCTGGCACGGGCCACCTGGAAGCTGCTCGGTAGTGGCAGTGAGACGGACAACTGGCGTTCGAACGTGCGGCGCCTCGTCCTGCACGTCGCGAACACCGGCGTCACCACCTGGTACGGGGTCGCGCGACGCGTTTTTGCCCGCGCGGGGGCGCAGGCCCAGCTCGAGCCAAGTCAAACGGCGGACTACCCTACGCCGGCGCGGCGGCCGGCCCGAGCCGTGCTCGACACCGCGCGATTCGAAGCGATCGCTGGAGAGCCACTCCCACCGTGGGAAGCGGCGCTGACTCGATTCCTCGACCGGTTACAAGCCGATGTCGACCGCGGAGCGAAGCGTGGACGGGACCATATTCACTCCGGGTGACGTCGACGGCGTCGCAGTCGATCAGGTGGCGAAGCACGAGGACGCCAGAGGCTGGCTCCTCGAGGGGTTCCGGTCGGATGAGCTACCATCGGACCTGGCGCCGCCGATGTGCTACCTCTCGCTCACCCGCCCAGGGGTGACCCGCGGACCGCACGAGCACCGCGATCAGACTGACAACTTCGTCTTTGTCGGATCGACGCGCTTCAAGATCTACCTCTGGGATGCACGGCCTGGCTCCCGCACCCAAGGCAATCGACAGATCGTCTTCGCCGAGCTCGGGCAGCCGTTGCGCGTCGTCGTACCCCCCGGGGTAGTCCACGCGTATCAGAACGTAGGCGATGCGGACGGACTGGTCTTCAACGCGCCGAATCGCTTGTTCGGTGGTCACCGGCGAAAGGAAGCAGTCGATGAGATTCGGCACGAGGGGGAGGACGGATCACCGTACGTGCTCGAATGACAGACGCGCGCCACGGCCGGCGACGCTTGACCTGCGCGGCACGTCGTTCCATCTTTGGCCCCATTATGCCTAAGCCATTGTCGTCGCAAGTTTTGCAGAGAAGGGCCTTGGCGGCCCTGCCCACCAGGCGATTCCTGCGTGCCGGCGCCGTCGTTGCCGCGTTTGCGATCTTGGCACTGTCCGTCCAGGCGAGCCGCCTGGCCGGTCAGCAGCCAACCGCGGCAGAAGTCCAGCAACGCCTCCAGGAGGATGTGGGACTCGCGGAGCTGGTGCGACAGCGTATCAGCCAGTCCGGCCTCACGGAGAGCCAGATCCGCACCCAATTGCAGGCCCTCGGCTACCCAACCACGTTGCTGGATCAGTATCTCCAGGCAGACACGGAGCTGACTGCCGAGCCGGGGAGCGACGTGCTGCGGGCGCTGGCGCTGCTCGGACTCGGAGGCGTGTCGACGACGATCCAGGGCGACTCCACGTTGGTCACGGCGTTGGATAGCGTGGTGCGCGATTCCCTTCGAGCCGATTCGCTCGGGTTATTTGATTCTGTTCCGGCGTTGCCGGTGTTCGGCCTCAGCGTCTTCCGACGGGTCAGTTCCGAGTTCCAGCCCTCGCTCGCCGGGCCGGTCGATGAGAGATACCGCCTGGGACCGGGTGACGTTCTGGTCCTGATTCTCACGGGTCACGTCGAGTTGGCTCACACCTTGGAGGTGAACCGGGAGGGATTCGTCGTCATCCCGCAGGTCGGCCAGTTGTTCGTAAACACGCTCACGCTCGACCAACTGCGCACGCTTCTGTTCGACCGGCTCGGTCAGGTCTACTCGGGCATCCGGCGCGGGCCAACGGCCACGACGAGTTTCGAGGTCACCGTGGCGCGGGTGCGGACGGTCCAAGTCTACGTGGTCGGCGAAGTGACCCGGCCGGGCAGCTATCAGATTCCGGCGGTGGGGACCGCTCTCACCGCGTTGTACGAGGCGGGGGGACCCACCGAGCTCGGGAACTTCAGAAACGTCGAGATTCGGCGAAGCGATCGGGCGGTCGCGCGGCTCGATCTGTACGATTACCTATTACGCGGGGTGGCCGAGCAGGATACGCGGCTCGAGACCGGTGACGTGGTGTTCGTCCCGATCCTAGACAAGCGCGTGCGCATCGATGGTGCGGTGCGCCGTTCCGCGATTTTCGGGCTCCGAACGGACGAGACCTTGCGGGACCTGGTGGAAATCGCCGGTGGTCTCCGGCCCGACGCCGTGCTGCAGCGGCTTACCATCTCGCGCATCGTGCCGGCCGCGCAGCGGCGCGCGAACGACCCCGCCCGAATGGTCGTGGACGTGCCGCTCCAGCCGGACGGGTCCGTGCCGCCATTTCCAATGGAGCGCGGGGATCAGGTTCGCGTCTGGGAGATCACCCATTCCTTTGGCCGCTACGTAGAGCTCAACGGTAGCGTGCAGCACCCTGGCGTGTACGGGTGGCGGCGCGGCATGCGGCTGAGCCAGCTGATCGAGGTCGCCGGCGGTTTCCGGCCTGCGGTATACGCTGGAAGAGCCCACATCGAACGGCTCCATCCGACCGACTCCACGAGGTACATCGTCCCCGTCCAGCTGCCCGCGGACAGCCTTGCTCCGTACCCCGACGACCTGACGCTCCAGGAATATGACATCGTGACCGTCTACGGTCGCGACGAATTCCGCGAAGAGCGGATGGTCAGGATCGCGGGCATGGTCAACAACCCTGGCCGGTTCCCGTACCGTGCTGGAATGACTCTACGGGATTTAGTATTGATGGCGCGAGGGCTTCGGGATGGGGCGTACCTAGATACCGCGGAGGTCGCGCGTCTCCCAGCTGACCGGTCGGGGGGGCAACTCGCGTTCACTCTCCGCGTCGCCATGGATTCCACCTACCTCTTCGAGCGGGACTCGACCACCTACCGCTTTCTCCCAGGGCTCTCCACCCGCGCCTCGGGTGCCCCGGAGTTCGCGCTCGAGCCGTTCGACGAAATCTCGATTCTCCGTCAACCCGACTTCGGCTTTCAGCGGACCATCACCATTAGCGGCGAGGTCCGCTTCCCGGGAACGTACGCGCTCACGCAAAAGGGCGAGCGCCTCGGCAACCTGGTTCGACGGGCCGGCGGCTTGCTGCCGACGGCGTACGCCGACGGTGTGAGATTCTTTCGAAAGCTCGACGATGCGGGACGGGTCAACATCGATCTCAGGAGAGCTCTCGAGCAGCCGGGGAGCCTGTCAGATGTCATCTTGCAGCCAGAGGACTCGGTGGACATTCCCGAGTATGACCCGACCGTTCGGGTGGCGGGCGCCGTCAACGCACCGACCAGCGTCTTGTACAACCGGGGGCGTGGCCTCAAGTACTACATCGGGAACGCCGGCGGATATTCACCGGCGGCGGACAAGAACAGGGTGAGTGTTCGCTATGCCGACGGATCGGCCCGCGTGAAGAACCGCTTTCTCTTCTTCACGAGTGCACCGGCCCCCGGGCCCGGGAGCACCATCTTCGTGCCGACGAGGGATCCCGAACGGGAGTCTAACATCCCGGCGCTCTTTGGTAGCATTGCGCAGATTCTCGCGAGCACCGTGGCGATCGTTGCAATCGCGACGCGGTAGCGAAGCGCAGAATCGCGTCTGGCCCTCTCTTAAGCGGTGTCCGGCGACCGAGCGCGTGAGAGCAGCTTGCCGATACGCCTGGGCACCAGCTTTCCGAGCGTGGCCTCCCTCAGTTCCTCGAACTCGGCGTACTCGGCAGGGTGCTGCGACCGCTGCGCATTCAGGTATTCCCGCAGCAAGATCACCACCAGGGCGACCACCACGCCAATGATCAGAGCCAGAATGGCGTTTTTGAGGATGTTTCGATCGGGACGTGCGGACCCTTCCGGGCTTTCCACGATCGTGATCACCGGGGTGTTCCGCACCTGGTCGATGCGCGCCTGTTCGTAGGCCTGCGCCAGTGATGTATAGACCTGCTGCCTCAAATCCACGCGGCGCTGCAGGCGGGCTGCCTCGAATCTCAAGCGGGGGGATTCTTGGTAGGAGCGATTCTCGACGAGGAAGATCTCGAGCTCGCCCTCGGCCGCCTCGAGCTCTGCACGCGCCTCGTCGAGGCGGCTCTCAACGAACTCCCGCTCCGCCTTTGCCTGCGACTGCCGCCGCTCCAAGTTGAACTGGTTTACGAGGTCCAGCAGTCGGCGGTTCATCTGCTCCGCGAGCCCAGCCCACGGCGCGACCACTGCTACCGTTACCAGCCCGGAAACGACATCGAGTCCCACGGACGCGTCCACCGCCAGCTGGTCGATTGCAATGATCAACTCTTCCTCGGGCGTGTCGGCCTCGATCCCGTATAACTCTATGAGGGTCCCTTCCAGCGTATCGCCGTCCTCAGATGTTGCGAACCGATACGACGAGGTGGCTGCAGCCTCCAACAGCTCGCGTGATTTCACCAGCTGACCGTAGAAGGTAATGCTCTCGCCAGACTCGGCGCCCGCGAGGGCAAACCCAAACTGCGCCGCGATACTACTCAAGCGGCTCGCGGCCGAGGTCGACGCTGCTGCCATGAAACGCGACTGACTCTTGTACCGAGACCCGGACAGCACCGTCAGAACCACCGTCACGACGAGCATCAGCAACGGAAGCCCGAATAGGAGTCTGCGATAGCGAAGGAGACGATTGACGTGGCCCACGAGGGACATGTCGACGTCGCCTGCCGGATCATGGGGCGTATCCTGCTGGCCCTGTCTGTAGGGGTCCCCGGGGGCCCCGCGGTCATCGAGGTGCGTTGCCATGCGCCCTAATAGGGGTTATCAGTACCCACTGACGGGAATCGTGGTTCAAAACTGGCGGCCCCATAGGGATTCTGCAAGGATCAATCCTCTGATTCATGACGGCGTTCCAACCGTGCCCCGTGCGGTGACGTCGGTGCCCGGCGCGAGCGCATGGCGATGCGTTGGGTTCGCGACCTCGCTGTGCGGGTGGGGCGCGGTCCGGTGACGAGAGCCCACCGCCCCAACTCGACCTGCGTGTCCAGGTCCGTCGCGATTCCTGGCAACGTCGACTTGCGCGCCCAGAATTTCCGGTTCCCCGCCAGCTCAACGATATCGGGCAGCGACGAGTAGAAGTGAACTGGCAAAACGTGCAAGCGGAACCGCGCCGCGAACCGGTGGATCGCGATGGCTAGGCGCTTTGGGACGCCTCTCGAGCGTTTTCTCACCGATCTCAGCCAAAGCACTGGCTACCCTCGCCCCGCCCGGCCGCCTCATGGATGCCCCTGAGCATTTGTGAGTTCCGCTCCGCGATGTATCGTTCCAGGAACGCTGCCCGCACCGCCCGCCCCATCTCACGCCCGGAGGCCTCCGGCTCGGACTGGGCCAGGCTGAGCCGACTCTCGACGGACTCCCGCTCGGCCTGCGCCTGCGACTGCCGTCGCTCGAGGTTGCACTGATTGACGAGGTCCAGCGACCGGCGGTTCACCTGCTATGCTAGCTCCGCCCAAGGCGCAACGACCCTGACCGTCACCAGCCCAGCGACCACATCCAACCCGATGCTCAGATCGGCAGCCAGCTGGTCGATCACCGCCTGCAGCTCTTCTTTGGGCGTGTCCGCCTCGATCTCGTAGGGCTCAATGAGGGTCCCAGCTAGGGTATCCCTTCCCACCTCGGTGGCAAACCGATTGGAAGGGGTCGCCGCCGGCCTCCAGGAGCTCGCTAGACTTCACGAGTTCTGGAGAAGCTTATGCTCTCCCCAGATTCGGCCGCCGCGAGGGAGAACCCGAATTGGGCGGCGAGCTACTCAGCCGGCTCCCGGCCAAGGTCTCAGCGGCCGCCGTGAGGCGGGATTGGTTGCGGTGTCGCCCTCCACACAGGAGCCACAGAACAACCGTCGCCACGAATATTAGCACAGGCACACGCACCAGCAACCGCCGATAGCGAAGGGGGCGGTTGACGTATCCGACGAACGATCGTTGGGCTCGTCCGTGTGTTCAGAAGCCGTATCCCGCGGACCCTGCCCGTACGGCTCTTCGGGGGTCGCACGCGCCTCGAGGTGCGTTGCCGTTTGGCTTACGCCCTGACTGGCACGGGTCTTTGTTTCGGGGGGATGCAGAACCCGAAACCGATCCCCTTGCTGTTCCCCATCGTCCCCCGTCCGACGAACATCCAGTTGATGGGATTGTGGTGTGCCCTCGATCTCGCCAACTACCGTGTTGGGTCTACTCATGAGTCTTCCTTTTCGTGGCTAAGTGTCTTTGCGGAGTTCGGGGCACTCGGGATGCTGCTTGCGGGAGGCACTATGTTTTGGATATTGGGGACACTGCTACGCCGAGCGGAGTCAGCCGAGCATCGAGGATTGGCGTTCGTGATTAGCTCACGGATCGTCCTGCCTTTTCTGCTGGGTGCGCAGGGGAACGATTTGGGAGGTACCGCAAGCAATCCTGGTCGGCTGGTTGGCACTCAAAGTGATGCACTGCATCGTGGCCTACGCGCCAAGAGGCCGCGGCTTTTCTGGTAGGCGCCTAACTCTCCCAGAGGTGAAGGAATTATGGTTGTGCATGTGGGGATACGCAGACCTTCGTGTGAGACCCTCATAAGGCGCGCCAGACGAGCAAGGCTCGGCGACCTCTGCCGCAGGGTCAAGTACCATGTTCGAAACCGTTTGGGCGAGCGACCAGTACCGTTCTTCATGCTTCTGGGCCTAAATCAGGCTCAAAGATCGCTGATGGTTCGGCCAAGCACGGATATCGTGGTGGAGGGTTTTCCTCGGTCAGCGAACACCTTCGCCGTGGCCGCGCTCACGATTACCGCTGGGCGTCCGATAGCGATCGCCCGACACCTGCATGTTCCGGCTCAGATCATCCGCGCCACCCAGATGGGGCTCCCCACCCTCGTACTCATTCGCTCGCCGGAGGACTCGGCGGTTTCATTGGTCATCCGACTACCCTATCTTCGCATTCGGGATGCTCTCACCAACTATATTCGGTACTACCGAGCTATCCGCAGGTATCGTGATCGGTTTGTGTTGGCCACTTTCGAAGAAGTGACAAAGGATTTCGGTGCGGTGATCATCAAGCTCAATCGGCGATTCAATACGAGGTTCGGTACGTTTGAGCATACCGAAGCGCGGCTCCGGGAGTGCTTCGCGATGGTGGACCGGATGGATATGAGAGATACGGGTAGACATTTGGTGACGGCGACTCATGTTGCACGCCCCTCCACGGCGCGTAATGAAATGAAGGAGCACCTTCGGCTTGAGCTGTCAGCACCCTCGATTCGCGAGCTGCTTACGAACGCTCGCGGGATCTACCTGGAATACACGGCTCGTGACTGCTGATGGAAGTGCTTGCCGGTCAAGCTAATCCCCGCGAGTACGTTCAGGAACTCCTGGTTGGCACTGGCCATCGGGGCGAGGGATAGGGCGCTCAGTGGGGGCTAATGCAGCGGAGCAAACGGCTCCCCTCACAATACTTGCCGTGCACAACTTCTACCGGCAATGGGGTGGGGAAGATGCAGTGTTCAGGACTGAAACAGGCCTCCTTGAGGAGCAAGGGCATCGGTTGATAAGAGTCACGGAGCGGGTGGACGACGGTCTCACCTGGGCGGCGAAGGTACGACTCGGAACTGGTGTAACGTGGTCCCGTAGGTGGCATCGCCAATTGGTTGAGCTGATCGATCGGTGGCGGCCGGACGTGGCACATGTGCACAACGTATTCCCAAAGCTCTCGCCAGCGGTCTATCATGCTCTTCACACGCGCGGGGTCCCCATAGTACAGACGCTGCACAATTTCCGGCTGTACTGCCCAGGCGGGATCTTCTTTCGTGACGGCCGAGTATGCGAGGATTGTCTTGCGTCCTCCGTACCGTGGCCTGCAGTGGCGCACGGGTGCTATCGTGGCTCGCGAGTTGAGAGCGCTCTCATTGCTGGCGCCTTGACTACTCACCGAATGCTAGGCACGTGGTCGCGATTCGTCTCAGTGTATGTGGCGCTAACGGAGTTTGCACGTCAAAAGTTCGTGCAGGCCGGTCTTCCAGAAGAGAAGGTTGTGGTGAAGCCCAACTGCATACACCCGGATCCTGCTCCTCGTGACCGCCCGGGCCGCTACGTGTTGTTCGTGGGTCGCTTGGCGGCGGAAAAAGGGTGTCCAGACACTCCTGCGGGCGTGGACGGCCCTCAGCAGGATCCGGCTGAAGATCGTGGGTGATGGGCCCCTCATGGAACTCCTGCAGCGGTTTGCGAAGGAGAACCGTCTCGAGCAGGTCGAGTTTTGTGGTGCACGAGCGGCGGGAGAAGTGTTGCGTCTGATCGAGGGCTGTCGTTTCCTGGTCTTTCCCTCGGAATGCTACGAAGGGTTTCCGATGACGATCGGGGAGGCCTTCGCGCGAGGCGTGCCCGTAGTGGCGTCCCGGCTCGGCGGTATGCGGGAGATCGTTTCGGATGGGTCCAGTGGCGCGTTGTTCGAGCCGGGAGATCCCACGGATTTGGCACGACGGGTGCAGGAGTTGTGGGGGGATGTGGAGCTCGTCACCACACTTGGAGCAGAAGCCCGACGCCAGTTCGAAGAGAAGTACGACGGAAAGCACGCGTACAGGAGGCTTATCGAGATCTACCGCAGGGCGGGGGTCAGCGTGTGACGCTCACGGAGGCGAACCCTTAGGCCCTGAAGATGATCTTGGCGCGGCCCTGCTCGCTGAGGCATCGCTTGGCGCGGATCGAGCCCTCTAAGCTTGGCCAAGGTGGAAGAAGGGATTGTCTGTTTGACCGGCGCAAAGAGCGGCGGAAGTGTCCAACGCCCAGATCGTGCGCGGCACCACGCAGAGCTTCCCCCACGCCCAGACCTCGGCTACCTCGCGGTTGTGGCGCTCGTACACTGCGACGTCACCCCCCGTTCTTCCAGCAAGAGCCGCTCGTCTTGAGACACCACGTCTTCTCCGCCAGCCATCTGGTGCAGTCATGACACAGCAGTTGTCACGCTGCGGGCGCTTATGTGTTCGCTGGGCTGGTGCGGCGCGGCCCAGGTCGGCGTTCTGCATCCGGACCCTTACTCCGGCTGATAGCCGAAGCCCTCGAGTATGTGCTGCGTTTTCCGGATGAAGATCCGCTGGAGCTCAGAGTCGAAGTGCGTGCGCCAGTCACCACTCGTCCCCTTGCGGAAGGTGGGACTGTTGCTCGAGAAGAGCCGGTTCGCAACGCGCTGTAGCCCGGCCTCCTCAACCGGGGTCCCGAGATGCTGGAAAATCGCTCCCAGAGACGTGAGCTGCGTTTCGCCATCGCCGCCCCCACGAACGCCCACGAGATCCTCGAAGCGGACGACCAGACCCCCGGAATCCAACCACCCACGGTACGCCGCGAAGTGCTCGGCGACGGATGTGAAACCCAATTCGGCGCAGCCCATGATCGCAAGCCGTAGCCGCGCCCTCTCGCTCGGTTGGCGCAGAAACAGGTCGTGAAACTGGTGCTCCTTCTGGCGCATGATGTAGAACATGGTCGACACCACAACGTCTCTCGGGTCTCGCACCAATAACAGGTGGCGCACGCCGCTCGATCGCATGACCCGCAGCCGCTCCGGCGAATAGGCCAGGTGCGAGACCAGCACCTGGCCGGGGCGGGCGTCATGAAGCGTTCGGGCCAGAGCGCCGACGGTCGGGGCGCTCGCATCGTTGATCGTTCGTATGAGTCTGCGGTAGAGGCGGGGGTGCAGACACAGGGCGCGCTCCAATAGGTGGGTGCCCGATTTCGGAATGCAGATGCACAGCACCCTGGGCTCCGATCGGTTGGACACCCGCGCCCAGCACTTCCGCGGTGTCAGCCCGAAACGCTCCGCCGTCCACCAGAGCCGAGCGACTCGCTGGGCAGGCGAGCCGGTCATCGGGCGCCGGGTACTCCGACGGCTCCACCGCCGGCGTTCACTGCTGCCGCGCGCTGGGACTGCATGACCTCGGCCGCCGCCGCAATTATGAAAAGCGGGGCGATCACCTGCGCATAGTGAAGCGTGTTGTCCACCACCGAGTTGGCAAGGACGACGACGGTACCCAAGGTCGTGGCCATGTACCACTTGGCGAGCCCAAGATCCGAGCGTTCGACCGCGCGTTTCCATTGCACCCACGATGCAATGAGAAACGGCACCCAGGCCCAAACCAGGAGCGTAACGCCGACCGCACCCAGATCGTGGAACACCTGGAGGTACTCATTGTGCGGCGAATATTCCACGCTCCGCCGGTCGCCCTTGGCGGCGAACAGCGGCGCCAGCAGCGGTCTGGATGTGCCGGGTCCCCACCCGATCACAGGCTTCTGGATGGCGTGGACCGCTGTCGTTCCCCAGAGAACGTCTCGACCGGACACGTTGAGGTTCTGTGCGGCCTCGGCGACGTTCTCGGGAGGACGGTGAAACATCCGATCGCGTAGCAGCGGAATGTTGATCAGGGCGCCCAAGGAGACCGCCGCGACGCCGACTACTCCGAACCCCAGCTGCCACCACTTCATTCGGTCCAGCCAGGCCAGACACAACATTACGACCGCCGTGGCGGTGGCCAATCGAGACAACGTAAACCCACATCAGTTCATCGCCCGCGGCGGGTGGAATCGAGTATGGGCCCTACGCCTTCCCCAAGCCCGAATCGAGCCAGCTGCGAGAGCTTGTCCAGCATAGCATCCCCCGGGTCCCACGGCGGGACCACAGCGCCGCACCTCGCACACAGGAGGTCACGCACGCGGTCGGTTTCCCCGCCGCTCGGTCGGCTGGACCGATCGGCGACCTGGGCCGCACGTGCATCACCGGCTGATGTGGTGGACTCACAACTCTTACACAGCACTGTTGACCCTCCGCACCGTTGGTGCGCTTTCAGTTGGTCAGGGCGTTTCACAACGGCATTCAAGTTCGGGGCCGAACAAAAACCACACCGAGGAGAGGCATACGTAAGATGTTGCCATATAAATACTTAACACGGCTCCGGCGTCGGGCGTGAGAGCATCTCCCTGCACTACATCACGTTGCGAAGTCGCGGCAGACAGACGAACGTGTAGCCTCTCTCCATCGGTTTACCAATCGGCGGCGCCCCCCGAAGCCACGTAAGCTGCTGTCCATCATGGACGTACGGGTAACCCTCCGGGGGCACGGATGGTGCAGCGGGTCCGCCCGGGTTTAGTGCAACGAGAGGACGCATCCTCAAAGGACCGGGGGACCCCCACCATGCCGGACGAAGTCACCCATGCGCGCCCACCCGTCGTGCTCATCACCGACGATCAGGAGTGGTCCACCCGCTCGCTGGAGAGCGTCTTAGCTCCAAACGGGTATGCGGTGATGCGCGCCTACACGGGGCGAAACGGATTAGAGCGTGTGCGGATGCACCGACCGGACGTGGTAATCGTCGACACTAACCTGCCGGACGGAGAAGGGTTGGGTGTATGCCGAGCGCTTCAAGCGGATCCCCAGTTCAGTCACTGCACACCGATTCTCATGACCAGCCCTGAGCGCCCTTCGCGACAAGAACGGCTGGAGATGCTGCGGGCCGGCGCGTGGGACATCGTGCCCCATCCCGTCGATCCCCAGGAACTCCTGCTCAAGCTCGCCGCTTATGTTCAGGCGAAGTTCGAAGCCGATCGGCTGAGAAACGAGTCGCTCATCGACGGCAGTACCGGGCTGTACAACCTCCATGGTCTCGAGCGCAGGGCCAACGAGCTCGGCTCCCAAGCCTTCCGGGCGCACGGCGCACTCGCATGCGTCGTCGTGGCGCCGGTCCTTGGGGAGACCGTGGGCGATGACGTGGTGGCCTCCGCAGTGGAGCGAATCGCGCAGGCCGTGAAGGCCGCAGGACGCCGCTCCGATGCGATTGGGAGACTGGGTCGGACCGAATTTGCGATACTCGCGCCAAATACGGATTCTGCGGGCGCCATCAGATTGGCCGAGCGGCTTGCGGAGGCGATCCGGGTGGCGACCGAGGGCGATGACGTTCCAGTACCACCTCTCACCCTGCGCGCAGGCTATGACGCAGTTCCGAACGCGCGGGAGGCACCGGCCGCCGCTCGAGACATGCTCATGCGAGCGACGATCGCGTTGAGAAAATCCAAGACGAACGGTGGGGACGGGGGCAACTGGATCCACCCATTCGATTCTCAATCCACACTTTCATGACCTGAGGAGACTCCCCAGGCCCGCACGTCACCCCGCGGATCCGAGGACCTTTCGCCCGCCCTCATCCGCAAGCTCGTATCCCGGTATGTTGTAGGAGTAGTACTGGTAGTAGCGTCCAGCGCCGTCCCGAACACCATTCAGCACCGCCCCGAGTATCCGAACCGGCAGGCGATCCAGCACGTCCAGCTTGGCCTCGGCCAGCCCACGATCGGTGACGCCAGTTCGGAGCACCAGCAGCATGCTCCCGATCATCGTCCCGAGGACGTACGCGTCAACGCCGACACCAAGCGGCGGGCTATCGACGATGATGACCGCGTCGTCGGAACGCAGCCCCGTGACGAAAGCGGACATGGTGCGCGAGCCGAGCAACTCGGGGGCGCCGGCGATGCGGGTCCCGCACCCGATGAAATGCAGTGAGCGATAAGGCGTGCTGAGCACGACGTCCTCCCTCGAGACATTGCCGGAGAGGAAGTCGGTGAGCCCAGGTTTCCGGTCGAGGTTCAGCACGCGATGCAGCGAGCCGCGACGCGCGTCTCCATCGATGAGCAGCGTACGGTTGCCGGCGTCTGCGAATGCCAGCGCCAGGTTTGAGGCGATGAAAGACTTACCGTCACCACTCCCCGGGCTAGTTACCGTCAGCAGCATCGGGCCCGCCGTGCCGTACGCGTGGACCGCGCTGAGCTTGATGCTGCGGATCGCTTCGATCACCGAGCTGGCCTCGCCGCCGTTCCGGCCGTTTCGCAGTGTTTGCACGTGCGGTACCGCGCCCAGGATGGGGAGACCCATTTCCGAGGTCACCTGCTCGGGGTACCGCAGCCGCCGATCGAGCAGATCGAGCAGAATTGCGGCTCCCACCCCGAGTACCAAGCTGGCGGCGAATCCAATCAGTATGACCTGTGTGGCTCGATTGCTCACCGGCCGTAGCGGGGTGACCGCGCGGTCGAGGATGCGCACGTCGGGAATGCTGCTCGCTTCCGCCAGCCGCGCCTCTTCATATCGCTGCTGGAGCACCGTGTAGAGAGTACTGGCGATCGACACGTCCCGACCAAGCCGTGCTTCCAGAATTGACCGGGGCGGAATCTCGGTCAGTTGCTCAGAAGCGGACTCGATTCGCCTCGATAGCTCCTGCATACGGGCGCGTACTTCGGCAAGGCGCACCTGCGCCAACTGCGGTATGGTGGACCCCTGTAACCTGTCGATCTCACCCTGCAACTCTCGCAACGGCGGATAGTCATCCGTGTAGCGATACTGGAGCGCCCGCAGGCTCGCCTTCTTGTCGGTCAGCTCGTCCAGCGCTCCGGCGAGGATGGTGGAGTTTTGTATGGACGGAATGGCAGCCAGCTCATCAGTGGCCAGCGCGGACGCCGGGACGTCCTGCAGCACCCGCTCGATCGCGACCGCATCGTCCCGCAGCCCCTCGGCTTCCAGCCGCAGCGTGAAATAGCTGTCGAACACCGGGCCGCGCGTGATGCTCAGCCCAGGCGCCACCGCCGGGGCCTGTTCGGACGGCAGCGTAATCGTGCTGACACGGAAGCTCTCGAGCGCCATCTCCGCGTTTCGCAGATTCGTCTCAGCCCTTTTGAGCTGTTCCGCTAGAATCTCGGCCAACTCGGTGAGCTTCTCACGCTTCAGGTGGCTCGTCACGTCGATGTAGCGATCCAACACCGCATTGACGGTGGCTGCGGTCTGACTTGGCGACGATCCGCTCAACTCCAGCCGCAAGAAATTTCCGGCGGCGCTTCCCTTCCACAGATCGGTCCGCGTTTGCAGACGTTGGCCAAGATCCCGGGCGGCATCCCGGGGCGGAGTCACCGAGAACGGAATAGCCCGGCCGGGCGTGAGCAACTCCGGACTTGGCTGCCACGCAAAACCCAGCGGACGTCCAATCGAGTCGCCGATCGGAACTCGCTCGACCACGATACCCTCACTCGTAGAGAGCGTCGCGAACTTGCCGGGATCATCGATCTGAAGCTCGTAGTCACCCGTCTTAAACCGCTCCGACAGCTCGAACGACCCAAACACCAACGAGTCTTCCGGCGTCCCGTAGCTCAGGTAGAGCTTCAGGCCACGCACGGCGTGATCGAGCACCACAAAGGACTTGACGAGGTCGACGAATCCCCATGTGGCGAGGAGCGCCTCTTGGCGGATCGGTCCGCCCCTCCCAGTTTGCGCTTCGAGCCAGATCGTGCCCTGGGTGATGTACTGCGGCTTCAAAAAACGCGAAACCCCGGCCCCCGAGCACGGTCACGAGCGCGACGAGCCATTTGTATCGCAATACTGCAGCCCAGTAACGGCGCAGGTTCAGACCACCCTCGCCGCCATCCGGAGCGACATCGCGCGATGACGCCCGGCCAGGACCCCACTGAGGCTCCTGGCCAGCTGGCTCCGGTGGGGTGAACGGGGTATCGGTCGGTAGATTACTTGACATAGGTAGCTGAGCGACTCATCTTGCACGGGCCCCGGCGCCAAACTAGCGCCTCCGAATCTTACACAATATGCCGACGTCGTCGTCGAGCTGAGCGGCCGACCCCGCGGGCCGGCATACGCTCGCAATCGGGGCTTCGAGATGAGTCGTGGGAAGCTGCTCATCTTCGTCGATTCCGACGTATGTGTGCACCCCGATACGCTCCGGCGCTTCGTGGACACCTTCGAGGCGAATCCGCATACCGCGGCCGTGTTCGGCTCGTACGATACCACCCCCCCGGCGGCAGGTCTCGCCTCACAATATCGGAACCTCATGCACCACTATGTCCATCAGCGACATTCGGGTGAGGCGGAGACGTTCTAGGCGGGCCTCGGCGCCATTTCGGAGCTCAGTTTTTCCGAGATCGGTATGTTCAACGAGTGGCACTATGCCCGCTCTCAGATCGAAGACATCGAGCTGGGACGGCGACTACGGCAGCGGGGACACCGAATTCTGCTCTCGCCGGACATCCAGGGTACCCATCTCAAGCGATGGACGCTCCGCAACATCCTCGTCACCGATTTCACCGGGCGCGGTGTGCCGTGGACGTGGCTCATCCTGCGAGAGGGGGCGTTGAGCGGCGGGGCGAGTACTCTTAACCTGAGAACACAGCAGAAATGGTGCACTTTTCTCGCGGGTGCGGCCGCGGCAGCGATGTTGGGGGGAGTAATCGGGCGAACGTTTTGGCCGTTTGCCATTGCCGCCGCCGCAGTGGTGGCAGTCCTCCTGATAAACCTGGACTTTTATCGCTTTCTGCGACGGCACCGGAGCCTCGGGTTCGCGATGGCCGCGATTCCCATCCACATTCTCTAATACCTAAGCAACGTGTTGAGCGCTCCGGTGGGTTGGTTCATACACCAGTTGTTCGGGGAGCCGTTACCGCCGCCCGAGGCGCAGGCGCACGCGCTCGTCGGCGTGAAGACCTGGCCGCCCGCACCGGCACGTCCGGCACAGGAAATCATCAACCTGAGGGACACTCCACCCAAAGGGGAGCCCACCTAGACGAGGGCACGGGCTTACGCCCCCAACTCGTTCGGATCTCTGGGCCCGGGCGAGAGCTGTTCCCCAATATCTCGCGCCCACCTCAGCAGAAAGTCGCGGTTGTTTCGAGCCGGGTCTTCCAGCACCTCGTTGAGGAGCGCTCTCAGGATTTGGCCGATCCGGGGACCTTCTGGATACCCTAGGGCGAGAAGGTCCGACCCGGTGACGGCGAGGTCTTCAAAGCCCAGGGGCGCCCGCGATTCTCGAATGCGTGTTACGGCGTCCGTCCACTGATCGGCCGCCCCGCCAGTTGCCGCCAGGATCGCCAGCACGTCGTCCACCGTGTTCCCCAACTCTGCCATCCACCGGCGGACATCGGGGTCGGACGATGAGGCCGGCCTCCCCTCCCTGAAACGCCCGATGCGACGCGCCCGCTCAACTTCCGCCCGCGCACATCGGAGGCGTAAGAGCGTCGCCGCTGGATCGTCTGACAAAAAGCTGGTGAGGAGCACCGGGTCAGGCCCCGAAAAGCGGTCGAGGGCGGACACGCCCGCCTCCGCTTCGCCACCGGAGAGAGTGATCTCCGGCAGCCAGATCGCCGCGGCCCCCAGTTCGAGCCACGCTCGCGCGAGGGCGCTCGGCCTGCGGGCCGTCGAGAGTCCCTTGAACCACTCCGACCTGACCCGCTCGGCGGATAGCAACCGCAACCCCTCCACCGAGTCTTTGGCCGCGTGCGAGGTCGCCCGATCGATGGCGAATCCAAACCGGGCCGCAAAGCGCAGGCCGCGGAGAATACGAAGGTAATCCTCGCGAAAGCGTTGCGCCGGATCTCCAACCGCTCGAACGACCCCGGCACTCAGATCTTCCGCTCCGCGGAAGGGATCGCGCCACTCCTTTCGGAGTGGGTGATACGCAATCGCGTTGATCGTGAAATCGCGACGTGCGAGGTCGTCCTCGAGAGTCGCTCCGAACTGCACGACCGCGTGTCGGCCATCCGTTTCGATGTCTCGTCGAAACGTGGTGACTTCGTGCGGGGTGTTCTCGCGATCCAGCACGGCAACAGTTCCGTGCTCGACGCCTATCGGGACGTTCCGCCGGAACAACCTCCCCACATCCTCCGGGCGCGCCGCCGTTGCAAGATCGAAGTCCTCGTTGTCCACACCGAGCAGATTATCCCGCACCGCACCCCCGACGCACCAGGTCTCAAAACCAGCGTCTTCGAGGGTACGCGCGATTTCAAGAACTTGAGGAGGTATCGCCAGCGCGCCGGGGAATCGCACGGGAAGCTAGGCGGCCCGACTCGATCGGGGGCTAGGTGCACGGCACAGCAGCAATGGAGCGCCTCCGCCGCTGTCCGAGCAACGCGTGCCGATAGCCCGAGGCGTCAGCCGCACAGTACACTCCCCCCGTTAACACTGAGCACCGCCCCGGTCACATGTCTGGCGAGGCCGGAGCACAGAAACACGATTGGTCCCGCGATGTCCTTGGGCGTCGCGACGCGTCGTAGAGGTATCGCGCGTTCGATCTGGCTCCGGCCATCGCCCTCGTACGAGGCGGACGCCATCTCGGTATCCACCCACCCGGGCGCCACGCAGTTGACGGTCACTCCCGGCGCGGCCTCGACAGCCAGAGACTTCACGAACGCGATAACAGCACCCTTGCTCGCGGCATAGTCCGCATGCTGCGCCTCTCCGCGCTGCGCCGCGGTGCTGGCGACCGCCACGATGCTAGAGCCCTCCTCCAGGATCCCCAATGCAGCCCGGCAAACGAAGAACACAGAGTCGATGTTCGTCTGCAGGGTTGCCTGCCACCGATCGTCGGATAGTCGCTCAACGGGCACGTCGGCCACGGGCCAGATCGCGGCATTGGCGACGACGATGTCCAGCCTCCCAAGTGCCGCCGTAGTCTCGGCGATGACCCGGTCGTTCTCCGTCGCATGGCGAAGGTCCGCTTGGATCGCGATGCCCGTACCACGCATCCGCTGAACGACCTCTTCCGCCTCTCTCCGCCGTTCACGAAAGGTGACCGCCACCGTGGCCCCCGCGTGGTCGAGCAGTGCCGCTGTCGCCCGGCCGATGCCACGGGAGCCACCCGTTACGATCGCGACCTTACCGGACAGATCGATCAGCGACACCGTGGCGACCTCACAAACCGGCGATCCTGAGGAGGCGGCGCATCCAACCCGTGTCGATGGGTGCGGGCCGGCCATCGTGCATGGATCGGTCCTCGAGGATCGCGGCCGGATTGAGTGTCGTGACCTGGGTTATCTGGTCACTCGCCCACCGCGTTCGAAGGTATCGAACGGCGGTGTCCATCGATCGGGTATCCCCGTGATTATCCGCCGCCACGACGTCGACCAGCCCCGCCGAGAGAAATGCTCGGGCACGCTGCGCTCGGGTCGTCTTACGGGTCAGGGTCGTTGCGTCCACCTGCACACGGGCACCGGCATCCCGCCAGCTCCGAATGACGTCCGGAGCACAAGCCGCATAGCGCTCGGGATGCGCAACGATGGGAATGGCTCCGCCATCCGCGATCCGACGGAGAATCGGCACCGCAAAGGCGCCGACCACCGTAGGATGAAACTCGACCAAGTAATAGCGGGAAGCACCAAGCGCAAAGCGTCGATCAGATATGGCGCGCGCCGGGAGCGTCTGATCCAGCATGATCTCGAACCCAACCTCCAGGCGGGGGATCGGGGGCGCAGCCGCCTCGAGCTCGGCCAGGGCCCCGGCCCGTCGGACGAGCGCCGCATCACCGTCTCCATCGATGTCGCTCGCCCGAAGGTGCGGCGTGAGAATAACCGTGGTGACTCCTGCGTTCCGGAATTGACGCAGGACCTCGACAGCCTCACCGACGGTGCGCGCCCCGTCGTCCACGGCAGGCAGGAGATGACAGTGAATGTCGATCACGTGAGCTGCGCGGCCGCACCTCGAAGGATCTGCTTCACTGAGCGGTGCACATGGCGAGCATCCCCGCTCCCGATCCCCATGCCCTGCCTCTCACGGCCTCTCCAGCTGCCCCAAGCGAAGGGGCGCGCGTTCGGCGACCGCCTCGCAGGAGTAGGTCACTAGGGCATCCGCGGCGAGCAGGGTGATCGCACCGCCCCGGTCGAGATCGGCCAGCGCCTCGGCCAGGATCCGCTCGCCTATCCGCCGCAGCGCCTCCGACACCTCCGACGATTCAAAATCGTGGTGTTGTGCGATCGCCCGCTCGATGCGGGAGCGCAGCACCTCCGGCACATCGGCGAGGCGTGGCTGCAACCACCGATCGAGCTCGTTCAGACCTCACCCCCGAGGGCGCTCTGAACGATGGAGTCCAGCGCTTCCAGCGTTTGTGAAAGCCGCGCGGGGTCCCCTACGCTCGCTGACGCGAAGTGGGGCCTGCCCCCCCCGCGCCCCCCGCTCACCGCGGAGATCTCCTTGACGAGTTCCCCCGCCCTCACTCCGCGGGCGACGAGGTCGTCGGTGACTGCGACGTAAACGGCCGGCCGATCCCCCTGGGTCGTCGCCACGAAAATCGCGCGGCTGGAGTGTTGCCCTCGCTTGGCATCCAAGATGAGTCCCACCTGCGCACGATCCTCTACCGGTAGGGCCCCCACCCAGAGGGTCACGTCGCCGAGCATCCGGCTCTCAAACGCCCCGCCTGCTGCACCCCCCTGCTTCAGCAGGTCCTCCACCCGCTTTTCGAGTCGCCGCTTGTCCTCGAGCAGACCGTCGATGCGGCGACCAACGTGTTCGGGCGTGGTTTTGAGCGCCTGTGCGGCGGTGGTGAGGCGGCCGTCGTTCTGACGCACGGTGGCGTAGGCCCCTGGGCCCGTTACGGCTTCGATACGCCGTACACCCGCCGCTACCCCGGACTCTCCGGTGAACTGGAAGAGCCCGATCTGCCCTGTCGTCCGGACGTGGGTCCCGCCGCACAGCTCGACTGAGATCCCGGGGACCTCGACGACCCGAACCCTGTCGCCGTACTTCTCACCGAACAACGCCATCGCCCCGCGACCCAGCGCCTCGGCATAGGGGAGCTCGTACGTCACGATGTCTTCGTTGAGCCAGATTCCCTCGTTCACCCGCTCCTCGATGGCACGAAGATCGGCTTCGCCCACGGGGGCGTGATGGGAGAAGTCAAAGCGCAGACGCTCAGGCGCTACCACCGACCCGGCCTGGCGCACATGATCACCTAGAACCGCCCGCAGGGCCGCATGGACCAGATGGGTCGCCGTATGATTGCGCTCAATGTCATGGCGCCGCCGCTCCGCCACGATCGCCTCAACCGGGGTCGGCTCGAAATCCTGCGCGTACGGCCCGACGACCGCGTGCAGTCCGTTAACCCGGACCACATCCCCAACCGGCAGCTCCCACCCCTCCCCTTTGACAAGACCGGTGTCACTAACCTGGCCCCCGGCCTCCGCGTAGAACGGATTGTGGTGGAGGACGAGCTCGAGCTGCCCATTCCCCTTGCGAAACGCGATGATTTCCGTCTCGGCGCGGGTAGTATCGTACCCGACGAACTTCTGGCGGACCCTCGGCTTTACCCGCTTGAACCCACCTCGCCGTCGAACCGTCGCGTTCGCAACCTCCACACGCCGCGAGCGTTTTCGCTGCCCTGCCAGCGCCGTCTCGAACGCCCGGAGGTCGACGGACCAGCCTCGCTCGCCCGCCACGATTTGGGTGAGATCAATCGGAAACCCGTACGTGTCGTGGAGCTTGAAGGCCTCGGCTCCGGAGACCACGCCGCCATCACCAGCCGTCAACTCCTCCAGGCGCCTGAGACCGTCCTCAACGGTCTCGAGAAACCCCTCCTCCTCCGCACGGGTAACGCTCTCGATGTGGTCGCCGCGGCGGCGCAGCTCGGGATACCACTCACCCATCTGCTCGACGACTACCCGCGCTAGGTGCACGAGCGTCGGCTCGGTGCGACCGAGGAGATAGGCGTGACGGACCGCACGACGGAGGATGCGCCTCAAAACGTATCCGCGTCCTTCCCTGCTTGGATACACCCCATCGGCGAGCAGGAAGGCTACGGCCCGCGCGTGATCGGCGAGGACACGGAACCCGGCGCCGTTCGCACCTGGGTCGTACTCGCGTCCGATGACGTCAGACGCCCTGGTGAGAATCGGGGTGAAGAGGTCGGTGTGGAAGTTGGAGTCGACTTGCTGCATCACCGCAGCGATCCGCTCGAGCCCCGCTCCGGTATCCACCGAGGGAGCGGGCAGTGGGGTTCGGGAACCGTCCGGCGCCTGGTCGAACTGCATGAACACCAGGTTCCAGATTTCGAGTAAATCGCCGGCCTCGGCAAGCACCTCAAACCGTTCGGTCGTGAGTCCGCCGCTGTCTGACCGGTGACCGGGGCTTCGTAAATCCACGTAGATCTCGGAGCACGGCCCGCACGGTCCGGTGTCCCCCATTTGCCAGAAATTGTCTGCGTCACCCAGACCGTAGACCCGCGACTCGTCGATCCCAGTCACTCGGTGCCACAGGTGCCTGGCATCGGTGTCGGTGTGGTGCACCGTCACATAGAGCCGGTCCGGATCGATGCCCATATACTGCTCGCCGGTCACCCACTCCCAGGCGTACTCGATCGCCTCTTTCTTGAAGTAGTCCCCAAAGCTGAAGTTGCCGAGCATCTCGAAGAACGTGTGGTGCCTCGCCGTGTGTCCGACCTGTTCGAGATCGTTATGCTTCCCGCCGGCGCGGACGCATTTCTGCGACGTCACGGCGCGACTATAGTCACCACGCTCCAGTCCCTGGAAGACTCGCTTGAATTGCACCATGCCGGCGTTGGTAAACAGGAGGGTTGGGTCATCAGCCGGCACCAGCGACGACGAGGGCACGATTTCGTGCCCTCGGGACGCGAAGTAGTCCACGAACGACGAGCGTATGTCACTGGACTTCATACCGTGTAACCTAACCAAACCGAGACGGAGGGGGCAGGACTTTGAGGAGGGCCTGGGTGTTAGTCGCTCACGATCTCCGCAACCATTTCGCGAACGGCGCGCCCCCGGTAGCCGCGCCGCGCCAGGTAGGCGAGGAGCCGCTGCTGTTTGCGCTTCGTGGCCAGCGACCCGAGTTGCCGGGCACGTTTCTCCGCGAGTGAGCGGGCCATCGTCTCGGAATCCGTCCCCTCGGCATGACTGACCTCCGCCACCGCGCGTTCGGAGACACGTCGATCAACACCCCGCGCGAGCAGGTCGGTAAGGAGCCGGCTGGGGCCATAACCTCGCGGAGCCCGCACGCGCACGAAATGACGGGCGAATTCATCGTCGTCGACGACGCCGGCGGATTCTAGCCGCGCAACCGCCCGTTCGACCAGGGACGGCTCGTGACCGCGCTCCGTAAGGCGTCGCAGCAGGTCGCGCCGGGCTCGCGGGCGGGCCGCGAGTATGCGGACCGCCACGCGGTAAGCCGCCTCGACCGCCGCCTCCTCGAGCAGTTGCTCCAGCTGACCGGCCGACAGGGAGTGACCACGCTTGAGACCGAGCCGGTCGGCCACTGTGACCGACACTGTAGCGACCCGCTGGCCGTCTACCTCGACGGACACAGCGCCCGCCGATCGCGGGTCAACCCGGACGGCCGTCACAATCACCGCGGACACGGGACGAGATCCGTCCTCTTGCCGGCCGGTCGGCTTAGACTTGTTCTTGGACGGGAAGTGACGGAATACCGAGGTATTCCTTGATTCTCGTCTCGATTTCCGCAGTCGTTTCCGGGTGGTCTTTCAGGTAGAGCTTCGCGTTCTCCCTTCCCTGCCCCACCCGCTCCTTGCCGTACGAATACCAAGCACCGCTCTTCTCTATGATGCCGGCCTCCACGGCCATGTCCACGAGCAAGGCGATATGGCTGATGCCCTCGTTGAACATGATGTCGAACTCCGCCTGTCGAAACGGCGGAGCAACTTTGTTCTTCACGACCTTCACCCGGACGCGGCTGCCGGTGATTTCGTCGCGCTCTTTGACCGCACCGATGCGCCGGACGTCCAGCCTGACCGACGAGTAGAACTTGAGCGCCCTGCCGCCCGTCGTCGTCTCGGGATTGCCAAACATCACTCCGATTTTCTCGCGGAGCTGGTTGATGAAGACGACTGAGGTACGAGAGCGGTTGATACTGCCAGCGAGTTTTCGCAGCGCCTGCGACATGAGACGAGCCTGCAGACCCATGTGCGAGTCTCCCATGTCGCCCTCGATCTCGGCCTTTGGGACCAGCGCGGCCACCGAGTCGACTACGATGACGTCCACAGCGCTGGAACGCACCAGGATTTCGGCAATCTCGAGGGCTTCCTCGCCCGTATCCGGCTGCGATACGAGAAGATTCTCTACATCGACACCGAGCTTCTTGGCATATTCGACGTCGAGGGCGTGCTCCGCATCTATGAACGCGGCCACTCCCCCTAGGCGTTGCGCGTTCGCGGCCACGTGCAGGGCCAACGTCGTTTTGCCGCTGGATTCCGGCCCGTAGATCTCCGTGATGCGGCCGCGTGGGATACCTCCGACTCCGACAGCGGCGTCGAGATTGAGTGCGCCGGTGGGAATCGCGTCGACCTTGACCCACGAATCTTGCCCCATCCGCATGATGGAGCCTTTGCCGCAGGTCTTTTCGATCTGCTGAATGGCGAGGTCAAGTGCCTTACGCCGATCGTCGGCGGATCTTGTGAGCGCCTTGTCGTCAACGGCCATGGTAACCTCGTCGGAGGGAATGTGTTGTTGGATTCGAGGGAAGCCAGCCCGGTCAAGATTGCGCCACACCCGCTGGTCGTGCCCACCTGGCGACACCCGAATATAAGCCGAAAATCGTCTATCGCCAGCCCACTCGAAAGGCGTCCGGAACGTGCTCGACTCGATGCGCTCCTGAAGAGTGCACCGTAACCCCAATCAAATCAAAACGATACGTGTCACCTGGCGCTCCCGATCGATCGACCCACGCCTGAGCGACCCTTGCGATTTCGCGTTTCTTTCGCCACGTCAGCGCCTTGAGCGGACTTCCATAGGTCGGGCTCCGCCGGGTCTTGACCTCGACAAAGGCAACCAGGCACCCCCGGCGCGCCACGAGGTCGATCTCGAGGCGTCCCATGCGAAATCGGTGAGCGAGCACCGCAAAGCCTTTGCGCTCGAGGAATCGCCATGCTGTCCGTTCGCCTTCATAACCGCGAATGTGGCGGGGGTCACTCCAGTCCAGGGGATCGCTTTGCACACCCATGGTCCGAACATGAGTGCGCCGCGCCGCGGGACGGACATCCAAAGGTCGCGACCTGGCGCGGAGTTACGCGCGCACCCCTCACCCACAGAACTCCTCCAGCTGCGAGCCGCCTATCAGGACCTCCCGGGGCTTAGAGCCGTCCGGTGGTCCAAGGATGCCTGCGTCCTGGAGCTGATCGATGATCCTCGCCGCGCGGCCATAGCCAATCCTCAGCTTACGCTGCAGGAGGGATGTCGAGCCCAGCTGATGATGGAGGCACACTTCGGCCGCGTCCCGGAATAGGGCGTCCCGCTCACCGCCCTCCGCCGATCTTGGTTCCTCCACGTCCTGATCGGCTGCTTCCTTCGCGCGCACCACCGTCAGGATGTCTTCCTCGAGTGCGTCCGGCGTGATCAGGCCCTGTGCGCGCAGCGCGTCGTCGGACGCCGTCTTCCGATCCTGATACCAGCCGGTGACGACCTCCGTCTCCTCCGTGCCGACAAACGCGCCCTGGACACGGATCGGCTCACTCTTTCCCGGCGGGAGGAACAGCATATCGCCGTTGCCCAGCAACGCCTCGGCGCCATTCTGATCGAGGATCGTCCGGCTATCGACCTTGGAGGCCACCCGGAACGCGATGCGGCTTGGGAAGTTCGCCTTGATGAGACCAGTAATCACGTTCACGCTGGGACGTTGCGTCGCGAGAATGAGATGGATCCCGGTGGCCCGTGCCTTTTGCGCCAGCAGGGCGAGAGGAGTTTCCACCTCACCCTGGACGGTCATCATCAGATCGGCGAGTTCGTCTACGATGATTACGACGTACGGGAGCAAGCCGTCGCCATAGGCACCTAACAGCGCTCGCTGCGCTCCGCTCGCGACGCCGTCGCGTCCAGGATCCTTTCGATCAGGCTCGGCCTCCAGGGGCCCGAACAGCTCTTTTCCGTCAACGACCTTCCGGTTGAAGTCGTGCAGGTTGCGGCACGCATTGGCGTGAAACAGCTCGTATCGACGCTCCATTTCGATCACGGCCCATTTGAGCGTCTGAGCCGCGTCGTGGTTATTCGTGACCACCGGGTGGCGCAGGTGCGGGAGCGCGTTGTAGGAAGAGAGCTCGACCATCTTCGGATCGATCATGAGCATCCGGAGCAGGTGCGGAGTGTAGTGATAGATGAGGCTCGTAACGATGGTATTGATGCAAACGGACTTTCCGGATCCTGTGGCGCCCGCGATCAGCAAGTGCGGCATCTTCGCGAGATCCGCCACGACGGGGTTCCCCTCCAGATCGCGTCCCAAGGCAATCGGGAGACTCGAGCGCGACCGGTCCCATTCCGGTGCCTCGATGAGCTCGCGGAGCGTCACGATCCGCGGTTTCGGATTCGGCACCTCCACACCAACCGCACCTCGCCCCGGGATCGGCGCCACGATGCGTATCGACTGGGCTCGCATCGCGAGGGCGAGATCGTCAGCGAGGGACGAGATCCTCCCCACTTTGACCCCGGAGCCCGGCGCGATCTCGTACTGGGTGACAACGGGCCCGGTGGTGCGTCCCACGACCTTCCCCTCGACCTTGAACGTGGCGAGGGTCGAAACCAACACCTCGCCAAGCTCATCCAGCTCCGCCTCGCCTGCGCTACCGCTGTCGCGGCGGGGAGCGGCCAACAGATCGAGCGGGGGCAGCTCGTCTGCGGCCGCCTCCCCTACGGCCAATCGTCCGGAGCCGTCCGACCGCCGCCGACCCGGCAGCAATCCCGGCCGCACCCGAGACCCTTCCATCCCGTTCCGTCTCGGGGGTTCGTCCGGGTCGATCTCCTCGGTCCACGACCCGCCCGGCCGCGCCTGGACGGCGCCGCCCTGGCTCGGCCGATCGAAGGAGTCCCCGAGGAGCTCTTGCGCGCCCCGCGGTGCCAGCCGCTTGAATGGGTGCCAGTCCAGCGTGGTCATCGTCAGCCCGGAAAGCGCGATCAGCCCCACGATGACGGCCCCAGCTGTGCCAACCGTTGCTGTAACGCCCACTGCCAATAGGGCGGGGACTAACCCCACCAGCCGCTCGCTGACCGACCAATCCTCGTAGCTCGGGGGGAGGTCGGCGATTGAGCTGATGCCCATGCCCACGCCGATGGCGAATGGCACGAGAATGATCAGGCCGCCGCACAACGCCGCTGCCCGCCACAGGCTGAGCGCCGGCAGGCGTCCGAAGCCCGCGAGCGCCACGCTCAGGCCCAACACGGGAATGAGCACCGCTCCGAACCCGAGGTAGTTCCACAGCGAGCGCCCTGCGCTGCTGCCCAACGGGCCAGTCAGCCCCAGGGGCAGAAGTGAGAGTCCGACGAAGATCCCGAGGAGAAGAGCCACGATGGCCAGCAGGTCGTGCCGGTGTCGTGACGTGAAGGGCATGTCAGCCTGATCCTCGCGCCGTCACGAGCCGATCAGCATACGTCGGCACGAGATCAAACCGGTCGGACTCGGTCGCCGCCACAACATCATCCTTGAAGCCGAGTTCCTGCAGCTCGCGAGCCGCGGCGCTCGCCCCGATCGCCCGTTTCCATCGTTCTCCGTACCGGCGCACGAGTTCCAGGGCAGCGATCGCGCCATCGTTGAGCGCAACAGACCGTCGCGTGCTCGAAGCGGGCCCGAGCACCGCCCGTGCGAACCGCCCAGCCGCGTAGGCGTCTTCCAGGGAGAACATCCTTTCTCGACCCGCGCACAGAATAATCACTTCCCCCGACTGTTCGAAAGCCGCCCGAGCGGCCGAGGCGGCCGCGGTGTAGTTCGTAGCCGATCCAATGAAAACGGGAGACCCGGCGGCGGCGGCGAGGACGGCTGGCGTGCCGTTGGTGGTCGCCATGACTAGGGTCTTGTCCTGCACCGCCTCCCGGGTCATCTCAAGCGGCGAATTGCCCAGCGCGAAGCCGGGGATTCGCTCCGCCCGCCGCTCACCGGCGAGAAGCACGTCGTCCCGCTCGAGGTTCTGCGCAATCCGTAGTGCGTCCTCGGCCGTCGCCGCCGGGAGAACCGCTTTTGCACCATTTGCCAGAGCCGCGACGATCGTCGTGGTTGCTCGAAGAATGTCGACGATGACGACAGGCTTCTCCGCAACGCAGGATTGGGTGACCCCGAGCGGCGTGAAAAAGACCGACAGCCTCATGCGGGTGGACTCACCAGCGCGGGCTCGCGTTCGAGGAATTTCGTGTCCACCCGACCGGCAATGAAATCCGGGTGGTGGATCACGCGTCGCAGGAAGGGGATGGTGGTGGTTACGCCTTCGACGATGAACGAATCGAGGGCCTGGCTCATTCTCGCCAAGGCCTCGTCTCGCGAGCGCCCATGCACGATCACTTTGGCAATGAGCGAGTCATAATAAGGCGGCACCGTGTAGCCGGCGTAAATATGGGTGTCCACCCGAATTCCCGGTCCGCCGGGCGGATGGTAGGCGGTGATCGTACCAGGCGACGGCTGAAAATTCCGTTCCGGGTCTTCAGCATTGACACGGCACTCGATCGCGTGTCCCCGGAGTCGGTCTCCGAACAGCGTAAAACTCAGGTTCTCACCCGCCGCCACCCGAATCTGTTCCTTCACCAGATCGAAGCCAGTCACCATCTCCGTTACCGGATGTTCGACCTGAATCCGCGTGTTCATCTCCATGAAGTAACAACTTCCATCTTCATCGAGAAGGAACTCTACGGTCCCGGCCCCCACATACCCGATGTGCGACGCGGCACGAACGGCCGAGTCTCCAATACGGCGTCGAAGCTCACGGCTCAGACCCGGGCTCGGCGCTTCCTCGATGAGTTTTTGGTGCCGACGCTGAATCGAACAGTCGCGCTCGCCTACATGCATCGCGTTACCGTGCTCATCTCCCATGACTTGGATTTCCACGTGCCGCGGCCGGTCGAGATACTTCTCCACATAAACGGCATCAGAGCCGAAGGCGGCGAGGGCCTCGTTCCGAGCGAGCTGAAACCCATGCGGGAAGGTCTCCGAATCGCGTGCAACACGCATTCCCTTCCCCCCACCGCCAGCCGCGGCCTTGATGATGACCGGGAAACCGATCTCCTGCGCGATCGCCAGCGCCCCGTCGGCGCTCGCCACGGGCCCAGCCGACCCGGGCACCACTGGGATTTCCAGGGTTTGCACCAGCTTGCGGGCAGCCGCCTTGTCGCCCATCAGCCGGATCTGGTCCGCCGTAGGTCCGATGAACGTGATGTTCGACGCCTGGCACGTTTCGGCGAATTCCGCGCTCTCCGCGAGGAACCCATATCCCGGGTGAATGGCATCGGCTCCGGTGATCTCGGCAGCAGCGATAATTGCTGGAATCCTGAGGTAGGAGAGCCGCGCGGGCGGTGGTCCGATGCACACATCGTCGTGCGCGAACCGAACGTGCAGGGATTCGCGGTCGGCCTCGCTGTAGACCGCGACGGTTTCCACCCCGAGTTCATGGCACGCCCGAATCACCCGCAGGGCAATCTCCCCGCGGTTGGCGATCAGAATCTTTTTGAACATGACAGCTAGGAGGTGGGCTCCGTCGCGCTACCGACGTCTCCCCCGCCGAGCTGCTCGGCGAAGGTCCGGTCCGACGTTCCCTCGATCCCACTCAGGCGCAGTGCGAACTCGCTGGGATTCGACGAATAAAACAACGCCATGTCGTAGGAGATCACCTTCCGCTGATACCACGTCATCAGCGACTGATCGAACGACTGCATGCCGTACTGGATCGTGCCTTCTTTGATGAGCTCGGGGATGTTGAGCGCTTTTTCCGCATCGCGAATGTTGTCGCGCACAGCGGCCGTGTTGATGAGCACCTCACAAGCCGGGATCCTAGTCTTCCCGTCAACCGTAGGGACGAGGCGCAGGGACACCACGGCCTCGAGCGCTGTTGAGAGCAGGTTGCGGACCGCGTCATGCTCGTGAGGCGGGAAGAACGAGATCACGCGGTTGATCGTCTGAGTAGCGTCTGTCGTGTGCAGCGTCGAGAACACGAGGTGGCCCGTATCGGCCGCCTTCATCGCGGTGTCGAGCGTGACACGATCGCGGATCTCACCGATCAGCACGACGTCGGGATCCTGACGCAGCACGTGCCGCAGCGCGGTCTCGAACGACAGGGTGTCGGTCCCAATCTCCCGCTGTGAGATGTTCGCCTGTCCGTCTCGATGTAGAAACTCAATGGGATCTTCGATCGTGATGATGTTGCAACGCCGGTGTCTATTGATGTGATCGATCATGGCTGCGAGCGCTGTCGACTTCCCAGACCCGGTAACGCCGGTGACCAGGACCAATCCGCGGGGCTTGAGGGAGACCGCCTCCAACACCTTTGGAAGGTTCAGGGCCTCGGTGTTCTTGACCTCGTACGGAATGGCCCGGAACACGAACGCCAGGGTCCCCCGCTGCTGAAACACGTTCGTCCGAAATCGACCGACACCGGGGACACCGATCGCGAAATCGGATTCCTTGTGCTCCGCAAACTCCTTCACCTGCCTCGGAGTCATGATCTGCTCGGCCAGTGACTTCAGCTCCTCTGGCTTGATGGGCTGCTGACCCAACTGGCTGAGCTCACCCGCCACACGAATCGTCGGCGGGCGCCCGACCTTGAGGTGCAGATCCGACCCGCCGGCCTGCACCATGTCGGTGATCGATTGCTTGAAATTGAACGGGGGTTGCGAACCGGTTGCTTCAGCCATTGGTATCCACCTTGAAAAGCACTTGGCCGTACTCGACGGGCTGGGCATCTTCCACCGTGATCTCACGGATCACGCCCGCGATCTCCGCATCGAGCGGATTCATGATCTTCATCGCTTCAATTATACACAGCGTTTGCAGAGGAGCTATCCGCATCCCAACCTGAACGTAGGGGTCCGCTCCAGGCTCCGGCTTTGCATAGAAGGTCCCCACCATCGGTGACCTGATCTCCGTGAGCGGGATGGGGGCCGCCGCTACCTCGCCGTCCCCTGAGTCCCCGGCGCCCTCCGAACCCGCCGCCACCGCCGGTGCCGGCACCGCCACGGCCGGCGCGCCTTTGGCGTTCGACGTCACGGAAACCTCAGGACCCCCACCGGCCCGTTTGGAGACCCGGATTGTGGTATGCCACCTCCGGATCTCGATGGTCTCGGCTTCGGAACGGCCGAGGAGCTCGAGCAGACGCTCGACGAACCCGAGGTCCATCATACGCGCGTCAAGTACTTGTCCTCGCGACGATCCACCCGAATCACTTGCCCCCGCTCAATGAAGAGCGGGACCTGCACGATGGCCCCCGTCTCGAGCGTTGCCGGTTTGGTGCCGCCGGACGCGGTATCTCCACGCACTCCGGGATCGGTCTCCACTACCTGCAGCTCCACGAAAAAAGGCAACTCGATCGAGAGCACGTGATTGTCATGAACGAGGCCCGCACACTCCATGCTCTCTTTGAGATATTTGAGCTGATCTTCGCCGATGACGTCGTCGTTGATCGGGATGTCCTCAAATGTCTGCTGGTCCATGAAGTGATAGAGGTGCCCATCGTGGTACGAGTACTGCACCGCGCGGCGCTCGAGCCGAACGTCTTGGACCCGCTCCCCCGCCGTCCATGTCCGATCGATGACGGCGCCAGTTCGCACGCTCTTCAGCTTGCTACGGACGAACGCACCGCCTTTACCCGGTTTCACGTGCTGGAAATAGACTAGCTGGAACAGCTGGCCGTCAATGTCGAGGACCATCCCATTGCGGAAATCCGCGGTGCTCGCCATGAGCTAGCTCAATTCCAGCAATTCGGTGTGGCCATCCGAGAGGAGGTCAACCCCCCGCGGCGAGACGTGGACATCGTCCTCGATCCGTACCCCGCCCCATCCTGGCAAATAAATGCCGGGCTCGATGGTGACCACGGCTCCCTCCGGGATCGCTGCTTCGCTCGTGGTGCTGAGACGCGGCGCCTCGTGAACCTCGAGCCCTAGACCGTGTCCCAGCGAGTGACCAAAGGCCTCGCCGAACCCATTCGATTCGATTACGGATCGAGCGACCGCATCCGCCTCTTTGCCGGTCATTCCCGCCCGCACGCTCGCACGCGCCCGAAGTTGAGCGTCGCGAACGATCTCGTACACCACACGTTGGCGCTCGTCGGCCGCACGCCCGACAACAACCGTACGCGTGATGTCGGCGCAGTATCCATCCAGTTGCGCCCCAAAGTCAAGCAGGACCCAATCTCCTGACACGATCGAGCGATCTGTCGTGCGGGCGTGGGGGAGGGCTGCCCTGGGACCGGACGCCACGATGGTCGGAAACGGGTGCCACTCACTCCCACGCCGCCGAAGTTCGGACTCGAGCGTGGCCGCCACGTCGATCTCCCTCAGTCCCGGGACGATCTGCGGCAGCGTGGCGCGCAGCGCTTCGGATGCGACCCCCGCCGCACGCCGGATTGCGTTGACCTCCCCGGCATCTTTACTGGCGCGCAAGCCTTCGACCAGATTCGCCACCGGCCGCACCCGGACCGGCAAGTCACCCTCGCCAAACCGCTCCGCCTGGCGGACGGAGACCGCGTGGGATTCGAACCCCACCGTCCCCACATCACTGAATTCTCGCAAGACCTCCCACAGGCGCGCCCACAGATCGCTCGACACGATCTCGATCCTCGCGGTGCCGCCCAGCTCGGCTTGAGCTTGGGTCGCATAGCGGAAGTCTGAGAGGAACAGTGCCTCTCGGGCGAGAATCGCCGCCAGCCCGGCCGACCCTGAGAACCCCGTCAGATATCGAATATTCGGCAGGTGCGTAACGATTAGGCCATCGAGCCCCTGACCTTCGAGCAGCTTCCGGAGCGCATTCTGGCGTTGTGGGCGACGATCAACCGCCACGGGACTTGAGGTGGGCGGTCATGGCTTCCACCCCCAGGACATAGCTGCGGGCCCCGAATCCCGCGATTACACCGATCGCTAAGTCGGCGAATTGCGACTGCCGCCTCGATGGCTCGCGCGCGAAGACATTCGAGAGGTGAACCTCTACAAACGGGACCTTCACGGCCAGAAACGCGTCCCGGATGGCCAGGGACGTGTGCGTGAACGCCCCCGCGTTCACCAGAGCTCCGTCAGCCCCTCCCACCAGGCCCTGCACCAAATCCACGAACTCACCTTCGTGATTCGTCTGGTGCCACTCGATCTCCAGGTCCGGCCCTGCCCGAGAGCGGACTGTCTGCTCGATGTGGGCGAGGGTCTCCTCGCCGTACAGAGCCGGCTCTCGGTTACCCAGAAGATTCAGGTTGGGGCCGTTGAGAACGGCGATGCGCACTAGGACTTGAGACCTTTGAGCCAGTCCCTGAACTCATCCTCGTCTGCGGCATCGAGTTGGGAGCTGCGGCGCGGCCGAGGGGACTCGGTCTTCTGCCCGGGAGGCTTCTTGGCCCCGAAGAACTCGTCAAAAGAGAAGCCAGCCCCCGCGCCTCCTCCCGCCCCCGCTTCTGGCTCGGCGGAAGAGGTTGCGCCAGGCTCTGGAGCTGGAGGCTTCTCGGTGGGCTCCTCACCGAACACCGATGCCAGCGAGACCTCGTCTGATGCGGGCGAAGTCGGAGCCCCTCGAGGCTCGGCCGCAGTGTCTTCGAACGCCGTCTCGAGCGGCGTGCGCTCTTCGGACAGCTCCTGGACCGACGTCTCCGCCGCGGCTGGTAGCGCTTCGGTGACCGGCGGCGAATCCGGCGCGGAGGCCGGTGGGCGGGCGCTGAGAATCCCCACCAGGAAATCCCGTGCGCTGTCCTCGAGGCGCCCGGCCGCGCCGAAGGCAGGCGGCGCCCCCGAATCGAGCTCCGCGAGTCGGGCCACGATCGCGGGGTCCCCAGGCCGCCCCGCGAGAAGCTTTTGGTAAACGTCACGGGCTTCGGCGATCAGCCCTTGCTTCGCATAGACCTCAGCCATAGTCTCGGTGATCACCGGTTCGGGCTCCTCCACGAGCCCCGTCCCGGGCGGTGTGACGTCCTCAGGCAAAATAAACGGCAGAGACTCCGGCGACCCCTCGGGAGCAGGCTCCGATTCCGGCGGCCCGTCTGCGGCTGCCGCATCCTCGACGGCCGGCGCTTCGGCCGCGGGCTGATCCGCCAGCTCCGTCATCGCCTCCAACCCGGGCTCCGCCACCGTCTCTGACACGACGTCAATCTCGCCGACGGTAGGTGGGAAATCCCCATCGAGCGGAACGGCCTCTGCAGGCAGCCCTTCCGGGCCGGCAGCGACGGGGGGGTCGTCGAGCCCCTCCGGCCGCACCACGTGTTCCTCGACCGTGGCCGCCACCTCCGGCGGATCAGGGTCCGTTCCGCTCGGTTCACTCGCAGCGCCTTCAAGCGGGGGCGTGTCTTCGGACATGGGAAGGGTCGAGGGAGCCGCGTCCACGGGTGGCTCCTCAAACGGCGGCGCCTGCGCCGGCTCCTCCAGCGTGATCTCGCCGGTTGCCGACTCCGTCACCTCCACGGCGCGGAGCGCCGTGGATTCGGCCGGGATTTCTCTCGTTCGGGTAACTGGCTCGTCGCGACCGGCGCCGCCTTCAGACGCGCCAACTTCCGAAGCCACTTCGGCATCAAGCTCGGGTGCTGGAGCTTCGGCGGACGCCTCGCCTCCCGGTATGCCCTCCGGCTCATAGGAGTCCATGCGCATGGTCGGCGCTTCGGCGTCGATGGCGGGTTCGACCCGTTCGAGTGCTAAATCGCCCTCAGGGGCCGCTGCGGACGCCTCGCCCAAATCCAGCGCCGTGGGCTCGAAGTCGGCCACCTGCTCCACCTCTGCCGCACCGCTCGCGGCCACCTGCTCCTCGGTAATCGGGGCAGCCGACGCTTCGGGAACGTCCGCCGCGGCCGCGAGCGCAGGACCGAGCGCGTCGAGCGCCTCCTGTGCTTCCTGGTTCATCGGATCGACTTCGAGAAGCCTGGTCAGCCAGCGCCGCGCCAGACCCGGGTCATCGGCGCGCACTGCGATCTCACCCAGCGCCTTCAGGGCAATGATGTTCTCCGCATCGAGCGTGAGCACGTGCTCGAACACCCGCGCGGCTTCGATGTCGTCTTGTTGATCGAGAAGGCAGCGGCCGAGGACAATGTGGGCGCTCAAATAGTTCGGCCGCAGCTCAAGCCCGGTACGCAGCACCTGGATGGCGTGCTCCAACTCCCCGGCCTTCCGGAACGCCTCCGCGAGTGGTGCGAAGTACTGTTCCGGTTTGTCGTCGTATTGGCGAGTGAGCTTTTCGAGCTCGCTTTGATAGGCCATGATAACCCGTCGAACTTAGTCTCAAATCGGGCGGCCTGTCAACCGCGCGCAGCCCCGCTAGACTTGAGATTCCGCGTTGTCACACTTAGACTTAGCCCCCTTGGACCGCTCGACAGAGGGTACCCGAACATGATGCGAACAATGCGTGGTATCGCGCCCTGGCTCATGGGGATCCTTGCCGTGGCGTTCGTGGGCTGGATGGTGTTTGACGTGGGCATGGACGTGAGCGCACAGGGTGCGGTCCGCTCAGGTGACGCCCTCGCTCGCGTTAATGGCACGAAGATCGATATCCAAAGCTTCTATAACGCCGTGCGGGCCGCACAGGAGCAGCAACGTCGAGCAGGCGGCTCGGCCCCAATCACCCTCGAGGATCAGCGTGCGCTCGAGGATGCCGTGCTCGAGGCGTTGATTCAGCAGGTCATCCTATCCGACGAGTACGAGCGGCGGGGGATCCGCGTCACGGACGACGAGATCCGAGCCGCCGCCCAGAACGCGCCGCCCCCAGAGATTCAGCAGCTCGAGGAGTTCCAAACCGAAGGCGAATTCGACGTCGCCAAATACCGGCGGTACATCAGCGCCAACGCCGACCCGGCGTTCCTGTTCGCACTGGAATCCCGTTATCGGGAGGAAATACCCCAGTCGAAATGGATCGATCAATTGACCGCGGACGTGTACGTCCCGACGCCGAAGCTCTGGCGGATGTACCGGGACGCAAACGATTCCGTCTCGGTCGTCCTGTTGACGCTCGCCCCAGCAGCCTCCGTTCCCGACTCGGCCATCACGTTGGAAGATGAAGAGGTGGAGCGCTACTACCGGCGCAACCGGGACGATTTCGAACGCCCAACTACCGTGTACCTCAGCTATGTCCGGGTTTCGAGACTGACCAATGCCAGTGACTCGGCAGCCGCGCTTGAGCGGGCGGCGGCCATAAGGCAAGAGTTGATCGACGGAGCCGATTTCGCCGAGGTGGCAGCGAGGGAGTCCTCCGATTCGGTGAGCGCGGCCGAAGGCGGCGATCTGGGAGAGGTAACCAGGGACCAGATGATCCCCGAGTTCGAGCGCGCCGCCCTGGCGCTCCGGCCGGGCCAGATCTCATCGCCCGTTCTGACACCGTTCGGTTATCACG
Source organism: Gemmatimonadales bacterium (assembly GCA_965249575.1). Lineage (GTDB taxonomy): Bacteria > Gemmatimonadota > Gemmatimonadetes > Gemmatimonadales > GWC2-71-9. Next base: position 3,232,004 of record OZ252244.1, on the reverse strand, counting down.
TCATCAAGTTGGAGTCGCGGGCGGGAGATCGGTACCGCGCGCGCCACGTCCTCATCCCGGTCGAGTTGAGCGGAGACCATCTGGAATCGGTCGAGCTGCGCGCGGATTCGCTCGATCGATTTGCGGCAGAGCAGTTGGATCTGGCCATGCTGGACTCGGTCGCCACGTGGCTCCGGTCTGGCGTGCGTCAGGCACCGCCATTGCATGAGGGAGATCGCCTCGAGCTCGACGGGTTCTTTGTTCCGGACGTCGGCTTGTGGGCGTTTGGGCTCGATGCGGATCAGACATCGCAGGTGATCGAAGATCTCAGAGCGTACTACGTCTTCCGAGTCGATAGCATGCAGCCCGAGCGGGTGCCGCCCCTCGAGAACATCGAGGACGAAGTCCAGCGTGCCGCCCGCCTGGAAAGGAAGTGGGACGGAATCCGAGACCTTGCCCAATCGGTGGAGCAGGCAGTCAGGGCGGGAGCCGATCTCGAACAAGCCGGGCGCCAAGCGGGCTTGCAAACCGTCCGAATCGGCCCGTTCACGCGCACGAATCCAGCATTCGTCATTCGGAGCGCGCCGAGGGCCATTGGGGCCGCGTTCGGATTGGGAATCGGTCAAGCCAGCGCGCCGATCGAGACCGCGAATGCCATCTATTTCGTGGAGCCCAAGTTCCGCCAGGTCGCTGACAGCTCTACGTTCCTAGTTCAGCTGGACCTGCAGCGCTTGCAGGCCTCTCAAGCGGCGCGCCAGGCACGCGTGCGGCTCGTACTGGCGGATTTGCGGGAGAAGGCCGACGTCCTCGATCGAAGAGCGGAGATCGAAGCAGCCCAGCGCGCGGCCGACGCCCTCGCCGAGCTGCCTCGCTAAGCGACGAAGGCTACTGACTCAACTTCTTGGGCTCGCCGCCGCCACCCTTGGTGGCGGGCGAGTCCAACCTGGACGGCGAATCCAACTGTCGCGAAGACTGACTGGCCTCCCCTCCATCTTCGATGCTGTCCCTGACCTCGGTGACACTCCGCTTGAATTCCCTGATGCCCTTGCCCATCGCCGCGCCCATCTCCGGCAGCCGCTTGGCGCCGAAGACGAGCAGCACGATCAGCAAAATGACCAGGAGCTCGCTAAACCCTAGATTGAACGGCATGGTACCCCCACTAGAACAGGGACCGAGCCAGGAGATAGGCCAGGATGACGCCGACGAGCGCCAGCAGCGAAACCTCCAGCCCAACAGGTCCCAACTCTACGCGTAGGATGAGGAGATCGACATATATCGGACCGACGGTCGGCGTGACGGTCCAGGTGAAGAACTCCTTGGCGGGCCCGGGCGGTAAGAACCGCCGCAGCAGGGCCGACAGGAACCCGCCCAGCACGAAACCGGTGGCCAGCACTCCGACGTAGAATGCGGGCCGGTGGGCCCCGATCGCCATCGATCAGCTCCGGCGGTCGATCGCGTACGTCACACAACCCCGCAGGGAATCCCGGGCCTCCCCCGGGGGCACCGCATCCAGCTCGGCCTCCGCTTGGACGGCAAAGGCGAGGGCCCGCTCCCGCGCCGCCGCGAGCCCACCGCGAGCTGTTACGATATCGATCACCTCATTGATCGCTCCGTCAGTGGGTGACGGCGCCCGCATCAACGCTTGAACGACTGAACGCTCGGACATCGACATTTTGGGGAACGCCGCGATCAGCGGCAGGGTGATCTTGTGTTCCCGGAGGTCGAGTCCGGAAGGTTTCCCGGTGACGGATTCTGGCTCGGTATAATCGAGCAGGTCGTCCGCGATTTGAAAGGCCATACCGAGGGCCAGCCCGTACCGCCTGAGGGCTTCACGCCCCTGTCGTCCAGCCATGAGCGACCCTACCTCACACGCTCCCGACATGAGGGACGCGGTCTTTGCCTCGATCATCCGCTCGTAATCCGCCTCGGCATAGTCCAGGACGTCGTAGGCCTGCAGTTCCCGCATTTCCCCTACGGTCATCTCATTCGTGACACGGCTCATCACTCGCAACGACTCGAGGTCGTTAGCGTCGACCAGTTCGATGATCGCGCGGGAATACAGGAAATCCCCCATGATCACCGCGATTTGGTGGCTGAACATCGCGTTGATCGTCGGCTGGCCGCGGCGAAGGACGGAGTGATCCACCGAATCGTCGTGAACCAGCGTTGCGACGTGAATCAGCTCGGTGACCGCTCCCAGCGCGATCTCGCGTCGCGTGATTTCACCAGTGGCTCTGGCCGCCAGCAGCACGAGAGTGGGGCGAAACATCTTTCCCCGCATGGACAGCAAGTGCTCGTTGACGTTCGCGATCAGCTGAAAGTCGGCGGCGATAATGCGCCTGAGCTCGGTAAACACCGCTTCGAGTTCCTGGCGCACCGGCTTTTGGAGCGCGGCGAGGTTCGCGGGTAACAGCTGCGACCCCACGCTATCCGTTCACTTTGGCGAGGCCCTTGACCCGCTCGCTCACGTCTTGGAACTGAATGTCGAGTGCGAATACCCGCTGATACGCCGTCAGCGCTTCGGCCCCCCGGCCCTGCTCCTGCTCGCACCGACCCAGCCAGTACAGCAACCCGATCTTCTTGTCGTCACCAGCATGATCGGACTCGATCGCTCTCCTGAGAACGGTTGCAGCCACGGAGAACTGGCCTTTCTCGAAGAAACACATGCCAAGCGCCTCCGATGCCCGCAGCCGCCCATCGGGCCCCCGCAGCGCCTTCTGGAATTCCGAGATCGCCTCATCGAGGAGTCCCATTTCCTTGAACGCCACACCGAGATCGTAATGCGCTTCGGCGTCTTCATCCGCGAGATTCGCCTCGATGCCCTTCTTGAACTGCGCCAGCATCTCCTCGAAGTCCCGCTGTTCATCGCCGGTCGGTTCTTCGTCTTCGATCCGCAGCCGGGTATCTCCGGTCGGCCGGCTCTCGTCCATGACGAGGGCACCCAAGTCGACAAAATCCGCCGCCGGAGCAGACGGTTTTTCGTCGGCGGCCAAGCTTTCGGCCTGATCCCACTTCCCCTTGGACTCTGAGGCCGCGAGCGCGATGTCGACTTCCTCGAGTCCGCGTTCGCGCTGGCCCGCTTCGAGCAATGCCTCGGCCAGGTCCTTGTGGCGATCCGGGTCATCCGGATCATCGGCGACCAGGGCCTCGAGGGTGGCCAGATCCGGCGTTTCGAGCTCGGCGACCGGGTCCGCTGTTGGCGTTTGCTGCACCGACGTCCGCCCCGTCCCGCCGACCGCCGCAGGTACGTCCACGGAGACGTCGTCCCCGTCGACGTCGAGCTCGCCGAGATCGAGGGTCGTGAACGCGCCCGAGTCAGCGCCGTCCGGCGCGGCAGCGGCCGGCTCCTTCTCCTCGGCCACCTCCACCTCTTCGCCGGCGTCATCGACCTCATCGAGATCGAGCTCGGGGACCTCGATTCCCGAACCCTCGAACTCAGCTAGGATGTCGACTTCATCACCCTCGCCGCCGATCTGGAGCTCCGGCAGATCATCTCCGAACGACTTGAGCTCGTCATCTTCCTCGGCCGATTCAGTCCCGACGTCGCCAGCTCCGGCCGCCGGAACGGTGGACGGCTCGCTCGGTTCCGCAGCCCCATCCGGCTCCACCTCGAGAAGCGGAAGGTCACCGCCGATCGGCTCCTCATCGTCAACGTCCGCCGACTCCGAGGGCGCCGCTGCCGGGGTTTCCAGCGATTCGTTCAGAGACGTCGGCTCGACGTCCAGCGACCCGCCGACCTCCGTGGGCGCCTCGAACTCCGTCCCCAGATCGAGGCCCTCCACGGCCTGGGACGGTAGGTCCGTTGGCCTGGTCTCTTCAGAGGCCCGCTCGACGACGAGGTCGGCCTCCTCCACGTCTTCGGTCTCGCCGACGACGGTTGACTCGAATCCGGTCGGCTGCCCGGCCGGCTCGGGCTCCTCCGTTTCCTTGACGCCTTCGTCCAGGTCGAGGAACACGATGTCAGTACTCTTCTTTGGTCTCGCGCCGACCGAGGGGCGCGGGGCGCGTTCCACGTCGTACTCAGGATCGATTGCCCTCAGCTTACTCAAGGTCTCGCGCGACCGTCGGGCGTCGCCCTTCGCCTCGACCTCGGCATACAGCTTCGCCAGCTGCTCGCGAGCCTCATCAGTTCGCGCAGCCGCCTTGAGCTGCTCGGCAAGCATTAACCTGATCTCTTCGTTATCCGGCGAGAGGTCGGCGAACTCCTTGAGCGCTCGGAACGCCTCCTCGAGCTTGCCGGCCTTCTGCATCCGCTCGGCGTACTCGATGAAGTTCTGCTTCGCCTCGGCAAGGAATCCCCGCTGGACCATCAGCTGCGCGAGCTTGAGATAGATCTGCGTTCGCCCCGGTGAGCTTCGGAGAATCTTGTTGCAAAGCGCGATCGCGTTGTTGGGAAAGCCCGACTCCGTATAGCGATTCACCGCCCGTTCGTACATCTCGACTGCCGCCGTGACGTTGCCGGCTTTGATGTACAGATCACCGACTTTGTTGTAGAGCGGGAGCTCATCGTCCAACTCGGGCGTCCCCTCGAGCTCCCGGACGATCTGCATGTACACCTCGATCGCCTTGGACGGATCATCTCGCTGCTCGAGCTTCCGCGCTTTGTCTTTGAGTTTCTCGACGTTCAGCGCTCACCTCGCGGGGCTGACGGTGGTTGACACACCCAAACTGCCTCAACCACGCAAATTACGGGGCCACTGCACGAGTGACAAGGCGGGTGCAGGATTCCGACGTGTCGCTGGTGTAGGTCGGGCACGGAGTGAGGAGGGATGGGTCGGCCAAACCTCTCACGTGTCCAATCTAGGGCCGGGGCGGCCCATCCGGGTAAGGCGGGGGCGGGAGCTCCTGCTGGCGTGGTCCCATCACTTCGGCACGACGGTGACTCCCCGCCCAGCCGAGGTGGGCAGCCCCCCATGTATGCTCAGCTCGGGGTTGCCAGGATCCGTCTGATAGCTCCAATCGAAGATCACAAACTCACGCCCGACGTGCGTCATGCGAAGGGCCCCATAGCGCGCGAATCCGTCTCCACCGTCCATCTCGAATACGTACCCAACTCCTGGCTCCGCCGTGATGCCGGTCGTCTCAAATCCCATGGCCGGTGCGAAATCGATGTCCGTCAGGTCGTCCACCAGCCCGACATCCACCACGCCGGTGCCGCCGCGAATCGGCGACATCACAATCGTATCACCAGTAATCCGATCGAGTGTGAAATCGATGTCCAATCGATCGCCGTCGGCAATCACACCAAGCTCCAGCGCGCCGGCCTGGCCGTCGTTGTTGACGTCCTCGAAGAAGCGGAACCCACTGCGTGTCGGGTCGACCTGATATGGATACATGAGCAGGTTCCGCGCGTCCGGACGGGGCGTATCGGCCCGCGAGGGCGACCACAGGCTCTCAAAGCCCTCAATGCTCTCCGCCGACACGGCGTAGCACCAAGAGATGCCGTTCTCTAGTGATGCAACCAAGAACTCCGGGGACACGGTCGTGCCCTCCCGCACCCAAGTCACACCACACAGGTCCTGATCCAGCGAGTACGATGTGCTGTACACGCGGTATTGCTTGAAGGCGTTGCCACCGGTCGTGAACGCGTTGTCCGACCAATGCAAATGGATCGCGCCGTTCAGCGTGATGCTCGACAGCGACGTCGGCGCCTCGAGTCGCAGGCGCTCGTCGATCAGCACTACGTTGCTGCGATCGCTCTCCTCGCCGTCATCCGCGACGGCCGTCACGTAGTACTCGAGATCCGGCTGTCCCACGTCGTGAAAAGTCGTTGACGTCGTGGATGACCGAAGATCGAAGTCGCTCTGGTTATCCGCGCGCGAATAGACCCGGTACACCTCGAGCGCGGGGTCGGTTATGGCGTCCCACACCAGCAGGAGACCGGCGGGCGCCGTCGTCGGGTCACCACTAACTTCCACTTCGTACACGAGGTTCGTCGGTGCGTCGATGCTCGGCCCCAGGACATCGTCACAGGCGACGACACTCAACATCAACGCGGTCCCAACGAGAGTCTTGCGATCCATGGTCGGCTTCAAGTCTAGAGTCAATCGGCAGAAAAAGCAGGGATTATGCCATCCGCCATGGTTCGCGCTAACCGATTCTACGATATGTTGTTACGGCTATACAGGTCGGAGCGGGCCAGGGCGAAGTGTCCATTCCCGGGGACAGCGGTCACCGCTTGATCGTTCGTTGATCGTACTGGAACTTGATGTCTGTTTGATCGATGAGATTGATGAAGAAGTTGAAGGCGAAATTGCCGTTCGGTGCTTTGATGAACGAAAAGGTAGCGCGCCAGCGCCGCAAATCACGGTCCAACCGGACCACGTGTTGTCCGAATTCCTTCGTCGTCAGGTTGTATTGCGTGTCCCAAGACACTGACCAATTCCGGGTCGGGGAGAAGGAGATCGCCATGCCGAGGGTCCGATTGACCAGCTCCCCTGTCCCGACCGACGTGGCACCCGCCTGCGGACGGGTGCGGGAATCGTCGTAGGTCAAGGCAGCCGAGAACCCTTGGCCTCTGCCGCCGCGGGACGTCACCTGGTCAACTGCACGATAAGTGGGACCGGGTCGCCGCAGGATTTCCTGCTGGACCCCCGGTTCGCTAGCCACCGTGTCGACGGTCGCCTGGGGCGGGGCGGGTCTGGGCTTTCCCGTAATGAGACCGATGAGCCCCGCAAGCGTCGACGCCGAGAGCCGAAACCGCGCCGAGACCCGGGTCAGGAATGGGGAAAAGCGGGTCGTGTCGAACCCCACCGGGCCATCCCACAGATCGTGAGTTGTCGACACGCTGAAACCAGGCAGCAGGTCACTCGTGAATTGGTTGGACAAGGACTGCGTTCGCCACCCAGAACGGCCATCGTCCTTCGCCTGCTCGAAGTCATACTCGATCGACGAGGTTTGCACACTCAACAGCTTGATCTTCCGGGCGTTCTGCCCACCCGTGGTGTCTCCCGGCGGAGGCTGGAACTTTCCCTCGAAAGTCTGGGAAATGCTCGCGCCGATCGTGTGGACGGGATTGCTTTGCAACATCACCCGCCTCCCCGTAGGGTCCATGGCCCGCGCGAAGTCCTCGGGGACGGTCGCCGACGGCGCGTACCCCCATCGAAGCTGCGGCGAAACGGCGTGACGGATCCGAGACAGTGGCCCGACACCGGGGAAGAACCCGAAAATCGTGGGCGTGAGCGACGCGGCGAACGACAACCGCTTGCCCTGGCTGACAAAACGCCCGTTCGTGTTCCGGTTTCGGATCATGAACGGTCCGGACGTCGAGTTCTGAATGCCGATAGACGGCTGCAGCTTCCACGTCGACGAGAAGAGCGACGGGAGGCCGATCGAGGTGTTCCAGTCGACGGCGGTCGAGAAGTCTTCCCCGTAGAACCGAACGGACGAGAGTGTGGAGTCCATCGGGTCCTCGACGGTCAGGGTACTCCGCCGATCGTTCACCATATGCGTGACGTTGAAGTCGTTCGGCCAATTCCACCGTCCCACTCGCAGCGGCGTTGACAGTCGCATCGTCGTGTTCGTGTTGCTCGAGAACAGCGAGTCCTGCTGCGGTACCCCACCGACCGGGGGGAGATCGATGACGCCGCTTGCTTGGTGGGACGTCTTGTTCGTCGCGAAGCTGAAGGTGGGCGACCACGTCACAGCCTCAGAGAGATTGATGGGGACCGGGGTTAAATTGACGTTGGGAAACGCCCGCGTAACCAAATCGTTCGTCAGATCCTGTGTTCGACTCCCGCCGACCGAGAGGGACCCCCAATCGAATTGTTTGCTGAAGTTCGCGGAGCTGCGGAGGTTCGCCGTCGCCAGAAAGGGATCCACCGTGTTTCGCTCGACGACCCGCGCACTGGTGGCGTAGTCGATACTGGCATTGATCCGGGTCCGGGAGTTGAATGACTGCTGGTGGCTGAGCTGAAGCCGTAGAGACCGGCTGCCCGGGGCTTCATCGACCGCCGACTCGTAGATCCTGGAGAACGACACCCCGCCTGAGATGAAGCGATCGAGCCATCGATAGCGCAGTTGCCCGTTAAGCGACACGTATCCACCGGAGAACCAGTCCAGCGACGCCTGGAGGTCGACGTAGTCGTTGAGCGCGAAATAGTAGCCGATATTGGAAATGTGCCGCTGATAGCCTGCATTCGGCCGAACGAGGTCGTTGATCCCGAAGCGCGGGATGAGCATCCCCGAACGCCGGCCGCGCCGCATATCTTGGAAAATGAACGGCAGCCACAGAATCGGAACATCTCGCACATAGAGGACCGCGGGGCGTGCGACCAGGACCGTATTGGACACCCATTTGATTCGGCCGGCCGCAAAGTGGTAATCGGGGAGCGGGAGATCGCTGCTCGTGATCGAGCTGCGCCGCGCGTAGATACGGCTCGAGGCCGAGTCGATCGCCAAGTGTCCCCTGAGAAACCACTCCACACCAGACTGATCGAACTTGGTTAGTGCTCTCGCCACGATACCGCGGCGTTCACAGGTGTCGTACTGCATGCCTTCACCGATCAGCACGGTCCCCCCATCGAAGAGCCTTGGCTCTCCCGCCGCGTCGATCCGGCATTCGGCCTGGAGAAAGCTCACGGTGGCCGCTTCGAGCATGCTGCCCTCTCGCTCGACGAGGGCCGATCCGGCAAGATCGATTCTTTGGGTCTTGGCATGAAAGGTGAGGCTGTCGGCGGCGAACCGCGTGGCGCGGAAACCCGGTAGATCGACGAGTCCTCGCATCACCGAGTCGGCGGTGGGCAGCGTCCGGGACGGGCCCGTGGGGAGGCCGAGCCGGCCGGCGGCAGCAGAGTCGATGGGTTCGCCGCTCCTCCGGGGTTCCAGGCTGTCCGCACCGGCTCCCACGCCCACTCCTTGGACGGTATCCCGGGCCAGCCCCTCCCCAGCCCGCTGTTGGGCCTGAAGGGCACCTCCGTCCAACACGAGGGTTCCAACGAGGACGAGCACCGCACCGGTCGAGGGAAGGTTCCGCCGGCGCGTCACGCCCTTCGCCAGGAGGATCCCGATCTCGTACAACAAGACGAGTGGCGCCATCATCATCGCCATGGACACGACGTCGGGCGGGGTGAGCAGCGCGGCTCCAACGGCTACCACGAGCAACGCATACCGCCGGTTCCGTCCCAGGAACTCGGGTGTCACCAGCCCGATCAGTGCCAGGAGCATCATCAGCAGCGGCAGTTGGAAGGCGAGTCCGAACCCGAGAATGACTTGAATGGCGAACCCAAAGTAGTGGTCGGCGGTGATAATCCACTCGAGATCGCCGAAACCGAATCCATAGAGAAACCAGAGCGCGGCCGGCAGGACCCAGAGATACGCCATGACCGCGCCGCCCACGAAGAGCACAAAGCCCCCCGCAAGGAGCGGCACGACGTAGCGCTTCTCCTTCTCATACAGCGCAGGCGACAAAAAGACCCACAGCTGCCAGGCGATGATGGGGGAGGCGAGCACCGCCCCCACGGCTATGGCCAGCTTCAGGGTGAGAAAGAAGGCGTCTGTTGGTCTGACGACGAAGAGCTTGCCGTCAGGGAGGAAGTCGACGATCGGTTGCTTCAGCAGCTCGATGACATCGTGATTCCGCACAAGATAGAAGCCAATGGCCGAGCCCGCGATGAGCGCCAGCAGGCTCCACAAGATTCTCCATCGGAGCTCTTCGAGGTGATCCAAGAAGGGCATTTCGCCCGTGGGTTTCGTTTTCGCCATTCCACGGTTAGCGGGCGAGGCGAGCCCTCAGCGACCCAATGCCTGGAGCTTGCTGCGCGCGAGTGGCGCCTCGTCGGATCTCGGATAGCCCGCCAGTACCCGCTGGTAATAGATGCGGGCGGCGGCACCATCACCTAGTTGCTCGGCCAGGAGCCCCAGTCGGTACAGGGACGTCGGGGCCCGCGGGGATTCGGGGTGCTCTCTCACTACCTGTTCGTACGCGGCCGCGGCGGAGTCTGGATTGGAGATACCCCACGTCTCCCCGACGAAGAACCGCGCGTCGGGCACCCGGTCGTACGACGGGAACTCCCGGAGGAGGGTCTGGAACCCCAGGCGCGCGGTCTGCGGACTCCCACGCCGGAGCTGCTGGAGGGAAACGTCGTAGAGCTCCTCGGGTCCCGGCCCCTCGATCATCTGCGAATCGTCTGGCCACAGCGAATCGGCGGGAACTGGGGTCGCAGGAGGCGTCCTGGATTGGGCGCGTCGTTCGAGCTGCCTCCGAAACTCGGAGAGACGCTGCTGGCTCTGGCCGGTGAGTTCTTGGATCAGTACCAGTTGCCGTTGTACTTCGGTCAGGTCGCCGACGACACCACCTTGAAAGGAGGCGAACCGGCGCTGGTGGGACGATAGGGAATCGAGAACGACGGATTGAATGCTCGCTAGCTGCGCGAGAATACGAACGAGTTCGACGGCCCGTGCCGAATCGGCACGGGCCGTCTGCTCACGCAACTCCTGAACCTCGCGTTCAACTCTCCGAACATCGCCCTTGAGCGCACAGGCACTCAGCGCGACGCTCGCGGCGACCAAGACCCGCGTCACATCCCAGGACGCTTCAGGACGTTCCCGCCGGCGGCAATGGTGAACTCATCTCGGCGGTTCTGCTCCCACGCCGCCTCATTACTCCCCTGATCCATCGGTCGCTCTTCGCCGAATGACCGCGTGCTGACCCGGTTGTCGGCGATTCCCCGGCTCGTCAGGTACTGCTTGGCAGACAGCGCCCGCCGGTTACCGAGAGCCAGGTTGTATTCGTCGGACCCGCGCTCATCACAGTGTCCGGCGATCTCGATGTTTAGCGCCGGATTCGCCTGCAGGATCGCGAGCTTTTGGTCGAGCACCTGCGCGTCACCAGGCCGGATGTTCGACCGGTCGAAATCGAAATTCACTCTCCTGGCCAGCATTTCTCTGACCGCCTCGGTCTCACTGCGAAGGGCCGCGAGCGAATCGGCCTCTCCTTGCCGCCGGATGCGGTCTCTCTCCGCCTCGGCGCGGGCAATGCTGTCCCGGCGCGCCTGCTCCCGGGCAATCGAGTCCGCCCTCGCCTGGGCTCGGCGCGCTGCCTCGATAGAGTCAGCGTTGGGTTGCGGTGGTGGTGCGGGAGGGGGTGAGCCGCCGCAAGCCGCCGCCGCTAGTATCACGGCGACACCGAGTGTCATTGGTAGGCTGAGTCGCATTGTCGATCGCTCCAATCTTAGGTTCTAGGGCTGCGAGATCCGGGGGGACCACGAGGGCAGCCGCGCCTGCCCAAGCCGCGTGAGCTGCCGTACGCGTCCCGTATCGAGATCGATGACCCACAGCTGACGCGAGCCCGTCCGGCTAGAGACGAAAGCGATGTGGCGCCCGTCCGGGGCCCACGTGGGGTCTTCATTCCGCCCGGCACTCGTCAACTGCTTGACGCGCCGAGAGGCCACGTCCATTACGAACACCTGCGGACTACCGGCCACCTCCCGATGGAACGCGAGGTTCAGGCCGTCCGGCGACCACTCCGGAGCGTTCGAGCTTCCGGTCACACCATAGTCGAACGGGGCAAACAACTCCTGCCCCGTCCCGTCCGCGGCCATGACATAAACCTGTGGCGCGCCCGCGCGGGTCGATACGAACGCGATGCGGCGTCCATCCGGACTATGGGTGGGGGTTAGGTTATCTGAAAAGCGGCCTACCGTCAAGCGCTCTAAGCAACAGTCCCGGGCGAGGTTGTACGCATACAGATCGGTGCCCTCACCCGTGGCCCTGGCGAAGACCAGCGTCTGCCCGTCCGGGGCGAAGGCGGGACTGAAGTTGAGCTGGTCCGCCGTCGGCGCGAGTAGCTGACGCGTTCCCGCCGTCACATCCACGACATACAGTCTGCCAGCGCCCTCCGAGAACTCCATGTACACGGCCTTCCGGCCGTCGGGAGCCCAGGTCGGTGACATCGCGCCGCCACGGCCCGGTGACAATGCCGCCGGCTCAGCCCCGTCCGAATCGATGCGGTACACGCGACCGCGCTGGATGAAGAGCAAGCGGGTGGCGGCGATGCCGGCCGCGCCAGCTGCCGCTCGCACGACCTCGTCACTGGCTCGATGAACCCGCATCCGGAAATCGGAACCGGATGGGGGAATATGACCAATCTGAACCTCGCGACGGATACCGGCCCCCCGCACGTCGTAGACCGTCACTTCAAGTGCGGAGTCAAGGGACTCGCTCACGTTCACGGCGTAATCGGCACCCAGGGCCCCAAAGAGGGGGTAGTTTACGAAGGTCGCCTCTGCTTCCGTGGTGGCCGACCCGGCCGCACCTATCCCCGAGTCCGGGCCCGGAGCCGCCAGGCCAACGGTGAGGCTGTCGCCACCCGGGAGGCGAATGATTTCGAACCGATCGCTGTAGTCGAGGTCCCGCTGGATGATCGCACGCACGGAATCGAGGCGCTGATCCCGCGTGCCGCCAAGAACCAGCATCCCAGGCCGCAGTCCCGGCGTGTACGTGATGCCGACCCGCACGCCCTCCTGATCGAGGGGCGGCACGCTATCCTGCGCGATGAGCCAGCCCGGCGCGGTGGCGATCGCCAGACCGAGCAACGGAGGCAGGGTCACACGTCTAAACCAAGCTGCCTTCCACCTCACCTCGGAGGGCCAGGATTGAAGAAGAAGTTCACCGGGAGGACATCGGATTCATAGCCGTCAGGGAGTTCCCCAAACGCGCCGCCGTTTCCCGCGGCCTCCAGGGCTCCCTGCGCCTCGAGGTCGAACGAAAAGTTGCCGGACCGCTTGAGGAATTGCAGACTCGACACCGACCCATCTCGGTGTACGAGAAAGAAAACCTCCGCGCGCAGCGGAACGCCACTCTCGGGCCGGTGCCAGCGCCGATACACTTGGGCGACCAGGTTTCTCAGGTATTCCGGATACGGGAAATCGACCCCGGTCGTCTTGACCGTGGCCACGTCAGTGCCTGTCGAGGGTTCCTCATTCGGAGCTGGCTCCTCCGCGGGCGTCGTGCGCGGTGCAGGCTCGCGTGAGAGATCCGGAGTCCGGACGGGAGGGGGCGGCGTCTCCGCAACCGAGGTACGCCGCCGAGGCGGGGGCTGCGACACTGGCACGGCTCGGTCCGCGGGCCTCTGGAGCGCTTCTGGTGCCCGTCGGGCAGACGGCTCGGGGCGGGGCGCCGCGACGAGCTGCACACTGTACACGGGGGGTGCGGCCCGCCGTGACCCGGCGCTCCCACCCATGACGGCCACGGCCAGCACGTGCACAGCGAGCGTACTCGCCAATGCTAGCCTCGTTTCTCCGAGTGATCGGGATGACCGGTGGCGCCGGGCTCTCCTCATCGGATGATCTCTTCAGACTCAGCCACGAGCCCCACGTCGTTCACACCAGAGGCCCGCATGAGCGCGAGCACACGGACGACCAACCCGTAATCCACGCGGGAGTCGGCGCGCAAATACACGCCCTCGGGCCGGCGCGAGGAAACGATCGCGCCGAACGCCGCACGGAAATCGTCAAAAGAGAGAGCCGTCTCGTCCATGAATATCCGCCCCTGTCGGTCGATGGACACGACGAGTCCCTCTTTGGGCTGAATGGGACGCGCCTCCGCTCTCGGGAGCTGGACATCGACGCCGCCCTGCATGATCGGCGCAGTGATCATGAAGATGATCAACAGGACGAAGGCGACATCGACCAGTGACGTCACGTTGATATCCGCGGTGAGCGGAAGCTCCCCGTGTCCTCGCAGGCCCCCTTCCGCCATCGCTAGATCCTTCCCTCCCTCGCCATCGTGCCAATGATCTCGTGGGCAAACCCCTCGAGCTCCCCGGCGTACACACCGAGGCGATTGGCGAGCAGGTTGTATGCGATGACCGCCGGAATCGCCACCGCCAAGCCGACCACGGTGGTGACCAACGCCTCAGCCACCCCCGGGGCCACCGCGGCGATATTGCCCGACCCTCCCGTGGCTATGCCGATGAACGCATCCATGACGCCGAGCACCGTGCCCAGCAGGCCGAGTAGAGGGCTGACCGAACCGATCGTCGCGAGCCATGGAATGAACCGCGCCATGACATCACGCTCGGCGGCGACTTCTTTCGCAAGCACCAGTCGAAGCGCCTCCAGCTGAGTCACGCTCAGCACCGAGTTTCCTTCCGCAGCGGCACGGTCATGGAGGGCACCGGGCCGGAGCTCACTAAAGAAGTTGATTCCCTCGCGCAGCAACCGTCCATAGGGAGAGCCCGGAAGCTTCATCACTGCGTGGTAGGCATCTTGGAGGCTCGACGTACGCTCCAGCGCTGCAAAGAACCGATCGGCCTGCCGCCTGACCCGTCGCAGCTGCCACCACTTGAGAACGATCAGGAACCAACTGACGAGCGAGAACACCATCAGAACGATCAGGACGGCCTTGGTCTCCGTGCTCGAGACGGTCACCAGCTCCCAGGCCGTGGTCGGCACCGCCCGGCCAACTTGCAGCATCATGTCGAGGCTTCCTCAATCCAGGCATAGGTTTCGCCGAGCCCCTGAATCAGCGACACTTCGGGTCGCCACCCCCAGGCGCGCTCCGCCTTTTCAAAGCTCACGGCGCTGCGGCTCAGCTCGCCCGGGCGGGCCGGAGCGTGCCGGACCGCCACGTCGCTTCCGGTCGCGGACAGCATGCTCTCCACGAGGCCGTTGACGCTCGTTTCCGACCCCGTACCGACATTGAAAGCACGCGCATCGAGGTCGGAGACTGGCGGGATGGCACAAGTGCTCGCCGAGACGTTCGCCCGCGCGACATCCTCCACGAACACATAGTCTCGCGTCTGCTCGCCACCGCCGAAGACCGTCAACTCCTGACCCCGCTTGATTCGATTCCCGAAGATGGCGACGACCCCGGCCTCCCCATGCGGGCTCTGGCGAGGCCCAAAAACGTTGGCGTATCGCAGCGACACCACCTCTAGGTCGTAAAGCCGGCCATAAGCGGCCAAGTAGTATTCCGACGCCAGCTTGCTCACACCGTACGGCGAGACCGGGAGTTTCGGCGCCGTCTCGGCGTGAGGCAATTGGCTCCGTTCATCGTACACCACACCTCCCGAGGAGGCGAACAAGACCCGCTCCACACTGCCGTCGCGGCCCCCCTGCAGCAGGTTGAGGAGTCCGAGGATGTTTTCACGGGCGTCGAGCTCTGGATCGTCTACCGATACGCGGACGTCCAACTGAGCAGCGTGGTGGTTCAAGATCGTGAACCCACCCGTCGCCACCAAATCACGAGCCTCTTCGGAGCCGATGTCACACACGACGAGCGCGGCGCCCTTAGGTACGTTCTCGCGCCGGCCACTGGAGAGGTTGTCCACAACGGTTACCTCATACCCAGCGGCTATATAGCCATCGACTACATGGGATCCGATGAATCCGGCGCCTCCAGAAACTACAACACGTTGGCTCATGAATCGCGCGATGCTGAGTCGTTCACGTTCAGCTCCTCTAGATCAAAGAGATGTCGCACGGCCTCGGCCAGCCGCCCACCCTCGGGCGTGCCACCAGCCGCTCGCAGCCGCACGGTGGGTTCGTGCAGGAACTTGTTCATCAGGGTGCGGGTCAGCTGCTCGATGCGCTCTCGATCGCCCACATCGAGGTGAGCAAGCCGTCTCAGTGCCCGTTCCACTTCCGCGCGACGTACCTCGTCGATACGCCCCCGAAGCGCGCGAATCGATCCGACCGCCTCCAGGCCCACATACCACCGCCAGAAGAACTCATACTCCTGTGAGACAATACGCTCCGCCCGGGGGATCTCCTGCCGCCGATCGCCGATCGCCGCCGCCACCACACTCTGTAGATCGTCGATGTCGTACAAGAACACGTTCTCGAGGCTGGCCACCTCCGGATCGACATCTCGCGGCACGGCGATGTCGAGAATACAGAGCGGGCGCCCGTTCCGACCCTCGACCGCGGCCGCGACGAGTGCTGCCGTCACGATCGGTTGCGAGGCGGCGGTCGAGCTTACGACGAGGTCAGCTTCCCGAAAGGCCTCATGGAGTTCCCCGAAGGGGACCGCGCGACCCCCGAGGCGCTCGGCGATCCGGCTCGAGCGCTCCTCGTCGCGATTCGCAACGGAGAGCGACCGAACACCCTCCGACGCCAAGCACCCCGCCGCGAGTTCCGCCATGTCCCCAGCACCCACGACTAGCGCACGGCGGTCCGACAGGTCAGCGAAGATCTTCTTGGCGAGGTCCACGCAGGCTGACGGCACCGACGCGGTTCCACTCCCCAGGCCGGTCTCAGCGCGAACGCGCCCGCCGGCGCGGAGGGCCGACTGGAACAGGCGGTTCAGCAGTGGCCCCGCAAACGCTTGCGCTTCCTCCCACGCCTCTCGTACCTGACCCTGCACTTGCGACTCGCCGAGAACCATGGAATCGAGACCAGCGGCCACGCGGAACAGATGGCGAACGACCTCGCCTTCGTGCAGCACGTACGCATAGTCGTCGATCGGATGTCCCAGACGCTGGGACGCCCACCGCCGGATTTCGGTGAGCGCGGCCTGATCGGGATCGGCCGCGTAGAACTCCGTACGGTTGCACGTCGACACCAGCACGGCGCCCGAGCTTCCACGATCGAGAATGCTGGTGAGCACGCCCGGCACTTCGGCCCGCGGCCACGTCAAGCGCTCACGGACTTCGATCGGCGCCGTCCGATGGTTGAGGCCGATAACAACGAGACTCATCCCGTGGTGGTACCCCTCATCGTGTCACATTCCCCCCGGCGATCCGGCGGGCCGGCGCCCACACGACAACGCACAGCTGCGCCAGGGATCTAGAGAAATCGAGTCCCGCCGGCGCGCAGCCCCACCAAGATGATGTACGCCAGCGCCACGGTCGCAAATCCCGCAATAGACGCCCAAGCCGCCCGACGTCCCCGCACCCACCCGCTGAGGCGCGCCACCGCTACCGCCGCAACAACGAGCCAGGAAAGCGTGCCCCACACCAAGTGTGGGGCACCGACCGCATCCCTGACCGATTGATTGGAGCCGCCGAACACCAGCGCGAGTAGTACACCTACGGTGAGTGCGGGCAGTCCCCCGAGAAGAGCCAAATGGTTCAGTCGGTCGACCTGCTCCAGAGGCGGGAGAAACCAAAAAGTGGCTCCGAAACGCCTTCCCTTCAACTCTCGATGCTGCAGGAGGTACAGAGCGGCCGCCGCGAAGGCGACCATGAGCAGCGCGATCCCGAGAAAGCTCGTCGCTGTGTGCAAAACAAACCATCCCCCCTGCGGCGAGGCTCCCGCGGGCACTGGCCCGAAACCGGCCATCAATGCCCCCGCAAGAAGGATCACAGCTAACGGCCCCGCCACGACGGTGATCCCAGCCTCGCGCGTCAACCACTGAATGCCCACGGCTATCAGACCGACGAGAAACGCAAGTGATGACAGGGAGGGGGCCAGCCCAGCGAGCGGAAGGGTTCCGGATCCTACAGCGTACGCCACCAACGCGAAGAAGTGAATGCCGACAGCCCCAGCCGACGTGGCGAGCGGTAGCGACCCCACCATTCGACCGCCGGGTAGCCTGAAAAGCGCCACCAGGACCAGACTAGCTGTGACGCCGTAGGCAGCCAGGGCGACGAAATGAAGCTCGGTAAACACGCCGCCCAACCGCCCCCTATCAGGACGGCATCTTCCGACTCAGCCGTACCGGCGCGCCGCGCCGAACACCCAGGTTGAAGATCTGGAGAAGCAGACCCGACGCGGACCGTTGGCGCACATGCACGACCTGTATGATCGCTATGGCTCGGGGCGGGGCCTCTGTCGACGCCCCAGCATCGGGCGGCTGCAGCACTTCGAAGACATCGCCGATCGCAACCCCTTGTTCTCGCCCCAGATCGATGAAGATGACATTCAGCTTCCCTGGGACCGGGTGGAGGTCGCGGACAGCGATCACACTGCCGGTCATTCCGTTCTCGATCGGGACCGGCTCGACCGTGCCGGGATCGCTGAAGGGCTCGACTGGCAACGCGGATTGGCCGCTGATCACCCGGTTGAACTGCGCCACGACGTCGCCAGTCACACGGCGGCCCGCTACGTCGGTAACGCGGATGAGTCCCGACGGGACGATCACCCTGCCCCAGCCATCGAGTTCTCGCCCACGACGCACGGTCAGTAGGGTATCGCCCACGTGGTAGACCGCCGATGCGGACGCACGGAGCTCGACCGAACCAAAGATTCGCGCCGTAGTAACGGCGCTGAGCGTCCCAAGCATTGTGCGATCCAGCGCGCCGACGACGCTCGACCAAGGCAACCGATCGCGCTCCGTGAGAAAGCCGGCGGCGTAGAACTGACCTGGAAGAACCGAACGGTAGCCGGTTTCGCCCATGCGACCCACCCGTGAACCCTGGCTGCGCTGATCCATGAAAACCGTGGGTCCCGAGACCCCCGACGTCGGCGGGGGCGGCGGGGGCAGGTCGCCGGTGGGACCCAGCTCGAGAGGCTCCTCGGGAGTGACCAACGCGACTTCAGGCTGCGGGTCCACAGGCTCGCCCGCTGGGATCTCGACCGGTGCTTCAGGCTCGGCGGCAACCATAGCGGTGGGTTCCGGCGGGACAAGCATCAGCTCCTCGCCAGGGAAGATCCAGTGTGGATCTTCGACCACGATGGTGTTCAGCCGATAGATCGAGGGCCACAGAAAAGGATCGCCGAAATACTGCTGCGCCAGGTCCCACAGGGTCTCGCCGGACTCCACGATGTGCACGCGCCCCTGCGCGGGAGCGGGTGCGGGATCGTCCTGCGCATGAACGGCCCTCACCCCAAACAGGGAAAGGGCCATGACCGCCAAGGCGCAGCTAGAACGGAAGATCATCGTCCTCCTCATCGAGCGCCTCCGGGAACTTGTCGTAGGTTTCCTTCTTCGATGCGCTTCCAGCCGCCGACTCGGCCACGGCGGACTGCGCAGCTGGGCGCCGGGCGGGCCCGTCATCGCCATCGCTTCCACCTCGAGAGGTCAACAGGATGAACTCCCGGCCATTGACCTCCGTGGTGTACCGAGTGTTCCCTTCGCGATCCTCCCAAGTCCGGTATTCGACCCGGCCTTCGACATATACGCGGTCGCCCTTCTTGGCGTACCGTTCGGCAAAATCAGCGAGCTGCGCACCCTTTCCATTCCACAGCACAACCCGATGCCACTCCGTTTTTTCCTGGCGCTCGCCGGCCTGGTTGTTCCACTGCCGGCTGGTGGCGACGGATAAGGTCGCGACACGAGAGCCGTTCGATGTGCTCCGAACCTCAGGGTCAGCCCCCAGGTTTCCGATCAACATCACCTTGTTCAAACTACGGCTCACTTCAGCCTCCAACGCTTGGGGGCATGACTCGGACGCGTGAAACTATAGGTGCTTTAAGTCCTTTTGTCAACCAAAGATACGCCATTCGGACCCGTTCTACGCAGGGTGTTCGCGCGGGCCCAGGATCCGCCTCAATACGAGCGCATCTTCGGCCGGTTGTGTGTAGTATCGGGGCCGGCGACCCGCTTGTTGGAACCCCATTTGGCGGTAGAACGCCTGCGCCACGTCGTTTGAGGCCCGCACCTCAAGGTGGACGGCGCGGACCCCGGAAACCGCACAGCGAGCAAGCGCCCGGGTCAGCAGCGCGCGGCCGATCCCACGACGCCTTCGAGCCGGATGCACCGCCACATTGAGCACCTCGGCCTCGTCCTCCGCTGCTCGAACGAACACGTACGCAACGACACTACCCCCGACACACGCTACGAGCGACAGGTCGCCGGCCGGAGTGACAAGCGCCGATTCCGGCCAAGGGTCGGTGAAGATCTGCCGTTCGAGGGCCGCGATCGCAGATGCGTCACCCGGCGTCGCCGGGCGAATGCGGTAGTGCTCTTCCATGAGCCTGCTCCCATCGAACCTGAGCCTCCGCGGGGCGGCCGTAATCCGGGGCGTAAGCCGCTATATCCTGGACCGCGGAAACCGCTCCCTCGAACGCGACGAGCTCGATGAGCGCGAGCGCCTGAAGGGCGCCCGCGGGAGGCGTTATCGGCGGCCGCCCGGTCCAAGCGGTGACCTGGGGCGCATGCAACACCGCGCCGTCACCGACCGCCACCACGGGCTCCAGACCTGGCTGGCGGCACAACTCATCCGGTGCGCAGAGACTCGGCGGGAACACCGTGGTTACCCGGCGGCCTTCGAACCGATACACGGCCGCAAACACCTCCCCGCGGTAGGCGTCATACATCGCGGCGATGAGCCCGTCATGGAATCGGCTCGCGGTCCACGCGGTGGCCATGAGCGACGGCGCGCGCCACACCTCAAGCCCAGCAGTCGCGCGACACAAGCCTTGGGCGGTGGCCCATCCGACGCGGAGTCCAGTAAAGCTCCCAGGGCCATCCGCCACAACGACGCCCGAGAGGCTGGCGTGCTCGGCGTCACCCATCCGGAGCGCATGGTCGACCGCGGCGGTGACGGCGGCCGCGTGGCGTCGCCCGCCGAGAAAGCACCCGGTTAGCGGCTCCCCAGGCCGGCCCAGCGCCACGCTCCCGAACGCCGTCGCCGTATCGATGGCGAGCAAGAGCGTCAAGCTACGCGCTCTAGGACACGTCTATCAGAATGCTCGGTATGTCCGAGCCGAACGTGCAGTTCCGGAGGTGGTACGAGGGCACCAGCCCGTTCCGGCCATTCGATCACCAGCAGGCGGGCTTCAGCCAGTAGTCCGGGGAAGTCCAGGTCCCGGAGGTCGTCTGACGGGCGCACACGGTAACAGTCGACGTGGATGATCGGACCAGTCGGGGTGGGGTATCGGTGGATGAGCGCGTAGGTCGGACTGGTGGCGGGTGGCGCCGCCGCCGCTTCGGTAATGCCCCGAACGAATGTGGTCTTACCGCTCCCGAGCTCGCCCGTGAGCCAGACGACCGAACCGGCCGGGAGCCGCGCCCAGACGCGAGCCGCCTCTGCGCGGAGTTGTTCCAACCCGACGACGCGAGCCTTCCCTGCCAGCAAGTCATGCACGTTTGCGCCTCGACCCAGCGCGGCGGCGCCGGGGGCGCCCGCGGGCGGCGTCGCCAGCGCCGCTCGACGTGTTCCCGGATTTGAGATCGAAGATCTGATCCCTGAGCAGCGCCGCCAGCTCGAAGTCGAGCTCGGCTGCCGCTTCTCGCATCTGTTGTTCGAGTGCCGCCACCAGGCGCTCCCGCTCTTCAGCGTTGGCTGGGCGCAGCGATACGGTGGTCTTTGACGCTGGCTCTGAGCGGGCATCGGCGACACGCGTCACGAGCCGAACCTGATCGGTCGACTTGTGAATCGAGGTCGGGGTCACTCCGTGCTCCACGTTATACGCTATCTGCGTGGCGCGCCGTCGGTCCATTTCGGCAAGCGCCCGCTCCATGGAACCGGTAACGTGGTCGGCGTACAGTATGGCTCGGCCGGCAACGTTCCGGGCTGCGCGGCCGACTGTCTGGATGAGTGACCGGTCGGAGCGCAAGAACCCCTCCTGATCCGCGTCCAGAATGGCCACCAGCGCCACCTCTGGAAGATCGAGTCCCTCCCGCAGCAGATTGATGCCCACGAGCACGTCGAACTCGCCGAGTCTGAGACCTCGAACGATCTCCATGCGCTCGATCGCGTCGATGTCTGAGTGCATATAGCGCACGCGAACGCCCACCTGCTGGAGGTAGTCCGTGAGATCTTCCGCCATGCGTTTGGTCAGGGTGGTCACGAGCACCCGATGGCCTGCGGCTTCGCACTCGCGGATCTCTGCAAGCAGATCGTCCACTTGGCCCTTGACTGGGCGCACCTCGACCTCGGGATCGACCAGACCGGTCGGCCGGATGATCTGTTCGACCGCCAACCCCTCGGACAGCTCGAGCTCGCGATCGCCAGGTGTCGCCGAGACGAAGAGGATGGAGGGGACGACGTTCATGAACTCGCCGATGTTGAGCGGCCGATTGTCGAGCGCGGACGGGAGGCGAAACCCGTGCTCGACCAGGGTCTCTTTCCGCGACCGGTCGCCAGCGTACATCCCACCGATCTGAGGCAGCGTCACGTGAGATTCGTCGATGATCGTGAGAAAATCGGCCGGAAAATAATCGAGCAGGCAGGCCGGCCGCTCACCGGCACGCCGAGCAGCCAAGTGGCGACTGTAGTTCTCGACACCAGCGCACGTTCCGACTTCGAGGAGCATATCGACGTCGAAGTTGGTGCGAGCCTCCAGGCGCTGCGCCTCGAGCAGCTTGCCATCGCGCCGCAGCTCGTCGAGCCGCCCTCGGAGCTCGATTCTGATCTGCTCGACAGCCCGCTCGAGCGTCGGCCGCCGCACCACAAAATGGGTCGCCGGATAGATCGCGCACCGGCGTAGCTCCGCGATTACCTCGCCGGTGAGCGGATCGATCTTCGAAACGCGCTCCACCCTGTCCCCCCAAAACTCGATCCGAACTGCCTGTTCTTCGTATGCCGGGAACACCTCCACCGTGTCGCCTCGAACTCGAAAGGTGCCGCGTTCGAAGGCGGCGTCATTTCGCTGATAGTGAATGCGCACGAGGTCCGCCAGGACCATGTCCCTCCCCGGTTTGTCGTTCATTTCGATCGTGACCATCAACTGCCGGTACTCCACTGGATCGCCGAGTCCGTAGATCGCGCTCACGGACGCGACGATGACGACGTCCTCTCGTTCCATGAGGCTCGAGGTCGCTCGTAATCGGAGCGAATCGATGTCGTCGTTGATGCTCGCATCCTTTTCGATGTACGTGTCCGTGGCCGGCACGTACGCCTCGGGTTGATAGTAGTCGTAGTACGAAACGAAGTACTCGACCGCGTTATGCGGGAAGAAGGACTTGAGCTCGCCGTACAGCTGGGCAGCCAGCGTCTTGTTGTGGGAAAGGACGAGCGTGGGACGGCCGTGCGAGGCGATCACGTGCGCCATGGTGACCGTCTTGCCGGAGCCGGTAACGCCGAGAAGTGTTTGGTATCGCGTTCCGTTTGCCAAACCGCGTTGCAGCTCGTCAACGGCACGTGGCTGGTCACCCGCGGGCTCGAACGGGAGCTTGAGGCGGAACCCGGTCACGGCGGCGGCGGACGGTGGCTCGTTGGGCACGGAGCTACTCGCCGATACGTGGAGCCGGCTCCCGACGCTCGACTTCCGAAACGCCCTTCACGCGCCGCATCGCCTTCATGACCTTGGATAGATGAGCGTGGTTCTCGACCTCGACGAGCACCGATCCAAACATGGCCCCATCCTTGCTCGAGAGTTCGGCGCTCCGAGTGTTGGTCCCCGTCTGCGACACCCCCTCCATCAAATCGGCATAGAGCCCGCGGCGGTCTTCCCCAACCACTCCGAGTCGCACGACGAAGACCTCCCCTTCCATCGACTGCCAATCGATCTCCACGCGCCGCTCTGGCTCTGTCGACATCGCGAGAAGGTTTGGGCAGTCCACCCGATGGATCGACACGCCCCGGCCTCTCGTGACGTAACCGACGACAGGATCACCGGGAACCGGCTGGCAGCACTGCGCATATCTCAGCATGAGGCCGTGGACGCCCTGGATCCGCACCCCGCGGCCGAACCGAATGCGCTCGAGTACCCGCCCGAAACCGCTCGGCTTGGACCCCTGCAGCTGGTCGGCCGACTGGTCCGGGAACAGCGCCCGGATCACCCGGCCGATCGGGAGATCTCCGCTGCCGAGAGCCTGGTACAGTCCCTCCACATCGACCACGATCCCCTCAGTGCGCTGCCGCACGGTCGCGTCGTCCGGAAGGGTGAGTCGGCGCCTGCGGAGCTCTCGAGCAAGGATTTCCTTACCCAGCGCAATGCTCGCCGCAGCCTCTTCCTGTTTGATCCACTGCCGGATCTTGTGCCGCGCCCGGGCCGTCTGCACGTGGGCCACCCAATCGCGACTTGGCCGTGGCTGCTGCCCCGTGAGCACCGTGACCGTGTCTCCGTTACGCAACGAACGATGGAGGGGCGCGATGCGCCCGTTTACCTTGGCGCCCTGGCAACGGAGTCCGACCTCCGTGTGCACGGCAAAGGCGAAGTCGATGGGTGTAGATCCGGTGGGGAGACGTTTGACATCGCCCTTTGGAGTGAATACGAAGATCTCGTCCTGGTAGAGATCGATTTTCAAGAATTCGAGAAACTCTTCGGGGCTGTGAGCATCCTGCTGCAGCTCCAGCAGTTGCCGGAACCACGCAAAGTGGCTGTCGAGCTTGTCGGGCTTCCGCCCCTCCTTGTATACCCAGTGGGCCGCGATTCCGTACTCCGCGGTGCGATGCATTTCCCGCGTGCGGATCTGGATCTCGTACAGCTGACCGCCCGGTCCGAAAATAGTTGTATGCAAGGCTTGATAAGCGTTCGACTTGGGCGACGCGATGTAGTCCTTGATGCGCTCCTGCAATGGCGTCCACTGATGGTGAACGACGCCGAGCACGTGATAGCAGTCGGGCACGGTGTCGACGAGCACCCTGACGGCCATGAGATCGTAGATCTCGTCGAGGGGTCGGTCGCGGCGCTTCATTTTATTGTAAATTGACCACAAGTGCTTCGGCCGGCCCGTGATCTCGAATTCGGCGATGCCGGCGCGACCGAGCGCCTCCGCTAGCGGCACCCGCAGCCGATCGATCATCTCTTTCCGCTCGTCTCGTCCCGCCTGGACGCCGGTGCCGAGCGCCTGATAATCCTCCCGCTCGAGAAACCGAAACGCCAAATCTTCGAGTTCCGCCTTCATACCGGCCATGCCGAACCGGTGAGCCAGGGGCGCGTAGATCTCGCGCGTCTCGAGCGCGATGCGCTGCTGGCGGTCGGCCGGCAAGTGTTGAAGGGTCCGCATGTTGTGCAAGCGGTCGGCGAGTTTCACGATGATCACGCGAGCATCCCGAGCGACCGACAGCAGGAGCTTTCGATAGTTCTCCACCTGGGCCTCGGCACTCGATTGGAATCGCAGGCTGGAGATCTTCGTCAACCCGTCGACGATACCGGCCACTTCCTCCCCGAACGCCGCCTCGATCTCTGAAATGGTGATCTCGGCGTCCTCGACGACGTCGTGCAAGAGCGCCGCCGCGACCGTCACGGTATCGAGTTGTTGCTCGACGAGGATGTGGGCGACTTCGACGGAATGGGATACGAAGGCGTCACCCGAAAGGCGCTTTTGCCCGCGGTGCGCCAACGCGCTGAACTGGTAGGCCCGCTCGAGTAGGGCGATATCGAGCCGGTCCTTGCGGGCCGCTAGCGCCCCGGCAAAACGGGAATCGACGTCGACCAGTGCCCCGGTCACAATAGCCCGCCTTCGGCGAAGCTGAAGTATCGATCGCCACCCACCACCACGTGATCGTACACGGGGATGTCGAGGACGCGTCCCGCATCCACCAGCTGCTTCGTCACGGCCCGATCGTCGGCGGACGGTGCGGGGTTGCCGCTCGGATGGTTGTGTACCACGATCACCCCAGCCGCCGCCTCGGCGATGGCCGCCCGGAATACCTCCCGGGGGTGGACCAATGAAACGTTCAAGATACCTCGCGTGATGAGCAAATCGCGGGTAATGCAGTTCTGCGCATCGAGGGTCAAGATGTGAAACTCCTCCACGGTGAGGTCTCGGAGCGCGGGACCGCACCAGCGCTGCACGTCGGAGGGGGTGCGCACCTGACAGACCGCAGCGCGCGATTCCCCTGCCAGCCGTCGCGCTAATTCGAGCGCCGCCGTCACGCGCCCAGCCTTTGCGCGACCGACTCCCGGGACCCGTGCCAACACTCCGGCCGGACGCCCCGCGAGGCGCCGGAGCGACCCGCCGGACTCCGAGAGCACGTTCTCCGCGACCACCAACACATCGTCGCGGCGCGTGCCGGTCCCTATCAGGATGGCGACCAACTCCACAGCCGTCAACGCGGCCGGACCCAGGGTGAAGAGACGCTCTCGTGGGCGTTCCTGCGGTCCGGTATCCGCTAAGCGGTGGGCCATCCAGGCAATCTCGTGGGGCTGCGCGGCGCCAGGGGTACATTTCGACGCACCCGGTGGCGTGAGCGTGTCGAGTCGAATCGGGCTACGTGTTCAACCCATGACACTTCTTAAACTTACGACCGCTTCCGCAGGGACACGGGTCGTTGCGCCCAACCTTCGGAACGGCGCTCACCGGCCCAGCCGAGCGAGCGGTGGCGGGAGGCTCACGGCCCGCCGCATCTGCCGGTACCGAGGCGGCCGCGCGCGCTGCCCCGGGAACGAGTAGATCAGCGTCTGACAGCGGCTCCTTGACCGGCGTCCCCACAGGGGCGGTGGATGGGCCCCGGGTCGGCGGGCCAGCGCTGATCTGCACCTGGAACTTCAGTAGCCGTTCCGCCAAGGTCGACCGGACGTCGTTCATCAGGTCCATGAACATGTCGAAGGCGTCCTGCTTGTACTCGATCAACGGGTCCTTCTGACCCCAGGCCCGGAAATGGATGGCGTGACGGAGTTGATCCAGGTCGTACAGGTGGTCTTTCCACTTCTCATCGAGTACTTGCAGCATCACGTGCGATAGGAGCCGGTCCGGTAGATCCTCAACCGCGTGGCGCCGGCCAAGCTGCACCCACGAGTCCAGCTTTGCCTGGAACGCTTGCCGTCCGGCGTCCTTCAAGAGGGACTTGAGGGCTTCGAGATCCGGAACGCGGTCCGCGTGCTCGATATCGGGCACGGAGATGAGGAAGCGCATCACGAGCTCGGTCGACACGAGGTGCCGATCCCACCCGTCTGGGTCCTCCTCGCCAGCCTCCTGATTGGCAAAGCGCTCCATCGCGGCCTCGACCATCTTGATCGCTTCCCCTTTGAGCTCTTCACCCCCGTCGAGCGCGAACAAGCGGAGACCGTAAATGACCTCGCGCTGTTGGTTCATGACATCGTCGTATTCGAGCAGGCGCTTACGCGCCTGAAAATTCTGGAGCTCGACCCGCTTCTGCGCGTTGCCAATTGCCCGAGTCACGAGGGGGTGCGTAATGACCTCGCCCTCCTCCGCCCCCGTTCGCTCCATCCAGCGGGCGATACGGTCGGAGCCGAACAGGCGCATCAGGTCGTCTTCGAGCGAGAGAAAGAATACACTCGCGCCGGGATCTCCCTGCCGGCCGGACCGCCCCCGCAGCTGCCGGTCAATCCGTCGCGACTCGTGTCGCTCCGTCCCGACGATGACCAGCCCGCAGGGTGGATCGTCGTAGCAGCCTCGCTGCTTGATTTCGGGCTGGGTCAAGTCGGGCTGCTCCACCGCTTGCCCGAAGGGTGCCATCTTGGAAAGAATGCCGCACACCTGGCACTGCTTGACACCCGCCCCGAGTTTGATGTCCGTGCCCCGGCCCGCCATGTTGGTGGCAATCGTAATCGCTCCCTGGCGTCCTGCCTGCGAGACGATCTCGGCTTCGCGCTGATGTAACTTCGCGTTCAGCACTTCATGTTTGAGTCCCCGGCGCTTCAGCATGCGCGATAGCGTCTCGGACACTTCGACGGTCACGGTGCCGACGAGAACCGGTAGGCCCCGTTCATGTTGGCGACCGACTTCGTCGGCGATCGCGTTGTACTTCTCCCTGCGGGTGCGGTAGATGAGGTCGTGATTGTCGATGCGGCGGGCCGGCCGGTTGGTGGGGATGACCATGACCTCGAGCCCGTATATCTGGAAGAACTCCGTTTCTTCGGTCTCCGCCGTCCCGGTCATCCCCGCCAGCTTCTCGTACATGCGGAAATAGTTCTGGATCGTGATGGTCGCGAGTGTCTGGGTCTCCCCACGAACCGTGACGCCTTCCTTGGCCTCGATCGCCTGGTGCAGGCCGTCTGACCAGCGGCGGCCCGCCATGATCCGGCCGGTGAACTCGTCGACGATGAAGACCTGACCCTCCTGCACCACGTACTCCACGTCCTTCTCGTACAGCGCGTACGCTTGCAGCAGCTTGTGGATGATGTGGAGCTTCTCGCTCTTGGCGGCGTAGTCCGCCTCGAGCTGGCGGCGGCGCTCCAGTTTTTCCTCCGCGGACAGTCCCTCCTCCCGATCGACCGCCCCAATTTCCTCGGAGATGTCCGGGATGACGAACAGACCCGGGTCGTCGGGACTCATCATTTCCACGCCGCGATCGGTCAGGTGGACGGCATGGCCCCGCTCGTCCATCACGAAGAAGAGATCCTCCTCGAGATCCCTCATGTTTTGTTTCGTGACCGGGAGCTTGCGATCGGCGATGTAATCGAGCTCGGCCCGCTGCACCAACTGCTTTTCGGCGGGCTCCTGAAAGAGTTTCATGAGTCGCTTGTTCTTCGGCATTCCCTTCTGTGCTTTGAACAGCTTGATGCCAGCCTCGTACCGATGCTCCTCGTCGCTCAGCAGAGGCTCCGCTTCGGCGACCAGCTGGCTGACCACGGCGGTTTGCTTCCGCACCAGCCGCTGCACTTGGGCGTTGAAGTCCGCGTACTTCTTGTCGCCCTCGTTCCCGACCGGTCCGGAGATGATGAGCGGCGTGCGGGCCTCATCGACTAGGATGCTATCGACCTCGTCGATGATCGCGTAGGTGTGCGCGCGCTGCACACGTTGGTCGAGTGTGAACACCATGTTGTCACGGAGGTAGTCGAATCCGAACTCGTTGTTAGTCCCATAACAGATGTCGGACTCGTAGGCGGCCCTGCGCTCCGGGCTGGACGGCGTGGTGTCATCGAGACACCCGACGGTCAAACCGAGGTACGTGAGCAGGTGACCCATCCACTGTGAGTCCCGTCGGGCGAGGTAGTTGTTCACGGTCACCAGGTGCGTCCCTCGCCCGGGGAGCGCGTTTAGATACAGGGGCAGCGTCGCGACGAGGGTCTTTCCCTCGCCGGTCGCCATCTCGGCAATCTTCCCGCGGTGCAGCACGATGCCGCCAATCAGTTGAACGTCGTACGGCACCATGTCCCAGGTGAGCTCGTGACCGGTGACGACGACTTCGGTCCCGAGGAGGCGCCGGCAGGCTTCTCGGACGGTGGCAAAGGCCTCGGGCAGCAGGTCGTCGAGGGCACGCTGCGTATCCCGCCGCAGCGTTGCCTCAAGATCGTGTATCTCCCGGTCGAGCGCGTCGCGTTCCCCTCCATCGGCGCAGGCATGTTTCGCTTCACGCTTCCCCACGAGCGCCTGTTCCGTCTCGCCCAGCCGCCCGTGGAGCACCTCGCGGAATTTTGCGGTTTGTCCCTGGATTTCCTGATCGCTCAAGCCGCCGAGGCGCGCTTCGTGCTCGTGGATTCGATCGATGATCGGCTGCAAGCGCTTGAGCTCGCGATCGAACCGAGTCCCGACGACCTTGGCGACCAGCCCCTTGAGCATTAACCCTCGCTTCCGTACAGGTGGTGATCCCAGATGTACCGGGCGACCCCCACGGGGACCGCTCCGCCAACGGATTCTCCCCTGGCAGCGGCATCGCGAATCGCGGTCGCCGAGATCTCCAGGGCCGGCACGTCCAGTCGCGTCCCGATCAGGGGATGGTCCGGCAACAGGGCGCCCGCTCGCGTGAACGCGACGACGTGGGCTAGCCGCGCCACGTCGTTCGCCTCGCGCCACGCCGGGAACTCACGAGCGGCATCCGCCCCAAGCAATAAGAATAACCGGTCGTCCGGAAACTCCGTCGCCAGCTCCCGCAGCGTATCGACGGTATAGGACGGGCCGGATCGGTGGAGCTCCCGATGATCCAGGACTGAGTCGGGAGCATCGCCCAGCGCAATGCGGAGCATCGCGACCCGGTCGGTGGGGGACGCAATGTGACGGCCCGACTTGAACGGCTGATCGCGAGCCGGGATCCAGCGAACTTGGTCGAGGTTGAGCCGATCGGCCACCAGCCGCGCCGCCCGCAAGTGCCCGTTGTGAACCGGGTCGAACGACCCGCCGAACACCCCAACGCGCACCGCGGGCCTAGCGGGCGGCCGCTTCCACGGGGCAGGCGTCGTCGAGACCCTCGGCATCGGCGTAGTACCGCCGGAGATGGGCGCAAGTCTCCCGGCGCTCATCGGCATAGCCGATCTTCCGGTAGGCCTCGACGAGCTTGATGAGGGCCGCGGGCGCCGTCCGGCTCTCGGGATAGTTCGCCACGACGCTGCGGAAATAGATGATGGCCGAGTCGTAGCCCCCGAGCCGCAAGTAGAAGTTGCCGTTTCGAAAATCCTTCGCTGCAAAGCGCTCCCCCAAAGCAGCGATCTTCTTCCGGGCACGCACTGCTTCCGGGCTGTTGGGAAAGCGGCCGAGCAGCTCCCGATAGGTCGATATTGCTGCCTGCCCGTATGTCGGGTCGAGCTCCGGCCGCGACCACAGCGCCGCGGACGCGTCGCCCGCTCGAAGCAGGGCCCTCGGCGCCAGCTCGTGGGCAGGATGCTCATCGGACACGCGGCGGAATTGCCGAGAGGCCTCCAGCAGTTCCGTCCGGGCGAAGTTGGATTCGGCCAGGTAGTACCGCGCCTGCGGCAGCAGGGGGTCGTTGCGTGGGAGCTGAGCGGTCACGCTCTCGAATCCCTCGAGCGCGCCACCAAAGTTGCCGCGACGAAACTCACGCTTCGAGGCTTCGAACAGCGTCTCGGGTGTCACGTGTTTCCGGGGGTTGAATCCCCCGCACCCGAGGAGCACGGCCACGGCGCCAATCACGATCGGTCTCATGAAATCTTGAACACCGTTCAGGGAACAACCGTTCCGGCATCCGCGAGCGCGTTCAGCCGCTCCCATGCGGTGGAGGCGAGCGAGTCACCCGGTGGTGCGCCAACGGCGGCTTCGTAGTAGGCGTCCGCCGCGTCGGTGTAGTTCCCACGCGCGAACATGACGTCCCCTAAACCAATGTACGCCGCGCGGGAGTAGTCACCGCGACTCCCGTCGAAGACGGCTTTCCGAAACCACTCCTCCGCTACCAGCGGCTGCCCGGCGTCGAGCGCCCCGCGACCGAGGCTGAGCGCGCATCGTGACAGGCTGGTTCCGGCGGCCGCAACGAGCGCGGAGTCCCGCTGCCGGCGAATCAACCCCTCGAAAACCGTCGAGGCATCCGCGCAACGCCTCCGTCGAGTCAGGGCGGTCGCGTAGGCGTAGAGAAGTGAGTCCTGGATCCGCACGTCGGGAGCGGCGGCGGCCGCGTAGGGGAGAATGGCGACCGCCTCTTCCGCATTCGGGATCGCCCCGAGCCCCCTCGCCAGCTGAGCCGCGAACCCACCCAGCGCCCGCACCGGGGCGACCCGCCGAAGATTCGCGATGGCCGCTGCGACGGCCACCCCATCCCCCCGGTCAAGCGCAGCGCGCGCCACCCGCTCGAGCCCGTCGGCTGCCTCCGACTGCCGCTCCGGCGCTTCGACAGCGAGCGCGGCGTATTCCTCGGCGGCCACCACCAGCTCACCGGCGTGGAGGGCAGCCCCGCCAGCCTTTGCCCTGACGTCCGGGTCCGGCGCATGCTGCAGGAGCGCCAGACGGTACTCGACGACTGCATCGCCGAATTGCCGCTCGGTATAGGCCCGGTCGCCCAGCGTCTCGTGATCCGCGGCGCCCCCCCCACACCCCAGCATCAGCACGGAAACGAAGACGGCGCACCGTCGCGCCGGACAGACGCGCTTCGTCACTTGGACTGCGAGCGCTCCAACAGGGCCAGATAGGCCTTGGCCCGCCCGTCGCCGGGATGATCGTGCTCGAGCTTCGTCCAGATGTCCTGGGCCGATGACATGTCGCCGGAGACGTAATAGGCCATTCCGAGCGCAGCCCGCGCATCGACGAACCCGGGACGGGCATCCACGACCTGCTGAAGCTCCTCGCGGGCATCGAGTGAGCGGCCGGCCTCGAGGAGGAGCCTCGCCAGCCTGTAGCGGAGGTCGTGAAAACCCGGCCCCAGCCGCAGGGCGGCTCGGTACTGCTCGATGGCGGGGGGTAACGCGCCGGCTTCGCTATACGCTTCGCCCAAGGCGGCATGCTGATTGGCCAGCTTGGCAGCCTGAAACGCCGAGATTCCTTGCTGGTCCTGCCCCTTGATTCCCCGGGCGCGCGCAAAGGCAGCCTCTGCGTCGTCGGAGCGGCCGAGCGTGTTGAGCACCAGTCCGCGATGCAAGCACGCCTCGACGTAGTTCGGGTTCAGCGACAGCGCGTGATCGAGTAGCTCGAGTGCGCGCTCGGGCTGATCGACGAGATGGAACGCCAGCCCCAGCAGGTGGTACGCATCCGCGAAGGCACGGCCCGACTCCACGACATCTTCGAGGAGATGGATACACCCGTAGTAGTCTTGGAGCGCGAATCGCTCCTTGGCCTGCTCCATGAGTTGGTTAGGACTGACGTCCATAAGCCTCCCGATACCATTGGACAAACTTGGGAATCCCGTCTTCAATCACCACCTGCGGATCGTAACCCAGGACGCGCCGAGCTTTCTGGATATCCGCGCACGTGCGCCGGACGTCACCGGGCTGCTCGGGAAGTGTCTCGACAGCGGCGGGCACCCCGGCGGCTGTCGCGATGAGATCTATTAGGTAGTCGAGTCTGACCATCCTCGATTCGCCAAGGTTGAAGATCTCAAACGCGGCATCCGGAGCCTGCGTCCACTCGATCGCCCCGACGACGCCGCGTACCACGTCGTCGACGTGCGTGTAGTCCCGTTCGCTGGAGCCGTCGCCGTACTGGGGAACCGTACGACCATCGAGCAGGAGCTTGGTAAACCGGTGAATGGCCAGATCTGGTCGCTGCCGGGGACCATAGGCAGTGAAGAATCGCAATGCTGCGACTCGGAACCCATGCAGGCCGGTGTAGACGGACGCAATGAGTTCGCCGGCACGTTTCGTGGCCGCGTACGGCGAGATGGGATCCACTGCCGGCGCGGTCTCGCAAAACGGAACCGCGGAGCTGTTGCCGTACACCGACGACGAGGACCCGAACACGATCCGTCGGATTCCCGCTCGGCGGCTCGCCTCCAAGACTGATACGGTCCCCTCCACGTTGGTGGAGGCATAGAACACGGGATCCTGGATGCTCGGCCGAACTCCTGCGCGGGCCGCCAAGTGGACGATGACGCTCGCGCCACGGCACACGTGGTCCAGAGCCTCGGAGTCTCGAACGTCGCCCTCGACGAACGAGAAGGTCGCGGAAGCCGACAGATCGGCGACAGCGCTTTCCTTGACTTTGCGATCGTAAAACGGGTCGAAATTGTCCAACCCGATTACGCCGTACCCTGCCCCGAGGAGCGCCCGGCACGCGTGTCCACCGATGAATCCCGCGGCGCCGGTGACGATCACGCGCTCGCTCACGCCGCTAGCGAGCTCTGGAAGTGCGCGATGGTGCGCCGGAGCCCCTCCTCGAGCTGCACCGCCGGCTCCCAGCCGAGGAGACCGTTCGCACGGGAGATGTCGGGCCGGCGCTGTTTGGGGTCGTCGGTTGGAAGGGGCCTTTCGACGATGGGGGTCTTGGAGCCAAGCTGCTCCCGCACCAGCTCGGCGAGGCCCCGTACGCTGAACTCCGCCGGATTACCCAAGTTCGTGGGATCCGAGTTTCCCCGCACGAGCAGACGAACGAACCCCTCGATGAGGTCGTCGACGTAGCAGAACGAGCGCGTTTGAGATCCGTCGCCGTATACCGTCAAGGGCTCACCCCGGATCGCCTGCACGATGAAATTCGACACGACCCGCCCGTCGTCCGGGCGCATGCGGGGCCCGTAGGTATTGAAGATTCGAGCAATTCGCGTATCGACACCGTGATACCGGTGGTACGCCATGGTCATCGCTTCGGCGAAACGCTTGGCCTCGTCGTATACGCCCCGGGGACCCACCGGATTCACGTGTCCCCAGTACGACTCCGGCTGGGGGTGCACGTGCGGATCGCCATACACCTCGGAGGTGCTCGCCAGGAAGTACGTCGCGCCCTTCGCTTTGGCCAAACCCAGGGTGTTGTGGGTGCCAAGGGC
This sequence comes from Gemmatimonadales bacterium, assembly GCA_965249575.1. Taxonomy (GTDB): domain Bacteria; phylum Gemmatimonadota; class Gemmatimonadetes; order Gemmatimonadales; family GWC2-71-9. The sequence continues at coordinate 3,198,271 of OZ252244.1, read as the reverse complement.
ACCCACCTTCAAGGTCTGGATTGGCAGGCGCAGATAGTCGATCGGGCTCGCCGGCGATGCCAGGTGGAAGACAGCATCGACCGGACCGCTCACATCAACGAACTGCGTTACGTCATGCTTGACGAAGGTGAAGCGCGGCTCCGTACCGAGGTGGGCGATGTTGGCCTCGCAACCGGTAATGAAGTTGTCCATGCCGACGACTTCGTGGCCCTCGCGCACCAACCGGTCGGAAAGGTGAGACCCGAGGAACCCCCCGGCACCCGTGACGAGTATTCTCACGAATTCACCCCCGTCCGATCCCGACATAGGTGAACCCCAGGCCGCGCATCTTGGTCGGGTTGTAGAGGTTGCGGCCGTCAACGATCACCGGGCGCCGTAGTAAATCTTTCATTCGCGCGAAATCAGGGTTACGGAACTCCAGCCATTCGGTCACGATGACCAGCGCCTCGGCTCCATCGAGGGCGTCATAGGCGCGATCGGAATAGGTGATCCGATCCCCGAAGACGCCGCGGGCCGTTTCGATCGCGGCAGGATCATGCGCCTGCACGGTCGCCCCCTGCGCGAGCAAGCCCTCGATCAGCTCGATAGCCGGACTCTCGCGCATGTCATCCGTGCGTGCCTTGAACGCGAGTCCCCAAACCGCAATAGTGGCGTTCGCGAGCCCTCCGTCGAGAACCTGGGTCAACTTTTCCAGGAGTCGCGTTTTTTGCCGCTCGTTGACGGCCTCGACCGCTTTCAGCACTTCGAGCGAAACCCCGCAATCCTCGGACGTGCGGATCAGCGCCCGGACGTCCTTTGGGAAGCACGATCCCCCATATCCGGGGCCGGGGAAGAGGAACGCCGGGCCAATGCGCGAGTCGCTCCCCACTCCCTTGCGAACCAACGTGATGTCAGCCCCGATGTGTTCGCAGACTTCCGCGATCTGGTTCATGAACGTGATCCGAGTCGCCAGCATGGCGTTTGCCGCGTACTTGGTGAGCTCGGCCGACGGGACGTCCATGAAGATCAGCGGGTTCCCGGTGCGCACGAATGGACTGTAGAGTTCCTGTAGCAGTTGGGCCGCCTCGTCGGAGTCGACGCCCACGACGACACGATCGGGCTTCATGAAGTCCTCGACGGCAGCCCCCTCCTTCAGGAACTCCGGATTCGAACAGACATGAAACCGCTCGCTGGTCCGAGATGCGATGACGTCACGCACTTTGGAGGCTGTGCCCACGGGAACGGTGCTCTTGGTAATCACCACCTTCGGTCGGTCCATGTTCTCGCCGATCGTTTCCGCCACCGCGAGCACGTGCTGGAGATCGGCGGAGCCGTCCTCACCGGCCGGCGTGCCGACGGCGATGAACACCACGTCCGCCATTTTGACCGCGGTTCCGACGTCGGTGGTGAACCGCAGTCGGCCCTCTTGCTGGTTACGAAGCACTAACGGTTCCAGGCCGGGCTCGTAGATGGGGATCCGGTTGGTCTTGAGCTGGTTGATCTTTTGGTCGCTGAGATCGGCGCAGACCACCTCGTTCCCGGTCTCCGCTAGGCAAGCCCCGACCACCAGACCCACATAGCCGGTTCCAACGACTGCGACCTTCACGACGGCTCCTTCCGATTCAGCACGTTCCGCGTATCCACCACCCGCGAGGCCTCCTTCGATATCATGCGATAGTCCACATTCGAATGATCCGTCGCGATGAGGATGCAATCCGCACTACGCACTTCGTCTGAGGTGAGAGCCACACTGTCGAGGACCGTTCCATCCTCGCTCACCGTCGTGACGTAGGGGTCGTGATACCGAACCTGAGCACCCTGCTGTTGGAGGAGCCGGATGATGTCGAGTGCCGGACTCTCACGCACGTCGTCGACGTCCTTCTTGTACGAGACGCCCAGGAGGAGCACCCGCGATCCCCTCACGGCCTTGGCGCCTTCGTTGAGCGCCTCCGCCACCTTCCGTACCCAAAACGCGGGCATCTCCGAGTTGACTTCACCCGCCACATCGATGAACCGGGTCTTGTAGTTGAGCCCGCGCATCTTCCACGCGAGATAGTGTGGATCGATCGGGATACAATGGCCACCGAGTCCGGGACCCGGGGAGAACTTCATGAAACCGAACGGCTTCGTGGCCGCGGCATCGATCACCTCCCAGACATCCCCGCCCAGCTTGTCGCAGACGATCGCCATCTCGTTGGCGAGACCGATGTTCACGCTGCGGAACGTGTTTTCCAGAAGCTTGACGAGCTCGGCCGCCTCTGGAGACGAGACCGGGACGAGACAGTCGAAGACGGGTTTATAGAGCGCGAGCACGACCCGGCCGCACGCCTCGGTAATCCCGCCGACGACTTTCGGCGTGTTCCTCGTGTGCCACGTGGGATTGCCGGGATCGACTCGCTCAGGACTAAAGGCCAGGAAAACATCGCGGCCAACCTTGAGCCCTCGCGATTCGATGCGCGGGAGCAATAGCTCGCGCGTGGTTCCCGGATATGTCGTGCTCTCGAGCACCACGGCCTGGCCGGCCCGCACCGTGGCCGTTACCGCTTCAGCCGCGGCCATTACGAAGGAAACATCGGGATCCTTCGTCTTTGATAGCGGTGTCGGCACGCAGATCGACACCACATCTACGTCCGACAATCGTTCCATGTCCGAGGTCGCCGACACGCGGCCGTCTCCCACGTACCTCGTGAGTTCCTCGCTGGACACGTCCGCGATGTGGGACTCCCCGGCGTTGATCCCGTCAACGACGCGCTGGCTGACGTCGAACCCGACGACCTGATAGCCGGAAGACGCGACCTCCTTGGCCAGCGGTAGGCCGACGTAGCCCAGACCGATGATGCCGAAGACCGCCGATCGATCCTCGCTCTTGGCAATCAGATCAGCGACGGCCGTCACGAGACCCCCATCGATTCAAGCTCGACGCTGCGGCCGCCGTCGAGCAGCGACGCCGACGCCGCGGCCAACACCCGCACGACCTCCGCACCACTCCTCGGTCCGACCCTCGAGCTCGTGACGCCCCGCGCGACATCGACGAAGTGGCGCAGCTCGGCGCTGAGCGGCTCGACATTGGGGACCCGCGGGATCGTAATGTCGCCTTCGCGGATGGCCAGGCTCTCGCCGTACGACGAGTACTCGGGCGGCCGATCCACACCTTTGTCGTAGATCTTGAGTTTCTCCCGCGCCTGCATGTCATCGAAGACCACCATCTTTCGCGACCCGACCACCGTGAGGCGTCGCTCCTTATGGGGATCCAGCCACGACATCTGCACGTGAGCCATCGCTCCCGACTCGAACTCCATCGTCAAAAACACGACATCCTCGATACCTGCCTGGAGGTAGCTTCGGCCCTGCGCGGTGACCCGACCGGGGGTCTGACCCAACAAGTGAATGGCAATGGAGACATCGTGCGGGCCAAAACTCCACAGTGCGTTCTCGTCGGGACGCACCTGGCCCAGATTCACTCGCTGTGCGTACAGATAATACATGGACCCGAGATCACCGCCGTCGACCATGACTTTGAGGCGCTCGATGGCCGGATGAAACAGAAGCAGATGCCCCACCACGACCTGGATACCCGCCTGCTCGGCCAGCTGCGCGACGGCTTCAGCATCAGTGACGGAGAGCGTGAACGGCTTCTCCACGAGGACCGGCAGGCCGCGGCCGATCGCCTTGCGCGCCAGCTCCGCGTGCGTCATCGCATGCGTCGCGACGACCACTGCCTGCGCCTTGTCCATGGCCTCGTCGGCACTCGCGGTGACGTCCACGTCGGGATGCAGCTGGCGCACGAGCTCACGTCGCTCACCCGATCGGTCACACACCGCCGCGAGGTTCACGTCCGGCATGGCACTCAGCGTACGGATGTGGTTGCGACCCCAGTTCCCGGCGCCGATGACCGCAATCTCGAGACGGTCGCTCACTGGTAGAATCCGCGGATCGTCTCGGCGACACGCAGACAATCGTCCTCGCCAAGCTCAGGATAGATCGGAAGGGATAGGACTTCGCGGCTCGCGCGTTCGGCCTCCGGAAACCGTCCCACGGTGTAACCGAGACCGGCAAAACAGGGTTGTAGATGCAGAGGCACCGGATAGTACACGTTACAACCTATTGCGGCGCCGTCGAGATGCGCCCGAAGGTCATCGCGCCGCTCCGCACGAATCGTGTATTGGTGGTACACGTGTTCATTTGACGGCTCCGTCGTCGGCACGACTACCTCCGCCACATCGCTGAGCGCGTCGTCGTAGATTGCGGCCCTCGCCCTTCGCGCCTCTGCCCAAGCATCGAGGTGCGGAAGCTTCGCCAACAGAACAGCCGCTTGCAAGCCATCGAGCCTGCTGTTGAACCCCACCTCATCATGGTGGTACGTCTTGGCGCCACCGTGTGTCCTCAGCCTCTTCAGCCGACCGGCCAGCGCCGCGTCCCGCGTGACGATCATCCCGCCGTCCCCCCACCCACCGAGGTTCTTGCTGGGGAAAAAAGAGAACGCTCCACTGCTGCCGAGCTCCCCCGCCATCCGCCACTTCGCCTGCACCCGCTGGCGCGCGCCGATGGCTTGTGCAGCGTCTTCGACGACCGCGAGGTGGTGGCGCTCGGCAAGCGCGGTGACGCGCTCCATCTGTGCCATTTGACCGAACAGGTGCACCGGAATAATCGCGCGGGTCCGATCCGAGATCAGCGTCTCGACCTCACCGAGGTCGAGAAGGAAGGTGGCCGGGTCGATGTCCACGAACACCGGCCGGGCCCCCACGTTGTGGATCGAGCCCGCCGACGCGAAGAACGTGAACGGGGAGGTGATCACCTCGGCGCCTGGACCGACATCCAGTGCCCGGAGCGAGAGCAACAACGCGTCGGTTCCGCTGGCGCACCCAATCCCAAAGCCCGAGTGACAGCGCTCGGCGATCGCGGCCTCGAGCGCGCTGACCGGCGGCCCCAGGATGAACTGCTGCCGCTCGACGATCTCAAGGAGCGCCGGCAGAACTTCGCCCCGAATGGATTGAAACTGGGCTCTGAGGTCCAGCAGCGGTATGTTCACGACGCTATTCAAGTGCAGAAGGGATAAAAACTTAGCTTACCGCGGGGTCAAAATCAATCTGCTCGGTTTCACCACCTCCGCCCCGATATCGGCGCCCGCATCGCCCGCACTGGGGCGCCACTCGATGCTCGGGGAGGCGCTCCCCACACCGGCACACCCACCCAACGCGCCGAGCCGGAACCCCTATTACCAGCGCGTAGGACGCGACGTCCGCTGTCACAACCGCGCCTGCTCCGACGAAGGCGTATTCACCCAGCGTCACACCGCAGACGATAGTTGCATTCGCCCCAAGGGTCGCACCACGCCGGATGACGGTTGGCTGGAACTCCTCCTTCCGTGACACTTCACTCCGCGGATTCGACACATTCGTAAAGACGCACGACGGGCCGCAGAACACATCGTCCTCGAGCACCACCCCCTCGTACACGGACACGTTGTTTTGAATCTTCACGCGGTCTCCGATGCGGGATCCGGGCATCGCCACGACGTTCTGACCGAGCGTGCACCCTCGCCCGATCTTGGCGCCTCCCATGACATGGCAGAAGTGCCAGATCTTGGTGCCCTTGCCGATCTCGGCGCCTTCGTCGATGCAGGCGCTTTCATGCGCGAAGTAGTCCTTAGACATGGCCGGACTACGTGATCACCTTCACTTCGAGCTCGAGCTCGACATCGAACCTCCGGTGGACGTCTTCGCGCACGTGGGCGATCACTGCCAAGACGTCCGCGGCCGTGCCGCCTCCGGTGTTCACGATGTAGTTGGCGTGCATGCCGGAAACCCCCGCACCCCCAACCGAGTATCCCTTGAGCCCCGCCGCCTCGATCAGTTTCCCAGCAGTGGCCGGAACATCCGGATCGCCCGTGGCCCCGGGATTTCGAAACACTGAGCCGCAGCACGGCTGGTCAAAAGGCGTCCCACGCCGACGCCGCCGGAGGTTGTGGCCCAGCTCTCGGAGAAGGAGCGCCGGGTCCCCAGCCTCGAAGGCAAGCGAGGCGGCCGCGACCACGCTTCCCTCGAGCCCGCTGCCCCGATACCGCCAGACGATGTCGTCCCCGCGCAGGCGCCGCGCGTGCCCGCCCGGATCGATGATGTCAACCCAGCGCACCACCTGGCTGTAGTCCTGGCCGTGGGCTCCAGCATTCATGAATACCCCGCCACCAACGGTCCCGGGGACGCCAACGAGTCGCTGGACGCCGCCCAGGCCGGCCGCCGCGCTTCTTCGAGCCAGCAACGGTGTCGGGAGGCCCGCCCCGACCGTCCAACGATCGCCTCCCGTCCGAACGATCGATCCCATCGGCTTGCCCAGACGGAGCACGATCCCATCGAAGCCGCTATCCGGAACCAGGATGTTCGACCCCAGCCCGAGAACGAGCCAAGAGGTCCCCGTCTCCACGGCGAACTGGAGAACCTCCGCAATTTCGTCCATCCCGCGTGGAGTCACCAACACCGCCGCGGGGCCTCCGATCCGGTACGTCGTGTGCGTGGCGAGGGGCGCCCCCGGAGTCACGTCGCATCCGACCCTCTGCTGCAACTCATGGAGCAGAGCGGAGGTCATCGCGGACGATCGACCCCGACCGCCTGGGCCACGTCACCGCTGTTCGCGCCTAGCATGCGAGTCATCCCCTTCACCTCTCCGCGGATCTCATACCATTCCTGGAGGCATCGCACTGAGCCGCGCCGGCTTCGCAGGGCAAGAATCGCATCACCGGCGGCGCTCGCTGCCGACATCGTCGTAGTGTAGGGAATGCCGTGCTGCAGGGCGGTGCGACGGATATGTGAGTCGTCTTGCAGCGTCAGCTTCCCCATCGGCGTATTGATGAGGAGCTGCACCGCGCCCGAGAGAATGAGGTCGCTCGCGTTCGGGCGCCCCTCGTAGACCTTGAGGACTTTCTCCGCGGGAATGCCGCGCTGGCTGAGATACCGAGCCGTGCCGTCGGTCGCGAGGACCGAGAACCCCATCTCATGAAAGCGCCTCGCAATTGGGACGACCGTGGCCTTGTCGCGGTCGTTGACGGTCACGAACACCGTTCCCTCGAGCGGCAGCGCCGCATCCGCCCCAATTTGCGCTTTGGCGAACGCCATCCCGAAACTGTCGGCGATCCCCATCACCTCACCCGTCGACCGCATCTCCGGGCCGAGCAGCGTATCGACGTTCGGCAGTTTCGTGAACGGGAATACCGCCTCTTTGACCGCCACATACGGAATCGATACCTCTTTGGACATCCCGAGCTGGTCGAGGGTGCGGCCGACCATTACGGCCGCCGCGAGCTTCGCCAGCGGGACGCCGGTGGCTTTACTCACGAAGGGAACGGTCCGCGACCCTCGGGGATTCACCTCCAGCACGTAGACGACCCCGTCTCGCACCGCATACTGGACGTTGATCAGTCCGACGACGCCCAGTTCCTTTGCGAAGGCACGGGTCCGAACCCTCATCTCATCGACCGCGGCCTCGTCGACGAGATAGGGAGGCATGACGCACGCCGAGTCACCGGAGTGCACGCCGGCCTCCTCGATATGCTGCATGACCCCGCCAATGATGCACCGCTCTCCATCGGACAGCGCGTCGACGTCCGCCTCGAAGGCGTCTTCCAGGAAGCTGTCGATCAGGACGGGGTGTGCCGGCGAGACGCGAGCCGCGCGGCCAAAGTAGTCCCGGAGTGACGGCTCGTCATACACGATCTCCATCGCGCGACCGCCCAATACATAGGAGGGCCGGACGAGAACGGGATATCCGATACGATCGGCAACGGCAACAGCCTCGTCTACGCTCGTGCAGGTCCCGTTGGCGGGTTGCGTGGCGCCGAGCCTCCGGCTCAACTCCTCGAACCGGCGGCGGTCTTCGGCGATATCGATGGCCTCGGGACTGGTGCCGAGGATCGACACGCCTGCGGCCTCGAGCCCCTTTGCCAACTTGAGCGGGGTCTGCCCTCCGAGCTGCACCACGACCCCCTTGGGCTTCTCGAGCCGAACGATCTCGAGCACGTCCTCGAGCGTCAGCGGCTCAAAGTAGAGCTTGTCGGAGGTATCGAAGTCGGTGGAGACCGTCTCGGGATTCGAATTGATCATGATGGTGCGATAGCCGAGCTCCCGGAACGCCAGCCCCGCGCGGACACAGCAGTAGTCGAACTCCACTCCCTGCCCGATGCGATTCGGCCCGCTCCCGAGAATCACCACCCCGTCATCACCGATCGGCTCCGACTCGTTCTCATCGTCGTACGACGAGTAGAGATACGGGGTCTGGGATGGAAACTCACCCGCGCAGGTATCCACCACCTTGTAGGCAGCATGAATCTCGTTGTCCCACCGATATCGGCGAATCTCGTCCTCTGACAGGCCCCGCAGTTCGGCCAGCTGCGCGTCGGAGAACCCGAGTCGCTTCATGGTGCGAACCCCACCGGCGTCCAAATCGGTGGCGGCCTGAAACTGGTCCTCGGCCTCAATCAGCTCTTCGAGCTGCGCCAGAAACCACGGATCGATCGCCGTTAGCTCGGCAAGCTCCGATACGGTTGCCCCCGCCCGAAACGCCCACTTGATCTGGAAAATCCGGTCCGGCGTCGGGGTCCTCAGGGCAAGTTTGATGCTTTCCGCGTCAGCAGCCCTGAGCCGGTCATCCTCAGGGACGTGCCCGGTGACCCAACCCGGACGGTCGATCTCGAGCGCTCGGATGCCCTTTTGAAATGCTTCCTTAAATGTGCGGCCGATCGCCATGGCCTCACCGACCGATTTCATTTGGGTCGTGAGGGTCGCGTCGGCGGTGGGAAATTTTTCGAAAGCGAACCGCGGGCATTTCACCACGACGTAGTCGAGTACCGGCTCGAAGGATGCCGGGGTCGTCTTGGTGATGTCGTTCGGCAGCTCGTGCAGCGCGAAGCCCACCGCTAGCTTCGCCCCGATGCGCGCGATCGGGAATCCAGTCGCCTTTGACGCTAACGCCGACGATCGCGATACCCGGGGGTTCATCTCGATCACCAGCATCTCGCCATCGGCCGGATTCACCGCGAATTGGATGTTGCAGCCGCCTGCGGCCACGCCGATCTCTCGGATGATGGCGATGGCCGCGTCGCGCATCGTCTGGTACTCCCGGTCGGTCAACGTCATGGCCGGCGCGACGGTAATGGAGTCGCCGGTATGCACACCCATCGCGTCGAAATTCTCAATGGAGCAGACGATGACGACGTTGTCGTACGAATCCCGCATGACCTCGAGCTCGAACTCCTTCCAGCCCAACACGGAGCGCTCCACCAACGCCGTATGGACCGGCGAGAGCGCGAGGGCCCGCTCGATCAGCGTCTCGTATTCGGAGCGATTGTAGGCGACCCCACCCCCGGTCCCTCCGAGCGTAAACGACGGTCGGATGATGGCCGGGTATCCGGTAGCGGCCACCGCCTCGACGGCCTCGTCCCGCGAACTGATGACCCGGCCCTGCGGGACTTGCAGCCCGATGCGCTCCATGGCCTTGGCAAATTCCGAGCGATCCTCCGCCATGCGAATAGCGCACTCGTCCGCGCCGATCAGGGTGACACCGTGGCGTTCGAGGGTGCCGTCCTCCGCGAGCGCCATGGCCACGTTGAGCGCCGTCTGCCCGCCCATGGTCGGCAGCAGGGCATCCGGTTGCTCCCGCTCGATCACCTTCGCGACCCATTCGGGCGTCACCGGTTCGACGTACGTACGGTCCGCGACTTCGGGATCAGTCATGATCGTCGCTGGATTCGAATTGACCAGAACGACCCTGTACCCCTCCTCCCGCAGCGCTTTGACCGCCTGCGTCCCCGAGTAGTCGAACTCCGCCGCCTGCCCAATCACGATGGGGCCGGATCCGATGAGCAAGATGCTCTCGATATCAGACCGCTTCGGCATCCAGAACCTCTCGCAGCGTTTCCTCCAGAGATCGGCGTGGCTCCCACCCGGTCGCCTCACGGAGTTTGGAGCTGTCTCCGACCAGATAGGGAATGTCCGCTGAGCGCACCAGAGATGGGTGGACGCTCGGTCGGGCGGTGTGTCCAGTCAGCGTAGCGAGTTCCTCGAACAGCGTGGCCAGCTCGACGGGCCGCCCGCAAGCCACGTTATACACCTCGCCCGGTACGCCAGAGGTCAGGAGCCGGATGTAGGCTCCCACGACGTCGCTCACGTGCATGAACTCTCGGACGGGCGACAAGTTGCCGACGGTGACCGTCCCCGCCCCGGAGCACTTTGCCGCCACGAGCCGGCGAGCAAACGCCGGAACGACGAACCGCGCGTCCTGCCCCGCACCCGTGTGTGGAAACGCCCGAGCGACGATTCCCCCGACACCCCAGCGCCGGTGCGCTTCGAAGACCGCGACTTCCGCGGCGAGCTTCGACGCGGCGTAGGGCGAGCGCGGCGCCGTGGGATCGGCCTCGACTCGTGGCATCTCCGGTCCCGCGCCGTAGACCTCTCCGGTTGACGCCAGCACGAACACGACGGCCTCGCCACCGGGCCGCTGCTCGAGCGCATGCAGCAGGCGCACCGTTCCGACCGTATTGACGGCCCATGCGCCCACCGGGTCTCGGTGCGCCTCGGCACCCGAGGCCACCGCGGCCAAATGAATCACCGCCTCAAGGGGCCCGGCCACGGCGTCGTCGAGCGAGCCCGGATCGTCAAGCTCGATCGGGACCTGCGTAACGTCGGCAGGGATCGTGCCGGTTCGCGCCCGGTCGGTCCCGCCCTCGGGAAGAGGGCGAACCCCGGCGAGGACGGAGTGGCCCTCCTCTGACAGTCGGCGGACCAGGCGGCATCCGACGAAGCCGTCGGCGCCGGTCACGAGCACGTTCAACGGCTCGCCGCCAGTCGCTCGAGATCGGCATCGACCATCATGGCAACCAGGTCGCCGAACGACACCGTGGGTCGCCAACCGAGGACGCGTTCGGCCTTGGCCGGGCTGGAGAGGAGCAGGTCCACTTCGGCTGGCCGCACGAAGGCGGGGTCGACCTTCACGAAGCGCTCCCATTCCAGCCCCACATGACCGAACGCGACCTCGACCAGCTGTTTCACCGAGTGAGTCTCGCCGGTCCCGACCACGTAGTCATCCGGGTCGGCCTGCTGCAACATCCTCCACATCGCGTCGACGTAATCCCCGGCGAATCCCCAGTCGCGGCGCGCGTCCAGATTGCCGAGACGCAGTTCCGTGGCCAGGCCCAGCTTGATGCGGGCGACCCCGTCGGACACTTTGCGTGTCACGAACTCCAGGCCACGGCGTGGCGACTCGTGATTGAAGAGAAGACCACTCACGGTATACAAGCCATAGGACTCACGGTAGTTCACCGTGATCCAATGTCCATATACCTTCGCCACCCCGTATGGTGACCGCGGGTGAAATGGCGTCGACTCGTCCTGCGGCGTCTGTGCCGCTTTGCCGAACATCTCAGAGGAGCTCGCCTGGTAGAATTTGGCTTCCGGGTGGGCGAGCCGAACCGCTTCCAGAAGCCGAGTCACGCCGAGCGCCGTGAACTCGCCCGTGAGCACGGGTTGGCTCCAGCTCGTCGGCACGAAGCTCTGGGCAGCGAGATTATAGACCTCGTCGGGGCGATGGTCCCGGATCACCGTGGTGAGCGAGTGCTGATCCAGGAGGTCGGCGGGGACAACGGTGACGCGGTCGAGAAGGTGACCGATACGCTCGTAGGAGTCGTGCGACGTGCGCCGCACGATCCCGACGACAGTGTACCCCCGCTCCAGGAGCAGCTCCGCGAGGTACGATCCGTCCTGGCCGGTCACTCCGGTAATCACCGCCGTCGGCATGGCGAGCTCGCAATGTTGGAGTTGGCGGCGCGAAACCAAGCTCCAATCAGGTTGTCGGAGCCCACGCGCCGGGCTATGTTTATAGGTTCGAAAGAAATTGTGCCCATTCCCTAGCGTGTTTCCGAGGCCCGATGGCGCGAGTCTGTGAGATCTGCGGCAAGAGCCCGGTCTTTGGCCACAACGTGAGCCACGCGAACAACAAGACGCTCAGGCGCTGGTACCCCAACCTCCAGCGGGCGCGTGTCTTGGTGGAGGGCAAGCCCAAGCGTATCCGGGTGTGCACGGCATGCATCCGCGCCAACCGGATCCAGAAGGCTCCTCGCGGAGCCCGGGCGGGCGCGACCGGCTAAAAAAACGGGGACCAAGCGGTCCCCATCACAAATCCCAACTCCGACGGCCCGGTCACTCCGCAAGGAGTTCGATCCTCGCCATCTCCGCACCATCACCCCGGCGATGCCCCAACTTGATAATCCGGGTGTAGCCGCCCGGTCGTCCCGCAAACCGCGGCCCGATCTCGCCGAAGAGCCGCCCCGCCGCGGCCCGGTCGCGGATGCGCCGCTCCACCTGGCGTCTCGCGTGCAGATCGCCCCGCCGCGCGAACGTGATCAGCTTTTCGGCCAGCGGGCGCACTTCCTTGGCCTTGGCCTCGGTAGTCACGAGGCGATCGTGAGTGAACAAGGACGTCATGAGGTTGTTCAGCATCGCGCGGCGATGGCTCGCCGTCCGGCTGAGCTGGCGACCCCTCGCCCGATGGCGCACTACGGCTCCCCGACTGGCTCGCCGATGCCGCCGATATTGGACGGCGGCGTCCCTTCGTTCCGAATCACCAGGTCGCCGTCTACCTCGTCGAGCTCCATGCCGAAGTTCAATCCCTCACGCTGAAGCAGGTCGGCGATCTCTCCCAAGGCCTTCTCACCGACGTTTTTCACTCGGAGCATTTCTTCTTCGGTATATCGAACCAGATCGCCGAGCACACCGATGTTGGAATTTTTCAGCGAATTGATGGACCGAGCCGAGAGTCCACAGTCGTCGATCGGACGGGCCAACAGCGCGCGCAGCCGTCCAGCCTCCTGCTCCGAAGCGCCGTTCGCCTGACCGAACACCGTCGATACGCTGCCGAAGTCGAGGAAGAACCTGAAGTGCTCCTGTAACAGGGCGGCCGCATAGGCAACGGCGTCCTCGGGAGTGAGCGTCCCGTTGGTCTCTACCGTGACCGTAAGCCGGTCGAAATCGGTTCGCTGCCCGACGCGCGTCTCGGCCACGGTGAAATTGGCCCGGCGCACGGGATTGTAAACCGCATCGATGCGCACCATGTCGACCGGCAGGGACCGATCGACCGGATGCTGAGATGCCTCCACGTAGCCGCGACCACGGTTCACGTACAGTTCACCCGAGACCTCCCGGTCCTCCTCGAGCGTGAACAGAACGTGTTCCGGATTGATTACCTGCACGGCCCCATGCTGCTCGATATGGTGTGCCTGGACGGCTCCCGCCTCCGACGATTTGATGTGGAGAACGACCTCGGGGACCTCCTCGGCCAACACGAGCGTCAGCGACTTCAAGTTTTGGATGATCTGGTGCACGTCTTCGACAACCCCGGGAATCGTCTGGTGCTCGTGCACCACGCCGTCGAGTCGGAACCCCCAGACCGCGGCCCCCGGCAGCGACGACAGCAGCATGCGCCGGAGTGAGTTTCCCAGCGTGTACCCGTATCCCCGTTCGAGTGGCTGCAGCCGGAACTCCGCGGAGAAGACGTTGTCTTCCCGCTTCGTCATTTCGACGAGATGGGGCGAAACCAGGCCGGACAGGTCGACTTTCATGGTCACTTCGAGTAGAGCTCGACGATGAGTTGTTCTTGGGCGGCTACCGGGATGGTTTCGCGGGTCGGTCGTTCCATGACCTTCCCAACCGCCTTGTCCGAATCAACCGTCAGCCATGACACCGGCGCGGCGCGTGACAGCGCCTCGAGAGACGCGCGTACCGCGGTCAAGTCCTTGCTCGCGGGACGCAGCCCGATCTCGTCTTTTGGCCGGACCCTGAATGACGGAACGTCGACGGTGGCGCCGTTCACCTGCACGTGCCGATGTCGAACGAGTTGCCGTGCCCCCCGGCGACTGGCCGAGAATCCCATCCGATAGACGATATTGTCGAGCCGGGTCTCCAACGCCACCAGCAGGTTCTCGCCCGTGACGCCCGGCAGTTGGCGGACCCTGTCGAAGGTATTGCGGAACTGGCGCTCGGACAGACCGTAGGTCCGCTTGACCTTCTGCTTCTCGCGCAGCTGCTTCGCGTATTCTGAGGTCTTACGGCGGCGACCGGTCGACTGCCCGTGCTGGCCCGGGGCGTAGGCCCGTCTGTCGACCGCGCACTTCTCGGTCAGGCACCGGGACCCCTTGAGGAACAGCTTGGTCCCCTCGCGACGGCACAGCCTACAGACGGGTCCGGTATAACGCGCCATGAATCAGACCCGGCGTTTCTTTGGGGGGCGGCAGCCGTTGTGCGGGATTGGGGTCACGTCACGTATCGATGCGACGTTCAGTCCCGCGCTGGCCAACGCCTGGATTGCCGATTCACGACCGGACCCGGGACCCTGCACACGCACGTGAATACGCCGAACACCGAGATTGAAAGCTTCCCGCCCGCAGTTCTCGGCGGCAACCGTCGCAGCGAAGGACGTGGACTTCTTCGATCCCTTGAACCCCGACTTGCCCGCCGAGCCCCACGCGACCGTGTTGCCCTGCGTATCCGTGATCGTGATCAGCGTGTTGTTGAAGGTCGCCGTAATGTGGGCTATCCCCTCAGCCTCCACGGCTTTCTTCGTCCGCTTACCGCCTGATGATGTTTGCGCCATGCTATTTCTTCGCCACCTTTTTCTTGCCCGCGATGGCCCGGCGCGGCCCCTTTTTGGTCCGCGCGTTGGTGTGGGTGCGCTGCCCCCGAACCGGCAGCCCGCGCCGGTGGCGAGTCCCACGGTACGATCCGATGTCCATGAGCCGCTTGATGTTCATCGCGACTTCGGTTCGCAACGCCCCCTCGACTTTTACCTCGCGCTCGATCACCTGTCGAAGTCGCGCGACCTCCGCGTCCGAAAGCTCGCGCACGCGGGTGTCGGGCGCCACGGCGGTCTGATCGAGAATCCGCTTGGCCGTAGAGTTCCCAACGCCAAAGATGTATGTCAGTGCGACTTGAACGCGCTTTTCCCTCGGAAGATCCACCCCTGCGATGCGCGCCACCTAACCCTGCCTTTGCTTGTGCTTGGGATTGCGCTTGCAGATAATGCGCGTCACGCCACCCCGTCGAATGACCTTGCAATGCTCGCAAATGGGCTTCACACTTGAACGGACCTTCAAGAGACAACCACCCTAGAAAGTTGGTTTTTTGACACAGACTTAAAATATAGACGTCGGTATGAGGTGACGCAACTGACTGTGCTACGAGGCGATACGCACCTCCACCACCCGCCATGTTCCCTCGTACAATTCGAGGCCGAAAAAGACCACTTCCCGGAGCTCTTGGTCTGTCCCACGAACGACAAAGACGCGAACCCCTTCGACGTATCCACGGTCTTCCCCGACGCTCCGAACCTGACGAAGCTCGAACGCGACCTCGCTGGCCGGCGCCACATATTCGGCGAGGAGCTTGGCCGCTTGGATCGAGGTGAGCGTGCCCCCACCTCCCGCGCCCTCCAGGGGGATCTCGAGACGCACGGCGCGGCTCCCCACCGCAACCCCACGCATGTCCCCCCCCACCCACGCCGCCCGTATCGACCCGGCGGCGTCATCTAGGCTCGCCTGGGCAGCCAGCTGGGGAGGCATGACGGCGGTCGCAACCAAGAAAACGAGGGGGCTGGGGAGGCCGGCGCGCCAAATCAGCACGCCGCCTCCAGCATGGCCGCGTATGCGGCCGCGGGATCGGGAGCCCTGGTAATGGGGCGACCGACCACTAGGTGAGTAGCGCCCGCGCGAGCGGCATCTCGGGCGCTCGCGGTCCGGCGCTGATCTCCTGGATCCGCTCCCAGGGACCGGATTCCGGGCACCACGATCCACTCTTTCGGACTCACCAGACCCCGAATGCTCTCGATCTCTAGCGGAGACGCGACGACCCCCCCGACGCCGCTCGAGAGCGCGAGCTGTGTCAGTCGAATGACCTCGTCACGCACGCCAACCCCGTCGGAGCGGCCAACCGTGCTTCGATAGGTCTCGTCCGTATGCGACGTCAACACCGTGACTGCTACGAGCCGCATGGCGCCGGCGACGTCGACGGCCGCGCGCATCATCTCGGAGCCCCCGAGCGCATGCACCGTGGCGAGATCCACGCCCGCCGCTGCTGCCGCCTCCGCTGCTCCCGCGACGGCGTGGGGAATGTCGTGCCATTTGAGGTCGAGAAAAATCTTGACCCCCCGCGCCTTGAGTTCGGCCATCACGCGCGGCCCGTCCCGCACGAACAGCATGGGCCCGATCTTGACCCATGAGAGCGATGGCAAGGACTCCACGAGTCGTAGCGCCTTCTCGACTGGCGCCACGTCGAGAGCGACGACGATCTCAGCCATTCGTACCCCATTCAGCCGCTAACCGCTCGGGCAAGCGTGGATCCGCCAACGCCGCAGTGCCCACAGCCACCAACGTTGCCCCCGCGTTCCGATACTGCAGCACGTCCTCGATGCGGCGGACGCCCCCGACACCGATGATCGGCAGGTCGGTGCGCGCTCGAACCCGGCGCGTCGCCAGCACGCCGATCGGTAGGAGCCCGGGGCCGGACACTCCACCATGGCCGTAACCGAGTCGGGGGACTGCTGCCTCGGGGCCGTTGTCCACCAGCGACCGATAGAGCGTGCCGGGAATGGTGTTGATGAGCGAGAGGCCATCTGCCCCCGCCTCGATCGCGGCCCCCGCCGTGCCAGCGATGTCCGGCAAGGTCGGGGCGAGCTTCACGATTAGGGGCCTCGACGTACTCGAGCGGCACAGCGATACCAACCCGGCCAGCACCTCTGGGTTTGCACCGAATTCCTCCCCGCCGCGGGCGGTGTTGGGGCAGGACACGTTGAGCTCGAATGCGGTGACGCCAGCGACACCCTCGAGGCGGCGAATGACCGCGACGTAGTCCTCTGGAACCGATCCGACGACATTTACGATGACCGGCAGGCGGGGGAAGTGGCGCTCTAGCCACGGGAGATCCGTCGTGGCGACCCGGTCGACACCGGGGTTGGCGAGTCCCACCGCGTTCAGCATCCCGCCATCGAACTCCGCAACGCGCGGTGACGGGTGGCCAGGCCTGGGCTCCGGACTGACCGACTTGGTGATGAGCCCGCCAAGTTGGCCGAGCTGCATAACGCCGGCTACTTCATGTCCGAATCCAGCGGTACCAGCGGCCAGTAAGATCGGATTGTGAAACGCCACACCGAACGCGTCGATCACACCGCCGTTCCGGCTCATGGCTCAGGACCAGGGACCCGGGGCCGGGTGCGCGACGGGCGCAACCCCGGTGGCGGACGGGCCGGGTCGGGCCCCAGGCGCGTCGTGCGCTCGGCGCCAATGGGCTGGGCCGCCTCGCGATGCAGGGACGCCTCGGCGGCCGAGAACCCGGCGGGGTCTTCCCCGCTCAG
Organism: Gemmatimonadales bacterium; assembly: GCA_965249575.1. GTDB lineage: Bacteria > Gemmatimonadota > Gemmatimonadetes > Gemmatimonadales > GWC2-71-9. The sequence goes on along the minus strand of OZ252244.1, from coordinate 3,180,910 downwards.
TGCCCGCGCATAGGGGGACTTCGGATAGTCAGAGCGCAGCCGCTCGATGAGATCGGCCCTCGCACCCGGCTCCGCCCAGGCCGCGGCCAGCAACGCCTTCGGCGCAATCGCGGATTCCGGATGCTCGAACTGCACTCTCCGGAAGAGCGACCCGGCGAGCAGTGGCGCCAAGAGCGAGTCGCGGGCCAGTTCGCCAAGGAGAAACAGCTCCGCGTCAGACCCGGGTCTGCCACGCACATGGGTGACTATCCGGCGCAGTATGGAGATCGCGGGCGCTGCCAGTTCAGCCGCGGGACCGCCCCGGGAGGATGCTTCCAGCTCGCGGAGGACCGCGGGCACTGATGCGGGGGCACCATCAAAGCGAAGTCGGTTGAGAATCAGGCGCACCCTAGCCAGCCGTCCAAGAGTCGCGTCCGGCAAACGGCTTGCGACGGAACGGAAACGCTCCGCCCCCTCGCTGGACCGGCCCGCCGCCTCCAGGCGGTTGCCGTCGGCGATGAGGAGCCTCGCTCGTTCGAGCTCGGTGAGCTCTGACCGCACGTCCAATCGGTTCACCAATGCGCGCGCCGCCTCGGAGTTCCCGCTACCAAGTCCGTCGAGGGCCCCGAGCCACGCCGGCTCGTCGTACCCCCGCCGCAGGACCGCTCCCAACAGGCTGTCGAGCTCGTCCCACCGACGCAGATGAGCCAGTCCGAACGCGAGTCCAAGTCGCGCCTGGGGATCACCGGACCGTGCCAGATCTTCGGTCGCCTCGCCGTACCGACTCATGGCAAGGGCGGCACGCCCGCGCCAGAGCAACGCAGGCCGACTGCCCTCGCCGCTGCCCACGTTCTCGAGCAACGAGTCCAAGACCTCCATGGCCATGGCCGGCTCATCCGTGGCCACATAGCACCGTCCGAGAAGGTATCGGGCGCGATTCACGAGGAGTGGATCGGGAGATGACGACTCGGCACCGGAGAGCGGCGCGATGGCTTCGCGACACCGCTCGAGCTGACTGAGTGCGATCCCCTGGAGCAAGAGCGCATCGTCGAAATACTTGCTGCCCGGGTGGCGAATCGTGACCGACTCGGCCTTGATGGCCACCTGCTCCCAGAGTGATCGAGCCTCGGCAGGACTGCCCTGCTCCTGCGCCGCCCGCGCCCGCTCAGCAAGCTGGTTAGCGTTGTAAAGTGCATTGTAATACGCGCAAGACGGGGAGCTGCAAGCGAGCATGAGGCCGAATCGACCCCACATGGTATGCGTCACGGGGAGATGCCCGCGGCCACCTTGCTCTCGTACTCGCGCAGGTAAGCGACAATGCCGTCGGCGATGGCGGACGCCAGCTTGGATTGCCCCATCCGCCCGGCGAGGAATCGCGCATCCCGCCTGTTCGTGCTGAATCCGGTTTCTACGAGCACGGCCGGTCGCCGGGCCGTGGTCAAGACCATGAACCCGGCTTGGGAAACACCCCGGTCTTTTCCGGGATGTGCCCGGGCTCCGTGACGCTGAATGAGGTCGGCCAGCAATGCGGATTCGCGCAGGTATTCGTTCGTCTGAAGATCCTTGAGGATGAAGCCGAGCGGATCGTCGACAGCCGGCCCAAATGTCGTCTCGTACCGCAGGGCCTCGTTCTCCATCGCCGCTACCCGGCGTGCTTCGGCCGTACGTGCTTCCGAGAGGAAATAGGTCTCAAAACCACCGACCTGCTGGTAGCGCCTCACATGTCGGCCCAAACTGTTCACGTGAATGCTCGCGAAGAGATCGCAGCTCTCGCGGCACAGGCTCCCCCGGTCGTGCAGATCGACCAATGAGTCGGTCGTCCGCGTCATGATGACCTCGACACCGCGTCGTCGGAGCTCCGTGCGGAGGAGTTTGGCCAGCGCTAGCGTCACGTGCTTTTCTTTCACACCACGGGGAAAGTGCAGTCCGGGGTTCCCCGGGTCCGCCCCCCCGTGACCCGGATCAACTACGACCGTGTGCGCGCGACGCAACGCGCCGCTTGGCGGCAAAACGGATGCGGCGGGCGCCGGTGGCGCTGTGCGAATCGCTCGTGACGAGACTCGGGTCACGACCGGCGCGAACGACGCCTCCTCGAATCGTGCGGCGTAGGGATCGTAGCGATATGCCTCTTGAAAGATCCGCGGCACGTGCCCAGTGAGCCACTGCAGGGGGAGAAACAACGTGTCCCGCAGGACGTAGGCACCGCCGGCCAAAGGAATCAGCCGACCCCGGTACGTGAACGCCGGCGCGCCAAGCAGGAAGCGAAACGGCTGCTCGGCGAGGAGTACGGCTGCCCACCCCTCTGAGACGTCGGACACCATCGGGAGGCTGGTCTGCAACCGGCTGGCCGGCAGCACCGGATGGCCGCGCTCGACCGAGACGGGGATGACGAATTCTCCTCGAGCCGTCGCTACGGTGATGTGCGCCGGCGCACCCGTGCTCGAGCAGGGCAGCACGGGACACGTCATCGCGGCGAGCAACAGCGATATCATCGCCTTCGGCCCACGGTGCGAGCCAGCTCCCGTTCGGCATCCCGTTGCTTCAGGTCCTGCCGTTTGTCGTGGGTCTTTTTGCCTCGCCCGAGAGCGATGGTGAGCTTCGCCCGACCCCGGGTGAAATGCAGATCCAATGGGACCAGCGTCAGCCCCTTCTGTTGGACCGCGCCGATCAGACGGCGGATCTCGCGTCGGTGAAGCAGGAGCTTTCGACGACGGATCGGATCGTGATTGGCATATCCCCCGGACTCGTACGGCGACACGTGCATTGCTTCTATCCAAACCTCCCCACCCCGAACCACGCCGAACGCCTGTTTCAGGCTGACCTTACCCGCCCGGACCGATTTGATCTCGGACCCGGTGAGCGCAAGGCCCGCCTCCCACTTGTCGAGAATGTGGTAGTCGTGGCGGGCCTTGGGGTTTCGGGCCACAATCACGCCGGCCTCAGGGGCCGAAACGGGGCGCGGTGACACGGGCTAACTCCAAGATAGAGAAGCGCTTCCGTGTGGTCAAGCGGAGGGTTGACTCTCCGTGAAACTGCTGTCTATATTCGGCTCCTCTTTGGAAGGTTCCCGCCGAAGTGGTGGAATTGGTAGACGCGCTGCGTTCAGGGCGCAGTGGGCGCAAGCCCGTGGGGGTTCGAGTCCCCCCTTCGGCATCGCGCGGGAGAGTAGTCCTCACATACGGAAAGCACGCGGGCGGCCGGTGCTGGGCACCGGCCGCCCGTCAGCAGCTGGGAGATCCAGATCAGTACTTCGCCATATCCGTGTCGACATCGTCAGCCCAGGCGTCGATCCCGCCTCTCAGGCTCCGGACGTTTGGGAATCCAGCTGCGCGCAGTATTTGTAGCGCCTGCATCGAGCGCATCCCGTGGTGGCAGTACGTCACGATCTCTGCGTGCCCGTCCAGCTCGGCGAGGCGGCCGGGAAGCGAGCCAAGCGGTATGAGCACCGAGCCCTCGATGCTGCAAATCTCCGACTCGTAGGATTCCCGAACGTCGACTACCACCAGGTCTTCCTTGCCGCCGATCTCGTCAGCCAGCGTCTCGGGATCGACCTCGTCTCCCGACTGGGGAGGGGGCTCCGACCCGATGCCGCAGAACGCCTCGTAGTCGATGAGCTCGGTCACGCTCGGATTGGTACCGCAGATCGGGCAGTCGGGATCCTTTTTCAGTTTCAGCTCCCTGAAGCGCAGCTTCAGCGCGTCGAACAGCAGCAGTCGCCCAATCAGGGTCTCCCCACGGCCAAGCGCGACTTTAATGGCCTCCATCGCCTGGATGCTTCCGATGATCCCCGGCAAGACTCCCAATACCCCCCCCTCGGCGCAGGACGGCACGAGTCCCGGCGGGGGCGGCTCCCGGTAGAGGCAGCGGTAGCAGGGTCCCGCCTCGGCGTAAAACACCGACGCCTGCCCCTCGAAGCGGAAAATCGAGCCGTAGACGTTTGGCTTCCCGAGCAAGACGCACGTATCGTTGACCAGATAGCGAGTCGGGAAGTTGTCCGTCCCATCCAGCACCATGTCGAAATCACGGCAAATCTCTAGCGCGTTCTCGGACGTGAGCCTCGTCTCGAACCCTTCGACGTGGACGTTCGGATTGAGATCGCGAAGCCTGTCCGTCGCCGACTGGAGTTTTGGAGTGCCTACCGTGCCCGTCCCATGGACGATCTGACGTTGGAGATTCGTCGCATCAACGACGTCGAAATCGACCAACCCTATCGTTCCGACTCCCGCGGCAGCTAGGTACAGGGACGCGGGTGAGCCCAATCCACCCGCACCCACCAGGAGGATGCGGGCAGCCTTGAGCTTCCGTTGCCCTTCCGGGCCAACCTCGGGCAAAATGAGGTGGCGGGAATATCGAAGCAGTTCCTCGTGCGTCAGCTCCGGAAGCACCGCCTCGGTCGGTGGAGTTCTGGTACTTACACCCATAATGTCTCGCTCCTTCACAACGTATACGTCACGACGAGAGGCGTCACGAGCTCAGTAGGCGACGGATCTCCGACAAGTACCTCTGCCCCCCGTCAGGCGCGATGATCACGATCACTGGGGGCTCACCCCCCTCGGTCACGTACTCCCGTACAATCGACTCTGCCGCTACGACGGCAGCGCCAGTTGACCACCCCACGAAGATGCCTCGCTCCCGCGCCAAGCTGCGAACCCGATCCTCGGCCTCGTCGGTTGCTACGAAGCACGTTCGGTCGATTCGGCTCGGGTCGTAGATCGAGGGCACCAGGGCGCTGTCCATACGCTTCAGACCTTCGAGCCCATGCAGCGAGGCATCGGGCTCAACAGCAACGAGTTGAATGTCCCGACGGCGTTCCTTGAGGTATGCCCCGGCACCCATCAACGTACCGCTCGTACCCACGCCGGCCACCAGGTGCGTGACCGCACCGCTGGTGCCACGCCAGATTTCGGGTCCGGTAGTTCGCAAATGGGCTCCCGGGTTGGCGGGGTGGCCGTACTGATCGGCATACCAGTATTGCTCGCCCACTTCCGCCGCGAGGGCTCGAGCCCGCTGAATCGCGCCGTCACTGCCTTCAAGCGGGTCCGTTTCAATGACCTCGGCGCCGTACGCCTTCAACAGACTCCGCCGCTCGATCGACGCGTTGGCCGGCACGCATACCGTCACACCAACCCCCGCCGCGGCCCCGAGCATCGCGTAGGCGACCGCGGTATTCCCACTCGAGGCGTCCAGTAGCCTGCGCCCCGGAAGCGCCCCCTCGGTCAACCCGGCGCTCAGTATCTCCCGTGCAGCTCGATCTTTGACCGACCCACCCGGGTTGAGCCACTCGGCTTTGAGCAGCAGGGTGGCCGCCGGCTCGAAAGGCTGCGACGGCGCCAGCGGCACGAGCGGCGTGTTGCCAACCAGTGACCACAGCGGTGGCTCGAGCCAGCCTGCCTCCCCGGTCCCGCGGCCCTCGGGACTCTGGTCAATCGGCCGTATGACCTGCGAATGGGACAACCCAGTCCTCCTACTCTCGTCTCAATGCCCTACTCGAGTTGTGTTGGGGATCGAAAGAGGAGTCCGGCGTCGCGGAGGGCCCTACTACTGTCGTGCAGAAACGGAGACCAACTCGACGACCGCGGATTCCTCCCGCTGCAGATCAGCCAGCGAAACACTGTCGAGCAGCTCATCAATGCGCTGCTGAAGCGCCCGCCATAGCGGCCGGATGCTGCACGCGGAGGAAGGACTACATCGGTCAGGCGCCACGGGATGCACGTCGCAGTTGACCTCGAAGGTGTGGTTTTCGGCCGCCGCGACCACGTCGCGAACGGTAATGTCCGCGGGCTCCCGCGCGAGCAGGTACTCGCCTTTTGCTCCGCGGACGCTCCTCACCAGGCCCGCGCGGCGAAGCTTGAGCAGAATCTGCTCCACGTAGTCAGGGGGCAGACCCTCCCCCTCCGCGATGTCGTGTGCGGGGAATGGGCCACCAGACCGTTTCGCGAGATGAAGCGTCACGATCAGCCCGTATTCAGCCCATGTCGTTAGCCGCAAGCCACCTCCGCACCCGGAATATCCGAACAACAGGGTCGGAAATCAAGTTTTCCCCCGCTCCCCGGGCACGCCGATCTCCGTCATCGCACGGAGATCAAGGGTTTCCTCCAGCTCGCTCCCCGACAGCAACCCCTTATCTACAACGAGTTGGCGCACTGTCACGTTCCTTTCGACCGCCTCTTTTGCCAATTTGGCAGCCTCGGCATACCCGATCTTGGGGGCCAGGGCCGTTACCAACGCCGGGCTTCGCTCGAGCCAGTGGGCGCATTGAGCCTCGTCTGCCTCGATTCCCGCCACACACCGCTCGGCTAACACCCGACTCGCGTTGGCGAGTATCTCCATCGAGAACACCAGATTGTGGGCGATCACCGGCATCATGACATTCAGTTCCAGCTGCCCGGCCTCGGCGGCCATAGCGACGGTCGTGTCGTTCCCCAGAGCCTGGAAGCACACCTGATTGACCATTTCGGCGATGCTCGGATTGATCTTGCCGGGCATTATGCTCGAGCCGGGTTGCACCGCCGGGAGCAGAATCTCGGCGAGGCCGGTGCGGGGACCGGAGGAGAGCAAGCGCAGATCGCTCGCGATCTTGTTCAGATCGAGCGTGTAGGCACGGAGCGCGCCGCTGAAGGCGGCTACGTCGCCCATCGACTGCATGAGCTGAACCCGATCGGCTCCGACGCGCAGGAGTTCGCCTGTCGCGTCGCTCAGGAATTTCACCATCAGGCCCGGATACTCCGGCTCGGCATTCAGCCCGGTGCCGACCGCCGTCCCGCCAATGCCAAGCTCCCTGAGCGAGTCCGCGGCCGCATGAATACGGTCACGATTGCGCTCGACCGTCCGCCCGAAAGCCGTGAACTCCTGCCCCAACCGGATCGGCGTCGCGTCCTGCAGATGGGTCCGCCCCGATTTGACGATAGCGTCGAAGGCGCGGCCTTTCGCCAGAAACTCGGCCGCCAGTGCCGTCAGCGCCCCTGCGACTCTTGGCAGCATGGAGAGCGCCGCCAATCGGATCGCCGTCGGTATGGTGTCATTCGTGCTCTGAGCCATGTTCACGTGGTCGTTCGGGTGGACCGGGCGGTACTCGCCCCGCTTGCCCCCGAGGATCTCGTTGGCTCGATTGGCCAGGACCTCGTTGGTGTTCATGTTGTGACTCGTGCCGGCACCCGCCTGGTACGGATCGACCACGAACTGATCGCGGTGTTGCCCTGCGAGGATCTCGTCGGCCGCCTGAACGATGGCGTCTGCCAAGGAGCCGTCGAGGCGGCCGGTCGTCTTGTGGGTGAGCGCAGCGGCCCTCTTGATCCGGACCATCGCGTCCACGAACGCGGGAGTCGGCTTGAGGCCCGAGATCGGGAAGTTCTGGCAGGCTCGCTCCGTTTGGACCCCGTAGAGGGCCGAGGACGGTACGGGCAACTCCCCGAGGGGATCGCGCTCGAGACGAGTTTCACTCATGTGACTGATCCGTTCACTGATGGGTCCATCGGTCTGCAACTAGGAGGCATCCATGGAGGAGCATGGTCATTTCAAGGATCTACTCGCGCTGGCGACGTTCAGCCGGGAGAAGATGCAGAAAACGGACTGCTATCGGTCCGACCGCCTGTTCGTGGGGATCAACTGCCTTTCCCGGGGGCAGTCCCAGCGCATTCACGAGCACGAGGCCGCTGACAAATTCTACCTGGTCCTGAGCGGAAAGGCGAGGATCACGGTTGGAACCGAAACGCGGGAGCTCGGTCCTGGCGGTCTCGCCTGGGCCGACGCGGGGGTGCCTCATGGCATCGCCGAAGCCGTGGAAGACGCAGTTCTGCTCGTGGGGATGGCCCCACCTCCATCCCCACGCGGGGCATAGCGCGGGTTCGGTCCGAGCAGTCCCCTAGCGGATACATGAATCCAAAGTTCGTGCAGGGATTCTCACAGCCGTGGTGCTTGGGGAGAAGCGACAAAGCCGCTCCGAGACAAATAGGCCGGGCGGCAGCGCCGTCCGAGAAACCGCCCTGTTCCGAGACCGCCAATCCGTTAGGTCCGCCGCCACTGTGCTGGCCAAGAACTTGCGACGACCTCGAGCAGTGCCGGAACAAATGAAACGCATCGGTCTTGCCCTCGTCCTGAGCACGATCGCGACCGCCTGTGCCGAACGCGGCCTACCGACGGCCTCCGGACCCCAACCCCGCGTCACAGCCAATCACGTAACCGAAGGATCGGACATCGAGTTGTCTGACGAGCGGCTCGTGTTCGGCGAGGTCGCACCGGGCGAGAGCGCGACCCAGGATGTCGCGATCCAAAACGTGGGCTCGGAAGATCTGGGACGATGGACCCATTCATTGGCCCTGATGGGCGCGAGACTGGAACTTCAACATCGGTACCGACCCTCACAACGAACCGTCACAGACGTGACTATTGGTTTTTGTACTGGCGCGAACGGATATCGGCACGACCCATTGGCGGAGCGAGCACCGAATGAAACGTCCTCATCACAGTCGATATTATGATCCCGACGACCGTCGATGCCAAAGCGCTGAGCAGTTTGTCTTCAGGACGAACAAGCGTAAATACATCCCACAGATACCAAACACCTCGCCAGAAAGAAACGACACCAACACCTACCACTGTCGCCGTAACTATCGAGGTAAAGACTGAAACGCCCGTGACGCTTTCCTTCGAGCCCGTCGTTTTTTCATGGGTTGTGCTCATTAACCGTCCTTGATCTCCAATGTTCGGATGGCATCCGGCCTATTCGACGGCACACGCGAAAGTCATATGACACGACTGTGCTTGCGGACAGGACGAGTACGTCGACACTCGTTTGTGCCTACTGCATGTACTGACCGCCATTTACGAAAAAGTTAGCGCCGGTTGTAAACCTGGCATCGACCATGCAATGGACCATATGCGCAACGTCTTCGACTTCTCCCAATCTATCCATTGGTAGCGTTGCCAGCTCTTTCGCCAGACCCTCTTCAGTTTCAAGGGCATAGCGCTCTGTAACCTCACGCGTTCTAACAGATCCCGGTATGAGACAATTCACTCGTATTCTCGGTGCTAGCTCGAGTGCCATACACTTGGTGAGGACGATCACACCGGCCTTCGCCGCGCAGAAGTTCGCCCCGTTTGGCCGACCGGTTGATCCTGCAGCCGCCCCAACATTGATTATCACACCTTCACGATCCGGATTGTGGAATACGTATTCCTGTCCACATACGAAGTGCCCTTTTAGATGAGCAGCTATAACGGAATCCCACGTGTCGTCCGTAATCGCGGCAAACGGAGCATCGCGGTTGATTCCGGCACAGTTGACCAGTACGTCTACCCGGCCAAACGTTGCGATGATCTTGCCGTACATTGCTCTGACTTCTGCTCGATTAGCCACGTCGGCCTGGTACTTCAACACCACTGCCTGACCGTATTTGGCTTGGATCTCGTGACAAAGAGAATCCGCCTCGCCGTCCATGAGGTAGTTGATTACTACGCAAAAGTCCTTGGCTGCGAAACTCCGAATCAACTCGGCACCGAGCCCAGTGGCCGATCCGGTTATCAGGACAACCCTTTCTTCGCTCACGTCCCATCTCCTTACAAAGACGAAGAGTCATATCAGCCAACTTGACATGGTCTGTGGATCAACCGCTACCACCGCCCCTTGCCGGCTCCACAAACCGGACCGAAGAGCATCTGCGTTTCCGGATGGACCGGCACACAAAGACGGTCTCGTGGAACACCCGGATCGTGGTCGCTTGATCTGGCCCTACATAAACATTGGTTTAGACGATCTGCCCAACAATGGGAGACTCGCGATTGCGCCTTCAGCGTCGAGATCGCCGGCACGCGCGACACGAGCGTCGGGCCTCAGGGCGCTCGGAAACTGGCTCCACGCTCGAAGTGCCGTCATGTCCCTTCGGTGAGGCGAGCCAAGGAGGTGGGTGAAATGGGCGATACCGGTCTACGGGTGAGGAGAAACTAAACAGTGCAGACGTCGTCACTGGTCGCTATCGGTGCGATCGGGTACGTAATCGTTTTGCTGTACGTCAGCATTGTGGCCAGTCGCCGTGTCCGGAATAGCGCCGATTTCATCGTCGCGGGCAGGCAATTGCCGCTTGGCCTGTGCGTCTTTACCGTCTTCGCCACCTGGTTTGGCTCTGGCACGTTGATTGGCGCCGCCGGCGCCGCCTACACTGGTGGATTGCGCGGCGTCCTCGCCAATCCCTTTGGCTCCGCGCTGTGTCTGTTGTTGGCCGGCATCTTCTACGCTCGGGTGCTGCGGCGGCTGAGACTACTGACGTTGCCAGATCTGTTTCGTTTGAGATTTGGCCGAACTGCCGAGATCGTTTCAGCACTGAGCATCATTCCGGCCTACATCGGCTGGGTTGGTTCGATCTTCGTTGCCTTCGGCATGGTCCTCAACGTGGTCGTGGGTTTCGGTTTTCAGACTGCGATCGTCGCCGGTGCCGTGCTCACGATTGGCTACACGTTTTCAGGTGGCATGTGGGCGGTGTCGTTGACTGACTTCTTCCAGGCCATCGTCATCATCGCCGGTCTGCTTGTGCTATTCCCGCTGGTCCTTGACGATGTCGGCGGATGGCAGGGATTGGCCCAGCAAGCGCCAGCGGAACACTTTCAATTGGCTCCCGAGCAGTCATTCTACGGCTGGATCATGTTCATGCAGGGCTTGCTCGTGATCGGCCTCGGCAACATCGCCTCGCAGGACCTGTTGCAGCGAGTGTTCAGTTCGCGCGACGAACGCGTCGCACAATGGAGTATGTACATCAGCTCTGTTCTGTATCTAACCATTGCTATGATTCCTGTTCTCATCGGAATCGCGGGCACTGTGGTGTTGCCTGACATTGCCGATCCCGCCTTTGTCCTGCCGGAAATGGGCAAAGTGTATTTACCGCCGCTGGGTATGGCCTTGTTTGCCGGCGCAATGTTCTCGGCATTGATGAGCTCCGCAGACGGTGGAATGCTGGCGCCTGCCAGCATATTCGCGCAAAACGTGTTGCGGGTACTAATCGCAGGCCTGGACGAATCCGCCGTGTTGCGGGCAACTCGCAGGGCCGTTGTGATTGTCGGTGTGCTAGGCCTGTTTACCGCACTGTATTTTCAGAATGTTTATCAGCTGATGGTGAAATCCTTTTCGATACTGATGGTGGGGTTGTTCGTGCCCATGACCGCGGCCATCTACTGGAGGAAAGCAAATGAGGCCGGTGCCGTCGCGAGTATGGTGGGCGGTCTCGTGAGTTGGATTGCATTCGAATACTGGAATCACGCGTTTGCTGAGAATGCACTGCCTTCGGAGCTGCTGGCAGCAGCCACCGGTTTGATTGTGCTGTTGATCGTGTCCGCCGCGACATGGAAGCTCGATGCGCCGCAATCATTGACCGACATCGACGGAAGGGCGGTCGAGATGAGAGATCGATTCGGGATCCTGTCCCTCCGCGGTGTGCGGCGCCGACGTGAATCATGAGAGGGTACGGATATTGCACCGATCCTGCGCAGCCGCGGAGGGACAAATAATTCGCCCAGCTACCCCCAAGGCCGTCGGACTGGTGCTCGCCCTGATCACCTTCGCCACCGCCTGTGCCGAACGCGGCCTACCGACGGCCTCCGGACCCCAATCTCGCGTCACAGCCAATCACGTATCCGACGGACCGGACATCGAGCTGTCCGCCGAGCGGCTCGCGTTCGGCGAGGTCGCGCTGGGCGAGCGCGCCACGCTGGATCTCGAGATTCAGAACGTGGGCTCGGAACATCTGGTGATCGATGCGTTCATCGGCCCCGACCTAGCCGATGCATTCTCGGCGCCGGATCCGCCGGAAGATTAAGCCGCCGCCCGACAAAGAAAGGGCTGGCGTGTTTGCGGCGCTGGCCATCCTCAACGTGCATGCGCAGCGGGTGACCGACACGGCGGGTGAATTGGACGTAAGGTGGAGGGCGTCGCCGGCGGACGTTGAGGGGCGGTCACACTGGCCGTAACGCGCAACCGTCGGTGAGCATCCATGCGATCGCGTGGCCGAGAATCCCCCACGCGAGGCCTAGCGCGGCTCAGTCCGAGCAGTCCCCCAGCGGATACATGAACCCGCAGTTGGCGCAGGGGTTCTTGCAGCCCCAGGGGCGGGAGGAAACGACGAACCCGCACCGGAGACACGTGGGCCCGGGCGCGGGCGCCGTGACCCCGGGCGACCGCAGGTCCTGTGGTGCGTGATCGGGCACCAAACCGCGTTCCCATTCACTGGCGTTGCCGCTAGACAACCCGCATCGCTCCCGTCAGGAACGGGTTCGACGCGCGCTCCTGACCGATGGTCGTCTCCGGACCGTGCCCCGAGTGGACCACCGTGCTGTCTGGAAGCGTGAGCAGCTTGGTTCTGATGGAGGTCAGCAGCTGATCGGCATCCCCGCCGGGCAGGTCGACCCGGCCGATCGACCCGGCGAAGAGCGCGTCGCCCACCAGCGCCACGCCGTGCCCGACGAAAGCCACGCTGCCGGGACTGTGGCCGGGGACTTCCAGCACGTCAAAGGTCAGCCCGCCGACGGACATCCGGTCGCCGCCTGCCAGCGGCTTGGTGGCTGGGGGAACATCATCGATGAGCAACCCGAACCACTGGCCCTGCTCCGCAATCCCTTCGTAGAGCGAGCGGTCGGCCGGGTGCAAGCAGACGTCCACGCTACGCTCGCGTACGACCGTGGAGACACCCAGGATGTGGTCGAGATGCGCGTGCGTGAGCCACACGGCCTGCAGCGTGAAACCTTCCGAGTCAAGGCGGCGGAGAAACAGGTCGGACTCCTCACCGGGATCGACGAGCACCGCCTCGCCGCTTTCCCGATCGCCGACGACGTAGCAATTCTCCGCGAATGCGCCGTTCGTAATGCAGATGACCTCAGGACCCGCCAACGTCAGCTGTCTCCCTTCGCGCCGCCAGGTACTTTTCCACCGCAATGACCGCCGTCGTGGCGTCCCCGACCGCGGTCGTGATCTGCCGCGTCAACTGGACGCGAAGGTCACCGGCTGCGAATAGCCCGGGAATCGATGTCATCATTTCGGAATCGGTGACGACGTACCCGGCGTCGTCGTGCTCGAAGTGTCCGCGGATCACTCCCGTGTTCGGCGTGAAGCCTATGAAGATGAACACACCTCCCACCGCCAGCTCGGACTGCTCCCCACCCACCGTGTCCTTGAGCTTCAAGCCCGTCACGCCGGATGGCTCACCGGCGATCTCGTCCACCGTCTTGTTCCAGATCACTTCGATCTTGGGGTTCTTGAAAGCCCGTTCCTGGATAAGAGCCGAGGCCCGGAACTGATCCCTTCGGTGCACGATATAGACCTTTTCCGCATATCGCGTGAGGTAGTCAGCCTCTTCGACCGCGGCATCGCCGCCACCGATAACGGCGAGGACCTCGCCCTTGAAAAACGCGCCGTCGCACACCGCGCAGTAGGAAACGCCCTTCCCGGCGAACTCCAGTTCACCCGGCACCCCGAGCTTGTCGGGCGTTCCCCCCGCCGTCACGATCACGGCCGGAGCAGTGTATGTCTTGCTCAGCTGCGTTGTGACGTCGAAGTCACCGTCCGCTCGTTTCGTAACGGCGTCAACGGTATCCATCACGAACTCGGCGCCGAACTTCTTGGCGTGATCGGCCATCTTCTGGGCCAAATCCCGCCCGAGAATGCTTTCGAAACCCGGGTAATCTTCGATCAGCTCTGTGTTCAGCAGCTCGCCGCCGGGGGCCCCCCGCTCGATCAACAGGGTCTTGAGCATGCCCCTTCCACCATACATAGCTGCGCAGAGGCCCGCCGGACCACCGCCAACGATGATCAGGTCGTACCGGAGTTCACCCGTGCCGTGACTCGTCACTTCGCCCTCAGTTTCAATGTGGGAGGTGGCCCACCGTCGCGGAGCGCCCGCTCTAACCCGCGGTAAAACTCCTCGGTTTCGAACTCTACGGCCGGATGCTGCCGGCCGGACAACTTCACAAGCGCCGCCTTCCCAACGACCGTAACGCCATGTGAGTTCCCTCGCCCCCGGTGGAGCAGCGCGGCGGCCGCTTGAATGAGACCCTGGAGTACCAATGCCTCGCCCTCATCAGCCACGGACCTCCAAATCGTTTCGATGGCCTCGTGAGCCTCCCAGAAGCTGCCGCCGTTGAACAACGCGACGGCGCGACGCGCCTCCATGCCCCGCGCCCCCGCATCGATAACCTGCGCCGGCGAGGTCCGGCCGCGCCTGGGGCTCACCGTACCAGCCTCCCGCCGTCCACCACGATCGTAGCCCCGGTCGTGTAGTCCGCCTCGAGCAGAAAACGCACTGCGGCGAGGACATCCTCGGGCCGGCCGATCCGCTTGAGGGGAGTCGACCGCTCAGCCTGTTCGCGGGCCTGCTGGTCCCACGTCTCGGGGAGAAGCACCGGCCCCGGAGCGACGGCGTTCACCATCACCTCTGGCGCCAGGACACGCGCGAGTCCCTTGGTCAGCATCTCCAGCCCCGCCTTGCTAACGCAATGCGGGAGGTAGTTCGGCCAGGGTTCGAAGGCCGCGACATCGGAGATATTCACGATGCGGCCTCGGGCGGCGCGCAGCGCGCTCGAGGCTCCTTGTGCAGTAAAGAAACTCGCGCGGAGGTTGAGGTCGAGCACGGCATCCCAGGCATCAGGGGTAACCCGGCCGAAGGGCTGTGCGTGCATGACCGCGGCGGAATTGATCAGGACATCCAGCCGACCCATCGCCTCGACGACCCGCTTCGGAAGGCGGCCCGCCTCTTCTGGGTCACGCAGGTCGGCTCGGAACGTCTGGGCGCGCTCGGGTCCCTGTTCCAGCAGGCGGTCGGCGAGCTCCCGCGCGCCACGTTCCGACTCGTGGTAATGGATGGCCATGCGGGCGCCATCCAGGCTCAGCCCTTCCGCGAGGGCGCGGCCAATGCGACGCGCACCGCCCGTAACGAGAATCACCCGCTCCGTAATGTCGATAAGCCGCCCCTGGACTCAGAGTCTCTCGGCTGCCCACCTCATCGCTGGCGGCCTGGCGGACCCGGCCAAGCAACGTTCAGCCCGTGACACCGAGATCCCGTACGCGCTCCTGCCGCCTGCGCTCCATTTGGTCGACCCAGCCGTAGGGCACCGTGTGCGATCCCAGCTCGGAACGCCCCCCGACCCCATGCCAGTCTGACCCCCCCGTCTTGAGCAACCCGAGCGCATCAGCGCGCTTCGCAAGCCGTCCCGTCGTCGCGGCGTCGTGCGAGGGGTGAACGACCTCCACCCCATCGACCCCCGCGCGCTTGAGCCGATCGAGCATCGGCGGCCCGGGGTTGCCGAGATGTGCGGCCGACGTGACTCCACCACGGTCCCGGACCAATGCGGTGACCGATTCGAGGCTCGGCAGACGCTTGGGCACGAACGCCGCGCGTCCATGGGCGAGGTAGCGGTCGAACGCCTCCTGAATGCCCGAGACCGCCCCGCGTGCCACGAGCGCTCGCGCGACGTGTGGTCGCCCGATCGCGTCGCCGACCCCTACTGCCAGCACGTCGTCGTACGTGATCCCCACCCCTAGACCCCGCAAGCGGCTGACGATCTCGGAGGCGCGGCGGTGGCGGTCCGATCGCTGACGATCCAGAAAGGCTTCGAGCTCGGCGGCCTCCGCTGAGAGGAAGTACCCGAGTAGGTGCAGCTCGCCTCCAGGTCCTGCCACGCTGAACTCACACCCCGGAATGACGCGTACGCCGAGACTGGCCCCGACCTCGAACGCCTCGCTCGTACCGGCAAGCGTGTCGTGGTCCGTGACCGCGATGACGTCCACGCGCGCGGCGACCGCGTGCTCCACCAACTCGGTGGGCGACGCGTCGCCATCGGAGGCGCTCGTGTGGAGATGGAGGTCGGCCCGCGCGGCCGTCACCGCGATGGGCGGGTGTAGCGCGTCTCCGGGCTGGTCCACGCGGGCTGCGATTGCCGAAAAAACTCGTGGAGGCGCGCGTCTGACAGCTCGGCTAGAGCCGCATCCCAGCGTCGCGCGCCCAACGGCGAGTACCGGGTCACGCGCCGAATCCGCGACGCGCCCGTGCCCTTCTCGAACACAAGACCGAACTCATCTCGTGAGTAAGCCGTGACCCGGCCCGACGGATAAATCAACCAGCGCTCGCCCTCAACTTCGATCGCCCTCCGAGCCACCTACAGGGCTCCTTCGCTGAAATCCTCCAGGTCGCGCTTCACGTCGGCCATGAACCGATCACCGTCGGCCCCGTCGACCACCCGGTGGTCGTACGACAGGCTGAGCATCGACATGGTCCGAATAGCGAGCACATCCTGTCCGTCGTCGAGCGTCAGCACCTTGGGCCGCTTCTCGATGGCACCGACACCGAGGATGGCGACCTGGGGCTGCGAAATGATGGGCGTCCCGATGTAGGACCCGAAGCCACCGGGATTGGTGATCGTGAAGGTCCCCTGTTGGACCTCGTCCGGATTGAGCCGTTTCGAGCGGGCACGGTCGGCGAGGTCGGCCATGGCCTTGGCTAGGCCGATGAGGGAGAGCTCATCGGCATTCCGGATGACGGGCACGATCAGACCCCAATCCAGCGCAACGGCGATCCCCACGTTGATGGGCTTGCGATAGATGACCGAATCGCCGCTCACCGACGCGTTGATGATGGGGTGACGCCGGAGATTGTCTGCGACCACCTTGATGATGAAGCCCATATACGTGAGCCGGACGCCTCGCTCCTCGTATTCCGTTTTCCTTGCCCGCCTGAGCTGTGCCACCCGTGTAAAATCGACCTCGAAAAAGCTGGTCACGTGGGCGGAAGTCCTTCGCGACATCACCATGTGATCGGCGGTGAGCTTGCGGATCTTGCTCATCGGCTCGACACGATCGCCAGGCCACGGTTCGACCGGTGGGTGGACAATGGCACCCGGCATCGGCCGGCCCACGGAGGGCGCGGCCGCGGGGGCAACCGCGGGAACCCCGCCCTCGATGAACTGCAAGATGTCTCTCTTCGTCACCCGCCCGGCGTAACCCGTTCCACTCACCGGCGCGATATCGACCTTGTGGTCCGCCGCGATCCGTCGCACGAGGGGCGTCGATCGCCGGCGGAGTCGCTCCTCCGTCGTTTCCGCACCATCGCCGCTTGGCCGGGGCGCGGGCAGCGCCGACGGGGCGGGGGCGGCAGGGGCCGCCTGTTGGGGAGCGGCACCAGAAGTAGCGCTCGCCGGTGGCGGTTGCTGAGCGGCCGGCTCTGGGGTCTTGTCCGGGGGGGCGGCGGGCGCCGAGGCGGCGGCCGCGGCCTTCTCTGTCTCGATCACGGCCACGACGGCCTGGACCTCGACCGTTTCACCCTCTCCAACTTTGATCTCCGTGAGCACTCCCCTTGCCGGCGATGGGATCTCCGCGTCGACCTTGTCCGTGGAGATCTCGAGGAGCGGCTCGTCTCGATCGACATCATCGCCGACCTGCTTGAGCCACCGTGACACGGTGCCCTCGGCGATGGACTCGCCCATTTGCGGCATGATCACATCTACTGGCGCCATACGAAATCTCCTACGTTTCCTCGGCAAACCCTGGCAGATTTCATCCGTCCTCGCGGTTTTTTGGCGCTGCCTGCGGGCCGCCGCGAGACAACATTACCGCGTGCGATTCACGCCAACCGGAACCAACTGGTGCTACTTCGTTTGCACGCCGCGCAGGCACTGCAGGCGTCTCAAGATAGCCGAGCCACGGCAATTCTGCGAACGGGCGCTGCGTGAGGCGTGCGGTCACCTCGGGTGGACCGTCGATTCCATCACGGTCCGGCCAGATGGGCTGCAGGTCCTCGCGTTGGTCCCCGCCGACTTCGAACGCCGGAAGCTGCTCAGGCTCCTCCGTCGTGCGGCAGCCCGATCGCTGAGCCGCTCGGGCTACGGCGCGGCGGCGATTGACGGGAGCGCGTTCTGGGGCGGTGGGGGATGGTGCTCCGTACTCACAAACGCGGCCGCCGTCGAAGCGGTCCGTTGCCACATCAACCTGCGCGCCCACTGGGAGGGCACAGCCAGCTGACCCGCCGAGCTAGCCGCCCGCATCAGTAGGCAAGCAACCACCGTGCTGCCTTGACGATATCATCCGTCTGCGGCAGGACGAAGTCTTCGAGCGTAGGCGCGTACGGGAGCGGAGTGTCCTGTCCGGTCACCCTCATGATTGGGCCGTCCAGCCACTCGAACGCCGATTCATTGATGCGTGCGGTTATCTCGCCGGCAACGCCGCCCGTCCGAGTGTCCTCGTGTACGATCAGTACCTTGTTAGTCTTCTTTACGGTGGCCGTGATTGCATCGGAATCCATCGGCAGCAGCGACCGCAGGTCGACGACCTCGATGGACGCCCCATCCTCAGACGCAATCTGCTCCGCTGCTTCGAGCGACTTCCACACCATCGCCGACCAAGTGATGATCGACAGGTCCCGACCCTCGCGGGCAACGCGCGCCTTTCCGATCGGGGTGACGATGTCCTCGCCCTCCGGCAGGTCCTCCTTGATGCGGCGGTAGAGGTACTTGTGCTCGAAGTAGATGGTCGGGTCTTCGTCCCGGATGGCCGCCTTGATCAGGCCCTTGGCGTCGCGTGCCGTCGCGGGACAGACGAGCTTCAGGCCGGGCGTGTGAAGGAAGGCCGCTTCGGGTGACTGGGAGTGAAACGGTCCGCCACGAACGTAGCCGCCACTCGGCCCGCGCACGACGATCGGTGTGGATAAGCCCGAGCGATACCGGGCCGTTGCCACGTAATTCGTGAGCATGTCATACGCGCAGGCAATGAAATCGATGAACTGCATCTCCGCGACCGGCCGGAGGCCCATGTGCGCGGCTCCTGCCGCGGCTCCAACGATTGCGGCCTCGCTGATAGGCGTGTCGATTACCCGAGCCTCACCGAATCGACTCTGAAACCCGTCAGTGACTTTGAACGCACCCCCGTAGACACCAACATCCTCCCCCAGAATGAACACGCGCTCATCCCGTTCCATTTCTTCCCACAACCCCTGTCGGAGCGCCTCCAGGTACGTCACTTCTGCCATGTCCACACCCTCCACCGGCCCGAACCGATCACACGGCGCACGTGAGCCCCCTCGACCAAGATCCCTTCACGACTACAGCCCCCTGAACCACAGAGAGTCGGCACTCGGCGGGTCGCGATAGACTGCCGAAAGCGCCGAGCCACCTTCGGGCAGGGGTTCCCCCTCACAGGCTCCAACGGCGGCGTTCAACTCGCGGTCGACGCGAGTATCCACTTCCGCCAACTCCGCCGATTCCACCCAACCGTCACCAGTCACGCGGGCAACGTACCGGACGATAGGGTCCTTACGTTCCCATTGTGCGATTTCGTCTCGCGGCTGATAGCGCTGGTCGTCGTGCTCCGCGTGCCCTTTGCGCCGATACGTTTCGACCTCGAGAAACGTGACGCCCTCCCCGGCTCGCGCGCGACGCACGGCGGTTCTTGCAGCCTCGTAAACCGCAAAAACGTCATTCCCATCGACCGTCACCGATGGAATGCCGTACGCTTTCCCCTTGTCTGCCAAATGTGTCACCGCGGTCTGCCTGACCGTGGGCGTGGAGTACGCGTACCCGTTACTCTCCAGCACGACGACGAGCGGCAACCGCTGAACGGCCGCCAGGTTGACTGCCTCGTGGAAGGTACCGGTGCTCGTGCACCCGTCCCCGACATAGACCATGCCCACGCGACGCTCCCTCCGGATCTTGAACGAGAGGGCTATGCCGGCCATGACCGCCACCATGTCGCCGAGGGGCGAGACCGGCCCCAGGTAGCCGAGCTCCAGATCGTCGAAATGGATGTTCAGTTCCCGGCCCCCGGTGGGACTCTGCCGCTTCGCCATATACTGGCGGAACACATCGACGGGCTGCGCCCCGCGGAGGAGCATGGACCCGAGGTTGCGTATGAGGGGTGAGAGGATGTCGCCGGGGCCCAACGCAAAGGCACTGCCCACGCTCTCGCCCTCCTGACCGAGCGAGCGGTACAGTCCCCCGATCACCTTCCCCTGACGCTGGAGCCTCACGAGCCGCTCTTCGAGCGATCGGGTGAGACGCAAGTAGTAGTAGATCTCGAGAAGCTGTTCGCGCGAAAGATCCGAGGGAATCGAGGACGCCGCCGTCCAGGTCGGCGTGCTCATCCCTGGACCTGGACCTCGTACCCCGCGTGCCGCACCGCTTCGACGAATTGTTCCGCTTTGGCTCGCCGGTCGTCGAAATCGATGTCGGCCGTGTCTTGCTCCAGGTCTACGGCCGCCCCCCACACACCCGACACCCCGTTGAGGGCCCGGTCCACTTTATCTCGGCAATGCTCGCACGTCATCCCGCTCACCAATAGTGTCACGTGTGCCATCGTTGAGACTCCACGCAGCGGCCTTTACCCCCCCGACCGGCACCGCTGATCGCTAGGCGTTCGATCACGTTCTAATATGCTCCCCGCACCTCGTATCCCGGCTCAGCCCGGCGGTGCACAACTGCCAGGAATCGTTTTGCGAGCTTGTCCGCCTCGCTCTCTCCAACCTGATCAGTCTCGACGGTCACGAGCGTGTAGTGCCCACCCTCGGCCCTCACGGTGAGAGAAATGCGGCCGATGGCGCCCGCAAACGAGCGGCTATGACCCTGCCCCACCGAGCCCTCCGATTGCAGCCCCCGAAAGTGAGTGTCCGCCTGTGAGAGGACGTCGTCGAGAGAAACGGGCGTGCGGTGAAAGTAGCGCATGACTCAGGTCGACATTGATGGAGTGAAGCCTTTCAGGCGTAGGCTATTGCCAACGACGCTCAAGCTCGAGAGTGCCATCGCGAGGCTCGCCACGACTGGACTCAACAGCAGTTGCGTGACGGGATACAGGACGCCCGCCGCAATGGGGATGGCCAGCACGTTGTAGACGAACGCCAAAAAGAGATTTGCCCGCACGGTGGACATCGTTTTGCGGGATAGCTCGATAGTGGTCACGACCCCGCGCGGATCTCCTCGAATCAGCGTAATGTCAGATGCCTCCACAGCCACGTCGGTACCGGTACCGATGGACAATCCAATATCTGCCTGTGCCAACGCCGGGGCGTCGTTGATCCCATCGCCAACCATCGCCACGACCTTTCCGTCCTGCTGGAGGCGTTTGATTTCCTCCGCCTTCTGGCGAGGCTCGACTTCCGCGAGCACGCGGTCGAAGCCGACTTCCTTCGCCACGAGTTTCGCCGATACCTTGCTATCGCCGCTCATGAGGTAGACCGTGAACCCCATCTTCCGGAGCCGGGTGATGGCGGGTTTGCTCGTCGGCTTGATGGCATCCGCGATCACGATCACGCCCTGCACGGTGTCGTTGACGACGACGAGCACGGGAATCCGACCCCCGAGCACGTGCCGGTCGGCATCCGCGGCTAGCGACCCGAGGTCGAGATTGCGCTCCCGCGCGTGGCGCACGCTGATGACCTCGACGAGGAACTTGCCGACGATGCCGCGTGCCCCACGGCCTTCCATCGCCACGAACCGTTCCACCGACGAGACGGGGACCCCTTTGGCCTTTGCCTGCTCGACGACGGCGAAGGCAAGCGGGTGCTCCGAACGGGCCTCGACCGCCGCCGCCAGGCGCAGCAGTTCTGGTGGGCTGACCGTGGTGCCATCTGAGCGTCTGGCGCCAAGAATGTGGGTGACGGTTGGCTTCCCCTCAGTGATCGTGCCGGTCTTGTCAAACACGAACGTGTCGACGCGCTGTATGCCCTGCAGTGCCTCCCCGCCTCGGATCAACACGCCGTGTTGCGCGCCCTTTCCGGTCCCGACCATGATGGCGGTCGGTGTCGCCAAGCCGAGCGCACAAGGGCAAGCAATCACCAGCACCGTGACCAAGGCGATCGTGCTGTACACGATCACCGGCTGGGGTCCAAACACGAACCAGATCACGAAGGCCGCGATCGCAATGGCGATCACGACCGGTACGAACACGCCGGCGACACGATCTGCCAGATGCTGAATCGGTGCCTTCGACCCTTGCGCCTCCTCGACCAGACGCACGATCTGCGCCAGTGCCGTGTCCTTGCCAACGGCGGTGGCCTCGAAGGCAACCGACCCTGTCGTATTGATGGTGCCTCCAATTACCCGATCGCCGGTCTTCTTTGGCGCGGGGAGTGGCTCCCCGGTAATCATTGCCTCGTTTACACTGGACTCGCCCGACGTGACCACCCCGTCCACCGGTATCGTTTCGCCGGGTCGCACGACGACGATGTCCCCTACACCAATTTCTTCAATGGGGACTTCGACATCGGTCAAGTCCCGCTGAACCCGGGCGGTCGTCGGGCGGAGCGCGACCAACGCTTGAATCGCAGCCGAGGTCCGGCTCTTGGCCCGCGACTCGAGCAGTCTGCCGAGCAGGATGAACGCGATGACGGTGTTGGTGGCTTCGAAGTAGACGTCGGCGGGTAAGCCCGCACTCGTGAAGACGGCCGGCAGCAGGGTGGCCACCATCGAGTAGAGGAAAGCCGCTCCCGTCCCCAACGCGATCAGGGTGTTCATGTCCGCGGTGCGGTGCCGGAGCCCGCTGAGCGCCCCGGCGAAGAACTGACGACCGCTCCACGCCAACACGGGGATCGTGATGACCAGCATGCCCAGTTTGAGCAACTGGCCGTCCAGCGCGTAGAGTTGGGGGAGCGCCGCACGCACGACGCTACCGACGGGCGCCATCAGACGGTGGAACACGTCATGCCCTTTGGCGGTGACGTCCTGCATGAGCGGCATGGAGCCAAGCATGGTGACTACGGCCGCCACGGTGGCCACCACGAGCTTCCATGCCAGTCGCCGAACCTCGCGAGCCTGCTGGATACGGGCACGCTCGACCGGGTCCTCGGCGGCAATGGGCTCGGCCACGCGTAGCCCAACCCGTTCGATCGCCCGCTCGACGTCGTTCGCGGTCAGCAGGCCGGGTACGTACTCGATGGCCGCCTGTTCCGTAGCCTGATTCGCGGCCACCTTGAGCACACCCGGCAATCGCCGCAGTTCCTCCTCGAGCCTCCCTACGCCCGACGAGTAGTGCAGACCCTCAACGGTGAATGAAAGCGACGCGCGGGCGCAGTCGTAACCAACTTCGCGGATCGCTTTCACGAGATCGGCTACCTTTGACTGGCCGTCCTCGAGCGCGATCGTGGCCTTGCCCGTCGCGTAGTTCACCGAGGCGTCATGGACCCCCGGGGCCTCCGAGAGCCGCTTCTGCACCGTGAGAGCACAGGCGCCACACGTCATGCCCTCGATCGGGAGGGTGATCCGCGACTTAGGCATGTTTGGTATGACCCTTCCCCAGGTTCGCCTGAGCTTCGTCCCGGCCCACTTGTGCTACTACGCGCCCCGAGAGAATCGACATGCCGCACCGAAACGGGTAATCGCCCGCCCTGGACGGTGTGAACTCGATGGTCGTCGTCTGGAAGGCCGGCAAGGACTCGTCAATCCCAAAATGCTCGAACACGACACGCTCGGAGCACTCCGCGGTCTCATCGCGATAGAAATGGAGGCGCACGGGCCGGCCAGCCTCGACGAGGATCGTGTCCGGATCGTACCCGCCTTTCACAACCACCGTGACTTCCTGCGTTCCGCCCTTCCGCGACGGTCGGAGCTTGCCCCGGGTTCGGGACCCGAGAAAAAACCAAAGCTCCCAGGCGATCAGCACGGCGCCCAGGATGAGAACGAGGATACTACCGGCGGTCACGCGATGTCATAGTCGTAGTACTCGACCTCGAGGTGGGTGATCTGCTCCTCTCCCATCAGCCAGCGCAGCGTGTTCTTGAGCTTGGTATGTTGGATAAAGAGATCGTGCTCCGGCGCCAGCCCAGGCGCGGCCATTGGACTCTTGAAGTAGAACGACAACCACTCTTGAATTCCCGAGAGTCCCGACCGCTGTGCCAGATCCAGAAACAGCACCAGGTCGAGCACGAGCGGCGCCGCCAGAATGGAGTCGCGGCACAGAAAATCCACCTTGATCTGCATCTGATATCCCAGCCACCCGAAGAAATCGATGTTGTCCCACCCTTCCTTGTTGTCCCCCCGCGGTGGGTAATAATTGATACGGACCTTGTGATAGACATTGCCGTACAGGTCCGGATATAGGGCGGGCTGGAGGATGTGCTCGAGCACGCCAAGCTTCGACTCCTCTTTGGTCTTGAACGACTCCGGGTCGTCGAGCACTTCCCCGTCTCGATTGCCGAGGATGTTCGTGGAATACCAACCGGATAGCCCAAGCATGCGGGCCTTGAGCATCGGCGAGAGCACCGTCTTGACCATTGTCTGACCGGTCTTGAAGTCCTTGCCGCAAATAGGCACCTGGACCTCGCGCGCCAGTTCCTGGAGGGCCGGAGCGTCAACGGTCAGATTGGGAGCGCCATTGCCGAACGGTACCCCCTCCTTCATCGCGGCCCACGCGTAGAGCATGGAGGGCGCGATCCCGGGGTCGTTCTCGTCCATCGCCTTCTCGAATGCCGCCAACGTCTGGTGCACGGCGCCCGGGGCAATGAACACCTCAGTGGAGGCGCACCAGATCATGATCAGCCGATCACAACCCTGCTCGGCCTTGAACGATCGAATGTCCCCGCGGAGCTGCTCCGCGAGCTCGCGCTTCGTGCTCCCCGTCTTGACATTCGTGCCGGTGAGCCGCTTCACGTACTGCCGGTCGAACGCGGCGGGCATCGGCACGATGCTTTTCAAGAAATCGGCGATGGATTCGACGTGCGACGCGTCCAAGACACCGGCGACCTTGCACGATTGATAAGCGTCATCCGGAATCGGATCCCAGGCACCGAAGGCCAGGTCGTCGAGCTTCGCGAGCGGGACGAACTCGCGTATCGCGGGCACCCGGTTCTCCGTCCGTTTGCCCAACCGAATTGTTCCCATCTCCACCAGAGAGCCAACCGCCTTCGCACCACCTCGCCGCACGTTCTCCACCCCGGCGATAAACGTCGTGGCCACCGCTCCGAGCCCTACCAACAATACACCGACTTTGCCGTCCGCCGGTTTGACGGTCCGTGTCACCTTGTCAATCACCACCCCGCCCTTCTCTGAGTGACCCGGCGAGCGAGCCGCCGTGCTCCGGCCCCGCCGTCGACCGCCGCGCGTCCGCTCGAGTGAGCACATAGACGTGTCGAATCCGTTGTCCGATAGTAATCACCGCCGTGACCGCCAAGAGGGAAGTGAGAATGAGCAAGAGGAACCCGTCGGGACCAGCGCCGAAGAACAGCGTCGGAATACCGAGGCCGAGAATCCGTTCCGCACGCTGCGCAATGCCCACGCGGCACTCCAGCCTGAGCCCCTCCGCCCGCGCCCGAGCATAAGAAACCACCAGGCCGGAGGCGAGCGCCAGGATCGCAATGGAAACGGCGAGAACGGCCAAGTCGGGACGAACTCCTCCAGTGAGAAAGAAGACCGCGATGCCACCGAACAGCACCGACTCGCCCACGCGGTCGAGCGTAGAGTCATAGAACGCGCCGAAAGCCGACATGAGCCCGCCCCCGCGCGCCACCTTTCCATCGATGACGTCGAATGCCCCACTCAAGAGAAGAAGGGCACCTCCCACACGCGGATACCCGAATCCGAATGCGACCCCGCCACCAACGAGAATGAGCGTGCCGACGGTGGTGATGGCGTTTGGCTGCACGCCGGCGGCGATCAACGGGCTCGCGACGGGGTTGAACAGCGCGTCGAGGCGCTTGAGCAATCCTTTGGGAATCAGTGCCATGAGTACGCGGTTGCCGGGGACGTAACTATAATGGTCAACAGGGCCTGCGGCAATCGGGCACCGTGTCCGTGACCGTCAGGGATACAGCAGATATGGCTCCCGGTGTTCGCGAAATGCCGCGATCATGTCCGTCCACCGGCGCCAAATCGCCTCCGACGGCTCGCCCCGGGTCAGGGCTGCCCTGACGGACTCGGTACCAGCCCGGGCGTCGAACCCTTTTGCGTCGATGGTGAGCGAGTCGGCATGTGAATTCATGATCGCACTCAGAACGCGAAGCGCAAGTCGGGTGGGATCGTAGCGGCCGCGCTCGGTTACGGTCAGGCGAATCGCCGGTAACGGCGTGCCCGGATACTTCCCGTCGCTGGGTGACAGCGGCGTGACTGTCGTATCCGTTACCCGAACGCCCTCGCTACCGTCGAGCATTGCCCGCAGAGCCCTCGCATCCAGCCAGGGAGCGGCAACCACCTGAAATGCCACCGGGGTCCCACGGCCTACCGAGAGGTTCGTCGCCTCGAAGAGGACGACGCCCGGGTAGTGAGTTGCGCTTTCCACACTCGGCATGTTGGGCGAGGGGCGCACCCACGGCAGCCCGGTCTCGTCGTACCACGTCGCCCGACGCCAGCCCCCTGCTGGTATGACGACGAGATCTGCCCCAATACCGCGCTCCTGGTTCCCGAGCCACGCAAGCTCTCCGAGGGTCATCCCATGGCGCAGGGGCACTTGGAGCATCCCTACAAACGACGCGAAGCGTGGCTCGAGCATCGGCCCCTGGACCAGGAGTCCCCCGATGGGATTCGGTCGGTCGAGAACGATCACCCTGCGACCGTGTCGCTCCGCCGACTCCAGCGCGAGAAGCGCCGACGAGATATACGTGTAGGGCCGGCCGCCGATATCTTGGAGGTCGATGAGCAGCACGTCGACCTCCGCAAGCATCTCGGCGGTAGGGGCGCGAACATCCCCGTAGAGACTATACACAGGCAGTCCGGTAGCGGAATCCACGCCATGCCCGATATTCTCCCGGTCGAGGATTCCCCGAAGGCCATGTTCCGGCGTGATGATCGTCGTGAGGCGCACGCCAGCCCGAATGAGGAGCTCGATGTCGCGCACTCCGCTCCGCCCCACGCCGGTCTGATTGGTGAGCAGCCCGACCCGTTCGTCCCTCACCAGGTGAAGCGAGTCATCGATCAGGACCTCGATGCCGGGCCGGACCGGGTCCGGTCGGGCGCCGTGGGCCGAGCAAGCCACGGAGGCCACGCAGGCCAACATCCACACAGTCTGGCAGGAACGGTATCCGTGCACTCCCGATCGCTCGTCTCCGTCTGGTTTCTCTTGTCCCTGAGCAGTCTCCCGGCCTGCGCACGTGGTACCCAGGTACCGGCGCCGGCGAGAAACATAACGGTCGACTCCCTGCTCGAGACGCTAACCGTTGAAGAGAAGGTGGGCCAGCTGATCATGCCCTGGCTCGCTGGCGCCTACGCGCCGGCGGGCGCCAGCGAGCTCGGGCCGACGCGGTTCGCCGTGGACTCACTGCATGTCGGCGGGATCATCATTTCGGTCGGCTCCCCGCTAGACGTCGCGGCAAAGCTCAACGCACTTCAGCGGCGCTCCCGCCTTCCGCTCCTCGTCGCGGCGGACCTGGAGTGGGGGGCCGGGATGCGGCTCACCGGCGCGACGGCGTTTCCGATGGCGATGGCCGTGGGAGCCACCGGCCGGGAGGCGGACGCGTACGCGATGGGCCGCGTCACCGCGGTTGAGGCCCGCACCGTCGGGATTCACATGACGTTCTCCCCAGTGGCGGATGTGAACAACAATCCATCGAACCCGATCATCAACACCCGCTCGTTCGGCGAAAATCCGACCGACGTGGGACGTTTGATCGCGGCGTACATCCGCGGCGCGCGCGAGCATGGGCTATACACGACGGCGAAGCATTTCCCCGGTCATGGGGACACCGGGACAGACTCGCATATCGACCTGCCGGTCATCAGGTCATGCTGGACCCGGCTCGACACCCTGGAGCTGATTCCGTTCCGGGCGGCCGTGGAGGCGAGGGTCACGGCGACGATGACCGCCCATGTGGTACTGACCTGCGCGCAAGGCGATTCGCTTCCGGCAACACTCTCCGCGACAATCATGCGCGGGATGCTGCGAGATTCACTCGGTTTTGAGGGTCTCGTCGTAACCGACGCCCTCATGATGGGGGCCATCGTGAACGCGTACGGGGTGGGCGAGAGCGCAGTACGCGCCTTCCTCGCCGGCAGCGACCTCCTCCTCATTCCCGCCGATCCCTTCGAGGCTCACCGTGCAATGATCCGCGCGGTATCCAGTGGACGCATCTCGGGCAACCGCCTGGACCGATCGGTCCGCCGGATCCTCGAATTGAAGCGAGGAGCGGGCCTTTTCGAACGGCGCACGGTCGTGCTCGACAGCATTCCGGCGGTCGTCGGGAAGCCCGAGTTCCGCCAGGTGGCCGACGCCATCGCCCAGCGCGCGTTGACGCTCGTCCAACGCGGCCAACTGGACGCGTTTCGCAGTGCACGAGGCCGGTCAGCCCTCATCACCTATGCCGAGGAAACCAACCTGGAAATAGGGAACGTCCTCCGTGACGAGTTGTTGGCGTTGGGCGAGACGGTGACCCCGTTTCGGCTCTTCCCAGCGTCGGGCGCCGCATCGTACGATTCGGCGCGGGCGGTCATACGACGGCATCCGCGTGTCGTCTTCGCGCCAAGCGTCCGGCCGATAGCGTGGCGCGGCCATGTCGCGCTACCCGATCAGCTCGCCGACCTGATTTTAGCGACGGCGAGTTCCAAGACGACGGTTTTAGCCTCCTTCGGCAGCCCGTATTTACTCACGCAACTTCCCGGCTTTCAGGGCGCGTACCTGCTCGCGTGGAGCGATGCGCCAGCGACAGAACGGGCGGTCGCGCGCGCGCTGGGGTCCAATGCCCCGGTGACAGGGCGGCTCCCGATCACCCTGTCCCCCGCGCTCCCGCGCGGAGCGGGCATCGAGATCCAGCCCTAATGAGTGCACGGCGCACCGGACCAAGCGGGGAGAGCGGGTGAGGCTCGAGGCACTCGACTGGGCGTTCGTCATCGCCTACTTCGTGGCGTCGACGGCGATCGTCGTCGCCCTTGCCGGGCGAGCACGCCGGTCCCTCGCTGACTTCTTTCTCTCCGGGCGATCACTGCCCTGGTGGCTCGCCGGAACGTCAATGGTGGCGACGACCTTCGCCGTGGATACGCCCCTGGCGGTGACGGGCATGGTCGCGCGGCATGGAGTCGCGGGGAACTGGCTCTGGTGGAATATGGCGCTCAGCGGTCTCCTGACCGTCTTCCTCTTCTCTCGCCTCTGGCGCCGGGCCGGCGTCACTACCGACGTCGAGCTGACCGAGCTGCGATACTCCGGCAAACCAGCTGCCTTCCTGCGGGGGGCGCGCGCCCTCTACCTCGCTCTTCCCATCAACCTGATCATCATGGGGTGGGTAACCCGGGCCATGGTAACGGTCCTCGAGGTCACGCTCGGGATTGCCGGGTGGACAGCCGCAATCATCCTGCTCGCTATAACCGCGGCGTACGCCATGCTGTCGGGACTCTGGGGGGTCGTGCTCGCGGACCTGCTGCAATTCACCGTCGCGATGATCGGCTCCATCGCGCTGGCCATTGTCGCGGTGCGGTCGGTCGGTGGACTCGACGGGCTGAGCGCTCAGGCTGCGGAGCATTTCGGCAGCGTTGATGCCGCCTTCGCCGTTCTGCCCCCGGTCGATGCGGCCTGGTTACCGCTTTCTACGCTGCTCGTGTTTCTCGCAGTTCAATGGTGGGCTGCCTGGTATCCCGGCGCGGAGCCTGGGGGGGGTGGATATATCGCCCAACGAATGTTTTCCACCAAGAACGAGAGGCACAGCCTGCTCGCAACCCTCTGGTTCAACGTGGCACACTATGCCATTCGCCCTTGGCCATGGATCTTGGTGGCC
Organism: Gemmatimonadales bacterium; assembly: GCA_965249575.1. GTDB lineage: Bacteria > Gemmatimonadota > Gemmatimonadetes > Gemmatimonadales > GWC2-71-9. The sequence goes on along the minus strand of OZ252244.1, from coordinate 3,151,295 downwards.
TTCGTCAGCGTCATCCGCTACCCGGACCTGCAGAACCCCGAAGAGGGCTACGTCCGAGTCATGGTGGACCTCTTGCCCTCGCCGCTACGCGGACTCTTGCTTGCGGCGTTCGCCGCGGCGTACATGAGCACGATCAGCACCCATCTGAACTGGGGCGCATCGTACCTCGTCAACGACGTGTACCTCCGCTTCATCCGACGGCGCGCCGGCGATCGCGAGCAGGTCGTCGTGAGCCGGTCGGCAACGCTCGTGCTCATGGCGTTCGCGCTGGTCACCATGGGATTTTTGGGATCCGTCGAGGCTGGTTGGAAGCTGCTCCTCGCCGTTGGGGCGGGTACGGGAATGGTGCTCATTCTCCGGTGGTATTGGTGGCGGGTCAACGCTTGGTCGGAACTGAGCGCGATGGTCGCGTCTTTCATAACATCGGTGACCATTCAGTATGGCTTGGGACTGGACGCGGCCGACCCCACCGGACGGGGATACGCCTCGATCATGCTCTGGACCGTCTCGATCACCACGGTCGTGTGGCTCACGGTCACATGGCTCACGCCGGCGGTAGACCCGGAGACGTTGGACGCCTTCTATCGACGAGTGCGGCCCGGGGGTCCGGGGTGGAAACCGGTCGCGAAGCGCCTGGGCTTTGCCGGCGACTCCATTCCCGGCGGGGTGCTGTCGATAATGAATTGGGTCGCCGGCTGTGTGGCGATTTACGGAACGCTGTTTGCAGTGGGCCAGCTGTTACTGGGCAGTCCGATAGGGGCAGCGGCCTCCGCAACGGTCGGCGCGGCGGCGTTCCTGCTGATCGCACGCAACCTTCGGGCGGATCCCTCGCTGGCCGACGGCCGCGTTGACACTGATACCCGGACGGCCTAGGTTCACAAGGGAAGAAGGAGGTACCATGTCAACTACGCAGCAACCCGACGTGACCGTCGATTTGACCATTACCGAGCATGCCTCGGAGCAGGTACGGAAGTTCATGGAGCAGGAGCAGGTCCCCGAGGAGACGGCCGGACTGCGAGTCGCCGTGCTGCCCGGCGGTTGCTCCGGGTTCAAGTATGGTCTCAACATCGAGGAGCGACCATTCGACGACGACATCGTGATGGAGATTAAAGGCATCCGGGTGTTTGTCGACGCATTCAGCGCTCAATACTTGAACGGCACTACCGTCGACTACACATCGTCATTCCAGGGTGCCGGCTTCACGTTCAGCAACCCCAACGCATCGGGTGGATGCGGGTGCGGGAGTTCCTTCACCGCGTAGCAGGCAGCCACTAGTCAGCGACACATCACGGGCCTGCCGGTATTTGCAGGCCCTTCTTCTTGCCAGCGAGGCGAGGTGAACGCAGTCGACGTCGCGGTCATGGCGACCTACGTCGCGCTCGTGCTCGGAATCGGAGCATACTTCGGTCGCCAGCAACGGGACGCAACCGACTACTTCCTCGGGGCACGCGGCCTGCCCTGGTGGGCGATCATGCTTTCGATCGTCGCGACCGAGACATCCGCCCTCACGGTTATCTCGATACCCGGTATCGCCGCCCGAGGTAACCTAACGTTCCTGCAACTCCCGCTCGGATACATCCTGGGCCGCCTCGCGGTCGCGGCGTGGCTGTTGCCGGGCTACTTCCGAGGCGATCAGGAAACGGCCTACCAGCGGCTCGAGTCCCGGTTTGGTCACCGCACACGGCGGGCCGCCTCGGCGGTGTTCATGACGGTTCGGGCCTTAGGAGACAGCGTGCGGGTGTTCGCCACTGCGATCCCCCTCGCGATCGTTACTGGCTGGTCCATCCCGGCCAGCGTTCTGGCACTGGCGGTCGTGACGGTCGTCTACACCTGGACCGGCGGGCTCAAAGCGGTCGTCTGGGTCGATGTGATTCAGCTGGGGATCTACGTTGTGGCCGGCATCGCGACCATCACCATCGCCGCGGACCTGGCATCCGGTTTCGACACCGCGCTGGCACGTGCCGCGAGCGATGGAAAGCTCCATGCGGTCGATTTCACCCTATCGTTCCGCGCCCCCTATACGCTGTTGGGAGGCCTGATCGGAGGCGCATTGCTTTCGGCCGCCTCTCACGGAACGGACCACCTCATCGTTCAGCGCCTGCTGGCCACTCGCGACCTGCGCGGAGCTCGGCGGGCTCTGATCGGATCAGGCCTCTTGGTATTCGTGCAGTTCGCCGTCTTTCTGTTGGTAGGCACGTTCCTGTGGGCTGCGGGGGCTGATGCCCCCGGACTCTCGAGCGATCAGATCTACCCATATTTCATCGTCGACCACCTGCCGCAGGGACTGTCGGGGCTGGTGATCGCAGGTATCCTCGCCGCGGCGATGAGCACTGTCAGCTCATCGCTCAACTCGCTGGCCTCCGCGACCACGCACGATTTCTATGCGCCCCTGACGGGACGCCGCGATCCCCGGCACCTCCTTTGGGTTGGGAGGTGGTCGACCGTCCTGTGGGCCATGGTCTTGGTCGGCGGCGCACTCGCCTTTCGAACCACCGGCCAGCCGGTCGTCGAGCTCGCGCTGTCGGTCGCCTCGATCGCCTACGGCGCCTTGCTCGGCACGTACATCCTGGGAGGCACCAGCGCGACCCTCCGCGAGCGTGACGCGATTACGGCCCTCGCCGTGGCAACCATCGCGATGGGCGTAGTCGTTCTAGGAAAACCCGGTCCCTTCGCGTCGTTGGCCTGGCCCTGGTACGTGCCGCTCGGAACGCTCATCACAACCGCCGTCGGGCACGGGTCCGCACTCCTCCGACGCGCCACGGGCCACACGTGACCGTCCTGGCCGGCGTCGACGCCGGCGGCTCGCACACGGAGGTCGCCGTCTCGGGCCCCGACCTGGAGCCGTTGGCCAGACACTCGGGACCTCGAGGTTCCATTCGCCGCCACGAGACACGGTCAGCCGCCCTCGCAATAAGCGCGACAATCCGGTCCACGCTGAACACCGCAGAAAAAGACCCGCCCGTGGACGCCCTCGCGGTGGGGGCCGCGGGTGCTGGCGACGAAACGGCACGGGCGGTGCTCCAAGGTGAGCTGGCCGCCCAGTCACTGGCGGCGACGCTGTTGGTGACGACGGATGCACATATCGCTCTTGAGAGTGCGTTCCCGGAGGGCGAGGGCATCGTCCTCATCGCGGGAACGGGGTCGGTCGCCTTCGCGCGGGATCCGGGAGGCCACGTGGTTCGCGCCGGCGGCCTCGGATGGCGGCTCGGCGACGAGGGTAGCGGGTACGCCGTTGGCCAGATGGCCCTGCGGGCCGTCTTCCGTGCGGCGGATGGCCGTGGCGAGTCCACCGCCCTCACGGACGGAATCTCAGCGATGGTCGAATGCAGCGACGTGCACTCTCTCCTTCAGTGGATCGGCGAGGCGGACCGCCAGGCGATCGCGGGATTGGCGCGGGCCGTGAGCGCGGCAGCACGGGCAAGCGATACGGTCGCCAGGAACATCGTTCGGATGGCGGCCGGTGACCTCCTCGCCCATGTGACCGCGCTGTCAAAGCACTTCAGCGAAGCGGCCTCCCCCAGAGTGGCGCTCTCGGGCGGTTTGTTGAGTGCGGGGTCGCCTGTCCGCGAGGAACTTGCGGCCCTCGTGGAGGAGCGGCTCCCCGAGGCCATCATCGTAGAGGGTCCCGTCGACCCAGTGATCGGAGCCCTTCGGGTAGCCCAGGGCCTCCTATAGCAGCGCGGGTGCCGGCCAACCGCTGCGTTACGACGCCGTGCCTCGGAGCCGGCTCTTTCGGTAGCCGTAGAGGAAATAGATGACGATTCCAATTGCCAGCCAGATCCCGAACCGGATCCAAGTCACCGTCGGCAGGCGGGTCATCAGAAACGTGCACGCCACTATCGCGGCGAGAGGCACGAAAGGCGACAGGGGTACGCGAAACGGGCGTTCCCGGTCGGGCTCCGAATATCGCAGCACCAACACGCCGAGCGAGACGAGCACGAACGCGAACAGCGTGCCGATGTTCGTGAGGTCCACAACCTCCTCGATGTTCGCGAACGCAGCGAATGACGCAACGACTACCCCGGTGATGATCGTCGTGACATACGGTGTCTTGAATTTCGGATGAACCTTCGCCGCCCAGCTCGGGAGGAGTCCATCCCGTGCCATCGAGAAGAAGATTCGAGGCTGACCCATCTGAAACACGAGTAAGACCGTCGTCATAGCGATGACCGCGCCGAGCGCCACCACGAACCTCGCAAAACCAAGCAGCGATTCGTTGCCTTGGGCCAAGCTCAACGCGGTGAGCATCGGCTCCGCGGTACCGAGCCGCGGCCACGGGGCCATTCCCGTCATGATGAGGGCGACGAGGATATAGATCGTGGTGCAGACTACGAGACTCATGATAATGCCAAACGGCATGTCTCTCTTGGGATCCTTGGTCTCTTCGGCCGCGGTCGATACCGCGTCAAAGCCGATATAACTGAAAAAGATGATGGCCGCGCCCGCGCTGATGCCCTTGAACCCGTTCGGCGCGAAACCGCCGTGTGCGGTCAGGTTGTCCGGTTTCAGGAAGAACGCTCCAACGGCGACGAAGAACAGGACGATGCCGACCTTGACCACGACCATGATCGAGTTCGCTCTTGCCGACTCCCGGATGCCGTAGACGAGGAGGGCGGTGAGGGCGACGATGATCACGACCGCGGGAAGGTTGAAGATGATCGGCACGCCGAGCACCCTCGGCGCCTCCGTGAGCGCTGTCGCGAGGTAGACGGTCCCAAAATCGATGGCGCCGTCCCTAACGGCCGCCGTGGCCTGGAGCGCTGACCGGTAATCGGTGCTGATCCACGCCGGGATCTCCAACCCGAACTGGGCGACGAGCGCCCGCAGGTGGCCGGCCCACGAAATCGCAACCGCGACGTTCCCGACGGCGTACTCGATGATGAGGTCCCACCCGATGATCCACGCGACGAGCTCGCCCAGCGACGCGTACGCGTAGGTGTAGGCGGAGCCGGATATCGGCACCATGGCCGCGAACTCCGCGTAGCAGAGGGCCGCAAAGCCGCAGGCGACCCCGGTGAGAACGAACGAGAGGATAATGGCCGGTCCGGCGCCGAGACGCACCACGTCGCCGGTGATCGACGTTTCCCCGACGATCGCGGTCCCGGTCGTGGCAAAGATCCCTGCCCCGATTATCGCCCCGACGCCGAGGGCGGTCAGATCCCACTTGCCCAGTACTCGCTTGAGTCCGTGGGCGCCGGAGGCGGCCTCACCCGCCAACACCGAGACGGACTTCCGGGCAAAGAGCTGACGCATCGAGCCTCCTCCTTATGGATGACCCAGCGACCATCGGTTCGAGAGCGAGCCCTCGTGGTAGGGCGTGTACCGAGCCGGCAGTGGTTACAGCGTAATGGTTATGACGGTTACTCCGTCGACAGCGGTTCCATCAGGCCGTTGCGCTGGTTCGAAGGCATACTCGTACATGAGCGCTACGAATCGGCGTCGGTAGGAGTCGTCCGGGATCTCCGGATCGACTTCGACACCGACCACGTCACCAGCGGCGTCGACACGGAACAGCACGCGAAACGATTGGCCTCGAACTGAGGAGGGTTGTGGAAGCGGGGGGAGGATTGAATAGCGGGCCTTTGGCGGCAAAACTAGATCCGGATCGGCGCGCCCCGCGCCCTCGTCCCGGCCGCCGCCCCCCCCGGCACCGGATCCCGATCCCCCGCCACGACCCGTTCCCGCGCTGAGCCCCCCGCGGAGCCCGGCGATCAACAGATCGGTCGGCACGATCCGCCGCCCGTAGTCGACCGGGTTCTCGACCCGTTTCGGCACCAACGTGACCACGACCGGTTTAACGAACGTGGGGTCACGGCGCTCGTTCCGCCGCGGCAGGTCCGTGGCAGCGTCGGAACGGAGAAACTGGGAGAGGTCGACCTGAACAACGGACGCGCCACCGCCGCCACCACCTCCCACGCCAAAACGAGTCCGGCCGTCCTCGCTGGCCGTCCTCGCAAACGGACCCAGGCCGAACCATACCATGACGCCAACCCCCACGACGTGCAGGACGAGGGAGCCGACCACAGGCCTAACGAATGAGCGCCCGGTCGGCGGCAGCTGAAGGGTGAGCGTGCGACGATGGGCCATTTCGCACCAATATACACCGCGGGCGCGAGAGCTATCCGCCCCCGCGCCCGATCGATGTACGGAAGTCGATGAATCCGATCAGCCGGACTCTCCCTCCGGCGGAACGAACCCGATCACCTGGACTCCGGAGCTTCGGGCGATGTCCATCGCTTCAATCACTTCCTGGTACTTCCGAGTCCCCCCGACCTTGATGAACAACAGCTTGGCGGGGCGCTCGTCGTAGATCTCGTGGAACTTCGCGTCCAGACCCCCCTTGGAGACGGGCTGGGTGTTGACCTCGTACGTGCCGTCGTTCTTTAGCTCCAGCACGATTTGGTTGCTTTCACCCGCCTGTTCCTGCGAGACCTTCTCTTCGGCCGGTACCTGCACGTCCATCGCTTTGCGTTGCAGGGGTACCTGCATCATGAAGATGATCAACAAGACCAGCAGGATGTCGATCATCGGCACGACGTTCGGCTCGGCGTCAAAATCTTCGGCTGCTTCGGGTAGGTGTAGTGTCATGGTTAGCCGCCCCCTCCGAAGGTCGCGGTCCCCCGCTCCTCTTCCGTAACTGCCGCGAGCAGCCTGACGCCTGCCTTCCGCGCGATCTGGATCGCGTCCTCGACCCGCTGGAAATCCAACTGCGCGTCAGCCCGGAAGTACAGGACTTTGCTTAAGCGCGTGCCGTACACGTCTACCAGGAACTTCTCGAGATCGTCGGCCTTGACTGGTGAGATCTCGCCTGTGCCCGGATCGAGGAAGAAGTTGCCGTTGTTGTCGATGCCCAAAACGACATCGCCTTCTTCTTCGGGCCGGGCTTCGATGTTCTTGGCCTGGGGCATCTGCGCCTGAAAGCCCGAGCTGATGATCGGTGTCACGATCATGAAGATGATCAAGAGCACGAGCATGATATCGATCATCGGGACCACGTTCGGCTGGGCCTTGACACCGCCCCTTGGGCCGCCTGCTGCCATACCCATTGCCGGGTTCCTCCTTCCCTAGAACCGCAACTGTTTACTGGTTGACGTGCCCACTCTGAGCGGCCTTCTGCGTCTGGAATTCCTTGGTGAAGATCGAACGTCCGAACTCGCTGCCCACGCTGCGGATCAGAAAGTCGATCAACTCCTTGGACGTGTAGGTCATCTCGACCGTCAGATTCTCGATCCGCGTGGTGAAGTAGTTGAACAGCCACACGGCCGGGATGGCGACGCCCAGACCAAAGGCGGTGGTGATCAAGGCTTCGGCGATACCCGCGGAAATCGCGGCCAACCCGCCGGAGCCCGTGAGCGCCATGCCTGTGAACGCATTTACGATGCCCATCGTGGTGCCCAGGAGCCCGACAAACGGAGCGGTGGAGCCCACCGTTGCCAGGATGCCCTGACCGCGCTTGAGCTCCGACAGGAGTATGAGCATCTCACGCTCGATGGCCCGCTCGGCCAAGTTGATGTCGCCGGCGGTCACGGTTGCCCGATCGCGAAGCAGGGGCTTCACCTCGGCCAGCGCGCCACCCAACACACGCGCGACGTGTGAGATCTTCTGCTTCTCCGCCAACGTGATAGCGGCGTCGAGTTGCTCCTCCTGCAGGAAGCGGGCGAACTCGGGCGCGAACTTGCCGGTCTGCTTCATGCTGCGACGGATCCGCCACCACTTTCCGGCGGCGACTCCCAAGGACATAACGGACATGACCACCAGGATGAAAACGATCCCTCTGGCAAACCATCCCATGTGACCCCAGAGCTCGAGTAGTGAGAGTTCCATAACGTTTGTCGCTCCGTTTTGAGTGCTTGCTAGACTAGCTAACCGCAGTCAGGGCCGCATGCCCGTGCTATCGGTCGATGACGAACGCAATTGGCTGCTGGACCAACACCCGCACGGCCTGACCGCGAACCCGGCCCGGCCGGAACAGACTTCCGATAATCATGTTGATGGCGCCGATCTCGAACGCCTTGTTGGTGGAAGCCAACGCGCGCACGGAGTTCCGCTCGGCATGCCCAGTGGTGTCGACGATGAACTCCAACACCACGGTTCCCTCGATGCCCGCCTGGCGCAGGAGGTCCGGGTAGTCGAGCGACGGAGACGAGATCAAGGCCGGCTTTTCGTCCACGACGGCCTCGATGAACGCCTGCCCTGGATCGATGTCGAAGGCGGTCGACTCCATCACCTTCTCGATACCGATTCCGCTGAACGCCGTCGGATCGAATTTCTCGTCGAGGTTGATGGGGGGGATGTTCGTCGGGATGCTGATGGGGGCCGACAGCGACGTAAAGGTCTGTTCGGGCGCCTCGAACTCCGGCGGGGGTGGTTCTTCTTCTTGCTGCTCTTCCTCAGGCGCAATGAACACCATGTTGGTGTCGAGCTTGTCGACGGCCGCTTGCGCACCGGCGCCGAGTGTCGCCACAACCGCACCCCAAATCACCAACCCGTGAAACACCAATGACGACATGGCCTGCGGCAGCCGCTCCCGAAGTGGCTTCTTCTTCGGTCTTGACTCAATGAGGGTGTCGAACACGACTTTCCTCCGCGCTGTATGAACCGCGAGAATCTATCAGCATGATACCGGTCGCGGCTAGCACCGCCGTGAGCGCAGGATTACAAAACGGTGACAATCAAATGACGGTATTGCGTCGGCCCTCAAGTTTCCTCGACGGTCGGCAACGTGACCGAGAACGTTGTCCCCCGCCCGGGCCGGCTCCGCGCCACGATCGTTCCCCCGTGGGCCTCCGCAATCCACTTGCAGATCGCTAATCCGAGACCCGACCCCGGCCGCGCCCCGGTTCTGCTCCGGGCCTCGTCGGCCCGCCAGAAGCGGTCGAAGATGTGCGGGAGGTCGCCCGGCGCTATCCCCATCCCGGTGTCCCGCACCTTCAGGGCAACCGTGCCGTTCGTGGCGGCCGCGTCGATCTCCACATTGCCACCCGCTGGGGTGTACTTGATGGCGTTGGTCAAGAGGTTCATCAGGAGCTGTCGGATGCGGCGCTGGTCCGCGGCGAGCCACATCGGGCCCTCGGGCACCCTGACCTCCACGTCCACACCTGCCTGCTCGCCCAGAATACTGCCCGTTTCCGCCACGTCCTGGAGGATTTCTCGCAGGTCGAGCTGCTCCAGGTGGAGCGGTGCCCTTCCCTCATCGGCCCGCGCCAGCATCAAGAGCGAATCGACCGTTTCGGCCATCTGATTCACTTCGCCAAGCGTCTCCTCAAGCACCTCGAGGGCTTCGGGCGGGATCTTGGGGTGAGTGACCGCTCGCTCAATGCCAGAGCGCAGTACCGTGAGCGGAGTTTTCAACTCGTGGCTGGCGTCGGCCGTGAAGCGGCGGAGACTCCGGAAGTTGCGCTCGAGGCGCCCGAGCATGGCGTTGAGCGTAACCGCGAGCCTCGCTAGCTCGTCGCCCGGCTTGAGCTCGACGAGGCGCCGGTGCAGGCTCCGGCCGTCGGTGATCGCTTCGACCTCGTCCACAACGTTCTGCAGCGGCTGGAGCGTCCGCCCGGCCAAAAAATAGCCGATCAGCGTCGATGACAGAATGATGAGCGGGGCGATCGCAATCATCACCGATAGGAGCCGCTGCGGTCCAAGGACCAGGTCCACAGTGGAGGCGCCGGACAGCACCCACGCCACCCCTGGATCGGAGCCGGAGATCGACCGGACGAAATACCGCGTCTCGCCCGCCGGCGGACCGAGATCGATCATCCCGACCCCCGAGCCCATGGAGTCCGCGAGGGTCCGGGCCAACAGGCGGATCAATGATGCATAGGGCAGCGCCCGCGCGTCGGCGGAGAGGAAGAGCGCTTCCCCCGCCCCGTCTGCCACGATGACGTAGTCCGAGATGACCTCGAGGGTGGTGGCAACGTCGTCGACCAGCTCGGGGCGTCCCGTTTCCGGGTCGACCACCGCGAGGGACCCCGGACCACGGTCGGCAACGCCCAGAATCGCGGCAATGAGCTCCGACTCGAGGCTCGCGTGCGCGTCCAGCTCGGCGAAGTTCTGCCGACGCTGAACCGCGTAGATCGCGATGGCGAAGACCAGCATGGTGGCACCCAACGCGACCGCGTACCACGTCGCCAGGCGCCCCCGAATGGTGCGCATCTACCCTCTCAGGACGTATCCCACACCGCGGACGGTGTGAATCAGCTTCGGCTTGCGCCCCTGATCGACTTTCTTCCGGAGCCGGTTGATCACCACGTCCACGATGTTCGTGCCCGGGTCGAAGTGATAGTCCCAAGCATACTCCGTGATGAGCGTCCGTGGCATGACCCGGCCCCGGTTCCGGGCCAGGTACTCCAGCACCGCGTATTCCTTGGGCGTGAGCTCGACCAGGGTGTTCCCACGCCGCACTTCCCGGCTCCCCGTGTCGATTTCGAGATCGCCAACCGTCAAGACCGGTGGCGCGATGGCCTGGGGCCGACGGCCGATCGCCTCGACTCGCGCCAGCAGTTCCTCGAATGCAAACGGCTTGGTCACGTAGTCGTCGGCTCCCGCCCGCAACGCCTGCACCTTCGACTCCACGGCGTCCTGGGCCGTGAGGACGAGCACCGGCGTTGACACCTCGCGATCCCGCAGCGTTCGCAGGACCTCCACACCCAACATTCCCGGCAGCCGCAGGTCGAGCACGATCACGTCGTATCGGCCCTCCGATCCTAGTTGGAGCCCTTCGACCCCATCAGCGACCAGATCGACCTGCGAGCCCTGCTCCTCCAAGCCACGCTTGACGAACTGCCCAACGGTCCGGTCGTCCTCGATCACCAACACCTTCACGCCCCCTCCTCCGACCGGCCCTGCATCGGGAGATAGACCTGAAAGATCGACCCTCGACCCGGCACCGAATCGACATGGATGCGCCCGCGGTGCTCGGCCACGATCCCATAGGTGATCGAAAGCCCGAGCCCCGTCCCGCGGCCCGGCGGCTTCGTCGTGAAGAACGGCTCGAAGATCTTTGGGATGTCCTCCCGCGCGATGCCCGCCCCCGTGTCCTGGATCTCGATGCACACCTCATCCGCTCGCTCCGGGTTGATCGCAGTGGCCACCGTGAGCACGCCATCGTCCTCCATGGAGTCGATCGCGTTGAGCATGAGGTCGAGGAACACCTGCAGGAGCTGCTTTGCGTTCGCCTCGATCTCCGGTAAGTCGGCGGCAAGACGCCGCTCCAGCTGAATGCGCTTAATGCGGTCGTGGTGCTTCACCAGAAACAACGCGTCTTCCACCAGCTGATTCAGGTTCACCGGTTTCTTGAGCCGGGCCTTTGGCCTCGAGAAATCCAGGAGGCCGTCGACGATCTCTTTGCATCGCTCGAGCTCCGAATCGATGATGCCAAGGTGTTCGTCGAAGGCACCCCGGGTTTCGGGCGCGAGCTCGTCCCGCCGGAGGGTGAGGGCCTCCACACACGCGCCAATCGTGGCGAGCGGGTTGTTGATCTCGTGCATCACCCCGGCTGCCAGTTGTCCCACCGCGGCGAGTTTCTCGGTTTGCGCGATCTGTCGCTGAATGTTCTTCCAATCCGTGATGTCCTCACCGATCGCGATGACATGCGTTACGTCGTCATCATCGAGCCGCATGGGGATCTTCGTGATGCGGTAGTGCCGGGGCTCTCCGCGGGCGCTGGACTCCACCTCTACCTGTTCCATGCGGCCGGTGGCGAACACCGCGTCGAACTCCCTCTGCAACAGCTCGCGCGGTTGCCGATCGAACACGTCGAAGACGCTCCGACCGATGGTTTCACCCCGCGTCATCTCGGTCGTACCGGACTCGCGCTTCCGGTTCCAAGCCTGGATGGTGAACTGCTGGTTGATCACATAGAGGCCGACGGGAAGCGAATCGATGATCTTGGTCGTAAAGCGGCGCTGGGCGTCGATCTCACGGGTCCGGAGCGCGACTTCGCTCGCCAGGTCTTCCGAGAGCTCGATCGACCAAAGGAGCGGCGAGAGGATGTTCGCGACGACGCTGACGATCTCCTGCGCTATGGAGGCCCCGTCCCCGCTCGGCACCACCGCTTCGAGCAGGCCCAGCCGCTCGCCCTCGTGCACGAGGGGAAACCGAAGCTGAATGCGTCCGTCCTTGGGCTCGACTCGGCTGTGTTCGGGGACCCACGCCTCTACCAAACGCACGTACTCGTCACCGGGCTGAGCGTCTCCTGCCGCCACGAACGGGCGAAAGCTCGAGCCGTCGGCGGTCCGTACCCAGATGCGACACGGGTCGGCCGTCAGACCGCGCCTGAGCGCGCCGGCCACGCCAGCCAGTACCTCGTCCGACCCAATCCCAGCGGCGAGGTAAGAGGCCACATCGCCGATGACCTTGAGGCCGGGATGCTCCGTCTCGGCGGCGGCCGGCTTGCGTGAGGCCGATTTCAGGGGCTTGGCCATGCCTCCAACGTAGGACTGGCGAGAACCGGCGACAACCCGTAGGACGCGGGGACGGGGGGAGTTACCCCGCTCGCGAGCGGGCGATCACCCACGGGCTGCCGGAACGGTGCGGCTTGGGGTGCTCACGCCAGCGCCGCCAGACGCTCCAAGAGCTCTTCGTTCTCACGCTTGTCGCCCAGGTCCGCTTCGGTATGAGACCACCGGAGCACTCCCTACTCTATCCACCAGGAAATACGAACGGCTGGCAAAGAACTCGTCCTCCAGGAGCGTGCCGTAGAGCCGGCAAACGTCGCGCTTAAAATCACTCAACAGATCGACCGTGATGCCATGTGTTGTTCGAAACGCCTTGAGCGTCGGAATGGAATCGACGCTAATTCCGAAGACCTTTGCGTCCAGGCCCTCGAACCGACGGAAGTCGTGAGAGAAATCGGTCAACTCCGCCGTACACGTCCCCGTAAAAGCCAGGGGAAAGAACGCCAAGACGACGCGAGATCGGCCGCGAAACGCCGACAGGGTCACCTCCCCACCCGCCGTGGCCGCCAGCGTAAAATCGGGGGCCGGCTGTCCGACTCTAGGACCCGAGGTGGGCGGAGCGTCCATCGCGCGGATCCTCCTTGCGTTACGCAGCCCGCGGACTTCCAAACCGGCCGCAGAGCCCTGAGTGTCGGACCATGATCGATTGCAGCAACCTTGTGCGACCCCACATCCCATGTCTAATTACGAGGCCGCACCTAGAAACTTACCAGCCTTCGGTTCCCAGCGTAGGGCATCCCGCCTCACATCAGGCGCGCGCCGGGCGAGAAGCGGAGCCGGCGATTTCATCAGTGAAAGGAGCGACTTCGATGCCCCATACACTTCCCGCCCTGCCGTACGCGGCTGACGCCTTGGAGCCCCATATCGACGCACAGACTATGCAGATCCATCACAGCAAACATCACAAGGCGTACGTGGACAAGCTCAACGCGGCCCTGGACAAACATCCAGATCTGCACACAAGAGATCTTGGGGACATTCTCGGCAACCTGAATGGCGTTCCCGAGGACATCCGGTCGGCTGTGCGGAACAACGGGGGCGGTCACTCGAACCACACGTTGTTCTGGCAGGTCATGAGCCCAAGCGGCGGCGGAGAGCCGGGCGGCAAGCTCGCCGCTGCGATCAAAGCTGCCTTCGGCGACTTCGGGGCGTTCAAGGAGCAGCTCGCCAACGCCGGGGCGACGCGGTTCGGCTCGGGCTGGGCGTGGCTCATCGCGAACGCTGGCAAGCTGTCAATCGAAAGCACGCCGAATCAGGATACGCCCATCATGGAGGGCCGGACGCCGATCCTCGGACTCGATGTCTGGGAACACGCCTACTACCTGAAGTACCAGAACCGGCGGCCGGACTACATCAAGGCGTGGTGGAACGTGGTGAACTGGGCGGAGGTGGAGAAGCGATTCAAATGAGCGGCGAGTGGAGGTTGGCGAATCGCACGATTGAGGAGTAGTCACTCCACGTCACCTTACTGAAAGGCCAGCTGAGCGACGTGGCTCTAGTCGCGAAACCGCTAGTCAAACAGCCCTGCGGCGCCGCAAAGCGCTCGGGGCTGTCTTTCTCGGTGGGTGTGAAGCGCGGCTATGTCACGTCGAACTGATCTCGTTACAAGTGGTGGGCTAGTGGCCGGGTCTCCGGAGTGTACGGTAACGAAGTGGGTACCGCCTGTTACACCAGGGGGAACGATCATATCGAAGGTAAGGCTCAACGCCTCCTGACCGAACTCCTGCGGCTCCCCCTCCGGCGCAATCAGGATGCGGTCGGCGCGACCCTGCGACGACAGTCGATGAAGCGTCCGACCGGCACGTCGGCGATGCGAGCAAGGTGGCGGGCATGAGACTCCGGACGCAGAAAAAGGCCTGTCACCGAGACGCCCCCGCCACTACTATGTACCGCGTGCTGGGCCGGCTGGCCGGGCCCAAGGCGGAGGCCGTGGTAGTCGGTTCTGCCAATGGAGCGGAAGGGATTCGAACCCTCGACCCCCTGAATGCAAACCAGGTGCTCTCCCAGCTGAGCTACCGCCCCGAAGTCAGGGCCCTGCTTGTACTTGGCCCGCCACAAAACTAACTCCGCGGGTGGACCGGGGGACAGCCTTGGCGACGTTGCGTCCGAAACGGGGCGATTTTCCCAAACCTCATGAGGCGACGATGAGTTGGCTGCGAACGGCGGTGCTGATGGTGGTCGTGGGAGCGGGTTGTGCGAAAGAGGGACAGAACACCGGCGAAAGGAAAGACGGCCAGGCCGGGGAAGCCACCCCGCCCGCCGTGACGCCCGGCGACGCCGCGCAGCCAACCGGGACCCTGCAAACACCACCAGCCCCACCGGCGGCTGCAGGCATGGCCGCGCCGGGCGACGCAGGTCCCCTAGCGGGCCGCTGGGACCTGGCGCACTCCCCTACTCCAGGGGGCACCCGCCTTCAACTGGTGGTCGACTCCGTATCCGGTGCCAGGTTCCGGGCCGGCGTGATGTTCCTCATGATGGGCGATGTCGGGATTGACCCCGCGCGCTACGAGCCCCAATGGGGAGAGATCTCGAGTCAGGGCGTCGCTCGGTTCCCCATCCGCGCGCGGCAACAGCCCGGCCAGGGTGGCCGGATCGTCGGGAAGCTGTCGGGGGACACGGTGTTCGTGACCGAATACGAGTGGGCGGGAGAAAACCAGCTTGCGGGAACCGGGAAGTGGTTCCTGGTGCGCGAACGCTGAGCGGGGACGCCGCACCGCGAGGCGCCCCAGCGGTTCCGGCTCGTTGTCCTGTTTAGGCGGGCGCCAAACCGTAACCGCCGGTCGAACGGATCACGAAGGTCGTACTCGCCGCAGCGTTGACCTGGATCGAGTAGTCGCCGGGCGATCCAGTATCCGAAACGCCAACGCGCACCAGTGGACCGGCACCGAGCGTGCCGGTGACAACCCCGCGATACTCCGTGCCGCTCGCACTTCGCCAAAACAGCTGGCACGAAGCGCAAGCCGCGCTCACGCTTGTGAGCGAGTTGGAACCCGTGGCCGTTACGGTGAAGCGAACGGCCCCATCGTCCACGTGGGGCGTAGTCAGGTTGAACGTCAGCTCTCCAGCTACTGGTCCGCCCCCCCCACCACCACCGCCCAGAACCTCGCTCACCTTGCACCCAAAGAGCGCGACCATCGGAACCATCACCAGCCATGTCCGAACACCGGGCCTCATGGCTCTAACCTCCCCTCTCCTTCGACGCCTTCATCGGTGGTGGACTCGCCTGCCGCTTGAGGCGATGCGGCCTCGGACACGACCGACGCCACGGCGGACGCCGTGGGTGTCGCGCCCGTCCGATCGACCCAGGCGAGAAAATCGCCGACATCGAATCCGGCGTTCTGGTTACCGACTAAGTCCAAGTAGTTGAGCTCGTCGACCGACAGCACCGAGGCCATCCCGAGGATGTGGTTCAAGACGTTGCCGGTCGCAAGCTGTGGCTCGGTGACGGTGAACTGGAGGCTGAGCACGTCGGTCTGCGCGCCCGACGTCACGGTCACATCGGCCATGAAGCTCCCCGTGTCGCTCGCCGGCCCAGTAATGTTGCCATTTGCCGCAAGCGTGAGCCCAGGTGGGAGCGCGCCGCTCGTGACGGCCCACGAATAGGATCCCGTCCCGCCGGTCGCCGCGAGCGTAAAACTGTACACCGCGCCCATGACCGGATCCGGGGGCGTCGCGGGCGTCGCGGCGAGGGCCGGCGCGAATGTGAGGTTGAACGACATCGCCCCTCCCGGCACGACTTGCGTAATGGACCCGATCTCGAATCCCGCCGAGCTCGCGTTACTGTTGTTCGCCAGCGCAGGATTGGTGTTGAACGAGATGTTCGTGTTGACCGACGTGCCCGGAAAGGGATCGCCGGCGTCACCACGGTCGGTGGAGTTGTCCAGCTCCCCGAGGCCGTCGGCCTGTAAAACGGCCACGCCATGGATCGCGCCGGTGTTGACCGAGTTCAACGCCGCGAACGGCAACGTGTTGTTTACGATCTTCGTCGAATCGATGTGTAAGACGACGAGCCCGCCGAGCTTGGGCCCCGCGTTCCCGCCGCTCGTCATGTTGGCCGCGTCGGCGCCAACGGACTGCTTGTTCTCGAGCAGGTAATACTCCCCCCGGGCCAGCGCGCTCTGCTCGAGGGGCCGGACCATGAACACCGTATCGGAGGTGACTACCGGCCCGAACGAATAGTTCCCGCCAGCCGTAAGCTCCCGCACCGCCACCCAGCCCAGCTGCTCTTTCGACCAAGCGCTTAGGTGGGCCGGGCTGTTGAGGCTGGTGAAGTTGCCCGATCCCATGAGCCCCCACTCCCCAATCCCCTCGCTGTTGTCGCTGTCGTTAGGATTCGTGTCGTACAAGTCGGGCAGGTCGAACGCGTGCCCCAACTCGTGGGTCGAGGTACCAATCGGCATGATCTGCGCGGCGTTGCTGCAACTCGAGCCACCCACGCCGGAGGTGATGTAGTACGCGTTCACCGTGATCATGCCGCCGCCGTTCGCCACGTCGTCGGTGATGTAGGCCCCCGCCGAGAAATCGAGGCGCGTGAGCGAAAACCGATGCGCGCCATACCCCGTCCCGCTGCACTCGCGGCCGACGAGCGGCTGAAGGAACTGGACGATGTCCACGACCCCGTCGTCGTCCCCGCTGTTGGGGTTGTCGTCCATGCCGTCGTTGTCGTATGCGCTGAAATCGACCGAGGCGTCAATCGCGGATAGGGCCTGGGTCAGCGCCTCATGCAGAAGTTGTCGACCTGGCGTGCACCCGATCGGATCTTTACCCATACCGCAGGCGTTCACCAGCGGGCCGCTTGCGCTATCGACCGGCACCCAGCCGTACGTGTTGCCGTTCACGCTGAACAGGCCGTCGGAGACCTCCTCATAGAACGTACGGACAGTGTAGGGCCGGCCCGAGAGAGGCTGTGTCGTGTAGAAGAGAGAATCGTAGGACGCCGCCTTCGAGAGCGTCGTCGTGTCGGCGTCGCTGAACGCGAGCAGCACGCTCGGCATCTGCAACGTGCCGGACATCGAGACGGGCCCCGCGAGCGGCGCGCCGGCAATGACCGGTGCGTTGAGCGCATCGAACCGCCCGGCCGCCCGGAGCACCTGCCGGTAGGCAGCGACGCGGCGGCCTCTCCTCCGCCACACGCCATCGGCCGGAAACTCGAGCCTTATGCCGTCGGCAGTATACAGTTGTTCGAGCTTGCGCTGTTGAGCAAGCGCGGGGGTCGCACACGGCACCAGTACAGCGCCGAGCAACATCCATCGCAGCAATAAACGGTTCATTTCGGGTCCCCCGGCTCGGCACGGTTGGAAGCATCGGCACGTATGCGCCCGCCCAAAGTTAGTTCCCTTCTCTTTCAAGTCCGTGTTGCCCCTCACACGCACCAGGGACTCGCCGGCTCCCGAGGCAGGCTGGTCGGAGCTCCCATCAGCCTACTCGCGCTCGGCGCGAAGCGGTAGCCTCTCGTCCAACGAGCGCCGCTAGAACTTTATCTCGTGGTTGATCGCGGCCGTCCCGACTCCGACGATCAGGCCGGCCAGAACGTCGGAAGGGAAGTGCTTGGCGGCGGCAACCCGAAACACCGCCACGCCGGTGGCGGCGCCGAGCGCAGCCCAGGCCGCCCACACCGGCGGTCCCTCGTCACCGAGGCGGCGGCGGCTGAGCCAGAGGCTGGTTGCCAGGGCAAACGCCGCAGCGGTGTGCCCGGACGGCCACGAGCGCCGACTGTCGAGGTGCCGGGCGGCTTCCGGTGCGCCAGCGGTGTACAACACCGGCCGGCTGCGGCCGGCCACTGCCTTGGCGAGCTCCGTAACTCCGACAGCCAAAGCGACAGACGCAATGGACGCGGCCACTCCAGCCGCCCCGTCGTCCCCCCGGTGCGCGAGATCCGCCCAGCCCCCCCCTGCGATTCCGAGGACCGCGATATCACTCGCCGCGTCCCAGCCCGGGCGGGGGGTTGCGATGACCCAACGGTCGAACCAGGGCACGTTGGCGGGGTCGCAGGGTGCGCACTCCGGGGGACCGGCGTTCACGTGCAACAGATGGGGCGCCGCAAACAGCGCGGCACCACCCACCACAGCCGCAACATCCGATACCCCAACGATTTGTGCGGTCGATTGGCGTTGCGCCCAACCCGCGGAAAACGGGATCCACAGGCCCAGCGCACAGGCAATCGCGGCCCGCCGGACGCCCTTGTGCAACCCCACGAGGCGACGTACTATCGTAGGTCCAAAGAACCGCTGATTCCCGGATGGTTCGATCCCCATTTCGATCCCTGAGTTGAGACATGGACACACAGACTCTGCTTCGCGTGGCCTTGTTCGACAAATGTAGGACGTATACGAAGGCTCGGGACGTCGAGGCTGCCGGACTGTACCCCTACTTCAAGCCGATCTCCGAGTCGGAAGATACGGTGGTGGTGATCGACGGACAGCGCAAGATCATGATGGGGTCCAACAACTACCTAGGCCTCACCCACCATCCAAGGGTGTTGGAAGCGGCCAAAGCGGCTCTCGAACGGTACGGGTCGGGATGCACGGGCAGCCGGTTCTTAAATGGCACGCTCGACCTCCACCACCTCCTCGAGCAGCGGCTCGCCGAGTTTTTCGGCAAAGAGGCAGCCCTCGTGTTCTCGACGGGCTATCAGGCCAACTTGGGTCTCATCTCGGCACTCGTGGGCCGAGGTGACATCGTGCTGCTCGACAAGCTGGATCACGCCTCGATCGTCGATGGCGCCAAGCTCTCCTTCGGCGAGACGCGGCGCTTCGGCCACGGGAAACTCGATCTTTTGGAGAACCACCTGCAGAACGTCGGCGAGCGCGGGACCATGATTATCGTCGACGGCGTGTATTCCATGGAGGGCGATATCGCCGACCTCCCGACCCTCGTGCCGCTCGCGCAGAAATACGGAGCCGCCCTGGCAGTGGATGATGCCCATTCCGTGGGCGTGCTGGGTCCCAGGGGCGACGGGACGGCGGCGCACTTCGGGCTGACCGACGAGGTTGATGTCGTCGTCGGCACGTTCTCCAAGTCTCTCGCGTCCATCGGTGGTTTCATTACCGGCAGCGAAAACGTCATCCACTATCTCAAACATCACAGCCGCCCCCTGATTTTCAGCGCGGCCCTCCCGCCCGCCAACACCGCGGGCGTCTTGGCCGCCCTCGAGGTCATGATCGCCGAGCCAGAGCGCCGCGACCGCCTGTGGCAGAACACACGGCGCCTCCAAGAGGGGTTCCGGCACCTCGGGTTCGATATGGGCCCATCCGAGACCCCGATTGTTCCGGTGCTGATCGGCGCGTTGGAGCGGACGTTCATGTTTTGGAGAAAGTTGTTCGACGCCGGCATCTTCACGAACCCGGTGGTTCCGCCAGCCGTGCCCCCTTCGCAGTGCCGGCTCCGCACGAGCCTCATGGCGACGCATACCCCCGATCAGATCGACTTCGCGCTCGATACGTTCGCGAAGCTGGGACGGGAGATGAGCGTCATTTGAGCTTGCCGGTGGTTGTGCGGCCGGTAGGATCGGCCGCCGACCTCGAAGCGTTCATTGCCTTTCCGTACCGCCTCCACCGGGGGGACCCACTCTGGGTCCCCCCGCTGCGTATGGACGTGCGGAACATGTTGTCGCGCCGGAAGAACCCGTTCTTCGAGCATGCCGATGCCGCCTATTTCGTCGGGCGCCGCGGACCGGAGCACCGAAACGCCCCGCCGGGTGAGGTGGTGGGGCGAATCGCCGCGATCCACAACCGTGCCCACGAGGAAACGCACGGGGACGGCGCAGGCTTTTTCGGGTTTTTCGAATGCGTGCGGGAGCGGGACGTGGCCAACGCGCTGTTCGACGCGGCCGCCGCCTGGCTGCGGGAACGGGGCCTCCGTACGATACGCGGCCCCGCATCGTTCTCCACCAACGACGAATGCGGGCTCCTCGTCGACGGGTTCGAGACGGCGCCCACCGTCCTCACCCCCTACAACCCACCCTATTACGCCGACCTGATCCAGGGCGGCGGATTCGTGAAGGCCAAGGACCTGCTGCAGTACCATAGCACGGATCCACAGATCCCCGAGCGGTTGATTCGCGGAGCGCGGCTGATCGCCGAGCGGAAGCGCATTACGCTCAGGAAGATCGACATGAAGCGCTTCGACGAAGACCTCGAGCGCATCAAGCAGGTGTACAACTCCGCGTGGGAGAAGAACTGGGGTTTCATTCCCATGTCAGATGCAGAGATCGACCACATGGCGAAGCAGCTCAAGCCGGTGATCGTTCCCGATCTCGTGGTCTTTGCGGAGCGAGAGGGTGAAGTGATTGGCTTCGCCGCCGCCCTGCCGGATCTCAACGTCGCCCTCAAGCGAAACCCCTCGGGACGGGTCTTTCCTGGATTGCTGAAAGTGATGTGGGCGGCACGCAGGATCACCCGCATCCGCATCCTCCTCCTGGGACTCGTGCGAGAGTACCGGAAGACGGGCGCCGACGCGCTCATGTACCACTGGATCTGGGAGAAGGGCTACGCTCGGGGATACCGCTGGGCGGAAGCTGGCTGGATCCTGGAGGACAACGCGGCCATGATCAACGGGCTGCTTCGCATCGGGTTCGAGCAATACAAGACGCTCAGGCTGTACGATCGCCCGCTGTGAAAGTGTTCGTCACCGGGGGAACCGGCTTCGTCGGATCCCACCTCATCGACGCGCTTCTTCGCCGTGGGACCGAAGTGGTTTGTCTCGCGCGCAGTCCTGCGAAGGCCACCGCCTTGTTCACCAGCCAGACCCCCGAGATCGTCCCTGGCTCGCTCGACGATCCGGCGGCCCTGCGCGAGGGATGCCGCGGGGCGGATGTGGTCTATCACGTTGCTGGCGTCACCGCGGCGCGGAATCGGGATGAGTTCTTCGCCGTCAATGCGCTGGCCACCAAGCATTTGATCGACGCGGCGAAGGCGGCCGCGGGCCCGTCGGTGCGCTTCGTCTACGTGAGCAGCCTTGCGGCGGCGGGGCCGTCGACCCCCACGCGAATGTTGACGGAACAGGACGAGCCACGTCCGCTGACGTCGTACGGCGAAAGCAAGTTGGCAGGCGAAGGCCACGTGCGGGAGAGCGGGCTCGCGTGGACCATCGTCCGACCCCCGACGGTGTACGGTCCCCGCGACACGGAGCTGCTGCGACTCTTCAAGCTCGCACGCTTGGGACTCGTCCCGGTCTTCGGCGACGGGTCGCAGTTACTGTCACTCGTGTACGTCGAGGACCTGGCGGAGGCGCTCATCAACGCGGCTGGCACGCAAGGCGTGGGCGACGTGTTCTTCGCCAGTCATCCGGAGGTAGTCACCAGCCGGGCTCTCGCCACCGCCGTGCACGCCGCCGTTCGGAACGCGCGGGGAGGGGGAGGCGCCGCGGGCCGAGCCGATCCGTGGGTAGTACCACTGCCCTCCATGGTCGCCCGCCCGCTGCTGAGCGTTGTGGGCGCCGCCGCCGGAGCGCTCGGAAAGGCAACGCTGCTCACCGCAGAAAAAGCGAACGAATTCTTCGCGCCGGCATGGACCTGCTCGGCAGCATCGCTTGAGCGCCGCACTGGCTGGCGCGCCGCGCACGATCTCGAAGCCGGCCTGCCCAGAACGGCGTCGTGGTACGTGGAGCGGGATTGGCTCTGAGACCGGTCGACAAGCTCCTTGGCGGCTACGTCGGGCTCACCACCATCGTCATTGTCGCGCGTGACGGTTTCGACCACGCCACGTCATGGTGGTTGCTCGTCATGCACGGGCTCTTCGCGATACTCCTATTCCTATTTACCCGTCCCTGCGTCCGGACCACCGGATCGGCGGCTGGATCCACGATCTGTATCCGCTGGTCATGCTCCTGCCCTTCTACCGCGAGATCGGAGTTCTCAATTTCCAGCAGGGCAGAGCGGTTACGCTCGCGAACGACGTGATCGTTCAGGAGTGGGAAGCCGCGCTCTTCGGAGGGCAGATCTCGTACGACTGGATTCGTCGGTATCCGTCGGCGTTCTGGTCGGGTGTGTTCCACTCGAGCTACTTCGCCTACTATCTGATCATCATCACCGGCCCCTCATTCTCCTGGTCCACCGCCGGCGCCGAGAAGCGCAGGGGGTCGTGTTCAGCATGATGGTTTCGTGCTGTGCTACGTGGTATTCATCTCGTTCCCGGTCGGCGGGCCGTACTACGCGTTCGATCAACCCACGGGACCAGTGCGTGACGTGTGGAGCGCGCATCTGGTCTACGGGGTGTTGGCGGCGGGCTCGTCGTTCGGCGCCGCCTTCCCGTCCTCGCACGTCGCGGCCACCGTCGCGACGACGGCGTCAGTCGGGATTCACGCGCCGATACTCGGGGCCTTGTTCATCGAGCCTGCCGGCCTTCTCACCGCCGGTACGGTCTACTGCCAGATGCACTACGGCGTCGATGCCGCAGGCGGCTTGCTCGTTGGGGGCCTGGCGACCTGGATCGGCGTGACGGTTATCGGTGGGCGGGATGCGGACGCGGGTCACGAGGTGGCAGTCGCGCGGTGACTGCCACCTCGTGCTAGGGGACTAGTGCGCGTGGCCGCCGCGTGCTTCGCGGTCGCTGCTCCCCGGCGACGCAATCTCGCTGAGAATGGTCGCGAGCGTCCCTCGGACCTCCCGCATGTAGTGCATGCGATCGAGCACATATGTCTGGTTGGTGCTATCGGCCGCCGGCCACGTCGTGCCGCCGTCCGGCCGGAAAATGCCGCCGACAACCCCCATGCCACCCTCGGGAATCGTATCGGAGGTCGGGTTTTCATACGTGACCGTAACCCGGTAGACATGGCTGGGATCGATACGCGTGCCCAGCTTGCGATAGAGCCGGCCAACCGGCATTCCGACGACCGTCCCGGCATCATCCACGATCGGCTGGCCTTCCCAAATCACTTCCTCGGTCGTCACATCTTCGAACTTGAGGCCGACGGCCAGCTCGTGCGTATGCCCGCCAATCGCCAGTATCCGCCCGGCGAGAGCGGGCCTCGCCTCGTAGGACTTCGAGGAGCGGCCGGGGGGAAGATCGAATGACTTGTCACCAGCGGGGAACGCTACATCGAGCTGAAACGGGTAGACGCTGAAAAACGGCCACGGTCGACCCGCCGCGACGTAGTCGAAATGGAACCGAACGGTGACCCCCGTGAAATCCTCGGCCAGCGGGTTGTGCAGCATCGCCGATACCACCATCCGCTGTCCCCCCGCCACAGGGAAGCCGAACAGCATCCAGGGCATCGCCTGCGAGCCCGTTTCCTTTCCGGCGGCAACCATGCGTTGGGAGATGGGGAGAAACAACTCCCGGTGGTCGGGGTCGATGAAGTTGATGTGATGCACGAGCTCCGTGGGCAACACCCGTCCCGTCCCATCGACGACCTCGTAGCGGAACGCGTGCAGATAAGCGTCTTTGGGAATCGTGACCGTACCGACGGGCGGGAAGAAGTGATTCCCCGAGTGGCCGGCATGCGCGTCGCCGTGACCGGCGTGGGACCCCTCCATCGCCATGGCGGGGAGATCGATCGGCCCGATGAGCACGCTCATCGTGCCACCCTCTGGGTCGTCCACGATCCGCGTCGCGACTTCTTGCCCCGCGGCGGCTCGCGCCGTCAGTAACACCATGACAATCGCCGGTATCGCCCGCTTCAAAACCATCGTTTGCTCCCGACCTTCAAAGTGAATGCACGCGACGAGCCCGGTTCATCCTTCGCTCGAGCGGAGCCTGATGGTCGGCGCGCCGGGATCCAGCTCCGGTCCGGCTCCCCGTCCCTTGAGCGTCCAGATGATGACGGCGGCGACAATCGACCCCACCGATATGGCAACTAGCGCACGCGTGCTGATGTTCCAATACAAACCTAACGCCGCGAAAAACCACAGCCGGGGAAACCGGCCGAGAAACGTCGCCACCAAATGACGCCGCACCGGATACCCGGTCATCGGCGACAGGAAGCGTACCGCCCAATAGGGCAGCGGAGACCAGGAACAGAGCCATACCGTAAAGAAGGGCGCCCGTTGGAACAGCTTGATCGTTCCCCTGATGACGTTACTTCGCCGCATCCCCTTGAGCGCCGAGTGGCCTAACACCCGCTGATACAGATGATAATTCAAATACTCTACGTAGAGCGTACCCAGTATGCCCAGCCCCCCGATGAGTATCGGAGGGTACACCCTGCCGAATAACATCAAGACCGGCTCGTAGGTCGTCGGAAGGAACGGCGAGAGGGGACCGTTGACCCAGAGCGTGATCAAGAGAAACGCAACCAATTCCCCGATCCTGGGCGAGTAGAGCACCACGGGGATCGCCGTCAACGCCAGCAGCCCCGACCCCCGGAGGATGCCGTCCCATGTGACGTTCCCGTACCGCTGGCGGAGTAGCGTGACAGCGGGTGACGAGCTTACGCCCACGCCACCTCGAGCTCGCGCGTTTGGGCCGGGATGGGGCTCACGCCATCGATTTCACGCGGCACCGCACGACCGAGGTGCTCGAGAACGAGCGGGAACACATCCACGGTCCGTACGGGTGATCGAAGAGTCCGGTTGGAAACGAGCAGACACCGCATGTGCTCTGCGATCAAGCTCCCGTGCCCAGAGCGGTGCTCCGGGATTTCCCATTCCTTCCGGAGATCGGCGCCAAGGGAGGACGCCACGACGAGGTCCCCCGCTCGATGGGATCGGAAAATCTGTAGCAGCTGGCGGAGAGAATCGGGGAACGGCCCACGATACGTGACGTCCAACCACTGGCGGTCCGTTCGGGTCCTCGACCCCTGGGAGACGCCGAGCACGTCGGCGGTCTCCGGCGCATACCGAACGTCATCCCCAACCTCGGCGAGCCGGGCGCGCCCCTCCCGGGAATACACAACGATGTCCGAGCCCTCGGTCCCGGCCACCAGCGCAACGCCTTCGAGCGAGGCGAGATACCCGACGATGCCCGGAGGAAGGCCAGGAACTTCTCCCGACTCGATCTCTTCCGGCGACCACCGCGCCTCGCGCGGCACACCCGGCTGGAAGTAC
Organism: Gemmatimonadales bacterium; assembly: GCA_965249575.1. GTDB lineage: Bacteria > Gemmatimonadota > Gemmatimonadetes > Gemmatimonadales > GWC2-71-9. Next base: position 3,125,861 of record OZ252244.1, on the reverse strand, counting down.
ACCTGGGCCGACCCGTTCCCCGACACCATGACCGCCGCCTTGGGGTTCGATCGCAACAGAAACGGGTGCCGCAACACGGGAATGCCGATCTCCTCCAGTGCAATACTCAAGTCGGTGTGGGTATCAACCCGCGAAGCCCCGTGATCGCTCACGATGACAGCGAGGTGATCGCCATCGAACCCGCCGCGAGCCACGTACTGTCCGACGACGCGATCGAACTGCCGGTACATGTCCAGCACGATCGGGTGCCATGGATCGAAGAAATGGGTGATGCCATCGACACCCGGGAATACAGCGAACACCAGCTGGTGCCGCTCGCGGGCCACTTGCCGGAGGGAACGCCCGACGGACCGATCCACGATGCCGTACGCCCCTGTAAAATGGGCAAATCCGGCAAAGAGCAACCGGGCAAATCGAACGTGGTCCCGGCCCCGGTCCACGCCGCGAGTAAAGGGCGAGCACAGCGCCACAGAGTCCGGCTCGAGATCGAAGAGGGTTGGGATCGTATCCGAAAGGTCCGAGTTGAGCAGTGAGGCCTGGGGACCGCAATAGCTCCGCAGGTGCGCCCGATCCCGCCACCAATGCCCCTCGTACCGCGCCCGGTCCAGCCACCGGATGCCCGGGACGTTGCACGTCCCCGGGTAGCACCCGGTCAAAAATGGGAGGTAGGCCACGCCGGTGGTGGAGGGGAAAACCGTCGTCGCTGACGGCTGGCCGCCGGGCTCGAGCAGGTGCCGGGACACGTTCGGGAGGTCGCCCCGGTCCACGAGGTACGCAAAGACCTCCGGCGAGGCGCCGTCGAGAACGAATATGGTAGCCCTGCGCTCCGCTCGTACTTGGACCAAGGTCACTCCTACAAGGTCGTTATCAGGTGCGCATGTCTGGATTGGTGAAGCGCTTACGTTATCGCAGGGTAGCGCCCGGCGCTAGTCTCAGCCCGGTCCGCGTCCAGCCCGCAGCAGCAGGCGCCGTTTCTGGCCGGCAGTCACCATCTCACGGAGAATTACCTGCTGGGCCAGACGAGTGACGAAGTCAATAGCCGCGGGTATCTCCAACGAGCCAACGCTCCCATTCGAGCTCATCGAGCGCTGTCTCGACCTCCTTTCGCCCCAGACCCGATGCGAGCGCGACGGTCTCGGCACTCGCTGGAGCCCCCAGCACGGCTGCCGCCACGAGTGCCTGCTGTGCTCCATCACTCAGCATGCGGTAGCGAAGCCGAAGGCCCGCGCTCACAGCCGCCGGCAAATCGGTGGGCAGCGTTTGATCGAGGGTACGGTCGGCGGCCGGGTCAGTCGACTCGGCCGGGAGTTCCAAGCCCCCTCGGACGGCCAGCAAGAGCTCCACCGCGAGGAAAGGATTGCCGCCAGTGTCGGCAATCGCTCTCCGGACGAGCCGGGCGCGGGCGCTCTCGTCGTATTGGGGGAGCGCCCACCGAATCAAGTCCTCAATGTCCCCTTGGGAGAGGTCCAGCGTGCTGAGCACTTCGCCCGGGACCTCGCGACCAATCCTAGCTTCGAGCGCTTCCACGCTCGACCCCTCCGCCGATATGCGGACGGTCAGAACGAGGCATAGCGGCCGCGCCTGACAGCGCTGGGCGACGGCTTTGAGCAGGTCGACGGCCGGGTGGGGCGCCAGGTGCGCATCGTCGAGCAGCAACATCACGTCACGGTCCTCAGCGATCGCATCGACGACCGTCGTAGCAGCCGCTCGAAATGGCAGGGGCGTAGCATCGCGCGCGGCCGGGTAGTGACCCCCGAGGTCGGGATACGCAACGAGGAGGCCCGCCAGGGCCTCCGCCGGCGCACTTCCGAGCTCTGGCACCAAGAGCCCGCCACGGAGGAGGGCACCCCAAAGCTCCTCCACCGTGTCGCCCGGCAGCGCTCTCGCGGCCGCCACCACGGCACCATCGAGACGAGCGCGGGATGCCAGTTCGTCGGAGATGCGAGTCTTGCCGGTACCCGCATCGCCCTTTATCAAGATCGTTCGGCCGACGCCGCCATCTCGCACGTTCGACCAGAGAGCCGTCAGGCGCGCCAGCACGGCGGCGCCCGGCCCGACAACCGGTACGACCTCCCCCGGTGCCGCCTCGACGACGCGGCCGGCTCTATGTTTCGCAATCACGCGTAGGGTGCGCACGCGCGAGACCAGACGAGCGGTCTCGAAATCGGGCTCGACCCCGATCCGCTGCCGAAGGGCCGCCGCATACCGCTCGAAGAGTGTCAGCGCCTCTCCCCGTTTGCCTTCCAGGGCCAGAGCCCTAACGGCCAACCGGACCGCCGGCTCGGAGCAGTCATCGAGCGCGAGGCCGGCCAAGGCCAGCCTCGCTGCCCGCCCCGATTGACCGTGCGCTAGAGCCGCATCTCCCGCCCCAAGCAATACGTCGAGTGCCTCGCAGCGCACCCGTTCGCGCTCGGCACCCAACCAGCGCTCGAACTCGGGGCTCCCCGGGACCGCAAAGCCCTCAAGGAACTCGCCGATCACCGCCTCGGGGCTCAGCCGGTCTAGATCCGTAGTGACGATCCCCGGATCGAGCGCAATGAGGTCTCCGCTCGTCCTGAGTCCGTCTCCGCTACATCGCCTGAGCACGCGAAGCGCCTCGTTTAGCGAGTGCTTCGCCCGCAGCTCGTCCTTGTCGGGGCATAGGAGTCCAATCAGATGGTCTCTGGTTCGGCCTCGGGGTGAACGGGCCAGGTAAACGAGCAGGGCCAGGTGCTTCTTCCACAGCAACGGGGCCGGCGGTTCCGCTCCATCGATCGTGACGGAAACTGGACCCATGCACCTGAGTTCTATCATTGGTCGGTCGCTACGGGGTGCCGTTGCGGGATCGTCGCGCGCTCGGAGCGACGTCCGACCTACGGCTCGATGACGATGGTCCCGCTCATGTCCTGTATCGCGTGACGTTGGCACCGGTAGGAGTACTGTCCGGGGGGAACGTTGGTGAACTGGATTTCGTAGGAGTCTCCCTCGTCAAGCATGAATGGCGCCGCCAGTTCTTCCCTGCGCCCGGCATGATCCCCTGTAAGGCCGCCGCGGAGTTTGCTGGAATGCGATCGTGAAAGAACGCGACGTTGTGCGGAGGACTGTCGTACGCCACCCATCGAACCGTATCCCCCTGCTTGATGGTGAGGCTCGCCGGCAGAAAGCGATAGCGCCCGCCACCCGCACGCACCTCGATCGTGTGCACCGTCCCGGTCGGCGTCTGCACTCCCGACACCGGCGGCTGAACGCGCCGCCTTCCCTGCTCGGGCAGGGTCGGTCGTTGCACGACCTGGTCACTGTCGCTACACGCCAACCACACCAGGAACGCACCCCAGAGGGCGAGCCGCATGCCGACTCTTCGGTTTTGGGTCCCGATGGTTCACCTCCGCGCGAGCCCTCACACCCCAAGTGCAGGGAAATGTAGCCGCCGGTTCCGAACTGCGCATTGTCGTGTTGCACTTGCGCTTTGAGAAGAAACGCAGAACTTCCTCCTGTGCAATCCCCCTGTTGTGCTTTTGGAATCGACCAACCCCTCCCCGAAACGCTACCCCGTCCGGCGCGACTGCTGGTCCGAGCGCCGGCTCAGTCGATGTAGATGGCGACACCGCCTCCCTGCAGGAGAATGGGTCGACACTGCCGCGAGCTGGACGTCACCCTGAGAATCGCCGAACTCTCCGAAGACGACCGCAGGTTCCACGACGCCGCCGGTACGTGGCTCACTGGCCACGGTGAGCGCATCGTCTTCGGGCGCCCCTACGTCGCCGGAGCTCGATTCCTGGTAGACGCTACGGTGAGCGTGCCCTGCAAATACTTGAAGACCGATAGCGAGGGGAATGGCGCCGGCTCGAACGGGGGCGCATCCACGGCGCGTTGCTTGGCGCACGGCTTCGAGGGCCGCTTCGCGCCCGACTCCCGGGTGCCCCGATCCAGAACGCAGAATGGCAACGGGACGTTTACCGTCGTCCACAACCTCAAGGCGCGGCGCCTGTCCCTTCCGCCCGCACCCAAGAAACGACGCACCCTTCCAGTGCTTGGCGGCACGAACCCCTGTCTCGGAGCCCCCTGCCGGACCGCAGACAACAAACAGGGGGCGGCATGCTGTCGGGACCTCACCTTGGAGCTAATGCTCCCCCGAGCGGAATCGATGCGCGAGTCGCTCCTTCGCGCTCGGCGCTCCCCGTATCTCTGCAAGGTCTCACGCGAGAACGACGAGATCCTGGAGTGCGAGGTGATCTCGGCCTGCGACTATCTGGGAGCTGACGGCATCACGTGTGTTCTCCACGGTCGCGTTCGACCCGACGGAACACCCGCAAAGCCTTCGATCTGCAGCGAATGGCCCGATCTGGAGCCGGGAGAACCCGGGCACACCGGCTGCCGCTTGGCGTAGTCTCGACACCTCGAGAGATGGTTGGAGGCACCTAGCTTCGCGACGTTAGAATCCGCTACTCAGGGACGCTACGAGATCGTGGGCGTCCTTGGGCAAGGGGGGATGGGCTGGGTATTCTCGGGACGCAATCGTGCGCTCGACTCCCCGGTCGCAGTCAAGGTGCTTCCTCCTGAAGTGTCCCAGAGCACAGTGCGGCTTGCGCGGTTCAAGCGGGAGGCCGCGCTCGCGGCCAACCTCTCCCATCCCAACATCGTGCCCGTCTTCGACTTCGGCGTCGGCCACGGGATCGCCTATCTGGTCATGCCACAGATCGAGGGCAGCACGCTCGCCGATGAGATCTCGGGACGGCAGCGCCTGACCCATGCCGACACCATGAGCATGTTGCAGCAGGTGGGCGGCGCCCTGGCTTTCGCGCACGCGCGAGGAATCGTCCATCGAGACGTCAAGCCCGCGAACATTCTCCTGGAACGTGAGACGGGCCGGTGGCTGATCACGGACTTCGGCATCGCTCACGTGAATGCACCCACGGACACGGAGATCACCCACACCGGTGAAGGACTTGGTACTCCGGCCTATATGGCGCCGGAACAGCAGGCCGGAGCCGCCGAGGTGGACGGCCGCGCCGACCTGTATTCCCTCGCGGCGACGGCCTTCGAGTCGCTCACGGGCCAGCGGGCCAACCGTGCTTCTACCGTCGCTGACCTGTCTCGTACCCTTCGGGAGGCCGTTCCCGACCTCCCCACTCCGGTTGCACAGGCGGTCGCAGCGGCGCTCCACCCCGCCCGGGGCGACCGGCCGGCCTCGGTGGAGGATTGGCTCGAACGCATTTCTGGAGCCGCCCGGCCGGATCGTGGGCCGGCGGTCTCCCGCTGGGTGGCCGTTGGAGTCTTGGGAGTGGCACTCCTCGGCGGTTGGTGGATCGGTCGAGAACGCGAGCCTCAAGCCACTACCAGGCCTGCGATCGCCGTGCTGCCGTTTGAGGTTTCTGGCCCTCGCCTCGTAGCTGGACTCGAGCTGGATACGATCCTGCCGCAGGCGTTCGCGTGGCAGCTCCGCATGCTGCCGGAGTATCGGGTGATCGGAACCCCCGTCGTTCAGTCCGCGGTGTTCCGGCGCTTCGGCACCGAGCCTCAGGAGCTCGACGCGCTCCTCGACATCGCTCAGGCCCTCGGAGCCACTAGCGCGATCTCGGGATACATCGAGGCGCGGGACCGGCGGATCACGCTTCGCATTCAGGCCCACGAGATTCCCTCCCGCAGTCTCAGCGTGAGCGCCGATCGATCGGGCCTGCTCGACAGCCTGCATGCGCTCGTTGCCGACCTCATCGTTGAGGCATTTGCCACACGCGCCGCGCGGGAACAGAGCGGCTTTGCGACTCCGTCTCTGCCCCAGGGACTGCCGGCCATCAGCGCCTACTTCCAGGGAGATCGGGCCTTCCGGATCGGGGACTACGAGGTGGCGATCCGTCATTTCGACCGCGTCGTCGAGCTCGACTCGACCTATGCCCCCGCGTACTTCAAGCGAATGCTCGGCGCCGCTCGCCCCCTCTGCACCGATGATACGCTCGGCGCTCCAGGCTGCTTCGACGTATAAGAGCCGGCTGGATCCGGTTTCGCGCCAACTGCTCGACGGATATCAGACACTCATGGAGGATGGCGACATCGAGCAGGCCAGACGAACCTTTGGGGAGATCGTACGGCAGCATCCCGACGCTGTCGACGCGTGGTTTGCACTGGCGGAGCTTCAGTTTCATTTCGGCCCGCTCATCGGCACCCCACTCAGCGAGTCGAAGGCGGCCTTCCAGGAGGTGCTGGTCCGCCATCCGACCTTCGCGGCCCCACTGGGACATCTGATCACGCTGGCCTTAGCGGAGGAGGACGATGCGAGCGCGCGGGCCTACATGCAGCAGTACCTTCGCGTTGATTCGACGTCGATTCTGGCCCAGCTGGTCGGAGCGGGAGATACGCTCCTCTATCACCCCCGACACGCGTTGGGAGTGCTCGCCTCCTTCCGCAACCGGCCGTCGGAGTTCTTGGAGAATCTGGCGTTCATCGCCAGCGAGTTTGGGCGCAGTCCGGCGGAGCGTGACATCGGGGCCCGCGCGGTCGAGGTCCTGTGGGAACGGGCGACCAGCAGGGACGAATTGGCACGCTCGTTCCGCATGAGGCTCGCACTTCTGCTGGGAGCGGGACGTGAGCGTTCGGGAAAGTCCCTGATCGGCATCGCTCGCCGGGCGGGCGTGCCCGGGGAGGAAATCGACCGCTGGGTGCTGCTAGGGACCGTGACCGATCTACCGCAACTGGCCGATGAGTCGGAGCAGATAGCGGCTGCGACCCGACTGGCGGATGGGGAGCTGGACTCCCTGGTCGACCCATGGCTCTTGGCCCGCTGGTACCAACCCCGTGACCCGGGCGAAGCATTCGGTGCCAGAGAGGAACTGCGCCGACTGGCCGGCCCGCCCGGGCGGGCGTCGCCGCTGGCGCTGAGCCTGTTGGACGACCTCGCAGCGAATGACCGCCTGGCCGCGGGCGACACTGCGGGAGCGCTAGCGACCTGGCGGCGCGCTACGGAGCGCTTCAACATCGAACAGGTGCCGTTCGCGCCCGTGGCGTCGCTGTGGCCTCTGAGGTTGTCGAGGGCGCGCCTTGCCTCCGTGGTCGGCCGCCACGCGGAGGCGCTCAAGGCGTCGGTGACCTTCCTCAGGATCGCCGGCTTCGTGGATCAGGCAGCCTGGCCCATCGCTTTGTCGCTACGAGCCGACGCAGCGCTCGCCATCGGCGACACCGTGCTGGCCATCAACACGTACGCCGACCTGGTCGATCTCCTCCCCGAGGCCGACGGGACCGCCCTCGCCGCCCGGACCCGGGCCGAGCGCGCACTCAGTCGGCTTTCTCCCTAGAACCCGGCCGGTCCAGCCGGCCGGACGGATTCCCCCGCGGCGGGTGTCGCGTGCAAGAAATCGGGGGTCGGACGTCCTCCCTTGTTGAACGACAGATTGGGAGGAACGTCAATGAAAGCGCACGTCGCACTCGCCTTGTGCCTGCTGCCGAGCGGTCCGCTCGCGGCACAGGGCTGGATCGAGGGACGGAACCCGGACATGACGGGGGTCGCACGTCTCCGCACCACTGTGTCGGTTCGCGTCGTCGGCCGCATTGCCCGCGTCAGTGTCGAGGAATGGTTCGAGAACCGCGGCACCAGAGTCGCCGAGGGTGATTACTTGTATCCTCTGACCGGTGAGGCAGTCTTCTCCAACTTCACGCTTTATCAGGGTGATCAGGCGCTCCGCGGCGAGACCATGGACGCCGCACAGGCACGGTCGATCTACGAGGCGATTGTGCGCAAGCGTCGGGATCCGGCCCTGATCGAGTTGGTGGGACACGGTCTCATCCGGGCCCGCGTCTTCCCGATCGAGCCGGGTAAGAGTCGCAGAATCACGCTCCGATACACCCAGTTGATGGACCGGGCGGGCGAGGCACTGCAATTTCGGTACGCGGCTGGCGGTCGATTCTCTCACGTGCCCCAAGGTCAGGAACGAACGGGACGGCGACAGCAACCGACACCCGGTCCCATCGCGTTCGAGCTGACGGCCGACAGCGGCGCGGCGTTCTCCGATCCGTTTTCGCCGACGCACGGGCTCGATGTCGGTCGGGACGGCGGGCAACTCGTCGTTCGGCTGACGGAACCGCTCGCTGGGGACCTCTCGCTGTTCTTGCCGCTGGCGCGCGACGCGATCGGCTTGACGGCCGTTTTTCACCGCCCGTCCCGTGAGAACGGGTACTTCATGCTCACACTGTCACCTGGTGCGGTGCGAACCGAGGCGACTCAGCGCCGTGACGTCACGGCGGTCGTCGACGTCTCAGGATCAATGTCGGGTACGAAGATCGCGCAAGCCCGGTCGGCGTTGCGAGGACTCCTCGGTTCGCTCGGACCGGACGATCGATTTCGGTTGATCGCCTTCAACAACCGCGTTCGTACGTACCGCCAGGGCTGGACGCCCGCGACGGACCGCCAAGTGGCCACCGCCGCACAGTGGATCGACGACCTGGACGCGGACGGCGGCACCAACCTCGCCGGAGCGCTGTCGGAGGCCTTTGCCGTCGAGAGTCCCGAGCGCCGGCTCTCGGTCGTCGTGTTCCTCACCGACGGGCTCCCTTCGGTGGGAGAGCAAAACCCCGAGCGAATCGCCGATCGCGCCGAGCGAGCCCGCCGCCAAGCCCGTGTGTTCGCGTTCGGGGTTGGGTACGACGTCAACACGTATCTATTGGACCGGCTGAGCTCCGCCGGGCGGGGAGCGACGCAATACGTACAGCCCGGTGAGGACGTCGAAGCGGTAGTGGGCCATCTCGTTCGCAAGATCAGCCGTCCGGTGCTCGTCGATCTCGAGCTCGGCGGCGCGGCCTCGCGATTTCGCGAGGTCTATCCAGCGCGCCTACCCGATCTCTTCGCTGACGAGGAGCTGGTGATCTTTGGCCGATACGTTTCCGATAGGTCGGGCGCACCCGGCGAGGTCGTCGTGACGGGGCGGAGAAACGGTCAGGAGAAACGGTTTGCGGTGCGGCTGCGGTTCCCCGACCACGAGACAGAAAACGCATACGTCCCGCGCCTGTGGGCGGCTCGCAAGATCGGCGTGCTGTCGCGGTCCGTTCGCCTCGGTGGCGCGACGGCGGAGCTGGTCGAGGACATCCGCAAGACGGCGCTGCGCTACGGGTTGTTGAGCGAGTACACCTCCTACTTGGTCCAGGAACCGGAACGCCAGCCCGGGCCGTTGGCAGGGCTGCGTGCTCTACCTTCCACACCTCTCAACGCGGCGACTGCGTCTCCCCCAGTTGGCCGCGGGGCCGTGATCGCAGCCGACCGTGCGCGCAAGCAGCGCAAGGCCAAGACCGTCTCAGACGTTGCGGCCGCTGAAGAGACGCTGCTAGAGCAAGCCGGGAAGGGAGAGGCGACTCGGCGGGCCGTAGCGGGGCGGCTCTTCACCGAGCGTGACGGGGTCTGGACTGACATGCGTCATAGGGACACGACGCGAGTGGTCGAGGTATCGCCCTTCAGCGACGCTTACTTCAAGCTGCTCGCGCTTCTGCCCGAGCTTCGACCGTACGCGACGCTGTTCGACCGGGTGCTCATTTCCGGCGAGCAGGTCGCCATAGCGATCGTGCCGGACGGGCGCTCCAGGCTGTCGGCCACCAAGCTCCGCGGGCTCGTGACCGCGTTTCGCGGTAGCTAACTTTCGACCGTGCCCGTGGACTGGGAAGATGTGTACCGGAGGACGTACCCCGACTTGGTCCGCTTCCTCCATCGCAAGGTGTGGGATGGCGATCGAGCGCACGACCTCGCGCAGGAGACGTTCGTTCGTGCGCTCGATCAGAATCCGGACAACCCGCGCGCTTGGCTCTTCACCGTGGCGACGAATCTGGCGAGAGACGAGGCTCGCGCGGCGGTGAGACGAAAACGGCATCTCGAACTGATCAAGGTCGAGCCGGTTGAGCGACAGGCACCCGACCCGGCCCAGACACTCGAGAACCGAGAGCGATCCGAGGCGGTTCGCGCCGCCCTCGACGCGTTGAGCGGGCGAGATCGTGACGTACTCCTCCTCTGGGACGCGGGTTTCGACTATCAGGAGATCGCGGAGCAGACTGGATTGGCGCGTGGGGCGATCGGGACGACGCTCGCGAGGGCGCGTAAACGCCTAGTCGAGGCGCATGAAGAATTGGAGGGACGTCGTGCCACACGTGGATGACGCACAGTTACACGCGTACCTCGACACCCGAGAGCGTGACGGAGGCAGCGATCCAGGAGAGGTCCTCGCCACCGAGCGGCACCTCGGCGAGTGCGCCGAATGCCGGAAACGGCTGGCGGACGTACGCTCGACGCGCGAGCGGGCGCAGACGATCCTCGACTCCTCCCCTCCACTTGCAGTCGACACCCCGCCGTTCGAGGGGGTGCTCCGCCGGGCGCGGGGTGCATCGGAGGCTCGCCGGCCGGGCATGCTCACGACCCCGCTCGCGTGGGCGGCGACCGTCGCGCTCGCGCTTGGGGTCGGCTGGTACGCCCGGGAGCTGGCGATCGCACCGCGGCCCGAGGAGGGCCCGGTCGCCCTCATGGAGGAGTCCGGTTCCCGGGCGTCCACCCAGGTCGGTGTCGGCGGCATCCGGGAACAGCGCCGGGAAGTGGCCCTTTCCGAGCTGGAGGAGAAGGTGACGGTGGACGACAAGCGCACACCAGCGGCGGCGCCCCCTGTCGGAGCCATCGCTCAGGCTGAGCCGGAGCTCGCGCAGTCGGCCCAGCCGCGGGGGCGAGCGGCGGGGCCACCGGTAGTCGCGGGCGTTGACGCCCCCCAGGGCGGGAAAGGAGAAGCGGTTGCCAGACTCATCCCTGCCGAAGCCCAGGATCGGTTGGCTGAGCGGCGAGAGATGGACGAGGCGCCCGCGGCCGCCGCCAAACGGGTGGCCGCAGCGGAGAACGCCGCACCGCCTGTGAGGCAGCTCGAGGACCTGGACGGCAACTGGGTCCCCTCTGATCGGCGGGCGGCAGAGGAGCACGTGGGTGGCGCGATCCTCACCATCCCAGGAATCGGCGAGCCGGCCTTCGAGATTCGAACGTCCGGAGCGCCCGCCGTCCGTACGCGGCAAGCGATCGGCCGGAACCTCAACCTCGAGCTCGTTCAGACTCGAACCGTTCCTCCCGACATCGGGCTCCGTTCCGCCGTGGACGTGGCTGGCCGCGCTCGGGACGCGGCGGCTAGAGACCAGGACGATTCGGCGGGTATCGTTACGGAGGTCGGAGAATACAGCGTATGGGCTCGCGCGCCGATCTCGCGGGACTCCCTCGAGACACTACTCAGGCGTTTGCAGTAACGGCGCTCTACGTGAGGGACGGCCCGACCCCGCTACCCCTGCCCCCTAGTGCCCGTGACCTTGGACCGCTTTCGCCGCCAGTCGCGGACTCACCATGGGGAAGGAGCGCGCGAACAGACCGTAGGCTATCAGGAACAGGCCCAGGAACCCGGCAGTGATCCCGACCTCCGGGATGCCGAACGCGGGGCCGTGCTCCGTCAGCGACGGCTGCACCAGCAGGTATCGCTCCAGCCACATGCCCGCCAGGCTCACGAGCACGAAGAGCGTGAATGTAAACGGTGTGATTTTCGCCTTGACCCAGATCAGACCCCAGAACGGGATGAGGAACACCATCAGCCCGACCAAAATGCCGATCGGGCGCCACTCGCCCCACAGGCGGTAGAAAGGAAAGGCGGTTTCTTCGGGAAGATTGCCGAACCAGATGACAAGAAACTGGCTGAACATCAAGTAGGCCCAGAAGATCGAGAACCCGAAAACGAGCTTACCCAGGTCGTGGAACTGCTGCCGACCGATCAAGCTCTGCAGACCGAGCTTGGAGCGCCAGTATACCATCATGACGCCCAACGTGGTCAGCCCGGTAAGGAAGGCTCCCATGAAGAAGAACGCCCCGAACAGGTTGCTGACCCAGTAGGGCGCCAGGGACTTGACGAGGTCGAAGCCAATGATCGTGAAGAGGTACGCGTAGAGGATCAGAGTAGTTACCGCCAGACGAGACAGCTGGCGTTCGAGCCGCTCAACTTGTTCCGGCGTCCCGGTGTAATCACCCGCAAGGCGGTCGTACAACGCCCGCTTCCACCCGGTCACGTGCGCCCTGAGCTCGGCTACGTCGGGCTTCAGATCCAGATAGACGAATACCGTCGAAGCGCCAAAGACCAGGAGCAGGCTCACGAGATCGCGCCAGAACACCCAGGAAAGAGTGAGCCACTTGCCTCTCGCCGGAGTCGGATGCTCGATCCACGGAAACAGGTGGTGGCTTCCGAGGAACAGCACGAGGAAGCACACGAGTGCGATCGGCAGAAACCCAACCGTCGCTTCAGCAAACCGAATGATCGGCCCCGACCACTCGCCCTTCGTCACCTTCTGCGTGGCGGCGAAGATGATCGCGCCCTGCGCCAGCCCCGTAAAGAACAGGAAGTTGATGAGGAACAGGCGCCACGCCCGGCCGGGATCGTCTCCCATGAGCAGCACCGCGAACAACCCGAGACCAAGTACGGCGAGGACCGCCCCACTCCGGAGGAGCGGGGCCGCTGGCGAATTCGTGGCGCGCTGGTAGGCGCCCTGGTGGTCCGCGGAGCTCATCGTGGCGCCCCCTGAAGGACCCGCACGTAATTCACGACGTTCCAGCGATCCTCGATGGTCAACACGTGTCCATACCCTGGCATCAGCCCGAACCCATGCCGGATCGCCGTGTAGATGCGCCCATCGGAAAATCGCCGCACGTCGTCCCCTAGCAGGTTGCGCACGGTTCCGCCGAGGCTCACCGCGACCGGGCCGTCACCGGCGCCACCCTCCCCATGACAGACGGCGCAGTAAATGGCGTAACGATCCGCACCGCGGTTGATGGACTCCGACGTGCGTGCCACCGGATTCCGGAGCCGGTCGATTTCCGGGAGGTTTTGGGGTGAAAACGGAAGCGCAGGCTCGATTCCCGTAATCGGGACCGTCCCGGGGGCGGGGTCGCGCGGCATTTCGTAGGGCCGGATGGCGATACTGCGCCGCATCGTCGAGAACCACGGAACTGCCGCGATCAGGTCGTCCGGCCCGGGGGAGCGCTGCCACGCGTCCCGGGAGCACCCAGCGGCGAGGAGGGCGAACGCGACCACGGCGAGACTAGGCCTCAACACGCACCTCCGTGGCACCGCTCGACCGCAAGAGTTGCTCCACTGCGGACCGCCGCTCGACCGGACAGGGAACGAAGATCCCGATGTGATCATCGCTGCACCGCGGATCGTACGCGGCCGCGCGCCGATCGAGCCACGCATGGAACAGGAGTCCGGCAACCGTGGCGAGGGCGCCAAATAGGATGGTCAACTCGAACGCAATGACGACGTACGGGGGAATCGAGCCCAGCGGTTTCCCACCCACGACGAGCGGGTAATCGTAGGACATCCACAGGGTCATCGCGAATCCCGAGGCACATCCGGTCAGGCCGCCGATGAGCGTCCACAGGCGCACGGGACTCACGGGGTGGTCGATCGCGTCCGCGATTTCGTGGTTCGGAACCGGCGTGTAGACCGTGAAGTCGTGATGCCCCATCTCCTTCAGCTCGCTGATGGCCTGGCTGGCAGCGTCCACGTGCTGATAGGCCGCGAGCACGCCCCCGGGAGCCTTGCTCATGCGCGCCGGCCCTCCCTTCGCGGCATCGGGATGAGCTCCTTGACCTCGGTGATGGAGACGGTCGGGAAGTTCTTCGCAAACAAAAGGAACCACGTGAAGAACCACCCGAAACTCCCAGCCAGGATCGACCAGTCGACCCAGCTCGGGGTGTAGTGCCCCATCGCATACGGCTCATATTCATGTGAGAGCGACACCACGATGATCACGAAACGCTCGAACCACATACCGAGGTTGACGAAGAGCGAGATGAGGAACATCGCCGGAATGCTACGCCGGACCGTGCGAGACCAGAGTACCAAGGGGAGAAAGGCATTGCACGTGATCATGGTCCATGTGGCCCACCAGTACTCCCCGAACGCCCGATTCCAGAACGCCTCGCGCTCGTACGGGTTCCCACTGTACCACGCCACGAAATACTCGACGACATACGCGTAGCCAACGATCATCCCCGTGAGCAGGATCAACTTCGCTAGGTTCTCGAAGTGATCCTTGGTGATGTATCGCTCGAGCTTGAACGCGGCACGGAGCGGGACCAAGAGGGTAACGACCATCGCAAGGCCGGAATAGATCGCCCCGGCCACGAAGTAGGGAGCAAAGATCGTGGCATGCCACCCCGGGACGATCGACATAGCGAAGTCCCACGACACAACGCTATGCACCGAAAGGACGAGGGGTGTCGCCAAGGCGGCTAGGTAGAGATACGCCCGGGTGTAGTGGCGCCATTGGGAATCCGTCCCCCGCCACCCGAGCGCCGTGACCTGGTATAGCTTTTTCCGCCAGCCGCTCGTCACGTCACGAAGCGTGGCGATGTCGGGGACGAGCCCCATGATGAGGAACGTCGTACTGACGACGAAGTACGTGCTTACCGCGAAGACGTCCCACAAGAGCGGTGACTTGAAGTTGACCCACAGCTGGCGCTGATTCGGATAGGGGAAAAGCCAGTACGCATACCAGATGCGACCGACGTGGATCAGCGGAAACAGGCCGGCCGTCATGACGGCGAACACGGTCATCGCCTCCGACGTCCGGTAGACCGCCGTTCGCCATTGCGATCGGAACAGGTACAGGATCGCCGAGATCAACGTGCCGCAGTGGGCAATACCGACCCAGAACACGAAGTTGGTGATGTACACGCCCCACATGACCGGCGGCTCGTATCCGGCCACTCCCAGTCCGAACCGGATCTGGTACAGGAGGGCGATGGCACCCCATGCCAGCACCGCCATGGCGGCACCCAGCAGGATGTAGTAGCCGCGCGTGGGATTGCCCAGCGTCGCCGCGATGTCGCGCGTGATCGTTCCGTAGGAAGGCGGCCCGGCGTCGGGCTGCCCGGTCAACGAGCTCGGCCGCGTTGCGGTCCCCATCAGGCCTCCGCCAGGTTGCGCACCTTCTTCAGGTACGTAACGGCGGGCTTCGTGTTGAGTCCGTCGAGAACGTGATAGCCGTGCTCCTGACGCGAGAGCGCGGAGACTCGCGAATTCGGGTCGTTCAGGTCACCAAAGGCGATCGCATCCGCTGGACATGTCTGCTGGCAGGCCGTGAGAATGTCACCGTCCCTGAGCGGCCTATCGGACATACGCGCATCGTGCTGCGCCCCACGAATCCGCTGCACGCAGAACGTGCACTTTTCCATAACCCCCTTTGACCGGACGGTGACATCGGGGTTGAGCAGCCAATGCATGGGGTCAGGCCATGCAAAAGCCTCGTCGGCTGGGTTCTGGGTGTCGTACCAATTGAAGTAGCGGACCTTGTACGGGCAATTATTGCTGCAGTACCGGGTACCCACGCACCGGTTATAGACCTGTGCGTTGAGGCCGTCGGGTGTGTGATACGCCGCGAACACCGGACAGACCGGCTCGCAGGGAGCGTTGCCGCACTGCTGACACAGCATGGGGAGGAAGCGAGCTTCCAGCGGCTCTTCGCCGCCACCCTCGAAGTACCGCTCGATTCGTAGCCACGACATCTCTCGACCGCGCCTGACCTGATCCGCCCCGACGTGCGGGATGTTGTTCTCGGCGTGGCAGGCCGTGACGCATGCGGAGCATCCGGTGCAGCGGGAGAGATCGATAGCCATCCCCCACCGAGGGTGATCGCCCGCGTAGTTGCCGCGCTCGGTGTCGTGGTGCTGCATCTCCGCCCATTCCTCCAGGACCCGCTCGTGGCTCTCCGGCACAGGGGCCGCGTGCGCTGCGTGGTGCTCCTCCGCCTCGCCCCCGGCCAACGCGGCCAGGGTCACAGCATCAGCGATGCCACGACCCAGTTGCCGCCGGCTCCCTTCCGTCTTCGCCACCGGCTGGTATCCACCATCGGCGTGGAGCGTAACCGCCGCATAGTGAGCCACCCCACCGAACGCCGTGGCCTCTCCAGGCAGAAGGTCATAGGCATTGGTGCCTACGCCCGACGCGTACCGTCCGAACGCCGTATGGCCCTGCCCGATTGGAATCGCGACCACGTTCTCGCGGATCCCGGGGTGGAGGTACGCCGGCAACGACACCGACCCCGACGCTGACTCCACCCGCACGACATCACCCTCGGCGACGCCAAGCGCCCGCGCCGTCTCTGGATGTAGTTCGACCCACGAGCCCCACGTAACCTTGGTGACCGGATCGGGCAACTCCTGCAACCACGGGCGATCGGCGCCGCGGCCGTCGTAGAACACCGGCGAGGGGTACGCAATCAGCGTGTACTGTCCCTCAGGAACGCTCCACGGCGTGACCTCGAGTCGCGCCGCCGACGCTGCCAGGCGCACCGACTGCTGCCGGCCTTCGCTCGAGACCCCACCGTTTTGCACCGCCTCGTTCCAGAACGTCTCGAACGGCCGGCGGTCTCCGACCCGCCGTTGAATCCGCTGCCACGAATCCTGGACGTAGTGCTTGTAACTGGCGGCGGAAAGGCGCGTCCCCACGGGTCCACCGACCCGGCGCGCGACATCCAGGATGATGTCGCCCGTTTGCCGCGTGTCGAAGACCGGCTGCATGACCGGCTGCTGGAGAAGGTGGAGACCCGATCGCGGCTCGAAATCGTTCCACTGCTCGAACGGATCGTGGTCCGGGAGAATGAGGTCCGCCTGCACAGCGGTCTCGTCCAGGGTTCGGGCGAAGCTCACCTTGAGCCCGACTTGCTCCATCGCCGCATTGAAGCCCAATCCGCCGGGAGTTGCGTGCGCCGGATTCGCTCCGTGGATGAAGAGCACGTCGACCTGGCCGGCGGCCATCGCCTCGACCATTTGGGCGAGCCGCGCGTAACCGTTGCCCCCGCCGGCACTTCCGGCCGGGAAGGTCACCGTGCGCCCGACGTTGCCGGCGACATAATTCAGAATGTGAACCGCCGCCGCCGTCGCGTGGGCGTCCGGATGCTGCGCACCCATCCCGCCCGCAACCGCGAGGCTCGGCCCCTCGCTGAACTCACGCGCCAGGCGTTCGATCGTCTCGACGGGGACGCCGCTCTGTTCGCTCGCGGCGGCGGGCGTGGACCGCTCGAGCAGGCTCCGGAGCGGAGCGGCACCGGCCGGCGACCGCCCAAGCCTCTCGGTGACGATCACGTGTGCCATGGCGAGGGCGAGCGCGCCTTCGCTACCGGCAACGGGCGCGATCCACTCATCCGCACTCATGGCGGTCATGCTCATTCTGGGCTCGACGTGCACGAACCGGCCCATGCTCCCATCACGGTACGCGTGGGAGGACGCGAACGCCTGCGTGTATTCGACTGGGCTGAGCCACGTCTCGAGGAAATCTGCCCCAAACGAGATGACGTAGCGCGCGGAGGCGAAGTCGTGCCTCGGGAGCGCGTCGATCCCGAACACTTCTCGGGAAGCATGGCGAAGCGCCTCGTACCCGAAGGGCTCAAAGACGACGCGGCCCCTCGACCCCAGCGCGCCCATGAACTCCGTCAGGAGCCGGTCGAACGTGCCGGCCTCCTCACCACTCAAGAACCACACGCGGTCACCCGCCACACCCACGAGCCGGTCGCCGATCTGGGTAATCGCCTCGTCCCATGTGATGGGCTCGAACTCGCCATTCGCGGTTCGAGTAAGCGGCGAGCGCACGCGGTCGGGATGATACAGCCGCTGAAGCGACGACTGCGCCCGGGCACAGAGCCGCCCGCGGTTTACCGGGCTGTCCGGATTCCCCTCGACCTTGACGGCGCGCCCCTCGCGGACCCGCACGTGCATACCGCAACCGGCAGGGCATTCGCGGCACGTCGTGGCATACCACGTCGCCATGCCGGGAATCTGATTCTCGGGAGGCACGAGGTAGGGGATGAGCTGCTCGGCATGATCGGTGGCACACCCGGATAGGGCCGCGGCGCCACTACCCGTAGCGCCCAGCACCTTGAGGAACCGTCTCCGGTCTATCCGGTCAGCCATCGACCCTTCCACCCTAGTAGTGGCATGCCGTGCAATCGGTCGTGACCTCGCGCTGCTTATGGCAGTCGAGGCACCAACCCATCTTGAGCGGGGCGTACTGAAAGACTTGGGGCATCTGCTCGATGGCGCCGTGGCACGTCTGGCAGCTCACCTCTGCCTTCACGTGACGCATGTGCGGGAAGCGGACATACGAGGGCAGGACGTGCACCTTGACCCACTCGATGGGCTCCTTCTGGTTCCACGCCTCGCGCAGCTTCTGCACTTCGGGATTGCCCGTGCCGGCAATGAGGTGACAACCCATGCACGTCTGGACGGTCGGCAGCCCGGGATGAGGACTCACCTCTACGGCGTAGTGACAGTAGCGGCAGTCGATCTGATACTGTCCCGCGTGAATGTCGTGCCGATAGAAAACCGGTTGGGCCGGTCCGTCGAGACCGGCTGTATCGACGTCGACGGGCGCGACGTAGTCTGGTCCGGTCGAGTACTCGACCACCTGCGCCGACACCACGCCCGGAACGCCCAACGATAGTGCGGCGAGCACGAATACGGCGGCTGCTTCGGTGCGCAGGATGACGCGGCCCGTCATAGACCACCTTCGCAGGACTGGAACCCTACCTGCGCCGATGGCGGAGGAAGGGGGTGGCAACGCGTCACTTCGGGTGTACAACTTCGTGATTCGGCCGCAGATCGGCACTTCGTGAAATAGTTCACATGCGGCCGCTTGGATAAGATACTCGATAGTGCTCGCAGCACAACACCCTTTATGACGGGCCCTTTTGCGCCAATTACGAAGATGCGTGCGCCGCTTGACCAATCGGCCTGCCACGCGATGAGGGCGAGAACTTGTCAGCGCTCGACGTCGGCCACCATGCTCGATCGGTCGTCGAGATCGAGTTCCGGAGGCCTCGTGGGGACGGCCATCGTTCCGCCAGAGTCCATCTCGAGCTCAACCAAGTCCACCCCCGGTTCGTACCACCGCTCGCTGGGCTCTAGATCCGATGCGTGGACGAACCCCCGGTGCGCACCAAGCGCCAACATGGCCTGCGCCCCGAGCCCCGTTTCGGGCATCGTCCCAGACCACAACTCGACGCCGGCCGCATACGCCCGCCGATAGATCCTGCAGGACTCCTCCAGGCCACCCACTCGCTGCACCTTGAGATTCCAGATCGTGGGACCTCCCATCTCGATCACCTGGCGCGCCACACCGTCCGACGTGAGCGATTCGTCTATGCAGATCGGGGTCTTGAGAACCCGCACCAGCTCGCGGGCATCCCACAGCGATTCGGGGGCAAGCGGCTGCTCAAGAAAGAGCAGACCCAAGGCGTCGATGCGAGCCAGCGCCTCCTTGTCCCGGGCACGGTCGTAGGCCCCGTTCGCATCAGCCCACAGGGGACCTGCCGCCCCGACCGATCGATCGCCTCGCGCGCGACGCGCAGCGGCTCGACGTCCCACCCCGGTCTGATCTTCAATTTGACCCGCCGGTATCCCCTCTCGAGTGCACGCGCAACCGCTCGACCGACTTGATGGGGATCCTCGGACTCCGGAATTCCGAGCGCGACACCACACGTGATGCGATGTTCCCGCTCAAGCCAACGCCCTGCGACCCCCAGCTCCACGAGGCGCTCTGAGACCAGCGACGCCAAACTCGCTCCGCGCTGCGTCGCGGCCAGATCCCACAGCGCCGTCTCGACCCCGGCGACCGCCATGCGGTTGCCCCGGACACCCTCGGTGAGCAGATCCCGCCCCTCGGCGGGATGGCTGAGCGATGCATGGAGTACGCGCGGTAGCAGCTCGTCCACGATACACGCCCGGGCCGACGCAATCGTCTCTCCCGAATAGAAGGGGCGCTCAAACGGGGCGGACTCCCCGTAACCGATTCGACCCGATTCGTCGTGCAGCTCGACGATCAGCGAGCGCCTCACCTCCATCCGGCCCCCGCTGATCGCGAAGGGCTCACGCAGGGGAAGGCCTACTTCGCGGAGCCGCGCCCTGGAAATCCTCAGCGGCTTACGCATCACCCAGCCCCACGACGTCTCTGAACCGAATCGTTCCGTCCACCGCGTGGAGCTGCCCTGCCTCGCATAGGTGGAAGAGCCATGCAACCAGCCCCTCGTCCGGGTGCAGCATCAGTGTGTGCAGCGCGCGGGCCGTACGGCTCCCGCCGCTCGCGGCATAACAGTAGAGGGGGAGCTGAAAGAACGTGTGGAGCTGTCCGTTCTCGCACCCGCGGAGCGCATACTCCACCATCGCTCTTCCGGAGTTGATGTTCCCCGTAGCGGAGATTGCCGGCAGAGCGACACTCGTATCGCGGAGGGCATCCAACGCTCGGAGATTGCGATCGCTCAAATCCCAGCCGCCGAAAGCAACCTTGGTCACCGGGTCGAACAGCCGATTGAAGAGGACGAGAAAGGCCGGTGGAACGCTCGTCCGTTCGACCAAGGTCCGAACCATCTCGACTTGAAACCCATCATCGAACCGGGCATTCATGACTTTTACGCCGACTCGTACCAGGCCCTGAGCGACTTCGCTGATGAGCCCGGGGACCTGTTCCAACCAGCGTAGAATATCCCGCCGATCGGACGCCCGAGTGTCGCCGGCCAAGGTGGGGCTGAAGTCCTTCTCGAGGGGCATTACGCCCGAGGGACCGGCCCGATTCCACGCATCGAGCAGCGAGGAGGTCGTGTGCCGGTATTCCTCGACGTCGAATGGCTCGTCACCGGTGGGCAGATGATATTTCACAGACGGGACAACCGGGATGTTCCGCGGACGCGCCACTTGCAGCGCGGCGTCGAAAAAGCGGGCGTACTCATGGAGCGATCCGTGCCAACCCCGTCCCTTCCACGTCACCGTCCACCCGGGTCGGCCGGTCGCGGAGTCGCGCCGCTCGACGCGCATCTTGGTTTCGGGCACCGACCACTCTTCCATGGACCGATGCCCCGACGGAGCCTCCGCGATCACTGTCTTCAATACCACGAAGCCAACCCCAGAGGCGACATCACCCGTCACTTGAGAGAGGGTACAGGAGAGCTGTCCGGACGCCTTCCCGAATGGATGGGGGATGGGCATGCCCGCGTACTGTGTTTCCAAATCGACCCCGAGGGTCTCTAGCACCGCTCCAGCCAGATCCCCGGGCGGTTCGCGCTGCGTCTGCTCGAAGAGTCGCTGCAACCGCTGCCGCTGGATCGTCGACATGGCCGGCCGGGAGGCCAGCGGGCTCATGGCGACCGGAGCGCGATGACGGCCTCCCTCACCAGCTCACGGTCGGTGGCAGTGAGCTCCGGCCCGAAGGGGTCGCGCGCTGCCGCCTCCAATACGCCATCGGCTTCGAGCGCCCAGAGCATGCGCTGGACGTAGCCATCCATCGGGGTGCAGAAGGTCGCCCGGGCAAATCTGTCCATGCGGGCCGTCCGATCGACGAAGGCTCCCGACTCTCCTTGGAACCATGAGTCGAGCAGCGCAGCGCATGCATCGGTACATGCCGCCGCGATCCCGACCAGCGCGGCGTCTGCACCGAGCGTGAGGGAGTAACCGAGGAACCGGTCTTCCCCGGTGATCAGCAGGGTCGAGGGCTCTGCCTTGACCACCGCTGCCAGGTCCTGGAATGTCATCACGCTATCGAGCGTCGCGAGCTTGATGCCGACGACGCCGTCGGTTCCCAAGATGCGCGCGATCGTATCAGAATCGTAGGCGACGCCCCCGGCGTCCTCATACAGATAAAACGCGATGACCGGCAGACCGACCTCGGCAACGGCGACGTGCAGTTCGACGGCTCGCGGGCCGGCGTCCGGAAGGTCCCGGAGGCACCCCGGAGGATGCACTAGTACTGCCGAGGCTCCGCCGGCTTGCGCTTCACGCGCCATGGCGACAGTCAGCTGGAGCACCGCCTCCGCCTTGGCCCCCGGACTCGTTGGGAGGGGGCCGGCCGGCGCCCCGACGCCGCACACGATTGGAATGCCGGCCATTCCCGACCGCCACGCCTCGAGAACGCCGGCCCGTTGTTCCTGGGAGAGGTGCAAGCCACGCCCGGTATGCGCCCATATGGCTATGGCCCCGGCTGGTTGCTGCGTCATCCAGTGGATGTAAGCATTCTGGGCCGTGACGTCGATTGACCCGTCCGAATCGAACGGGACCGGCACCGCCGGAATCACCCGCCCGCGCAGTCTGTCCCGAATGTCACCCACGCTGCGTGCCGGTCAACAGGCGGCGGGAAAGGCCGGAATGCGCACCGATCACTCTGACCGCCAGCGTTCCAGAGTCGCGCCCAGCAGCTTCGCGCGATCGGCGCGCGAGAGGTCCAGAAGATCCAGTTTCGCAAACGCCGCGTCCGGGATGCGGAGAGGCATGGCCGTGCCGAGCGTGAAGCGATCGAGTCCGACCGCGGCCAGCAGCCTTTCGAGGTGGTTTTCTGGCGGACCCCAGATCCACGCGATGTCCCAGAGTACACGGGCCGCTTCATCGGGGGTGAGCCCGAAGTGCACCTCCTCGACGAACGATCGGCCTGCATGGGTGACGAGCACCTTGAGGCGTGGGTTTTTTCGAACCAGGGACCGCACGGCCCAGGGCGGGAGGTCTTCGGCGCCGTCGATCGATTGCCGCTGCCGGGCGTCCTCGAAGCAGACCGTGAGAATCAATGGCAATTGCTCGGCGGCCAACCGCGCCGCGGCGGCCTGCATTTCGCCCCCCGCGGGCTCGAGGCTCTGCTGCGTGGGGTACGCGCGGACAGCCGGCGCACCTCGGGACACGGCGCCCGAGATGTCATCCTCCCACTCGGGAAGGCCGGGGTGGATCGTTGGCACTGCTACCAGCCGGTCACGGTGGCCCTCGAGCACTCGCTCCAGCTCGAGCGTCCCTGGTCGCGGATCGCGATGTAGCGCGGAGGGGAGGTGGCCCACCCAAGAGCGGTCGATTCCGAGCCTGTCCATCTGCCGGAGGAGCGCAGCAGGCGTCGGATCGGCGAGATGCCGGTAGGCGTATTGCCCGACGAACGCCGAGACGTCAGTCACCATGACGAAATGCACCGTGGGGAAAAATCTCGAACGCGTTGCCACCCGAAATCCGATCGATGTCGTCAGCCGACATACCGAGGGCTCGCAGATACCGGAGTTTCCCCCACCCGGCCCCCATACTGAGATCGGTGCCCCAGACCATGCGGGAAGCGCCGACGGCCGCGAGTGTTGCTTCGAGCATGCCGGCGTCCACACCGCTCCCGGACAAATCCACCCAGACGTTGGTGCACCGCCGCACTGCGCGGAGCGAATGCAACCAATCGCCGCCGCCACCGATGTGCGCCAGCAGGAACCGCGTCTCGGGATGGCGGCGGGCCAGCACGACGAGCTCGACCGCGTCCGATGCGTCCTGCCCCGGCCACTCGCGCCGCCGGTGCTGCCAAATGTGATGCAAGATTGGCAGTCGCCGCTCGGCGGCTATCTGTGCGATTGGGTCCAGGAGTCGATCAGTGGCGCGCCGGCTGGCCGCCAGCTTCACGCCGACCATTCCCTCTTCAACACGCCGCTCGATCTCTTGGAGCGCGTGCTCCGCGTAGTTCGGATTCACCACGCAGTAGCCGTAGACGCGACCGGGGTGCTCGCGCTGTAGCTGGACCATGCGGTCGTTGGCGTGGGTAACGTCCTCAGGAGACGGGAAGTACGTGGGCGAGCTGGTACCGTACGTTCCGAGAATAGACGCGACGTGTGCGTCGATGCCGATGGTGGCGCCGGCCTCCAATCGCGCCTGGTTCATCTCCCGCCAGTCGGATCGCCCGGATAGCTCCGTATAGAAATGAGCATGAACGTCGATCAGCACGCGCCATCCACGTCGTTCAGGGCGGCCTCGACCCTCTCGAGCACCGTGGTCAGCACCTCGTCGGTGTGGGCCAGCGACACGAAGTTGTAAGCATTTCGCTTGAAGAGGAGGCCGCGAGCGGCGGCCCGCCGGGCCAACAGAGCCGATTGTTCCTCGGTATGGCAATCCAGGTAGCACATCTCATGGATCCCACGCACCGCGGAGACCACCCGCGGGTAGCGCCGAGCGAGGCCTTCGAGACCCCTCCACAGGCGCCGCCCGGCCGCACCGATCCGCTCCACGGTCTCACTATCGGCGAAGGTGTCCAATACCGCACCGGCGGCGGCCAACGACACGAACTCGGTGGCGTAGGTCGATGAAATCCACGTCGCGGTTGCAGCCCGCATGAGTTCTTCGTTCCCGCAGACCGCCGCGATCGGGAAACCGTTCCCGAGCGCCTTCCCGACCACCATGAGATCAGGCTCCACACCGAACCGCTCAGCCGCCCCGCCAGCTTGCAGCCGGAACGCGGTCTTGATCTCGTCGAAGACCAGCACCGCCGAGGTCGCCTTACACGCCTCCGTGAGCGCCGCCAACCATTCGGCCGAGGGTTGGCCGTCTACCACGGGCTCGACCACGATCGCGGCCAGTGGCTCGAATTGCTCGACCGCCAAGCGCAGGGCCTCGACGTCGTTGAACGGGACCTCCCACGCGAGGCTGCCGACCGCAGCGGGAACCCCCGCCGCGGTCTGGCACCAGTCCAGCCAGCCATGATAACCACACCTAATCACTCGCTCGCGGCCCGTGTGCACGCGCCCGATCCGCACCGCCGCCGCCATCGCTTCCGCCCCGGTCTGGAAGAACCGAGTGCCTTCTGCCAACGGGATGAGGTCATTCAAGCGCTCGGCCACTTCGCCTTCGAGCACGGGCGGCAGCGGTCCGATCACTCCCTTACGCGCCGCGGAAATCGCGGCCTCAGTAACCCGCGGGTGGCCGTATCCGAGGGCCACCGAACCCAGAGCCATGATCGTATCGAGGTACTCCCGTCCCGAATCGTCCCACACCCGGCAGCCGGAAGCTCGGACCATTCTCGTCGGAACCCCCTCCTCACCACCGAACAGCGCACCCGGCCGCTTGCTGGCCGTCGAGGTGAACCCGGGAATCACGCCTTGTACCCCGTGCGCTCCAGAAACCGCACGACCTCGAGACACATCGCTCGAAACAGGCGGGCTTCGCGCAGATCGAGCGGCGTGCGGTGAGCGCACTCCCGGATCGTGCGCAGGATGGCCGCGCGGTGCCTCGTTTTGAAAAACTCGATCGCCGCCAATGCATGCTCCGCGTCTCGGAAGAGTTGCTCCAGCGCTTCGCCGGATGCCGGCTCGGCCGGTCGCTTCGGCGGTTTTAAGGGGGGCGGCCCATCGATCGTGAAAAGCTCGTACGCGAGGATCGAAAACGCCTGGGCGAGGTTCAGCGAGCTGTAATCGGGGGTCGTCGGGATCGTGACGGTTCGGTGGCACCGATCCAGATTTTCGTTCGTGAGACCCTTGTCTTCGGGACCCAAGAGAATCGCTACGGTTTCGGTTTGGGCCATGCTGTGGATTTCATGGGCTGCCTCGCGCGGGCGAAGAGCGTTCCGCTTGGCGCTCCGTTGGCGCGCCGTCATGCCCACCACGAATGTCCGGTCGGACAGGGCTTCGTCCAACTCGTCGAAGTGTCGCACGCGTTTGAGGATCTCGCCGCTCTTGTGCGCGATGCCGCGGATGCGCCGGACCTCGAACTCGGCAGGACTGACGAGCCGGAGGTCCCGCAGCCCGAAGTTGCTCATCGCGCGAACTACCCCGGCAATGTTGACGATATCCTGGGTCTGGTGGAGGATGACCGCGAGACTCATGACACCTCCGCGATAACGGCCCGGGCAGAATCCTCTCGGTCCCCACGGAGATACACCCACTCCCCGTCGCCTGACAGCACGAGCTGCCCCGCGCGCCGAGTCCTTCCCGGCAACATTTGATTCACCACGAGATTGACCGGAAACCGGTCGCCGCGGGCGATGGGGCGCTCGCAGGCGAATTCGACGAGCATCCGGTATCCGTCCGATGTCATAGTGCTTCGACCCGCGATGCGCGCGGGGTCGCCAGCCGTACCGGCGACGCCCCGGGCCCGCACGCCCCCGCTCTCGAGATCGGGACGAACGACGAAACCGTGCCAGCTGTCGAGGCGAACGTAGCACTGGAGGCCGTCGGAGTGAATATCCCCCGCTTCGTTGTCGAGCTCCGATTCGGCCGCTCCGTCAACCGGGACGACCAAGTGTGGCTTCCTGACCGTAGCCGCGAAACAAAGGCTGGACCGGGAGGCGAAGACCGCTACGTCGGCTGAGAATTCCTCTGGGGATTCATACAGGCGCTCCGACCGTCTGTAGTGAGCACGCCCGAGCGCATGGACCGCCTCGGGAGGGAGAACTTCCTCCCAGTTCGTGAGGGGCGGAATCCGATCGAGGAGCGGGCAAACCGTCTCTACGGGTGTCGGCACCGTGTGCGCCGACCCGGTTCGCTCTTTCAGCAGACCCCCGAGCTCGTGCTCCCGTTCGGAAGTGTCACGGACACGAAGGCCTTCCCGCCCCTCGACGATCGTCTCGAACGAGCCACCCACGCGACCGATCCGCACACCGGCTTCGTCGGCGGTCGCCGTCCGCACGGGGGATGGGTGGGATGCGTACAACTGCACCCACCGACCGGGGCCTTTTGCCCGCCTGACGACGAGCGTCGCCGGTCCGCCGTCCGCAAAATGCACACTCGGGGGACCGGGCGCCCGCCCCACGAACACGGTCTCGCCACGCCTGGGCACTAGCAGCAGATCGAGCTGGTGCTCGCCCTGCTCGACCTCGAACCGGACCGGATCGCCCTCCAGAATCTGGGCATCCCGCACCCAGTCGTAACCGTGTTCCTGTCGTTCGGTCCCGCCCGTTCCGAGCGACGCCGGTGCCAGCACCGCGCGCACCCCAGGAGCGAAGCGCACCGAGCCCTACGGGTGAATGGGGAAATCGATTTCCATCTCGTCCGGCACCTCCACGTCCACTACATCGACAACGTAATCCGGTCCCACCACGAGGGTGCGCATTGCCCGCGTCGACCCGCCGAAGAGGTTGCGCGCGACCCCCCGGCACCAACTCCAGGCATCGCCCTGGTCGAAGGCGGCGCAGAAGCCTCCGCGACTCCGCTGTCCGACGCGCGCGACGCCGGGAGCATTGTGCGCGAGAGCAGACCGGTACCACGCGAGCGATGGCGATACATACGATCCCGCACCGAGGTCGGCGAGCCACGACACGTGCCAGAACAGGGAAGCGTGTAACAGGTCCGGATGGCCGTGGCCACCCCGACCCGGACCGCACTCGAGGCTCGCGTAGCGCGAGGGCCCCGACCGCAGCACCGCCAGCCCGTCCTCAACGAGTAGTTGCGAGCCTACGCGCCAACTTCCAGCCTCTGTGCGGGGCTCCGAAGGATCCATCCACATGAATGCTTTCCATCCGAGGCACGCGCGCGAAATCTCTTGGGCGGGCCGGTGGGTCTCGAGCTCCGCGATGTCCGACGATCCAAAATCGTCGCCGCTCGGCCCGTCCATGTCGTAGAGTTCGGCCAGGAACGCCTCGACCGCACCGTCACCGGTCCGGGCCCGCCCGATTTCCCACAACTCCGCGAACCGTTGTTGGCGTAGCGACACGCCGAAGGGAGAATCGCTCCTCGCCGGCAAACTCAAGTCCGGCAGTACGCTCAGAAATGGAGCGTGGTACATCGCCCGCAGACGCGCACCAACCTGGCCGTCAGTGTAGAGATCGAGTCCTCCCGAGCGGAGTGCTTCGGCCGCCAGGAGCATTCCGCGGAGCGCAAAAAAGTGATAGTTCTCGCCCTCGTGCCAGAAGCCATCGCTCGAGACGCAGCGCGACATCTGCTCGTAGAGGCCGTGCGCCCCCCGCAGACCTCGATCGACGACGGCCACCTCATCCAGCCACCGCCCCGCCGCGATCATCGCGGCGTTGTTCCAGACTTGTCGGTTAGACCACATCTCGTCGAACGACCCGATGATGCCGACCGACTCAGCGACCATCGACCGCACGCGTTCGCGCTCGCCGCCGTGCCACCCCTCGCCGGACTCAACGAGGTCGATCAGCGAGGCCGCGAACACGAGCTGCGAGAGCCAGATCGACTCGAGGTAGGTCGAAAAGAACAGCCGGGTCGGGCCCAGGACGTTGTCTTGATTCGGATAGTCACGATACCGTGCAGCATACGCGTCCAGGAGCTGCGCGGCGCGGCGCGCGCACTTCACATCCCCCTGCACCGCCCCGAGAGCCGCGAGATGCGCTGCACGTTCGCTGAGCCACAAGTGGTATCGGAGGATCCACGCGCGATGGTGCTGCTCTCCGGTGAATTCGGTAGCGCACGCCGGGCAGCGGTGCAGCGAAGGGCTCAGCGGATCGAACGCGAGGCGAGACCCATCTCGGGCGCAGACGCCCCCGGTTTGCGACAACTGAGCCTTCTGGTCGGGGAGGTAGACCGGGCCGGCTAGAAGCGGCGCGACCAGGGTGCGGAGACGGGTGGCCAGCGCTTGCAGCACGCCGGAACCAGCGATGGCCCGCCGCCGGACAACCAGGTCGTCAGGCGTCGCTGCCAGCACCCTCCCGCTCCCATGTCGTGACACCTTCGAAATCGAACGCCCATTCGAGACAGCGCGCGCCGAGTGAGGTGACGGCCTCTTCGACAGCCCGACCACCTCCGCCAGGCGCGCCCATTCCCCGGCCGACAGCGCGCTGGCCGCCGGTGACGCGAGATCGCGAATCGTCTTCAATGCCTCGACAACCGTGGCGTCTCCCGACTCGTAGGCCTCCCACACCCTTGCGTGGGTCCGAGAGGAGAAGTGCGACTCACCCGTGTACACAAGCGTGCTGTGCCCCTCGAGGTCGCGAGCCGCGTCGACCGTGATCGCGAGTGGGACCGCCTCGACACCCGCTCCGCTGAAGGACAACTCATGGAAGCCGCCAAGCGCCGCCGCGTACTGATCCTGACGCCCGCCGAGCAACCCGAGCTCCGTTGCCTCGAGATGAAACCCCAGCTCCGCAAGCTCTGTGGGACCGAAGCTCTCGCGGCGACAAGCCGCAAGCGCCGCAAGGAGCGCCACGTCGAGAGCGCCGGATGCCCCAAGTCCAGACCCAGCCGGCACGTCGGCCCGGGAGATGATTTCAACCCCGCCGGTCACCGGAAGCATGTTGATGGCCGCTTTGTGGAGATCCAGTTTCCCATCATACACGATGCCGTGCGGAGATCGAATGCGCTCGTGGATCTGGAGATCCTCGGCGTGGAGGAGCACCCCGGGCTCTCCCGCCAACACGTCGACGTGGACATACAGCGCCACCGCCGTGTTGACGACACCACCGCCTTCATGTCGGGCGAAGGTCGGTACGTCCGACCAGCCGCCCGCGAAGTCCACCCGCACGGGGGCCCGCGCATGCCAACTCAATGCCGTTGCTCCTCGCTGTCGACGGACCACCGAGCAATCCCGGCAAGTTCTCCACGAAGGTCGAGCCGGACACCCCGGACGCGGCGGTTCACACCCTGCACGCCCCGCGAGTGATACAACCAGGCGACTGGTTTGTCCCGCGCTAACACCCGCTGGGCCTGGCCCCAGGCCTCGCGAAGTTCCGCCTCTGAAACGGTCCGTCTCGACCACTCGATCGCTTCGTTGAATTCCTCACTCTGATAGCCGGAATAGGCGAGGGGACCAGGATCCCCACTATTGAACATGGCGGCGACATAGCCGAGGGACAAATCGCCCGGGATGCCGGTCACGAGCGCATCGAAATCTCGGTCCACTCCCTGCGCCACGGCTAGGAAAGTCGCGAGCTCGAGCTGCCGGATGCGCGCGTCCGCGCCGACGTCCCGGAGTTGGGCCTGGAGCATCTGCTCGAGCCCGTTGTCTCCGCTGCCGACTGTGAGGAGATCGAAGGACAGCGTGCGACCGCCCCGCTCGCGAATGCCGTCTTCGTTCTCCGTCCAGCCCGCAGCGTCGAGCAGGCTTCCGGCAGCTTCCGGGTCGTATCGCTCAGGAAAGACCGGCTCGTGCCATGGGTGTTCCGATGCCACCGGCCCGCCCGCCACTTCCGCGAAACCATGCGTGTAGGCCCGGACGATCAGCTCACGGTCGATCGACAACCCCAGTGCCCTCCGAACGGCCGGGTCGTCGAACGGCGGTCTCCGGAGATTCCAGATGAGGGCGTTCACGAACAACACCGGATACTCGATCACGTCGAGCCGGGGGTCTTGTCGAATGAATCCCGCGTGCGCCGGACTGATCCCTGCGAAGTCCAACTCTCCTGACGTCAGCGCTGCCAGCTTCGTCGTCGGCTCGTCGACGATCGCGATAACCAGTCGCTCGATGGAGGGCCGTCCCAAGGACAACGGAAACGTCTCGGACCTCCGGAAGACCCAGCGTTGGTTCGGCCGGTGCTCCACGAATGCGAACGGCCCGTTCCCAACCGGCTGGCGTTCGAACGCAGCCGTGCGGACGTCGCCAGGCCTCACATCGCGAAAGCGGTGGCGGGGGAGAATCGCCAGATCGGTCATGACATCGGGGAAAGTCGACTGGGCGCCCGCGAACGCGACGCGAACCGTGAAGGAGTCCAGCGGCGTAACGGACTGGATTCCAGCGAGGTCGCTCCGCCGAGGATACGCCACACGCGCGTCCCGGGCCATTTGCAGCGTCCAGGCCACATCGTACGCGGTGGTCGGGACACCATCGTGCCACGGGACGTCCCGGCGGAGCGCGAACGAAAGCGCACGGCGGTCGGAGTCCCACTCCCAATCTGCGAGTCTCGGGGTGGGCTCCAGGAGCGAATCGTAGGACGCCAGGGTCATGAGCAGGACATGTTTCTGCACCTGCTTCGCCAACGGATGCGTCGTCACCAGCGGGTTGACCGACTGGAGATCGGCACCGGAGGCGAAGAAGACCGCCGGGCCTCCCAAGCGGGCTGGCTCGCCGCAGGCCGCCAACCCAAGCATCGCCGCGAGCGGGAGCGCCATGGCGCGAGGCCGGCCGCTTGACGAACGGTGCGCTCCGGACTCAGAGTTGCGTATGATGCGACACCTCCTGCGGCGCTCCGCGTTGGGCGCCGGGCTGATACTCGCAGTCGTGTCGGTGACGTTCCTGCTCATCAACCTGGCGCCCGGCGACCCCGCGCGGCTGTGGGTTGGCCCCGACGCGGGACCCGGTGACCTGGCAGCAGCCCGCCGAGCACTTGGGCTCGACCGTCCGCTGTTGGTACGATATCTAACATGGCTGGCGGATTTCTTGCGCGGCGACTGGGGCACGAGCCTAGCGCAGCAGCGCCCGGTGGCGCGCGTGATACTGGACGCCCTTCCCCACACCTTGCTCTTGTCGGGCGCCTCGCTGACCATCACGTATGTGGGCGGTGTACTCGTGGGGCGCTGCAGGCAGCGCGACGGCGCTCGCCGCTCGACGTGGGAATCACCGTCGGGACCCTATTTGTGTACGGCATGCCCGCGTATTGGCTCGCGCTCATGCTCGTCATGGTGTTCTCCTATGGCGCGGCCCGGTTTGACTGGCCCGACCTCCTTCGATTCCCCGCCCTGGGTGTCTCCGCCCTGGATGCCGATTTCTTGAGCCCATGGGGTCGCTTCCTCGACCGCGTCAAACACCTTGCCCTTCCACTCGCGACGCTGTCGGCCATTGGAGTCGCCGGTACGGCGCGGTACGTGCGCGGATCGGCCAGCGACGTTCGGAATCTCGATTTCGTGCGCACCGCGCGCGCCAAAGGGCTGTCCGCCGTTCGGGTGGAGTTCCGCCACATCCTGCGAAACGCCCTTATTCCGGTCATCACCCTGATGGGTCTGTCGTTGCCGGCGCTGTTCTCGGGGACTGTCTTCGTCGAAGTCATCTTCGCGTGGCCCGGAATGGGACGAGAGATGGTGAGCGCCGTTGGCTCGCGTGACTATCCCCTGCTCATGGCCTCCACCGCCATCTTCGGGTTACTCGTCGTGCTGGGCAATGCGTTGGCGGACGCCCTGTATGCGATACTGGACCCCCGGCTCCGGGAGCCGCCACCCCAGTGATACGGACCCTGATGCGCGACGGGCGCTCGGTCACCGGCCTCGCGATTCTGGGCACGCTGATCGTATTCGCGCTCCTCGCTCCGGCCATCGCGCCAACAGACCCGAGCGTTCAGCGTGACGTGCTTCAAACCCGCTTGCTCGCGCCACTCGCGACCGGACCGGATGGGATGCGGCACTGGCTGGGCACCGACCAGTTCGGCCGGGACATGCTCTCGCGGCTCCTGTACGGGGCTCGTATCTCATTGGCAGTCGGTTTTCTGGCAGTGGCCGTGTCGGTCTTGCTCGGCACCTTGATTGGAGCGGGGGCGGCAGTCGCCGGCGGGGTGACCGAACGGGCGCTCATGGCGGCCACCGACGCCGCGCTCGCCCTCCCACGAGTCGTGCTGCTGCTCGCGTTGGTCGCCCTCTGGGAGCCTAGCCTGCACTTGGTCATCCTCGTCTTGGGTTTTACCGGCTGGATGGGCGTCGCGAGGCTGGCTCGGGCGGAGGTGAAGACCGTGCTGACCCGGCCGTTCGTTACGGCCGGCCAAGCCGCCGGACTGCCGCCACTCCGCCTGCTCCGGCGACACGTTCTTCCAAACGCGCTCACGCCGGTGGTGATCGCTACGGCCTTGGGCGTGGGCAATGCGATCTCGCTGGAGGCCGGTCTGTCGTTTCTGGGACTGGGCGTGCCGCCGCCTGCGCCATCGTGGGGCAACATGATCTCGGCCGGGCGTGAGACCCTGATCAATGCCCCGTGGATCGCCACGTTCCCCGGGCTGGCCGTCGTGCTCGCGGTGATCGGCTGCAACCTCCTCGGCGATGGCGTCCGCGACGCCCTCGACCCCAGCAGCCGTTACGGCTCGACGACGAGGGTCACCACTTCTCGCGGCCCACATTCCACGACCATTTGACGTCGGTCGCCGGACAACTCCGCGGGCTCGAGCGGTGTCTCGTCCAGCCGGGCCCGGAACGCTCGCCGGATAGGAGCTGGAAACGTCAACACGGCGCTGGTGCGTTCTTGCGTGACGTTCGCGAACCGCAGGGTCATCCCCGCTCCGGTCTCCCGCGGCTTGAGCGATTTGAACGCGAGCCCCAGGCCCTTGAGCTCGGGGCCCTCGACTGTCGCTGGCGGGTCGATCGCGTGGCGAATCATCAGCCCGGCCAACGGTGCGTGGAATTCCTCGGCTAGGCGCTCGATCGCGTCCCACTCCGCTACGGAGCTGTCCGCCCGCACGCCCTTGGCAGCGAACGCCAGCTCGACTCGAAAGGACCCGATCTCCTGCGCCCCGGGTGTGAGTGCCGGGAAACCAGCATGCCCCGGGCGCGCCTGAAGATCTGACCGCGACAGCTCGCCGACTGATCTGTGCAGCGTGACGGTGAGTGCCCCATTCGGGAGCAGTTCGTACTCGTGACGGCCGCGTGCGAAGACCGACATTTCCGGCGTGCTCACGAAGCGATGCATCGGGGCCGCCCGTGCGGGCCATTCTTTTGGATAATCCGCGTTTCGGTACTCGACTCGCGTTCGTCTCGTCGGCCCATACTGCATGTCCGCGATCACCGAAGAAGCGGGCGAACCGCGAGCGGGCGCGAACGTCATACGAAGCCGGTGGTTGCCAGCGAGGTTACACCCCGTAACGACCACGCGGGCCAATTCGGACCCCGCGTCGAGACGGGCGTACACGGTGCCCCGAGCCCGGCCGTCGACTTCGAAATCGCGGGAGATTGCGGCGATGAGCGGACCATCCCACACCTCCCGTACGGGAGCCCACGTGGCCTCTAGGGGGTCGTCCCCCACGCACGGCTGGAACGTGTACGTGTCGCCTTCGTCACGCTCACTCTGGATCCGCCCCAGCCCGAACCTTGCTTTTGCCCCCACGCTCGGATCAGCCGCGACGAACGTGAAGCCACCTCCATCGTGTCCGCGAAGTGATCCTCGCTCAGACTCAGCCCCCCCCGCACTGGCACGGACCGCGCTGTAAGACCTTTTTGGCTCTTGGTTTAGCAGACCAGCCAATACTGTAAGTGAGCGCTCACCCATCGCCGGCACGTCATCCACCCACAACGCCACCCGGTGAGCCCGTACCAGATCCTGATCGGGATACGCATCCGGACTGTCCAAGCGCTCGTAGGCCGGGTACGAGCCCAGGACCTGGAGTGAGATCGCGTTCCGGGCCCTGTCGACCAGCCGGGGGGGATCCCCTGACGACGAGGGAGCCGTTTCCCCGGGAGAGCGGGAGTCCGGCGGGCCCACGGGAACGTGGCGTTCGAAGGTGGTGACCGTGGCTTCGAGCACGCCTGAACGAGCCCAGGGCGACGGATTGACCACAGCTAGGGTCGGCCGCCACGCGGCGGGCTGTCGGCGAGCCCGCCGCCGATCGAGGCCCAATCGGGCGTAGAGGGCGTCGACGAGGAGGCCTCTGGCCTGTGTCGCGGCACTAGCGGTCCTGGCTAGGCACTCCGCGGCCACTTCATCGGCCGAGCAGCCTGCAATGGTGTCGTGGGCGTAGTTGAGCAGTTGCTCGCGCCACGCGGTCTGGAGCAGGGGCCGGTGGTCTCGCCCACTCATGGAAACGAGCGCGAGCTGCGGTTCCGCCCACCGCAGCAGCAGCTGGGATGCTTCGGCGACGGCCGCCTTCATGTTCGAGCGCGTGGAGTGGACTCCCTGGAGAGTCCACGCGTACCGGTAGGAGAAGCGGAGCTCTCCGCGCACCTCGGGCACGCCGCCGTTTTCGGGAAGCGCCGCGAAATAGTCCATCGGCGAGGCCAGGCGAAACGAATGTGCCGGCGCAATCGCCTCGAGGTCTCGCACGACATCGGGGAGCTCGGCCGCGGGGGCGTGGTGGTCGGCTCCGCTCATCAGGAGGAGCGCGGGGTTCACGGCACGCGGTACCAGCGTGTGCTCGATCTGGCGCCAGCGTGCGGCCAACGAGTCGGCCGCATCGGTGAGGCCAGCTCCGATCTCGTAACCGCCGGGGGGCAGGTGGTGAGCTAGGACGCCGGTGCCATCCGGTGCCACCCAGCGAAACAAATCCAGCCCCTGTCCCCGCTCGCCACCGTACCCCCGCCAGACGATCGCGCACTCGATGCCGAAGCCCTGTAGTATCGTCGGCAGGGCGGCGGGATGTCCGAACGCGTCGGGACTGTATCCGAGCGGCAGCCAACCGCCGAGGGCCGAGCCGAGGCGCCGCCCCTCGAAGAGATTTCGAACCAGGACCTCATCCGGGCACAGCAGTTCGTCGGCGAGCACGTACCACGGCCCGATCAGGATTCGACCACGGCCTACTAGCGCGGCAAGGCGTTCTCGCTGATCCGGCCGGACCGTGAGATAGTCCTGCAGAATCGCCGTCTGGCCGTCGAGCAGAAAGCATCGAAACCCGGAGTTCGACTCGAGGATCTCGATCAGCTCGTCGACGGCTTCAACCAGGCGCTGTCGGAAACGTGGCGCCGTCTCGTACCACTCCCTATCCCAGTGGGTGTGCGGGACGACGAAAACCTGACTCAACGAATGCCGAGCTCGGCCTTGGCGTCGGGTGGAAGGAGTGGTGTGAGGTGCGCGACGGGCACCGCGAACCCAAGACCCGCGGCCTCCCGTAGCCCGGAGCGATGGATGGCCACGACCTCGCCGTTGGCGTTGAACACGGGACTGCCGCTTGACCCACCGACGGTGAATCCATCGAACTGGATCAGCTCGGGCGTCACCTTGCTGAAGATGCCCGCGCTCATGGAAGTCCGAACCGTCCGGGTCTGATCGAGGGCGGCCGCGATGCCCGCCGGAAACCCGATTAACGCTGCCGGCTCGCCCTGTCGGGCCTGGGCACCGGACCAGTCGAGACGCTGCACGTAAGGCCCCTCGTATGACCGGACGCGTAGCACCGCCAGGTCCTGGCCGGTTGGTGGGGCTGAGGCGACCATGTCGGCGCGTTTCATGAACCGCTCGTCGGCCATGGTAACGTACAGCGAGTCGGGAATCGCTCCACCCGGCCGTGCGACATGACGGTTGGTGACGAAGTACCCCGATTTCGTGATTGCGAAGCCGGATCCGTCGAAGATCTCGGTCCCCAAAAAGGCGGTAACCAGACCGACCGCCCGCTGATTCGCCTGGGCGATGGAGGCTAGGTTCGCTCCCTTGATTGCCCGGATCTGGGCATCGACGCCAGCCGCTTTTTGCTCGGCCGCACGGACGGGCCCCCGCAAGCTGTCGAGCAGCGCGGTCGCCACGCGGGTCTCGGTCGCCCGGCTCAGGTCGGATCGCAGACGAGCGAGCTCGCCCTGGGCGTGCCGACGTAGCGAGTCCCCCGCCGAGAGTTGGTCGGCGAGCGCTTTTTCGGCGCGCGAAAGCGCCGCCTCGAGCGCCTCCGTGCGCAGGGACGCTTCGACCAGCGCCGTTCGCAAGCTGTCGACCACCACCGCCGGTGCCGAGGAATTCCGGGCGTCCTCCAGCTCCGATCTCAGCCGGCGATAGTCCTCGGCGGCAGCCACCTGGAGGGAGTCCGCAGCCCGTTGCTGGCTCGCCAGGACCCGTCGCTGTTCGTCGAGTGCCAACTCGGTGGCCCGAACCCGCTGCTCGCTATACCAATACACGCCCCCTGTTGCCACGACACTGATCAGCACGAAGGACCAGACGACCCAGCGCAGGCGGGCGGCACTCTTTTGATTGGTCTCGACGACCTTCCGGAAGAAGACCGTCGCGCCTTTGCCCCCGAAGCTCCGCCGCGGTGGCTCGGAGGGCAGCGCCTCCTTCGAGGGAGGTGTCTCGTCGCCGGGCGGTTCCGGTGCACGAGCCGGTCCTCTACCGGAAACCGACACGTGTTCGACCAGAAGCTCTGGTCCCCCCTGCCCCAACATCAGCCGGTCTCCCCCGCCCGATCCGCCGATCGCCGAGGTAGGTCCCGTTCCGGCTCCCCGTATCTTCGACCCACCAATGCCCCCCCCGGAAAGACAGGCGGGCGTGGTTGGCGGAGGACACCTCACTTCCCTCGCCGGCGATGAGCAGCTCACATCCGGGCGCTCGACCCAATCGCACAGTGGACAACTCGAACTCGCGGGTGTGTCCACTCCCAACGTCACGCACCAACAGGTAGGGCATTTAGGGACACCTCCGCGAGTCGTGCGAACCGCTCATTCCAGCCTCTCCCTAGTCGGTTGGCCCTGGTATGGGGGTTTCCTCCGCAACGCGCCGACGGCGCCGCGTCCACAGAGCGTCGCGTGGGGAGACCAGCCGTTCAATATGGGCCGGCCATGCCTGTCCGACCAGATACGCCACGCGACCCGGCCCTCCCCGCACTCGCCGCGGCGACCGGCACTACCCCGCGGCGTCTCACGCGATTGCGTTATTATTGGTCGTGACCGGCGACTCCGCACCGAGCATCCAGCAACGCCCGCCGCCCGATCGGTCGGGGATCGCCGAGCTCTTCACTCGTGCGGAGAGGATCTTCCGAGGGCGCCTGCAGATCCTCCGCACCATTGCCCTCGCCGACGACCGAATCCTGTTTCACGCGCGCGATGAGATTCTCAAGCGTGATGTTACGCTTCGGATTCACCCGAGGCCCGACTCGCCGGGTCGGCGCTGGTTTCTTGCGGAGACGGAGCTGCTCGCCGCGCTCGACCACCCGTCCATTCGGCCGGTGTACGCCGCAGGCCACGAGGGCGAGTGGGCGTATCGGCTGAGCAAATGGGTGGAGGGCGAGAATCTCGCGGAGGCGGTGCGGCGCGGTCCCCGTCCGATCCCTGTCGTCGTGGACGTTGCGCGTGACCTGCTGGGCGCGCTCGAGTACGCCCACGCCGAAGGGATCGTGCTCCGGCGCATCCTCCCGGAGACCCTGCTCCTGCACCGGACTCACCGTGCCTTCATCACCGATTTGCGATACGCCAATCCCTGCCTCCCCCTGGTGCATGAAAGCCAGATCGAGACCGGACTGCCCTATCTGGCACCGGAAGCGCGCGGGCGGAAGCCAGGCGAACCGACCAGTGACATCTACACGGCCGGCGCGCTGCTCTACTTCGCCATCACGGGTCGGCACCCGACACTGGACCCGCGGGCCACCCCGCCGCCAATGGAGCTCAGGCCCGCGTGCCCCAGGGCCGTCGACCGGGTCATCATGCGGGCACTCCATCACGAACCAGAACAGCGATACCTCACCGCCGCCGAGATGGGGGATGATCTCGCTTCCGACTTGGGCGATTTCGACGTTCCCATCACGGTGGCTCCTGCCCTACGGGCCGGAACGGAGGATGCTCGCTCGTGGGAGAAAAGGCTTCGGCGGGCGCTCGGGGACGACTACGAGCTATTGGACGAGCTCGGCGTGGGTGGGTTTGGCCGGGTCTATCGCGTTCGGGACCTCCGGCTCGAGCGGGACGTCGCGCTCAAGCTGTTGCACCCCTATTTCACTGCCGATCAGGCGGTGGTCGAGCGCTTCCACCGCGAGGCCCAGCTCGCCGCCAGCCTGTCACACCCCAACATCGTCAGTATTTATGACATCAATGGGCGGGCCGGCCTGTTCTGGTACACCATGGCCTACGTTCCGGGATATAGCCTGACTCACAGAGTGCAGGAGGGCGGACCTCTCTCGGTGACCGATGCGGCACGGCTCTTGGATCAAGCCCTAGGTGCGTTGGCGCACGCGCACGAGAGGGATGTGGTGCATCGGGACATCAAGCCCGAGAACGTGCTCTTGGACGGTTCCGACGGGAGCGTCCGGATCGCCGATTTCGGGCTGGCGCTCGCGTTCAGAGGATCAGAGTGGTACGCAGGCGCCTCAAGCCAGGCTGGGACGCCCGAATTCGCATCCCCGGAGCAGCTGCTCGGCGAGTCGGTCGATGCGCGAACGGATCTGTTCTCCCTGACGGCGGTCACTTTTTTCGCCATAACCGGACGCGCCCCGTGGGGCAGTGGACCTGCCGAGAGTATCGCCGCCCGGCAGGCGGTAGAGGGACTGCCCGATATTCGTCGTGACTGTCCGCACGTGCCGCCGCCGCTCGCACAGATCCTGACTAGGGGGGCAGCAAGGTTCCCCGAGGATCGCTTCCCCGACGCACGGGCCTACCGCGCGCTTCTGGCGAGCGCCATGCAACAACATGAGGCAAGCGAGACCGTTCCACCGGCCCATGCGGGGCCCCGCGGGTGGCTCCGCCGGCTGTTCGGTAGGGGATAGGGATAAGTAGGGGATAGGGGGGTGGGGGATGCAAGAGGCGGTAGGACAGCCTCGCGCCGCCCTACCGCTCTCTACACACCCCTACCCCCTATCCCCTACCCCCTATACTAGTATCCCCCGCGCTTCGTGGTGATGATGACCACGCCGTTCGACGCCTTCGAGCCATACATGGCGGACGCGGATGCTCCTTTGAGAATCTCGATGCTGGCGATGTCGTTCGGGTTGAGGTCGCCCAGCCGGTTGCCGGGATTCTCTTGCATGGAGGCGATCACGCCGCGCTGTCCCTGAGTGATCGCGTTGACGCCGCCCGGGATCTTGGCGTTGCTGATCACGACGCCGTCAACCACGAAGAGAGGATCGTTGTTGCCGAGGATCGAGCTCACGCCCCGAAGCGTCCACCGGAGCCCGCCACCAGGAGCCCCGGAGTTGCTCGCGATGTGAACGCCGGCGACCTTGCCCTTGAGCGCCGACTCCACGGTTTGGGCGGGAACGCGCGAAAGCTCATCGCCCCTTACGACGCCAATGGCGTTCGCCGAGTGCCGCCGTCGAACGCCGGTGGCCTGGCCGCTCACGACGATCTCATCCAGCTGGAAGTAGTCTCGCTCGAGAGTGAGGATTACGGTTTCCTTCTTTCGGGGAACCACGACTTCCCTCGCCTGGTAGCCGAGGGCCCGAATCGAAAGCGTGACCTCCCGATATGGCACATAGATGACGAACGTGCCGTCGGGATTGAGCGGTGCCCCGATCTCAGTCCCCAGCAGATGCACCTGGCCCAACTGTACGGGGTCGGCTGTCACCGAATCGCTGACGCGCCCGAGAATGAGGCGTGCTTGCGCCTCCGCAACGACCGGCGTCGTCACGAGCAGTAGGCTCGCCGCCAGGCTGAGTGTCCAAGAATGTGTCTTCATGTCGCGTCCCTCGTGTACCTAGTCCACCCGAGACGGCTGGCGGGCGAAGCGCCAGCAGCTACCGCCTTCGGTCTTCAAACAGTGCGGACAGATCTCTCGCGGCTACGTCCGTTGGGAGACTGTCACCACAGACGTAGTCTCCGGGCGGGAGCGCGAGGATGACGGCTCGCTGTTTTCGCGGAACCTCGATCTCTCTCGGCTCGTACCCGGCAGCGAACACCGCAAGCTTGACGTCCTGATGGGGAGCGTGGACGACAAAAGTGCCGTCCGCATTGAGCGGCGTTCTGGTTTCCGTACCCACCAGGTACACCTGACCGATCTGTACGGGACCGGCTGTTACGGAATCACTCACTCGCCCGAGAATCAGCCGCCCCTGAGCGTCGGCGGTGAGCGGGGTGCCGACCAGGAGAACCGTGGCGGCCAATCCGAATGTCCATGACGAGTTCTTCATGATGGAGTACCCCATTGAGCACTTAAACCGAAGGGGCTCCTCTTCACCCCTCAATACTACGTATACCCTTCTCGCCAACACTGTTAATACACCTCAGATACTGTACAGGTCCGGACCGAAGCCGCCCTGAAGGCCGAGCTAGTCGCCCTTCACCACAAAACGAAACCACCCCCGCGGCTGGCGTGCCGCGGGGGTGTCGTTTTCACTCCTACGCGGGCTTCGCGTAGGACCTTACCGGCTTGCTAGAAGATACCCTCGACCGTACCGCATCCCAGCAGCGAAGCCCTGTTGGTCCGTGCCTCGCACTCAGCCGAGGGAAACGGGGCGCCCCTGAACTGGTTGTGGTTGTGCGGCGGCAGCGGGTGCTGATTCGGCAACCACGAGAGCGAGCCATGCAGATCGTGGTAGTGGTTGTGGTCGAACCACGAGTGGCCGTACTCCCAGGGGAGCGACATGCGCTTATTGTAGAGCAGCTCCATGATACGAGCTGCGGGGGTCATTGCCGCCCATGCAGCCGCGGTGATGGCCGGGAGATTGCCCGCGTTCTGCCGAACGAAGTTGATGTCGTCACGCGCGGCAGCGAAGGTCGCCCCGGTTCCCCCTGCGAGGTTGGCTTCCGCCCGAAGGAGGATCAGCTCCTCGTTCTTGATCCACGGGATCGGATCGCCGGTGGCCTGGTAGATCGTGAACTCGAGGTCCGAGGTCACACCGCTCAACGTCAGCAGGGTGCGATCCACCGTCTTGTCGATGGAACGCTGGTCCCTGATCAGGTTGGTCGGGGGATCTTGGAACTGCACGTTGTCCCTGAAGCTGATATCGGCGTAGTGGAACGCCGGCGAGAACAGCCGGTTCGCGCGGTCGCCCGTAGCCGTGGCGAAGTTGTGATACGCGCCGAAGGTCAGGGGCATGGCCGTATCCACGAACGACTGGGCAAGCGTGGACAACGCGCCCGCGAAGTCATCCGAATGGACCTGGGCCCGGGCCTTGAGGGCCCGGTTGAACGCGATGAACGTGGCCGGCGTGTCGAAATCGGCCAGTCCGCTCGGCAAATCCATCGTGAAAGCGCTGCCCGCGTTGTTGAGGTGGTTCACCCCCTCGTCGAGCAGGGCGATGATGCGGAGGTAGACCGCGGGGGTTGGGGCGATCGCCGCCGGATCACCCGTTGGATCAATATTGACGTCGATCGGGATGCCGAACGGCTTCTTGTTGAAGATCAGGTGCCCGAAGTCATACGCCATGAGCGTCTTGGTGAATCCCCGCACGCCTTCGATTTCTGCGGCGGTCAGTCCATCGACAACGTCCAGCGCGTCGAGGATCACATTGGCAGTGCGAATGTTCCTCCACGCCGTCCGCCACTCGCCCCGCGTGGATGCTGGCGAGAAGGGCCCCGCGATGATGGACCCGATGCCGCCCTGGGGCACGTTCAGGCTGTACCCCTCGCGCCCCCAGTGCCCCATAGTGCGGCCAATGTTTTGCGTTGCCTCCCGCGTGTCGTGGAGCAGGCCGATCGCACCCTGTCTGATGGCGGAGGGCGTCGGGTTAGTCGCGAGGTCCTCCACCGACGGCTGGTTCAGGTTCGGGATGTTGAAATCCGAACAACCTCCGGAGAGGAGCGCCGCCACGAGCGCGGCGCCCACCCCTGATTTCGTCAGTCGCTTAACGCGACACTTGAAAGTGGCATCCATGGTTAGAACCCCACGTCGACGCTGAACCAGAACTGGCGGCTCGGCGGATACGGTCCGGTATCCAGGTTCCGGTTCACGGCGTTGTTCCCGTGGTTACTGACTTCAGGATCGTGGCCGCTGTAGCCGGTCCACGTCACCAGGTTCCGCCCGCTCGCGCCGATCCGGACGTACCGCGCCCCGCTCCAGAAGCTGTTGACGAAGGACCGCGGCAGCTCGACCGACAGCGTCAGCTCGCGCAGCTTGAGGAAGGTCGCGTCCTCGAAGTAGACGGCCGTTCGCCTCAGGAAGCGTTGGAAGCGATCCCCGCCGTTCAGGATGTCATTCCCCATCGCATCCTGCCCCACGACGACGTCCCAGTCGTGCGAGTTCCCGCCGAGGTCGTACAGCGTCTTCGTGAGGTTGTTGGTGGTGCCGCCCTGCTGCCAATCAAACAGCGAATACACGCTGATCGCCTTGTAGGTGAAGTCGTTCGAGAAGCCGATCCGGAAGTCCGGGTTGACGTCCGAAAAGGCGGTCTCGACGAGGTTGCCCGATGCGTCTTCGGAACGGCCCCACAGCATCGTGGGGGACCGCCCCTCTTCGATGTAGAACCCGCCGTAGGTGAACCCGAACCCGCCAGCACGGAAGCGCGGTACCGGCAGCTCGATGATCTTCGTCCGGTCCAGGGTGAACGTGGCGCGGGAGGTCCACTGGATCGATGGGGTCTGGATGGGAGCGAGGGCCAACACGCCCTCGAGGCCCCGCGTCCGCATCTGTCCGCCGTTGAAGATCTGGAACCGGAAGCCCTGGGACTCGGCCAGGTTCCGCTCGAGGAGCAGGTCCTTCGTGTTCTTCTGGTAGACGGTGGCCTCCAGGGTCGCACGGCCGCCCGCAAAGGTAACGTCGATGCCGCCCTCAAATTCTTCCTGCCGCTCAGGCTTCATCTCCGGATCTGCGACGGCATCCCCTACGGTGATCGCCGCGAGCCCCGATACGGCAGCCGCTGTCAGCTCCGAGAACTTCTGTCCGTACTTCGGCTGGTTGCCGGACTGGCCATACGCGGCGCGGAACTTGATCTCGTCGATGGCTCCGCCCACGGGGAACCGGAAGGAGGCTGACGTCTTCGGATAGAAGTGGAACTTGTCGATGTCAGAATTGCTGCTGCTCCGGTCGGCCCGGACGCCGGCGGTCAACAGGAGCCGGTCGCCCAGCGTCAGGAACTCTTCCTGCGCGAAGAAGCCGGCGTCCTGCACCCGCTCCTTTTCTTCTTCGTTCCGGAGCACCGTGCCGCGCCCGATGTTGAAGATGCCGCCGACCAGGTTCTCGGCGC
The DNA here is from genome assembly GCA_965249575.1 of Gemmatimonadales bacterium. Classification (GTDB taxonomy): domain Bacteria; phylum Gemmatimonadota; class Gemmatimonadetes; order Gemmatimonadales; family GWC2-71-9. Next base: position 3,082,554 of record OZ252244.1, on the reverse strand, counting down.
GCGCGCGGCTGATGTCGAGGTCGCGGTACTCGGACTGCGCACCCAGCGACGTGGTGGCCGAGAAAGCCCCGCTCGCCGGCGTGAAGGTGTACACCAGGTTGGTGTTCAGGTTGAGCTGCTGGCTGTAGGAGCTCGAGAGCATGTACGTGCCCGGCAGGTTGTCCTTGGGCTCGAACTGGAGCTCGGCCGGGCCGAAGATCTCGTTCTTCTGGGTGAAGTAGTCGACGCCACCGTTCACCAGGAACCGCAGGTTGTGCTGCGGCGTGGTGACGGCGTCCCACGACAGGCGCGCCGCGGTCAAGAAGCGGTACACGTTCTCCCTGTTCTCAGCCAGCTCTTGCGTCTGCAGCAGATTGCTCTCCGCGAACGGATTGATGGGGTAGACGTTCCCCGGGCCGTCGCAGGACGCGTTGTAGCCGAGATCACCGGAATCGCGGTCGCACGGCTTCCGCATGTCGAAGAAGCTGGGCACGCCTCCCATCGTCATGTAGAGGCTCACGCCGGTGTTGTCGTTGTTGTTGAAGCCCCGGCCGGCCCTGATGTGCGCGGCCGTCGAGGCGATGCTGAAGTTCAACCGGTCGCCGATCGCCTGGTCGATGTTCAACCGGAGCGACTGCTTGTCATAGCCGGTGTTGAGGATAATCCCACCGTCGCTCTTGACCAAGCCCGAGACGTAGTACCGGGTGGTCTCCGTTCCGCCGCTGATGCTGGCTGAGGTCTCGTAGGACAGTGGATTGTACCCGCCCACGTGCTGGTCGTGGTCGAAGAAGGGAGAGCAATTGCAGTGATCGGCCTGCAGCTGCCACTCGGTGCCGCCGGTCGTCCCGTGCTGCTGTTCCGCCTCCGCTCTCGACTCGTAGAGCCGCTTACCGAGCTTCTTGCTGAGGTCGTAGGTCCCGAACTTCTGCGAGATGGTGAACTGCGGGGCGCCGATGCGGCCCTTCTTGGTGGTGATGATCACCACGCCGTTGGCGGCCTTCGACCCGTAGATCGCCGAGGCCGAGGCGCCCTTCAGAACCTCGACGCTCTCGATGTCGTTCGGGTTGATGTCGCTGATCCGGTTGATCGGATCGTCCTGAACGCTGGCAATGCACCGGCTGCAGCCCTTGGTCAGCGACGTCACGCCGGTCGGGATCGCGACATCGCTGGCGATGACGCCGTCGATCACGTACAGCGGAGTTGCCGCGCCAAGAATGGACGAGACGCCGCGAAGCCGCATCTGCATCCCGCCGCCGGGAGCACCGGAGTTGGACTGGATGTTCGCACCGGCGAGCTTCCCGGTGAGCTGTGCCTCAATGCTCGCTGCCGGCACCTTGGTGAGCTCGGCCGCGGTCACCGAGGCCACGGCGTTCGCCAGATTGCGGCGCTCGACGCCCGTCGCTTGCCCGGTCACCACGATCGCCTCGAGCTGGAAGAAGTCCCGCTCGAGCGCGGCCTGGACCGAGTTCTGATTCGCAGCGACCCGTACGTCGCGCCGCTGGAAACCGATGCTGCGAATGGTCAGCATCACGTCACGAGTCGGCACGCCAAGAGTGAACGTCCCGTCGTCGTTGATCGTTGAGCTGATAGTGGTACCCTGTACCGCCACCTGACCCGAGGTGATGATCTCGGAGGTCAGGGAATCTGTCACCCGCCCGGTAATCAGGCGGGTCTGCGCTACCGCGTGGCTTGCGCCAAACACGAGCAGCGCAGCGACTGCCAGACTAAGTCTGTACCTCATGTGACACCCCACAATGGGATGAGATTGGACATGCACGGTTCGCCAGCATCCAAAGTGCACGCCCGACTTGCACCCTGCCGGGTGCGCGAAAAACACGCCAGGCCCGTGATCGTGCCTGGGTCCGACTTGCAGTATACCCCGGCCCAGACGACGCTCGTCACAGGACCGAGTCTGCGGATCTGATACAGCTACCGAATATGATATGGGCGCCAACATGCCCGCACGTACAGTCTGTGTCAATACCTGGGGTGGTACAGGAATCTGACCGTCTTTGCGCCTTCCTAAGGGTGTCGGGAGGCTGTCGGGCGAGGCGCAAGCCCACTCGGGGCGGCTATCGGGCCCCGATGATTCCATAACCGGCTGTAGCGGTGCTACTTACGCTCTACGGTGCACTGGCTTGACACTGTCGGGAGGCTTGAGGGGATGGGACTAGGGGGTAGGGGAACTTAAAGCTTCTCGATAATAAGCGAACAGAATAAGCGCAGGAATGGGCGAGCAGGCACGGCGCTTGGAGCGATCGTCCCGCTCGAGCCTTGAATCCCTGGCCCCTCGGCTGTTGTAGCTTTCCGCATGCGCATCGCCGTGATCACCGCCACGCCTCGGAACGTCGCGCTTGGGAGCGGCACCCACGTCGCGATCGGCTCGCTGATGCACGGGGTCGAGCGGTTAGGCCACCAAGTAGATCTCGTCGGCCCGGCCAATCTCTCATGGACCTCGCGATTCGGGATCCGCCGATTCGCGTTCAACGGTCGCATCGACCGCGACTTGGTCGAGCACGCTGACATCGTGCTGGGCATCGACATGGATGGCTGGGCCCTCGCGGGGAGCATCAGCCGGCCATTCGTCGCCTATCCACACGGGATCATCGCCGAAGAGGCTCGCTTCGAGCGCGGCTGGACTCGGCTGGCGTTCCGGATGCAGGCAGCGGCGGAAGGACGAAGCGTGCGGAAAGCCGACCTCGTGCTCGCACTGAGCCACCACAGCGCCCGGCGCCTGGTCGAGCTCTACCAAGCGGATCGGGCCCGAATCAGGGTCGCGCAGCCCGGTGTAGATCTCTGGCGCTGGTCGGACGCGCTGCAGCGGGCCACCACCGAGGGCCGCGGGGGTCCGACGGTGCTGTGCGTGAGCCGTATGTATAGAAGGAAAAACATCGCAGCACTCCTGAGGGCAGCCAGCCTGCTCCGTACCGAGGTGCCCAATCTCCAGCTCCGGATCGTGGGCGACGGACCGGAGCGGGCTCGCCTTCATCGCTTGGCGACTTCGCTCCGACTCGGCGGACTCGTTTCCTTCACCGGCCAGATCGGCTTCGACCGGCTCGCGGCGGAATACGCGGGCTGCGACGTCTTCTGCCTGCCGACTCTGCAAGAGGGGTTCGGCATCGCGTTCGTCGAAGCCATGGCGGCCGGCAAGCCCATCGTCGCGTGTCGGGCGAGCGCGACGCCGGAGCTGGTGAAACACCAACAGAACGGCCTCTTGATTGAGCCGGGAGACGATCGCGCGCTCGCCGACGCGCTCGCGTGGGTCATCCAGAACCCCGGGGAGGCGAAACGAATGGGCAACGCGAACAAGGAAGCGGTCGGAGTGTATGACTTGCCAGCTGCGGCCCAGCGTTTAGTGGACGCCATAGCGCCGGTGGCGAATGGCGAGCTCGTCCCAGGCGATTGCGTAACCAGCACTCCCGTTAGGAATTACGTTCCGAGATGACCGCTAGCCGCCCTTGACGGGCTACAGACCGAATCTGAACTTGTATCAGCGCACGAAATCGAATCTCACAATCCGATAGGTGAGCATATCATGCTTCGCTGGTATCCATCTCGCTCTCCGGTCCGCATCATCGGCGCGTGGCTAGCGGTCGGTGCCGTTGCACTCGGAGCGCCGGCGTCAGCGTTGGCGACCGTCGGGTCCCCGGCGCCCGCAATCGCGTTTGGGATGCGGTGTGGCTCGGACGGGCGGGTGTGGGCAGTTGCGCTGCCCCCCAAACCGCATCAGTTCGAGCTCCTCCCCTCGGGCCGCGTCGCACGCGCGGGTGGCAAGGTGAACCTCATCCCAGCGTGGTCGCCCTTCGGCCTGGCAGTCACCCCCGAGGGGAGCTTCATCTACGACATGGACGTCACCGTCGAGGGCCTGCCGGACCCGGGACTGCTTGGACCGCACACGACCTATGTCGTGTGGCTCGCCACCCCGAGCCTCGACAAGGTCAAGAACATGGGCACGATCTCGAATGGGGAGGAGCTGGCGTTCACCGCGGACTGGAACAAGATGATGGTCGTGATCTCGGCCGAATCGGCGACGGACGGCAGTCGGTGGTCGGGCCCGATCGTTCTGAGTGGACGGACGCCCAGCGCCCGCCTCGAGAACTTCGCGGGCCACGACCTCTTCAGCGGCGGTACCCCGCTATGCTGAGCCGCATGCGAACGGGAGGCCGAGCACTCGCTGTCGGCACCGCTCTGGTGGCGGTCGGCCTGTCTTCCAGCCAGGCGCAGATGGGCGGGATGCCCGGGATGGAGATGGATCACGGCGAAGGCGTCGTGCCGAGCGGAATGATGATCCTCCCGATGATGATCACCCCGATGATTCCGGGACTCGGCAATCCTCCGGTGACCACGCCCTTCCTTCCTGGAGCGGGCCTCGACCTCGAGTCCCTTCCCGAGGCGACGCCGCGGGAGCTCGTCACGATGGGTAACGGCGACACCCTGCGGCTCGAGGCGATGATCGTCAAGCGGACCGTCCATGGCCGCACGTTCAAGATGTACGGCTACAACGGGCAATATCCCGGACCGCTGCTCAGGGTGAAGCAGGACGCGACGATATTCGTCGATTTCGTCAACAGCATCGACTTGCCGTCCACGGTGCACTGGCACGGCGTGCGGTTGGAGAACTCCTCTGATGGCACGGCCGTCACGCAGGAGGCCGTCCAGCCCGGCGAGTCTTTCCTCTACAAGGTCAACTTCAAGGACGCGGGGATTTACTGGTATCACGATCACGTCCGCGAAGACATCGCGCAGGACATGGGGCTCTACGGGAACATGCTCGTAGATCCGGCACGGGAGGATTACTACAGCCCGGTCAACCGCGAAGAGATCGTCATGCTGGACGACATCCTCATCGGCGGGGACACCCTGATCCCGTTCGGGAAGGAGGCGTCGGACTTCGCACTCATGGGCCGGTTCGGAAACATGATGCTCGTCAACGGCGAGTCATTCTATCACCTGCACGTCAACAAAGGCGAGGTCGTCCGGTTCTACCTCACCAACGTCGCCAACGCACGGGTGTACAACCTGTCCATCGGCGGCTTCCCGCTCAAGCTCGTCGGGGCGGATCTCAGCCGCTACGAGAGGGAGATGATGGTCAGCACGGTCGTCATCGCGCCGGCGCAGCGATACACCGTCGAAGCCAAGTTCGATAGCGCGGGCACGTTCTACCTGACCAACCGGATTCAGGCGATCGACCACATGTTGGGCGAGTTCTATCCGGCAGTGGATACACTCGGCATGGTCATGGTCACGGATGGGGACGTGGAAGAGGACCATACCCACGCATTCGAGACCCTCCGCCAGGACGACTCCCTCATCGCAGAGATCGAGCAGATCCGGCCGCACTTCGACCGACCGATCGATCATGAGATCACGTTGACGGTCGAGATGGACAACCTGCCGATCCCCATGCTCCAGTTCATCAGCATCGACACCTCCTACAGAGCGCCGGTGGAGTGGACGGACAACATGTCCGACATGAACTGGATCTCGACCGGGCTGGATCAGGTGCGGTGGATCATCCGCGAGGAGGGGACGGGCGCCGAGAACATGGACATCGCCTGGAAGTTCCAGGTCGGCGACTTCGTCAAGATCCGCATCCACAACGACGCGGCGTCGTTCCACCCAATGAACCACCCTGTCCACTTCCACGGGCAGCGGTTCCTCGTGCTCGAGAAGGACGGGATCCCGAACAAGAACCTGGTGTGGAAGGACACGGAGCTCGTCACCGTGGGCTCCAACGCCGACATCCTGCTCGAGCTCACCAACCCCGGCAGCTGGATGGCGCACTGCCACATCGCCGAGCACCTGCAATCGGGAATGATGATGGCGTTCCAGGTCGAGGGGCCGGATCTGCCCAGACCGATGTAAACAGGTGCCAGGTTTCAGGCGTCAGACCCATACTGAATCAAGCCCGGCACCTGGCCGACACCTGAATTGGAACCGAACAAGTAGGAACCGGAAGGCGGGCCACCTCGAGTGGGTCCGCTTTTCCGTTCTCCCGCCTTGAAATGCGGGCTCGGCCAAATGGAGCGCGTCCTGACGGACGCGGGCAAAGAGCGCCCTCCAGGGCCGGCGATACCAATCGCGATGGATCGATCAGAGGAGTCCAGGCCGCGTATCACCGCGTTAAGCGCTTTTTCACGCCGAGACTGGCATTGCTTCATGCGAGAAAGCCGACTATTCGAATCACTTTTCACTACCCCCAAACCTTGACTGTCATTGCGGTTAAGGGACCGTACCAACACCCGTGGAGGTGGTATTGACAGACATGGGCCCCGCGCGTATCTACATGTTGACTAAACACATCGCATTCGACATGTCGTGCAGTGGTTTCGGGATCACCGGGCCGCCACGATATTTTATGCGTCGAATTACCCCACCGGGAGGTTGAAGCATGAGTTTCAGATCCAGTCTGTTAGCAGCCGTCCTGACGATCATCGGGTTCGGCACCGCGTCGGCGCAGACGCGGCTGGTTACGGGGCGGGTCACGGACTCGCTCTCAAGTGACATCGTCGTCTCAGGACAGGTATCCGTCCAGGGCACGACGATTGGGACCACGATCACCGACGACGGGACGTTCACCGTCGCGGTGCCCACGCGCGACGTGGTTCTGACCATCAGGAGCATCGGGTTCAAGCGACAAGACGTCACAGTGTCGGCGAACCAGAACTCGGTCAACGTCGCCCTCGGGCGCGACTTCTTCCAGCTCGAGGCGATCGTGGTGACCGGACAGGCCACCGGCGTAGAGAAGCGGAACCTCGCGAACGCCGTGGCCACCGTGACCGCCGCCGAGATCGCCAAGGTGCCTTCGGCCAGCATCGAGCAGATGCTGCAGGGCAAGATGGCGGGCGTTCTCATTCAGGAGAACTCCGGCCAGCCAGGCGGCGGCTCGCGCATCCAGTTGCGGGGCACGACCTCCCTGCTCGGAGCGGGCACGCCACTCTACGTGCTCGACGGCGTCATCGTCTCCGACGCACGGATCTCGGGCGGCATCAACGCGGTCCAGCTGGCCTCGCGCGCGAACCTTTCGAGCGTGGAGCAGATGGCGCCGATCAACCGGATCGCCGACTTGAACCCCAACGACATCGCGAGCGTCGAGGTGCTGAAGGGCGCGTCGGCGGCCGCGATCTACGGCTCCAAGGCCTCGGGCGGCGTGATTCTCATCACGACCAAGCGCGGCCGGGTGGGCGCGCCGCGGTTCCAGATCAAGACCGCGGTGGGCATGGCCCAGCGGGCCTTCACCCACGGCAACGGCACCGGGGGGCGCGTGTTCCAGAACCTGGCCGACGCAGTAGACGCGTTTCCGCAGGCGGTGGGACCCGACGGGGTTGGCGGAAACTCTGATGATTACTTCCAGGCCGGCTACACCCCGATCGTCTTCGAGGATCAGCTCTCGGGCCGGAAGCCCATCCAGACCGACCTCTCCGCCAGCATGAGCGGCGGGACGGAAACCACGCAGTACTTCGCCTCCGCGCTGTTCCGGCACGAGCCGGGCATCGTGATCGAGACGTTCGCCCAGAAGGCCTCGCTCCGGCTCAACCTGGACCAGCAGGTCGGCGACCGGTTCAAGATCTCGACCGGCGCGCAGGTGATCCGGACCGCGACCGACCGCGGCATGTTCGGGAACGACAACTCGGGGACGAGCTATTACTTCATTCTCCCCCACCACCCGAACTTCTTCGACCTTCGCGCGGTGTGCCCCGACGGCTCGCGCCAGGTGGCTTGCGAGGGCGGGATCTACCCCGACAATCCCTTCAGCGGCAGCAACCCGCTCCACTCGGCGGTCGCCATGCAGCGCGACGAGACCGTGTGGCGCGTGATCGGGAGCGGTCGGGCTGACCTGTCCGTCCTGAACACGCCGCAGCACACCCTGAACGTGATCGTGAACGGCGGCGTCGACCAGTACACGCACAAGATGGACGTCTTCTCGCCGCCCGAGCTGATGTTCGAGGACGACGACGGCCTGCCGGGCACCGTGGTGCTCTCCTGGGGCCACAACATCAACACCAACGTCAACTCGAACCTGGTCTACACGTTCCGGTCGGCCGGCGGAGGCCTCCAGGCCACGACCTCGCTGGGCTCGCAGTTCGAGCGGGTCGAGTTAGTCCTCGAGCGGTCCGCGGGTCGGGGCCTCGTGGGCGGCACGCCGAGCATCGGGGCGGCGACCGCCCGGCTCGTCGAGTCAGACCAGACGGTCGTGAAGGATCTCGGCTTCTTTGCCCAGGAGGAGATCCTGATCAACGACCGCCTGCTGGCCACGGTGGGCGGCCGGGCGGACAAGAGCAGCAATAACTCCGACATCGGCAAATTCTATTTCTACCCGAAGGCGTCCATCGCCTACCGGCTGACCCTCGGCAACACCGGATTCGTCAACGAGGTCAAGTTCCGGGGCGCCTGGGGGCAGTCCGGCAACCAGCCGCTGTTCGGGCAGAAGTTCACCAATCTCGAGCCCGAGATCATCGAGGGGCTGGGCGCCCTGAGAATCGAGGGCACGTCGGGCAACGTCGACGCCAAGCCCGAACGGCAGACCGAGTTCGAGGGCGGCATCGACGCCCAGCTGGCGCAGGGCCGCGTCCTGCTCGAGGTCACCCTCTTCCACAAGCGCATCACCGACGCCCTCTTGCGGCGCCCGCTCGCGCCCACCACCGGCTTCGACAGCGAGCTGTTCAACGGCGGGAAGTTCCGGGTCAACGGCCTCGAGACCGTCCTGAGCCTCGCGGCACTGCGGTCGGCCACGACGTCCCTGACCTTCACCGGTAACTTCACCCTCAACCGCAGCAAGGTCCTGGAGCTGCCGCTCGAGAGCACCTGCCCGTTCAGCGGGTCCACGCCCTGCTTCCAGTCGGGCGGATTCACCAGCCAGTTCGCCGTGTTCGTCGAGGAAGGCAAGTCGATCTCCCAGTTCGGCGGGAACGACACCCTGCCCGGTGCCCACGCTGCCTTTACGGACAGCGACCCGAACACGGTTCCACAGACAGTGGTACGCGCCTACGACACGCAGGAGCGGAAGTGGCAGGCCGGCCTGGTCACGAATTTCCAGCACAAGGCCCTCGGGATCAGCATGAGCGTCGACGCGGTCAAGGGCGGTCACGTGAACCTGGGGACGTGGCGCCACTGGGACGGCGGGAAGACCGCGTTCGACTTCGACGACATCAATCCGGAAACCGGCCTGAAGCTCGGCGACGAGCGGCGTCAGTGGCGACGGCTGGCGGTCGACACCCACTCCAGGAATGCATCGCACATCAAGATGCGCGAGTTGAAGGTGAGCCTCGACCTGCCGCGGTCGCTCACTCAGCAAATCTGGGGCAGCATCCGGACCGCCTCGATCAGCCTAAGCGGCCGGAACCTGATCACGAATCAGAGCATCTTGGGTGGCAACTTCTTCCCGGGCAACGACCCGGCGACCGCTAACTACAACAGCGGGAACCAGGAAATGAACAACATCGGGCGCACCCGCGAGTTCGCGTCGTATCCGTCCAGCCGTTCGTTCTGGTTCTCCGTCGACCTGGGGTTCTAACCATGACACACCTGACGAGGCGTTTCATCATGAGACCGACAGTAGTTCTCGCCGCCGCCGGTGTGCTCGTGGCGGTGGCTGCCTGCGGCGACTTCAACGTGCCGAACAAGGACGAACCCAGCATCAACGCCCTCACGGACGACCCGACGCTCGCCATCGTACAGGCGACGGCGATCGGTCTCCAGTGGGCGCTGCGGGATGCAACCGATGACAAGATCCAAACGCCCGCGCACTACGGACGCGAGGGCTACTACCTGGCCGTGGCCCGCACGGCCCTCACCGAGTTCGACGACCCGCTCTCGCCGTCGTCACCGGGGGGGCTCGGGTGGTCTGACTCGTACGTGGCCGTCAACACGGCGAACGCGCTCCGGGCGGCGCTCGACGCGCTCGGACCGGAGGTGACCACCGCGGAGAAGGAAGCCGTGCGGGGCTTCGCCAAGACCATCGAGGCCGCCATCCTCCACAGCCAGCTGCGGATGCAGGGCCAGGTCGGGATCGTGGTGGACACCGACCGGGATGCGTCCGCAGGCTTAGCGCCGATCGTGACGGAGGCCGAGGCGTTCACGTACATCCTCACGAAGTACAACGAGGGCATGACGCACTTGATGGCCGGCGGAGGCTTGTTCCCCTTCGAGGTGACGTCGGGGTTCGACGGATTCAACACTCCAACGCCGTTCATCGCATTCAACCGGGCTATGAAGGCCCGGGCGGCACTCGAGGCCGGCGACAATACGGCGGCATTGGATGCGCTGACCGCGTCGTTCCTGGACGACAGCCCGGGTGCCGATCTCGACCTGGGCGTCTGGAACGTCTACTCCACGGCCTCGGGCGACGAAACCAACAACTTCTTCGATCCGGCCGGGTTCGAGTACCTGGCGGACACGAACCTGGTGGGAGACGCTCTGATCAATCCGATCACAATGCTGGTCGATGCGCGGCTCACGAGAAAGACGGCTCCCACGCCCCCGCTCGCCCTCAACAACGTGACTTCGGACCTGAAGTTTACGCTCTACAATACGAACACGGCGCCGATTCCGGTCATCCGGAACGAGGAGTTGATCCTCATCCGGGCAGAGGCGCGGTTGCGAACGAGCGACCTCCCCGGCGCGCTCGCGGACGTCAACTACGTCCGCGTGAACTCGGGCGGTCTGGAGGCCATTACGCCGGCGGCGTGGGGCGCCATGACCATGGCCGCGCAGATCGACGAGATCCTCTACAACCGTCGGTATTCCCTCATGTTCGAGTTTGGGCACCGGTGGGTCGATCTTCGCCGCACCGGGCGGCTGCTGACGCTTGAGGGCCCACGGGGCCGCGGAGACCGCATCTACGAGTACGTGCCAATCCAGGACGACGAGTGTGATGCTCGGAAGAACGTCGCGCCGAGGGGCGGATGCAGCCAGCACGATGGCATCCCGGGAGGGACGCGGTTCTAAGTAGGGAGTAGGGAGTAGGGAGTAGGGGTGTCGACCGACAGGTTGGCACCCCTTTTTCTTGCCCCCCTGCTTCGCGACGCGCGTGGCGGAGGCAGGGAGTGCGGTGCATATTCGACAGACGGTAAGGAAGGGCCTTTCCCCACCCCGCCGCGCCGAGTAAGGAGTGAGGGGGCCCCGCACCCCACCCTAACTCCTCGCTCGGGGTGCGGCCTGAGCGGGGTGGACTCATTGCTGTTCTTTCCTGGAGCTGATATGAACCGGCTATTCGTGTTTTCGCTTGGCCTGGGAATCCTGTTGGCGTCCCCCGCTGTCTCTCAGTACCCCCCCGGCATGCAGGGCAGCCCCAACATGAAGGTGTTGTCGCACATCCCCGTGGGGGGCGGGTTTCATGCCAACGATCTCGAGATCGAACAGGACCTGTCACGGCCTTACGCCTACGTCTCGCGCCGATCCACGTATGGCTTCCACATCATCGATCTCGAAGACCCGAGGAAAGCCCAGGTGATCTACAGCTGGGAAATCGAGAATCCCGGTGAGCACCGGGGCCGGGCGTTGGACAACAAGTATTTCAAGCTGAACGGCCGGTATTACGACGTGCAGGCATTCCAGTTTCGGGCTGGGAGCGCCGACCGCGACCTCGGGGCGATCGTGTACGACGTGAACGGACTGCCGGACAGCTCGACCGTCAGGGAGCTCCACCGCATACGCGCACCCGACACGCCCGGCGGATTCCACAACATCTTCATGTACAAGCACTCGACCGGGCGGGCACTACTGTTCGCGACGGTCAACTCGCCGCTCACCGCACCACACGGCATGAACATCTACGACATGGAGTTGCTGTTGAGCGGCGCCCCGAATCACGGGCTGGTCGGCCGGATACCGCTGCCGGAGCCGCGGGGCGCGCAGGGGGGATACCACGACGCATACGTCGGCTACGACCCGGTTACGCGGAAGGATCGCTTTTTCGGGGGTGGGCCGGAAGTGACCAGGGACGGAGGCTACTACGTTTGGGACGTCACCGATCCCTCGGAGCCCCAGCTCCTCGCCTCGATCGTCGGTGCGCCCGGTATGACCGGCGCTCACACGTTCAACCCCACACCGGACGGCCGCTACGTCATTACGAAGCAGGGCGGCCAGAATCTGTACCGCATGTTCGATCTTCAGCCCGCGTACGACGGCGAGGTCAAGAACGTCACGCGCCCGATCGGAGCCTGGACCGTCGACATCCACAACCCACCACACCAGACCGAGGTTCGGTGGCCCTACGCGTTCTCGGCAACGTACGAGGACGGCCTGCACGTCTTCAATTTGATGGACCCCACGAACCCCTACACCGTGGCCTATTACGACACCTTCGACGGCCCGCACGCCATGGGTTCGGGCGGACCGGGCACTCTGGCCAACGGTGCCTTTGGCGTGGACGTCCGGAACGCGGATGGCTTGATCGTCATCGCCGACATGACGACGGGGTTCTGGGCCCTCAAGATGGACGGATTCGACGGCTGGAACGGGCACCAGTGGGGCATGCCGAACCAGTCGAGCGCACAGGACTGGGACAACGGGCCGGATGGGGCGCCGAAACCGATGCAAGTGAGCTGAACGGCAGGCCCGTCCTCCAACACCACCCCACCGAGTGAGGAGTGGACCGGCGAGGCCTCCTTACGTTTTGAGAGGAGTCACGCATGAAGGGGCGAGTCGCTTGCTTGATAGGCCTGGGAATCCTGCTGGCGCCGCCGGCCTTGGCGCAATACACGCCGGGACAACAGGGCAGCTCCAACATGAAGATCGTCGCTCACATCCCCGTGGGCGGGCCGTACAACGCCAACGACCTGGAAGTCGAGCAGGAGCTGTCGCGCCCGTACGTATACGTCTCGCGGCGTGAGCCGACGCACGGCTTCCACGTCATCAGCCTCAAGGACCTCGACGACGCGCAGGTGATCTGCTCCTGGGCCCTGGACGGCTGGGAGGACCGCGTCGGAAAGTCGCTGGACATCAAATACTTCAAGACAGGCGGGCGGTACTATACCATCGTCTCGTTCCAGTTTCGTCCCGGCAGCCCCGACGTCGAGCTGGGGGCTATCGTATTCGACGTCACCGGCCTCCCAGACACGACGGGGATACGTGAAGTGGGCCGAGTGCGGGCCGCCGACACCCCCGGCGGGTTTCACAACATCTACGCCTACAAGCACTCCAACGGCCAGATCCTCCTGTTCGCCACGGTGGGCGGGCCCCACGCCAAGGTCTACGATATGGAGAGACTCCTGGCTGGAGATCCGCAGGACGGTTTGGTAGCTACGATACCGAACCCGTCCGGCACTGGCCGGGGATACCACGACTTTTTCGTCGGGTACGATCCGGCGACGAGACAGGACAAGTTCTACGGAGCTGGCCGGGGTGGCTACTACGTGTACGACATTTCCGACATCGCGGAGCCCAACTTGCTCGCGTCCGCTACGGGAATCGCCGGCATCACGTCCGGTCACACCTTTACTCCCACCCCGGACGGCCGCTACGCGGTGCTCGAGACGGAATATCAGTACGCTCCACTCCGGATCATCGACTTGAAACCAGCCCTCGACGGTGAGGTCCAGAACGTCTCGCGGCCCATCGGCGCCTGGACCGCTCGCTGGAAAGGGCTCCCTCACAATCACGAGGTCCGGTGGCCGTACGTCTTCGTGTCGGCCTACGAAGACGGCGTGCACGTGTTCAACATGATGGACCCCACGAATCCCTACACCGTGGGCTACTACGACACCTACGACGGATCCCATGAGGCGGGGCTCTGCGGTAGCAAGGTGTGCACCGGCTCCTTCGGTATCGACGTGCGGAACGCCGACGGCCTGATTGTCACGGCGGACATGTACACGGGGTTCTGGGCTCTCAAAATGGACGGGTTCGACGGCTGGAACGGGCATCAGTGGGGGATGCCGAACATTTCCAGCGTACAGGACTGGGACAATGGACCCGACGGCGCCCCGGCGCCGGCGAGGGTGAGCTTGAAACGGTGAGTCGTGAGTAGTAAGTGGTGAGTGGCGACTGCGGTTACGACTCACTACTACCACTCACCTCTCACGTTTAGAGAGGAGATGAGTATGAACGGGCGGTTCGTCCCTTTGATCGGCTTCGGAATCCTGCTAGCGCTCCCGGTTATCGCACAGCACCCACCGGGACAGCAAGGTAGTACCAACATGAAGATCGTCGCCCACATTCCGACGGGCGGCTCCTTCAACGCGAACGATCTGGAGATCGAGCAGGAGCTATCCAGGCCCTACGTGTACCTCTCGGGACGGGCGACGTTCGGGTATTACGTCTTTGACGTGGGCGCCCTGGACAACGTCAAGCAGATCCATTCGTGGGTCATCGAGAATCCGGACCTGCACCAGGGCCGAGCGCTCGACATCAAGTACTTCAAGCTCGGCGGGCGGTACTACATCGCGGAGTCGTTCCAGTTCCGGGCCGGTGGTCCAGACGTCGACCTTGGCGCCGTGGTGTTCGACGTGACGGGCCTGCCCGACGTGTCGACGATCCGCGAGGTGGGTCGCATCCGGGCTCCTGACACACCAGGTGGGTTCCACAACATCTTCGCATACAAGCACTCCAACGGTCAGGCACTGCTGTTTGCGACGACCAGCGCACCGCACGCGAAGGTCTACGACCTGGAGAAGTTTCTGGCCGGAGACCCGCGGCAGGGCCTCGTCGGGACGGTCCCCAATCCGACGGAAACCGGGCGCGGCTACCACGATTACTACGTGGGATACGATCCGGCGACGCGGCAGGACAAGTTCTACGGCCCCGGGGGCGGAGGCTTCTTCGTCTACGACGTCACGGACATCACCGCGCCCAAGCTCATCGCCTCGGCCACAGGGGTGGCTGGGATGAGTGGCGGACACACGTTCACCCCGACCCCGGACGGCCGCTACGCCATCCTGGAATCGGAATACCAGTACGCTCCCCTGCGAATCATCGACTTGAAGCCAGCCCTCGACGGCGAGGTCGAGACCATCTCCCGGCCGATCGGCGCCTGGACGGCCCGCTGGAAGGGCCTTCCGCACAACCATGAGGTCCGCTGGCCCTACGTCTTCGTCTCCGCCTATGAGGACGGCGTCCAGGTCTTCAACATGATGGACCCGACCAACCCGTACACGGTGGGGTTCTACGACACCTACGGCGGGCCGCACGAGCGCGGGCCACGGAACAGCGTGTACAACGGCTCGTTCGGCATCGACGTCCGCAACGCCGACGGGTTGATCGTGACGGGCGATATGACCACGGGGTTCTGGGCACTCAAGATGGACGGGTTCGACGGTTGGAACGGACATCAATGGGGGATGCCGAACATCTCGAGCGTACAGGATTGGGACAACGGGCCGGGCGGGGCGGCGCCAGCGCAGGTCAGCGTGAGACAGTGAGGGGGCCCTTCCCCCTCCCCCTTCACCGAGCAAGGAGTGAGGAGGTCACCCCCCACCCCAACCACGGACGGGACGCGGGGGGACCTCCTTACTCCTCACTCGGCTGGGTAAGGGAGGGGGGCGGACTTGTCACTCGTGGGAGCGGGCGAATCATCTGCCTGCTTGGCTTGGGGGTCTTGCTGGCGGCTCGCACTCTCGCTTCGCAGACGGACCCCAGCCGGCCGGGGCCACACGCGCCAAACGCGGACCCAACTGTGCCTCGCCCACCGGGCGAGCACGGGAGCCGGAACGTCAGGGTGTTGTCCCACATCCCGCTCATGGGGTTTGCTCGCACCACCGACATCGAGATCGAGCAGGAGCTGTCGCGACCGTACGTATATGCGTCTCTCAAGTGGAAACCGAGCGGATTCGACGTCATCAGCGTCAAGGATCCCGGGAAGGCGCAGATCATCTACCGCTGGCGTATCGAGGACCCCAGCATCCATGAGGGATGGGGCGCGGACGACGGCAAGTACTTCAAGCTGAACGGGCGCTATTACTACGTGCAGGCGGTGGCGTTCCGAAGATCGGGACCGGACCACGACCTTGGCGCCATCGTGTTTGACGTCACCGGACTCCCCGATACGACCACCATTCGCGAGGTCGGCCGCATCCGCACGCCGGACACGCCAGGCGGATTCCACAACGTTTTCATGTACAAGCACTCGGACCGACGGGCTCTGCTTTTCGCGACCGTCCGGGCGCCACCTACGGCGCCGCACGGGGCGAACATCTACGACATGGGAGCCTTCCTGTCAGGCGCACCGAGTCACGGGTTGGTTGGTCGTGTGCCGCTGCCAGAGCCGCGGGGCGCCGCGGATGGCTACCACGACATGTTCGTTGGCTACGACCCGTCGACGCATCAGGACAAGTTCTACGGTGGCGGCCCTGAGGTCACCCCGCTTGGCGGGAACTACGTCTACGATGTCTCCGACCCGTCGAGCCCGGTGCTCTTGGCCTCGGTAATGGGCTTCCCTGGCCAACACGGGACCCACACCTTCGTGCCGACGCCAGACGGACGGTACGCCCTGACCCGGTCGGGCGGAGAGTATCAACCGCTGCGGGTATTCGACCTCAAGCCCGCGCTCGACGGCGAGATAAAGAACGTCAACCGCCCCATCGGAGCGTGGATCGCGAACTGGGAGCACAAGGCCCACAACATGGAGGTACGGTGGCCGTACGTCTTCGTGTCCAACTACGAGGACGGACTCCAGGTCTTCAACATGATGGATCCCACGAATCTGTACACCGTTGGCTACTACGATACCTTCGACGGCCCCCACGGCAGCCGCTCGCCCGGCCGATCCACCGGCGGGGCGTGGGGCATCGACGTTCGGAACGCCGATGGCCTGATAGTGATCGGTGACGGAACGTTCGGCTTTTGGGCACTCGAAATGGACGGCTTCGACGGGTGGAACGGACATCAGTGGGGGATGCCGGACGTGTCCTCCGCACAGGATTGGGATAACGGGCCTGACGGGGCGCCGCAGCCAGCGCGCGTCAGCGCGCTGGAGTAAGGAGACCCCTCCCTCCTCCGCACCACCGAGTGAGTCGTGAGGAGGCCAACCCCACCCCACCGCGTAGAGGCGAGGACTAGGTGAACCTCCTTACTCCTCACTCGGCGGGGTGGGGCGGTGTGTGGACGTCTCACTATTGAGGAGACACGTATGAACGGGCGAGTCGTTTGGTTGGTAGGGCTTGGGCTTCTACTGGCACCACCAGTCCTCGCCCAGCGCCCTCCCGGGCACCAGGGGAGCTCGAACATGGAGATCGTTGCTCATATCCCCGTCGGCGGTTCCTTCAACGCCAACGATCTCGAGATCGAACAACGGTGATCGGTGCGGCGGGAATCCAGAAGGCGCCGAAGCCCACACAGGTTAGCGCAGGACAGTGAAGAGGTGAGTAGTGAGTCGTGAGTGGTGGGTAGGCGGTCACGAGCCACGGCGCGATCACACTACCTACCACACAACTACTCACGACTCACCACTCACCTTCTGGAGCTCAAATGAACCGGCGATTCATTCCCTTGGTCGCGCTGGCAATCCCGCTGGCGACCCCCGCCTTTTCCCAGCATCCACCCGGCGAGCAGGGGAGTCGGAACATCCACATCGTCTCTCACCTGCCGATGGGGCAGGCGTTCAGCACCTCGGACGTCGAGATCGAGCAGGAGCTGTCGCGGCCGTACGCGTATCAGTCCCGGATGGTGATCCACGGGATGGACATCATCAATCTGAACGAGCCGTCGCGGCCCGAGGTCATCTACTCATGGCGGATCGAAGATGCCGAGCTGCACGTCGGCACGGGTGGGATGGACAACAAGTACTTCAAGCTCAACAGCAGGTACTACGACGTGCAGTCGACGCAGTTCTCGCCCGCCGGTCCGGATGCGGACCTCTGCGGTGTGGTGTTCGATGTGACGGGCCTTCCGGACGCCGGCACGGTCAAAGAGGTAGGCCGGATTCGTGCCCCCGACACCCCCGGCGGGTGCCACAACATCTTCGCGTACAAGCACTCCAGCGGGCGCGTCCTCTTGTTCACGACCAGCTCGACGACCCACGCCAACGTGTACGACATGGAGAGGTTCCTGGCCGGTGATGGCCGGCAGGGCCTCGTGGGGCGGGTCCCCGGATCGGACCCGGCACCGAGCACGTACGGCATGCTGCGGGGCTACCACGATATGTACGTGGGCTACGACCCGGCAACGCGACAGGACAAGTTCTACGGTCCCAGCTACTCAGCGTTCTACGTCTACGACGTCACGCAGCCCGAGGAGCCGAAGCTCCTCACGTCCATCTCCGGCGCGGCAGGGCTCGAAGCTGCGCACACCTTCACACCGACCCCCGACGGTCGGTACGCAATAGGCGAGTTGGAGTATCAGTATGCGCCACTCCGGATCTTCGATCTCAAGCCAGGCCTGGACGGCGAGGTCCAGACCATCTCCCGCCCGATTGGCGCGTGGACGGCCCGCTGGCAGGGACTGGCCCACAACCACGAAGTCCGCTGGCCGTACGTGTTCGTATCGGCATACGAGGACGGCCTCCACGTCTTCAACATGATGGATCCGACGAATCCCTACACGGTGGGCTCCTACGACACCTATGACGGGCCCGACCAGCGCGGCTTCGGCATGCTGACTAACGAAGGTTGGGGGGGCGCCCGCTCGAGCGGCGCCGGCAACACGGTGTTCAACGGGGCATTCGGCGTCGATGTCAGGAATGCCGACGGTCTGATCGTCATCAGCGACTTCACGACGGGGTTCTGGACGTTCAAGATGGACGGCTTCGACGGCTGGAACGGGCATCAGTGGGGCATGCCCAACGTCTCCTCGGCGCAGGACTGGGATAACGGACCGGATGGGGCGCCGCCTCCAGCGCGCGTGAGCTGAACGGCAGGGCCTTCCTCACCCCTCCCTACCGAGTGAGGAGTGAGCGGGAAGGAGGCGTCCTTCCCCACCACGACCGCGGGACGAAATGCGGCGCCGCCTCCTCACTCCTCACACTCGGTAGGGGACGGTGGGGGCAGACTACTCACCCATCGCGGTCAGGTCGAGGACGGGCACGACCTCCTTGCCGTGGTCCCGACCGGCCCCCACATTTCAGGGCACTCGGGCCCGATCTGTGGGGCCGTCTCAACCAAACCGACACAACGAGGGTCCGCATGACACACCGACAGTCAGCTCCGCTGGCGGCGCTCAGCCTTGCCGTCCTCTTTCTCGCGGCTGGTCCCGCGATTGGCGTGGCCCAGCACGCGCCGCCGGGCGAGCACTACAGCCGCAACGTGCACGTGCTCTCCCACATTCCGCTGGGCGGGGAGTTCAGCAGCTCGGACATCGAGATCGAGCAGGAGCTGTCACGCCCGTACGTCTATACCTCCAGAATGGCGGGCGTGGGCGGAGTCGATATCATCAGCGTCAAGGACCCCTCGAAGGCCGAGGTGATCTACTCCTGGCGTATCGACGACATCGACCTGCACCAGGGCCGCGGCGGGATGGATAACAAGTACTTCAAGCTCAAGGGCCGGTACTACGACGTGCAGTCCTTCCAGTTCGGACAGAGCGGACCCGACGCCGACGTGGGGGCGGTCGTCTTTGACGTGACGGGCCTTCCCGACGCGTCGACGGTCAAGGAGGTCGGGCGGATTCGCGAGCCATCGCTGCCAGGCGGCTTCCACAACATCTTCGCCTACAAGCACTCCGACGGGCGAGTACTGTTGTTCACGACCGTGCAAGCCCCGCGGGCGAACATTTACGACATGGACAAGTTCCTGAGTGGCGACCCCACCCAGGGGCTGATCGGTGGCGTTCCCGTCCCGGAAACGCCATTCGGCCGTCCCGGGCGCGGCTACCACGACTTCTACGTCGCCTACGATCCGGCTACGCGGCAGGACAGGTTCTACGGTCCGGGTTCGGGCGGATATCACATCTTCGACATCTCGACCCCTGAGGAGCCCAAGCTCCTCACTTCGATTACGGGTGCCGCCGGCGTACAAAACGGCCACACCTTTACCCCCACCCCGGACGGACGATACGCCGTCGCAGAAACCGAGTACCAGTACGCGCCGCTCCGGATCTTCGACCTGAAGCCGGGGCTCGACGGCGAGGTCAAGACGATCTCTCGGCCCATCGGGGCGTGGACGGCCCGGTGGCAGGGATTGGCACACAATCACGAGGTGCGCTGGCCGTACGTCTTCGTGTCACACTATGAGGACGGGCTCCAGGTCTTCAACATGATGGACCCCACAAACCCTTACACTGTAGGGTTTTACGATACCTACGACGGCCCGAACGAAGTCGGCATGTGCGGAGACATGGTCTGCAACGGCGCATTCGGCATTGACGTGAGAAACGCCGACGGCCTGATCGTCATCGAGGATTTCCGGACCGGTTTTTGGGCGTTCAAGATGGACGGGTTCGACGGCTGGAACGGCCACCAGTGGGGCATGCCGAACGTCTCGTCGGCGCAGGACTGGGATAACGGGCCGGAAGGTGCGCCGGCGCAGGTTAGCTAGAAGGACGAGTGAGTGGTGAGTCGTAAGTGGTGAGTGGGAGCCATTTGGAAGCGGCAACGTCTCCGACAGAGAGCTGGCCACCGGATGCGGCGCAGGTCAGTGTGTGGAAGACAACACCACATTGATGCCGTCACCACTCACGGATTACAACTCACTACTCACCACTCACACTGCCGTGAGGTGACAGAATGTACGGGCGATCCCTATTCGGGTTTGGACTCGGAATCCTGCTAGCAACCCCCGCTGCCGCGCAGTATCCGCCCGGCCAGCAGGGCTCATCCAACGTGAAGATCCTCTCGCACGTGCCGCATGGCGGGCTCTTTCACGCGACGGATATCGAGATCGAGGAGGAGCTGTCCCGTCCGTACGTATACGCATCGGCGTACAACACTCCTCCTGCATTTCATATCCTCAGCGTCAAGGAACCGACCGACGCCGAGGTCATTTACAGCTGGTTGATCGAGAACCCGGACCTCCACCAGGGCGCCGGTATGATGGACGGGAAGTACTTCAAGACCCGCGGTCGATACTACTACGTGCAATCAGTCCAGTTCCAATCTGGCGGACCCGACGCCGACCTGGGAGGGATCGTATTCGACGTCACCAGCCTACCGGACACGTCGAGAATCGAAGAGGCTGGGCGAATCCGCGCCCCGGCCACCCCGGGCGGATTCCACAACATCTTTGCGTACAAGCACTCCGACGGCCGGGTGCTCCTGTTCACGACTGTGAGCGCGCCGCAAGCCAACGTCTACGACATGGAACGGTTCCTCGCCGGCGACGGCGATCAGGGGCTGATCGCACGGGTCCCCGTCCCACCGAACCCGTTGCGCCCCAACCGGGGATACCACGACTTCTACATCGCGTACGATCCTGCAACCAGACAGGACAAGTTCTACGGGGCCGGCTCCGGCGGATACCACGTGTACGACGTGACCCAGCCCGAGAGCGCCAAGTTGCTCACGTCGCTTACGGGAATCGCCGGTGTGGCCAACGGACACACGTTCACCCCTACGCCCGACGGGCGGTACGCCGTGACCGAGACGGAGTACCAATACGCGCCGCTCAGGCTGTTCGACCTGAAGCCGGGATTGGATGGTGAGGTCCGGACCATTTCGCGCCCCATCGGCGCGTGGACCGCCGACTGGAAGAACCTGGCGCACAACCACGAGGTCCGCTGGCCGTACGTGTTCGTCTCGGCCTACGAGGACGGGCTCCAAGTCTTCAACATGATGGATCCCACCAACCCCTATACCGTAGGATACTACGACACGTACGACGGCCCCCACAACAAGGGACGGACCGGAAACGACGTCTTCAACGGCGCCTTCGGTGTCGATGTCCGGAACGCCGACGGTTTGATCGTGATCAACGACATCTCCACCGGCTTCTGGGCCCTCAAGATGGACGGCTTCGACGGCTGGAACGGCCACCAGTGGGGAATGCCGAACATCTCCTCGGTGCAGGATTGGGACAACGGGCCCGAAGGGGCGCCGGCGCCGGTCAGTTAACGTGAGCAGCGAGTGGGGCGTCGTGAGGAGGGGCTACGGGACCAACTCTCCCTTGGCGACGCGTCACTCGCCACGCACAACTCACCACTCACAATTGGGCGAGGAAACAACATGAACAGGCGAACCGTTTGTGCAGCCTTCGTTGGCGCTCTGCTCGCGACACCTCTGCTCGCCCAACAGGCTCCCCGAGCCAGGCATCCGGAGCTGAGCCCGCCATCGGTTCTCGGAAACACTTCACACGGGCAGCGGGGCCCGGGAGAACAGGGGAGCGCGAACATTCACATCCTCTCGCACATACCCCTGGGCGGTGCCCTCGAGACGTCCGACATCGAGATCGAGCAGGAGCTGTCCCGGCCATACGTATACCAGTCCCGCATGTTGGTACACGGCGTCGACATTATCAGCGTGAAAGATCCCGACAACGCGGAAGTGATCTACTCGTGGCGCATCGATAACCCCGAGCTGCACCAGGGCACGGGCGGGATGGACAACAAGTACTTCAAGCTCGATGGCCGGTATTACGACGTGCAGTCGTTTCAATTCGGTCAGAGCGGCCCGGACTCCGACGTTGGCGCCGTCGTGTTCGACGTAACGGGTTTACCCGATACCTCGACCATTCGAGAAGTCGGCCGAGTCCGCGCTGCGGACACCCCCGGGGGCTTTCACAACATTTACGCTTATAAGCACTCGAGCGGCAGGGTACTGCTGTTTGCCACGACCAACGCGCCGCACGTCAACATCTACGACATGGCAAAGTTTCTGGCGGGCGACCGAATGCAAGGGTTCATCGGTCGCGTGCCGGTCCCCGATCAGGGCGCCCGTCGGCGCGGATACCACGATATGTACGTTGGGTACGATCCGGCGACGCGTCAGGACAAGTTCTACGGGCCGGGTGGTGCTGGCTATTTCGTGTTCGACGTCTCGCAACCGGAGGAGCCCGAGTTGATCACGTCAATCACGGGCGCTGCCGGCATCTTCACAGCGCATACGTTCACACCGACACCGGACGGCCGGTACGCGATTGCCGAGGCGGAATACCAGTTCGCCCCGCTGCGTATCTTCGATCTGAAGCCCGGGCTCGACGGCGAGGTAAAGACGATCTCCCGACCGATCGGGGCCTGGACGGCCGACTGGCAAAACCTCGCACACAACCACGAGGTGCGCTGGCCCTACGTGTTCGTTTCGGCCTATGAGGACGGGTTGCAGGTATTCAACATGATGGATCCCACGAACCCCTACACCGTTGGCTTCTACGACACGTATGACGGCCCCCACATGCGCGGCTTCGGAGGAACCAGCATCTTCAATGGAGCCTTCGGCATTGACGTCCGCAACGCCGACGGGCTCATTGTGATTTCGGATTTTACGACTGGCTTCTGGGCCTTCAGCATGGACGGGTTCGACGGCTGGAACGGCCATCAGTGGGGAATGCCGAACATCTCTTCGGCGCAGGACTGGGACAACGGGCCCGACGGGGCGCCCGCCCCGGCGCGCGTAAGCTGAACGGCAGGCTCAGCCCCCAGCCCCCAGCCCCGCCCCACGGAGTGAGCAGTAAGGAGTGAAATGGCCACACCTCCCCGCTCCGACCGCGGGGGGGGCGGGCTCCTCACTGCTCACTGGGGCGGGGTGTTGAGAGACGGCTTCTCACTGGGCGGGGTGGCACTGGGATGGGCGGCAGGGTCCCGTCCCGCGTCGTATATTCTCGCTCATGGCTAACGTTATCGAAACCGACCTGGTCTGGCGGAACGGGAAGTTTATCCGCTGGAGCGAAGCAACTATCCACGCGCTCAGTCACGTGGTGCATTATGGATCCGCAGTGTTCGAGGGACTGCGTTGCTACACCACCCCGCGCGGGCCCGCGATTTTCCGGCTGCTGGAGCACATGCGGCGGCTGAGGGACTCGGCGCTGATTTACAGGATGGAGCTTCCGCATACGCCCGAGCAGCTCGCGGACGCGTGTGTCGAGTGCGTCGCTCGAAACAAACTGTCGTCGTGCTACCTCCGGCCCTTGGCACTCCGCGGGTACGGGCCGGTTGGCGTCGACGGGTCGGCCGCTCCCATCGAGGTGTTCATCTTCGCCTGGCCGTGGGGGGCCTACCTCGGAGAAGAAGCCCTCACGCAAGGCGTCGACGTCTGCATTTCATCGTGGAACCGGCCGGCGCCCAACACGCATCCCGCCATGTCGAAGGCCGCCGGGAACTACCTGAACTCACAGCTCATGCGGATGGAAGCGAACATCAACGGATATGCCGAAGCCATCGCGCTCGACGCCCGGGGGCTCGTGAGTGAGGGATCCGGCGAGAACCTGTTCCTGGTTCGCGACGGCCAGATCTTCACCCCGCCTCTCAGCACGTCCATCCTGCCGGGCATCACCCGGGATACGATCGTACGGCTGGCGCGCGAGCGGGGACACGTCATCGTCGAACAGGAAATCCCCCGTGAGGCGCTCTATATCGCGGACGAGCTCTTCTTCTGCGGAACGGCCGTCGAGGTCACGCCGGTTCGATCGGTGGATCGGATGAAGGTCGGAGCCGGTTCGAGAGGGCCGATCACCCGCGAGCTTCAGGACGCTTATCTCTCGCTCGTCACCGGCAAGGCACCGGACCCCAACCGCTGGCTGCGCAGCGTCCCGACGGACTGAACCGCGGTACTCTCAGGCGGCGCAGACCGTGGCTCAGCAAGCCCGGAATGGCGGCGCGCCGAACCCGGCGATTGATCAGGCGAGTCATGTAATGCAGGACGGACCGTGCATCCTGATCCTGCCTGGCATGACGATGAACGAGACGCTCTTCCCTGATTTCGGCCGGCCAACCATTGCCGTCGATTTCAACGATCTCCACATCGGCCGAGACGGATCGAGCGCGGAGCTGCTGCGTGACAGAATGCGCCTGTACGTGCGCCTGCTCGATGCGCGGCTGAGGGACGAGCCGGTCTGGCAGGGCCCTCCCAAGGTCGTCGTGGCGCACAGCTTCGGTGGCATGCTCGCCCTCGAGTGGCTCCTCCACAATCGCGCGCACGCCGACGAGCACGTCCGGGGACTCGTCCTGATCGGAACGACGGCCGGGCCGATGTACGAGGTCCTAAGGCTCCGGGTCTTCGCAAGCCGGGGACGTGAGTGGCGCATCCCGCTCGCGCCAATCCTGCCGTTCTGGAACCGGCCGACGATCACGCGCGCGCTGAAGAGGGCGGTGTCCGCCGTCTGGCCAGCACGTGGACGGGTCGATTTTCGATCAATCGCGCGGCGCTCCGATCTCGGGCTCGACCTGGCGGGCTGGCGCCACACCGATTGGCGGGCGATGCGCTCGTATCGGCTGGCGATGGAAGGCTTCGACGTCCGCGACCGGCTCGCCG
This sequence comes from Gemmatimonadales bacterium, assembly GCA_965249575.1. GTDB lineage: Bacteria > Gemmatimonadota > Gemmatimonadetes > Gemmatimonadales > GWC2-71-9. The sequence continues at coordinate 3,057,308 of OZ252244.1, read as the reverse complement.
AGATCGCGACACCGACGATCGTGCTCCACGGAGACCGGGACTCCCTCATCCCACCCGCGGCGGGCCAGGACCTGGCAGCCAGGCTCCCGAACGGATGTGTCCGCCTCATTCGGGGCGCGGCTCACGGGCTCCCGCTCACCCACCCGGAGGCGGTGCTCGAGGCGGTCGAGGACCTGCGCAGACCATAGCGCAGCCGGTCGGTCGTGACTCCGATTTGGTGAAGGGCGCGCGTGGGCCCTGCGGGGCTATGCCGTTTCCCTGGTGTCCTCGGCGGCGATGACTCTGGCCTGCGTTTCCAGATTGGCCCGCAACGAGCCAACCATTTCCCGGAGCGCGCGAACTTTCATGTTCAGCCCACCGCCACGGGACGCTATCATGGCCATCTTCCCGGCAGTGTCCGCCATGACCGCCAGGGCGTTGTCCGCGAACAGACGGGCGACCTCCGCGGTGGCCCGTCCGACCGAGCGGAGCATCGCTTCCTCACCCGACCTCGCGCTAGCGAGCTGCTCGACCAGACCGTGAATCCGATCAAGCTTTCGCTTCGCCTCTTCGAGGGAGCTGAGCCGCCGTAGGGCCTTTCCGCTGGGTTTGTCGCCCATTCGTGATAACTCCCGGGTTGGTGGTGTGCGTCGATCCTCTGGAGAGTATCGTCACACCATTCCTCGGGCGTTACCGTGAGACCTGTCACACCAATTGAAGTCAATTCACCAGTCCCGGACGGTTGCCGGCCCTATGACCAGCGAAAGATCTTGAGCGCGGCCGCAAAACTGACCACGCCCCAGAGCCCGACGACCCCGACGGCTCCCGCCGACTGGATGGCCGGAGCTCCGTCGATCATTGTGGCCCGCAAGGCGTCGTTGAGCGCGGTGAGCGGGAGCGCCCTGATGAAGGGCTGAACCGCCTCGGGGAAGTGGGACCACGAGAAGAATACCCCGGAACAGATCCACATCGGGACCATGACAAGATTCATGAGTCCGGAGACACCCTCGACGGTCTTCGAGCGGCTGGCCACCAAGAGCCCCATGCCGGAGAACGTCATGGCGCCCAGAACCACGATCAACCCGATCGTCAACAGCGAACCCCGCACCGGCACTTGGAAGGCGAGAGCGGCGAAGACCAGCACGGCCGCGACCTCGAGTGCCAAGAACACCAGCCGCGCCAGAACGTGCGCCATGAGGTACTCGCTCTTCGTCATGGGCGAGGCCAGCAATCGCTTGAGCAGCTTGTCGGAGCGAGTCTTCACGACTCCGAACCCGATTCCCCACATCCCTGTCCCCATGATGTTCATGCCGAGGAGTCCCGGGATGAGAAAGTCGATGTAGCGTGATCCCGGCTCGGTCACCCGTTCCTCCCGAATGACTCGGACGTCTCGCCTGCCGCCGGCTGCCTGCAGCACGTTCGTCACGACGAGTCGAGCCAAGTGACTTTCCTCCCTCGTGGAATCGTAACGGAAGACCACCGGATCGCCCGGGACCGCCACGAGGGACACCCGGCCGGTGCGGAGTTGATTCTGGGCGTGGGGCCCGTCGAGAACCCGCGCCGTGATGCCTTGGCTGGACTCTAGCGTGCTCACCAGGGTGGCCGCGCCCGGCCCTTCTTCGACGGCGACCGTCACGGGCGTCGGCCCCCGGTATTTGAATGCGATCCCGAGCGCAAACGCTAGCAGCACGGGGAAAGCAAATATCCAGAACACCGCCTCGGGCTCCCGAATGAACTCTCGCACCCGCCAGAGCGTGAGCTGGTACAAAGAGCTTCCTCCACGTCTAGCCATCCCGCAGGTGCCTCCCAGTGAGCGAGATGAACACGTCTTCGAGCGTCGCGTGATGCGTCGCCAACTCACTCGACTCCACTCCCTGCTCTCGCAGCAGGAGCATGAGCGCCGGTACCGTCTCGTGAACGCGCGTCACCGTGAGCCTCATCGACTCGCTGTCCGCGTGCACGTGTTTCACGCCAGGCAGCCGGTGCAAATCGGCGGTGTCGAGCGCCCCCCGTTGGCGAGCGCGAACGCCACCACGTGCTCGGCGCCGAGCGACGCAATGAGATCCTTGGGTGACCCGAGCGCGATTATGCGCCCGTGATCGACCACCGCCACCCGATCGCACAGCCGTTCGGCCTCCTCCATGTAGTGTGTTGTCACCAGTACCGTACCGCCCCGCGACTGAAACTCGGCGATGATCGCCCACAGTTGGTGGCGTGACTGCGGATCGAGCCCGCTCGTCGGCTCGTCCATGAACAGCACGTCCGGATCGCTCACCAGGGAACAGGCGACTGCCAAACGCTGACGCTGCCCGCCCGACAGCTTGTTGACCCAGCTCCGACGCTTGTCCTGTAACCCCACCTTCTCGAGAACTTCCTCTACCGGGCGCGCAACGTGGTAGAAACTGCCGAACAGCTCGAGCGTTTCCTGAACCGTGAGCTTCTCGGGGAGCTTGGTCTCCTGAAGCTGCGTTCCCATGCGCTGCCGGATCTCGCGCTCATGCCCCTTCCACGGCACGCCCAGGACCTCGATCGTCCCGGAGTCCGGGTGCAACAACCCCTGGATCATCTCGATGGTCGTGGTCTTCCCGGCACCATTTGGCCCGAGCAGGCCAAAGCACTCCCCTCGGCGAACTTCCAGGTCCAGCCCGTCCACGGCGACCACTTGGCCATAATGCTTGACCAATCCACGACAATGCACGGCGATATCGCTCATGAAGGGCAATCAAACCAGGGTGCGGGACGAGGGGAAGGTGGGGGAACAGGTGTCAGGTGCCAGGTGCCAGGTGCCAGCGTAGTATTCCAAAGATCCCTGAAGCTGAAACCTGGTACCCGGCACTACCTATGCTGATCGTCCTCCCAGCCATCGCGCTGGTTGCCGCTTGGGTCCTGCTCTATTTCCGCGTCGAGCCGGTTTCCACCTGGTTCTACGTGTTCGCTTGGTACCCGACCCTCTTGCTCCTCGAACGCATCGTTCGTCACGGCGGCGCGGGTGCTCGGCCGTTCCAGCGTCCCGGGCAGCTCGTGTCGCTGTTCGGGTGGTCCGCGATCGTTTGGCTCCTGTACGAAGCCGCGAACTTCCGCCTCGACAACTGGTACTACGTGTTCCTCCCGCACGCGAAGGTCGAGCGGTGGGCCGGCGTCTTGCTTTCGTTTGCAACGGTACTCCCCGCCCTGTTCCTCGCCGAGCGTGTGTTAGAGGGGGTTGGAGTGCGACCGACAGGCGGGGACGACCCGTGACCGTGCCGCCCGGGAGCCTCTCCGTCGCGACGCTCCTGGGTGTAGCGACGCTCGCGATGTCCCTCATTTGGCCGCGCACGTTCTTTCCCCTGTGCTGGGGGGCCGCGCTACTCATCGCGGATCCCTTCGTCTACCGCCGGCGGCCGGAGCTGTCGCTCATCGCCGATCTGGAGCGCGGAGATTGGGGCCGAGTCGCTAGACTCATGCTCGGTGGTCTGGGAGTCGGTTTGCTGTGGGAGGGTTACAACTACTGGGCCCGCGGAAAATGGGTGTATACCGTCCCCTGGCTGGAGGATACGAAATGGTTCGAAATGCCGCCATTCGGCTTCGCCGGCTTCCCCGTGTTCGCGCTGAGCGCGTGGGCGCTCTACCACGCCCTGTGCAGTGCCGGCGTCGCCGTTCCCACCGGCGCTCCAACCAGCGTCCGACCGGTTCGGACCGGACTCGCGACAATCCTGGCCGGGACTTTTGCGTTCGTGACGCTGAGCGAAATGGACCGGGTGACCGTCAGCTCGACCGTCCCGACTCTGGCACACCTCCACGGCATGTCGGTCTCCGAGGTCGCCGTACTGGAGAGCGCAGGTATTTATTCCCCATTCGAACTCGCAATTGACATTGAAGATCCGGCGACGCTCACAGTCGCCACGGGGCTAGTCCCCGAACGCGCCACCGCCCTCCTCGAGACCGCTCGACTCACGACATTGCAGGGCATCGGCGCTCTGCACGCCGCGCAGCTCAAGACCGCGGGCGTTCCAACGGTGTGCGCCCTGGCGAGTACCGACCCCCACGAGCTGTGGGTGACCATCCACGCGCTGTTCCGCGGAGGCGGGCGGCGTCCGACCCGGCCGGAGGTACGTGTCTGGCAGCGGGCCGCAGAGAGGGAATGTCGCTTAGGGGGTAGGGGGTAGGAATCAGAGGATAGGGATTCTCGAATGGCTACCTACACCCAATCCTCAGTGGCCAATCCTCAGTCGAAATGGCCAGTCCCCACCCCCTATCCCCTACCCCCAACTCCCTATACCCTACACACATGCTCTCGGCCCTGAAGATCCTGGCCATCCTCGCGGTACTGTATGTGCTCCTCGCCACACTAGCGTGGAAGTTTCAAGAGCGCCTGGCGTTTCCCGGACCGCGCCACCGGCTCCCCGACCCCACTGCGGCGCGCATTGCCGATGGCGAGCGGGTAACCGTGACGACCGCCGACAGCGTCGAGCTGCACGGCTGGTATCTGCCGCCTTCGCCGGCACCGTCCGACGGAACCGACGCGCCCGGTCTCCTCTGGTTTTATGGCAACATGGAAACCGTTGCCGCGCTGGCGCCGATCATTCGCGAACTGCGGCCGCCGGGCACAGCGTTGCTCATCCTGGACTACCGCGGCTACGGCGAGTCGGGATCCACGCCGACCGAGCCCGGACTATATCGGGATGCCGAGGCGGCGTGGGATTTCCTGGCCGCCCGTCCAAAGGTCAATTCCAATCGGATCGCCGCCTACGGCCGCTCGCTGGGCAGCGCCTTCGCGCTGCACGTCGCGATGAGCAGGCCGGTGGCAGCCCTTGTTCTGGACTCACCGTTCTCCAGCGCGATCGAAATGGCGGACCTTCACTACCCATTCCTGCCCAAGTTCCTGGTGCGACTCTCGATGGATAACGTTTCGCGCGCACGCTCGCTCGACATTCCACTGCTGGTGTTTCACGGCTCAGAGGACCGCGTCGCTCCTCTGAGCATGGGCCGCGCAGTTACGGAAGCGAGCGGGGACGGCCGTCTCGTAGTGATCGAGGGCGCGGGACACAACGAGACATACAACATGCGCCGTTACCGAGCGACGTTTCACGAGTTCCTGGCGGCGTCCTTGCGTTGAGGCCCCCGGCCGGAACGTTCAACATTCGATGGGAGACCAGATGCGGATCGCAGCCGACATGGTAACCTGGTTGGCGGCCGGCACGGCGCTTTTCGGATTCACCGCGCGAACGGCCGCCCAACAGCCGGCCGATCTCGTCGTCACCAACGCCCGTATCTACACCGCCGATCAGAGTAGACCGATCGCCGAGGCGCTGGCGATTCGTGACGGCCGAGTGGTGTTCGTGGGAGACGCGCGGGGCGCGACCGCCCTCACAGGTCCCGGGACCCAACAGTTGGACGTCGAGGGGCGGACGGTGTTGCCGGGGCTCATCGATGCGCATGGACATCTGACGGGGTTGGGGCTCGCGCTCCGAACGGTCGATCTCGTCGGAACGCGCTCCTACGAAGAGGTGCTTGCTCGCGTCGTGGATCGGGCACGCACCATGGGCAAAGGCGAATGGGTTCGCGGCCGCGGCTGGGACCAGAATGACTGGGCCGACATGCGGTTTCCCACCCATGAGGCGCTCTCGAAGGCCGTGCCGGATCATCCCGTCTACATGACACGGATCGATGGACACGCCGCGCTGGTCAACGCGAAGGCGATGGAGCTGGCCGGCGTGACCGCACGCACGAAGGACCCGGACGGAGGCAGGATCATTCGTGGGGCGAACGGAAGCCCAACTGGTGTGTTGATCGACCGCGCCCAGCGAATCGTGTCGGCGGTGATGCCCCGGGCGTCACGAGGCGAGCTGCGGGAACAGACGCTCGCGGCGATCACCGAGCTCAACCGGTGGGGCATCACCGGCATGCACGACGCCGGCGTGTCAGAGACCGAGATCGAGGTATACGCCGAGCTCGCCGCCGAGGGCCGGTACGACCTCCGGAACTATCTGATGATCCGTGCGGCCGACAGCACGCTCGAGCGCTACATGAACGCTGGACCTCGGGACGCACTTCATGACGGCCGGCTGTGGATCCGATCCATCAAGATCACGGCCGACGGCGCACTGGGGAGCCGGGGAGCCGCCCTACTCGAGCCCTACGCTGACGACCCCGGCAACACCGGCTTGATCACGGAGAGTTTCGAGCGGATCAGGCGGGTCGGCACGCGCGCGCTCCAAACCGGCTTCCAGCTCAACGTCCATGCGATCGGCGACCGCGGCAACCGGATGGTGCTCGACGCCTTCGAGGCCGCGCTGGATGAGGTACCGACAGCCGACCATCGATTCCGAGTCGAGCACGCGCAGGTCGTGCACTGGGATGACATCCCTCGGTTCGCGGAGCTGGGAGTCATGCCCTCCATGCAGGGGAGCCACCAAACCAGCGACATGTACTGGGCTGTAGACCGCGTCGGGCCGACTCGCATTCGGGGGGCCTATGCCTGGCGATCTTTTCTCGACGCCGGCGTCATCATCCCGAACGGATCCGACTTTCCCGTCGAGTCAGCCAATCCGCTCATATCGTTCCACGCCTTTGTCGCACGCCAGGACGAGAACGATTTTCCCGCTGGCGGCTGGTTCCCGGAACAGCGAACGACGCGCGAGGAGGCGCTGCTCAGCATGACGCTCTGGCCCGCTCACGCCGCATTCATGGAGCACGAGAGCGGTTCCTTGACCCCGGGGAAATACGGCGACTTCGTCGTACTCGATCAGGACATCATGACGGTCGCACCCGAGCAAATCCTCGATACCCGCGTGGTGTTGACCGTCTTGGGAGGCGAGATCGTGTACAGGCGATCTCGGCGGGACAGAGTGTAGGGAGGAGTGAGTAGCGAGTAGCGAGTGATGAGTCGTGAGTGGTCATGACAGATGACGAATGATTGATGAAAAACGCCACCCTACGCTTCGGCGGGGACCGGCTCCGCGGCCCTGACGCGGAACGCAAGCACTGTCACCACCGCCACGACGCCGGCGGCGATGTAGAACGGGTCCTGCTCGCCGAGTCCCTGGAAGGCGGCGGTCGCCCAAATGGGAGCGATGACCCTCGAGACCCCGCCGAATGCCTGCTGAACGCCCAAGACCTGCCCGATCTCCCCTTTGGGCGCACGATGCGTCACTAGAGCCGAGACTGACGGGAACAGGAACGCCGTTCCGATCGGGACGAGCGCGATGACCGCCGCGAGCCCCACGATGGAGTGCGGCAGCGGGATCGCGCCCAGTCCAATCGCGAGCAGCACCGCACCCATGCGCATCACCTTGGCCTCGCCGAAGCGATCCACCATCGTTCCCAGGACCCAGGCCCGCATGATAAGCGACAACAGTCCCACGTACAGGAAGAACAGGCCGATCGTCTTTTCGGTGATGCCGAAACAGTAGTCCAGGTACAGCGCGAGCACGCCGGTCATGGACATGAATCCCAGCATCCCGACCGTATAGATCCAGATGAGTCGTGGCACGTCACTCCGCGGTGCCGTCAGCACGTCCAAAACGACATGACGCAGTGACCGGATTGCAGGCCGAGGTTCCCCGTCAGCCTCGTTGCCGCGCGTCCTGGCCGGCGATGACTCGGGCAGCCAGCGCCACGCGAACCCTACGTTCAGCAGGCAGAGCGATGCGGCGATGAGTCCCGGCGCGGCGACGCCCAGGTTCGTGGACAGGGACCCGATTGCCGGCCCGATCATGACTCCGGCACTGGTGGCGGCAGAAAGCCATCCAAGCGCCTTCGCCCGGTTCTTCGGCTCGATGGCATCGCCAATGTAGGCCTGCGCGACGCCCGTCGTGCCTCCTCCCGCCCCTTGAATGAACCGGGAGAGGAACAACATCCAAGCGCTCGACGCGAACGCGAACACGACGAACGCGATCGCCGACGCGCACAGCCCGATGATGATCGCCGGCCGGCGGCCGTACCGGTCGGACACCCGTCCCCACAGCGGTGCCGAGGCGAGCTGCGCGATGGAGAACGTGGCGATCATCCACCCGATCATCCACGGGTCCGCGTTCAGCCGGAGGGCGTAAAACGGCAACAGTGGGAAGACGATCGCGAAGCCGATCATGTCCACGAACGCCGTCGCCATCAGCACGGCGATGCGTTTCATCGGCCGTTCCCGACTGGCACCGCCCCGGACAGGGCCAGTATCAAAACGACGCCGTAATCGGCGCCCTTCCCGACGTCGGACTGGCGTCGGGCGAATAGTACTCCGATCGAATTGGGCCGGCTGTCAAAGATGTGCCGCACGATTGAGGTAACGAGGTCTCCGATGGCGGTAGTGAGGGCGGCCCCGGCCAGGATCGAGGCCCGGGGCAGCGGCAATGTAGCCTGCCGCGGCGATCTCAGGCGGTCGATGCCAAGTGAGGGAGTGGCCCCGGCCCGGGCCCGGACCGGCTGTTTCAATCCTTCCAGCACCGACCTCGCAACGATTGGGGAGCTCCGAACAAGATGTGCGTGCGGACACCAACTCATGCACTCCTGGCCGCGTCCCCTGCGACACTGAGCAGCAACCCGACCCCTACCACTGTCGCCGCGCCGATCACGTTGTGCCAGAGGAACGAGACCTCCGGAGCGCTGAAGCTGACCGCGCCCACGGCTAGCATACCGGTAATGAGACCCACGAAGGCCCCAATGGCGCGGCCCTTGGAATCATGGCCAGGAGAAAGACACCAAGGATGGATCCGTAGAAAAACGACCCGAACCGGTTGACGACCTCGATCAGGGAACCGAGCGTGGCGGCATACGTCGCCACGACACAGGCAACCACCCCCCAGATCAACGCCGCCAGTTTCGACACGCCAAGGAAATGGGCATCGCTGGCGATTGGCCTGAACCACCGGCGGTAGAAATCGACAACTGTCGAGGTCGACAGGGAATTCAGCTCCGCGGCGATGCTGGACATCGCCGCCGCCATGATCGCCGCAATGAATACTCCAACCAGACCGATTGGAAGGTGGTCGAGGACGAACCGGGGCATGATGTAATTCACATCGCGAGAGCTCTCCCCGGTGACTTGTTCAACCAGGGCAAGCGCCTCCCCGCGGATGTCGACGACCGCCTGATCGGATTCCCGGAACACGGAACGGATTTCCGCGCTCCCCGCATCCGACGCCAGTGCCCTCGCCGCCTGCTCGCGCCGGTCTACCGCGGTGTGATACCGCGACTCGATCTCTGTCAGCGCCGACGATTCGACCTGCTCCACCTGCGCCTGCTGCGCCGGATTGAATAAGAGTGGGGGCCGCTCGAACACGTAATACACGTAGACCAGTACACCGATCAGCAGGATGAGGGCCTGCAACGGAATCTTCCAGTACGCGCTCATCAGGACCGAGCTACGTGCGGCGCCCGCCGAACTCGCCGTCAGATGTCGCTGTACCTGGCTCTGATCCGTTCCGAAATACGACAGCATGAGGAACGTGCCGCCGATCACGCCGGACCAGAAGGTGTAGGTCTCTTTCACGTTGAACGAAAAATCGAATACGTCGAGGCGCCCGGTCGCGCCGGCCACCCGGAGCGCTTCGTCCGGGGCCACGGGAAGTTTGACGATCAGGACGATCACGATCGCCGCGAGCGCGCCGACGATCAGGACCATCTGCTTGACGTCGGCCCAGGTAACCGCCTGCACCCCGCCAAGCACGGTGTAAATCACCGTCGGCACTCCAATGAGCGCCACGGACGCCACGAGATCCCAACCAAAGACCGCCGAGAACACCACGGCTGGGGCAGCGAGGATCGTACCTACCGATAGTCCACGAGAAATGAGGAACAGAAACGCGGTGAGGGACCGCGTTTTCGCATCGAAACGACGCTCGAGGTATTCGTACGCGGTGAATACCTTCTCACGATGAAAAAACGGAATGAGCGTGACGCCGAGGATGACCATCGCCAGCGGCAAGCCGAAATAGAACTGCACGAACCGGAGGCCGTCCGTCGCGCCTTGGCCGGTGGTCCCGACCATGGTTACCGCGGACAACTGTGTCGCCATGACCGACAATCCCACCGCCCACCACGGCAGGCTGCGGTTGGCAAGGAAATACCCCTCGATGCGGTCGGTCCCCTTGGCCCGGCGGACGCCGTCGACCATCACGTACGCGAGGTACCCGATGACGATGATCCAGCTTATCGGATGCATGGCAATCGGGTCAGCCGCTGTAGCGCCACTGGAGAAGCCAGAGAAAAACCAGCGTAGCGACCTGGACGATCAGGACCCGAGTAAGGGTGGTTCGGAAGCTGGATTGAGACATGGTTTCAGACGGCGGGTGCGATCGGAGGCAAGCGGCTCACTCTCGCCCTATATCCCGCCGAGCGCGGCCGGGTTGATGAGGTTGAGGAAAAGGCGGAAGGCGCCAGGCACACCCGCCGGAAGGGCACGGAAGAAACTCAAGCCCGTGTAGACATAGGTGCCCGACCCGTACTGAGCGGCCAAGAGACCCCCAGTCAACGGGTCGCCGCCGGGGTCGGCGCTCTCCAGCATGACGCGGTACTGCGCATCCCACTCGTGGGCAAAGTACAGACCGCGCTCTTGCGGCCACCCGTCCCAGTCCGCGGGCTCGATCCGATTCGGGGTGAGAAATGCCGGGTTGTTGAGGTCCAGAATTTTCACAGGCGCCGTTTCGTCGGTCACCCGATCGTGGGGCCGCGCGATCGTGAGCGGATACGGAGCGTACCCTCCGCGAACGAACGCGTACTGTTGATACTGGACCAACAGGTGTCCGCCTTCCTCGACATAGCTCAGAAGCCGGTCATTGTGTCGGGCCAGGGCTTGGTCCGTCTCGTAGGCCCTGCTTCCGATCACGATGGCGTCGAACTCCGACAGGTTGCGACGGGCCAAATCGTCGGGGCCGAGCAGCTCGACGGGGAGACCGATCTGCGCGAGCGCCTCCGGCACGCGATCGGACGCGCCCCGCACGTAGCCAACCCGGGCCACGGCGGGCAACCGGATGGGCGCGACGAGCACATCGCTCGTCGCCGACCGCACCCAGGGCGTGGGCCGGATATGCGGATACTCGACCGTGTACACGCCCTCGGTGAAACGCTGGCCCTCGGAGGTGCGCGCCACCGCCGTGATTTGCGTTCGGGTCTGTCGTGCATCGGACGGCCGAACGAGCGTCAGCTCGAAGGCGCGGGTTTCCCCGGAGCGCTCAAAGGTAAACCGCCGCCCGCGGTCGGCCGCTGCGGGCCAGTCCCGCACTTCGAGAAACACCTCGCCGCGAAGCTCACCGGATCCGTTGTACGTGAGGGACACGTCGAACGTGTGTACGGTGTCTCCCTCAGCCGGCCAGACCAGGCGCTGAGGCTCGAGCTTCACGTCGATCCGGGGTACCACACGCACCGGTCGGCGTACCTCCCCGAAGGCCTGATCCCTGAAGCGGTAGGAGACCTCCCTCGACATCGGCACGGACGTCCCCAAGAGCGACACCATAGCGGTAGCGGTGAGGGTCGGCGGGTCAAACGGCTGTCCCCGACCCTGCGGCGGAGCAGTCCCCCAGTCATACATGCCGCCGACGATCGGCCGCTCGAGAAAATAGGGCTGCGAGAGCCGCGCGCCCGAAGGTACCGTAACCTGAAACCGCTGCGTCCCCAGCGCACCCGGAGGCAGCGTCGCCGGCGCCCGCGTGGAGATTTCCAGCCGCCACCCGGCTGGCGTCGCGAGGGCGATCGAGTCGACGGTAACGGCGAACGGCCCCCCGTTGTAGAGAACCACCTCGACTTCGCGTGCCATTCCCGGAACGAACTCGTCGTCGGCCGCCACGGCATCCAGCGCGAGGCCGGCCGACACGGTCAGGGCTCCTTCCAGCAAGTCCCTGCGCCCGCGATACGCTCGCCGGCCCGGGGGTTCCTCGAGGTCCTTCCGGAATCGCTGAAGCGCGTTGGCCAGCGAGGGCGCAGCCTCGGACAATCGCGAGGGCACAAGGACGCTACGAAGGGAATCGGAGAAGGCCGCCAGCCCCGGCGACTCCAGCGGGACCCCACCAAGGATGTCCGCACCCAACGCCGCATCGGCATCCGCCGGGTTGAGCTCGTTGGGGGACTGCCCGTCGGCCCCGAGCGGCATCGGCCGGCCGTCAGAGAATGCCACTCCGCGTGTGCGGTCCGCCACCAATTCTAGCCCCGCGCTCGCGGGTCCGATTCTCTGGAGCTGTCCCATGTCCTGTGACCGGTGGCGGCTCCTGCTGTCCATGGCGATCTGGTGAAAGGACCGCCCGAGCAGCGGATCCAATCCTCCGGTCTCCAACGACAGGGTTGTTGCGGCGCGACGAAACCTCGTGGAGAGATACAGCTTGAGGGGGACCCATGGTTCGAGTCCCTCTTCCGTCTGCAGCTCCGGAAACTGCCCGGGATCTCCCGCCGCCTCGAACGCCCTCGGAGCCGCCGCCCCAGCGGCCTGGTGCTGTCCGTGCCGGTCGCGCGGCGTGCCCGTGAAGATCGAGACGATCACGTGAGGCTTGAAGGCTCGCACCACGCGCACGACGTCTTTCAGGATCGAGTCCGGGAGCCAGTGTCGGGAGGTTTCCTCGAGCGACTTGGAGTACCCAAAGTCATAGGCCCGCGCGAAAAACTGGCGGGCCCCATCGACTTCTCGAGCAGCCAGCAGCTCCCGCGAGCGAATGAGTCCAAGGGCGGGACCGAGCTCCGCCCCGATGAGGTTCTGTCCCCCTTCGCCGCGCGATAGCGACAGGTACGCCACCTGCGCCCCGTACCCCCGGGAGAGGAGCGCGAGGACATCGGTGTCTTCGTCGTCCGGATGGGCCGCGACCAGGAGAACCCGCCGCTGCTCGACGAGGCCGTGGAGGAGCCGGTCCAGCGCCACCACGCCCCCCGTCGCCGGAGGAGCGAGCTGAGCCCCACCCGTCGACGGTATCGAGGCTGCGGCCGCCGCGATCGCAACCGCCAACGCGGGGCGTCTGGTGCAGATCATTCGCGGGTCCTTTGCTAGGCGGCCTGGCGGGCGACGACGATGCTCCGAAGCCTTTCGGCGGAGGGGTCCTGCGGATCGCCGAACGGCCGCGCGTGGCCGCTCACATCCAGGATCACGGACGGGCTGACGAACTCGTACCGCCGCGCCCGCACGCGCTCCTGAACGGCCTGGGTACTCACGGGCGCTGCGATCCACACCCGGCGCGGACGGTCGGCAGCCACAGCCTCGGCGGCCGCCAGCACTTTCCAGGACGAGGTTAGCTGTGCGTCCACGATCACGACGTTGAGATCACCCACCGACCGGATCGGTCGTTGGCCGCGAAACAGTAGCCGCTCGGTCTTGATCGCGCGGCGCGCTCGGTCGATGGCCGCGTTGAGCGCCTCCAGCGCGCCGAATCGCGGCTGGAAATCCGGATCGAGGATCGCGTCGCTGTCCTCCGCGATCGCGCCGACCGCTCCGAGGCCCTCGAGCCGAACGTGCGCGCCCACGATCACGTCGAAAGGGCACGACATCGCCTTCGCAGCACTCGCCGCCACCTCGACGCCCGTTGGCGACACGCCCAGGACGACGACGGGCGGAGGACAGCGACGGTAAAGCTGTCGACCGAGAAACGCCCCCGCGGCGGACCGCGACGGGTAGAGCGCATCCTGCGTTTGTGGCGCCGTCATGACTCCAGCGAATATAGACCGATAAGCCGATAGGGGACAGGCGGATAGTCCGCCGCGGAGCGGGCGTGGTCGCGGCGCCTCTCAAGCCGCGCCGCCCGCGCCTGAACGGCCCTCCCAGGTGCCGCCAGGCCCAGCGACCAGCCGCCCTCTCGAGGCCGGTCCGGGGAACCACAATCGGCTTTATTTCGCTAGATTATACAGCATGGCAACCATAGCGTCCGAACCCAAGAAGAAGCCCGCCGCGCCGGGTGTGACCGAAGCCGAGGCGCGCGAGGTTGCCGAAGCGGCGCGGGAAAAGGAGTGGGCGGCACCCAGCTTCGTCAGGGAGCTGTTCGACGGAAAGCTCCGTCTGGACCTCGTACATCCCTATCCCCGAATCGACCCGGAGGAGGACGCGCGCGCGCGCGCGCTGTTGGAGCGCGTCGCAGCCTTTCTCGACAAACACGTCGATGCCGAAGAGATCGAGCGCACCGCGAAGATCCCCCAGCACGTCATCGACGGTCTGAAGGAGCTCGGCTGCTTCGGGATCAAGATCCCGACCGAGTACGGCGGGCTCGGACTTTCGCAGACCAGCTATAACCGCGTCGTCTCCCTGGTGTCCGAAACCCACAGCTCGATCGGGGTGCTGCTCTCGGCCCACCAGTCGATCGGCGTGCCGCAACCGCTCAAGTTGTTCGGGACACCCGAGCAAAAGAAGAAATACTTGCCGCGGCTGGCGAAGGGCGCGATCAGCGCATTCGCCCTGACGGAGCCGGGCGTCGGCAGCGATCCCGCGCGAATGACGACCTCGGCCGAGCTGACCCCCGAAGGCGACGCCTACATCCTGAACGGCGAAAAGCTCTGGTGCACCAACGGGACGATCGCCGAGTTGATGGTCGTCATGGCGAAGACCGGGCCGCGCGCGATCACGGCGTTCATCGTCGAGACTTCGTGGCCCGGCGTCGAGGTTACCCACCGCCTGTCATTCATGGGCCTCAGGGGCATCGAGAACGGCATCCTCAAGTTCACCAACGTCCGGGTGCCCAAGGAGAACCTCCTCCTCGGCGAGGGACGCGGACTCAAGCTGGCGCTGGTGACCTTGAACACCGGGCGGCTCACCGTACCCGCCACCTCGACGACCGCAGCGAAGGTTTGCCTCGACATCGCCCGCCGCTTCAGTCAGGAGCGCTTCCAGTGGGGCAAGCCCATCGGCAAGCACGACGCCGTCGCGCAGATGCTGGGACGGATGGCCGCGACGACGTTCGCGATGAAGGGCGTCTCGGAGCTGGCGGCGCTCATGGCCGATCGCGGGGTGTTCGACATCCGCCTCGAAGCGGCCATGGCGAAAATGTGGAACACGGAGGGCGGGTGGCAGATCATCGACGACGCGCTCCAGATTCGCGGCGGGCGGGGCTACGAGACGGCGGCGAGCCTCGAGTCCCGGGGGGAGCGCGGCGAACCGATCGAGCGCCTCATGCGGGACTTCAGGATTAACCTCATCTTCGAGGGGTCGAGCGAGATCATGCGGCTGTTCATCGCCCGCGAGGCGGTGGATTCGCATCTCAAGGTGGCGGGAGCGCTCGTCGATCCAAAGGCCCCCCTCGGCGCCAAAGCCGGTGCGCTATTCCGCACGGCCATTCACTACGCCACCTGGTATCCAGCGAAGTGGTTCGGCTGGGGACGGTGGCCCCGGTACGGTGAATTCGGAGCACTCGCCAAACACGTGCGCTACGTGAATCGCGCGTCGCGGCGGCTCGCACGCGCGCTCTTCCACGCCATCGTTCGCTTTGGCCCGGGACTCGAAAAGCGCCAAACCGTGCTGGCGCGTTTGGTCGACGTGGGGGCCGAGCTGTTCGCCATGACCGCAGCGTGCTCCCGTGCACAGATGTTGCACGTAAGCAACGATTCGGAGGAGCGCGAGCGGGGTCGTGGCGCGGTCGAGCTCACCGATGTCTTCTGCCGAATGGCACGGAGGCGCGTCGAGGACCTGTTCGACCGGCTGTTCGACAACGACGACGTGGCGATCTACCGGACCGCACAACGCGTTCTGGCCGACGAGCTCCTATGGCTTGAGCAGGGGCCCCTGGGGAAGTAAGTCGCGACGCAGCAGACCAAGACCCCTTGGGCGGCCGTCATTTCATCGAAAAACTTACAATCCCCAAAGGGAGCTGGGGTTTGGACCCCGCGCCTCCGCCCGCCCCCTCACCCCCTAACCCCTAACCCCCCAATCCACTATCACATCCGCGACTCGTGCCTTGCTGTGGCACGGCCTCGGCGGCACATTTGCTGCTCCCCAGTCCGGGCAGCCATGGCAGTTTACGCATGATGACGAGAGCCCTTCCCGCCGTTCTGTTGCGCCGGCCGGCGACACTCCTGGCCGCGTTTCTTGCGCTCAGCTACATCAGTGATGCGTCCGGGCCCGATCTGGTGCGTCTCGGTTCCTTCTCGATCGCGCCGACGTTCGATTCGCAAGCTGCCGGCATCGTTCCCATCGACCGGATTCGGGTAACGGGTTTCAGGGCCGGTACGCCGGACCCACCGCCTGGGACCGCCACACCGCAGGTCATCGTAGAGACCCAGGTTCTGGACACCCTTGTCACCGTGCCTGCGGGCGCCGACTCCGTCAATCTGATACTCAGCGTGCCCATCCGGGGCCCCAACGACACCATCTACGTGAACCTGGCGCTCATAACGCCAGCCGGTGACACGGCATTTCGAGCCGGCCCGATCGCCACCGTGCCGAGCGTCGGTCTCAGCCCACCAGTCACCATGCCCGCTTCATTCACGTACACGGGTACGGGAGCCAACGCGACGGACGTCGTCATTCAGAGACCCCCATGGCCAGCGTGCCACTCGGACAGACCCTTATGCTGACGGCAGTCGCCCTCGACGCCGCCGGCAACGCGATTCCGAACACTCCACAGGGCTGGACGACGCTGGACGCGTCCAGGCTCCTGGTGCCAGACCTACGAAGCGGGCTGGTGCAAGCCCAGCTCATTCGCGGACCCGCACAGGTCATGGTGGAGCTCGTCACCGGTCAGGCCGACACCGCGACGGTCGACGTCGTGGCGGTGCCAACGGGCATTGCCATCGTCTCGGGAGATGGGCAGATCGGCCAGGACGGGCAGGTGCTCGCACAGCCACTGATCGTGCAGGTCACGGCCGCCGACGGCCTCGGGGTTCAAGGCATCCCGGTCGCGTTCGCCGTAGTCGCCGGCGGCGGCAGCATCTCGGTCGATACGGTGCTCACCGATGCCTCGGGCCAGGCTCAGGTGACCTTCACGCTGGGACCCGGCCCGGGCACCCAACAGGTCACGGCCACCACTTCCGTCGGAACGGTCACCTTCAACGCGAGCTTCGCCTCCGCGGGAGGGGGAGCGGCGTTCATCGACATCGTCGCGGGTGACAACCAAATAGTACCCGTCGGTACCGCCGTCCCCATCGCTCCTGTGATCCTAGTCACCGATTCGGGCGGCAGTCCCGTCCCCGGCGTGCCCGTCACCTTCCGCGTCCTCTCGGGCGGCGGGAGCGTCACCGGCGGAACGCCGCTCACGCTCGCCGACGGCACCGCGACGGTGGGCGGTTGGACGCTGGGCACCGCTCCCGGCAGCAACTTCCTCGAAGCCCTGGTCATGCGAGGCGCGCTGTCCGCGCCGCGGAAGGAAGGCGATTCGACCGTCGTCGCGACAGGCGGAACGCCTCCCGATACCATTATTATCACCTTCTCCGCCACGGGCGTCGTGTTGCCACCTTCACAGCTCGCGTTCGTCGGCCAGCCGTCGACCACGGTCGCCGGGGACACGATCTCGCCCGCGGTCACGGTGGCCATTCAGGACTCGACGGGCGGCACCGTTCTGACCGCGATCGATGCCGTCACAATCGCGATCGCCGACAACCCGGCGCTCGGAACCCTGTCGGGGACGACCTCCGCGGGGGCGGTGGCGGGCATCGCCACCTTCAACGACCTGAGCATCGACAATGTCGGCACCGGCTACACGCTCGAGGCAACGGCCACCGGCCTCTCGGCCGACACGAGCGCCACGTTCGATATCCTCACCGCCTCCATCCCCACCAAGGTTTGGACCGGCGCGACCTCGACCGACTGGTCGACGGCGGGCAACTGGGTTCCCACCGGCGTGCCGACGTCGAGTGACGATGTGAGCATTCCGGCCGGAACCCCGGGCGATCCGGTGTTGAGCGCCAACGTCTCCACCAACGATCTCACGGTCTCGGCCGGTGCTAGCACGGAGACGCTCACGGACGGCCTGATCGAGTTTCAGGGCACGTTCTTCACGCAGAGTAACAGCACCAGCGATGAGTCCTTCCTTTCCACGGGAACGGCGGTGGTGTTCAGCGGTTCGAGCGCGCAGAACGTGGACTTCGCCACGCCCGGACTCGGAGGCTCGTCCTTCTTCGACGTGGACGTCGATAACGTCGGCGGGCTCCAGCTCGTCTCCGACGTGCAGGTGGACGGCGACTTCACGGTGCTCCAGTCGGTACCCATCTTCGAGGGTCCGAGCCAGACCCTCACGGTCCTCGGCGATGTCGCCACGACCGCGAGCAGCTCGATGGGGATCACCGGCCTCTCGGTCGGCGGGACCTTGAGCATCGGTGGCTTTTACGGTGTGACCAATACGACCTTCACCGGAGGCCAATCACAGGTCATCCCCGCCTCGTTGCCGTACGACAACGTCGACGTGCTCGGCCAGGCCACGTTCGGGCCGGGCGCTCCCACGATCTTCACCGACCTGGTCGTCTCAGGCGGCGGGTCGTTCCCGCTCCAGGAGACCACGACGGTCGACGGCAACGCGACGTTCTCGGGCGCCGGCACGGACCTGGTGCTGAACGGCCAGACCCTCGACGTGCAGTTCGGCTTCACCGTGGACACCGACGCCCTGATCACGATGACAGATCCGAGCGACTTCTTGATCGTGGGCAGCACCGCCACGTTCGACGGTGCGAGCACCAACGGGGTCCTGGAGCAGGGCCTGATCCAGGTCGGCGCCAGCTTCAATCAGGTCGCGAGCACCAGCCCGGCGTCGTTTGCCTCCACCGGCACCGCCGTGCTGCTCGGCGGCTCGGGGGGCGGGCAGATCGTCTCGTTCCAGACACCCGGCGCGAACCTCTCCCGCTTCCAGGACTCGAGCTGGACAATCCCGACGGAGCGAGCATCCTGTCCCTGATCCACGTGACCGGCACGCTCACCGTGACCGACGGTGATCTCGATGGATCCGTTGCCCGAGTTCCCGGTGACATCGTCGTCGAGGGTCTCGGGAGCGTGAGCGCGGCGGGGATCTTCCTGGGCGGTACGCTCTCGGGCGCCGGATTGCCGGCGTTCTCACCCGTTACCACGACGTTCAACGGGGCGGGGCAGACCATCCCGGCGGCGCCGGCCTATCAGACGGTCATCGTAGGCGAGGGGACAACCCTAGCGACAGCGGGATTCGTGGGAGACGCCACGATTTCTGGCGACGTCGTGATCTCGGGGCCGGCCGGTACCCAGCTCTCGCTCGGGAGCAACGTCGTGACGGTGCTCGGCAACCTGTCCACGACGTTCGGCGGCGTGCTCGTCATGCAGAGCCAGACCGGCGTGCTGTTCGTGGACGGCGACGCAGTCTTTGCCGGCGCGAGCACCGGCCCGTTCTTGACGACCGGCGTGCTCGAGATCGGCGGTGACTTCGGCCAGTTCGGCCCCGCCACCGGCAGCTTCTTCGCCTCCGGCAACCACACCGTGGTCCTGAACGGCCTGGCCGGCACGGTGCAAAACGTGAGCTTCACCGATCCCGCGGTCTCGCACTTCCAGAACCTGGACGTCACGGGCGCCGTGAACGGCGTGCGCATCGCGAGCAACGTCGAGGTCGCAGGTATCTTTACCTCGGTTCCAGCCCCCGGCGCCAACACCATCCTCGACGCGACCGGCGGCGGCGGGTTCACGTTCCAGGTAGGCGAGGTCGACGTCGACGGCCTGACGCTCGACAACCGCGTGCTCTTCCGGTACTGGACCACGAACTCCAGTGCGCTCGCGAACTTCGACAACGTCACGTTCGGCTCCTACGGCTTGAGCGACCTCCAGTTCTGGGTGCAGCACCCGGGTGTCCCCCTGGGGGGCACCCTCGACTTCAAGGATATCCGGTTCCAGACGCTCTTGGACCTCGGGCCGCCCCCGGACGCCGGGTTATACATCCGGGTCGAAGACGACGGCTCCGGCGATCAGTTGACGGTCAACTTGAACCGCGCCACGCCCATCCCCGAGCCACCTACGACCCAGAATGGGGACGCCTTCACCGACCTCCAGGGCGGGGCGCAACGGGGGCGGACCTCCTTACTCCTCACTCGGCGGGTGGGGTTGGGCGTGGCCCCCTTACTCCTCACTCGGCAGGGAAGGATTGGGTGGGGACTCCGAACTGGGTGGGTGGGGGCACGGCCGGGAGGGGCTAGCCCGGCTGGTTCACCGCGATTATAGTCCGACCGGAACCCCCTAGATTGGCTCACTGAAAGGCTTTGGACACAGGCAGTGATGAACGGGGCTAAACGTGGCGCCGTCGCCGCGAGGGACAGCGTACTCCTTCTCGCCGCCGGCGCTATGCTACTCGCATCCGGATGCGGCGGCGACATAGGCGGCACCGGCCCAACGGGCCCGCCCGCCCTTACAACCGAGCAACAGGCCATCGCCGAGGCGCTCGCCAACGCGGGCATCCTGTCCGGCGCGGTCGGGGGGTTCAATATTCTCGCGCCCGCCCAGGTCGCCGAGCGGCAGCAGCTGAACGGGTTCGAGTCGTTCGCAATCCAGGTGGCGTGGAGCTGTCGGGGGGCCAAGGTACTGACATAGGCTGGTTCACGGGTGTCGTCGGCTGGATCGGGCTCAACATCGCGCCGGAGACCGCGGACGAGGCGTTTACGATCGGGCTCGAGGGCGAGGGGCTGAACGTCATGACCACCGGTACTGGCCAGGTCGGGCAGCACACCGGGAGTTTTGGCGCCATCGCCCTCTACATCGAGCGGGCGAACAACGCGTTTTATGTCGGAAGGACCGGGACCTTCACGATCGACGACGCCGCATTCGGACCCCCCGAAACCTGCGCAACAGAGGGTGGGGTCTCTATAGTAATCGACTGCACCGTCGCGGTCGGGACCATGGGCGGTAGCTACGATTTCGACGCGGAGTTGAGCGGCGGCACCGGGCCGCCCACATATAGTCAGCCGCAGACGGCTTTCGACCTGCCGGCGATTCGCGTCCAGGTGACGGACCTGTAAGAGGGATTCATCGAACGATTCATCAAGGGGCACTCAGAACCACTCAGCTAAGCCCGGGAACCAGGCGGTTATGACGACTTTCGGCAGGAATGGTGTACTACACGGATGGAGGATCCCGTTGCTCGCCGCTGGCGCCATCCTCCTCACCTCGAGTTGCGGCAACGACGTGATCAACGGCGTCGTGGACAACCCTCCGGTACTCACGGCCGAGCAGGAAGCCATTGGTAGGGCGCTCGTTGACGCCGGGATTCTGGCCGGGAGGGCGGGTGGCTTCGGCAACCTCGCCTTCGCCCAGACCGTCGAAACTCAGCAACTCAACGGGTTCGACGCGGTGGGCGTCCAGATCGCGTGGGCCTTCCCCGACGACCTGATCGAGGGCGGACGGGACATCGGCTGGTACACCGGCGTCGTGGGCTGGATCGGCCTCAACGTCGGGGCGGCGACCGCAGCCGAAGCGTTCACGGTTGGATTGGAGGGAGTGGGGCCCAACGTGGTCAGCACCGGCACCGGTCAGATCGGACAGTCCACGAGCGAATTCGTGGGCCAGGCGGTCTACCACGAGCGCGCGACCCAGTCGTTCTACGTCGGAACGAGCGGGGCTTTCACCGTCGATCAACTCACCTTCGATGCGCCGGCGATGTGTGCTACCTCCGCGGGCGCCACCGTGGACGTAGGGTGTGAGGTCGCCATCGGTACCATGACCGGGAGCTACGATTTCGACGCCGCATTGGATCGGGGGAGCGGCGCCCCCACCTACAGTCAGCCGCAGACGACGTTCACGATTCCGGCCATCCAAGTCATCATGGTTGAGGTGCTGGAGCAGTAGGGGAGCCCGGATCCGTGCCCAACGCGACGCTGGCGTGTCAATTCTGCGACACCCTCAACAAGGTAGACCTGTCTCGCCAGGGACAGGGACCCAAATGCGCGAAGTGCGGAACGCCCTTCCTGCTGGACCGTCCCATCAAGGTGACCGACGAGCATTTCGACACCACGGTGCTGGGCTCCGACGTCCCCGTACTGGTCGACTTCTACGCCGACTGGTGCGGCCCGTGCAAGATCATGGCTCCCATCCTCGACGAGATCGCGCAGGCGCGGACCGGCGAGCTCCTCGTCGCCAAGGTCGACACCGACCGGTCCCCGACCGTGACTCAGCGCTATGGCATTCGATCGATTCCCTATTTCGGACGGTTCGAGAAGGGAGAGATGGTGAAGACCGTCGTCGGCGCCGTGGGGCGGGAGGGGCTGATGGCGTTGGCAGAGGGGAAGTAAGGTAGGGAGCCCGCCCCACCCTCCACCTCACACCTCTTCCACTTCTTTTCCCTCCGGCAATCCCTTTCGCACGACCTTCTCCATCGCCTCCGTAAAGAAGTCCACCTCATTCAGCGTCGTGTAGACGTTGGGTGTGACGCGAACGCCCGGGCACGTCTCGTGGTTGATCGGCGTGACCATGATCCGCCACTTCTCCCACATGTGCTTCGTTATTGCCGCGGGCTCGGTTCCCTCGAGCCCGATGTTGGCGAGCGCGCAGGACTGCACCGGGTCGTAGCTCGTGTTGATCTTCACTCCCGGCTGCCCGTCGAGCCGTTTCATCCAGCGATCCCGTAGATAACGGAGCCGCTCGGCTTTCCGCTTCGCGCCGATCCCGTGATGAAACGTGAGCGCCTCGGCGATGGCGTTGTGGTTCGCCGCTGGGTGGGTGCCAATCTCCTCGAACTTCCGGATGTCGCCGCCCATGTCTTCGGGCGCAGCCATCAACGGCCATAATTTCTCGATCTTCGATTTCCGGACGTACAGGAATCCCGTCCCGTGCGGGGCCAGCAGCCACTTGTGCAGCGAGGTGCCGTAGTAGTCGCAGTCGAGCTCGTCCCGGGTGAACGGGAAGTGGGCGAAGGCGTGCGCTCCGTCGACGATCGCCTCGATCCCCCGGGATCGAACCAAACGGCAAATCTGCTTCACGGGAAAGATCTGGCCGGTGAGGTTGGTGATGTGGCAGAAGTGAATGACCCGGGTCTTTGGCGTGATCGCCTCCTCGAATCGGTCCACCAGGAACTGCATGCTGGGCGGCGGCGTGGGAAAGGAAATCGTGTTGATGGTGATCCCCTCTCGCCGCTCCCGCTGGCCCCAGGTCGTGAGCATCCGACCGTAATCCTGATCGGTGGTCAGGATCTCGTCCCCGGGTTTTAGGTCGATGCCCAGTTGGCAGATCTCCAGCGCCTCACTGGCATTCCGGGTGATCGCCATCTCCTCCGTATCGCAGCCAAACGTCTCGGCCAGCCGGCGGCGCACGCTCTCGACTTCCGGCTCGAGCACCTCCCACATCGTGTACGCCGGCGCCTGGTTCGAGTAGTCGAGGTACCGGCGCATGGCGTCCTGCACAACCTTAGGACTCGGCGACACCCCACCGTTGTTGAGGTTGATGATACTCCGGTCCACCGTGAAGGCCTGCTGCACCTGAAACCAGAAGTCCTCGTCCCGCGCGACGTCATATGGGGACCGCCCGGCGACGCCGGACGTCGCGGACAGAATGCGCTCGACGCCGTCGTTTCGAAGGGCCGGCAGCGTCACGGCGGCGGCACCAAACATCGAGCGGAAAAAGTCGCGGCGGCTGGACATGCCCCCCCCAGTGCGAGCTTGGCGATCGATCACCGTCTGAATCACGCGAGAGTGGAGGCGGGGGTGGGACAAGTCAAGGGAGGGGGCGGGCCACACCCAATCCTTCACCGCCGAGTGAGGAGTAAGGAGGCGCTACGCCCCCGCCCCACCGACACACACGCGGTGGAGTGGGATAGTGATCCTCCTCACTCCTCAGTCGGTAGGGGTGCGGTAGCTGTGGGGCCTCTTCACCGGTGCGAGCTGGGCCAGGTGCGGACTCCTCACTCCTCAGTCGGTGGGGTTGGGTACGGGGTGGGGGTGGGGGTGGGGGTGGGGGTGGACTCCTCACTCCGGGGCGGGGTCCGGGCGGCGAGGATGATCGATCCCACCAGCGCGATCGCTCCGAAGGCAAACCATTGGATCGCGTAGGAGAGATGCGGCCCGGAGTTCAGCGCGAGCGGAGGAACCGCGCGCAACCCTTCGGCGCGTGCCGGCGTGGTACGGCGGAGTACCAGCGGATAGATGGGATACGGATACGCGGCGCGCAAGAACCGGGCATCGACGGCCAGCACGTACCGTGGCCAGGCGGAGTCACCGGGTGGCGTGACGCCGGCATCCGTCGTCGGCGGCGGCAGGAACACCCCTTCGACCCGCGTCGTGCTCTCCTCGGACAGGGCCTCGAGGTCGACCGCCCGACCGTCGGGCGAGTAAGTCCATCCGCGCTCCACCAGCACCGCGCTGCCGTCGGCGACGAGCAGTGGCGTCACGACGTGCACGCCCGGCGTCGCGTTCAGGCTTCTCGCAGCCAGAACGACTTCGCGCGACTCGTCGAACACCCCATCAACCGTCGCCCCGCGGTACACGAGCGAGTCCGGCACCCAGCGCTCGGTGAGGCGTACCGCCGGGAGCGATCGGCGAGCTTCGATCTCCGCGTTCAGCGCCCGTCGCTCCGTCAGCCGGCTCACCTGCCAGATGCCGAGACGAGTGCATCCAATCGCAACGACAGCGCCGATCAAGACAGGGAGTAGTCTCCGCACGCCTGTGAGACTCCCGGTCAGGTGTCAGGTGTCAGGTGGCCCGGAACCAAGCCCACCACCTCCACTCGTGGGAGCGTGGTACCCTCCTCACTGCTCACTGCTAACTCTTGAGGTCGGAGCGGAGGGCCATGCCTGGCATCTGAAACCTGACCCCTGACACCTCCCGTCACGGCTGCCTCCACCGACATCCCATCGACGCAATGAACTCGTCCGCAATGGCTGGACCCCACTGCCCTGCGGCATAGTTGGGAAAATGATCCGGCCGTTTGTTTTCCCAGTAATCGATGATGGGGTCGACGACGCCCCAGGCGGCGTCGACCTCGTCGTTTCGGGTAAACAGCGTGGCCTCGCCGAGCATGCAGTCGAGGATCAGGGTGTCGTACGCCTGGTGGCCCAGGTCGCCGAACGCCTCGGCGTAGTTGAAGTCCATGTCCACCGAAGCCGTTCTGGCGCCCATTCCGGGCAGTTTGACCTCGAACCGGAGCGCGATGCCCTCGTTGGGCTGCACGCGGATGGCGAGAACGTTCGGCTCCAGGGTCTGACCCGGGGGCAGCGGAAACATGAGATGTGGCGGCCGTCGGAACTGTATCGCGATCTCCGAGGCGCGGCGGGGCATCCGTTTTGCCGAGCGCAGGTAGAACGGCACACCCTCCCAGCGCCAGTTGTCGACCATGAACCGAAGCGCCGCATACGTCGCGGTGCCCGAGTCCGGCGCCACCCCGGGCTCCTCGCGATACCCCGCGACAGAACTCCCGGCGATCGTTCCCGGCCCGTACTGGCCCCTGACCGAATAATCGTGCATCACGGCTGGGGTGATCGGCCGGAGGGCTTCCAGCACCTTGACCTTCTCCGTCCGGACGGCGTCGGCACTAAACGTCACCGGGGGTTCCATCGCAGTGAGGGCCAGCAGTTGGAGCAAATGGTTCTGGAACATGTCGCGGACCACGCCGGCTTCCTCGTAATAGGGTCCCCGCTGCTCGACGCCCACGCTCTCTGCGGCCGTGATCTGGACGTGATGTATGTGCTGCCGGTTCCATACCGGCTCGAAGAACGAGTTGGCAAAGCGAAACATCAGGAGGTTCTGCACCGTCTCCTTGCCGAGGTAATGATCGATGCGGTACACCTGGTGTTCGGCGAACGACCGCCGCACGATCGCGTTCAGCGCCCGCCCGGTCTCGAAGCTGCGCCCGAACGGTTTCTCGATGATGACCCGGACCCACGGCCGTGTCTTCGCTTCGTGGACCCGCGGCGCCACGCCGCTCTCCGAGATCCGCCCGATAACGCCCTGATACAGGCTGGGTGGAATGGCCAGGTAGAACAGCCGCCCGCCCCTGTCCGGAGCGGTGCACTCGACCTCCGCCAATCGCCGGGCGATCCCCTCGTACGTGGCCGGGGCGTCCAGATCGCCGGTGAGATAGTACAGCCGCCGCTCGAACCGACTCCATTTCTGCAAGTCCATAGCGTCGGCTTGCTCGACCGCCGTGCGCATCGCCGCGCGGAACGCCTCGTCGCTGAAGGGCTCGCGCGCAACGCCGAGCACCGCGAACTCCTGGGGAAGGAGCCCAGCGCGCTCGAGACGGAAGAGGGCGGGCAGGAGCTTGCGCCGGGTGAGATCTCCCCCGGCGCCCACGATGACCATCGTGCACGCGTCGGCGCGCTTGAGATCTTCGGCAGGAAACTCGCCGGTCTCGGCGATCCGAACGGCCACCGACAGTCGCGTGCTCACGATAGCTCCATCGAGGCCGGGGGATGAAAGAGGCTTGTGACCGGAGGCCGGCAGCCTAGGTCGAGGTCAGGCTCGACAGCTCTTTCCGCTTGCTCGCGATCACTCCCAACAGCGCATCGAAGGAATCGGCGAACTTTCGGATGCCCTCTTCCTCCAGCGTATCTGCTACGTCGTGAATGTCCACACCGCCCTCCGCAAGTGCGCGGACCAGCTCGGAGGCGTCCTTATCGTCGTCGTGCAGCCTTCTCTCGACGACTCCGTGGTCCTCGAAGTGCTCGAGGGTATGCGGCGGGAGCGTGTTCACCGTTTGGGGAGCGATGAGCGAGTCGACGTACAAAACGTCAGAGTAGTCGGGGTTCTTCGTACCCGTGCTCGCCCAAAGCAGTCGCTGCGGCTGGGCACCGTTGGCGGCCAGCGCCTGCCAGCGCTCACTCCGCATGGTCTCGTGGAACCGAACATACGCCAGCTGCGCGTTCGCGATCGCCGCGCGGCCCCGGAGGCCGATGAGCGCGCCGCCGCGCGCCTCGATCCGCTTGTCCGTCTCCGTATCCACCCGGCTCACGAAAAACGACGCGACCGATGCGATCCGGTCGATCGGCTCCCCGCGCTGGAGGCGTGCCTCGAGCGCCCGAAGATATGCGTCAGACACCTGCGTGTAGTGGTCGATGGAGAAGAGCAGGGTGATGTTGACGTTGATCCCTTCGCCCAGGAGCTCCTCGATGGCCGGCCAGCCCTCTTTGGTGCCGGGAACCTTGATCATGACGTTGGGGCGATCGACGGCCGCCCAGAGCCGGCGGGCGTCGGCTACGGTGCCGTCCGTGTCCCGCGCGAGCTTGGGCGAAACCTCGAGGGAGACGAACCCATCGCCGCCGTTGCTGCTGTCGTAGACGTCGCGGAAGCAGTCGGCCGCCGACTGCACGTCCTCGACGGCGATCGCCTCGAACACCTCGAGGTCGGTACGGGCGCTCGCTGCGAGCGCGCCCACGGTCTCGTCGTAGTCGTCGCTCTTGCTAATCGCCTGCTCGAAGATCGTCGGGTTGGAGGTCATGCCCCGCAACCCGTTGTCGATGAGTTCCGCGAGCTCTCCCGACCGCAGCATGCCCCGCCTCAAGTAGTCGAGCCACACGCTCTGTCCGAGTTCGAGCAGCGCCTGCATTTTCGTTTGAGCCACCGCTTTAGGCATTGCGCATCCCCTCCCTATCAGGTCCCGACGAGGGCCTCCGCCCTCTTCACGATATTCTCGACCGACAGCCCAAACTCTTGATATATACGCTGGTACGGGGCCGATGCCCCGAACCCCTCGACGCCCACCACGGCTCCGGCGTCGCCCACCAGGCGATGCCAGGACATCGGGTGCGCGGCTTCGACCGCGACGCGCCGCCGGACCGGCGGCGGCAGTACATCATCCCGGTAGCTTCGTGGCTGGGCGAAGAATAACTCGTGAGAGGGCATGCTCACGACGCGCGCCGCCGTGCCCCGCTTCTCCAGCTCCTCCCGCGCGCCGAGCGCCAGCGAGATCTCCGAGCCGCTCGCCATGAGAATGACCTCGGGCTTGCCGTTCCCCGCTTCCGAGAGCACGTAACCACCCCTGGCCAGGCCGCTCGCGGGTGACACGACCCCCCGGTCGAGGGTCGGGACCTTCTGGCGGGTCAACACCAGCGCCACCGGTCCGCCCCGATGCTCGATCGCCGCCCGCCACGCTTCGACGGTCTCGCCGGCATCGGCCGGACGGATCACCGTCAGGTTGGGAATCGCCCGCAGGGCCGAGAGCATCTCGACCGGCTGGTGGGTGGGTCCGTCCTCCCCGAGCCCAATGGAATCGTGGGTGTACACGTAGATCGTATGCTGCTCCATCAGGGCGGCGAGACGGATCGGCGGCCGCATGTAATCCGAAAAAATGAGGAACGTTGCCCCGAACGGTAACACGCCTCCGTGCAGCGCCATGCCGTTGAGCACCGCCCCCATCCCGTGCTCGCGAATACCGAAATGCATGTTCCGCCCGCCGTGGTTCGTCGCCGAGAAGTCGCTCCCATCTTTCATGAGCGTGTTCGTCGACGGCGCGAGGTCGGCCGACCCCCCGATCAGCTCCGGAAGCTTGGGCGCGATGGCGTTCAGGACCTTGCCGGACGCCGAACGCGTGGCCATCGGCCCGTCATCGGGACCGAAGCTCGGCAGCGCAGAAGTCCAGTCACCCGGCAGCTCTGACCGGAGCCTGCGTTTCAGCTCCGCGACGTCGGCAGGATGGGCCTTCGTGTAGGCGTCGAAGGCCGACGTCCACTCTTCCTGGAGCCCAGCCCCCCGGGCTTCACATTTTCGCCATTCGGCCACCGCCCCGTCGGGGAGGTCGAACGGCTCGAGGGACGGCCACTTCAGGTTCTCCTTGGTGAGACGTATCTCGTCCTTACCCAGCGGCGCCCCGTGCGCCTCGTGCGTGCCCTGCTTGTTCGGGCTCCCAAAAGCGATGTCGGTACGCACAGAGATCAGTGAAGGCCGGTCCATCACGTCTTGCGCGGTACGAATCGCCTCGTCGATCGCGTCGAGGTCGTTGCCGTCGGCCACGCGCTGTACGTGCCACCCATAGGCCTCGAACCGTTGCTGGGCATCGTCGCCATACGCGAGCGACGTACTTCCCTCGATCGTGATGCGGTTGTCGTCGTAGAATCCGATGAGCTTACCGAGTCCCACGTGCCCCGCGAGCGAGGCCGCCTCGTGGGACACCCCTTCCATGAGATCGCCGTCACTCGCTATGAAGTACGTCCGATGGTCGATGATCGGAGATCCGGGTCGGTTGAAACGCGCGGCGAGGTGCGCCTCGGCAACCGCCATGCCCACCGCGTTCCCGACCCCCTGGCCCAGCGGCCCAGTCGTCGTCTCGACCCCGGGTGTGAGACCGAACTCCGGGTGCCCAGGGGTCTTGCTCTCCCACTGCCGGAAATTCTTGATCTCGTCGAGCGAGAGGTCGTATCCGGTGAGGTAGAGCAGGCTGTAGAGCAGCATCGAGGCGTGCCCGCAGGACAGCACGAAGCGGTCCCGACCCACCCACTGGGGATCGGCAGGATTGTGCCGCAGGTGCCGCGTCCACAGCACGTAACTGAGGGGCGCCAGGGCCATGGGAGTTCCCGGGTGGCCCGAGTTGGCCTGCTGGACGGCATCCATGGCCAGGACACGGATGGCGTTGATGCAGAGCTCGTCGATGGACGTCGCGCGTGCAGTCACGGCTTCGGTCATGTTAAAACGATCTCCGAGAATTGCGGGGGCGGCCGATTACTCGCCGGCGGCCGCCGCCGCTGCCCCGAGCAACCCAACCTTCGGACTCGTTATCACATTAACGGCAACTTTCGCCAGAAAGTTCGATAATCGGCCTTTATCGCGAAAGGCCGCGACGAATTTTCCGTCCCGCAACTTGGGCAGAATCTTGGGCGCGATCCCGCCCGCCAGGAAGACCCCACCGGTCGCCACGAGCGCCAGCGCCACGTTGCCCGCCTGGGCCCCAAACACCCCGGCGAAGATGTCGAGGGTCTTCACACAGAGTTGATCCGTACCGGCAAGACCATGCTCGGTGATGACCGCGGACGGGTCCTCCTCCTGCATCTCGGCTGCCACCTCAGGCCGCTCCTCGGCAAATCCCGAAGCGACCAAGAAGCGGTATGTGTCCAAGATGCCTGGCCCCGAGAGCACGCGCTCGTAGGATACGCGCCCATATCGATCCGCCAAGTACTCGTGGAGCCGGTACTCCTGCTGGTTACGGGGGGCGAAGTCAATGTGGCCCCCCTCTGACGAGCACACGAGGTGGCGTGAGCCGTTCCAGACGAGGAATCCCTGGCCGAGCCCCGTGCCCGCACCGAGCAGCGCGATCTGCCCCTTGGGATCCTGCTTCCCCTCTTGCAGCACCACCACGTCGTCGCTCCCGAGGAGCCTCAAGCCGTGCCCGATGGCATCGAAGTCGTTGATGATGCTGGTCGCGGTCTCGATCTCCGCCGCGATGCTCCGGGCGTCAATGGTCCACGGCAGGTTGGGCGCCGTACAGCGCTGTTCGACGACCGGACAGGCGACGCCGAAGCATGCGCGCTCAGGCCTCTCCTGTTGAGTCGGTAAGAAGCTCTTGACGATTGGGGCGAGACCCGGATAGTCGCGGCTGGGAAACCGCTCCTCGCGCTCGATGGTCGCGGTGCCCCCGTCGACGTCGACGACCGCGAGCCGCGCGTTCGTGCCACCTACATCCCCCGCCAGCACTCTCATCCGCTCGGCCTCCAGGTTCCATCCTGGGTGGTGGATTGGTCCACCAGTGGTGGTCCGCGACCGGGCCGCAAGCAAGGTACTTCGGGACGGGCAGCCCGTCACCCCATTTCCCCGGCTACCTGAATACCATGAGACAGACCGACGGCTTATGTTACGTCTCATGACCGATCCATTCGGTAGTCGCGCGACGCTGGACTTTTCCGACGGCAAAGCAACGGTCTTTCGGCTCGACGCCCTCGAGAAACGGGGACTGACGTCTGTCGATCGCCTGCCTTACTCGATTCGGGTGCTGCTCGAGAACGTGCTCCGCCATGCGTCGACGGGGAGCGCTCGATCGGAGCACGTCGAGGCGGTCGCACGCTGGCGCCCCGAGCCCGACCGGAGCGTCGAAATCCCCTTCATGCCCGGCCGTGTCGTGCTTCAGGACTTCACCGGCGTGCCTGCGGTGGTCGACCTGGCCGCAATGCGCGACGCCATGGTGCACCTGGGAGGAGATCCCGACCGCATCAACCCGTTGGTACGCACCGACCTCGTCATCGATCACTCGGTGCAAGTCGATTTCTTCGGCGGCCCCACTGCCTTCCGCCTCAATGTCGAGCGCGAGATGGAGCGGAACGGGGAGCGTTACGCGTTGCTGCGTTGGGCACAACAGGCCTTCCGCAACTTCAGCGTGGTGCCGCCGGGCACCGGGATCGTGCACCAGGTGAACCTGGAGTACCTGGCGGACGTCGTCCGCCGAACGGACGGCAACGGTGAAGCGTTCGCGTTTCCCGACACGCTCGTTGGGACGGACTCGCACACCACCATGATCAACGGTCTCGGGGTGGTCGGTTGGGGAGTGGGCGGTATCGAGGCCGAAGCGGTCATGCTGGGCCAGCCGTACTTCATGCAGCTCCCCGAGGTGATCGGCATGCGGCTGTCGGGCCGGCTGCCGGAGGGCGCCACCGCCACCGACCTCGTTCTCGCGGTCACGCAGGTCCTGCGGAAGCACGGCGTGGTGGGCAAGTTCGTGGAGTTCTTCGGGCCAGGACTGTCGACGCTGGGCCTCGCCGACCGGGCGACGATCGCCAACATGTCGCCGGAATATGGGGCCACGATCGGTTTCTTCCCGGTCGACGGCGAAACGCTCCGTTACCTCGAACGCACCGGCCGGCCGGCCGAGCTCGTTCAACGGGTGGAGCGGTATTGCAAGGAACAACACCTGTTCCATGTCGAGGGGGCCCCCGACCCAGAGCACAGCGACACTGTGAACCTCGACCTCGGCGCGGTGGTTCCCTCGCTGGCGGGACCGCGCCGGCCGCAGGATCGCGTCGCGCTAACCGACGTCAAGGACTCGTTCCGCCAGGTTCTCCCAAATCTCGTTCCCGACGGCTCTCGTCGAAACGTGGGTGAGGCCGCCGGCGCGAAGTGGGCGGACGAGGGCGGTCAGTCGCCCACGACCGCGGCCGTTGCCGCGCCCGAGGTCACCACCAGTGCCGACGTCGATTACGAGGGCAGCCGCTTTCAGCTGTCGGACGGGTCGGTGGTGATCGCGGCCATCACCAGCTGCACGAACACCTCGAATCCTTCCGTCATGATCGGGGCCGGTCTCGTCGCCAGAAACGCCGTCCGGCGGGGCCTGACCCGAAAGCCGTGGGTCAAGACGAGCCTGGCGCCGGGCTCGCGGGTGGTGACGGACTACTTGACCGATGCCGGCCTGCTGACCGATCTCGAGTCGCTCGGGTTCCACGTCGTGGGTTACGGATGCACGACGTGCATCGGCAACAGCGGACCGCTCGCGGAGGCCATCGCCCAAGCGGTCGCCGAGCACGAGCTGGTCACCGTCGCGGTGCTCTCGGGAAACCGGAACTTCGAGGCGCGGATCCATCCGCAGGTACGGGCGAATTATCTCGCCTCGCCGATGCTCGTCGTCGCCTTCGCGCTGGCGGGACGGATCGACATCGATCTGATGCGGGAACCATTGGGATCCGGAAAAGACGGGCAGCCGGTCTACCTCAAGGACATCTGGCCCAAACCGGAAGAGATCAACGCCGCCATGGCGGCGTCACTCAAGCCAGAGATTTTCGAGCGCCAGTACGCCTCGGTCTTCGACGGTGACGATGCGTGGAAACGGCTCCCCATCCCGGAAGCGGCCGGCGGGCGCTTCGCGTGGAACCCCGAGTCGACCTACGTGGCGAAACCACCGTTTCTCACCGACCTCGAGGCGACGCCGCGCGCGGTCCAGGACATCGCGGATGCCCGCGTGCTCGCGCGGCTCGGCGATACCGTCACGACCGACCACATCTCTCCCGCGGGCGCGATTCCCAAGGACAGCCCGGCCGGGAGGTGGCTGGTCGGGCAGAACGTCAAGCCGGTCGACTTCAACACGTTCGGCTCGCGCCGTGGCCATCACGACGTCATGATCCGCGGCACCTTCGGCAACATCAGAATCAAGAACCAACTCGTCGAAGGAAGAGAAGGAAACTGGACCGTTCACATCCCGTCCGGCGACGTCACGAGCATTTACGAAGCGGCCGAGCGGTACCGGAGCGAAAGCACGCCGCTCATCGTGATCGCGGGGAAGGAATACGGCACCGGCAGCTCGCGGGACTGGGCGGCAAAGGGCACGGCGCTACTGGGTGTGCGAGCGGTGATCGCGCAGACATACGAGCGCATCCACCGAAGCAACCTGGTCGGTATGGGTGTCTTGCCACTCCAGTTCGAAACCGGCGCGGATCTGTCGAGCTACGGGCTGACTGGGCGGGAGTCGTTCAGCGTGACCGGTATCGCCAAAGGACTGGCGCCGGCGGGGAAGGTCGAGATCACCGCTCGCCGAGACGACGGATCCATGATCGACTTTGCCGCGCTGGTGCGGCTCGACACGCCCGTGGATCTCGAGTATTACCGCCACGGCGGTATCCTGCCCTACGTCCTGCGGCAACTCGCGAAGGCCTGATTACGCTCTGCTAATCAGGGACGCCCCGGATACGCGGCGGCCTTGCTGTCGCCCGCCAGGAACGGCTCGATCCGGTCCCACTGCGCACGGGCGTCCGCGTGTCCAAGCTCCACCAGCAGATCCGTGTAATGTGGCTCGAACAGTAAGTAGCTCAGGAAATCCGCCGCCCCCTCGCGCCCTCCCCCCATCGCTCTCACCACCCATCGCACCCTAGCTGGCAGAGATCCCGAGCGGCCCGCTGCCAGGGCGCCGAGGTCTCTCGACGGTCTCAGAACGAGCAAATCCACCACACGAAGCTGGTTCGGAACCACGCACCCTGGGCTGAGGGTCCGGAGGAGGGCGTTGATGCGTTCGAGCCGCTCGACGTCGGCATCGAGCGCGTCGAGGAAGACCGTATGGAACAACAGGCCGATGACCTCCGCGGCCGACGGGTATTCCGAAACGGGGCGAACCGGGCGGCGGCTCGGCCGCTGTGCACGCATCGCGATCGCGAGCACTCGCCCGGCACCGAGATGAATGGCGGGCGCTAAGGGCGCCGCCTGCCGAATGCTTCCGTCACCGTAAAACCCGTCCTCCAGCCGTACCGCTGGAAAGGCGATCGGAATGGCGGACGAAGCCATGACATGATCGATCTCGATGCGGGCGCGAACGGCAATTCGCTGTGCCCGTTCCCACGTGGCGATCTCGGGAGCGGCGTGCACGAACGTGACGGTGGAGCCCGACGCATAGGAGGTCGTGCTCAACGCCACGGCCCGCAGGCGCCCGGACCGCACCTTGGTCTCGATGTTGTCGAAGTCGATGCACCCCGACAGGAATGTTCGCAACGGCCGGAGATCCATGAGGCCGCGTATGGAGGCCTGCTCGTTCGATCCTCGGAACACATGACGCCAGACCCAGCGCCTCAAGCCCCGGAGAACACCCGGAGCGCGAACGCAATAGACCTGATCGGCCGTCAAACCGGCCCATTGCTCTTGGAGTCCGCCCACCGCCTGCTTGAGCGTTCCACCGTGCGCCGCGAGGTACGCCGTATTGATCGCGCCGGCGGAAACGCCGGTCAGAATGGGCAGATCGAGGTCCGGCACCATCTCCGCGATCGCCGCGAGCACACCCACCTGATAGGCGGCCCGCGCCCCGCCCCCAGACAACATCAGGGCCAGAGGCGCTGCACCAGTGCTCGACCGTTCCGACCCGCCTATCGACGCCGGCGAAGCGCTCACGCGTCCTCCATGCTCATACAAGGTGATCAAAAGTGGGCTGGCGGCATGAGGGCCGCCAGCGCGCATGTACGCCAAGGCCCGACACTATCTTTTCCTCATGCCCTTACGAATCCCGGAAGACGAGCTGAGGTTCCGCACCAGCAGGGCCGGAGGGGCGGGCGGGCAACACGTCAACAAGACCTCCACGAAAGTCGAGGTTCTCTGGGACGTGGCCGGAAGTCCCGCACTCTCGGAGCGCCAGCGAACGCGACTGCTCGAAAAGTTGCGGTCTCGGATCGACTCGGCGGGGATACTTCGCGTCTCGGCCGGGGAGCGCCGCAGCCAGCACCAGAATCGAGAGGCCGCGGTGGAGCGGCTGCACGCACTGGTACATCGGGCGCTCAAAATGCCCAAGCCGCGCAAGAAGACCAAGCCGTCCGCCGCGGCCAAGAGGGCGAGGTTACAGGAGAAACGGCGCCGAGGTGAGCTCAAGAAACAGCGTGGGTCCGTCGATTCGAACGATGCGTGAGCCGGAGCGGCTCGCACCCTCGGCCCGACCCCTACCTCCTAATCCGCTTCCCCCACCTCAGCCACCAGCTTGGTGAGCGATTGCTTGGCGTCGCCAAACAGCATCGAGGTTTTC
The DNA here is from genome assembly GCA_965249575.1 of Gemmatimonadales bacterium. Classification (GTDB taxonomy): domain Bacteria; phylum Gemmatimonadota; class Gemmatimonadetes; order Gemmatimonadales; family GWC2-71-9. Next base: position 3,022,138 of record OZ252244.1, on the reverse strand, counting down.
GGGTCGTAGAAGAGATCGTTCTCAATGCCGGCGAAACCCGGATTCATGCTGCGCTTGAGGACGATGATATTCTGCGCCTTGTCGGCGTTCAGGATCGGCATCCCGTACAGCGGGCTGTCAGGAGCGCTGCGAGCCGCGGGGTTGACCACGTCGTTGGCGCCGATCACCAACGCGACGTCCGTGCGCTCGAACTCGGGATTGATCTGATCCATGTCGAAGAGCTGTGGATATGGCACGTCCGCCTCGGCCAACAAGACGTTCATGTGCCCCGGCATGCGGCCGGCGACCGGATGGATTGCGTACTTCACGGCACCGCCGCGGGCTTCGATCAGCTCGCCCAACTCCCTCACGACATGCTGTGCCTGGGCCACGGCGAGCCCGTATCCGGGCACGACGACGACCTGACGGGCATAGGCCAGGAGCATTGCCGCGTCCTCGACGGAAATCTGCCGCGCCTGCTTGCCCTCGGCGCTCCGCGCCGGCCCGAGAGCCGCGGCGCCCGCTCCCGAACCGAAAGCGCCAAAGAGCACGTTGGTCAGGGAACGGTTCATCCCCTTACACATGATCTGCGTGAGGATGATTCCCGACGCGCCCACGAGCGCACCGCTGATGACCAGACCGTGGTTATTGATCGCGAACCCGGTCATCGAGGCCGCGAGCCCGGAGTAGGAGTTGAGGAGCGAGATCACGACCGGCATGTCGGCCCCGCCGATCGGGATCACCGATAGCACGCCGAGGATGAGGGCCAGGACCACGAGGGCCGCGAAGCCGGCCGAGTGAGGAGGCGACGCGACGAGCCACACCAGCAAACCGAGGAGTCCCGCCAGCAGAAGGGCGTTCACGGTCTTCTGCAGCGGATACGTCACCGCCCTGCCCGTGACCAGGTCCTGGAGCTTGGCGAACGCAACGACGCTGCCCGAGAGTGTGACCGCGCCGATCAGCATGCTCAGCTGAATGCTGATGCCCACGTTCAGCGGGATCGGCACGGCACTTCCGAGATTCCGCTGGTATTCAGCCGCGACGACGAGGCCGGAGGCGCCGCCGCCGAAGCCATTCAACAGGGCCACCATCTGCGGCATCGACGTCATCTTGACGGTGCGCGCCATGACGGCGCCGATCGCCGATCCCACGACGATCCCGATGACGATCAGCTCGAACGAGAGGATTTGTCGATCGACCAGGGTGGCCACGATGGCGATGAGCATCCCGGTGGCCGCGAGGCGGTTTCCCCCCCTGGCCGTGGCGGGGGAGCTGAGACGCTTGAGCCCCAGAATGAACAGCACGGCGGCCAGCAGATACGAAAGCCGGATGAGGGCGTCGATCACCTCCGATCCCCCGGCTTGCGCTTGAACATCCTCAGCATCCGGTCGGTGACCAGGAACCCGCCCACGACGTTGATCATGGCGAAGATCACAGCCGCCAGCCCTAGTATGCTGGCGAGCCGCTCGTCCCCCCTGCCGGCTACGACGATCGCCCCGAGGATGGTCACCCCCGAGATCGCATTCGAGCCCGACATGAGAGGCGTGTGGAGCGTGGGCGGGACCTTGGTGATCACTTCGAACCCGACGAACATCGCGAGCACGAAGATGACCAAGAGCGACACCAACCCTTCGATCATGTCCTGTCCCCCCCCTCCATGGCTTTCGCGACGGCTTCGCTCCGAATGCGGCCTTCGTGGGTCACGCAGGTGTCGCGTGTGATTTCATCGTCGAAGTCGAGGACCACCTCGCCGTCCTTCAACAAGTGCTTCAAGAACGTGGAGATGTTCCGGGAGTACATTTGACTCGCGTGAAGCGGCAGGGTGGCGGGAATGTTGACCGGAGCCAGGATCTGGACACCGTGGGCCGCGACGGTCTCTCCAGCGCGGCTCAGCTCGCAGTTGCCCCCCGCCTCCGCCGCAAGGTCGACTACCACAGATCCCGGCCGCATCGATTCCACCATGTCGCGCGTTATGAGCGTGGGTGCCGGTTTCCCCGGGATCAGCGCGGTGGTCACCACGACGTCCACGTCTTTGATGCTCTTTGCGATCAGCTCGAGCTCCCGGCGGTGCTGTTCCTGCGAGAGCTGCTTGGCGTACCCGCCAGCCCCCTCGCCCTCGTCCGACACCTCCTCCGGCGCGAGGAACCGCGCCCCAAGGCTCTCGACCTGTTCCCTCGCCGCCGGCCGGACGTCGAACGCCTGCACGAGGGCTCCCAGCCGACGGGCGGTCGCGATCGCCTGGAGGCCGGCTACGCCGGCTCCCAGAACGAGGACCCGCGCCGGGACCAGCGTCCCGGCCGCGGTCACCAGCATCGGAAAGAATTTGCCGAGCGCCCCGGCGCCCATAAGCACCGCCTTGTAACCTGCCACCGTGCTCATCGCCGACAGCACATCCATTGGTTGTGCTCGCGTGATCCTCGGGAGTAGGTCCAGGCTGAAACTCGTGACGTTGTGTCGAGCGAGCGAGCGCACGACGTCGTGATTCACCAGGGGCTGAAAGACCGCGATCAGGATCGCCCCCTTTCGCATGAGCTCCACTTCGTTCTTCCCGAGATCCGCATTCTGGATCGGCCGGTGGATCTTCAGGATGGCGTCCGCGCTGCCCCAGAGCGCCGAGGTATCGGTCTGGACCTCCACGCCCGCGGCCGCATACAGATCGTCCGGGAATCCCGCCGGCGTTCCGGCACCGGCTTCTAGGCGTACGGACACACCCTCGCGCCCGAGCTTCCCTGCAACGTCGGGCACCAGGGCTACGCGGTGCTCGCCGGGGACGATCTCCTTTGGCACGCTGACGTTCACGGACCAGCTCCCTCTGTGGGGTGTCAAGCCTACACTGATGTCGAGTGGGAGCTCGCTGCCACCGAGACCGTGGCGCGGGCCGACTCGGACGGCTCAGGGCTGCGCACTCTCCGAGTACTCGATGAGCGCGTCCAGCTCTCTCGGCAGACGGGCGCCAAACACCTCGCCTTGCGGGACGGTGAGCACCTGCGGCCGCGGCCCCCTGACACCTCTCGACCCGTTGGGCCCTGCACTCCCCTCCGATCCCTGCGAGCCATCCGCCCCTTTCACGCACTGCTGCCCCGGCCGGCCCTGTGCGGGACCGCCCTCTCCGCCAGGCCCCCCCTCTGCACCGGCCTTCCCGCCCGGGCCACCTCGGCCGCCGAGGGGCTCCCCGCTTCGATCAGGCCCGCAAGCAAGGGCTCGTCCTCGGGCACCACGACGGTAGTCCTGCCCCCTCGTCCACCGGCACCCCCCGGCCCCCCGTTACCGCCCGCCCCACCAGCCCCCCCGGGAGACCCGGGGCAGCCGGCCTGCCCGTCAGACCCAGCGGTGCCGTCCCTCCCCCGGACACCGCGCCCTCCGCGGCCTCCTCGGGATTCGATTCGGAGCCAGTCGGCGAGAGGTATCCGTTCGGGATCGGCAAACACGTATGGCAGCCGCGCCGCTCCCACGTCGAGGCCCACCACGAGCAACCGCTCGTAGAACGGCGAGCGCAATACACCGACCCGGATGGTCACGTCCGGACCGCTCCCCCCGGACTGGCCCGCCCGACCCCGCTCCCCCTCGAACGAGAACTCGTTCGGCATGCAGGAGTACTCGGGCTCGACGACGACTTGGCCGTTTGCGGCCGGTTTGGCGCGCAGGAACGCGTTCAACCGAAAGCCGTGCATGGCGCTGAGGTGAGGATCCGGGTCGGCGCGCCAATCCCCTCCCTCCAGCGGGATGGCCTCGGGACTTGACCGCCCCAGGAAGAGGACGTGTAGCCGAGGTGGGTTGTCGCGGCTGTATCGCCGCGAGAACGGGACTCTGGACCCATCATCCAGTACCGCATCGTACGCGACAGATACCACCTCTCCCGGGCAAACCCGGAGCTGGTTGGTGGAGATCTGGACTTCGCGAATCCGACTAACGAGGTCGGGCGCCGGCGCGTAATCGGGCGGCGGCCCCTTGCTGCCACATCCCACTACGAGCAAGCCGACAGCACACCAAACGATGGGTGAGGTAGGCGGGGCGAGCGAGGCGGGCATCATGGCAGCGGGCCTCCGTGGGCGGTCGGGAATCGTGCGGTCACGTATGGAGGCGCATGGGGTGGGGTTCACCCCCCGCGCGTGTGCATTTCCTGGTGTGGATCCAAGCGCAGGCTGTCGATATGGTGCAACGCCCCCCTTGAAGCGATGCCCACCCGTTCCTCGGCGCCGCGATCCGCGCGCGCCCGCCAGGCATTCAACAGGAGGCCCGTCAGGGCCTCGTCGGACGCACCGTCCCGGATCGGCCCCCTCAGGTCCACCCCGCGTTCGGCGTACAGGCACAGGAACCAGATCCCGTCGGCGGTAAGGCGGCTCCGGTCGCACGTTCGGCAAAACGGAGCCGTGGTGGACGCGATGATACCGAAGGTCGTTCCGTCGGGCAAGGCAAAACGCTGCGCCGGCGCCGCCGTTGTGGGACCGTCCACGGGCTCGACCCCACCATACCGCGCGGCCAGCGCAGCAAGGATCTCGTCCCGAGGGAACACGCTCGCCATCGACCACCGCGTTGCCCCGCCGACATCCATGTATTCGATGAAACGGATCTCCGCCGACTGCTCTCGCCCGAACTCGATCAAGTCGATCAGCTCGTCGTCGTTGTATCCGCGGACCACCACGGAGTTGATCTTGAGCCCCGAGAAGCCGGCGGTTCGGGCGGCTCCAATCCCGTTGATCACGTCGTCGTGCCGCGCCGCCCGCGTGAGCTGCACGAAGCGATCGGGACGCAGCGTATCCAGGCTCACCGTGATGCGCCCCAGGCCCGCCCGCCTGAGATCGTCGGCGTACCGGCCCAAGAGAATGCCGTTAGTCGTCATGGCGAGGTCCGACGCGTCGGGGATCGCGGCAAGCTGCTCCACCAGCCGGGACACGTCCTGCCGCAGCAGGGGCTCGCCCCCCGTTAACCGGACCTTGGTTACCCCAAGTGCCGTGAAGATGCCGGCAAGCCGGGCGATTTCCTCGAAACTGAGAATGGACGCGCGGGGGAGCCAAACGTACTCATCCTCCGGCATGCAGTACTGACACCGGAGGTTGCACCGGTCGGTCACGGAGACGCGGAGGCTGCCGAGGGGCCGGCCAAGAAGATCGAGATTGCTCACAACAAAAAAAGCGCCTTTAGCCCTGGGCTGTTACGCGGCCGGGCAAGTAGCACTGCTAAATCCACCGCGGGGCTTTCGCCCTATGTTCCGTCTTTTCCCAATCCAAGTATACTTTGCTGACTTCCATCCGGCAACCCCGGCATGACATCGCAGTCACCACTATCGTTGTGCCAGGAGGTCGCGCACCCGCTCGTAGTCTTCCGGCGTGTCGAGATCCGTGAGGGCTTGGGGCGGCCACGAGACGACCTCGGCCCGGTCCCGGTGCCTCCGGACGACGTGTCGTCCACACCCCTCTCCTTGTGGCTCGTTGAGCTCGCCGAACAGCGATCGATCGTACAGCATCGGCGGGGCGTTGACGTCGCCGTATCGCGAGATCGCGAGTGCCGCCGAGCTCCCGCGGTACCGGCGCACGAGCGTCTCGATCATGTCGCGCGACACGAAAGGCATGTCGGCGAGCATTACTACGACCGCCGTGGCATCTGGCGGCACATTTTCCATTCCGGTTCGGAGCGAGCTGTTGATCCCCAGCTCGTGCTGCGAGTTGACCACGATCTGACACGGCAGCTCGCGGAGTGCCCCGCGCGCGCGCTGAGCCTCGTGACCCAGGACCACGACCACCGGGTCCAGCCCGGCGGACAGCGCGGTATCGACGGCGCGGCGGAGCAGCGATTCACCGTCGATCTCGAAGAACAACTTGTTCTCGCCCATGCGGCTCGAGCTCCCCGCCGCGAGGAGGAGACCCGCCACCGATCCGGTACGCTCAGTCGACATGAATCGCTCCCCGTTTCTCACGCAGGTGGGTTGGCGCCCTTCCCGAGCGCACCGCGAGCAGCTCAGCAACAATAGAGAGCGCGACTTGCTCCGCTCCCTCCGCCGCGAGGTCGATGCCCACGGGGGCGAAGATACGCTCCGACATGGGCGCCCCGATCGCCGCGAGCATCTCCGCCGTGCGTGCCCGCGGACCGAGCACGCCGACGTAGGGCGCGGGGGTACGCAGTATCTGTTCGAGCCAGGCACGATCGTGGTCGAGGGAATGCAACTTCAGGACGACGTAGGACTCCGCATGGAGCGGCACCCCTTCGACTCCTTCCGCGGGCCGCCGGTGAACGCGCACCGCGTCCTCGGGGAACCGCTGCGGCTCGAGCGCCGCCGCGCGGTGATCGACGACCGTAACGCGAAACCCTACGTCCCAGGCGCACGCGGCAAGGGACACCGAATCGTCCCCGGCGCCGAACACGACCAGGTCCGGAGGTGGAGCGAGGACCTCCGTGAAGACCCGCGCTCCACCCAACGTGTCGAGGCCCGACCCGCCGTCACCCAAACGCTCACCGCTCAGCGACGCCACCGCCCGATCGAGCTGCGTGCCGCCGGTAGATCCACGGATCGTACCGCCCGATCTCGTCACGACTGTTCGTCCAACTCCCTCGCCCTCGACGACCGTGGAGATCGCGAAGGCCTCCCGCCCGGCAAGCAGCGTTTGGATCTCACGAACGGCGGTGATCAAGTGGTCCGTCGCCGGCTGAACGAATACGTCCACGATTCCCCGACAGCCCAACCCGAGCCCGAAGCTCCCGTCATCGTTCGTCATGTCGTATCGAAGCAACCGCGGGGAGTGCTCATCGACGACCGCGCGCGCCACTTCCCGCACGTCGGCCTCGAGACAACCACCACTCACCCCGCCCAGCGCTTCACCGCCAGCCTCGACGAGGAGCTTGGCCCCAGGACGGCGATAGGTCGACCCGTCGATGTCAATGACGGTGGCCAGGGCCGCCTGAGCACCTTTTCCGGCAAGTTCGGCCAATCGAACGGCAATCTGCGACGTCTCCCGCCAGGCCTTCATGATTCTCCTGGTACCAGAATCACCTAAGTTTATGACTGGCAGCAAGATACGTCAACGACGGAAAATCCGCTGGTTTTCGCTGGGCGGCCAAATGTAGCCCTTTCTGGACAGCCGTAGCCAACCGCCATACTATGGGGAGTGACGGTAGTCACGCCCCGAACAGGACCGTTTGCCTAACCACAGAAACCTCAACGCGTTGGCGCCAAGAGCCGATAACTAGGGAAACCTGGCACGGTCTTGGCTGTAGTAGAGGACGGAACGAGGTGTGGGGTCAATACGGTTACTCAGGAGGCACGGAGCATTACGATGAACGCCTGCGTTAACACCAAAGCCGCTCTTACTGCCAGTGAGCTGGATGAGTCGCTGGGCGTCCTAGTGCAGGGAGTCGACGACTTACTCCAGGCAGTCACCAGCGAGGAACCGCAGGTGACGAGCGTGGCGCAGTGGGAAGTCGGCCTCTCGAGTGCGCTCTCGTTTCCCGACGAGATCGGCAGGGGCGACGTGGCCGCGACACTGTTCCGGTATCGCGACGGCGTCCGACTGGACGTGCGCGTCGAACACAACAGGGTGTTCGCAGGGGCCGACGGCGGCCCATCAGAGCGGCCATGCTTCTTGAACGACTTCGTGGCCTCCATCACGATCGCTGCTGGCAGCACGGAGCTTCCCGAGCCATTCGTTCGCCACGTAGTCGCCGGCGTGGCGGCCGCGCGCGATGCCGTGCGACGGCACAACCGTCGAAATGACGCGCCGTGGAGTGAGATCCAGGTGGCGGCGGCGGACTGAAGCTACTGGACCGACAGTTGGGGCGAGCGCCAGGTGCTCGCCCTTTTTTTTGTGTAGTAGATCCTCTTTTCCGATAGGCCTCCGAGCGTGGCGGGCGACAGGGCCGTGGATCAGTCGCCAGAAGTCTCTTCTAGGCCCCTGCGCCGTTACGAGATGCGCCGTCACGTCGGCATTATGAAGAACACCATGCCCAGGATGCAGTAGACCGCCAGAAGCTGAACACCCTCCATCCAGTTCGTCTCCCCATCGTTCGCGATCTGCGACATGGAGACCGCGGCGAGGACGACGGCGACGACCTCGAGCGTGGTGAAGCGCAGGTCCATCGGCCTGGGCCCGATCCAGTAGCTTGCGAAGACCAAAAGAGGCGCGACGAACAGGGCCACCTGAATCGACGAGCCCACCGCGATGTTGATCGCCAGGTCCATCTTGTCCTTGATGGCCATCAAGACAGCCGCCGAATGCTCTGCCGCGTTACCGATGATGGCGATTAGGATGACGCCGACGAAGACGTCGCTCATTCCGAGCTGTGAGGCGGTCTCTTCGATTGAGCCCACCAGGAACTCGCTCATGAGCGCGATCAGGGCGGTAGTTCCCACTAGTGTGGCCGCGGACTGGGCTCGGGACCAATGCACGTCGCCCGATAGGGCGTCGGCCTCGTGGCTCGCGGGCCCCCCCGTGTAGAGGTGCCGATGTGTCTTGAGCGCAAATACGAGGCTCAGGACGTAAGTCGTCATGAGGACGATCGCGATCTCGAGGCTGAGCGTCCGCTCGTCGGCGGCGAAGTCGGCGCCCACGATGCGGTGGAAGATGGCCGGGATCAGCAGCCCGACGGCGCTCAGGAAGAGGAGCGTTGAGCCCAAGCTCGCCGCCGTGCGATTGAACGACTGAGCGCGCCGGCCAACGCCGCCCACCAAGGCGCTCAAGCCGAAGATCAAGAGCACGTTCCCGATGATCGATCCCGTGATTGACGCCTTGACCACTCCATACAGGCCGGCCCGCAATCCCATGAACGCGATGATCAGCTCGGCCGCGTTCCCGAACGTGGCATTGAGCAGCCCACCGATTCCCTCCCCCAACCGCGCCGCCAGGTGCTCGGTGGCCCGGCCCATCAACGCGGCGAGCGGAATGATGGCGAGCGCCGACACGACGAAGATGTACACCGCGCCAGCATGCACGATCTCGAGCACGACGGCCACGGGGACGAACACCAACAGGAGTAACAGAGCGTTCTCGATCGCCAATGCGCGTTTCACGTTCATCGACGGTCCTCCCCGCGCGGGGCGGCTTCGAGGCCAATGCCCAGCGCGCTCACCTTGGTCGCGTCCGGTTGGGGGTCACGGAGTCGGGTCTCGGCCGCCAGGGCTCCCGGTACGTCCAGAACGAGTGACGCCCAGTCGGCCTCATACCTGGCATCCACGATTCGTACTCGATATCCGCCGTCAATCTCTTGAATACGGAAATAGGGGAACCGGGACCAATGGAGGAACGCGCGCCCCTCGCGGGTCGCAGCCGCTGCAACCGCGGCCGGATGCGATTCTCCCGTCGATACGGTCGTGGCGGGGGACCCGACCCACCACCTCGCCTGTTCGACCTGGCGCTCCATCCGGGGCTGCGGCAATCACCGGAAGCGCGCGCGGTGGTATTGCCCGTTCGACGAGAGGAGTACATCCCGGGAAATCGGATTCCCGGGGATCGGTGCAACCATCAGGTGGTTGACCGAAACCTGGAGGCCTTCGGCTAGAAATCCCCCTACCAGCCTGCGGGAACTGACTGCCGAGACGCCCATCAGCAGGATGTAGCCGGCCACCAAGCCGAGTGCGATTCGGGCAGGCCGCGCCGCGATCTGGGCCGCCTTGTGTCTGTTGAGCCGGCGGGTAAGGTAGACCCCAATGCCGAGCGCGCCCCAAATCCAGGGGTCGATAATGAACAGCGCGTCTCCGTAATACCATTCGTCCCTGAACGGCATGAGCCATCGCATCCCGTAGGTATTCAGATAGTCCAGGAACGGATGGGTCAGCACCGCGGCGTACGCCAGCAGCATGAGCGCTCGCGGATCGGCGGCCCGTTCAGGGCTACGCTGTCGTCGTCGAACCAGGCGATCCCATAATAGGAGCAGGCCCACCAAGACGAGCGGCAGGACCGCCAGTGCCAGGATGCCATGCGTCCACCCCCTACGGAACTCCAGGGCGGCCAGCCCTCCCCAGGCATGGGCCGCCACGTCGACATCGGGGAGATTCGCCCCGATGACGAGCCCGGGCATCGCCAAAGGCGTCGAGCGTTTGAGACCCGCTTCGCCGAGGGCGGCACCGACCAAGGTATGACAGAGTGGATCCAAGGAACCCCGCCGTTGCCAATCGGGTGGCGTCGTGGTGAAGCCGTTAGCGCGGCGACGGGATCATTGTTCGAGTTGCGCCGACAGAACGAACTGGACGTTGTCCTTGAGGGCGCCCGAGACCGGACAGTTGTTCTTGGCGTTCTCAGCCGCCTCGGCGAAAGCGGATTGGTCGATCTCGGGCACCGAACCGCGGACCTCGAGCTCCATCTTCGTGATCTTGGGCCCGCCTCCAACCATCTCGAGGGTGCAAGCGGCCGCAGTTGAAATGCGGGTAGCGGGTGTACCCGCTTTCTCGAGCCCGGCAGAGAGCGCCATGCTGAGACAGGCGGCGTGAGCCGCGGCAATCAGCTCCTCGGGATTGGTGCCCGCGGCTCCCTCGAACCGGGTTGTGAAGGAGTAGCGGCCCTCAAACGACCCGGATGCCGCGGAGTAGACGCCTTTCCCAGCCTTGAGCCCACCCTCCCACGTCGCGCGTGCGCTGCTGGTTGGCATTACGGAGTTCCCTTCATTGAGTATTGGACATTGATCACTGAACATCGAGCCTTGAAGATCGAGCAACAACATTGACCATTGACCATTGACCACTGACCACTGACCGCTGACCACTGACCACTGACCACTGACCACTGACCACTGACCACTGACCACTGACCACTGACCACTGACCACTGACCAATGAACAATGACGACTGACCGATGTCCACTGAGCACGTGATCCGGCTGGTGACCGAGGACGATGCGGACGGGGTGTTGGCGATCTATGTCCCGATCGTCCGCGATACCGCGATCTCGTTCGAGACCGAGCCGCCGCCCAAGACCGAGATGGCTCGCAGGATCACGAGCACCTTGCCCGAACGGCCCTGGCTCGTATGCGAGAGCGAGGGCGCGGTCAAGGGATACGCGTACGCTGGCGCGTTTCGGACTCGCGCGGCGTATCGCTGGTCGGTCGAGGTATCGGTGTACGTCGGAGCGGACCATCGCCAATCGGGTGTCGGGCGGGCGCTCTACGAATCACTCTTTGCGGTTCTCACGCTCCAGGGATTCTACCGAGCCTACGCGGCGATCACCCTCCCGAATCCCGCGAGCGTATCGCTGCACGAGCGCCTCCGATTCGAACCGGTTGGGGTGTATCGATCGGTCGGGTACAAGCTCGGTGCGTGGCACGACGTCGGTTGGTGGCAGCGCGCACTTAAATCCGGGGGGAGTGAGCCCACGGAACCGCTTCCCCTCAACCGCGCGCGGCAGCACGAGCGCTGGAACGACGCGTTGCGGAGTGGGCTCGCGGCAATCCGAACCTAGGCGGGACGTGGTCCGGGCCCCGAAGGAGTCACGGCCCGAGCATCACGCTCACGAACCTGGTCGCCTCCTGTTCCGCCCAGAACGCGGGGGCCCACGGAGCCTCCCCGCTGACGAAACCCACGTGGCCCCCGCTCTTCGTGAACACCCCTACGATATTTGGGTTGCCCGACGCCTCGTGTTGCGGGACGGCGGCGGCGGGCAGGAACGGATCGTCCAGGGAGTGGATCACCAGCGTTGGAACGCGCACGCGTGACAGGTAGGGGGCAGAGCTCGATCGCCGGTAGTAGTCTTCGGCCCCGGCGAATCCGTGCAGCGGCGCCGTAGCCGCATCGTCGAATTCCCGGAACGTTCGAGCCGCTAGCGAGCACTGGAGGTCCACCGCATCACCCAGCAGCCCGGCCTTGGCCCGCACCTTCTGCTGCAGTGAGCGAACCAGGCGCCACCGATAGAGGCGGGACAATCCCCTCTCGAGATAGTCTGCTCCCGCGCCCAGATCGAACGGCACCGAGATCGCCACCGCGGCCGACAGGAGTGGCGCCCGATCGTCGCTCCCCGTCTCTCCCAGATACTTGAGAAGGACGTTTCCACCCAGCGAAAACCCGATCGCGCCGAGCTTCGAGCCGGGGAACCGCCGTGCCAACAGGTCCAGCACGTACGCCAGATCGCCGGTCTCACCGGAATGGTACAGGCGTTTGGTTCGATTGAGTTCGCCACTGCACGACCGGAAGTTCAGGCCGACTCCCTGGAGACCCCGGGCCGCCAAGCCCCGGTGGGCCTCGAGCGCGTACTTCGACTCTGACGACCCCTCGAGGCCATGAAGCACGAGTACGACTGGTACGTTGGGAGACCCACCCCGCTCACCGGATTCCGCAAAGTCCAGATCGAGGAAATCGCCGTCCGGCGTTTCGACCCGCTCGCGCGCGAGTGCCACCCCTCGCCTGCGCCGCAGCAGGCGAGCGCCGAGGGTCTGAGCGTGTGGCCCGCGGAGCCACCATGCGGGGCGAAACTGGCTCACGGCGTACTGTATGGAGCCTCCAAGGCAAGCTGAGATCCCCTCGGGCCTACGAGCGTGCCGGAGGGATGGAACCCTATTGCGACACTCCGCGGTCCACAACCGCTTGACGCCGCCGCGCCGCTCCCGCTAGGCTCCCGCGACATGACCCCCGACATCTCGGCCGTGGCGTTTCGTAACGTCTCCAAGCGTTACGACAGCTTGGGAAGCGGCAGCCGGTTCGCGCTCGAGCGCGTCAGCTTCGACGTCCCCCCGGGGCGCCGGATCGCTGTGGTCGGGCGGAGCGGCAGCGGGAAATCGACGCTCCTCAACCTGGCCGCCGGGATCGACGTGCCCACGGATGGGTCAGTGCTGCTGGACGGCCACGACCTTGGCGCGCTGTCCGAACACTCCCGCACGCTGCTCCGGCGGGAGCGCATCGGGCTCGTGTTCCAGTTCTTTTACCTGCTGCCACATCTCACCGTTCGGGAGAATGTCGCGCTTCCGGAACTCATTGCGGGCTCACGATCGGAAGACTTCAGCAGCCGCGTGCTGGAGCTGCTCGGGCGCGTGGGGCTGACAGACCGGGTTGAGGATTCGATTCAACGGTTGAGTGGCGGTGAGATGCAGCGGGTCGCCATCTGCCGCTCCCTCCTCCGGCGCCCGCCCTTGCTGCTCGCTGACGAGCCGACCGGCAACCTCGACGACGCCACCAGTCGGCAAGTCATGGATCTCTTGCTGTCCATGGCCGACCAAGGAAACAGCACGGTTGTTTACGTAACGCACAGTCTGGAGTTGGCAGCTCTCGCGGACGAGACCTGGCAGCTTCACAGCGGAAGGCTCGAGCGGCCGTGATGCGGTACTTCGTGCGGACGGTTGGCGCCCATTTCAGGAGCGGGAGGACGCTGTACATCCTGACCGTGCTGGGGGTGGCCCTCGGGGTGGCGTCGGTCCTCACGATTCAAATCATCAACCAGAGCGCCCTGGCCGCCTTCGGGGCGAGCGTCGAGGCGGTAAGCGGGGACACCGACTTCAGCGTACGCGGCCGGCTCCCGACGATTCCCGAGAGCCTGTACGTCACCGTTCTCGCAGAGCCGGGAGTAGCCACGGCCCGGCCGATATTCCGAACGGACGTGGCGCTCGCCGACACCTCCCGCATCTACCTCGACGTGATCGGCGTCGACTTCTTCGCGTCCCCTCGCGTGGCCTGGGCGGGCCCGCCGGCCGATGCGGCGGTATCCCTCGCGCAATCCGGTTGGGTGGCCGTCACCCAAAAACTGGCCGACGACATGGGCTGGGCGGCCGGCGACTCGGTTCGCGTTATCGGAGCGGGCAGGGTGGTTACCCTGGTGATCGGCGGGCTGCTCGACTTCGAGCGAATCGCCCCGCTGGCGAGTCGCCGGCTGGCCGTCATGGACATCGCCCAGGCGCAAGACCTCTTCGGCACCCGGGGCGAGATCCACCAAATCGACGTGAGTTTGCGGGCCGAGGAAGGATCCTCGGCGGTCCAGGCGCGCCTCCAGGCGCGCCTGGGACCGGGGGTGGAGGTGATCACGCCGGGAGAACAGCGGCGGGAAGCTGCACGCCTCCTGGAGGCCTTTCGGCTCAACTTGACCGCGCTCAGCTTCATCAGCCTGCTGGTGGGCTTTTTTCTCGTGTACACCAGCGTCCAGGCAGCCCTCGTCCGCCGGCGGGCGGAGTTCGGACTGCTTCGGTCGATGGGGGCGACCCGCCGGCAGGTCTTGGGGCTCATCCTGGGCGAGGCGGGGCTGCTGGGGGCGCTGGGCGTCTGCCTCGGCCTCCCCCTGGGGTATTGGGCCGCTCAAGCCAACGTTGCCGTCGTGAGCGGCACGCTCACGAGCCTCTACCTGCTAGAGGAGATCGAATCGCTCCACGTTCCCGGCAGGCTCTTCATGCTGGCGGCGGTCATCGGTATCGGTGGAGCCACCCTTGGCGCGCTCATCCCCGCCCTAGACATGAGCCGGCGGGACACGAGGACGTTGCTCGCCGCTTTTACCCTGCACGAGCGGTTCGGCACACTCGCAGCACCACTGTTCGTGGCCGGGCTCGTTGAGCTCGCCGCGACCGCCTACTGGTATTGGCGCTTCGGCCAATCCTGGCGGCCCGCCGGATTCGTGCTCGCCACCATGTTGGTCGCCGCGATCCCGCTCCTGACGCCGTTCGTGGTTGCGAGACTCGCACGGGTACTGACGGTGCGGGGATTTGGATTCGTGTACGCGTTGAAGACGCTCGGCGTCCGCCTCGGGACGAGCGCATTTGCGATCTCCTCGCTCGCGATCGCGGTGAGCATGCTGATCGCGATCACCTTCATGATCGGGAGTTTTCGAAGCACCCTGGATGTCTGGATCAGATCGACCGTTCAAGCCGACGTCTATATCTCCCCGTCGGGAAGAGGACCCGGACGCAGGGCAGGCATCGATTCCGCGCTCATCGGAGCCCTCGCGGCCGATTCTCGCGTTCGAGCCATCGACCGAATCCGAACGCTCCCTGTCTATGCAGGGAGCCGCCGCATCGGGCTCGCCGGCATCGACGTCGGCATCGCCGACGGTGCGGGTCGAATCCAACTCCTGGAAGGCAACCCGTCCGAGGCGTTCAGCAGGGTTCGCAAGAACGGAGCGATTCTGATCAGCGAGCCGCTATCCCGCAAAGCCGCGCTGCGCGCGGGCGACGTACTGGAGCTGTACGGGCCTGCGGGCATTCTGAGCTTCCCAATCGCAGGGGTCTATTACGACTACGCAACGGAACGCGGGGCGGCCATTCTCGATATCGCAACGTTCGAGGCCCGTTTCGGCCCCGGCCCGGTGTCGGGTGTCGCGCTATACCTCGACTCCGCCACCCAGACTGAGGCGGTGATCGACGATGTGAAGAGCCGTTTCGCACGCGCTCCACTGGCGATTCGCAGCAATCGCTCTATTCGAGTGCAGGCGCTGAGAATCTTCGATCAAACGTTCGCCATCACGCGTATCCTTCAGGGGATGACCCTCGTGATCGCCGCGAGCGGGATCACGCTGACGCTCCTCGTATTCGTTCGGGAACGCATATCGGAGCTCGCGCTCTACCGCGCTCTCGGGGCGAGCCGCGCCCAGATCTCGCGCATCCTTGTGTACAAGGGCCTCGCGATGGGCGGTTTCGGGCTCGTTATCGGCCTCGGAATGGGTCTCGTCCTCGCGACCGTGCTGATCCTCGTCATCAATCGGGCCTATTTCGGGTGGACCATCCAATTCTCCTGGCCCGTGCTGGCGGTTGCGCAGCAGTGCATTGTCATCCTGCTCGCCGCCGCGGTGGCGAGTCTGTACCCTGCATTCCGTGCGGCTCGAACGCCGGCGGCGGAGTTGGCGCGCGATGACCTGTAATCGAGCGCTGTTGGCCCTCGCCGCGGCCACCGCAATACTCGGCGCACAGCCGGCACTTCGCGATGCCGTACTCAGCGGCGTCACCCAGGTACTGCGGGGGGTGCCGGACGTCCCGACTCCCTCGTGGACACCGGCGCGGCGCGGCTACCGTTTGACCTTCCCAGCCGACCACTGGTCGCATCCCGGCTTTAAGACTGAGTGGTGGTATTTCACGGGTCACCTGGAGGTGGTCGGAGACCCCGGGCGACGGCTCGGGTACCAGCTCACGTTCTTCCGGGTCGGCGTGCTGCCCGAGGCACCGCGCCTAGACTCCGACTGGACAGCGGCCAACGTCGTCATGGGACATGCGGCGATCGCCGATTTCCAATCCGGCCGCCACGTGTTCAGTGAGACGGTCTACCGCGCCACACCGATTCTGGGACAGTTCCCGGACTATCCGGACTCGACAATCGCGTGGAGTCGCGCGCCGGCTGGTACGGCCGGCAAATGGGCCCTTCGGTGGAACGGCTCCGGTTTCGATTTCGACATACGGGACGACCGGCAGCGAATCGCTTTTCGGCTGAGCACTCGGCCCGCCAAGCCGGCGGCATTTCACGGGGTCGAAGGATACAGCCGAAAAGGAGACCGCCCGACATCCGCCAGCCATTACTACAGTTTCACTCGGCTGACAACCTCGGGCACGGTGACAATCGGAGGCGAGGAACTGCCGGTTCAGGGCCAGAGTTGGATGGACCGCGAATTCGGCTCGAATCAATTGGGGCCCGACCAGCAGGGATGGGACTGGTTCAGCTTCTCATTGGACGACGGTCGTGACGTAATGCTCTACCGCGTGCGCGACCGAGCCAACACGAGCTCGTTCGAGAGCGGCACAATGATCGATTCCGAAGGCCGGGCGCGGCCTCTGGCGGCCGGCGGGTGGACGGCGACCGCTACCTCGGAGTGGCTCAGCCCCGCCACTGGGACACGCTACCCGGCCGGCTGGGTCGTCGAGGTCCCAAGCGCTTCACTGTCATTGCGGGTAGAGCCCGAGCTTCCGCACCAGGAGAATCGGAGCGACCGGCTACGAGATCTCTTCTACTGGGAGGGCGCGGTCGGGGTATACGACGCCGCTACCGGTTCAAGGGTAGGACAGGGATTCGTCGAGCTGACGGGCTACGGTGAGGGCAGCCGCCCGGCGATCTGAGAAAATCCGCCCCGCAGCTCCGTCTTCTCCCCTCCCGATCCGCCTCCCACCTGGCGCATTCGGTCGGGTGAACCCTTCTTTAAGGTACGGGGTAGGAAGTGGAGCCCGTCGACCACGGGCTTGGGGGTGTACGTTCGGGCCGGGAACACCTTCGCGGTGTTGCGGCTTTTTCACGTGTGGGGGGATCGCAGGAGCGAGCTAACGAATCCTGCCGCCGGGCTGTCATGGTGGTGGGGGGGGACCACTACTATGCAGCTTTCGATTCGCACCGCCCTCTTTTCGATCGTCGCGGCCGGCCTAGGGAGTTTGGGCCCGGCGGCGCCGACGGCGGAGGGTCAGTACTTCGGACGCAATAAGGTCCAGTACGAAACCTTCGATTTCGAGGTGCTCAAGACCGAGCACTTTGACATCTACTACTATCCCAGCGAGAAGGACGCGGTCGAGCAAACGGCTCGGATGGCCGAGAGGTGGTACACGCGGCTGTCCCGGATCCTCGACCACGAACTCCGCGGTCGGCAGGTCGTGGTTCTCTACGCCGACCATCCCGACTTCGAGCAGACCAACGCCGTCCCCGGATCGATCGACGAGGCAACCGGCGGCGTCACGGAAATCTTCAAGCGCCGGATCGTCTTGCCCATGGCCGGGCCGCTCGCTGAAACCGACCACGTGTTGGGTCACGAGCTGGTACATGCATTCCAGTTCGACATTACCGGACAGGGCCGGGCCGTCGCGACCGGCAACATCCCCGGCCTGTTCCGGTTGCCCCTGTGGTTCTCTGAGGGCATGGCCGAGTATCTCTCGATCGGCCCAGTGGATCCCCACACCGCGATGTGGATGCGCGATGCCGCGCGCGACACGCTCCCGACCGTTCGGCAGCTGGGTGGCTTCCAGTATTTCCCGTACCGGTGGGGGCAGGCGTTCTGGTCGTATGTGGCGGGACGGTGGGGGGACGAGGTCGTGGGCCGGCTGCTCAAGCGGGCCGGCAGGCTCCCCGATCTGGCCCGCGTGTTCGAGCGCACACTCGGCGTGCACGACTCTACGCTCTCCCGCGACTGGCACCAGGCCCTGAACTCCGCCTACGACCCGCTGGTCGAGGTCACCAACGTTCCGGAAGACTACGGGCGTCTCTTGCTGGGACCAAATTCCGAGGGGCTCGGTCGGATCAACTTGGCGCCGGCTCTCAGTCCCGACGGCAAGAGAATCGTGTTTCTCTCAGAGCGGAACCTCTTCTCGATCGACATGTTCATGGCCGACGTCGAGACAGGCCGGGTCATCCGGAAGATCACCAAGACATCGAGCGATCCGCACTTTGAGAGCTTGCAGTTCATCAACTCGGCGGGCGCCTGGTCGTCAGACGGAACGCGCTTCGCGTTTGCGGCCGTGGTGCGGGGCAAGCCGATCATCAAGATCATGGCGATCGAAGCGGGAGCCAAGGCGCGGGAGCTCAAGTTCCCGGACTTGGGTGAGATCTTCAACCCCACCTGGTCGCCGGACGACAAGTCCATCGCGTTTTCCGCGCTCGTCGGCGGCGTGCTCGACCTCTTCATCTACGATCTCGAGGCGAACGCCCTTTCGCGTCTCACCAACGATCAGTTTGCCGAACTGCAACCGGCGTGGTCCCCGGACGGACGGGCGATTGCGTTCGTCACCGATCGGTTTTCGTCCGACATCCGCCGGCTGGACTTTGGAAACTACCGGCTGGCCGTCGTCGACCCTCGCAATGGATCGGTAACCCGTGTGGTTGGCGCAGACGACGGGAAGAACGTCAATCCCCAGTGGTCCCCGGACGGCAAGAGCCTCTATTTCATCTCCGACCGGAACGGTGTCCCGAACATCTACCGCGTCGGCCTCCCGGGCGGGCCGGTAGCGACGCTGGCGTCGGTGACCGATCTAGAGACCCAGCTCTATCAGGTCACCCATTTGTACACGGGAATCAGCGGCATCACTGCCCTGAGCCCCGCCCTGAGCGTCTCGTCACAATCGGGCAACATCGCCTACAGCGTCTTTGACGACGGCCAGTACGCCATCTACGGGATCGACTCCACCGAGACGCTGGCCGGGACCGAGCCACTCGCACCGTTCCCGCAGGGCAACGCCGCCGTGCTGCCTCCCGCCAGTCGAAGCCGCGGAGGTGTCGTAGCCTATCTGGACGATCCAGTGACCGGGCTCGCGCAGACGGCGGAGTTCGCCAACTCGGATTACAAGAGCAAGATCTCGCTGGACTACCTCGGGCAGCCGTACCTGTCCGCCGGTGTGGACTCCTACGGCACATTCATCGGTGGCGGCGCGTCGGCCTTCTGGAGCGACATGCTGGGCGAGCACAACCTGGCAACCGTGCTCCAGGTCAACGGCACGGTCCAGGACATCCTCGGAGCGGTGGTATACACCAACGTCCGGAAGCGCATGAACTGGGGTGTGGTGGGCCAGCAAGTGCCGATCCTCACCGGCGGTTTCGGGCAGGGCCTTGCCGTCGACAGCACGGGCCGAACGGTATTCATCGAGCAACTTATTCGGTTCCGCCAGACCAACCGCCAGCTCGCTGGCATCGCATCATATCCGTTCAATCGGGTCCAGCGCCTGGAGTTCCAGGGGGGCATTTCGCGCATCACCTTCGACCGCGAGATTCGGACGAAGACGTTCGATATCCAGACCGGTTTCGAGATCGCGGATGAGAAGATCAACCTGCCTACCCCGAACGCGCTCAATCTGGCCCAAACGAGCGTCGCGCTGGTCTACGACAACTCCCTCTTCGGGATAACCAGTCCGATCATCGGCCAGCGGTATCGCATCGAGGCCACCCCGGTCCTCGGCTCGATCAACATGGTCCAGTTCCTCACGGACTACCGAAAGTACTTCATGCCGAAGCGGCCGTTCACCTTAGCGACCCGCCTCATGCACTTCGGCCGCTACGGCTCGAGCATCGAGCGGGATTCGGTTCTGTCACCGCTCTTCATCGGGTGGCAGCAGTTCGTCCGGGGCTACAACACCGGGTCATTCGACGTTTCCGAGTGCGTGGCGAGTGCCGAGAGCACGTGCCCCGCCTTCGACCGGCTGCTGGGCTCCAAGATGGCGGTAGCGAACATGGAGCTGCGCTTCCCGCTGTTTGGCGTCCTGGGCATCGGCGGCGGGTACTTCGGCGCGCTCCCGCTGGAGGTGGCCATCTTCGGCGACGCCGGACTGGCCTGGGACAGTGGTGACCGGATCCGCCTGAGCGACTCCAGCGGCGGGTGCTCCACGCTCACGGTCCGATGCCCCGTGTACAGTGCAGGCGTCGGGTTGCGGTTCAACCTGTTCGGCTTTGCGATCCTCGAGCTGGACTACGTCCGACCCTTCAGCCGGCCGAACAAGAGCCACGTCTGGCAGTTTGGATTCTCGCCGGGATTCTAACGAGCACACGGAGTTCCGACACGACAGGGGAGACCAATTGGTCTCCCCTGTCGTGTAAGTGCGTGGCTGCCGGCCTTCAGCTCACCCGGATGCCGGCAATCAGAAACCCGCCGTCAACCGGCAGCACCGTGCCGGTGATGTAGTCCGCTTCGGCGGAGGCCAAGAAGAGCACGGCGTTTGCGACGTCGCGGGGGGAGCCGAGCCGCCCCAGCGGGACGCTTCGCCCTATCTGTTCGGCGCGTTCCGGATCGGACAGCGAGTGCCGCGTGCTGAGCCCGTTCTTGATGACGCCCGGAGCGACGGCATTCACCGTGACGTTGTGTTGAGCCAGCTCCAAGGCGAACTGCTTTGTCAACATGTGGACACCCGCTTTTGACGACGCGTAGTGGGGCCCGTTCCTTGGCGCGCGGATACCGGCGATCGACCCGACGTTTACGATCTTGCCTCCGTTACCGTCCGTGATCATCGCCCCGGCCACGACCTGGCTGCACAGAAACGTTCCCTTGAGATTCACGGCGAGGATCTGGTCCCACTCCGCCTCGCCGATTTCCAGCGGTGGCGTGACGTGTTCCACACCGGCGTTGTTGACGAGGATGTCGACGCGCCCGAGTTGGCGTGCATTGCCCATCAGGGACTCGATCTGTCCTTTGTCCGTCACGTCAGTGAGAACCGACACGGCCCGGCGGCCGAGGGCCGTGATTTGCGCCACGGCATTCCCCGCTGCCGACTCGTCGATATCTCCGATGACGATGTCTGCGCCCTCTTCCGCGAGCCGCAGCGCGATGGCCTTGCCGATTCCCGCGCCTCCGCCGGTCACGACGGCGAGCTTGCCCATCAACCTCATTGACCACTCCTTCGCTGAGATTCGGAACCCCTACCCGGATCACCCTGGGGGTGATCTAATCGCGCCGTGGCCCCTTGTAGAATCGATTGTAGCAAGAGTAGCCGAAGAGGTAAACGCCAGGTCCCCTTCCGCACGGATCGACGGCACCTTTACTTGCCGTGGGCGTACTATCATCGACGCGATGTTGTTCACGGCTGTCGTACTCGCCACGGCACTCTTCGGGAGCACCGGGGTTGCGCTGGCCTTCACTGGCTCATCGCTCCCGTCGGACAACCTGGTTGTGAGTCAGGTACCGGTTGTTCCCGCTACCCCCGCCGACTCCAAGCAAATCTCCCGACGCGCTAGAGCGGAGCAGAAGCGCTTTGAGCGCCAGCGTAGGTTGATGTTGCCGTGGAAACATCCCAGCACACCCGGCCGCTGCGAGGAGGTCATTTCGTTGCGCATCGACGGCCAGTTCTGCCTGTTCACCATCGACAGCGGTGACAGCAGCTGGAATGGCAAGGCGGAGCCACCGGAGGTGCGGCCACTGCGCGATGCGTTGGTGGCTCGCCTCGACAGCGCAGCGGCCCGGCTCCCGGGGGATCACTGGATCGCGGGCCAGCGGGTGAAGTATCTCGTCGCATCAGGCCGGAACCGGGAGGCCATAGCGGCGGCGGACCAGTGCGCCCCACCGCAAGAGTGGTGGTGCGTGGCGCTCGGCGGTTTCGTGCGACACGCCGATCAGGAGTTCGTCGCGGCGGAATCCCTCTACACACTCGCGTTGGCGCGAATGCCTCGCGAGGAGCGCTGCCGCTGGCGCGATCTCTCACCCTTCCTGAGCGGCGGGGCAAAGGGCGACTACCGCTCATTGTCGTGCGAGGCCCGCGATTCACTGGAGACGCGCTTCTGGTGGCTCGCGGATCCGCTGTACCTCGTCGCCGGCAACGATCGCCTGACCGAGCACTACACGCGGCACCTGCAAAGCCATTTGAGCGCCCACTCCGAGCCGTCCGACGGATTGAGGTGGGGAGACGACCTCGAGCGAGTTTTGGTCCGTTACGGAACGCCCGTGACGCAGGCCCGTATCCGACCCACGACGGGCACGGTCGGCCACCGTGCGATTTTCATCGCTTCGCGCTACGACACCGCCGGCCGGCGTTTTCTCCCGGAGCCGGGATTCACGCGTGACCTGAGCCGGATCCAGCCCGGCAAGTGGCCGCTCGAACACGAGCGCGCACGCACTGAATACGGACCGGCCTACGCGCGCTCGTTTGAAGAGCTGGAGCACCAGATGGCCGTTTTCCCCCGAGGCGACAGCATGGTCGTCGTAAGCGCCTACGATCTCCACAGCGATAGCCTGTCCCCCGGTCGCGCGGTTCGGGCTGCTCTCGCGCTCGCCCCGAACGAGCGGGGGCCGGTGATACTCGTCGAGAAGAGAGATGCCGCCACCGCCGACGCGCTCGTGGCAAGGACCGAAGCACTGGACCTGCTCGTGAGCATCGAAGCACTGAGTCCAGGCGACCAACTCGCCGGCCGCTCGCGTTACTGGCTGACACGCCCCGAGTGGACGAAGGGCTCCCCCGCAGTCTCCGACCTACTGGTGTTGAGCGGGAACGAGGTTCGGCAAACCGAGCCCATCGACTCCCTGGCAGCCGCAATACCCCGCACCCGAGGATCGCTTCGCGTGCTGTCCGGCGACCGCGTCGGTCTCTACTGGGAGGTCGTCGGGCTCGAGGGACCGCAGCTGATCTCCACAACGCTCACCCTCGTCAAGACCAGCAGCAGCTGGCTACGAAAGGCCGTGGAATTCGCGAAGCTCGCCGGGAGGCGCGACCCCCTCTTGAGCATCGCGTGGGAGGAGGCGACCCCCGCCGATCGAGCGATCTTCGGCCGGTCGCTGGATGTCCGGTTGCCGGACCTCTCGGACGGGACCTACGCGCTCAGACTCGATATCGAACTGCGAAGCGGCGCGGAGATCACTGTGGTGCGAGAGATAGTCGTAGAATCCGAGGACAGTTGAGTCCCGAGCGCCGCCCTCGCCGTCGTTGCTGCAGCTTCAGTCAGCTCGTCCGGGCCCGCTCCAGCACGCGTTCCACCTGCCGCCGTGCCGCGTGCACCGGCGACTCACCTCTCTCCAACGCTTCGGCAAGGATGGTGGACAACCTCGGCCCGATCTCCTCGACCCGCGCCCGCGCCGCCGCTTCCGAACCGGTGTCCTCCAGGGTAGCGATGCCGACGGCGCCACCGGCGTTGACCACGAAGTCGGGCGTGTACAGGATGCCGAGCTGGTGCAGGCGTTCCGCATCTTCTACCTCGTCGAGCTGGTTGTTGGCAGATCCGGCGACCATCTTGCATCGCAGCCGCGGTATCGTGCGGGCGTTGAGCACCGCACCCGCAGCACACGGCGCGTAGACATCGCAGGCGAAATCGGGTGCCTCATCGGGTCGGACCACCCCACCGCCGACGTCCGCCGCGACGCGTTCCGCCCGCTCCACGTTGAGATCGCTCAGATAGACGCTAGCCCCCACGTCCCGGAGCAAGCGGCACAACGGACCGCCAACAACCCCCACTCCCTGCACCAGGACCGAGCGGCCCTCGAGCGCGTCAGATCCGAACTGGTGCCGGGCGCCTACCTTGATCGACACGAACACCCCGAGCGCGGTGTACGGACCGGGATCAACCGGTTTTCCCTGAACGCGGTCGTAGCAGTGGACGTACTGCGTCTCCCCGGCAATCACGGCGAGCTCGTCGGGCCCCACGTTCATGTCCGGCGCAGTGGCGAAGGCGCCGCCGAGCGCCTCGCCATGACGTCCGTAACGGCGAAGCAGGGCGTCCGTCTCGCGGCGGTCGAGGACCCGGCTCAGCGCCAGCACGCCTTTCCCGCCTCCGAAGGGCGCATCGGCCGCAGCCCACTTCTGGGTCATCCCTTCGGCCAGTCGTAAGGCGTCGACCAATCCGTCCTCGGGCCGACGGTACGCGCGCATGCGCGTGCCACCGGTCGGCTGCCCCAACCTCGCATCGTGCAACGCGATGAGATCCACGCGGCGGCTGGGCGATCGTATCGGGCGACGACGCCGAGACCCTCCCAGCCCGCGATGAGCGATTTCAGATCCGAGCCCATCACGGACGTCCGCTAGAGACCCTGTGACGTTTCACGCCCTTCGCCACGCTCATCGTGGACGCCGGGGCACCACCCCACCCTCTTGTAGCCACAGAACCGACACTCCGCCGGGTGCTGGGTGAGCGGCGCTTCTCCTCGGGCCACTGCGCTTCGCATCGCGTCGAGGCTCTCCGCCGCTTGGGTTCTGATTTCATCCGAAATGGTTGTCGCGATTTGAGAGCCTGCGCGTGAGAACTGAAAGGAGAACCGATCGACCTCGAGCCCACTAATGCCCTCGACGGACGAGACGTACACGTCTCGTTGCGGGCGTACTGGGACGCGCGCGCCGCGACCGCCGCTGCGGTGCACTGCGTCGTCTTCACGTCAAGAAGCACCAGGCGGTCACCCTCGGAACCGGCGAGATCGACCCGACCCTGATAGATCGCGCCGTCGTCTTCGATCCGCAGAAAGCCCAACTCGCGGCGGGCGGTAGGAAGATCAGCCACCGCCCGATACGCCGGATGGTGCGCTACCGATTCGACTTCCTCGCGCAGGTGCGCGCGATACTCGACGCCCTCACTGCCTTCAGGCGGCGGCGCGGTCTGGTCCCATCGGCCGATCGCGTCCTCGAGCAGCCACTCGAGGTCCGCGTCCGCTTCCAGGCGCTCCAGGACATCGTGGACGATGTGCCCGCGCTTCACCGCATCGATGAAGTCCGAACCCGACCGGTCGATGGGTGGCTCCCGAAGGCCGGCCACCTACTTGAACCAGTGCCGCCTGGGGCAACGCGAGAAGGCGAGCGCCTCGCTGGCGGAATGCCGGCGCCGGCCGGCTGGAACTGAAATCGAGGGCAATGGCCCCGCAAGGCTCTCCAGCGGCTCCAGCGACTCACTGGCGGCGGCGGCCGCTGTCGGGGCAGCCGTGCTCGCGTGTTCGACGACCGCCTCGAACACGTCGCCGCGGGACGACTCGTACCGGAAATTCGAGCCGGCCGCAATATCGGCTTCGGGTAGTACGCTCATCAGGTAATCGGCCGGCGTTTGGAAACGGTTGCTCGGCCGCGTCCCCAGGGGAAGCCCGGCGAGCACGAGCCGTTCCTTGGCCCGGGTGGCTGCGACGTACCACACCCGCTTGCGCTCGGCCATTTCTTCCCGCTCGATGGTCGCGTTGAGTGCCTTCCACCCCGCACTCTGCTCTGAACTCGACAGCTCAGGATCTTTCAGCGCGATCGAGTCTCTGCCGACGAGGAGCCCAGTTCCCTGGCCCATCGAGAAGTAGCGAACGAGATCGCACCAGAACACGACCCGCCACTCCAGACCCTTCGCACTATGGACCGACGTGATCGTCACCGAGTCACCCGCGCCTCCGTCGATCGGTGCGTCCCCCTGGCGGTCCCCCCGTGCCCTGAGCGCGGCCAGGCCTCTCAAGAACTCCCCGAGCCCGGCGTGGGCGGCGCTGCGGGCCAGCCGGACGAACTTCCGCACGTTGGCCGCCGCCTGAACGTGCTCGTCACCGAGGAGAAGGAGGTGAGCCACGTACCCGCTCTCCTCGAGGAGGCTCTCGAGCAGCGTGTCGATCGGCATGCGGTCGCGGACGCGAACGTGCCGCCCGAGCAGCTCGTGTCCCCATCGAAGCAACTCGCTGTCGGCGGCGGCGTCGACCTCGGCGAGACCGTCCCAGTACGGCGAGCGGTTCTGACGGGCAACGGCGAGCAACGTTTCGTCTCTCAACCCAACGAACGGACTACGCAGAAACCCGAGGAGCGCCCGGTCGTCCAATGGGTCTCGCACCGCCTGGAGCGCAACGATCATGTCCACGACCTCGCGCCTCCGGTAAAAACCCTCCATGCGGAAAGCACGCACCGGTGCGCCCACGCCCGTCAGCGCATCGCGATACACGTCGAGCGCGTGCCACCCGTGGAGCAGGACGGCCATATCCCGCCACTCGATGCCGGTCCCATGCAGCGCGCGGGCGCGCTCGGCCATCGCCCGCGCCTCGAGGCGCCGGACGGCTGCCGCTGTTTGCGTCCGGCCGTTCTCGCGTGGGGGAATCGCGATTATCTCGATCGGTGGCCCCGCGCCATCGCCGACCGCCGGCACCAACGGCTCGTATCGCACCTCGTAGCTCGCTGGCCCATTCCCGGCAAACGGTTGGTTCAGGAGCGCGCCGACGGTCGCATCGACCCACCCGAGAATGGCAGGCGTGCTGCGGAAGTTTTCGGAGAGACTCACCACGAGCCCGCGGTCGCCCTCGCGGAAATCGCGCTCTACCTCGCCCCAGACCGTGACATCGGCCCGCCGGAAGCGGTAGATGCTCTGCTTGGGATCGCCCACGAACATGAGGCGCGTCGTGTCCTCCCGTCCCCCGAGCGGGTCGCCCAGGAGGTAGGCGATCTCCCGTTGAACCGGATCGACGTCTTGGAACTCGTCGACGATCAGCACCTTGATGCGACGCTGCAGCGCGCGACGAGCAGCGGCGTCATCTCGCAGCAGGTCGCGGGTCCACACGATCATCCGGTCGAAATCCACGGCGAGCCGCTCGCCCAGCCTCCGCTCAAACAGTCGGAGCGTCCGTAGTGCGAGATCCACGATGGTTCGTTCCCGGCTTTCCAGGGTCTCCCGCGCCCGGTCGATCGCTTGCAGACGGTCACTGTCTCCCACCAGTTGCGTCACGTAGCGCTGAATCTCCGCCACGGAGCGCTCGGCAATCAGTTCGCTGAGGCCCGAGACGGCGTCCTCTTCGATCGCACCCAAGACCGCATCTCGAACGACCTCGGCTGTCAAACCGTCGGAGAGGGCTTCGTCGAGGACCTCTCCGGCCGGAGCGCGCCCCGATCGCAGGGCGAACTCCCGCAGAATCTCCCCGCAAAAACTGTGAATGGTTCCGATGCGGGCGGTATCTACGAGGAAAGAATCTTCGCGGCGATCGCCCTCCCGGAGATGCTGACGCAGCCGGTGTTTCAGATCGGCGGCAGCCGCGTTCGTGAACGTGATTGCCGCAACGTCTCCGAGTCCGATGGGGTCCCCGACGGACACCCCCCGGATCTCCATACCCAGCAGGTAGAGAATCCGGCTGAGCACGGTGTTGGTTTTTCCAGTGCCGGCCCCCGCCGACACGAGCACGTGACGGTCGGTGGCCCTGGCTGCGGCCCACTGCTGGTCGGTCGGTGTTCTCAGCGCCACCGCTTTTCCCGCTTGACGCGCGGTCCACCGGGCACTCGGCAGATATCCCACGCGTGGCAGAAGGGGGGACACCCACACGACGGTGCGGGACGCGCCGGAAACTCACCCGATCGGATCAGCCGCACCCGGTCGACCACACCGTCCAGGGCTCTCTCCATTTGCCGGGTCCCCTGATCGTTGGATTGGGGCACCGGATTCATGGCCTCAACCTGCTTCAGCTCCAGCGGGTGAACGACCTCCCGCTGCCGGAGCGCCCGGTATTCCGCTCGCGCCACGGTCATATCGGGACGCAGCTGGGTGAGCGCGTAGGCATACAGAGGCATCTGCAGCACGACGCCGTCTTCCCACGCCTCGTCCTCCCCACCGCCGGGCACGCTGTCCCTGCTCGTCTTGTAATCCACCACGGCAGCGTGGCGACCAGCATCGACCCGCTCATCGACACCCACCTCGAGCCGGTCGATGCGGCCGCGGTAGGCAACCCGGACTCCTCCACGCTCTAACGCGACTTGATTCTCGTCGAACACGACTTCGTGCTCGACGACCCCAGTCCAAATCGTGCGAAACGTCTTCGTTTTCCTTCGATTGTGCAGGTCTTCGTGCTGCTGCACTTCCCACCGGAGGTACCGAACCAGAATGCGCCCGAGCTCGAGCCGCTTGGCGTCTCGAAGGGCCGGGTGCCCGATCCAACCTCGCGATTCAGCATCGCGAAGAGTGGTCTCCAGTGCGCGCGCAAGCTCGGGCTCCGCCCAATCGAGATCGGCCTCCCTGAGGAAGACCGCACCCCCCACCCTCGCACCCGCGGCATCGTAGAATCGCCGCAGGGTCTCGTGAAGAACCGACCCGCGCGTGATTGGGTCCATCTCCTCATCTGGATCTTCGGGCTTCTCGAGGCGAAGGAGTCGGGCCGAGAAAAACGCCCACGGGCACTTCGCATGCTCCTCGATCTGCGTCGGACTCCACCGTGCCTCGTCGCCGAACGTGCTGGCTAGCCATTCGCGTAAAGCTGGTTGCTCGATCAACCCGTTGTACGGCGTGGGCGTCCCCGCCTCGCGCAGGCGCTCGACGCGGGCGGCATGGGCGGCGTGTGAGCCGACGGCCTCCGACGTGTAGACCGGAATCCCCGGGGTAAAGATCGAGTCGATTGGATCGGAGGCTCCCGCCGGGCCGGCTACTTCCGCCAGCGCTTCCGTGAACGCGGAGTCCGTCACCTCCCGCCCCTTGAGGTCTATACGTGGGTAGCTCAGGGTCAGGCTATCGCGGGCGCCGGCGACGAGGACGCGAAAGAGCTGTCGTTCGCGGCTGTCCCAATCACTCCGGCGATCCAGCGGCAGACCGTTGCGTACGAGCAGCTCCCTGTCGCCTTCGTCCAAGATCGGCGACGTAGGCGGGTGGGTCGGAAACCCTCCGGACACCATCCCCACCAGAAAGACGTGGTCGAACGAGCGGTATGCCGCCGCGAGCGCCTCGAGCACGCGCACCCCGTGCATCGGATCCGTCCACAAGGCGGCACTTCCGGATAACATCTCCCGCAGGCGTCCGTGAAAACGTCCGACGGACAGGGTCACTCCATCGGGTTCCCAAAGCCTGGTGGCTTCGGCCCATTCGGAGACGATGGTCTTCAGCCCGTTCCACCCCGTGAGGTCGAGACGGGCGAGCTCATAGCGCGAGTCCGGAACCTGGTGGATGCGGTCGGCGATGCCCCAGGGATCGTCATCGGCAAACGAGCGGAGCCAATCGAGCCAGTCTGCGAGCGTCCGCTCCCGATCCAATGCTCCGGCCCGCAGCGCGAATCGCGCGAACGCCTCTCGGGCCTCACCGACCGCCGCCGGTTCAGGGGGAGCAGATCTCCAGTCCGGGTCAGCACCTCGTTTCCACAACCGCTGCGACTCTCGCTCTAGGGATTCGAGCTCCGCGCTCCATTGCGCGAGCCCGGTTACTCTGCTTCGGAAGCCGACGTAGTTGAGCACTCGGGCGTTCAGGTCGTGGGCGAGGTAGGGCTGCTCTGCAAGCTCGACCAAGTGCATGGCGGCTCCACCCCTCAGCGGCCGCAGCGAAGAGCGACAGTGTCGCACGCACGACGGGGATATCCTGATACGCGAAGCGTGGCCGGGCCGTGGCCGGAACGCCGAACCGCCGGAGGCACCGGATCGCCATGTCCACGTACGGCCTCGCCTGGCGCGGCACGACCGCGATGCGGTCCGGCGAAACACCGCCCTCGATGAGTTGCCGCACGCGGCGCGCGACCTCTTCCACTTCGCGCTCAACGTCCGGGGCGGCGATGAGGTCGAACCGGTCGAACAGGTCGAGTGCCACGTCGGGGGGCGTTGCCGTTGAGAACAGGCGCGTGGCGGGCGTTTGGGGCTCGGGCACGCGTTCGACCTTGGACACCCGGTCGAGCCCGAGCTCGACGGCGTCCGCGGCGAAGATGATCACCCGGTCGAGCGCCGGAGACTGGAGCAGGGCACGAAGCAGGGACCTCCAGCCACCCCGGACATCGTGGAGCCCAAAGATGCGGATCTCGCGCCGGCCGCCGAGTTTGGGGGCAAGCGCCCGAGGATCGTCGCGGAGCGCCTGTGCGCAGTCGACCAGTGAATCGCGTCCGTCACGCCGGCCGAAGCGATCCATGCTGTCGCGATACGCCCGGTATGCTCGAGCCAGCTCTGCGTCGCGCTCACGCTCGAAAGCTCCCCGCGCACCCTCACCGGCCAACGCCGCCTCGTACGCGTCGGCCGTCACGCCTTCGGACGCGAGGTCGCCGAAGAGGCGTTCTACCCAATGGCTGAAGTCCTCCAGCCGCCGCACCGATCCGAAAACCTTGCCCGCGGACGACCGTAGCGACGACGACAGCAGCGCGGCGCGCTCGAAATCGTCGAGCGGCTTGCGGGCGGTGGCGCCGAGCCACTCCGGTAACTCCTGAAAGACGCACAGCGGCGGGTCCAGCCACCCGGCGATTCCACGCGTTCGCGCAAGCTCGATGAGATCGTCGCGGACCCCGCCCTGCCGCAGGACCAACAAGTATTCCGGCGAAGGGAACGGTGTCTCGGGCGATCCGGAGCGTGAAACGAGAAACCCTTCGCCGGCGCGCTCGAGGAGGCGACGGGGATCGCAGCCCAGGACCAGCTCGAGATCAGCCACGTCCAGCCGGCCGTTCCTCAGCGTCGGGCACTCGTTGGCTCGCTCCCGCCCGGTTGGGTCCCGTCCCGCAGCACGGCAACGTGAGGCAGGACCCGATATTGGCCGGTGTAGTCGAGCCCGTACCCCGCGACCCATACGTCGGGGACCTCGAACCCGAGGTAGTCGATCTTTACGCTGATCTGTTCGGGCTTCGGCTTTCGAATCAGCACGCAACTCTTCAGAGAGGCCGGCTTGCGCCCTGCGAGATGCGCAAGGGCGAAATCCAGAGTGTATCCAGCATCGACGATGCCCTCGACCAGCAGGACGTGTCGGCCGGCGAGGTCGGCAGCGACGTCCATGAGCAGGTGGACATCGCCGGCCGATTCTGTCGACGCGCCATAGCTGGAGAGTGCGATGAAATCCACACGCCGCGGCACGACGATGCGGCGGGCCAGGTCGGCGAGAAAGACGAACGCGCCCCGCAACACGCCGACGAGAACAATCTCGTCGGCGTGCGCGTAATCAGCTGAGATCTGCAATGCCAGCTCCTCGACACGTGCGCCGATCGCGTCTTCAGAGATGAGTATTTCCAGTTGGGGGCTATTCACTCAGTCACCTTTCACGGCCGCGTTGCGGGTGCTCGAGAGAGTACGTTAGCTGTGGCCCATCGGCTACGAAAGGCGAGAGCGTCCCCGAGACGCGCATACGCCGCGTACACTCGCGTCCACCCCCCTACCGTCCACGCAACCCACCGCTTTGTTTTCAAGCGGTCGAGCAAGGGCTTCGCCGAGAACTGGTAATGACAATGACACACGCTACAAAGATCCTGGTCCTCGTCCTTGCGGCGTCCGGTACCGTTGCGTGCTCCGAAGACGCTTCGGTGTTGGGAGCGCCGATCATCGATCCGCCGAAGATCCCACTGCCGCAACTGACCGTGGACCTCTACCTCGACCAATTCGAGGGCGGTCTATACCCCGACCAAGTCAACGTCATGCCGGCGCGACACTACAACACCGGCGTCCAGCGCGCGCAGGGGGTACAACCTCGCGATGCCGGTGGAGCACCCAATCCGAACGGGAAGTACGTGCTGTTGTCGATCGGTGGAGCGAACGCGACGCAGGAGTTTTGCTCCCCGTCGTCCATGGCGCCGTGCGACCCGTGGACCTTCATGGGCTCGCAGCCACCGACCCGGATGTGAATCAAACATCCCTCGTCATCGTCAACGGCGCCGCGGAAGACCAGGCAGCTCAGAACTGGGAGGCGCGGGCCAATCCCAACTACGACCGGATCAGAAACGACCACCTGGTGCCGCAGGGTCTTTCCGAGCGCCGGGTCCAGGTCATCTGGCTAAAGGTCTCCAACGCCCAGTCCCTGGCCACATTGCCGGAGGAGATATCCGATGCACACCTCCTGCTCTCGAGAATGGGGATCATATCCCGCACGCTCCTCAACCGGTATCCCAACCTCGAGCAGGTGTTCGTGTCGAGTCGCATTTACGGCGGCTTCTCTACCGGCGCGCTGAACGGTGAACCATACGCATACGAGACCGGGTTTGCGGTCAAGTGGCTGGTCGAGTCACAGATCATCAAGGTCGACAATCCGCTCTTTCGTAATGATTTCACCGGCGACCTCGACTACGACACGGTCGCCCCGTGGCTCGCCTGGGGGCCTTACTTGTGGGCCGACGGGGAGAACCCCACCGGCGGTGCCATGGACTGGACCGAGCAGGACTTCGAGTCAGATGGGGTACAGCCATCCCAGGTGGGAGAGGAAAAGGTCGGGAGGTTGCTGCTCGAGTTCTTCAAGACCTCACCTCACACGGCGTGCTGGTTTACGACGGCGGGGGTGTGTGGATGATAGGGAGTAGGGCTAGGGTCGTCAGCTCTCTAGCCCCTATCCCTAATCTCTAATCCCTACCCTCAACACCAGCGCACTCGCACTCGGTAGTCGATCTGCGCCTCGTCGCGGGCCGGAACGTCCACGACGAACTTGAACGTGTGCGCGTCGACTCGCGCGCTCGGGTGGCTCGAGGACAGTAACGTCCAGTCGCCACCCACGGGCTCGAACGCTTCAATGGTCGCCAGCTCATCTTTGTGGTTGCGGAGCTTCACTTCCCACGCGCTCTCTGACACGCAGCTGCTGAGAACGCGAAACTCCACTTGGCGCCGCTCACCCACGACGTCGAACGCCTCACCCATTTTGATGCGGATTCTCTCATCCCGTGGGGTGTGATCGATACGGTCTTCTCCCACGAACTGCTGCGCGCCCGAGCGGTCGGCCTTGTAGACCCGAACGACTCCTTTGGGCATTGGCAGCCCGAGCTGATTCGCCTCACTGTTCTGCACGTCCAGATACACCCCGACCTTCTGATTCGACATCACCTGCCCGTACTGACCGCGGTAGTATTGCGCGGCGCCATAGTAGATCAGCCGCTTCTCGAGCCCGATCCCGGCCGCCTCGAGCAGCGTCACCTGCTTCTGCTCGTTCTCGAGCAGGGTGGCCGGACGGTCCAGGGTGTAAAGGTGGTACTCGAAGAATCCTTCCTCGACGAAGTCGGAGCGACGCTCCGCCGCCTTGAGGCCGGCGATGGCGGCGCGGTCCACCTCCTGTCCGACCCGTTGGACGTCGCCGGCCACGAGCTTGAGCCGAGCGTTCTTGTACGCGGCCCCGCTCTGATTCGTCAGCGTCACCCAGCCGGTCAGGTGGCCCTCCCGATCGTCCTCATCGATCACCAAGACGTAGTCGGCTTTCCACGTCATGTTGCGGGTTAGGTAGGAAACCTCGACGCGGGCATGGGAGCGCTCGCTGTCCAGCCGCCACAGTAGCGTCGGCTTGGCAATCAGGTTCTCGGGTATTTCGGGAAAGGAAATTCGCCCGGGATAGTTGAAGCTGATCTCGTCCCCGACCTTGAGAATCGTGCCCTGGTTCACCGAAAGGACCTCGGCCTCGTGCTCCTCGTCCCGTCCGGTGACCGCGTTCCAGCGATACACCTTGACGGTGCGTCCGACATATTTCTCGAGTAGCTTCTGGGGGCTCAGCAGATCGAACTGGTAGTTCTGCTCGAGGACGTCGAGGCGCTCGCCGCCCAACGACTTGATGTGCACGGTCTCTGGTTGGATCTGCGAAGCGACGTCCCCGAACTCCAGCGTGATGACGCCCGGGTGGAGAGCGATGGTGCGGACCTCCCGCACCAACCCGAAGTTTTGATTGTACACCGTGATAGCGATCTGCTCGCGGTCGGCAACCGTCGAGCGATAACCCGGCAAGCCGGATGCTCCCTGGGCCGCCGCGCTGGCGGTTAGAAACGCCGAGCAGGCGGCGCCGATAGCCAGGACCCGGGCTAAAGCCGCGGTCGTCTCGGTCTTCATTGTTGACTCCTCTCATGTGCTGTAGCCGTGGGGACCCCGTGTCCCATTGAATACAGTAAGAGGACGCTTGAGTCCACGATGTTTGCACATGGGGAGCAGTTGGCCAAGTGTCAGGTTCCAGGCCTGACCCTGGCACCTCACCCCAGCCCCCTCACATCCGACATCTGAGCCCCTTATGAGTACCAAGAACGCTCAAACCCAAATGCTGATCGACCTCCTCGATCAGGCCTTCGATCGCCACTCGTGGCATGGCACGAACCTCGGGGGATCCATTCGCGGCCTTACCGTTCGGCAGGCCGTGTGGCGTCCATCCCCCCAGCGGCACAACATCTGGGAACTCGTGCTCCACACCGCGTACTGGAAATACGTCGTACGACGCCGGCTCACTGGAGCGCCGCGGGGCTCGTTCCCGAGGCGGCCAAGCGATTGGCCATCCGTCCCATATCGAGCGACGGCGAGCGCATGGACCGAGGACGTCGTGTTGCTGCGGGCGGAGCATGTTGCCCTGCGTGATTGCGTAGAAGATCTGCCGGCCGCACGCTTGGGGAAGGTCAGCCCTGGATCGAAATACACGCCCCTGCAGCACATCCATGGAATCGCGGCGCACGATCTGTATCACGCCGGGCAGATCCAGCTGTTGAAGCGGCTCCAGCGGCGCCGTTAGCGCTCGACCGCCTCCGACATTCCCCGACCCCATTGCAGTGGATCGAAGCGCGCGGGGTCGATCGAGACATCAACCTGGATGTCCCGATAATTCTCGAGGCGATCGGGCTCACCGTCGAGCAGCATGAGGACCTCGGGAGCGATCCAGCCTCCACCCAGCCGCCGGTAGTTGTTGGACCGGACGTCCCGCACGAGCCCGTCGCCGACCGGCTCGATGACCCGCACGGCATACCACTCCTCCCGGTCGACCCAGAATTGTCTGGACCGAAGGTCGCCGGCTTCCGCGCCAATCACGTAGACGGGACGGCCCTGCCACATCCTCCCGGAACAGCGTGTGGTCGAAGTCGAGCTTCTCGAGCAACGCGAGCGTCGTTTCAGGTGGAATCAAGTAGGAGTCGAACGCGATCAGGAGCAAGGACACAATGCCCCCCTGCTGCCCCACGAGCTATCCGCTCTGAAAGGAATAGATCGAGTCGCGCGCGATGAGCGTTCCGTTTCCCTGCTCCACGGGATGCACGTCGATGCGAAGCTCGCCCGGGAGATTGAACTCGTGGCCCCACACAGAGCGTCGGACCTCGGTCCCGTCGGGCCGGTAGAAGACGTTGTCCTGGTCGAGGATCACCGTCCGGTACCAGCGATCCGCGTAGCGGTCGTGGATCGCGCGGTACAGATCCGCGGTCGATTCGATGCGGCCGTCACAAGCCGCGAGCATCACGAGGCCGGCTGCCAGCGACCATCTCATGATCTTCGCTCCTTCGAGTGGGTGCGATTCGCTGGTGAAATTAGGCATCTCCACTCGGGCTTTCTTCGTGCAGTGGGCGTGCGACATCCCCGCCTCCGACGCCCGTGATTTGCGTGAAGCGATCCCTGATCTTGCCCAGTTGCTTGTTGGCCTCGTCGTACTGCCTGACGGCGCGATCGAGGTGTGTCCCGATGAGGTCGTGGGCACGGTCGTATCGAGCGAGCTGCTGTTGGAGTCCTCCCAGCGAATCCAGGATCTCCCGCGCGCTCTCCTCGACTTCGAGCCCGCGCAGTCCGTGCAGGATCGCTGACAGGTAGGCGTAGAACGTGTTCGGCGATACGGGAATGACCTTGCGCTTCATCGCGTAGGCGACGACGCTCCCCTCCACGTCCAGCTCCTCGCCCCGCACGATCGCTTCGTAGTAGACGTTTTCGGCTGGGATGTACATCAGCGCGAAATCGTACGTACCCTCTTCGGGCAAAATGTACTTGCCTGCGATCTCGTCGATGCGGTCCCTGAGCGTCCGTCGGAACGTGCGGCGCTCGCGCTCCTCCCCCCCACCGTCGCTCGCCAGCATGCGCTGATACGCGTCGAGGGGGAATTTTGCATCCACTGGAACCAGCCGGCTTCCGATCTTGATGACCGCGTCGACCCGGTCACCCGACCGGAACGTGTGCTGAGTGTCGTACAGTCGTGCTGGGAACACCTGCCGAAGCAGCTCACCCAGCCATACTTCGCCGAGCGTCCCCCTGAGCTGGGGAACCTTGAGGAGCGCCTGGAGCTCCGCCACATCTCCCGCCATGGCCTCGAGCCGCCTGGTGACCTCGGCCAGCTGCCCCAGGCGCTCCCGCACCTCGGCGACGGTCCGCCCCGTGTCGTCCAGCCGCGAGCCCACTGTCGCATGCGCGGTCTCGATCCGCTGCGACACCAAACCGGAGAACTGGGCGACCTGGTCGGCGAGCACGCGCTGCTGGTCCATCCTGTTCTCGGCAAGCAAGCGGGGTAACTCGTGCTGCGCCGTCCCGAGCGCGTCGAGGCGCGCCCGGAGCTCGATGAGCTGCTGCTGGATCAGTTCAGGTTCGGACCCCCGGCGGAATCGCCACGCCAGGACGCCCAGTAACAGAGCGACTGTCCCGAGCAGGACGACCGTCAGTACGTCGGCGGGAGTCAGCGACGGCGACCCTTCGTATCCGTCACACGCTTCCCGTTGGCCCGCGCTCCGCCACCGCGACGATGGCGATCCCACCGCGGACGTTCTGGTTGACGGTCACTGTGACCCGCTTTGGTCCGATCGCGTACACGACGTCATCGGCGATCCTGGCCGCGAGGCTCTCGCAAAAGGCCCCCTCGTTCCGGAACGACCAGAGATAGTACTTGAGCGCCCGCGACTCGAGACAGCGGTCCCCTGGCTCGTACCGGATCACCACGGACCCGAAGTCCGGCTGGCCGGTCCGAGGGCACAGGGCCGTGAACTCGGTCGCGTGGAGCGTGACTTCGCGCACCGTCGGTGCCGGAAAGGCCTCGGCCTTGAGCACGCCGCGGGCCTCCTCCGGGGAGCTGGGTCGGGGGAAAGGGCCTGCTGCTGGAAGGGTCGGGTGGTCGTCAGCCATGTCTCGACTCGGATTGGCGCGACAACCGCGACGCCCGTCGCCGCGGAAGCGCCCTAAAGATGGCCGAAACCCGGCATCCCACGCTACCTGTCGCAACGAGGCAGCATTCGGCCCCCTTTTCCCCTCTTACTCGGCGAGAGGTACGGCTTACTTTTCAAGCATGCCGAAGGCTGTGGCCCTGTTGAGCGGCGGGATGGACTCCGCCGTGACAGCGGCGATTGCGTGCGCGGAGGGTTATGACGCCCACGCGCTCACGTTTCGATACGGGCAGCGCCATGCCGTAGAGGTCGATGCAGCGCGAGCCGTAGCGCACCAGATCGGCGTGCAGCAGCACGTCGTGCTGGATATCGATCTGCGTGCGTTCGGGGGGTCCGCCCTTACTGATGACATCCCGGTCCCCAAGGACCGCGCCGCCGATTCTGCCAGTGATATTCCAAACACCTACGTGCCGGCGCGGAACACGATCTTTCTCTCGTTCGCACTCGCGTGGGCCGAGGTGTTGGGCGCGAGCGACGTCTTCATCGGCGTGAATGCGTTGGACTACAGCGGCTACCCCGACTGCCGGCCCGAATACCTGGCTGCCTTTCAAAAAATGGCGGATCTCGCCACCAAGGCCGGCGTGGAGGGAAAGCAGAAGCTCAGGATACACGCCCCACTCGTCTCGCTTTCCAAAAAAACGATCGTCGAGCGAGGATTGGAGCTCGGCGTCGATTTCGCACTCACGAGAAGCTGCTACGACCCCGGTCCTAAAGGTGAGGCATGCGGACGGTGCGACGCGTGCGCCTTGAGACTCAAGGGATTCGTCGAGGCCGGAGTGGCCGACCCGGCAACCCCCGCCACCTCGGCGCGCGCCCGATGACCTACACCGTCAAGGAGATCTACTTCACACTCCAGGGGGAGGGGGCGAATACCGGCCGGCCGGCCGTTTTCCTCCGGTTTGCGGGATGCAACCTCTGGTCGGGCCACGAGCGCGATCGAGCGGACGCCGTCTGCCGGTTCTGCGACACCGAGTTCGTCGGGACCGACGGCCCGGGCGGCGGGAGGTTTGCGTCGGCAGCCGCGCTCGCTTCGGCCGTCCGCATGAAATGGCCGGAGGGTACCGGCTACGACGCTTTCGTCGTTTGCACGGGCGGCGAGCCGCTACTACAGCTGGACCGGGATCTCATCGACGCGCTGCACCAGCAAGGACTCGAGATCGCGCTGGAGACGAACGGAACGCTGCCGGTTCCAGAGGGCGTGGACTGGATCTGCGTGAGCCCCAAAGCTGGAGCGGGCCTCGTGGTCGCATCGGGAGACGAGCTCAAGCTCGTATATCCGCAAGACGACGCCGAGCCACCCGAGTTCGAGTCGCTCGACTTCCGGCATTTCTTCCTGCAGCCCATGGATGGTCCGGAGCGAGAGCGGAACACCGACCTTGCCGCGAGCTACTGTGCCGAGCACCCCCGTTGGAAGCTCAGCCTTCAGACGCACAAGCTGCTGGGCATACCGTGAGTATTTGCCCTGGCGGGGAACACGCTGGGTGGGAAGAGGTAGGTGAGACCACGGGTTAGAGTCGTTGGCTGCTGCATCGGTTCCCTGGTCCCTCCCCTCTCGGTAGCAATCGGTAACACGGTCGCATGACGGACGCTACGCACCCCGGCTTCGCACCGTCGATGCCTGGTGAGCTCCGCGCCCGGCTCGTCTCGGGGAGCTGGGGCCGGCCTAGACATCGACCGGCCGGATCCAATAGGACGGCACGTCGATATGCGTCGGCGCCGGAGCGCCGCCGCGACCCACAGCCGGAGGGGAACGTAGCTGAACAACCACCACACGGCGATGAGCAGGATCACGCC
This sequence comes from Gemmatimonadales bacterium, assembly GCA_965249575.1. Lineage (GTDB taxonomy): Bacteria > Gemmatimonadota > Gemmatimonadetes > Gemmatimonadales > GWC2-71-9. The sequence continues at coordinate 2,983,411 of OZ252244.1, read as the reverse complement.
AGCGACAATCGCCGGTATGCCTAAGAGGCTGATCAGGTCCATGGGTGCCCTCTACTCCCGTGTGTGGTCCCGCGGCGTGCTGGACCAGGACTCGCGCCGGGTGCTCGCCTGGGCGCCGGACCGAACAGGCCGAGCACGTCCATTGGCAGTCGCGACCGAGCGGTGCGTCAGACGATCGCAGCCGGTTGAGCACCCTCCGGTCGAGCTCGTGACGCGTGCGCCTGACCCTGCGCGTGACGGTCCCTGCCCACCGGTTCCTGCGGTGGAACCCGGTGAGCATCCCCGACACGCGAATGTGAACAATGTCGAGGCGGTCCGTGGGGCTCACGCACGCAGGCTTAGGAAGTGGCCCTTACGGTGCCGCGATTGTGGTGACGACTTCCTCCCCGACCGCTTCCGGATGGTCCGTTGCCCCAGCTGCCGTACCAATCGTCGCCGGCACGAACAACAACGCTAGATGGTTTCCTTGACACCGTGCCCCGCCCGAGGTGAGAGTCGAACTCACACGGGGTTGCCCCCACCGGACACTGAGTCCGGCGCGTCTGCCATTTCGCCACTCGGGCCAGGACCAGCAAATATACTTGGTGCGGGTCTTTCCACTGGAATGCCCCTGGGAGCGGGATGTCTCCTCCTTCATGGAATCGCAGTCTCCCCTGTCACGCCACGTAACGCACCGGCCAACCGACCGGCGGGCGGCCCCCAGGTCCCGGGGGACCGCGGGTGCCGGGAGCTGAAGCACATTGATAGTCTTGCCTTTTCACTCGAGCCGCCCTTAGTGGAACACGATGTGGGAAAGAACAAGCGATCCCAGCAACGCGGTGCCGAACCGAGCCGCCGTGCTGCTTGAGACCGTGAGCAGGTCGCTGAGCGGCACACGCCAACCATTCCTGAGCATCGTGGGAATGGCCACCATCGCGAACGTGAGCACGATCACCCAACCTGAACGCACAAAGTAGTTCATCGCTTCAAAGTACACGTTCATGAGGTACGTCACCGCCACGCTGGATAAGAACGTGGCGAGCACAAGGCGCTTGGACGGATTCACGAGAAAGACGGCCGCCATGACGAGGAGCACGAAGCCGTTCTTGACATAGTAAGACAGCTCGTTGAACCAGTGGGTCAGGGGAAATTGGGGATTGCCATACTTGACGTAGACCACGATGAAGCTGAATAGCACGCCGGTGACCAGTGTCGCGATGATCGCGAGCTTGCCGGCGCGCACGACCTGGCCGTCGGAGGCATCCGGCCTGAGGTACCGCTTGTAGATGTCAATCGCCCACAAGGTCGAGACCGAGTTGTAAATCGAATCCAGCGTACTCATGAGTGAGGCGAACAACCCGCACAGGATGAGTCCCCGGACGCCGGCGGGGAGGAGCGTGTTCACCAGCGTCAGATACGCCAGATCGGGATCGTCGAGGGGGTGCTCCCGAAGAATACCGGCGAGCGCGATGCCCGGCACGATGATGATGAGCACCATCAAGTACTTCAGCAGGCCTCCTACCAGGAGCCCGATCTGCGCGTGTCGCAGATTCTTGGCCGCCAGCGCGCGCTGCAGGATGACTTGATTCGCTCCCCAGTAGTTGAGGTTCAAGAGGAACATCCCAAACAGTCCGATCCACGGCAGCGTCTCGTGATCTCGCGGCAGATGCAAGTGCATGAGATCGCCCGTGGTGGTCCACAGACTCGACCATCCCCCGAGATGGTGGACGGCCGCCGAGAGGGTGATCAGTCCTCCCCCAACGAGGAGGAGGAGCTGCGCGATGTCGGTCCGCACGACCGCTCGCAGCCCACCCAGATAGGTATAGACCGCCGAGAAGACCCCCGTGCCGACGATAAGAATGCCGAGCCGGACAATTGGATCGGAATGCAGCACGGCCACCCCGTCCCCGAAGACCCCATCGATCGCGTAGGCCGCCCAGAACAACGCGGTCCCGAGGTAGAGGACCGAGTACAGGACGATCATGAGAATCGAATACGCCAGCGCGACCGGGGCGCCGAGCTTCGCCTCGAAGAACTGCGTAATGGTGACGACCTTCATTCGCAGGTACAACGGGACGAAGAAAAAGGTGGCAATCAGAATGCCGAAGATGGCATTGATCTCAAGGTTGGCTTGCGCCAGCCCGTAGAGGTACGCCGCGCCGGCCATCCCGATGAAGTGGTTGGCGTGGATATTGGTCGCGATGGTCGACATCGCAATCGACGGCCACTTGAGCGACCGCGCGCTCAAGAAATACTCCTCGGTGCCGACGCCCTCGCGCATCCGCGCGCGAACGCCGATGGCCATGATGACGGCGAAGTAGGCGAGGAGGATGCTCACGTCCAGCATCACGTCACGCGCCCCTGCCGCCTCTCACCGTGCCTGCCGGGTCCCGCCTGGCACGATCGTCGTTCGGCCGGGTTCCATACGTCAGTTTTCAACTTTCCACTGTAGCATTACGACGGGCGAGGCACGGGACCGGATGCCCACCGGTCCGAGGACGATGTGCGGCGTGATGGTGTCCAGGAATCCTAACGGCGCCGGGCGACGAGCAGCAGATGGTCGTTCTGCACGATGACCTTTGAGGGATCGGCGAAGGCTGTGGCGAGCCGCGCTTCGAAGGTGGCGAGCGCCGCGCTGAACTCCCCCGGTGTGTAGAAGCTGAACGTCGAGTAGTAGCGACCGGTTGCCTGCTCCACCAGTCGAACCGCCGTCGTCCGCACGGTCCAGGGCACGGTTTCAAGCGTTACCGAGGAGAAATCCGCGTGGCTCGCCAAGACCCTCCGTAGCTCCTCCTTGCCAAAGAGGCGCGTTTCGCGTTCCGCGAAGTGGGGGAACAGTGTGCCCCACACCGTCCGCCGGTTCTGCTCCGGACTCCGCGTGTACACGATCAAGCATCCGTCACGCCGCAGCACCCCGGCGGCTGCCGCGAGAAATGTGTGGAGATCAAAATGGTGGACCGCGTTGAACGAGAGGACCGCGTCGAACGCCGCGTCCCGAAACGGCAGGGTCTCGGCGAGCCCCACGACCCGCGCCAACGACACGTCAGTGTCGCCGGCTGCCTCGACGGTGCTGACCAACATCCTCCGGTTGACATCGTAGGCCACGGTGGCGCACCCGAGGCCGTAGTCCGCCGCGAGCTTGGTAAGCACCGCCTCGGTGTATCGTCCCGTTCCCGCTCCGACGTCGAGGGCGCGGAGCTGAGCGCCTGGCCGCGCGAGAGCCGCCAACATCGCCGCGACCCGGCGGGCAGAGCGCTCATCCAGATCGCGCAGCCCGCGGTAGTGCTGGGCTACACTGGTGAAGTGGCGAGTGACCGAGGACGTGCTTCTGTCAGGTTTCGTCGTGTAGGGCGTGAGCAGTACCCTCCGGGCTCAGTACGCAATAGGGAACTAGGGTGTCGAAGATGCATGGGAGAGCAACGGTTGGCTAGAGAGGCGCTCGGCCTTCCGTGACGCGGGCTCCGGTTGGTCCACTTCCGAGCCGCGTGCTGTCCGCGTTCCCCTACTCGTACCGGCACCCGGTAATGAGCGAGCCGTCCTTGCGGAGACTCTTTCGGAATCGGTAGCCTTCTGAAGAATGGTCTGGGTTAAGCTGGTAGCTGATCGGGCAGAAATCGGTGAAGTGGACCAAGCCGCTCGGAGCGTGAGGTTTTATGCGGACGAGGACGTTGCCGGGGCGATCATTGGCGTCCTTCGGTCCCGGCAGTACGAGGTGGAGACGGCCGCGGAACGCGGCCTGCTTGGATGCAACCATGCGTTTCACTTCAAGCGATCGGCTGCGAGTAGACGCGTGTTGCTGACACATGCCAAAGACTATCTCGACGAGTCTCGCTTCCCGCTGGCCCAGACGTGGGGCGTTTGTATCGTGGAGGTTGACCGGGCCAACGCGGGTCAGTTGGCTCCGGCGTGGGAAGCCATCGACACGATACTCGGAGATGTTGGGTTGCTCTGGAAGGAAAAGAAGCTGGTGATTGAGAACGACTACATGCTCGGCCTGTACAAGCGTGGAGGCGAGGGAGAGTTTCAGTATATCACCGTGAGTCGCTACAGGTTCGACGCCACCGGCAAGGACGTCTGGGTGTGGGAAGACTTGTGACACCGCTCCGCGTGCCGCCGTCGTCTCAGGGCCGGCTATGGCTGACCCGCACATACGGACGCTCGTTTCGCACTCCCAATTCGCACCCTCCGCAAGCAGGCGCTCACCCCCGATGCAACTGTGCCCTGCCCGCGGTGCGAGAACCGCCTGAGCTTCCACGGGCCCCGCCACGGACCAAAGGACGGGTGCATTGCGTCCTGGTGCGCTGCCGCGCCTGCCAGCGGTATCTCGTCGTCAGTGGACGCTCCGAGTGACATCCTGAGGAGTCGATCATGCAGCGAGCGAGACGTGGCGTGGCCGGTCTCCGCGGATCGCGACATTTGTTGCCGAATGTCGAGTGAGCCCTCGTGTGACGTGGGTCACTCACGCTATCGCTGTATCTGACAGGGACTTAACTCCCTCCTATTCGACCGATCCTTGGTACACCCTTTGCGTGGCATTGACGGGACGAAGTCGTTCGGCATTCCCGTCACCCTAGTAACCTACGAAACGGTGCGTACCGATGGCGATCGCCCTGTTCTTCACTCCCGCCGGGATGACGGCGAAGCTCTACGATGAGGTGCTCCGGCGCGTTGATGATCAACCGCCTGGACGCATCCACCACGTGTGTCTTGGCCGACCGGAAAACCTGCGGGTCGTCGAGGTGTGGGAATCGGAGGAGGCCTTCAACGCGTTTCGAGAGACGGTGATGGCTGCCTTCCGGGAGGCCGGCGTGGATGTCGGCCGGCCGCACATCGGCGAGGTGTACAACGTTCTGGCAGATGGTGCGCCGCGGCAGCCCGCGGGGACGTAGGCACGCCCGTGATGAACGACGACCTTTGCGGCTGCGCCCGAGCCGAGCCCCCAACGGACCTGGATCCTCACCAAGGATTCCGATCATGAGCGATCAGTGGTTCGGACAACGGGAGGACGTCCTCGTGGTGGGCTCTGCTACAGGATCACGGTCATCTCTTTGTCCGCCACCTCCGGAGGTAACCCCGATCGGCCCAGCGGATCCGGAGCGGGCCCGGAGGCTCCCCGAGGACCTCCTGGTCATGGAGGGCCGGTGGCCTGACCGTCTTGCGGGCCTGGTGGAGTTGTTCTGGGGCGGGTTTCGTGTTCGCGAACGACGGCGACTTGAGCGGCGTCTCCAGAGGACGCTCAACTCCGTCCGCAGTCAAGGCGATATCACCGATCGTGTGCGCGATCGGTGCGTGGCGGTGGTTACGCAATGGCTCCAACGTCAGGATGAGCAGTAGTTCTGCGTTCAGTGCGATTGGACCGTCACTTCCCCACCACCCGGTCGTAGTCCGCATCTCCCCGTTGGTCGGCCAAGTGTCGTTCTTGATAACACCGGGTCTGGGCCAATGACCGGCGGTCAGATTAGCAGAACGGGAGTGATGTTCGATCTCTGCCGAGTCCGTGGAATAGAGCCATGGCCCTCTGCGGCGTTTGACACGCGATCTGGGGGACCTCCCAGCGTATTGCCTGCGCGCCACTCTTGCCGCCCCTTGAACCAGGCTTCAGTATGAAGAATCACGCCGGTGGCCGACGCTGGCCCCGCCGCCGTACTGACGCCCCGCAGGACGCCCGCCCGGCGACGAGACCGCTGGTCACTCACAGGAAACGTGATCCAGTTCACGTCAGGCGGGAGGATACCGTGCGTATCATACATCCATCAGGTCGAGTTCACCCATGGTGAACGCACGTACCGGTGTCATGTTGCGCCGGTGGGCATATTCCCCGCACACGCGATGTGGATGGTCGAGGTGGACGGGATGTGGCGTTCGGCGTTCCGCTCCGCAGCCGACGAGACCGAAGAAGATGTCAAGCGCCGCGTCATTGAATGGGACCAGCTCGCCGTACGGCAGACCGGAAGGCCGGCGGACCGGGTAAACCCGAGGTTGGCGCTGTGAGCAAGGGCTTTTCTGATAAAGGTCGGGGCGCTCGTCGGTATCCCCATCACGTGAAGATGAGGTCCGCTGTGGTAAACCGAGCAGAGCGTGCACCATGGCCTTGACGAATTGCCGGGAGTGCGGACAGCAGGTGGCCAGGAGGGCGGCTTCCTGTCCTCACTGCGGAGTCAAAGCGCCAGGGAAGTCCCGATTGGGCACGGCAACGAGCCTCGGAATCGTCTTCCTGTTCGTCATGTTGGTTGCGACCCTCTCCTCTAGTGGTCGCGACGACCTAGCTCCCGGAACGCAGTCAGCACCAACCCAGACGCGAGTCACCCGGTACACATGGAACACGGTGAACGTACGCGAGGGACCGTCCACGAACCATCCGGTCGTCCGGCAACTCCCTGCTGGGTCAACCGTGGAGGTCGGCGATTTCGCCAATGGTTGGTACGCGGCGTACGCGAACAATCGACGGATCGGGTATGTCGCACAGTCTGTTCTGAAGACGATACCTTAGCGCCCAACATCGTCACGAGTTACCACGAGGTCGGTGAGGACCGGCAGCGTTTGAGTCACGAAGGAGGGGTATGTGCGGCTCTGACGGCCCAACAAGTCGATAGAGTAGTGGATCTGGGCGGCGGCCGGAGACCGGGTTCCTTCGGACGATATGCCATGGAGCACCCTGGCGTTATCTCACGAAAGCTGGAGCGCGCGTGTATATCGAGGAACGAAAGTTCCCTGGGAAGATCAGCATCCGACCCGAAGGGGAGCCCGTCAGCCTTTGGACGCTGAGCGAGGCAGTTGCATGCTAGGGATCGGGTGAAACCAGAGCTTGCCACCGTGAGCCGCTGGTTGTGCCTACTGGCAATCTTTGATCTGCGCGATCGTGGAGGGGACAGATGGTGGTCGAATTGTTACCAGTGATGCCACGGTCGACCGCTCCGTCTCTGTAGTCCCGCATGCTGCCGTATCAGTCGCCGGGCCCCCCAAAAACGTGCGTATCGAACGTGAGACCTCGGTCTTCCGCGCACCCGGCGCAGAGGACCGTGGGCTTGAGTTTCTCGATTTGCGCCTGGGAGGGGACCACGGGGACCCCCGTGATCTTGACACCGCAATCCGTACACGTGTTGTGGTCGCTCTCGTGGGACGCCATTTCTTCGTTCCTCCTCTTACGGATGCGGGTTGAGACCATACTCGTGAGTGCACCCGGCCCGTGCGCGAGCGCCACCGCGAGGTCTGCGAACGGTCGGTGGCGGAATGGCTCGCGCGGCAGCAGCGACTCGGTCAGGCTCCCAGCCAAGAGTCGACGAGGCGCCTTGCGTAGTCCAAGCTGCCGTCGAATCGCCACCTCTTTCGGGAACTCGCCGGCTTGCCACTCCCCCATTGATGTCAACCGTCGATCCGCGTCGCTCCGTCACCCGGACCATCCCGATCCACCGATCGGGATCACGGACGGGAATCGTGCGGATCTGGATGTCGAATCCGCGGCGCCGCGCGAACCTGACGCTATCGCCTTCTTCCAACGTGAGCTCGACCGCGCGGATCAACGCGGGCGTGAGGGATGCATCCAACTCGTGTACGCGGTCGAACGGCGCGTACAGCTCCTGGGGAGTGACTGCAATGAGGTGGCGCGCCTCATACTGGACGGTACCGTATTGGTACCATCCTTCCGCGTCCTCAGGGTATCGAGCGATGTAGGCGCGCAGGGTATCGAGGGCGGCGAGGCGGCCTTGCTGGAACAGACGATTGGCAACGACGAGCTCGCGCTCCCTCAGTGGGAGACGGTCGGCCTGCCGGGCGGCTGTTTCACCCAGCCACAGTGCAAGCGGGGAGCCGTGTCCCCTGAGCCACCCTATCGTCTGCCCCATGCGTAGGAGAGCGAGGGCGAACGCCGAGTCCGCGTCGATTGCCGCTCCAAAGAAAGCGGCGGCTGAGTCCCACTGCGACCGCCTGTAGTACTGCTCCCCCTGCAGATAGGCTCGCACGGCCTGGAGGGAGCCAGTCGTGATCGCGCTGACCCTCAGGTCGGGAACGGGCGTGCGTGCCCGCCAGATCTCCCGCAGCAGCTTGAAACTCAACGTGTCCACCAGCGACAGGATGCTGTCGGCCTCTCCGTCCGCCGTGGCCTGAGCCAGCCGCTCACCACCGACCGTACGCAACTCGGCCGTGAGTCGAACGACCGGGCCGGCTTCGACCACACTCCCGACGAGGACCGAGCCCGCGTCGAGGCTCCGCCCAACCGCGAGTGACGCTTCGAGATCGAGGGGGCCACCTCGGGATCACTCGCGCCATTGATGCAGAACGGTACGCGGGTCAATGGTCCGGATCCCCCCGACAGCGTCCAGATTTGTCGACAGGAGGTCGACCATCCCCTCGCTGAGAAACTGAACGGCGGGCCCGGAAGTACTGAACGGCGCGACGTTATGATCTGCGCGAAGATTGCCTGCGCGGTTGGTCCGGTGTACGGTGGCTTGCCGACCAGCATCTCGTAAAGCACTCACCCTAGACTGTAGATATCCGAACGCTCGTCGAGATCGCCAGGCTCGGCGGTTGCCTGCTCGGGACTCATGTATGCGGGCGTGCCAACGGCCATCCCCTCTTCGGTTATCTGCGGCCCCGTCGCGGCGCTCACCGCGCGAGCAATCCCAAAGTCTGCAACCACCGCGTGGCCGCCCGAGAGGAGGATGTTGGCCGGCTTGATGTCCCGGTGAAGGACTCCCTGCCGGTGGGCGTACTGAAGCGCGCTCGCGACCTCCCTCGTGATGGCCATGGCGGTCTCGAGGGTGACGGGCCCCTCGCGCCGCAATCGGTCGGCGAGCGATTCACCCTCCACGTACGGCATGACGTAGTACAGCAGGCCGTCGGCAGAGCCCGAGTCGTGCAGTGGGAGAATGTGGGGGTGCTGTAAGCGGGCGGCGATCCCGATCTCGCGCAAAAACCGTTCGGTGCCGAGCAAGGTCCCGACCGCGGGCCGGAACACCTTCACCGCAACCTGGCGGTTGTGCTTCAGGTCCTCCGCGAGGTAGACGGTGGCCATCCCGCCCGAACCGAGCTCGCGCTCGATCGCGTAGCGGTCCGAGAGGGCGGCGGTGAGACGGCTCAAGGGATCGGTCACACTAGTTCCCTGCCTTTGCCTTCAACTCCTCGAACCAGTTCACGACGACATGAATCCTACGCGCCGGGGCGCCCGGGTGTTTCGCGGTCACAAGAACCGCTTCCGTTCCCGGGCGACGCCGTAATTCCCGACGAACACATCGCGAAGTCGGCCTGCTCAGGAACGTCAGCGTCGCTGGGTGGAAGCCGCAAAAGAAGCGCCCCAATGCCAGCACCGACTCGCACTCCAGAATCATTCGATCGCCGCCCTTGTAACCTGCCGGCGGGCCGGTCGAACGGCACAGCCGTCAGGGCCCCGGTGGCCTATTATCCCTACCCCTCAGTACTCGTATTGGGCACCCACCGCTTGAAACCGCGAGTGATCGCGCAACCGGTTCGCGGGACTTCCCACTCCTCCTCCGTCCCGCGGCCCTACCAGGCCTGCCTCCGAGGCGTGGGCGTTGTCGCCCGCAGCCCCGCGCCGCCCCCCTAACCCCTACTCCCCACTCCCCACTCCCCACTCCCTACAATCCAATCCAATACGCCACTTTCACCACCAGGGCATGCCGTCCGGTGGCGCTGAACGTATCGCCCAGGTCGTGCAGCGCATCGAGGCGTCCTCCGGCGAACTCGTCCTCGCGGCTTTGGTTCCAGACCAGGTAGAGCGTGGAACCCGGTTTGAATTCCCAGCGTAGCACGACGTTGGTTCTCAAGGTGATGGTCTTGGCGTCGGGGTCGTCAAACGTGAAGTCGATCGTGCCGTCGCGATCCACGTCCACCGACGCGGTCGTTCCCGGGCCCGGCCGGATGAGCCGGTCGGGACCGATTTCGTCGAACCGATCGTCGTAGTCGTCGGCCCGCGGCGAACCGATGAGCTTGAGGGGGTCGAACCGCCTCGCGGAAGCCAACGGCTCCGCGTACACCTGGAGGGTGAGTCGCGAGCTGAGCGCTACGTCGGTCCTCAATTGCAGCGACACCTCGCGGCGACGCAGGCGCCCGAACAGATAGTAGGTCGAGTCGCCCACTGTCCGTTCTGTGATATACTGGCGGTCGTGCCCGCTCACGAATACGACGCGGGTGCCCACGCTCAGCGCCACCGGGCCGGGCGGCCGCCACCGGAGAAAGAAGTTAGGAAAGAGCTCCTTCCGGCCGCTCTCGTCTTCGATCGTAGAGCGCCACGAGAACTCGGCGACGAACGGTCGTCGGGGATCGCTGCTGATCTGACCGTTCACGTGGTAGTGAGCCGGTAGCAGCAGACCCGGCCCACCTCGCGTCGTTCGGGGATCGATATGCCTCGGCTCCCACTGGACGCTGACATCGCCCTCCCAGTAGCTGGGCAGCTGACCCTCGAACCGGACCTCACTGGTAGTGCTTCCCAGCTCCCAGCCCCACGTTGAGGAAAAATCCTGGCGGAGCCGGATCTCGAACCGCCGGAACACGCGGCCTGGCTCAAGCCAGCGAAACCGCACGTTCGTAAAGGCGTCGTGGGTATCCGCCCGGCGCATGAAACCGATGTCGTTCACCTCGAACCCTGGGCTCCTGGTGCTGAGACGGGCTTCCCACGCCACGAATCCCACCAGCTTCCGGACCCAGACCATCGCGGCGAATCCCGATAGTGACGTACGCGAGGGATCGAAGGTGGTGTAGTCGTTATCGGGCCGCTGGTAGAAGCGGGCCGAGCTCCGTTGCGTGTTGGCGATCGCTGCGCTCGAGCCTTCGACCCGGGAGCCGGTAAGAGCCGCCTCGAATTCGTAGGCATCCTGCCCGAAGCGCCAGCGCACGTCGGCTCCCCCGCTGAACGCTCTCTGGTGGAGTTGATCAAAGTTGACCTCGTCGAGGTTCCGCACGACACCGGTTGCGATGGCGCCGTAGGCGAGCCGGCCCTGTTTCGTGTTCCGCTGCACGCGCACGGCACTGTATCCCGTGAGCGGCTCGACCGCCGCCGTGCCCATCTCCGTCCCCGAGGTCGTGAGGAGCGTGGCGCGCTCCTTCGACGTCAGAGCTTGCAGGACCCCGAGCGCCCACCCTCGCCCCAACTGGCCCGTCATCTTCGCCGCACCCAAAATGGTGGTCTCGGTGGGCTCGTCCACCACGCCGCCCGGTGCGCTAGCCGTGAGTTGTGGCTCCCGGCCGATGCGCCGGGTGTAAACCACTGGCTCGCCCCCGAACCTGCCTGGCAGGCGCACGTTGAACAGGTTCGTCCCCTCGACGAAGAACGGCCGCTTCTCGGGGAAAAAGGTCTCGAACTCTGTGAGATTGACGACCGATGGATCCGCTTCCACCTGTCCGAAATCAGGGGTTACCGTAAGGTCCAGGGTGAGGCGGCTGGTTAGCCCGAGCTTGACGTCGCCGCCGACGCGCGCGGTCGACTCCGAGAGGCTGAACGACGCGTTTGGATCCCGCGCCTCGAAGTTCCTCCCACCGGCCGTAAATGGCAGCAGCTCCAGGCGCCGCGGGGACGGTACCCCGCGCAGGCCCACCAAATCTCCGTAGCGAGACACCTCACCCGCCTGATCCCGAGGGAAGAAGGGCCAGTTCACCTCTTCGTTTCGGCGATTGATGAACCGGCGCACGCGGAGACCGAACTCCAGCGGGTCTCGATTCGGAAAGCGGAGCTGAGAGAACGGGATTCGGAACTCGGCCGTCCAGCCGAGCGAGTCGATGTCCGTCGCGGAATCGTACACGGGGTCCCAGGAATCGTCCCGTCCGGCCCCGTCCTCGAACACAAACACGTCGGCGCGTGCCCCGGACGGGTTCAATCGGAACGCGAACGCCGAGCGTCGGTCGTGGTAGGAGTCGATGAACAGCTCGATCTCGTCGGCCGCTACATCCTGATCTCGGCGCGTCAGCCGGCCGATCACCCCGCGAGGATCGCCGTCGAACGCCCGCACCCCGACGTACAGATCTCGGTCCGTGTACAGGAACCGAACCTCGGTGGACTCACTGGCCGCCGCGCCCTCCACCGGATTGCGCTGACGGAACCCCGACAGCGGCGGGGCGCTTCGCCAGACCGCTTCGTCCAGCAACCCGTCGATTGACGGAGCGCTTCCAGCCACGCGCACCGCGCGAACCTCCTGCGCGACAAGCGCGGAACAACTCGCCGTGAGAGCGAAAACGAAAATCGATGTTGGAATCGTGCCGGCCCGCATCCACCCCTCACCGAATCAGGACGTGCCGCGATGGCGTAGTCAATATACGCCCCGCGCATGACTCTACCGACCCGCCACACGCTGACCACCCTTACCCGCACTCCCTATTCCCTACCCTCCGGGGTCGACCCTAAAGCACGTCACGACTATCGTTCGGACATGAAGCGCCCGCCTCTCAGCACATATCTCTTCGATCTCGACGGTACCCTGATCGATTCGATCGAGCTCATCCTCATGTCGTACCGCCACACTCTCGAACGGCACCGGGCCTCCGTGCCGCCCGACGACCTGTGGCTTTCAGGTTTGGGCACGCCCCTGCGAGCCCAACTCGCCGAATTCGCTAACGATCCAGCTGAGCTCGAGGGAATGGTCCAGACATACCGGGATTACAACCATGAACATCACGACCGACTGGTGCGGGAGTTCCCGGGAGCACGCCAAGTAGTGCAGTCGTTAAAAGATCGCGGTGCCCGACTCGGCATCGTGACCAGCAAGATGCGCGCGGGCTCACTTCGCGGGCTCACACACTGCGGATTGGACGACCTGTTCGAAGTGCTCGTCGCTGCCGACGACCTTGAGAAGCACAAGCCCGATCCGGCTCCCGTCCTCAAGGCTCTGGAGTTGCTCGACAGTGACCCCACCAGCGCGGTCTTCATCGGCGATTCGCCACACGACCTGGCAGCCGGACAGGCCGCCGGAGTACGAACGGCCGCCGCGCTCTGGGGGGCTTTTTCCCGTCGGGAGCTAGCGCCCCATCGACCTCACTACTGGCTGGCCCGCTTGCGCGACATCATGCGCATGGAATAGGCCAGAACGACACGTCGCTCCGATGCTTGCCTGGCACCGGAGGGGCGCGCGGCGCGGGACGGCGGGCCGCGTAATTGACTCAAGCCGGCAGTCTGAGCATCGCGCTCCGATGGCACCCCGCGCAGTACACGGCCCGGATCTCCCCGCTTCGCTGTATGCTCGGCGGCCCGACCGCGAGCACGCCTCCACACCGGGGGCATATGAGCCGGGCCCCGGAGGCTATATCCATCTTGCGAAGCAACGCAGCCTCGCCGCGCGAGTACGTCACCGGGGTATCCCGCCAATAGTCGACCAGCATGCGCCGCTCCATGCTCCGGCGCCGTTCTCCGCTGCTCCGCCGATGCCCACCCCGCCGATCGGTCCCCGACCGGCGATCCCGAGACGTTCCCGCCTGGCTACCCCGACGATGAGTGGATCGCCAATCCTCATCGGAACGGCGCTGCAACAGCCGGCGTCGGCGTCTCCGCCGTTCTTCGCCAGTGTATTCCGTCATTGGGCCTCGTTATCAGGCGTGAGCGACCCTGCTCGTCGTACGTATCAATAAAAACTGCAGCGGCAGATCGGGGACCGCCAGAGGCTCGAGGCGCAACAGAGCATGAAACATCGGCGCCCGCGGCGCCAACGGGATTTCGTTCGGGATTTCTCTAGGACTTGACGCGTTGGGTTGCTCGGTGAGCGAGAGGAAGGAGGAAATCCGGGGCGCGGCGAACCCGAGCCCGGCCGCTCTCGACCTCCCACCGCCGCTCGAGATATGCGAGATGCTCGTCCATCGCCGCATCGATCGCGTCGGGGTCTCCACTCAGGACCGCGCCGAGCGTTCGTTCGTGGGCTCTCACGGCCCACTGGGGATCGAACGGCCCATGCAGCACCAGTTCTCGCGCGAGCGCGAGCTGGCCGATGAGTACCCGCATGAACGCGACGACGGTGCTGTTCTTCGTCGCCCGCGCCATTCGAAGGTGAAACCGCTGATCCAATTGAAGACACCTTTCACGGTCTTCCGCCGCGTTCCGCTGTGACTCCACGTTCCGCACCAGTCCCTCGAAATCCTCCTTTGTACCGTAGAGCGCAGCTAATTGAGCGACGCGTGGCTCGAGCAGCCGCCGCGTTTCCAGCAGCCCGGCGACGTCGCTCAACCGCAGGGCTGTCGCCTCGGCTAGCACGCGCGCGGGAATCACCTCCGACCGCACGAACATGCCACCGGCGGGACCAGGCTTGACGGTGAGCACACCGGCTTCCACCAGAACCTTGATGGCCTCCCGCAACGCCGATCGGCTCACCGCCATCTGCCGGGCTAATCTCCGCTCGGACGGCAACCGGTCGCCGACTCCCAAGTCGCCCTCTCGAATCGCAGCGACCAGTTGCTCCACCACCACCTCGTGCGTCCGTTGCAAACGCACCGGACCGAACCCGACCCCCAGACCTAGAGTCCTCGGAACCGATAAGTACATAGCGCTACCCCGTACAAAGGCCGATTGGCGCCCACGCCTGGAGAAAGGGCCTCGCCGGCTTCACGCCAGCCGACCCGCCATGACCTCGCGACAACGCAGGTGGTATGTAAGTCCTCTTATATGATGCAGGCAGGCCGCAAAGGGTTGCGGTTCGTTTCCCTCTGGGACGGAACCGATGCTTGGACACTAGGCTCGAATGGGCGCGAGGCTCTCGCTGCTCGCACATCGGACAGGAGTCCCTAGTGAGTGGCCACGGGGCCCGCGTCTCCGCTGTCCCCCTCCGATTCTTGCCGCTCCAGCCACAGAATTACAGCCGCCACACAGCGCTCTCGCAGCAGGTCGGTGATCGTGGTTCTCCCCACTAGCGGCTCGAGGATGACTAGGAGGCGCCGAACCACCCGCGCTCGCTCCTTGGCGGAGTGGCCTCCCCAGTACCAATCGACCAGATCCACGACGCGATCTGCCCGGGGGCCCTCCATGGACAAGAACTCGTCCGGTAGTCCCCAGGCGCGATTGCGGTCTTCCTCGGTGATTGGAGCCATTCCGCCGCCCACAGTACGGCAACGCCCCGGGGGCCTCTAGGGCGATTTCGGGACACTTGGGTGCGCGGATGGGACATCCACCGGACCGGCGAGCGAATACCGTGACGTTTCAGCAGGTGAAGAGAGGGCGGGCGAATCCTTGCCGCAGTCCCCGGTTCCGGCGGTCACACTATGAAGATATCCTGGGCGGCGCTAATCCCCTCCGGCGCGAATCCATGCGACGATGCGGCGCCGCACGTCCAGCTCTGTATCGTCGGGGGAGGCAACGAAGGCCGCTTAGTGCACGCCGTTTACTTCAACGACCCACATGGCATCCGACGGCCGCCCCAGCCCTCGCGGAGCCTTTCCAGTGGCCTCGTAGCGGCATCGATATAGCTTGCCTTCGTACGCGACTGTCAGCTCGCTGAGCATGAGCCTCCGGTCGATTTGGCCGTCTCGTAATGCGCATTCAATGCCGGCTCCCACCACCGAAGCGACACTAGTTCTGGGCACGGCCGGGCCGACCCGCCCCCCAAAATGTCTACTTTTCCACGGGCGCTCCAACTAGGTTGCCCCACTCCGTCCAACTTCCGTCGTAGTTCTGCACGCTCTCGTATCCCAAGAGATACTTGAGTACAAACCACGAGTGACTGGAGCGTTCTCCAATGCGGCAGTACGCGATGATCGGCTTGGAACCGGTTATCCCCGCCGCACCGTACAACGTGGACAATTCATCCCGAGCCTTGAACGTCCCATCCTCGTTGCACGCCTTGGCCCACGGGATGTTGCTCGCGCCGGGAATGTGGCCTCCCCGCTGGCAGGTTTCGGGTAACCCCGGTGGCGCGAGGATCTCGCCCGTGAATTCCTGCGGACTCCGCACGTCGACCAGCTCTACAGCCTTCCTGTCCACGGCCTGCTGCACCTCCGGAAGGAATGCCCGAATCGACGTGTCCGGCGCCTTCGCCTTGTAGTGGATGGCCGATGGCTTGGGTGCATCCTTGGACAGCGGTCGTCCCTCTTCGAGCCATTTCTTCCGCCCTCCGTTCATGAGACGGACGTCTCCATGACCGTAGACCTTCATCTGCCAGAGGGCCCACGCGGCGAACCAGTTGTTGTTATCACCGTACAGAACGACGGTGGTATCGTTCTTGATGCCGGACTGCCTCATGAGGGACTCGAAGTCGTCCTTCGACACGATGTCGCGCTGAACCGTGTCGCAAAGCTGCGTCGTCCACGACCACGCGACAGCACCTTCGACGTGTCCCTCGCCATAGGCGTTCGTGTCGACGTCCACCTCGACCACTTGAACGTTCGAGTCGCTTCCGTGGTCGGCTACCCACTCCGTGGATACCAACACTTCGGGATGCACATAGCCACTCATCACAACCTCCATGGACATGTACGCTAGCCTGACTAACCGAATCCGGCGGGGTCATTCCCCACCAGCATGCACGCTTTCGCACCGGCGATTCCTTCTCTTCGCACGGAAGGGTAACTTGGCCGGCCCGACCGGGAACGGCAAGTCGCTCGAACGCGTGCATACGCCCCGGCCGGCGACCACACAAACGGTTGTAGTGAAACGATTTGAAGGATTTGTACCCGGGATCTGGCGAGGCGCTGGCACGCCCCTTCGCCTGCTAGCTTGCGTCGCGGTAGCCTCGTGCGGAGGCGGCCAATCGCCGCCGGTCGGGCACACTGTGCCGGCCGGGATATGTGACACCATCCAGAACAGTTACACCTGCGCTCAGACAATCGAGCGGGTCCAGCTGGCCGGCTATCGGAGGGCGGAGCGGCGCGGCTCAGATTTGGTCTTGGCGCTTTCGAACGGAGACTCGATCGTCCTCACCGACGTCGTCGGAGGTGCTGATTCCACGATCCGCTACAGCTACCGTTCCTTCGACCCCGCCAACGGCCATCACATCGTCCACGCCCAGCTCTACGAGGGCACTACCTTCGTCCTCGTTCACCACGGGACCGGCCGAACTCTCGTCGTGCCCGCCCTTCCAATCACGGCACCGGGCGGTGGCCGCTTCGCCGTCACGTCACGCTGCCTCGTATCGAATTACTGCCCCAACTCCATCGCGATCTGGAGCCTTTCCGGAGACAGCGCCGCGCCGGAGTGGAGGTTTTATCCAGCGGGCGAAACGTATCCCGACCAATTCCATCAGGAGCTGTGGGGTCCCGGCGACGCGAGGTGGCTGAGTCCGGACACCTTGCTCGTTCCCGTAATACGCCTCGAGGACGGGTTCCTGGAACGGGCCACCGATTCGGCCATTGTCATTCTACGGGATGCAGCTACTTGGACGATCGCGGGCGCGGTCCCGCACACCCCCTAGACCGCCGCGTCACGTGGGGATCCCGGTCAGGAATAGATACCGCCGACACCTCGGGCATCGGACCTTGATGACGCGGATGCCCGTGACGCGGCGGATTACCGGGCCCTCGAAGCTCAAGCGTCCACTGCAGCGAGGGCATTCGACCGGAGCCCCCGCCGTCACGATCACGCGCCGTATCCGCTCGGACTCGATCTCCGAAAACGACGCGTCCGTATCCCTACCGTTGCTCACCGGCGGGTGACGGTCTGCCAGCCCCCGACCGCGCGACCACCCCCGACCGCGCACGGCCCCGCCAATGGGCGGCCTCTGGACGATCGCACAGGCAGGCCTCCCCCACCCACACCGAAACACGAATCTTGCGGCAAACCGGACAGGCCACCATCGGGTGAGTCCCGATGCCGCCGTAGGGGCTTCACCCATGGTGTCGTGGGTGAACGCCTGTTTGGGAGCTGCGCGTTGGGCGGTCCGCCCCACCCCTTTTTCACACCGTGCCGCTGGCGGCCCAATACGGCCGGCAGCATATTGCCGGCCGAGACACCCGGGGCTAACCATGGGACCACGGACTTGGGCGGGGATACATGATGCACCATGTGGGGCGTGCGAGGGGGATTCAGGCGGCGATGCTGGCCGTGCTGGCGGTCGCATGTGCCGAGCCAGAGGGGTGGATCGACATCTCCCCGTCCTCGGTCCAAATACCGATCGCCTCGACCCTGCGACTCACCGCCATAGTGCGAGACGCTTCGGGGCGACCCGTCTCCGACGCGCCCGTCACCTGGTCCAGTTCCGACCGCGCCATCGCTGCGGTGGACTTGCGCGGACTTGTGACTGGGATAGGCCAGGGAGTCGTCTCGATCGCGGTAACCAGCACCCGTCCGAAGGCCCGGGGGACGGCAAGAGTAGGCATTCAATCGGGCGACGTGACGCTCCAGGTCGTCGCCGGCGGCCTCGAGTTCCCCATCACTCTGGCCTCTCCACCTGGTGACGAGAACCGGCTCTTCGTTCTCGAGCGACCCGGGACTATCCGGATCATCAAGAATGGGAACGTATTGGCAAGGCCCTTTCTCGACATCTCGCCAAAAGTGGAGCCAACCCTCGAGGGTGGGCTGGTCGGCCTCGCGTTTCATCCCGACTATTCGGACAACGGACACTTCTTCATTTACTACATGCACCGGGAGAATGAAGCGTACGGCACGCGGCTCGTGCGCTATAGCGTAAGCTCCGATAACCCGGATGTAGCCGATCCCGACTCGGATCTCCTCATACTGCACATGCCGCAGCGGACCGGCAGCCACATCGGAGGCCAGGTCGCCTTCGGACCGGACGACATGCTCTATCTCGGTCTGGGCGACGGGGGCTTTGACACCGCCGACTCGGCGCAAGACATCAGTTCCCTACGCGGGAGTATTCTCCGGCTCGACGTCGACTCACCCGATCCCGGCTTGCACTACGGGATCCCCGACGACAACCCGTTCGTCGTTTCGAACGACACGGCCAACGGTGCTCGAGGGGAGATCTGGTTGTACGGCTTCAGGAACCCCTGGCGATTCTCCTTCGACCGGCTGACGGGGGATCTCTACATCGGCGATGTTGGTAACAACAGACGCGAGGAAGTGAGCGTTTTCCCGGCGTCCGCGTCGAGCGGCGCAAACTTCGGGTGGCCCATCAAGGAGGGAGATCTCTGCAACAAGCCACGCAGCGACTGTAATCCAGACAATCAACTCAAGCTCGTGGACCCAATCGTCGTGGTCGAACGCAGCGACGGCTGCTCAGTCATCAGTGGGTATGTCTACCGCGGCCGCGAGATTCCGAAACTCCACGGTGCATATTTCTACGGCGATTGGTGCGGAGGGTGGTTCAGGAGCCTGCGATACGATGGCGCTACAGCGCAGGATCAGCTCGACTGGACTCCGGATCTCGGGTCAATCGAGTTCGCCAGTCTCGTTTCCTTCGGCGAGGATGGGGCTGGGGAGCTATACGTCAGTGCCAGCCTATCGGGTTTCGTTTACCGGATCGCTCCGCCATGAACTCGTAGCCTTGTCAGCAACCCACACGGATTCGGGTAGGGCTCAAGGGACTCAGTCGGACGGGATGACGGGAACAACCTCGGAAAGCGAGTTACCGCACTGGGGCGGCAGGATTCGAACCTGCAACCTCCCGGTTAACAGCCGGGCGCTCCGCCGTTGAGCTACACCCCATCACGAGCCGCGGAGCGACCCCGGCCCTAATGGGACCTGGCCCCGCGGCCTGGAAATTATCGGGTGAGGCGGCGGGTGCAAGTCCATGACAACCTTTCGGCCTTTCAAGCCATCCAACCGGTTGAGTCAACACCACCACCCCTACCGCAGCTCGCCAGGGGCGCCTTCGAGCCCAGGGCGAGGTTGTCGACGGAGGCCGCATGCCGCACGTCCAATTGCTGGGGCCCACGCGTATCTGGAGCATTGCCATGGCGGCGGTGCCTTTGCTTGGAGTTCTCCCCTCGTTGGCGCAACAAGCCGAGCGTCACGTCATCTCGGGTAGTCGCGTTGCCGTCTACAACCTGGCGGGCGAAGTAGAGATCCGGCCAGGTTCCGGCTCGGATGTCGTCGTCACCGCCACTCGTGGTGGCGCGGACTCAGCCACGCTGCGGGTGGAACGGGGGACGATTGGTGGGCGGGAGACCCTCCGTTTCAGCTACCCAGGAGACCGGATCGTCTACCCCAGGATGTCGCGCGGGTCGCGCACGGACATCCGGGTTCGCGAGGACGGAACGTTCGGAGGTCCGCATCCGTGGGATCGTGACCACCGCCAGGGACGCGCGCGTCGCGGCGAGTCCGTCACGATCGGGGGATCGGGCCAAGGCCGGGAGGCCTACGCCGACCTCGTTGTGGCAGTGCCCGAAGGGCAGACGTTCGATGTCTACCTCGGGGTGGGGAACATTGCCCTGTCAAATGTGAGCGGCACGATAGGAGTCGATGCCTCTTCGGCTTCGGTGACGGCTGAGGGGATTCGCGGAGCGGTGGCGGTGGACGTGGGCTCGGGGTCGGTGCGAATCGCCGACGTCGACGGGGAGACCGACGTCGATACTGGATCCGGTTCCGTCAGCCTTTCGAGAGTGCGGGGCCTCTACTTGATCGTGGACTCGGGCTCAGGGTCCGTCTCGGGCTCCGATCTCGCCGCAACCGAGTTGTCCATCGATACGGGGTCCGGCGACATCGAGCTTTCAGACATCACGACGGAGGACTTGAAGCTCGACACCGGCAGCGGCGACGTGGATGTCGCCTTGACCGGTAATACCGAGCGGATCTTGATCGATACGGGTTCGGGCGACGTCACGCTGGCCGTCCCCCCGACGCTGGGGGCAGCCCTGGAGATCGACGCCGGCAGCGGCGACATCGAATCGGACTTGCCGCTCGAAGTGACGCGGTGGGGCGATTCCGAGCTCGTCGGCCGAATCGGTGACGGTGGCGGCCGCATCGAGATCGATACCGGATCCGGCGACGTACGATTCGTGCGCGCCCAGTAACTTGGCGGTAGACTGGGCCGGGAACGACCGTCACGGAGTCACCCGGCCCAGCTCCACCCGCCACTTTCAACCCATCCCCTACCCCCCATCCCCGTAGCCTGTCACATTCCCTGATACGACTCTGGGGAATGCACGATGCCCTTTATCCCGTTCGAGATGGAACGATGGCAGAGCACCTGGGAGAACCGTGTCCGGTTCAACCTCTCGGAGAGCGGCGTGTATCCGCTCTCGATTCGGGAGCTATTGGCCCTCGCCGGTAAGAGCGATGACGAGCTAACCGACCTGCGCATGATTTACAGCCAGGCGAACGGGACCGAACAGCTTCGTACGTCGATCGCCGCCCTCTACCCGGGCGCGACCCCAGACAACGTGCTGGTTACGGTCGGCAGCGCCGAGGCGAATTTTATCATTTCCTGGGCGCTGCTCGAGCCAGGGGCCAAGGTGGCGATCATCGCCCCCACGTACTTGCAGACCATGGGACTCGCCCGAAACTTCGGAGCGGAAGTTTCGACGTTCCCGTGCACCATGGAGCGAAACGGAGAGCCGGATCCGGCGGACATCCGGCGGGCCATTGCGCCCGACACCAGGCTGGTAGTGGTCACCAACCCCAACAATCCATCTGGACGGGTGCTGTCGGCCGACACTCGCAACGAGATCGTCGCTCGGGCCCGCGCGGCGGGATCCTGGCTCTTGGCGGACGAGGTCTATCAGGGCGCGGAGCGGAGTGGGGTCACTACCCAGTCGCTCTGGGGGAGCTACGAGCGCATCATCATCACGAATGGGTTGTCAAAGGCTTACGGCCTCCCCGGGCTTCGGATCGGGTGGATCGTCGGGCCGGCGGAGCTCGTCCAGGACCTCTGGCGCCGGCACGACTATACGGCAATCGGTCCGAGCCCGGTAAGCGATTATCTGGCGACGCTTGCGCTCACGGTTCGCGCGGCGATTCTGAAGCGGACTCGACAGATTCTGTGCGACAACTATCCCACGCTCGACGCCTGGCTTGCTAGCTTCGATGGACTGCTCGAGTGGAGGGATCCCGACGCTGGAGCGATCTGCTGGGTGCGTTTCGCGCAACCGGTGGATACGCTCCAACTGGCGGAGCGCATCCGAGTCGAGCAGAGCCTGCTCTTCGTTCCGGGGGAGCACTTTGGGATGCCCAATCACATGCGCTTGAGCTTTGGGGAACCGGAGGCCGTCCTGCGCGAAGCGCTCAAGCGTTTTCGCGAGGGGCTAGCGCCCTTGGCAGTGGCCTAGTTCTTGGCCGACGTTAGTTCCAGGGGGATCGAGAAGATCTCCTCTGGTTTCGCGTCCTCGTCGACCACAACAACCGTGAGCCGCACCCCGCCATCCCGAAACACGTCCAGACGCATGAACCCGGCATCTTCGGCGGCGAACAGGGTGTTGTCGCGCCACCAGACCGCGGACTGGTGCCCGTAGATTCCCGCGCCGCTCACCAGCAAGTATCGGGGGTTTACCCCTTGAATTACTTGGAGGTTGTGCTCGTGTCCTCCAGCGTACACCAAGGGCGGGTGATCTCCAAAAGCGGAGTCGAGGTGGTCGAGCATCCGGCCGTACACATCGCTCGGGATGTCCTGTGAGGAGACGCCGGACCCGCGGACGAGCGGGTACAGGGAGCCCACAATCGGCAGGGGCACCCAGAGCCAGCTCTTGAGTTCGCGCAGAGGAAAGAGGTGTTGCATCAAACCGAAGCTTCCGCCGTGCACTCCGGCTGACTCCAAAGGATGATGGGCCACGACGACGGTCCTTCGCTCTCCGGCGTCGCGTAGCGCGCCCCGCAGCGAGTCGACGACTTCGACTGGCGAATCCGTAGCGCACTCGGATGTCGGATGCTCGGGCTTCGGACCGTCGCCGAGCCACCACTCCGTGTCGAGCGCAACGAGGCGGAGCCACGCCCCCAGGTCCACGACTTCCGGGCCGGGACAACCACCGCGGGGGAGATAGGAAGCGTACCCACCGGCTCGCGATTCGACGAAGGCTGCCTGTCGCCGCACGGCATCCCAGCCGTCTCCATCCTCCCCACGCCAGTCGTGATTACCGGGCAGAAAGATCCCGCGAGCGCGGCTCGCGCGTAGCACCTCGAGTTGGACATCCAAGCGCTGCTCCGCCTCTGCTCGATCCGGGTGTCCCTCCTCCGGCATCCCGTCCGGATAGATGACGTCGCCGAGGAACACCGCCCAGGAGCGTGCCGGATCCGTGGCCAGGTCGCGGGCCAGCGCGATCAGTACGGGTTCACCGTCTGTCTCCGGCTCGCCCGTGTCTCCGATCAGGAACAACCTGGCATCGACCGCCGCCCGCTCAGTTCTCGGCAGCGGGGCCTCTCGCGCCCGCTCCGGCGTTCGACACCCGAGACCGGCGAGCACCAGACCCACCGCGAGCGCGCGTAGTCGGACGGGCTACTCATAGTCAAGACCATCGAGCCCAACGACGGGGGCGATTGGGTTCGGCGGAAGCGACTCATCGGGTCTTCGGCACCGGTGGCGATCATGGGTCTCGATCTTGTTTCTAACCGGGAAGCAGCGAGCCGGTTCCGCGTAGCGCCCGCGAGCGTTATTTCCGAAATGGGAGTCCGTCTCGTTCCTCGTTCCAGGCTCCAAGGTCGCGCATGCGCTCGGGGAACTCGGTGAGAATGCCCGCCACGCCCTTCGCGCGCAGCTTGGCGGCGCGCGCGGGATCGTCTACTACCCACACGTGTACCGGCACGCCGACACGACTGGCTAACCGGACGAACCGCTCGGTCACGACCTCCAGCCGACCGTGGTACTCGGGCACGCTGAATGCCTCGTACGGCACGGCCCCACGGGGGATTCGGAGCACGGCCGAGGCCCAAAAAATGGCGACCTCCCTCCTTGCGGCGGTCCGGTGGTAGGGGCCATCGCGAAATGCGGTGAGATGCTCTAGCTCGAACGCGCCCACCAGGGTCCGAGCCCGCGCGTTGTGTCGATCCAAGAGCCGTCGGACTGCCTCACCGGCGCCGCGCTCCTTGATTTCCAGCAGTATTGGCGTTTCAGCATAACGATCGAGCACCTGTTCGAGCGTCGGAACGGACTGTCCGGCCCCCGCGTCGAGACGCTGGAGCCCGTCAAGGCTCATTGCACCGACCGGCCCGGAGCCGTTGGTGGTCCGATCAACCGTCGAGTCGTGGAGTACCACGGCGACACCGTCCGCGGTCAGGCGCACGTCCATTTCCAGCGCATCGGCACCGCCGACAAGGGCCTGGTCGAACGCAAGCTCCGTGTTTTCCGGGTATTGCCCGGCCGCGCCGCGGTGGGCGATGACCGGCCGTGCCTCGGGATCTAAGAGTATCACTCAGGATCCCGGGATCTGCCGGGGCACGTGACCAGCCGAAGAGCCCCCGGCGGGACGCCGAGCAATGAGGCTCTCGAGGCGCGGCCGCGCCTAACCACACAAGGCCTCACACTAGGGGCGCCACAGGCGCGCTTCGAAGGTTGACACACGACACCTAGCGAGCCAACATACGTCAGCGTAGCGATCGAGATTCAAAGGAGCGTTTCATGACGTATATAATTGCTGAGCCCTGCATCGACGTGAAGGATCGTGGGTGCGTAGACGTGTGTCCGGTCGATTGCATCTACGAGGGAGAGGATATGCTGTATATCCATCCTGACGAATGCATCGACTGCGGTGCGTGTGAGCCTGAATGCCCCGTCACGGCCATCTTCCCTGAGGAAGATACGCCGGACGAGTGGAAGAGCTATATAGAAAAGAACCGCGTGTATTTCGAAACAGGTGAAGAACGGGTGGTGGCCAAAGGAAGAGGTTGATCCCAGAAAACCGACCCCGGGCCCCGCAGTGTTCGGCGGGGCTTTTTCACTATGGTCCAGTATCGCCTCCCGCCGCTTGACCGCGCCGCCGTCGACTGCGGTGGTCTGTTTTGCAAACCAGGGCCGTCCCCTAGCCGCGAAACCATCTCCAGGCGCGCTACGTCTAATCAATAGACGGGTGGGCCTTCCACGTGCGAGAGCGGGCCCCAAAACGTGACGGGACTGGAGGGGGAGTGCGTTCGAGCTTGCGATTCGTTCGGGGTGCTCTACCTGATAGAGGTGCTGCCGCGCTGACGGTCTTGTTCATGACCGCGACTTCTTCGTCGGCCGCCCAGCAGCAGTCCACTTCCTCGCTCTCCCCGCCTTCCGTGTTCGTGGCTCGAGCCGTCCGAGCCGAGGCCGCCGGACCTCGAATCGACGGACGCCTAGATGATCCTGACTGGACGGTTGCGCCGGTCGTCGGAGGCTTCGTACAGCGAGATCCCGACGAGGGAATGCCGGCCACCGAGGGGACGGAAGTGCGTGTCGTCTATACGGACGACGCGCTGTACGTTGGGGTCCGAGCATTCGATTCCTCGGCCGACCAGATTGCCGCGCGGCTAACCCGCCGGGACGACGACTCACCGTCGGACTGGATCGGGATCGTCATCGACTCCTACCTGGACCGTCGGACCGCCTTCGAATTCGCGGTCAATCCCGCGGCGGTGAAACGGGACATCTACCGTTTTGACGACAACGAAGAGGACGACTCCTGGGATGCGGTGTGGGAGGTCGGGACATCGCGAGACCCCCAGGGCTGGAGTGCGGAATTTCGTATCCCCTTCAGCCAACTCCGGTTCGCAGCGGCAGACGAACAGATCTTCGGTTTCAACGTATACCGCAAAATCAATCGACTGAACGAGCTCCAGCAGTGGAAGCTCATTCCCAAGAACGTCTCGGGAGTCGTGTCGCAGCTCGGGACGCTCGAAGGGATCGAGGGTATCAGCCCTCCCCGGCGTCTCGAAATACTCCCATACACGGTCGCTACCTCGTGGCGGCCGCCGATCGAAGCGGGCAACCCCTTTCGCGATGGCACCGACCACGGCGCCGCCCTCGGGGCCGATATCAAGTACGGCGTGACGTCCAACTTGACCCTCTCAGCGACGATCAATCCGGACTTCGGCCAGGTCGAGGCCGATCCCGCAGAAGTGAACCTAACGGCATTCGAGTCGTTCTTTGCCGAGCGTCGCCCGTTTTTCAACGAAGGATCTGACATCTTCCGGTTCCAGCTGGGTGGAGGAGACCAGAATAGAGAACGCCTGTTCTACAGCCGACGCATCGGGCGCTCCCCACAAGGCGACCCCGACGACCTGGGCGGCTACGTGGAGGACGTCAGACATACTTCGATACTCGGAGCGGCGAAGCTCTCCGGGAAAACACCAAACGGCTGGACGATCGGATTGAGCGGCGCGCTCACAGCCGAGGAGATGGCGACCGTCGTCGATTCGGTCGGCGGGGTACATCGCGAGCCTGTGGAGCCGCAAACCGGGTACTTCGTGGGTCGACTGGCCCGCGAGTACCGGGGTGGCCAGATCCGAATCGGGCTGTTCAGCACCGCCGCCAACCGAAGCCTCCCCGCAGCGTTGAACTCGCTTCGCAGCTCGGCCCACACGCTCGGGATCGACTGGACGCATCGCTTCCGAGACGACACGTACCACATCTCCGGGTGGGTGGTCGGCAGCCATGTTCGGGGTTCGGCAGAAGCGATCGACGAGACCCAACGCTCGTCCGCACGCTACTTCCAGCGGCCCGATAACGACTATGTAACCTACGATCCGACCCGCACGTCGCTCTCCGGTGTCTCCGCAAGCATGGATTTTGGAAAACGCGGCGGTGGGAGCTGGCGTTTCAACTTCGGTGCCTCCACCCGGTCTCCAGGCTTCGAGGTGAACGACCTCGGATTCCAGCGGAATGCGGACTGGCACTCCCAGTTCGTTTGGATCAACCACCGCTGGCTCCAGCCCGGGAGGGTGTTCCGCAACTTCAG
Source organism: Gemmatimonadales bacterium (assembly GCA_965249575.1). GTDB lineage: Bacteria > Gemmatimonadota > Gemmatimonadetes > Gemmatimonadales > GWC2-71-9. The sequence goes on along the minus strand of OZ252244.1, from coordinate 2,956,774 downwards.
CGTCAACGTCAACCAATGGTCGAGCTGGAACTATGGGTGGGATCGCGTGGAGATCGGCGGAAACGTCAATGCCAACTTCACCTTCCTGAACTACTGGGGCGGGCACCTGGGCATCAATCGGCAGGGTGGTGGGCTCGTGGCCGACCCGCTCCGTGGCGGACCGTCGTTCATCCGGCCTCCGGGATGGAATGGTTGGTACGGCTTCAACACCGACCGCCGCAAGCCACTCCATCTGGGTTTGGGGGGCTGGTTCTTCGTCCAGGAAGCCGAGGAGACTCACTCCGCGGGGTTCTGGGGCAACATCTCGTGGCGTCCAGCGACTACCGTCGACTTCTCAATCTCGCCAGACGTGGACCTGACCTCGGACGACTGGCAATTCCTGGAACAGGGCAATCCGTTCGGGGTGGAAGAGTACGTATTCGGCGAGCTGCACCAGACGACCGTATCGATGACGTTCCGCGGGAACGTGACCTTCACCCCGACCTTGACGCTCCAGGCCTACGCAGAGCCCTTCGTGTCCTCCGGCCGTTATCTCGAGTTCAAGCGGGTAGCCGCGCCGCCGGCCGAGCGCTATGTCGACCGCTTCGACGTGTTCGGCAGCGACCGTCTCGTGCGCCAGGGTGACGAAGTATCAGTAGATCTGAACCGCAATGGGACGGGAGACATCGACCTCGGCGCCCCGGACTTCACTAGGCTCTCATTCCGGTCGAATGTCGTGTTGCGCTGGGAGTATCGGCCAGGCTCCACGATCTTCGCCGTCTGGCAGCACGGCCGAAGCAAGTCGACCGACGAGGGGCGCTTCAGGCTCGGCTCGGACGTACGAGACATCTTTCGTCTCGCCCCAGCGGAGAACACGTTCCTGGTGAAGGTGAACTACTGGCTGAGCCTGTAAGGCAGTGAGAAGTCCCCACCTCCCAACCACACCCAAGTGAGCGGTAGGCAGGCCTCCTCACTCAGAGGGGGCGGGCGAGGGAACCCCTCACTGTCCTCTAATCAGTGTCTCGCTCCACGCCGCGGGGTCGAAGAGCCCCGGATCGAATTCTTCTCCGAAACGGATGTCGCGATACTCCTCCAGCAGCGTGCGTTCTCCATCGGTCAGGAAAACCACCTCTGGCGCGATCCATCCGTCCCCCAGCGGCTCGATGCGCCTGAACTGAACCTCGGAGATCCGCTCTCCGTTCGGGCCGGTGGGCCGGACGACCCGTATCACAACGAGGCGCTCCTTGTCGATCCAGAACTGGCCTGCTCGAAGGTCTCCCTGCGCGGCGCCTACGACGTAGGCCTCACGCCCCTCCCAACTGTCTTCGCGAAATACGCCGGTATCGAAGCCGAACTCTTCCAGGCGCCGCAACGTTTCCTCCGGCGGGTAAAAGTAGACGTCCGCCGCCAGCAGCAGCAGGGGGTGACCGCCGGCCGCCTTCGCCACCATGGAATCGTTGCGGAAGTCGTACTGAGAATCGTTGACCATGAGGATCCCGCTTTTTTCCTCAACGGGATGCTGCTCGATCCGAAGGCCACCCGGAGAAAGGAAAGCCTCGTCAATGGTCGAACGGTCGATGGTCCCGTCTGGAAGGTGGTTGGTATTATCCTGTACGAACGAAACCGTCCGGGGCCACACTCCATCGTATCGGTCGCGCATCGCCCCGACGAGCCCTTCGGTAGTCGTGGGTGCGGCCGGTCCACAAGCGGTGACAGCGATGAGGAAAAGGAGAGTCGATCGCATTCCGGAACTCCGGGTGACGGGATAGGTCGGCTCGCCGAAGCGGGCCGCGACGGGGCTAAGCTATTCGGCGGTGCTTCGGGCGGATAGTGTCCGTTGTGATCGGAGCATCCTCGCCGGCGATTCTTCATTGCACAGAAAGGTTCGCATTGATGGGGACCCTGTACCGCGCCGCTATCCCGGTTGACGGCGACTACACGACCCAAATCCTGTCCGGGCTGGTGCGCATCAACTCTGTGAATCCCGCGCTGGTCCCGGGAGCCCCTGGCGAGTCCGAGGTAGCAGAGTTCACGGCCACCGCCATGCGGGAACTGGGTCTCACGGTTTCGGTCTACGAGCCCGAGCTAGGGCGGGTCAGCGTGGTCGGGGTGAAGCGAGGAGCCGGAAAGGGCCGATCCCTCATGCTGAACGCCCACTACGATACGGTCGGCGTAGAGGGCATGAACGATCCGTTCTCGGCAGCAATACGCGGGACCCGCCTCTACGGCCGAGGAGCCTACGACATGAAGGGGAGCCTCGCGGCGTGCCTTGGCGCCGTCAAGGCGCTCGAGGACGCACAAATCCAGCTACCGGGAGATCTCGTTGTCGCTGCGGTCGCGGACGAGGAGCACGCGTCGATCGGTACTGCCGATCTAATCCCTCGCCTTCCGGTTGACGCCGCCATCGTAACCGAGCCTACCCAGCTCAACATCTGCCTCGCGCACAAAGGCTTCGTGTGGCTCGAGATCGAAACGCTAGGCCGGGCCGCGCACGGGAGCCGACCGGAGGAAGGCGTGGACGCCAACATGCGAATGGGTCGGGTATTGGCCGCGCTGCAGGCACTCGAGGCCGAGCTGAGCAACCGCCCGCCGCACAGCTTGGTAGGACGCCCATCGCTCCACGCCGCAACGCGCCACGGCGGGACCGGGCTTTCTACATATGCGGCGCGCTGCGTCCTGGCAATCGAGCGCCGCACGATTCCGGGCGAGACCGAAGAGGGCGTCACCAGGGAAGTCCGGCGCATGCTGGACAGCCTCCGTGGCCAAGACCCAACCCTCGAGTCGACCTTGAGAACGCTGATGGTCCGGGATCCGTTCGAGATCGGGCGTGATGCTCTAGTTGTCCGGGCGGTGTCCGACGCGGTGGAGGACGTGCTGGAAACGGCATCACACTACGTCGGCGAAACGCCCTGGATGGATTCGGCCTTGCTGGCGAATGCAGGGATCGAGACGGTGGTGATCGGCCCGCACGGCTCGGGCGCCCACGCTGACGAGGAATGGGTCGATCTGAATTCGGTGAAGCAACTCGCCGCCGTGCTGGCGCGGACTGCCATCAAGGTTTGCGGCTAAGATCGCGCGCCCCCGCCGCGCGCAGCACCCTCGGTACTTCCTCGCAATTACCGTGACACGTTCTGCACCCAGTCAACTCCCCCGGTGACGGTAACCGCGATCGTTCCAAGCCAAAGTACCCGAGCGGTGGCGAACGCCGGAGGCCCGCCATGGCGAACCGTCCCTCACCGGTGTATCTAGGGGCATGATTGCTCGCGCTCCGACTCGCGATTCACCACGCCCCCCGGAGGTCACGCGGCGATCGTTCCTGAAGTTAGGCGGCGCCGCCGCACTCACCGCGCTCGCCGCCCCGGAATCTCTCGGACGATCGGCTCCAAGCGCTCGTGCGGGCCGGAGGCTGGCTCAGCGCGTCGTGGTTGTCGGGGCTGGAGCGTTCGGCGGATGGACCGCACTTCAACTCCTGCGCATGGGCGCGCGGGTAACGCTCGTCGACGCGTGGGATCCCGGGAATTCTCGCTCGAGCTCCGGCGGCGACACACGGATCATACGTGCGACATACTCGAATCCGATCTATATACGACTTGCTCTTCGCGCCCTCGAGCTATGGAAGGAGCACGAAACCCGGTGGGGGCGCCAACTCTACGTCCGGACCGGCAGCCTCAGAATGAGGAGCTTGGATGATCGCTCTGATCGGAGAGCCATGAGCCTGCTGGAGGCCGCCCGGATCCCCATCGAGGAGCTGAGCCTCGCGGAGGCAGCCAAACGCTACCCGCAGATCGACTTCGACGGCGTGCGGTGGGTGTTCTACGAGCCGGGGGCCGGGTACCTCCACGCACGCGAGGCCTGCCGGGCCGTGTTCAGCGCTTTCATCGATGAGGGCGGCGAGTATCGGCGATTCTGGGCCTCGCCGGGACCGATTTCTGGAAGAGAACTCACCGGGATTACAGGCGAAGCATCGCTCCTCCGAGCGGACCAGTATGTCTTTGCGTGCGGTCCGTGGCTCAGGGAAGTGATCTCCGAGGTAGTTGGAGATCTCGTAATGCCCACGCGGCAAGAGACATTCTACTTCGGGACCCCGCGCGGCGACGGCCGCTTTCTCGAATCTGCAATGCCGGCCTGGGTGGATTGGGCCGAGAGGGTGTTCTACGGAATCCCGGGCAACGCGGCGCGCGGCTTCAAGGTGGCAGACGACACCCGAGGCCCGCGCTTCGATCCGACCAACGGCGATCGGCGGGTGACTGAGGAGGGAACAGAGCGGGCCCTCGCCCTTCTCGCCAGGCGGTTCCCCGCACTACGAAACGCGCCCATCCTCGAGACCCGAGTCTGTCAATACGAGAACTCGCCGGACTTCGACTTCATCGTTGACCGCCACCCGCTGGCCCTCAACATGTGGATCGTCGGTGGAGGATCGGGGCACGGCTTCAAACACGGGCCGGCGCTCGGAGAGATGGTCGCCCGGATGGTCCTCAATAACCAGGCACCCGAGCCCGCTTTCGCTCTATCGCGCTTCTGGGGCTAGCAGCAGATGCCTCAGGCGGTGAGCGCCGCCGGTACCGGCGCCGATTCGCCAGGCAGGTGCGTGCGCCACCAACGGGCAGCTCGCTCCTGAGTCCATGCCTCCCGCACGTCGATGGCTGCGAGCCTCGCCGCCAAGTCCGCCGCGGTCGCGGGGCGATCTTCCTTCTTCTTCGCGAGACATGACAGGATGACCTCGTCCAGCGCCTCGGGGATCTCGAGCTCACTTTGCTGCGACGGAGGGAGGGGTTGGGTGTTGATCTGCTCGAACATCATCTTGATCGCGGTATCGGCATCGAAGAGCAGCTGGCCGGTGAGAAGCCAATAGCCGACGCACCCGAGGGCGTAAATATCCGCCCTCCCGTCGAGTCCCGGCTCGCCCATGGCCACCTCGGGCGCCATGAACGCCGGCGTGCCGGCAGTCGCGCCGGGTGTGGTCGCGAAGCTCTGATTCACACCCTGCGGCCCGGTGATCTTCACCAGACCGAAATCCAGCACCTTCACGAAATCCAGATCGAGTCCCATGCGGCACGTATACAGATTCGCCGGCTTGACGTCGCGATGAATCAGGTTTTCCGAGTGTGCTTCGTTCAACGAGTGACTGGCCTGAATGAGCGAGAGCCCCACGGTGTTCGGGGTCCACTGATTGAGAAGGCCGATGGCGAGCGCAAGAAACACCTCGCTTCTCACGCGGCTTGATGGGGGATCGGCACCGCACCCGCAAGCAGAACGACCTGGCCCGCCGACAAGTAGCTCTTGAGCTCAGCTCCGCCCCCAGCGAGAATGAGGGCTTCCCGCACCGGACGCATCAGATAGTAGGCAATGAAGATCAGAAAAACGTTCGCGGTCAGGAGTAACGCCGTCGCACTTTCACCTGCCCGAACATCGGTGAAGATCCGAAGCAACCGGTCAACGATCCCTGCACGACCCACGTGGGCCCGACTCGCCAAGGCTCTCCTCAATTCACCGCGGTGCTCGCCGGACTCTCCCCGCTTCGTCCAGCCGTTGCAGCGCTCAATGGTAGTGCGGGGATGAGCGCGATGCAAACGAGAGTGCTTGACCACTGCCGAACTGCGAACCAACTTCTCGGCGGCCGTCGGGTGTTCGCTTTGGCCGAGGCTCGTACGGGCGGCGTGCGAGCCACTCCGTCCCTCCGTAAGGAAACGCCCTCCGAGCGGCTATCGGGTCCAGGATGGGACCGCGACGTTCGACAGGCTTCCAGGGTACCACCGATCACGGGTTGCGGACCGGACGACAGTGCACCTCACTCCCCCAAAAGGAGACGACATGAACGGCCGTACGATCGTGTTGACCGTCCTTGGAATGGTGCTTGCGGTTCCTCTCGCTGGACAATACCCGCCCGGCAAACAAGGGAGCTCCAACATCGAGATTCTCTCGCACGTCCCGATCGGAGGGCCGTTTCACGCGACGGATGTCGAGATCGAGCAGGAGATGTCCCGGCCCTACGTCTACGCGTCGGCATTCAACCCGCCCGCGGGTTTCCACATCATCGACATCAAAGATCCAAAGCGCGCAAACGTCATCTATACGTGGACGATCGAGAACCCGGACCTCCACGTGGGGTACGGTGCGATGGACAACAAGTACTTCAAGCTCGGGGGCCGGTACTACGACGTGCAGTCGTTTCAGTTCCGGGCTGGCAGTCCTGACACGGATCTCGGAGCGGTCGTGCTCGACGTGACCGGACTCCCGGATGTCACGAAGGTGAGGGAGGCCGGCCGCATTCGCGCTCCCGACGCACCCAACGGGTTCCACAATATCTTTGCATACAAACACTCAAGCGGGCGGGTACTCCTCTACGCGACCAGTAGTGGGGGGGCCAAGATCTATGACATGGAACGGTTTCTTGGCGGAGCGGGAGACCAGGGACTCATCGGCATGGTTCCGGTGCCCGACTCGCCGAACGGCGCAGCCTTCTACCACGACTTCTACTTGGGATACGATCCCGCCACCCGACAGGACAAGTTTTATGGCGGCGGCCAGGGTGGCTATTTCGTGTACGACGTTTCGAATCCCGAAGAACCAAGTCTCATCACGTCCGTTACCGGCGTGGCCGGCGTAACGTGGGGCCACACCTTCACTCCGACACCCGACGGGCGATATGTCGTCGCCGAAGCGGAATACCAGTACGCACCCCTGAGGATCTTCGATCTCAAGCCCGGCCTTGATGGTGAGACACAGACGATCAGCAGGCCGATCGGAGCGTGGACCGCCGACTGGCGCAATCTCGTGCACAATACCGAAGTCCGCTGGCCGTACGTCTTCGTGTCGGGCTATGAGGATGGTCTGCACGTATTCAACATGATGGACCCGACGAACCCGTACACGGTCGCCTACTACGACACGTATGATGGTCCTCACGACAAGGGCCTAGGCGGCAGCGGTGTAGCACAAGGCGCATTCGGGGTGGATGTGCGCAACGCCGACGGTCTCATCGTCGTGAATGACATCACTACCGGTTTTTGGGCGTTCAAGATGGACGGGTTCGACGGCTGGAACGGCCACCAGTGGGGGATGCCAGACATCTCGTCGGCGCAGGATTGGGACAACGGACCTGACGGCGCGCTGGCGCCGATAAGCTAAACGAAAGACCCGCCACCTCGACGCGGAGGGGAGGCGGGGCGGCCTCCCTACCCCGAACCTGGGAAGCGAGGGGCCGGAGGCCTCTTCATGTTAGGAAAGGGAGACATCATGATCGCGCGAACCGTTGTGCTGTGTGGATTCGGAGTTCTGCTGGCGACGTCGCTCCCTGCCCAGTACCCGCCGGGAGAGCAGGGAAGCTCAAACATCCAGATCATGTCACACCTGCCGATCGGAGGAGCTTTCCACGCAACGGACATCGAGATCGAGCAGGAGCTGTCCCGCCCGTATGCGTACGTATCGGCATTCAACCCGCCGGCCAGTTTTCATATCATCGATCTCAAAGACCCCACACGCGCTCGTGTCCTTTACACCTGGACCATCGAGAATCCCGAGCTACACACGGGATTCGGGGCCATGGACAACAAGTATTTCAAGCTCGGGGGACGCTACTACGACGCGCAGTCATTACAGTTCCCCCAGGGCAGCCCGAACAGCGACGTCGGAGCCGTCGTCTTAGACGTCACCAGCCTTCCCGACACCACGGCGATCCGCGAGGTTGGTCGCATACGCGCACCAGAGATGCCAAACGGGTTTCATAACATTTACGCGTACAAGCACTCGGGAGGGCGGGTTCTGCTATTCGCCACGCTCGCGCCTGGCGCCAACGTGTACGACATGGAGCGATTCCTGTCCGGAGCCCCGGACCAGGGGCTGATCGCGAGGGTCCCAGTTCCTGAAAACCCTGGGGACCAGAGGAACAGCTACCACGATTTCTACGTAGGTTATGACCCCGCTACTCGCCGAGACATCTTCTACGGCGGTGGCACCGGGGGATACCACCTCTACGATGTGAGCCGGCCCGAGGAGCCCTCCCTCATCACTTCAATCGTGGGAGCCGCGGGTGTCGCGCGGGGCCACACCTTCACGCCCTCGCCCGACGGACGGTACGTCGTCGCCGAGACCGAGTATCAATACGCGCCCTTGAGAATCTTCGATCTCAAACCGGGGTTGGATGGCGAGGTGCGAACGATTTCACGTCCGATCGGCGCTTGGACGGCGGACTGGAAGAACCTCGCTCACAACCACGAGGTGCGCTGGCCCTACGTCTTCGTCTCGGGTTATGAGGACGGACTACACGTGTTCAACATGATGGACCCGACGAACCCGTACACCGTTGGGTACTACGACACGTACGACGGTCCGCACAACAAGGGACTGGGCGGGAGTGGCGTCGCGCAGGGTGCTTTTGGCATCGATGTACGTAATGCCGACGGACTGATCGTGATCAGCGACATCACGACCGGTTTCTGGGCCTTCAAGATGGACGGTTTCGACGGGTGGAATGGGCACCAGTGGGGCATGCCCAACGTGTCCTCGGCCCAAGACTGGGATAATGGACCCGACGGAGCGCCGGCGCCGGTGAGCTGAACAACCGGCCGTTCCTCACTCCACAACCCGAGTGAGGAGTGAGCAGTGGGGAGACCACACCTCAACACGCCCGTGGTGGTGCGGATGCGGGGCGGCCTGCTCACTGCTCACTCGGGAGAGGTACTGGGATGGGACTCAGCGCTCTTGAAATCGACTGCTGGGAAGCTGGGAAACTCGACTTCAGTCCCTGGGTCCATACCAGTACCGCCTCGCAAAGTCGGGGAGTTGCTTCGACCGCAGTGCGGCCATTCCCATTCGCGGCATCCGTGTCAAGTAGTGCCAGTCCCCGAACTGGTCGAATTTCCTGGTCGACGAGATTGCCTTGACGCCACGCAGGCGGACGAGCCGTTGGCCTCGCGATTGGCCACGCCGCTTGAGCGCCCAGAGGAAGGCGACGTCTTCCGCGAAATACCGGTCTTCGTCGTAGCCGGCGACCGTCGTGAAATCCGCGCGACCGCAAAACACGACACCCGTGTCCATTCTCGTCAGCCAAACGAGCGGCAGGAAGATCGCATACGTCACGGCGATTCCCGGCGACCACCTGTCCGGTGTCACGCCCGTGGAGCCCGCCACGTAGCGGCCCGTCGTGAAGGACTCCGTCACCGCGTCGAAGGTGCGTTGATGGATCAGGCTGTCGGCATCAACGAAAGCCAGAATCTCCCCACCGGCCGCGCGCGCTCCGGCATTCCTGGCAGCGGCGATTGATCCCTTGAGAACCGACACGACGAGGCAATCGCGATCCCGTGCCAGATCTCCGGTGCCGTCCCCCGAGCTATTGTCCGCCACCACGACCTCGACTGCCGAGGGGCCGTCCCGAAAGGCTGCGCGCGCGCGATCGACGGAATCGAGTAATCCGGGAAGGGCCGCAATCTCGTTGTATGCCGGAATGACCAGGGATATTCGCGGTGAAGACATGCTCACGTGTCGAAGATGAAACGCTGAACGGGACGAACGAACCTCATCTGGGCAGCGACTAGAACTGGAATCCCGCCCGCGCGTACACTTCGGTCCTCTCGCGGCTTCGGGCGAATGCCACGCTCACCGTGTTCTGCGGTCCCAGGAACGCAAACCAGAGGCCGCCGCCCGCCGCCGCATGCCATGTGTCGGACGACTCGCCCTCCAGAAATACCCGCCCGATATCTCCAAGGCCGAGTAGCCCGAAATCGCCCGGGAGCAGGAAGAAGAACTGCCCAACCTTGACGCGCAGCTCGGCGTTCCCAAACAGGGCGGCGTCTCCCGCGAAGCGCTGGGCTCGAAAACCGCGCAAGGAACCATTGCCACCCAGAAATGCCGCCTCATGAAACGGGAAGGTGCCCCACACTTTCTTGCCCCCGCCCCGGAGAGCAAGCGTGAGATCACCGGTAGCACTCGCGCTAAGATATGTGGAGACCTCTCCGTGCAACTCGCCAAACGCGCTCTGCACATCCCACGCGCTGGGATATACGCTCCCTCCGATACGCAGCAGCATCCCCCTGGAACTCGCGACGCGGCGATCGCGCAGGTCCAACTCGAACCCCCCATGCCCACCGATCTGCCCGAAATTCTCAGTTCCGTAGACCGGCATCGGAGTACTGGCCAGGAACGTACCAGCGCGAACGTCCGTGGTAGCATATTTCGCCACCGGTCCAAACGCTACGCTCGCGTGCGCGCCGAGTGGAAGCGAAATGGCCGGCTGCAAACTGAATTGCTGCTGGCGCACCTTGTAGAACTCTTTCGACCCTGAGGCCTGGGTCTCGTTGCCGAGTCCATGAAAGAACAGGATGTCGAGGCCGGAGGCGCGAGCTGCCAACGATGCTCCTACCATGGAGTTGGCCCTGCGAGCATCGGCGTCGAACTCGGCTCGGAACGTCCGAGCCCCCGTAGCGTATCCACCTCGGAACGCGACTCGAGAGGCGTAGGGTTCCTTGCGAAAGCCGTAGCGATAGTGAACGACCCCCAAACCCGCGAAGAGACCAATGTCCGGACCCACAACCAGCCAGGGGGTGGGCCGGGAAGTCGAGCCCCAGTCTCGCGGCAACCAGTACGGTTGCTCGGGATCGACCGTCGGGTTGTATTCACGCAGATCGAGCGAAACGCCTTCTGAAACGACCGTCCCCCGACCCTCGTCGTAGATTTCGAGCCGGCCCCGACCCGTCTCGTCCTCTACCCGATCCGCTCCGTCACCGCCAACGATGCGTACCGTGATCGAGACCGCCCCCCCACCGCTGACTCGAACGCGATCGTTTCCGCCCCCGAGATAGATGCGGATTTCCTTGGTGTCCTCCCGTTCGAACCGACGCCTGAGGCGGGAGCGCCCACCGGCAGCGGCGATGGCTACCTCGAGCGTTCGGTCGTCGACTCTCGTAATCTCAACGACCTCGTCATCGTCGGTACCATACAGGTCGGCCTCTCGAGCCAGCATCCGGTAGAACGCCCGGGCGGCGTCTGGAAGAAGATCGCGCCGACGCCGAAGGATCGTTTCCAACTCGGCTCCGCTCAGCCGGTAGTGAGCCTCGGGAATCCGGCGAACGGCGAGCGCGATCACCGAATCGCTCACCGCGCGGGCGACCTCGGCAGCCACCGAGTCCCAAACGGCTTCGCCAAGCCCCCCGAGCAGCCGCCGGTCAACCTCCCGCCCATTCCAGTTCAGTCCAACCATCCCCGGATACTCAGGCCCGAACTTGACCAGCTGCGGGTTGACGAACCGGGTGATCCACAGCAAGAAACCATCGAACTTCGCAAAGACCTGGTCACGATCCTCGGGAATCGGCAGCCTCGGAGTGGCGGGATCGCCGTCCATCCGGGCCCAGCGCCACTGTCCCCGGTGTCGGTCCCAGTCCCCAATCAAGACGTCGACGAGGCGAGCCTCGAGGAACGCCCGCTCGTCTATGCGCGCCGCACTATTCCGTTCCATCAACTCAAATAGGTCGCCGGTCCCGACGATACGGTTCGCGTCGGCGAAGGCAGGACCACCGTTGACACCGGGGCGGACGAGCGGTTCGAGGGTTCCGAGCATGCCGGCAAATTCCTCGCGAAATTCGCCGAGCGCCGGATCGTCCGGCAGGACGACGATCCTCGGCTCCGGGTGGAGGATGCCCACGGCTCTTGCGATTGGCTCGACGACGAGGGGCGCGGTCGGGTACCCCGAGCTCGTTTGATCTTCAACGACGCGCGGCGACCGAGGAGCGCAGTTCGGGCGGCAGCACGGCTGCCGGGTATTTGTCGATGGAGCGGAAGGAGTAGCGCCTCCCGTCAGCTCCCAGCAACCAGAGCGAGCGGGTCTGCCTGGCCCCGCCGCTGCTGAGTGGGGTCAGACCGCCCGCATGCGCGCGGAGATCCAGCTCCTCAACCTCGATCGGCTCCGTCCACAGGTCCCGGTAGTCGGAACCGAAGAAAAGTCTGTGAAGTGCACCAGCACCATACCGTTCTCCGGCCTGGAGCGTCACGGTGCGACCCTCGTTCGACTGGATCGCCGCAAACGCCGGCCTCGCGCCGAGAGCGGCCACGCATACCATGCACCACAAGCAGACCGTGGCTGGCCTCATCCGGGATGACTGGCCCCGTTTCGGCGAACCCCAATTCCAAATACGGGGCCAACTCATCGAGTCAGAAAGACCGAGGCATTCCAAGGACGTGTTGTCCCACATACCCGAGGATGAGGTTGTTCGACACTGGGGCGACCAGGAACAGCCGGGCTTCTCGGAACTTGCGCTCGATGTCGTATTCCACCGCCATCCCGTAGCCGCCGTAGGTCGTCATGGCCGCGTTCCCTGCCTCCCACGCCGCTTCCGAGGCGAGGTACTTGCACATGTTGGCTTCGGCGCCGCATTCCTCGCCCCCGTCGTACAGGATCGCCGCACGATCTCGTACGCTCGCTGCGGCCTCAGTGTTAACATGGGCGCGCGCGATCGGAAACTGGATCGCCTGGTTCTGGCCAATTGGGCGCCCGAACACAATGCGCTGGCCGGCGTATTCGCACCCGCGATCCACGAAGAACCGCGAGTCACCGATAGATTCCGAGGCGATCAGGATCCGTTCGGCGTTCATACCGCTCAAGATGTAACCAAAACCTTTCCCTTCATCGCCTATTCGGTTGTCCGCTGGAACTTCCACGCCGTCGAAGAACAATTCGTTGGTTTCGTGGTTCACCATCGTCTCGATAGGACGAACTCGAAGCTTGTCTCCAGCGTCGGGCAGGTTCACCAGAAACACGCTGAGGCCGTCAGTCTTGCGCTGCACCTCTTCGATCGGGGTCGTGCGCGCGAGCAAGAGTAACAGGTCCGAGTGCTGTACCCTCGATATAAACACCTTCTGACCGGTTATGAAGTACCGATCGCCGCGTCGTTCCGCGAAGGTACTGATCTTGGTGGTGTCGGACCCGGCCGTTGGCTCGGTCACCCCAAAGGCCTGGAGCCGTAGCCCGCCGGCGGCGATATCCGGCAGGTAACGCTGTTTCTGTGCCTCCGACCCGTGGCGCAGCAGGGTGCCCATGGTGTACATCTGGGCGTGACAGGCGGCCGCGTTGCCACCGGAGCGGTTGATCTCCTCGAGTACGATGCACGCCTCGACGATCCCAAGTCCGGCGCCGCCATACGACTCCGGAATGAGGCAGCTCAGGTAACCACCGTCCGTGAGCGCGCGGACAAACGCCTCCGGATACGATCGGGTGCGGTCGAGGTCGCGCCAGTACTCACCGGGGTAGCGGCTGCAGAGGGCGCGGACACCGTCTCGAATTTGAAGCTGGGATTCGTTCAACCGTAAAGGCTCCACCCTTTGCACTCTAACCAGACGGCCTTGCTTGGAGGCCGGTCGCACGCGCCCTCGGTGCTGAATCTTACTCCGGGACGGATCGGACGGCCACGGTCCCCGCGCCAGGCCCCAATCGGGGGAGGTCCGAGCCCCGCACCCCGGGGGGACGACGGCGTCCGAAAACGGTATGTTATGGTCGTCGACTGTGAGGAGGCATTCTGAGCTCAAACATGGCGCTCCGCCGGACCGTGCTCTTTCTCCCTGGCATCCGCCCCGACCAGTTCGAGCGTGCCCTGACGAGCGGCGCGGACGCGGTGTGCGTGGACTTGGAAGACGCGGTGGCCCCGCAGGACAAAGAGCGTGGTCGGACGTCAGTCCTCGAGGTCCTCCAGCGCGAGCGTTCCCGACCGGTGGAGCTGATCGTGAGAATCAACGGGATCGAAAGCGAGACGGGACTGCGGGACCTACTTGCGATGTGCGAATCCAACGCCGCGCCGGACGCGCTCATGATCCCCAAACTCACGAGCCCGGCGCAGGTCCGATTGGTCGATTCCGTTCTCAGGCCACGTCACCCGACCATCCGGCTGATCGCGATGATCGAGACGGTCGAGGGCCTCGAACACGCGCTGTTGATCGCCACCGCCTCGGCAAGGTTGTCGGGACTAGTTTTTGGCGGAGTGGATCTCTCCACGGCTCTGCGGTCCGCGCGGGACTGGCCGTCACTTGCCTACGCGCGGTCCCGAGTCGTCCATGCCGCCGCCACGGCCGAGATCGACGCCATCGATATGCCCTATCTCGACATCGAGGACGGCGACGGACTCGAATCGGAGGCCCGTGCAGCGGCACGCCTCGGTTTTACCGGCAAGACCGCAATCCATCCAACGCAAGTACCGATCATCCAGCAAGCCTTCTCGCCCTCTCCCGAGGAAGTCGCGCGCGCGAAGGCAATCGTCGCTGCGTACGACCGTAACGAGGGGGGGGTCTTGCTGGTCGACGGTCAACTCGTCGAGCGGCCGGTCATCCTCTCGGCCCAGCGCACCCTCGCCATCGCGGCGGCGACGGCGAGAGCCTAATGCGCGAACCGCTCGCTGGAGTGCTCGTTGTGGGACTCGAGCAGGCCGTGGCCGCGCCGCTCACCACCCTGAAGTTGGCGGCTGCGGGAGCGCGGGTCATAAAGGTCGAGCGCTCGGACGGGGACTTCGCGCGGGGATATGACGAGGTCGTGCGTGGCCAGAGCGCGTACTTCGTCTGGCTGAACGTTGGGAAGGAGTCCGTCGTCCTGGACGTGAAAGACCCTGAAGACGCCGCGCTCCTCCGACGGATGCTAGCAAAGGCCGATGTGTTCGTTCAAAACTTGGCACCGGGAGCCGCCGAACGCGCGGGGTTTGGCTCCGCCCACTTGAGACGGGAGTTCCCATCCCTCATTACGTGCGATATCACGGGCTACGGTAGCGATGGCCCACGGGCCGGTATGAAGGCCTACGACAACCTCGTCCAGGGTGAGACCGGCCTCCTCTCGGTGACCGGTACGCCCGACGAGCCCGCGAAGGGCATCTCCATCTGTGACATTAGTACCGGCATGCATGCCTATGGCGGCATCGTCGAGGCGTTGTTCGAGCGGGAGCGGACTGGTTGCGGGCGAGCGCTCGAGGTCTCGATGTTCGACAGCCTCGCACACTGGATGAGCGTCCCATATCTCCACTATGCATACGGCGGACGGGCACCGCAGCGCACCGGGCTGCACCACGCTTCGGTGGCACCGTACGGGCCGTATGCCGGCCGGGACGGGCGGGTGGTCCTCATCGCGGTGGGTAACGAACGCGATTGGGTGAGTTTCTGTGCAGGCGTGCTGGACCGGCCGGAGATGGCCGAGGCGGAGGACTTCGACACCAACAGCAAGCGCGTTGCCAATCGCGAAGCTCTCGACACGATTATCTCAGGCGTGTTGGGTCAGTTGCCGCTGGAGGACATCGTGGGTCGCCTTACGAACTCGAATGTGGCGTTCGGGAGGCTCAACTCGGTGGCGGAGCTCTCGCAGCACCCGCAGTTACGGCTCGTTACAGTGGGCACCGAGGCCGGGCCAATCCGGCTGGCGGCTGACCCCATCCGAAGCCCTTCGCCCGCCGACACGGCCGCCGCTCGCGTCCCAGCGCTCGGCGAGGACACCAACGCGGTTCGGCAAGAGTTCGCTGGGTGAGCCCAACCGACGAGGGTCACGAACCGGCGATGTCCGTGCTCCAAGAATGGATTGGACGGGAGGCCACGGAAACCGATGTCGTTGAACCCGGACCCGTGCGCCTGGCCGCCTCGTTGTTTGACATAAAGAACCCGAATGACGCCCTAGGGGCAGACGTCCCCGTTGGCTGGCATTGGTTCTACTTCAATCCAGCGACGCCCCAATCCGACATCGGCGATGACGGCCACCCGCGGCGAGGGGGGTTGCTCCCTCCCATCCCTCTTCCGCGCCGGATGTGGGCCGCCGGCCGGCTGACGTTCCAACGTGCCATACGGATCGGCGAGCGTATCGAACGGCGGTCGCGGATCACTTCCATTGAAACCAAGAAGGGCCGATCGGGCACGCTGGTGTTCGTCACGGTGCATCGCCTGATTACTGGGTCGCAGGGTCCCGCCGTCGAGGAGGAGCAGACACTCGTCTACCGTCGTGCTCCGGGCCGCAACGAGCCAAGCATCGAAACCAGACCTCCGCCCTCCGATTCGGAGTGGACCGAAACTTACCTGCCGACGGCGGTCGCGCTATTCCGGTTCTCCGCCCTGACCTTCAACGGACACCGCATTCATTACGATCACCCCTACGCAACCGGGGTCGAAGGGTACCGCGGCCTGCTAGTCCACGGGCCGTTCGCCGCCCTCTTGCTGCTCTCCGCAGCGGTACGCCATACGCCCGGTCGACCAAGTGTCTTTGCGTTTCGGAACGTCGGGCCGCTGTTTGCGGACGAAACGATCAACATCGCGGGGCGAGCACAATCACCAGGGCGCTCCGAGGTTTGGGCGGCGAACCCCCAGGGCATCATGGCAGTCAAGGCCAGCTTCGACGTGGAGTCCTCTTGAGCGCGCTCAGCGGGCGGCGCAGGCAAGTCGCACAACCGACCCGGCACCGGACCCATCCGTGACCCCCCTGACGCTCACGCAGTCGCTCACCAAGCTCGTCCGTTCTGCCAAGGTCACCGACGAGCATCTGGTCTCCGCCAGCCGGTACGTACGTGACTGGCTTGGCGCCGCGGCGGCTGGCGGTGCAACCACTCCTGGGCGCATCCTGCGCTCGTACGCAGAGGGCCGCCCCAGCGAAGAAGACCGTGTGTTCCTTGCCGCGGCGCTATCCCACATCACGGAGACTGACGACCTGCACCGCGCGTCGACGACACACCCGGCGTGTGTGGTCATCCCGACCGCGCTGATCTTCGCCGGCACTTTTGGAGCAAGCGGGCGGGCTGCGCTTCGCGCTGTCCTCGCCGGCTACGAGGTCATGCTCCGGGTGGGTGAGGCCCTCGGGTCGGAGCACTATCGCACCTTCCACAACACAGCGACCGCGGGCGTTTTCGGGGCGGCGGCGGCGGCAGCGACCATCCTCGAGCTCGACGAGCGGCAGTGGGGGTGGGCGTTGGGGAATGCGGGCACGCAGGCCGGAGGGCTGTGGCAGTTCAACGAAGACGCGACCATGTCCAAGCATCTGCACGCGGGACACGCGGCGCAGGCGGGTGCGCGATCCGCGCTACTCGCTCGGGCTGGGTTCACTGGTCCGGCGGCGATTCTGGAAGGGGCCCGGGGATTCTTCGCCGGCTTTTGCCCCAACGCCGACCCCAGCCGAGTGCTCGCACCGGGAAACGATTGGAAGCTCACCGAGACCTCACTGAAACCCTATCCATCATGCCGCCATACGCACCCGGCGATCGATGCCGCACTTGCGGCAAGGACTGAGCTCGGGCCGCCTGAACCGATGGCGGGGGAAGTCGAGCGCGTCACGGTCTCCAGCTATCCAGCGGCTCTCGCCCTCACGGACAATCCGAATCC
Organism: Gemmatimonadales bacterium; assembly: GCA_965249575.1. Taxonomy (GTDB): domain Bacteria; phylum Gemmatimonadota; class Gemmatimonadetes; order Gemmatimonadales; family GWC2-71-9. The sequence goes on along the minus strand of OZ252244.1, from coordinate 2,939,482 downwards.
CTTTTCCCCATATGCGGCCCGGTTCAGCATGCAGTTTTGCGTAGGGACGGCCCTGCTCCACGGGCGGGTGGGCATGCGTTCGTTTGATGATGACGGCCTCGCCGACGAGGCGTTGCGCCGATTGTTAACAAAAACCAACGTTCAGGTCGACGAAACGCTCGCCAGGGCCTATCCCCGTGAGTGGGGCGCGGCCGTAGAGGTGTGTACATCCGGCGGTCGATGTGTACGGATCGACCGGTCGACCGCCCGCGGAGATCCGGAGGTCCCCCTCATGGACGAAGAGATCGACGCAAAAACCCACGAGCTCTGCGCTTATGGGGGAATCGAACCGGCGACCACCGACCGGCTCCTCGAAGCCTGTCGCAACCTGCCGAACGGCGGGCCGCCCGTCCCAATCCCGTGGACGTCAGGCGATGGAGGGGCCCTGCCATCACGCTTCTCGTGAGCCGGTACGATGTGGTTGCAGTGTGGTCGGCACTCGGGTGACGCGGTTAGAGTGTGGTCGGTCCTCCCGAACCCGAATCAGCGACTGACTCGAGGGCGTCAGGGGGATCTGGCGTAAAGTCCTCGCCAGGATTGATGAACCGGTTGAGCTCGACGCGATATTGTCTATCGTAGAGCTGCTTGTACCGGCCGTCGACCTGGAGCAGTTCGTGGTGGGTTCCGCGCTCAACGATCTCTCCATCTTCGAGCACGAGAATCTGGTCGGCACTCTGAATGGTCGACAATCGATGGGCGATCACGAATGTGGTCCGGCCACGGCGGAGCGAGCGCAACCCGTCTTGAATCTGTGCCTCGCTCTCGCTGTCGAGACTGGACGTGGCCTCATCGAGGATGAGGATCTTCGGATCGGCCAGAATGGCCCTGGCAATGGCAATCCGCTGGCGCTGGCCGCCCGAAAGCCTCACACCGCGCTCCCCAACCACCGTGTCATATCCGTCCGGGAACTTTTCGATGAACTCCGCACAATGTGCGATGCGACTGTCTTCCCGGATGCGTTCGCGCGTGGCTCGCGGATGGGCGTACCCGATGTTCTCCGCGATCGTCCCGTCGAACAGGAAATTGTCCTGTAACACCACTCCCAAATGGGAGCGATAGTCGCTGAGGCGCACCTTGCTCAGGTCATGGCCGTCGACGGACACCCGTCCCGAAGCCGGGCGGTTGAACGTCATCACCAGACTGATGAGGGTGCTCTTGCCCGATCCGCTCGAACCCACGAGCGCCGTCGTCGAGCTCGCGGGCGCATCGAAGGACACGTGCTTGAGGACCGGCACGCCCGCTGTGTACTCAAAGCTCACGTCCTCGAACGCTACGTCTCCACGCACGCCCTCCAGGCGTCGCCGCCCCCGCTCCTCATCCCCTTCTGTCGCCATCTGTCGAATGTCTCGAATCCTGTCTAGCCCGGCGAATGCCTCACTGATCTGGGTACCAATGGAGGCGATTTGTACGAGCGGCGCCGCGACGAGCCCCGTGAAGAAAATGTACATGACGAAGTCACCGAGCGTCATGGCACCAGCTAGAATCGACCGGCCGCCGACGATGATCATCAGCACGCCGATGCTGCCGACCACGAGTGTCGAGAAAGCCGAAATGCCCGAGACGGCAGTGATCGATCGGGCCACGTTACGAAACAGTCGGTGCACGCCGCGGGCGAACACGAGCTGCTCATGCCGCTCAGCGGTATAGGCCTTCACGACGCGGACACCGCTCAGCCCCTCACTCAGCCGTCCCGTGACCTCGGCGTTGATCTTGCCACGCTCCCGGAACAGCGGGCGGATCTTGCTGAACGCAACGGCCATGGCGCCGCCGAACACCGCGAGCACGAGTATCGTGACGGATGTGAGACGCCAATTGAGATAGAACAGCACGCCCAGCGCGATGGTTGCGGTGACGAGCCCGCCACTCAGTTGCACGAGACCATTGCCGACGAGATTCCTGATGCCCTCGGCGTCCGTCATGATACGGGAAATCAGCACGCCCGTTTTCGTCGAGTCGAAAAACCGTATTGGCAACCGCATGACATGCGCTTCGACCGTCCTGCGCATATCGGTGATGGCACGATGCGCGGCTACTCCGAGCACCTGTGACAGGGAAAAGGACGTGGCTGCCTGGATCAGCGTCGCCCCCCCGGCGGCGAGCGCGATGGTCACGAGCAGATCATACCGCTGATTGCCAATAACCTCATCGATCAGAAACTTGGACGACCCCGGGAGCACGAGCCCGGCGAGGCGGTTGATCAACATCAACCCGAGCCCGATGGCCAAGCGCCGCCGGTGCGCCCAGATCAACTCACGCGCTTCGATCCAGGCATTTGAGAATCCCCGCGCTCGTCGCGCTTCCATAACTCGCATCTACCCCCTGATTCGAATGGCGCTCCGCGGCGCCCGGTAGTGGATTGTACCCAAACGCGAAAAGTGGCGCCAGTGAAACTCCGCGGACGCCCTTGTGCGGTGTCTCGAGGATCCGCAAATTGCGCCGCAGCGGACACGAACGAAGAACACCATCCGGCCTTCTAGTTAGAGCGTGAACAGGCTCGACGACGACGGCAGGGTGAAGGTAGTGTGCGCCCCGTGCTCACTCGTCGTGAGATTTCCGGACAACCAGCGGCTAGAATCGAGCTTTGGAGGGACCATGCGGACGGTATTGTTGATCGGGTGGGCAGCCATCGTAACGGGCTCATTCGCACGGTGCACGAACCCCCCGCCGGCGACCCAGCCGACGCCTACGAATGCCACGCTGTATCAGCGCGTCGGCGGATATGATGCTCTGGCATCCGTCACGGACGTCTTTCTCGCGAAAATGCTCGGAGACCCCAGCATCGAGGCCTTCTTCGCCGATCTCGACGAGTTCGGCAAAAAACGGGTGCGTCAGATGATCGTGGACCAACTTTGCGCCGCGACCGGCGGGCCGTGCGTCTACGTCGGATTGGATATGCGCACGGCGCACGAAGACCTGGAGATTACCAAAGCCGACTGGGGCACCGCCGTCAAGTATCTAGTGGCGACGCTCGAAGAACACCGTGTGCCGGTGCAGGAGAAAGACGAATTGCTCGCGATCGTCTCGTCACTCAAGAACGACATCGTCACGCAAGACTAGTCGTAGTGAGGGGGGAGTCGTGGGCAGCAGTGGCAAGTAACGCCTGGGCACCTAAACAGAGGCTGCCGCAGCATTGGGATCCCACTCACGACCCACGTCCGACCCACTCACGGCTCGCGAACTACTTGGTGCTGACTCTGGTCGCGCGGGCTCCCTTTGGGCCGTTGTCCCAGTCCTGAACGCTCGAGATGTTCGGCACTCCCCACTGGTTCCCATTCCAGCCGTCGAAACCATCCATCTTCAAGGCCCAGAATCCGCTGTTGCGATCGCTCGCGACGACTAGGCCATCGGCATTCCGCACGTCCACCCCAAACGTCCCGTTCATACCCCCTCGTTGCCCCGCTCCATCCGCGCCCGCGGGGAGCGTGCAGTCGCAGATATAGTAATACCCTACCGTATAGGGGTTGGTGGGATCCATCATGTTGAACACCTGTATCCCATCCATGTAGCCCGACACGAACACGTAGGGCCAACGCACTTCGTGGTTGTGGGGATTGCCGTCCCAGGAATTCAGCCAGGCTCCCACTGGTCGCGAGATCGTCTTGACCTCACCATCCAGCCCAGGCTTCAGATCGAAGAGTCTAAGCGGCGTGTACTGATACTCGGTCTCCGTCACGAGGTAGCGCCCATCCGACGTCGGCGTCATCGTGTGGCCACCCCGCACGCCGGCTACTCCGGTAACGGACGTGACCAGCTTGATGTTCTCGGTGTTCGTGACGTCGTAGACGTGGTACCCCCCCGTCCCGCCCCCGTAGAACTTGTCCTGACGGGTCGCCGGATCGTATCCCACGTACATGTCGTGATAACCTGGCTGCCTGGGTGAAACGGGACCCTCCGGCACGGGCACGCGCCCGATCATGCCCTGATCGCCCGCCCCGCTTAGAAAACGTTCCATATCGTACATGCGCGCGCCGGGATTACCGGCGGTCGTAAACAGGATGGCTCGCCCGTCAGAATGCTTGTACATGAAGATGTTGTGAAAGCCACCCGGGGCATCCGGCGCCTTTAGGCGACCGACTTCTTTCACCCCCGAAATGTCCGGAAGGCTTGTAACGTCGAGCACGACGGCACCCATGTCCGTATTCGGCCCACCAGACCGGAACTGCGTGGACTGAATGTCATAGTACCGGCGATTGAGTTTGAAGTACTTGTTGTCCATCCCGCCTGTCCCCTGGTGGAGATCGCCCTGCTCGATCCGCCACGAGTAAATCACCTTTGCATTTGTGGGGTCTTTGATATCGATGATATCGACACCCTTGGTTGATGGCACCTTCGAATCGGCGTACGCACCCCGGCGCCAATCGGCTCGCGCCACATACACGTAGGGGCGCGAGAGCTCTTGTTCCATTTCAATGTCCATCACCGTGGACCACGCACCCAAGGGGATATGGGCCAGGACGTGCATGTTCCGGCTTCCACCGATGTGTGGCTCCCTCAGACTTTGCATCGGATCCTGCGCGGCCACCGAAGAGACACCGACCGAGACGAGAGCGAGCGCTCCGATCACAGTCAGAAAACGGACGAGCCAGCATCGGTGAGTCATGCCAACCTCCAGAGGGGGTCGAGTCGCGCGTGGAAGACATCGATCGCTGAACAGCTCGCCGCGGTGCCTCGCTAACCGCCGTCCAGCCGAGGCGGTATACTACGCCGCACTGAGTGGCGCGTGCAAGGGCGCCCGGTCTTGGACCGTTATCGTCAAAGGAGGCCACCGCTGGCGCGAACTTCGATCTCCGGGCTCTCCAGCTCGCCATCGAATTTGCCGGAACCGACCACCTGTTGGCGGGCAGCGACTATCCGCACAAGATCGGGAGTCTGGCCGAGATGCGGGAGAGCTTGAGCCGACTCGACGTCGAGGAAGGTGCCCGAGCGGCCATCGCCGGCCTGAACGCAGCGAGGCTGTTGGGCCTCTAGCGCAACGCCGGGCGCCGTGATCATGGGCGGCTCTACCGTAGCCCCACCAATCCACGCACCGATTCGATCAACTTGGGCGAATCGTATCCGACTCCTTCCTTGAAAACGATCGCCACGTTTCGGATCTGAGCCGGATCGCCGATCGGGTCACCATCGATCACGACTAGGTCGGCAAGCTTTCCGGGCGTCACCGATCCGAATCGATCGTAGGCGTCGAGTACCTTGGCACCGTTTGCAGTAATGATCTGAATGGCCTCAACAGGGGTAAAGCCGGCCTCGATCAGGAGCTCGTGTTGCCGCTGATCGCCGTACCCCGGAAGCGCGCCTCCGTTGCCGGTGGGGTCAACCCCGGACGCTAGCAACCCACCGGCCTGACGAACGCATACTCGTATTCCATTGCCTTCTTGAAGGCGGCGTCAGAGACTCCAAATGCGCCTGGCTCCCCCAGCTTGGCCCGCGCGGTGAGGTATCCCGTCCGCGCATCGGGATACATGGCATCCAGCACTCGCTGCTCAAGGGGCGGCCGATTCGGAATGAACAGCTCGTACACGACGAGTGTGGACGTCATCGCCACATCGTTTGCCACCATGTCCCGGAAGGTGGCTTGTACCTCCTCGCTCTGTACATCGACGGTCGTCCAGTCCAGGGCCCGCGGGCAGGCATCCGGTTGCTTGTCTGGATTGTACTCGGAGTTCGTGAGTAGCCCGTGCTCGATGTTGTCGATCCCGAGGGCGACGGCTTCCCGGAATCCCACCGAGCAAAGGTGGGCGGTCACCTGCACCCCGTGCCGATGGGCCTCGTCGATCGCCGCGCCGAGCTCCGCCCGAGAGATCCGGTTGTAGGCCTTGAACCACGTGACACCCTCCTCGGCCCAATACCGGACGACACGCCGTGCATCTTCGGGAGTATTCACCCGAACCATCATGCCCGTGTTCCCATCCCCTCCGGTGATGTACGGCCCTGTTACGAACATCCTGGGACCCACGGTCTCGCCGCGCTCGATCGCCCGCCACAGGTTCAATTCCTCGTAGGGAGCCCGGCTCCCCGTGGTCCGAATGGTCGTGACACCTGAGGCGAGATAGAGGCGCGGACTGCTGATCGGCGAGAACGTGCTGATCCACCCGGCGGCTCCGTAGTAGGAGTGGTCGTGCAGGCCGATCAACCCCGGGATCACCGTGTGCCCCTCCAGATCCAGGACCCGCGCGTCCGGTGGCACGCGGACCGTCCCCGCATCGCCGACTGCCCGAATGGTCCCGTTAGCGATGACGATCGTCTGGTCGAGTGCCGGCGGTGCACCGGTCCCGTCGACAACCTGGACATGGGTCAACGCCACAACGGGGGCGCTGACCGAAACGACCTCACGAACTGCCGGTGACAAAGACGACGCTGACTGTGCAACGACGGGCGTCGCTGTCAGGCTGGCGCCCAGCAGGGTTGAGACGATCGACCGCACGTTGTAACTCCTCGGTTTAACGTTGAGGCCAGCGCAGGCGTCCCCGCGCCCCTGGCGACGAACGGTGGATCCGAGCCACCGTTGTACGGAGCTCTACCGTAGTCCCACGAGCCCCTCGACCGATTGTATGAGCTTGGCAGAGTCGTAGCCGACTCCGTCCTTGAAAACCACCGTAACGCTCTTGATATCTGAGGGGGTCCGGGTCGGATCTCCGTTGATCACGACGAGGTCTGCAATCTTTCCGACGCTCACCGTTCCGAGCCGGTTGATCTCGCCCAATACCCGAGCCCCGTTTGCGCTCATGATCTGAACGACTTCGACTCCGGTAAACCCCGCCTCGACCAGAAGCTCGAAATTTCGCTGGTCGCCGAATCCCGGAAGCGCGCCGCCGATTCCTGTCGGATCCACGCCGGCCGCCAGCAGCCCTCCGGCCCTCACAAACGCCACCTCGAACTCCATCGCCTTCTTGAAGAGCGCGGGCATCGGAGACGTCGCTGCAAGCTCCGCGATGCGCGCACGAGCCGTCAGGTACTCCTCCCGTGCGTCCGGGAGAAGCGCGTCCACCACGCGTTGTTCCAGCGGAGGGCGATTGGGCACATTGTGCTCGTACACCGCCAGAGTTCAGGTGAGGGGGACCCCACGCTCGACAAGATTCCGGATCGTGTTCTGGACGCGATCGCCCTGAATATCGACGCCCACGAGGTTGGATCGCATCCTTGGAGGGCACGCATCCGGGACCTTTCCGGCGTCGTACTCCGAGTTCGTGAGAAACCCGTGTTCGAGATTGTCGATGCCCAGCGTCACCGCCTCCGGAAACGTCACCGACCACAAGTGACCGGTCACTTTGACGCCGCGACGATGCGCCTCATCGATAACGGCTTCGAGCTCTCTCCGGCTGATACCCGAGTACACCTTGAACCAGGGCACTCCCTCCTCGGCCCAGTAGGCAACGACCCGGCGTGCGCCTTCGGGGGTGGACACGTGCGCGCGGTGCACTTGGTTGTCCGGACCCGAGATATACGGACCGGTGATGTGCATCCTGGGTCCGGGAATCTCACCCGCTTCGATGGCTGCCCGCAGGCTGATCTCGCTGTAGGGGGATATGGCGCCAGTCGTCCGAATGCTGGTGATGCCACTCGCCAGATAGAGACGAGGGGCGCTCACGTTCAGTTGAGCCCGGCGACCGGCCGCCGTCGTATAGAAGGTGTGGTTGTGAAGCCCGAACATTCCGGGGATGACCGTCTGGCCGGTAAGATCCATCACGCTGGCGCCGCTTGGAACCGTGACGTCGTCCACTTGCCCCACGGCCCGGATCATTCCATCGGCGATGAGTACGGTCTGGTCCTCGGCGGGGGGGGCGCCGGTTCCGTCCACGACCCGCACGTGGGTGAGCGCGATCATCGGATTCTCGACGGCGACGAACGCTCGGGCCGCCTCACTGAGCTGGGATGCCGTCTGGGCAGCCAACGGGTTGATCAGGACGGCGTGAAGTACAAGAAGCACGGTCGACAGACGCATGACGGATTCCTCATTCGATGGTGTGCAATGCGCGATGGGCCGCGGGAGTCGTTCCAGCGTTTCCCGGTGCAGGGGCGAGCCTTACGGGTCGACGACAAACATCGCCATCATCCCGGCCTCGAGGTGCTCCGCGATGTGGCAGTGCATCATCCACTTCCCTGGGTTCGTCACCTCGAGCAGGATGTCGGCGGTCGATCCAACCGGCAGCAGCATTGTGTCCTTCCATACCAAATTCTCGTTCGCCACGCCGTCGTGACTGAGCACCAAGAATCGCTGGCCGTGCAGATGGATGGGGTGCGACATGGCGTGGACGGTATTCCGGTCGTTGGACAGACGAATCTTCACCACATCACCGACGCGGAACCGCCAAGCGATATCCATGTTCACTTCGCCCGTAGCCACGTCCCGAAGGATCCAGGCTACTTCGTGACTGGTCGGGAGCCAGTCCATCATCGGCATCGTGCCGCTCCACTCGATGGGATGGAAGTACGCCCGATCCATGTTGAGCAGGCGGACAAGCGGAAAGGGGAGATCGGTTATTTCGAGGGTGAGCGTCAGCTCGTGGTCCGGAGGACGATCGAAATACCGACGGTACCGCTCGATATCTGCTGCGACATCGGTGTTGGACCTGAGGTTCGCGAACGCCGCCGTGTAATCGGGCTGAGCCCGTTCGGACGCCACCTCAAATACGCCCAACGTATCGACTTCCGCGAGGAACGCTCCGACGGTGTAGTCGATCGCCTGCACGCGGTTCGTAAGCGCGATCTGTCCGGGCTCCCCGAACCCGACCTCCACGATGTATCGCTGGGCCGGCGCGATCGACATGTGATCGACCCACTCCTCGTTCTCGAATTTGCCGAGGTCGGCCCCCACAAGCTTCATCCGCGCCGTTCCAAAGGCGACGTTGTATGTGCGTGTGTTCGACACGTTCGTCACGAAGAAGCGTACGACTTCTCCGAGTCGGACCCGCGCCGCGTAGTCAGGCTCCCCGTTGACGAGATGGACGTTTCCGAATCGTCCCATCAGCGCGTGGGTAGCGTTCTCCCGACCGTAAGGCATCAGCCCACTGGTTCCGATGAGCAGGTCGTCGAGAACGAGCACTTCCTCTCGGTTCGCCAGGCCGAAATACGACGCGCGCGGCGATTCGACCAGCATGTTGCCGTACAGACCAAGGTCCTGCTGAATATCCTCTCGGTGATGGGGGTGATACCAGTAGACGCCGGGGTCAGGGAAGGTCAACCGGTAGAAGAAGGTCTCTTCGGGCCGGACGAGTTTCTGGGTGACCACTGGGACGCCGTCAAACCGGTTTTCGAGACGCAGGCCGTGCCAATGCACCGTCGTTGGCATGTCGATGTGATTGGTGAAACGTACGACAACGGTGGCGTTCTCGCGGACCTTGATCAGGGGTCCGGATACTGCCCGTTGAACCCGTACATGCGGAACTCGCGGCCCTCGATGATCCGGCGTACCAGCACCGCCTCGAGCGCCAGCGTGTCACCGTCCTGAAGCTCCACGATCTCGCTCGGCCGCGCTGCCGGGAGGCTGCCCGGATCAGTCCCCTGCCCCGGTAGAAACGGATTCGCGCTCGGCACCAACCCATCGAGCCCCGGCATCATTCTCGGAACGGCGGGGTTCATCGGCGGTGCGGTCCACCCAACGTTAGTGGGTCCGCCGGGTGCCTGCGCTCCATCCGTTTTACTACCCGATCCCGCCGGTGACCGTCTGCCCGGGCCAAGCAATAGCATGTCGTGCCGCTGCAAGCGAACACTGGGCGAGTTCCCCCGGAGCATCAGCCGCCCCGATCGCGTTTCCACGCTCGAGGTCGCCTCAGCGCTGATGAGGACGAGAAATTTGTTGAACGCCACGCGGCCAAGCCGCGCCCGCCCGTTCCCGACTTCGCCGAGCTTCACCACGGGATCGAGATGCGGAGTCGTGACCCAGGCGACGTATGCCGTGTATGCGCCGAGCGAGCGTGGATCCGGGAGACCGTCGAGTGAGACGGCGATCTCGTATAGCTGATGTCCGTCGCGGGATACGGAGATATCAAACGGGGACCGAACGCGACCGAGCTCGACGGAGCCAGTGGCCTCTCGAACATCCGGCCGGGGGATGAGGTCGAAACAATACAAGTCCGCCGCCGGCGCGACCCGGGCTGGATCATCTCCGCCACACGGCAACGGGGCGTGCACGCCGCCCTTCGGACCGGACGCCCCCGGCGGACCGATCTTCCACCCAAGCGCTGCCACAACCGCGAGCACGCCGACGGTAAACGCTGGGACGCTCAGGCGCAGCGTTCGCCCAACCCTACGGGTCATCTGGTGGTCACTTCCGATTCACGCCGCCGGATCGGCGAACGCACCAGACGCTAGCCACCGGAGCAACTCGACCACTTCGTGGGGATTGGGCAGAAAAAAATCCGCGCTAGTGGTCGGCGACCTGCTGGGACCAACGGCGACCGATCGCCCGATCCCGCGCAATGACCGGAAAGCATTTTCGTCCGCTCCATCATCCCCGATGTAGAGGGCGCGGGCCCGTGACGGCCAGTCGGCCCCGTGTCGGCGCACCAATACGTGCAGGACGGCGTGTCCCTTGTGCCATTCCGCGGGGGCGCGGGCCCTGATAATCCCGTTCTCGCGAGCGACGACGAGCTGACGTCTCCGGAGCAAGAGCTCCATCCGACGCATGGCGTCAGAGCGCTTTGGCTCGGGCACGTCCCGCAGATCGCAGGTCACGCGTGCGCTTTGGCGCTCGATCTTGGCGCCCTCGACCGCCAGGGCCGTGACGGCTTCCTCGGCGCGTTTGAGCCCCGGCCTGAAGGTATCCAATGCTTCGTGGCGGTACTCGACCCCCGGCCCGTCGATCTCCAACCCGTCACTGGCCACGTAGGTCAGTCCGGGAACCGCGACCAGCGCCTCGAGATCGTCCAGGGGACGCGCTGACACGATCACCGTGTGCAGATGGTACATCTCCGACGCGTGGATCAGCACCTCCTGAACGTCTTTCCCCAGACGGGCGGGCCGGCCTTTCCCGCTGGACGGTGCGTGCAGTATGTCGAAATCGAGAAACAGCGTGACCATTGGCTCCTGGGCAAGCCAGGGTTGCAAGCGGCGGCGAAGCTCGTCGACCACTGACGGGGCTTCCGACCTGGAGCGAGTCGCCGCCTCCTCTGCCGCCTTCAAAAAGCGTGTGGCCCACACCCGGACGTCATTGGAGCGCACCCGATGTCTGAGAGCCGACATCCGAGCGCGCCGCTCGTCATCGGGCATCGAAAGCGCCCTATAGAGCGACTCCGCCACGGCCTCGACGTCCAGGGGATTGACCTGTAGGGCCTCCTGAAGCTCGACGGCCGCTCCTGTCATTTCCGAGAGGACCAATACACCTCGATCGTCGACGCACGACGCCACGTATTCCTTCGCGACGAGATTCATCCCGTCGCGCAGCGGCGTCAGCAGGGCCACATCGGCGTGCCGATAGAGCCCAACCAGCTCCTTGATTGGGACGGAGCGTGTCAGGTAGCGGATAGGGGTCCAGCCACGATCGGAAAAACGACCGTTGATGCGACCAACCGTCTCATCGACTTCCCGCTTGAGCTCGCGGTATTCCGCAACTTTCTCTCGGCTAGGCACGGCCAGCTGTGTAAACACCGCGCGCTTGCGAAAGGCCGGGTGACGCTCGAACAGCCGCTCGACCGCGAGGAGGCGCTGGTTGATGCCCTTCGTGTAATCGAGGCGATCGACTCCCAGAATCTCGGCTACGCGACCCGGGCTCGCGGCATCAACAGGCGGTTCGCTCGTTCGCGCGAGCTCTTCGATGTGGGCGACATCGATCCCAATCGGATGGGCCTGAACAGACACCTCGCGCCCCTCAAACTCTACGATCCCAGTGCTTCGATCCACGACGCAACCCAGCGAACGCTCGGCACAGGTGAGGAAGTGATCCACGTACTCACCGACGTGAAATCCCACCAGGTCGGATGCCAGGATGCCACGGAGCAGCGCGCGGGACCACGGGAGGATTCGAAACACGTCGTAGGCGGGAAACGGCACATGCAGAAAGAAGCCGATCCGCCGCCGGGGATCGAGACTGCGGATGTAATGCGGGACGCGCAGGAGCTGGTAGTCGTGGACCCAGATGAGCGCGTCCCGGTCGGCCGCGTCGACCGCTACGTTCGCGAACTGCTCGTTGACTCGCTCGTATGCCCTCCATGAAGCGTTGTCGATCTGGGTGCGTCCGATGAAGTAGTGGAGCAGCGGCCAGAGCGTCCGGTTCGAGAACCCCCCGTAGTACTGCGCGACGTCCCGGCTGGACAGTGGGACGTGCCGATACGTGATTCGCCCCGAGCTGGGCGTCGTCGATTCGCCCGCTGACCCCAGCCGCTCGTCTGGAACTCCCGACCATCCGATCCAGACACCACCTCGCTGGGACAGCAGAGGCTCGAGCGCAGATACCAGACCCCCAGTCGATCGATTGAAGTGAACACCGTCGGATCGATACACCGTTGTGAACGGCAATCGGTTACTGACAACTACGAGCGGAGAATCGCGCGTCCCACGAGACGAGCCGCGCATGCGCGGATTCCCACCGACTGACGTCAGTTCCTTCGGCATGTCGAGGGCATGGTGTGCGTCGCTTTGGAGTGGTGGCGACCGCCGGCCGCCTCTGAATCAATATACATGGAGAGACGGGGCGAGGATCGACGACGCGAGATGCCAGGCTGGGCTTTGCTGAGTGGTCAGCCTCCCGTCTCCCGCTCGACCGGGTAGCCCAGCGAGCGCCATTCGGCCAATCCCCCGACGAGATTCGCCACACCCGAGATTCCCTTCGCGCGGAGCACACCGGCGGCGACGGACGATCGCGCACCGCTTTCGCACTGTACCACGACCTCAGGAAGGCCCTGCAACTCTGCGATATGGTCCTCTAGGTATCCGAGAGGGATGTTACGGACCCCTGGAAGGTGCTCGGCCTCCCATTCCGCTTTTCCGCGTACGTCGACCACGCTCACATCGCCGCTCGCAAGCGACGCCGCAACGTGGGCCGCGGTCACCTGAGGGATTGCTTCGAGGGGCCGGCCGGTGGCCGTCCAGCCGTCGATGGTATCGACCCGGAAATACCCGCCCGCTCGATCCAATCCAATCAAGGCCAGCTCCCTCAGCGCCCGGTCGAGGACGTCCTCCCGCTCTTCGATGATGAGATAGAAGTCCTCGGTGTAGGGCACGAGCCACCCCGCCCAAGTCGCAAATGACCGATCAACCGGAATGTTGATGGTACCGGGAACATGCCCGAGCGCATAATCGCCTGCGGCGCGGCAATCGACGACCGTCGCGCCGTCTGCGATCAACCGATCGAGATCAGATGTAGGGAGCTGAGCCGGCCGCCCGAATCCGTCGAGCATCATTGGGCCCTCCCGGTTGATTCGCTTCATATGAGGGAAGTATTTGGGCGGCTCGGGTTGTCCGGCGAGCACCGCGTCGACAAACTGCTGCTCGCTCATCTCTTGCAGTGCCCAGTTGAACAGCCTCTCGTAACCGACTGTCGATTGCGGGACGGCACCCAGTGAGCGCCCGCACGCCGATCCCGCCCCGTGTCCGGGCCACACCTGAAGGTAGTCCGGTTGCTCGGCGAACCACTGGAGCGAAGCATAGAGTTGGCGCGCGGAATGCCGCATCGTTCCCGTAATCTTTGCGGCGCGCTCGAGCAGGTCGGGCCGTCCGACGTCGCCCACAAACACGCAATCGCCAGTGAACAGACCCATCGGCTTGCTGGCCGCCGCGGTGTCGGTCACCAAGAAACACAGATGCTCCGGCGTATGTCCGGGCGTGTGCGCGACCTCGAGCCGTATCTGGCCCACCGTCAACGTGTCTCCATGCCGTAGGCGAACCGTGCCCGCCCCCGCGGAGAAGGCGTACTCCCATTCGTCACCACCTTCACCGGACAGGTAGAGCAGGGCGTTCGTCCGTTCCGCGAGCTCACGACTGCCCGAGACAAAATCCGCGTGGATATGCGTCTCCGCGACATGCGACACGGAGAGCCCACGAATCCAAGCCGCTCGTACATACTGCTCGACGTCCCGGTTCGGATCGACGACCAACGCCTCTCCCGCGGCGGTGCAACCTACCAGATAGCTGGCCTGTGCCAATCCCTCGTCATAGAAGCGCTCAAGCAGCAAACAAGTCCTCCGGCCAGGGCTGTCACGTCTCAACTAAACGAACCGGCAGGGCATTTCTCAAGGCGGGGGACCCGAGAAGACGGCCGGACCTGCGTGCCGCGCGTCCCCCCCCGCCCGAATTGCCGATCATAGTTACCTGATTAAGCTTAATGCCGGATTGACAATGGATGAGGCACTCCTTCAACCGATCTCGGGTCACGCGATCCGGGTGCTGTTCCTGCAGCTTGCGGGGCTTTTGGCCTTGGCGCGCCTATTGGCAGAGGGCATGCGACGGCTCGGCCAGCCCGCTGTGTTGGGGGAGCTCTTAGCCGGCCTTCTGCTTGGACCCACCGTTCTCGGACATTTCGCACCCGAGATCTTCCTACAGGTCTTCCCTCAAGAAGTCGCCCAGTTTCACCTGCTGGAGGTCATCTCGTGGCTCGGGCTCGTGCTCCTCCTCCTCCTCACGGGGCTCGAGACGGACATCCGAGTGATGATGTCGCTTGGCCGCGCCGCCTTGTTCGCCTCCGCCTGCGGAATGGGACTCACGTTTTCCACTGCGTTTGTCGTTGGCTGGTTCCTGCCGGACCGGTTCCTGGTCGATCCGACCGACCGAATCCTGTTTTCCGCGCTGCTCGCGACCGGCATGGCAATCACCGCGTTACCCGTCATCGCCAAGATCCTGATCGATCTCAACCTCATCAAGCGAAATCTGGGAGTCGTGACGCTGTCGGCGGGCGTACTCGATGACACCGTGGGCTGGATGATCCTCTCCATCATCGCCGGCGCGGCGACCGGCGGCGGATTCTCGGGTGGGCGGCTCGCGCTGACGATTCTTGGGCTCGGATTGTTCTTGGTCGTCATGCGCTGGCTCGCCTACCCGGTGCTCGCCCGGCTCGTCCGTTACGTCAATGAGCGTGTCGAGCTCGCCGGAGCCGATCTCACGCTCATCATGGGCGTGACATTCTTCAGTGCCGCCGCTGCTGAGTTCGTGGGAGTGCACGCGGTTTTCGGCGCGTTCGTCGCCGGACTGATGCTGCGCCAGATCCCGCGGGTCAAGCAGTCGTCACTGCACACGCTGGAACAATTCGTCCTGTCCGTCCTCTCCCCGATCTTCTTCGCCTACGTTGGGCTCACCGCCGACCTGTGGGCACTGACTGGGTGGGTGGTACCGGCCGTTGTCCTCAGCGTCGCAGTCGCCGCCAAACTCGCGGGCTGCTATGCCGGCGCCCGCCTCGGCAACATGTCGCACTGGGAAGCGCTCGCGCTGGGCTTTGCGATGAACGCACGCGGCGCCATGGGATTAATCGTGGCGCTGATCGGTAGCTCGCTGGGCCTGCTCACTGCAGAGATGTATTCGACCATCGTGCTCATCGCGGTGATCACATCGTTCCTGGCTCCTTCAATGCTGCGAGTCGTGGCACCGAAGCTTCCCCTCACCGACGAGGAGCGCCGCCGGCTCGAAGCGGACACGCGCCAACTCATGCTGCCCGCTGGGCCGCTGCGCATTCTGGTACCGACGGCAGGGGGCAGCAACGCACTCGCGGCGTTCGCCCTTGCCGCACCGCTGATCCGATCTCGCAAAGGCACACTCACGGCGCTCTATGTCAAGCTGCGCCTCCGGCGGCGGCAACTCTTATGGAAGCGCCTCCTCCCCCGCCGGAAGTCGCTCGCCGGCAGGGGACTCGAACGCCACCTCGAGGCCGCCGCCGCGAGGCTGGGCGACGACTCCAAGCTGTTCTCGACGCGGAGAGTCCGCGCAGTCAATCCGGCGACCGCCGTGCTCGAAGAAGCAGCGAGAGACTACGATCTCCTGATGATCGGGGCCGCAGCGCACCAACTGCTCGGACGGACGATGATCGGAACCGTCCTGCGTGAGGCGAGCCTGCCCATGGTGATCGTCCGCACCGAGACCATCACGCCACCCGACAAGTACCGGCGAGTCATCGTGCCGGTGGACGGCAGCGTCTTCGCCCGATACGCAGTCGAGTTCGCCTTCGCCTACGCCGCAGCGGCACAGGCGCGGGTGACTCTCTTGCACGTCATCAGCGAAACGCAGATGTCGGGCGGGGCGCTGTGGGCGCCCGAACGCCGCGAGGCGCACGGCGTGGCCGCCACGCGCGTGGCGGAGCTGCAAGAGGGATTTCGCGAAGATTTCAACTCGCTGGCTTCGGCCGACGAAGTCCCGTGGGACATCCGGATCCTTGCGAGCGGCGACCCGGCAGGCACGATCATTCAGGAAACCGATTCCGGATACTACGACCTGCTCGTGCTCGGCGCCGAGAAGAAGATCTTGAACCAACCGCTGTTCTTTGGGGAGGGAACCGCGACCATCGTGGAGCACGCGGGCTGCACGACTGCCGTTGTCATCCCTCGTCTGGAATAAGTCGCCGAACGCTCAAACGAAATCGGCAATCTCCCGGAACGGCTTCCGCTCGATGTCGGGGACGGTGGCGTCGTCCGCTGGATATCCGACCACCAACAGCAAAAAAGGCCGCTCGTTGTCGGGCCGTCCCAGAATAGGATTGAGGAACCGCATGGGGCTGGGCGTATGCGTGAGTGACACCAGCCCAGCGCTGTGCACCGCCGCGATCAGTAGCCCCGTCGCAATCCCGACCGACTCGGACACGTAGTAGTGCTGGGTCTTTCGCCCACCGGGGGCGATCCCATAGCGCCGGGCGAAGATGGCGATGAGCCAGGGAGCGACCTCGAGAAAGGGCTTGTGCTCGTCCGTTCCGAGAGGACCAAGCGCCTGGAGCCATTCTTCGGGAGCGCGTGATTCGTAGAACTCCCGCTCCTCGCATTCGGCGGCCTCACGTATGCGCCGCTTGACGTCCGCGTCGCCCACGATGACGAAATGCCACGGTTGCATGTTGGCCCCGCTCGGGGCGGTACCCGCCGCCCGGACACAGTCTTCGATGATCCCCTTGGGTACCTCCCGGTCTGAGAAGTCGCGGACCGTTCTCCGGCGGTGCATCTCGGCATGGAAATCCGATGCCCTGCGGCGCATCTCGGGAACCGGATACTCCCTGAACGTGTCGAGGGGAATGTGTGGGGGGGGCTCCATCGGCACTCCTGTCCCTACGGCCCAGGTCGGCGGCCGCTCTAGTTTTCGCTAGCGCCACCGTAGCCGTCGCGAACGCGACTGCGCCATCCCTGGGGAACCGCCGGCTTGGCGGAACGACGTGGATCCGCGAGGCGCCGACCGCGCGCTCGATTTCCGCCCCGCCGACGTCTACCCACGGGCTCGGTGACGGCGAGCACAAACAAAATGGCTACGGCCGCGTCGATGGCGTTTCCGCCGGCGGCAAGAACTTGGGCGCCCGCCTCGGCGGCCGCCGCTTCAGCCGGCTCCTGCGGGAAGCACCGGCCACCATGAGATCACGACGCACCAGGGCTCACCGGTCTCCCGTCGGTGTCGAGCAGCCCGACCTCCCCGAGGCGCAGGTCCCGGATACTCTGCTCGATCTTGGCTTGGTCACCTACGATGACCCACACCAGCGCGTCGGGATGAACGACCTGCCGCGCGACGTCCGCAAGCTCCTCAACCACCACGCCCCGGACGGCAGCAGCGTATCCGTCGTAATAATCGTGGGGGAGGCGGAACCGGACCAGCTCAGCGATGGATTCCCCCACCGCAGCATTGGTCTCCCACCGGCCGGGAAGGCTCAGCGTGAGATTCGCCTGCGCCTTTGCGAGCTCGTCCACGGTGGCGGGCCGCGAGCCTATGATGTCGCGAAGCTCTCCAACGAGCTCCTCCAGTGACTCTCGCGTCTTGTCGGTCTGCACTGGCGCGTACGCGATGAACGGGCGCTGGCCGCGAGCGTCCCACAGGAACGTGAACGCGCCGTACGACCACCCTTTCTCTTCCCGCAGATTCATGTTGATTCGCGAGCTAAAACTGCCGCCCAGGAGATCGTTCAACACCTCCAACGCGACTTCTCGCTTGTTGTTCTTCGGGGGGGCCACGTGGCCGGCGAAGATAATCGATTGCTGGGAGCCCGGCCGGTCGATCAGGTACACGGATGGGCTCGTTTTTCGGGACACCTCTGCCACGTTCTTCGTGGGTACGCTCCTCGATTGCCACCCACCCAGCAGCCGTTCCAGCTTGGGCGTCAGCTCCGCCAGCGTGATCGCGCCGACCGCGACGAGCGTGGCGTTGGACGGAGTGAACCAGTCCTGGTGGAACCGGACCAGGGCATCTCGTGACAGCCCAGAGATCGACTCCTCGGTTCCGGATCCAGTCAGCGGCGTGCTGTATGCATGCCCTTCTCCATATAGCAACTGAGGAAACACACGGAGCGCGATCTGCACAGGGGTGGCCTTCTCCCGCTGAATTCGCGCCAGCTGCTCCGCTTTCAGCCGCTCGAAGTCCGGCTGCGGAAAGCTCGGATTCTGGATGACGTCGGCCAGTAAGACCAGGCCCGAATCCGTGTGCTCGACCAGGGTTGAGAGGGACACACTGGACAGGTCGAGGTTCGACCCGCTTCGGAGCCGCGCACCGATGCGCGCCAGCGCATCGCTGATTTCGAGCGAGTTTCTGGTTTTCGTCCCTTCGTCGAGCATGTTCATCGCGAGGCTGGCCGTGCCCGGAACGCCATGCTGATCCGCCGCGAACCCGGCGTCGACCAGCAGGTGGAAATCGACCGCCGGCACCGCATCCCGCCGAGCCAAAATGACCTCGAGTCCGTTGGAAAGCGTCGTACGTTCCAGTTCTGGAAAGCGAGGGGCGGGCAACTCGGCGACCGTCGGTAGGGAAGAGCGGTCGACCCCGTCACCAGCCGCCTGGAGCTGCTCCACCGGATGCACCTCGAGCACGTATACGCCGTCCGACAGCCACTGGCGCGCGACCGACTGGAGCTGCTCGGCCGTGGCGTCGGCAACCCGCTGAAGCGTCTTGCGATAGAAACCGGGGTCCCCGGCGTATACCATGTTTGTGGCGAGGACGTCGGATTTTCCCCCGAACCCCCCGATTCGTTCGGCTCCCCGAATGAAGCTGGCTCGGAACTGGGTCTTCACCCGCCGCATCTCCTCGGGTGCGGGCCCCTCGGCAATGAGACGCTGCAACTCTTCGTCGACCGCACGTTCCACCGCGGCGAGGCCACCCCCGGGACGAGCCGTCGCCATGATCTGGAACTGGCTCCCGATCTCCCTCTTGCTGATGAACGCTACTACATCCGTCGCGATCTGGTCGTCGTAGACGAGTCGTTTGTAGAGGCGCGATGTCTTCCCGGAGGCCAGGACGTCGCTGACCAGGTCGAGATGATCCGCCTCCGCGGATCCCCACTCCGGAACGTTCCAGACTTTGTAGACCCGAGACTGCGGCACGCGATCCTGCAAGACGCCACGACGCTCGCCTGACATCTTCGCGATCCACCGGTCCAGCCGCGCGATCGGCAGCCCGGGAGGGATGTGCCCGAAGTACTTCTCGACCCGGTCACGCGCCGTGGCGGGATCGATGTCGCCCGCAACGACCACGACCGCGTTGTTCGGACCGTAGTAGGTCCCGAACCACTCGTGCACATCCTCGAGGCTCGCCGCCTCGAGATCTTCCATTGATCCGATCGTGGTCCAATGATAGGGATGGCCGACCGGGTAGGCGCTCTCTGCTATGAGCTGCCGGACGAGGCCGTACGGTTGATTCTCTCCCTGTCGCTTCTCGTTTTGCACCACTCCCCGCTGCTCGTCGAGCCTCCCCTGGTCGACGGCACCCAGGAGGTGACCCATCCGGTCGGACTCCAAAAACAAAACCAGATCGAGCGCCGGCCTGGGCACGTTCTGGAAATAATTCGTGCGATCTGGGTTCGTCGTCCCGTTGAGATCCGTGGCCCCGACTTTTTCGAGCGGGCCGAAGTAGTCGTCGTCGTAGTTTTCCGACCCGTTGAACATCAGGTGTTCGAACAGGTGGGCGAAACCCGTCTTGCCCGGTTTCTCATTCTTCGAGCCGACGTGGTACCACACGTTGACGGCAACGATGGGCACCTTGCGATCTTCATGAACGACAACGGTCAACCCATTCGGGAGCACGAACTGCTCGAACGCAATGTGGGGAACGACCGCGGGATTGGCTGGCGCCTGCCCCTCCGCAAGCACGGGCGCGGTTACCTGAGCGACCACCCACAAGGCAATCACGACGTTGCGAGAACGCATGTCACCCCCCTTTGGAGCAGCGTACCTGGCCCTCGCTCGTGGCGAAGGCCCGTCACTAGGGCCGTCGCCGCCCACCCATCCCGGGCATTCCTTCGACCGGTGTTTCGGTGATAGCAGTCGTGGCGCCCGTACCATGGTCCGTGAGCGTAACCTCTTCGCCGCTCGTGCTCACCCACCGCACCATGCCGAACGGCACGTCAGATGACACCCAGAGGTCGCCCTCCCCTTCGGTCGGCCGCAGGTGGACCGTGTTCAACGTGCCCGCCGGGACAGTGATGCTCTCCCTCCCCACGACGTCGGCGTCCCCGCATTTCTGCGCGCTCTCGAGTCCGACGTTCGTTGGTGAGCGATCTCGCATCATGGTGAGAGCCTGCGCCGGCATCTTCATGGCTGGCCGGTCTCCCATCTTCATGATCATCTCTCGAACCTGACCGGGATCGTACGGCCAGCCCGGCACCAGGGCCTTCATGATCATCGACCCCATCTCGCCCTGGAAACTGAATTCGAACCAGTAAAGCGCGTCGCGACCCGAGCCTTCTTTTCCCACCACGGCCATCTTCATTCCCTGCGGACCCCGAACGCCCGAGAAATCGTACTCCGCCCACGCACCGGAAGTCAGGTTGCTGAACATTTCCCTGCACAGCTCGGCGGCCGATTGAGCCGCTACCTGTGGAGGGGCTACCAGGCAACCGATGGTCGCCACAGCCGCGAGCAGATGCCGCATGAACCGCCTCCTTGATTATGTCTACGCCGGCGCGACCGAACCGACCGCCATCGGCCCGGCAACCCAATGCTTCCCTCGATCGACCACCCCAACGGCGGGACCCCTCACGGAACCGGTGCAATCGGCCGCCGAATCGGGCGCTGGGGTGTGACACCGTTGACCAATACTCCATCCTTCACCACGAAGATCCCGCCGACCATCACATGGACGAAGCCCTTGGAGTGCAGCGCGGGCTCCGCGAAGGTGGCTCGGTCAACACAGGGCCCAACACGCCCATGTCAAGATCACCTTCACGGGAGCACGACCCCTTCCAGCGAGGCTTCTGACTTGACGAGAGGGCACACCGCTGTTCCCAGGCGAACTCCGCCCACTCCCCAAATGCCGTCCAGAGTGGAGTGGCCGGGGGTGCCTGCACCTACCGCCCGCGCGGCGTTCTCTCCATTTTAACCTCGAGCGCACGCTTGGGTGATCGGGGACGCCCGTTCACAACACGATCGACGACCAGGAGGCCCAGGCATGAAACCCCTCGCAGCCGCGGCGGTCGTCCCACCATTACTGGCACTCGGCATCTACACGGACTCATCGCTCCAGCTGCCCGTTGCGATCGACGACCCGATCGACATCGCGGAATGGGTCGTGCCATGGGAGAACTCCCGGCCCAGGGACCCGTACGTCGGCCCGGACGGGCGGGTGTGGTTCGTCGGCCAGCGCTCTCACTACGTTGCATTCCTCGAGCCGTCCACGGGGAGATTCGAGCAATTCCCGCTAGATCCGGGGACCGGGCCTCACAACCTCATCGTGGACGCCGAGGGTTTCGTGTGGTATGCGGGGAATAGGGCTGCGCACATCGGACGGCTCGATCCTCGGGATGGAAGCATCATCAAGTTTCCCATGCCGGACGAGAGCGCACGGGACCCCCACACGCTCGTGTTCGACAGCAACGGTGACATCTGGTTCACCGTGCAGGGTGGGAACTTCGTCGGAAAGCTCACCGGGACGTCCCGGACCGTCCGTCTGATTCCCGTTCCCACCGCCCAATCGCGCCCCTACGGCATCGTGGTGGATGCGCAGGACCGCCCGTGGGTGGTTGAATTCGGCAGTTACAAGATCGCCACGATCGATCCCGAGGCGATGACGCTCCGGGAGATCGAACTGCCTCGACGTGACGCCCGGCCCCGCCGCCTCGCGATCACGTCGGACGGGGGGGTGTGGTACGTAGACTATGCGGGCGGGTACCTGGGGCGATTAGATCCGGAGACGGGGGGGCTCCAGGAGTGGGCGATCCCTGGAGGTGCGAACGCGCGGCCGTACGCAATGGCCGTCGACGACCGGGATCGCCTCTGGTTCGTCGAGACCGGCCCGCAACCCAACCGGTTTATCGGGTTCGATCCGCGCATCGGAGGGGGCGAGTTTTTCAGCGTGACCGAAATCGAAAGTGGCGCGGGCACGGTGCGTCACATGGTCTTTGACGCCGCTTCGCGGGCGATTTGGTTCGGGACCGATGCCAATACTATCGGGCGCGCCAGGATCCCCTGATTCCGTTCGATCCGGCGTAATCGCCCTCGCCGCCGCAGCTCTCATCGGTCTCGCCCCTCACCCGACCGCAGGCGTGTACCCGCAAAACCCGCCTGCGGCGCACACCGGCGGGTTCGGGGAGCCTACCTGCCATCAGTGTCATTTCGGCTACCCGGTGAACCATTCGCGGGGACAGGCCACTGTCTCCGGCATTCCTCCAGCCTACTCATCGGACAGCGCGTACACGCTCACGGTCACCGTGAGCCGAGAGGGCATGGGCGCGGGAGGATTCCAGCTCGCCACCCGGCTCGCCGATGGCCCGGGCTTGGCGCTGCAGGCGGGATCGCTCGCCGAGTTGGACAGCCGCGTCGAAATCGTGACGGCGGGCCGCGTCGATTATGCCCAGCACACGCTGACCGGGACCGCCCTTACCCGGCCCGGAGTCGCGCAGTGGCGCCTCCGTTGGAGAGCCCCGTCTCGGGAGGACGGCACGGTGTCGTTTCATGTCGCCGCCAACGCAGCCAACGACGATCGCTCTGAATTCGGAGACTTCGTTTATGTGTGGCGCGGCCAGAGCCGCGCCTCCCCGACCACCCCGTGACGGGCTACTCCGGGTTCGAGCGAGGCGGTCCTAGCGAACTGACCGAACGTGAAGGATCCGGCCGGCTGGGAGCGGAGCTGCCGTTCCAGCCTCGGTGTTCAAGAGCGTCGCCGAGTCGGGTAACGCGACCAATACGCTCGCATCATCTACCCAGCCCCGGGTTCGAGCAGCTGGGGTTCCCACCATGACTACCCTCGGGGCGATCTGAACCCCGTCGTCGGCGATCCTCATCGCTCGGACGACTTTCTCCACGGAGGTTGACGGAGGATAGGCTCTATCGTGAAGGAGCTCTGCTCCGCTCGGCGACCAGTGAGGATCGGAATCGTGGGGGATCCCCCGCTCCGTCTGGGTCGCGAAGAAGCTGGTTCCGACCTTGTCCAGATCATAGACTGCGACGTGCCTGACATCCGTGTGCTGTAGCGATCGAACGTCGAACGCGATCTGCCGCGCGTCGGGAGACCAACGCGCGTGCCGTGGGGCGTACTCCGCGCCCACCACCAGCGTGGGATTCCGCCCGGTGAAGTCGGCTACGTAAAGCGCCCCAACCTCGGCATTCGAGCCGCCGCGACCGCCACCATCTGACTCGAAGTAGGCCACCTTCTGACCGTCGGGGGAGAATCTCATAGAGGGCAAAGCTCCGTCATTGGCGTCGCCCCTTTCTTGATGCCGTCCGCAATCGATTCTTCCACCGCGGTTGCTGCCCGATGAGCGCTACTAGCGGCTGGGAAGTGTACATGATACAGACCCAGTCGGGAAAATTGTACACCGGGATCTCACCGGATCCTGCCAGGCGGCTGGAGGAACACCAGACGTCACGGCGCGGAGCCCGGTTCTTTCGAATCTCTCCCGCGGCGGAGATCGTTTATCGAGAGCGGCACCGCAACCGATCGTTCGCGGCGAAGCGCGAGGCGCAGATCAAGGCGATGTCACGACAAGAGAAGCTTGAGATGATACGGCGTGCAGCGTCACCGTGAAATGCGCGGCTCCGAACCGCTCACCGCGCAGCCCACCCCGGACGTGCGTCGCCGCCCCAGCAGTCGGCAGAGCCAGCACCGGGGCGGCGCTTTGGTGGCCGGGAGACGCACCGACTCTAAGCTGCCCGCTCCATGCTTTCTGAGTAGGTGCCCGACCGAGCGGCACGCACACACTGTCCCCTATGGCGGAAGGCGCGCTGGGCCGCCTGAACGTTGCCGGGCTCACCTCTCCACGCTGTAAGCGCCTCTTCTTGGAGCGCTCGCCCATAGGAGAAGCTCAGCTCCCACGGATGGCTGCCGAGGGCATTCATCGCGTTCAAGTGGGCTGTAGCTGTCTCCGGCCCCTGTCCCCCCGACAAGAACACAACGCCCGGCACCCCTACCGGCACCGTTTCGCGGAGGGTCCGCACCGTGGCTTCAGCAACCTCCTGGGTGCCGGCCTGTTGAGGACAACCCTTGCCGGACACCACCATGTTGGGCTTCAGCAGCGTTCCCGCCAGCTCCACTTTGTGCGCTTCGAGGTGGAAATACACGCTTTCGAGACTCGTGCGCGTGACCAGCTCACACCGCTCGATCGAGTGGTCGCCGTCCATGAGCACCTCCGGCTCCACGATCGGAACGAGGCCGGCTTCCTGACACAGCGCGGCGTACCGCGCGAGAGCGTGGGCGTTCGCGTCTATGCAAAACCGGGTGGGCAACCCATTCCCGATGGCAATCACGGCTCTCCACTTGGCAAACTGAGCCCCGAGCTCGCGGTACTCGGCCAGCCGGTCTCGAAGTCCGTCGAGTCCCTCGGTTATCTTCTCTCCGCCGTAACCGGCGAGTGCCTTTGCGCCCTTGTCAACCTTGATACCGGGGACGATATCCTGCCGTTTCAGTAGGTCGGAAAAGGGCGTTCCGTCCCGCGCCCCTTGGCGCAACGTTTCGTCAAACATGATCACGCCGCTAATGAACTCGCCGACGCCTTCAGTGGTAAATAACAACTCGCGGTATCCTCGCCGATTTTCCTCAGTTGATGGGATGTTGATGCTCTTGAATCGCTTTTCGATGGTTGGGAAGCTCTCATCAGCCGCCAAGATGCCTTTGCCCTCCGCAACAAGCGCTCGGGCCACCGATTCCAGATCGTGTGTCGTCATTGGAGTTACCCTCGATTGTCTCACGCAGTGCAGATCGTCGAACGCGCCGGCCGGGCGCGTTGCGTCGCCAACAAGTTTAACGAAACCGGTAACGGTACGCGCGGTCGCCCTGGTGCAGCGCCGAAGCAACACCGGCTGAGCTCATCACCAAATCTACGCCCACCCCCTTGACCCTCCGGTACCCCGAGACCTTCCCTGTGCAGGGATTGGACCACTGGCCTGCCGATTCCGCGGCGCGGCATCCGGCGGGCGCCAAGCTCATGTGCAGCGACAGTGTCGCAATGGTCGTATGGCCGATTACGCTCGCTGACAACAAGGTGCGAGTGACGTCTCACTCACATGTGTTAGAGATCGGATCAAGTCCTATAAGTAGTTTGCACCACAGATAGTTGTGTGACCAAGCTCTCGCGCTGTCTAAGGGCCAACGACTACTTGGGACGCAGTGCGTAGCAACTGCAAGTCAACCCCTCCACGACCGCGAAGCGATGTCCGGCACATTCTCTTTAGCAACGATGGCTAGCGGTCCCTCCACGCCCCACCATAGTTTTCCCCTCATGATCGGTACCCTGGGGCTGGTGCTGCTCGTCGGCGCGCCGGTCCTATCGACACAGCAGGAAGACCGGGCGCTCCGCACCGCGATGCTCGAAGCGGAAGACACGCGCGCCGCAGGACCGGAGGCCTTGGCGCCCTTGCTTCAGGGCCTTCGCTCGCCGAATCCGGAGACACAGCGCCTAGCCGTGCGAGCACTCGGACGGCTCGAGCGAGTGTCGCTGGTCCCGTCCATACTGCCGCTCCTCACCTCCAGAGCCCCCGCTGTCAGAGCCGAAGCCGCCAACGCCCTCGGGCAATCCGTCCTGCACGGCAACGCCAACATGGTCACCTCCCGACTAATCGACCGGCTGCGCCGAGAGGAAGACCCGGTGGTTGGGGGAACCATCGCTCAGACGCTCGGCCGCCTCCCGTATGGGACCTTGGAAGAGGTACGTGCCGCTGAGCAGGCCTTGCTCGCCTACTCCTGGCTCGCGCCGCTCACAAGCCTATGGGGAATTGTCCGGGGGTTCGAGTCTTTGATGCGGAGCCAGGCGGAAGCGATCCCGCCTTCCATGCAGTCGATAGCACGCTTGACGCAGCTTGCGCGCGAGGGGTTGGTGGCACCGGATTCTCAGGCGGCTCGCGAAGCGGCTCGAGTTCGCCGGCTCGCGGTTGCCGCGCTCATCGCGGGAGGACGAACCAGTGTAGCGCTCGTGGACACGACGCTCTCCGATCCCGACCCGGAGGTGCGTCGGCTGGCAGCCGCGGCTATCAGATCGCTGGAGGCACCGCCGCCGGCGACTCTCGTGGCAGCCGGTCTTGCCGATCGGGCACCGAGAGTCCGCTATGAGGCGCTCCGGACGTACGGCGAGCGTCTCCGAGCCGACTCAGGCTGCGGCCCAATCTCGAGGCACGTTCGAGATCCCGACCCGCACGTGGCCTTGTTGGCCATCGACCTTCTCGAGGGTTGCGAGCAGGACGATCTCGCGGCGGACTTGCTCGACAGCATCGCCGGAGAGCTGTCCCAACTCAAGGGCGGTGGGACGGCCGCCTGGCGCCGACCCGCCCACGCGCTCGTGGCGCTCGCGGGTCGAGCACCCGACCGAGCCGACTCGCACCTTGCCGGTTTTGCTCAGCAGGCCATCTGGCAGGCCCGCATGTACGCAGCGCGGACGGCGACGCGGCTGGGTGACCATGAGACCCTCGCGCGACTCGCGTTTGACGACCACCCCAACGTGCGGGAAAGCTCCATTCGGGGCCTGGTCGCGATCAAGGGACACGACACCGACTCGGCCTACATCGCCGCACTCGACAGCCCCGACTACCAGTTGGTCCGCACGGCCGCGCGCGCGCTGGAAGGGACTCCGAACGGCGCTGTGGCGGTTCCGGCCCTGATAAGCGCCCTCGCCCGTATCACGACGGAGCAGCGCGAGACATCGCGAGATCCACGACGAGCCATCGTCGACCGGCTTGGCGAGCTCGGTGACATGGCGCAGGTGGAGGCACTCCGGCCGTACCTCACCGACTTCGATCCGGTCATCGCCACGGCGGTCGCCGAACACCTATCTGCGTGGACGGGGAAGCCCCACGTGCCGATGCCCGCGCAACCCCCTCGGGCCGCCATCCCATCGCTAGACGAGTTAGCCCGCTTGGACGGTGGCCGCGCGGTGATCCGGATGGCCGGGGGAGGCACGATCGAGCTTCGTCTCCGTCCTTTCGACGCGCCTACGAACACCGCGCGCTTCGCTCGGCTCGCCGATGACGGGTACTTCGATGGTCTGACTTTTCACCGCGTCGTGCCGAACTTCGTCATTCAGGGTGGAAGCCCGGGGGCGAACGAATTCATGGGTGCCGGTCCGTATGCCCGCGACGAGCTCACGGCACGCTCACACCTGAGGGGTACCGTCGGGATCTCGACGCGCGGGCGCGACACGGGTGATGCGCAGATTTTCGTCAATCTCGTCGACAACGTCCGGCTCGACCACAATTACACCATCATCGCCGAAGTCGTGAGCGGTATGGAGATCATCGACGACGTGCAGGAAGGTGCCTCAATGCAGAGAGTGATCATTGAGCGCCGGTGAGCCGTAACCACCTGAATCCCTCCCCACACTCCACAGCGCCACCGACTCGGCTCATCAATGATCGAACGAAGCTCGATAGAAGATCACACCGCGGCTGGTTATCCGGACGTCCTCGACCGTTTTGGGAACCCGAATGGGGACGATTCCATCAGTCCGGCCAGTCAGATAATTGACGAGACGTGGGACGGCGAGCTCGGGGAGTGGTAGTGAACGGATGATGAACCCGTCCGGCTCCCACGCGACATAGCCCGCACCAACCGACCGTACTGGACCCACCACCGAGATCGGCTCGTGAGGGTTGAGCATCCAAAGGAGCGGGCCCAGCGCCTCCGCGAGCACTTCGGTGTCCACCTCCCCCTCGAGGGTGAGGCGTCCCCGGCTATCGAGCCGTACCTGGTGTATGGCGAGCGCACGGCGGGCACGCGGGTCGAGGCCGGCCGCGATGATCGACGCCATCTCTGCCGCAGATAGCACGACACACCACGGACCGTCGGACTTCGCAATCTGAGCCTGCTTGGCCAACGCCGATTGCAGGGCGGGCGACGACGGCGTTCCCGTCGTAGGGCCGCCGATCGGATCCGATTCGCAGGGCGCAACACCTTGTCCGTGCGCGCCGGCGAGGTGGCCGGACGCGAACAGGGCGAGCGATGCCAAGCAAATGGCCCTTCGTACTAGACTGATGGCGGTACCCTCCGAGCACGAGCTGCCTTCGTTTCAACGACCTGCTGCGTTAGGTACCGACCGACCAAGGCTAGGTTCCAACTCTCACCGAAGGTCTCCCGACTCAAACCGAAGTCCCACCCGTCCGCTCTTTGGATCGACCTTGGACCCTAGATCCACGAACGTGGCTGTGCGCCCTGTCGGATCTCGCACCCGCACAGTGCTGTTGCGGAACAGTTCGTAATACCCGATGGCCGCACGCGTGGCGCCCGGCTGGATTTCGCAGCCACAAACCGTCGAGCCCTGGAGCCCGGCATTCACCGTGACCGAGAGCGGCTGCCCGGTCGCATTCGTAATCAGCGGAGCAAAATACGCCCGCCCGTCGGCCCGGCCCCTCGCCGTGTACCGCATCGTCCCTCGGGGCAGGTCCTCGTAAATCGTGCCCCTGATCTCAACGCCCATCGGGGCGCCATCGGGAGTCGCGGGCCGTACGAGATGCCACGTGCCGATGAGGGCGCGCCTGCGGCCGACACGCAGCGTTAGGCGGTCGCCACCCTCGATGTCCCGCTCGGGACTTCCACTCAAGCTGAGACGGATCGGCTCTGAAAGATCGTTCTCTACGACGAGAACCGGCCGGTTGGCGAAGAAGATTACGAGCGCCAGGGCGGTTGCCGCCGCCATCCCTACCCCAACCCATGCCAGACGGCGGGATCGACCGCCCGATCCGGTTAGTTGAGTTGGCGGGGCGTCGGTTCCGATGCTGGCCGGCTCCGTTTCGGCGCTGACCAGGAGAGCCGTTCGCTCGCTATCCACCCCATCGGCAGCCCGGTTGGCAGGCGCGCTGGGTAGTTCCCCGCTTCGGTCGGGTCCGGGGCCCCGCTGTACGTGATGGAGCGCCTGCGACAGGCTTTCGGCAGACTGATACCGCTCGGCCGGGCGCTTGGCCAGGCAGCGCACGATCACGCCGGACAGCTCAGCCGGTACTCGCGCATTGAGCACACTCGGGTCGGGAGCCGGCTCGCTGATGTGCTTGGCTACGACTTCCTGCGACGTCTCCGCCTCAAACGGAGGAGAGCCAGTCACCATTTGCTAGAGCATCGCTCCGATGGCGTAGAGGTCCGAGCGACTATCGAGGTCACGCTGGCCCAGCGCCTGCTCGGGACTCATGTAGTGGGGCGTGCCGACCACGAAGCCGGTCTGCGTCTGGCCCTTGCCAGCATCGACTCGCTTGGCGATGCCGAAGTCCATCAGCAGAGCCCGTCCCGAGGCCTCGTCGATCATCACGTTGTCGGGCTTGATATCGCGGTGGATGAGCCCCATTGCGTGCGCGTGCTGCAGGGCGTCGAGTATCGGGCGGACCAACTCGATCACCCGATCGAGATCCATTGCACCTGACCGAAGGACCTCTCCGAGGGAGGGGCCGCGGACGTAGGGCATCGCGTAGTAGACCAGTCCCTCGCCCTCCCCGACAAAGTGGATGGGCAGGATGTTGGGATGCGCGAGCTTAGCGACCGCTCGGGCCTCCTGCCGGAACCGATCCAGCATGCCCGACGTCCACGCTATGTCAGGGCGAAGCACCTTGATCGCGAGCCGCCGTTCGAGCTGGGAATCCCAAACCTCGTAGACCTCCGCGAACCCCCCGCGCCCGAGGAGCCCACGCACGGCATAGTGTTCTCCGAGTGCTCGCGCGAGCCGCTCGCGAAGCTCGACGTCTTCCGGTGATTGCCCGGGTTCGCGCTCGTCGGGCATCCTACTCCAGGCGCCTCATCGGCCGCCTTCCACCGATGGACTCGCATCGACCGTGATAGTGGACCGGAGAGCCGAACGGGCGACGACCGCTGTCAGGGATTGCGAGCCACTCGTGTCCCCCAATGTCCACCTGGTAACTGCAACTCCTTCGGTATCCGTCACCGCTCGCGTCGGCCCGACGCTTCCCGCCTCTGGTGTGAACGTGACGGCCACGTCGGCCACCGGGTTTCCGTAGACATCCGTTACCTGAACACTGATTGGATCTCGGAGTCGCCGGCCCGAGCGGGCTAGTTGGAAGGCGGACGGACAGTCGCTGCAGACCGGCCTCTCGCCCGAGGGTCCAGGACACGGCAACGTGCCCGCTCGAATCAGTTTGCACGGCGCTGTCGAGCACGTTGCCAGCGGCGGGAGACAGCGCCAGATCCGCGCCTGGGATCGGGTTTCCGAATGAGTCGCGGACGTCGATGATAATTCTCTCGAGCGCGGCGCCCACGGTAGCGCGCTGGTCGCCACCGCGCACAACCACAGCCGAGGCCGGCGGGCCTGGACCCGCGCCGACGGACAGGGTGGCCGGTGGCGCGGTCCGGCCGCTCCCGACCTGCACCCTGATTCGCTGTTTCCCGGCGGTCGGACCGAGGGTCCACTTGGCCCACGCCCGCCCCAGCGAGTCGGTCCGCTCGGCTGCGGGCGTGACCACGCCACCGTCCAAGGGAGCCCATGACACCGGGACCGTCGGCAAGACTCGGCCGATCGAATCAGTGACCAGCACCCCGTACGGCTCAGCGAGCGGCTCGCCAACGAGGCCGCGAACGGCCGAGGAGACGGGGACCACTCGAGTGTTCGCAGCGATTGGATCGGCCTCCGCCATGACGGTGATCGAGCTGTCGAAGCCATCAACGGTGATCCGGAGCCGCTGCTGGCCGGGGACATCCGTCAAGATCCACCGAGTCCGGGCCCGACCCGCAGGATCCGTGAGCGTCGTGTCAACCGACGCGTTCCCGTGCGGGTCTACCGCTACGAACTCTACCGGAACATTCCCGATCGGCTGCCGTCGGTCGGAGAGCACCTCGACCTCCGTCGGCTCGGCAAGCGGCTGACCCGCCGGTGCCCGCTGCCCCTCACCTCGCACGGTCACGAAAGCCGGGGCCGGCACGACTCGTATCTCCGTGTGGGCAGTGACGCCCTCGACCGTCGCGGCGAGCCGCGTGCGTCCCGGAGCGACACCCCACACGCTCCCCGAACTGTCCACGGTCGCCACGGTGGAGTCGGACGAGACCCAGACCGGTGTTCGCGCTAGCTCGAATCCGCGTGCGTCGAGCGCGCGAGCGAACACCTGGCGGAAGTGCCCTTCCGGAACACGAAGAGTGCTGTCGAACGACAAATGCACCTCCTCGACGATCGGGTGCACCAGGACCTGCGCCTGCGCCGATTGCGACCCGATCGTCACCGAGACTGCCGCGGCTCCCTCTCCTCGAGCGACCACGATACCGGTGCTGTCCACCGCCGCGACATCTGGCTGGTCGCGATCCCTGGCGGTCGCGGCTCCTGGAAGCGAGGTACCGAACCGGTCCGTCGCAGTCGCTACGAGCCGGACCGTATCGCCGATCGAATGCACCGTGTCGGCCACCGGTGAGAGCCCGACCCAGGTCGCTTCCGCTGCGAGGCGATGGGGCTCCGACCCGATGAGACCCGCGATATGGAGGTAGCGCAGGATGGTGGCCGCGGCGGCCCCGGTCGTCATGCAAGCCGCCAGCCATTTACCCATGGAGTACGTAAATCGGACCATCGCTCTTGAGGGGAACGTCCTCGGGTGGGCGCCCGTGACCGTGGCACCAGCCGGCGCCGGGTCACGAACGCTGCGGCCGACAGGCGATTATGCCTGGCCCGTGGGGGCGGGGCAAGAGCGAGCCGGGACGGCCTCGGGCCAAGTGTAAGGGAGATCACAGAAGCCAGGCGGCCGGGCCCGCAGGTTGCCCGACGGCGAGAGGAGGATTCAATGTCCAAGACTACCGGCTGGGCCCGCCCCTGGGCGCTCGCACGGCCAATGAGCGAGCCGATGGTGCGACAGGGGGCCTGGTATCCCATCGTGAACCAGGGCGCCACCAGGAAGCTCGTCGTAGAAGTCCGGCGCCATCACGTCGTCCTCCCCCGACACCTGTTCGAGATCCGCGACCGTCGCCCAAAGAGCTTCACGGTCGTGGTCCGCGGGCCGGAGGACTCCAATCCGGCACGCGGGACACGGAGTGACCTCGGGCGGACGTATGCGGTGTGTCCGGTCGCGGGATGTCGGGTACACGTCGCGGGACGTCCTGACTCGCTGAAGTGCCCCCACTGCGGGCACTTCGGAGAAGTCGCCTGGTGGGAAACCGGGTGATGGGCCAATCGTGGTATGATGAGGCGCGTGACGACGTGAGCCTAGACGGACTCAGGGACGTCTATATGCGACCGCTCGGCCTGGCCTCCTGGCTACTGCTGTCGTGGAGCCACGACGGACCGCCGGACGCCATCGACGAAGCCCAGGCTTGGCCCCAGCCGGCAGAGGTTAGCGAAGTCGCGGTATGACGACCCACCAACACACCGCCCCACTGACGCGGTAGCCCCGATCCAACCCGGCTAGGAAAACCGGCGGGTGACAGGCCTTTCGATGCCCGCCCGCCCGTCCACCAGCGCACTCGCGCGCCGCGATGAAGCCACCCACTTTCTCGTTCGTTTCCAGCATGCTATTCCTGGTAGGGGCTGACGGCATTCGACTGATTGGGATGCCCCCGACGAACACCGCGCTGAAGCACGTCACCGGCAGCGGTTGCGGTTGCGGTTTTTCGAGCGCCACGGGTTCGTGGACCATCGAGCCCGGTCGCACCAGTGTTCCGATCAAATGGGGCTACGCTTCAATGGTAATGACAGCACCAAACGGTGGTAACGCCGGCGACGCGCGCGGCCGGGAAGAAACACAGGCGATCGCCCGGTCGATCTTCACCGACCGGATCCCCTTCAACAAGGCGCTCGGCCTATCCATAGAGTCGGCGGAAGCCGATCGGGCAGTCGTACGGTTTCAAATGCGCGAGGAATTGATCGGCAACTATACGCACGGAACGCTCCACGGGGGGGTCGTCTCGGCATCCTTGGACGTCGCCGGAGGACTGGTGGCCTTCATGGGTCTGCTGCGCCGCACCGAGGATCGAAGCAGCGAGGAGATCGAGCGGCGATTCGGGAGGCTCGGGACGATCGATTTACGGGTGGACTACCTGCAGCCTGGACGCGGCCGTTTCTTCCGGGCCAGCGCCTACATCCTACGTATAGGCAGCCGCGTAGCGGTGACGCGGATGGAGCTCCACAACGACGAGGGCGTACTCATCGCCACCGGAACAGGCGCCTACATGGTCGCCTGAAGGGCTGGGAAACGGGGAGAGGGCTCACTGAAGGAGTTCTATGACACGGGACATGCAGCAGCTCATCGAAGGATGGGATGGACTTGGGGTCGTTGCACGGTACGATCGCCCCACGGCCACCTGGATATTCATTGCCATTCACGACACCACCCTCGGGACGCCGGTTGGAGGCTCCCGAATGAAGATCTACTCGAGCCCTGAGGAAGGGCTATGGGACGCCTTACGTCTTGCGGAGGGTATGACACACAAATGGGCGTCAGCGGGCGTCCAATTCGGAGGGGGAAAAGCGGTCCTCGCGCTCTCCCGGACACTTTCGGGCGACGAGCGGCGGGGCCTCTTGAAGCGGTATGCGCGACTCCTCAATGCGCTCGGGGGGTGCTTCAGTACCGGCGAAGACCTCGGCACGACCCCCGAGGACATGCGGGTGCTCGCGGCGGAATCCCCGCACATCCACGGATTCGATCCCGATACCGGACAGGTGGCCGATCCGGGTCCCTACACCGCGCTCGGAGTGTTCATAGCCATGCGCTCGGCGCTCGCGCATGTCTTTTCGGACGACGGGTTTCAGGGGCGTAGAGTCTTCATTCAGGGCGTCGGCGACGTCGGGACGCCGCTGGCTGGTCTCGTTCGGGAGGCCGGCGGAGCCGTCCTCATATCTGACTTGGATCACCAGCGTGCTCAGCGGGTGGCAGCCAAAATTGGCGGAAGCGTCGTCGAGTCCGATGCCGTGTGGACGACAACGTGTGATGTGTATGCGCCCTGCGCGGTCGGCGCGACGCTCAACCGTGACACGATACCGCAGCTTCAGTGCCGGATCGTCGCCGGTTCCGCCAACAACCAGCTGGCGGAGGCTTCGGACGCCGAACGGTTGGTCAAAGCTGGCATCCTGTACGGTCCCGATTACATCGTCAACGCGGGCGGCGCGATAGCCTTTGCCGCCATGGCACGCGGTGAGCGAGACGAGTCAGCACTCAAATCACGAGTGGTGGGTCTGGGGACATTGCTGACCGAGGTTTTTGAGGAAGCCCGTGAGCGGGACGAGTCGCCAGTCCACGCCGCCCGCCGACGGGTGGAGCGGCTGCTGGCCCGCGGAGCTAACGTGACGCCCGTCGCCCCGGGGTAAACGGCAAACGGAAGGAGTCAGCGCGCGGCGAACGCGCGGAAAGGCCTCCGACGGTCTCGAGCACGCCGGTCCTCCACAACGCCGGAGGGGTCTCTGCGGCGCTGGACCTGTCGACGGAGACGGCGGCGGCGCTGGTCGCGCCTCCGTTCTACCCCAGAGGGCCGACCCAACACGCCTTCGATCGCGCGCTCGAACGCTTCGAGGGTGAATGGCTTCTCGAGGGTCAACACCGCACCCCGACGCATCGCTTCCCCGAGCAGAACCGGGTCCGACGACATCGCGATCACCGGAGCGCTCGGCGCCGCGCGCCGAACGGAACCCACTGCAGATGCCCCGTCCTCGCCGGGCAGCACGAGGTCGGTGATTATCAGATCGATCCGATGCGCCCGCAGAACGGCAAGGCCGTCCTCGCAGGTACCGGCCGTGTGGGCCGAATGTCCCAGCCGCCCAACCCCGAGCTGCAGTGCAACCAGGAGGTTGGGTTCGTCGTCGATGATGAGTATCCGAGCCATTTGCCGTGTCCAGCCCGCCAGCGTTCGATCAGAGCAATCTCGATTCCGTCAATCTAGGCGCAATTTCGATACCAGCTTCGGAGCCGGATTCTTCGATTTTCTCAATATAACGAGTACACTCAACCTGATGTCCATCAACGTGTTGCAACACAACCCAACACCGCCCACCGGTCCGCAGACGGTCCCGCATCGGGTGACGTGGGGAGGATAGCACACCCGACCTGTTGACGCTCCGGTGGCGGACGGAGAATATCGCGCCATCCCCCGGGGAATTCAGAGGCTCTTCATACTTCTAACTCAGCAAAGCCTCGATTTCCCGGGTACCGTGTTGGAATTGCCGCGCGCCCCGGCGGGGAGTACCAACATGCCCGAGCTGACGAGCCGGTCGTGAAGGCCTTGGGGGAGCATTGGGAGACGAGGTAGTATCCGGAGCACGACCCCTTGCGGTCCACAACATCCCCCGCTCCCCGGTGGGTGTCATGTCACTGCGAGTCGGCGTCGTCCCCCGCGAAGACGAGCGATGCGATCCGCCACTCGCCCCGGTGCCGGAGGAGGGAGAACACGTCGGTCCCCTCCCACTCCATGT
Organism: Gemmatimonadales bacterium; assembly: GCA_965249575.1. Classification (GTDB taxonomy): domain Bacteria; phylum Gemmatimonadota; class Gemmatimonadetes; order Gemmatimonadales; family GWC2-71-9. The sequence continues at coordinate 2,903,625 of OZ252244.1, read as the reverse complement.
GATTGGTCGAGTCGCCAAATCGCGCTCGGTAGCGTACCCAAGCGTGAGCGATGTTTCCACGCGCGTCGATCTGCGCCTCGAGCATCCGCTCCTCGAAGATTTCCCGGCTCCCGGGCCCGAGATGCGCTTGCTCGACGAACGCCTCAACGGTAGTCGGCACCACCCGGGGCTCCGGCTCACCTGGAGGCTGCCAAACCGTCGTGATGGAGGTGCCCGGCCAGAAGTGGGAAGCGAATGCGGGCCAGTTGCGGTTGCTGAAGTCCCGATAATACGCCTCGAGTTCGAGACGCACCGCCCGCCCGTCCCCAGTCAGATCGTCACGGTCGACCGGCGTCCCGGGTTCGCAGGCGGACCAAAGGGCGACCAACAGGGCGATCCCGCTCCAGCTACGCCCCGATCGGCAGCCGTTCACAACGATAGCGTCGCCAGACGGGGCTGCGGCAGCCGGGACGCGGCGCGAGTCCCAGGATCCGCGAGCATGGCCGCGCCTACGATGCCGGCCAGGTTCCCCATCTGTGCGGCCTCCACCTCGCACGTGACTCTCTCGAGATACGGAAAGAAGCGGTCCGCCTTCTTGCTCGCCCCCCCGCCAATGATGAACAGATCAACCCCCAACAGATACTCGAGGTGGCTGAGGTAACGATCAACGCTCTTGCCCCATTTCTTCCAGCTCCACCCTTTGCGCATGCGGGCGCTGCGCGAGGCGACGCGCTCGGCGTCTTTCCCCATGATCTCCACATGCCCCAGCTCGGTGTCCGGTAACAGCGCGCCGTTATGCAGCACGGCGGTGCCAATGCCCGTCCCGAGGGTCACCATGACGACGGTGCCCTTGACGCCTCTCCCCGCACCGAATTTCGCCTCGGCGAGGCCGGCCGCATCGGCGTCGTTGCCAACCGCAACGGAGTCGGCACGAAGTGAATCGCGCAGTGCGCTCACCAGGTCGCAGTCGATCCATGAGTCGTCCAGGTTTGGCGCGCGCCGAACCGCGCCCCCCTTGACCAAGCCAGGGAAACCGCACCCAACCGGCCCCTCCCATTCGAGGGTGTCTTGCAGCTGGGCGACCGTCTCGATCACGGCGTTCGGTGTCGACGGCTGCGGGGTCTCCAAGCGTACGCGTTCGGAGACGAGCTTCCCGCTTCGAACATTCACGGTCGCCGCCTTGACGCCCGTTCCTCCGATGTCCACGCCGAGAATCACCTTCGTATCTGCCACCGTAGCCTCCGTGCAGTACCCGACCGCCGTTCCCGAAACCGGTTCCCCGGTGCAAGGGTTCCCGCCCGTGCAGAAAGAGCGGAGCCCGGACGGCAATAATGCATCCAATCCCAAGACCGCGTGAGGGCGGGCAACGCCCAACTTGCCCGCCTCGCTATCCACCCACAGCTTCTGCAGTCCCCGGGGTTGGGATCAGGGGTCGTGCCGTCAGGGCAGGGCGCGGGGGACCACTACGGTTGGACCGGACATAGGGGGTCACGTGGCAGGAGCTAGTAGCCAGGCGTCGCCAGTCGGGTTGGTCAGGAGCTTGGGTCTTGTGGGTCTCGCCGCCACCGGCGTGTGCGCAATGATGGGGGCGGGAATAAACGTCATCCCCATCATGATTCAGCGGAACGTGCCCGGGATCGGGCCCCACGTTCTGACCGCCTACTTCCTGGCCGCGTTTCCCGCGGTGCTCGCCGCGCTGTCCTACGCAGTATTGGCTTCGGCGATGCCCCGCGCGGGCGGGAGCTACGTGTACGCGAGCAGATCGCTGCATCCGTACCTGGGATTCATTGCGAGTTTCTCGCAGTGGTTCGGACTCAGCATCGCGATTGGGGTCATCTCTTACGTGCTGATCCCGTTCCTGCGGGACATTGCGGTGTCGCTCGAGCTAGACGCGACCGCCGCCGCATTGGAGCAGGGCCCGGTTCGAGTCACGCTGGCGTTGGTGTTCCTCTGGCTCTTTACCGGCGTGAACATTCTGGGCGTCAAGCTATACGAGCGGACACTCATTCCCCTGATGGTGCTCATGTTCGTTGGGGGAGCCATCGTCGTCGGTGCGGGATTCTCGTTTGATCATGCGGATTTCGCCGCCGCGCTCGCCCGGCGGGAGGGGGCAGTGGTCCCTTCGCTACCCGACGCTCCAATCGGAATCGGGAAGCTGCTGGCGGCCTCGGCCATTCTGTTCTCGAGCTTCATTGGGTTCGACTCGATCGCCCAAGCCGGGGGAGAGGCAAAGAACCCGAACCGCAACTTGCCACTCGCGATCGGTCTGGCCGTGGTTACCGTCGGGAGCTTCTACCTGTTGTTCACCGCGGCCGTATACCGCGCCGTCCCCTGGGGCTTTATCGCCGAGCGGGCGGGGACGCAGGACCTGACCGCTCCGGGGCTGTTGGGCTACGTCTTGTCACCCGGCTGGACCGTCGCGATTATCGCCGGCGCCGCGATCGCCCTGATCAACGATCTGCCCGCCATGATTCTGGCGGTGTCCCGGCTCATGTACGCGTGGGCGGAGGACGGGATCTTTCCCCGGCGCGTGGCGAGAGTGAACCACCGGTGGCACACCCCCCACCTGGCCATCGTCGCAAGCTCTCTGATGGCGTCGGTGGGCATCCTGGGGAGCCACTTGGCCGGGGATTTCTTCCTCGGCGTCGACATCCTCGTGACTTCGATGCTAGTGAACTTCCTGCTCATGTGTCTCGCGGTGCTCGTCCTGCCCTACCGGAACCCCGCACTGGCCGGCGAGATCCGCTTCCTTCCACATCGGCCCGCACAGTGGTGGTTGGGCGTGAGCGGAACGCTCGCTCTGGGAGTGCTACTGGTCGTCCACATCGCAAAGGATCTGTCGTCGGAGGTGTCGGCGTGGTACTTCCACTCCTCACCGGTGTGGCTGATCGTCATGGGTCTCGCATCGGTGATCTTCTTTCGTAAATGGAAGCAGCTCCGAGCGAGCGGCGTCGATGTAGCGGAGAGGTTCTCGCGCCTCCCCCCACAGTAATCGCGGCGGCGGCTCTTCCGCCGCGCGTTCAAGCGTTCGGCACTTGACATTGTGACGGCGAGAAACTCGATTCTCCCCCCATCCGGTGGGGGTTCGCCGCTCTATTGTCCAGTCTATCGCGAGGTACTCATGACCCGCTTCGTAGCTTCCGCGCTTGTGCTTTTGTCACTCGCGTGTCAGCCCGCAGAAATGACCGACGCACAACGCGCACAGGTGGCCGAGGAAATCCAGGGCGCCGCCGATGGGTTCATCGCCGCTATGGGGACACTAACGGGTGACGGCTTCATCGATGCCTTCACCGACGAGGCCGACCTCGTCTACGTCGACGGCGGTCGGATCTACCCCGATCGTGATGCGCTCAAGAACGCTGCCGGGAACTTCCTGGGGGGCATGCAGAAGGCCGGGGGGCATTGGGATCCCGCCCACGTCGTGGTTCTCGGGCCGGACGCCGGCGCGTTCACCGGAGTATTTCATGCCGACGTCGTGGACACCGCCGGAGTCGCCCGCTGGCTGGACGGCAAGCTGTGGACGTTCGTGTACCAGCACCGTGACGGGGAGTGGAAGATCGTGCAGGCGCACGAGTCGAACGGGCGGCCAGCCACCTGAGGCCCAGCCGGTCGGAAGTCGCCGCACCTTGGCGGCGGAAGCTAACAAACAGGAGCGATCGGCGCCCGACCGTTGACGCGGAGCGGTCGGGCGCGAGCCTTTTGAAGCATTGATCCGTGCGTACGGCGTGCGAGACGTTCGCAATCGGACGAGAGCTTCTGCCCGCACCGAGTGAGCTAGGCACCCGACGTCCCGCGCGGTACCCCTCGCACCATTTACAGCCGTCCCACTGCGCTTAGATTACCTTAGGACAGGCGTTCCAAATCACGACAGAGCACGGGGGTGCATCGACACCGGGCGCTTGGGCGCTCGACGGGCGCCAGGCGTTGGGTTTTGTCGGAGGCAACAGAAGGCTGCGGGGGAGGACCGATGAGTAGCCGGACCACATGCAACACGCGTCGGCGCGGTTACGGGCCCGGCGCCCACACTTGCATCGCGTTGGCACTCTTGGCGACCGCGACCAGCCCGGTTGTCGCCCACGCGCAGTCAATCAACGGTAGCGGTCTGAACGGTTCCGGCGACGCGGCCCCTCCGTCGGCCCGACCGACAATGGTAACTGCGCCTCCCGTGATAGACGGCCGCTTGGACGACGCAGCCTGGCAGGAGGCCGAGTTGGTGGCCGGGTTCGTTCAGCGAGAACCCGAAGAAGGGAACCCGGTCTCCGAGCGCACTGAAGTGCGCATCCTGATGGACGAGAAGGCGATTCTGTTCGGTGCATGGCTGTACGACCGCACTCCAAGCGAGATCGTCGCCGGTGAGAGGATTCGGGACGCGAGCCTGACCAACAGCGACCACTTCGGAATCATCCTCGACACGTACCACGACCGGCAGAACGGCTTCATCTTCTCCACCACGCCGACCGGCATCGAATACGACGGGCAGGTCTCTAAGGAAGGCACCGGGGGCGGCGTCTTTCAGCGAGGCCAAACGCGGCAGCAGGCCGGCTCCATGGGCGGATTCAACGTCAATTGGGATGCCGAGTGGGACGTGGCGACGTCCGTCGACGACCAGGGATGGTACGCCGAGTTCCGAATTCCCTTTTCCACGTTGCGGTACGGCAGCGGGAACGTGCAGACATGGGGCCTCAACTTCGTCCGGAGCATTCGGCGGCGGAACGAGGAAGCATTCTGGTCGCCGATTCCGAGGCAGTTCAATCTCATGCGGCTCTCGATGGCCGGGACACTCAGAGGCATTCGTGTTCCATTCCGCCAGACCGTCATCTTAGAGCCGTACGCACTGGCATCGACCGGGCGGGATTTCGATTTCCAAAACGAGTTCGACGAAGCCGGAGACGTGGGGGTCGACGCGAAAATAGGTGTCACACCCAGCCTCACGCTGGACCTGACGTACAACACTGACTTCGCCCAGACCGAGGTCGATCAACAGCAGACGAATCTCACGCGGTTCCCCCTCTTCTTTCCCGAGAAGCGGCGGTTCTTTCTGGAAAACGGCGGAGTGTTTTCTGCCGGTACCCCTCAGGCCGCGGACCTCTTTTTCAGCCGGCGGATCGGGATAACGGATGAGGGCACTGAGGCTCCAGTCATTGGCGGCGGGCGGCTCTCGGGCAAGGCCGGCGGGGTAACCCTGGGGGTCCTCCAGATCTTCACCGAGGAAGTCGCTGGAGTGGATGCCCTCGGCCAGCCATATATCGTCCAGCCCACCAATGCCTACTCCGTAGCCCGCGCGACTCGGGAGCTCCCCAATCGGTCCCGGGTGGGCGGCATTTTCGTCCAGCGAATGTCCGTCGACAACAGCGGCGATCGCAATCGAACATACGGACTCGATGGCCGGGTTGGGCTCGGTGACGCTATTACGGTGGACATGTGGGCCGCGAAGACCGAAACCCCCGGCCTCACCGGTGCTGACGAAGCCTTCACCGTCCGCGCCGAGCACCGAACTCGGGACTGGAGAAACTGGCTCCGCTTCTTGCAGGTGGGAGAGGACTTCAACCCCGAGGTCGGCTTTCTCAGCCGCGATGCGTACCGGCTGTATGAGGGGAACATCATGCGCTTCGTGCGCGTGCCGTCGGTGCCGTGGATTAGGCAGCTCAATCCTCACATCACCTACCGGGGCTACTTCGATCTCACCGGATTCCAGGAGAGCGGCTGGATCCACATGGACACCGAGCTCGAGTTCTCCGGAGGGGGACGGATCGGTCCCGAGCTCAACTTCCGCCGTGAGGGACTCAGCCAGCCGTTCGAGATCTCACCTGGCGTCATCATCCCGCCGGGCACATACGACTACTTCGAGAACGGCTGGGACATCGGCTCGAACCCCAGCGCCCCGCTGTCCCTGCGGGCGAGGCTCAACCTCGGTGGGTTCTACTCCGGTAAGCGCTGGGGCGGGAACGCCACGCTGACTTGGCGGAAGTGGTCGAGTTTTACCTCAGAGGTGCGGGTCGACTACAACTACGTGGACTTACCATATGGACCGGCATTCGAGACCACGCTCGTCGGCGCTCGGCTCGGGTACTTCTTCACACCTCGGATCCGGTTGCAGTCGCTGATTCAGTACAACAACCAGGCGGAGATCTGGTCGGCGAACTTCAGATTTGCGTGGCTCCAGCGCGGTGGGACGGGCCTGTTTGTCGTGTACAACGAGACGCAGGAGTCATTCGCCTTCGATCCGTTCAATAGCTTGAACCGGCCGCTCAACCGGTCGTTCATCGTCAAGTTTTCCCGCCAATTCAACGTGCTGGGCTTCTAGACGGCTCGGAGCTTTCAAGACCCCCGTCGACGGCAGCGTCGATGGGGTCTTCTCGTTTAAGCACCTTCCAACGGACCGCTATACCGGAAAGAGAACGACGCTGCCGGAACCGAACATCCGACAGCGTCGTCCTTGTGACCATCGCAACCCGGCACGATTGCCTCTAGGCATCAGCCGGCGCAATTTGCGAATCGGTCCGGATCAGTTACCCGTACGGCGATCGCTTGCCCATACCAGGTTGCGGCTGGTTAACTCAGACAATGGACCACCTCCTTTCACAGGGTTCATAAATCGGGCGCGAACGCCCAAAAGGTACTACGCGCCTAGTCGCCAAGGCAAGACGGCGATCCGGCCGGCCTCCGGCGCGATGTCGTGAGTTCGGTAACGGGAAGACAACCCATCTCCGCCAGTTCGCTTCTCCTAGATGAGGGTCGTAAGATGCCGGACGCCCAAAGGGTTGTGACCGAGATTCGCCGAACTCTCGAGGGACCGGAGCGGGACATCCGCCGGCACCCCTATCCCGATGCCGTCGCAAGTGGAGAAATCACTCTGGACGGCCTCAGGGCGTTCCCGGGACACCAGCACCACGTGGTGACGAGCGACCTGAGGGCCTTCGCGTTGCTGGTTCAACGATTTGGTCATACGTCCGCGAGAGATTTTTTCGCGGGGGTCCTCCAGGGGGAGCTAGCCGCCCTCGACAATGTGCAAAAGCTCGGACAGCGGATCGGGATGGATCCGGCCGACCTTCACACCTATGAGGTCACCCCCGACGGGTTCGCCTACGCCGCGTATGTCACGTGGCAGTCGGCCTACGCCTCGGCCGCCGAGGTCACTTGCGGCCTCCTGGTGAACTTCGACGCGTGGGGATTCAACTGCGGGCGACTGAGCCGAGCGCTCAAGGAGCGCCACGGCTTCACTAAGAGCGACTCCGCTTTCCTCGGTGCGTTCGTCCAAATGCCTTCGTTCGAGTCTGCCGCCCTCGAGATCATTCAAGCGGGGCTGGACGACGGGGTCGAACCGCGGCTCATCGAGCGGGGCTCCCGACTGATTCAGGCCTACGAGAAGATGTTCTGGGACGCCATGCACCGAGTCGGACGCTCCGCCAACCGTCAATGAGCTCAACGCCGGGGAGGGTCGACGACCGGCCCACGTTTCGCTCGCACTACATTCCGCGGACCGCTCGTGGGCGTCTGGGGGTGGGGCTGTTCCTCAGCATTTTGGCGTTGGCGGAACCGCCTATCGTCCACCGACTCGCGAACCGCATCGAGCCATGGGTATTCGGGTTCCCGTTTCTCTACGCATACCTGCTCGTGGTCTACGGCGCCCTGATTGCCACCTTGATCTGGGCCTGGCGCCGGGATCGTTAGCGTGGCGCCTTGGATCGTCGCAACCGGTACAATCTTCGCGTACCTGATCTTGACGTTGTGCATCGGGGTCGTCGCCAACCGCCGGCTGACACCGAGCCTGGAGGACTTCTTTCTCGGCAACCGCGCCGGCGGCGGCGTCATTCCCTACCTCACCCTCGTCGCGACTTACCACTCGGCATTCGCCTTTTTGGGCTCAAGTGGGTTCTTCTACACCCACGGCATTGGTTTTTGGGACGCTGGCACATGGACGATCCTCGTTGGCGCGATCACCTACGTGCTCGGTGGGCGGGTTTGGGCGCTCGGGAAGCGCTTTCGGTACATCACCCCCGCCGACATGCTCGCTGATTTCTACGAGAGTGAAGCCGTACGGGTGACGGTTGCCGTGGTGTCGGTGCTGTTCACCATCCTCTACATCCAGGTGCAGGCTCAGGGGTTGGGATACATACTCTCGGTGGCGTCGGGAGAACGTGTTTCGTTCGAGCTCGCGACGTTCATCCTGCTGGTGGTGGCCGCGGCATACCTCATGGCTGGCGGCCTCCGAGCCGTCTACTGGACGGACGCCGTCCAGGGAGTCTGGATGTACGTGGCGATCTGGGTAGGAGCGCTCGTACTGGCCTATGAGCTTTTCGGAGGCCCTCTCGAACTCTGGAGAAGCGTCGCAGCCCGGCGGCCGGACCTGCTCACGCTACCCGGCCCGCGCGGATTCTTCACTCCCGGCATGTGGTTTGGCCTGTCGATCGTCCTGTCGTTCGGGATCGTCTTTCAGCCACACATCATGATTCGCTACTACTCCGCCGCCTCGGCCCGAACGATCAAGTGGCTAGGGGTCACGACACCCATCTATCTCCTCACCCTGTACATGCCGGCCGCTCTAGTCGGTCTCGGCGGCGCGGTGGTCATGCCCGGGCTAGCCATCCCAGACCGCGTCTTCCCGGAGCTTCTGTTCGCGCACGCGCCGCCCTGGCTGACCGGGATGATCCTGGCGGGCGCCACGGCGGCCGCGATGTCGACCCTGGACTCGATCCTCCACGCCAACATGACCGTCCTGACCCGCGACGTGTACCAGCGGTATGTCTCCCCGGGGGCAACCCAGGCCCAACTCATCTCGGTGGGCCGAATGATCGTCGTCGGGCTGCTCGTCGTAGGTTATGTCCTCTCCGTGACGACCTTCGATTTCCTCGTGGTCCTCGTGACCCTTTCGGGAGCCGGCGCGCTGCAGCTCGGCCCGGCCATTGCGGGTGTGTGCTTTCCGAGCCGCTACCTCTTCACTCGGACGGGCGTGCTCGCCGGGATCGGAACCGGCCTGCTGACCCTGCACGCCACGCTGGTGCTCGCACCACACCCCCTCGGGCTGCACGGTGGCGTTTGGGCGGTAGCGCTCAACCTGCTCGTCGCGTTCGTCACTTCACGGTTCACCCGGCCGCCGTCACCGGCAACCGTCCAGCGAATTCACGGCGAAATCGAACGCTTCGTGTACGGGTAGGCTGGGGCAAACACACGCGGGCAGCTCGGCGTCGATATCCCCGGGGACCACAGCCGTCTCCCACTCCGTATCCGGCGGCATCGGGTTCCGGAGGATCCGTGCCGGCGGGGCTCACACCTGCGGCCTCACCCAGAACGGGGGCGCGCTCTGCTGGGGGCGCGGCGATTTAGGGCAGATCGGTCGATCGGTGAATCGCGACCGACCGCAGGAGGTTACCGTCGGTGTGCCTTTCATCGCCGTCAGCGCCGGCCCAGCAGACGACGATACCAGCTACCAGTGCCCGCCAACTACAACGGGCAGCTTGGTGGCGGTACCAACCACGACCGGCCAGCGCCGGTGCGTGCGCTCCGTCTACCCTCGAAGCGCCTCTAGGGCACCGCCGCGTCTCAGTTCCAGGTCAGTCCGTCGTACCGCTGCCCGTTCTTCATCACGAGATGCACTTTCCCCCAAGCCCACCGTTCGGTGAGGGGATCCGCACGCAACGAAATCAAGTCGGCGAACTTTCCAGATTCGATCGTACCGATTCGATCCCCATATCCAATGTTCTCGGCCGCGACTGCCGTGGCGGCTCGGATCGCGTCCATCGGAGAGAAACCACCCTCGATGAAGAACTCGATCACGTTGCCAATCGCTCCGTAGTACACGGTGTCGAGGCCGAGGCTCGCCCGCACCCCGGCGCGATGAGCGGCCAACGCCTGGCCTTGCTGGGTTTGGATGGAGGGGAAGAAGTCACGCCCGGCGCGCGTTGGGTCCGCACTCACGTAGGGCCGGTCTTCCGCCTCGATTTCGGGATGCGCGCGTCTGAAATCGAAGAATTGCTTGCGCCCGTATTCGATCCAGTCGGCGGGGCCAGTCGCACCCTGGTCCATGTAGGTCCATGTCGTCGCGTCCGGCCGGAACCCCACGTACACGAGTGGCGTGAGGCTCACGGTCGTTCCGTGCTCGACCATCATTTGGATGATCTCTTCGCTCATAGGCCGGGCGTGCTCGATGTTGTCCACCCCGGCCTGGATCGCCGTTCGGATGGAGGAGCCCCAGCGACCCGTTGCGTGTGCCGTGACCTTGATGCCCAAGCGGTGTGCTTCGTCAACGACGGCCGTCAGCTCTTCCAAGGTGAACAGCGTGGCTTCCGGCGTGCGGTCGATCAACCGCACCTTGAACCACTCGGCCCCCCCGGCGAAATGCTCCCGAACCTGCTTGACCGCTTCCCACGGACCATCGACCCAAGCCTCGGGCGAGCCGTGGCCGCCAGTCGAGCTGATTCCGGCCCCACCCAAAATCATGCGAGGTCCCGGCACCACACCGCGCTCGATTGCTTGCTTGATGTGGAGATCGTTCCAGTGAGATTCCCCCGTCATGCGCATAGTCGTCACTCCGCACAGGAGGGCGACCCGCGCGTCCCGAACCATGCGCAACATCTGGATTCCGTCCGCCTGAGACTGTTGCGCCCCCAACCCCAGGCCCGGCAGCCCAAAACGCAAGCTCAAATGGCCGTGCGTATCGATGAGCCCCGGCAGGAGGGTCTCCGCGCCCAAGTCCACGACGTCGGCGCCGGATGGCACACTGATGGATGCGGCCGTACCCACCGACTCGATGCGGTCACCCCGAACGATCACGATACCGTCTGCGATCGGCGGGCCGCCTGTTCCGTCGATGATCTGGCGAGCTTTGATCGCCGTCACCCGCTCCTGGGATTCGGCGGGGAGCGATATGGCCACGCTCACGGCAATGGCACAGACTGAGCTCGCTGCGAGTCGCATGGGTGGCTCCACTGGATTGGGTGGGGGAATAGAGTGGTCTTCCGCATCGTTCAAGTCAACGGCGGCTATGCCTCGGCTCTGATTATCTTACAGTCTCATCATCGTCCGTTCCACGTCCAAGCGGACTTGAGCGCTTGATTGGGAAACGGTAGGACCATGACGATCTCCGGCGCGCCCCGACCCGATGCTCCGAAGTTCGACGACGAAACCCGTGAGTACGACGCGGTGCTCGTGATGTCGTTCGGAGGACCTGAGGGAACGGACGACGTCATGCCTTTTCTCGAGAACGTGGTGAGGGGCCGGCGAGTCCCCCGGGAACGTCTCACCGAGGTTGCGCGACACTACGAACGCTTCGGGGGGGTGAGCCCCCTCAACGAGCAGAACCGTGCTCTGTGCCGAGCCCTGCGGGTGGAGCTCGAGTCTCGGGGGCCGGATCTGCCCGTGTACTTCGGCAACCGAAACTGGCATCCATTGGTAGCCGACACGCTGCGTAACATGCGCGACGACGGCGTGCGCCGTGCAATCGCGTTCGTGACATCCGCGTTTAGCGTCTACTCCGGGTGTCGGCAGTACCGCGAGGACATCCTCAAGGCCCAGGGCGAAGTGGGAGAGGGAGCACCGGAAATCGACAAAATCCGGTGTTTCTACAATCACCCCGGTTTCATCGAGCCGAACGTCCTAAACCTGACGAATGCCCTGCAGCGCATTCCCGACAGCCGCCGCGCCGGCGCGCTGGTCGCGTTTACGGCGCATAGCGTCCCGCAGGCCATGGCCCAGGCCTGTGACTACGAGGCACAACTCGCCGACGCGTGCGCCCTGGTGGCCGCGGGCGCCGGATCGAGGGACCATGCACTGGCCTACCAGAGCCGGAGCGGCCCGCCCCAGATCCCCTGGTTGGAGCCCGATATTCTGAACTTCCTGGACGAAGCACGTGGGCGCGGGGTCACCGACGTGCTGGTCGTACCCATTGGCTTCATCTCGGATCACATCGAAGTGCTGTACGATCTGGATTCGGAGGCGAAGGAAAAGGCGGAGGTGCTGGGTCTGAACATGGTGCGAGTCCCGACAGTCGGTACCGCCCCGCGGTTCGTCAGCATGATCCGCGACCTCATCGTCGAGCGGATGACAAGGAATTCTGAGCGCCCGGCACTCGGGACGCGGGGCCCCAATCACGACGTCTGTCCCGTCGACTGCTGTTTGTTGGGTGCCGCCGGGCCGGGGTGACGTGAACATCCGGCATCTGAACCGTTCACTGACGATTTACCCCCTCTAAGCACCTCGCTAGATCTCCAACACGAATCTCGTTCGAGTCAGACATTGAGGCCTCCAAGTAGCGTTCCAGCTTAGATTTGAGCGGATTGCCCGGCTCTCCCATCGAGCGGACTCAGCCCCAAAAACGAGTTCGAGGCCCAATCGTGAGTTATGTCACGGTTACTCCCGCCTCCTCTCCTGATGTTCATCCCGGGTGGGGCGTCGCTCGATAGGCTCGCCATTCACTAGCTCCAGCGCAGCCTCCCTGCCGTCGATAATCAGAGGAGGCGTTGAGAAATGTCCGGCACTCGCGGACGAGCGCTTCCAGTCAATCGCATCAACGAATAACGAGCAGCCAGTGAGGTTCCTATGGTCGAGTTCCTGAAAAGCCTGCGCCGCAACGGCTCGGCTTCGGACAGCCGTATCGAAGAAATCGAGACGATGGTCAAACGCGTCGAGCAGCAACGTGGGGCGTTGGAGACGCTGGTGACGCGGGCCGAGGGAGCGGGGGAAGACCTCAAGAGACTCTCGGCACCAATCACTCAATCCGCGAGGGCCGTGTCGTCGCTCGTAGATCGTGTAGAGGGCCTCGAGAAACAGCTCAGCGCGCTCGACGGCGTCCGCCCCCTGATCGCAACGACCCAGGAGGAGGCGGATCGCCTCGCAAAATCCCAGAAACGCACCGAGGCCCAGCTCGCACATTCGGCGGAGGACGCTGAGAGGATTCAATCTCAGATGGCGGCATTGAGCGACAAGTTGGACGCGGCCTTTGCCCTGAAAGACGAGCTTTCGTCCTTTCTCAATGTCGAAGGCCCGCTAAAGGAACTTCGGGCTGAGGCGGACAGCATTTCGGGCCAGGTTCGCGAGGTGGGTGACGGACTCGGCCGCGTGAGGGAACAACAGGCCGAGGTAATGGGTGCGCAAAAACAGGCAACATCCCGGCTCGAGGCATTCGAGGCCGCGAGTCAGGCGTCGTTCCGCTCCATCGAAGAAGCACAGGCCCGCATTGGAACAATGGAGGGAGCGTTGTCGGGGCTGACCCAGACGGCGGAGAGCGCGGCCGGTGCGAAGCACCAGATCGGCGTCCTCAAGGCTCTCGCGGACCAGGTGACGCAGAAGGTCGCTGGGCTGGAACAGCAACGCGAGATGGTGGACCGCGTCGCCGGTCAGGCATCGAATCTTACGGAGCAGATGCGTCAAGTCGACGCGGCGCTCAGAAAACAAGAAGACAGCGCGCAGAGTTTGAGCGCCATGCAGCAGAAACTAGCCGACGCTCGGGAGCCCCAGACCGCCGTGCTGGCCCGCTCGGACGAGGTTGCAGCGCGCCAGCGGGAGATCGACGAGCATGAGCGGGCGGCTCGGGGGCGGCTGGCGGAGCTCAGGAAGGAGCTGGACCGGAGCGTCGAGCGTTTCGATTTGGAGAACCGAGCACTCGAATCCGTAAACCAGCTGGTTCTCGACCTCCGTAGCACGCTCGCCGATTGCGAAAGACGTTTTGGCTCCATGAGCGCATCATCCCAGATCGCTGAGGAGCTCGAATCGCGGGCGCAGAGCCTGTCGTCGCAGGTGAGTGCAGTAGCCCAGGACGTGAGCCGTCTGGAAGAGGACGCCGCGCGGGTCCGCGCGGTGCGAGCCGAGGCCGAGCGGCTCGAGCAGACCGTCGACGGCATTGCTCTGAGGGTGGGTCGGATCGAGGAGTCTCAGCCGACCATCGACGCGGCAGTCCAGAACCTGTCGGGCCTGAGGCGGAGCGACGAGGCCGTTCGAGACGGTCTCGAGCAGGTTCGGCTGGCCTACGGGGAGATGACGAAGCTCCGTGAAAGCCATGCCGAAACCGAGGCGTGGCTTGCGAACGCGGACGTGTGGGCCCGGTCGCTCCGAGATCAGGTCAAGGAGCTCAACGGGATGAAACCGACGGTGGACTTCGTTCGCCGAGAGGTGGAGAGAGTCAACGAGTCGATGTCCGCCATCGAGTCACGCCGTGAGTTGGTGGATGACGTGCAGGACCGGATGGCACAACTCGCGACGCAGAACGGCGAGTTCGACGCGCGCTGCGACGCACTGAAAATCCGCATCGAAGGGGCGGAGGGCGGCCTGGCAAGTCTCACCACACAGGCCGAGGAGGCCGAGCGCATATCCCGTCAAATCGCTACCGTGGCAAGCTCGGCGGACGGAGCCGAGGGACGAATCGGGGAGATTTCCACCGAGATCGCGACCCTCGAGTCCCGATCCAAGAACCTGGAGACGCTCGCGGAGCGGACGCGCCAGCTCGGTCAGGAACTCGAGCAGCGACAAGGGGCCCTGGAGCAGGCCTCGGCACACCTCAAGCAGGCTTCCGGACTGCGGCAGGAGGCGGCAGACGCTGCTCACCGACTCGAAGAGCAGAGCCGTAGGCTCTCGACGGCGTTGACGGGAGCAGAGGAGCGCGCGAACCGACTCGACGGCCTCTCTAGAGAGCTTGAGGACCGCGGTTCCAGCCTGCGATTCGTAGAGCAGCGCATGACTCAGTTCGAGGAGCAGCTCGCCCAGTGGGAAACCGCTGAAGCCGAGGTCGGGCAGGCCCTCGAACAGGTCCTCGCGCGCCGGTCTGCCATCGACGCGCTACAAAGTGAGATCAAGCAGCTGTTTGATATGGCCGAGCGGACCGTCGAGGATGTCCGATCGATCACGGCAGCCAAGGAAGACATCGAGGACGCCCGTACGCTGCTCGGCAGTACGCAAGACAGACTTCGTGAAGCGCAGGAGGCGGCGCGGGCAATCGAGGGGAGGAAGCAGCAGGTCGACAGCGCCGAAAAGCGGCTCGCTCGTGTTGAGGCGCTACACATCGACGTCCGATCGAGTCTCGAGACGTTGCAGGGTCAGAAAGCGCTTGTGGATCACGTCGTCGAAAAGGCAGGCACGCTGAGCTACCAGGCCAAGCAGGCGGAGGCGCTCATCGACATGCTCCGGGAAGAGCGCACCATTGCCACCCGAGTGCGTGCCGCGGTGGAGGACCCGGAACAGGAGGACGTTGCGGAATCACCCGTATCCGGGGATTGAAACCGGCGTCCGAGTCAGGTCGGGTGCCAGGCGTCACCGGTTGTCCGACTCGCTACAATTGAGATACCTATGACCCGGCCGGGATCTCGTCGACGGCACCGACACCACTCGCGGTGGCTGATGTCCGCCGCGTTCGTGGGCGCATTGTGGCCTCACGCCACACTCCAGGCGCAGGGGCTCATCGCCGCCGATCGACCCCTCGTTGCGACGACGTGGGACTCCGCCCCACTGGCCGACGTCCTGGCAGCCTTCGCCGTTTTGAGCGGTAAGACGATTGTGCTTGGCGCCGGGCTTGACGGCTCAGTCACCGCCGAAATCACCGATCAGCCGTGGGACGTCGCCCTGGAGGCCATCCTGGAGGCGCAGGGCCTTTCGGCATTGGAATCTGTGCCCGGCATTATCCGGGTTTATAGCAGCGCAGCGTTGTCCGCGCGTGGCTCGATCGGGCCGCTACACACAACGCTCATACGACTGAACTGGGCTCGAGCCCCCGCGCTGGCCACCGCGCTGCAGTCCGTTCTGTCCGCTCGGGGGCGTATCACGGCGGATTCAGCCACGAACAGCCTCATCGTCACCGACACGCCAAGCCGAACGATGGCGATCTGCCGGCTGCTCCGGGGAGCGGACCTTGAGGCATCGTGCAGCCGCGAGCGATAACTGGCGAGACCTGGGCCGATCCAAGAACCTACCGCGGGTGCTTGGCCGAGTGTTAGCCGGCCGCGCGCAGGAGGAACCACACCCCCCAGCCCACCAGAGCCGTTCCCACGACCCTCCCAACCTCGAGGCCCTTGGGAGCCATCTTTTCGACACAGAGCACCAGCGTGAGAACGGCCATCCACACCAGATTCATCATGCCGAGTGCGAGCGAGATCGACATCAGAGCCCAACAGCAACCCAGGCAAAAGAGCCCGTGCCGGAAACCCATCTGGAAGGCGCCGACCGGGCCGTCACGCCACTGGGATAGAAAGAAGGCCAGGGGACTGCGACAGTGCGCTAGGCAGGCGGCCTTGTAAGGACTGAACTGGAACGCGCCAGCGACGATGAGCACCAGACCCGCGGCGCGACGGCCAAGACCTGCGTCCGGCCAGGCAAGTGTCGGCAGGGTAACTTGCACGACCGCCGCGCCCAAGCTGTAAACTGACCAGACTCCAAAGTACCCACCAACGAATGCCGTTACGGGGACGTACGGCTCGGACCGTGGACCGCGACGCCGCCCCGCCGTTTCGAACAGCAGGATCCAGGGCATGACCGGCGGAAGCATCATCGCCACGGACATCAGGAGCCACATCGCGAACGACAGCAGCAGCAGCGGGGGCTCGGCGGCGGGGGTGTGGGGTGAAAACGCTCCGGACCATTCTTGCGAGGTCGATGATCGGTTGTACAAGAGCACCGACCACGCGGACACGATGAGTAGCCCCGCTGCCAGACTTACGACGAGCCGACTCCAGCGTTCCGCTATCCGCCCGGACGCCCCTCGGAGCGCCACGCCAGTCATGAAGACGTGACCAGCCAGTTGAATTGGGAGAATAGTGCATGAGTGCGCGCGGTATTGACGACGATCTCACCATCGTCGTACTGGGTCGCCCCATGCGCGATCACCTGCGAGCTTGCGTGGATCTGGTTGAACATGTTCTCGAACGTCACGGATTTCGACCGGTCCCGCCCCCGTATGGTCTCGATCGTGCCGTCGAGGAGACCATCGACTTTGACCGACTTCTGACTCCCGTCGTCCTCTATCCGGATGGGCAAGTAGCGCGTGGGTAAACGCTTCCCCACGAACCGAGCCAGAATCTCCCATGGCCCTCCCGCGCGCCCCTCGAGGATGGCCTCGATAGCCCGCCGCTGATCGGCCGAGGCCCCCACATCAACCAGGATCACCTGTGTCCAGTCCCCATCGATCATGTGCTGAGGACTGTCGTAAGCGATCACAGCACTCAACCCGTCGAGCCGGGTGCCGTCGAACTCGCCCTCGTCGAAACGAATCGCCCAGTACCCGCTGCAGCGATCATGAGTGCAGAGTTGATCGAAGTGCACGTGGCCGGGGCAAATGATCTGGCAATTACAGTTCTCGAAGAGGAGCCCTCGTCCCCACCAGGCCGGTGGTCTCCCAGCTGTTTCGGTCATGTCGTGGCCTCCTCTCTCGGCGGTTTCACGCACAAAGCCGTTCCGGGTCCGGAGATACCTCGGGTCGCCAAGAAGGAGCCGGGGGCCATCGTGGCCGTATACGTCGTTGTGGGTTTTTGGGATCGGCTAGTAATTGGCCGCCATTTCGTCGCACCGCGTTTGCGGCGCCAAAGGCACCGACGGAGGGCGAATTCGCTAGGACGAGCTGACGACTCCCGACACCTTTCCGCCCCTTTTCCCGGGAGCTGGCTAGTTCGGGGACGTTCCCCGTACGAGGCGGCCAAGCAATACTTCGAGTGTGTCCGGATTCACCCTTCCCCGCGCGCTGACCGTATTCCCAGCAAATGGAAGTGTTGCAAGGGAAGTGTCACCCGGCAGGCTCGTCACAACGACGCCCCCTGCCGCCGCGACCACCGGATCAAACGGCCCAACCGACAGCGTAAGCGGCTCTCCCGAATCGAGAATCTGGACGACTTGGTAGCTGCCGCCACCCCCCCGATTCACATGATCGACCTCGAGTCCATCCACCATGATGATTCGGCCTCCACCGCCCGCCGGCGTCGGGACCGATGGGGGTGTAGGAAGCGTCGGAACGACGTTCACCGGCGCAGCAGCCAGTGGTTGGGGAAGGCTGTCCCGCAACCTCGCAAGGGCCTCGGCCGGCGCGGGCGCTGCCAGTGAATCCGGGATCGCAACAGGGGTTCGCCGCAGAGCCGTATCCACCGTCGCAACCGACAGGCCCGTGTCGCCCAGCGCGGCCACCAGCGTGTCCTGGCCCCCCTCCAACGACGGCACGGTATCGGCGGCAACGCCTGGCCGGTGCAACCGCGCTGTCGTTGTCGGCTGGGGGCAAGGCCGGGCTGGCTGGCAGCACCGGCAACGAAGCTGTCTGACTCTCCGACCCGCCGATCGGGATCACTCCGGAGAAGACGAGGCCCACCCCACCCAACACAACGACCGTCGCCGCCGCACCCCACATCCAGCCGCGGGACTTCCGGCCGCCTTCATCGTCCTCGATGAGGACACCATGGTGCTCTGCATCGGGGGCAAACGCCGGCCGGCGCGACGGTACCCTCGGCTCGAAACCTCGCGCATCGGCGGCGTCGGTAGGGCTAGCGCGCGACGCCCCCGACACTCGCCGACCCAAGTCACTCCCCCCAACGCCGGCTAGCTCGTCGTCGTGGGTCGCAATCGGCTTGTTGGGATCGAACACGCCAACGGGCCCCGGCCCCACGGGTTTTGGCGTGCCGCGGACAGCGGCCGCGCCGTCCGGCTTGTCGGCATCGTCCGACACGGCCTCGTCAGGCTCCTCTGACTCCTCGGGTTCCTCGGGTTCCTCGGGTTCCTCGGGTTCCCGCTCGGGAGGAGACGGGATTGCCTCCTGAACCGGAGGCTCTGGCTCGTCACGTATGCGCGCGAGCTGAATCGACACCCGCTCGGCGGTGCGTTCGGTCGCAGCCCGCTCATCCCGCGCCGCGGCCTCGAGTAGCATCTCGAGTACTGGGACCGCCTCTGCATCTGGACGGTCGCCGAGGAGCTCCAGCGCATCGTGTGTCTTCGCTAGCTTGGCGGTTTCGGCATAGGCGAGGAGTACGTCCCGGGCTGCCGCGACATGTTGGCGCTCCATCATCAACCGGGCAAAGCGCAAGTACACATCTGTCCGCTTGGGGACAGCCCGCAGCACCTTCGTGCACAAGGCAATCACGCTTTTCGCAGACCCGTGCGACGCATAGTGCTCGGCCGCCCGCTCGTACATTTCGACTGCGGAATCCCGCTCATCCAGTTTGAGCTGGAGATCGCCGGCCTTGACGTAAAGAGGGAGCTCTCGAAGCAGGCTGGGAGTCCCCTCGATGTGCTTGAGGATGTGCTGGTAGATCGCCAGCGCCTTGGACAGTTGACCCTGTTGCTCGAGTACGCGCGCTTGCGCCTTGAGTTCCGAAACAGTCGCCACCGTGATCCCCCGCTCTTGGTGCTCGAATTCGGGCTCTATCTTCCAAGATAAAACGTTCCGGGCTACCGTGCGGCTTTCGGTGTGCCACAGCCGCCACCGGCCTTTACCCCTGACGTACAGGCGTTACGCCCGCGGTTGGTCCACTCTTTGTGATGCGACCCTAAGTCGTTCATTCACAGTTGTTTACACGTGACAACAGGCTCCGGCGATCCCTTCCGATACACGGACCGGGCGGCATGTGAACACAGCCGTTCCCACGGGCTGCTACCGACACTCATATTATTGAAGGGGCTGGACGACAATCCCGTCACGGGGGCCACTCACATCAGCGAGCCAGCCCTCACCGTCACCGCTGGGCAACGGTCCGGCCGGCGGCGTGAGGCACCCCGAGTGCGATCGCCGTCTCAGGAGACTGGGCGCATGAGCAAGCGGAGAATTTACCCCCCGGTGTATTTTTTGGGAGCCATGATCGTCATGACAGAGCTCCACCACTTCGCTCCCGTGACCCGAGTGCTCGGGTCGCCGTGGCGATACTTGGGAGCGGTTCCCGTAGCCGCCGGTGTGGCGCTTGCCGCGGTTGCAGCGAGGTTGTTCGATCGTCGCGGCACGACCATCAAGCCGTTCGAAGAATCGGCGGCCCTGGTGGTTGACGGACCGTTCGCCTACAGTCGGAACCCAATGTATTCCGGGATGGTATTCGTGTTGTTCGGGGTGGGCATGCTCTTGGGCACGTTGACCCCATTCGCGATCGTTCCGGTGTTCGTATGGTTGGTCGAAGCCCGGTTCATCGCGGTCGAGGAGGCTGCACTCTCGAGTCGATTCGGCGGGCGGTACGCTGAGTACAAGAAAGTGGTGCGCAGGTGGTTTTGAGACGAGCGAGCGCCTTAGCGCCGTTTCGGCGCCTGCCCCCGCGTGACGGAGGGAACATGCAAGGGTCTGCGAAACCATGGTACGGACTTGGCCCCTGGGGGCGCCACCGGCTGCCCGTCTTCGCGGCGTCGTGCGCAGTGCTCGGCGCGTGCGCGGCTAAGAGCCCTCCTCCCGAGGCCCCCACGCCCGCTCAGGAGCCGGTTGCCGTAGCTCCGGTGGTCGAAGTCGACACGATAGTGGTCACAGATCCCGAGCTCGAGCAACAGATAGCGGGTTTGCCGTTGCGCATCCTCGAGAAGGATGCGCAGGTCGAGGAGTTGCAAGTCAGGCTCGAAGAAGCGAGGCAGGAGGTTGTGCGGGCCATGGCCAAGCTCCAGAGCCTGGCGACTCGGGCGGAGGCAGCCTCGGGCATCGCCGAGGCGGAAATCGCGATCGAGGCTCTCAAGGGAGCGGCGGGGGACGAGCCCGCCCCTGAGATCTCGCAGACCCAGCGGTTACTCGAATCGAGCGCCCAGGAGTTCAGCCAGCAGAACTATGGAGGTTCCCTCTATCTCGCGACACAGGCGCGGGCACTCGCCAGGACCGGCGAAGGGCGCTTGAAGAATGGTGAATCGGCAACGCGTCCCGGCGAAACGCTCTTCGCCCTGCCACTACCCCTCAAGGTAGTTCGCCGAAGCAACGTCCGCGACGGCCCAAGCCTTCGTCACAAGGTCCTCTTTACCTTGGACCAGGGCACGGCCCTGACTGGGCGTTCCTTCATGGAGCAATGGGTTCGCGTGAGTGACGACGACGGGCGCGGTGGGTGGATCTTTCATAGCCTTGTGGAGAGCCGTTAGCGAGCCGCCATCCTGACCAATGGGGTTCTGGCGATCACGCGCTCCCCTCGGCTTCTTTCTTCGCCCGCTGCCGCGTCGTCCGGGCGACGCGATTCCGACCCCGCTGCTTCGCGCGATACAGCGCGGCATCGGCGCTCGCAATAACCTTCTCCGGCGTATCCCCGTCCTTGGGGAACTCCGCCGCACCTAGGCTCAGTGTCACCGAACTGACCTTGCCATTCACCTGGAACGTCTCGCTCTCCATGCGGGCTCGCACACGCTCGGCTACCTCTGCCGCCCTGTCCAGAGCGGTCTCGGGAAGCAGGATCAAGAATTCTTCCCCCCCGTAGCGAGCCGCGCAGTCTACCTCGCGCGTTGACTCGCGCGCCACCGACGCACACCGAGTGAGCACCTCGTCGCCCGCCAGGTGGCCGTGGCTGTCGGTGTATTTCTTGAGGTGGTCGACATCGATCATGAGGACCGCGTACGGGTGGCGGAGCCGCAAGGCCCGCCGAGACTCGTTCGCCAACGTCTCCATGACGTGGCGTCTGTTGTAGAGTCCGGTCAAGCCATCAACAGCCGAGAGTCGTGCGAGTTCCTCGTTCTTCCGACTCAACGCCTCGTTGGTCGCGTCGAGCTCCTGCCGGCCCTTTCGAAGTCGGGCGACCATATGATTGAACACTCTGGTCAAGTCTGCCACCTCACCGCCCCCCTCGATGGGTAGATCCACGGCCAAATCACCGGTGGCGACCTCCCCAGCACCCGTCGTCAGGCGGTCCAGCGGACGCACAATCATCAGCCCGAGCCAGTAGGCGATCAGCCCGATCCCCAAGAGCAAGCCCGACACCAGCAGCGCGGTCAGATTCCTAAGGCGTTTGACTTGGGCGAACGCTTCCGCCTCTGGGACCTCCGCCACGACCGCCCATCCGAGCCGCGGCGCCTGTTTCAGAATCCCGATGACGTTCGTGCCCATGGGATCATCGTACTCGAGCGCGACACCTTCGTTGGCAAACAGGCGCTGGGCGGCGGCGTCGCTCAGCGCCGAACTCAAGAAGCCCGCAGAGGTTGCTTCGGAGCTGATCACCAGCTCGCCGGCGCCGGTGACGAGATAGATCCGGCCGGACGCTCCGGGCGAGAAACTCTGCAGGATACCAGCGACGGCACCGAGGTCGAGTTTTGCCGCCAGCGCGCCAACGAAGCGCCCGTCCGCCGCCTTGATCGGCACGGCGACCATGACCAGTGCCTTACCGGCCGACGCGTCCCAGTACGCGTCGCCCAACACGGCTTGATCGCGTTGGACCTCGCCGAGCCAGTCGGCCGGCAGATTGAGCGCACTGCTGTCCCCGGTGCCCGTCGCGATCAGACTGGCCTCGGGGTCCACAACGAGGAGCTCTTGATAATCGACGAAGCGATCCTGCACGGAGCCGAGGTAGTCCTTCAACCGGGCCAGCGCGGCTGCGGCTTCCACCGTTTGGCGCCTGCCACGCAGGATGCCGTCGACGTTCTCTGAAACCTCGTATGAACTCGCGAATACCCGTACATCGTAAATGCGCAACTTGAGCCACAGATCCATTTCTCGCGCGGCTTGGGCGCTGACGCTCACGAGCTCTCCGGTGATCTTCTCCGTGAGAGCGCGCCAGTTTTGGGTATACGAGATCCAGGCCGTGCTCAGCGACGGGATGAGGGTCGCGAGGATCGCGAACAGAACGGTCCTGCTCTTGATGCTGTCGAGGCGGAGTCGCCGGAAGAAATCTGCAACGGATTGTGGCCAAGAGCCCAACGTCATGATCTCCTCACCGATTCCAAGGGGCAGGAACCCCGGACGACGCAGCGGCTCCAGAATGACATATCCGGCCGGGTGGCAAGGCTACGCGGGCCAGCGGATCGACGGGCTCCGCACTCGGCCGCACCCACCGCTCGCTAGACGCGTCTACCGCCCCCGGCCTATCTTGCTTGCAACGCAACCACCAACCCACCCGAACCACTTTGGATCTTCCCTTGGCTGAAATCGAGGCGCCGGACTCGATCACGTGAAGCGGCCTGACTTCGTTCCGAGCCCGAGCATGACACCTCATACGGTCCAATTCGAGCGAACTGGCGGATCAGTGTACGGGACCTCCACGGCGGTCCGGTACTGAGTTTCATACGACGGGGGACAGATATGGGAGGCGTGCACAAGCGAGTCGTTGAAGGTGGCGTGTTTCGGTGGGAGGGCGTCGAAGCCAAGCGCTACGAAGGTGAAGGGGCGTCCGCGGGCACCCGACGCCACGTGCTCGCAGGCCCCCGGGATGGAGCCAGGCATTTCTGCATTCGTTATTCGAGGTCCCCGAGGGCGGGCACACCTCCTTCGAACATCACCTCCACGACCACGGGGTCTTCATCCTGGAAGGCCGGGCACGGCTGGTCTTGGGTGGGGAAGTTTACGAGCTCAAGGTCGGTGACGTGGTGTACATCGCGCAAAACGAGCAGCACCAGTTCGAGAGCATCGGTGAGGGCCCGCTCGGTTTCTTGTGCGTGATACCGTCAAAGGAATGGCTCGAGAAGATCGCGGCGCTCGGTCGTGACGGTGAAACGGCCCGGACGGAGCGGCCCCGATGACCGCGGCTCCAACTCAGATGACGGCTGGGGACGCGCCCGGGTCCTCGACCGCGGCGTAGCGCAGTTCACGGCCCCTTTCGGTGGCACGGAGCAGTAGCGCACCGCGACTCAAACTCCCTCGACCACGAAAGGCCTGCGGATAGAGAAGGGGCCGGCCGAGCGCTTCGCATAGCGGTTCGACGTACTTCGTAGTAGCGATGCTTCCCAAAAGCACCACCCGGGCAAGTGCCGGGAGCTTCTCAGCAACGGAGGCGGCATCCCGCGCGAGAGGCCGCCGGTACCGGTCATCGCCCGGCTCCACGGGAACTCGGGCTATTTCTCGCAGAGTCTCGAGGGAGATGCGCGCCTCCGCGGGCAGCAGTCCCTGACCCGGGGTGATAATCATCACACCGGGGACTCCTGGGGGCGGGTAGGCGAAAGCCGATCCGTACGCGAGTTTTCCGCGGAAGTACAATCCACTCAGAAACGAAAAGGTCTTCCCCAGCGCGCTTCCTCCAGGGGCACGAAGAGCGCGTGCCAGGGGAAATGTCGCCGCCTCCCGCAATAGGAGATCCGCCCGGCGTCCGTTGCACGTGGCTGGGGACAGAAGAAAAATCGTTCGGGCGGAGTCCGTGGAATGCCGTGACCGGCGGCGCTCGTCCGGGCGATCCCCCTCGGACACATTGGTTGGGCGCTCCATGCCCAAATCTAGGCCTGAGGACCTCCAGCGCCGGGGCGCTGTTGTGGGACGATCGCCAAGAACCCCGACGCGATCTGGTCAAGAAGACCGAATCAGGTCGGGGTCTCGGGATTCCCTTCACCGCTAGGCGGCGGGGGGATATGGTGGAAAGGGAGCTCAGGCCACCCGATCGCGTTCCCGTGTCACCTCGCGGCCGCAAACCGTGCCGGTCGCCGTCCAGTGATCCTCGGCCGTCCACGTAACCGCGAGATCGATCTCGCAGCGCCCGGAACGCCCGTCGCTGGTCTCCACGGTGATGGCACCGATCTTCGTAAAGGAACCGCTCACGCGGGTGCGGCCCTCCACGACTACCTCGCCGCTGAACACGATCGAAGGATCGGTATTCGCCGTGATCGTGATTTCCTCGCGCTGCCTGCCGCAATCGGAGATGGTGAGCGTGTGCTGGACTGCCAGCGTCCCGGACCGCGCGTCATCGAGTGCCCCGCTCACTGTTCCTTCCATGGTCATCGATCCACCGGCCGGGCATTCCCTCGTAATGGTGGTCGACCGGTCAAACTGAATCGGTGGGGCGGCGGCCTGCGCGCTGGACGATGCCAGGCCCGGAGCCGGGCTGGGAATCGCCGAAAGTCCCGACGCCACGCCGTCGAGCGCGAGGGCGACGAAATCGTCAGCCAAGAGCGCGGCTTCGTCTGCGGTCAGGCCGACATCGGCCCCCGTGGTTTCGCTGCAGCCGGTCACCGTGACCAGCGCCGCCATTGCCGTGAATCCAAGTAGCTTCCTGAGCATCTCGCCTCCAAGAAAGTTTCTGTACCGTTTGACGTCGAACGGGCCGCGGCGTTAGGCGGGCCGTTCGAGCCACAACTTGTCGCCAATAGGATCGGCATTTTGGGCCCCCAGCTTCAGTGCCCCATGTCACCCTCCCGCCCAGGCCCAGCGCACAAAACCCACCGAAATGGGCCGTATCGGCACTAAACGGGCTCACAGGGGCGGCGGGGCGGCCAATCCGGCTCGGGGCGCTCCGGTGACGTAGACGCCGGATTCGTGGCTACGTGGCTACATTGTCCAGCGTCCATGGGACTGAGACGACAGCAGATAGGGGGAAGGGTGTCAGGCACGCTGCGCTTCGAGGGCAAGGTGGTGCTCGTAACCGGCGCCGGACACGGCATTGGCCGCGCCGTGGCCGAACGTTTCGCCCGCGAGGGGGCGCGCGTCGTGGTCAACGACGTGCATGCCTCGAATGCGGAGAACGCGGCCGGGGCAATTACCTCGGCCGGGGGCCAGGCGCTGAGTGTCGTTGCCGATGTCTCGAACCGGGCACAAGTCGACGACATGTTCGAGCGAGTGGTCGACCGGTTCGGTACCGTCGACGCACTGGTGAACAACGCGGGGCTTATCGCGACGGATCGGCACTTCCTCGAGGGAGACGAAGCCTGGTGGGATCGCGTACTTTCCGTAAACCTGAAGGGCGGGTTCCTGTGCTCGCACCGAGCCGCCGGCATCATGGTGCGAAAGCGGGCTGGGGTCATCATCAGCATGTCGAGCGGTGGCGGCACGCGGGCGCACCGCGGCAACGTGGCCTACGACGCATCGAAAGGGGGAATCGAGGCTATGACTCGCGCGATGGCTCTGGACCTCGCGCCTTACGGAGTGCGAGTGAACGCCATCGTGCCGGGTGCGATCCGCACTTACGAAATCAGCGACGACGAGGCCGCGGAGCGCGGAAAAGTCGTCCCGCTCGGCCGGTACGGTACGGCGGAAGAGATCGCCGGACCGACGGTCTTTCTGGCAACCGACGACGCACGCTACATCACGGGCGCGACCCTCGTCGTGGACGGGGGGATGCTCGCACAGCAGCGCTCGGCCACGGTCGATACGTTCCCGCTGAGCCGGTTTCCCACGATCCGGCCGGATGGCTGAGGCCCCAACGAATCGGGGCATCCGGCATCGCGTCGGGGTCGACGTCGGCGGCACCTTCACCGATTTTTTGGTACTGGACGACGCCACCGGGCGATTCGCGGTCGGAAAGGTCCTCACAACACCGAGCGATCCTTCCCAAGGAATCGAGGGTGTGATGCTCGACACACTGGACCGAGCCGGCGTGTCGGCGGCCGAGATCCAGCATGTTGTCCACGGCACCACGCTGGTCACCAACGCCATCATTGAACGGAAGGGGTCGCGAACGGCGCTGCTGGCCACCGCGGGGTTCCGGGACACTCTCGAGATCGGGCGGGAGCAACGCTACGAGCTGTACGATCTGAGCATTGAGCTGCCCCGCCCCTTGGTTCCGCGTCACCTGCGCTTCGACGTGCCCGAGCGCACGCTGGCCGACGGGAGCGTAGCAACACCCGTCGATCGCCAGCACGTCGCGCGTCTGGCGCGTGAGCTTTCCGACCGAGGTGTGGAAGCGGTTGCCATCGCGTTTCTCAACAGCTTTGCCAACCCTGAGACCGAGCGCGCCGCGCGCGAGGCGCTGCGGGGTGGGGCTGCCGGCCTCCGCGTTTCGATCTCGTCGGAAGTGGCACCGGAGATCCGGGAATTCGAGCGCACCTCAACTACCGTCGCGAACGTCTACGTCCAGGGACCAGTCGAGGAGTACCTGCGTGAATTGCAGGACCGCCTGCGCCGGTCTGGCTTCACCGGAAGTTTCTTCCTGATGCTCTCGAGCGGTGGACTCGGGACCGTCGAAACGGCGGTCCGGTTCCCTGTCAGGCTTCTCGAGTCCGGGCCGGCCGCGGGAGCACTGGCCGCCGCCCGCTATGGCGTCGCGTGCGGAACGCCTGATCTCCTGTCATTCGATATGGGCGGTACGACCGCCAAGTTCTGCGTGATCGACGACGGGCAGCCCCTCCTCGCCCAAGAGTTCGAGTTCGACCGGGTATACCGTTTCAAGAAGGGCTCCGGCCTCCCGGCGAAGGTACCCGTGATCGAGATGATCGAGATCGGGGCTGGCGGCGGATCCATCGCCAGGGTCGACAGCTTGGGACTCCTGAAAGTCGGGCCCGACTCCGCCGGCGCAGAGCCGGGGCCCGCGTGTTATGGGCGGGGCGGGACGGAGCCAACCGTGACCGACGCCGACCTAATCCTGGGATATCTCGATCCCGGCTTCTTCCTGGGCGGCGCGATGAGCCTCGACCTCGACGCCGCACGCCGCGCGATTCAAGAGCGCATTGCCGCGCCGCTGAGTCTCACCGTCGAAGAGGCGGCTTGGGGAATCCACCAGGTCGTCAACCAGAGCATGGCGAATGCCGCACGAGTGCACGTGCTGGAGCGAGGAAGGGACCCCCGGCGATTCCCTCTGTTTGCGTTCGGCGGTGCGGGCCCCGTCCACGGGCATCGTATCGCACGGGCGTTGGGCTCGCCGGCGGTCGTGGCACCTTTCGGGGCGGGAGTGGTCAGCACCGTCGGATTCCTGAGCGCTCCCTTGGCGTTCGACTTCGTGCGTCCCTGGCGGGCTCGGGTGGATGGGATCGATTGGACGCGAGTCAACGCCCTCTTTGATGACATGGAAGGTGAGGGGCGAGAGCTCCTGGCCGGGTCGGGTGTCCCACGGGGGGACATCACATCCCGGCGTGAGGCGGACATGCGGTATGTCGGGCAGGGCCACGAAATCAGAGTACCCGTACCCGAGGGCCGGCTCAACGAGGACTTGCGGGTTCCGCTTGAGGCTGCGTTTGCGTCGACCTATCAGGAGCGCTACGGCCGCCTCGGCCCACCGGTCCCCCTCGAGGTGATTAGTTGGAGGGTCACGTGCTCCGGACCGGAGCCTCAGCTCCGCCTCGCGATGACCACGCCGGAGAAGGGAGTCGGTAGAGCGAGCCGTAAAGGCACCCGGTCCGCCTACTTCCCCGAGTTGGGCGGGCACACCGAGACACGTGTGTACGACCGGTACCGCCTCAGCCCAGGCGCGCGCGTCGACGGCCCAGCCATCATCGAGGAACGGGAGTCCACGGCGATCGTGCTGCCCGGCGCCCGATGCACCGTCGACCCCGAGTGGAATCTGGTGATGTCCGATGACGCTTGACACGATTGCCCTCGAAGTCCTGTGGAACAGACTCCTCTCCGTAACCAACGAGCAGCAGGTCACCCTCATGCGGACCGCGTTCAGCACGGTGGTACGGGAGGTTCAGGACCTCGCCTGCGGGGTGTTCGATACCAAGGGTGCGATGATCGCCCAGTCCCTCACTGGCACCCCCGGACATATCAATGCAATGGCCACCGGAGTCCGGCATTTCCTGAAGGAGTTTCCGGAGGAGGCGCTCGACCCGGGGGATGTCCTGCTGACCAACGATCCCTGGCTCACCGCCGGTCAGGTGAACGACATGACGGTGCTCACCCCGGTGTTTCGGAAGCGGCGGGTCGTTGCCTATTTCGCCAGCACCTGCCACGCTCCGGATATCGGTGGCCGCATCCTGTCGGCGGAGGCGCATGAAGTCTTCGAGGAAGGGCTTCGTATCCCGATGACCAAGTTGTTCGCCGGTGGCGAGCCCAACGCTGAACTGTTGAAGATCATCCGGGCCAACGTCCGCACACCCGAGGAGACGGTGGGCGACCTCTACGCGCAAGCCTCGTCGAACGCCGTCGGGGCGCGAAGCCTCATCCACTTCATGGAGGAGTTCGGATTGGATTCAATCGATCCGCTCGCCGATGAAATCATCTCCCGGTCGGAGCGGGCGCTGCGTGACGCGATCCATCCAATCCCGAATGGGACATACGAGAACGAAGCCTGGAGCGACGGATTCGAGGAGTCGATTCGAATCAAGGTTGCCGTGACCGTCGAGGACGAAGACATCCACATCGACTTCGCCGGTTCGTCGCCCGAGAGCCACCGCGGGATCAACGTCGTGCTCAACTACACGCATGCATATGCATCATTCGCCGTGAAAGCCGCGATCAACCCGGAAGTACCGCACAACGAGGGCGCCTTTCGACCGGTGCACGTAACGGCCCCCGAGGGCACGATTCTCAATTGCAGGGAGCCGGCCGCCGTGGCCTCGCGGCATATCATCGGCCATTTCCTGCCGGGAGTGATCTTCGGGGCTCTGGCCCCGGCCATGCCAGGCCGGCTCATGGCGGGCGGAGCCGAGCCGATCTGGATCACCATGTGGCGGGGACGATGGCCGTCGGACGAGTCGTTCACTTTCACGCTGTTTCAGTGCGGCGGCGCGGGCGCTCGGGCGGCGAAAGATGGGTTGAGCGCGACCGGATTTCCGAGCGGCGTGGCCGGGGTGCCGGCGGAGGTAGTCGAATCCCTGACGCCCCTGGTGCAGCATCGCCGGGAGCTGCGCACCGATTCGGGCGGTCCCGGTATCTTTCGGGGAGGCCTGGGGCAGTGCACCGAGATGGGCCAGCGAATGGACGGCCCGTGGAGCGTGTCGGCGATGATCGACCGCATACGGTTCCCGGCGCCTGGACTGGAGGGGGGTGGGGCCGGGGCGCCGGGCGAGTTCGCCATCGACGGGAGCGACGCGCCACAACCAAAGGCCTTGCTCACCCTCGCGCCGGGCGCTCGAGTGCGCCTCAATCCACCGGGCGGAGGCGGCTACGGGCCGCCGCTCGAGCGAGAGCCCGAACGGGTCTTGGAAGATGTGATCAATGGCTACGTTTCAGTGAAGGCGGCAGAGCAGGAGTACGGCGTCGTCATTCGGTACCTCGGCGTGCCGGAACAGCTCGTGCGGTTGCCCGAAGACTACGAGATCGACGCGGCCGCCACCGCGCGGCGGCGAACGCAAGGGAGCACCACATGAGTATTCGGGTCAATACTGAGTCGTCTCGCGGCGTGAGCGATCGGTTGAGCACCGAAGCTTCACGTCGCATTACCGACGGACAGCCGGAGGCTCCCGGGCGCTTTCCGGTTCACAGCCCCATCGACGGGAGCATGCTCACCGAGGTCGCCGACTGCGGCTCGGCGCAGGCGAAAGCGGCGGCGGAGGGCGCTGTTCGCGCGTTCGCCACGTGGAAGACCAGGACGGCCGTCGAACGCGCCGCCGTGCTGCACCGCTGGCACGACCTGATCCTCGAGCACCAAGACGAGCTGGCCCGGCTGATGGCCGCTGAAATGGGGAAGCCGGTAACCGAGGCGAAGGGCGAGGTCCAATACGCGGCCGCATTCGTCGAGTGGTTCGCGGAGGAGGCCCGGCGCGTGTATGGCGACACGATCCCGAGCCACGTTGCCCACAAACGCCTGACCACCCTGCGACAGCCGACTGGCGTAGTGTATGCCATCACACCATGGAACTTTCCGGCGGCGATGATAACGAGAAAAGTTTCGCCGGCGCTCGCCGTGGGGTGCACCGTGATCATCAAACCTGCTGAGCAGACGCCTCTCACGGCGATATACCTCGCGACACTTTGGCGGGACGCCGGCGGGCCTGCTGGGACCCTCCAGGTGTTATCCGCGCTCGATCCGGTTCCAGTGTCCCAAGTACTGCTCGACGACGAGCGCGTCCGTGTGCTCACGTTCACCGGATCGACCGCGGTAGGCATCGAGCTTTACGGCCGGTGTGCCAAGACGATGAAGCGCGTCGCCCTCGAGCTCGGCGGTCACGCGCCCTTCATCGTATTCGCGGACGCCGACCTGGACGCCGCAGTCCGGGAAGTGGTGGCATGTAAGTTCCGCAACGCGGGACAGACGTGTGTGTGCACGAACCGGATCTACGTCGACGAGGAGGTACGCGAGCCGTTCATCCAGCTCCTCACGCAGGCGGTCCGCGACCTCAGGGTAGGTGACCCACTGGACGCAACCACTCAAATCGGCCCGCTGGTCGACCAGCAGGGACTATCAAAGGTCGCCTCCCACGTGCAGGACGCCGTACGGAAGGGCGCGAAGCCGCTGGTCGGCGGCAAGGCTATGGAAGGCTTGTATTACGAACCGACCGTCTTGGATGGTGTTGGACCGGGCATGCGGCTCATGCGGGAGGAGACCTTTGGTCCGGTCGCACCGGTCATGACGTTTCAGGACGAAGCCGAGGCGGTGCGGCTGGCCAACGATACCCCGTATGGTCTGGCCGCGTATTTCTGGACCCGGGATCTCAGCCGCGCGCACCGGGTCTCGGAAGCCCTCGAGTACGGAATCGTGGGTGTCAACGACGGGATTCCGTCCGCCGTCCAGGCGCCCTTCGGCGGCGTGAAGTTCTCCGGCCTCGGACGCGAGGGGGGACGGTTAGGCCTGGACGAGTTTCTCGACGTGAAGTACGTGTCAGTCGCGCTCGGCTAGTAAGGAGCGGCGGCGATCTACACGACCGACGCGATATCGCCCCTACGCACTGCGCAAACGCGCCCGGACCAGTCGCTGCACCATGGTTGAACGACGTCCGGCTACCCGCCCAGGCGCCATACCCCCCCCCGCTGATCGCTCTCCGGCTCGCGCCGGTACGCATGCGATCTGCCGCGGGTACGAGGCCTATTCCCAGGAATTCCGAGACATCACCCGCCGAGCCCAGGAACGCTTCGAGCGGCGGGACTGGCACGGCATGCGACGCGACGCCCTGCAGCGCCTCGAGCTCTACGGCAGCATCGTGAAGGACGTGGTCGCCGACGTGAAGCGGGTCCTGGCCGGTCGGGAGGATGATCGCGAGGTTTGGAGTCGGATGCGGCGACTCTACGTCCGGGCTATTGCTGGCCGCTCGGATGCTGAACTCGCCGAAACCTTCTTCAACTCCATTACGCGGAAAATCTTCGATACGGTCGGCGTGGACCCTCGCATCGAATTCATCGCGTCCGACCGCTGGTCGCGCAGCTCACCCGACAGTCCTCCGTTTCGCGTCTATCAGCGCCAACCCACGACCGCGGGATTGATCCGTGCCGCACTGCTCGATCTCGACTGGAGCGTGCGGTACCGCGACGCCGATGGGGATGCCGCACGGGCCGGACAGCTGATCGACGAGCACCGGTTCGAGGCGGGCGTCCACCAGCCAATCGAGGCGATCGAGGTGCTTACCAGTCCCTTCTTTCGAGGAAAGGGTGCCTATCTCGTGGGACGCATGCGCAGCCGCGGGCACCTGATGCCCATCGTCATCGCATTGACGGCGTCCGACGACGGTGTCGGCGTGGACGCGTTGCTCCTCACGGAGAATGAAGCGAGCGTCGTGTTCGGGTTCAGCCGTTCCTACTTCCAGGTCGACATCGAGTGTCCTCGGGACGTCATCGCCTTCCTGCGCTCGATCGTACCACGCAAATCGCTCGCGGAGCTGTACATCGCACTCGGCTACAACAAGCACGGCAAGACCGAGCTGTATCGGGAGATGCTCCGCCATCTCAAGCAAACATCCGATGCATTCGAAGCAACCCCGGGCGCCCCGGGCATGGTCATGGCGGTGTTCACGATGCCATCCTTCGATTTCGTTTTCAAGGTTATCCGGGACAGCTTCGCCGATCCGAAACGGACGACCCGCCGGGACGTGATGCGACGCTATGAGCTCGTCTTCAAGCACGACCGTGCAGGCCGGCTCGCGGACGCCCAGGAATTCGAGCATCTCGTGTTCGCGAAGGAGCGCTTCACTCGAGATCTCCTTGCGGAGCTCGTCGAGAGCGCGGGGAGCAGTGTCAGTATCGAAGCAGAGACCGTCGTCATCAAGCACCTGTATGCGGAACGGCGAATGACACCGCTCGACATCTACCTCCGCGAAGCCGATTCGGCGCGGGCGACGCATGCGGTTCTCGATTACGGCGAGGCGATCGTCGACCTGGCGTCGACGAACATCTTTCCCGGCGACCTCCTCGCCAAGAACTTTGGTGTGAGCCGCCACGGCAGGGTCATCTTCTATGACTACGACGAGATCGGCCTTCTGGCAGATTATCAGTTCCGCGAGCTACCTACGCCTCGGACGGTCGACGAGGAGATGAGCGCGGAACCGTGGTTCTACGTGGGGCCGAACGACATCTTTCCTGAAGAGTTCGTCTCCTTTCTCGGATTCAGCGGCGCGCGGAGAAAACTGTTTCTCGAGCGATACGCACATCTGTTCACGCCGCGATTCTGGCTCGACATCCAGAACCGGCACCGCGCGGGTGAGGTGCCGGACATCTTTCCGTATCCGCGGAATAGGCGCCTGCGTTCATGAGCTTCCGGGATTCTCCCCGGGTTGACGCGCGGGGCCAGAAGGCCGGTGCGGGCGAAACGATGCTCGCCAGGCTACATTGGACAATATTCTCACGGAGTCACGAGTGGACTGGGGATTAGAGAACCGACTAAGCCGTATCCTCCGGCCGCCGGAGGGTCGAACCGTAATGCTGGCCGTCGATCACGGCTATTTCCTGGGTCCGATTAGCCGTCTGGAAAAACCCGGGGAAACGATCGCCCCCCTCATCCCGCACGCCGACGCCCTGATGGTCACACGGGGGGTGGTCCGGAACTGCGTGCCCGCGACGATCGGCGTCCCTCTCGTCCTGCGGGTTTCTGGCGGCTCGTCGATCATCGGACAGGATTTATCCAACGAGACGATCACGACGTCTGTGCGTGATGCGGTTCGCATCAACGCGAGCGCGGTAGCGCTGTCGGTTTTCGTCGGAAGCGCGCACGAACATCAGACCCTGGCGAACCTCGCACGCCTGGTGGACGAGAGTACGGAGCTGGGGCTCCCGGTGCTTGCCGTCACAGCCGTCGGGAAGGAGCTGGAGAAGCGCGACGCGCGTTACCTGGGGCTGTGCTGCCGCATCGCCGCCGAATTGGGTGCGCACTTCGTCAAGACCTATTACTGCGACGACTTCAGCCGTGTCGTAGACTCGTGTCCCATACCGGTCGTCATCGCTGGCGGCCCCAAGCTCGAAACGGACCTCGACGCGCTCGAGCTCGCGCACGCGGCCCTCGAGCAGGGCGCCGTAGGCGTCGACATGGGACGAAACGTGTGGCAATCCGATCATCCAGTCCCCATGATGCGTGCGCTCCGAGCGGTGGTGCATGAAGGCGCGAGCCCGGGAGAAGCGCATGAGCTGCTGGAGCGGCTCAAGCATCACCGAGAGGCCCAGCCCGTCTGAGCCAGATGGCTCTCCCCACCCACAATCGCGTCGCCGTCTACTACACGAATCGCGACCTTCGGCTCGAGAACCGTCCGATTCCCGCCCCCGGGCGTGGCGAGATTTTGGTCGCGGTGCATGCGAGCGGGATTTGCGGCAGCGATCTGCTCGAGTGGTATCGCCGCCCGAAAGCACCCGCGGTCTTGGGACACGAGGTGGCCGGACGAGTCGTGGCGGTTGGCGACGATGTCGACCGCTACCGAACGAATGGGCGAGTTGTCGTCACGCATCATGTTCCCTGCCTCGACTGCCGCTACTGCCGGAGCGGAAGAGAAACGATGTGCGACATGCTCCGAAAGACCAATTTCGACCCCGGAGGTTTCGCCGCGTACATCCGCGTTCCCGCGCCCAACGTGCAGCGCGGAGCGCTCACTATCCCGGACCACGTCTCGGATGACGCGGCGAGTTTCGTGGAGCCGCTCGGGTGCGTGCTCCGGGGCCAGCGCAAGGCGGGGATCTCAGAGGGTGACACCATTCTGATCTTGGGTGCCGGTGTCTCGGGTATCCTCCACATGCTCGCCGCACGTGCGCGCAACGCTCGGAAGATCTTCGTGTCCGACATCCAACCCGCCCGCCGCAGGTTAGCCGAGGACCTCGGAGCCGATCGGGTGCTGGACGCAGGCGACGCGGTCCCCCAGTTGATCCGCAGGGACCTCGGTCACGGTGCCGATTGCGTCATCGTCTGCACCGGAGCCCGCGGGGCCGTCGATCAGGCGCTCGCTGCAGCGGATAGGGGAGGCACGGTCCTATTTTTTGCACCGATGGGACCCGACCAGACACTGCCGCTACCGTTCGACACCGTGTTCTGGCGGAACGACGTGACGCTCACGAGCTCCTACGGTGCCGCCCCCAGGGACCTCGAGGCGGCGCTCTCGCTCATCGCGAGCGGGCAAACGGGCGTGGAGCGGCTCGTGACCCATCGGCTCCCGCTGGAAGAGATTCAACGGGGATTCGACATGGCGCTCGAC
This sequence comes from Gemmatimonadales bacterium, assembly GCA_965249575.1. GTDB lineage: Bacteria > Gemmatimonadota > Gemmatimonadetes > Gemmatimonadales > GWC2-71-9. Next base: position 2,868,429 of record OZ252244.1, on the reverse strand, counting down.
GGACGGGAATCGCTCAAGATCATCGTCGATCCACGTATCGACGGCAGCCTGGCGTCGGCGCCACCTGACGGGTCGGTCTAACGATCTCGGAGCTCGAGGAACAGGTCCGCGATCCGAACGGGAAGCTCGCCGGGATTCGCACCCGGAGCCGTCAGCCCGGCACCCGAAACGTTGGCGATTGCCGCCAAGACCAAGCGCTCGCCAGGGTAAATCATCAGTAGGCAGGTCGCTCCCACGCCATTCCCCACGTGCCAGACAGCGGGCCGTCCGTTGACGGATCCCACTCGCCACCCGACCCCGTAGCCCGTCGCGGCGCCGTCCACAGTGCGTTGCGACGTAAACAGCGTACGCAGGCCGTCCGACGACAAGAACCCCGGCTCGAGGAGCGCGCTTCCGAACCGCGCCAAGTCCTCAGCGGTGGACAAGAACCCTGTCGCAGCCCACCGATTGCTGTTGTTCACCGGCGGCGCGTGCGCGACCGCCCCACCCGGAGCGCGCTCGTAGAAGCTCGTTCGCCCCGGGACGATCCGGTCGGAATGGTCCGGGCCGGTATTGAGCATCCCGAGCGGGGCGAAGACGGCGCGACGCATGTACGTGAGGAAATCCGACCCCGACCCAGCTTCAATGGCGGCGCTGATCAGCGACCATCCGTAATCGGAGTAGGAGAACCGGGCGCCTGGCTCGAAGAGGAGCGGGTCGTTGAGGAATACCTCGAGACCGGAGGCCACCGAGGCAACCGGCTCGTTGCTCATTAACTCGGCAGTCGTCCGATGGCGCACGCCTGCCAAATGGCCGCTCAGCAGACGGAGCGTGACCGGTGGCTGAGCGGCCTCGGCGAACCTGGAAACGTACTGATGGATGGGGGCGTCCAGATCGAGGCGGCCGTCCTCCACCAAGCGGATTAGCGCGGCCGCCGTGAGCGACTTCGAAACACTCGCGATCCGAAAACGAGTCGCGGCATTAGCGGGTACCCGCAACGCTAGATCGGCCGATCCGAACCCCTCCGACCAGACCGGCACGCCTCGGATACTCAACGCGATTGATAGGCCGGGGATGCCCTGGGCGGTCACGGCGGAATCGACCAGGGCGCGGGACACTGCCGCCGGGCCAGCGCGGGGGCCCGGCACTCCTTGTGCCCTTGTCGCCGCCTGCGACGCGGGGGCCACTACACCCAACCAGATTAGCGCCGCGGTCAGGGTACTGCACCACCGCCTCACGAACCCGCCACAGAGACTAGTCGATTACCTTGGGAGGCTCGCACGTCGCGGTGTTTGCGGCGTCGCAGTGCACCCCGACCTCGTGCAGGATCCGCCACCCCTGCGGCCGCCGCACGAACACCACGTGCCACGTGCCACGATTCAGTCCGACCCGCCCCGAGCGGAACTGCACCTCCTCCGTGTACCGCGCGTTGAGCGTCGCGACGTCCGGCCCCAGTACCGTCACCTTCTTGTCGGACCAATCGAGGGCTAGGTAGCGGTGATGGTCTTGGTCGGCCCAGAGCCGGCTGCGGCGAGCGGCAACCGAATCAAAATTGGTTGCGAACCGTCCATCGCCCGCCGCAACGAAATCGGGGCCGTCGACGTAGAAGCCGGCGAGTGCCGGGGCATCGTTGCGCTCGTAGGTCGCAACGATCGAGTCGACGGTCTCGAAAACCAACTCCCGAAGGCGAGTCCGCTCGCTGTCGGTCAGCGGCGCGGGGCCTGCGGACCGACACGCCATGAGACCCACCAATCCCATCATGAAAACCACGCGAATCATCGACCCCTCCGAGAATGTCCCCGCGGGACGGAGACGCTATCGCTTTTTCCGGCCCACCGGCTCCGGAACAAACTGGACGTTGATGGCGATCAACTCCTCTTCGAACCAGGCCACGAGCCGCCCCATGAACTTCTCTGCCAAGTAAAAGAGATCGCGGCGTACCTTGGGGTGTACTTGCGCGACGATCACGCCACCGGCGTTTGCCACGTCGATGTGTCCGCTCGACTGTACGTGCCGCAGGCGGGTTTTTGCCTTGTTACTCCAGTACCACGTTGTCGCTTCGTGCAGTACCTTCGACCGAAGCAGCCGATATGCGTCGGCTCCAGCGCGCGGGACCACCTGGATCACGATCATGCCGCCCCCTTTGCAAATGACGCGGCTCAGTAATGGTCAAAGTTGCAGCAGTTGGGGGGTAGGGGGTAGGGGTAGGATTTTGGGGTTAGGGAGTAGGGGGTAGGTGGGGGAGGGGGTACCGGTGCAGAGCACGGCCCAGCGGTCGCAAACTGTACCGGTACCCCACCATCCCACCCCTACTCCCTATCCCGTCGCCCGCATCCCCGCGGCGATCCCGTTCACGGTGACCAGCAAGGCATCCTGCAGCCGCGGGTCGTCACCTCTCTCGCGCAACCGAGACAAGACTTCGACTTGAACAAGGTTGATGGGATCCACGTACGGGTTGCGGACCGCGATGGACCGCCGGAGCACCTCGTTGCCCTCCAGCAGGCCGCCGTGCGTCGTTACCCGGAGCATCGCGTGCACCGTGGCTTGCAAGCGCTCCCTGAGCTGGGCTCCTATGGGTTGGAGGGGCGCAGGAACCAGACGAGTGTCGTACTGTGCCGCGATGTCGGGTGACGCTTTGGCCAGCACCATCTCGATGAGGTCGAGAGTGGACCTGAAGAACGGCCATTCGTTGTACATCTCGGTGAGCTCCCCGACTCGACCCTGCACGGTGAACTCGTCGATGGCGTCTCCGACGCCAAGCCATGCGGGGAGGAGTAAGCGCGTTTGCATCCAGGCAAACACCCACGGTATCGCCCGCAGGGATTCGACGCCCGTCCCGCCGGCGCGTCGCGCCGGCCGGCTGCCAATCTTCATCGCGCCCAGCTCGGCCTCCGGGGTCGCCACGCGAAAGTAGTCCAAGAACTCCTGACTCTCGAACACGATCCGGCGGTACGCCGCGCGGGAAGCATCAGCCAGCAGTTGCATGTGATCGCGCCAACTCGAGTCCGGCGGGTCCGAAGGCTGTAACGTGGCTTCGAGAGTGGCGGTGGTATAGAGCTCGAGGGTTCGCAGCGCGATTCCCGGAAATCCTAGTTTCGCGTCGATCGTTTCTCCCTGCTCGGTGACCCGAAGCGCTCCATTCACCGAGTGGGGCGGCTGAGACTGAATCGCGAGATGGGTCGGACCGCCGCCCCGCCCAACGGTTCCTCCGCGGCCGTGAAATAACACGAGCTGCACGCCGGATTCGTGACAGGCGGCCGCAATCTCCTCTTGAGCTTTGTACAGCTCCCAGGCAGCGGCCAGGCGCCCTCCGTCTTTGGCCGAATCGGAGTAGCCGATCATGACCTCCTGGCTCCCACCGATGTGCTCTCGGTACCAATCGATCGAAAGAAGCTCCCGGATGCAGGATCCGGCGGCGCGAAGATCCTTCACAGTCTCAAATAGCGGCACCACGCGAAGCCGGGATCCGACGCCCGCCACGGACTGGAGAAGCTCGACCGCTAGGACGTCGGAGGTTCGGTGCGCCATCGAGATTACGTAGGCGCCAAGCGATCCTGGGCGAGCCGACGCGGCCATCCGGAACGTGCCCAATACGTCGCGAATGTCCGCTTCGAACTCAAGCATTCCTTCGAACGCCGCGCGGAGCTCGCCGCCTCCCTCGAGGAGATGACGACGCAAGAAGTCCTGCCGCTGCCGTTCATCCCATCCGGCGTACGACCCCAGACCCAGGCGTGTAGTGATCGCGTCGAGCGCTTGCTCGAGCCTGGCGGCTTCCTGCCGAATGTCGAGCCGCACCAGCGTGAGCCCAAAACACGTGACACGCCGTAGCAGGTCGAGGAGGCGCCCCTCCGCGACAATGCCGGCACCCATTTCCTCCAGCGATCGTGCGCAGAGCCGGAGTGGCTCGGCCAGCTCGTCGACATCCCAGTAAATGCGGGAGTCTTCATTCGGCTGCGCTCCCTCAAGAAGACGCTTCATCCCTTCCCGGGTCTGCACCAGACGGTCGCCCACTTCCCTGAGCAACGCTCGATACGGTTCTGGCTTCGTGCCAACGTGGCGACGGAGCTCGGCGCTTCCCTCCCGCATGCTGAGCTCGGAGCGAAGAGCGAACACCTCCTTCGCGTAGAGATCCGCCGCCATCCAACGGGCGAGCAGGCACGCCTGTTCGGTCACCCCGGGGGTGACGTTGGGATTTCCGTCCCGGTCTCCCCCCATCCAGGAACCGAACCGGATTGGGGCAACTTCCACCGGCAGCGAGCGGCCGGTCGCAACGCGTAACGCCCCGTCCAGCGCCCGCAGATACCGCGGCACGACGTTCCATAGCGTCTGCTCGAAGACGACGAGCCCCCACCTGACTTCATCGAGCGGAGTGGGTCGCTCACGCCGAACTTCCTCCGTGGTCCAAGCCGTCGTGATTTCTCGGCGAAGGGCGTCGCGAATCTCATCTCGTTCCGACGGCGTGAGGTCGGATCGATCCTGGGCTCCGAGCAGCTGCGCAATTCGTCGCTGGTTCTGTCTCAGTGTCCGGCGCACGACTTCGGTGGGATGGGCGGTCAGTACTAACTCGACCTGCAGCGAGCAGATGGTGCGGTACAGCACTTCTGGCGAGATGCCGGAGCCAAGGAGGCGCGTGAAGCTGTCCTGAAATGACGCACGTTGAGGCGAGAGTTTGGCGTCGCGCTGATACTCACGACGCCGCCGGATGCGATGATGTTGCTCGGCGATATTCGCCAAGGTCAGAAAGTGCGCGAACGCTCGAGCGACGGGCAGCGCGTCGGCCACCGGAAGACCTTGCAACACGCCTCCCAGCTCGGCGAACCCACCGGGACCGCCCTGGCGGGCAGCCTTCGCGAGGGCACGAACCTCTTCAACGGTCGCGAAGAGGTGCTCGCCCTCCTGCGTGCGTAAGGTCTCGCCGAGGAGATTCCCCAGGAGGCGGACGTCATCACGAAGCGGTTGGTGCGGGTCGGTGTTCACCATCAATGAATAACCCGAACGGCCTCGCCTCGCTGTGGGCCGTCGCCGAGGCTTTCGCCACCTCGGGGATCCACCGGTTTTCCCTGCAGGCCTGAGGCTTTGCTATCTCCTGCGGGCACCCCCGGTGCGCGGCCGGAGCGAGGGTCCCTGGCGCACGGGCACGTCGCTGATCGCGCGAGGCTGGATTGGCGGGGCGGCCGGCTCGTACCCCGCGACCGTCTCCCGAGGCAGGGAGCGCCCGAGCAGCTTCTCCACGTCCCACATGAGCATCCATTCATCCGGCGACATGAGCGTCAGCGCGACTCCCCCACCACCCGCTCGTGCGGTCCGCCCCACGCGGTGCACATACACCTCGGCGTCGTTGGGGACATCGTAGTTCACCACCATCACGATGTCCTTGACGTCGATCCCGCGTGCCGCGACGTCCGTCGCGACCAGAATGGTCACCTTCCCGCTCTTGAACCGCTCGAGCGCCTTGCTGCGAGCACCCTGCGTCATGCCCCCATGCAGCGCGGACGCTCCGTGGCCCTCGCGCTTCAAGTGCCGGGCGAGTTTGTCGGCCCCGTGTTTGGTGCGGGTGAAGACCAGCGTCCGACCATGCGCCATTTCATCAAGCATCTTGGCCAGGACGCTGCGCTTCTGGACGCGGTCGACGGCCACGAGAAAATGTTCCACCCCATCCGCGGCTTTGGCGCGTTCGCCGATCTCGACGGCAGCGTGCCCCTTGAGCGCCCGACGGGCCAGCCGGTCAACATCCACCGAAATGGTCGCCGAGAAGAACTTGGTTTGTCGGTCAGCCGGTAACGCGTCGAGAATACGGTAGACATCCGGTGCGAACCCCATATCCAACATCCGGTCCGCCTCGTCCAAGACCAATACCTCGAGCTTTGACGCATCCACGTGGCCCCGACCCATGTGGTCGAGCAGGCGGCCCGGCGTAGCCACGACGATGTCGACTCCCTCGGCCAGCGCCCGAGTCTGCGGCTCCATAGCGACCCCACCATAAATGGCGACTGTCCGCAACTTCGCGTGGCGGCCGTAGGCCTGCGCGCTGTTCCTGACCTGCTCGGCCAGCTCGCGAGTGGGGACGAGCACCAGGGCCCTGAGCGTCCCGCGTGGGCCGGTACCGAGGCGCTGGAGTATCGGAAGCATGAAGGCCGCTGTCTTGCCGGTGCCTGTTTGCGCCGACCCGACGACATCGCGGCCTGTGAGCCCTATCGGAATCGCTTCCCTTTGGATTGGTGTAGGTTCGGTATACCCTTGCTCCTCTACAGCTCGCAAGAGCTCGGGTGTGAGACCCAATGACTGAAAAGACATCTTCCTCCCGGTTGACGGCAGACACACGGCGCCGGGTGGCAGCAGGCCTACCCGGAGCGCAACGACTCTGATTGTCTGAACCTGAGGATGAACGACGCGTCTGCGGGGCGCCGGTACCCACCCTGAGCGGGTACCATTCTGCGGAAGAGAAGATGCCAGCTCGCGGTTCGTGCTTCGGACCAAAACTAATTAAACACGTCCTCAGATGCCAGTTTACCCCCCGAGCCTTCCCGAAGGCTCCCTCAAAAAGGATCTAGCGACTCCAGCAGACTGACGCTGCACGAACGTCGTACGAGCCGGCCCGGCTACTGGCACCCCGCCCGTTTTGACCTCAAGAGTGTTACGTTATATTCATTGGAATCTACGGAACGGATGGTGGCTCATGGCGCGACCCGGACCTCAGACTCAGGCAAAACGGCAGCGCGAACTGGCAAAGCGGGAAAAACGGAAGGCCAAAGAAGAGCGCCGGGTGCTTCGCAAGGAGATGAAGGCGCAGCAAGCCGAGCAAGAGATCGACACGGGCGAAGACCCCGACCTCGCCGGGATTATCCCGGGGCCGCAGCCGCCGACCATAGACTGATCCAGCCTCCCACCGCCACAAACCCCTCGGCGGTAGCGGTACACTCCGCCTCCTGATCAAGCGGACCGAAGCTCAAGCGCGCCATTCCTCAGTTCTTCGTCCACACCATGTGTTTCTGATTCGCCAGCCGGATGATCTCGCGCGGCAGCTCCTCATAGAAGAAGGAAAACGTGTGCGCATTGTCACCGATGGCGTAATACAGCTTGCACTGGCTCCCGCCGTCGCGACGCACCAACTCCACTCCTGTGACAGAATAGACCTCCACGGTCCCATCCACGCGGTGAAAAGATAGGGAAGCCTCGCTTAGTGTGAAGGCACTGCCCGAGTAGCCGGGTGCCGTCGTGGACCATGTCCCCAAGATGCCTGGTGGCAAGGGCGCGCTGTCCGACGAGCCGACACCAGAGAAACCCCCGGCTACGAATGGCACGACGATCAATCCCACGAGAATCGAAACCATGACCTTGGTGCGCCGGGTTACCTCTGGCAGCGCCGTTCCCCCACGGACCTGAGTCGGTCTACGATATCGTTGCGCGCTCATCCCCCACCTCGTGCGATCGTTTTTGCCGCCGCTGCCCCTCCCCAGCCCATCCTGATCGTCCCGTTACGTGGCTGCCGCAGCGCATGGCCGCCCCCTGCTCAAGATTCGGCGCAGCCCACTGCCCAGATTCTCGAGACCAAGGGGCTTGCGCAGTACCTCGCAATGGGTCCCCGCTTCGACTTTGTCGGCAACGGCCCCTTCGTTGTATCCGGTAACAAGAAGGAACGGCAACGTCGAGTTAAGGAGACGAAGCTCCTGGAATAGCTGCACCCCGGTCATTCCCGGCATGGTCTGGTCGCTGATGACGGCGTCGAACGCGCCCGGATCGGCTTGGAAGAGGCTCAGTGCTTTCCTGCCATCGTTCACCGACCTCACCTTGTACCCCAGGCGCTTCAGCAGCCTACTCGCCATCCGCGTGATGTACTCCTCATCATCCACCACCAACACGCGCTCATCGCCCTCGAGGGTGGCGATATCGGACGCTTCCTGCGCGACGGGCTCTGTACCCGCTACGGGGAGGTATACGGAAAATGTCGTTCCCTTCCCGAGGACACTCTCCATCGTGATCTCGCCGCCGTGGCTCAGAACGATGCCCTGGACGACCGAGAGTCCGAGGCCCGTCCCCTCGCCGACCTCCTTGGTGGTGAAGAACGGCTCAAATATCCGCTCCAACACGGCCGGTTCGATGCCAGGCCCCGTGTCACTTGCAGTGAGACACACGTACTCTCCCACATGAAGCCGCGGATGGACGCGAACGAGATCGGAATCGACGTTCAGGCTGCCGTATCCGACCTTGATGGTCCCCCCGTCCTCCCGCATCGCATGGTAGGCATTCGTACAGAGATTCATCAACACCTGATGGATCTGCGTCCCATCTGCCAGCACTGCGCCACACTCGCCATCGGTGGACAGCTCCATTTCGATCGTCGTGGGGATAGTCGACCGGAGCAGGTTGAATGCTTCTCTGATCACCGGCTGTAACGTGATGGGCTGCCGCTCAGTGTGTCCTTGACGGCTCAGCGTGAGAATCTGGCGGACCAGATCCCCAGCGCGGCCGGCCGCAGCCCGCACATCCTCCATGTCCCTATAAGTATCGGAGTCCTTAGGGAGGTCTTGGAGTGCAAGATCCACGTAGGCGTGGATCGGGGTGAGAATATTGTTGAAATCGTGGGCGGATCCCTCCGGCGAGCGTCCCAATGCTCTCCATTTTCTGAGCTTGCATGAGCCGGTGCTCGAGAGCTTTACGCTCCTCTTCCGCTGCCTTTCGTTCCGAAAGATCGCGCACAAAGCCGATGACGATCGGTTGCCCCCCAACTTGCGCTTCGCGAAGAGCGAGCTCAATCGGGAACGTTTCGCCGTCCCTCCGCCTACCGAAGAGTTCACGTGTGGCGCCCGACTCGAAGTCGGGGTCGCCGATGTCATCTCCATTGCCGGACGGCGCGATGAGGTCGGTGAGGGGACGACCGACGATATCGGCTTCCTCGCATCCAAACATCCGCGCCGCCGTACGATTGAATGAGTCGATCATACCTCCGGGATCGAAGGTCACGATCCCTCCTGCCGACGAATCCAGGATAGTTCTGAGACGAGCCTCATTTGCCTTGAGTGCCTCGCCAGTCTCGATGAGGGCAGTATTCAACCTCTCGCTCTCGCCGAACTGTTGCTGCACCCGCAGGGCCATCCTGTTGAACGAGCTTCCGAGATCGCGGAATTCGTCGTGGCTAGTCACAGAGACTGGCTCGCCGAAGTCGCGACGCCCGATGCGGGCGGTGGCCGCTTGAAGCTGCCGCAACGGGGTCAGTATTCGACGGATCTCGACGTTGCCCAGGAACAGGACGACCAAGAGACCCAGCACGACCAACAGCGGAAACGTCCCGCGAAAACCGGTGATCGGGGCGAACACGGTCGCCGAGGGCTCGCTGACCATCACGGTCCACTTCGGGGTCAGGTAGTGGTACTTGAGAAAGAGCGTCCAATACGCAGCGTATTGATCCTCACCCTCTCTATCCCATTCGAACGCTCCGGCGTCTTGCATCGCCAGGCGTTGCTTCGCGGCCGTGAGAACCGGACCGATCGATCCGTTTCTCGAGCAGCGCATGTACAATCTGGAACACACCGAGCTGGGCAACCTTCCGATCTTCATCGTACCGATCGGAAAGGAGAAGGATGGTTTTCTCTATGAGGCGGTGTTCACCCGGCTCGAGGACTCCGCGGGTTGGGTGCGTTCGCCACGTCGGACGACCCCCGGAGGACATGGGAGTGGGCGGGCAGCTCGTTTGCCGTCACTCCGACCTTCTCGCTTCCGCTCTTCTGGCCCAAGGCCCGTGACGTGAGCCCTGGCCCAGAGCCGGCGTGGACCGGCAGCCGCCCGCGCAAATCGGGGATGCCGAACGTCGTGCGGCCGTCGCCCCCATACGTGGTGCCCAACAGAGAAAACAGCGCGTTGTTCTGGCTGACCTGAATCAACTGGCCATTCAAGAGCGCCCAGCTCCGGGGTGCGAATGTGCCCGCGAACATCCTGATCTCGCCGACGAACGGGTCAGGCATCGCCCACGCCTCAATCCCCCTTTAGAGGCCGAGCCTGTTGATTCGGGGCGTTTCGGCTCGGGAAGGTACCCACGATGGCGATTACGAAGTTGAGAACCAAGTAAGATTGCATGTTCTCGTGGCCCTGGCCGCCGCCGATGTTGGCCACCGTTCCGGCGCGAAGAGAGACCGGGCTCGACGGCGCGTGATAGACCTCCTCGGGCGCGCTGTCCGCAAGGACGCCTCCACTTGGAACTGGTATCGACGCAGCGTCGGACGATCCTCGTACCGCATGATCGTGCGACGGCATCTCGCCTATGCTGAGCGGGTGCCGCTCCTCTCCGCCCCTCGAACCCAACGGGTGGCTGGCCCCCCCGGCGGATCCGACGTGGATGGGCACCCGGCCCCGCAGCTCCGGAAGAGCGAACGTCGTGCGGCCGTCCCCACCGTAGGTCGTTCCAAGGAGCGCGTAGAGACTCTGGTTCTGATTGATGGGGAGGATCTGCCCATCGCATTGAGCCCAGCCGCGCGGAGGGAAGTTGAACCCGACGATCCTCACCTCGGCCAGGAAAGGGTCCGCCATCAGCAGCCCTCCGTTCCGCTGCGGGATCGACGCGGAGCGCCGGTGCCAATCTTTGTACAAGCCGTGCGAACGCCCTCGAGCTCAGCCGGGCCACGCCCCCCCGGAGGCCGCATGCCGCCCAAAACATTAGGCTGTGGGCGGGTCGACATACGAAACTTGAATGTGGTCGGAACGCACATCTCCCACGGTCTTGTCCGTCAAGCCAACGAAGTGCTCGAGATCCTTGCCGTCCCGTCTCACTGACAGGTTGAATTTCTCTCTGTCTGGGTTCTCGGAGATCACGACGTGAACGGACTCGTCGTGCGCGAACTGGAATGCCCAGAAGGGGTTGTTCCGTCCGATGACCTGCTGTCCAACGGGTGCGAGGGGGTGTCGATCGCACGCGGCGAGGAGGGCGATGGATCCAACAGCGGCGACGTAGGCCAAGGCTGATCGGCGGGATAGCTGCTGCTCGAGAAAGTTGGCGCTGCTCATACGAAGATCCTTGGCACGCTCCGAGTGTCAACGCAAAGAGGCCCGTATCAGGGTGGGTTGTCAAGGTTCACGGCGGCAAGAACGCGCATCGCTCTCTCCGGCGGCGCCGCGGCCCCCGGCTAGCGATGGCTCACCTGCCCGGCCGCACGGGCGCCGTCCGGCCCGTTGTCCCAATCCTGAACGCTCGAGACGTTCGGCATGCCCCACTGGTGCCCGTTCCATGAATCGAACCCTTCCATCTTGAAGGCCCAGAATCCCGAGTTGAAATCGCTGACGACGATCAGTCCATCTGCATTTCGAATGTCCACCCCCCACGGCCCCTCGTAAATCCCGCCCCCGGTGCCGATCGAGCCCCCGAGATCCTCCCCGTGCAGGCGGGGGCCCTGCTTGGTATCGTAGTAGGCCACGGTGTACGGATTGGTCGGGTCCATGATGTTGATCACCTGTAATCCATCGGCCTGCGCCGAGATGAACGCGTAGGGCCAGCGCACCTCATGGTTGTGAGACGCGCCATCCCACTGGGCGATCCAGGCTCCGACCGGTCTCGTGACGGCCTTGACCTCTCCGTCGAGGCCCGGTTTCAGGTCGAAGATCCGGATCGGAGCGTACTGGTAGGTCGGTGCCGACATCGACAGCGCGTACCGGCCGTCGGGCGTCGGAGTGAACGTGTGCCCGTTGGGGACGCCCGCCGCGCCCATCACCGAGGTGATGAGCCTTGGATTCTCCGGTACGGTTACGTCGTAGACGTGGTATCCGTCTGCGCCTGCGCCATAGAACTTGTCCCGTTGCGTGGCCGGATCGAATCCGAGGAAGAAGTCGTGATAACCACCCCGAGGGCCGTCGAGGGCGCCGCGGTTCGGCTCGCCGCGAGGGACTGGGATTCGGCTGATGAGCCCGTGCAGCGGGTCGCCGGTGACGAACTTCGCCATGTCGTAGACGTTGACGTTGGCTCCGGTCGTCGTCGTGAAGAGCAGGACGCGACCGTCCGAGTGCTTGTACGCGAACATGTTGTGGAATCCGCCTGGCGTGTCGGGGGCGCGTATGCGCCCCACCTCGGTAATAGTGCTCGTGTCCGGGAGTCCAGTTACATCGAACACGATGGCGCCGAGGTCCGTGTCGGGACCGCTGCCACGAAACTGAAAGGACTGCACGTCGTAATACCGGCCGCCGAGCTTGAAGTACTTGTTGTCCATCCCGGCTCCCTGGTGCAGCTCGGCGTCTTCGATGATCCAGCGATACAGGGCAGTCGTGTTTCCGGGATCCGTGATATCGATGACGAAGAACCCAGGATTTCGGTGCCCGTGTGACACGTAGACATACGGACGGCTCAACTCCTGCTCGATCTCGACATCCGAGGTGCTGAACAGGCCCTCGGTCTCGAGCGGCAGGTGCGAGACGATCTGGAGGTTGCGGCTTCCTTGCTGGCCTGGAGGGTGCTGGCTCAGGGCGGGCGTCGCTGCGATGACGAGCCCAAGTACGAGAGAGAGCGACATGGTGGGCCTCCTCGAGGCGGGGGGACTTCGGGGAATCGGGTCTGATCGAGCTGTCCGGAGACTGCGGATGCTCCGCCGGTCGGAGCTCCGTCGATGCCCTAGATGCCCTAGATGCCCTAGATGCCCTAGATGCCCTAGATGCCCTAAAGGTAGGAGCGCCGAACGCACGCTTCCAGGGCGATGTCGAGGCCAGCAGGGAGTGGGGGGAACCCGCCGGGGGGTCGGTACTAGCTTATGCGGGGAGCCGTCTGGCTTCCACCGAACCGTATACACCATCATTGGGCCCACATGACCGAGACACACAGCCAAACACGCAGAGCGTCTTTCTTGTGGGCGCTGGCCGTCTGCATTGGATTTGCGTTGCTCGAGGGCGTACTTGCTGGAGCGGATGTCGCGGACAGATATGCCTCAATGCGGTTGCCAGCCTACTCTCCTCCACTCTGGGGATGGCTCGTCATCGGTGGCATCTACTACGCCATCTGCTTCGTCGTTCTGTACCGCGTGCTTCGCGTCGGAGAACGGAGCAGGCTCAGGCCGACCGCGGTGACACTCACCCTTCTGATGATGGGCATCAACGCCGCATGGAACGTCGTCTTCTTTGGCGGCAACCTCCGGATGGCGTTTTTCGCTGTCATACCGTACGACATCGTGGCGGTCGGGTTACTCCTGGCGCTGCTCAAACTGGATCGTATCGCCGCGTGGTCTTTCACGCCGTACCTCCTCTACCTGGCTTACGCCAACCTGTGGGGATACGGTGTCTGGCAAGCGAACGCCGGGGTAGGTGCCTACTGATGGTTTCCAGCTCCGGTACCGAGGCGGCAGCCGGTGGCACGAGTATCGGAACGTCGTGGAGGAGACAGGGGGCGCGTACTCCTCGGTGGTGCCATCACAGTGGCTGTTCGATTTGTCGATGCAGAAGGGACTGTGGGAGCGGAGGCTGCGGCTGAGCTTCACAATACGGAACGCCTTCAACCACACCGATCGTACACACCCAATCGGTGCCGAGTTCGACCTGACCTTGTGGGTGCAGGCACAGGTTGTCCTTGGCTCGGCGGTTGGTGCGGATGGTGCCGCAGGTAGGAGTGAAGCCTCCGGCGACGGCCTTTCGGAGCGGCTCTCGCCCTACGCCGGATACTAGGGAGAGCTCACGTGGCGTCCTCCCTCGGTGCGGTCTTCCTCGACTCCGTCCCGGTCTCAGCTGGGCCGATGCGACTCCTTGAGAACACCTTTGGTCACCTTCTCCGTGGGTGTCTTGGGAAGGGTGTCGAGAAAGCGAACATGGGCCGGCACCATGTGGCGGGCCATGCGTGTTCCGCAGAACTGGAGAAGCTCGTCGGCCGAAAGCTCCTGCCCCGACTTGAGTACCACCGCAACCGCCACATCTTCTTCGGTAAACTCGCTTGGCACGCCGTAGGCCGCCACCTTGAGCACTGCCGGATGCGACTCGATTACCTGCTCGATTTCTAACGCGGATATGTTCTCTCCTCGTCGCCGAATCGCATCGTTTTTGCGGCCTTCGAAGAACAGATTGCCCGCTTCGTCGACCCGACCCAGATCACCGGTGTGTAACCAGTCGCCCCGGAACGCCTCTGCATTCACCTCGGGCATCCGGTAGTAGCCGCTCATCATGAGGTCACGGTCCTCATCTCTGGTTGGCTTGACGGCGATCTCCCCGATCCCGCCCGGACCCAGGGGGGTGTCGTCGTCGTCGAGGATGCGGAGCTGGTACTCGGGGATGCACCGACCGCACGAGCCGATCGGGTAGGACTCGCCGGGAGTCTGAAAGACCATGACTCCCCCTTCGGTGGAGCCGTAGCCTTCGATCAGGGTGAGCCCGAAGCGCCGCTCGAAGTCGGCCTTGAAGGCCGGCATCGGCACGCCCCAGCCGAGGCGAGCCGGGTTGTCGGCGTCGTCGGGCCGCGCGTCCTGGTTGTAGAGCCAGGTCAGCGTCGCGCCCATGAAGTCGAATGTCGTGACGCCAAAGTGGCGGACGTCGTTCCAGAACTGAGACACACTGAAGCGCTCGGCGATAACCGCCGTGGCTCCGAGCAGCAGTGCCGGGATGATCGTGCCGATCGTGGCGTCCAAGTGGAAGATCGGGTACGGACAAAACGCAACGTCGTCTCCGCACATCCCGAGGGCGCGAGCCATCATGCCAGCCTGTCCAATGACATACCGGTGCGACAGCTCGCACGCCTTGGACACTCCAGTCGTACCCGACGTGTAGATCAGCAGCGATGCGTCCGCCGGCGTCCGTGGCGGTATCGGTGGGGCACCATCGTCCTCGACCACGACCGCATTCAGGGGGAGGAGCTCGAACGGCTGGCCGGCTGGTGCTGACAGACGGTCGCCGGAGCCCCCCCGAACGAACAGCCGCTCGAGATGTCTGAGCTGCCCACCGACTTCGATGACCGGGTGCAAGAGCGCCTCATCCACGATCAGATCACGCGAACCGGTGAGGTTGATGGCGTGGGCGAGACCCTGGCCACGAAACTCGGTGTTGAGAGATGTCCAAACCGTACCGACCCGATTGGCAGCGAACCAGAGTATGATCGCGTCCGCGCAGTTCGGAAGCAGCGTCGGTAGGATCCGCAATGGCCCCGCTCCACCTCCGGCTTCCGCCACACGATGGCGCCGGAGCCCCGCAGCGAAGGAACGAGCGCGGCGATCGAACTCTGCGTAGGTGAGGTCGGCATCCCGGAAGCGCAAGAACCGCTTGTCGGGGCGTGCCCTCACCTGCGCGTCGAGCACGGTCGTGATCGTGCGAACCTCCGTCACGCGTTCCCCCGCCCTGTCAGCCAAAGCATCAACCAGTCACCAACCAAAGCGGGTCGCTCCTCTCCTTCGACCTCCACTCGACAGCCGAGGGTCGTCCTAGTTGGCGATCCGTCACGTGCGCTCTCCCACTCACCATCCCAGGGTACGATCGTACAAAAACGACATATGGGAGTGTAATAGTTAGCCTGTCGGTGACCGCACCGGGAAGGTATAGGACAGTCCTCGAAAACCGGCCCGCCACGCACGAAACGCGATTCGTGAGTAGCTTCAGCGCCGTGTTTGCACCGTTCCTCCACCCCACCGACGAGTTGCCTCCATTCCAATGATCGCTTTTGCGTTGGCGATTTTCCTGGGCGCCTTCTTGCTCTTTCAGGTACAGCCATTGATGGGCAGGTACATCCTGCCGTGGTTCGGCGGCGCCTCGTCGGTATGGACGACCTGTCTGCTGTTCTTCCAGGTCTCGCTGCTCGTTGGCTACGGTTACGCACATTGGCTTTCCCGGCGGCTCAAGCCGGGCGCGCACGGTTGGGTTCATCTCGCATTACTGGCGGTGTCCCTCACGCTGTTACCCATCGCGCCCGGACCCTGGTGGAAACCAAGCCCGGACGACGAACCCGTGGGGCGGATACTCCTGCTCTTGGTCGGTACCATCGGCGTGCCCTTCGTTCTCCTCGCGTCGACCGGCCCGCTCATGCAGCACTGGTTCAGCCGGTCACAGCCGGACCGTTCCCCCTACCGCCTCTACGCCCTCTCGAATGCAGCTTCGCTCCTGGCCTTGGTGAGCTACCCGGTCTTGGTGGAGCCCACGTTGACGCTGGCGGGACAGACCACGATGTGGTCGTGGGCGTACGTGCTGTTCACCCTGGCGGCGGGCTGGTGTGCTGTGATCGTGATCGTCGGGAGGCGGAGGGCCGCGGGCAGCCCGGACGTTCCAGCGGCCGGCAATCCGATCATGCAGCCGGGCGAAGGTTCAGCTCCAGACCGACGGCGCGCCCTTCCCGTCCCGTTGTGGCTCGGGCTTGCGGCCGCGGGATCGGCTATGCTGATGGCGACGACCAACAAGCTCACGCAGGAGGTGGCGAGCGTCCCATTCCTCTGGGTCGTACCGCTGTCGATCTACCTGCTGACCTTCGTCATTTGCTTCGACAGGGAGCAATGGTACGTGCGGTGGGTGTTCGGTTCACTGCTGGCTGTCATGGGAGCGCTGACCGTCGCGCTGCTGCTCGTGGGAAATACCGTCCCGTTCTGGCCTCAACTCGTGATCTACACCGGCGTATTGTTCGCGAGTTGCATGACGTGTCATGGCGAGTTGATGCGGTCCCGGCCCCCGGCGGTTCATCTCACGCTCTTCTACTTGATGGTCGCAGCGGGCGGTGTGTTGGGCGGCGTGTTCGTCGTCCTCATCGCGCCACTGGTGTTCCAGGGCTTCTGGGAGCTACACCTCGCGCTGGGGACGGCGTGCCTCCTCGGAATGGTGGCCGGATTTCGCGATCCCGACGCCACACCCGATGTACGGCGCCTCGTCGCAAGCTATGTGGGCGTGGCGGGCCTGCTCCTGCTCGTGGGGGGCATTGCGCTCGTCGGGGACTACCGGCCCTGGTTCGGCATCGACCTTGCCGGCTGGTCGGAGATCCAGCGGCGCGGAGTGACTGTCTGGGAGATGCACTGGCCGTACCTGCTACTCGCAGCGACCTGCGCAGCGGCTGTGTTGCTCGCTGCGAGCAAGGACCTGACCCGAGTGGCTGCAGAGCGGCGCCCGATATGGTATCGACCCGCTCTGAGGATCTGCGTTGCGGCGCTCGGCGTGGCCCTCGTGCTGCATGTGAGAACGGGCCAAGAGGATGCGATCCACGCCGCCAGGAATTTCTATGGCATGCTTCGCGTCGTTGATCGCGGTGACTCACTCACCGACTACAGAGCCCTGATCGATGGCAGTACGGCTCATGGCCGGCAGTTCCTCAGTGAGGAGAAACGCGGGCAACCCATTGCGTACTACGATCCGGCAAGCGGTGTCGGAATGGTGCTCGACTCCTATGCTCGAAATGGCACGCCGAACCGCTCGCCAGACGGCATCCGCGTAGGAATCGTGGGCCTCGGCGCCGGCACGCTCGCGGCCTACGGGCGGCCCGGGGACGTGTTCAGGTTCTACGAGATCAATCCGGCCGTCGCGCAGGTCGCCGGCCGGTATTTCACGTACCTCGAGGACTCGGACGCCCAGGTCGAAATCGTCTTGGGCGACGGGCGCATCCGGCTCGAGGAGGAGCTGCGACGTGGAGAGAGTCAGGAGTTCGACCTACTCGTCATCGACGCGTTCACCAGCGACGCGATCCCGGTCCACTTGCTGACGGAGCAAAGCACGGCGCTGTACCTGCAGCACTTGAAGGAGAACGGATTGCTCCTCTTCCACGTTTCCAACCGCTACGTGAACCTGAGACCGGTGATTCGGGGACTGGCCCGACGTTTCGGCTTTCAAGGGGTGTGGATCCAGCGAGGTGGCCGGGTAGACCCCGGGGTACTTGGCTCGTCGTGGCTCATCGTTGGAAAACCAGGCAACCCGATATTTACCGAGGACGAGATCGCTCGCGCCGCGAGTCCCTTCCCGTTTGTCTGGGAACCCGTCGGCAAAGCTGCGACCAGCCTCGGCGTGAACGTGGCCGAAATCGAACGGCGCATCACCGCGGGACAACTCGGGAGCACCGTTCGGGAAAACGAGCGACTGGTTTGGGTCGAGACCGACCCGTCGCCCGTGCTGTGGACTGACGACCGCTCCAGCCTATGGCCGCTCCTGCGCCTCCGGTAGACGATGGGCTCCGACCGCCACGCCCGGGAGAGCAACCGGGCCTACCCCGCCCCGCTCCGCTTTTCCAGGAACGCCTCCATGTGCCGTTTGGCATCTCCCGCGCCGAAGGCGTCGCGTTGTGCCGCCACGCAGAATGCGGTCGCCGCCGCGAAGTGCTCGTCGGTGAGCCGGCGCGCCCATTCCTTGTTGAGCCTCATCGCGAGTGTGGCATGATCGGCCAGTTTGCGGGCGAGCTGCAGGGACTCGGCGAGTAGCCGAGCTCCGGGCACGACCTTGACGGTGAGGCCCGACTGCAAGGCCTCGCGAGCTCCCAAGTGCTCGCCGCTCAGCACGAGATAAATCGCTCGGCTCATCCCAACAACGTTCCACAGAAAACCCAGTCCGAAGATCGCCGGAATGCCGTCCCGGATTTCAGGCATTCCGTACTTCGCGCTGTTAGAGGAAATGCGGATGTCCGCGAGGAGTGCTAGCTGACAACCCGCGCCGACCGCCCACCCGTTGACGGCTGCGATTACCGGTACGTCGAGCGACCGGATCTGCTGGTACAGTCGCTCGTACTCCCGCACCCATTCCTCGGCCGCGGCGCCGTCGAGGTCTTTCGCCTCGTTCAAGTCTTGACCCGCACTGAAGGCCTTTCCGGCTCCCGTCAGGACAACCGCTCGGATACCGGCATCATTCGCTACGCGTCCCAGCGCATCTGCCAACTCGGCCTTGAGCGCGCGACTGAGCGCGTTGAGGACGCGGGGACGGTTCAGGGTAATGACGGCAACGGCGCCGTCGCGCTCGAACACGATGTTGGTATACATCCAGGCCTCACCCCCTACGCGCCAGCACGGCGCCTCAGCGCCATGCCGCCGACCAGCACAATGAGTGATAACACCACCAGGAGCGTAGACGCGGCGGCGATCGTCGAATCGATCTGGAACTGGAGGCGGCGGTGACGTCACCGTAGTTCTTGACTAGCCCGTCGAGGACCAGCTCCGGCTCGCCGGGGGTCATGCCGCCATCACCCGGACCGGGAAAGCCGGTAGCCGGACTGGTCAAGGTCCCAGCAATCGTCCACCGAACGGGAAAGCTCTTCCTTTCGAATCCTCTCGCTGGGCGTCCTGGGGAACGAGTCCACGACGGCGACGTATCGCGGCACCTGGAAGTAGGGCAGACGCCCGTCGCACCAGCGAACGAGTTCCAACGGATCCAGAGACCGCTCCACCTCCGGCCGGACAAACACCTTGATGTGGCTCTCACCAAACTCGGACGGGACCCCGATCACGGCACACTCCTCCACCCCGGGGCACGCATTCACGACACGCTCCACTTCCCAAGCGGATATCCGTTCGCCACGGCTGCGGATGCTATCGCTCTTCCGCCCCGCGTAGTAAAAGAATCCATCCGAATCGCAGTAGCCCAGGTCGCCGGTATGAAGCCAGCCCCCGCAGAGCGCCTCGCGAGTCCCATCGGGATCATTCAGGTATCCCTTCATTACCAGTCCGGGCTCCCGAGCCCGCTGGACGATTTCCCCAACCCGGCTGTGTGGAAGCGGAGTTCCGTCATCTGCCGCGATGCGCACCTCGAAATGGTCCACCGGCTTGCCGACGGAGCCGACTCGACCGTCCCGGTTGATGGTCGTGAAGCTCGAGCCCTCGGTGAGTCCGTAACACTCCTGAATTCGCACACCAAAGCGCTGCTCGAAGCCCGGCCACAGCTCCGGGGGGGCTGCGGCACCCCACGCTATTCGCGCCGGATTGTCCCGGTCGTCCGGCCGCTGTGGCTGTTTCATGAGCAGCCCAACGACACCTCCGAGATAGTGAATCTGAGTCGCCCCGTACCGCCGCACCTGATTCCAGAAGCCCGAAGCACTGAATCGTTCCACGAGGGCGCACGGCACACCGCGTTGCAAGCACAGCACCACGGTCTGCACACCCGCGATATGGTAGAGTGGTTCCCACAGGAACAGCACGTCACCGGGCCGGACATCCGCGGCGAGCCCAGCGCTCTCGGCCGCCGCGCGATACATCCGCTCGGTCAGCAATACGCCCTTCGCCGGCCCGGTGGTGCCGGAGGTATAGGTAACGGACACGAGTCGGTCCGGTTGGCGCCGCTGCACCGGCCGCCGCTCCCGTTCTCGGAGTCTCAGCTCTTCGAACGCAGTGCTCGCATTTCCCTCTCCCGCTGCCGGGAGCCCACCCCGCCAGAGTACCCGCTTCACATCTGATTTGCCCGTGAGGAATGGAGCGAGCGCCCCATCATAGCAACGATCCGCGATCACCGTAGTCGCCGCCGAATCGCCCAAAACGTGACCGAGTCCCACCGCCTTCTGGTGCACGTTGAGCGGGACGTGGACGGCGCCGATTCCGAGCAGCGCCAGGATGATGTAGATGTGGTCGGGATGGTTTGGAAGCATGACCGCCACTCGGTCATTCGCGCCGACCCCGACCTCGGCCAAACCACTCGCGAGTCGTCCGGACTCCTCGTCCAGCATACCGAAGGTGATGACGTCGTCTTCGAAGTAGCAGAACGGGTCATCCCGGTTCTGCCGGGCCCGGCGGTCGATCAGCTCGTGAATGAGTGGCGGGTCGGTGCTCGGCACCTAGTCCGGTCCCGAGCCGGCCGCTGCTTGATCGCGGTCCTTCAAGAGTAAACTCCGCCGAAGCGCTCCCGTTGCTCCGCGCTGCCCAAAGCGACCAACGCCGAGCCCTTGGCCAACGGCCTATCCGCCGTCAGGTCGGCGACGATCTGCCCGTTTTCCTGGAGGGCGATCACATTGAGGCCCGTGCGGGCACCGATCTCGGCTTGGGCAAGGGTCTTGTCCGCGAGTGATGCCGGGAGCGGTACATAAAAGAGGTCTACGCCCTCCCCCAGCATGACGAGCTCGCGCCCGTGGACAATCGAGAACACCGTCTGCACTCCGAATGACGCGTAGCTCAGAACGAAGTCAGCCCCGGCCCGCTGAATGGCCTCGACGTTCCGCTCGTGGGTGACCCGCGTAAGGATACGCGCGTCGGGATTGAGCCGCCGGCAATAGACCGTCAGGTACACGTTCATCGCGTCGTCGTGCGTCGTCAGCAGGATCGACGGCGCATCAGCGATCCCTGCCTCGTCGAGCACGTGCCGGTCGGCCGCATCTCCCAGAAACAGCCGGTCGGGAATGCCGGCGATCTTGGCTTTGAGCTCCGCCTTCCGTTCCACGATATGCACGGCGATCTCCCGCCGCTTGAGCGCCCGGGCGGCGGCGCGTCCCACCTTGCCGCCACCGATGATGAGCACCGGATTGGGATTGGCATCGTAGATCACGAGCACGTCGTTCAGCTCCTCGATCTGCTCGGGCGTACCGATCGCGACCGGCACGCTGAGCGGCGACAACCCGAGATCCGGCCGCGCGGGCTCCAGCCGCCCGCGCTCCCACACGCCGACGATCGTCACCCCGGTGAACTCGCGTAGCCGCGTGTCCCTGATCGTCCGACCCTGCAGCGGCGTGTTGTGCACCGGAAACTCGGCGAGCAGGAGGTCGTGAAACTTGCCGATGACGTTCGCGTGCGCCGTCCCCGCACTCACCCGGTTGGCCAGGTGCTCGCCGAGCTGCCGCGTGAGGGGCAGCACGTGCGTGGCCCCGCTCAGCTCGAGGACGTCGATGGAATCCTCCGCGGCGGCCAGCGCCACGAGCGGCACGGACTCGGACAGCTCGCGGACCGTGAGGCCGATGTTGGAGTTGACCGTATCGGTTGCGTTGGCCAGGACCAAGCGCGCCCGTTCCGCGCCGGCCGCTCGGTAGGTCTCGACGGCGTCGATTTCGCCGGTCAAGACCCGTAGGCCGGCATCCTGCATGCGAACCGCGAGGTCGGCATCGGGCTCGATCACGTACGCGGGCACGCCCGCCAGCTCGAGCCGGCGGATGAGCCCGAGGGCGATGGGATCGTTGGCGCAGATCAGCACGTGGCCCGCGACCTTGGCCGGCACCGACTGGAGCGCCCGTATGCGGCTGCGACTCCGCTGCTCAAGCCATGGGGCGTACACGAACCGGATGAACAGGAAGGGGAGGATGATGAGGAGGAGTACCACTCCGCTCAGCAGCACGATCGAGCTGAACACGCGTCCCAGATCGCTCTCGAACGTGATGTCGCCGAAGCCGAGCGTGCTCATCACGGTCAGCGCCCAGTAGATGCCCGTGAACCAGGTATGCCGCTGGCCTTCCCACGCCATGATTACGTGAAACAGCCATCCGTAGAGCAAGATGACCGTAACGAGGAGGGCGATGTACTTCCCGAACGGTACGAGCTGCCGCTGGAGCTTGCCGTCGCCCACGACGAGCGCAGCCAGATGGGAGCCGACGGTTTTCATGTAGATATGTTAATACGTGTGGCTACGGAGCGGACGGGGTGGACCAGGGGGTCACGGGGTGCCGAGCTTTTGCCGCAGCTCCTCGAGCCAGTTGTCGACCACGATCAGCCGAGCCTCGAAGCTCGAAGGTGGCGTCACGTTGCGCGCCATGATGAACCGGCCGTCGGGGGCGACGTCGTACGGGGTATACCACTCCTGATCCTCGAGGTACAGCTCGTCACTGAGGCGGAACAACGCGCGTGGCTCACCGAGCTGCGGGTCGGTATCGGATCCCACCCTGACTGCCATCATGTCCCGGCCCGCACTCACGTAGAACAACTCTCGGCCGCTCCTGGCCCACAGCGGGGCCACGCCACCGCCGTTCGACACCTGCCACTTCCCCTCGTCGGTATTTGGAAACGGGCGGATGAACACCTCGGTGATGCCGGTCTCGTTCGACTCGTAGGCCAGCCACCGGCCGTCGGGCGATAGCGCGATCGCCTCCTCGTCGTATGTCGTCGCGACGACCGGCACGGGCGTGCTGTCCACGCCGGGTCTCATTCCGAGGATATCCCGGCCTCCGACTTGGCCTAGAAACCCACCGCTCCGGAACAGCAACCAGCGACCATCCGGCGACCAGGCGCCCTCGTAGATTCCCCCGTCCGCCCGCACGATGAGGGAGTCCGTACCAGTTCCGTCGGCGGGTCGCGAATACAACCCTCCGCCGCCCGGACCTCGCCGGTTCGAGCCAAACATCACGGACCGTCCATCGGGCATCCAGCGGGGCCTGTATTCCGCGGCACTGTCGTACGACACCCGCGACACTGGGCCCCGGGGAAGCTGTTTCAGCCAGATGTCGTCACCCAGGTCCGTCCCGAGACCGATGACCAGGCGGCTGCCGTCGGGGGACAGTGCCCAGCCGACGTTGGCGCCGAAGTTCGTAAACCGGAACGTCCACGTCGAGTCGACCGGAATCTCGCTGCCATCGCGGTCCACCCACACCATTTCGAAGCGCTGAAGCGTCGCAAGCGACCCGCCGGCGCGCATGACCAGCGTGCCGGAAGTCGAGAGAGCGGCCAACGGATAGATTCCGTTTAACACGGACACGCCGTCCATGACCGGGATCGGCGACCCGGTCGTCTCCAGCAAGCCGAGGTCGAACGGTGCCGCGAACATCCCACCGTCCCTGCGTATGTAGACGAGGTGTCCGGTCTCGACGTAGTGGGCGATCGCCGCGCCGGTCAGCACGCGGTTCGCGGCCCCCGATCGGAGGTCGAGCGCCCACAGATTCTGCTCGGTCGCGCATCCCCCCGAGCAACGGGTGAACAGCACACCCCGACCACGGAGTAGCGGGGTGGGAAGATACACCGGCGCGCTGTCCGCCAACACCAACGTCGCTTGACCGCCGACGTCCGGAACGCGCCACATCTGCCCAAACCGACCGAGGTAGATGATGGTGCCGTCCTCGAGCCAGGCGATCCCCGGTCGGCCGGACACCGAGTCAGCCAGGGTGATGGGCGCCGCCCCACCTTGGATCGGGAGTTTCTTGAGCTGCCTCCCCTGCTCGAACGCAATCCACTCGCCGTTTGGCGAGAAGCTGAAGTTGCTGACGCCGACCGTCGCGGGCATCGGCGTCGCGTCGTACCTGTTGCGCTCCTTGACCCAGAGCTGCTGGCCACGTTCGGCGGGTCCAACGTACACGATCCGTGAGCCGTCCGGTGCAGGGATCGCCCGCAAGAGCGGATCGGGCTCCTGCGACGCGGGCAGCGCCAGGCCATAACGCGTGACGGGCGCCGGGGGCGGCGACCGCAGCACGGCCAACAGCGCGGCGCCAATCGCGAGGCCCACCAGGGCGGCGGCCGGGACCTGGAGGCGCCGGAGCGAACCCCATGGAGTATCCCGCCGTTCGGGTTGAAGAGCCGAAGTCGTGGCCGCCGTCGTCCGATACGACGGATCGCTCAGCGCCGAGGAGAACGCCGCTGCAGTCGCGAACCGGTCCGCCGGCAGCTTCTCGAGCGCCTGGATGATCGCCGCCTCGACGTGCGCTGGAATGGTATGGCGCTGGATCGTGAGCGATCGTGGCGCCTCGGTCATGACCCGCGCGATGATCGCCTGCACGGTGGGACCCGTGAACGGCGGCTCGCCGGTCAGCATTTCGTAGAGCACGCAGCCGAGCGCGTACACGTCGGCCTTGGCCGTGATCTCCCGCTCGCCCATCGCCTGCTCGGGACTCATGTAATGCGGGGTGCCGAGCGACATGCCGGTCTCGGTGATCCGGGTGCCGCTGTCCGTGCGCGACACCGCGAGCGCGATACCGAAATCCGCGACCAGCGCGTGCCCGCCGTGCAGCAGGATGTTCTCGGGCTTGATATCCCGATGCACCACGCCGTGGCCGTGGGCGTATTCGAGGGCGTCGGCCACTTCCGTGGTGATCCGTACTGCCTCGTCCACCGGCAGCTGATGCTCCCGCGCGATTCGATCGCGCAGCGACTCGCCCTCGACATACGGCATGACATAGAAGACGAGGCCGTCGGCCTCGCCGGAATCGAACAGGGCCAGGATGTGCGGGTATTGGAGGTTCGCCGTGGTCTTGATCTCGGCCAGGAACCGCCCGGCACCGATGACGGCCACCAGCTCCGGCCGCAACACCTTGAGGGCCACGTGGCGGTCGTGCTTCAGATCATGGGCGAGATAGACGGTCGCCATACCGCCCTCGCCCAGATGTCGCTCGATCCGATAGCGGTCAGCGAGGGCGGTCGAAAGCCGGCCGGTGATCTCGGTCATAGTGGGCTAAGATAGTGTTCGCTACACAGGACGGCGAGAGCGCGCGGAACCGTCCACGCGATGGATTCAGCCCACTTAGTAGCTCAATCCGCTGCCGATGGGATACACCTCGCTGACCCTGACCGGGAGTTTGCCCGAAGGCACGATCTCTCCGGTGAGCACTTTGACGAAGGAGTCGAAATAGACCTCCTGATTGCCAAACCAGCCCCGCTCGCTGAAGCCCACGAGGAACGCAGCGACCGCGGGGATCTTCCTGATGAGGTGCGGGTTGCCGTACGCCATCGCCACCACCGCACCCGGCTTTGCCGTGATGATTTTCTCGAGGAAGTCCAAGTCGCCCTCCCTCATGGGCGTCGCGTCCTCCGTCTTGGTTCGCTGGACGAAAAACGACAGGATGACCAGGTCGGATTCGGCGATAGCCCGCCACGCTGCGTCATAGACGGAGGGATTCATGTCGGGGCGAAGAGTGAAGTTCTGTACGCTCGGTAACTCGGCGGCCAGGTGAGCCGACAGTACCGACGGTGAGGGATGGATGTCCTCTTTCTGGATATTGATGTTGACCACCGCGCCCATCCGGCCCTGCGCGACAGGGAGCACCCCGTCGTTCTTGAGAAGTGTCAGAGAACGGTCGGCCACTTCCTGAGCAATCGCCAGGTGGTCCGGCGTGCCGACGAGCTGGCTCACTCGAGCTTCGTCGACGAAGCGGTTCGTGTGCAGTTTCAGCCGCGCCTTTGCGGAGAGGAGCCTACGCACCGACGCATCAATCCGGCTTTCACTGATCCGACCGGAGCGCACGGCGTCTGCCAGGGCCGTAATTGTCGCCACCGGATCCTTTGGCTTGAGGATGATGTCGTGACCGGCTTCGAAGGCCCTGACCGCCACTCCCTCCGTCCCAAAACGCTCGACCACATGGTCGTACCATAGATCGTCGGTTGTCAGGATGCCCTCGAACCCGAGACTGTCCCGGAGCCATCCCGTGGCGAGCTTCTTTTCCACGCTAGCCGGAAATTCCGACCCGCCGGTGACGGAAGGCACCGCGAGGTGCTCGCTCATGACGAAGTCGACGCCGGCATCGATGGCGTGCTTGAAGGCCTTGAACTCCTGTGTCGCGACAGCCTCGGCGGGTTTGTTGATCCAGCTCCAAGCAGGTCTGCTGGGCATGCGCTCGGCGTCGCCTCGCCCGGGGAAGTGTTTGGCCGACGTGAGCATCCCGTTTTCGTGGTACCCCCGGACGTAGGCTCGGACCATTCTGCCCAGCAACCCCAGGTCCCCCCCGAAGGAGCGAACGCTCTCCGCCGGATTTTCAGGCCGTAAGGAGACGTCCACCACCGGCGTGTAGGTGAGGTGGATTCCCATTGCTCTCCCCTCGACTCCGGCGGCAGACGCCGCGCGATAGACCAAATCGTCCGAGCCGGCGGCGGCGAAGGCCATGTTGGCGGGGTACTCAGTCGCGCCGGCCACCTGCTGACCCGGGCCACCCTCGAAGTCCGCGGCCATCAGGATGGGGATCTCCGCCTCCTTTTGCAGGCGGTTCAGGAGACGGGTCACGTCGAGTGGGGTTCCACCGTACAGAACGAACATGCCCAGCCCATAATCGCGGGCCAGCGTGATCCAGCGTTCTAGCCGGGGATGATCGGCGGCGATGTAGCCTCCAGCGATGTCCGAGGAGATGAGCTGGCCGATCTTCTTCTCCAAAGTGAGACCGGCCAGCGTTTCTTCCACCCAGACCGAAGCGCCGTCGTCCTGAGCCATCGCTTGCGTTTGCCATGTGAGCACGGCCAGCAGGATGCCCCAGACGACTCGAATGCTCGATGTCATGACCTCACCTCATTCCTGTACAGACCGCCATTGACGAGGCGGAATCTCGAGACGTCACGTCACGGGAGTCGATCTCATGATCTTTCCGTAGGCGACCTGGTCTTCGTACATGCGGTGGAAAACCCGGTACTTGCGATCGTGGTATCGGGCGACGTCGCCGCCCGCTGGCTCGACGACCCGATGGGCCACGCTCATCGCGCCCATCGCCGAAAGCAGTGACGCGTAGTCCCCGGCGGCTACTGCGCCCATCATTGCCGACCCTAGGAGCACCGCTTCGGGCTCGTTGGGCAGCGCGACGCGGCAACCCGTGATGTCGGCGTGCTCACGCAGAATCACGGGGTTCTTGAAGTCACCGCCGCAGGCGACCAGCGTCCGGATGCCGTAGCCCTTCCGGTTCATCTCTTCCAGGATGTGGCGCGTACCATGAGCAATGGCCTGGATGGTGGCCAGGTAGAGCAGGGCCAGCGAGTCGAGGGAATCGGAGAGTTTGAGCCCCGACACCATGCCACGAAGTCTGGGATCGGCGCGCGGACTGCGGTTACCGTGAAAGTAGGGCAGCACATGAAGCTCCGCCGTGAGTGCGGCGGGGAACGCAGACTCTGCCGACAGCGCATCCAGGCGTTCGTTCAGCATTGCGAACGGCGTGCTGCCGCGCTCTTCGGCCGCTTCGCGTAGCTCGGCCGCGCGCGCATGAGAGTACACCACGTGATCGACCAGGGCGCCGGTGGCCGACTGCCCTCCCTCCGTCAACCAGAATCCCGGCACCATGGCCGAAAAGTACGGTCCCCAGATTCCTGGAATGAATCTGGGTTGCTTGGACACGGCCATGTAGAAGCGTTCCTTCACGGTACCCGACCCTAGCTCTGTGCAGCGAGGATCCTGACTTTGAACCCCAGCTCCCGCGAGAGCGCCACCATTTCCTCGAAGATGTTTCCGTAGGCCACCGCCACGTGGTTCGAGAGGTAGTGCGCCATGAGCGTGTCACGACCGATTCCCAAGTCGGCAGCCATGAAGGGCCACTGCCGGGTGGTGCCTTCCCACCAGGCGTCCCGCTTCTCGGGTGGTAGCCTCACGACCTCACCTCGTCCGATATCCATCCAGAGGACGTCGTCCTTGATGTAGCAGCGTGACCAAGTGATCTCCCCCGGGAGGCTCTCGCCGGCGAACGTCCCGCCGGGAACGGGGAAGTACAGACGTGGCTGACGATAGCTATGCGTGCCCGACAGCGTGCCGGGGTCGTGGTTGAACGGGTATGCACTGCTGGAGCCCGAGTTGAGGAGGACCCATAGGAATCGCCCTTCGTGCGCTCCGCCCCACCGGACGTCGTGGAACATTACGGCTTGATGCAGGCCCTTCGCCTTGAGTAGACGCTTCATCATCTCCATCGGGATGACGTTGCCCTGGTCGGCCTCGGTTGCACAGACGACGGTGTCGCCGTTCGACTCTGGGCGGCACACCGAGTTGAAGAGTCCTTCCGCGAAGTCCGAGGGTGGGCGGAGGGAGAGCAGCCCTAGCTGGTACTGCCACCCTAGGCAGTCCGCCTTGTACTCATCCACCAGATCCAGAACGGACAGGTAATCACGCAGTTGCTCGCGGGTCGCATCCTCCCCGAAGTCTTCGGCGTCATCCTCGTTCCAGTGGAATGTCACGCCATGCCGCTTGACGAACGCGAGGGCGGCGTCCAGGCGCGCGTCATCGATGCCGCGGCCCCGGTGAATGATCCAGGCTTGATCCACCTTGTGCTCGGTGAAACCGTGCTGATTGAGCAGGCGGGGCCCGAAGTAGCCGTTGATCATGCCCATTGAGGTGTCGCCCAGCATGAGGATCAGGGCGCGTCGTTCCCGGAGCTCCCTTGCCACTTGATCGGCCGTTCGTGCAGCTTGGGCCGAGATGTCTGCGTCGTAGGCAATGTCCTCCTCGCCATAGGCGATGCCCCCGGACGAGCACCACTCCTCGAGCCGCGCCATGAAGACCTCGTCGCCGGTCCAGTCTCGAGCCTCCGTCCAGACCCGCGAAAACGGCCTTCCCAAGCTTTCCAAGCAGGCACCGGTGTTGAGAAGCCCGACCAGACCTGGCCATCGGCCGGAGAAGTTACTGGCGAGTAGTAACGGGTTCTCCTTCCCAACGACGCCCTCGGTAGTGTGCGGCCCGTAGAACCAGTGCACGCAGATGCCGATCATCGGATCGTGAATGGGCCCCAGCCGTTCGACCGCGTGGTGGGGTTTCGTCAAGAAGCCTTCCACCAAGTAGGGCTCTTTGCCGAGCTTTCCGAGGGCTGCCTCCATCTGTCTGGTGGCCTCGGTCACGTTCGGCAGCGCCAGCTCGTTGGGTCGGTCACGACCGTCACCCGGCCAGAAGAGAGCGATTCGCTGCTTCACGGTAGCTCCTCCTTGGTCCGTCTACTCAATACGCTGACCACCCGCACCGACATTCTCCCACGTGAAGAACCGAGTTCCGAGGACGATCCTGTCCGCAACCTCCTCGCCCCGCAGGATCGCGAGAGCGAGCTCAATGGCTTCTTCGCCACCAGTGGGGTAAAGGAACGTTGCATCGAGAATGCCCTGCCGTACGTACTGCTGCCCTTCATGTGGCAGCGCATCGATGCCCACGAATATGATGTCTTCCTCTCTGCCAGCCGCCCGCGCCGCAAGCCAGGCGCCGTGGGCTCCCGGATCGTTGTGGGAGTAGACTACGCCGATCTCGGCGTTCGTGGCCAGCGCTGATTCCATCTCCCTGCGGGCGTTGGGCTCCAGCCATTGCATCTCGCCGGTGAAGACGATCTCCAGTCCGGGATGACGCTCGAGCTCCAGGCCTTCGAGGAAGCCACGGTTCCGGTCCTGGGCCGGCGTCGAGGTCATCAGACCCTTGAGCTCGACGATCTTGCCCCTTCCGCCCAGCGTCTCGCGGATCCAGCTACCGGCTTCACGGCCGATCCGTACGTTGTCGGCTCCGATGAAGCTGGTGTATTGGTCGCCCTGAACCTCACGGTCGAGAACCACGACGGGCATCCCATTCCGGTAGGCTTCTGCCACCGGCTTGGTGAGTGGCGCGGCCTCCTTGGGGCTGATGATGATCAGGTCGACGCCCTGCTGGGCGAACTCCTCCACCTGCGCCCGCTGCACCAGGGAGCTGTTCTGGGCGTCCTTGAAGATCACCCTCACGTTGGCGTGCCGGGCGGCTGCGGATCTGATATCGGCATCCATCTGCACGCGCCAGGGTTCGCCCAGGTTGGACTGGCTCATGCCCAGGACCCAGGGATCCTCGGGCGTGCCGGCGTGCGGCCTCCGAGCCTCGGAGGCGCAGCCGACGCCGGCGAGCATACAGATCCAGAGGATGCCGAGCTCGCGGAGCGGCATATTCGCTGATTCCCCCTACTTTGCGCGTTGGAACAGCACGGCGCAGATGATGATCGCGCCCGTCAGCATGAGGCGAGTCGCCTCCGGCGCGGCGTTGAGCGACAGGATCTTCTGAAGGTAGCCGATCGTCAGGGCTCCGATCAGGGTCAACATGACGCCACCCTTGCCGCCCGCCAACGTGGTGCCCCCGATGACCACCATGGCGATGGCATCGAGCTCGTATGCCATGCCGGTTTCGGGATCTCCGTGGGTTTCCTGGGCAGCCTGACAGAATCCGGCGACCGCCGCGAACAGTCCGGAGAGGGCGTACGCCATGACCAGCGTTCGACGAACCGGCACGCCCGACAGCCGCGCAGCTTCTTTATTTCCACCCACGGCATAGATGTGCCGCCCGAGTCGAAGTCGCGACAGCACGACCCACGTGGCCAGGACGCAAACGAGAAAGATTATCGTGACGATCGAGAGGTTCTCTCCCAGGATCATGCGGTCCAGGATGTCGAAGACCGGTGGAAGATCGACGAGGTGAGAGGAGCCGTCGGCCTCCGTCACGTAGTTCGTGATCTTCGTGCCTCCGGAGACGACCTTTGCGAGCCCGCGTGCGAAGACCATCATTGCCAGCGTGACGATGAACGGTTGGATGTGCATCCGGGCCACCAATGCGCCGGAGACCGACCCCAGGGCCGCGCCGAATGCCATGACCAAGGGAATGGCTAGGACCGCGGGGAGTCCCTGCCACAATGTGAGCCACGCGAACGAAACCGCCGAGAGCGCCAAGAGGCTGCTGACCGAGAGATCGATGCCGGCGGTGATAATGACCACCGTCATCCCACACGCGAGAATACCGAAGACCGACACCTGACGCAGCATATCACGATGGACGCTCCACCGAAAAAAGCCCCGTCGGCGCTGAAGACGCAGCCGATGGCGATCATGAATAAGAGCGCCATCAGCGCCCGTGCGACCGGCGTCGTCCACCATTGGCGCAGTCTCACAGCCCCAGGAGGGCTCATCGGACCCTGCGTCGATCGTGACATCACGGCGTCCCCATGGCTGCCGCGAGGACCGTGTCCTTGGACGCCGTCTCGCGCGTGAGGGCGGCCGCGACCCGTCCCCGGTGCATCACCAGGATCCGATCGCTGAGGGTGAGTAGCTCATCCATCTCCGAGGTCATCAGCACAATCGCGATACCCTGCTCGACCCAGGTGCGCATGAGATCGTAGATATCCGCCTTCGCCCCGACGTCGATGCCGCGAGTCGGCTCGTCCAGCAAAAGAACACGCGGCTGTGGCAGGAGACAGCGGGCGAGATAGACCTTCTGCTGGTTGCCTCCGGATAGGGTGCGCACCGGCACCTCAAAGGAAGGGACGCCCAGGTTGAATCCGCGCATCACGCTGCGGACCGCCGCTCTCTCCTCTACTCGGCGTACCCACCCGGTGCGGGTACAGAACCGTGAGAGACTGGTCAAGCTGACGCTGTGGGTCACGTTCAGGTCGGGCGCGAGACCCGAGGACTTCCGATCATTCGTCAGGAGTACCACGCCACGTTCGACGGACTCCTGGGGATCACGCATGGCAAGGAGCTCTCCGTCGAGCCGCGCCTGCCCTGCTGCGCGACGCCCCAGCGCGCCAAAGAGCGCGTGCAGCACTTCGCTCGTCCCCGAACCCTGGAGTCCGGCGAGCCCGAGAATTTGTCCCTTGCGCAAGGTGAAGGAGACGCCATCCACTACTTCCGCGAGCACGCGTCGCTCAGTCGCCGTGTGAACGGATCGAGCAGCTGCGGCCGCGGCCCGCGCCGCCCCGGTGGTCGCCTGCTGCCGGTGGAACAGCGGAATGCTGATCCCGATGGAGAACCCCAGCAGGTCGTCGCTCCCCTCCTCTCGGCCGAGCACGCCACCCAGGAGCAGATTCGGCACCAGACCGAGCCGCGCAGCGGTCACGTCCTGGCCCGCGGCGCGTGCCATGAGATTCGAGGCGGTGAGATCGGACCGGCGCAGACGCGCGATGGCAAGCACGGCCGCCTCATCGAGACGGACCGGCGGGAGCGCCGGGAGTGGTGCCGTGCGGGGAACGGAGGATTCCGGCAGGGCGAGCACGCGGGCCGAATTCTGCGGACGCGTGGACGTTACCACTCAGGAACGCGTACTAATGCCAGTGGCAGATCGCCACCGGGTGCCTTCGCGTTCCAGTTATATGCGGGAGGTTCTAGGCTTTTGGCGGGGGACTGAGCGCGCTAACTCTCCGAGAGGAGCCCCTCACCAACTTGGATCAAAAATAGCCAAGGTGAAGTCGACCGTACCATACGACGGCACACCGACTCCGTGCACGTGCGAGCAATGATCCGTCGATGTTCCGTGCTCATGCCCTTGGGAGTGCTCGTGTGGCTGCGATATGGGCGTGTTGTGTTCGTGTCCGTGTTCACCCAGTGTCGCCGGCATTTGGTGACCGGCAGCGGCCTGGGGACTTTCGTGATGTATGTCGGCATCCCGCAACACACCGACCACTGCCTCAGCTCTGAGGCCGGTGGTGGCGGCCAGGAGTACCATGGCCAGCAGGCGATGCGTCTGTCTTCGCATGAGCAAAGGGCAATCTAGTCAGGCGTGAGTGATCGTCGCAACGGCGCATCCCGCCCAGCACCGTCTAGGCCATCTACGCCGGCCCTTGTTCACTGCGTCTCCGATCCTTTGCTGGGCACACGTACCTGGGCGAAGCGCGTCACTCCAACCAACCGGTGCCAAGGTCAATGATTGCGGTCTTGAGACGGTGCAAGAAACCGGACATCTATCAGGAAACGAGAGCGAGGGCGGTAGAGAGCCGGGTGGTGATCTCGGACATGGTTCTAGAAGACGTGAGTTTCGGCGAAGAAGCGCGAGGTACGGGGAGGTAACTCGCTGATTGATACAGTGGGCCCTGTAGGATTTAGCGGCCAAGTCGATAAGAACGTCAGCGCGAGTTGACGGCCGCACGGTCGCTGGGCGGGGAGATCGGTGACACCTCGAGCAGGGAATCTATTCGGGTCGCGTGCGTAGCGACTCGCTCGGTCTAACCGCCGGCCCCGCGTTCGCGCTGGCTGCGCCCTACGGATAGCGTCCCAGCTTGGTGTGGATCAGGATGACGCCGCTGACCGCGTCGGTTCCGTAACGCGTCGTCGCATCGATGCCGCTGAGAATTTCGATGCTTGCCACCTCTTCGGCAGGCATGCGCGCGAGCGTACGGATATCCACCAGGCGCACGCCGTCGACGAATACCAACGGCCCTTCCTTTAGATGCAGCGTCGAGCGTCCCCTCCGTACCATGCGATCGGGTTCGCCCCGTCCGTCTTCAATGAAAAGGATGTGTGGAGCCTTGAACCGCAGAGCATCCCACACGGTCTCAGTCCCGCTCTTGCGAATCTCCTCGCCCGTGATCACACGACCGGTACCCTGATTCTCCTGTGCGCCGACGAGACTCGGGCCGCACAGAGGAATCGCGAGGCAGAGCACGGATAGCGTCACCCTCCGTGCTCCCCCCGCGGCACCGTTTCTTTTGAACGGGCGCTCTCGCCCGCGCAGGCTAAAGCTTCGGATTGGTATCCTTTTCGCTTCGTGGTATCGGGAAGCACAACGAGCGCTCGGTCATGTCTTCGATCGCCCCCGGCCGGTTCGCATCGAGCCAGCGTCGCATGTCGCCCAACCGGCGGGCTTCCAGTAGGAGCTCGATACCCCGCTCCCGTTTCAGCGCCGTCCACGCTTCATCGCTCGTCGTGGGCGTAGGTGACAG
This sequence comes from Gemmatimonadales bacterium, assembly GCA_965249575.1. GTDB lineage: Bacteria > Gemmatimonadota > Gemmatimonadetes > Gemmatimonadales > GWC2-71-9. The sequence goes on along the minus strand of OZ252244.1, from coordinate 2,834,357 downwards.
CACGGGAGCTCCTGCGTCCTGCCTAAGCTGATCGATGGCCATCACCGCCGGCATCCAGTTTCCACCGATCAGCTGGTCCTCCGCCAATATAAGCTGCATCTCCCGCTCGCTCACGAGGTTCATCGGGTCCTCAATGCCCGTGAACTTCTGAGGGGGGAGCCAGACAACCTGCCCCTCGGGGGCAGGCCCACCAAACGGGAAGTTGGGATCCGAGACCCACTCAGCGCGCGGATCGCCTGTCTGAGTAAAGTAGTTCTCGTAGAACGTGCCTATCACACTATTGGATCGGTGTGGTTGGTTCGCGTTGGCCCAGGCCAAGATGTTGTACTGGTCCTGCTCGGTCCCGAAGTACTGTGCCTGAAAGACGAAGCCCGCCGGGATCGCCCCGGCATCTTGCATCGCCCCGGGCCAATCTCCGAGCGAGACCCGGACCGAGGCTCGTCCCGCTTGCGCGGCCATGGCCATTACGTCCTCACTCGCGGCGGTCGCAATCGACATAGCGGTAGTGAACGCCTGCTCGGCCCGCGTGAAATAGGCGGTATGGGCCGCGGCCGCTCCACCGTCGAATACGGCTTGGCACATGTTCTCACCTAATATGCGGTTGGCAAACCCCGCATACAGATTCGCTCGTGCCGCCGGCACATAGGCATTCAGCCCGGAAGCCCCCAGTGACTGCTCCATGCGTCGAAGGGCATCTTCGGCGATCCAACGGGCCTGCTGCACTTCTTCCCAGTGAGGCTCTGTTTCCTCGTCGTTCAATTTTCCGGCTCGGATTTGTTGAGGGATCCCGAATGCCCCACCGCCAACCAGGCCAGAAGCGGTGATTTCGAATGTGAGGGCGCCCACGTGATGGGCCATCCGACCCAGTGCTTGCGACAATCGCTTCTCGGCCCCGTTCACCAGGGCATCGTGGGCTATCGGATCAGTGAGAAACTCGTCTTGCACGGGACCCGGATTCGTGACGGTGAAGTCACATCCTGCAACCAGCACGCATGCGGCAAGCAACGCGATGGGTCGCCGCCCGCGAAGGGTGGATTCTCTGCAGCTCTTGTCTATGTCCATGGTTATTGTCCCCAAGAACGAAGGTTCCCGACCTGTGAGTCGTGGTGGTACACGACGGCTCACCATCACAACGTCACCCTGAGCGAGCCCACGATCCGCATCGGCCGCGGCACGTTCTCGGGAACGAATCGCACGAACTGGTGCAAGCCGGCATCGCCGGTCACTTCCGGCTGGATTCCCAGGAAGTCGCTCTTCGTTATCGTCCAGAAGTTTCTCAGGGATAGGCTGAACTGCGCGCTGCTGGTTCGCGGAATCAACCGGGTGACCGGCACCGATATCGTGAGATCGCGGAACTTGAAGAAATCCGCTGGCCAGATGAACATGTCGATCCGGGCGACCGACCTGTCGCAAAGCGCTCTCTCGCGCGCCGTCAGCTGGTCGCGCTGATTATTCGCCATGAGCACCCGGGCTTCGTCGCAAAACGGCCAAACGCGCGCCGAGAGCTGCTCGCGCCTCGCCTGGTGGTCATAGAGATAGTGCCCACCGAAGTACTCTCCACGCGCCGACACCTGAATGCCACCGGGCAATCCGACAGCGGTGAAGAAACCAAGCACGTGCGTCGGCTGGTTGGCGCCGAAATTGTGATCCCGCGTGAGTATGGGATCCGCGACGGCGTCGGGGTTCTCGATGAGCGTTCCACGCATGACCGGAATCGGCTGATCGACATCGATCCAGCCTTCCCGGCCGAGGCGGAACGATGCCGCGCCGCCGAGATCCTCGACCTTCGTGTAGTTCGTGGAGATCGTTCCGGAGACCTGCCAGGAGAACCGCTCCCCCTCCAGCACGGACGCGTTGACCGACAGCTCGATGCCGCGGCTCCTAATGCTGCCGACGTTGTCGAGCTGGCTCGAAAGAAATCCGTTCGTGGGAATCTGGGTGACGTTGAACAGCGCATCCGATGTCTTGCGCCGATAGTGGGTGAAATCGGCTGTCAGACGACCCTCCAGGAACGAGCCTTCGAAGCCGATCTCGAATTCTGCCGTTCGCTCCGGTCCCAGGTCCGGCGCCCCAACGTTCCCCGGAATGAACGCCGATGCGCTTCCCCAGGCTTCGGGGAACCACGTACGAACAGCATCGAACGCCCCGGGCGCTCGTCCGGCGTGCCCATAAGCCGCGCGCAGCTTGAACTGGCCCAGGTTCGCCGGCCAAAACGGCTCGTCGGACATGACGTACGACACGCTTACCTTCGGATAGGCCTGCAGGCCGAAATCCTCACCGAAGGCGCTGTTCCCGTCGACGCGCAGACCCGCGGTCAGGAAGTACCGGTTCTTGAAGCCGATGAGGTCCTGGAAGAAGAACCCCGCGTTGATCACCCGCAGCTCCTCGCCGAATGTCAACTTGGTGGCGGCGCCGCTCACGGTGAACTTCCCGGGACCGGGGAAGTTGACCCCGTACCCCTCGAGCCACGACTCGTTCGTGGTGATGTGTTGCCCGCCCCAGGAGAACTTCGAGGAGAGCTGGTCCGTCAGATCGATCTCGATGTTTCCCACGTAGTCGAGCGTCAGGGCTTCGGAGAGCCAACGCCTGTCATACAGGCTCCCGAACGGGCGATACCGGTAGCCGAAGGGGATGTCCTGTATCTGGTTCGTCTCCGCCCGGTCGTACCCAACGGTGAGCTTGTTGGAGAAGTTAGACGTCGGTGTATGAGCGATGGTCAACCCCGTGATGAAATGGGAGTTGTCGGCCGTGATCTCGTACTTCAACGTTTCGTCCAGCTCCTCGACCGAGCCGCCACCCAGGAAGTTGTTCGGGGCGCGGTAGACGTTCGCCACGAGTCCCAAGGCGTTGGTCCCGCCAGGAGTGCTCTGGATCTCGTCGTCCGTATATGACGTGCTCCACTCAACGTTCATGTTTTCCATGGGATTGAAGCCGAGGTTCCCGCGAACCAGGACCCGCTGCTGGTCGTCTAGCGGCAGAACCCCTTTGTTATCCTCGAAGGCTCCGGATAGGTAGTAACGAGCGGCCTCGGTCCCTCCGCCCACTGAGAGGCTGTAGTTCTGGGACCAGCCGGTTCGCAGGTACCGATCCATCCCCAGGTACCCGTCGTAGTGACGCGGGTCGATTCCCGACATGGGAACTTCGGTCGGACCGAACTTCCGCACGCGACCCAGCCCCTGAGTCGTTTGAAGCGTCCAGACCGGGCTGCCAACCCTCCCCCGCTTGGTGAAGACCTGGATGACACCCGCGGCAGCTTCCGTCCCATAGAGAGTGGTTGCCGCCGGTCCCTTGATGATCTCGACCCGCTCGATGTCTGCCGGGTTCAGATCGTTGAGCGGGCTCGGTGTGTCGTTGTTGCTCTGACACGAGCACTGGGTGGTCGGCGCGTTGATGGGATACCCGTCGCTGCGAACCCGCACGCCGTCGATATAGAGAAGCGGCTGGTTGCTCATGGCAACGCTGATGTTGCCCCGCAGCCGGATCTGCGCCCCGGACGCCAAGCCAGCGGCTCCCTCATTCACCGTCAGACCGGCCACCTTCCCCTGCAACAGGTTGTCGAGGGAGACGGTGGGCTCCCGCACATCTGCGACGTTGATCTGCGAGATCGTGTTGCCCAATTCACGGCGTCGAGCGGCCCCGGCCGTTCCGGTCACCACGATTGCGTCGAGCGCCAACACCTCGCGTCCAACGTCGAACTTCAACTCCGCAATCTGCCCGGACCGAATCCGCACAGTCTGCGTCGCGGGCCTGTAGCCGATGCGCCGGGCGCGGATCTCATGCGTTCCAGTCGGTACACCCTGCAGCACGAAGCTACCGTCGGCCGCGGTGAGCGTAACAAGCTGGGTCCCGACCACGAGGACCTCTACGCTCGGCAGGCCGGACTGGGTTTGCTCCTCCACCACGGTTCCCGAAACGCTCCCGGTCTGCTGGGCTGTGGCCGTGGTGGCGCCCAAACCGTAGGCGACACCCAAGAGCAGCAGGGTGAACGACGCTCGCACCATCCACTTCGGAACCGCGTCACCCCGTTCGTGATACGCTAGCCAAGTCGTCATGAACGCCTCCCAGATGGAGTCATAGATCAGTACTCAGATCTGATCAAACGCAGTCAGGAATCGCCAGCCCCCGCCCCCGCCCCCGCGTTGCCTGCCAATGGGTGCGGGATATCGGGGACGGGGTTTCGGTGGAGTTTCCTCCCTAATCGATCTGCCTGTGACGCACTCTGCGCGGTGTGCTGCCCGCCCTGGATGATCACCAACCGGAAGCCTGCCCGGCATCCCGAGGCTCCGAGGCTCCCCAATAGACACCGTTCTCTCCATCCCACATCACAGCCATGTACCGACCGCCGACCAGTGGGCTACCTTCGCAGAAGGTGTGGCCGAAGGTACGGAGGCTCCCTCGAGTATCCTCCGGAATCCCCGACTCGACGACGACGCACCCTCCATCAGTCATCGCCGCGCCTCCCGTTGGAGCCGTCGACCCATAGTGACGCCAGCGGGGCACGTTGCCGGCCTCCTGAACGTCCATCCCGAACAGCACGTGGTTCAGGAACACTTGGACGTGTACCTGTGGTTGCATGTCGCCGCCGGTCGACCCGAAGGCCATGTGCGGCTTCCCGTCTTTTGTGATGAACCCCGGAATGATGGTGTGAAACGGGCGCTTTCCCGGCTCGAAGACGTTGGGGTGGCCATCCTCCAGGGCAAAGAGAGCCCCGCGGTTCTGAAAGCCGAACCCGAGTCCGTCTGGAACGAAGCCGCTGCCGAACCCCGCGTAGTTGCTCTGGATCAACGACACCATGTTGCCGCTGGAGTCGCCGATGGCCATGTACGTGGTTTCCGTCTGGTTGATCCGTGGATCCTCAATGGGGAAGGTCAGTCCAGCCTTGGCGGGATCGAACAGGCGCCGGCGGCGCTTAGTGTACGCGTCCGTGAGAAGCTCGCGGATGGGTATGTCCGCAAACTGCGGATCGGCGTAGAATCGGCCCCGGTCTTCGAATGCGATCTTCTTTGCCTCGATGAGATGATGCAGATACTCCGGGCTGTTCAGGCCCATCGACTTCAGGTCGTACGGTTCCAGGAGCCTGAGCATTTGCAGAGCGGCCAAGCCCTGCGTGTTGTGTGGCAACTCCCACAGGGTGTAACCGGCGAACTCCACGCCGATCGGCTCCACCCACTCAGACTCGTGAGCGGCGAGGTCCTCATACCGGAGATGGCATCCGACTCGACGGCAAAAGCGGTCGATCGTCCGCGCGATCTCGCCTCGGTAATACGCGTCTCGGCCACCGGCGACGATCATCTCCAGCGTCTTTGCCAGCTCCGGCCGCCGGAATTTCTCTCCGGGCCGAGGTCCCTTCCCCTCCGGGAGGAAGTGCGCCGCGAAGCCGGGCTGCGCCTGGAGTGCCTCAGACGGCGACCACCCTCGTCCTGGGGCACCGCGGCGAGCGAATCGGATCGCGGGCGCCAGCAGTTCCGTCATGGGTCGTGAGCCAAAGCGCCGGTGCAACTCAAACCAGCCGTCCACGGCACCGGGCACGGAGATGGAAAGCGGTCCCACGCGGGGGATCGTCGGACTCTCACCGACCTCCCTCCGTAGCTGTTCGAGGGAGAGACCCCGAGGTGACCGGCCGCTGGCGTTCAGGCCGTACAGCTTTCCGTCCCGGGCCGACCACACGATCGCGAAGAGGTCCCCGCCAATACCGTTTCCACTTGGCAGAAGGACTCCTGTTGCCGCGTTCGCCGCGATCACCGCGTCGATGGCGTTGCCACCACTCTTCAGAACATCGAGCGCGGTTTGGGTCGCGAGCGGATGGAGAGTGGTCGCCATGCCATGCGGTGCGATTACCGCGTAGTGGCGGAGCTCGGTCTGCTGGGCGGTCGCTTGCCCGGCCGAAAGGAGGAGGGCTGCCGTGCTTGCTACGGAAAGACCGAATCGAGGGTTCACTATGCTACCAGAACCTCACCGCCGGCGCGGCCGAGCGGAGTCTACAGGTTGTCCAACGGCAATCACTGATAACCAACCTACGGCCGGGCATGGGACCCGCAAGCCCCGCCCATCCGACCCCGCCGCGCCGGCCTCTCTCCTGGCCGGCCTCTCTCCTGCGTGCCAAGCGCCCGGGGGGGGGCCGGGAAACTCACTCCGTTCGCTTGGCAGGGCTCCACTCGTGTGCGTCCTCGGGACCTTCCGGGCCGAGTTTTCCGGTCACCGATTCCAGAAGCGCCTTCGTGTCGTATATCGTTCCGGATTTCATCACGGTGTGGACATTGCGCGTGTTGCGAATGTCGTCGAGGGGATTCCCCTTGGTAACGAACAAATCGGCGAACTTCCCCGACTCGATAGAGCCCTGCTGGTCGCTCAGGTTGAGGGCTCGCGCGCCGTTGATCGTGGCGAATTTGATAGCAGCTGCAGGCGATATGCCGGCCAGGACAAAGGCCTCGAGCTCCCGGTGCACCATGAATCCCGCCAGATACTCCCCCCTCCCGGGCGTGTCGGTGCCGAGGCCGATTAGATCCTGCCCGCCAGCGTCGTAGAATGCCTTGACCGTCGCCCGCGCGACGGTCTGAATCGAATCGAATCTCGCCGAGCCCTGTCGCATGGCCGCATTGAGGCCGGCAAGCTCCTGAACGTAGGGAGTGTAGAGCTTCCGCTCATCCACCCACTGCTCGAATCCCGGGCCGCGACTCCCGATGTATCCGAACGCCCGGGTGGTGGGGTTGAAATGAACTCGGTGCCTGATGAACAGCTCGACGATGTCCCGGAACTCGGTGGTCGCAGTGTCGATCCGCGCCAACGAGACGTAGGGATCGACATCGGGCGCAAAGGCGTCGCCTCCGAGGAAGTGCTCGATTCGGTCGATACCCATGAGGATCGCATCACGGGGGTTGACCGTGTTCAGATATCCGGAGCTCAGGTGACCGGTCACGGTCAGGCCGTGCAGGTGCGCCCGGTCGATGAGCGCCTGCAGGTGCTCCGGGCGGATGCTTTTGGCCTTGAAGCCGCCAACGCCGCGGGCCACCCAGTAGTCGACCTCGTCGTAGATGTCCTGGACCGTCGCATCGACTCGCAGGCGGCCCTGCCGGCCGACACCCACCCGCAAGCCGGCGCTGAGGATGCGCGGCCCGACCTGGAATCCGGTATCGATTCGCTTCTTCGCCTCCATTATCCGGTCAGGGTTGGACTCGCCAGCGGTGAACGTTGTCGTCACCCCGTTGGCCAGGTACACGACCGGATTGACTTCGAGCTCGTCGACGCGGCCACTCCCGAACAACTCCACCTCGTAATGCGCATGCAGGTCGAACAGCCCGGGGAGGATGTAGTCGGTTTCTTCGAGATCGATGACTCGGGCGCCCGAGAGATCGCGGCCGGTAAGGTCGGCCCCGACCTCGAGGAGCTTTCCTCCCTTCACGACGATCCCGATATTGGGGACGGCCTCGTCCCGAACGCCATCGATCAACCATCCACCTCGCAGCACGATCATCTGCTGCTGGGCCTGTACCGAGCCCGGGCCGGCCAGCTGCAGCGATACGAACAAGACAGAGGCGATGTGACTCGGTGCAGAGCGCGCGACTCCGGCCATCAACAGGTCTCCACGGCAGCGGTTATCGTTGGGGCGCACAAGCTCTCGCGGCCCCGAGCCCTTAGTTCAACCCGGCGCTGCCTTGCACGGAGGCGATCAGTTTGGCCGAGTCGTAGCCAACACCATCCTTGAAGACAAGCGTCACATTCTCTATGTCGGCGATGTTCGTCGACGGGTCCCCCTCGATGATCACGAGGTCGGCCTGCTTCCCCGCAGTAACCGTACCGGTTCGCGCGCCTTCTCCCAGGAATTCCGCCCCGTGGGCGCTCGCGATCCTGATGGCCTCCACAGGGCGGAAGCCAGCCGCGACCAGCAACTGAACACCACGCTGATCTCCGAAGCCCTGTAGGGCGCATCCACCTCCGGTCGGGTCCAGCCCCATCATCAGGTGCCCCCCGGCTTGTACAAAGGCACGCTCGAATTCCATCGCCTTCCGGAGCAGCACGGCGTAGATCGCGTTTGCCGGATCGTCCGCCGTCTGGGCCCGCCGAGTGAGGTATCCCGCACGAGTCGCCGGGGCCAGGGCGTCGAGGAATCGTTGCTGGAGGGGGGGACGATTGGGCACGCTGCACTCATGCACCGCGAGCGTCGACGTGATCGCGACGCCCCGCTCGACGAGCTCGCGAATCGTTGCTTGGACCGGCTCGCTCTCGACTTCAACTTCGGCCAGCTTGAGCCGGAAGCCTTGCGGACAGACATCCGGGGCCTTGTCCGGGTCCCACTCGCTGTTCGTGAGAAAGCCGTGCTCGAGGTTGTCGATTCCGAGCGCCGCTGCTTCCCGGAACCCTATCGAGCACAAATGCCCGGTGACCTTGATCCCCCGTTTGTGGGCTTCGTCGATTGCCGCGGCGAGCTCGGCGCGAGTCAGGAGCTGGTAGGCCTTGAACGAGGTCACACCCTCTTCCGCCCAGTAGCTCACCAGCCGCCGCGCGTCGCCAGCACCATCCACCCGGCCGCGAACGTGATCGAGATAGGGACCGGTAATGTGCATCTTCGGTCCCGGGACCTCACCAACATCGATCGATTGTTTGAGGTTGAGATCGGAAAACGGCTGGTAGCTGCCCGTCGTCCGGATACTCGTCACACCCGACGCGAGGTACAGACGCGGCGCGCTGTAGTAGAGCTGGTTCCGCTGGCGGCCCCGGCCACCCGAGGGGTAGAAGATGTGATCGTGCATTCCGACGAGACCCGGGATCACGGTGTGGCCTGGCAGGTCGAGCACGAGCGCCCCACCGGGAACGGGCGTCGTGGCGGCGTCACCGACGGCGATGATGCGCTCGCCCTCGATCACGATCGTCTGATCGTCGACCGCGGGAGCGCCGGTTCCGTCGATAATCCGCACGTGCGTCAGCGCGACGATCACAGTGTCGACTCGCACGTACTCGCGCACGGCGGGTGAGAGATTTCTCTGCTGCATCGCCGAGGCGGGCACCGCCGTGAGTAACTGGAGCAGTATGGTGGCGTGCCGCACCCCGACTCCGATCGAACGATCAGTCGGAGTTGGCCTGCCAGAGGCTATCGCGAGGCTCATCTCGCACTCACGCGAGCCGACGTGGGCGCGCCGTCGGGTCCGTTGTCCCAATCTTGCACGCTCGACTGGTTGGGCATACCCCACTGGTTGCCGTTCCATCCGTCAAACCCGTTCATTCGGAAGGTCCAAAGACCGGTGCCGATATCGCTCACGACGATCAAGCCGTCGGCGTTCCGCACGTCGACGCCCCAGGGACCCATGCTGGGATTGCCCTGGGCGCGGGCCTCGTGCGGGCCGTCCCACGTATCGTAGTACGCCACTGTATACGGATTCGCCGGATCCATGATGTTGATCACTTGCAGGCCGTCTTCGAACGCGGCGATGAAGGCGTACGGCCAGCGGACCTCATGGTTGTGCGAGACGTTCCGCCAGTTGGCCGTCCAGGCGCTGATCGGCCGAGATATGTTCTTCACGTCGCCATCGAGTGCGGGCTTGAGGTCGAAGAACCTGACCACAGAGTACTGGTAGTGGGGTTCCGTCATGCCGAACGCAAATCGACCGTCGGGCGTCGGCGTGAAGGTGTGGCCCCGATTCACGCCGGCGACGCCCGTAACCGATGCGAGCAGCTGCGGCGCCCCGAGGTTGCTGATGTCCATGACGTAGTACCCACCGTGCGCCGCACCGAACAGGCGGTCCCGCCTCGTCAGGGGATCGTACCCCGCATAGAAATCGTGCCAGCCGCGCACGTTATTCGTTGGTGTCTGCGGCACGGGAATCTTGGCGATCAACCCTTGCTCCGGGTCGCCACTGATTGCCCGATCGATGTCGTAGACGTATGCGTGTTCCGACTGTGTCGTGGCAAAGAGGAGCGCCTGCCCGTTCGAATGCTGGTACGCGAAGATGTTGTGAAATCCCCCGGGGGCCTCAGGCACGCGAATTCGCATGACCTCGCGGATCGACGAGGGGTCGGGCAGGCCGGTCACGTCCCAGATAATCGCGCCGAGATCCGCATCGGGGCCGCCCGGCGAGAACTGAAACGACTGCACGTCGTAGTAGCGACCGGCACGCTTCACGTACTTGTTGTCCAGCGCCCCCGAACCCTCGTGCAGCTCCGCATTCTCGATAACCCAGGACCAAATGACCTTGGGCTGAGTCGGATCCTTGATGCTGATGATGTCGAGGCCGGTGGGAACGAATCGCTTACACACGTAGACGTACGGCCGCGACAGCTCCTGCTCCAACTCGATGTCCGAGAGCCGTAGGAATCCACCCATCGGAAGATGGGACAACACCGTCATGTTGCGGCTGCTCTGCTCTCCTGGAGGACGGGGCGGCTGGGGTGCCCTGTGCGGAGGCTGGGCCGGCGGCCTGCTCCCCTGCACACCGGCAGCTTGGGCGTAGCTTCGACTCGCGGAGGCGACTGTGGCCCCAGCCACGATGGCCACCACCGTCAGGAGGCGCCCGGAGCTCATGCTCAAACCCTCCTTCTTCTCAGAGTGTCCATGACTCCGAAAACCGCACCGCCGCTCGAAAACGGCCGTGAGGCTCCTCCCATATTAGGGGTTTGGGCCGGCACTTGGCCATGGGGTTGTCGCTTTCCGCATTTTTAGGGAAGGTGTAAAGATGTGGTCGAGCGTCTCGAGATTCGAATAAGCCGCTGCGCCTTCACGCAGCATGAGAGACGTGCCCGCCCGAGCGGCGGCAGTCACACAAGGAGGCAGTTCGGGCCGCTCTTGCCAGTGCAGGTCACCGGCGCGAACGTTGCTCCCTTCCCATCCAGCGGTTCTAAGCGGCGGGCCGCAGACCAGAGCGGAGGAACCTATCGATGAGCCACGTCCGGGAGCCGACCGACCTCTCGCCCGACCTCGACCGGCTCGAGCTGCCGAGCATGCGGCTCTGGTCCGTGCTCCGGTACTTCGGACCGGGCACCATTCTCATGATGACCGGCATCGGCACGAGTCACCTGGTCACGGCTCCCACCGCCGGCGGCCGGTTCGGCTACGCGCTCCTCTGGTGCATTCCAGTTGCGTACATCTTCAAGTACTACGGTTTCGAGACGGCGTTTCGATTCACCCAGGCCACCGGCAAGAGCCTCGTTGAGGCTTACGGCACCGCATGGAGGAAGTGGCCGCTGTGGTACGTGCTGGTCACGACGCTCCTCCAGTGCGCCGTCGGCCAGGCGGGAAGACTGATCGCCGCGGCCGCGGTGCTGTACTACCTGTTCTCCGCCTGGCTGGGGTGGGAGATCCCTCTCGCCGTGTACGCTCTCGTGCTCGGAATCGTCTCGGTTGCGTTGCTGTTAGCGGGGAGCTACAAGACGGTGGAGTGGTCCACCAAGATCCTGGCCGCCGTCCTCTTCGTGGCCACCGCCGCCGTATACTTCGTTCGGCCCGCTCCCCTGTCGGCCGCTCAGAACTTCTTTCTCATCGACATCCCAGCTGGATCGTGGCTCATCATCGCGGCATTCCTCGGCCTCCTTCCCACCGGCATCGACGTGTCACTCCAAGGATCGGAGTGGGGTAAAGCGAAGAAAGTCGGCCTCGGCAGAGTCCGTCCTCATCTCGAACAGTCCGGTCTCGCCCCCACATTCGACCCATTCAAGCCTGTCAAGGAAGACTTGGCGGTGGATACCAGCAGGCTGCCTGCCAACGTGCAGGAATACTGCCGCCGATGGTTCACGATCTTTCTTTGGGACTTTCGAGTCGGGCACGTGGTCTCGTTCGTGCTAGCGTGCGTCTTTCTCCTGCTGGCCGCGGTGTGGCTCTATCCGAGCCCAGTAGAGGGGCGGGCGGTCATGGGTGAGATCGGCCGCATCTTCACGGAGAGCGTCGGGCCGTGGATGATGTTCGTGTTCCTGGCAGGAGCCTTCGCCGCCACGTTCTCGACGGCATTCAACTACTTCGACGGCTGGCCGCGGATCGTCGGTGCGTGTTGTCGGAACCTCTTCCGCAGCACCGCGTCGCTCCAAGGGACTGACAAGCACGACCTCACCCGCGAGCAGCGCCGCACGTGGTGCTCCGAGTACAACATTTATCGGATCACGATGCTCTATTCGTTGGTGGCGGCGGTGGCCATCACGGCGGGCCTGCCGAGGCCGGTCTTCCTGGTTCTCCTCGCGTCCGCTCTGGCGTTCTTCATTGCGCCGGTCATCTTCTTCTTGAATCTCTACTACTGCCTGACTGTCATCCCGAAGAGCGACAAAGCGTTCTATCCATCCCGGGCCGGTGCCTGGTTCGGGTGGGGAAGTCTCGTGGTGTTCACCGGATTGACCGTCGTGTTGATCCTGGCACGGGTCTTCAACCTCCCGCTCTTCGGCGCCTGAGCCCATCACCCGCTTGTGGAGGCGGGAGCCCCTGCGTTCGCTCCAGGAGCTTGACGCAGGCATATGTCGCGTCGATCGACGGCGTGGCCGTGCCGGTGAGACGACCCAGCTCAGCGACCACGCCAACCAGGGCGTCCAGCTCCAGGGTCCGCCCGGCCTCGAGGTCCTGGAGCATCGAGGTCTTGTGCTCTCCGACCTTTTCGGCGCCGCCGATTCGCTGCTCGATCGTGTGCCGGAAAGTGACGCCCAACTTCTCGGCGATCTCCATCGCTTCCCGCATCATCGCGGTGGACAACGCCCGCGTCTCGGGAAAGCGACAGATGTCGACCAGTGTGGCGCGCGTAAGGGCGCTGATCGGATTGAATGCGAGGTTTCCCGACGCCTTGACCCAAAGGTGGGATCGAATGTCGGTCAGAACCTTCGACTTGAGACCCGCGTCGGTGAACAGTCGCGCCAGCATCTCGACGCGCTCGGTTTTGCCTCCGTCCAATTCACCCAGGGGAAAACGATTTCCCTCCACGTGCTGAATCACGCCGGGCTCGGTCTTCTCGGCGGCCGGGTAAGCGATGGATCCGATGATCCGCTCGGCGGGGATGGCGGCCTCGATCACCCCCCTGGGATCCAGCGACTCAAGCCGCCGGCCGTCCAGCGGGCCGCCGTGTCTCTGGAAGTACCACCAAGGTATGCCGTTCTGGACAGTGACGACGACCGCCCCATCGGCAAACAGGGCGGGCAGCCGCGGGGCCACGGCCTCGATTTGATGGGCCTTGAGCGCGAGGATGACGGCGTCGTGCGGGCCCGCCGCCTCGAGGTCGCTTGTCGCCCGGAGGCCGGACGCTACCTGCTCCGTGCCATCCGCGAGAACCAGCTTGAGACCGTTTCGCTCGATGGCGGCCAGATGGGGGCCCCTGGCGATGAGCGTCATCTCCGAGCCCGCGAGCGCCAGCTTGACTCCCATGAACCCGCCGATGGCACCGGCACCAACGACGCAAACGCGCATGGCTAAGACTCCACGTCGTTCGGGTTGCAGTCAGTGCGTCGAAGTAAACCCCGGCCGTGCGCAGTCGCCACCGCAGGGCGACACCCCCCGTAGCAGCCCCCGACGCGAACGGTATATTCCCGCCCGAGCTTTCCCCGCACACAGGTGAAGCGTCAACCGGACGGCCTATCGACCTGATCTCATGACAACCATTCTCGATCTACTGTCAACCGGCGACCCCGACTCTCCCGCACTGCTCTCACCCGGGGGGATGGCGCCCACAACTTATTCTCAGCTCCGAGCGACCATCGAACGCATGGGCGGGCAGCTTCGTGCCTTGGGGGTGCGCCGCGAAGACCGCGTGGCAATCGTCCTCCCCAACGGCGAGGCGATGGCGACCGCTTCCCTGGCCGTCGCGAGCTGCGCGACCGCAGCGCCGCTCAACCCGAGATACCGTGAGGACGAGCTGCGGTTCTACTTGCGGGACTTGTGCGCCAAGGCCCTGGTCACGCTGCCCGGAGAAGCCGAGGCGGCCGAGGCGGCGGCCGCCCCGGAGACGTTACGGGTGTCGCTGGAAGGGACGGCGCCCAAGCTCGACTTTTCGGGGGCGGGGACGGGGACGGGGGCGGCACGGGCTCCCGAGGGCACCGCGGTCGACTGGGCGCAGCCGGACGAGGTCGCACTGGTACTGCACACGTCCGGCACGACCTCACGGCCCAAGATCGTGCCCCTCCGCCAGCGCAATTTGACGGTGTCCGCACGAAACATCGGGACTGGCCTGGGGCTGACCGCAGAAGATCGCTGCCTGAACGTGATGCCGCTTTTTCACATTCACGGGCTGGTCGGGGCACTCTTGGCTTCGCTCGGAGCCGGGGGCTCGGTGGCCTGCACGCCAGGATTCGACGCATTCAAGTTCTTCGACTGGCTCGACGAGCTAGCGCCCACGTGGTTCACGGCCGTTCCAACCATGCACCAGATAGTTCTATCCCGGGCTTTCAGATACCAGGAGGTGATCGCCCGGTCACGCCTCCGTTTCGTCCGATCGTCGTCCGCATCGCTCCCGACCGTTGTCCTCGAGGAAGTGGACCGCGTGTTCGGGGTGCCGATGATCGAGGCATATGGGATGACCGAAGCCTCCCATCAAATGGCCAGCAATCCACTCCCCCCAGGTGTTCGGAAGCCCGGCTCGGTCGGCCGCGGGACGGGCATCGACGTCGCGATCATGGCTGATGACGGCCGGCTGTTGGGCGCCAGAAAGCGGGGCGAGGTAGCAATCAGGGGCCCGACGGTGATCACCGAGTACGAGAACAACCCCGACGCTACCGCCGGGGCATTCAGCGACGGATGGTTCCGCACAGGTGATCAGGGATACCTCGACGACGAGGGTTACCTGTTCCTGACTGGGCGCCTCAAGGAGATCATCAACCGCGGTGGTGAGAAGGTCAGTCCCCTCGAGGTGGACGAGGTGCTGCTTCGGCACCCGGCGGTGGCGCAGGCCGTGGCGTTTGCAATGCCGCACGCGAAGCTCGGCGAGGAGGTGGCGGCCGCGGTCGTGCTCACCGAACCGGGCGCCGCAACGGAGCGCGAGATCCATGACTTCGCCGCCCAACACCTCACGGACTTCAAGGTACCGCGCACGGTCATGTTCCTCGCGGAGATCCCGAAGGGACCCACTGGGAAGGTGCAGCGGATCGGATTGGCCGAGCGCCTGGGACTGAGCTGACGGTGGCCCGCCGGTTCGGCGTCCCAACGTGACGACCGGCTCGCGCCCGGCGCTCACAGTCTTGGAGCCGGATTCGGCTTCTCGCCTTTTTCTGAACTCTTGTGACGTTTTCAAGCCTGGAGACGGGCGGCGATGCCACCAGTCATCCACTCTGGTGAGGACTGCGAGGTCGCGACGCTCACCGAACACGATGTCCGACGGTACGAAGCAGCGCGGCGGGCCGGTGGTATCCAGCGTCGCTCGGGCGGGATCACCAAGCCGGTACGGGCACAGACCGTCGCCGCCGATCTCGTGACGCTCAACACGATGCTCCGGTGGGCAACGACCGTGCGCGAGCCGAACGGTACACGGTGGCTCCAGGAGAACCCGTTGGCAGGCATTCGCCGACCACGGGAGCCCAACCCGAGGCGACCGATCGCGACCTGCGAGCGGTTCGCTAAGACTCGCGACGCCATGCAGCAGTTGGCGGAGACGACTCGCACCGCGGTCGAGCGGCACCGCTGGATGAAGGTGGAGTTGGCCCTCGTGCTCGCGGAGGGAACGGGCCGACGGTTGAATGCGATTCGGCAGCTCCGGTGGGAGGACATCGATGTCGAGCGTGCCACCATTCGGTGGCGGGCCGAGGCGGACAAGAAGCGGCGCGAGAGTGTGGTCCCGCTTCCGTCCCGGTTGCTCACGAGGTCCGTCACTTTCGAACACGCCTCGGCACGATCGCCGGATGGGTCTTCGCCCGGGAATCCGACGGGGAGGCCCCGATGGACCGGCACCTGTTCGACAAGTGGCTCGCCGTCGCGGAGCGGACGGCGGAATTGCCAAAGCTTGAGGGTGGACGGTGGCACCCGTACCGGCGCAAGTGGGCCACCGAACGCAAGCACCTTCCGCTCAAGGATGTCGCGGCTGCTGGCGGGTGGAAGGATGTGGCTACGCTGCTCGAGTGTTACCAATACCCGGACCACGACACGCTCCGGACCGTGATGGAAAGCCGACGCCCACTGCACGACGCGGGCGTGGACCCGGAGAAACAGCAACCCGAACGGCAACCCCACGCCGGGTAGCAAAAACGCCGATGGAGCAAACGCCTTGCTCCCTCGGCACTTCGGAAGTCGGGACGGCGGGATTTGACGCGGTGCGACCGCGAGGCGGCGAAGCCGCCGACCGGGAGCGAGCGCAGAGCCCGTGGTCACGGCGGGATTTGAACCCGCGACCCCCTGAACCCCATTCAGATTCTCTGCGCTACACCACCTACCACTAGACTACGGTAACCTCTCACCCCTATTGCGTTTTTGGCACTTCACGGTACACGTAATGTTACGTGCACTCTTGCGCACTCTTGCGCACTCTTGCGCACTCTATGATGCTCGGCGGTGCACGATGCGGCTCTTGCTGAAGCGACGAGTCGATGTGTTGGCCTGGGACCCGGCCGGACCCGCCCGGTGGGACGTATGGTGGCCTCCGCATCGTCAACGGCGAACCCCGGCGCAGGGACCACGCGCTCACCGATTTCAAAACCGATAACACCTTCACCGATTGCCGCGACCTCGCCGGCTGCGTCCGCACCTAGGATGTGTGGAAAGGGCAGCTCGGGGGCGATCGACCCCGCCCGGATGTAGTCGTCCAAACGGTTCACCCCAGCCGCCAGCACCTTGATCAACAGGTGACCGGGCTTGGGCTGTGGGGTCGGCACGTCGTCGTATTGGAGCACGTCGACGTCTCCGAACTCCCGAATGACGGCGGCCTTCATGGTCGCCCTGGCGAGTGCGCCTTGCTCGGTACCCGCTTTGAGGGTCTGTGTACTCGGCATTGTTCTCTCCTTTTTCGGTTGGCGTTGAGAGCCTCTAGTGGCTCAGCTGGTTTGAGATAAGAGCAACCGACAGGCCAATCTTCATAGCACCGTAAATCGTTGTGGCATAGTTATTTACGAAATACAAACACAAACGATATTTCGTTGGCAACGAACTCTCATTACACAATTGACGAAATTTCGTTTTCTTGGCTCTGAGATAGACTGCTGCGGAGCGGAGACGCTGACTCATGCGACCTGGCGAAACGCTGACCTCGGACCTGATCACCGAGCTCGAGCAGTACCGGCGCCTGTTCAACCACATCCCGGCCGAGATCGGCGTGTTCGATCCGGAGGGCCGGTTCCTGTTCAACACACCGTCGGGGATCCCTGATCCTGAGATGCGAGAGTGGGTCCTGGGCAAGACCCACCATGACTACTGTCGCAAGCGGCGATATCCGATGGCCATCGCGGACAGACGGCAAGCGGTCATCGAGCAGTGCGTCAGCGGCAAGGAAGCCGTCACGTTCGAGGAGGTGTGGACGGACAAGCAGGGGCGGCGTCGGAACTACGTGCGCACGTTCAGTCCCGTCCTCGGTGGCGACGGCACCGTCACCCACGTTCTGGCGTATGGCCAAGAGATCACGGAACTCAAGAAGACGGAGGATGAGCTCCGTCTGGCGCTAGACGAGATCGAGGTGCTGAAGGACCGGCTCCAAGCCGAGAATGTCTACCTCCAGGAAGAGCTCGAGGCTCAGCACAACTTCACAGAGATCGTGGGTCAGTCGACTGCCATCCAAAACGTCCTGGCGGCCGTCGAAACCGTCGCGCCCACCGAAGCCGACGTCGTCATCACGGGGGAAACGGGAACCGGCAAGGAACTCGTAGCGCGGGCCGTGCACGCGCTGGGTCGGAGAAAGGACAAATCGCTGATCAAGGTGAACTGTGCGTCGATTCCGAGGGAGCTGTTCGAGAGCGAGTTCTTCGGCCACGTTCGCGGTGCGTTCACCGGGGCGGTGCGGGATCGGATCGGTCGCTTCCAACTCGCGGACGGCGGCACGTTGTTTCTCGACGAGGTGGGAGAGATCCCGCTCGAGATGCAGAGCAAGCTCCTCCGCGTGATTCAGGAGGGTAAATTCGAGCGCGTCGGGGAGGACAAGACGCGAACCGTCGACGTGCGAATCACCGCCGCCACCAACCGGGACTTGCGCGCCGAGGTCGAGGCCGGCCGGTTTCGCCAGGACCTGTATTACCGGCTCAACGTCTTTCCCATCGAGGTCGCCCCACTTCGTCACCGGACGGAGGACATTCCACGCCTCGTGACGCACTACCTCGAGCAGACCGCACGCAAGCTCAACCTCCCGGTGCCCCACCTCACGACGGCGGAAATGCGACCACTACAGGAATACGATTGGCCGGGAAACGTGCGGGAGCTTCAGAACGTCCTCGAGCGAGGGCTCATCACGCAGCGAGGAGGGCGGGGGCACCTGCGATTCGATCTGCCCGGTGCTGGCGAGCCCCGACACACGAGCGACCGTCGACACTCGGATGCGGACGACGAAGTCATTCCCGACGCCGAACTGCGGCGTCGCGAGCGCGAGAACCTGTTGGCCGCGCTGCGGCGAACGAACTGGCGGATCTACGGCCCCGGCGGCGCCGCCGATCTGCTCGGCGTGAAGCCGACGAACCCTGTCTTCGCGCGTCAGGAAGATGGAGCTCGAGCGACTACGCCCCACGTAGCAACCTCAGCGCAGCTCTTGCCGGAGGTACCAACCCTCGCTGAACCTCGTGTTCACCAGTGACGCGACGCCAATACTCCAAGGTCAGACAACTTCCATAACCATCTTACCAGTGGCCATGTTCTCGTCCATCGCGGTGTGTGCCTTCCGGAGCTTCTCGAAAGGGAAGCTCGGTCCGAACGTGAGCATGAGCTCACCAGACTCAACGAGCGAGACGTATTCTTGAAGCTGCGCGGATGTGATATCGGACGACTCACCGGGGTATGAGGTCAACTTTACGCCAGTTGGCACATCAGCCATTGGGCGAAATTCCGATAACACCCAGCCACCGCCAAGAATGCCGGTCATGCACACAATGCCGCCTCGTCGCGCCGCCTGCAGTGAATCCAGCAATGTCGTGGCCCCCACCAGCTCGAGGACGCGGTCGAAACCATTTGGGTAAATCGCTCGGGCTTTGTGCGCGATGGATCCATCATCCACGAGCACGTGGGTAGCTCCCGCGGCCACAAGTTTGTCGGCCTTCGTCGCACTTCTGGTGGTCGCCGTGAGCTCGAGACCCGCCGCTCGCGCGAGCGCAATGGTTGCAAAGCCGATGGACGATGTCGCGCCTCGCACGAGGAGGTTCTCAGCGCGCTCAATCTCGAGGCCAGTCTGGAGCGAGCCATGGACGGTCTGCAGCATCTCAGGCAGCGCGCCGAGGATCTTCCACCCCAGGTTTGACTTCAATGGGAACACATGCTGCGATGGAACGAGAACATACTCTGCATACGACCCGTCGAACCGCCGCCCCATCCCACCCATCAACGCTGCGACTCGTGTCCCACGGGACAGGTTGGTGCCAGGCGCGGCAACCACCTCACCGACGCATTCGATGCCGAGCACCCGGGGAAACACCACGGTGGGCGACTGCCCCCGTCGTGTGAACCACTCTGATCGGTTGAGCCCGAATGCCCGGTTGTGAATCAAGACCCAACTGTCGCGAGGCTCTGGTCGGGGCATTTCTCGGAGCTTGAGCTTTTCCCGGCCGCCGGGCTCTTCGATCACGAACGCACGCATCATTTCCATCATCGGTCCTCGCAGCCCCTCATGCAGCCAATCTCTTGGCGGCCGAACTGGTATTATGTGGTAGGCATCGACTTTGGCGATCCAGGCCGTCGCTTCGCGCGTACATGCAAGTAACTCAATCGACCCGCAGATAGGTGATTCCCTTATCGCACGGCCGTCGATCCATGCATCGACGGCGATTCCCCAAAAAATTGGGTTTCGCGGTTGTACTCAGCGATGAGTGTCGCGCTTGCCACAGACGACTCGAGCTCAAACCGGATCTCCGGTTTTCCGACGAGCTGAAGCGTCTGGTTGGTGTCGAAGTCGATGAAGAGGAGGCCGGCTCGCGGGTTCGCAACGAAGTTGCCGAGAGTATTGAACATGCCGTTCCCGGCATAGTCGGGGATACGGAGTGTTCGTTCGTTCAGGACCTCGACGAACCCTGGGTTCCCTCCTCGGTGCGAGGCATCAACGCCACGCTCGGGGTGTGCGCTCGCGACGAAGCAGGTGTGGGCTTCGGCGATGGACTGTCGCTGTGAGGGGGTCAGGATATCACCCGCGCACGACTGAATTTCCTTCGGTGAATCGCCCAGCGAGACATTCGCGATGTGACGGCGTTGGATGTACTTGGGGCAGTTGGGGTATGCCTCCATCACGTCGAGCCGCAGCCTCTCGTCGTCCGCGCGCTTGAGGTTACCGTTGACGCGGAGACGCCTGCGGGTGGCGAGCTCGATCACCAGCATGCCGACGCGTGGATCACCGGCGATGTTGGCCCAGAGCGGATCGTGTTCATCGTAGCCGGCCTGCGACAGGTCGACGTCCACGGTGCGGTCGTTCACCGCTGAGATAAACCCCGGCCGCCCGAACAGCACTGACGCCCCGACGTTCTGATCGGCGTCCACGCTTCCGAGCACCACCATCTGTTGCTGAGAGATGAACGGGATGGCACCGGGGATGACACGCTCAGAGATTACACCGCCGCTTTGTTCCGCCTGTACCTCTTGACCGGTGCGTTCCTGGACGAGTAGCTCACCTTCGTGGTAGAGGGATGCAACAGTCATTGTCGAAGCTCCTTTCAATAGTGCGACGGCGGCGGGGCGGGCCTGGGACCCGCCCCGTTGCTCTGGCTCAAAACGTGAGGACGGTATGGCCCTGCGTGAGCAGCGTCGCCCCGTAGATCACCTCGGCCGGAACGCGCACACCCCGGCCGGGCGAACGAATCGGTACCTCGTCCGCCTCGGTGGCTCGCTTTGCTAGTCGCCTCTCCTAGGGAACCGCCGTTTGCCACGTGAAGTACGCCGATCGGGCGATCACCGCGGCGGCCCGGCGCCTGACTTGGGCCGGCTGATCCTGGTTCTTACGTTTCTTGTTCTGCTGGGTCTCGCCTCGTGACGTACACACGACGAGAGCCAGAGCTGCAAAAAGAAACATTGCGGGCCGCGGCATGCGTGAGCCTCCATGAGGTAACGGTCATTAATGCGAGAAGTCGTGACATCGGTCAACTCTGGTTCGAGACTTCGTGGCACTTGGCGCAACCCGTGGCGGCGTCCCGGCTGTTCTCGGGTTTACTGTTTCAGGTCTCACTGTTCGATCCTCTCGCGAGACATTTCTCACCTTGGCCGCCTGACCCCCTGCGCCGTATCCTAGTCAGGTCACCGACAAGCGTGGTGCAGTGTCGGACCTCCTCGACCGTCTCAAAACAGCATTAGCGGACCGCTACCGTATCGAGCGTGAGCTCGGTGCGGGCGGCATGGCGACGGTCTACCTGGCGGAGGACCTAAGACATCACCGTCAGGTCGCTGTAAAGGTGTTACGTCCAGACTTGGCAGCGGCGCTTGGGGGCGAGCGGTTTCTTCGCGAGATCGAGATCGCCGCCCTGCTGGATCACCCCCTACCGCATCGAGCGCGAACTCGGCGCGGGTGGCATGGCCACCAATACCTGCGGTACATAGCGCCTCCGAGTCGCGGTGGTGTCCTCCAGCTCGACTGGCCGCTACGGTGCGGTTGCACTACTCCAGCCGTTCGGCTTCCCGAATGCTACTGGGCTGATGGATGAGCACCTTGGTGGCCTTGTCACCGGCTGGCACCACGAACTCCAGGCTCATGACTCGGGCTTCCTGGAGCACGAACCGTCCGCTCAGTCCTGGCTCCAGGGTGTAGGTCGGCTGACCGGGAACCGTGAGAGTGAGAACGCCGCCGGCCACATCGACGGTGAGTTTCGTGTTGTCTACGGTCACATACGTTCCCGCAAAGCGACGCAGGTACTCGGGATCGAACAGCCGGGCATCGGGTTGTTTCTTGAAAACAACAGGAGCAGCTCGAGGCTCCAACGTCGACTCCACGCCCGCGATGTTGCCGTCCACATCACCACGGAAGATGAGTTTCCGGTTCTCGAAGGTTGGGTCGCCGTCGGTCTCTGCCCCATTCCAGACGTCGTAGTGCCAGTGCTCCAGAGGCGCCACGATGTCATTCCTGCGCTGGGTGGGAAGCAGCAGGTGTCAACGGATGGCGGTACTCAGCCACGCTGGTCGGTGGCGGGCAACGAGTTGTTTTTTGGGCGAGACAGTACGCTCATGGCCTCGAGGGTGCGTACCGGGGACGCGTTCAGCCGAGAGCCCCGGCGGCTTTTCGACTTGCCTGGTTTCGTGGCGGGCAACGCCTATGACGTTGCGGTTGACGGAACCCGGTTCGTGGTGAAGGTAAAGAACCCTGACGCCCCGGCGCGGGAAATCCATGTCGTGCTCAACTGGTTCGAGGAATTGCGGCGGCTGGCGGGGAAAGCAGGAACGCCGTGACGGACCAGCTCGCCCGCCTCACCGCCGCCCTCGCCGACCGCTACCGCATCGAGCGGGAACTTGGCACGGTGGGATGGCGACGGTCTACTTCAGTCATCGACCTCTCGACGCCGGAGGCCCGGACCACCTCCAGCTGGTGAAGAAGGTGAGGGTCCACGAGAAGCGGATCGGCCGCGGGCCCATGCGGGTCCGACGGGTCTGCCCGGTCTCTGCGGTGGCGGGCTTGACAAGGCGGCGTGCGGCCATTTTTCTTCGTGCTCGTTAGCACGTAGTGCCGCCGAGTGCTGCTTTCTGTAAATACTTTATAGCCAGCGACTTAGAAGATGGAGGCACGAGGACATGCCAAGTTCCACGAAGGCGAAGGTCAAGGTGCAGCCGCTCGGCGACCGGGTCGTGATTCGGCCGCTCGAGGAAGCGGAGCAGATGCGGGGTGGGCTCTACATCCCCGACACCGCCAAGGAGAAGCCCCAGGAGGGGGAGATCGTGGCGGTGGGTCCCGGTCGGTTCGAGAAGGGCAATCGCGTCCCGATGGAGCTCACGGTGGGGCAGAAGGTGCTGTACGGGAAGTATAGCGGGACCGAGGTCACCATCGACGACGAACAGTTACTGATCATCAAGGAACCGGACGTCTTGGCCGTCATCGGCTGAGGTAGTCTGCCACGGGAGTGCACTAATGCCAGCAAAAGAACTGCATTTTGATGTCGACGCCCGGTCGCAGCTCAAGCGCGGTGTGGATCAGCTCGCGGAGGCCGTGAAGGTGACGCTCGGGCCGAAGGGCCGAAACGTGGTCATCGACAAGAAGTTTGGCAGCCCGACCATCACCAAGGACGGGGTGATGGTGGCCAAGGAAGTTGAGCTTCCCGAGCCCGTCGAGAACATGGGCGCGCAGATGGTCAAGGAGGTCGCCACCAAGACGTCGGACGTCGCCGGTGACGGGACGACGACCGCGACCGTGTTGGCGCAGGCGATCTTCCGCGAGGGTCTGAAGAGTGTCACGTCGGGTGCCAACCCGATGGCGATCAAGCGCGGCATCGACAAGGCGGTCGCAACGGTGGTCGCTGAGCTCAAGAAGTATTCCGTCGAGACGGCGGGCAAGAAGGAGATCGCCCAGGTCGGCAGCATCTCGGCGAACAACGACATGGAGATTGGTGACCTGATCGCCGAAGCCATGGAAAAGGTCGGCAAGGACGGGGTGATCACGGTGGAGGAGGCCAAGGGTCTCGAGACGGAGCTCGATACGGTCGATGGGATGCAGTTCGACCGGGGCTACCTGTCACCGTACTTCGTCACCGACCCCGAAAAAATGGAAGCGGTGCTCGAAGATGCGCACGTGCTGATCCACGACAAGAAGATCTCGTCGATGAAGGACGTGTTGCCGGTCCTCGAGAAGACCGCGCAGACCAGCAAGCCCCTCTTGATCATCGCCGAAGACATCGACGGGGAGGCGTTGGCGACACTGGTGGTGAACAAGCTCCGGGGCACGCTGAAGGTCTGTGGCGTCAAGGCGCCGGGCTTCGGCGATCGGCGGAAGGCCATGCTTGAGGACATCGCGACGCTGACCGGCGGCAAGGTGATCAGCGAAGAGGTGGGCTTCAAACTGGAGAACGCCGTGCTGAGCGACCTCGGCCAGTGCAAGCGCATCGTGATCGACAAGGACAACACGACGTTGGTCGACGGTGCGGGAAGCCAGGACGACATTGCGGGCCGCATCAAGGAGATCAAGGCCGCGATCGACAAGAGCACGTCGGACTACGATCGCGAGAAGCTGCAGGAACGCCTCGCCAAGCTGGCGGGGGGCGTGGCGGTCATCAACGTCGGCGCGGCCACCGAGACGGAGATGAAAGAGAAGAAAGCCCGCGTGGAGGACGCCCTGCACGCAACGCGTGCGGCGGTCGAGGAGGGGATCCTGCCGGGCGGCGGTGTCTCGCTCCTCCGCGCCCAGGCGGCGCTCGGCAAGGTCAAGGCGGCCGACCACGACGAGAAAGTCGGCGTCGACATCGTTCGCCGCGCGCTGGAGGAGCCGTTGCGCATCATCGCCTCGAACGCTGGTGCCGAGGGGTCGATCATCGTCGCGAAGGTCAGGGACTCGAAGGACAAGGCTTTCGGTTACAATGCCCAGACTGGCGAGTTCGAGGACCTGGTGGCGGCCGGCGTGATCGACCCCACCAAGGTGACCCGGATCGCGCTCCAGAATGCGGCGTCGGTCGCCAGCCTGCTGCTCACCACGGAGTGCGTCGTGGTCGAGCGCAAGGAAGAAGAAAAGGCACCGCCGATGCCAGGCGGCGGTGGAGGCATGGGGGGCATGTACTAGGCCGCTCGCCAACGTGCGTCGGCACGAACCGCGCAACGAGCATCTCCACGACCGGGCGAGCCATGCCGATGTGGAGGACGCGAACCCGGTCCAGCAACCAGACCCAGGGAACTCCGTCAAATTAGGCACGACCCGAGGTTTTGATATGGGTTAGGGGTCGGGGGTTTCCCGGCCCCGTTCGCTTTCGGGATCGTGGGGTGGCTCAAACTGCGGATCGAAGACTCCACGGCGGGAGGCCGACTTCAGCTAACGGAACTCGAAACGTACCCCATCCTGATCTCCGCAAAGAACACCAAGACGCCGGCGGACACTGTCGCCAGCTGAGCGGAGTCTTCCCCTATCTCGATGTCTGCGTCGCTCGTCGTCCGAGTCCGATGCTACATCCTCGGGTGTGGCGTCTTCCTCGACGACCACAGCCTCAATCGGTTTTCGTGCAATGATCCGCCGCCGGTGAGCTGGTCGATCGCCTTCTGAATCGCGGCGGTTACGTCGTCGCCCCCCGGCGCATTGAATCCCGGGTACTCCGTGAAGGAGGTGGAGACGCTGGCGAGGGTTGAGGTGACGCAGAAGATGATTGACGCCGGGCTCGAAGCGGAGAGCCGGGCGGTGATCTCGGTCATCGGGAGACCAGGGGGGCGATCAGACGCTTCGAGGTGTTGGGCACGGCGCAGCAGCTCCGGCTGGCGGCGCTACCAAGATGCGACGAGTGGGGTCAGGCGGCCAGCAGCGACTAAGGTCGGGCCAAGACGCTCCGGATGTCCTAGAACCCGCCCCACTTGCCTCAGTAACGGCCTAACCGCGCCAGTACAACGCGGACATATTAGTCGGTTAGGAAAGCGAAAATCTCCGCCCGTGGCCGACGTTGGCCCTGCCGCCCTCCAGACGAGGCAAGGCGATCTAGGTTCCCAACGGCCGTCTACTCGACGAGGTGGTCAGCGAGTCCGATCGCGCCTCGCGCAACCTGAAGCAACCCTAGCGTTCCAGTCGATGACCCACAATACCCGGAGATACGTGCGATGAGACAAAACCTGCAGGAGATGTTACAGCCGATGCTCGCCTACCTCCCCAACCTGCTCGCGGCCGTGGCGATCCTGATCGTGGGGTGGCTGGTGGCGCTGGTCGTCGCCGCACTCGTGAAGGCCACGCTCCGACGCACCACGCTCGACAATCGGATGGCCGAGTTCGTGGTGGGTAAAGAAAAAGGCAAGATCTTCCCGGTCGAAAACGTGGTCGGGAAGATCGTCTTCTACGCATTGATGCTCTTCGTGCTCGTGGCGTTCTTTCAGGCGTTGGGCCTGACGCTGCTGACCGAGCCGCTCAACGCGTTCCTTAACCGACTACTGGCCTTTGCGCCGCAGCTCCTCGGTGCCGTGTTCCTGGCGGTGGCGGCGTGGTTGGTGGCAACCGGACTGCGGATGCTGACGACCCGCGCCCTGTCCCGCATGAACCTGGACGAACGGGTCGGCGATACGGCGGATATCGAGAGGACCGAGCGGGTCCCGCTCAGCAAGACGTTAGGCGACGTGGTGTACTGGCTCGTCTTCCTGCTGTTCCTCCCGGCGATCCTCAGCACGTTGGCGCTCGAAGGCCTCCTGCAGCCGGTGCAGTCGCTTGTCAACAAGATTCTGGAGTATGCCCCCAACGTCCTCACCGCCGTGTTCATCGTGGCCGTGGGGTGGTTCGTGGCGCGGGTCGTACAGCGGATCGTGACCAATCTCACTGGGGCCGCAGGGCTGGATAGCCTAGGCGAGCGGGTTGGGTTCGCACGGGCACTCGGGGACAAGAAGCTCTCGAATCTCGTCGGCCTCATCGTGTACGTGCTCATCCTGGTCCCGGTACTCGTGGGCGCGCTCAACGCGCTCAACCTGGACGCGATCACCGCCCCCGCGAGCAACATGCTCGACGCCCTGCTGGGCGCGATGCCGAATCTATTCGCGGCCTCGCTGGTCCTGGTGATCGCCTACGTCGTGGGACGCGTGGTGTCGGGGCTCGTGGGCAACGTGCTCACGGGTGCCGGGTTCGACGGGCTGGTGGGTCATCTTGGTATTGCCGCACCTGCCGACCATCCCGATCGGACCCCATCGACGATCGCCGGGTGGCTGCTCCTCGCCGCCATCATGCTGTTCGCCACTGTCGAGGCCGCCGACCTGCTGGGGTTCGGGAGTCTCGCCGACGTATTCGCCGAGCTGCTCGCGTTCGGTGGCCGGGTGGTCCTGGCCCTCGCCGTGTTCGCGTTGGGGTTGTATCTGGCCAACCTGGCCGTCACTGCCATCAGCGTTGGCCAGGCCCGGTACGCCAAACCGCTGGCGGCGCTCGCGCGCATCGCCATCCTCATTCTGGCGGGCGCCGTGGCGCTCCGCGCGATCGGCATCGCCAACGAAATCATCACCCTGGCTTTTGGGCTCACCCTGGGCGCCGTCGCGGTAGCCGCAGCGGTTGCCTTCGGCGTTGGAGGACGGGATCTCGCGGCCAAACAGCTCCACGAGTGGCACCAGGCCCTCCAAGAAAAACCCGGAGGACAGAGGTAGGGACTCGTGCGGTGGGAACGGGGCGCCAAAAACGCGCCCCGTTCCGGGGTATCCCTAGCCTGATCCCGTGTGGTCGCGGGATGGGCGCGAGCTGTTCTACCTGAGCGGCACGCGGCTGATGGTAGTGGATGTGACTACGGAACCGGCGTTCTCTGCCGGTCGGCCGCGCACGCTCTTCGACGGGTCGCTCTACGTCGGCTCGACTGGCGACCAGAGCTACGATGTGTCGCCGGACGGCAAGCGGTTCATAATGATCCAGGATGACCCAGCGGAGGACATGGTGTTGCGGGTTGTCACGAACTGGTTCGAGGAGGTGCGGCGGCTGACGGGGGAAGCAGGGACGCCGTGACGGACCAGCTGGAACGCCTGACCGCCGCCCCCGCCGACCGCTACCGCATCGAGCGCGAGCTTGGCGCGGGCGGAATGGCCACGGTCTACCTGGCCGAGGATCTCAAGTATCACCGCGGGGTGGCGGGGAAGGTGTTGCACCCTGAACTCGCCGCAGCCCGCAGCGATGTCTATTCGCTGACGTGCGTGAGCTACGAGATGTTGGTGGGCGACCCGCCACACACGGGTCCACCGCCCAGGCCATCATCGGAAAAAATTCCTACCACCTTCCAACGGGTACGATCCCTCGAGGAGGATCACAATGACAATGCGAATCAACGACACCGCTCCCGACTTCACCGCCGAAACGACGGACGGAACCATCAACTTCCACGAGTGGATCGGCGACGGATGGGCGATCCTGTTTTCGCATCCCAAGGATTTCACGCCGGTCTGTACCACCGAGCTCGGCGCGGTAGCGGGTCTCAAGAACAAGTTCGGCCAACGCAACTGTAAGATCCTGGGAATCAGCGTCGATGGCGTGAGCGACCACAGGGCCTGGTCAAAGGACATCGAGGCGTCACAGGGACACGCCCTCAACTACCCACTGATAGGGGATCCCGAGTTGAAGGTGGTCAAGCTCTACGACATGTTGCCTGCAGATGCGGGTGAGACGTCCGCTGGAAGAACGCCAGCCGACAACGCCACGGCCAGGTCGGTTTTCGTGATCGGCCCCGACAAGAAGATCAAAGCGACGCTGACGTATCCGATGAGCACCGGTCGCAACTTCGCTGAGATCCTAAGGTTACTGGACTCCTGCCAATTAACGGCGCAGGAAAAGGTAGCGACACCGGCGAACTGGGAGCAGGGCGAAGATGTGATCATCCTTCCCGCGGTGTCAAACGAGGACGCCAAGGCGAAATACCCTGACGGCTGGAAGCAACCGTTGCCCTACATCCGGATCGTGCCGCAGCCGAAGTAGCGCAGTTCCGTATCTGTCATTGCCCTCGGTCCTGCGCTTCGGTGGTCCAGCGGCGCTACGTCAGTTTGCATCCGCGACTGTTGCTCCGTTGGACTCGGATTTTCCCGTCCTCGATGTCGTGCCACTTGAGGCCGATGGCCTCCTGCCTCGACGCGCAGCCGTCGTCTCGGTAACGAAAAGGGGACCCTGACGGAGAAGGAGGCCCGAGCCGCTGTCGAGAACTTCTCCGAGGAGTTGAAGGCGCAGGTCCCGTGATGGCCGAGATCACCACCCGCCTCACGACCGCCCTCGCCGACTGCTACCGCATCGAGCGTCACCTGGGCGAAGGTGGCATGGCGACCGTCTACCTCGCCGATCCCGCGCTACGCACGCGGGCCACCAATTGCCGCGCCTCGAGCCGATCTGCGATCCCAGTGACTGTCGACTGACTGAGTGACAGCTCGTCGGCGAGCCGTCCGAGAGTGGTCGCGTTCGCAACGTTGAGTTAGAATAATTCCATAGAAAAGTCTTGTGTCAACAGGATCGCGCTGTCGGCCCGGTTCCCAACCCGAGAGTATCCATGCCCTCCATTACCGCAGTGATCCAGCAGGCCAACGACGCCAAAGCCGAGTTCGACGACGTCTATGATCAGCCGGACCCACGAGAGTACTTCGCGGTCCTGCGGTCGTGCGGATATCAGATCCCGGAGCGTGCCAAGCCGACATTCTACCGCGTCTTCGACAACCTCCGGCGGATGCGGAACCGAGAGGAATTGTCTGTGGTGGACGTCGGCTGCTCATATGGCGTCAACGCCGCTCTGCTGCGGTACGATCTCTCGCTCGATTCCCTGTATCGGCGGTACGCGGATCCGGAGTTTCGCCAGCTATCCAGCCGCATCCTCGAACAAAAGGATCGGGAGTTTTTTTCCAGGCTTCCACAGGCGCAGTCCCTCCACATCACCGGACTCGACATCGCAAACCGCGCGGTCCGCTACGCCGAATCAGTCTCTCTGCTGGATAGCGGTATTGCGTGTAATCTCGAATCCGATTCCTTCGACCCGCCCCGGCTCACCACGCTCGGCGAAACCGACGTTGTGATCTCCACCGGTTGCGTCGGTTATGTCACGGGTCTCACCTTCTCGCGCATCCTCGAATCGACCACCGGTCCACGCAAACCATGGGTCGCCTCCTTTGTGCTTCGCATGTTTCCCTACGACGGGATCGCCGAGACCTGCTCCGACCATGGTCTCGTCACGTACAAACTCACCGGACAGACGTTTGTCCAACGTCGTTTTGCGGATCATGAGGAACGAGCGGGCGTCCGGGCAGAGCTGCTGGACCGTGACCTTCCGGTGACCGGGCTGGAGGACACCGGATACCTCCATGCCGAATTCTTCTTGTCGATACCAACACCCGACGCGCACGAAATGGACCTCCGGACGCCGTGGAAAGTCACCGCGGCACCATGATGTGTCGAGCTCGGTTCCCGGCGCCGAATCCAGGCAGGCGACCGGAATGCGCACACCACGGCCACGCGGTGGCGGCCGGGACGTAAGTTTGACCGCGCCTGGACCGAGACCACCAACGAATCGAGGAGGGTGCTATGCGGGACGTCGAGAGCGCGTTGCTCGAGACGGAACAGTTTACACAGTCACACACGCTGGGTCAGTTCGTCATCGAGTACGACCCCCAAGATCCGGATTCCCACATCATCGTAGCGGGCATCCCCGATGGCGATCACGAATTGCTGTTGGAGCATTGGCTCACCGCCGTGTTTCTGGCGTTGCCGGACGCATCCGTCGAAGACGCCAAAGTGATCGAAACGGATCGTTGGAACGATGATTCGGTATGCGCGGTGCAGATCAGGTTGATCCTCGATTGAGCCGCGCGGCGCGTCAACAGCTTCCCGGCCGATGATCTCCTTCAAGCACGTCTCCAAGTCCTTCGATGGCGGAAGCCACCTTGCCGTCGACGATGTCTCCCTGGACGTCCGCGAAGGCGAAACCCTCGTACTCCTCGGCTCCTCCGGCTCAGGTAAGACAACGCTTCTCAAGCTGGCAAACCGGCTGCTGGAACCCACTTCCGGCACGATAGAGATGGACGGCGAGGACATCGCCGGGCAGGACCCAGTCTCGCTGCGTCGGAAGATCGGCTACGTGTTCCAGGGAATCGGGCTGTTCCCCCACATGACGGTCGAGGAGAACATGGCCATGGTGCCGCGCCTTCTGGGTTGGCCCGCGGCGCGGCGACGGGATCGAGCCCGGGAGCTGCTCGCCCTCGTCGGCCTGGACGCGGAGACCTACGCCGGCCGGTTTCCCGAAGAGCTGTCGGGTGGGCAGCAGCAACGTGTCGGCGTAGGACGGGCGCTGGCGGCCGACCCCGCGCATCTCTTGATGGACGAACCCTTCGGCGCACTGGACGCGTTGACGCGCGACACGCAACAGCAGGAACTGCTCACCCTTAAGGAACGGCTGAAGAAGACAATCGTCTTCGTAACCCACGATATCTTCGAGGCCATGACCCTTGGAGATCGGATCGCGGTCCTGCATGCCGGCCGTCTCGAGCAGATCGGAGCGAGAGAGGAGATTATACAGAATCCGGTAACCGCCTTCGTCCGCGAGCTCTTTGCCAAACCCGCGCAGCAGCTTGCGGCGTACCGAGGGATGTTGTGATGCCCGCGGACTCGTGGATCGCGTTCGTGTCTGAGCGACTGCCCGAACTTTGGGTGCGGACAGGCGAGCACTTGATCCTGACCGGCACGTCCACGGGGATCGCGATACTCATGGGTATCCCGCTTGGCATCTGGGCGGCCCGAGTTTGGTGGCTCCGCGGCCCTTTGACCGGTGGCGTCGGCATTCTGCAGACCATCCCCAGTCTGGCGATGCTCGCGATTCTCCTGGCCTTGCTGCAGAAGATCGGCGCGGTCCCGGCCATCATTGCCCTCACCCTGTATGCGCTGCTGCCGATCGTGCGCAACACGCTGACCGGCTTGAACGGCGTGCCTCCCGCCGTGGTGGAGGCCGCCCACGGGATCGGGATGACCTCGGGCCAGCGGCTGCGATTGGTCGAGATCCCGCTCTCGACGCCCGTGATCGTGGCCGGTATCCGCACGGCCGCGGTGGTTGGGGTTGGGATCGCGACGTTGTCGGCCTTCATCGGCGCGGGGGGGCTCGGTCAGTTCATCAACCGGGGTCTTGCGCTGTCGGACACGCGACTGATCCTGCTGGGAGCCCTTCCCGCCGCGGTCCTGGCGCTGATCGTCGACGGTTCCATCGCGGCCTTTCAGTGGGGACTGCGTCGCAAGCGACCGAAAGGCTCCCGGCTCAAAGAACGAATCGACCCGTTCCTGCGGCCGGTCGCGCTCGCGATGCCGGTGGCGCTCATCGTCACGGGGGGGTTCGCGTACCTCTCGACGCGCGCCTCCCCTTCGAACCCGGCCTGGGGACCGTCTGCAGTGGATGGGAGGACGGTAACGATCGGGACGAAAAACTTCACCGAGCAGCTGATCCTCGGGGAGTTGATGGCCCAGGTTATCGAGGCGCGCACCGATTTGCGGGTGGAGCGGCGCTTCAATCTTGGTGGGACGATGATCTCCCACGGGGCGTTCACGAGTGGAGGGATCGACTTGTATGCCGAGTACACCGGCACGGCTCTGACCACGATCCTCAACCAGGACGTTATGGCCGATCCCGATCGAATCCACGCCATCGTCGCCCGCGAATACCGGCAGCGTTTCTTGGCAGAATGGCTTCCTCCGTTCGGTTTCAACAACACGTACGCGATCACCGTCCGAACGTCTGATGCCGCATCCCGCGAACTGCGGACCATTTCGGATCTGGTCCCGCTCGCCGGAACGCTTCGAGCCGGGTTCACCGCCGAGTTCAGTGAGCGGCCGGACGGTTACCCCGGCCTGCGCCGTGCTTATGGGCTTCGTTTCCGGGAGGTACGGGACTTCGATCCGGCGCTCATGTATCAGGCCATCGCGAACAGGGAAGTCGACGCTATCTCCGCCTTCGCCACTGACGGACGGATCGCGGCGTTCGACCTCCAGCCGCTGCGAGACGACCGCGGATTCTTCCCTCCCTATCAGGCGGCGCCGGTTGTCCGCATCGAGGTGCTAGAGGCCCATCCGGCTTTGCGCCAAGCGCTCGGCTTGTTGGGCGGCCTCGTCGACGACGCCACCATGCAGCATCTCAACTTCGAGGTGGACGAGCGGAAGCGCCGCCCGGCCGACGTGGCTCGCGAGTTCCTGGAGAGCCGACAATTATTGAAGAAGGAGGAGTAGTATCCGTGTGTGGCATCGCAGGAGCCTGGGGCACGTGCGACGAAGAAACCGTCCGCGCCATCATGATGAAACCTAAGGAGCAAGGATGGGACTCGGTGAACCACATCCTCTGGGTTTGGCACACTATTGGCACACAAACGCCGAAAGCGGGCGACCCTGAGCTAGATCGCCCGCCCTCTATCTTATTGCCTAGTATAAACTTTCGCTAGTCGGGACGGCGGGATTCGACGCGGTGCGACCGCGAGGCGGCAGGCCGCCGACGGGGAGCGAGCGCATAGCCCGTCGCCACGATGACAGACAAGAAAAGCGGGCAAACGCCCGCTCTTCTTGTTTGTGAATCGGGACGGCGGGATTTGAACCCGCGACCCCCTGAACTCCATGCACCACCGCAGCTCGGTTAGGTACGACTAAGCGTAGCATTCACGCGGTGTTCTGGGCATCGGTGTCGTATCCGAATCTGATTTGCGGATGCGAAGTAGCACGAAACTCACAACAAAGCTCACAACACGAGCCGTCGTCTACTCGCGCCCTGCAGGGACGCGTTTGCTAGTTCTCGTACTTGGCGAGCAACGCTTGGAAGCGCGGATGATCGCGCAGTGGCTCCCAGGTCGGCCCGATTCTGAGCATCGGAACGGCGGTGGGCGACGGAACAGCCAACAAGCTTTCGAGTCGATCGATCGCGGCCTCGTACTCGCCGACCATCGTGTAGATCCGCGCTAAGTCTTCCACCCGATGCGCACCTCGCCAGGCTTCTTTGCTCATGGGAAGCAA
Source organism: Gemmatimonadales bacterium (assembly GCA_965249575.1). Lineage (GTDB taxonomy): Bacteria > Gemmatimonadota > Gemmatimonadetes > Gemmatimonadales > GWC2-71-9. Next base: position 2,800,752 of record OZ252244.1, on the reverse strand, counting down.
CCGAACGGCCAACTCTCCCTGGCTTGGAAGATCGAAGCGATCACGCGAAGCGGCCAGGGAGATCGCTTCCAAGCGTTTACCGCCGGGTTCGAATTCACGCTGGGCAACGTCGGCAACACGGGGCTCGACATCGGCCTCCTCGCCGAATACAGCCACGACACGAGGACGTCGGACTTCAGCCAGCCGCTCGTCGCGGTGTCCGTGTTCGACAACGATCTCTTCATGGCCGGGCGCTTCGCCCTGAACGACGTGCAGAGCACGGCGATTCTCGCAGGCGCAGTCCTCGACGTCGATCGGGCCACGGTGTCTTGGCTGGTGGAGGCGAGCCGGAGAGTGGGTGAGAGCTTCACCGCCGACTTCGAGATCAGGGCGGGGACGAACGCCCACCTGGAGGACCCGTTGTACTTCTTGCGCAAGGATAGCTACGCGCAGCTTGGCCTGAGCTGGTATTACTAGCAGAGCCGCGGTGGCTCCGGCGGCGAGGTGTGTGTCGCTGGCGGAGGCTCGAAGCGATTACCCGCCGTCGCCATGGCGGGGCGCGCCATCCTGCTCATTGGGTCCTGGTCGCCACATCCACCATGAGCAGGACGAGACATTTTTTCCAGTCAGTGTCACCCTCTGAATGCGATCTCCACTCGGTGTCGGAGTCCCTCTTCGCCTAGCGGTTGACGGATCGCTCGATCTCGATGCCTCAATACAGACCTACTGTTCGGTATACCCCGAGAAACGCTGGGTGGTAACTGCGAGGAGGCTGCTCCACCATGAGGGAGGCCTCCGCCCTTCCGTCTTTGAAGACGTGTTTAATCGCCAGCATTATCCCTCCGTCGAGGACGCCCTGGAGCGATTTGCTGAGGATTCGCTTGTCGCTGAGCCGGGCACCAGAGCGGTGTACTCCAATGCGGGATACACGCTTCTGGCTTGTGCGGTGGAGGGGGCGTCAGGCGTCCCGTTTCACACCTACCTGCAAGACCGGGTGATCAAGCCTGCCAATATGAACCATACACGAGTTGACAACTCCTACGAAGTCGCGGCGGGACGGGCGGGAGCTTACATGATTCGCACCGAAGCCAATACGAGTGCTTGGATAGGGTTGTGGCAGCAGAAGCACCTCCGAAGCACACAGGTGGGCGTGCCCTTCAACGCTGATCCGGTCGATCCGTCGTGGGCACCTGGGGCAGGTGGCTATCTCACGACGCCCCTCGACCTCGTCTGTTTGCGAGAGCCCTTATGGACAGGACGTTGCTTCCCGGCGAGCTGGTTTCGCAAATGTTCGAACGACACACGCTGATGTCAGGGGAGCTGTCAAATAGAAGTTACGGCTGGGTGCTGGCGGACATCGATGGTCAGACCGTTCCTATGGTGGCCGGAAGCGATTGGAACGGGTCGTCAGCACTTTGGATACAGCCGGACGACAGGTTCGCGATCGCCGTCAGTACGAATCTCGGTTTTGAGCAGCCCAGAGACCCATTGGAAGGCCTCGCTCGCCTATGGGAGCATCTCCCGAAAAAATAGGCAGAAGCTGGGCTAGTGAGACCAGGGGCGGCGTCGGCCACTGCGAGTTCACCCCGGTCATTTTCGTCAACGGGACTCGCCCTCTTCTTACGGCATCACACAGTACCGGAAGCCATCCGCCTCTCCGGAAACCGGAGAGGGGAGTACGGGGGGCAACGGAATCGGACGTGATCCCGGAGATGGAGATGCGACGGCGAGAGCGCGAAAACATCCTCGTAGCGTTGAAGCGCGCTAGCGGAGTCGTCTTCGGCCCCAATGGCGCCGCGGCACTCCTCGGTATCAAGCCAGCAACGCTCTCACCTCGGTTGAAAAAGCAGGGCATCGATCCGGCTATTTACTCCGCCCCCAGATCCTGTCATGGATCTGGGGCGCCGCGGGGACGGTGTCCGCAACGCTCTTGGAACGGGAGTAAGGATGGAGAGGCGTCACTCGTCGACATCGTGGAACGGCGGACCCAAGATGTTCATGCCGGCAGCGACTAGGCCCTTCGGTGCATCGGGCGTTCCCAGGGCCTCGAGAACCCCATCGCGGCCTTCAATCACTCCACGAAGGAGAACCCAGCTGCCCTAGGAGTGCAGCTGGGATCCTACCTATGTCCCGCACACCATCTAGTCGAGGCCCTAGCCTCAGCCGGTCCGGAAAACCCGCAGGTGCGCCATGCGAGGGTCGTTCCGGAGATCCCAGCGGATGAGCTCACCGGGGTATATCGTGAACCGTTCCGACGCCACGAACTCCGGCCCGCCGATGGGGTCGGCAACCAGAATCAGCCGGTCTCCGGCGGTCAGGAAGGCGTCCGGCAGGCGGAACGTCCCCGACCGTGTAGCTGAAACGGTCCCGAGCCGATACCGGGCTCCGGAATCAACACTCACGACATAGATCCGGAGGTCGCTCCAGCTGTCGTTCTGGACCTCGACAGTGGTCGACAGCACGGGCTTCGGTAACGCGTCGACGGCCACATCGGGATCGTTCTGCGCAGCCACCGCTCGTGGAGTTGCCGACACAGTCAGGAGGGCAGCTGCGACTATGGCCGCGGCGCCAAGTGCCCTAGGCATGATTGACCATCCTTTCCCGTTCATGTCTCACGCTATGTGAGTGCTCGTCGGCTCCAGTTTCTTACGCTTCGGGGCCACACCAGCGTCCGCACCTCAGGCTTCATGTTCGCTTCAGCCGCGCGCAACGCGCTCGGGCCGAGGTTTGAGCTCAGGAGATCGTATCCCAGCCGGCGAGAACTCTTTGAGAATCTCGCGAACTGCCTCCCGAGCATATTCGCGCACGTTCTTCGGTTCCGGGCTCGCATCCAGCCTCTTCGTGGCCCAGCCGCGCCAGAGGAGGTGGCCCGAGCGGCCATCCACGATGTCCAGCACGAGGGTTCCCTCCAAATACTCGTCGACGTATGGCTCCCCGCCGTAGAGCCCGTACCGGCCCAGGCCGAATCCGGTGTACCCGTAGTACCTACCCAGACCGAATCTCGAGCGGCCGAACCCGCGGGGGTAGTACGGACCGTACCCGTACCCACTGGAGTACCCGTAGGATCGTACCGCCGTCTTCCGATCCGCATCCACGCGGGCCGTGACCCGGAAGTCGGGCGTTCCGCCGTCGATTCTCTTGTAACCCATGCTGGTCAGTATGCTGTCGGCCGTGCCCTCGATGTGCCGCTCCAGCAACGGGCTGTTGACGACGGGATCACCCTCGCCTGGCCCAGGCGATGTGATCCAGCTGTACGTTCTGAGTTGAGCGAACGACGCGTCTGTGTCGTAGTCCGTCCGCACCTGCAGCGAAGCGCACCCAGCCAGCAGTACCACGGCGAACGAACTGGCGGCTGCACGAAGTGTGAGCTCTGGCATATTCCACGTCCTTTCATCAGCGCTGCGAGCCTACCGTCCCCCCCTCACCACCGGGAGCGCGGAGCGTGCTTGGATGTCCGCGACCGGCGTAGGCAGGTTCGATCCCGCACGGGCGGAACTTGCGCGGGTCGATAGTTGTTTCTCATGCAGTGAGTGTCGAACGCCAACGAACTCTTACACGTGAGTGTGGTTCACCATGAGGCAAGCCCCGATAGCCCGGTCAACCGACGTCGTCGAGGACGGTACCGACCTGGCAACGCAGATCCGGCAGAGGGACGGCGCCGCGCTCCAGCGAGTCGCCGGCGCCTACATATCGCAAATACGACGTGCGGCTCGGGGGGCCGGTTTAGATCCCCAGGTCGCTGAGGACGTGACGCAATCGACGTTCGGAACCTTTGTCGAGGCGGCGCCGCGATTCGAGGGCCGTTCACACGTTCGGACGTGGCTGTTCGGAATCCTGTATAAGAAGATCGCAAAGGCCCGCCGCAAGTTGAGGCGGGAGCGTGAGATCGACCAAATCGACGAAGTCTACGAGGGACGCTTCCGGAGCGGGGCCTGGGTCCGACGTCCCCAGCCCGTAGATGCAGCGGTCGTGAACGAAGAGGCCCGGGAAGGGATTGAGAGCTGTCTCGACCTCACGCCGCCCAAACAGCGAAAGGCGTTCCTGCTACGGGAGGTCGAAGGACTGACGACGAGCGAGATCTGCGAGATGCTCCGGATCACGCCCAGCAACCTGGGAGCGCTGATACATCGAGCGCGTCACCGCCTCAGAAGCTGCCTGGAAGCAAAGGGCATCGAAGGTCCTTCCACCGTGTGACGAGCGCCACCTCGAGCCTGGGTCGGAGAGGTAGTCACTGAACCCTCCACCAAATCCGCTCTAGGTTCGTCCCACCCATTCCCCCAAGGCGGATCCACGCGAACGAGACGCGGCGAGCGGAGGAGCCAGACCCGCGCCGGGGGCGGCCCGCCACCCCAGTCCTCGAACTCCGCGGTGTAAGGAATCGGGGCCCCAGAACACTCACTAGCAACGAGGGATTTGCCCTGTACGTTGGCCGGATCTCTTGATTAGGTCCCGGGATCAAACGGCAAGCCCCCAAGGGCCGCCGTTGAGCGCCGAGCCGGGGATCTCGCGATTCCGAAAGCAAGAAAACGTTCTCATGGAGGAAACGAAACATGTACACACGGAACATTGCGCTAGGTGCCTACGGCGGTTTGGCCGGCGGCGTCGTGTTTGGCGCCATGATGGGGACGATGGGAATGCTGCCCATGATCGGAAAGATGGTAGGGCAGCCATCGGTCACGACGGGATTTGTCGTGCACTTGATTAACAGTGCCATCATCGGCGCCGGTTTCGCCGTGGTGGTGGGTCGGTTCGTGAGCAATAGCAGCAACGGGCTGTTCAGTGGTCTTCTGTATGGTGGCTTTTGGTGGATTCTCGGACCCCTGACGCTGATGCCGCTCTTTCTGGGGATGGGCCTCGGCGTCAACTGGAATGTCGCCGCCGCGGTGGCGATGTTGCCCAGCTTGGTGGGGCATCTGGTGTATGGTGCCATCCTCGGCAGCAGCTACACGTGGTTACGCAAGCGCACGGGCAGCTACGCCACGGCCATGTCCTAAATCCTCATCGCAAGCCGCTGGCATTCGGAAACAAAGAGGGGAGAGCCGCATGCCGATGGCGTGGCCTCCGGGCTTTCCCCGGAGGCCTTTGCGATCAAGCCGCAAACTGTGATTAGCGGACTAGTCGTTTTGATTACGACCCTTCAAGGTCACTCTCGAAGCGCGTCTTGTGGCTCATCAGCCAGTAGCGTACCCCGGTCACACGCACCACCACGTTGGTCCTGGGCTGGGAGCAGCAGATCAGCGCCGAGCTCGGATCCGGCGCATCGAGGGCGCTAAGACGTACTCCACCTCCCCTTCTTCCACCGGACACACCTAGGTTGGCAGATGCCGGACCGGCAGCTGTAGTCTGGGCTCAATCCGTTTGGCTCGACCAGGTCGAGGATGGTCTCGAAAGACGGCTTCCAGTTTGCTCTCACCCCCGAGCTGGAGAACGTGACCTCGATATCGGTGCAGCACTCGACTGGTGCCCGGTTTAGTGAGTCGTAAGAAAGGGTGAGGCCCGGAATCGATCTAGTCGCGCGAGTTCGGAGTCGGCGGGGGCGTGGCCGATCGTGACAGTCCCCCTATGATCTGGTGGGAGCGCTACGCTAGGTTGCGGGCGCGCGGCGGCTAGTCCGGCGGCGTGGTACGGGCCGCTGACGGGAAGTTCATGCGGCCGAGAAGAGCTTGGAATCGCGCATCCGAACGTAGGGAATCGTACTCTGGTGCAACCTTGAGGAACTCAACGCCCGCCTTTTCCCGATACGCTTTCTCGAGCCACTCCACTGCCTGATCGTACTGTCCCAGCGCGATGTGAACGGCTGCAAGGGCAGTTGGGCTGACGTATCGATTGGCCGCGGCCTCTTCGAGCCGTCGCAGATGCCAATACCAGTACCCTTTCGGTCCACTGGCAGTGTACTCTCTCTCCAACTCCGCAAGTGCAGAGCCCTGCTCGGCTCCACCGGACCGGCGGAGGATTTCGCGTCGGATCGCCACGGCGTCGTCGAACCGCTCCTCGCGGGTCGCGATCCACTCGAGCAACTCCCGGGCGCGTTCGATGCGGGGGTCCATGTCGAGGGCTCTCCGCGACTCCTCCTTCGCCAAGTCGAACCGACGTGCATGGATGAACTGGTCCGCCAGAACGATTCTGGCGTTGGGGTTGAGCGGATCGAGCTCCAACCCACGCCGCGCCTGGGCGATCGCATCGTCGTGCTGTCCGATGGCGGAGAGATGGTAGGCGTACCACTGGCGGGTGATGGCCGAATTTGGATCGAGGCTGATCGCCCGTCGGTACTCGCGTTCGGCACCAACCCAGTCCCACTCGTACATGGATTCGACGCCAGCCAGCACCGCGCGGGCCTCCGTCAGTGATTCGTCCAGGACCAGCGCTCGCTCGGCCGCAGCCTTCGCCTCGGGCTCCGTCTCCTCCGGCGACGCCCCGCCGAAGGCAGCTCGAAGATACAGGGACAGCGCCATCGCCGCGTGGGCGGGTGCGAAGTCCGGAGACTTCTTGATGGTCGTCCGATAGTAGTCAATGGCTCTCTCGAATCCCGCCACCGTACCTCTTGCCTGTTCTGCTCGCCCCTGCAGGTATTCCTCGAGCACGGCAGGGTCGACGCGTTGCGTAGTTGCAAGCCGCTCCTCTTCCTGGGGAGTGACCTCTGCCTCTATTTCGCGGGTGATCCCTCGAGCGACCTCGCTGTGGAGCGCGAGCACATCGCGCAAATTCCGCTCATAGGTGCGGACCCACATCCTCTCCTCCGGCACAGCACGAACGAGCGTGGCCGTGATGCGCACGCGATCTCCCGCTCGGAAGACTGAGCCCTCCACGAGCGCATCAACGTTCAATTCGCTGGCGATCTCGGGTACGGATCTATTGGTACCGCTGAAGCGCATGACCGATGTTCGCGAGATGACGGTCAGCGCCCCGATTTGTGCCAGCTCCGCAACGGTCAGTCCCCCTCTATCTCGGTGTTGCTGGGGTCAGAAGGCAAATGGAGTTCAGACGATGACACTGCAACGACTCCTGGGAATCGAGCTACCGATCATTCAGGCGCCAATGCCGGTGTACAAGGCAGCGCTCTCGCGGTGGCAGTTTCCAATGCGAGCGTGCTGGGCTCACTGCATTGCGAGCGGCCAGGTCAAACTGAGCTAACGCCGCCAGGGTGTCACGCGTCGCGTTCATACGCCTTCAACTCCTCGGAGAAGGCGCTCGACCACGATCGGGCAAGTCGCACCCGCTGCCAGCTCAGCGCTCGCCCTCCTGCGTGCCGTGAAAGGCAACTGGCTTGCCACGTGGCTCCGGCTCCAGATCCGCTTGGCTCGAGTCCATGAAGACCTCGTGCAACTCGAGCTGGTTCGGCTGCATGAACGCTTCTTGCGGAAGCGTGCATGCCCCTTCACGAACTCGTCCGACTTTACCCACGCATCGAACGCGGCTCGGGATTCCCACAGCGTCAAGACGATGTATGGGGCTCCCGGATTGACTGGGCGCAGTACCTTGTTCCAGATAAACCCGGGCATCCCGTCCACCAGCCGCGCCCGTGTCCGGAAGCGCTGCTCGAACTGCTCGGCATATTCCGGCACCACATAGATCCGGTTCATGGCGGTGATCATTCTCGGTTACTCTCCATGGGCTTTGCGAATCGCGCTTGAGGTCGTGGGCTAGGTAGACGGTCGCCATGCCGCCGCACCGAGCTCGCGCTCGATACGGTAGCGGTCGGCGAGGGCGGCTTTCAGACGTTCGAGCAGATCGGCCACGCGCTATCCGGTTTTGCCGAGATCGCTAAAGTAGAACCTGGGGAGGGCGACAGCCAGAGTAGCTCAGCGTCCTACAATCGGGGGCGGAACCTACTCCGTCTTCAAGGCCCCGCCGGATCGACACCGGCCCCAGCACCTGGGGCCCCCTCGGCCCCCAGACCTACGAGGCTGGGGGCGTACCGCTGGGAGCGGTTGTATCGAGCTCACAAGAGCAAAGGGCTCCAGGTGCCTCGTCGGCGCTCGCCATAATCCCTGTCGGCACTCGACCCGACGCCGATGGCTCGGTCGGTGCTTCTCGCCATCCGCCGCAGGTCAAGCACTTCGTCCACAACGGCACGCGTCCCTCCAGTTTGATCCTTACCGCTACCCCAGGCGCATCAATTCCTGAAACAGTTAGTAGCCTCTGAGCCTAGTTCCCCACCTCGCCCTCAACTCCTCGAAGAAGTTCTCGACCACGATCAGCTCGTCCACCGCTTCCGTCTCAGTATTCCGAATCATCACGAACCGCTGATCGTCCGGCGTCACGTCGTAGAGCTGATGCACGAAGGCCGATCCATAACCCATTGCAACTCCGGCTCCGGACACAGCTTCGCTTGGGAGGTAAGATACGCCAACGCTGGGCGGCCCGGGATGAGACCGACGGCAAGCTCGAGATCGTCATTCGCGCCGAGAGCAACCCCCGCCTACCCCCTGAAGCGTACGACTATGGCCCCGGGGAAACGGCGTAACAGCACGCCTGGATGACGAACTTAGGGGCCGGAGTCAGGCGCACCCCGCCCCTTCGGCCAGCCGCCGCAACTCCTCGAACCAAGTTTGCTACGACGACGATCGGGGTATCTGTGGTTGCCGCGTCCCCTTTGATCAACAGAAACCGACCGCCGCGAGGGATCACGTGGGCAAGCCGGTGACGAAGAGGTGACGGTGGCACTTGGCGCAGCGGACCTTGATCACGGTCATACCGGTGGCCCGTCGCGTGACGGGTCCCTCATGGCTCATAGAACCACGGCAGCGGGGACATTCCACGCGGGCGGCGGCGAATCCGCTCGGCTTCTGCTTTGGAGTATGCCGCATCGGTATCGCGCTCGGTCACCGACACACCCTTGTTTGACGCTCAGGTAAGTATGCCACCGAGGCACGGGAGCTGGCTATCGGGAAATCCCCGAGCTCGCCGCTCCGCTGGCATTCGGGTCGGCGGGTCTCCACCCCCGAACCGTCATGGGGGCGCTCGAAAGACGAAGCTTGTGATCACCAGCGCGATGGCAACCGCGATCACGATGTATTCAAGCGTGTACTTCCGCTCAGGCCGGAGCCTTGTAATCGCGGTCGTTGTCCGCTTGAGCACCGACTTCGGCGGCGGCGGCGCTGGTTTTTCATCAGCCCTCTGCCGGTCGTGGTCGTCGAGCGGGGTGGTCATACCCGGGGAAGCGGTTCCGGTTCGGGCTCGAGGTCCTCGATCGTGATATCGCTTTGGATCTCTTGCGCGAGTTCCAGAATCGGCCCAGGATCAGCTACAAGCGTTTCCCCAGTAGCCAGGCGGACGCGGGCGACGTATGCGATGCTCGTGACATGTTCACGTAACCGACCCTCGCCATAGAGTCCCCAGACCCGCTTAAAATCTTTTCGCTGGCCGACTTCCATGTCTTCCAACTGCGTGAAGCTGAGAACGTCCGTGAATTCGCCCCAGATGTTGAAGGTCAGCATTCGGGGCGCTTGTAGAGCAATCTCTCTTCGGTTTTCATTCTCTCTGTCCTAGCGATGGATTAGGCCGTTCCCTACCACGCCGCGCAATATTCCGAATTGCGTTCGCGCTCACGATTGTCTCGTGCCCGATGGCGTCGGTTGAGTTGGCAGATCGACATGTCCACTGATGGGAACGCCATGCCAGGTGTTGCCGTGTCCTCCAACTCCGTCACCATCTCCTGATCGATCGTGTGTAACAATCAAGTTATCGCAGCTCCGCGGTTGGCTCACGGCCGCCACGGCATTCTGCAACTCCGCTGGCGGTAATGTCGAACCCGGAGCGCCCGGCGCACCTGCGACAGGAGCTTCACACGTGCCGCATGCTACCCGCTTGATTCCCGACCGGCATCATCAAGAACACGCGCCCACTCCCGCCCCCACGGGCTCCCTGGCCCCGCTCTTCCCCAATGCTCGACTCGAACTTCACCTTCCCCGAGCGACACCACCCCGGCCTGCGCCCGCCCGTACGGCTCCCCCAACGAGCCCACGTTGTAACACGCGCAACCGTCCACCCGCTCCACGCCGGCCGACTCGTGGACGTGACCGCATACCAAGATGCGCGCATCCTTGGCGCGCTCCCGCACGGCTTCGGAGCCCACGTGCCGGCCGTCGTAGAGTCGGTCGAGCGCGGTGCGGGCTGGCGGCGCGTGCGAAAGAAGAATGTCGGCCGCGCCCAAGCGGCGTGAGCGGATGTCGTCTTCCCCCCACTCATAGGGAAACCCGAAGTGATGGGGACCGCTCCCGCCGATTCCTGCGACGCGAAGACCCGCCGCCTCTACGGCCCGCCCGTCGATGTTCTCCGGAAACTCACAGCGCGGGGGATCGTGATTGCCCGGCACCAGCAGGACGGGCGCGCCGACCGGCCGAAGCAGTTCGAGCGAGCGCCCCACCAGCTCCGCCAGCTCGCGCCAGCGATCGCGCCCGACTCGGCCGGGAATGAAGTCGCCCACGAGCAGCACCAGGTCCGGCGTGTTGCCGGCCAGGAAGTCCGCGACGCCCTCCAGCCGCTGGAGCTCGCCGTGGACGTCTCCGATGCAGCCGATTCTCACGATCGCGGAAGGCCCGGCGGCTGCCTTCCCGCCCGTGCCAAGCCCGCTGCGCTTCCGGGCGCCTCCGTCACGGCCGCACCGGCGCTGCCCTCAGCGACCCAACCTCACCTCCCCGATCATCGGCGACCGACAACGGTCGCTTTCACGAACGCATGCGAGCGATCGTTGGGACCCACAACCGTAATCGACTCCGCAAAACCCGGGAGTGACTGTTACCCATATCCCGGTCTATCTGTTACCTCTCTTCCCGGCTGTCCTGTCGCCCCTACGGCCAGGCGCCAGCTTGCCCCGTCTCACGCCTGACGGGTCAACGGCAAGGAGCAACGACGTGTCTTTGAGGCCGGCGTGACGGCCAATGTCCTCTTCCTTCACGCCCTGAGCCGACAGCCACGACCGAAAAGCGGAATCGTCGTAGTACGCGCTCAGGTAGTGGACGCGGACCGGAGTTGACAGCCACTCTGCGTCAAGGGTCTCCGCTACCATTTTCAATACCCGCTGATTGGGGCCGCTGTCGCCGATGAGCACGACATCGACGAACCCGTGCGCACGGAGGCTTCGCGCGGCGAACTCCACCACTTTTGCGAAGAGCTCCCGAGGCAGCGTGATAGTGCCAGCCGCCCACATGTGGCCGGTTAGCGGCCGAAGGGGGGCCGCTCCCCCCTCGGTGCTGCTTGAGGGTATTCCGTGGGTCGGCTTGGAACTCCTTCAGCAACTCCCCACACCGACGCACCGCGCGCTACTTCAGTCCCTTCTCCGCCTTGAACGCCGCCCAGTCACGTTTGAGGGCGAGAAACTCGTCGATACTGCCCATCGCGAGTAGGAAGGGATTGGTCGCCTTTTCCAGCGCCATGGTCGACGACGGCCGGCATCCGTAGTCGTGCCCGGGCCAGACGGTGACGTCGTCGGGCAGCCGGTCGAGGATCTTCTGGAGACTCGTGTACTCGGTCCGCCCCGCTTCTTCCGTTTTGGTTCCGCCGATCTTCCCTACGAACAGATGATCGCCGGTGAGGGCCACCCGTTGCTCCTCGAGGTAGACGACGACGTGATCGTCGATGTGCCCCGGCACGTGAATCAACTCGAGGCGCAGCGAACCGAGTTGGAGCACGTGACCGTCGTCCACCGAGAGATCTGGCTTGGCCACCGAGCCTCGAAACGCCACGATCGGGGCGCCCGTGAGTTTCTTGGCTTGAGCGTTGCCGTTCGTATGATCCTCGTGACCGTGGGTGTTCACGATGTACGCGGTCTCGAGACCCTGGGCCTTGGCCCGCTCGACCACGGCCTTGGGATCGTAGGACGGGTCGACGAGGGCGGCGACGCCCGCCTCGCGGTCGCCGACCAGGTAAGCGAAGTTCCGGTCGCCGCCGGTGCGGATTTGTTCGAAGGCGAATTTCATAGGCTCGGGTGCCGGGTAGGCCAATCGGTGGCGGCCTGGTATGCGTGGGCAACGCTCAAGATTTTGTCGGCGGCGAACGGGTCCCCGATGATGGTCGTGCCGACCGGTTTGCCCCGCTCGATGGCGTAGCGGTCGGCGAGGGCAGCTTTCAGTCGTTCGAAGGTGTCGGTCATCGCCCCTTGAAGATGTGACAGAACCTGAGTCAGCGCGAGGCGCGCTCAGTTTGGGGTACCGACTGGGGTCCCACCACGACAAAAGGCCGCCCGAGGGGCGACCCGAAAAGGCTCTAGCCATTAGCGCTCCACACGTCACGCCCTATTTGATTGCCACTTGCAGCTGACGGTTCAATTCAATTCCAAAGGGAGTTGCTGTAGACGCCCTCTCGAAAGAGATCAAAGAAATCGTCCACCTCCGGGTGTTTGATGGGTTCCCTACTGACGTCCGGTTCGAGATGCCGTTCAGCCACGTACGTTCGGTGCGATGCCCCATGGACGAGGACGTGATACCAAGGCTTGTCTTTGGGTGGACGGGATCGAGCGACCTCATCGTACCAGTCGTCCGAACCCTGAAAGCATTCGTCCACTCCCATGATCACCCCTCGGTAGTCAAACTTCCGATGATGAACCGTTTGCCCGATGGTGAACGTCTCATCAGAGCCTCACGAGCCGGCGACAGCCGAGAGATCGGACAGCCGAGCCTTGCTGCTCGAACGCGCGGTCTCGCTCAGCCGTGCGGCCACGGTGCTGGCATCCGTGATCGGCGCCTCGCACGCATAGTTTCGGCAGACGTAGAGGGCGGCCGAGAGACGGGAAGTGATCTCGGTCATGGAGGGCAAAGATAGGATTCGTCGCGTCTGCCGGCGAGTCGGTCACCTGAATTTGGCACACCATCGGCACACACCGACAAAAAATGAGCGGCCACTTCACAGACCGCTCATTTCGTAACTACCTCTGGTTTTGTGAGTTACGTGAATCGGGACGGCGGGATTTGAACCCGCGACCCCCTGAACCCCATTCTTTCCAGCCCGGAAATCGGTGCCGCGGGCGAAGAGGGCGAAAGCCCTTGGCAATTACCGGGTTTCACGGTCTGCCCGCGCGGGATCGCCAGGGATTTCACCCCGAATTCCTGGTCTATTCTATTGGTACTAATACGAGCACATCCGCAGCCCTCATAGATCCTTGAGGAAAATTATTGCGGTGTGAGCTGCCGGGACAAGGATCGCTGGTGCCTAGGGCAGCAGGGGCCGAGGTGCGACGTTGGGGGGCAGCGGGCACTGGCGGCATCCCCCCCCAGCGATCCGTTACAGTGTCAGCGCGCACACCTTCCAACTAGCGGGCAAACCCGTTCCCCGGGCACCACGCGGTTCATGGGCTGGGTAGAGTTGAACCACCGACCTCACGCATATCAGGCGGCCCGCAGAATCGTTGGATCCAGACCCTACGGCGCGATTCCTAGACAGAACGCGTGATCTGCCTGATTCCTCGCTTCATGATATCGGGATCCGTCGGGATCAATCGACACCATAATCGACACCACACAGCGGCTCGTTAGACTCTACGCTCTCCGATGGCCGACCTGGGGTTTGAGACCTTTACCGGCGCCCGTCCTGACGCGAATACTTCGGAGCCGTTTCATGTAGGCTCAAGGGACTTAAAAGCCAGCCAAACGACCACGTGGGGAAGCCATACGACGCCGTCATGCGGGTTTTCGTTCCCTACGTGACCGTTTGAATCCCTCCGTGGACGTGGGTTGTGTGACAGTTCTTGTGACAGTTGGGCAGTTCTTTTCAGAGCGGCCCGCTGATCGGCCCCTGGATGAGGCCGGTTGGTGCATGCGCGACGACGAAACCCGCAAACGCAGGACGGCACATGGCGCCTGACACACTGCTCCAACCGACGGATCCCAGATCCGAATCGAGTCGTAAGACGTCGACCTGGTCGCGAACCCTCCCGAACGATCTCCTCCAGGACGCCCAGCGGCGCTTGCATGTTCTGGCCCTGCTCATCGCCTTCGTGTTCTTCGTGGCCAGCTTCTTGGAGCCGGTCAGTCGTGGAACAGAGGGACTGGCGTGGCTCTTCGGGCGCGCCGTACGGTGGGCACCGGACGTCATCTCCATCAGCCTGGCCCTGGCGGTGGCTGCCATCACGAAATACTCGAGGTTCTCCGCCACCGCGGTGTTCAAGCTGGGGCTCGTCTTTGAGGTGGTGATCAGCTTCGGTATCGCCGCCGCTGAATACTCTGATCTCTACGCGTCGAACCAGTACGGGCCAGGCGATTACGGAGGGGTCGGTATGTCGTGGGTAGCGATCTGGGTATTGCTCTACACAATGGTAGTGCCCACACCGCCGCGGAAAGCCCTGCTGGCCATGATCGCATCCGTGAGTGCTGTGCCTATCGTACTAGCCTTGAGGATTCGATTCGGTTCCGTGGAGTTCGCGCCGGGTTGGACGGAGTTCACTCTTGGCATGGTGTTGCAGTACAGCTTGGTCGTGCTGATGGGTTACGTCGGCGCGCGGGTGGTCTACAAGATGGGAGCGGAAGTGGGTCGGGCTCGAGATATGGGTAGTTACCGGTTGATCGATCGCATCGGCCGCGGCGGAATGGGTGAAGTGTGGCAGGCCAAACACCGCCTGTTGGCCCGGGCCGCCGCCATCAAACTGGTGCCACCGCGCGCGTTGGGATCGGTTGGACCCAGCCGCGAAACGATTCTGGGACGGTTCGAGCGCGAGGCCCAAGCCACGGCATCCCTGCGGTCGCCCCACACGATCGAGTTGTACGACTTTGGGATCGCCGACAATGGCACGTTCTACTATGTCATGGAACTGCTGAGCGGATTGGATCTGAGTAGCTTAGTCGCGCGGTTTGGTCCCGTCCCACCCGAACGGGCGATCCACATTCTCCGGCAGACATGTCACTCCCTGGCGGAGGCACACGAGGCGGGCCTCATTCACCGCGATGTCAAGCCGGCAAATATCTTCGTCGCACGGTACGGACGGGACGTGGATTTTGTGAAGGTATTGGACTTCGGCCTGGTGAAGTCGCACACAAACGACGTCGCAGATTCCAATCCAGACCTCACGGCGGACGGGAACGTCGCGGGCGGCACGCCGGCCTATATCGCGCCGGAACAGGCGTTGGGGGACCCGGTCGACGGCCGCACGGATTTGTACGCGTCGGGCTGTGTAGCCTATTGGCTGGTCACGGGCAAACAGCTCTTTGAAGGTCAAACCGCCATGGAGCTGATTTCCGACCACCTGCGGACCGCACCCGTGCCACCCTCACAACGTGTCGACCTGGAGGTTCCCGCAGACCTCGAAAGTCTCATCATGCGATGTCTCGAGAAGGAGCCGGAACGACGGCCCCGGTCGGCGGACGAATTCGCCGCTGAGTTGGGAGCGTGCGAGGCGGCGGGTCGATGGACCCGGGAGCGGGCCCACGCCTGGTGGGCCGATAAGATGACGGCGGAGACCGAGGGCCCGAGTGTACCAGGCGGATCTGACCAGTCGTCGAACTCATGATGTGCTCGGCTTCCCGTGCTGCTCGGACAAATCGACGATCTAGCGGCGGCGGTTTCCGCTGCCGGGCGCTGGCGATGCAAACACCCCCTTATTTCCGAGTAAACGCTCCGCTCGTCTCAGGACCCTCACCACCTCAAGAGGACTGGGTAGCTGCGGCTCGGACTCCCCTTGCCTGTAATGATCCGGATCACAGCGCCCGGTTGCTGCTGGGCCCACCGTTGGAGGAACCAGGTAAGCTTTCGCTCAGCCGAATCCGCTGTCTCCCCGTGGAGGTCGAGTGCGGCGGTTACGGCCGCACCGTGAAGCGAGTCTATTGGACCGGAGGGCTCGGCCTCGGTAAATCGCCTTCTTCCCATCGTTCTCCTTCGCAATCGACCATCGCCACCAACAAACTATAACCCTGCCCCACACGCCGTGAGCTGCGCGATTCGTTCGCTACTAGTAATGACTGCCAAGACTCGTCATCGGCTCGCCCGCAGAAACGGTTGCACCCCAGCCGCGCACGGCTCGGGCGAATCGCCACGGAAGACCCAGGAGCTCGCCTTCGGGTGAATCATATGACCTCCATCTCGGGCTCGATTCGCCTCGAGGCAACGACCGTCACACGCTCAACCACACGTCCCAATACCCAGCTTCGCCTGTGGTCAGGGATCGCGCCGTTTCTGCACAATCCCTTTCACTGCCGCCCCCACGTGCGCCCCACTGCCCACCAGGATCACTGCGAACGCCACCGTGGAGGCAACGAGCACCGCCGCTGGTAGTCCCATGACGCCACCAACCTTTGCCGCGAGCAAGCCAACCGGGCCCTGCAGCGCGGTGATTGCGAGCAGAGTAGTCCAGGCTAGACCTGCGGAGGCGGCGGCCATGGCGCCGGCCTTGCCCTCGCTGCTGGCCACGGCTCCCCACATGACGGCGAGAAGCGGAACGATCCACCATCCGAGGAAGACAGTACCAATGGCGAACGCCGCGGTCAGTAGGAGTGTGCGAAGTAAGTGTCTCATCTATCCCTCCGGCAACAGCGTGAGCTTGCTCGCCACCGACGGCGCAGGGAGTGCTTCAGGGCTTCGAGGGAGCCGACGGGATCCAGCTCCCCCGCCGCCCACTGCGGGATGCGATCATCGTACCAGGGGCTTACCGGATTGCCGGACTGGCCCCCGGGGTACGTGGTCCATGCCTCGATTTTCGGGCCCGAGCTCGACGACCATGCGCCAGCTCGCCCCGTGCGTCCCTCGTCCCGACGGTAGTCGACCCTTGTCGTCCTGAGAGCGCGTCGGATTGAGCAAGCCGAGGCCACCCTGGATTGGGATGCCAAGCCGGGACAGGCTCGGTAATCGCAGCAAGTGGTAAATCTTCATTGGATCGACGCGACCCCATTGCCACGCTTCGCTGCCCGCAGGACCGTGAGCCTCGATCAGCCGCTCGTACGCCCCACGAAGACTGGCGGCCACGACGCCGTCACGGTTCTCAACCAAATCGGTAGTGTGCACGTCCCACCAGGGGCTCCCGGGATCCTGCAGCAGCCGCCACAACACCGATTCTCTGGGTATCCAAACCGGCCCTTTGCCGGTGGAATCCGCTAGCTCGTCCCACACCCGTCCCTCCAGAATCTCCACCGCCGTTTCGAACAGCACCGCGTATCGATTGTCCGGGGTGTACTGCCGGTCCCAGCGCTCCAGCATCGATGCTGCGGCCACCAGCACCGAATCTCCCTCTCCGGCGCTTGCCATCCGTCGTGCGGCTTCGACGAAAAACGGGACGAACAGGTCGGCCCGGGGCGTTCTAGGATCCGTTTGATATCGACGCATCGCATCTGGCGTGACCGCGCTGTCCCCGCGAAGTAGCTCGTTGATCCGCATGGCACGCCACGGCGGATACCAGTTAGCGCCCAGGTACGTCGGGTCGACCGCCGGATCGATCGGCTGCTGATTGGCCGAGGCGATGAATCGTTGTTCGGGATCGCGCGCGAACGGTACGCGTTCTGGTGACCAGCGCCCGATCCAGTCACTGGCACTCACACTGCCATCGTGGATCCTGTCACCGCGGCCGTCCCCCGACCTGTGCGGGAACCAGGCCGGTGTGTGAATGGCGATGGTGCCATCCACATCCCCGACGAGGCCGTTCTGAGCCGGGGCCTCGAGATGCCGCATCGCTTCGAGCCACGCATCGGCCGATGGGGCGCGCGAGGCGCGCTCGAAGCGCAGCGAGTTGTGAGAGGCCTCGAGCACCGTCCAGCGGACGGAGTATGGCTGCCCATCCTCCCACACGACCGGCCCGCGGTGCGTGTGGTAGATGGTGTCCACTGCCAGAACCCCGCCGTCGCGCCCACGAAACTCCTCGATCCGGACATCCAGTGGCCGCCACTCACCGTCCAAGCGATACCTGGTAGGCCGCTCGAAGTCGTCAAAGATCTCCCGATAGTAGTCCATGACGTCCGCCTGTGAGTTGGTGAACGTCCACGCAATCTGTCGATTGAATCCGATCACGATGGCCGGGACACCTGGGATGGTCACACCGTAGACGTCCATCGCTCCCGGTACGGACAAGTGGGCCTCGTACCAGATGGACGGCAGTGATAGGCCGAGATGCGGATCGCCGGCAAGCAGAGCATGTCCGCTGGCAGTCTTAGTGGGCGCCACCGCCCAGTTGTTACTCCGGTCCCCGCCGCCGTCACAGAGAAAGCCCGCCCCATCGGAGGGGCGCTCGTCACCATCCATGCTGCCTGACGTTCGAGCGACGCCTCCACTTTCATCAAGCACAGGTGGCGGCAGAGGGGAAGGGTCGAAGGCGGGATATCGTCCTTCGGGACCCGGCACGATTGGCTCTTGTATGGGTGCTCTGGCCGGGAACAGAGCGTCCGACGCTCTTGGACCTACGAGTTGTTCCACCTGCTGGCGCCGGAACTCGTCATCGCTGCACGCGAGCGTGGAGCCCATGCGCCGATCGAGATAGATGGTGTGCACCGGATGCCACGCCGCAAGGTCTCCTCGATTCCTATCCGGACCCGCCGCTCAAGTAGGGCGAGGCTGTCTTCAGGCCCCCCAAGGGCCGAGTGTATGAGGAGCGCCGATGGGTCCGCCAGCAACGCCATAGAGACTGCGAGCGCTTCCATCGCGTCCCCGCTTGCGGGCGTGAACGCGACCCACGCAACCGCAACTTCCCGGAGCATCTTCCGCAGGTGTCGCACCGCTTCCTCGGGGCTCGCCGCACGTCGCGGCCGTGGTGCGTTTTGCGGATACGGGATCCATGCGATCGTATCCGCCTGCCAGTGCGGATCCGCGCTGAAACCCGTGGTGTCGGGGGAAAGCCCACGGCCGGCCCGGCGCTCGTTCCCGCCCGCTCTGAAAAGCTGACGTAACGACTCGTACGAACCTCGCCGGAAGGAGACGAGAATGGAGGGCCGCAGCTCGAAGGCCCGCTGGTACGCCAGGAGCGCCCGGTGATAGCTGGTGCGGAACCGCCAGCCTGATGGGCTCGCGGTGTCGCGCACAACGGCGTCATCACCTCTCAGACACTGGGCCAGGCCGTACCAGGCAGCGAAGTCGCGTGGGTCTCCTCCAGCATGGCGCTGCCAAAGCGGGCAGGCCTGACCGAGGTCATCGCGAGCCTCGGCCAGAATGGCGTCGGCTGTGACCCTATCCTGGTCGGACAGACTTTCCTTCCCCAGAGCAGCCTGCTCGGCGTCAATGCGCCAGCTCGCCCGCTCGGCGCCCCTCCACGCCCGCGCCAAAGCAATCCACAAGTGGGCTTGGGCATAATCCGGATCCACGGCAGTCGCTGCAGAGAAGGCAGAGTCTGCCCGATCGAGATCCCAAACTTCGAGCGCGTCTTGCCCCCGATCGAACGCCCGCCGAGCGGGAAACGATCGCGTCCCCGACAGCGCCGGCTCCCCCTCAGGAAGCGAGGGGAACAGCAGGTGATCGGCCAATTTCGCGAACAGCGAATCTGCTCCCTCAAGATCTCGGGGAATCCGTACTGCATAGTTCGCTACGAGGGTGCCGTCCTCTACTGCATCGTAGAGAGCGCCATGCACTCGGAGCGAACCACCTAACGGTGACACCGCCCCCCTGACGTACCGTCCGGCTCCGCGTCCGCGCGCCAATCGGGTCGCGGCAGTCCGCGTCAAGGATGCGCCACCGTCGTCAGCTAGGGCCTCGCGGACATCGAAGGGGTCGGCAATACTGAACCCCTCCCAGCGGGAAAGCGCATCGTGCAGGCGCTGAAGCTCGTTGAGCGGCGCACCTGCGCTCCCCTCGTACTGGAAGGGCAGAATCGCGTAGTGCAGCGGGTCAGGTGGCGGCTTCTCCCGACTGAAGAATACGACTGCGGCACCAGCTGCCATCACAAGCGACGGAGCCAGGTGCCCCACCCGGCGCGGAGGTGGGAGGGGCAGCGGCGGCTCCAACGAGGCGGCGTGTAGAGCAGCATCAAACTCCGCCGCCGTCGCGTATCGGTCGGCGGGCACGGTAGCCAACGCGTGCCGGATGACCTTGTCGACGCCGGGCGGCACCGTCTTGCGCACAGTGAGAACGGATGGGGGCGGCAGGGTCAACTGCTTCGCGTAGATCGACTGCGCCGTCGGGCCGGTGAACGGCGCCTCCCCCGCAAGCATCTCGTACAGCACGCACGCAAGGCCGTATATGTCGCTGCGACCGTCGACTCGTGACTCGTCGATCTGCTCGGGGCTCATGTAGCCGGGAGTTCCCAACCGCACGCCCGTTTCGGTGAGCCTCACGCCGCCCGCCTCCGTGACGGCACGTGCGATACCAAAATCGCTGACCACCGCGTGGCCCGCCTCGAGCAGGATGTTGCCGGGCTTGATGTCGCGGTGGACTACCCCATGGCTGTGCGCCGTACCGAGCGCGCTGGCCACCTCGCGCGCGATGCCGATCGCCTCGTCGACAGCAAGCTGCGTTTTGCGCGTGAGCCGCGCTTCGAGCGACTCACCCTCAACGAACGGCATGACGTAGTACGGCAGTCTGCCCGCCCTGCCGGACTCGTAGAGCGGCACGATGTTGGGATGTTGCAGCGCTGCCGCGATCCGAATCTCCTGGAGGAATCGCTCGACGCCGATCGTGCTCAGGAGATGCGGCCGCAGCACCTTGACCGCGACCTTGCGGGGTTGAGTCAAGTCCTGCGCGAGGAACACGAGCGACATACCGCCCATCCCGATGGCCCGGCCGATCTCGTACCGCCCGGCGAGCGTTCGCTCGAGCAGCTGCCTCGGCGATAAACCGTCATCCGCCACGTCCGCAACCGGGGTGACCTCCGTCTTCTGGACAGGTTCAACGGGTGCATCCCCGGCCCTGGGAGCACGCCGTGCATTGATTCGATCCATCATCGCCTGGGTCTCGGGCGACGGCTCGTGGCCAGCGTCCTCGGCGAGCCGGCGAGCGAAACGGTCGTACTCCCTGCGCGCGGTCGCGCGATCGCCATGGGCGTCCAGCAGCTCGAGCAGCCGCCTGAGCACGACCTCGTCCAACGGAGCCATCGCCGTCGCCCAGCGTGCGCGGTCCACGGCCTCCAGGTATCTCCCCTGACCGTCCAGCGCCTCGACCAGCGCGAACGCCGACGCGATCGCGCGCTGGCGGAGCGTGCTTCGCTCCTGGTCTACCCACCACTCGAACTCTGGCGCCTCCGAGATGAAGAACGCCTCGAGAAAGTCCCCTCGATACCACTGGACGGCACGCTCGTGGTCAGCCGAGTCCACCGCCTCCCCGAAAGCCCGCACGTCCACCGTGAACCGTTCCTCGTTCAGCGCCACCTCCGCGTCGCCGCGGGTCACGATGGCATCTCTGCCCAGTCCCTCTCGCAAAACGAAGAGCGCCTGGTTGAGGGCCCGCCGGGCGCGGTCCTGCGTCGCCTCCTGCCAGAACAGCCCGTGCAGCTTGTCTCGCCGGTGGAAGCCGTGGGGACGCGCCGCGGCCAGGTAGGCCAGGAGGGCAACCCGCTTGGGGCGCGGTAACAGCGCCGCGACCCCCGGCTCCTCTGCGGCGCCGTTCTGCATCTCGATTCCACCCAGCAGTCGAAGCGTGATCACGGTTCCGCCCCGATCACTGCTTTCCACTCACCCGGTGATGCAGAAGTGACCGCCCCGTGACCGGCCCGGATTAGGCTGGGCACAGGCAAGCGCCGGAAGCGCGACGGCCGGGAAACCCGGGAGCCACTGAGCCGCTGACCGGCAATGCCGAAACGACCACCTACAGGGAGGCTTGAGATGAAAGCGACGACATTCTTCACCGCCATACTGATGTTGGCGATCGGCGTGACCGGATGCTCGGACCTCGAAGGCCGGCACGACGGACCCCGGAGCGGCCCCAGGCCGATCACGGCGGTGGAGCTCGACCTGGCGTCAGTCGACAACATCTACCAGGCGGTGAGCGAGCTGCTGCCCGGCTGGCTGGTCCGCAATTCCGCAGATGGCGGAGTTCCGAGTCCGAGCATCTACATCGAGATGCGCTGCACGGAGATCACGTGCTTGCGGTGGGTAGAGGCCGACAAGGTAGCGTCGGTTCACTACCTCGATCCGAACGGGACGGGTAGCGAATGGCTCCCGGCCGAAGAGGGCCCCGCGATCGTGGTCACGCTCCGGACCCGGGCCACGGCTCATCCGGACGCCATCGGTCGATAAGCGTAACGCGCAGGCCGCTTCGTGGATGCGACCATTTCCACGTCGTGGAACGGCCGAGGGGGAGACCCCTCGGCTTTCTGCGTCGAGGGACAGTGACCAGGCGAGCTGGAAGACTCCTCCATACGTTCACCACCTACTGAGCTGCGAGTACCCAGCGCTAACCTGCCCCGTCAGTTCTCAGCCGGCGCCACCGACAGATCACGTTCCCCGTCAAATAGCCGATCGGGCTAACTGCCGGCAATCGGGGAATCCCCCATAGCGGTGAACGGGATCGCCAGTATCGTTTTAAGTGGTATGCCTTCGGTCCCGATGTTCGACACCCGGCTGGTGCGACGTTCCAGCCAACCGAAGCGGTCTACACCAGCGATTCCACCTTCTTCACAAACGCGGACTCGCTGAACGTCGAAGTGTCCGATACTCAGGTCCTAGTCCTGAGCCGCGAATCCGCTCTCTCCACCAATTCCTTCTCAGCGGAGTCATATCTGCCCGGTGAGGCTCCCGACTCCTTCAGCGGCGTCTGGGCCTTTGTCTGGCAGCGTCGGGGGGAGAATGGAAGGTGGTGCACGACAACACGAACACTGTGCCGCCGCCGTGTGGATGCCGAGCGTCCGGCCCCTGCGGTCGGGCGCTGTGCGTGTTGGGAGTAGGGAAAGTAGAATCGGGTTCTCCCCCATAGAGCGCCTTCAGCCACTCTGGCTGCCGCCCCCCCCAGGTCCTACTCTAGCGACTTCTCCCGGCTCCTCGGCCAGTCGTTCACCCGACGGTCATCGGCCACCTCAACCTCCGATAGCAGTCGTCCAGGTCGTTTCGATTGTAGAGCCGGCCCCGAAGGATGACACTGTTGATCCGGCGGGTGTTCGAGACCCCCTCGAGTGGATCCTCGTCGAGTAGCACCAAGTCCGCAATCTTGCCACGCTCGATGGTGCCAAGGGAATCACCAAGGCCCAGGAACTCCGCTGGCAGCCGCGTGGCGCTCTCGATGGCTTCGAGAGGCGTCATCCCGATCTCCGCGACGAACAGCTCGAGCTCGGCATGAAGGGTTGAGCCAGGGAAGATCATGAGGACAGCGACGTCACTTCCGGTCATTATCCGAACACCTTCCTCACGCATTTCTCTCAGATCCCGAACGGCGCTCGAGTAGACACTTCGAAACAGGGAGAGCATGTCGGGATCCCTCTCCAGGATCTGTTCGCTCCAGTCCTGAATGAGAAACCGGGAGAGGTATCGGCGCCGAACTTCGAACCGACCGAGGGAATCGTGCAAGACCGTTTCGACCACGCTGTCGGGCGCGAAAGCCGACTCGGTTGCGGTCACCAAGGTCGGAACCACGCCGACGTCGTTCTCCGCCAGAAGACGGAACAATCGCCTTCGCTCCTCTGAGCTGCGGTCATCGAGCGTGGGGTAGAAGAGGTGCTCGATGCCTCGCTGCTTGGATGCGATGACCTCCTCAATGGGAATGCCAAACGTATGCCCTACCAGGTCGAGCCCGGCGAGCCGTGCTGCGCCCGCGAGTGCATGGTAGGTCTCGACCGAGGAGACGTGCGAACCTTGAGAAAATCCAGCTCCAGAGCCGAGAGAGAGTCGACGACCCGTCGCGCATCCTCCGGCGTGCCGACCGGAATACGGGTTCGCTCCACCGGCTCCACCATTTCCTCGGGTGGCGTGTTCCGTACCCGCTCGACGGTGCCTGCGGACTCCAGGTACGGCCCCGCCAGCAGGATCCGGGGGCCCACACGTTGTCCGCCCATGACCTCCTGGCGCCACCGGAGAAGTTCGTGGTGGTCGCCCCCCATGTCCCGAACACTCGTCACGCCATTGGCCACAAAGAGACCCAGGGATGAGGAGCGGGCCTTGGATAGATGGGTGTGCATGTCCCAGAAACCGGGAATGAGGTACTTCCCCGTGCCGTCGACGACACGGGCATTGGCGGGAATCCACGGGGGTCACGATCTGCTCCCAATCGAAGTCGACCGCGGCGTACCAGATGTCGACCTCCTTCAGTTCACCCGACGCCCCGAAAACGTTGACGTGCTACGCACCAGCCTCACGCCGCCACGCGACTGCCGCACTCGAGCAGTGTAATTTCGGGAAAAGTTGATCCTGTCTCCATTGATAGTCCCGCTGTAAGACACCCGCAGACTCTGTCCCTGGATAGGTTCATCAACAACAAACCGCACCCGCTTCCCCAGAGCCACTCCCCATCCTGAATGTCGACAGTTTTTCCGCCGACCCTCCCTCAGCAAGTGGATCACTGCATGGGGCGTTATGGCACTCGTCGAAGACGGGAGACTCGACTTGGATGCCCCAGTTAGCACCTATCTGACGCGATGGACCCTCCCCGAGAGCGAGTTCGATAATGACAAGGTTACGCCCCGACGGTTGCTGAGCCACACCGCAGGGCTCACGGATGGACTCGGTTACGCTGGCTTTGAACCTGGAGCGACGGTGCAGTCGCTGGAGGAGTCGCTAACGAGACCCGCAGATGTCTCACCGGGGGCCCGCGGCGTCATTCAGGTAGGATACGAACCGGGTACCGAGTGGCGGTATTCTGGAGGCGGCTATGCTCTCCTTCAGCTCCTGGTCGAAGAGGTGAGCGGCGAGTCATTCGAGGCGTATATGCAGCGAACTATCTTTCGGCCTCTGGGTATGGTCCGTTCGTCATACGCCTGGACCCCTAGCGATGGAACGACACTTGCGACCTTCTACGATGGCGCCTCCGGACCGGCGACTCACTATCGTTTCTCCGCTGTCGCGGCGACGTCTCTGTACACGTCGGTGTCGGACCTAACGCGGTTCATACAGGCGCACCTTCCTGGGCAGAACGGGGAGCCGATTGGGCTCGGAGTCCTTGCGTCAGTAACGATCAACGACATGTGGCAACCGCATGCGGCGAAATTCGGGCAAGACATATGGGGTCTCGGCACCATTCTTTACGCCAGCAACGACGAGGGGGGCTTCGTCGTCGGGCACGACGGCAAGAACGATCCTGCGATCAATGCCGCAGCACGCCTCGACCCCGCGACCGGCAACGGCATTGTGGTTCTCGAGACGGGCAACCCCCTACTCGCAACGGAGCTAGCGGGCGAGTGGGTCTTCTGGGAGACGGGAAACATTGACTCCTGGCGGCTACGATGGCGGTGCCGGGGATGCTTCGCGCGATCGCTCTTGGGAGTCTTGTGATCATTCTGGCTGCGCCACTCGTGGTCTGGGCCCTGCGGCAAGCACGTGGCCGTCGATACAAAGACGCCGCCTAACAAGTCGCCGCTGCGGACCGGCTTCGCCGGCCGCTGAGCGGCGAGCGTTAGGCGGCCTCAACGGGATCTCGTCATGGCAGTCACTTAGCCAATCTGCACACAGACCGGCTGCATAAACGAGGTCGAAGAGGCCCTCAGGTTGCATGATTATGCGGTGGCTGGAGCTCTGCTCTGCACGCTTCGGCGGGCGTGTGCGGGTGGCTTCCGACCCTCGGTGTCCACGTTGGCACGACTCGACTGCAAGTCGCTTCCCACAGCAGAATCCGGCCGTTCGTTTGTGATGCTATGGGCCTGCTATTCAAACAGGGCCACGCTTGCGGTGAATCCGTGGATGTAGTTTTTCCCGCCGACCGGGCCAAGTTCCCCCTGGGCGAAGAAGCCGGCCAACGGGATCGGTCCAACTTTTTCCTGGATCGTCCCGGCATCGTGATTCGGCTCGGGAAACAATCGGGTTCCCCGACCATTACAACTGAAGAGCAACGCTGCTTGTGGTGGATTCGAGTTCGTAGTCCGATCCTGCTCGAGCAGCCGAACCAAATCCTCGTCGGCCGTTACCGCGTCACGGACGTGGAACTGCACCGTCTGACCGACACGCACCCGGTTCCCGATCGCCAGTGATCCATCCTCCTCTCGGGCCCCTATCACGTTCGAGATCAGAAAGTCTCCCCGTGCGAAGGTCTCCTGATATTCGTTCATCACAATGCCAAGGTGGAGCCCGTTCTGCATCAATTGTTGATCCTGATCTGACAACGTCGGCAGCAATTCACGCAACCGCTGCCTGGGTGGGACGCCACCCAATTCGTGAACGATGTTTTGTTCGGCGCGGGTGACCACGTAGTGCTGGCCAATCGGTCGACATCCCTGTGAGACAACCGAACGGACCCGCGGGCCACCTCGGACAACCGCCCCGACGAGACCATGCGGAATGGTGGTTGAGTTGAGGAATAACCGATTCATGTCGGGACCGGCACCGCCGCTTGCCATGCCACCGATGAGTGGCACGCCCGGAAGTTCGTCGGCAAAACGATCGATCACGGAGTGCGGGACGGCCGAAAATGGTTCGCCGAAGGCGAAGACAGCCCGAACATCGGCTCGTCCTTCCTCCAGACCCGATGGGAGGCCGTCGCACACGATGCCATCGGGCGTTTGGGAGAATTCGGCGTGAAACAACTCGATCGCTGCAGCTGGCAACACGGCCGACCACAGACTGATGGCCGGGCCGGATTCGATCTCTTCACGGCCCCCTGCGATCGTTTCGCCTGTGCAGCCTAGCATCAGTCGCGTCTCGCTCTTCCGGTAAACCAAACTCGCCAATTGTTCAAAACGGTCAGCATGAAAGTGTGAAACAAAGAGGAAGGAGATGTCGGGTGGGACGCCGTTGAGCCCCGTGGCCAACTCGTCACAAATCGCATCGAGCGCGATCGTAAGATCCTGCGCTTTCGAATAACTGGCACAGTACGTCATGATTCTTCGACCGCCCACGGCTCTTGCCGTCTATATGATGTTCTCGGGCTTGAAATCTAACGCCGTCTCTTGAAGGCGGTATTCTCGAACACGAACTGCGGACGGGGACGCTCGGGCTTTCCTGGCGTGTTAGCTGGCGGCTGTCGGCGACCCCCCTAAACCTCCCTCAGGCGGGGCGTTGTTTTGTGAACGTGCAACGTAGAACCGTCATGCGTACCGTTCTCCGGGAGGGCTGTACGCGTAGTTTCCTCACGGCGGAGAGCCTGCCGAAGTCCCGTGGGTAGGTGACTCATGACCCAACCTTGTTGCCCAAGGAAATCCCAACATGGTGGATAAAATCGTGCGAACCGAGCGCTTGGAGCTGGTTGACCGGGGTGGTCGCATCCGTGCAGTGCTTGCGTGTGAGGAAGACTCCGCGCTTCCCTCCTTTGCCTTTCTCGACGCCGACGGCGAAACACGCGTGATCATCGGGATCTCGTGGAACGAGGTACCGCAGATCCAGCTTACCGCGCCGGACGGTACTGCCCGCGTTGCCCTTGTGGTGCGACCGGAGGGGATGGGTCAACAGCACGCGAAGACGATCACACCAACCGACGCATAGCCTGGATCTATAGCGTCCACGTGCGACCTTGGGCTCTGGAGGCTTCTGCACCGCGTCATCACGCCTCCGCTGGGGACTAGAGGGACGGGATTGCTAGCCTACCTGGACGAGAAGCGAGGGGCTCCGGAAGTGGGTACATTTCTATTCTCGCGCTCGTCGAGGAGACCTGCGAGTCGGGAAGAATTCACGCAGTTGGTCGACGAGGGCGCCGTCGGACCGGACACTGTGGTGTTCGACAACACGATCCAAACGACGGGCGCGTTGCGCGACAGGCGCTGGGAGGTCCCGGCGAGGCGATCGTGGCACGGACGGGGGTTTTTCTCGAACTACTCAGCAAACGCGAAGTGACGTTGAACGCTACACTAGAGCGGGATATCCTGCGAAGAGGTAAGGGAGGTTTGCCATCAATGGGCGAACTGATCAAGATTACAAGGTTGAGCGATATGCCGCCCGCCACGTGGACGCAGGAGGCCGGGCGGTGGCCGTCTTCAACCTGGCTGGAACGATTTATGCTCTCGGTGGTACATGCACCCATCGAGGCGGTCCTCTGGGAGAAGGCGAGCTGGACGGGACAGTGGTCACTTGTCCATAGCACGGTGCTCAGTGCGATGTGACGATCGGGCAGGTCGTGGGCCCCCCAGCGGGCCAGAGCGTGCCTGCGTACACGGTCGATCGAGGCGAGGACATGAAAGTCGATATCTCTGAGGGAGCTACCTAGTGCGAACCCGCCGGGTCGGACGATCGGAGGGGAATTAGGCTGCGCGCCATGGAGCGACTGTGACGTATATCATTGCTGAGCCCTGTATCGGCGTGCTGGATAGAGGGTGCGTGGATGTGTGCCCGGTGGACTGTATTTACGAAGGTCCGGACATGCTCTACATCCACCCCGACGAGTGCATCGACTGCGGCGCGTGCGAGCCGGAGTGCCCGGTAACCGCTATCTTCCCTGAAGACGATGTACCCGAGAAGTGGGCGAGCTACACGAAGAAAAACTACGCCTACTTCGAAGGCGGTGAGGCCCGGGAAGTGGCGCAGGGGCGCGGGTAGGCGCCGACCAAGCCGGGGCTCGAGGAAGCCATGGCAGGCGGCAGCGGGAGGACGAGAATGAGAACAGCTCTGTACGATCCGGTGATGGTTCAACCCCTGCGGGATGAACTCACGCAGATAGGCTTTGAGGAGCTGCTGACCCCCGAAGAGGTGGACCAAGTCCTCGGCTCAGCAGCCGATGGCAGCGTGCTCGTGGTGGTGAACTCGGTGTGCGGATGCGCGGCGGGCAAAGCGCGGCCGGGAGTGAGACTCGCGTTGGAACACAGTGTCCGCCCCGACCGGCTCGCCACCGTATTCGCCGGCATGGAGACCGATGCCGTGGAGCGTGCCCGTAGCCACTTCATAGGCTACCCGCCTTCGTCACCCCAAATCGTGCTCTTCAAGGACGCCCAGCTCGTGCATATGTTAGAACGGCAAGATATCGAAGGTCGGTCGGCGGAGGCGATCGCGGTGGAGCTCAGAACGGCCTTTGACAGATACTGCGCGGAGGCCCCGTAACGGCGGCGTCAGCGTTGACGAATACAACGATGCGTAACTCGTCTCAACTCAACGTCCTGAACAACGATTTCACCCTCACCATCACCGACGAGGCGGCGAAGCGGGTGCGCGATGTTGTCAACGGTGGGTTGCCGGAAACCGCTGGCCTGAGGGTGGGGGTTGTGGTAGGGGGATGCTCCGGTTTCAACTACGACGTGAGGATCGCAGAAGGTCCTGATTCCGGCGACACGACCATCGAACTCAACAATACCCGTGTGTTCGTCAGCGAGTTCAGCGCGCAGTACATCAATGGGATGATCGTCGATTGGATCTCGTCAATGCAGGAATCGCGGTTCGTTTTTCAAAACCCTAACGAGACGGGCAACTGCGGGTGTGGGATAAGCTTCTCTGTGTGATCCTGCCTCGTCACAGCAACCAGTGCGTGGTAAGGGGCGGCGTTATCAGCCGCCTTTCTCAATGCAGCCGGCGATTTCGGGAATGTTCTTTAACTGATCACGCACGCCGTTTGGGAGCTGGGAGGCGCCTTGTCGGCGGCTAGCTGGCAGCAAGCATCTGCTACGTCGCGCCTGGATAGCTTCTCTACTTCAGGTCGTCGTACTACGAACTGATAGTAGATGGATCCATTCTCCATATCTATGCGACCATAACCCGGTGCGAACGCCGGTGTGCCTCTCTCCTTGACCTTGTTTACCTGGCGAAGCCGCTTCCTCGCGCGCTCACGCTGCGCCGCAACCTGGGCTCCGAGATCTGAGCGATCCCCCCTCCATGGCCCGTAGGTTCGGAACGTCACAGATCCCACGCCGCGCGGGCCAGCATCCACAGGTTTATGACGACCACGACCATCGCCGTCAAATAGAAAATCGAGGGAAGTCGCGCCGCTTCGCCCGCAAAGAACGCAGCCTTGATCAGGGCGGGCAGTCGGAGTCCGTGGACAGCCCAGACCACCCTCGCAAACCACACGTTCTGCCAACGGTAGAGGCCGAAGAAGATTCCGAGGCCGACGATGCCACCTATGACGAGCCACAGCCACCCCGGACAGCGGCTTGCCGGAAGGAGGCCCTGCCGCCACATCGCGTACACCGCCGCCTCGTACAGGACGGCCACATGCAGGTGGCGAGGAGCCTTCAGGGTGCGAGACTTGGCGCGGATCTACACGATGGTCGGCGAGTACGACGCCGCGATTGATCGACTCGAACGGTTGTTAGCGGTTCCCTCAAACACTGCCGTTCCGGGGCTCAGAATCGATCCCACCTGGGACCCGCTGCGCGACCATCCGCGGTTTCAGCAGCTCGTGGCGGGCAAGCACTAGGTTGAGTTACTGAAGACGTGGGTCATGATTGGGCGATGTTGAGCCCTAGCTCGCGAACCCCCATGCGCTCCGTGTGTCTATGACAGTTGTTGAGAGTTTGTTGACACTTAGACCCTATCGTGGGGGCGTCTCGATCTTGGACGCCCCCATGCGGTTCCTCCCTCATCCCGGCCACGCACGCAATGCTCACTGTCGAAGCAGCTCGCGAGCGAATCGACTGGGGCAAATCAGCGGACGCTACGGAGGCTCAGGAACTCACAGCGCTCGCGTTGCGATTCCTGCGCACATATCAGGCGTTAGTCAGGTATGCGGTGGCCTTGGCGGGCAAGCCCAGCCCTTCCCTGAAGGCTAAGCATGAGTGCACGGGGAGTGCTCGGGCCGTCCTTCTCAGCACCTTATCGGCATAGTTGCGGCACAGCGCCGTGTAAAGGTGCGATGATTCTTCACCTCTAGTAGCACTCCGAATTCCGAATCCGCCGCGTGTCGACAACGACTCCTAGTACCATGTCGGGCCAATAGCGAGCAGGAGGATGTTGGCCGTTCTGGGTGGGGTTCGGACCGACGTCGAAACTCTGAACGAGCCAGTCGAGGCCTGATCCACCGCTCACCACATTTCACTCGGACCGTCCACTGACGAAGAGTTGGCGCCGGTAGGTGGCGCAACGCACGAGAAGGACCGCCTTCCCAGTCCCCTTCTGCGTGACCGGTCCGTGAAAGGTCAGGAGCTCACCGCATCGCGGACACTCGACCTGCGCGCCGGGCGCGAGGACCATCTCACGAATGCGGTCGGCTTCTTGTGGTGAGTACGCTGCGTCGGTATCGCGCTCGGTCACCGACACACCCCTTGTTCGACGCTCTGTTAAGTATGCGACCGAGACGCGGGAGCTGGCTATCGGGGATTCCTCTAGCCCGCCGCTCCACCGGCGTTCCGGTCGGCCGGCTCCACCCCCGACCGTCATGGAACCGTTCCAAAGACGAAGCTGGCGATCACCAACACGAGGATGACCCCGATCACCATGTTTTCAGAACGTCGCTGTTCGGGCATCAGTATCCCTCCGTATCAGCTCGCACCGCGATCGTCTCGGGGACCTCCCCTCAACTCGCAGCGATTCATTTCGCAATCGGCCTAGACCTAAGCCCGTGCGCTCGCGGAAGCGAAAGACCATCCACGCCATTAAGAATATCCCGAGGAGCCCAACGCCGAATGGTAGCTGCTGGTAGCGGTGGTACAGGGTCCCGAGGCCGGCCCCGGATAGTGTGAATGCGATCACACCCGGTACGATGCCGATCGCGGTGGTCCACACAAAGGTCGCGCGACGAATCGACGTGAGGCCGGCCGTCCAGTTGATGAGTGTAAACGCAACCGTAGGTATGAATCGTACCGTGAGGAAGCCAGGCCACCCGGCTGAGATCATCGCTCCATCGGCTCTCGCGAGCGCGACCGGTGACAGAGCCTTTTCAGCAAGCGGACGCCCGAATCGCCGCGCGAGTTCGAAGCTCACAAGCGCGCCCACAAGTGCCGCACTCCACGTCATCAACGCACCGACGAGCGGTCCGAAGATCATCCCGTTCACCATCGCGGGGAGCTCCGCGGGGATCGGGAGGATCGCGACGGTTACCGTGAAGAGGGGCGCGAGGATGTACATCCAGGCACCCGATTCCTCGATCAGGTGGATAACGGAGTCAAACATCTCGACGCTCGATCTCTTGCCTGTCCCGTTTGTGCGCTGCGATCGGCGGATACGTACCGCCCACATGCTCCGGCATCGGCCGCCCACGGATGATCCATTCGGCCACACCAAGATTGATCACCCAACCGGCGCCCATGAGCAGCGCTCTGGGAAGCTCGCCCGGCGTGCCGAGGATCAGGATCCAGGGTAAACCGGTCAGCACGTGTGTCCCTGCGCCTAGGCCGATCGCATAGCCACGAATCATCCAGGCGCGGTGCCGGGCGAAGTCCCGTCGCCGGATTGCGGCGAGGCCGAAGAGGATGGACAAGACCATGGCCGAGCCGAATACGAGCCGGAAGCCAGCAAGGAGACCACCATCGCCGCCAGGGCGCGGATAGACCGCGGTCATCAACAGGCCTGAAAGCGCGGCAACAAGCCCGCATGGGACCAAGATCTGCCCAGCGACGCGGTGCCCCAGCCGGGGCTCCGGTGGCGGAATCCAGGGGCGAACTGGAAGGCTCCCAAGATGGCGAACAGGCTGGCGCTGATGATGTGCAACACCACGGGCAGGAGCGCGGCGAAGAACCGTGCGTTCTCCGGCGTGATGTCCACGCCGCTGGTCAGCTGGGCGAGGCGGGCGGCACCGGCGGCCACCGGGACGGCACTGAGCACGATCAACGGGGCAATCACAAGCCAGTCCCCTCCGGCGGAGGAGTTCACGCGACGCCGCCCGCGTTTAGTCAGGCGGTAAAAAGGGCGCGCTTGATGGTGGCGGCGAGCTATGAGCGGCGGTTGGATCGGCCGCGGTGTGCGGGCCCGATCTTCGCGTTGAAGAATCTGGGGTGGACGGATCGGCGGGAGATCGAGAGCCGGACGTTGGTGGGCAAAGTGGATTTAAACCGATTGCCCGACGACTTGTTGCAACGTGTTGCCAAGGGGGGGTATACCTACGTGGGCACGGCTCTGGTATACGACGACAGCAGTAAGAAGCGGTACGTGGGAGGTGCGGTCACCGTTGCGCCGCTCGGTCAGTCGAAACTCGCCGTGTACTTCAACAACTCGGCGACGCCGTTGTCGTCTGGATCACCGATGAGTTGGGGGAACAAGGACGAATTGATGATCCACCTGACCTATACTGCAAAGTAGGGCCGTGGGTGAAGCATCATCCCCGCGGCGGCTGATGGCAGCGTCCGTAATACCGCCCCGAGCCAGCCACGCCTCGGGGCGGTATTTGCCTGCCGATCTGCTGGCGCGAACACGGCTTGAGACACACGTACCGAACCCGTATCCTATTGCGTCAGGAATCCGCCGAGGGACGTCTCATTGTATCTGCTGACGGCTCTGACTCTTGTATGCGTTGGTGTCGGCGCCTACGTGGTCTGCCGCTCTCTGCTGTTCCCGCCCGTTGTCTTGGCTGCGGTGTGGGCAGTTGGCTTGGTCATGCTCTACGTTTTCAGGCGACCTCTTCTACGGGGTGAACGACCTGGCACTGTTCGTCTACACGGCCGGCGCACTCGCCCCTCGCTAGGTTCATCACCCGCCTTACACCCCTAGCGCGTCGCCAACCGCCGCAAGCAGCGTCGCTGGCGCTAGCGGCTTGGGCAGGACGCCCACTGAGGGTAACAGGTGCGTGAGTTTGAGGACGTCAAGATCATCGTGTCCGCGCCTGGCCATCGCGATGACCGGCACGCCACCGCACCTGCAACTCGATCAGGAGCTCGAGGCCGGCCGGGCCGGGCACGAACAGGTCCACGAGGACGATATCCACCGAGGCATCCTGGAGGGCGAGCAGGGCCTGCCGGCCCTCGGCGGCTTCGACGACCTCGTACCCCTGACCCCCCAGCGCCTCCCGCAGGGCGGTGCGGAAGGCTGACTCGCCGTCAACAACCAGGATCCGGGCCACCGTGCGATGGTGCACCGGGCCGGGTCAGCTGCCTAGGGTGCGATTGGGACATCACGGTGCGGAGTTGGGACGTCCATGCTGACCGGTGTCGGGAAGGTCACGCATCGTTCATGGGGGGTCACCGACACAGGACGTTCATGCGACTGGAACGCTCCCCCCGTGGCTCCCCGCTACCGCCGCGGGAAAAAGTAAGGCTTGATTGGCCGAAAACGATGGTAACGTCAACGGCCCGAGATCATCACCCGACCGTCCCGGTAGACCGTGATGTTCTTATCGGCGAGTTCCTCGGGGACAATGCCGCCGAGCGAAGGCTGGGATCGCGCATCAAGGACCAGCGGTCCCCCCGAGCCGCTCGGGAAGACCACTTCGATCGCGTAGACGCCCCCCGCGACCACGCCGAAATGCGTGGCGTACTGATTCTGGCTGAGATAGCCGGACCCCCCATCGACGACGCGGGTTTGGATCTGGCCGTCATCGACATCGGCGCGCCTGAGCCGTACGGTCGCGCCGTGTTGCGTTCGGTGACCCTGCGCATTCAGGACCACCACCTGGAGATAGGAGTTCGGAAACTCCGCGGAACTATCCAGCTCGTTTCGATAGAGCCGCCAGGCATTCGCTCCCACGACGACATCGAGATCGCCATCGTTGTCGTAGTCTCCCCATGCGGAATTGTCCGCCATGACTCCGAGGCGGCTGAAGGCCCGATCCTCGTGAAACGTCCCATTACCATGGTTGATCAGCAACCGGGCCGGCTCGGTCCGCGAGAAGTAGAGGAGGTCCACGTCCCCGTCGTGGTCGACGTCCGCCCAGCTGTCGCCCCACATCAGGGTCGTGGCGGGGATGCCCGAACGCGCCGTGACGTCCTCGAACGCCGCGCCGTCCCAGCGGAAGAGACGGCCACCGGCGACCGTCCGAAGATAGAGGTCCAGGTCGCCATCGTTATCGTAGTCGACGAACTCCGACCCTTCGTCGAACACCGCCGGCAGCCCGACCGCCTCGCGCACGTCCTTGAAGGTGCCGTCGTTTTGGTTGATGAACAGGTGATGCGCACAGTACAGGTCGAGGCTTCCATCTCCGTTGATGTCCGCTGCGTGGGCGCCTTCCGGGCGAAGCCGCTCCGGCAGCGATCGGAGGGAGACCCGGGCATCGTCCGCGATATCCGTGAACGTACCGTTTCCCTCGTTGCGATAGAGAAACGATTGGAACGGACTGATGTGCGAGTAGTAGGGCGTGAAGAGGTCCTGATCGCCGTCACCGTCGAAATCACCCCACACCGCCGTTTCGCCGCTCCCTTCGATATCCATTCCGAGAAGCGGGGCCACATTCTGAAACGTCCCGTCCCCTTCATTATGGAGGAGGAGGCTGCGGCCTGTCTCGTACGCGAGGACGACGAGATCCAGGAATCCATCGTTGTCGTAATCGCCCCAACTCGCACCATGATAGTTGCCGTCGTTCAGGAGCGCACGGAAGCCGGGGATCTCAGCGAAGGCGGCGGCCCCTTCGTTGCGGGCAAGTGGCAAGTCGAGATCCCCATCGTTATCGAAATCACCCCATGCAGGAGACAGCGTGCGGCCCGGATAGACGGGGAATACGATGTGCGCGGGTTCGAACCGAGGGCGCATCCCAGTTCGGGTGATGGTGATCGACGCAGCGCCTGCGACGCCCTCTGCGGTCGCGGTGATGGTTACTGATCCATATCCTACCGCGGTCGCACGCCCAGCCCCGTCGACCTTCACCACCGCCGTATCTGAGGAATGCCAGGCAAACGTGGTGTCAGGGATTGGGTTGCCGAGGAGATCGTTCGCTCGCGCCGCGAAGTGCACCGTGTCCCCCAGGGCGGTCAGCGCGGAGCGATCCGGCGTCACCTCGATCCTCGAGACTGCCTGCGCGACCGTGAGCGAAGCTGCGCCCTGGATGCCCTCTGTCGACGCGATGATCGAGGCTGTGCCGTTGGCCACTGCGGTTGCCAATCCGGTGACGGAATCAACTGTGGCTACTTGGGGGTCGGAAGACGACCAGGCAAATAGGGTCTGCCCCCACGTAGTGTTGCCCTTGGAATCCTTTGCTACCACGACGAACCGTGTCGTGTCGCCCAGAGCGGCGAGCGTGGCGGCCGCGGGCGAAACCCGCACCGTGGCCACCTTCCCTGGGCTAGAGGGATCATCGCACCCAACGACCGAGAGCAGTCCAGCGGCGAGGAAGAATACCAGGAGCAATCGAGCGGGTAACGCGGAATCGCTCCGCAGAAGCTGACAGATTCCCGACTTCTGCCTCCCTAAGCTTGCCAAAGGCTAGTTGAGTCCCTACCGGCCGCTCGGGTCACGTCGCAAGGCGTCTCCCGACAATGCCCCCCGTATGATACCCCAAGGTTGGCGTCGCCACCAGCGATCGTGTCGGATGGCTAACACAGGCTCAGCCATGCTCCCCCTGTCTCCAGCTTTGCTTCGATATACGCCCTTAGCGCCTTGTCGAGGCTGACCGTTGCGGCCTGGTACGACGCCCCGCTTCCAGTTGGGCAGTCCGCCAGCTCCGTGACCCGGACGCTCCAGTGGGGAGTCCCGACAGCGTCGTACTCCACCACCGCGTGCCGGGTATAGGAGACCGAGAGGTAGTAGCCCAGCGTCTTCGGTTGCGCCGCCAAAGGCCTACCCGGCATCGGGGTCAACAGCCAAGCCGCTCACGAAGAGAGACCGCGGGCGGGCCGCGCAGCGCACCAGGATCCGCATTCCCCGGTCCTCCGGGCCGTGAAAGCTCAGCCGGTTGTCGCACCGCGGGCAGACGACGTCCACACCGGGCGTTTGTGCGAGCTCGCGAATCCGGAGCCAGGTAGGGCATTTGGGGGACACCAGTATGCGGGGTTGGGACGCTGTCCGGTCAGCGCCGGACCCGTAGATTCACTTCATGCCTCAGTTCGCCGTGATCCCAGTTGATCGACGCCTTGTCGGCCGACAAGGCCCAGCGGTTGTTTGTTCGACGCACGAGGGCGCTCGCCGGGACGCGGGGTGCGAACTGACGCCGTTGTGATCGGTCTTCGGAGACTCGGACTCCTCAGCGTGTCGGTGATCCTTACCCTGGCGATGTGCGAGGCCCTTGTGCGGCTCACGGTCCCGCTTCGAAACGTGGGAAATCAATCTACGAGCGCCGAGCCGTGCCCAGCGGTTTGGACTTGGGCCCAGGCCACCGCTGAATTCCCCACCTTGGCCTTCAACTCCTCGAACCGCGCGGTGTGGGAGGGGGCATCATA
Organism: Gemmatimonadales bacterium; assembly: GCA_965249575.1. GTDB lineage: Bacteria > Gemmatimonadota > Gemmatimonadetes > Gemmatimonadales > GWC2-71-9. The sequence goes on along the minus strand of OZ252244.1, from coordinate 2,763,719 downwards.
AAACGTTGGCGACATAGCTAAAGACTTCCGGCGGTCAACCGCTTAGCAACGTTCTGGATGTGTGAGCTTCGCCCTTTCAGCTGCTGTGGCGCAACACAAGCGTTATTGAACTGACATAGCTCAATAAGTACGAACTGAGGTTCTCCAGCACAGGCCGTTTACGGTATTTCAACTTGGGAGACCGTTTGGCAATGGCCCGAAGTTTCGACGTGTAGAAGTATGGCGTGTATTCGAACGAAGCACGAAGACCATTAGAATTGGCAGCACGTGCAATCTGACTCCTCGTCCGATACGCGGTGTAATTCCGAATGTATTCCGCAGCACATTCGCCGAACTCTCGCTCGTGTCCCCCGGGAACATTCTTCCCGCGTTTTGTCCCAAACATGTGCCCCATGGCTCTGATAAAGATTGGCTTCGTAATGCGGTGTGCCAGCGGAACGTATATGTGCCCTTCCCAGATCACGTTCTTTAGAGGAAACAGATGGATCGCGACCCCATCAAGCTTGAGACAGCGAGACGTCTCTGCAAAGAAAAACTGCGCGTCGCCGACATGTTCAAGCACCTGGTTGGAAATCATCACGTCGACTGAGTGATCACTATACGGCCACGGATCTCCGGTCCTCACCGTGGGGGTGTCGAATTCGAGATTTGTATTGTCATCGGGAGCGAAATCGGATACGTCAAATCCAGACACATCAATGTTGCAACCTGTTAGCAGTTGCGGCAATGCTGACCTGAGATAGCGCGTCAATTCGCCGCCACCACAACCTATATCTGCAACACTAAGGGTGGGCCGATCACCGGCTTCAGTCACGATAGCCGAGAGCAAGTGTTGATGCGTAATGCTAGTTGGGCAGGGAATCATGGTTTGGCTCAAATGTTGTCCCTAATTTGAATGCGAAGGTTTCCTCAGTAAATGAAATATGCCGAGGGTCGGCATCTGACGTTTTGAGCTCGCGTCCAAATAGGTACGGTACGTGTCTAGGATATTCCCGCTTCAGGGTGCCGAATTCGTGTCAGGTGACCCAGAGAAATGTTTGTCCGGTAGTGATTGTGGTCGTTTCAGCATGACGTGCGAATGCTGGAGATTCTTGGTGGTCTTGATTTTCTGGACGAACCGCTCGGCCCCGAGCATGGCGGCCAGTTCGGGCCGCAGGACCTTGACGGCCACCTTCCGCTTGTGCTTGAGGTCCTCGGCAAGGTAGACCGTCGCCATGCCGCCTTCACCCAAGTGGCGCCCGATGCGGTAGCGGTCGGCGAGTGCGGTCGAGAGGCGGGCGGTGATCTCGGTCATCGCGGGACCTTCGCCTTCAACTCCTCGAAGAAGTTCTCGACCACGATCAGCTCACAGACATTCCGCGACGAGATCCCATCGGCCACCACATCTGATACAGCGAGGTCAGGATCATGAAGCCTGAGGAGACCGCGTAGCCGAAACCGCCCAAGATCGTCAGGTAGGCGGCCGCCGGCACCCATTTCGTGGCCCACCACGAGAAGACATCGATCGTAATGAAGACGTAGGGCATCGCAACCGCCGTTACCCGCAGCCACGACGGGATGCCCGTCGCAACTACTGCCGTCAGCCCGACGGTCGCTGCGGCCGCTGCTGTCCTGTGGTCCACGCCCTCTGGCTTGTTCGCGACCTGCGTCGCATCAATCGTGACCAGCTCTGCGAACGTACCCTGCCGGGTCTTGCGGCTGTAGGCGAGGTGGCCGAATACGGCGTTGCCCGCGGAGAGGTCTTCGACTCCCGCGCCGACCATGTCGACGACGCCTGACAGGTCGTAGCCGGGAACCAGGGGGGAGACCTTCGCGTGGAGGAGTCGCGCAGGACCTCCCCAGCGAACGACTTCGATGTCCACCGGATTGACGGCGGATGCGTGCACGCGGACACGCACCTCCCCCGGTCCCGGCTCCGGCTGTGGCACGTCAACCAGCGAGAGAGACGTCAGACTTCCGAGAGACCGCGTTCCGATCGCCTTCAAGTGCGCCCGCTCGCTAACAAACTCGTGACCACATCCCTGAGGTCTTTCAGCGCCTCCAAAAGCTGTCCTCGCTGAACTACGACGTCGAGAGATTCGGAGCGCGTGAATCCTTCTTGATCCAGCTGTACGCGGCCTCGACCACGGCGACCATCCCCCACGCGTTACCCGGTTTGCCGACATCTCTAAAGTAGACCCTGGGGAAGGCGACAGCCAGAGTAGCTGAACGCGCCTATAGGGAGGGAACCCTCTTCCCCCTGGCCTACTTCCCATCACCCACACCCAATCGCTGGCGCGAATAGGGAGGCCGATTTCGGCCAGTTCGGCAGCAATCGCTGTCGCCTCTCCGGAAAACTCCGCGAACCGACTGAACTCGACTATCGGTCCTTTGCCGCTGAGTCCGGTCCTGGTCGCATTTCGCGGCGGCAGTTGGTGAAAAGTGTTGGCGGAACTAAGTTCGGCGAGGGCTCGAACAAAGGCATCTCATGGAGTCCTTGGTACCGCCCGTGATTTGGCTGCGTAGGCAAATGCTTGTCATGCAGCGCAGGGTGATAAGGCCGTGGCTCGTATTCTCCTAGTAGCTACCGACGAGTTGGCGCGTGCCACGCTGCGCAAGATTCTCAAGCGCGAGGCGCACGACATCAGCGAAGCGACAGATGCGATGCTTGCGGCTAAGCTCTATCACGAGAAGCCGGCAGATCTCGTTATCGTCGACCTCATGATGCCCGACATGCGCGCCATCGACACAATGCGTCTAGCTCTGAGTCGCAGTGTCACTTGACGTCGCCAATGTCGCCGAGGGACCCGAACCGAACACTTACGCAGTGCGGTACCAGACCGAGCGGTTCGTGATGCAGGACGAAGATGGGGAGCCCTGGAACCGCGAAGTGATCCGTAGCCTTCTCCAATGTCAGCCTCTCGAGTTCAAGACGGTACGTGTCACGGTTTTCTTGGACGCCGGTCCGCCCGTTGATCAGGTGGGCGGAAGCGTCGAGGACATCGCGGAGGAACCATGGCGCGCTGTCAGAGCAAGCATTGATGCTGCGTCGATGGAGGGCGCTTGCAGCCTCATCGCCGAACTATGACTCCGGCTGAGCGGGCCCAAAAGGGACCCTGATCCCAGTTGCCTACACGCGCAGCGCCCGACCGCAGGGGCTCAATGCAGCACACACTCCTGCGCAATCTCTTGGAACGTTGGCGGTGCGTCGCCGGGAGAAGCAATGTGAAGCTCGCAGCGGATCGACCGGGGAGGATACGTACCGGTGCCGCGCCACCCCGTCGAATCAGCTGCCTCGATGCGTAGGTCGATGTACTCATGGCGACCCCAGTCTTCGAGGGAGTCGAGCGTGAGGCTGTAGCGTCTGTGCGCGGCGTAGTAGGCTGCCTGGGCCCGCGCCAGCCGCATCAACTGTCCCGTGACGAACACGCTGTACATGTTCTCCGGACTATCCAACCCTCGGTAGTCCGGCACGAAGAACAAAGCCAGCATGAGCACGACAGCTGAGGTGCCGAGCGCGAAGGATAAGCGTCTGATGGTCTTCTTTTGCATCCGGCTAACTAATAGTGGGCGGCGTCGCCGATGTCCGACCCCCCTCGCGGGTCCGCTATCGCCGTAGACGGCACGCACGATCGACATCTTGCGTCGCTTCCTAACGGCCCGCCCACAAGCGGCACGCAAGACCGCAATCGACTTCGCAAAGGCCGGGAGTAACTGTTACCCATATCCCAGTCTATCTGTTACCTATCTTCCCGGTTATTCACGTAGCGGGCGTGCTCATCGCGCATCAGCAAGAATTGCCCAACGCTCATGATCCCGCCAACGACCGCCGATCTTCAAATACCGAGGTGAGAAACCCTCGCGGCGGAAACCGCAGCGCCTGAGGAGCTGCCTCGACTTGCTATTGACCGGTTGAATATTGGCTTCAACTCGGTGGAGTTTTAACCTCCGAAATGCATGCCGCAGCACCAGCTTCACTGCCTCCGTGAGGTAGCCATGACCTTGGTAACCCTCCATTGCGTAGAAGCCCAGGTATGCACTCTGAAAGCTGCCGCGTACCATCTCCGACAAATTGACGACACCAGCCAATTCCCCATGATCCCGCATGCATATTAGAAAGCACGCCTGATCAATCCGGCGACTGCCGTGAAGGTACTTACGAAAGGTTGTTAGAGAATCGGGAGGATACACCCACGGCCGGTGAAGGCCACGGCTGCGACCTACTGATTCGAGAAGCCGTAAACCGTCTCGCACAGTAGGCGGGCGGAGGAAAACGTGCGGCCCAGTCGCAACTCGCCGCGTCATTGTTCTAGACCGACTACCATCTGCCAGTGCGCGCCTGCTCGCGAATGCGGCCGGCCTCTTCTTTCGAGTATCCTGCGTCGGTCGTGCGCTGTGTCACCGGCACACACCCCCTCGTTATGAATCGGTGTCTCTAAGAGGGGCGGACGTCCGAGCTTCGAGCTAGCAGACGCTCCGTGAAGTCCAGGCGCTCATGGACCTCTACAAGTTCCCCCCGCACGGCCTCGAGTTCACCCCGCGTGGCGTCGAGTTCAGACCGAACTTTCGCGATCGTGTGGGCGCCGGTGCTACGTGCGAGCTTGAGATTTTCAGAAGGCCGTTGAGTTGCGGGCGTCGATACCGCACCAATCGCTTATCGCTCTACGCTCCTCGCCTCGAGCTCGGCGTCGATTCGGTCCCCGATGTCGCGGGCCTGGGCGAGGATGTCGGTGAGATCGTCCACCGATCCCTCTCCTGCCTGGAGTCGCAGGAGTTCTACGCGCACCCTCTCTAGGGCCGCAACCGCAGTACCCAGTGTTCCGTCCGCGCTACCCAGCTTTCGAAGCTCCTCGGCGTCGTGCTCCAGCCGGTGGATGACCTTCCGGGCACCCGGCAACCGGGTCCGTACATCGCCCGGCAGGGATTCGTACAGCTCCACCGCGGCTCGGCCGAGGATCGTTTCGGTCGCCTCGGTGGACGGCACCGCCAACCGCGCTGGCCGTCGCACACCGATGCCGGCCAGCCAGAAGAAGAAACGTCCGAACCAGCTGGCCCAGATGCGGTGCCAGAATCCATTGAGCCGTCGCATGAACTTGCGCTGACCAGCGGCGTCGGCTTCCTCTTCCTGGGCTCGGGCTTCCGCGAGGAGGGCCGCGCGGATATCCCTGAACGTATACCCCTCGCGGAGCAGCCTGCGCGCCACCGAGAGCAGTTGGACCAGGAGGATGACCATCAGCACGTGCACGACCATCCCGTGCGCGACCAGCCCGGCCGTAATGAACACGGCAGTCGTGACTTGAGCGTTCCTGACGAAATTGCGCACCAACGGCGGCGCCCTGAGCTCTCTCCCCCGCAGTTCGCCGATCGCCTCGGCAAGGTCCTTGCCGGTCTGGAACCGTGCCGCCGAGTCCTTTGCGAGACACCGATCCACGAGCGCCGCGAGCTTGGGCGGGAGATCCTTCCTCACCGACGCCATCGGCGACGCGGGCTCGACCACGTGCTTCGCCAAGAGCGCGGGCACACTGGGCGCCTCGAAGGGCGCCCGCCCGGTGAGCGCGAAAAACGCCGTCGCTCCCAGCGAGTACAGGTCGCTCCGAGCATCCACCTCGTCCCCCGACGCCTGTTCCGGACTCATGTACCGGGCGGTGCCGATGACCTCTCCCTTGGGCATGTTATCCTCTGAATCCAGCACGCGGGCGATACCGAAATCCGTGACCAGTGCCCGACCGGAGGCCCGCTCAATCATGATATTGTCGGGCTTCACATCCCGATGGACGATGCCGTGGTCGTGGGCATACGTCAGCGCCCACGCCACCTCCTGCAGCAATCGCATCGCGACCCTGGGACTCACGGGTCCCGTGCGACTCACGCGTTCCCGCAACGTCTCTCCATCCACGTAGCCCATGACGAAGAAGACCAGACCGCCGTGCTCCTCCACCGTGTGGATCGGCACGATGTGGGGATGGGAGAGCCCGGCGGCCGTCCGGGCCTCGAGTAAGAACTGCTCGCGCAGGCCGACACGTATCGCGAGCATCGGTGGGAGAAGCTTGATGGCAACCAGCCGGTCGAGGGCGACATCCCGGGCCAGCACGACGACGCCCATGCCGCCCCGACCGAGCTCCCGTTCGAGGGAGTACCGACCGGCGAGGGCCGATTGAAGTGCCAGGAACTCCGGGCTGACGCTCTCTGCCATCGCCCAATGATACCGCGGGTTCAGCAGCGAGAAAGGCCGCGCCCTTCAGGGACCGGTCCGTGGTGCCGGACCTTAGGAACTGGTCGAGTGTTTCGTAGCGATGAGCACCGCCACATCCGCGCCACGCTCCAGGCGAAACCGGACGGCGACCCACTGCTCACGCTCTACGATGCGGACGGAGAAGTCGTGTGATCGAACTCGTCGACGTTGCCAGTATTGTAAAGGCTTCGGGTGAAGTCCACGCCCGTTTTGCGAATCAGCCTTGGTGGCGCGGGCAAGGAAACGAAGCGTGGGATCTTGTCCCTCAGGTGCACAGGATCAGGGACCGGGGTGCTGATTACGAAACGCACATCACTCGACGCTTCCAGCAGCGCGCTCCTAGCAGATATCCTGACTGTCCAGTTGGTTCTGAGTACGCCCGCTGGCTCTTCCTGATGCAGCATCACGGTCTACCGACTCGCTTGTTGGATTGGAGTGAGTCGATCCTCGTCTCTGCGTACTTCGCTGCGACGGGTTCTACAACGGCAGCTCAAGATGGGGCGATTGGGGCAATCGATCCATTTCTCATGAATGCGATCAACGGGGCGAAGCTAGGATCGGGAGCAACGGAGGAACTTCTGCAGCCGCAGCATCTTTTCGCTATTGACCTCATCGAAACGGCGTTTGGCGTCAAGCTCCATTCCCCCCCCAACAAAGAAGTGTTCGCTCTGGTAACGGAGGAAATCGATCCCAAAATGATGATGCAGCTATCGGCGTTCACCATCCACGGCACCCCGGCTCCGCTTAACGAACATCGGGAAGCCGACCGATTCCTCATCAAGCTTGTCATGCCAATGGATGCTAAGCGGCAGGTGGCCCAGGAACTCCGTCGAGCCGGCATTCGGGAGTCGACGTTGTTTCCCCATTTGTTTCACCTTGCCGCGGATCTCAAGCAAGTCGTTATACGCAGGTCGCGTTGAACATGGGTACGCAAACAGGGACACGCGATCGAGCCGTGGGCGGCGGGCGATCTTCTAAGATGCTCCTGAGTAACGATTTTCAGCAATCGGGACGGCGGGATTTGAACCCGCGACCCCCTGAACCCCATTCAGGTGCGCTACCGGACTGCGCTACGTCCCGATGCGTAGCTAAACCTCTTGGCAAAAACAACTTGCCTACGGACCGGCTCCAGGTACAAACCCGGAGTGTGCACGGAAGTGTGCACGTTCGGCCCCTTCATGCTTGCTGCTCCCTCAGCTGTCCAGCTTCAAGCACAACTTTCAACATAGTCGCCTCGTCGGCCTGCTGATAGGCCTTCTTGAGGCTCGCCAACTCCGTCCAGCCACCGGCTGCAGCGACGTCGATATCAGGCCAGTGCTTCCGCTCTGTTGCCCACTTGCGGCGATACAGGTGCCACTGCCCGCCAGCCAGCTTGGGCACACCAGCGAGCTGCTCGGCACGGCGTAGCCATGCGGACGCTAATTCACGCCGTATCGGGCGCGTTGGATCGCCCGGTGACGGAAAAAGAAACGCTGCACCAACCCCGGGGCGGTCTCTCAGAATCCGATCGAGAGCGGTACGCACCAGCTGAGAGATGGGCACAGTTGTCTCACGCCCGGTCTTGTCGGCGTCGGCCCGCCACCGAATCGCTCCGTGTGGCCCTGCATTCAGCAGCAAGTCGTCGTATTGCAGCGAGCAAACGGCCGAGATCCGACGGCCCGTTCCATTCACAATATCCAGCAGCTCACGCAGGTAGCTTTGTCGAACTCGCCGGTGGCCATCCCAACGAACCTCCATAGCCACTTGGTCGGAGACTGCACGAATGGCCTCATATCGGTCCTTTGTGGCAACCGGACGCCGGACATTCCTTTCCGTGGGGATTTCGTAACCACGCACGGGATTCTCGCGAAGGACATAGTGGCCATTCCGATCACGCCACTTGGTGCCCCAATTGAGCACGAGCTTGAGCCAAACGAGGTCGGCTTCAACCGTCCTATCCCGCACCGGCTTCTGTCGTCCCTCACCCACGTGCCGGCCCCTTGCATCAATCCTGCCGGCCCGTCGCGCATCGGCAAATGACTCCCACTCGTTGAGAGAGACCTTGTGTGGATCTTTCTCGGCGCCGAGCCAGCGGGTCCAAAGCTCCGCCCGCCGACGATCAGCCTGCTGTTCCCCTGAACGCTTTCGAGGAGTCCGGTGTTCAACGTACAGGCCAATGAGGCGTGAAAGCTTCGGCTTGGAATTTGTGACTTCGGCTGTTCCTTCCCGAAGTTTGGCGGCCTGACGCAGGGCGTAGCGCGTCGCGGATTCCCTGTCTCGATGCCCTAAGCTCATACGCCTCCAGCCACCCTTACCACCAGCAACGCTGCGATCCCAGGCTCGCGCGTACAGCAGGCCACCTGGTGACCGCTCATACACCGTGACTGTGTAGCCTCGGTCGCCCACCGCATAGCACCAGAGCTTCCTTCTTCGTTTTCGCTTCTTAGTCATTTCGATCCTCCTCTCTTGTGATGGTTCGATCCAGCGCGTCTGCTGCCTTGAGAATCCGTTTTGCTTGCTGACGTGCATACCGCGACAATGCCTTGGCCGAATCGAGAGTCACCGGGCGGCTCCCTTCTCGATAGGCCTGCAGTGTGCGATATGCCTTGCCAATTCCGGCAGCAACGTCGCTGGGGAGCGTTGTAACCGTTTCGAGGACCCTCAAGAAGCCTGCTTCGAGCATCCTGGGCATGTGCAGAATATCCGCACATACCCGTTAAGATGCAAATGCGCCTATCCGTCCCGCCTCATAAATCTTTCTGCCAGGTCAGACTGGTTGTCCACTGGTCCCCCAGATAGCCGCCCAGCCTTTTGAGGCAGATCGCCCCGTCGGATGCGCGGAGCGTTCCTCTTGCCGACGTTAGGGTTCTTTCCCTCAGCCACCACCTTCTGCAGGGCAGAGTAGGAGTACCCCACCTCCTTCGCTGCCTGGCTCAGGGGAAGTGCCTCCAGGAAGTGTTCCTCTTGTCTCGCCTGCAACTCCTGCGCACAACTCTCCAGCACGTCCGCATGACCTGGGGCGCCCCGGCTGCGGAGGATTCTTGCATCGTCCCGCCAACTATCGGCTAGCTGAGCAGGGAATGTCAGTTGGGCTGGAGGGGGCGTCCTCTTCGCGTCGTGGGTCATTGGTCCAGCCCCCTCCGGGGAGGACAGACTCACCCTCTGATATGACTTCGAAGTCAGCATCCTGGATCTCATCATCCTCAACGCCCTCGCGCATCGTGGCCCGCAAAGACGCCTTGACCTCGGGTTCCTCTGTATCCAGCCATTTCCTTACTCCCGGGTCCCGAAGCGCTTCCCGGAGCTTCTTCTCCAATTCCTCGGGAGAGGTGTATGAGACACCTGGAGTCCGAACCTCGTGCTCAGTCTGCGTGCCCAGACCGTACCGAAGCATGAGTTCCAGCGCTTTAATCCGCTCGGACGGCGAGGCATCCGGGTCAGAGGCGATATCCTCCAGTACGTGAGCCCGCTCCTCGAAGCTGCCTCGGAGCCTAGCGCGCAGCTCGGACGGTGGACGTCCAGGTCCTCCAGGCGTCGATCTCTCGAAGAGATCGCGGCAGCAGTACGGAAAAGGGGTGTGAACGCCGAAAAGCAAGGATTGCACCATCTTGTGCAGAAGGGAAAGCGATGTCGCCGCTCCCTACGGGGAGCACTCTCTGCGACGCTCCGGGTCCCTGTCCGGTGGCTGGAGGGCAATCCGGCCTGGATGGATATCTCCATCCGACCTGCTCACCGGGCCGTGTTGGCCGCTGTGTGGTTTAGGGATCGTTGCCGTCGAGCGCTGGAGCGAGAGCCGATGGTGTAGCAGATCGGCTAGCCACGATCATTCGACTTATCGACCCCGAATTCTGGAGCCAGGTCTACTTCCCCAACGCCCCACGCGAGCAACTTCCTGATCCGGGGCAGGCTGATGGAAGGCGATATGATGAGATGTTGAACGAAGTGGTGCCCTCGCTGGCCGCCAATTGGGAAGAGATCTTGGGGCCCTGGTTTAGAGGAACTGACCGACTGGACCTGGGATGGATGGAGGAGCCGGCACGCCGGACTCAGCTTTCCGACTGGTTAGAGGCCCTAGTTGAATAGGGTTGCATTCCAGCCTGGAGGACCTGAACACATGCATGAAGAACCGGCTCCTTCCGGTACTGAACTCACGACCCAAGACGCGGCCGATTGGCTAGGTGAAGAGATTGGGGAGGCGCGGGGGGCTGCTAGTCGCGTTGGATGGAGTTTGTGGGCCTTGGTTGCTTCGCTTGCGGGAGTGTTGTGGCTTCTATTCGACGTCTGGGAAGCATGAGATCCGCGATCCCTGAAGGCGACCGAGCGCGACTCCTGCTCGGGGAGATCCCCGCACCCAAACCAGCGCCGGCCCGATCGCCGGCGAGCCCACCGAGGTAGGAATGCCACGGAACGTCGTCGTCACGGGTGGGGCCAGTGGCATCGGCCTCGCAATCGCGCAGCGATTCGCAGCCAGCGGCTATCGCGTGCACATCTTCGACATCAACGCAGACGCGATGGCCGACACTCTCCGCGCGCATCCCGAGTTCGGAGGGACGGCCGGCGACGTCGCAGTTCCTGCCTCCGTCGCACGAGGCATGCTGGAAGCCGTCGACTCCATGGGGCAGGTGGACGTCCTGGTAAACGATGCCGCCATCCCGGGGCCCCGGGCGCCGGTGGAAGAAATGCCGGACGACGAGTGGGAACGCACGCTCCGGGTCAACCTGTACGGGCCGTTCAACTGGATCAAGCAGGTCGCCCCCGGCATGAAGGCCAGACGGGATGGGTCGATCGTCAACATCTCCACCGGAAGCGTCCGCACGCTGCCCATCAACCGATCCGTCTACAACGTTTCGAAATGGGGTGTCGAGGGACTCACCAAGACAATCGCCCGCGAGCTGGGCCCATATAACGTTCGCGCCAACACGATCCAGCCGGGCATGGTCAACAACCCCCGCATGCAGACGATCGTCCAGCGCATCGCCGACCAGGAAGGGCGCTCCGTTGACGACGTGGAAGCGGACTTCCTCAGGTTCATCTCTATGCGCAGCAAGGTGGAGCCCCAAGACATCGCCAACATGGCCGTGTTCCTGGCCTCCGACCAGGCGTGCCACGTGACGGGGCAAGTGATCGCGGTGGACGGGAACGTCGAGTGGGAGCAGTAACGATGAGCAACGTCTCTTGGCGGGCCGCCGCCCTCCACGAAGACGCGCTGGTCTGGGACATGGTCTTCGTCTATGAGCCCAATCTAGAGAACGATTATCGGCTCTTCCCCAGATGGCAGGCGGCCGGAGTCAACTTCCTATCCGTGCATCCCGCCGGTGATCGGCACAACGTCGGCGACGATGCGGAGGATTGCCCGCTGCCACCACCACGTGCTGAGCGCTCCGGACCGGTACGTGCTCGTCAACACGGTCGACGATATCCTCACGGCGAAAAATGATGGGAAGCTTGCGGTCGGCTTGCACCTGGAAGGGTTCCGGTGCCTGGAGCGCGATCTCGACATGATCGAGACCTACTACAAGCTGGGCGTGAGGTTCGTTCACCCGATCTTCAACCTCGTCAACTCCATTGGCGGAGGCTCGGCAGATCGAATCGACATCGGTTTGACGCGATTCGGGATCAAAGTCGTCCACGAGATGAACAGGGTGGGAATGCTCGTCGACGGGGCGCATGCAGGCTACGAGACGACGATGGAAATGATGGAGGTCTCCGAGGCGCCGGTCATCTTCTCTCACCTCGGCTGCCACGCGGTGCGGGAGCACTTTCGCAACGTGCGGGACGACCAGATCAAGGCGTGCGCCGCCAACGGCGGGGTCATTGGGATCACCAGCGCCGGGTTCTATCTAGGCGACACCGACACGGAGACCTACTTTCGCCACCTTCATCACGTCGTGGAGCTCGTGGGTCCCCGCCATGTCGGTATCGGATTGGATTCCGTCGACAAACCCGGTCTCGAGTTCTTGAAGCGATACATCGACGAACGGCCGGATGAGTGGCCCGGCAAAGAGCAGGGTATGTGGGAGCCGATGGCCTGTTTCGAAGTCGAGCAACTTCCCGAGTTGACGGACCTGATGCTCAAACGTGGATACAGTGAAGAGGACGTGCGCGGTGTGCTCGGCGACAACTGGCTACGGGTGTGCCGTCAGGTGTGGAAAGACCCCAAATGACCAGGCAACATCCGGTGTCGGGCGATGGGGCGCGCTACAGGGGGGGGAGTCAACGCGGAACGGAGGGCCCGCCCGGCGGGCAGGTGGAACCCTCCGCCCCCGATACTGTTCCGCGAACGCTTAAGGCTCGTCCGGGCGCAGGCGTCGCCGCCGATAAGCCGCTCCGACACCGACGAGACCAGTGCCAAGCAGGACTACACTTACCGGTTCGGGCGTGACAGTGCCGTTGAAACGCACGTTACTCGGGGGCACGGGGGGGTTGGCATCCGTCCCTTCCCCGTCGTACCCGAGACTACCATCGTACAGGTCCGAGTTCGTGTTGTTCGCAGCGTTGTTTGACATAGCGACCGTGATGTGCATTGGCTCGGCCACGTACGGCCCGGTGGTGCTAAAGACCAGCTCAACGTCCCCATTGTAGATGCTATGGGTCCAGTTCGTCACTGCCTGACCATTAGCATCCGTGATACCAACGATGTCTACAAACTGCCATTTGGTATCACCGCTGAAAATGTGAACCATGTCAATGTGGTTCTGACCGGCCACATCCAGCACGAAGGTGATCTGAGTACAACTGCCAAGCATGCCCGGCACTGGGCAGGGACACCGTCAGCACAACGGCTGCGGCCCCCGCCGTCAATAAGGCTCTTCCAGTTTTCAGGGCGCACCTCCTTGGTGAGTAGTGGCCTGAATGAGCTCGTGACGGGAGCCTAGACTCCGCCACGCGCACCCTGCGCCACCCGCAAGCCTGCCCGCCGATCCTGACCATCAGCTCTTGGGTCCGCGCAAGCCATGTATGCCAATGGGCACGAGCGCGATGGTGTACAGCGCGCTGAGCCCCACCGCCTTGATCACCGTGCTCCGAAACAACTGAACCGATTCCGGCTGCACAATCCGGGCAATCGGAAAGTACACCGTCAACATCAGCGCTCCCAGCGCCGCACCGAACACGCCAACGAGAACCAGAGCGAGCGCCAAGCCGCGGTACGCCAATGTCGAGGCCGACTGGCTCACGTACAGCGCGACGTACGCCATGCCGACACCGAGGGCCAGTCGGGGAATGGCCTCGACCGTGGAGGAGATCGCCACGAACTCCCATTGCGCACCTGTTTGGCGCTGCGCAATCCACAGGACGCCCAAGTCGAGAAGCGTGCCGCCCACGAACAGCGCCGCCACCGCATACAGCGCCAGGGACACTGGCCGCTCGTATCTGAGCAACGGGCCCTTCCGCTCTTTCCCACCAGGTCGAACGAGTATTGGCGACACCATAGGTCGTTATACCTGAACGTGTTACGCCAAGCTCAAGCCATGGGGATCGGCCTCGACGCCTAACTGACCTGCCGTCTACCCCAACACCGGGCGTCCCAGAGGTGGGCAGCAAGGTACATGCACGGGAAGCAACGTCCTTAAGTCTCTATTTTACAATGTATTAGATAAATCCACTTTCGTGGGCACGTAGTAGCTACCCAACTTTTGTGGTACTCACACGACGATCTGCCCTGCCGACCTGGCAACCAGCGTCTGTTGGGCCGCCCACTCGGCGGGCCGGCGCACGCAGCGGGTCGCCACCAGCAGGACGCTGGGGAAGCGCCCGCTCGCTTACATCCTGGACGCCTCGAGCCGCACGTCAGCCATTCGCCACGCCGTTTCGTAGCGTTGCCGGACTTTACGGGCTTCGGCTGAGCGGCCCTGTTGTGCCAGAGACTGTGACAGGCCAAAGAGCGACCAGCCATTCTCGGGGAACCTGGAAAGATCCTCGCGGTACACCCGCTCGGCCTCGCGCGAGCGATTCGCGGCCAGGAGCGCCTTTCCTAAGGACTGTCGCATTGGATAGTACCAGGTAGGCGGCTCGTTATAGGAGAGGCCGTCCTCAAACTCTACCGCCGTCTGGAAGTGCGCAATCGCCGCGGTCAGGTCCCCACGCCGCGCCGCGAGCTCTCCAGCGAGAGCCTCTCGAGCGATCGCGAGCGCAATGCGATTGTCGCCATCAGGGAAGTTGTGCGCGATGGCTGTGACGCTGTCCAAGGATTGCGCCGCGGCATTCCACTGCTCCTGGGCGGCAAACGCGACCCCGCGAGCATAATAGGCCATCCCCGACGTGAATCGCAGGTCCGGTGGCGGAAGCGGCTCGGCCACGAGCACATCCCACGCACCGAACGTCACCAGGGTCCAGTAAACGACCGGCGTGACCGCTTCGAGCCACGGGATCCGTCGCGCCACGTCGAGCCCGACTTTCTCCGCGACTTTGCGGGCTGCCGCGATCGCCTTCTTGCGGTTACCAGCCATCGAAGCCGCAAAACTCATGAAATGGTAGTTGTGGGGGTAGTAGCCCTGCGGATAGATACCCTCGCGACTCACGGCGCGCCCCCCTCCAGATACGACTCGTCGGCGTGGACGGCGTGCTCGTTGGTCTCGATGGCATCCGCGTAACGCCCCACGCGAACGTAGATGTGCGCGGGCATGTGGACCACGTGGCCGGCGCCGGGCATCAGGCTCGGTAAACGCTCGGCGCAGGCAAAGGCGCGCTCGGGCTCGTGCGCCTCCAGCGCGTGGATATATAGGTGGCAGGCCCCGGGATGATCCCAGTCCCGGTCGAGAGCGTACTCGAGGCGTGACAGGAGCTGTTCCGTTCCCAGCCGGGCCTTGCCGGCGGCGGTCCAGTGGTTCCACGGACTCAAGTTCATGACCGCATCCGCGTGCAGAACTTGCGCGTCGAGGTCATCTAGGTAGCCGTCTGCCACAGCCTCCATCGCCCGGGCGTAGGCCGAGTCCAGTCCCGCTCGGTTCTCCGCTGGGTCGGCGGTGTAGCGCTCCGCGAGCGCGCGAACGAATGCTTGTTCCCGAGTGCTGACCTTCGAAACGTTGGCCATTGCCCGGCGCACGGCCGCATACGCAGCTTTTCCCGCCTCCGGCTCCATTGGCGCGTTGATGTTGGGGCCATAGGCGAGGGCGGCGCCCCAGGCACACATGGCACAGTCGGGATCGAGCCGCTCTGCCTCTCCAAACGCCTCGGCCGCCTCGGCGTGGTTGAACGCATAGAGAAGCCTCAAGCCCTGGTCGAAATATCGTTGGGCGAGCGGCACCATGGTCGTGATTTCGTGATGATGACTGCCCAGATTGTCATACAGCGGGACTTCATGCCCCCTCGACGAGGCGTGCCCGTCGCCATGACCATTCTTGCTGTTGCACGCCGCTGTGACGACTACTGACGCGGCCACGAGGGTGAAGGTGACGCGACGCATCGATTCCTCCGCATATTGAGTGCTGTCTGTGCCAGCTCTGTTAATAATGGCGCAGCAATGGTCCGAGCGGGCTCACGGCGTAGGGCGTAGGTCGTAGGGCGTAACTGGGACTCTGACCACCCGCAACAGGGGGGGGAGGGAGCGGATGATTCGTGCTACCGGCCCTCCTCGTCCCTTGCTGTGGTCAGCATCCTTTCGGTGAAGTCGAGGCGCTCGTGAATCTCAGTGTGCCCATCTCGAAGGACTCCGACCTGCTCCACCAGGTCGTCGATCTGCTGGCCCAACCGCGCAATGTGGTCACTGCCGCCCTCGCGAAGCCGGTTGGCTTTCGCCTTTAGCCACAACTTCATGCCGATCAGTCCAAACGTGCCGAGGGCCACGAGGGCGCCCAACGGGAGAAGACCTTCGAGGACATCTACGGGCATCGGAACTCCCATTTGCTGGTATCAGACCTACGAGGGAAGCGATACAAAAGGTTCGCGTCGTGGCCTGGCTGAACGCAAGAGCGGACCCTTGCGCCTCTGGGTTCCCCCGCCCTTTCATTCCGACCATGAATCCGGGAACCGACCGCTCAGCCCCTCTTTCGGCTGCCCTACTTGGACTCCTTCTGGCAGCAGCTCCGGCCGCAGGCCAGGAGCCAACTCCGTTCGCCGAGCGGGAGCCGGTACGAGGGCTTCGCCGGACGATCAGAGAGCTCTTCGTCTTCGTCGCGGGTGGCGATCCGCTTTCACTCGGGGACTCCAAGGGCCGGGCTCCTGGAATCGCAGGAGATGGCGGGGGATTCAGACCGGCGACGGCCGCAAACAACGCTACCCTGATCGACTTTCTGGAAAACGCCGTTGCAACGAACGTCGCAAACATCCCGTTCAGCTCGGCGAATACGGGGTTCACCCTGATGTTCAAAGACGGCACCCCGGTCCTCACCCGCGAGGCGCCGGGACCGATACTCGCTGAGCGGGCTCAAACACTGGGCTCGGGTCGCGTGCTGGTGGCCACCAACCTCAACGTCTTCAGGTTCAAGCGCGTCCGCGGAGTCGACCTGAATAATTTGCGGCTCAACTTCACCCACGTGACCTTGATTTCCCCGGCTGCGACACCCTGTTCGGCGGAGATTGCTCAGTGCGGGGCTTTCCTGTGCAGGAGAACGACTTTATCCAGTTCAACATGGGTCTCGACCTCCGGGTCAGCTCCCTTTCCTTGGCGCTGGCATATGGTCTGTTCGATCGGCTGGATATCGGCGTCGCCATCCCCATCGTGTTCACGACCGTTCGAGGGAACAGTCAGGCGCAGATCGTCCCCTTCGGTGGCCCGCCCGCCACGAATTGCTTCGGCGGGACGCCGGACGACCCCGTGCTCGCCTCCGACCCGCGCTTCGTTGAGGGGTCGGCCTCCGGAATCGGCGACATTGCCGTGCGGCTCAAGGTTGCGTTGACCGAGTCGCAATCGGCGCGATTGGGCATGATCGCCGAAGCCCGCTTCGCGACGGGGAGCGAAGAAGATCTCCTGGGCTCAGGAGCGTTCGCGTTCCGGGGCCTCGGCATCATCTCCACCACGTTCGACACCTTCTCGCCCCACGCGAACCTGGGATACCTGCACCGGTCGGGCGATCTCCAGAACGACGGCGTGCTCGTGACCGCCGGGTTCGATCAGGTACTCGCTCCGTGGGTCACCCTGGCGGTCGATCTGGTCTCCCAGTTCCAAGTGGGTGACCGGAAGCTCCAGATACCGGGACCCGTCGTGATCGAGTCGCCCTACCGCCGCGTCATCGAGGCCACGACCGTGCCCGATATCCGAGACGATCTGATCGACGCCTCGGTGGGCTTCAAGTTCGTGACGCCGGCGGGAGTGACGTTGGTGGCCAATTCCGCGTGGCCGCTCAACCGAGGAGGTGTCCGTCCGCACGTCCTCTGGACGGTGGGCTTGGAATACACCTTCTGAGGCCCCGCCCATCAGCGGATGGAGGTGATCTGCCACCCGTCCGGCACCCGTACCAGCGAAGCAGTGAAGGTCGTCGTATTACGCACCAATCGCCTTCCGTCGATCGTCTGCTCAAACCTCACCACCGCGACGTCCGGGCTCTGCTCCAGAATTTCCACGAACTCGACTGTGACCTCGAGGTCGCCCAACTCGAAGATGTCCGACCAGGCGCGCTCGCGATTGGCTGGAAGGCCGGGATACACACCCTTCACAGCGTCCACGTTGCGGGACGAGAGGGCTCTGGCGTACTCGCTGACGACCGCTTCGAGAGCGAGTCGTGCATCGGGCGGCGCCCGGACGACCACTGGCTCCACGTCTCGCACCGTGACGGTCACTGACGCTGACCGCTCCCGAACCGTCGCCACGATCTCGGCGCTCCCGACTGCCATCCCCGACACCAATCCGTCCGCAGAGACTGTCGCAACCTCCTCGTTGCCGGACGTCCAACTCGCCGGAATCTCCAGGAAACGACCGCCGGGCCCGCGAATCCTCGCAGCCAGTTTCACCGTTGCACCGACCGTCACTGGCCTCTGCGGCGGCGATATCTCCAGGGAGGGGATCGGCAACACGCTGAGCGTCGCGAACGCTGACCTGCCTTCGAGAGTTGCCGTGATTCGCGCCTCACCCTCTCCCACGCCAGTCACGACGCCCAGAGGAGAGACGACTGCGATCGCAGGATGGCTGGACTCCCAGACCACCGGATCCTTGTCCAGGATCCTCCCGTCAGCAGCTCTTGGTATTGCCGCAATCTCGAGCGACTCACCGATCGGGAGGCGGGCGCGTGGCGGTACGACCTGCACGTACGCCACGACCGCGCCTCGCGTGCCGGGTGTAGTACCCGGCCGGGGTCCCCTAAACCTGATGCTGACCGTGGCGCTGTGGGACTCGGCGCGAGCGGTGATCTGCGCGATGCCGGCCCTCATCGCAGAGAGAATGCCATCCGGTGAGACGCTCGCAACCGACGGGTCCGAGGATTCCCACGAGAGCTCGTTCAGGGAAGCAGTGTTCCCGCCCGCGTCGCGCGCCACCGCCGAGAGTGGAGTCGAGTTGCCGACCTGGATCGCTGTGGCGGGCGCGTCGATGGCGATGGATGCGATCGTCCTCGAAGCGATCGCGGGCGGCCCCGGCGTCGATAGCTCCAGTACCTGAGGAGCCGGCCGCGCAGGCTCCGGCCCGGCGAACTGCGTTAGTAGCCATGCGACGGCACCGCCACCGATTGCAACGAGCACAATGACAACCCACACCAGGGTGGGTCGCTCGGTTGCCTGGGTGCGCCCAGTCAGGGCGGCGTCTCGAGGGGTCAGCAGACGGGGCGGCGGGGAGCGGCCCGCCGACGCTCCTGTCCGGCCGAGAGGCACCGGGCTGCTTGGCGTGCGGACCGCGGCGATGAGCCTCGCCGCCTCGCCCTCCTTCGCCAGGTGGATCAGGTTCGTACGGACGCGATCTTCTTGTGTAACCGGCGTGGTACCGATGGCAGCGACGGCTTCCGCCATCGCCGGAAATCGCTCCTCGGCCGGCTTGGCCAACATGCGCTCCACCGCGTCCGCCAACTCCTGCGGGCAGTCTTCCCGGCGTTCCTGCAGAGGAGCCGGCGCCTTGTTCACGTGAGCCCACATCATTCCCATCAGGGTCGGGGCGTCAAACGGAGGCTTACCGGTCAGCATTTCGTATGCAACGACCCCGAGAGAGTATTGATCAGCCGAGCCGGTGACTGCGTCTCCGGAACATTGCTCCGGACTCATGTAGGCGGGCGTGCCGATCGCAGCCCCCGTAGCCGTGAGCTGTGTGGCTTCGGTTGCCTTGGCGATTCCGAAGTCTGTCACGACGGTCCACCCCTCGTCGTCGATCATGATGTTCTCGGGCTTGATGTCTCGGTGAACCACGCCGCGCCGATGGGCGTAATCGAGCGCGCCACCGACCTGAGCAAGAATCGCCCGAACCATGTCGATCGGTAGCTGGCCCAGTTCGCGGATGATCGAGCCCAGAGTCCGGCCCTCGACACACTTCATGACGAAGAAGAAGAGACCGCCTGAGCTCCTGACCGAGTAGATCGGAATGATGTTGGGATGACTGAGCGACGCCGCCATCTGCGCTTCTCGATGGAACCGCTCAACCATGTCCCCACCGTGAACTAGCGCCGGGGACATGACCTTGATAGCGACTTTCCGGTTGAGGGCGAGCTCGCGAGCGAGGAACACCGTGGCCATGCCACCGCGACCGAGCTCCGCCAGCACCTCGTACTCGCCCTGGGTCTCGGCCCGAAGGAGGCCCCTTATCTCCTCCCCGGGCGTCTCAGACAGCAGCCGGCCGGTATGCGCCAGACCGGTCGCGTCGACCGGTGGCACGGAGCCAAAGCTCTCTCCGCAACTCGAGCAGAAATCCGCGCCCGCCTCGAGAGGCGTTTGGCATCGGGGGCAAAGAACGGTAGGAGACATCAATAGGTTACCCGTCGCACTCTAGTTCAGGCCACGAGCAATATACGGGAGTGAGAAATCGTGGGGCGCCCCTACGTATTCCTCATATCCATATCCGCACCGGCTCCCCTCCCACGCCTTAACCGTTCCGGAATCCGATGCTTCGCGAACACATCGTCAACGGTCTCCCTTTCCTTGACGGTTTCCACGGTCGGACCGTTAACCAGAACCGTCGCGGGTCGGGGAACGCCGTTCAATTGCGAGGACGCCGTCTCGGCGTACATGCCCGCGTCCAGTATCGCGATCGGGTCTCCGCGCCGCATTTCCGGCATGATCCGGTCTTCGCCCAACACGGAGTCCGTGCAGGTCGAGCCGACGATCGTGACCTTTTCAGTTGCATCTCGGTGCATCGCGGACGCCGGAACGATATGGTAAGCGCTCGCGCTGGTATCAACGCGTGGGAGGTCGTTTGGTGCTGGCGTCCACGTTGACCCACGTGAGGCCGCAGTCCCGCTTGATGGCGCCGACCGTGGCAAGCAGGACGACGGCGTTTCCGACGACATACCGTCCGGGCTCGGTCCAGAGTTCCGGGATTGGCAGGCCCTCCCGTTCCAACCCCTCAAGGAGGATTCCACAAGTGGCACCTACGTAGTCCTCGACCCCCACGGGATTGAGATCCAGCGAGCGAGACTCGGGGTCGCGCTCTCGGGGCCATCCGCCGCCGACATCGATCACCGACGGGGCGAACTGGGTCCGACAGTGTAGCTCCGCGACAGCGTCAGCCAACGCACGCGCCCACACCTGTTGGAACTCGAGCGACTGCGAGGCACGGCCGATGTGGAAGTGGTACCCCCGCAATGACAGACCCTCGATCTCACGTAGCCTGCGCACGAGAGGCTCGGCCGCGTCGAGCGAGAAGCCCCACTTCACCCGTCGCACGTATTCCAACAACCCGCGCCCACCGCCAAAGTAGTCGGTCTGCGTCTCGGCGAATGCCGGCCGGAGGAGCTTGAGCCGTAACTTGACCCTGACGACCCTGTCCAGCTCGCTCGACAGCAGGACGAGCCGGTCGATCTCGTCCTCGGCATCCACGTTGACCGTAACGCCGAGATCCACGGCGCGCCGCAACTCCGCATCCCCCTTGTTGCTCCCGTTGAGGACGACCTTAGCGGGATCGGCGCCGCCACAGAACGTCGCGTTGAGCTCTCCCTCGCCGAAACAGTCGCCGCCCGCCCCTTCCTGGCTGAGGATCGCGCGGATCGCGAGGTTGTTGTTGGCTTTGATTGCGTAGAGGATGTTCACGGGGGCAGGCCACACGTCGGTGAACGCGTCCCTGATGCGCCGGTAGTTCGCGCGAAGGGTCTGTTCGGATATCACGTAAAGAGGAGACCCGAAGCGCTGCAGCAATTCGCCGGCCGTACACCCCTCGATCGACAGATCTCCGGGCGGACTCACGCTCAGCCTGTCCGTGGTAGTGAGTATGGGCTGGAGCCGCTCGGCCGCCGTGCTCGTAACTCGCGTGCTGGTCATTCCGCGACAGACTCCCTGATCCTCTTTGTCAGCGCCGGCTCCAATCCGAGCAGCCTCTCGTATACGGTCAGCTGGCCGCGATGATACATCTCCTGAGCAATACCGTGATGCAGCCACTGCATCTTGGTGCCCAACACCCCGTCGAATCGCTTCATCCACTGCCACTGCGACAGATCGCCCGCCTTTCGAAATCGACGCTCTGCATCTCTCATTTGCGACCGGAGCAGGCTCAGCAGCGCCTCCTTCGTCTTAGCGCGATACGCGGCGCCGGCGTACTTCCTGAGCAGTTTCGGCCAAGGCAGCCGCATCAGATCGGTATCCGGACGCGTGAGCTCACCGGTCATCATCATGGACACTTCGAGAATGTGCTGCACTAGCTCCCGGACGCTCTTGGCTTCGGGGGTCGGCCGGAAGTCGAACTTGGAGGCAGGGATGTTGCGGACCTCGTCGATGATTCCGTGGCGAGCGTGGCGCCAGGCCTCGAGCGTTTCATCGAGGAATGAGCTAAACGTGGCCATCGTGCTCCCTAATTGGAGTGTTGCCCAAAAACCGAGAGCGGCTTCCTCACCAGCTTTCCGCTTCGATCAGCCCACCTTCTGCACGAGGATCGAGCCGGCATCTCGACGCGCGTCGTAGGTCAGCCCCACACTCACCACAACCTCCGCGGAGCTGAATTTGAATACGAAGGTGAGGCTTGCATGGTCGATTTCACCAGCTGCCACCTTGTGAAACTCCCCTTCGAACTCCCGCACTCGTGTGCACGGCGCAATGTCGGTAAAGAAACTCTTGCCCACCACATGATTCGGGTCGAGCCCACTCAAACGCTGTTCGGCCGCGTTATACCCACGCACTGTCCCCGTTCGGTCTACCTCGATCACGCCGAAAGGCAGGCGATCGAGCTCCTCTCGCGACAGGTCTCCGAAATCCTCGACAGGAAGCACGCCAGTCTCGTGAGCGCATTTGGCGCAGAGCCCATAGGACGTACCTCCGCCTGACGGACCATCTCTCAGCAGTCTACCACACCAGGCACAGATGACTCGCATTGAGGTCATGTCTTCCCCTGGTCCTACTGTCGGATAGTCCCGCCCGTCGCCCCCGACGACTCAACTTGCGCCAGCGGACGGTTTCCGAGGACTCGCGCCCTGGCGTTGGACTGAGCCCAGCCGAACGCTCTTCGCCTCGGGCTACCTCAGGACACCGCTCAAACTGCTGGTGTGGTCGTTTACGACCCGCCATCCCTCCGGAGTGCGTTCCCACGTGATGGTCATGGCCCCACGGACTTGTCGGGACGAGTCGCCCTCCCCCGTAAACACCGTATACTCGAAGAACGTGACCGCTGCGTGATCGCCGATGAGCGTGGCGTGAATGCTGTCAGGGCGAATCTCGATCCTACCGAGCTGCTGGTACGCTTCGAGGATCCTTTCCTCGATGGCGTCCCGTCCCACCGTCAGTATCCCATCACCCGTGGTCGACGCTCCAGGAGTGGAGATGTACTGCTCCATGGTCGCATCGACGTCGCCGGCATTGAACGCTCCGAGGAATACGCGCACCGCCTGCTCGATTTCTTGCTCCGCCGAATACAGCGTACACCCCCCAAGGGAGACCAGCAGCAGAATCGGAAGGGAGCCGTTCGGCGCCCGCATACGCATCAGTGGCTCCTTAATGAAGAGAGTTTAGGACCATCCCAACGGGCCGCGCACTCCGCAACACTTACTCTCGACGCGAAGCCCAGCGCACGAACGCCGCGCCGCTCGCTGCCAAGATGGTCGCGAAACCAATGGTCGCAAGCAGCAGTAGCGGTCCCGGGACCCGCACAACGGCACCGACCCTATCGGCCAGCTCGAGCACCGGCCCATCGATCCCGCTCCAGAGTAGCCAGCCGGACCAGGCGAGTCCCGCGCTCCCTCCCGCAGTCCAGGCCGGCCATGCGCCCGAGCGGTCAACCCAACCCCACGCGAGACCGAGCGCGGGAACAGCCATCCACCCGAACCACGCCGTCGCCAGGGCAAAGGCACCGGCCAGCAGCCCCATCCGCAGCGTAAACGCACCGCGCCCGAGAGTCGAGCCAGTCACGATCGATTGGACGCTCATTCGGGGGATCTCGGAGAGAGAGATAAGAACGAGGTAACGTCGCGCGCCATGAGATCACGGGGCGAATGCGGTACCCTCAGCGAATCGAGCTTGCCCTCGATCCAACGCGGCAGGCGATCGAGGTACCGGGAGCTGACCGGGTTGCCCGACTGGCCGCCCGGGTAAATGCCCCACGCACGCACTGACGGGCCGAGCTCGACGACCATCCGCCAGCTCGCGCCATAGGTACCGTTACCGGACGATGGGTTGAGAGTCGACGGTCCGCCGCGGACCGGCAACCCCAACGCGGAATGCCGTGGCAGGCGGATGAGATGATGGATATTGACGTGCCTGATGCCGTCCCACCGCCAGCCGCCGTCTTTCGGGTTCCCGTAGGGTGCCTTCGCTGCAAGGAGTGCCGCCCCGAGGCTGGCGCGGAGCACGTCGTCCCGGTCCTCCCGCGCGTCCGGCGTGCGGCGATCATCCCACCATGCGCTCTCTGGGTCGTGCAGCAGGCGGGCGAGAACGGCTTCCCGCGGCTTCGCCACGAAACGTCCACCGACGCCGTCCGGCTCGTCGGCGACGAGCTCGTCCCACGCACGGAACTCGAGTTCGCTCATCGCCAGCTCGAACAGGATGGCCCGCTCGTTTCCTCTGGTATATCGGCGATCCCACTCGCGAAGAAGCGAGGCCGCTTCGGCCACGTTGCTGCGAGTCTCTTCCGCCGCAGCGTCCGAAGGCTCAGGGGGGGACATGTCGACCTCGAGCGCGGCGGCCACGAAGGCCGCCACGAACAGGTCGGCCCGCGGGCTGCCGGGATCCGTCTGGTACCGGCGCATGTGGTCTGGTGTCACCGCCGAGTCCGCTCTCAGTAATTGGTTGATCCTGAGGGCTCGCCACGGCGACGTCCAATGCGCTCCGAGGTACGTGTCGTCAACAGCCGGATCGATTGGTTGTTGGTTCGCCGACGCAACGAAACCTTGATCCGGGTTCCGAGCCACGGGATAGTCCGAGATGGGCCGCTGGCCAACCCAGTCGCTGGCACTGGTGTCACCCTCGTGGAATCTCGTGCCGTCGCCGAGACCTGGCCGCAGGGGAAAGCGGCCGGTCGAGCGCAGTGCGATATGCCCGTCCCGGTCAGCAACGACGATGTTCTGCGCGGGCGCGCCATATCGCTCCATGGCGCGCAGAACCTCATCGACACTCCCGGCCGCGGCCACATCCATCAGAGCTTCGGACTCAAACGAGTCCTCCAAGACCGTCCATCGAACCAACAAGGCATCGCCGTCGACCGTGAGCATCGGTCCGCGGTGCGTCGCGTAAAACGTATCGGCGGCCAGCAGTTGGCCGCGTGGACTGCGGTATTCTTCGACCCGCCAATCCAGAGCCCGCCATTCGCCGTCCAAACGGTACCGGGTCGGGGCCACAGGATCGTCGAGCGTCTCACATGTCGCCCGCATCGACCGCTCAGCCAGCCGCCCGGCTGGCACTGCTCGCGTTGCTCCTGGCCGGGGCTTGCAGCCTCGCGGTCATCGCCGCGGGACCTGGGTACCGCTTGGGTATCTGGGAATTGCGCACCGGATTCACGATGCTCCGTTACGGGGCGTACACTGCCGCTGGCGCCGCGCTCCTCTCGGTCGTCGGGGTCGTCGCCGCGGTGGCCAGTCGCCGACCACGCGGTGTCGTGTTCGGAATCGCGGGCGCGATCATCGGGCTAGTGAGCGTGGCAGTCCCCTGGCAGTGGCAGCGTACCGCGAGAGGCGTCCCGTCCATACACGACATCACCACTGACACCGGCGACCCTCCCGCGTTCGTGGCCGTCCTACCGCTTCGCGCCGATGCGCCGAACCCGTCCGAGTACGGGGGACCGGAGTTGGCGGCGGCACAGCAGGCCGGTTATCCGGATTTGGGCCCGACCACTGCCGAGGAAATGGGATGGGAAATCGTAGCGGCCGATTCGGCAGAGGGCCGCATCGAGGCGACGGCCACCACCCGCTGGTTCGGATTCAAGGACGACGTCGTGATACGAATCAGACCGACTCACGCTGGGAGCCGAATCGACGTGCGGTCGGTCTCGCGGGTGGGACGCGGCGATGTTGGAACCAACGCGCGTCGAATACAGGAGTTTCAAAAGCGGCTCTCATGATCGGCGGGCCCGAGATGGATGTTCGTTCACTGCGGCACCCGCCGCTCTCAGCGTTACTTTAGATCGTCGTAAACGATACGAACGAACCGCTCGGCGTTCCCCCCCCACTCCCCGTCGAAATCGGCGGTAGGCTTCGACGCGAGGACCTGTTCGATCGACTGCCCCTGATCGACAGCCCGGCTCACCCGACTCCGAACGGCCACGATCATGTCCCGGTAGGCACGCAGTGAAGCCTTGTCGCCAAGCGGCCCGTGCCCAGGGATCACCTTCGTCTCGCCATCGATGATCGCGAGCGCCAGCTCCGCGACGTCCACGACTCCACCAACGGATCCACCGCTCGCGAGATCAATGAATGGGTACCGGCCGTTGAAGAACGTGTCGCCCATGTGCACCACGTTCGCCCTGCGGAAATGGACGAGCGCATCACCATCCGTGTGGGCTGCGGGGACGTGGAACGCTCGAATCTCGTCGCCGTTCAGATAGAACGTCACGGCATCGGTGAATGTGACGACGGGGAGCGCTTTTTCCGGCGCGGCGGGGACCGTGCGGTTGAAGGCCTCCATGAACTGATCGACACTCATCCGTTCGCGCACGTTTTCGTGCGCCACGATCAGCACGCCGGCCTTACCCAGATTCTCGTTGCCACCCGTGTGATCGCCGTGCCAGTGGGTGTTCAGCACGAAGCGAAGCGGCCCGTCCGTAATGCCCCGCACGGCCGCCCGGATTTTGTCGGTCAGTGGAGCAAACTGATCATCGACCAGAAACACGCCGTCGGCGCCGGCAGAAACGCCGATATTTCCCCCGGACCCGAGTAGCATGTGAATGCCGCCCGCGATGTCGACGACCTCGATCTGAACGTCGTCGAAGTCCTGTGCTCCTCCCACCGCGGGCAGCGCACCAATCCACACCGTCAACAGCAACGAAATCCGCGCCATCCTCCCTCCTTGCAATCGGTGTAAAGCGCGCACTAACTCCCAGCCAGGCTCCCCAACCCCAAACCCCTACTCACCACTCGCAACTCCCCACTCGCTTCTTCGTTCCTACCACGCCACCCTGACCGCAGTACCCGACGCCGAGACCATGAGCATGTTTCCCCCGCGGGAGATCCCGATGGTCTCGTAGTCGAGATCCACGCCCACGATCGCCGTGGCACCGAGGTCTTCGGCCTCTGCCTCCATTTCGTCGAGTGCGATTCTCCTGGCTCGGCGAAGCTCCTCCTCATAGGCCGCGGAACGTCCGCCCACGATGTCCCGAATGCCCGCGAAGAGATCCTTGAACACGTTCGCTCCCAATATCGCTTCGCCGGTGACGATCCCGTAGTACTCCGTGATCTCATATCCCTGGATGGTCGGTGTCGTGGTGATGACCATCATTGTCTCCTTTGAAAGGCGCCGCTCTTAGGGAGCTGACGGCCCGAGCACGACGGCGTTCAGGAAGAGCCGGTCCGCACCGCGCCAATACCCTCGGAAGTTGAGGTCTTCGGTGAACAGGATGACGCGTCCCCGACCCACCCGTTCCTCGTAGGCGAAGACCGTTCCGGGAAGCCGCTCGAGCGTCTCGATCCACGCGTGGCCCGACAGCCTCAGGTCGCCGAGTTGGCCATAGCGGCCGACGACTCGGCGGCGGGATGAGGGCGGGCCTTCGGGCGCGAGGTAGACACGGCTCGAGTTCACGAATACGGGCAACTGGCCGTCGTACCCCGACGAGAGCCATGTCTCGCTGTCCAGCGTGCCACGCATGAACGCGCCAGGCACGTTGAAACGTTGTTGCTGCTCCCCATCCTCCGTCTCGTACCACGAGCGGAGGGCCTCTGCCCCCATGGATTCTCGGACCAGGTCGACCGACCGGCCGAGCGCTACCAACGTCCCTCCGTCCGCGATCCAGCGGTTGATGCGCGCGAGCCCCGAATCGCCGAGGGCCGCCGTGAGGGCACTGGTCGACGCCTCGGGAACGATGAGCACGTTGAAGGAATCGAGTCGGGTGCTTGCGATCGATCTGACCCGAAGCGGGGTAACCGGAATCTCGTACTGCCGGTCGAGCATGTACCACGCGTACCCGAACGAGTATCCCTGAATGGGGTCTTCCGCCAGCATCGCGATCTCCGGCGTTTGGACTGGGATCACGTCAGCCGACCCGAGAGCCGGATAGCCGGAGTCGGACAGGCCGGTCGGGAGCGCGAGGACGTCCAGGGTGAACCGCCGCGCGAGATCGCGCACGGCGCCGCCGACTCCTGCCTCGTTGGGTCCCGTGCGCACGACCAATGACCCGCTCGCGAGTGCCGAGCCCGCGACTCGTGTCGGCTTGAGCGTCATGCTGGCCCGGTACCCCTGCGCACGGAGGTGATAGGCCGCGCTCAGTGCCGCCGCCTGGCGCCCATCGATGACGTATGCGTAAGGGACGCGGTCCGCTGGCGGCAGGGTGATCGCTCGATCCTGACCCGCGAAACGGGTGGTGGTCACGGCCGCGCCGTCCGGCGAGCTGTATCCGTCAACGTTGAAGAGGAGCGGCAGCGACCAGGCCGTGATGTCATAGAATCTCGGGTTTTCGTCGCGCTCCACGCGGGCGCGCGCCCATTCTAGGAATGCGGCCGGGATGGGAACGTCCGGCTCGAGCAGCGTTCGAGACAGGCGGTTCCTCGGCTGCGCCGCATCGACCACGAACGTGCCGGCCGGGAACCGTCGCTCACCAAGTGTTCGTCCGACGCGATCGCGCACGCCCGCCAGTGTCACAGGCGCCGTGAGCACGTCCACCTCGATGCCGTTTCTATACAGCATCGCCGCCAGCTCTGCCAACAGGTTGGGATCGCCCCCGGGGCCGATCAGGTAACGTCGGATTCCCGCCGCGCCGTCGGCGACCGCGTCGAGCTGGGCCTGATAGTATTCCGCCAGGAGCGCCGTGCGATTCTCCGCGGCGACCCGGACAGCGGTCCAGGTGGCCACGTAATGCTGCTCCAACGCGTCCGCGAGCGAACGCACCGACCCGTCCGGACGCGCGAGCGCGAGACCGCGGCTCGACCCCTGCTCAAACAGCATTCCGACGGCTCCCTGATAGCTACCGTAGGATGTCGTGTATCCGGGATAGAAATAGTTGTAGCGCTCGCGGGTCATATACTCGAAGCCGGCAGAGTCAAACGCCTCGGCGTAGTCCTTCCCGAACTGCTTGAACCACCGTGATGCAAAATCTGGGAAATAGGGAGCAACCGGATCGCCAGGGGGATCGAAATAGAACTCGACGTCGGGACCCATTTCGTGGGCATCCACGACCACTTGAGGCCGCCACCGACGGAGCGTTGGGACGCGCGCGCCGGTCTCGGGATAGGTGTGCGCAAACCAGTCCCGATTGATATCGTAGTAGTAGTGCCCAGTGCGAAACTTGATCGCCTCCCACCCGTTGAAATCGTTAGCCCAATCCTCCCGCTTTGAATTCGGTTCCCTCCCGATGTTCTGGTGGTTCAGTTGAGCAAACGCATCCCGGCCATCCGGGTTGAGGACCGGATCGACGAGCACCACCGCATTCTCCAAGACGGCGAGCGTCGCTGGATCGTTCCGGGTCGTCAGATGCTCGAGCAGCTTCAACAACCCTTCGCTCCCGGACAACTCGAACCCGTGAATGGACCCGCCGAGCCACACGACGACCGGCTGTCGCAAGCTGAGCTCCCGAGCCTCGACTGGAGTCGTGGCCCGGGGATCTCCCAGTCGGATCGCGGTCTCACGAATCTGTTCGAGGCGATCGTGATTCGCTGGGGACGTCACGACCGCAAGCACCAGGCGCCGGCCCTCCCAACTTGCGCCCTGGTCGACGGCCACGACCCGCGGCGACGTCGCAGCCAGTCGCTCCACGTATCGCTGCATCTCATGGTGCTGCGTGATCCGCTCCCCGAAATCGTGGCCGGTCGCGTCGCGAAACGTCGGCACCTGTGCGGGTGCGGGGCCGACGCCCTCTACCACGACGGCGAGCGCCACGGCGGCGAGAGCCTTGAGAGCACTGCTCCCCATGTTCGCAGCCTCCGTTTCCAGTCGTTCGGTGAGCAACGCACACGACCGTTTGGCCACGTGTCCGAACGCTAACCCCTAACCGTTCTCCGGAGTATCTTTACCGCCCGAGAATGTCAAACTATCACCCGAGGACAATGTGGCAAAGGACACGCTGACCGTCACCGACAATCGGACCGGCACGGTGCACGAGTTGCCGATTGACGACGGTACGATCCGGGCTATCGATTTGCGGCAGATCAAGGCCAGCGAGGACGACTTCGGCCTAATGACGTACGATCCCGGTTTCGTCAACACCGCGGCATGCCGCAGCGCCATCACATACATCGATGGAGAGAAGGGCATTCTCCGTTACCGGGGTTACCCCATCGAGCAGCTCGCCGAAGGGGGGTCATTTCTCGAAACCGCCTATCTCCTCCTGTACGGAGAGCTGCCCACGGAGTCCGAGCTCGCCGACTGGGATCACCGCATTACCCATCACACGTTCCTTCACGAGAACGTAAAGAAATTCATCGAGGGGTTTCGTTACGACGCACACCCTATGGGGGTGTTCGTAAGCGCCATCGCAGCCCTCTCGACCTTTTACCCTGAAGCGAACCGCATCAACGACGAGGACTGCCGGCGGCACCAGGTTCATCGACTCATCGCAAAGACGCCCACGATCGCCGCATTCGCCTACCGGCACAGTGTGGGGATGCCGTACGTATACCCTGACAACGACCTGTCGTACACCGGCAACTTCCTCAACATGATGGCGCGGGCGAGCGAGGTGAAGTACGAACCCAATCCGGTCCTCGAGCACGCACTCGACGTCCTCTTCATCCTGCACGCAGACCACGAACAGAACTGTTCGGCGAGCGCCATGCGAAGCGTCGGCTCGAGCGACGTAGACCCGTTCAGCGCCATGGCCGCGGCCGCGGCCGCGCTGTACGGCCCGCTCCACGGCGGGGCCAACGAACAAGTGCTCCGCATGCTGCGGGAGATCGGAGACAAGAAGCACATCCCCGCCTACATCAAGCGTGTAAAGGACAAGGAAGTCCGCCTGATGGGGTTCGGCCACCGCGTCTACAAGAACTACGACCCCCGCGCCACCATCATCAAGCGCATCGCCGACGAGGTCTTCGAGGTCACCGGGAAGAACCCGCTCATCGACATTGCCGTCGAGCTGGAGCGGATTGCGCTTCAGGACGACTACTTCATCTCCCACAAGCTGTACCCGAACGTCGATTTCTATTCCGGCATCATCTACGAAGCGATGCGTTTTCCCGTTGCCATGTTCCCAGTGCTCTTTGCCATCGGGCGTACACCGGGCTGGCTGGCGCAGTGGCAGGAGATGTTGAGTGATCCTGACCACCGAATCGCACGTCCCCGGCAGATCTACACCGGCCGTGGCGAACGAGCCTACGTGGAGATGGGAGATAGGAAGTAGGCGATAGCGAGCGGCGAGGGGACCGATACCTCTACGAGCGCCTAGTCTCGAGCCCCAACCAGCTGTCGCAGTCTCGCCTCCAGTTCGGCCCTCGCCGCCTCAAGCTGTGCCCGGTACCCAGCGATCCGGTCCCGCACTTCCGTTTCGAGCACCTGTAGCTGATCCCGCGCGTCTCGGGTTCGCTCCTCGACCAGCCCATCGACGTGCGCTCGGAGCTGCCGCTCCGCCTGTGCGACCTCCGCCCCGACCTGTCTTCGCAAACTCTCCGCCAGGGCCTGGCCGACATTGGATCGCACCGCGAGTTTCGGATTCGAGATCGAACCGCCAATCTCCGCCTCGACTTCGACGGCGCGGAGTCCGGACAGCGTTCGCCACAACAGGTCCTCCACTCCGGACTGCACGACGCTGCCAGCACCACCGGTCGGCGACGTTCTCCCCTGCCCCGTTCTCTCCCAGGTGACGTCGTCCGACCGAACGCGCCAGCGCGCGACCAAGCTGTCCCCGACCCGGCGAACCACCAGCTCGGTGCTCCCCCGGCCCATGTCAAGACGGGCGCCCATGCCGGGCAGCGAGATAGTGGGTAGTCCGACGCCAGCGAGGAACGCCTCGGCTGAGTCTCGGACGGGCCGGACGGCATGCTGCAGCTCCCCCGCGATACGTATCGTGCTGGGACCGGAACCGCCGGCGCGACCGGCGAGAAACTGGGTGGGGCGCCCATAGATCGCGGGCGCCGTGGTCAACCCGGCGACGCGAGCCACGTACCGGCCGGCGGCGACGTCCGATCCGCCGATGGTGAGATCGGCCTCCGCGAATCGGATCAGAAATGAGGGATACGATGTCTTCCTGGGAAAATGAACGGTTGTGCCCGAGCTGCGTGCCCGATCCGGCCCCGGGCGGAGGCGCGGGTTGAGACCGGGCGGCATGTAGCGATCTGCGATGGCGAGCCAGTACAGGACTGGCTTCAGGCGTTCGATCGCGATCTCCCCGAACATAGCGGGAGAGATACTCGGCGCGTTGAGCGAAGGGAGCGCGACCAGCCTCCTGGCGTACCCGTAGTCGGCTCGTCGGGCATCGCCCAAGGCGGCGACCGCCGAGCGGAGTGCCGCAGTGCCCGAGTCTGCGGTCTGCCCGAGGCCACGGATTCGGTCGAGTGTGCTCGAGAGGCCGCCGATCGCGGTGCGGGCAGAGGCGGCGGCGCGGGCCGCACCGGCCAGGCCGAGGACTCCCCGGTCGCCGCCGCCCAGCCGTTGCACCAGTACTCGGGCTGAGTCGATTTGTGAACGGGGGTCGAGCGCGCGAACTGCGCTCCCCCAAGCGCCGCGCACCGAATCTGCCACGCTCGTTATGCGGCGCGCTTCGCGTAGCGTTCGCAGGCTGTCCGGACTGATCGTCCCCACATCAATGGCCCGCCCCAAACCGGCCAGACTGAACGGGGGGATCTGGATGCCGGCGGCCCAGGCGGTGACCTCGCGCGCGACTCTCCCGCTCTGTGGGCTGCGATGCTCGAGCGCCCCAGACGTACGACGCGTCGTGCCAAACCGCACCCCTCTGAGGGCAAGGGAGTCGATCACCAGCTTCCGTTCCAGGAGCGGCAGCGGCGCGATGGCCGCCACGACCTCGGCCGCTTCGACCAGGTTCTGCATGGGCTTCTCTGGATTCGCGACCTCCAGGCCGCGAAGAATGACGGAGCCCTCGCCAGCGCGCAGGTCGGCCGCCGAGACATCAACCTTCGCACCGGTAATGTCCCCTCCAATGGTCTCAACACCACGGCGCACCAGGGAATCGGCGAGGAGCGCCCAGCCCACCATGAAAAGCAGCGAGAACAGCCCCAGCGTCCCAATAGCCCGCCAACGGAAGATCTTCATCGAATCACTCGGGCCGTAACAGCCGGTACAGGTTGTAAATCTTCGTCGCCCGTACCGCCTGGAACATCCGCGTCTTGACCAGTCGGGCATAGACGCGGTCTCGGTACTCGGATACCCCCCATCGGAAGAGAAAGAACAACGGCACAGCCAGCGCCACCCACGCAACCACACTCCCGAGCACGACCGTGTTATTGAAATTGGTCAGCGCGGCAACCGGAGTGTCATACCAGGCGGTCCACAGCGGCACGAGCGCTTCGGTACGCAACAGGAGGACGCCTCCAACCCAATCGAACACCGGATCGAGCGCGAACCCGAGGGGAATGAATGCGACCCAGCCAAGCATGACCCCGGGAAAGGACACGTTGAGAATGATGCCCAGGGCGAAGATCACAAGGTTGTGAAGGTTCATGAGGGGCGTGAGCCCCAGTGCGGCACCGAGCATGAGGCCTGCGGCGACCTGCCCAGGCGTTCCGTCGGAGTTCAGCGTCCGCGCGAGCTTCTGGAGAAGTTTGAGCCAAAGCATGGTCTTGAATTCTCCCGCCGGCCGTTCGCCATGTCCAGACCAATGTCGTGCGTCGCGAGAACTCGACCGACGTGGCAGTTCATCCGGACCCTTGGTATCTTCGCCCCATGTCTTCCCGACCGCAGGCCACCGATCGGGCAATGCTCTACCCCCTCCTGTCCGTCAATTTCATCGGCACCCTGGGTTTCAGCATCGTTCTTCCGTTTCTGGTGTTTCTCGTCACCAGGCTCGGCGGCAACGCGCTCATCTACGGAATATTGGGGGCGACCTATTCCGCCTGTCAGCTCGTGGGGGCCCCGATCCTCGGACGATGGTCGGACCGACGGGGCCGCAAGAAGGTACTGCTGGTCAGCCAAGCCGGCACGATGCTCTCGTGGGCCGTGTTCCTCGGCGCCCTCCTTCTGCCCGCCACCCCGCTTCTCTCCGTCGATTCCAGTGTTTTTGGCGCCTTCACCCTCACCGTGCCGTTAGTAGTGCTGTTCCTTGCGCGAGCCCTGGATGGTCTTACCGGTGGAAACGTGTCCGTGGCCAACGCCTACCTCGCTGACATCACAGATGCAAAGGATCGGAGCGCCAACTTCGGCAAGATGGCCGTGTCGTCGAATCTCGGATTCATCGTGGGCCCGGCGCTCGCGGGCGTGCTGGGTGCCACCCAATTTGGCGAAACGCTGCCCGTTCTCGCCGCGCTCACGATCTCCTTTGCAGCGACCATGATCATTGCACTGTTACTGCCCGAGTCACGTCCGTGCGTCCTCGCCGCGAGCCCCGAGCAAACGAACGTTCGGAAGATGCTGGGGCAGGAGCAGCGGGACTGCTTCGAGGTCACGAATCCCCGACAGCTGTCGGCGGGCGACATACTGCGGCTGCCATCCGTGGGTCTCCTCCTCTCCGTACACTTCCTCGTCTTTCTGGCCTTCAATTTCTTCTACATCACGTTTCCCATCCACGCCGTCACCGGCCTCCGCTGGTCGATCGTCGAGACCGGCGCCTTCTTTTCCGTCATGGGCCTCCTGATGGCTACCGTCCAGGGCCCGCTCCTGAGCTACCTCTCGAACCGGTGGTCCGACCGCACGCTCCTCGTCTCAGGAAGCTTTCTTCTCGCCGTGAGCTTCATGTTTTTCGTTTCGCCCAACACCCTCATGATCTACCTCGGTACCGGGTTTCTCGCCGCCGGTAACGGCGTTATGTGGCCATCCCTCCTAGCCATCATCTCGAAGGCCACGAACCCCGACACCCAGGGCGCCGTCCAGGGATTCGCCGGCAGCAGTGGTGCGGTTGCGAGCATTGTCGGCCTGCTCGTGGGGGGTCTGCTGTACGAAGTGGTGGGCACGTGGGTATTCGGGCTCTCGGCGGGCGTTACCCTCGCGGTGGTCGCCGTGTCGCTCACACTAGGTAAGGACCTATAACGAGCGGACGAGTTGGCTATCCCGACTTGGCTCGCATCATCTGCTCGATGGACAAGCCCGGACACACCCGTTCGCTGATGTAGTTGAGGAGGCTTGTCGCAACACCACGTACGTGCTTCTCGGTCGTTGCATCTGAACAGCGCCCGCTCTCGTCAAATACCTCACGCACGTTGGCGACGGACACGGCGCCCGGGAGCACGATCGCGCCGACATGGGAGCAAACACCCCGGAGCTGTTCCAGCGACTTGATCGCGCCGATGCGGCCCGCCGCAACGCCGAGCAACGCGACCGGTTTCTGCGCGAGCTCGGAGGGAAACCCCAGATTCTCGATGAAAAGCTTGGTAGCACTACTGAAGCTTCCGTGGTACTCGGGTGTCGCGAAAATCACGCCCGCGGCGCTCCGTACGCTCCCCTGCATTCGTCGAACATCGGCCGTCGCCGCCGCCGTTCCAGGAACAGGAAGCGTCACACGCGCGGCATCTACCACCTCTACCTCTACATCGCGATGCAGCTCGAGCTCGTCGAGCACCAGGCGCAGCGCCATCCCGGTGTAGCTCTTCTCCCGCGCCGATCCGAGAAACGCGACGAGTTTGATTCCAGCGGCAGGCATCGTGCGCCACCCCCATCTGTGGGCAGTTCGACTCCCGAGTCGCCGCCCACCCCTGCGCCACGGTCAATCCGTGCACGCATGGCCCGGTTCGGCGGGCGCCAGCAGCAAGCTAACAAGAACGGCGAGGCTCAGAGGCCTCGCCGTCACGGCGCCCCCCCCAACGTTCGACCGGGCAGGGTACGCGGTTATGGGGTGTTGCGGCTTGGCTCAGCCGCGGCTCTAAACAAGCGTTCGGGCCCTTGGGCTAAAGCGCTCTCGTTCGGCGCGGCCGGCTGCGCAGGCCATTGCCGAGTCCGGCCCCGCCACCAAAACCAGTTGATCGAGCCAGTACGCGTCATCATCGCGTAGAGCGATAACCATCTTTCCGAAATCGGCCGGATCGTGGGAGCGGTGGTACCGCATGTAGATATATCGGTCATCGACCCCGACAGTTTCGATTTTTCCGGTCTCGTGGGACATGGCAAATCGGGCCCGCTTGGCAAGGCCGGATACCCGGCGGTTGGCTTCCGTGAAGATGCCAAACCCCTCTACGATCGGTACCTCGTATGGCGCATTGCCAGCGGTCGGCCGACCCTGGAACACGTAGTACGGTGGACAACCGGCGAACGACAACTCGCGGAACAACGTTGCGAAGATTTGCGGACGGTCGTTTACCCCGCGGATGATTGGACACTGGTTCACGATCTGCGCACCCGCCTCTAGAAGGCGGCGCAGGGCCTCACGCGCCTCACGGGTGAGCTCGCGCGGGTGGTCGAAATGGTTCATGAAGTAGATCTGCGTACCCGATTCGCACTGCTCGCGGATCACGGCAGGCAACTCCGTATCGTCCAGCACCCTGAACGGATTGAAAGCGACCATCTTCGTCCCTACCCGAATAACCCGCACGTGCGGGATCGCCCCCACACTATCGAAAATCTCCTTCAGACGGCGAGTCGACAGAATGAGCGGATCACCACCCGTCAGGAGCACGTTGGTGATCTCCTCGTGCTCCGCGATGTAGGCGATGCCCGCCGAGATATCGGTCGAGGCATCGTCGTTGTCGTTCATGAAAAGGCGCTTGCGGAAGCAGTACCGGCAGTACGCGCCACACACCTCATTCACCAGCAAAAGCGCCGTGTCGTTGTACTTGTGCTGGCAGCCACGCACGGGGGTATAGCTCGCCTCGCTGCTCGCGTCGAGCTTGCCCCATTCGGTGAGCTCGTTTTCGTGGGGGATGACCAAACGACGAATCGGGTCCTCCGGGTCGTCCCAGTTGATCAACCCCGCGTAGTAATCATTTAGTCGGAATGCGTAACGATCTGCTACGGGTTCCAGCCGTTGCCGCTCGTCTGGCGTGAGCCGATCGAGCTTGGACAGGCGGGTGATGTAACGTACTTTCATGAGCCGCCTCCTTCGCGGAGTAACTCGCAGCCATGGCCGCAAATCGTGGTGGTTCTGCTAGGCAGTTTCCTCGTCTTTTCTCGCTGGTCTAGTGAAGAAATATAACCGGGAGTGTAGACGCCTGGTCCAGCAATCGCAACATGTCATTTCGAACTGTATGCCAGTTTGGCAGCGACCGGTATGCGCCATTTCTTGACCGGGGGCACAGGCTATATCGGTGGGCATCTCGTACGCGCGCTGCTCGAGCGCGGTGACGAATGCGTCATACTATCGCGCGGCGCTCGCGACCCTTGGCGGCATTCGCGGGCTCGCTTCATTCGAGGGGACCCAACCAATCCCGGACCATGGCAGGATGAGATCGCCAAGGC
Source organism: Gemmatimonadales bacterium (assembly GCA_965249575.1). Taxonomy (GTDB): domain Bacteria; phylum Gemmatimonadota; class Gemmatimonadetes; order Gemmatimonadales; family GWC2-71-9. The sequence goes on along the minus strand of OZ252244.1, from coordinate 2,726,416 downwards.
GGACGTCGTCATCAACCTGGTCGGAGAACGGATCGTTGATCCACCGTACCGGTGGACACGAGCACGTAAGGCCCGACTGAAAAGCAGCCGCGTCGATGCGACACAGAACGTCGTCGATGCGATCCACAACGCAAGGGGACGCCCAAGCGCACTCATCAGTGCGTCAGCGGTCGGATATTACGGCAGCCGTGGGGACAACAAGGTGGACGAGAGTGCTCCACCGGGCTCGGACTTCCTCGCGCGTCTCGCGGTTGAGTGGGAAGACGCGGCGCGCGGCGCCGAAGACGCCTGTCAGGTCACCGTGTTGCGGAGCGCACCGCTTCTAGGAGCCGTGTTGCCGCCAATGCTCCCCATCTTCAAACTCGGACTAGGGGGACCGTGGGGCAGCGGCCGCTTGTGGTGGCCGTGGGTGCATGTTGTCGATGCGGTAGCAATCATTCTCATGGCGATCGACCGCGGCGTTGGCGGGGCAATTAACGTGACGGTGCCCGATCCCGTCACGGTGCAACAGTTCACCACCGTATTGGGACGCGCGCTCCGGCGCCCCGCCCTTCTGCGCGTTCCAGCGTGGGCGCTGCATCTCGGGCTGGGCGAAGCGGCGGAAGCCCTGCTCAACGTTCCGCGGGCGACGCCGGCTCGCGCCGTCGCAGCGGGATATCGTTTTCGGTTTCCGGAGCTGGAAGCGGCACTAGCAGATACTCTTGAGTAGCCAAGGGAGCGTGTGGGGTGATCTGGGCGGGGGTTACTCCGCCTCGAGCGGGGGGGGGACGTGTTCCGGGATGCGGAGGCTCGAGGGTGGCGGAAACAGAAGTGACTCTGCCTGCCTACTCCCCTCCTAGAAACCCTCCATGCCGAGCGGCGGCGGTCCGGCACGGCCCGGCGCTCCGGACCGCCCCGCCGCGTGGGGGACGGGCGCCTGCGGGTCAGGTCGCGGCGGTCCGCTCCCGCCCGGCGGTCGGGGGCGACCTCCTCACTCTGATGGCGCGGCGGTCCGTGCTTCGGCGCTCATCACCGGCCCGGCGGTCCCATCCTTGACCGCCGTTGGTTGGAGCGGCGATCCGCGGTACGAGATTGAAATCCGAAGCTCTCAAGCATTCCAACTCCCCGATTCGTTTACGTGCCTGCGTCAAAACGCTCCAATAGTACGAGGGCAGAAGAGACACGCAAGTGTTTCAGGTCACTTTTCCGCCTCACGCGGCCTCAGCGCTGCGAAGCAAACCCCGAAAGGCAGGTGTCGCGAACGGCCGACACCTGTACCATCAGGCTCGAGAACGCCGCGAAATCAATACTCTGGTCCCCGTCGCTCCTCGCCCGATCAGGATCCGGGTGCACCTCCACCATCAGACCGTCCGCCCCGGCCGCGACAGCGGCAAGCGAAAGAGGCCGAACCAGATCTCGGCGCCCCCCAGCGTGCGAGGGATCGACCAGCACCGGTAAGTGCGTTTCTGACTTGAGGATCGGTATCGCACCGATATCGAGCGTGTTCCGAGACGCCCGCTCGAAGGTCCGAATCCCCCGCTCGCACAGCAAGACCTGAGAGTTGTTGCAGCTCAGGATATACTCGGCCGCGAGCAGAAAATCCTCGAGTGTAGCCGACATGCCCCGCTTGAGCAGCACCGGCTTCCCAGACTCCCCAACCTCGCTCAGCAACGCGAAGTTTTGCATGTTTCGAGCCCCTACCTGAAGCACGTCCGCAAAGTCACCGACCAAGCCAACATGGCGCGTGTCCATTACCTCCGTCACAATAGGGAGCCCGGTCTTTTCTCTCACGTCGGCGAGCAACTCCAGGGCCATTTTGCCGAGGCCACGGAACGAGTACGGTGAGGTCCGAGGCTTGAATGCACCCCCCCTCAGCGCGACTGCACCAGCTTCCTTGACGGCAACCGCGGTCTCGAGTAGCATGTCGGGCCCCTCGACCGAGCAGGGGCCCGCGATGACAGCGAAGTCCCCATTCCCCACATGCGCCCCGCCCAACTCCACCACCGTTGGCTGAGCGGCGAATTCCCGGCTGGCCAGCTTGTATGGCTTGTCGACAGTCAGGACGGTCTCCACCCCCTGCATCGACAAGAGCGCGAGGTCTCGCAAGCGATTCTCATCGCCGATACAACCGACGATCGCGCGATTTTCACCTCGTGAGACGTGCGGCTTGAGCCCCAACTCGGTGACTCGAGCGACTACGTTGGCCAGGTCGGTATCGGTCGCGTCGTGTCTGAGAACAATGACCACTGTTCGGCCCCCCAAAACGAAAACGCCCCGCCAGAGCGGGGTCGTCAGGTGGTTGGCGGCTACCTACTTTGGAATCACACGCGCACGCTCACCAGCGACCCCCAAATACTGAGTCGGTATGGGTATCGGGCCCACGCCTGAGCGCACAGGTGGTCGCGCATATCGCTCGCAAGTATATACGGGCTGACCGGCCACCGGCAAGCTGGCCCTCCCCCACGCGGGCCACCTGGCCGACGTGTGCCGAGCATCCAACAGCCCATACTCCATACCCCCAATCCCTTCGACGAGGTGGCCCGGAAACTGCGCTCAACGGGAGAGACCGAACCGCTACGGGCCCACGCCTGACGGGAAACCGACCGGCCCACGAAACTGCCGGCGTGGTTCGGTCGTTCTCCAGGAGAGAGGTGACAATTGGATTTATGGACGAGCTCCTGCTGACCGCCCTTCTCTGGTTCATGGGTGGCGCCGCGCTCACGGTGTGGACCAATCGCCGATCGAGTGAGTGCGCACGCCACCAGTGCCCCCGCTCCGTCTCCGTTGCGGCGGGTGGGAATCGCTTAACGGTGGCCCGCCCTGGCGCCGACCGCATGCCGCCCCGTCTTGCGACACGCCATCCGATTGTGGTCCTCGAGCCACGGGACTTCGTTCGCGTGGGGAGCAACAACTGACGCCGGGCAACAACAATCGCCGCGTCACGCCGGACGCGATTGACGATTGGTTCAAAGCCAACGGCTGGCGGATCCTCTCCCGGGATGCCGAGAGCATGGCTTTCGGGAGCCGACGGGGCATTCCCAAGGGACTCGAAATCCGGCTGTCCGTGACCGAGGCGGCGGGGACGTGGAGAATCGCCTGTCAGGTAGTCGCGCAGGACGGGCAGTCACGTTCTGTCGGCGACGTGATCCAACTGGATTCCATGTCGGGCCTACCCGTGGCGGTGGCCACGTTCGGCCCGCGAAGTTTCACACACATCATCGAAGCGTTCGCAGAAGAGCTGGAATTGGACCCCTCGGCGTGACCTGGCACCGGTAGAGGCTTGGGCAATGCGCCGCCCGGATCCCACCAATGGGCCGGCCGGCAATTCGAGAGAAGAGCTGTAAGGGGGGAACAAGCCACCGGTCGGACTCGAACCGACGACCACACATCCCTCGGGATTGCCCGTTTCGTCGAAGTTCCTGTGTATTCATTAGTTAGCCTGACGCCTATCTGCCACAATCGGCCCGACTCGGTCGAATATCGCACCCGAAACTGGAACAGGACTGGAACCGAGGCATGACGGATACCCGGACGGACCGGCTGCTCATCCTGCTTGGCGGGCTGCTCTACCTCGTGTTGGTGGGGGCTCGCCATCTGGGTGGTGGGCGTGATCCCGTGACCACTCTATGACGATCAAGAGAGTCCATGGCGGCCCGAAATGCGGCGCGAACAAGAAGCAGGGCCGCGGCATCTGTGAGCAGGGTGCGGGCTGGGGCACCGATCACCCCGGCGACGGTCGCTGCAAGTTGCACGGCGGCAAGTCACCACGGGGGCCGGCCTCCGCGAGCTTCAAGACCGGGAAGCACTCGAAGTGGTTCGAGGAGTTCTTTGGTGGCGTGCTCCTCAAAGGCTACCTCCGAGCACAGACCGAGGAGGAGTTGGTCTCTCTCGAGGAGCAGATTCGGGTGTGGACCGCTCGCGAACACGAACTCGTCGCGCGGCTCAAGGATCACGGTGAGACTGCCAAGGCGTGGCTCCGCTGCCGGGCGCTGGTGCCACAACTTGTCAAACTGCGGAGTGGCAAGCCGACAGCCGCGAAAGAGAGCGCGATCGGGGACAGGCTGCAGGAACTCGAGACCATCGTGCTCAACGCGGCCACCCACGAGACGGCGTGGCAGGATATCGCCGCCTGTCACGAGTTGCTGGCCCGGCTCAAGACCGCTGAAGCGCGGAAGCGGGAATCTGAGCACCTCATGATCTCCGTCGATCAGGCAATGCAGCTCGGGGCGATCATCGCCGCCGTCGCGATGCAGGCGATCACCGAGCGAGCACGGCTGACGGAGTTCGTCGAAAAGATGCGGCTGCTGTCACAAGGACGCGCCGTCGAGATCGACCCATCCCTCATGCGGCGCCTGCCGTTCACGAAGCGGTAGTCCGTGCGCGCCGTCCAGAACCCCCTCGGTCGTTTCGCCTCAAGCGGACCCGCCGCCGTGTTCGTCGGTGCCGCGGCGATCGCGACCGCCGGCGAGGAGCGAGCCGGCGAGCTCGGCGTCCCGCCCATCCCCGCTCTGGCACGATACGAGAACGATCCCGTCGGCTTTCTCGTCGACGAGCTCGGGGCCCGGAACCTCTACCCCAATCTCGAAGCGGTCGCCGAGAGTGTGCTCGAGAACCGGGTGACTGATGTGCCGGCCGGCCACGGCGTGGGGAAGACGTGGATCGCTGGCGGGCTCGCGGCGTGGTGGGTGTTCGGTCGGGGCGGTGCCTTCGTCTCGACCGCTCCAGGCCATCGCCAGGTGCGGCGTCTCCTCTGGAAGGAGATCAATCGTGCGCACGACCGGTTGGTCGCCCGGCATGGGAACGCGTCCGGCCGGTGTGACGTCACCCAGCTCACTGTCACGGCGTGGCACTATGGCTATGGCTTCGCCGCCCCTGATTGGAATCCCGATGCGGCGGTCGGTGAGCATCACCCACGTCTGCTCGTCATCGTGGACGAGGCCAATGCGATTCGCCAGCCGCTCTGGGAGTCGTTGGGCTCCCTCACCACCGGTGCCGAGAACCGGCGACTCAACCTCGCGAACCCCACGGCACCCGATACGCCGTTCTTCCGCTCCTGCCGCCGCCCGAACGAGCCGGGCGTCCATCAGACGATCAAGATCCCCGTCTGGGATCACCCCAACGTGACGGAGAAGGAAGAGCTCGTCCCTGGGGCGGTGACGGTCGGGTGGATCAACGGCGTCCGCGACGAGTTCGGGGAAGAGTCGAGCTACTGGCGCTCACGCTGCGATGCGGAGTTCCCCGAGGAGACGCACGAGACCCTCATCCCCCGCGTGGCGTTCGATGCGGCCCTCAAGCGGTATGACGAGGATCCAAACCGCTGGCGCCCGGGACCCGAGACCCCGCGCGTGTTCGGCGTCGACGTCGGTGAGCGCCGCGATCGCTCGGCCGTCACGACGCGTGCCGGCAGCCTCCTCGAGGAGATCTCGAGCCGAAAACCGATGGCCGACGATCGGGACATCGCGCGGCTGGTGGCCACGCTCAAGGACTTCTTCAAGCGAGCACCCAAGGGGTCCCGAGCCAACATCGACGGGACGGGTATCGGTGCGGGGGCGGCGAGCGTGCTGATCGCGGAGGAGTACGACGTCACGTCCGTGCGGGTGGGCGAGAAGGCGATCGACGCCGACCGGTACAAGATCCTCCGTGACGAGCTCGCTGGCCTCCTGCGCGAGCGATTCCTGCGCGGGACCGTGGCGCTGCGACCGCCGCAGGACGACCGTGGTCGTCGCGAACTCGAGGCGTTGAAGGACGAGCTGGCAGCCATTCACTGGGAACGCGACCTCCACGGTCGGTTTAAGATCGAGGAAAAGAAGCTCACGAGGGAACGACTCGGGCGCAGCCCAGACCGCGCCGACAGCGCGATGCTCGCGTTCGCCGAGTTCGACCGTGGTCAGGCTGCGCAGGAAGAGGTCTACGAATACGAGGAGTACGGTGGGTTCGTGCTGTGAGGAGGCGGTGACATGAGCGAGGAACGGGACCAGGCGTCGCCCCAGAAGGTGCGGCTCGTGATCGAGCAGGACCTCGAGACGGGCCACACGGGGGTGGGAGGCACCGACGATCTCCTGAACAACGACCTGCTCTGCCACGGCATGCTCCGACGGGCAGCGCGGGTGATCGACCGGATGGCCAACGCGCGCGACGCAAAAAAGAAGAACCGCATCGTCGGGCCGGACGATCTCTTCCCCGGTGGGCTGAACCGTTTGAGGCGATGAGTGGAGGCCGCCGCAGTGCCACGGCGTTTGATTCGGTCGCGTATCGGGTCGATGCCATCGTCGAGGAGCTTCGGTACGGGTATCCGCCGAGTCCGACGAGAGCGGTCGACATGGGATTCCAACGGCTTCTCCGTGGAGACGCATTGAATTCTGACCGCCGAAAGGGCCATACTGCGCCAGGAAGCCGCATCCGCGACCGGAAGGGCCGCGTGTACGAAGTACAAGCTGATCGCTCGCTGAGGAGGGTGTAGGAATGGCAACGAAGAACGGGACCGGGTTCTGGCGCTTGGTCGGGCGGGCGATCCGCGCGCCGCTGGAGGAGCGGGCGCTCAGAGCCGAGGCGATGGGGATGGAACGGCTCCACATGGAGGCGTCGCGGCAAACGATGGAGCAGATCGTCCGTGCCGTCCAGCCGGAAGACGACGGCTTCGTGCCGATCCTGGCTGCTGGCCAGCGGGAGCTCGACGAAACGACGCAGCAATCCCTCCGGGCCCGCGCCCGAACGGACTACCAGCTGAAGCCTCACATGCGGGGGTACATCCGGACGCTCGAGCGGTTTGTGGTGGGCAAGGGCGTCACGATCACACCCGAACTCGACGACGACGCGACCGTCAAAGCCTGCGCCGACTGGTGGAAGAAATTCCGACGGGCCAACAACTGGGACCGCCGGGAGGACGAGCTCCCGCGGCGCGGGTGGCGCGACGGCGAGGTGTTTGTCCGCCGGGCGATCTTCGATGGACAGTTTACGCCCAGCGATGAAGCGGTTCAGGCGCTGCAATCACAGAGCATGAGTCCCGCAAGCTTGAGACCCTTGGTCGACATTCCTCGAGGGATGTTGCTCGTCCGGTTCATCGACCCAGAGCACGTCAGGGACCCCGAGGGCCGGGTCTCCCATGGGATCGTTACCGACAAAGACGATGTCGAGACCGTGCTCGGGTACATGTTCGCCCCGAGCACGAAGCTCGAGAACGTGATTCCGGCAGCCGATGTCATCCACTGGAAGGTCGGGGTCGACTCCGACGTGAAGCGCGGTCGCTCGGTGCTCGAGCCGCTGATGGAGCGGAGCAAGAAGTACGAGGACTGGTTGAACTACCGGCTGGCGCTCAACCTCGCCCGGGCCGCCGTCGTCTGGATCAAGACGGTCGAGGGCACCCGCGACCAGGGCGTTGGCATCCGCGACGCGCGGGAGACGCAGCGGCAGACGTCCCCGGAGACCCGGCGGACCCAGATGGTCAAGCCGCTGACCACCATCCACACGAGCCCGGGTATCACCTATGACTTCAAGTCGCCGAACCTCCAGGCGCAGGACGCCCAGCACGACGGCCGGGCGATTCTCCTCACGATGGCGGCCGCGACCGGGCTGCCTGAGTACATCTTCACGGGCGACTCGTCCAATTCGAACTTCGCGTCGCACCTGGTCTCCGAATCACCGGCACTCCGGGAGTTCGAATACTGGCAGGACGACCTCACGCCCGTCCTCGTCCAGATCTACCGCTGGGCCATGATCGCTGGGGCGCAGGCGGACCAAATCAAGGGCCTGGACGCGGAGACGGCCGAGTCCATGGACATCGCGGTCGAGTGGCCACCGCTGCTCTCCCGCGATGAGCTCCAGCACACCCAGGCGAACGAGATTCGGTACAAGAACGGCGCGCTCTCCCGGGAAGGGTGGGCGCACGGCGACGGGATCGACTGGGAAACGGAGTCGAAGCGGCTACAGGCCGAGCTCGAGAACCGGATCCCGCTCGGCATTGACCGGATTCTCGAACTCACGAGCAAACTGCTCCTCGCCGGTGGGATCAGCCTCGATTCGTCGATTGACCGGTATCTCCGGAATCTGTTGAGCGCCCCGATGCCCGAACCGGTCGAGCCCGGCAATGAGCCACCGGTTCCACCTGAGCCCGTACCGTTCGCGGCGGCTGGCGCCGAGTAGCCCTTGGTCACCCTCGCCGAGACGTACCGACCGCTCCTGACCGAGGGCTTCACCGTGAGCCGTCGGTCCCAGGCCCATGCGGCTCGGGTGCTCGAGCCCGTGACCCGCCAGCTCGTGCGCACCCTGCACGGGGTGGTCACGGCTACCGAGTGGGGCGACCTGTTACTGGGTGGCGCGATCCCCGCGGTCTTTGGCCTCCGCATACGGGACGCACTGGACCAGTACCGGCCCCAACTCCACGCGGCGCTCCTCCGCCCGCTCGGTCCCCGGGAACTCCTCGAGGCAACGGGAGCGATCGTCCAGGTGTCGCGTCTCCCACGGAGTGTCGCTGACAGCATGGCACGTGCACAGGTCGCCGAGCTCGTGGTCGGCCTCGAGGCTCGCCAGCTCGAGGTGCTCCGGCTTCACCTTGCGCGGGTGTTTGAACGGGGCGTCTCAGCACCGCTGCTCGAGGATATCGCTGCCACGACGGGGCTCACGCCACGGCAAGTCTCCCAGGTCGCGAATCACCGCGTGCGGCTCGAGCGCCTGGGCCTTCCCCGGAAATCGATCAGTGCCGCCCTGCGCCGGCTCGAGGAAGAACTCCTCATGCGGCGGGCGCGAGATATCGCGATCACGGAGGCCAACGCGTTCACCAACAGGATTCTTCAGCGGCGGGGCGAGCTTGTGGGGGGTGCCCGCAAGCGTTGGCGGCGTGTACCTGGTCGCGGGTTTCACGACGAATGCCAGGAAAACCACGACAGCGAGCCGATTCCCATGCGCCACGCTTTTCCGAGTGGCCACCTCGCTCCAGCAGCCCACACGCGCTGCACCTGCCTCCTCGAGCTCGTGGTGCCCACATGAGACAGAGTTTCTTTGACGAGCTTGGCGCTGTCCTGAGCCGCGGGTTCAACGGCAAGATTGTCCTGCACTGTGACCGCGGTCGCGTGATGAAATACGAGGTCAACGAGACGCGGAAACCCAAGACCACCGACCGGGAGCGGGTCGACCTTCAGGAGCCCCGCGTCCAGTATGGATGGGAAAAGGGTTGACAAGATCGCTAGGGGGTCGCTAAGCTAGCGTTGGACGAGGATTACGCGAACGCACGCGCCCTCCCTACTATCGGGGCGCGTTTTTTGTGAGCAAGAAGGCCGAGAGCCAGGCCAGGACCCTCTTCGATACGCCGGTCAAGGCGGATCTTCTTGAAGGCTTCCCGCTTGGGCACGCCCTGGCTGAGGCCAATGTCGACCGCGGCACCCTCACCATTCGAAACGTCAAGCTCTGCGGTCGGCTGTCGCTCAACGGCCGGACCTACAGCGATACAGCCCTCAGCAACGCCGCACGCCTCTATGAGGGTGCCCCCTTCTATCTCGACCACCCCACCGAACGCGATCTCCGGGAGCGACAGGGGATCCGTTCCGTCCAGGACCTTGCCGGACAGGTCCGCAACAGCCGGAAAGCCGGTGACAGCGTCTACGGGGAGATCCACCTCCTCGACCGCGAGCCCACGAAGAGCCTGGTGCTCGCCTTGGCCGAGCAGATGCCCAAGCTCGCGGGCGCCTCGCATCGGGCGCAGGGCACCATCCGGAAGGGCGACGACGGCAACGACGTGGTGGAAACGATTGACGCGGTCGCGGCCGTCGAGCTCGTGACCGACCCCGCCACGACTGCGGGCTTCTTCGAGTCCGTTACCAGGGAGCAGGAGACCGACATGAAAGACGTCACCATCGAGAAGCTCAAGGCGGAGCGCCCCGACTTGGTCGAGGCCGTGCTCGCCGATTCAAAGCAGTCGACGGAGCTCGAGGATCTGAAGAAAGAGCACAAGGCGCTGCAGGAGGCCGAGGCCAAGCGGCAACGAGCCGAAGCCATCGAGAAGAAACTCAAGGCGGCCGAGCTCCCGGAGACCCTCGTCACGGATCCCTTCAAGGCGCAGCTGGCCGAGGCGAAAGACGACGCCGCAGTCGATGCGCTGATCGAGGACCGGAAGGCGATCGCCGCGGGCGTCACCATCGCGAGCACACCCGCGCGACCGAGGTCGGTCGAGCGCGAGGTCACGATCGTAACGGGCGGTGCGAAGGTCACGCCGTTCGAGGAGAGCAAGCTGGGCGACATCCACGACCGGCTGCTCGTCTAGCAGTACGGAACGTCCACGGCGCGGCCGTCACCCGGGACGATCGCAGAATCGCCAAGGCCGGGGATAGAGAGAGAAGGAGCCTCTCGTGGCGAACAGAACGAAGATCCGGAAATCCGACCCGAAGAAGGCGCGGGTCTATGCCGTGGATTCGGCGACCGTGATCGAAGTCGGAGACGCGGTCTACCAGGAGATCAACGACATCCGGCCGGCGGGGGACCTCACCTACGGGGCGAGCCTCGCCGACGCCCAGACGCAATTCGCAAAGCAGTTCGTCGGGATCGCGATGCAGGCCAGCGCCAACGGCGAGACGGCACCCATCACGGTCTACGGCGCGGGCGAGTTCGAGTTCGATTGCGCTGCCGCGCAGTTCGAGATCGGCGACGCGGTGGGAATGGACGACAACGCGGGCGGGACGGCCCTCATTCCCCAACAGGTGATCGCCGTCGGCGAGAACGGTATCGGGGCGATCGCGCGGATCACCAAACGGTACTCCGCGAACGTCACCCGAGTCGTGGCGGAGATCCTGCCGCACGCGGGCCGCGCCCTGACGCCGATTCCCATCCCGTTGTATCAGGGGCTCATCACGGCCGCGGTCGATTTCCTGACCGCTTGGCCGGTGCTCTTCCCGTTCAAGCTCGTCCGCGTCGATGCCATCGTCACGGTCCTGACCGCTGGCGCGTGCGTGGTCACGATCGACAAAGGTGCCACGAGCCTAGACGACACGCTCACGATTCCGACGGCCTCGGCCGTGGGAGATGTGACGACCGCCACGATGGATGACGCCACCGGCGACGACATCTTCAACATGGGCGACACGCTCACGATCAAGGGCGACGGGACTCCCACGGCGGGCGAGGCACTGTTCGTCCTCTGGGTCGTGCCGTTCCTGAACGAGTCCTAAGGGGCCTGAGCTAACCGGAGGGAGTGAGGCACACATGCTACGAGTTGATCAGATCCGCGCGTTGGTGCAGGAACACGGCGCGGCCGGATACCTCCAGATCCAGGAGGCCTTGCTCCAAGGCCGGACCCTGCCGAACGGGCGGAAGCTCGAACCCAAAAAGCCGGAGGAGTTCTCCTTCCGCGCCCTCTGGGAAGGGCTCGTGGGCCGCGTCGAAGAGACGGTGCCCTACGCCATGGCGAGCGCGGGCTACGTCGAGATCCCACAGTCCATCATTGAGCAGGTTGGTACCGGTGTCTTCCCCTCTGCGGTGGGTCAGCTGATCGCCTCCAAGGTGATCGACGGCTATGAGGGCGCACCCTCGATCGGCGACGAGCTCGTCGATCCGGTACGGTCGACCCTCAAGGGTGAGCGCATCGTCGGCTTCACTGCCCTCCAGGGCCCGAAAGAAGTCGAGGAATTCGCGGCCTACGAGGAGTCCGAATTCGGCGAGAAGTACGTCACCTCCACCGAGACGAAGCGGGGGCGGTTGCTCTCGGTCTCGGAGGAGGCGGTGGTCCACGACCAGACCGGCCAGGTGCTCCGGCGGGCAAGTCAGCTGGGGCGGGCGGCACGTGATGAGCGCGAGCGCCGGATCATCCGCGGAGTGGCGGACGTTACCTCGACGGTCCGGACCTATCGACCGACGGGCACCGCCGAGCAGCTCTACGTGGCGGGCAACAACAACCTCCTCGCCACGGCCACACCGCTGGTCGATTGGACCGACATCAACGAGGTGCTCCAGTACCACGCGGCCAACGTGCGAGACGATCGGGAGCCTGACGACACGATGGGCACCCAACCGATCAGTCTCGGTGGGAACCTCATCCTCCTGACCGGCGTCGAGCTGGCCGGGACGGCGGCGCGGATCGTCTCCGCCACGGAGACGCGCCACAACAACACGATCTCCGGCAACGTGGCAACGCAACTCATTCCGGGACTCCGCGCCCTCTCGAGCGTCCATCTTGACGCCGCGGAGGGTGAGGATCAGTTCGACGACGCCTCTGACTGGTTCCTGGGCGACTTCAAGCAGCAGTTCATCTACAAGACGATCTGGCCGCTGCAGACCTTCCGGGCGCCGATGCAGAACGACGAGATGTTCAAGCGGGACATCGTCGCGCAGTTCAAGGTGCGCGAGTACGGCGATCTCGTCTGCACCGACGAGCGGTTCGTCATCAAGATCAACGCGGTCTGATCCGCGGTGGGCGGGTGGGGAGTGATCCTCACCCGCCGCGACCTCTCCTCGAGGGGGCCTCCACATGCACGTTACGGTCACGCTGAATGCTGGTGCTGGCGAAGCACACGACGGCTCGACGCACCGCTTCCCGCCGGCCGTCGCACACGGCTACCTCCGTCGCGGGTGGGGGAAGATCCCCACGGGTGACGCCAACTCCCAGCGGGCGTACGAGGATTTCGTGAAGTGGCTCGACACGCCGCCTGCGCCCCCACCAGGAAGGGTGACGGTCGTCCTCACGAACGGGAGTCGTCTCAAGTGTGCCCCGAGCGGAGCCCATCGCTACCTCGATCGAGGCTATGGTCGGATCCCGCTCGATGATCCCGACAGCATCGAGGCGTATCAACGGTTCCTTGCAGCCGAGCCGCCGGGTCCAGCTACCGACGTGCCGACCGAGAGGGACGACGGCACCGAGACCACCACGGAGCAGCCGCCGGCGAAGAAGAAGGCCAGCCGTCGGCGGAAGAAGCAGTAGCCCGTGGCGTTTGACTATACGCTGTCCAAGATCAAGACCGAGGCACTCCACTACGTGCGCTTTCGGATCGGGGCCGTCAAGCGGGATCACGTCATCCTGAAGCTCGAGAACGAGGAGATCGAGGCGGCGCTCGACGGGCACGGTGTCAGCGCGACGGGAGACCCAACGAGCAACCGGAAGGCCATCCTCCAGACCCTTGCCGATCTGTGCCGTTCACTGGGTCAGCGGCTGGTCGGCGATGTCGTCGTGCCGGAGGTGGGCGCCCCCCGCGCGGAGAGCGCACGACTCCTCTTCAGCCAAGCCGACAAATACGAGCACGAGGCGGAGAGCCCAGCCGAGGACGGACCGTGGGAGGAGATCGACAGCCTGGATTACCGGGTCGGTGCCTACGGAGGCGATGGATCCGAGCGGGTCGGGGACCCGGTCTAGGTGTTCTATGCTGCCATCGAGCGTGCCGCCACCGTCTTGGATGCGAACTACCGCGATGACTTCGAGGCCCTCGCCCTCGCGAAGTCAATCGCGAATCTCGATCCGAACCTCACCGTCTTCAAGCGCCGGACAGCTGAGCTCTTCTTTCGCGACCTGGATGGCCATCCCGGCTGTGGGATCTACGGGGTCATCGCCACGACGTCAGCACGACGAGCCGATCTCCGGGAATCCCTCGTCTCGCTCGTCTTCGACTGGCTCGCCTGGCGCCAGGATGAGCAGGACGCGGCCGAGCTCGTCGTGCTGCAGGGGGAGCTCGCGGCCGAGGCGATCATGCGCACGGTCGACCGGATGGGCGAAGACCAGAGTGGCGGCGTCCTCGGCGCGGGCGAGCTGCGCGGGAGTGTGGGGGTGCGGCTCGACTATGGGGGGATGGAGGAAGTCTCCTCGCCCCTCACTCGCGTCCGCGTCACTGTGCCGGTCAACGAAGAGGATTCGGGGTTGAGCTGATGCCCAAGTCGACGACGCCTAAGATGCCTCCACGGGAGACCGCACCCGCCGCCGTGCTCGGGGGCACCTACGTGGGGACCCGGCAGGGCACGAAGAGCGAGAAGGACAAGGACGCGCCGCCTCCGAGTCCCAAGCGCGTGCGCTCGACCGGCGACGCCATTCGCTGCCCCACGCATGGGGCCATCCTCCAATACGCGAACGACGGGAAGGGCCCGCTCTGTTGCCCACAGATCGATCTCGACACCGACGCGGTCTGCGGGTGGACCCCGCCGACGAGCTGATCGATGGCGACCTCTGAACGGCTGATGGGGCTCCTCGCCAAAGAGGAGAGCACCTACGGGACGGATCCCACCCCGACGGTCGTTGCCGATGGCGTCCGCTCCGTCGAGCCGCTGCACGGGCTCATCCAGACGCGCCACATCTGGGAGAACGAGTTGCGGGACGATGCCACGGGCTCGCTCTTCAACTCGCTCGCCGGCGCGGCGAAGGCCGGTCGCGTGGCGACCATCACGCTGCCCTGGCGCGTGCGGGGCGTTGGGTCCGCCTACGCCGATACTCGGGCGGGCAAGCCAGAAGCCGGCCCCCTGATCACCTCCTGTGGGACGGCGGAGACGGTCGACACAACCGGTGGCTCGGAGAAGGTCGAGTATACGCCGAGCTCCGCGGCCCACACCTCGTGCACGATCTGGGCGTACTCGGCGAGCAAACTCTATAAGGTCTCCGGCTGCCGCGGCACGTTCACGTGGCCCCTCGACGTCGGCCAGCCGAACATCTGGCGCTTCGTCATGCAGGGGATCGTCACCAGCATCACCGAGCTCGCGCTGCCCGGCATCACCATGCAGGCGACGGTCCCGCCGCCAGCCACGGGTCTGGCGCTCACGGTGGGTGGCGTATCGCTTCGCGTGTACGCTGCGGAGCTCAACCTCGGGGCTCGAGTCCAGGAGCTGACGAGCGGCAACGCGTCCGACGGCATTGATGAGTATGCGATCGATATGTTCGAGCCCATCTTCGGGCTCTCGGCACGCACCGTCGCGCTCGCGACACTCGATCCGTGGAGCGACGCGGCGACCCCAACGAGCCGCGCCATCGCCGGGACATTGGGCGGCACCCAGTACAACAAGGTGAGCATCGTCAACACGAACACGATCCCGCGTGACCCCGAGCACGCGGTCAACGAGGGCTTCACGGCCTACGACCTGAACTACGTGCTGCGAGACCTGATCTTGCGCTTTACCTAGAGACCAGCGAGCCCGCTGTCGCTCGCTGCAGGGGCGGTCTTGAGCATCGGATCAGGAGGCCGCAGCCGGCCTTCGAGATCATCCGCCATGGTAGACCTTCACCCCGGAGGCCCCGGGTGTCATTTGCGCTTCATATCAACGTGACGGGCATCAAGGACATCACGACCCGCCTGAACGGTCTTGAGCATCGGATCAGGAGGCCGCAGCCGGCCTTCGAGATCATGGCCGACCTGCTTGAGGGGCACGCTGGGAAGATCCACGAGACCCAGGGCGCCTCCATCAACGAGCCGTGGCCTGCCCTGGCACCATCCACGATCCGCGCACGTACGGCGCGCCGCGGCTATTACGCGCGGTCTCCCTCCGGCGCGAGCTCCAGCGGACCACCGATGCTTTGGACCGGTCGTGGTCGGAAATCATTCCGCCGTGGCGGTCAAGATCATATCCGCGAGATCACGGGGAGCTTCCTCCGGTGGGGCTCGGCGTGGGCCCCGCTCGTGTTTCACCTGTCGCGTCGGTCCCGCAGCCGATTGCCCCGACGCGCCATGTTCGGCTTCGCCAATCCGAGTCAGCGTCGAGACCTGCTCGTCGAACCGCTGGCACTGTGGATCCTGGGCGTGCCGGCGGGCGCGATCCGGGCAACCCTCACGGCCCGGCTTGGCTTGTAGAGGAGGTGCTCATGGCAGGATTTCTCGTTGGCGTCGGATTCGTCGTGGTGCTGCTCCTTGTGCTCTGGCTGCTGTGGGCTCGCCGCCGCCGCCGCCGCGCGGCCTTCTTGCCGCCCGACCCCGCCCTTGAGGCGAGCGACAGCGACGTGACGCTCGCAGCCCTGGATGGGATTGAGCTCACCTTCCCTGGGGGGCTGCGCCTCCACACGCAGATGCTCCCGCTGCGTGCGGCCATGCCCTTCCTGCGGCTCTATGAGGCGCACGTGGGCGGGAACCGAGAGGCGAAGTACGAACTCGTCCGCACGTTCCCGGCGGCCGTTGGGCTCGTGGCGGAATGCGACCGGGTGACGATGGAGGAGTTCTTCGACGTCCTCGACCAGTATTTTTCGGCCCGCTCTTGGCCGCCGGCGGCGGGAGCGAGAGCGCAGGAACCGCCGGCGCCGACACGACACCCACAAGTACCCGACGACGAACCCGACCCCGCGATGGCGGAGCGCGAGCTGCAGGCCGCCCTCGACGACGCCGCGCCCTCCGCCTCGATGCCCTGATGCGCGACTTCGCCGCGGCCTATGGTGGGTTCCCAGATCCGGCGATGCCCTGGAATCTCTTCTATGCGGGTGCCCTCAACGCCGGGCAGTATGAGGCGCGGCGGCTGTTCGGCGTCATGCAGGGCACGGCCTGGGGTGCGGCAACGGCGTTCAAATCGAGTGGGGCCCTCCGCGAGGCGGGTGACCGCATGAGACGGCTGGCGTATCCCGATGGCTGACGAGACCCGGCATGTCAACGTCGTCGTCCGACTGCGGGACACCGCCACCCGTGGCCTGAAGGCGCTCGGCCGGACCTTCCAGCGGATCACCCGCTCGGCCGCGAACGTTGGACGGGCGTTCCGGACGATGGCGCGGAACGTCACTCTCCTCACGGCGGCCGCCGTGGCTGGTGTCGTCGCGCTGCAGCGGTGGGCAAAGCGTGGCAGCGAGGTCCTGAATGTCACGCGCGCCTTCAGCCAGCAGACGGGCAACGCCACGAAGGCGCTCCGTGCCCTCCGGGTTGCGTCGCAAGGACTCATCTCCGACTACGATCTCATGGCCGGGCTGAATCGGGCGCTCACCCTTGGGTCCGCCCGGAACGTCGAGGAATTCGGGAAGCTCACGCGGACGGCGATCACGCTGGGCGCGGCGCTCGGCGTCGACGCCGCGCTTGCGCTTGAGAGCCTTTCCCTCGGGATCGGCCGACAGAGCCGGCTCTTACTCGACAACCTGGGGATCATCGTCAAAGTCGAGCAGGCGAATCGAGCCTATGCCAAGGCCAACAACAAGAACGTCGCCGACCTGACGGAGCTTGAGAAGCGGACGGCGTTCACGAACGCGGCCTTCGAGGCCGCAGACCGTGCGATCGCCGAGCTCGGCGAGTCGACCGAGAACACGGGCGATAAGGCGACTCGCCTAGGCGTCGCCTTCCTGAACACCAAGGACGAGATCGCCGCCATCCTCGCGCAGTCCGAGAAGCTGGGTGCGTTCTTCGACGGCCTCGCCACCACGGTGAAGAACTTCGTGCTGGCCATTGAGGGTGCTGGGTTCGCTGAGGCGTTCAAGGCGCTCGGCGTGATCGCCGTCTCGGCCTTCAACCTGGCGTTCATTGCGGGTCTCGAGGAGCTCGACGCTGCCGTGCGGAGTCTCCCACTCGTCGGGACGGTGGCCGGCGCGTTCGAGAAGCTCGGGATCGGGGTCGATGTCGAGGCGTCGAAGGCGAGGCAACAGGCGAACCTCACCGCCGGGCAGACCCTCCTCCGGACGCAGGCTGCTGCTGGTGTGCGACCCCAACCCCGGGGTGCCGGGGCGCCAACGCCGGAGCGGCTCCGGAGTGCGACACAACTCGAGCCACTGGAGGTCAGCCTCGGGCCCAGTGGTGGGCTGTTCGGTCCTGGCCGGGCGCTGACCGCCGGCGAGCAGTGGGGGATCGACCTCGGGTTCGGGGATCCGCGCACCCTCAAGGAGCAGGGCCGCTCGCCCGGGGTGGTCGGCGCTGGCCCTGGGACCGGTACCCGCGACGCGCCCACGACCATTACCAAGGCGGCACAGGCCACGGCGCTGTTCACTGCCAAGGCGCAGAACCACATCGAAATCACGCAACGGGCGGCCAGGGCGCAGGACCGGGCCGCCAAGCGGCTCGAGCTCGGCTCGACGATTGCCATCTCGGGGGTCGGCGCGGTCGCCGAGGCCCTGATCAACTTCGAGTCGCCGGCGCAGGCGTTCATCGGGACCATCACTCGGATGGCCACCGCGCTCCTCCCCAAGCCCTTCGGCGCCCTCGCCGGCGCCGTCGGCGGGATCCTCGGCGCCGTGATCGGCCGGAACAACAAGCCCGTCCCGGTCGAGCTGGTGCGCGTCAAGCCCGAAGCGGTCGAAGCGTTCCCGCTGAAGATCGTCAACATCATCGAGGTCCCGGAGACCGGCGAGGTCCTCCGCCAGACCGAATATCTCCTCAAGCGATTCGAGAATCTCGACGGGATCAATCGGATCCCGCGCGCGCAATTCGGGGGCGTCCTCGGCTCGACGGGCGGGACGGCGCGCGGGTGATGGGGAGCCATAGGGAGC
This sequence comes from Gemmatimonadales bacterium, assembly GCA_965249575.1. Taxonomy (GTDB): domain Bacteria; phylum Gemmatimonadota; class Gemmatimonadetes; order Gemmatimonadales; family GWC2-71-9. Next base: position 2,708,106 of record OZ252244.1, on the reverse strand, counting down.
GATGGGTAACGACAGGTAACGATAGGTAGCTACAGGGAGAGGGGGCACCGATGGCACACGACGACATCCTTGACGACGAGACGGCCCTGTCGATCGAGATCGACCAGCTCAAGGGCGCATTGCAGAAAGCGGACGAGAAGATCCTCGACCTCCAGCGCCGCCTGACGGAACGGCCGGCGCAGCTCGACGCCGCGCTCGGGGAGATCGCGGCGGCGATGCAGCTCGAGGGCGCCCGGATCGATCGGATCCGGACCGCGGTCGACCTGGCGGACGCCGCGATCGAGAAGCTCAAGGAGCTGGTCGCGACCGATCAGGCCCGGACTGAGCGGTTCGGGAAGCTCGTCGCCGGCCGGCTCGCGACGATCCGGGAGGAACTGAAGCCGTGAGCGCCCCGACGTTCCTCGTGAACAATTACTTCAACCCGCGCCTCTATCCCGGCCACGTCATGACGCCGAGCCAGGAGGCGGCCGGCGCCGAGTGGTGGCACGTCGCCGACGGCCGCCGCACGGTGGCGCTCTCGAAGTGGACGGGCACGACGACGAATGTCGAGTATACGCTCAAGGTCGATTGCGCCACGGCGAAGGACGCGACCGAGGTCTTCATCGGGCGGGGCCACAACCTCGACGGGAAGACGATCTTCGTCGAGGGGTCGACGAACGACTTCTCAAGCGATACCGACCTCTTCACGATGGCGCTCCCGTCGACGGTCGTCGCCGACTCGGACGTCGACGACGGGATCAAGACCTGGGAGGGTGCGTTCTTCCGGCGGTGGGCGACGCAATCGTTCCGCTACTGGCGGCTCCGGATCCCGGCCATGGGGGCGGGGCTCAAGCCGAGCATCCCCGAGCTGTACCTCGGGCCGGCCTGGGAGCCGGGCCATCTCGCGCTTCCGCTCCAGGACGAGCGCCATGTCCTCCGAGGCGAGCAGATCGAGCTCCCGAGTGGCTACGTCGGCCGGAACATGGCGCCGCAACGGCGGGAGGGGACGCTCATTATCCGGCTGAAATCGCTCGCCGCCTACACGGCCGCGAAGGAGAACGCCCAGGACCTCTTCGGCGCCGGCCGGCCCATGGTCATGTGTCATAACGACGAGAAGGCCGAGCGGACGCTCCTCGGGATCCTCCCGACCGGCGGCGCCGTCGACTTCCGGTTCCCCGTCGGCTACGGGTTCCGCCGCGCCGACATCCCCTGGCTCGAGCACGAGCCAGCCTGGCCGTAGGCCATGCGCCCGATCACGCCCGACCTCCGCTCTCATATCCAGTGTGTCGACCCCGACGCGCGGATGTTCGTCGAGGTCGACAAGGAGGAGGCGGCCCATATCCGGCGGCGGAAGGAGCAGTGGGAGGAGGCGACCACACACGGGGGCCTGTTCACGATCTTCGACGACGGCGGCGTCAGGAACATCGGGACGAACGGCACGCTCGCTGTCCACGCGGCGAGCAACAGCACGCTTACCGACCTCGACCAGCTCGACCCGCGGTTCGTCATTCAACTCCAATGGAATGGAACCCACTCCCCGGACGTCCCGCTCTACGAGCTGACCGTTCGGCTCGACTCCGATGCGGACGGGGAGAGCGGGAAGAACGTCGACAAGTGGGTCGCGCAGTTCTACGCCCTCGCCAACGAGCAGACGGTGGCGAAGGGGCGGTTCGGGTTCCCCGATACGACGCTCATCCTCCCGCGGCTCACGCTCATCGCGCTCACCCAGGCGATCGAGGTGACGGCCGGCCCGTCGGCGGCGGACGTCTCGTTCCAATTCGCCCAATCGAGCTTCAAGCCGACGCCCAAGGCCTACCGCCCGTCCACCGACGCGAGCGGCGCGAGCGCGGCGAATCCTCGGACCTACGTTTTCATCTGGGCGATTGACGCCGAGGGCGACCCGGCGACGAACGTCGCGATGCTCGTCGACAATGCTGAGGGGACGTCGAAAGTCACGAACGGGAACACGCTCTCCCAGCGGAAGCTCGCCAAGCTGTCGTCGACCGATGGCTCGACCAACGTCTACGACGACTTAGGTAATGTGTCCGGCGTTCCCCACTGCGAGTGGAAGACCAAGACCTATGTCACCCGGACGCTCGAGTTCAACGTGGACGGGAACCAGTTCGACCTCGGCGCCGCGCCGGTCGGCGGCGACGTCGAACTAGTCTTGACCGGCGACCGGCCCGGCGGGTCGACGCTCCAGGGCCAGGTCCGGAACGACGCGAATACCGGGTGGGTGAACTTCACCGATGGCCAACTCATGAACGGGGACCTCGGGCTGACCCCGACCAAGACCCGGAAGCTCCAGGTCGTCTTCACGCCGAACGCGGCCGCCGACGTCGCGCCCATCCTCCGGGAGCTGGGAATCCGCGATACGACGATCACCGACATTTCGGACATTGCCGACGTCCGGGACATGGGCGCCGAGTTCGACGTCGTCAGTCTGAAGCAGCGGATCACCGAGGCCCAGATCGTCGTCCTCCGGGGCGGCGAGCCTGGCGACTACACGGATCCGTTCGCCGACGTTCTCGTCGTGACGGATCTGGCGAAGCTCAAGATCCGGGTCCTCGTCGGCCACGCCTCGCTCGCGCGCGAGGAGTGGCTCCACATGAACACGTTCACGATCGACGACGTGAGTCACATCCCCGGGGCCTACGTCCTGCACTGCGTCAGCCCGCTCTCGCTCCTGAAGAAGAGGCTCCCGGTCTTCTTCGGGACGACCGTGACGGCGATCGAGTATGAGAACAGCGGCCTCAAGACGACCTACGACGACCTCTTCGACGGCCGCCTTGGCGTCGCGGCCCGGTACGCCGGCCCGCGGCCCACGGACGACGCGACGCTCCTCACAAAGATCATCCGGGACTCTGACGGAAAGGTTGAGCTCGACGCCGTCGCCTTTATCGATGGCTCGGTCAATATCGACTCCCAGGCCCAGATCAAGGCGATCAAGGTGCACGGCTCGGACGCGCCCGTCGTGCGCGTCTTCCCGAAGGAGGAACTCCACGCGCTCAACGTCTCGAGCGGCTACCGTGCCCGGCTGCCGGACGTCCGCGTCAATTACGGTTACGACGAGGAGCGGCGCGACTTCAAGCTCGAGGCCCGCGGGTTCCACGGGCCGGCGATCACCGCGCTCGGCGACAACCGGATCGACCCGCACGAGGTTGACGAGGAAGTCGAGCGGTACATCCCGACCCTGGCGCTCGCCAAGACGGTCGCCCAGCGCCAGGTGGACTCGTTCGGCCCGGGGCTGCTCCTCTGGGAGTTCCAGACGACGTACGCCCACCCGGAGCTCGAGCTGGGCGACCCGATCGCGGTCGAGACCGATCTCTTCGTCGCGAAAGATCCGATCCAGGTGCGCGCGATCCGGGGCGTCGTCTGGGCGTTCGGCATCGTCGCCGGGATCCGCGACCCGTGGGCGCGCCGGTTCCTTGTCTGGATCCCCACCTATTCGAACCTCCTGTCCGGCTCGACGGCACTAACCCGGCTCGGCTTCGCCCTCCCGGAGGTCGTCTCGATCGTCCCGGAGAACGACATCGCCGGGAACGTGTCGGCGATCGTCACCGTCCGGGACGCGCTCTCCGTCCGGGTGGCCGGCTCGAACTCCGCCTTCCCGTCCCTGGCGACGACCCAGGTGGCGGCGCGCGTCGCCACGGCCGGCGCGTCGGCGCTGACGGGAACGCTCGCGACGATCCACACCGGCCAGACGGCTTTTATCACGGCGCTCGCCTACGAGAACGCCGATGGGACCGGCGCCGAGTCGACCATCCTCTCCAAGGCGGAACACGTCGGGGCCGGCGCGATCCTCGACACCGCGCCGACCGTCGACATTTCCTTCGACTCGTGGGGCTCGAGCCTCTTCCAGGTCGACATCACGGCGACGCGCGGGAACGGCGGGACAGGGACGCTCCAGGTCCGCTACCGGGCGAAGGTGAACGACGCCGACTTCGTCGCCTGGTCGAGCTGGCTCACGAGCCCCGAGAATAACGTCACCTTCCCGGTCGATCCACTCGACACCGTGACGATGCAGGTCCAGGCGCGGGACACGAATCACCCCCACCTGGTCGGCGACGTCGGCGTCGGCGTCTGGGACTCGGAGATCAAGGAGTGGACGTTCTCGGGCGACATATCCGCGCTCTCGCGGGAAGACGGGAATACGATCGTCACCGGCGCGATCATCGCGGCCGAGCGCTTCACGGCGACCCGTGTGGCGCTCGGCGATGCGGTCAGTCCCACGACCGGGGTCTCGCTGAAGATCGGATCGAACCATTCGGGGAACGGGTTCCGCCAGCTCTCGATCGAGGGGAAGCTCACCGCGACGGCGAACGACCAGATCAACCACATCGCCGCGCGGGTCGACACCGAGCTCGCGAAGGGGGGGTTCACCGGCCTCGACTACACGGCGTTCTTTGTCGACGCCGACCTCTCGGGCAGCGGGACCGTCACGAATTACTACGGCGCCTTTCTCTCCGATCCGAGCTTGCCGGCCGGTGCGCTCACGAACAGCTACGGCCTCTACATCCCCGACCGTGCGGTGGGCACGAACACGTGGGCGATCTACACCAACCTCGGGAAGGTCCGGTTCGGCGATGCCGTCACGATCGTCGGCCAGGCGAGCCCGCTCCTCAAGCTCGACCAGGGCGGCCAGGACGGGGACATCCTCCGTCTCATATCAAGCGACGTCGCGCACGGGATCACGAGCATCATCCCAACCGATGCCTACGCCCGGTTTCGCAAGTTTTCCAGCGTCTCAGGCGGGCTCCAGATCGCCGGGTTCAGCGAGTCGGGGATGGTCGTCGGGACCGAGATCGCAGGCTTCGCCGGCTCCCAAACGACGACGAAATCGGCGAGCGCGAAGGCGGCCGTCATGGTCCACGGCGAGAGGAAGATCGGGACGACCCTGGCGAACCTCGACTCGGGCGCGAACATCTTCGGCGTGACGATGGGCGGGAACTCCACGCGCTTGCTCGTGGGCTCGGACGGCGAGGTGCACATCGACGGCGCCAACTACAACACGAGCGTCTGGGACGAGCACGACGATCTCGCACTGGCACGCGGCTTCCGGGCCTCGCTCCTCCCGCCGGGCCACGCCTACCGGGAGCGGTTCTGGCGCTTCGCCGAGTACGCGCGGCCGATCCTCGAGGCCTCCGGCGTCGTCACCTACAACGCCGACGGCCACCACTTCATCGCGCTCGGCGCGCTCGGCAAGTTCACCTTGGACCTTGTCCTGCAGGAGGGTTACCTAGCCCGCCAGCGGACGCGCGCCCTCGAGCTCCGGCTCGAGACCTTGGAACAGGAGACCCTATGGCAGACACTCCGACGCCGCCTCCGGGCACGAAGCTCCGCGAGCTTACCGATGTCGAGCGCAGTCTGATCCGGCCGGAACTCGAGGCATTGCGCCGCGTCGAGGCGCGACGGAACGCGATCCTTGGCCGCCTGCATCGGCTCGTCCGGATGGCCGAGCCCACGGAGGGGATTTTCTTGAACCTCGACGACCTGGTGCTCTACCAGCGGCCGGAGCCGAACGGACAGCGGGGCTCGTGAGTCGGGTCCGCTGATCGCGGCCCTCGCGCGGCTGCCGCAGATCTGGCAGACCGTCTTGGCGGGGGGGGCCATCTTCACTGCCGGCGGGTTCGCCGCGTTGGCGGTGGGTGGCTACCTGCAGCTCCCCGACCGCGTCGCCACGGTGGAGGCGGAGCAGGGGGCGGCCGCCGTGGAGCGGGACGAGACCCGCGCGCGGCTGGATTCGGTGGTGACCGTCACCGGCCAGATCCTCTGTGTGATGATCGCGACGCAGGATTCCGTGCGGTTCGGCCAGTGGCAGGACTGTGTGATCCCCGAGCCGTTCCGGCAGCCCGCGCGGAGGAGTCCATGACGCAGAACGGTGACCATCCCCTCTCCCGCGCGCTCGAGAACGTGGGGTTCATCATCGGCCTCGCGGTCGCGCTCATGTTCTTCGTTGGCGAAACGGCCCGGCGGTTGGGCTTCTGCGGGCCCGACGGCTGCACCGAAGGACTCGACCTCCTCTACGCCGTCATCCAACTCGCCTTCTGCGCGGTCTGCGTTGCGCCGAAGATGTTGGGCAAGCAGACGGCCGGGAAGGTGTGGAGCGGCCTGGTGGACAAGATCCCGACGATCGCCAGCAAGGCGAAGACGTTGACCGGGCCCACGGCGCAGACGAAGGACGAGTGATCGTCCTCGAGCGGTTCGCCTACACGCCGATGGGCACGTTCGGGAAGCTCGCGCTCCCCGAGTTTGACTGCTACACGGTCGAGCGGCCCTGGCACGACAACGCACCGCGGAAATCCTGCATCCCGGTCGGCACGTATCCACTCGAGCGGGGCCGCTATCACCGCGGGAACTACGACGCCTACGAGGTCCTGAACGTCCCGAACCGCTCGCTGATCAAGATCCACATCGCGAATACGATGGCCGACGTGCTGGGCTGTATCGGGCCGGGCTTGAAGCTTGGGTGGGTGAATGACACGTGGGCGGTGACCTTCAGCCGGCCGGCGTTCGAGCGGTTCATGCTGGCGTTGGATCAGCTCGAGGCCCCCACGCTCACGATCACGAACCTCCAGGCGGGCGACTGGTCCGGACCCGACTAGTCGTCGTGTGGCCGTGGATTGCGTTCACGGCCACCCTCTTTCTCACCTTTGGCATCCTCTGCTTCTGGGGAGGGATGGTCGTGCAGCGACAGCTCGAGTTGGCTCGCCGGATTGACCAAGCCGTCGCCTACAGCGCGAGTGCCGCGCGCGAAGCGCAGTCCCTCGCCGGGTGGATCGACAGCCTGTTCAACACGCCACGGCTGCGACCGAAGTGGGAGCGAGAGCTGTTCAAGGACGCGCCGTGACGCGTTTCCTCAGCCCGACGCTGCTTGGCGTCGTCCTCGCCATGGGCTGGTTCTGGCTCCGCAGTCACGATGCGCAGGTCCGGGCGGAGACGCTGGCCGATGTCCGGGCCGACAGCCTCGCACACGCGAAGACGGAGCTCGCCACCATCCAAGGCGCGCGCGCGATCGCGGAGAGTCTCGCCGTCGTCCGGATCCAGCGGCTGACCGATTCTCTCGCCACCCAACGGCGTCAGTTCGCTCGAGCGTCCCGAGAAACCCAGCGCCTCACCGGGCAGCTCGATTCCGTGCTCGCCGATTCCACCGTGCCGGATTCCGTCGTGGTGATCGTGAACCAGACCGTCACGGCGTTCGAGGACCAGGTCGCCAGCTGCACGCTCGCGCTCCGCACCTGCGAGGCCATCGTGGCCGCGAAGGATTCCTCACTCGCGCGGCGCGACTCGACCGTCGGCGAGCTCACCGCCCTGCTCGAGTCGACGGAAGCCCTGCTCGCCACGGAACGGAGCCGGGCCTCGCCCGGCTTCCTCACCAGGCTCAGCCGCTCGCTGCCGTTCGTGGCCGTCGGGATTGTGGGATGGGAGCTGCTACGGTAGCGTGAAGCCCGAAAGCTCGGTCAGCCAACAACCACTGGCATATGGGGATCGCTGTCCCGCGGTCTCATGAACGGCTCGCTCCGCTGGACCTGATAATAGATCGCGACTTCCGAGGGTCCAACGTGACTCCCTTCCTCGCCATCGGACTTCGTCACCTGCCCGCGCTGCTGGACAAACCACATGGAAAGCACGCCCGTCACCCAGAGCGGATTCATGAACGTGCCGAGATACATGAAGATTCGCAGCTCGAAGTCCGGCCCCCTATCGGCCAGTGCTCGCTCCACCAGGGCGAGAAACCGCGCCTCCTTGCCGAACAGCACCCGGACGGCATCCCGAATAGACAGCAAGTAAAGCGGCACACTCCAGCCGATAATGAAGACGTAGATCACAGCCCACATCGCGCCTGCGATGGTGCCGGCTCTGCCCATACCAAACAGGGCGAACGGCAACAGGCCGGCCAGGGCGACGAGTGATGGGGCGAGAAAATGCCACTCGAGGCGAAGAAGTGACTGCAGATACGCCACGAGGTTCTCTCCCCAACTACGGTTCGCCTCGGTCATTAGGGTCGCTTCCTCCCGCGCGTCATCCATTCAAACCACAGTCGATGTAGAAAGACGAACCCGAACCACGTTTCTGCTATACCCGCCGCGACAGCTCCTGGTCCGCCAGCGAACTCGCGGCGCAGCCAATCACAGCCCGCGACGACCAAGACATATGCCGCAAAAAATCGCTCCATGGCAGAGGATGTCAATGATCTGAACGACAGTACGGGTCAGGCGCGCTTCGGCTTTTCTTCGCCATCCGGCTCGTCGGGTCACGCGCGCCCGGTCTGTGTCGAGTGATGAGGCGATGTCACCTGTGTGTCTATAATCGGCAGGTTGGCCCGAGATTCGTCAACCCCCGACTTTCGCCTTCCGCCGCTGAATCTCGAGCCAGCAGGTGATCGGGTTGGGCGGCTACGTGATCGGGCGGAGTGCGGAGAAAATCGTGCCTGGCGTGGTCGGGGCGTTGAAGGCGAAGGAGGGGTAGAAGCAATTACATATTCGACACAGCGAACGTAGCGGATGATCCGTCTACCCGGTGAATACGTATGCGACCCGGCTCGATGATGTAGACATCTCCTCGGTCAATCGGAACCGCAACAAGCGACTGGAAGATCAGGTCTCCAAGGGTCTGGAAGTCGGTCACGCGACAATTCACAATGGCCAGCCCCGGGTGGTCGGCGTTCAGTGCTCCAAACTCGCGGCCATCTCGGTTGTACGTCAAGAGCGTTCGATTGAGCTCGAACGCTCGTTGGAGCACTTCCTGGTCGCCTGCCCCTGGGGGGCAATGGTCAAGAATGGTTTCGACGTTGAATCCAGCCATGCGGAGGAACCCAGCCACAGGCGGTTCGACACATTCGTTGGCCAGCAGCCGCACCGGTGGCAATGCCCCCTACGAGGCAGCTGCTAGGATCGGGTTGTCCAGCGTGTTGAGGAAATCATATCCAGCTTCTCGGAGCGCCGCTTCCACTCGTTGCACTCCCACGTGGGGATAGATTTGGTCGCCGATCTCCTCGACTGTGTATCCGGCGTCGTAGAGTTCAATGATTCGAAAGAGCGGCACTCGCGTACCCCGAATCGTCCTGTTCCCCCACATGCGATGACGATCCGCTTCGAGTATGCCCGATACGATCACGTTGCCCGTACCCGAGGGCAGCCAGGCTGTGGTATCTGCACGGCCCCATTCTAGTTCAGTCGTCATCTTGTGGTGCCTCAATCAAATCCTCTGCTACGCGGGCATCGAGAACGTTCTGTGACTGGATTACGTAGATGGGCTCACCCGCCGCATTGCGCTCCACGGTGCGCACCATTCGCTTGACTACCACCTTCACTCGGATCTCCGTACCGTCTTCGAGTTGGTATTCGTTCCAACTCTCCGACAGCGTGTTGAACGAAACGTCGTCGCCCTCAACCCATCTGTCTCGCAACTGTACACGGGCCATTGTGCGATCTCCCGACCTTGGCGGGCTGCCTGTCTCGTGAAAAAGTTCACAATCGTGCTGACACGAAAGGGGCGACCAGTTGCCGCTTTGTCAATACCCACGGATGCTATCAGGAATTGCCAAGATGAACATGTATATCCATGGCGACGGGAAAACGAACATCCGGCGCGATCGCTGTGAACATCACCGCCAGGCCCACGGGGCTATGGCCCGCGTGTTTCTTTTCTTTTCGCTTCTTCTGGCTCACGCGGCCTCGGGCTCAAGCTCCATTTCGTCGGCGAGGCGCTGGAAGGCGAGTTTCGTGTCCTCGCTGACCTGCGCCCAGTCCAGACCAACGGCCACGAAATCCTCGTTCTTGACCGACTGTCCGGACACCTCGAGGTGCAGTGAGGCCGGATTGCGCAGCATGGGACACAGGTTCAAGATGCTCGCATATCCAACGAGAAAGGCGAGAATCGAATCGGCAAAGCGAGGGTTCATTCGTCCGTTCCGTTGCTGGGGGTCGTCTCGTACACCACACGGCAATCTTTGTGCCTGAGCAAGGCTCGCCACCCTCGGTATCCTATCTATAATCGGCAGGGTCCGTACGAATCCGTCAACCCCCGACCGTTGCCTCCCGCCGCTGGACCTCGAGCCAGCAGGTGACGGCCGCCACCACGGGGCCGGGGACTAGAACGCCAGAGTGAAGGTCCGCTGTTCGCCGTTGTATATCAGTACGCACCAGTCCAGAACATCGCGGCCAATGAGCCCATCGATTCCCTGTTGCCGGAGGTCGCTGGCTGCGACCGGCATGGTCGGGATATGCAATGGCGGTTCGTCGGCGAAGCCGTAGATGGACACCCCGACATCGTACTGGTCTGCCATCTGCGGTTGGGGCCCTGTGGACGGCGTCATCATGGCCACCTTGCCCGTTGCCGAGAGGTTCAGCTGGGCCAGCACGGTCGGGTCGATACACGTACAACTCGCACCGGTATCCACTAGGGCGCGCGTGACGACGCCATCGGGGACCGGCTGCTTGGCAGCCCGTAGTGCGACCGCCCGCGCGGTACTCACTGACAGTATCGCTCTGAGAACGGGTCCAGCCTGCTGTATTTGGACGGTGAAGTGAGTCAACGAGTCTTACTCGGCAGCCGCCGATGAAGGAACGGCTAGCCGAGTGACACGCTGGACTTGCTCGACCAGGCTAATCCGCCTGACGAGAAAGGGCTTGAGTGCGAACCGCTGATAGCCTGCCTTGATTGCGTCCTCGTAGGCACCGAAGAAGTCAATTACCTCCTCGCCGTGAATGAGCACAAATTTCCCCTCGTACTCCCCCCATTCGGGCAGATTCTTCCGGTAGGTCTCCATCTCTTTTTCTAACGCCATGGTGGCTCCTGGCGGCGACATAAGACCTCCCCTTGACAAACCTCACCGCGGACGAACCGGCCGGTAAAGCAAAAGGCGTAGTTGGTCGGCGGCGGCTCATCGAGGGGAAGCGTGGTGGACTGGCCGCCGACCGTGGTGAAGTCGGAATCGGGGCCAGTGATCTTCTCTAGCAGGTCCTTCAGGTCGGCCCGCTCGTCCTCCTCGACGATCGCATTTGCGAAGATAGTCCGGAGCCGTTGGGCCAAAATATTCCCCGGCCAGGTCCGCGCGACCTCAGGGTGCGCAGCGAGCCACTCGTCAAGCGCGACCGCTTCACTGTCCGTCACGTGGCCGTCGAGGATCACCCCTTTGCAGAGCCCGAGCATCTCGTCGATCGAGCGGCGGTAGATGCTCCAGGCGTTGAAGCCGCGGTTGACTGGTTGGCCGTGCTCATCAAGCGGAGTGGTCACCGGTAGGTGACGGTGTAGAAGCCGCCAGGGACGGAATCGTGAAAAACCTTCAGAACGATTGCGGTAGGGCGTACCCGATCCCCAGGATTCCGCCGCGGGCGGTACACAGCATGACCGCCGGCCGCGCCCCGGAGGATCAGCTTATCGTGGTGCACTCCTCTCGTTGAGAAACTCCCACGGGCTATGTATTGAAAGGTGAACGACCGACCAAAGTTGGCGTTGACGTAGCAATCCTCTCGATTCTCTCTGAACCATACATACGTGCTGTCGGACCTGAGTGACAGGAATCCAGCGGTCACGTAAACACTCTCGGCCACCGTGTAGCCGTCAGCTATATATCCCTCTAGACAGGTGGTCGTATAGATCAGGCGCGGTACGGAGCTATCGTTCACAGCGACGAGCGACCGATCCCCCACGACATCGATGATGTACGGTGGTGGAGGCAGCTCGGTAGGTGCTTTGTCGGAGCAGGTGTTTGCCACCACCATCACCGCTAAAACGAAGGGCACCTTCTTCACAGTGCCAGCCTCAACAGCACCCGATCGGCGATTCGTTCGTCGGGCCAGTCGGGGATCACCGGGGGGGGACCGCGACTCCCCGGTTGCGGAGCGGTTCAGAATACTGAGGGATGATCTCTCGCAGCCGCCGATGGGCTTCCGGTCCAGTCGAAGCTTGCACAATACATCCGGGGAAGTCCTGCAGGCTTTTGGCCCACTGGATTGTTCCGTCTGGGAGCTGCTCCACGACCGTCCGCATCGGGGATGCTCGCCCGGCGTATTCTGCCGCTTTGGAGTCCATGGCTTCCATGATCGGGAGCCTCCTCAGGCTCTTCAGCTGTCGATGATCCGCTCCTACGACGTCTCCAAGTACTGCTGAGCCTCTTGCAGCCCTGCGAACGATTCGCGGTTTGCCCACACCGCCGCCAGCTTCTGGTACGCTCCAGCAGCCTTCGCACGGTGGCCGGTCGCAGCGTATGCTCGCGCCACTCCGAGCAACGACCGGGGCCGGTTGGGCATCCGAAGGAGCGAGGTCTCGAATTTCTCGATTGCGTCGCTGGGTCGATCGAGGTCGAGCAGAATCTCACCGTACAGCTCGTGGACCGGCTTGATCGGCGAGGCGGAGCCACTCGGCGGGGTCATGGCCTCCACGACTTCCACGGCCTCGTCCATCAGACCCGTCGCTATGTCGACGTGTCCCATGCCGGCATGTAGGAGGGCACCGACTTGCTTGTACATGATGGACGCGTACTCCTTCGCGTCCCGACCCGTGGCTTTACCACTGTCGATGATCTTCTGGAGCGCGGCCTCGACTTCCCGCAAGGCCGCCTGGTGACCGGTGCGTGCCGCGCTGAGACCAGTGGCCAGCAGCTCGTGGGTGGACGTCTCGTCCGTGATCGGCCGGACCGTCCACTCCTCGGTCTCGACGATATAGCGCGACTTGAGGAGTGGGACCGCACGCTTGGCGCGGGCTTGTCCAGGCGTTCCGCGTGGCCCACCTTCCAAGAAGGTGCCTTGCCCGGCCATTGTCTCGATACGCTCGATCCAATGGCGCGCTTTCGCGTAGTCCCCACGCTGCAGGTCGCCGTACTGACCCCAATCGAGGGCATGGACCGCATCGCCCATTGGATCACCGGGTCTCCACAGCTCGCGAGCCGCATCATAGGCGGATTGGTTGTTGCTGGAGACACGGTCCCACATGCCGTGCTGGATGAAGATATGGGTCGGCATGTGCCGCGCGTGCGATACGGCCGGTGCTATCTCCGCGAAGCGATAGGCCGCTTCCAGCGCGAGCGGGGCATGCACCGGATCGTCAAACGAGTGGATGGCGTAGTGGGCGGCACCCGGATGGTTCCGGTTCTGCTCGAACAGCTTCAAGGCGATGGCGCCGGCCCTGACGTTGAGCCGCTGGCTCAGGTCGCGTGTTGCACGCACCGCACTCAGCATCGACAACGCATAGAAGGCGGCGATTTCGGAATCGTCGGGGTACTGCTTGTGGAGTCGACTCATCGCCTCCATGTACCCGACCCGCCGGGCAACGTGATCGTCTTCCCCCCACAGGATCTCGACGGCGCTCAGCAACCCCTGCTCGCGATCCGTCGGCGCTTTTGCCAATCGCTCGGCCTTGGTGGGCCCCAAGCGCGCAAGCACGTTACGAGGCTCCGTGGGGTCCATCTGGGTGATGAGCGGATGGTTGTAGGCGAGCGACTCCCCCCAGTAAGCCATCGCGAAATCGGGGTCGATCTGCTGAGCCGCTTGGAACTGCTCGATGGCCTGCTTCCAGCCGAAGCTGTGCAGGATGGCGACGCCGCGCAAAAAGTGCTGCTGCGTCTGTCCCGACGCGGAAGTCGGAAAATCGATCGAACCCACGCTCTCGAGTTGCGCGTGAGCCGCACCCGGGACGATCGTGAGCAGGCCTACAGCCAGTGCACCGGCACACACACGTTTCATTGCTTCTCTCCTTAGGTCACAGACGCCGCGCCCGACGCTTCACCAGGGGCACCCTGAATACCCCCGTATAACGCCGTGTTCAATGATGGGTGATAGCTTGCCAGATATCCCGCTCGGCCATGTCCACCTTGCGATCCCACCTTAGGTGCGCCGTGCTCGTCGAGCGGGGTGGTCACCGATAGGTCTCGACTAGGGCTGCCAGCGCACGGCTCCGCCACCAACAGCATTGTGCGTTATCTTGATCACATTGCTGCCGTCCGGATCCATGACGAAGATGTCGTGCTTGCCGTCCCGTCGGCTGCTGAACGCGATCTGCGACCCGGCCGGCGACCAGTGCGGCCGGAAGTTGGCCGATTCATTCGTGAGTTTCTGAAGACCCGTACCATCCGGGTTCACGACATAGATATCTCGGTCACTGATGTCGTCGGGCCCGCTCGCAAAGATTATTTGAGCACCATCTGGTGACCAGCGATGCCACGACGGGCAATCCAAGCCGGCGTTCTGACTCAGCTTCACTAGACCGGATCCATCGCTTGCTACAGAGTAGATGTCGAATCGACACTGCGCGGCCGGGTTCCCGTCCTGACGACTGTCAAACGCAATGCGTGATCCATCCGGCGACCATCTGAGATCTTTTGGAAAATCCACCGTGTTTGTCGTTACCGCTCTCAAGCCGCCGCCACCCGCGTTTATGATGTAGATCCCGAAGACTCCATCCCTGTCGCTTACGAAAGCGATTTGGGACCCGTCCGGTGACGAAATGGGATCCTTGTCGCGAGCTGGGTTTATGGTCAGTAGGGTCAATTGGCTGCCGTCCGGTGCGACCGTATAGATATCTTCGTTGTTCGATCGGTTGCTGCTGAAGACGATTCTCGTTCCGTTCGGCGACCAAGCAAAACCGAAATTCGCACCCGTCCCAGTGATGTTGACCGGAACCCCACCCGCAGCCGGTATAATGTAGAGATCTTGCGCCCGTGAGTAGGCGATTTGGGAGCCATCCGGCGACCACAGGAGTGTTCCCAATCCGCCGTCACGCGTGAGCTCGTTTAATCCACTCCCGTCGGCATTCACGACGTACATTGCTTGGAAAGTGCTCGCCTCCCGCCAAAATGCGATACGGGATCCGTCTGGGGACCAAGTCCCGTGAGTGTCGCGAGCCGGATCATTGGAAAGGTTGACCAGGCGAGCCGGATCATTGGAAAGGTTGACCAGACTTCCATCGAAGCCGACGTACATGAACTCGATATCAAAATTCGAATTCCATATCGTATACATAAGTCGCCCAGCACAGCGCACGTCAAACGAGACTGGTGTAACGCCGCCGGTGGACACCTGAATCGACTGCGTGATCGCGCCATCGATGGTGCAGTTTCCAGACACGGCGGCAAGGGAGACGTCGTAGCTATTTGGGACAAGATCGGCGATCGTGACAGAGCCGTCAGTCGATATGGACTGGGATTGGCCACCAGCGTTCACGGTGTAGCCGCTAGGATCCGTTCCCGTACCGCTGGTGCTGACCGAAACCTGAATCGAGCCAGCACCGCTCCCGCCCCCACTCCCCCCACCGGGGCTCACAACTGTGTCACCGCACGCGAGCACAAGGACACCCATGACTGCGAGCGTTGATGCGCCAGCTCTCGTCCCCTTCGGCCACGTCACAGCGCCAACGAGTACCGCGACGGCTGCCAGGAAGCCCTTACTCACCAGCGTCCGCCGCTTCCATTGCCGGAGGCTCAGGCTGAGGTGAAGCGGTGTCCCGGGATCGGCGGGCCCGCCGCCGAGCCGCCCGTCGAACGAAGGACACCGCTTCCTTGGCTTGTTCACCATCGACGGCATCCCGCTTGATCACGCTCGTCGTGAGCAGCTCGGTCACTTCTTCGTCGGAGATCCGGAGTTCGGGCGACAGGTGCCGGAGCTCGCGTCGTACAACCTTGACCACGGGCTCGCTCAGCACGACTTGGGCCAACACGAAGCGGTTCGTGGCCTCCTGCTGCCGGCGGAACCGATCAATCGCATCGCTCTGCGCCGCTTCCCGGCTCAGGAGATACAGCTGCTCGAGGAGGGTAGCGGGTTTCGCGTCAGCGTCCAGGAGGTCGATCGTGATGACGAGGTCGTGCTGGATGGGTTTCTCGAAGCGAAGGCGATGCGCCTGCCACTCGACGCCGTTGGTCAGCAGGACCCACTCAATGCCTTCCCTCGCCCCATAATCCACCGCCTGCCGCAGGTGGTTCTCGCGCAGGTCCTTCCCGATCGCCTTGACCTCGATGAGGAAGCGGAGATCGCCACCGACCTTGACTGCGAGATCGCAGTACGTGCGCCGGACCGAGTACTCGGTGGTGATCTCCTCGTATTTGTCGTAGCCTAGGACGTCGCTCAGGAAGTCGGTGATGACGACCACCGTGTCGGATTCGTTGACGTCACGATCGCGGGATGCTTCGATGATACGCTGATATTTGCGGAGCGCCGGTTTGGCGCGATTCAGGAACCGCTTGGAGACCTTGGTCATAGTACCTCCTTGCAGAATCGATACCTGGGCCCCCCGTCGTCGTCCGGCGCGGTGGTCAAGAGTCCCCTCAGCAGCTCGCGCCAATACTCCTGTTCACGCTCCACGTAGTACCGACACTGAATTGGTAGTGGACGTTCGGATTGGCACCGCCGTAAGACTGCGCCCAGCTCTCCTCGAGTTCGCCCCAAAACTGCCCACTCGAATGAGGTCGACCGTTGACCTCTAGGTTGTAATTGACGGCGATGTTCGGATCGTTCGCCACGGCCCGAAAGCGAAAGATGCAATTGCTGCCTCGTTCGCTAGTAAAAGGTGACCTCTACATCGAAGGCCGGCGGATTTGGCGCGGCGACCGGTGTGTCGCCACATCCGAAGATCAAGCCGATCGCGAACACCAGTGCTGTCCAGGTGCGATAATGATCTCTCACAGCGTCAACCTCAGCCTGACCCGATCGGCGACCCGTTCGTCGGGCCAGTCGGGGACGTAGCGCCGGAGCTCATCGGTCACGTACGACTCCAGATCCTGCTGCGTGTCGCAGACCGCCTGCCACTGCATGAGCAGGCGATTCGGGATGAGATCCACCAGCGCGAAGAGGTCGGCGACCTGCTCCTCGTAATCCCGCCAGTCCCCACCATGAAAGTTGTACGACTGCTCTGAGACGTGACCCGCCAGCACATGGGGGTCGTTGGTTCACGCTTCCACTTCATTCACGACCTTCACCGGGACGTTGCTATCTGTTGTAGTGCTGTCGCCGAGGTTGCCCCACGTGTTACGCCCCCAGCAATACGCTTCGTAGGTCAGGGTGATGGCACACGCATGTCGGTAACCAGCAACGACGCGAGTGAATTCGTGGTTGCCCTCAACCAGACGGGGCTCAGTCGTCACCCCCTGTGTAGTAATCCCGTTCCCCAATTGGCCTTCACTGTTCCCACCCCAACAGTAGGCGGTCATGCCCGCAGTGGTGGCGCAAGTATATGGATCCCCACCAAGGCCGCTGAGTCCTCCGCCAGTGGCCATGCGTCCCGTGAACGTGAGTGCGCCAACAACTTTCGTCGGTGTATCGGTCGACTCACCCCAATTTCCGTTGCCCATTTCCCCTCGACCGTCATCCCCCCAACACCATCCATCCCCGTTTGTAGCGATGCCACAGGTATGGGCCGCAGAACTGATTGTGGTAAAAAGATTGTTTCCAGCCACCGGGAGAGGCGAGAGGACCTCCCTGTTGCTGACTGTTCCAGTGCCCAGTTGCAACCCCCAGCCCCAACAATGCGCATAACCTACCGTGTCGAGCGCGCAGGCGTGATAGGCGCCAACCGAGACGTCTGTGAACTCGACTTGGGCTGTTATCTGCACAGGCACCGCGGATTCGAATGTTCCGTTGGGCCAGAGAAAAGAGAGCCCGAGCTTCCCCCAGATATTGTCACCCCAACAGTACACCTCCCCAGTCAAGGTCACGGCACAGGTTGTCTGGCTATAGGCTACGGCCTTCGATACCGGTGGAAGTTGTACGACCTTTGCCGGAGTACTTGAAAAGATGCCGGAAGAGCCGCGTCCAAGTTGCCCACGGCCGTTATCACCCCAGCAGTAGAGCTCACTGCGGCTGTCTATAGCACATGTGTGTGCTCCGCCTGCGGTAACACTACCGAAGTCATTAGACACAAAAACGGGCGTGGTTTGAATCGTCGTGTCCGCGATCCCCAACTGACCGGTCAAGTTGACTCCCCAGCAGTAGGTCTCGTCGACGCGCGTGATGGCGCATGTGTGCCCGCCCCCTGCGGCGAGCGCCTTGAATTCGAGAGTCTTGGTTGTTGGCGGAAGTAGTGGTGGATCCGGTGGTGGTGGATTGGTGGGGTTAGCCCCGCCTCCACTTTGGGGAGGGGCGCTCGGATTCTCTGAACAAGCCAATGCGAGAACTGCCAGTACCACCGTCGTCGGATAACGCACCGCTCTCTTGCGGCTCACAGTGCCAGCCTCAGCCTGACCCGATCGGCGACCCGATCGGCCGGCCAGTTCGGGACGTACCGGCAGAGCTCGTCCCTGACGTAGCCCTCGAGTTCCGCCTGCGTTTCGCAGACAGCCTGCCACTGCATGAGCAGACGATTCGGGATGAGATCGACCATGGCGAAGCCATCGGCCTCCGCCTCCTCGAAGCCGCTCCAGTGGCTGCAGTCATGGTTACAGCTCGGATCGGCGAGGTCGCCGGCCAGGACATGTCCTAACCCGTGGCGAATCGCCAAGGACTTCTCGCCCGCCGTTTGCATGCGTTCGACGTACATCAGGTGCGTCCCACAGATCGCGGGCCAGACAATTTCGGCGGGGCCGTAGAGCGGGAGCTGGTGGACGCGGATCCCCGCGCGCCGGAGCAGGAGCTGAAGATTGATATCGGAGATCGGGGCCCAGTCGTCATCCGCGTAGAGGATGCCGAGGTCCCAACAGGCAAGCACACAGCGCCAGACCGCGTTAGGAAGCCTTGCGTCGCTGCTCTTCTCGAAGGGCCTGGAAGTAGCTCGCCATCGTAACGCCCTGCTCCTTCCAGAGTTGTTCTGCATCATCAATCAGTGCCAATCGGACATCGAGGGCGACCTTCACTTCGTCGTTCCGCAGCATCCGCGCGAAGCGCAGCGCGAACGCGAGCCAATCTTCCGGCGCCTCCATGGTGCTCTCATCCCCCTGTGATCCACCCATGGAATCTGGGCTCATGGCCTGCACCCCGCGAGGGAGGGTCTCGGCCACCCGAGTAGGCGACCCCGAAGGACCCCATCCCCGCCACATCATGTGGCTCAGGATCTGCGATGGATGAAACCGTTGCCGCCCATCGCGAGTCGCTTCAGCTACCAGATCTCTTAGCTCTTCGAGTCGCTCTTTCCAAGGACTGGTGGGCGCTAGGAGGCTGCCCCTAGCCAAACCCACCGCCAGCTCAAGCTCCTGCATGTCGCGCTGGGATGGCGGACCACTGGCGTACTTGGGGTTTCTCCAGCGGCTGATCGTGTTCGGTGCAACTTGCGCAATCTCGGCGATGTCCCTTCCCCGAATCTTTACCGGCCACACCTCATCCATCACGTACCGGAGGCGCTTCGCGAACTCAGCCTGCGTGATCGGTCGTCTCTCAACCATACTTGAGTATTGACAGTCGCCCTTAAGTAGAGTAATGTTAGCCTTGAGGTGGGGCAAGCTATACTTGGAGCATCCCCCTTTACGGAGCTAAGCCGGTGGTTAACAACAGTTTATCTACACCTTCTGCAAGCTCCCAGCAAGATCAGGACATCCGACGTTCGGTGACGATCGGCGGCTCGGTATCGGAGGTTGAGAAGGACAGGATTCTTGCTGCCCTCGACAACTCGGGCTGGAACCAGTCCGCTGGCGTCCGGGTCGTCATGCTGGCTTTCGCGGAATCCATCGCTGTCCGGGACGCCGTGTTCGCCCATGTCCGCCAGCCCGTCGCATGAATCCCGCGAATACCCCTTCCTGCCGTGTAAACGGCATCCCCTGCCATTTCACACGGCGGAGCGGGGAATGCTGAAAACGGCAGGTCGGCCCCGGGGACAGCGCGTTCTCGCGTGCCCTCGGTGCGGACGACGGTTCGAGCCCAAGCGTCCCAATCAGCGGTTTTGTCGGACGCGCTGCCGGATGCAGCACCACAATGCGCAGCGGAAGGCGTGGATAAAACGTGGGAAAGCAGCCGCCGCATGACGCGTTCGATGATCGGTCCGAGTGGCTCCACGGCGCGCAGGGTGCGGCCGCACGCCGTGAAGTACCAGTCGCTGCCGTCGGCCTGGGCCCTGGCCGCTTCGGTCGATCTACGGATGACGCCAGCCACCATCAAGAAACACCAACCCGATTGGTTCTATCGCACGACGCGCGTCGTCCATGCCTGCGTCGAAACGGGCCGCATCGACTTAGCCGATCGCTGGTGTTTGGGGATGGATGCCATTCGGGACGGCTACTACCAGCAATACACCGCCCTGACGGCGGATCTCGAGGTCGCCGAACAGCACGCCGACGGCGCGGAAGACGTGAGCCAAACGATGTACGGGTTTGCGCCGACGGACGCGAACTGGAAGCAGCGGCGCGTGGTGATTCTGCGGGCGCTGCATGCGCTGCGGTGCCAGCTGGCGGCGGGCGATGCGCAACACGGGGTGGGCCGGTGACGGCAAACCTACCCGCCCTCCCGCCGACTGCGGCTGCGGCGTACCCGACACTCCTTCACCGCCGCCGTCGCGAAATCTGCAGGCGCACGACTGCATCCTCGACTCGGAACTCTCACCGCTGCTTTGCGGGGACCCCGTGAAGCGCGGAACCCCGGTACCCCGGTCCACCCCCCTGCGGCCGGGGAAGCCGCCCACGCGGTCCACCCCCTTGCGGGCGAAGGGCGGGCATCGGTTCCCGAAGCGTGTCCACAAACAATTCCGCATCTGGCTGCGCGCGCAACGCTGCGTGATCCCCGAGTGCAACCAGCCGGAGCCGGTGCAGGTCGCGCATGTGCGCAGTCGGGGGGCCGGTGGGACGGATCTCGGGGGCGCCGTGAGTCTCTGCGCGCACCATCACGCGCTCCAGCATCAGCTGGGGATTCACACCTTCCAGCGCGAACACGGCATCGACCTGTGGAGCATGGCGGGGCAGCAGGCGGACGAGTTCCGGTTGCAGGAGGCGGCGTGAAGGCCAGCGATCGCTTGAACGACGTCGGCAGCGTCAAGGCGACGCTCGACGTGACCATGACGGTGAGCGAGTGGCGGGACCTCGGCCACCAGCTCTCCAAAACGAGTTGGCCGTCGTTCGAGTTGGCGCGGACCATCCAAGACATCATCGACCGGGCTGACAAGGAATACACGGCCTGGAGTGACGAGTGATCCACTGGCCCTCGTTCTGGCGGGGCGTCGTGGCGTTCTCGATGGCCTCGGCCGTGTTCGTCGTCGCCCTGCATTCGTGGGATCTGCGGCAAGCGCGCCGCACCGTCGTTCGCCGTTCGAAGGACGCGCTCGCAGTCTCGCATCGCCGCGCGCTCCGCTTTCTCGACCGGGGCCCGACCGCAATGATCGATGCGCCGCGCATCGGGGAGAACTGATGCTGTGTCCCGCGGGTCATCCCGTCACCACGGACGAGTTGGAGCACTGGTTCCGCTCGCACGGCTGGTGGGTGCGGAATCGGCAACCGATGAGCTTGGCCTTCGCGACGGGCCAGGGGGTGCCGGAGGGGATGACGCGCGTCCTCGCCATGCGTGGGACCGGGCAGCAGTGGACGGTGTTCGGGTTTCTCGAAGTGCGGGACGAAGTCGAACAGCTGCCGCGCACGGGCGTCATCGCGAGCGTCGACGACATCCCCGTGGTGGTCTCGAGCTTCGGGCCCACGTCGTTTCAGCACCGTATCGCGCCGTTCGCCGCCGCGCAGGGCTTGCAGGTCGTCGCGTGACGCTGCTCTGGATCGTCGTGACGGCCGTCGCGGTCCTCTGGATCGATGATTGCCTGCGGGGAGACAATCCGTTGAGGCGTCAGCCAACTCGTTGACGCAGAGCGCCCCGCCCGGTGCGCGAACACCGAACGGGGCCGAGGAAACTTCATGCATCCCCACGATGGGGACGAACGCCGGAGGTGTCAAGATGGGAGACAATCTACGAACCACGACGAATGGGGCGGTGCGGTTTTCGCCGGACCAAATCGCGCTGATCAAGAACACGCTCGCGCGCGACCAGCATCTGACCGACGACGAGTTGCAGCTGTTCATCTACTCGGCGCAGCGGCAGGGGTTGGATCCCCTCGCGCGGCAAATCTACGCCGTCAAGCGCCAGGGGAAGATGGTGTTGCAGGCGAGCATCGACGGCTACCGGCTGATCGCCGACCGCACCGGCCAATACGCGGGCAACGACGACCCGGTGTTCGACGACGAAGCGGATCCGAAGAAAGCGACGGTCACCGTCTACAAGCTGGTGCAGGGGCAGCGGTGCGCCTTTCAGGCGACGGCCCGCTGGGACCAGTACTACCCGGGGGACCGGCAGGGTTTCATGTGGAAGAAGATGCCGCACCTGATGCTCGGCAAGTGTGCCGAAGCCCTCGCCCTGCGGAAAGCGTTTCCCGCCGAAATGTCGGGCCTCTACGTGGATGCCGAGATGGACCAGGCGGGCCGACCGGATCAGCGGAAGCCGCGGGCCGATGCGAATGGGGAAGTCCTGCTCACGTTCGGGAAGTTCGAGGGCAAGAAACTCTCCGAACTGTCGGGCAAGTACCTCGAGTGGATGGCGCAGCCCGAGCGCGAGTTCGGGGCGGAGACCACGTTCTGGCAGGACGCGGCGCGCGAGGAGCTCGAACGGCGCCGCCAGCAAGGCGACAGTTACGAAGAGAAGCCGGCGGCCATTGCGGCGGGCGAGCAGGCCGACGCGGAGGTGCCGCTTTCGTGAGCGAGCCCCGGGACGTGCGCAGTCTTCCCGTGGGGGGCAAAGCGTACAAGCCCATGCGGGGCACGGTGACCGAAGCCACGCTCACGACGACGCGCACGGAAGCCGACCGCTTTCGCCGCGTGCTCCGAGACCATCCCCAGCTCGCTAGCCATCGCGTCGCACTCTGGGATGTGGCGCGTCTCGTCAAGATGGGGCGACCGTGCACGGCCCAGGACGTCGAACGCTTGCTCGCGACCGTGGAACGCCAGGCGACTGCCGAACGCGAAGCGCGTCGGCTCGAACGCGAGATGCGATGACGCAGCCCAGCCTCTCGCGGGAGTTGCTCGAGCGGTATCCCCGACTGAAGGGACGGATCGACGTGCGGCAGCGGAAAGCCACCTGAGCGGTGGCGAGGCAGCGCACCTTGAAACCCGAGTTCTTCCGTGACCGGCGGATCGCCCCACTCGGGGCGAGGGCGGCGCTCGTCTACCAGGCGCTCTGGTTGCTGGCCGACGATGGGGGGGTGGCCCGAGCGGATCCCGACCTCGTCTACGGGGAGATGTTCACCCGGTGGCCCGAGTTCAGCGCCGCCGCGGTCCAGGAGGCGATGGAGCAGTTGCGTGATGCGAAGCGCATCCGCACCTACCAGATCGGTGATGAGATGTACGCCGAGATCCCAACGCTCATGAGACACCAGCACATCAAGAACCCGGGGAAGTTCCGCCATCCCCGTGCGACGCCACAGGATACAGAAAAGTCTACCCCCGATCGGGGGGAGATCGGGGGGCGATCTACTTCCCCTAATACCAATACCAGTCCCAGTACCAACACCAGTCCCAGTACCAGTCCCACTCCCAATACCAAGGCTGCTGCAGCTACGCGTGTGGGCCCGTCTGCCGTGACGAACGGGGGGCCGTCCCTGCCCTACACCGTGCGCTGTGTCATCGCGTTGAACGCGGGGATCCGTGACAACCCACACATCACGCACCCCCGGGAAGTGCCGGCGTCCACGCAGGAGGGTGTCGTGTCGTGGGAGACCGATGGCATTCCCGTCGAGGTGGCCGAGCGCCTCGTCGCGGAGCGGGCCCGGGCCTACCGCCCCGCCAGCGGCAGCACCCAGCCTCGGAGTCTCAAGTACTTCGACACGCCACTCCGAGAAGCGGTCCGGCGCGCGCGCGCCCCGGGAACGCCGCCGTCGTCCGTCGAGATCCGGGAGGATGCCGATGGAGTGACGCGCTTGGTGCCGAAGCGATGACGGACACGAGCGGCACGCACATCCGGGAGGCCCTGCCCACCGTGGGGAAGGAGCCGACCGTGTGTCGGGAATGTGGCTCCGTTGGTGACATGCCAACGATCAAGCGCACCCCGTCCACGGAGCCGGTGACGATCACGTGTCCGGCGTGCCGCGAGAAGGCAGATGGGGCTCGGCGGGCACGGATGGAGGTGGAGCATCGCGACGCGCGGTTGCGCGCCGTGCGGCAAGGGTTGGCGGTGCCCCCGCTCTACCGTGCCGCCACGCTGGAGAACTTCACGCCGCACGGCACCGAAGGGGATCGACGGACGCAAACGCGATGCGGGAACGTGGCGCGTCGCTGGCTCGCCTTGTGGCCTGATGTTCCGGTCGTGCAGGTCTGGATTGGCGGCTACGGCACGGGCAAAGGCCACTTGCTGTGGAGCGTCGCGAAGCAGCTGGTCGAGGCGCACCGCATCTCCGCGCGCGTCGTCAAGTTGGCGGATCTCATTCGCGAACTCCGCGCGTCCTGGGGATCGGATCGGGACGCCGCGCCCGAAGAGCTCGTGCTCGTCAAGTACCGGGCCTACGACTGGCTCGCGATCGACGAGGTCTCGGCGCATGCCTTCCGGGGCGAGCCGAAACAGCATCTCTACGACGTCGTCGATCACCGCCTGGAGTACAGTCGGCCGACGATTCTGACGAGCAATGAATCCGAAGACGGCGTGAGCGAGCTGCTGGGTGGCGCGCTGCTCAGTCGGGTGAATGGGGCGGGCGGCATTGTGCGCTTCGGGGGTGCCGACTATCGGCTGCAGGTCGTGCGGTGAGCGACACCTCCTGGAAGGCGCTTGCAGAATCACGCCAAGCCATCATCGAAAGCATGAGCCACCCCCGATGACCGACCCCACCGAGCGGCTGGCGGCGATTGCGCGAGACATGGAAACGGGCGGCGTCATGCACCCTGGCCACCTGCCGGTACATCCACAGTGGGACGAGGCACGGAACCGGCTGCTCAGTGAGCACCTCCCCTGGCTGGTGGAGCAGGTGCGGGAGGACATCGCAGACGGCACAGGGGTGGAGGAAATACGCGCCAGCCACCTTGACGCTATGCAGGAGGCCAACCAAGACATTGACGCCGCCCACGAGCGCATCGACGCGCTGACGGGGGCGCTGCGAGCAGTCATTGACGAATACATGCCTACGGGAACCGGAGGTGTCCCATTGGTATGGGCACACGCCCGCGCCCTCTTGGCCCAACCGGGGGTGAGCGAATGAGCGAAGCGGCACGACAGGCCTTGCAATGGATTGATGAGCAGAACGCGCCAACGGGACGGCGCCGGTATCACCATGGCAAGGTCTGCGCCAGTCGGTGGCTTGGGCATTCGCCCGAAGGTGGGGATGAGGAACCCGAGCGCCATTCGGTGCCGTGTTGGGTGCCGCTACTACGGTCGGTCCTAGCAGATGTCGAGCCTTCTGGTACGGAAACGATCAGACTCCTCCGGCGCATTGCGAAGGCCACCGACGCGATTGAACAACGCACGCCGGATAACACGTGACCGCCCCCACCCGCGACTCGGAGGCAGGATGAGCGTATCGCTAACCATCCCGGTTTGGTTTCTCTGGCTGGTGTTCGCCTACCTCGTGGTGTCCACGATAGGAACCTGCACGAGCATTTGGCTGCGGTGGCAGGAGATAAAACTTCGTCGCTGGCAAGCACAGCACCCACGAAAGCGGGCCACCCCATGACCGACGACGCCCAGGTGGAGCGGCTGGCCCTGACGCCAGTAGTCAGTGACGCAATCCACGCAGCCGAACGACACTTCGGGGTCGCAGCGAGTCCGAGAGGGACCGCGTGGATGCAGGTTGTCTCGGGCTACCTCCGTGACCACGGCCCCCGTTTCGCATTCAGGTCACCACCAAAGGGGTTGGCTTTTGCGTTCGTGCTCCGCTGGTGCGGGTTGACGGTGTGGAAGGCGACGGTGGCGGAGCTCGCGTTTCCTGAGGGGGCCGACGTGGGGCAGGCGCTGGTCGAGGCGGGAGCGGCGTGACGGCGACGCTTGAGCAGATCCTCGCGGATTGGAGTGAGGATGCGCAGGTCCTTCGGCGCCGGGGCCACCGGCATGACGCGGAGCTCATGGAGCAGTTCGTCCACGACATTAAGCGGGCAGCTGAGCCGTTTCTCGTGTGGCTCAGCGAGAAGGACGCACAGATCCGCTCGGGGCGCTCGCTGCGCTGGTTGCGGTCGCAGTTTCCCGACTGGGAGACGGAGGGGCATGCGCGGCGGCGGAATGGACGGCGTGAGTATCGGATGGTCGTGGTGCCCCGTCGGGTAAAAGTGACGAGTCTCCGGGCGGATGCGCGGCGAACGGCCAGACAGGAAGCGGTGGCGTGAAGCGGAAGACGCTTGCGAACTTCGGGCCGCATGGGCGCCGGATTCGGGTCTTCACGGAGCCGAGCCGGCGGTTGGTCCGGGTTCGGTGGTATCACCACGGGAACGCGAAGACGAAGTCCTGGCCCGATTCCAAGCCGAATCGCGCCGCGGCCGTCGAGTGGGCGCGGGTGTTCGCGGATGAGCGGGAACATCTCGGTCGGAGTGAGCCGATCGCGCTCCGCGAACTCTGGACGACGTATGCGGAGGCCGAGTTCCCCACCCTGCGCCCGCGCACGCAGCAACTCTACCACGAGCGGTGGCGGAAATGGGAGCTCTTTCTCGGCCACGACGCGCCAGCGGATGAGACGACGGTCCGGGATCTCATCGCCTTCCAAAAAGCCCAACGCGATGTGGGGACCGCGGTGAACCAGATCGGCGAGACGGTGAAAGTCGTGAAGCTGGTCTACGCCTGGGGCCATCGCCACGAAATTCTCGGGCGGAACCGGTTGACCGGGTTTCGATTCAAACGCTCGAAGGAGGAGGCGAGCCATCGGCCCGCGGAGTACCGGCTCGAGGAGTTCCACCAGCTCCTTCGCCAGTTCAACTACCAGGTCTCGCGCTGGTGGCGACCCTGGGCGGTGCTCATGGTGCTAGGCCATCAAGGCGTTCGCCTCCGGGCCGCCCTCCACCTCCGCTGGGAGGACGTCGATGGTGATCGGCTGATCTGGCGGGCGGCGTTCAACAAGACGGGCGAGGAATGGTCGCAGCCGCTTCGCGAGGGGACGCTCTCCGCGTTGTTAACGGCCCGACACTGGCGTGTGCATGACGCGTATCGCGGTCCCTGGGTCTTCTATTCCCCGCAAGCCCGGAAACGCAAAGGGCGCGAGGCGCCGGGCGTCTACGGGGTCCAATCGTTCTGGACGGCCCTGCGGCGTGCGGAGGACCGGGCGGGCATCGTGCACGCGCCGTATCGCGCTGCCCATGGGTTCCGGCGGATGGTGGCGGGCGAGATCCTGGAGCGTACCGGCGACCCGGTGATGGCGCTCCGCTTCATCGGCGACACCGACATGAAGCTCATCGCCACGTACCTGAAGACGCGGAGCGACCGGCTCGAGGCGATCGCCCGCGTCTTGGATACCGAAAGTGGAACTACAACGGAACCACACCAGACGGGCACGACACAGCGGGAGGGTAAGTCGCTTGTCTGACAACTACTTCCAGAGAGCCACCGGTCGGACTCGAACCGACGACCACTCGATTACGAATCGAGAGCTCTACCACTGAGCTACGGTGGCGGATGCCCTGGCCCGGACTCGAACCGGGACGGCTTTCGCCACTGCCCCCTCAAGACAGCGTGTCTACCAGTTCCACCACCAGGGCGGGAGGCGGAAAGTCCACAGGGGTCGCAACTTACCCGGCCTCGAACCGAAGAGCAAGCACGCGGGTGGCACGTAGCGAGCACTCCCAGAAGAACATAGATTCCCTTGCAACCCCAGTGACAGAAGGTCCCGGGCGTGACCAACGTGCTGTTAGTGGAAGACGATCAAGACGTGCGATCGGTCTTCGTCGAAACGCTTGAGACCGCGGGGTTCGGAGTCACGTCCGCGGAAAATGGGATCGCCGCCTTCGCCACCCTCAAAGACAAGACATTCGATGTCATTATTTGCGATTACCGCTTGCCGTTCTTGGACGCCAAGGGATTCTACGATGAGCTCAAGGAATACTACCCAGCCATGGCCGAACGTGTCGTGTTCGTAACTGGTTGGGCACACGACGAAGAAACTCGCAAGTTTCTGCAGCGAACCCGACAGCCGTTTCTCGGCAAGCCATGTAGCGCGGTGGAGTTACTCGAGGCGGTCCGTCGGATGGCCGAAGCCAAACCTTCCTAACCCCGCACCCCGTCCAGACCCCTCCCACGAGCCGTAGGTCGTGCGGGGGCCGACGGGGCTGCATCACTCAAGTGAAATAGGGATTGGTTCCGGAGGCGTGATCGGTGATATCGACGATCCCGCGGAGACCTGGGACCGATCGTCTGAGCGTGGACTCGATCCCCTGCTTGAGCGTCACGCTCGCCATCCCGCACCCGTGGCACCCCCCCAACATCCTGAGAACCACCGTGCCGTTCTGCACATCCACCAGCTCGACCTTGCCACCATGTCGGGCCACTGAGGGGTTGACCTGCGCATCGAGTAACTCGCCAACCGTATCGAACATCGCGTCGTCCCCAAGGTCGCCCCCCAGCGCCGCGGAGTGCGGCACCGGTGTCGGATTGGTGACTGCTGTCTCGACGGCGTAGCGCACCGCCTCCTCGAGAGAGGACCAGGAGACCGCCGCATCCCGGGTGAACACGGGCGTGCCGCCCTCGAGCTGTGCCCTCTGCACCCCCGGAATCTGCGAGAGCGCGTCCAGTACCCGCGCCGGGAGGGACTCCCCCAAACCATCGGAGTCCGCGTCGTGACCCGGCGCCTCTCCCAAGTCCAGTCCGGTGACCCGGCAGCGCCACTCGTCCAGTGGCTCAAGACCAATCGTGAGCTGCGTTCCCATCGACTACATTATCACCGCAATGCGTCCGAAAGACAACGTCCGATAGACGCCTGGCCTTGCGCCGCCCTTGCTCTCTTCCGTATGCTATCTCTCTTCGCCAGCGCCGCGGTGCGTGCGCCCGCACAACACCCCAACCTTCCACCGGACGCTTCGATCCAATGCAAACCGCGGCCGACGCCATGCCAACACGACACGATTGGACGGACGCCGAGATCCGCGCCCTGTTCGATCGGTCACTGCCCGACCTGCTTTTTGACGCACAAGCAGTCCATCGCGCGCATCACGATCCCAATCGGGTACAGCTCTGCACACTGCTGTCGATCAAAACGGGAGGGTGCCCCGAGGACTGCGCGTACTGTCCGCAAAGCGCGCGTTACGAGACGGGCGTCTCCGGCGAGCCGCTGTTCGAAGTAGATCGGGTGTTGGACGCCGCGCGGGCTGCCCGGGCCAACGGCTCGACCAGGTTTTGCATGGGGGCGGCGTGGCGGTCGGCACCTCAGGGATCCCAATTCGACCGGGTCCTCGAGATGGTGCGCGGGGTCCGCGAGCTCGGGTTGGAGGCTTGTTGCACGCTGGGGATGTTAGGGGCCGCACAGGCGCGGCGGCTCTCGGAAGCGGGGCTCACCGCCTACAACCACAACCTCGACACGGGACCGGAATACTACGGCCAGATCATCTCCACCCGGCGTTACGAGGACCGGCTCGAGACACTAGGGCACGTGCGGGAAGCTGGTATTTCCGTCTGCTGCGGGGGAATCATTGGGATGGGCGAACGCTTGGACGATCGTGTCGCGCTATTGGGGGTGCTGGCGCGGCTCGAACCGCACCCCGAGAGCGTGCCGATCAACGCGCTAGTCGCGGTGCCAGGGACTCCGCTCGGAGATGCCCCGGCTTTGGATCCCATCGACCTGGTACGAATGATAGCAGCGAGCCGAATCGTCTTTCCGCGCGCTCGCGTTCGCCTCAGCGCGGGCCGCACGAGCCTCTCGGACGAGTCGCAGGCGCTTTGCTTCATCGCCGGCGCGAATTCCATCTTCACGGGGGAGAAGCTCCTGACGACGCCCAACCCAGGGCCAGATCAAGATGAGCGATTGCTCGCCAAACTGGGGCTGACGGCACTCACCGCCACGTGAGTAACCACCGCGACGAAATCGGCGCCCGGCTCGAGCGTCTGCGGTCGGAGGACCTCTACCGGACACTGGCGGAACCGCAGGGACTCGACTTCACCTCGAACGACTACCTCGGATTGGCCCTCCATCCTCAGCTGTGGGAGCGTACGCGCGCCAAGATGGAAGGCTCACCGGTGAGCGCGCCGGCGTCTCGGTTACTGCGCGGACACACCGGCGCGCACGCAGCGCTCGAGGAGCGCTTGGCCCGGTACAAGGGTACAGAAGCGGCTCTGTTTTTCCCGAGCGGATACCAGGCCAATATCGGCCTTATCACGACACTGATCGAACCCAACGATCGCGCCATCAGCGACGCGCGCAACCACGCCAGCATCATTGACAGCCTGCGACTGAGCGGGTGTCAAAAAACGATCGTGCCCCACTTGGACCTGGAGGGGATCGAGCGGCACCTTCGCCAGCCGCACGCCAGCGGCCGCACTTTCTTGGTGTCGGAATCTCTGTTCAGCATGGACGGGGATATCGCGCCCCTGGACCGTTACGCCGACCTCGCCGACAAGTATGGGGCGTCTCTCATCGTGGACGACGCCCACGCAACCGGTGTGTACGGCCCCGCGCGCGGTTCCGGACTGACCGAGCATTTCGCGGTCGCGGGTAGAGCGCTTGCCATCGTCGCGACGTGCGGCAAAGCGCTCGGAGTCGCCGGCGCGTTCGTAGCGGCACCCAGAGTAGTAATCGAATACCTCGTGAATCGCTCTCGGGCGTTCATCTTCACCACCGCCGTCCCCCCACTCCTGATCCACGCCGTCGAGGCCGCGCTCGATCTCGCGGAATCTCACCCGGCTCTGCGCGGCCGTGTGCTGGAGCTCGCCGATCGATTGCGGAAGTCCCTACGCGCGGCCGGCTGTGATTGCCTGCGCAGCGAGGGCCCCATCGTTCCGGTGTTGCTGGGCGAGAACGCGCGCGCGCTGGCAGTCGCAGCTGCGGTCCGCGCCGAGGGATTCGACGTGCGCGCCATTCGACCGCCGACAGTACCACCGCACGGTGCGCGGCTCCGAATCTCGGTGCACGCCGATCACTCGGAGCAGCAGATCGCGAGCCTCGCATGCGCCGTGGGGGCCAGCGCCGCGCAAACGCACGCAACGCTCGCCACCGCGACACCGTGAGTCTCGCGGTCATCGGTACGGACACAGGTGTTGGGAAAACCATCGTGTCGGCTCTGTTGTTGGCGCGCTACGGTGCTCGCGTTCCGGTGGCGTACTGGAAGCCTGTAGCGACGGGGGGAGTGGAGGGATCCGACACCGCTATCGTCCGGCGACTCGCCGGGCACCGCTGCACGATTCTTCCCGAACATCGGGCTTTCGGCCCTCCCGTATCACCGCATCTGGCAGCGCGCCGGGCGGGATCTCCGATCGATCCCAGGCGTCTCCGGCGAGCGGCGGCCGGGCACCTGAAGGGCCCGGTCGGAAACGGGATCGTCGTCGAGGGCATTGGTGGCCTGCTCGTGCCGCTCACCGACGGCGGGTACTTCTTTGCGGATCTCCTCGAGGCGGTCCGCCTGCCGTGTCTCCTCGTCGCCCGAAGCACACTCGGGACCATCAGCCACACGCTCCTCACGCTCGAGGCGCTCCGCGCACGGGGGCTGCGACTGATCGGTGTGGTGCTGAATGGGCCGCGCAATCTGGAAAACAGGAGGGCGATCGAACGATTTGGCCACACCCGTGTGGTGGCGTCCGTCCAACCGATCGTGCCCCTCGACCGGCAGAGTCTGTCACGAGCCGCGAAGCGCTTCGATCGCCCAGCTCACCTCAAGCAACACCTGCAGTGACGAGCCCGGTATCCCCCGAACCGGGGTCGCCCTCCTGGATTCGCTTTGACCGGGACCGTGTGTGGCACCCCTACACTCAAGCATTGACGGCCCCGCCGGTCATTCCCATCGAGCGCGCGCGAGGGATTTACCTCTACACGCCGGACGGGAGGCGGATCCTCGATGGGATCTCATCATGGTGGGTCAATATCCACGGACACAACCACCCCCGGCTCAATCGGGCACTCGCGGCACAGGCCGACACGCTCGCACAAGTGATCTTCGCCGGTTTCACGCACGAGCCCGCCGCGCGCCTAGCCGAAGAGCTCACCCGCCGAACCCCTCAACCGCTCACGCGCGTATTCTACTCCGACGACGGCTCGACGGCGGTGGAAGTGGCGATCAAAATGGCATACCAGTACTGGCGGAACCGGGGCGAACAGCAGCGGAACCTGATCGTGGCACTCCAGAACGCATACCACGGTGACACGTTCGGCGCCATGGCGGCGGGAGGCGTTCCAATCTTCCACGAACAGTTTACCGATCTTCTGTTCGAGGTGCGGCGAGTCACCGCGGTCGCCGATTCCCACGTGCCTGCGGGGGGACCGCCTCTGGAGCTTGATTCCGACGCGCCGCACCATACGCTCGACGGCATCGTGGCCGCCGAAAGCGACCGGATCGCGGCGGTCATCATAGAACCGATGCTACAGGGTGCCGGGGGGATGGTCGTGTGGCCTCCGGCGTTTCTCCGCCATGTGCACGAAATCGTAGCGCGCGCCGGAACTCTTCTCATCGCCGATGAAGTGCTCACCGGGTTTGGGCGTACCGGCCCATTCCTCGCCTGCGAGCACGGGCCCGTCACCCCGGACATCCTGTGCCTTTCAAAGGCTCTGACCGCTGGCTACCTGCCCCTTGGTGCCACTCTGTGCACCGAGGAGATCTACGGCGCGTTCCTCGCGGAGGACTACCGACGCACCCTCTGGCACGGACATTCCTACACCGGCAATGCGTTGGCGTGCGCGGTGGGACTCGAGAGTCTCCGTCTCTTCGATGAGGATGGCTGCCTCGAGCGCGTCCGACGGCTCGAGAGTCTGTTTACCGAGCGGCTCGGCGCACTCGATCGGCTCCCAGCGGTCTCGAACGTGCGCGCCATCGGCGGGATTGCCGCCCTGGACGTGGCCCCAGCCAAGGGCGGCGGGTATGTCGATTCTATGGGGCCTCGCTTATACCGGGAGTTCTTGGCTCGTAACGTCCTCCTCAGGCCGCTTGGAAACGTGCTATACGTCATGCCCCCGTACTGCATCAGCGACACGGAAGCACACTCGGTTTTCGATGTGATCGAGGAGGTGCTGCAATCTGTAGCGACCCGCTAGGGACGCAGTCGACGAGCGAGGATTCGCCTCGCGGCCTCAACCCCCGCTATCGGCGCCGCTGCAGAAGGAGGACTGCAAACCACTCGTCTGAGTCCAGGTAGATCTCCGTCACCTCGAGGCCGAAGCAGGCAAGGTATCGTTCCTGTTGCCCGAGTATGAACTTCCGGCTCACCTCCGTCATGATTTGGTCACCGGCTGCGACACTGATCGACTGATTGTAGGGTTCGACGAAGATGGCCTGGTCCCGTGAGAATCGCGCGAAGATCTCGACCCGCTGCCACTGCTCGCGATAGGCCGCGACGTGTTCAATGGCGTCAATGTCGATGTCGCTTCCGAGCTCTCGATTCATCCGCTCGAACATGTTCTTCGTGAATGCCGCGCTGTGCCCCGCGGCATCGTTGTACGCGGGGTTGATGATGTCCGGATCCTTGACGAGGTCGAGCCCGAGGAGGACGAAATCACCCGCCCCGAGGTGGCTCGCAAACGCAGTCCAAAACTGAGCGGCCTCAGTCTGGTTCAGGTTGCCGATTGTGCTCCCGAGAAACAACACCATAGCCGGCGATACCTGCCCGAGGAGCGGGAATGTGGCTTCGTACGTGGCGTGTATCCCCCGAACCTCGACCTCCCGATGCCGGCGAGTGATCGAATCGGCGGCCTCGACGAGCGCGCTCTCGCTCACGTCTATCGGTACGTAACGGACTCGCGAGCCATCCTGTGCGTACGCCCGCAACAACAGATCCGTCTTCGCGGAGCTGCCCGAGCCCAGTTCGACCAGCGTGACCGGCCCTGTGCGCTCCCGGATATCATCTGCCGCCGCCGCGAGAATCTCGGCTTCCTTGCGTGTGGGATAGTACTCGGCCGCACTCGTGATCCTCTCGAAGATCTCGCTGCCCGCTTCGTCGTACAGGAAGCGACAGGGCAACCAGAGCGGCCGGTCGCTCAGCCCGACGACGACGGCCCGCGCAAACTCGGGAACGGGATCGGCCAGAGCCGGAGCGCTGACGACCTGTCCGGCCTCGATTGAATGTACGTCGCCTATTTCGAGCTTTGACGAAACGTCACGGCCAGAGATAGGCCCCCCCGAGTGATGTGATTGGTGGCGAAATGTGAGGAGACGCGCGCGAGGCATACAAAATACACTGACGAAGCTTTGGCCACCACCTCACCGCAACCGATGAGCCCGTCGTGGGGGCGCCACGAAGGGTTGCTACTGGGAGCGCAGGTGGCGGCCTGACTCCACGAACGGTTTGAACCGCTCCACGAGAAAGTGCCACCAGACCCGCGCCACGGCTCCCTTCCAGCCCTCCTCAAGCTGTCCCGCGCCGCGGACGGTCAGTGCCAATCGAGTACTGTCTCCGACTGCCTCGAAGGCGATCGTGTGCACCATGTCCAACGCGTTCCCCGCCAACCCAAGCGGGCCCTAGAGTCGCAGGAGCTCACCGCGTTTGGCGGCCGTCACCGTGGCGTGCCGCACGCCGTCGCCCGATTCGTCGAAGAGCTCCATGAACGCGCCACCAGGCGTCGGCTCGATGTAGAGTGCGCGCGGCGCATCGCTGAACGTGTGATCCCACCAGCCGCTGATGTCGCCGGTGAAGGCGTCATAGATGATCTCCGGGCTTCCCGGGAGCGATAGATCGAGATCGAACGCGAACCCAGCGATCGGGAGGTCCCGAGCCTCCGGCACTTCCTGGGCCACGGCCGGGATCGGTATGACTACGGACAGGACCCACGGCCACACGCGCTTCGCGTTCGTGAGGTTCATGCCTGATCTCCTATAAGTCTGAAGCCGTCTGCTCCGCTCGGTCACCGACCGACCGCGACGACCCGATTCGTGCCCCGCGACAGGTAAGCGGTCACGGCAGCACTCCACCGGTCCGCCCCGGTGCACCTGAAGCTCGACAGCCACAAAGCCGAAGGGGTCCTCCGGCGCGCGTCGCAGGAGGTCGCTGGAGGATGCATTCGCCAAGTCCAGCCTGGTGTCCGTGAGCTCCGCCCAGCCACCCCATTCCGATGTGCGCCGGTCCGCGGTAACCGCGGCGATCCGTGCACGGTAGCGCGCTGACCGTCCGGGATAGATCCCACGCTCCACCCCCAGGTCGTGGAACCCGACGATGGAACCGGCCGTCGTAAAAAAATCCAGGGGCGGCAATCTGTCGAACCAAACGCGCGCAATCTCGTCGCGGCGCTCGGCCAGAACGCGAGCGACCCAGGCCGCGGCTCCCGGGTTTCGATATTGACCCCTTGCGACGATCGCCCGCAGATGATCGTCCCTGAACGCGGAGAGAATTTTCGCCGCCCAGTAGGCATCGCGGTCGGTCATATTCGCGAACGCGCCGTTCGACTGGAGCGGCTTGAAGCTCCTTGGGTCGAACTCCTCGCTCTCGAGGTAGCCGACCTCATCGAGACCCTCGGGCCGTTGAATCCGTCGCCAGGGATCCTGGTGGAGCCCAAGGGAAACGGCCCGTCCGAGCATCGCGACGAAATCGACATCGTGCTCGAAGCAACGCTGCGGTGACAGCCCGGTTGCACCCACACCCAGCGTGCTTGCGAAATCGATGAGATGATGCCGAACGAAGCCCCGCTCATCTTCCTCGACGTAAGTATCGAGGGTATTGAGCTGCTTGGTGTCGTAGTGGCAAAGCCAGGCCGAGAAGATTCGCAGACCTCGCAGCTCACGCCGGTTTTCGTGACTGACCCGATCGTTTGGATCGTCCTTCCGGCGGCCGACCCATTCGAAGGGCCCAACCGGCACGCCGGGCAAGAACCGACTGGAGATCGCGCGCCACGTGCCGTCGGCCGGGCGGTCGACCCGCGCGAGCAGATCGTCGAGGTCCGCCTCCGACATGCTCCGCTCCGTCCCGTCCTCCTCCGTGAGGAGCACTCCATCACCGACCCGCACATCTTCACGGCGGAAGAACACCACGTTGTCGTCGGGCACGTTGTAGCCCGCCGCGTGTAGGATGCGCCCGGTGATGACCCCCGCCGCGGTCGTCGTCCCGGTCAACCCCGGTGGATCGAACTTGATCAAATAGCGTTCACCCTTGGCGTCTCGGATGTTGAATCCCGTCGATAGGCCCTCTGTCTTCGCGCTGATGACGGTCCAGGGATCGGACCGATCGGGGCCGACGCCCTGACCGGGCCCCTGGGCGGCTTTCTCAGGCGCCGTGGGATACAGGCCAATCCGATTTGTGAACCACGTCGAGTTCGGGACCTCGTCGAGAGCGTTCACATTGGCCGCCGGCGGAACATGATCGCCACCGAACAGCGTGCCGACCCTCCGCACGAGGCGACCGAGGTGCGTGAGCCGGCCCACCGGCCGGAAGAACGCTTCCCGGGCGGCATCCCACGCAAGGCTTGGCGAGCGCTCCTCGGGTTGCGGGACATCGCGGCGGTCATCTTCGTACCAGACCGCAGCCGCATCTTCGAGCGGAGGAGGAACCAGCACCGTTCCGAGAGCGGCCACGAGTCCCACAGCGGCGCGGGCGCCGAACGCACGACTCGCGGGGGGGCGTGCGCGTGGGGCCTCTTCCCCCCCGGGGAGGGGCAGCCGCATCGGTCTATCGGCGGGGGATCGGATCTCGACCATAGAACAGTCCGTGGCGGGCGAACTGGAAAATCTGGTCACCTCGGAGGCGGAACACCCACTCCTCCTCGCTGCGCGCGATCTCGATGCGTCCCATGAATCCATTGGGACCGACGAGTCGGAAGCCTCCTCCTACCGACACGCTGAGGTCCGCCGGCGTGATATCGCTGAGCCTCCCGAACACCTGTCCTACATCACCAAGGAGGTACATATCCACTCCCGGCGCGTGGGCCCTCGCGGCCGCCCAAAACGGCCAGCGATACTCCATGCTGATCGCCACCATTCCACGGTCGCGCCACCGATAGTCGCGGTGGCCGCGCAGGAGATCGGGATCGTTATTGGTCATGAGCCGCTGAAACGGCACCGGATCTGACCCGATGGGGTCGATCCAGGAGAAAAAACCTCGGAACGCAAGCACGTGATCGGGAAACCACAGGGGAAGGAACTGCTGGAGCTCGCCCCGATATGTTATGGACTTGAACCTCGGGCCACCGGTGCTGGTGAATACTGTGGCCCGCGCGCGCCGGAGGCCGCCCCGATTCGGCCGCGCCGTCTCGGGAACGTCGCTGTGTGCGAGCGTGATGCCAACCGAGATGCCGTCGGAGCTCTCGTCGTACCCCGCCGGCAGGGCACCGGCAAAAACGTCTGCCAATTCGGGCTCATCATCATCGCGTGGAGAGCTGGCTCCCACGCTCGTTACGACGGCATCGAACTCGAGGAACGCCGAACCTTGAAACACGGCCCTCCGATGGCTCGCGCCGAACCACGACGTCGCGTGCCTGTATCGCGATTCATCGCTCTCGGCGGTCTGTGAT
The DNA here is from genome assembly GCA_965249575.1 of Gemmatimonadales bacterium. Lineage (GTDB taxonomy): Bacteria > Gemmatimonadota > Gemmatimonadetes > Gemmatimonadales > GWC2-71-9. Next base: position 2,670,723 of record OZ252244.1, on the reverse strand, counting down.
CCGATGCCGAAGTAGCGGGCGTTGAGCCGAATTCTCAGTCCGGCTCCCACCTCAGTCGGGTGAGACGTTCCTCCCGGAGCGAGCTGCAGGCCAAGGTGCGCCTTGTGGTCCCCCTTCACCGTACTCTGGAATCCCAATCGTGCCCGGCTGGGCGCGGCCGGTAGGGCATCGTGCTCCACGGTCAATCCACCACCAAAGCCCGAAAGTCCCCCGCCGCGAAACGTGAGGAGCAAGCCAAACGGCCCCTGGCGGGGACCAAGTATGCTCGCAATAGTGCGTGGCAGCCGGCTCCGCTCGATCGCCACCACTGACACCCCCACCCCGGCCCGAACCGCCGTGAAGGGAAACCCGATCACCCGATACGGCCACACGAGCACCGATTCCCACAGCGGCATTCCTCGATCAGCAAACGTGCGGAGGACGGAATCCGAGCGTTCCGGAATCGTGCCCCAGTAGCTGACCGAGGAATCGGCAGGCTCTGATTGGGAAACGACCGCAGACGTGGAAGTAACGAGAAACACCAGGGAGAGGATCGTGACGGTCCTGGCTGGGGCCCGGCGCGGGGACCGGGCAATGGACTTGGACCGAATGTCGCGGCCCGTCACTCCGACTTCAGCACCTTCAGAATCTCGACATCGCCGAGCTCGGCCGCGACCCCGATGGGGCTCCGCCCATCATCGGCCTGACGCTTTGGATCGCCGTTTCGCGACATCATCATGCGGGCGATCTCGATGTCGCCCGCGCGAGCCGCGGCGTGCAGGGGTGTCCAGCCGCCCTGTTGCGGGGCATTCACATCCGCGCCGGCCGACAGCAGTAGCTTGACGGTATCGCGGTGTGCGCCCGCCGCGGCACTATGGAGTGGTTGAACCTTCATGGCATTGCGGGAAACGGCATGTGCGTCGGCTCCGTGCCCCAAGAGCACCCGCACCGCTTCCTCGTGTCCGAAGTATGCCGCCAAATGGAGCGCAGTAAACCCGTCGGCCGACCACGCAGCAACGAGACTCAGATCGGCAGTGAGCAGTTCCTTGACACGGCCGGATCGGCCGACCGCAGCCGCGTCGAAAACGTCGAGCGTCGGCTGCCTGGTGAGCAACAGTCTTACGATCTCCCGCTGATGTCGGTACTGCGCGATGAGCAGGGGCGAATGCCCGCGCTCGTTTCGCGAGTTCACCAGTGCGGGATTCTCAGTGACGAACGCTCTGACACGGGCGACATCACCCGCGCGAACCGCGTCGAATATCGATACCTCCTCAGCCATACCGTTCCTCCGCGCAGACGCGCCGATCTTCCCGCTCCCACGACGGGCCGGGAAAGTCTGACTTCGCAGTGACGTTCCCGCGGCATCCCCTTTTTCCCGCGGGGTAACCCAGGCACTCCAGAGCTCGTCCCATTTCTTCGTTACACCACGAGCTCCACCCTGGTACACCAGCCCAAAGCGACCCCCCCCGGGAACGTCGTTGTAGACGTAAACATTACGCAGGTCCCACGGTTCCGGCGAGTCGGTCGAGCGTGCCGGTTCCAAAGCGATCGAATCGGACGCTGGACACCGCACTCCGCCCGGTGTAACCTAGGCGCGCTGCGTGCCGCGCCGGCGGGCGGCCGAGGCGCGTCCTGACGCCGGCTCTTCCTGCGCGATCACACATCACTCCGAACCAGGGGCGGTCGATGAGCCGTATTCTCACAGTTGCATTATTGGGATTTGGGGTTGGGTGTGCCCCGCCGAGCAATCAGATGGGAGACATCGATCATCAAATGCTCCAAGGCACTTGGCAAATCATGACGGTCACCAACCTCGCGACCGGCGAGGTGGATTCCACAGCCAATCGACGCACCGTCTGGACGCAGTACACCGGTTCTCACTGGACGTACGTGTGGATGGGGGGCGAGAGTGTTGGGAGCACTCCGGCGGAGTTCGCCCCGCTGTCGCCTCGAGAAAAGTCGGCGGAGAATCGTGCGAAGATGTGGGATGCCGAGGGTCAATGGCGGTTCTGGGGAAGTGGAGGAACCTACTGGCTCGACGGCGACCGGATGTACTACACCAACGTGGTCTCCATCGAGCCCTGGCAAGTGCAGCTCGGCGGCGTGGAGAAGGTGCTATACGTCAATGATACGGCGTACGTCTATCACACCGTCCCCCGGGGAGACGAACCCGTGCGTGAATTCTACCACCGCCGGATCGACACCATGGGGCGACTTCCCACCGAGCAGCAGGGCAACATCAACCCGGCCGACCTCAGGGGGAATTGGCAGGTCATGACCTCGAAGCACACGCAGACCGGTGAAGTCCAGAACGTCGCCCAGCACCGGACCGTGTGGTTCCATGTAACCGACACGCACTGGACATATGTCTGGATGAAGAAGGGGCGTGGCGTTGTGACCCCGGCCGAGTTCGCCGCACTCTCACCCCGCGAGCAGGCGCGGGAGCGCTATGCCAAGATCTGGGACGAGAGCCATCAACCGGTTTTCTGGGCCAGCGCCGGCACCTACCGAATCGAAGACGGCAACTTCATTGTCGAACCCAGGGTGATGTCGATCGAACCGTGGATGGTAGGCGTGGAGGGGGTGGAGGGTATCGCCCAACTTGACGAAACGACCTATATCTACCGTTCGGAGCCAAGCTCCGACGGTGGGGTCAGGGAAGTCTCGCACCGCCGCATCGACTAGAACGGAGCCCGCGGCCCCGCCCGCTATGCCCTACACACGCGCGGCGCCATACCTCGTGGCGCCACGCGCGAGCCACCCGGGTACCGCCGACGCTTAGAGCTTCACCACATTCTGAGCAGCTGGCCCCTTTTCGCCCACAACGACATCAAACTCCACGCGCTGTCCTTCAGACAGCGTACGGAATCCCTCTTCGGTGATTGCCGTGTGATGTACGAAGCAGTCCTTGTCTCCGTTTTCGGGCGTGATGAAGCCGAACCCTTTGGCGTCGTTGAACCACTTCACGGTACCGGTGATGCGTGCCATCTGCCTGACTCCTGACTGAGTGTTACTGGCGGGCGGTCCTGCGCGCCCCCCCGACTGGGGGGTCCTCCGGCGCCGCCGAGGAAAGCCGGATGCTCACCAAACCTCCGGCGCTAGCTCGGTGTTGGGATGGAGAAATCGCTTGGGGAAATGCTACTGGGCTCTCGAGCATATCGTGCGGGGTTCATCGACTCCCTGCTTACAAGCCGTCCTGGCGGTTTCCGGCGGACAAGTATGGCACACGGGGTCCCAAAGGGCAAGGCAACATCGAGCATGGGGACGCCCCCCTCCACAACGGGGGTTCCGGCCGTTTGAACGGCCAGAAATCACCCTGAACCGAGTATCGGGAGGGGCGATCTGGACGCGTCGGCGATATCTTAAGACGCCGGAGGAGTGCGGATACCCACTGCGGTCGAGGAGTCATCCATGCCGAAGACCAAGGTCACGAAGACCGACGCGGAATGGCGGGAGCAGCTCACCCCGGAGCAGTATCACGTATGCCGCGAGAGCGGTACCGAGCGCCGTTTTTCGGGGCAGTACTGCCAGTCCAAGGAACCCGGGATCTATCAGTGCGTCTGCTGCGGCAACAAGCTGTTCAGATCGAAGGCGAAGTACGAATCCGGGACGGGTTGGCCGAGCTTCTGGGAGCCCATCGCGCCCGACAGCGTTCGCGAGACCGACGACAACTCCCTCTTCATGAAGCGCACCGAGGTGCTGTGCGCCACGTGCGACGCCCACCTCGGCCACGTCTTCAACGACGGCCCCCAGCCGACGAATCTGCGATACTGCATCAATTCCGTCGCGCTCGAACGAACTGAGGATGACTGAGCGACGCAGCCGGCCGCGGGTTCTGGTCGGCACGAGCGGGTATGCCTACAAGGAGTGGAAAGGCACCTTCTATCCCGAAAAGTTCCCCGCGAACCAAATGCTCCGATTCTACGCTGAGCACTTCGAGACCGTCGAGATCAACAACACGTTCTATCGCATGCCCTCGGAGAAGGTGCTCCTCGCGTGGGCCGAAGCAGTCAACGGACCCTTTGTCTTCGTGCTCAAAGCATCGCAGCGCATTACGCACCACAAGAGGCTGAAGGGAGCCGACGAAGAGCTGTCCTACTTCCTCAAGACGGCCTCGGTGCTCGGGAACAGGTTGGGACCGACCCTGTTCCAACTTCCGCCGAACATGAAGAAGGACGTGCAGCGCCTGCGCGAGTTCATCGCCGCTCTCCCTCGACGATGGAGAGCGGCGTTCGAGTTTCGTCACCGGACGTGGTTCGATGATGAGGTCAGTGAGTGGCGGTAGCAGGCCCGACGGACAGCCGTGACATTCGCACCAGCGGCATGTCGGCAAATGCCCGCTCCGCTTTGATCTCCTTGAGGGTTACCGGTCGAGGAAGGCGGCCGGATGCGCTGATGTCGACGACGACGAGAGCGGGATCGGCCGGGTCGGTGTAGGGCACCGATACGACATCCGCAAGCCCGACCGCCGCTTTCTCTTTGCCGGTGTGGTAGATCAGCGCCCGATCGCCCTTCCGCATGGCCTTGAGGTGCTTGAGGGCGAGGTTGTTCCGTACCCCATCCCACACGGTCTTCTTGTCGCGCTCCAATTGGTCGTAGCTGTATGAGCTCGGCTCGGTCTTGAGGATCCAGTAGTTCATTACTGTTCTCCCACGTGTCTCGCACTGCACGCCTGCGTGCGAGCGCTCGGCCGACGGCACGCGACCAGCCTCACCTGACCAGAATCCCCGGCCGCTCGATGGCCTCGCCAGCATAGTGTCCCTCGACGCTCGGCCAGGAACCCGACGCAGCCGTGATGACCTCGATGCCCGCGGCGTTACACACCACGGTATCCTCACTCTTCACGCCCGTAATGGACGGATTCCAGGCAAACGCTTGGTTCTCGCGGACGACCGCGCTGCTGTCGGGCTTCGCGATCACCTCACGTCCGAGATATCCGGTTGACCCACCCTGGTGATGAAGCCGCCACTCTCCGTCGTGGCCGCTCGCCGCGTAGGCCTCCTGCAACTGGCCGAACACGTGGCCGAGCGTGCGCCCAGGTCGGGTAGCGAACAAGGCCGCAGTTTCGACATTGCACACTGCCTGGTGCCGCGCTCGAAGGTCTTCAGACAGCGGCTCGAAACTGACAAACCGGGTCAGACACGAAATCAGCCCCTTGAACTCACCGCAGGTGACGAGCATGACATATTCCTCGACTGGCCGCCCGGTCGGGATCGGGTGTCGATACCTGTGCGCCCGCTCGTCAGCCGCGACTAGGGTCACCACCGGGTTGCATCCGGCCCGATGGACGTGCCCATCCAGCAAGCCGGCCACTTCGTGCTCGGACATTCCTGGCTTGATGTCGCGGCATGCCTCCTCCACGGCTCGCGACATGCGCGCTCCACCGTCCCGATACCGGGCGAGCTCACCCGGAGTGAGGGACCACCTGAGCTCCGCGAAATCGCCCGGCAGCGGTGGCAGCCCCAGTCCGTAGCCGTCGGTGTCCGCCGCGACGGTACGTCCCGCGATGACCTCACCCTGCGCTCGCCGAGCGGCGTCGGCATCCCACCACGGGAAGCTCACAACCCCGATGTCGCGGGGCCCCGCCTCTTCCGAGGCCATTCGTGGAGCCTCGATCTCGTTGGCGAAGCACATCAGACCGTCTCGCGTCGCCAGGATGCTCGCGACGCCGAGAGGCGTGTTGTTCGGAATGTGATTGTCACCACCCGCGGTGGCCCAAGCGAAGTTCTGCCGTTCCTGTAGTAGCACACCATCGAGACCGTGCTTGTCCAGAAACTCCGCGAGGCGGGCTAACTTTTCATCGATCTCCGTGCGAACGGCCTCAGACGCCGCGGTCAAGGTCGTCCTCCCAACGCCCTGTCGAGGTTGTAGGCAGCACTGATCAGGGCGAGGTGAGTAAACGCCTGCGGAAAGTTCCCGAGCGCCTCTCCACTGGTGCCCGTCTCTTCGGCATAGAGGCGGAGGTGGTTGGCGTGTCCGAGCATCTCCTCGAACATGAGTCGGGCCTGGTTGAGCCGCTGCCGGTCGACGCGACCGGCGCGGGTCAGCGCTTCAACAAGCCAGAACGTACAAATGTTGAACGTCCCTTCGTCGCCAGTGAGACCGTCCGCCGTGTGATCGACGTTGTAGCGGTATACCAGACTGTTCGAGAGTAAGCCCCCCCGCTCGGGCGGCTCGCAAATGGCGTCCAGCGTTTTGAGCATCCTGGGGTCGCTTGGAGACAGGAAGAAAACGAGCGGCATCATGAGATTTGCCGCATCGAGCGCATCGCTGCCGAAGGACTGCACAAAGGCGTGCCGCTTCGTGTTCCATCCCTTGGTCATGATTTCCTCAAGAATGGCGTCCCGGACCTTTAGCCAACGGTTCCGATCGGCTGGGAACGAGCGTTTGTCCGCCAGCCTGATGCCACGATCCACCGCAACCCAACACATGAGCTTGGAATAAACAAAATGCTGCCGCCCACCACGCACCTCCCAAACGCCCTCGTCCTTCCGCTGCCAGTTGTCGCACACCCAATCGATCATACGCCTGAGACTCCGCCAGAGGTCGTACGAGATCGGGCTGCCGTATTTGTTGTACAGATACACCGCGTCCAACAATTCGCCGTAAATGTCCAGCTGCAACTGGCCGTAGGCGCCGTTACCCACCCGCACCGGACGCGAGCCCATGTAGCCGTCCAGGTGGTCGAGTGTTTCCTCCGTCAACTCGTGCCGCCCATCGATTCCGTACATGATCTGGAGCGAGCCGTCCGGATTGAGCTCTTGTCCGCGGGCCTCGAGCCATCCCATGAACGCCGCGGCCTCGTCGGTGAATCCGATTCTGAGGAGCCCGTACAGCGTGAAGGCGGCGTCCCGGATCCACGTATAGCGATAGTCCCAGTTTCGTTCTCCTCCGATACCCTCGGGGAGACTGCAGGTCGGAGCCGCGACGATCGCCCCTGTAGGCCGGTACGTGAGGAGTTTGAGCGCGAGGGCGGATCGATACACCGTCTCTCGCCACCGTCCCGTGTACGTGCCCTTCGACAACCACCCCCGCCAGTACTCGACTGTGCGCCGGAATAGTGCGAACCCCTCTTCGGGCGAGAGCGGCTCGTCGCATTCGGCTCCGGGGGAGACTTCCCGAATCGCGAACTCGATCTCTTCCCCTTGCTGCAGCGTGAACTCGGCTGCTACTCCGCCGTGCCGCAGATCCATCTGGAGACCGGTGAGCAGAGCAAGCGACATTTTCTCGGAATCGAAGCGCACTCCGTGGGCGAGGCGGGCGACTTCATGCGAGTCTCGAGCGAAGTTGAACGCAGGCTGGCATACGACGCGAAACGCCATGGTCCCGCGGACTACCTGCACGCGGCGGATCAGCCAGTTATGTCCACGTTCCTCCGTGGCAAGGCCGACCGGCATGTAATCGATGACCTGCCCGACGCCGTCGTGGGACAGAAACCTCGTCACGAGGACGTTGGTGTCAGGCCAGTAGAACTGCTTGAGCTTCACACCGTCGTGAACGGGAGCTACCTGAAAACGCCCACCCTTCTTGTCATCCAGGATTGCCGCGAAGATCGCGGGGGAATCGAAGTGCGGCCAACACATCCAGTCGACCGACCCGTCCATGCCGATCAAAGCGACCGTATGCATGTTCCCGACGATTCCGTAGTTCTCGATCGGTTGGTATGCCATTCGCGTTTACAGACCTCGAAGTCGGTGATCGGAGACGCGGAGCGCATTGGAGAATCGAAGCGCTCCCCGCCAATGCGGCGTCGGTATCAGGTGACCCTCGTCGCCCACTCGGCGACCGATTGCGCCAGATCTCCCATGATCTCGTCGTGGGATCGGCCGGAGCGCTTCGGCACGTTGAATGAGTGGCCAGCGTCTTCCACCACAACCAGAGTGGCCCGCTCACCCAGACGGCGGCAAACGTTCTTCATGAGCCCGAGATCCGCCAGTGCGTCGCGCGTTCCCTGTAGAAACAACATCGGCACCCGAACGTCGCCGAGGTGCTCGGCCCGCTGATCTCCCGGCTTGTTGGGTGCGTGGAGGGGAAAGCCGAGAAAAACGGGCCCTTCAACGGGCAAACCCGTACTCTTGGCGGCCGCGCTGGAGGTCATGCGCCCGCCGAGGGACTTCCCGCCCGCCACGAGCGGAAGGTCCGGCACGGCATCTCGAGCCACGTCGACGGCGGTCCGCACCGTGGCTTGGAGCACGGCAGGGCGATCGGGACTCCGGCGCCCCGCTTCCACGTAGGGGAACTGATATCGGAAGGTGGCGACTCCTTCTGCCGCCAGGGCATCGGCAATCGATTCCATGAATCGGTGCCGCATGCCCGCGCCCGCGCCGTGTCCCAAGACATACGCGACTGAGGCCTTCGGCGGCCGGACCAGCGTGGCCGACACCTGCCCCCATCGGAGCGTTCCCTCCGCCACCTCGAAGGTGAGGTTTCTTGTACTACGTCGAGGAGCCATAGATTAAGCTGAGCGTCGCGGCCAGGAGTCGCCACGCGCCTCCCGTGAAACGGAGAATCGGCGTGGAAATTACAACAATTCAAGCGTTCCTGTCGTACCTCGAACGGATTCGACACCGAACACAGCTCGTGGTCGACGCGATCCCACCGGCGCGAATCGACTGGACGCATCGGGCGGGGAAATTCACATTCGCGGACCTCATCCGGCATCTGGCGGCCACCGAGCGCTACATGTTCGCGGAAAACGTCTCGGGAGGGCCGAGCCGGTATCCGGGACACGGCCGCGAGTTGGCCGACGGCTACGACGCAGTCCGGGGGTACTTCGCCCGCCTGCACGGCGAATCGGTGGAGATCTTCGGGGAGTTGAGCGACGACGACCTGCGGCGCCGCTGCGTGACGCCGGGTGGGGCGACGCTACCCGTTTGGAAATGGCTCCGCGCCATGGTCGAGCACGAGATCCACCATCGAGGGCAGATCTATCTCATGCTGGGAATGCTCGAGGTTGCCACCCCTCCGCTGTACGGGCTGACGTCCGAACAGGTGCGCGAGCGAAGCGAGCCGACTTGACGGCGGCGTTCCGCGAGCCGGCCGCGCTCCCATCAAAGCCGGTCGTGGAGACGCTCCAGCGCGCCCGCCAGGTCCGGGCGGAGGTCCATCACCGGCAGCAGCGGATCGTCTTTCATTCTTCGCATTCGCGTGGGAACGTTGCGGATGGTGTAGCGGTGGATGTCCAGCTTGGGGGTGACCTCGCGCCAGTGGAGCGGCGTGGAGACCGACGCCCCGGGGACCGGCCTCGCGCTGAAGGGCGCAACCAGGAGACGGCCATGCCCATTTTGGATATGGTCGATGTAGACCCGCCCGTCTCGCCTGGAAACCGCCCGGGTCATCGTGGCGATCTCCGGGAGCTCAGCCGCTACCACCCTGCCGAGCAGCCCCGCGAGCGTTCGGGATTGGTCGTAGGTGCACTGGCGGCCGAGGGGAATCATCACGTGGAGCCCCGACGATCCGCTGGTCTTGACGTGACAGGGGAGCTCGATCTCTCGACAGAGCGCGTGGATCGCCCGTGCCACCGTCACGACGTCGGTAAAGGGCGCCCCCTTCGGATCCAAATCCAGAATCGACCAGTCCGGATACTCGAGGGTTGCGATGCGGCTGGCCCAGATGTGAAGCGGGATCGAGCCGAGATTGATGATATAGAGTAGCGATTCCAGATTGTCACAGACGAAATAATCGAGCTCCCGCTGCGACTGCGCGCTCCACATTCGCTCCGTCCTGACCCACTCCGGCGCAAAGCCCGGCGCATCCTTTTGAAAGGACGACTTTCCATCGATTCCGTCGGGAAACCTCGTCAGCACGAGTGGCCGCTCCCGTAGGTACTCGAGCAACCAGGGACCTACCGCCCGGTAATACGCGATGAGATCACCCTTCGTGTACCCCTCCTTTGGCCAAAAAACCTTGTCCTGATTGGTAAACCGAACTTCTCGGGATTGGACGGCAGCAGGCGGAGCCACCACCGGCTGCGGGCCTTCGCCTCCCGGTCTGGCCGCCGGCTCCGCGCTTGCCTCGGAGTGTGCGATGCATTCTTCCGGCGCCTTGTCGTCCCGAAACCGGATGAACACGGGATGCCGCAGGAAATGATCGCTGGTCCATTCCTTATATCTCACCTCACAGACCAGTCGTGGCTCTACCCAGACGTGACTTGACCCCTTCGGAACGGCGCCGGTGCAGGGAGGGTCGGGACGCCGCTCGCTTTCGAGCACCTCCGCAATGTCCGAGAGCTGCCGCGTGTCAAAGCCGCTCCCGGCCCGGCCGGCGTACCGGAGCTCCCCGCTGATGTGCGTGGCGAGATGGAGAGCGCCGAACCCGGTGCGTGACTCTCTGGGGCGCGTGAACCCAACGACTACGAAATCGTCGGTGCGGTCCGAGCGGATTTTGAGCCACGATGGCGACCGCCCCGCCCGGTACTTCGAGTCGGCCTTCTTGGCGACGATTCCCTCGAGCTGCATACGCTCGACGTGGTCGAACAGGTCCTCTCCCCTTTCCTCGAAGTGTTCCGAATATCGCAGCGGCCCGGTGGCCGGTAGGATCCGCTCAAGCACCGCCTTGCGTTTGACGAGCGGCAGAGCGCGCAGATCGTAGCCCTCGAGCGCCAGAAGGTCGAAGAGATAGAGCGTAGCCTGGTGTTCGACGGCCGCGCGCTTGATTTCCGCGGGCCGGCTCAGGCGCCCACGCTGCTGGAGCCGTTGAAAACTCGGGCGGCCATCCTCGTCCAGGACGACAACCTCCCCGTCAACAATGAGACCGTCGAACGGCAATGCGGCCACGGCACGCGCAATCTCGGGGAAGACCGGAGTGAAGTCATTGCCATTCCGACTGACGAGCCGCGCGTTCCCACCCTCCCGGGCAGCAAGGAGCCGGTAGCCGTCGAGTTTGAGCTCGAAGACCCACTTCGGGTCTGAGAAGGGCCGTTCGCGCGTTTCCGCCAGCATGAGGCCAATTCCTCCGACCGGCACCGAGCGCTCCGGTGCACCAAGGGACTCGAGCTCGTCCCTGAGCGGCCCGGCCAGATCCCTCTTTTCCTTGAGATCCTCCACCGTGAGACCGGAGAGGACCGAGCCCTCAGGAAAGGTCCCGCCGTTGGTGGAGACCGCCTCGTCGCGCTCCTTGATGAGGAGCCACTCCTTTTCACCCGCTTGATCTTCACCAGGGTCCACTTCCCGCGCAGCTTGTACCCATTCAGCTCGAACAGGAGCTTGCCTTTCTGGAGCCCTTCGACCGGATCCTCCACCGGAACCCACGTCCCGCGGTCCCACACGATCACGGCCCCCGCCCCATAATTCCCCTCGGGGATCAAGCCCTCGAAGTCCCCGTACTCGAGCGGATGGTCCTCGACCTTCACCGCCAATCGTTTGTCCTGGGGATCTCGCGACGGGCCCTTCGGCACCGCCCACGACATGAGCACGCCGTCCAGCTCCAGCCGGAGATCCCAGTGGAGGCGCCGGGCGGCATGCTTGTGCACGATGAACAGGTGTCCGGGCGCCGCCGAGACGACGCCGGCGGGCTCGGGAGTGACCTCGAGCGAACGCTTTGCGTGATAGTCGCTTAGAGGGTCAGGCGCTGGTTTACGACCACGTGGCATAGGTTACGACATGATAGCGCACGCTATCCGGCTCGCAAGGCGCGCACGGGTGCCTGGACAACCGACCCCGCAGCACAATTGTCAGCACGGCTCAGCCCAAACGATACTCCACCATGTCTCACGGGGCAGTCTGGCACCGGTCAACGAGTTGAGTCGCAAGTTATTCATTCACAAACACTTACCGCGTAGTTCCCACGCGGGGCGCTTGCGAACACCGCCCGAACGGCCTATGATTGCGCCCCCATGGCTGCTCGACCCATCGCCTCCGCAACGATCTCCTTTGGGCTGGTCTCGGTCCCAATCAAGCTCTATTCGGCCAGCGAGTCCGCGGCCGGCATCTCCTTCAATTAGTTGGACAAGAAAACGGGCTCTCGGCTCAAGCAGCAGTATGTCAGTGCACAGGATGGACGGAAGGTCGAGCGGGACGAGATGGTCAAGGGGTACGAATTCACCAAGGGCCAGTACGTCACGTTCTCGCCCGAGGAGCTCAAAGCGTTGGAGGAGAAGGCCAGCGGGTCGATCGATATCAATGAGTTCGTGCCAGCGGAGCAGATCGAACGGCTCTATTTCGACCGGGCTTATTACCTTGGGCCCGACAAGGGCGGCGAGCGCGCGTATAGCCTACTCGCGGAGGCGATGAATCAGACCGGGCGCTCGGCGCTCGGTCAGTATGCGGCCCGAGGCAAGCAGTACCTCGTCTTGGTACGCCCGATGGATGGGCGGCTGGTCATGGAGCAGCTGCACTACGCAGACGAGATCCGGCCGGCTGCTGAGGTCCCCATCGGGGACACCGAGATCAAGGACGCCGAGTTGAAACTTGCTGTCCAGCTCATCGAGCAGGCGTCGTCGGAGGCGTTCCGGCCCGAAGCCTATGAAGACCACGTGCGCCAGCGGATTCTCGAAACCATCCAGCGAAAGGTCGAGGGTCACGAGATCACCGAAGAACCCGCCGAAGCGCCAAAGACTCAGACCATAGACCTGATGGAGGCGCTCAAGGCCAGTCTCGCGAAGGATGCAACCGATAGCGGGGACGAGCGGAAACCTGCAAAACGGGCCGACCGCCCCGCCAAAGCCCGCGGCGCCAAGCGCAAGGCCGGGAGCGCGTAACCATCCACGGCGTCCGGTGGCCAGACCAGCTCAACGATCCCTTTCTATATGTATTTGAGTTTCCAAGCGTCCTCGCTCGAGACACCGGGGGATGAAGAAGGGGTACAGCACGCAGCACGTCGCTGATTTGCTCGGACTCTCACAGAACCAGGTTCGAGCGTACGCCCGGAGCGGGTGCCTAGCGCCGCACCGGGGCGGGCGGCGGGGGTATCGCTTCTCCTTTCAGGATCTCGTGCTCCTCCGAACCGCCAAGAACCTCACCGGAGCCAACCTATCGCACCGCCGCGTCCTGCGCGCCCTCAGCAGGCTGCGTCGACAGGTAGCGGCCGGCCGCCCACTGAGCGAGGTCCAGATCGAGGCAGCTGGTAGCGCAATCGTGGTCCGGGACGCCGGCCGCACGTGGGATCCCGAGTCCGGGCAATTCCAGCTCGATTTCACCGCGTTGAACCCGATGCCGAGGGTCGCCCCCCGAGCCCGGCGGGGCGCCGCGGCGGCCCGCGGTGCCGATGGCGAGTTGACTGCTGAGGACTGGTACGAACTGGGATTCGAGCTGGAGGGGTCCGCACCCGCAGAGGCGAGCGACGCCTACCGCCGGGCACTGGAGCTGAACCCGGTGCTACACTGATGCGCACGTGAATCTGGGGCGACTTCTGCACGACGACGGTCGGGTGCGAGACGCGGAGACCCACTATCTGTTCGCGCTCGGGGCAAACCCCACCCACGGCACCGCGGCGTTCAACCTGGGAATCGCATTGGAGGATCTAGCCCGCCCAGCCGAAGCCGCCGACGCCTATGAACAGGCCATTGCCGCAGACCCGAACTTCGCGGACGCATACTTCAACCTGGCCCGCTTGTACGAGCGCGCAGGCAAACGGGCGGCAGCCCTCCGCTACCTGAGCAAATACCGCCAGCTTTCGCGAAACGCCTAGGCGGCGGCGCGGAAGCCTGGGGCAGAATCGACGTGTCCTTAACCCTCGCCGAACTGGATACCGCCAATGCGTAAAATCGTCAATCGCGCAGCATCCCTCACATCCGCCGCCTTCGCCCTCGGACTGACCGCGGGCCCCGGAGGGGCACGCGCTCAGGAGAGGGAGCTCTTGTTCGTCGAAAACACCATGAGTGGTGACGTCACGGTGATCGACGTCGCGAAGTTGGAGGTCACGGGCCGAATCCCAATCGGTAGATATCCGGACGATATCATCGCGTCGAAGCGTGGTGATGTCCTGTATCTGAGCCGCATGATCGCGCGGAGCGAGGACGGGGAGCTGCCGGTCCCCGGCGAGATCGTCGCGATCAACCCCGCCACCCAGTCCGTCTCCTGGCGGGCCCCGGTTGGCGGAGAGCCACACCATCTCGCCATTTCTAACGACGGCAATCTGTTGTACGTGCCGATCTTCTCTTCGAATCACCTCGAGGTACTGGACACGCGTCGCCGGTCGGTGGTTCGCAAGGTCCCGGTCGGTTACGGGCCGCACGGAACGTTCATCTCGGCAAATGGGAGACGCGTTTACGCTGGGACGATCCACCAGCAGCACATCACCGTATTCGACGCGACCACTTTTGACGTCGTGAAGACGATACCGATGGGCGAGGGTGTGAGACCCTTCGCCATCACACGGGATGAGTCGAGAATGTACGTCCAGCTCTCACGTATGCACGGATTCGTCGTCGTCGACCTGGAAAGTGACAAGATCGTACGGCGTGTCGAGCTCCCGGATGTCGAGCGGGTGTCGATGCCCGATCGCTGGCCATACACCGTGAACCACGGGATCGGGCTTTCGCCCAACGGTCGATACCTTTTTGCCGCCGCGACGCGCAGCGCCCTTGTGGCGGTCTATTCCGTTCCGGGTCTCGAACTCCTGGGTACCATTCCAGTGGGAACGGAGCCCAACTGGGTCATATTCAGTCCCGATGGACGGTACTGTTACGTGTCGAACCGAAAGTCCGACGATCTGTCCGTCATCGATGTCGCCCGGAGAGTAGAAGTGAAGCGGATCCAGGTCGGCACCTACCCCCAACGCATGGCGTCGGTGATTGTGCGGTGACAGGCACGATCCGCGTCGCACACCGGACGTCAGGACGTGCGGGGGAACGCTCGGTGGGGACCGATGGTATGAAGGGGATCAAACCTCTTGCGGCACAGTGATATCGGGTGCTACCAGTCAAGGTGCCCGGGTAGTTCCGCCCGACTGGCCCTCCTGAGCTGGTGGGGACGGCACGGATAGAGCCATCCGGCCACGGCATGTGAATCCCGTCAGGAGCGCCATGCGGCGACCGAACCTACAAACCGTCTACTGGGCCGCCGCGGCTAGCGTCGTTTCCGTACATGCTTGGTCCGGTCCGGAACCACTCGCGGCTCAGGCAACCAGACGCGCTCCGCTTGCCGTGCCGCCCGGCATAGAGATTCGGCGCCCGTCGATCAAACATCCCATAGGCCCCCACGAGTTCTACTTCTCGCGCGCCGCATACAGCGGCTCGGGATACCGATACCGCTCCAGTTGGAGCATCGATTTTCCCAAGGCCGATCGGCAGTTCCTTCTCGGTGTGCGCCGGCTATTGGCCAACCTCGATGTGTACGAGGGGGAGCACCCGATCCAACTCGATGACCCCGAGCTGTATCGCTACCCATTCTTGTACGCCTTGGAAGTCGGAGACATGGCCCTCACCGATCCGGAGGTCGCGGGACTTCGTCGGTACCTCTTGGCCGGCGGCTTCCTCGTGATCGACGACTTCTGGGGGACGCTACAGTGGATGAATTTCGAATCTGAGATTCGGCGTGTCTTGCCGGAGTACGATATCGTCGATCTGCCGCTGGACCATCCCCTGTTCAACGCGTTCTACAACATCACGGAAATCGTACAGGTCCCGAACGTGGATCTCGGTATCGCAGGGGGAAGAACGTGGGAACGAGACGGCTACACCCCGAGCGTTCGAGGGATCTTCGACGACGACGGTCGCCTGATGGTCGTCATCAATTGGAACACCGACCTAGGCGACGCCTGGGAGTGGGCTGAGAACCCATACTATCCGTTGAAGTTCTCGACGTTCGCCTACCAGATGGGGCTGAACCTCATCGTGTACGGCATGAGTCACTAAGGCCAAGTATGCTCGAGTCGATCTTTCATTTCCTGTTCAAGTACCGCATGGTCGTGTGGGAGAAGGGACAGTTCGCTTTCGCCGCCACCTGGCCGATGTACGTCGTCCTTCTGGCGGTTGGGGTGGTCGGGATCCTCGTCGCCGCTACGTACGCGACGGCACGCGGGAAGACGCGCCCCCGCGACCGCACGGTGCTCACCATCCTGCGAGTGGCCGTGCTGGCGGTCTTGGTGTTCTGCTTACTGCAGCCGAAGCTCGTGCTATCGACCGTCGTCCCGCAGCGCAACTTCCTGGGCATCTTGATCGACGACTCGCAAAGCATGCAGATCCCGGACGGCGATGGCCGGGCTCGCAGCCTTTTTGTCGAGGAGAGCTTCGGAGCCGAGGGCGGCGCGCTCCTCGCGGCGCTCTCCGAGCGATTCATCCTACGCTTCTTCCGCTTCTCATCGAGCACGGAACGCATTACCGGCCCCGCGGAGCTCACGTTCACAGGGACACGGACGCGACTCGGCGGAGCGCTCGAGCACGCGAGAGGCGAGCTCGCCGGCGTCCCGCTCTCCGGGCTGGTAGTCGTCACCGATGGGGCCGACAACGCTGAATCGGGGCTCACCGAGCCACTGCTGGCGCTCAGGGCCAGCAAGGTCCCTGTGTACACCATCGGCCTCGGGGAAGAGCGTTTCGCCAAGGACATCGAGATCGTGCGGGCCACCGTGCCGCGATCCGTGCTCAAGGGAGCATCGGTCGCCGTCGATCTCGTCGTGACGCAAAACGGCTACCGCGGCTCCCGGGTAGAGGTTCTGGTCGAGGACGAGGGGAGGGTCGTCGGATCGAAGGAGGTGGAGCTGCCGCGTGACGGCGAGGCGGCCGCGGTGCGAGTGCACGTGACGGCCACCGAACCCGGGCCTCGACTGTTTCGCTTCCGTATTCCAGCCCAGCCCGGCGAACTGGTCGCGGAGAACAATCAGCGCGAGGCACTCGTTGTCGTAGAAGACCGGCGGGAGAAGATCCTGTACTTCGAGGGTGAGCCCCGCTTCGAGCTCAAGTTCATCCGCCGCGCGGTGGCCGCTGACGAGAACATACAGGTCACCGCGCTGCAGCGGACAGCCGAGAGCAAGTTCCTCCGCCTCGACGTGGACGATGCCGAGGAGTTGAGCGGTGGGTTCCCGAAGACTCGCGAGGAGCTCTTTGCATACCGCGGGTTGATCCTCGGCAGCGTGGAAGCCGGGTTCTTCACCCCGGATCAGCTGCGAATGATCGAGGACTTCGTCAACCAGCGGGGAGGTGGCTTGCTCACGCTTGGCGGGCGGCTCGCCTTTGCGGAAGGGGGATACGCGGGTACGGCCGTCGAGAACGTTCTCCCGGTGGTACTCGAGCCGGGGGACGCGGATCCGGGCAGCCGATTCTTCACCGAGGTGGAAGTCGAGCTCACTCCGGCGGGCAGGTCGCACGCCGTGACCAGAATCGCGGACGGCGACGAGGCCTCGGCCGAGCGCTGGGAGGAGCTGCCTCCGCTCTCGACGTTCAATCCGATCGGGAGGGTGAAGGCGGGGGCGACCACGCTCATCACGGGCAGGCGGTCGGACACGGGTGATTCCCAAGTAGTGCTAGCCTACCACCGCTACGGCAGGGGTAAGACTATCGCGTTCACCCCGCAGGATTCCTGGATTTGGCAGATGCATGCCGAAATCCCCCTCGAGGACATGACGCACGAGATGTTCTGGCGCCAGCTCCTCCGGTGGCTGGTAAGTGACGTGCCCACACAGGTCGGAGTAACCACGTCTTCGGACCGTATGGCCCCGGGCGACCCCATAATGGTCACGGCCGAGGTGGATGACAGTACGTACCTCGAGGTGAACGACGCTCGGGTGGTTGCCCGCATCACCGATCCGACCGGAGCCGAGCATGAGGTCGAGATGGATTGGACGGTCGATCGGAACGGTCAGTACCAAGCCGCATACGCACCACGGCAGTCGGGCCTGCACGAGGTCACGGTCGACGCGACCACCGCGGAGACCTACCACTCGAGTAATACCGCCTACGTACTCGCCGGAGACCTACCGACTGAGTACTTCGGCGCCGAGATGCGGTCCTCGGTGCTGAAGCGCATTGCCGCAGAAACTGGCGGCCGATTCTACACGCCCCAAACGGTCTCCGTCCTCCCGGAGGACATCAGTTACACCGAGAGTGGTGCCGCGGTCTTGGAGGAGAAGGATCTCTGGGACATGCCCGCTGTGTTTTTCGCGGTCGTCCTGCTCATCGCCGGTGAGTGGGGATACCGCCGTTCGCGGGGACTGGCGTGAGGGTGCCCGGGCTGATCCCGGTCGCGGCAATCGGCCTAGGCTCGGCGACCAGCGGATTCGCCCAACAGTCACACCTAGTCGTGATCGCGGGCCTGGGCGGTGAGCCGCGGTATGAGCAGTCCTTCCATAGCTCGGCCAGTGCGATGACCGATTCGGCGCGCGAGCGCTTCGGCCTTCCCGATTCTGCGGTCATCTACCTGGCGCCCACACCAGCACGCGACCCCCAGCGCATCACCGGCCGTTCGACGAAAGAGAACGTCGAGGCAGTACTCGAGCGGCTCGCGGCGACCACGGGGCCCAGTGACCGTGTCTTCATCTTCCTGATCGGGCACGGAACTCAGCGGGGGGACCGCTCACGCTTCAATCTGCCTGGTCCTGACATCACCGACGCCGATTTCGCCCGGCTCCTCCGTCGATTCCCGACGCAGCGCATCGTGTTTGTGAACTCCGCAAGCGCCAGTGGCGACTTCATCCCCAGCTTATCGGGCCCGAACCGCACCGTCGTCACGGCGACGAGAAGCGGTTCCCAGCGAAACGAGACGGTCTTTGCGGAATTCTTCGTGCGGGCGTTTGCCGGCGACGGGGCCGATGCCGATAAGGACAAGAGGGTCTCCGTCCTCGAGGCCTTCGAGTACGCACAGCGAGAGGTACGACGCCACTACGAATCGCAGGACCTGCTCGTTACCGAGCACGCGATGCTGGACGACAACGGGGATGGCGTGGGGAGCCGTACCCCTGATCCTCGGGCCGGAGACGGAGCGCTGGCGAAGACGTTGTTCCTGTCAGAAGGCCTACGGGAGAGGATCCGTCCGGAGAATCCGGCTGTTGCGGCACTCTACCGAGAACGGCTCGACCTCGAGTCCCGCGTTGAGGCACTGAAGCTTCAGAAGGAATCCATGGAGTCCGGACTATATGCGGAAGAGCTCGAGGCGCTGCTCGTCGAGTTGGCCCTGAAGAGCCGCGCCATCCGGGAAGCCGAGGCGGGGGGACGATGACTCGCCGGTGCGGGCCCTGGTGCGCTGCGATCGCCCTACTTACCTCGCTGACGGGCCCGGTGTGTGCCGTTCAACAAATCGCAGATGGCGAAACCGCGCTTGCTTCCGGCCGATACGATGAAGCGATCGATATTTTCGAACGACTCGTGCGGCCTGCGCGGGCGCCAGCCGCTGCGTACCGGGGCCAGGTGGTTGCGCTGATCGCGGTGGGGCGCTACCCCGAGGCTGCTGCGGCCGCGCGGGCCTACTCGGCAGCCCATCCTGGATCTCCCGAACTGGAAAACAGGCTGGGCGAGGTGCTGTACCGGCGCGGCCGCGTGGAAGACGCGCGATTCGCGTTCACGACTTCTATCGAGGGAGGAGCGTCGGATCGCCTCACCGCGGAGATCAATCTGGCGGTGTTGCTCCACGCCACCGGCCAGTACAAGGAATCCTCCCGCCGATTCGACCGTTTCATCGATCTATACAATCAGAGCGCCGGCCTAACGTCGGAAGCGCTCACCGCGGTCGGGATCGCCTGTCGGTACCTAGGCGCCGAGGACCCTCAGCTCTTCAAGGACGCGCTCCGCGCGTTCGATGAAGCAGTCGCCACCGACCCGGCGAACCTCGAGCCGCTGGTACAGCTCGGGGAGATGTTTCTCGACAAATACAACAGCACCGACGCGCAGGCCACCTTCCAGCGGGTCCTCGACACCAATCCGTCACACCCGCGCGCGCTGCTCGGTCTGGCCCAGAGCCTCCATTTCGACGGGTCGCCCCGGGCACTCGAACTGACCGAGCAAAGCCTGGCGGTCAATCCCAACCTGATCGAGGCTCAGGTTTTCTTGGCCCGACTATACCTCGAGCTAGAGGATACCGACCGGGCGGAGGAGCAGCTCACGCGAGCGCTCGCCGTCGATCCGGGCTCTTCGCCCGCGCTGGCCATGCTTGCGGCGGCCCGCCTCGTGAGTGGAGACCAAAAGGGCTACGAGGACGCTCGCGACCGGGCGCTCCAGCGCAACCCCCTGGACGCCGACCTGTACAACACGGTCGCCGAGTTGAGCGCGCAAAATCGCCTGTACTACGAGGCGGTCGACCTCGCCCGCCAGGCGGTTAGCCTGGACGAGCGATCGTGGCGCGGGCATGGTCTATTGGGCATCGGGCAGATGCGACTCGGCGCGATCGAGGAGGGGAAGAAGCAACTCGAGATTGCGTTCGAGGGTGACCCTTACAACGTATGGATCAAGAACACGCTCGACCTGCTCGATACGTTCGCGCGTTACGAGGAGACCCGAACCGACCAGTTTCACGTCGCCATACACGCCGACGAAGCGGCGCTCTTGTCTCCGTACGTACTCTCCCTCGCGGAGGAGGCATTTCAGAAGCTGGCCGAACGCTATCGCTACGAGCCTCCCACACCGATCCGCCTCGAGATATACCCAACACATGCCGACTTCTCGGTCAGAACCGTCGGTCTCGCCGGCCTGGGTGCGCTCGGAGTGAGCTTCGGACCCGTGATCGCAATGGACTCCCCGTCAGCGCGCAAAACCGGCCAGTTCAACTGGGGATCCACGCTCTGGCACGAGCTGGCCCACTCCTTTACGCTGGGGTTGAGCAAGCACCGGATTCCCCGCTGGTTTGCGGAAGGGCTTTCCGTGCTCGAGGAGCGCCGCGCCCGGCCGGGGTGGGGCGACGACGTGAGCCTGGCCTTTCTGATGGCGTACGCGGAGGAGAAGCTCCTTCCCCTCCGGGAGCTAAACAGCGGATTCGTCCGGCCCCGTTATGCGGGCCAGGTCAGCTTTTCGTACTATCAGGCATCTCTCATCTGCGAGCTTATCGAGCGCGATGCGGGCCTTGATGCGCTCCTTTCTATGCTCATAGGCTACGGTGAAGGGTTGACGACGGTTCAAGTATTCCACCGCGTGCTGCAAACCGATCTCGAGGAGTTCGATCACTCGTTAGACCTATACATGAAAGAACGATTCGCCGGTCCTTTGGCCGCCCTTCGCAGCACACGATCCGGCACCTCGCGAACGGTGCCAACTCGGGCCGAGATGGAGAAGCGAGCGAGGGACGACGTAGGAGATTTCTCCGCGCAACTCACCGTCGGGAAGATCCTCTTCGAGGAAGGGAAGTTCGACGAAGCGATCCCGTACCTGGAGCGAGCGAAGGCGTTGTTCCCGGATTATGCAGCCGCAGACAGTCCATACTGGTACCTTGCTCGGTTTCACCGGGACCGAGGGGCTTTGCGCCGTGCAGCGGCCGAGCTCGACCGGCTCACTTCGATTAACGAGAACCACTACGACGCTCACGTGGCATTGAGTCTCCTCCTCGAGCAACTCGGCGACAGCGTAGGGGCCGCGGGAATGCTCGACCGCCTCATGTATATCTACCCGCTCGAGCCCGGCACCCACACGAAGCTGGCGGATCTCTATCGCGGGCTGGGACATCACAAACCCGCTATCCGAGAGCGTCGTGCCATCGTGGCCCTCGACCCGGTGGATCGCGCCGAAGCGCTGTATCAGCTCGCCCTGGCGTATTACGAAGCCGGTGACATCATTTCGGCACGCCGGGAGGTAATCCGTGCGCTCGAGCACGCGCCGAGCTTCGAGAAGGCCCAGGCGCTACTCCTCGAACTCCGTGAGAGCAAGCGCACCACCGTGGGGGCGGTATGAAGTGGGCGCTGCTGACAATGGGCGCCGGCCTCCTCACGATGCCGGGCCTGCTCGTACTGGGACGCACCGACTCAGATCATTCGGGAACCTGGACCCGGCCGGTTACTCAGTGGGCGCGACCTTCTGCACCCGCCGGCCCCCAGCATGCCATTTACAATGCCCCATACGACGGGCGGTTCACCTTCGTCCGCGTCCGATTCACGCCGAGTTCGAGCGGTGACGGCTACTACTGGGGAGGACCGGACCTCAAGTGGGACCATGACTATCCCCGGGCCGAGCGCAACCTCATGAAGATCTTAAAGGAGGTCAGCGGGGTTGACCCGTACATGCACGGCGGCAATGTATTCGCCCTGGACGATCCGGAGCTGAACCGATTCCCGGTGGCGTATCTCTGCGAGCCCGGGTTCTGGACCATGAATCCTCGCGAGGTCGAAGGTCTCCGCGCTTATCTCCGCAAGGGTGGCTTCTTAATCGTCGACGATTTCAGGGGATACCACTGGGACAATTTCGCCCGGCAGCTCCATCGAGCGCTTCCGGACGAGCATCTCGTCGAACTCGACATTACGCACCCCATCTTCACGACGTTCTTTCAGCTTGCGTCGCTCGACTTTCCCCCGCCGTACTCCGGCGATATACCCGTCTACTACGGGGTATTCGAGAATAACGATCCGACCGGCCGATTGATGGTGATCGTGAACTACAACAACGACATCGGGGATTACTGGGAATGGTCGGACGCCGGGTACATTCCGATCGAGCTGTCGAACGAGGCGTATAAGCTCGGCGTGAACTACATCATTTACGGCATGACACACTAGCGGTCGGGTCGCGGCCTGAGCGGCCGGGCTCCGGTGCGCATCGCAACACAACTGGACAGGAGACCCCGTGGGCATCGCTTCAACCGAATCGGTACGACTCGAATCCGCTGACGACGTTGCGCTGGCCGAGCGTCTCAAGTCCGGTAACGATCAAATCATGGCCGAGCTCAAGAAGCTCATCGTGGGCCAGGAGGGCGTAATCGAGCAGGCGCTCCTTTCCTTGCTGGTTGGCGGCAACAGCCTCATCGTGGGCGTCCCGGGTCTCGCAAAGACGCTGCTGATACATACCCTGGCTCAGGTGCTGGACCTCAAGTTCTCGAGGATACAGTTCACGCCGGATCTCATGCCCTCCGACATCACCGGGACAGACATCATTCAGGACGATCCGGAAACGGGCAATCGACGCATGGTTTTCACCCCCGGACCGATCTTCAGCAACATCGTGCTCGCGGACGAAATCAACCGGACGCCTCCCAAGACTCAGTCCGCCCTCCTGGAAGCGATGCAGGAGCACAGAGTGACCGTTCAGGGCACGACCTACCAGCTCGAAGAGCCGTTCTTCGTGTTCGCGACGCAAAACCCAATCGAGCTTGAGGGGACCTACCCGTTGCCGGAAGCTCAGCTCGACCGCTTTATGTTCCACATTACCATCGAGTATCTGTCCGAAGATGAGGAAATTGAGGTAGTCCGCTCGACTACCTCAATCCAGGATCATCGGTTTGAACACGCCGTAACCGGGCCGGACCTCATTGCATTTCAGCAATTGGTCCGGAAGGTCCCCGTGGCCGATCCTGTCACGCGTTACGCCGTCGCTCTCGCCCGCATGAGCCGGCCCACGGCCGACGGCGCGCTCGACTTCATCAAGAAATGGGTCGAGTACGGGGCGAGTGTTCGCGCGTCGCAATACCTGATACTGGGCGGCAAGGCTAGGGCACTCATGCGGGGACGGTATCACGTCAATTTCGACGACATCCACGCCCTGGCGCATCCGGTACTCCGGCACCGCATCCTCACGAACTTCCACGCGGAATCCGAGCGGGTCACTTCCGATCAGCTGATCGACCAGCTCCTAGAAGCCGTGCCGCTACCCAAGTCCAACATGTAGTGGACGGTTGCCGAGCATGACATCGTCCCCGACTCCGCGAGGGCCGTTCGCGTGCCCGTGAGCGCCACCCAGGTCCCGGGCGCGGGATTCCTCGATCCCAAGATTCTCTCCCGGATCGACAATCTCGAGCTCCTGGCGCGCACCGTCGTTGAGGGATTCATCAACGGACTCCACCATTCACCGTACCTCGGTCTTTCCGTCGACTTCGCCGAGCATCGGGCATACATGCCAGGAGACGACATCCGTCGCATCGATTGGCGACTGTACGCGCGAACAGACAGGTATTACGTCAAGGAGTTCGAGGCCGACACCAACGCAAACTTCAGCCTGATCTTCGACATTTCCCGCTCAATGGACTATGGGCGTGCTGGAATCTCGAAGCTCGACTATGGGCGGTACCTGGCGGCGAGTCTCGCTTACTTCTCACACAAGCAGCGGGACAGGGTCGGACTCGTGACCTTCGATTCCGAGGTCCGAGATTTTGTGCCGCCGTCGGCCAAGCACCTCGAGATCGTCCTGCACACTCTCGACCGACTGGAGGCGGGAGCGCAGGGCGAGCTCATGGGACCTCTACGGAAGATCACCGAGGGATTCCGGCGGCGGGGAATCCTGGTCCTGATCTCGGACTTGTACGAAGAACCGGAACGAGTGATCGAAGCGGTCAACCTACTCCGCTACAAAGGAAACGATCTCATCGTGTTCCATGTGCTCGATCCGGTCGAGATCGACTTCCCGTTTGATCAGGCCGCCAACTTCGAGGATCTCGAGAGCGGGGAGAGCCTGCCGGTCGTACCGGACTACCTCCGCGCGCAATACCACGACATGGTGCAAAATCACATCGCGCGGATATCTGCACTCATGAAGGAAAACCGGATCGATTACCAGCTGTTCGATACCTCACAACCCCTGGACCACGCGTTGTTCACGTACCTGGCTAGGCGTGAACGCTTGAGCCGGATTCGCTGAGTGAGTCTGCTCGCCCCGGCGTTCCTGCTCGGCCTTGGCGCCCTTGCGATACCGGTGTTGGTGCATCTCATCCATCGCGAGCGGAGCGAGACCGTCGCGTTCCCATCCCTTATGTTTCTTCGGCGGATCCCATACCGGTCGGTACGGCGCCAAAAGATCAGGCATTGGCTGCTCTTCGTGCTCCGCTGTGCCGCCATCGTCCTCGTGGTGGCAGCGTTCGCTCGGCCGTTCCTCGATGATCCGACCCAAGCCACGGCGCCCTTCTCCAATGCAGGAGAGGTCGTCGTGCTGCTCGACCACTCATACAGCATGGGATATGGAGACCGATGGGAGCGTGGAGTCCGCGCCGCCCAGTCGGCCATCGGTGAGCTACGGCCGGACGACCGGGCGTCGTTCGTGCTCTTTTCCGATCGGGCAACCGCGGTGGTCCGATCGACCACGGATCGCGCGGGGCTCACGGTCGCGCTGGATACGGCTGAGCTCAGCTCGGCCGGAACCCGTTACGGTCCGGCTCTCAAACTCGCGGAAAAGATCCTCGAAGTGTCGCAGCTACCCAACAAACGGATCGTCCTCATCTCCGACTACCAGCGAACGGGATGGACAGGTGACGAGGGTGTGCGGCTCCCGGCCGGAACTGCGGTCAGCCGGGTGAATCTGTCTGATAGGAATACGACCAATCACGCGATCACCGGGCTCTCGCTGAGCCGCGGTAGACGGGCCGGACGCGAGTTGGTGACCGTCTCCGCCAGAGTGGCCCAGCGGGGCGGTGATGCGGCCGGCGATGTCGACGTGTCTCTGGAGTTGGACGGGCGGCAGGTACAAACGAGCACTGTTTCGGTTGAATCGAATGGCACGGCAACGGTTTCGTTCGACCCATTCGCCATTCCGGATGGCCCGTTACGCGGTACCGTGCGCGCAGCCAATGATAGGCTGTTGGCGGACAACGCGTGGCATTTCGTGCTCACGCCGAGCGAGGCCGTTTCGGTCCTGGTACTGG
This sequence comes from Gemmatimonadales bacterium, assembly GCA_965249575.1. Taxonomy (GTDB): domain Bacteria; phylum Gemmatimonadota; class Gemmatimonadetes; order Gemmatimonadales; family GWC2-71-9. The sequence goes on along the minus strand of OZ252244.1, from coordinate 2,645,116 downwards.
AGGACCAGGCGGCACCGGCGGAGCGGAGTTTGTTTCTTCGACGCGCTCTCGGTGTCGGCGATCGCCCATCGTTCCGAGTGACCGTCAAGAAGACCTCGCAGTTCCAATCAGCAGACCTGGCCGAGGTGGACGTCGTCGTGCTGAACGACGCCGCCGTCTCCGGGCCGGCCCGGCGGCGTGCGGTTCGGAGCTTCGTCGCGGGCGGCGGAGGCCTGCTGGTTGCGCTGGGCGACCGGAGCTCGCCGCAAGCCTGGCGCGCCGAGACGCGCGAGCTACTCCCGGGGCCCTTCGACCGGCCATCCGACCGGTCGGCGGACTGGGGCGGGGCGCTGGGGTTCGTCGACTACCAGCACCCAGTTTTCGAGATGTTTAGCACCCCACGAAGCGGTGACTTTTCGTCGGCTCGATTCTTCCAATACCGCCCGGTGCTTCTGGAATCTTCGGACGATGTGCTGGCGCGCTTCGACGACGGAGCGGTCGCACTCGTGGAAAACCGAATAGGTGATGGGACTGTTCTCGTCTGGACGTCCACACTGGATCCATTCTGGAACGACCTCGCGCTCAAACCGGTCTTCGTGCCGTTCGCCCATCGGGTGGTCACATACCTGGCGCACTATGTGGAGCCCCCGGTGTCGTACGCCGTGGGCCAGGCTGCGGATCTTGCGGGGATGGCCGTCGACGACAGGGAGCTTTTGGTCACCGCGCCAAGGGGAACACGCTTTCCTCTGGAAGCGGCCGACGGCGTTCGGCCACTTCAGCTCTGGGAGCAGGGCTTCTACGAGGTCCGGGACCCCGATATCACCGACGCACCATTGTATCCGGTGGCAGTCAACCTGGATGTTTCCGAATCGGATCTCACTGCCCTCGATCCCGACGAGCTCGAGGGTGCGATAACCGCCGGAGCTCCAGCGGCGGCGGGCCTGGCGCTCGACGCAAATCTCACCCCAGAGCAGCGCGAGCGACGCCAGGCGATCTGGTGGTATCTTTTGATTGCGGCACTATTCGTGCTCGCTGGGGAGACGGTCTTATCGAACCGCCTTTCCCGAGCAGTGCGATGAGTCGGCCGGCGGCGGCCCATATCGTGCTCGCCCGCTGGCACTAGGCGGCGGCGGCGGAAATCTGCGGTAGGAGGTTCGATGCCCTTACGACTCGGCGCTACCCTGACCGATAGCGCCCTCAAGACCCTGATCCGCGAGGTCCGTAGTCGCTGGCGGTTGAAAAACGTCCTGAAAGGGCTTGCAATGGTCCTGGGAACGGGCATCGCGGTCTTCGCGCTGTCCGCGTACGGCATGGACTACTTCAGATTCGGGCCAGCCTCAATCATCGTCTTTCGCGTCCTCACGTACGCAGCGCTCGCGGTCCTAGCGTGGCGATACCTCGTGAGGCCGTTGCGACACCGGGTCTCGGACGAGCGGGTCGCGCTCTACATCGAAGAACACGAGCCCGAACTACAAGGGGAGATCGTGAGCGCGGTCGAGATCGAGGGTCGCGGCGATCGTCCCAACGAGCCGTCCGGCTCGTCGCCATTGTCCCGCCGAGTCATCGAGCGGGCGATCGAGAAGTGCGTGGCCATTGACTACGGAAGGAGCATCGAGCGCCGGGGCCTGTACCACGCCTATGGGCTCTTTGCGGGGGCCATGGCGGCTGGATTGGCGGCGATCATCGCAAGCCCGGCGTTCCTACGACACGCGGCGCCGCTCATTGTCTTCCCCTGGACGAGCGCTCGCGCAGCGAGTGTCTACTCGATCGACGTCTCCCCCGGGAGCATCACGCTCGCCCGGGGAGCAGATCAACAGATCACGGCCACGCTCCTCGGATTCGATGCCGAGCAAGTCGAAATCGTCACACAGACCGGCGAGGCGGGCAAGTGGGAGCGGTGGCCGATGCACCTCGACGATGCCTCCGGATCGCACCTCTTCATGCTCCTCGACCTCGACGAGCAGACCGAGTACTTCGTGGAGGCAAGCGGCGTACGATCCGTTGTCCATCGCATCGACGTCGCCGATCTGCCCTACGTCGATCGGATCGACCTCGAGTATCGGTTTCCCGCGTATACCGGCCTGAGCCCGCAGCGCCAAGAAGACGGTGGTGACATAGCGGCGTTGCGGGGGACCAGGGTCTTGCTGCGGATCACACCGACGATTCCCGTTTCCAACGGGCGCATCCTGATCGAGGGAGCCGAGCCGATCAACCTCACAGCAGAGGGGGATAGCGTACTTTCCGGCGCATTACGTGTCGCGCGGTCGAGCTTCTACCACATCGAGCTGGAGAGCCCGGAGGGCGTTCTCGTTCCCGCATCACCTGAGTACGCCATCGACGTGCTGTCGGATCAGCCACCGTCAGTGTCGTTCTCCAAGCCGGGACGTGACACGCGCGTGAGCTCGATCGAGGAGGTGTTCGCGGAGGCGCGAGTCGAAGACGACTTCGGCGTAAAGGCCCTCGCGTTGGTGTACTCGGTAAATGGCGGCGCCGAGCAATCCGTGGAGCTCTATTCGGCAGCACGCGGACGACAGAGGGACCTTACGGCCGGCCACACATTTTTCTTGGAGGAGTTCGAGCTCGAGCCGGGCGATCTCGTGGCGTACTTCGCCAGGGCATCGGATACGAGAGACCAAACGGCGTCCACGGACATGTACTTCCTCGATGTCCGGCCGTTCGGCAAGGAGTACCGACAGGCCGATCAGCGCGGACAGATGGGGGGCGGAGGAGGGGCCGGAAGCGCTTTATCCGGGCGACAGCGCGAAATCATCGTGGCGACCTTCAAGATGGTACGAGACCGCGACACATATCCTGAAACCGAATACCAGGAAAACCTGAATACTCTCGTCCAGGCGCAACGTGGCATCAGGCAGCAGGTGCTCGCCCTCGTCCAGCGCATGAAGAACCGCGGCGTTGTCGAGACCGACTCGGGATTTCGCAGGATCATCGAGTCATTCCCGTTGGCCGCGGCCGAGATGGAACTGGCGGAGCAGAAACTGAGCGAGCGCAAGCCCGATGAGGCACTGGCTCCAGAGCAACGGGCGCTCGCGCACCTGCAGCGGGCAGAGGCGGTGTTCCGCGAAGTCCGAGTGGGTTCGGGAAACGCGGGCGGCACCGGGGGGTGGGACTCGAACGCCGAGGACCTGGCCGATCTGTTCGAGCTCGAGCTGGACAAGCTCCGAAATCAGTACGAGACCGTGCAGCGGGGTGAGCGCCAGGTTACCAATAATCTGATCGACGAGACGTTGGCCCGGCTGAAGGAGCTCGCGCGCCGACAGGAGCAGCACAACGAGCGCCTCCGCCGGCGAGCCAGGCTCGAAGGAGCGCCCGGCGGAACCCCAGCCGCTCAGCGGGAGTTGGCGGAGGAGACCGAGGAGCTTGCGCGTCGGCTCGAGCGCCTAGCACGGGAACGGTCCTCCCCCGAGCTCGCGAACACCGCCCGGCGACTCAAGGACGCGGCACAGGCCATGCGGCGCTCGGCAGCAGACGGCGCAGAGCGCGGGATGGGCGAGGGAATCTCCGCTCTGGATAGGCTCGCCGACGCGCGCAGGCTCCTAGAAAAAAACCAGACCGAGCGCATTGAAGACGGTCTAACCGACGCCATCCGCCAAGCGCGGCGTGTCGCCGAGCTGCAAGACAAGATCGAGGATGACGTGCAGGATCTGCGCCCGGTGGGCCAGAACACTCCCGACCAGATGCGCCGATTGCTCGAGCGAAAGGACCAGCTTGCCGGACAAGTAGCCGATCTCGAAGGACAGCTCGACCAGATGGCGCGGGACGTCAGCCGCGAACAGCGGGAAGCGTCCCGGAAGCTCAGGGAAGCAGCGAACTCGATCCGGCAAACGAAGCTCAAAGAGAAGATCCGGTACTCGAAGGGGATCGTGGCAGGCCGCTCGCCCGAGTACGCCCGCGAGTTCGAGGGACAGATCTCCTCTGACATCGATTCACTGCAACAACGACTCGCCGACGCCAAGGATGCCGTTGGGCAGAACCCAGAGGATAACCTGGCCGGCGCGCTCGAGAGGACGAGGCAGGCGGTGCGCGGGCTGGAGTCCTTGGAGGAGCGAATCCGCGAACGCCGGCTCGCGGGACAGCGTGGCCAGGACGACCAGGCCGGCAGACAGGGCCAGCAGGGCAGCGAGAATACAGAGGCACAAGGGGGGAACGGGGGCGCCGGCGAGCAATCCCCATCCGGGCGGGGAGCAGCGGACGGAGCCGTTAACGACGGCGGGGCGTTAGCGCCCGGCGGGAACGGATCGCGCCTCGCTCCGGGGAGGCTCTCGCCGAGTGACATCCGCCAATTCCGACGCGAGATCCGGGAGCGGCGAAACGACATCGAGGGCCTTCGCCGCGATCTGAGGCGCGAGGGCGTCGAGGTCGCGGACATCGACGAAGTCATTCAACGGCTGCGAGCCCTCGACAGCCAGCGTGTCTACGACGACCCTCTAGAATTCGAGCGGCTTCAACGCCTCGCACTCGACGGACTGAAACAGTTCGAGTACGCGCTGCGCCGTGAAATCGACGGTGCGGACCGCGAACGGTTATTCTTGTCCGGCTCAGATGAAGTGCCAGCGGGATACCGCGAGATGGTCGAGGAGTACTATCGGTCATTGTCGAGGGAGTAAGGAGGACCCTCCCCCCCGACTCCCCAGTGAGAAGTAAGGAGGCCGGGCCCCCGCGTTCTACAGTCACGCGAGGATGAGGCCTCCTCGCTCCCCGCGCACCTCTAACGGCGCCCCCCCCCGAGCCACGGGGGCGCGTTAGCCATCCTCTTGTTGGCATCCGACTTGTGAGCACGGACTCTTCGCATTACGCCAAACAACAGCCTGGTCCGACAACAATGGGAAAGGGTCGACGATGAGCAACTTCTTCTCTTTGGATGGCAAAGTCGCGGTCATCACCGGCGGAGGCTCAGGCATCGGTCTCGCAACAGCTCGGCGATTCGCCCAAGCAGGCGCAAGGGTCACGATCGCGAACCGTAGCGATTCACGGGCACTGGCTGACTCCTTCGGCGCGAGCTTTCTACGAACTGACGTCGGCGAAGAAGGTGACGTCGAGGCCCTTATGAAACACTCGGCCAAGCAGCACGGTCGCATCGACGTCGTGGTGAACAACGCTGGTTTTGGTGAAGTCGGTAAGGAAGTGTTGGATCTGTCGCGAGAATCCATGGATCAGCACTACCGCGTGAACGTACTGGGTGTCCTCTACGGGATGAAATATGGTGCACGTCAGATGACCCACGGCGGCAGCATTATCAACGTGAGTTCGGTCGCGGGCTTGACCGGCCTCCCCGGATACGGCGCGTACGTCTCCTCCAAGTGGTCTGTGCTGGGCCTCACACGAGTTGCGGCGATCGAGCTCGCGTCCAGGGAAATCCGCGTCAACGACGTATGTCCTGGCACTGTCGACACGCCGATCAATCAACAGGCCGGGGCGGATGACGAGCTCGAACTAGTCAAGGTGATTACGCCCGCCGGTCGAATCGCTCAACCCGAAGAGATCGCCGGGGCCATACACTTCCTAGCAAGCGACGAAAGCAAATACGTCACCGGCACATCGCTCGTGGTTGACGGCGGCTGGTTGAGCGGCCTATCGAACGGAACAATCAGCGCCATCATGGGAGGCAAGCACCAGTGAGACGGGGGGCTGCTCCATCCCCAGTTGTAGAGGACAGGTAGGTCACAGGATAGGGATGGGCTCAGGGACGGTACTCGCTGCACCGTGGGTACGATCCTCACCTCACAAGCAGATCAGCTCGGGCGACGCGTCCGAACGGAGAGAGCCATGCGAAGAACGAGAGGACTCGGTCGTCGAGAGATCCTCGCCGCTGTGACAACGCTGTTGTCGGCCACTGCGGCGTGCTCGCAGACCGCCATCGACGACCAAGATGACGAAATCGGGCTGGCGCCCTCGACCTGGCCGGAAACCGAGCAATCACACTATTGGTCTCTCGCGGCGCGAACTCCGGAAACACCAGTAGCTGGTGTTGGAACCCAAGGCATGGTAGCGGGAACGTCGGGCCCAGTCGCGGTGCACGCCGGACGGAAGGCGCTCGAAGCAGGCGGGAGTGCCGCTGATGCGGCCATTGCGACGGCTCTCGCTCAGATTGCGTTACATGCCGGCGGCGCGACGAGCTTCGCTGGTAACATGCAGGTGTTCTACTTCGAGGCGACCAGCGGCGAGGTGCACATGCTCGATGCCTCTTATGCCCGTGTCCTCGAGGAGGAGGACCCGCTGACCATTCCGCCTTACGGTACGCCCTCCGGCCGTGCCGTCCTGGTCCCCGGATTCATGGCGGGGATCGGCGCGTTACACGAACGATTCGGCTTCCTGCCTCTGGCCCAGCTGCTCGAGCCGGCGATCGACATCGCCGAGAACGGTTTCGAGTTGTCAGAAAGCTTCGCGCAGTACATGCAGCAACGAAAACACGTGCTCACCCGATTGCCCGGCGGCCGCGAGATATTCACCAAGCGCGATGGGAAGCTCTACGGCACGGGAGAGGTGTTCAGACAGCCGCAACTTGCGCGGACGCTACGCTGCGTTGCCAGCGAGGGTATCGCGTACATGTATACCGGCGACTGGGGCGAGAAGCTCGTTGCCGCGGTTCAGAACGAGGGCGGCAAGCTCACAATGACCGACCTCGAGCGCTACCAGGCGATCTGGACGCCGGCCCGCCACACCCGCTTCCGCGAGTACGACGTATATGCCTCGACTAACACTCTCGAAGCCCTGAACGTCGTGGAGGAAGCGGACCTGAGAGGCATCGGCGATTATCATGACTCGTCCGAGGCCCTCTATCAACTCATCCGCATTTCCCGGTTGGGCGAGATTCTCGGCCCGCCCATCGCCGGAGCACCGGTCCCAGCCGAGCTCATCGAGCGCTATCTACCCGGTATCGATTTGACCCTCGACGGGCGCACCGGAAAATCCAACGCGGGGCAGATCTGGTCGGCAATGCGTCAACCGGCTTTCGAGGACCTCGAAGCTCAGGCCAGAACGATCGCGACTCATGGCGCGGAGAGCGTCACCAACCTGATCAAGGACTTTACCAGCCGGGATCGGGTACGAGAACATACGGCGGGAGTCGTCGCGGTGGACGCGAACGGCAACATGGCGGCCATGAGCCACTCCGTCTCCAGCGCGATCTGGGGCGAAGTGGGCATCTTCGTGGACGGCGTGTCGGTAGTGGACGCCGGTGCCTTTACTCAGAATCTACTGGCGGCGTTACAGCCCGGCGAAAAGTGGTACCACCGTGTGGACCCGGAAGGCTGCCCGGCAATCGCCCTAAAGGACGGCACGCCGGTGTTCGGATGCAGCAGCATTGGTACCTCGTGGTTCGAGTATGGCCTGCAGGCGATCGTGAACGTTCTGGAATACCGCATGACCGTTGCTCGCTCAGCCGCCGCGCCGCACTTTCGCAGGAACTGGCCGCCGAACATGCCGCTACGCCAGCCCATTGGGCCGGGTCAGTTCAGCCGTTCCGTGCTGGAAGCCGTCAAGGCAAGAGGCCTCGATATCGAGGCGGTAGAGGATCCGGCTCAAGCGTCTCAGGGAGGTGCCTGGGTGGCCGTCGCTGTCGACCCAACTACTGGCGCGAAGACCGGCATCGGCCGCGGTAGCAACGGCCTCTGGGAAGGCTATTGACGCAGCAACGGATCCCGACTGACTTTCGTCCGCTCCTCACGACTCGGGCTCCTAACGGGAGGCGTCGAACGAGTCGCCGCGCTCGGGGGCGGTTCAAGATGGACGGCTTCGACGGATGAAACGGCCACTGATAGGGGATGCCAAACGTTTTCGAGTGCGCAGGAGTGGGATGACCAAGCTGGCTCGGAGAACGAATTCAACGCCCGAACGCTTTGCCGCCCACTGCTCGCCCTCACCTCGCGCTCACACGAGCGCCGGCATCGGCTCCCTCGGGCCCGTTCTCCCAATCCTGCGCACTTGAGATGTTTGGCACTCCCCAGTCGTGCCCGTTCCAACCGTCGAACCCGTCGAGTCGAAATGCCCAGAAACCGGTCTCCGAGTCGCTCAGCGCAATGAGGCCGTCCTCGTTACGGATATCGACCCCCATTGCTCCGTTGTAGACGCTTTCACCAGGGGGGGCCTGCCGATTACCGGCCCAGCCGCGCTCGTGTGGGCACTCACACGTGTAGTAGTGTCCCACTGTGTGTGGAGCCGTGGGATCCATCATGTTGAAGACCTGGAGGCCGTCTTCGTATCCCGGTACGAAGACGTACGGCCAACGGACTTCCTGCTGGTGGACGAGGGCCCGCCAGTCAGCTGTCCACGCCCCGACGGGACGGGTGATGGTCTCGACTTCCCCATCAAGACCAGGCTGCAGGTCGAAGATCCGCAGCGGCGCGTGCTGGTACTCCGTCTCGGCAACGGCGTAGCACCCGTCGGGCGTCGGCGTGAACGTGTGGCCAAACGGGACGCCATCCGCCCCGGTGATTGACGTGAGGATCCGCGGGTTTTCCGGATTCGTCACGTCATAGACGTAATATCCTCCCGATCCCGCTCCATAGAACCGGTCCTGCCGGCTGGCGGGATCGTAGCCTACGTACATGTCGTGATAGCCCCTGATCCTGATCGGCCGTGTGTATCCGGGTATGTATACCGATGTCAGGAGGTCGCCCGGAACCGGGATCTTCCCGGCGAGGGAACGCGCGGCCTCACCTGACACCACTCGCGCCATGTCGTAGACATACGCGTATTGGCCGGAGCCCCCAAACGCGGCGAACAGAAGAGGCTGGCCACTCGAGTGCTTGTACATGAATATGTTATGGAATCCGTTCGGAATCTCCGGCACGCGCATTCGTGCGACTTCCCGAATCATCGATGTGTCCGGAAGCCCCGTGACGTCGAACACGACGGCGCCGAGATCAGCGTTCGGCCCACTCTGACCGAACTGAAAGCTCTGCACGTAGTAGTAGCGTCCGCCGTACTTGAAGTACTTCCCGTCCGTTCCGCCCAACCCCGACCCGTGCAGCTCGGCGTCCTCGATGCGCCAGGAGTACAGCATCTCGGGATCCCTTGGATCTTTCAGGCCGATCACCGTGAATCCGGCCTCGTCGGTCAGGAGCCGCAGCCGCGACAGGTATGCGTACGGCCGTGAGATCTCCTGCTCGAGCTCGATGTCGCCAACCTGCATGAACCCGCGAATCGGGACGTGCGAGAGAACCTGGACGTTGGGACTGCCGCCTACCTTGGGCGCGGCACCTGGACTCTGAGCGAGCAAGCTGGGCTGTAGAAGAATCGACACAGCGATTACGTGTGCGGGCGCGGATCGGAGAAGCAGTTGTTTCGACATTGATCCGCCGATTGGCTAGAGAGTGCGGAAGTTCAGTTTTCGACCGGAGACTCAGATCTCGACGCTCGCTCCAAGACCACGGGATTCAGCGGCGTCGATCACATGCCGCGCCGTCACCACGTCTTGCACGGCGACGCCCACTGACTTGAAGAAGGTGATTTCATCATCCGCGGTGCGACCCGGCTTCCTCCCGTTAACGATGTCTCCCAGCTCCGTGTCAAGGTCCTCGGCACGGATGACGCCGTCGTTGATGGGAATAATGAGATCACCGGCCTCTTCCAACACGGCCTCTCGGGAGTCTACCACGATACGGGACCTCCGCACGGTGTCAGCATCGACCTCTTGCATCGTTGGCGTGAACGATCCGACCCCGTTGATATGCGTTCCGGGCTCCACATCTTTCCCAACGAAGACCGGTGCTTCGCTCGTGGTCACGGCCGTGATGATGTGGGCGCCTCTTACCGCCTTCGAGCGATCCTCGAAGACTCGAGCCTTTACGCCGCTGAGGTGTTCAGCGAATCGCTCCGCCGACTTGCGGGTGCGCGAGACGATTCGCACCTCTTCAATTGGCCTGACGGCGCGCACGGCTTCGATTTGTGCGGGGGCTTGGGCACCCGCACCGAAGATCGTTACGACTGAAGCATCGGACCGCGCGAGGAGATCCGTCGCCAGGCCGGCAGCGGCACCAGTGCGCAGCGCAGTCAAGTACGTGCCATCCAACAGGGCACGGAGGGATCCGGTTGCGCTATCGATCACCAGAACGACGGCGCTGATTGCCGGCAGGCCCTTGGCGGGATTGCCCATATACAGCGATGCAACCTTTGCCCCAAGATCCCCCGTGCTCTCGAGGTACGCCGGCATGAACAGTGTTACGCCCGCGTCGCTCTCGACTCCCAGCCGCACGGGCACGCGGGCCAGGCCCCTCGACAGCTGTCCGAACGCGTCCTTCATGGCGGTGATAGCCGCCTTCATGTCTATGGCCGATCGAACGTCGTTTGCGGTCAAGATGCGGATGTTCACGATCGATCCCCTACCGACGAGTGGCGTGCCGGCGGACCGACGAGAACTTCTGACACCGGCAAACGACCTCGCGAGCAGGTCCAAGCCGGGCCAGGCATCCTCGTCATACTCTGCTCATCACACATCACACACTCACCTCACCCCTACCAATCCGCGCACTGAGTCAACGAGCTTCGCTGAATCGTACCCGACACCGTCTTTGAACACGATGGTCGCGTTCTTGAAATCGGCAGGGGTTGCGGTCGGATCGCCTTCAATAACGATCAGGTCAGCGAGCTTGCCGGCGGTCACCGTGCCGAGTCGGTCGGATTGGTCAAGTACTTTCGCGCCATTGGCTGACAGGATCTGGACTGCCTCCTCCGGGGTGAAACCGGCCTCGATGAACAACTCGTAGTTCCGCTGATCGCCGAACCCCGGCAGAACTGTGCCGTAGCCGGTGGGATCGGAACCCGCGGCCAGCAACCCGCCCGCTCTGAAAAAGGCAACCTCGTAGTCCATCGCTTTTCGATACAGCGCCGCGGGGACCCTGGCCGGCCGCTCGGCGACCTTCGCGCGCACCTCGAGGACCTCGCCCCGAACGGCCGGTGCCATGGCATCGAGCGTGCGCTGCTCGAGCGGCGGTCGGTTTGGAACGGATGGCTCCGACACCACGAGCGTCGACGTCATCGCGACGTTCTTCCCGATCAAATCGCTGAAAGTGGCCTTCACGGCATCGCCGCCGATATCTAGGTCGATCTGCCCCGCGGTGCGATCGGCGGGGCATTGGTCCGGCTCTTTGTTTGGATGGTAGTCGGTGTTGGTTCGCAGACCGTGCTCGACATTGTCCATCCCGATCGCCGCCGCCTCACGATAGGTCACGGAGCAGAGGTGCCCGGTGACCTTCATCCCCCGCATGTGCGCTTCGTCGACCACCGCCGCGAGCGCTTCCCGGCTGATCTCCGTGTACACCTTGATCCACGTCGCACCCTCCTCGGCCCAATAGCTCACGGCGCGCCGCGCTACCTCCGGGGTGTCCACGTGGCGCATCCAGTTGATCATCATCCCGTCACCGTAGGAGAATGGACGCCCCCCCGTGATGTGCGGGCCGGTAAGGTGCATTCGAGGCCCGGGTACCTCCCCGCCGTCGATCTGTGCCTTCAGATTGATCTCGCTGTAGGGTTCGAGCGCCCCCGTGGTACGAATGGACGTGACCCCACTCGCGAGATACAGCCGAGATGAGGAAAAACTGATCTGCACGATGCGCTTGTAAGTCGTGTATAGGGTGTGATCGTGGAGGCCCACCATACCCGGAACGACGGTGTGGCCGGGTAGGTCCAGCACCTCGGCCCCGTCGGGGATATCGGTGGATCCGGTAGGTCCAACTGCTTGAATCCGCCCGTCGGCGATCACCACCGTCTGGTCGGTTGTGCGGGGTGCCCCGGTACCATCGATCACCTGGACGCCGGTCAAGGCGATCACAGGCGCATCGACGCTCACGTACTCCCGTACCGCTGGCGACAATTCGTCGGCGCGTTGGGAGTACAGCGGAGAGGCGAGAAACAAACCGACGAATGCAGCAAGCAGCGTAACGCGCATTAGCGTCTCCCAGAGAGTCCTACAGGCGCCGCGCTTCCGTGATCTCGATCGGCTCCGAGATGATTTGACCGGCCACCGCCGCAAACTCAGGCGGAACCTCGCCACCCGTGGGTGCGGCTTGGATCCGCCTGACGACGTCCATCCCCTCGACTACCATCCCGAACGCCGCGAATCCCTGGCCGTCCGGATTCCGATCTCCACCGAAGTCGAGTGACGGCTGATCGTTGATGCAGATGAAGAATTCCGACGCGGCGGTGCCAACCGCGAGCCGTCCCATCGATATCGCGCCATCTACGTGCTTCAAGCCCGTCTCGCTCGAGGGTTCGTGCTCGATCGGTGGAAACGGTGGACCCGATCCGCCCTCCGCGTACACGGTCAGGCCAATGCCGCCCTGCACAACCTCTATGTACGGCTCCGCTGGCTGGTTATCGAGCCGCACCGCACGGTAAAAACTCGTACCGTCATAGTAACCGCTATCGACGTGCCGCAAGAAGTTCTCTGTCGTGACCGGTGCGCGCTTTGGATAGAGATCTACGACGATGTCCCCCAGCGTGGTCTCAAGCACTACGGAGACGGCCGAGTCCAAACCGGCTCCACGGACCTCATCCTGGTCGTCCTCGGAAACGCTGCAACCAACGATGAGGGTCAGTCCGAGGGTGAGATGCGTCGCTGAGCGCATTTCATATCCTGACTAGAGGAAACCTGGATTCTCAGGGCCCCACCTCACCGGTGAACGGAACCCAGCTACACCAGCACGGAGAACGCGGGGAGGGTGACCTCCTCACTGCTAACTCCTCACTCGGTGGCGAGGTGCGGGGGCCTGCCATTCAGCTCACGCGCGCCGGCCCCGCGGCCCTGTCCGGTCCGTTGTCCCAGTCCTGCGCCGCCGAAATGTTCGGCATGCCCCACTGGTGTCCGTTCCAGCCGTCGAAACCGTCCATCTTGAACGCCCAGAAGCCGGTCCGGAAACCGCTGATCACAATCAACCCATCGGCATTTCGGACGTTGATGCCCCACGCGCCGTTGAAAATCGTGTTTCCACGAGCATTCGAAGACTCGACCCCGTCCCCCGAAACGATGAGACCGAGGCCCTGTAAATCTGGACCGTCCTGCGTATCGTAGTAGCCGACGGTGTACGGGCTGGTCGGGTCCATCATGTTGATGACCTGCAACCCGTCGTCGAACGATCCTACGAACACGTAAGGCCAGCGGATCTGGTGGTTGTGCGACGCGTTGTTCCAGCCGTTCGGTTCCGCCTGCCATGCCCCGATTGGCCGCGAAATGGTTCTCGTCTCGCCCTCTAACCCGGGCTTCAGGTCGAAGATGCGAATCGGCGAATGCCGGTACTCCATCTGCGTGACGCCGTACCGACCGTCCGGGGTCGCCTGAAAGGCGTGGGCTAGATCCATCCCGGCCACACCGGTAATGGATGTCACGAGCTCCGGCTCCTCGGGACTCGTCACATCAAAGACGAGAAAATTGTTGAGGCCCGGACCGTAAAACTTGTCTTGCCGCGTGGTCGGATCGTAGGCCACGTACATCTCGTGGAATCCCATCGGAATGATCTCGCTCGGATTGGGATTCACCACTTTCCCAACCAAGGAGGTGACCCGCTCTCCCACCAGGAACTTCTCCATGTCGTAGATGTTTACGGCGGGGGACATCGTCGTCGCGAAGAGGAGCACGCGTCCCGAGGAGTGCTTGTAGGCAAAGACGTTGTGAAAGCCCATCGGCGTGTCGGGAGCGAGGAGCCGCCCGACCTCCTTCACAGAGGATGGATCCGGGAGCCCTGTGACGTCAAGACAATCGCGCCCAACTCGACGTCGGGTCCACCGGGCATGTACTGGAACGACTGGGCGTAGTAATACCGGCCCTTGAGCTTGAAGTACCTTCCGTCGAACGCGCCCGAAAGCCCATCCCGCAACTCTGGATCGTCGATCCGCCACGAGTAGATGATCTCAGCCTTTTCCGGATCCTTCACGCTGATGACATCGAACCCGTCGTTCTCGAAGAGCTGGGAGATGTAGACGTAAGGACGAGACAGCTCCTGCTCTATTTCTATGTCGAGGATCGCATTGAACGCGATATCGCTCGCGCTATGCGCCATAGGCATGTGCGAGAGCACGTGGACGTTGCGGCTTCCCTGCATCCCCGGGGCTTGCTGGGAAAGAGCAGGAGCCGCCAGCAGAATTCCGAGAGCACTCAAGAAAACGAATCGCCCTACCATGACCGGCCTCCTGAAAAGAGGTAAGCAGTCCACCGCCACCCGCCCCTCCCCGGGTGAGAGTAAGGATGCCGCCCCCAACCGCCCAGCGGTGGCGCCGGTGGCGTGTAGCCTCCTCACTCCTTACTGCGCCCTCGGTGGAGATCGGCGAGGGGAGCGGCCTGCCGTTCAGCTTACTGGCGCCGGCGCCCCGTCCGGCCCGTTATCCCAGTCCTGCGCCGCCGAGATGTTCGGCATGCCCCACTGATGCCCATTCCAGCCATCGAACCCGTCCATCTTGAACGCCCAGAACCCAGTCTGAAAGTCGCTGACTACGATCAACCCGTCCGCGTTCCGGACGTTGATGCCCCAGGCGCCCGTGAAGATGGTGTTTCCGCGTCCGGCGGTCCTCGTGTCGAGCCCTCTCAAATCGGGCCCGTCCTGTGTGTCGTAATAGCCGACCGTGTACGGATTCGTGGGATCCATCATGTTGAGGACCTGCAGGCCGTCGTCGAACGAGGCTACGAACACGTATGGCCACCGAATCTGATTGTTGTGGGAGGCCTTCTTCCAGCCGTCGGGATCGGCCTGCCACGCCCCGATCGGCCGGGAGATGGTCGTCACCTCGCCGTCCAGTCCGGGCTTCAAATCGAAAATCCGGATCGGGGCATACTGGTATTCCATTTGCGCCACGCCGTACCGGCCGTCCGGAGTGACCTGAAACGCATGCGCCACCGCCAGACCCGCAATCCCCGTCAACGACGTGACGAGCTTCGGCCCCTCCGGGCTCGTGACGTCGTAGACGAAGTAGCCGTCACCAAGCCCGGACCCGTAGAACTTGTCCTGACGCGTCGCGGGATCGTATGCCGCGTACATGTCGTGGTAGCCGTCAGCCCGCGCCTTGCCGGGGGCTGCCTGGCTCGGCACCCGTCCGACCAGGCCCTGTGCGCCGTCACCGCCCAAGAACTTCTCCATGTCATAGATGTTGGAATGGGGTCCGGTCGTCGTCGAAAAAAGGAGCGTCCGCCCCGTGGAATGCTTGTAGGCAAACACGTTGTGGAACCCGCTGGGGGTATCCGGGGCTCTAATGCGGCCCATTTCCCTTACCGTGCTTGGGTCCGGCAGTCCGGTCACGTCAAAGATAATGGCGCCTAGATCGACGTCCGGCCCGCCCGGTTGGTACTGGAACGACTGGGCGTAGTAGTAGCGGTTCTTCAGCTTGAAGTACCGGCCGTCAAACGCGCCGGACAGACCTGGGCGCAGGTCCAGATCCTCGATCCGCCATGAATAGATAATCTCTGCCTTCTTCGGATCCTTGACGCTGATGACGTCGAACCCGTCGTGCTCGATGAGCTGTGAGATGTAGACGAATGGCCTGGATACTTCCTGCTCGATCTCGATGTCGAGAATACCCTGATACGGCAGATCACTCGCCCCGTGTGCCATCGGAATGTGAGAAAGGACGTGAATGTTCCGGCTCCCCTGCATGCCCGGTACGTGCTGGGAAAAAGCAGGGGTTGCCAACGCGAGGAACCCTAAACTCGCAAGGACGATGCGCAGGCTCATGGAGCGCCTCCGGTTGAGGGGGGGTACCCGTACTCCATCGGTTCGAATCACTTGTCGCGTCGAGGCTAGTTGCCAGGCAATCTCGGTGGGACCATGTTAGCGACTGGAGAGAGACGAGGTAAGAGCAGAGCATTCGCGGGCAACGGGCATCAGTGGGGCATGCCGAACATCTCCAGTGCGCAGGATTGGGACAACGGCCCGGGCGCGACTGCGGGACCGGCACCCGCGGTCTGGGTAAGGGGGGGCGGCCTCCTTAACTAGCTCCGAGGGGCCGGGTTCGGGACGCCCACCTATTTTTTTTGCCAGGAGACCATCATGATCAGCCGATTCGTACTTTTGAGCGCTCTCGGAATCTTGCTGGCACCCCCCGCGTTCTCCCAAGAGGCTCCAGGCGAGGAGTCGAGCCGCAATGTCCACGTGCTGGCGCATATCCCGCTCGAAGGAAAGCCCTACACCACGTCCGACGTGGAATTGGAGCAGGAACTGTCCCGTCCGTACGCCTATGTGTCGCACAACTATGAGGGTGCGGGGTTCTTCATCATCGATCTCAAAGAACCCTCCGATGCGAAGGTGCTGTACCGATGGATCATCGAGGACCCCGAGCTGCACGAAGGCGGGGGGATGGACAACAAGTACGTCAAGTTACGGGGGCGGTATTATGACGTTCAGTCGTTCCAGTTCCGCCAGACCGGCCCCGATGCCGACCTGGGGGCGATCGTTTTCGACGTAACCGGTCTGCCCGACGCGTCGACGGTTCGAGAGGTAGCCCGGATTCGCGTGGCCGACGCTCCGCGCGGGTTTCACAATCTCTTCGCCTACAAGCACTCTGACGGCCGGGCCCTGCTGTTTGCCACCACGACGACCACGGTCGTCAATGTCTATGACATGGAGAAAGCGGTCAGCGGCGACGCGCGCGGGGCGCTCGTGAGCCGAGTACCCGGATCGGAGCCGGCACCGAGCGTCTACGGGATGCTCAAGGGCTACCACGACATGTACGTGGGCTACGATCCAGCCACTCGGCAGGACAAGTTCTACGGCGCAAGTTACTCCGCGTACCTGGTTTATGACGTGACGCGACCCGAGGAACCCAAGCTCCTCACCTCGATCAGCGGCGCTGCCGGCGTGGAAGTCGATCACACGATTCAGGTGAGCCCGGACGGCCGGTACGCAGTGGGCCAAAACGAGTGGCAGTACGCGCCGGTCCGCATGTGGGACTTGAAGCCCGGGCTGGATGGGGAAGTTCGGACGATCTCGCGCCCCATCGGGGCTTGGAATCCCAACTGGAAGCATGCTACACACAACAACGAGATCCGGTGGCCCTACGTGTTCGTAGCGTCATTTGACGAGGGACTGCAAGTGTTCAACATGATGGATCCCGCGAATCCGTACACCGTGGGGTACTACATCACCCGCTCGGGACCACCCATGCGCGGCGAAGACCTCCAGACCCAGGGCGTCGGCACGACCATCTTCGATGGTGCCTGGGGTGTCGACGTGCGAAACGCCGACGGCCTAATCGTGACCAGCGGTTTCCGGACCGGCTTCTGGGCGTTCAGGATGGACGGTTTCGACGGTTGGAACGGACACCAGTGGGGGATGCCGAACGTCTCGTCGGCGCAGGACTGGGACAACGGGCCGGACGGCGCGCCGGCGCCAGTAAGCTGAACGGCAAGCCCCACACAAACACCAGCGGGCGATGATATCGCGTCACCGCCCGCTGGTTTGCTCTCCTACTTACCTACTTCGTCCGCTCCTTACAGTCCCGGATGCGGAGTGCACCCCCCCGGCTCGGGAGAGCGTGCAATGCACTCGTCGTCAGGGAAGGTGAAGTACGGAAACATCTTGTGAGCCGTCGCCACGAGCGGGATCTGATCCAGGCGATTGAGCCGACGCCAGTCGATCCAGCGATGTCCGCCCTCGAACAAGAGCGAGAAGCGGCGCTCGTATAGGACCGCGTCGACCTGCTGGGTTTCCGTCATCCCATCCCATGTCGCCTGCGTGATGGGATCCAACCCACCAGAACCCTGCCGGACCAGGTTGAGGTCCGCCAGCGCCCCAACGTTGTCGCCGGGCCACCCCCCGTTGAACATCCTCGCTTCGGCGCGGATCAGGATCAACTCCTCGTTCCGGATGATCGGAACCGGATCGGACAGGCTCGAAAAGTGAATGAACTTCGTGTCCACCGTGAGCCCGGTGAGCACCTTGGACGGAATCGGAGCTTCCTTGGCTGTGAGCCGGTCATCGGGATCGAGGTTCGCCTTCATTTGCGCGTCGGTGGCGTTCGACGGATGACCGTGAATGATACGTGGTGTCGGATCGAACAGCACGTTGATCAAATCACCCGAGTTCGTGCTGTGCGTATGGTACGCGCCCAGGTTGAACGACCCACCGGTATCCAGGAAGGAGGCGGTCAGGCTGGTGAGCGCGTCCGCATGATTCCCCATGTAGACGTCTACCCGGGCTTTCAGGGCCTGGTTGAACTGCAAGAACGTGGTCGGCGTTGAAAAATCGGCGAACCCCGCGCTCAGGTCGAACGCGAATGAAGCCCCAGCGCTTCCCAGGTGCGTGGCCGCCTCGTTGAGCAGTGACACGATGCGCCCGAACACGGCCGCCTTGCCGACAATGGGCGCCGGGTCGGCGGCGGGGTCCTCGAGCACGTCGATCACCGCGCCGTTTGCGTCAAAGATGTTGATGATGGACAGCAGGTCGCGGGCCTGAAGGGTCTTGACGAAGCCCCGCACGCCCTCCTGGTCGGCCGATGTGAATTCGGTCACGCCGCTCACCGCGTCCAGGACGACGTTACCCTGCTTGAGGTTGCGGTACATCTCTTCCCAGATGAACCCGGCAAAAGAGCCGCGACTCAACGGTCTCTCCAAGCGTTCCTGGGTGATCTGCGGGTTACTGGGGTCGAGGGCATACCCTTCCCGACCCATCTCGGCCAGTGCCGCCACGTAAGAGAACTGGGGTAGCGAGTTCTCGGCGCGCGAACCCGCAAGCAGTCCGGTCGTCGCCACTTGAATCACAGCTGGGGTTGGATTGCTCGCGAGATCACCGAGACTCGATGCGTTGTAATCCGGAATGTTGTCCAGCGACTTGCACGCGCCCATTGCAAGCAACGCGAACAGGGCCGGGACGCTGATCGCCGATCGCATGATGCGATGCCTCTCTGTCGATGTCATGGCTCAGAACCCCACGTCGATCGAGAACCAGAAACTCCGGCTCGGCGGATACGCCCAGATCTCCCAGGACCGCGCTGCCGCGATCGACCCGGGCACCTGCTCCCACTCCGGATCCATACCGGTGTAGTCGGTCATGGTGACCAGGTTCCGGCCGCTCAGGTTCAGCCGAATGTAACGGGCGCCGCTCCATACGCTGTTGATGAAAGGCCTCGGGAGGTCGTACGAGAGCCGAGCCTCACGGAGCTTCCAGAACGTGAGGTCCTCGAGATAGCACTTGCCGCACTTCGAGAATGCCGAGGCACGGAGATCTCCGGTGGTCCCATCGAGTGAATTGGGCGTCACCTGGTCGACACTGTTTCCATTGAAGTCGTAGATCAGCTTGGTCAGCTGAGCGGTGGTCCCACCCTTCTGGTGGTCCAACAGGAAGTAGAACCCCAGGTTCTTGTACGTAACCTCATTGGAGAAACCCGAACAGGTAATCAGGTGCCTGCCGGGCGATATCCGCGACGATCTGGGTTCCGTCTGCCAGGGAGTCCCGTCCAACCAGCTGCGTGCAGTTTCCGTCTACCGCGGTGGAAACGGCTCCGAACGTCGTGCTGCCGGACAGGAAATCGGGGACCTGCAGCTCCGTGACCTTGCAGCGGTAGAGCGAGAAATTGGCATTCGCGCTCCACTGGATCGTCGAAGTCTGCACGGGGAGCACGGTAGCCGAGAGCTCGATGCCCCGGTTTCGGATTTTCCCGCCGTTGAAAACCTGGGTCTCGAACCCCGACGAGCGCGCGAGTGAACGCTCGAGCAGTAACTCGCTGACCCGCTTCTCGTAGGCGGTCACCTCGAGGTTGAGCCGGCTGTTGAACAGCTGAGCGTCGAACCCACCCTCGATCTCGGTGGAGCGCTCTGGCTCGAGATTCGGGTCGCCCGTCTCCCCGGTCGCGGCCAGCCGCGCGGCGGCCACGCCTCCGATGTTCAGTCCCTCGAGCTCCGTGAACTTTTGTCCCCACCTCGGCCGGTTTCCGGACTGGCCGAAAGCGGCGCGAACCTTCACCTCGTCCACGACCTTGCTCCTCGGGACGAAGCGGTACGACGCGGAGGCCTTGGGGTACCAGAAGAGCTTGTCCGGATCGCCGTTGTTGCTACTCTGGTCCGCGCGGACACCCAGCGTGAGCAAAAGCCGCTCGTCCAGGGTCAGGAATTCTTCCTGCGCAAAGAAGCCAAAATCCTTCGCGCGCTCCCGACGGCCGAGGGTGGTTATGGTCGTACCGGCGCTGGAGATCCGCAGCCCACCCACCAGGTTCTGGGAGAGGGTCCGGTCGATGGTGTAGTCCGATACCTCGTAGGAGAGACCCACCTGAGTCGTGGCGCTGGTGCCCCCGGCGGTCCGATACGTGTAAACCGCGTTGGCGTTCACATTCGTGTTCAGGTTCTGCACGAACAGGAGTCCCGACGAGCCGGGCAGACCGTCGTCGCCTTCGAACTGCAACTCGGGCGGCGCGAACACAGAGTTCTTCTGCGTGAAGAAATCCACGCCACCCGTCCCGATGAGCCGAAGCGAATGCTGCGGAGTGTCGGCGACGTCAATTTCCAACCGTGAAGTGCCGATCGACCGCCACAGGTTCTCGCGATTCTCCACCTCAACCGCCGTGTGGAGCGGGTTGCTGCTGCTGTACGGATTGACCGGATAGACCCCGCCTTCACATGTGGGCTGCCGCGACCCGTCCGGGCAGGCGGCCCGGAGATCGAAGTAACTCGGCGTCGCCGAGATCGCGGACCAGAGGCTCGTGCCGCTGTTCTCGTTGTTCACCAACCCCCGGTCGCCACGCGAGTGAATGACCTGAGAACTGATGCTCAACCGGACCCGACTCCCGATGTCTTGATCCAGGTTGAGCCGCACCGACTGTTTGTCGTAAAACGTGCCAGTCACCACGCTGCCGTCGTGCTTCACCAAGCCCGACGTGAAGTAGCGGGTCGTCTCGGTACCGCCGCTCAGGCCGATCGTTGTCTCGTGGGACAGCGGGTTGTTTCCGGCAAGGTAGTCCTCGTGATCGTGGACTGTACTGTTGAAGCCGGCCACCGGATCCGAGGCGAGCGCGCCGTAGAAGGCCGAGGCCTCCGCCTGGGTCCACTGCCGGGACCCGATCTGCTGGCTCGCACTGGAGATCCCGAACCGCTGGCTGAGGCTGAACTGGGGGGCGCCGACACGGCCGCGCTTGGTCGTGATGATGACGACGCCGTTCGAGGCCTTGGAGCCGTAAATCGCCGAGGCGGATGCGCCCTTCAACACTTCGATGCTCGAAATGTCGTTGGGGTTGAGGTCGGCGATCCGGTTGACCTGGTTTTCCTGGCTGGTTGTTATCCGACCGGGAAAGGCTTGCGTAATGAAGTTGGTGCCCGGCTCCGTCGCGACGTCGCTGATAATCACGCCGTCGATCACGTAGAGCGGCGTGAACGCGCCGTTGATGGAGGTGACGCCCCGGAGCTGGACCAAGGCCCCGCCGCCGGGCGCGCCGGAGTTCTTGAGAATGTTCGCCCCTAACAGCTTACCCTGCAGCGCCTGGTCCAGGCTGACGGCCGAAACCTCGGAAAGCTGCTGGGCGCTCACCGTGGCGACGGCGTTGGCGAGGTTCCTCCGCTCGACGCCGGTGGCCTGGCCGGTCACCACGATCGCCTCGAGCTGAAAGAAATCCCGCGCGAGGGAGATCTGGACCGAGTTCTGCCCGGTCGGCACCGTGACATCCTGCCGCTTGTACCCGATGCTCCGAACCGTGAGCGTGACGTCACGTGTCGGCACACCAATCGTAAACGTGCCGTCCTCGGTGACGGTGGAACTGATGGTGGTCCCGATAACCGAGACCTGGCCGGACGTGAGGATCTCGCTGGTAAGCGAGTCCGTCACGCGCCCGGTCACGATGCGCGCTTGCGCGTGTACCTGGCTGGCCCCGGTAAAGACCAGGACAGCCGCGATGAAAACAGAAAGCGTCCTCACAGATCCTACCTCCTTTCGGTTCGGCTCCAAACGGGGGAGCCAGGAACAACGAAGCCAACCATCGTCGGCGTACCGACTACACAACCTCAAATCGCCCGCCCGTCGTGCTGGGACGGGAAGGCGCGGCGCTGGGTCTCGCCCGGAAACGCCCGGGCGCTCAAAGCTGTCGTCGTGGAACCGTGTGCGGCTGGTACCGATACCTTGGTAGGACCACCTATGGGCCGATAGTACCTAATACGGCGCGAGGCTGGGGGCTGTCAATCCCCCTCGGGCTCATCCGGATCTCTATCTCGCGCCGTTATGGCGCGACGATCTTCTCGAGCGCCTCGGGAGGCCTGGGTAGCGAACCGGTCAACACCTCGGCCCCACTCGCCGTTATCAGGATTTCGTCCTCCAGGATGGCCCGAGCCGTCACCTCCGCAGCACGGCGCATAACCGCCACCTCGAGCGGCGATTTGACCATGCGGAGGCGGGCAAGCTGCTCGTACGCATTCCGGATCTCCGCATCCGGATGCGCTCGCTCGATGTGGAGTCGAAGCGCCGGGTTGGCGTTCCACGGCCGGGTCGGGGGTGTTTCCAGAGGGCGCAGCGGGCCGCGGTAGTCTGCGCTCAGCCTGAGTACTCGTCCGCCGGCGACGAGCCTGCGGAGATAGGGATCGAACTCGGTGAAACGATAGATGCGCGAGATACCCGACACCCGGCTGAGCGAGGGGTCGTCAGCCAGGGGCCTTCCCGGGAAGTCATTGCGGCGGCTTGGATTGGCAAAACGCCAGTCCTCAGCGGGCGCAAAGAGCGTGGTGGTGCCGGAATCGGCGTCCAGCGCGAGAAGCGAGGCCGGCACCTCGAGCCCCGTGAAGTAGAGGAAATCCCGATACTGGCGAAACGTGTTTCCCTGACTGACCCCATGGCTGCTCGGAACGAGGTAGACCCCGCCGCCTGATGCCCGGAGCTGCGCCATCATTGCCTGTCTGCGGCCCGCGTACTCCTCCTGGGGAAACTGGAGGCTCGACCAATCGAAAAACCGTTGGACCGGCGTCGACTGCGATTCGCCAGGCCGTTGTGCCCAGGCCTCGGCGCTCGAGCCCAAGAGCATCGCCACTGCAACATGGATCACGAACCGCATGTTGAACGACCTCCTCTTCTTTCCTCAGGGCCACTCGATACTGAAACGACCGGCGAGCTCCTCGAGGCCGCGGGGCTCTCCGATAATCGTGAGTCGATCGCCGTCTCGAAGCACCGTGCTCCCCCGGGGAACGATTGTGCGGCCGTCTACTCGCCTGACTAGCGCCACGAGGCTTCCTTCAGGCATTCGAAGATCCCGGAGGGCCAGCCCGATGAGCTGAGCCCGATCGGTGCCCCGCTGGATGTGAACCGCTAGGAAACGATCATCGCGTAGGAGTGTCTCCTTGAGGTCCTGTTCCCCCCGACCGGCCAGCCAATGCGTGATGAATGCTTCGTCTTCCACGCGCGCCGCCAGTTGCGCCAGGATTCTCAGATGCCGTCCCGGATCGGCTTCACCGCTCACCAAAAAAAATACGGCTTGAATGGGCGTATTGGCGGCGTGGCGCGCGATGTCCTCGCCCTCATCAGGGATCTGCAGCCCGCCGGTGCACCGTACGAGCACGAGCTCGGAGGACTCGAGCGCCGGGAGCCGGGTGTGAAGCAGCGCCGCTCCGTGCGACACCGGCGTCCCTCCCATGCGGACCCCGCGGCCGAACCCTTCCGTCAGATGCTCGTGAGAAACCTGCACTCGCTCCTGAAGGAGCGTCGACGCGCTCTCGATGACTTTCTCGAGGCTTCCCCCGTCCTTTGCGTCCAGGACGAAGGCCCGCGCAACGACCTCGTCGAACGGGTCCTGCTCACGCAGCCCTTTTTCCTTCATGATGTCGCGAAGCTCCTGGTCGAGGCCCGCGAACCGGCGCCGACCCAGCCGCTCGAATACGTGATAGATCGCTCCGTCCCGGCCGATGCGGTCCCTGGCATACCGGAAGTACCACACGAGGCTCGCCGACATCACGCCGAGCGTAAACAACACTGGTAGCCAACCCATCTCCGCCACGAGGATGAACGGCACGAGCGCGCCGACGATCTGAAGCCACGGGTAGAGCGGCGAGCTGAAGCCCGGATCGTACGCGTCGATCCGGCTCTCCCGCATGATGAGGACCGCCACGTTCACGAGCGCGAAGATCAGCAGCTGGAGCGCGCTGGCAAGCTTTGCGACCTGTTCCACGTTCAGGATCAAGAGGAAGGCGATGAGCAGAGCGGACGTCAGGACAATGGCCGGGATGGGCGTGCCCGACCGGCCAACGCGCGCGAACGGCTCGGGCAACAGGTGGTCGCGAGCCATCGCCAAGGGATACCGGGACGCCGCCATGATGCCCGCGTTGGACATGGACGCAAACGCAGAAACGGCCGCGACAACAATCAACAGCACACCGACCC
Source organism: Gemmatimonadales bacterium (assembly GCA_965249575.1). Lineage (GTDB taxonomy): Bacteria > Gemmatimonadota > Gemmatimonadetes > Gemmatimonadales > GWC2-71-9. The sequence continues at coordinate 2,620,859 of OZ252244.1, read as the reverse complement.
GTCGCGGAACCCAGGTGAGGAAGTTCTCGGCCGCGTCGGCAACCGGAGTGAGACTCGAGCTCAGGGGCCCGGCTCCGAGTACCGCGACCATGATGAACACGCCGAGCACGTAGATGCCGCTCACAGTCGCAAGGGAGAGCGTCATCCCGAGCGGGATGGTTCGATCGGGGTCCTTGATTTCCTCGGCAACGCTCGCCACCTGTGTCAAGCCGACATAGGAAACGAAGACGAGCCCAACCGTGCCCAGGAGTCCGTCGACACCCTCCGGCATGAAAGGCGTAAACCGCGACGCGGTCTCGGCCGGCCCAATGGACGCCACCGCGAACAACCCGTGCAGCAGGAAGAAGCCAAGGATGGCCAGCAGGGCGATGACCAGGATTCGCAGCACCCCACTCGATTCCTTCGCGCCCACGATGTTCAGGACGGCGAACACGATGGTGAAGCCAACCGCCAGTGGTTTGACCGGGACGTCGACGATGAGCGCGAGGTAGACACCCATGCCGATCAAGGCGAAGGCGCTCTTGAGCATCAATGCGACCCAAGTCCCGATCCCCCCGACGGTACCCACCAACGGCCCGAGCGTCCGGTCGAGAAAGTAGTACGCTCCGCCCGCCCTCGGCATGGCGGTGGCAAGCTCGGCCTGGCTCAACATCGCCGGCACGATCAGGAGCGCCGACAGGAAATACGCCAGCACCACGGACGGCCCCGTGTGCGCGGCCGCCAGACCGGGCAGCAGAAAGAAGCCCGAGCTGAACATCGCCCCCGTGCTGATGACGTAGATGTCGAAGAGAGAGAGCTGCTTCTTCAACCGATTGGTCTTGGGAGCGGGCATGGCTGTTCCAGAATCGAGGGGTGGAACGAACGCATGCAGACACGTTCGCCCGCAGGCGGACCGCAGCTCTCGGATAACAAAACACCCTGGCCCCCGCCGGGCGCAAGGCGATCATTGCCACCCTCGGTGGGGGCGCGGCCCGATACCGTGAGAGATCGCCCGTCACCATGTAGATTCGTGGATGGCCAAAGACCGCGCGCGCAGCATCCGAGTGGCCGCCGTCCAGGCGGCACCAGCATACCTCGACCTGAACGCGACCCTCGAGCGTGTCGATCTGTGGGCGCGACGAGCCGCTGACGACGGCGCGAAGATCGTCGTGTTTCCCGAGACGTTCGTGCCGGGCTATCCCGCGTGGGTCGACGTCTCGCCAAAGGTGGCCCTCTGGAACGATGCCGGCGTCAAGGCGGTGTACGCACGCCTCCTCGACAATAGCGTGGAGGTGCCCGGGCCGGCGACGGAAGCGCTTGCGGCGACCGCCGCCCAGGCCTCGATAACGATGATCGTGGGTGTGCACGAGCGCGCCGGCCGGTCGCTCTACAATGCGCTCCTCACCTTCGACTCGGAAAAGGGACTCCTCAACCACCATCGGAAGCTCATTCCGACCCACGGCGAGCGCCTCATCTGGGGACAGGGTGATGCGCACGGATTGCGCGTCGTGCAGTCCGCGTCCGTGCGGGTGGGCGGGCTGATTTGCTGGGAGCACTGGATGCCCCTCTCGCGCCAGGTGCTGCATGACGGTGGTGAGGAGATACACGCGGCGGTGTGGCCGGAAGCGAAGGAGATGTATCAGGTCGCATCCCGCCACTACGCGTTCGAAGGACGGTGCTTCGTGGTCGTCGCGGGAAGCATCATGCGACGCGAAGACATGCCGGAAGAGCTCGACCTTTCGGCCGAGGCGGCAGGCGCCCCTGTGGACGGCATGCCGATACGCGGCGGGAGCGCGATCATCGGCCCAGATGGCCGCTACCTCGCGGAGCCAGTGTATGGAGAGGAGACCGTCGTGATCGCCGACTGCGACCTGGCCGAGATCGCGCGGGAGTCCATGGCTCTCGACGTCAGCGGACACTACAGTCGGCCGGACGTCTTCGAGCTACGGGTCCGCGCGAGCCGGTGAGCGCACCGCACGCGGTGTTCTCGGCGTCCGACGTGCGGAAACACTACAACGGTACCGTCGCCCTGGCCGGCGTCTCGTTGGATGTGTCGAAGGGCGAGTGCGTGGCGCTCGTCGGTGAGAGTGGGTCGGGAAAGACCACACTCCTCCGGTGCTTCAATCGCATGGTAGAGCCGGACGGCGGCAAGATCATGATCGACGGGCAGGATATCCACTCGCTCGAGCCAATCGCCCTCCGCCGGAGGGTCGGATACGTTCAGCAGGAGGGCGGCCTCCTTCCGCATTGGCGCGTGCTCCGCAATGTCGCCATGGTGCCATGGCTCAGGGACCTCGACGAGCCCGCCGGTTTGGCCCGCACCGCGCTCGAGCGTGTGGGCCTCCCCGCGGTGACGTTCGGCCACCGCTGGCCGGGCGAGCTTTCGGGCGGACAGCGACAGCGCGTCGCGTTCGCCCGCGCCATCGCGGCGCAACCAGAGATCGTGCTGCTGGACGAGCCATTCGGAGCGCTCGACGCCATCACGCGCGGCGAGATCCAGTCGATGTTCCTCTCGCTCCGCAAAGCACTCGGCATTACAGCGCTCCTGGTGACCCACGACCTCAACGAGGCGCTCACCCTCGCGGGCCGAATCGCGGTGCTCCGATCCGGCCAGATCGATCAGGTCGCGGACCCCGAGACCCTGCTTTCCAACCCGGCCACTCCCTACGTGAAGAGGCTCCTCGCCCTCGCGCGGGTGGAGCGCCGTTGATGGTTCTTAACGCGCGCCGGCGGGTGTTGACGGGAATGTGGTCATTGGCCGCCGGGGCGTGGCTGCCGATTTCAGCAGGTGCCCAGAACGAACCGGCCAAACCCGTCGTTGTCGCATCCAAACCGTTCGGCGAGTCCTTCCTTCTCGGAGAGATGTTCTCCCAGCTCCTCGAAGCTCGCGGGTTCGAGGTGGAACGGCGCCTCGGCCTCGGGGCAACGGAAATCGCGTTTCAGGCACTGCGAACGGGAGCCATCGACGTGTATCCCGAATACACCGGTACGGGCCTGGTCGCGATCCTGGGGGAAGAGCCCGACGGCGACCCTCGTCAAGTCTTCCGCACGGTAACCGAAGCGTTCGACACCCGCTTCGGCGTCAAGTGGCTCCCACCTCTGGGATTTCAGAACACGTACGCGATCGCGGTGCGGCGCGAAACGGCCGACGCGTACCAGCTGCGCACCTTAAGTGATCTCGCTCGGGAGGCGACGCATCTCATCGGCGGATTCAGCCCCGATTTCATCGGGCGAAGCGACGGACTGGCCGGACTGCGCACGGCCTACGGCGGCTTGGGATTCCGAGAAACGCGATCGCTCCTCCAGGCGGTGAAGTATCAAGCGCTAGCCGAAGCCGGCGTCGACGTAATCGACGGATACTCGACTGACGGAGCGATCGCGCGGTATGGACTCGTGATCCTGGAAGACGACCTCGGGTTCTTTCCGGCCTATGAAGCGGCGGCGCTCGTCGGTGAGCGGCTGTGGACGGAGCAACCCAGAGCGATCGCCGTGCTGACGGAATTGAGTGGGAAGATCGACGAGTCGGGCATGCGTGCCCTGAACCAGAGGCTCGAGGTCGCAAAAGAGCCCCGAGAGCAAGTTGCCGCCTCCCTGCTCGAAAGCCTCGGGTTGGTCGAACGCGATCCCAAGCGAGTCGAAGCCATCACACCGGGCGATGCCGAACCTTTCATTCTCTACTTGTACCGACGGCGGGGCGAACTGATGAGACTCACGCTCCGACACGTGGTGCTGGTGACGGTGGCCCTGGCGGGAGCGGCAACCGTCGCGATTCCCGGTGGGCTCCTCCTCGAGCGCCTTGCCGGCGCGGCGGAGACCGGCATTCGCGCCGTCGGCCTGCTCCAGACGATCCCGAGCATTGCGCTCCTGGCGTTCATGATCCCGCTGCTCGGCATTGGCATCGTCCCAGCACTCGTCGCCCTGTTTCTGTATTCCCTGTATCCCATCTTGAGGAACACCTACAGCGGAATCCGGGATGCCAGCCCGGAAGCAGTTAACGCGGCCCAGGCTCTGGGAATGACACCGGCCCAAGTGCTCCGATACGTCCGGCTCCCCCTGGCCGCCCCCATCATCATGGCGGGGGTCCGCACGGCGGCCGTGATCACTGTGGGCACAGCGACGCTGGCTGCGTTCATCGGGGCGGGGGGGCTCGGAGATCCAATCGTCGCGGGACTGGCCCTCACAGACACGCGCATGATCCTCTCCGGAGCCATTCCGGCCGCGATGCTGGCCCTTCTGGTGGATGCCGCACTTGCAACGGTCGAGTCTCTGCTACGGCCGGGGGGCTTTGGAGGCAAAGAAAGCAGGTAGAGAAAGCAGGTAAGGGGGGATTCGACCGCGCCCGATGCGATCGGCGCGGGTCGGCCGGCGCGTACCGTGGCTCCCGCGCCCGCCCAACGGGCTGAATCGTGGCACTGTCGCGACGGTCCCGGGTCGGGTCCCTGTCCCATGGGGGTTCCCACGCTTACCTTCCCTCCCCCGGATGTCCACGCCGCCGTAAGGCCTCCTTCGACCCCACAATGGCTTGGCACGTATCGTGTTGGCCGTCTGGAGCGGGAATTTCCGGCCGAGGCGCGGCCGGATTCCCCGAGGGTCTGCGCGGGACGGCCAATGTCCCTGGTGCCTCCGTTCGAACGGTGGCCGCCTCGAGCGCCGGCACCACACGAATGCATGGATCTTGCTCAACGAGATAGAGGATTCTTGGATCAGTACTACGGACAGCCTGACCACCGCAGACTGCGCTCCGTCGTCCAGCAACCGGTTCGCCAAGGTTTACGGGCTCGCCGCGTCGGCGGGCGACTCGGTAACGGTGATGATGCGGCCGCTGGGATTCGCGGGCTCCCTTGCCATCGACAGCATTCTCTCCAGTGGGGCACCCCCGCTGGCCGAAGGATCCGATTGCCCGGTCAACCCCGGACACGTCTGCCTCCGATACGTGTTTCTGAGAGGTGGCGGTCCCTTCTTCACGCGGGCGACGACGTTGAACGGTGGGGAGACCGGGAGCTTCACAATCGAGGTCACCTCCCCGCGTCCCCCGACCGCGCCCGGTCAATTGGCTCAACTCGAGGATGATAGTTCGACGACGATCCCCGTAGGGGGCGCGATCGCCGACACCGTCGCCGTCCTGAGAGCTGCGGTTGATGACCCTGACATCGGTGATACGCTCACACTGGAGGTCGAAGTCCTGCCCCTGGGGACTGCGTTCAACGGCACCCCGACCCACACCTCACTACCCGTGCTTCGTGGGGCCACTGGGGTCGTGAGCGTCGACGACCTGAATGACGACGTCTCCTATCACTGGCAGGCCCGCGCTACCGACCGTACCGGACGCTCGAGCACGTGGGTGGCGTTCGGAGGCAACGGGGAGGGAACCGCAGACCTCGAGGTGGCAATCCCCGTACCGCCCGATCCACCAACCAGCCTTGCTCAGCTCCGTAGCGACAGCACCACACCGATCGCCGTTGGCGCCGTAATCGATGAAGCCAGCGTAGTGCTGAGTGGGTCAGTTTCCGATCCGGACGTGGGCGATTCCCTGCGACTCGAGGTCGAGGTACGCCCGATCGGAACCGCCTTCACCGACACGCCCACCGACTCCAGCACCTTCGTCGTAAGCGGGATGCCCGCTCCGGTCTCGGTCGGAGGACTGAGCGACGACACCAATTACCACTGGCAGGCCCGCGCCGTAGACGCGATCGGACAGGCCAGCGCCTGGGTGGCATTCGGTGGAAACCCGGAGTCGGGTTCTGACTTCGGTGTCGCCGTGCCCGGCACACCCGACGTTCCGTCGTCACCCGACCAGCTGCTGAGCGACGGGACGACTCCGATCGGCATCGGACAGACCACGGGCGAGACGACCGTCGTGTTCGGCGCCACGCTGATCGATCCGGACCTCGGCGATCAGGTCCGACTCGAGATTGAAGTCCGGCCCGTGGGCACCCCGTTTACAGACGTACCGACCGTATCGAGCGGGCAGGTAGGCAGCGGGAACGCGGTAACAGTCGCCGTCTCGAACCTCACCGACGATACGGACTTCCACTGGCAGGCTCGCGCCGTCGATCAGGGAGGAAACGCCAGCGCATGGGTGGCGTTTGGGAGTAACGCGGAGACCGCAGCCGACTTCAGCGTTGCGATCCCCGAAGCTCCAGCACTCCCGACCGGAACGGATCAGCTCCAGAGCAACGCCACGACCGTGATTCCGGTTGGCGGCACCACCGGTGAGTCGACCGTCGTCTTCCGGGGCACCATCTCCGACCCGGATCCTGGCGACATGCTGCGTCTCCAGGTCGAGGTGCAACCGGTGGGTACCCCCTTCTCCGACTCGCCGGGTGCGACGAGCGGGCAGGTCAGCAGCGGAAGCGTGGCGACACTCTCGGTCACGAGCCTCGCCGATGATAGCGACTACCACTGGCAAGCCAGGACCGTCGATCAATCGGGCCGCGCGAGCGCCTGGATCAGCTTTGGAGGAAACGCTGAGTCCGCGGCCGATTTCCGCACGGCGATACCAGAGCCCCCCGCCGTTGCGACCGGGCTGGGCCAGTTCCGGAGTAACGGGACGACACCCATCACCATCGGGATGACCATCGACGAGGCTACGGTCGTTTTCACCGCGACGCTCTCTGACCCGGACCCCGGCGACCTCATCCGTCTGCAGATCGAAGTGCAGCCGGTGGGGACGCCCTTCGCCATGGCCCCGACGGATTCCAGCAGCCAGACCGCCAGCAGAAATGCCGCATCAGTAACCGTCGCCGCTCTCAGCAGCGGGACTGACTACCACTGGCAGGCTCGCGTTACCGATCAGGGCGGGCGGGTGGATGGGTGTCGTTCGGGGGCAACCCCGAATCCGCCGTGGACTTCCGCGTTCAGGTGCCGGGAGCACCCACCATGCCAACCGCCCTGGCGCAATTCCGGTCGAACGGCACGACGCCCATTCCCCCGGGGGCGACAATCGACGAGACCACGGTGGTATTCAGCGCCACGGTCGCGGATCCCGACGTCGGAGACCAGCTGCGGCTCCAAGTCGAGGTGCAGCCCTGCTCGAGCCGAGCGTTGAGACACCGATTCTATTGTTCGACGAGCCCCCTCGACGCTTGCAGTTTTCCTACCTACTCACGGCGGGAGCGGGGGTATTGCTCGGGGCGTCCGTGGCATTCCTGTTGCTGTTGCCGGAACCAGCCTCGCAGGAATGGGTGGTCGAACAGCCGGTGGTCGAACAGCCGGAGCCCTTCGCGCCCGCCCCCAGACTGGCCGAGCCTCGAAGCGTCGCCGGCGAAGCGTTGACTCCCAGCCCGCCGAGGGCCGCAGCGCCGCCAGCCGACGCAAGCATGCGACCCGAACCAGTCACCGCCCCCCGCGCGGCCGTCCCGACACCGGTACTGCCGCCCGATCCATCTCCGGCACCGCCCCAGAGCGTGAGTGAACCCGCACGGCTGTTCGTCAACGCGGTCCCGTGGGGCGCGTTGTACGTCGACGACGAGCTCATCGGGAATACCCCAAGAGTGAATGTGCCGCTCGCCCCCGGAACGCACACCGTTCGGGTGGTGCGCGACGGGTTTCAACCGTTCGAGCAGGAGTGTTTCGGAACGTGGTGCTCACCGATCCCCGTTACCGCCCGGACGAGCTCATCTTCCCCCCGGAGGTCTCGCTCGTCTTCGAAGCGGTGCGTGTGCAGACCAAGACCGTATCCATCACCGTGCCGCAGGTCGCGCGCCTGACGGCTGCCACCCCCTCGTACCCGCTGAAACTGTACGCCAGCTCGTTTCATGAGATCACCGTCGATGTCGGCGACGCCGCCGGCCAGCCGGTCCGCACCGTCTACGAGGGAGTCATTGGAGACAGCCTGGAGCTTCAGTGGAGCGCGCGCGACGACAACGACGAGCCCGTGCCTTCCGGGCGGTACGTGCTCAGCGTGACCTCGCACGACGCCCGGCGGGCGACGACCCGTCTCGTGAGGACACCGCTCGACATCGAGGTCGAGAGCCCAGATACCCTGCCCCACCCCCTTCCACTCGCCGATTCCCTCATGCTGCCCGAACAGAACGATTCCAAGATCGGCACCGAGGCGCTCATTGGCGGGATCGCCGCCGGTCTCGCCGTTCTCGTTCTGCCATCGGCGATCGCGTCCGGGTCGGATCTGAGCAGCGCCCGGTTCGGCCTCGCCGCCGGGCTGACGATTTCGGGAGCGGCCGGTTTCCTGTTGAATCGGCCCGGGCGTCTCATTGCGGCCAACATCGAATCCAACAGGATTCGACGGGACGAGTGGGAGCGGCAGCGGGGTGAGACGATTCGGGAGAACGCGGCTCGGCGCCGAGATCGAGCGACCACGATCCAAGCCCGAGCGCCATCTACCGTCGAGAGCGCACCCCGATGATCGGCCACACCGTTTCGGCCCTGGGTACCATCGCTGGGGTCTCGCTCGTTACCGTGCTCGCGATCTCTTCGGCGACGGCACAGGTCCCCCACTTTTCCCTAGGGGGAAGCGGCGTGTCGACGCAAATCGAGCGACAGCGTGGCGCCGTACGTGAGGATTTCACCGGCGCGATCCTTGGTGGAGAAGCCTGGGTCTCACCTCGTCAGCTCCCGATGCTCGAGCTGAATCTCGCTTACGCGCAGGGGACTCTCGAGTCGACGGTCGGCCCGCAAAAGTGGGATTTCGCGGAGGGTGAGGCGCTGATCGGCTTTCGACCGGTCCCCTGGCTCGCGGTGAGGACGGGACCGCACGTGCGCAGCAACATCACGGCACAGGGGACCGAGCGGTGGTTCTTTTGGGAGGGCCGTTTGGTGGCGGAGGCTACCGTCCTGGCTCCCGCGCTCCGCTCATACCTCGAGATCACCCGGGTGCTCGTAGCCGACGTGAATGTCCAGGACCAATTCGACAACGGAACGGGGATAGAAGCCGGGTTCGAGCTAGCGTCGTGGGACCTGCCGCTGTGGGCTCGTCTGGCGTACCGGCTCGAACGGGGCTCACTCGCCGGCGGCTCCCGGCTCGAAACGGTCGAGCAACTGATCATCTCGCTTGGTTACCAGGCCCGATAGTTTTCCGTCGCGCCCGCGACCGGCACGGTCCATCCAGACAGTCTAATCGAGATCGATCACGGGTCGGCGGGACGAGCCAGCAACCCGGAGGTGCTGACACGTATCTCCGTCCGAGTCGAGTGGTCCGCCGGCACGAACGTCGCGGACCCGTACTCCGCGTCGACGAGCGGGGCGAGAAATGGAAATCGACGCCGCAGCGCGAAGAGATCGACCGGCTTCTCGCGGGCGAGAGAGTGGACGGTTCGCGGACGGTCCCGCTCGTCCTTGAGGGCGACGTACCTCCCGGCTATTCGGTCCAGCTCGTATGCCGTGTGCAACCCCAGAACGTTGACGATGGGTTTCCACTTCAAGATGTGGGCATCGACGTAGAGCTCGTCTCCAGCGAGCTCGAAATACCGCTCCCCTCCTTCGGGAAGCCGAACGGTCGCTTCGAAAACCTGTCGACCGACGGGCTCGGTCTCGATCACCGCCGCGATCTCTTCCCGCGTTAGCGCCCGATAGCCCTGCGTAGCGACGGCGATGGTTGCGCACAGGCCAGCCAAGCTGAGACTCAACATCATCAGCAGGAGGCTCGCGGTCGATCCCAGCAATCGGCTCTTCCGAATCGCGGAGAGCCCCACCAGGGCGAACGCGACCGCGAGCACAGAAAACAGCATGGTTGCCAGCACCAACGGACTAGGCACGTATCGACCCCTCTTACCTGTGTAGTGACCGACAGTGTCGTCAAAGGTACCAATCGCCCGCGGCGTTCGCGATCCGAAACTCGCATTGCCGCGGAGGTACTCCCAGCCGTGGAGCACAAGCTACCGGCTGTTTATAGTTCACCCAGCCATTCGGCCAACGGCACCCGCCGCGCGCTCCTAGCACCTCGCCACCCGGTTGAGGAGGTCATCTTGAGCACGATCCTGTCGATTCCCGAGCCCATCGAGCCGCCGGAACGACTCCTGATGGGACCGGGGCCCTCCAACCCCGAGCAGACTGTCTCGGATGCCATGGCTGCACGCCTCGTCGGTCACCTCGACCCCTACTTCCTACGCGTAATGGACGAGGCGATGGCCATGCTCCGCGCCGTCTTTCAGACGACGAACCACCATACCATTCCCATGTCCGGGACCGGCACGTCGGGCCTGGAAGCAATCATGCTCAATCTGCTCGAGCCCGGTGATCGAGCCGTTATTGGCGTCATCGGGTACTTCGGCCAGCGCCTCGTGGAGATGGCTTCACGGGCAGGCGCTACCGTTCAGACCATCGAAGTGCCCTTGGGTGAGATCATTCCGCCGGAACGGTTCGAGGAGGAGCTGTCGAAGCACAAGACCAAGCTCGTCGCCTTCGTGCACGCGGAAACCTCGACCGGGGCGTGGCAACCGGCTGCTGACATCGCCGATGTGGCGCGCCGGCATGGAGCGCTAGTCGCGATGGACTGCGTGACGTCGTTGGGGGGCGTTCCCGTGGAAATCGATTCCTGGGGGATCGACGCGGCGGGATCCTGCTCCCAGAAGTGTCTCGGTGCCCCACCCGGGCTGGGCCCTGTCACCTTCAGTGAGCGGGCCATGGAGGCGGTTCGGGCCCGAAGACAGAAGCCGCCGACCTGGTACCTGGATCTCCAACTGTTGTTCAGCTATTGGGGAGAGCGTGACGGACCCGGAGCGCGGGCGTTTCATCATACGGCGCCGGTCTCGAACATCTTCGGGTTCCACGAAGCGCTTCGGCTCATTCTGGAAGAAGGGATCGAGCGGCGCTGGGAGCGGCACCAGCAGGCGCACGACCGCTTCGTCGCCGGCCTCCAGGAAATCGGCGTTTCCCTGTTCACTCCTCCGACCAACCGGCTCCCCATGCTCAACGTGATCAACATTCCCGAGGGGAAGGACGACTCGACGGTGCGGCAGACACTGCTGGCAAGAGATATCGAGATCTCCCCCGGCTTCGGGCCCCTCAAGGGGAAGGCTTGGCGTGTCGGGCTAATGGGCCGTAACGCGAACGCCGCGCGCGTCGACCGTCTCTTGGCGGATCTGCGAGACGTTCTCGCGTGAGCGCCGTGCCCTAACTTCCGCTCGATCGGTGGTAGGGGATGATGTGCTCCCACTCCGAGGCATCCGACCGAGCCACGACGGCAAGGACCGGCTCCGAAACGCTCAAGTTGAACACCTCGTGGGGCACCCCCGGCTCGATGTAAATGAAGTCGCCGACGGTGTTCTCGACCACGCGTTCCAGGCGGGGGCCGTATTCGTGCCTTAACCGCCCGGCGAGAATGTACAACATCACCTCGAAGTCGACGTGGATGTGGGCGAACGCAACGCCTCCCGGTGGGATCGTCGCGACGTTTATGGAGAGCTGGCTAGAGCCGACGTTCTTTGACGACAGCCCCACTTTGTATTGAATTCCGTTCCAACTCCGGCTGATCGCACTGCCGCGGATGACGCTGATACCGTCGCCTCCCTCCACCACGGCACGCGGATCAGCTGCGTCTCGCGATGTCTCGTGTAGCTCGCCCATGTCACCTCCTCCGTTGGCCGATAACCCCTATGCCCGGTCCCGCTCACAAAACTAGTCGTGGCCCTGTCCCTGTCCCATCCGGACCCGCTCCGGGGAATTGTGGACACCCTAAGCCGAGCCTACGACGTTCTTTGCGGTTTCTTCAGCGAGGGCGACATCGCGAGGATAGCACAGGCCGTACGGCCCAGGTTCTATCCCAAGAACAGCATTATCGTGTTCGAGGATGATCCCGGCGACTCGCTTTACGTCGTGGTCGGCGGGCAGGTAAAGATCGTGCTCATCGCCGAGGACGGCCGAGAGGTGATTCTCTCGATACGAAGCAAAGGCGAGTTCTTCGGCGAGATGTCGCTGATCGATGACGAGCCCCGATCGGCGCACGTCATCGCGATGGAAGATGCGAATCTCCTGGTGTTACGTCGCGACGACTTCCGCCGGTGCCTGACCGACGTACCCGAGATCGCCGTGGGGTTGCTGCGCGCACTCTGCACGTGGATGCGCGAGGCTGACGCCCGAATTGGGGGCTTGATCCTGCTCGACGTCCCGGGCCGTGTCGCGCGGCTGCTCCTGCAGCTTGCCGACGAAGGCGACGGCGAGCACATCTCGAAGCGAATAACGCATCATCAAATCGCACAGATGCTTGGATCCAGCCGCGAGACCGTCTCTCGCACGATGAGCAGCCTCGCCAACCAGCGCATCATCGAGGTCGCCCGGCGAAAGATCGCCATCCTCAATCGACCGGCGCTCGAGACCGCGGCCGGGATCGGTACGGTCGGGCGCATCAAGTCGAGGCGCGCTCTCTACGATGGCGAGAAGGAACGCCGCCGGACCGATCAGCTAACGACCCGCCCGGACGGACCCACGCCCCCCTCCCCGTCGGGCTCCGATTCACCCTCCTGAGCACCGCGGGGCGGCTTCGAACGGGTCGCACACCTCACTCTCGTAGCGCTCGCTCGACTTCGGAGAGCGTCGGGTCGATTTCTATCGGGCGATTCGCACGAGCCGGTGGCGGTTCGGTTTGCTGGTGGTACCGCGTCACGATCCCGGGATCCTTCAACAGGTGGCCGGTCAGCACCGCGACGACCGTGTCCGCCGGCCCGATCACTCCTTCCTTCACGAGCTGCCGCGTGCCCGCCACGCTCGCGGCACTGGCCGGCTCGCAGCCAACGCCCGACGCGTCGATCAACGCCTTCGCGTCGAGGATTGCCTCGTCGGTCACGGTGGCGACCACCCCATCAGTATCGCGAATCGCCCGCACGGCCCGATCGTAGGATGCGGGATCTCCGATTCGGATCGCCGTCGCAATCGTCTCGGCCCTTACACGGACGCGTTGCGCGAACCCTGCTTGAAAACTCGCCGCAAACGGGGCTGCGCCCTTAGCCTGAATCGCCGCCAGTTTCGGCACGCGGGCAATCAGGCCCAGCTCCTTTGCCGAGACCAGCACCTGCCCGAAGGCGGCCGTGTTCCCCAGGTTCCCCGCCGGCAGCACTATCCAATCCGGAGCGTTCCACCGGAGCTGCTGAAGAAGCTCCAGGACGATCGTCTTCTGTCCTTCGAGCCGGAACGGGTTGATGGAGTTCAACAGATACACCCCAAGCTCCCGGCTCGCCTCCTGCACGAGGTCGAGGCACGCGTCGAAGTCACCGCGTACGAGCAATGTCCGCGCCCCGTACGCGACGACCTGCGTGAGCTTGCCAAGCGCCACCTGCCCGGTGGGAACGACCACTAGAGCCCGCAACCCCGCCTGCCCGGCGTACGCCGCCAGGGCCGCGCCGGTATTGCCCGTCGAGGCACAGGCCACGCCGGTCGCACCAACTCGGCACGCCTGCGTGATGCCTACCGTCATTCCGCGGTCTTTGAACGAGCCCGTGGGATTGTAGCCTTCGTGCTTGAGACTCAGGCGCTCGACTCCCACCCAGCGCGACACCTGTCGCCGCTCGAGGAGCGGGGTGTTCCCTTCGGGATGGGTAACGACGTCGTCCCCAGCGGCCGGAAGCACCAGCTCCCGAAACCGCCATACGCCGGACGCGAGTGGCCCGTCGCGAATCGCCGTCCGGGAGTCAAAGTGCGCGCGCAGCGGTTCTCCCTGGAGGTCCGGATTCCGGTGATGGACCTCCAGGAGCCCGCCGCAGGATGGGCACTTCACACGGGGGTCGGTCTCGGCGAGCTGCGCTTCGCAGCGGGCGCACGCCTGCCAGGTAGCCGGTCCGGCGTCCAGGCTCAGGGCTCCCACCGGAAGCACCGGGGACCACGCCTGCCGCCCGTCGTCACGCTCCGGCCAGCTTGAGCACGTCGTTCAGAATGCCGCCCGCCGTCACCGCAGGACCCGCGCCCGGTCCAGTAATGACGAGTGGATTCGTCTTGTAGCGCATGGTCGTGAAGATGAACTGGTTGTCGGTCCCGTGCAGCGAGGCCATCGAACTGGTCGGATCGACCGTGAGGAGGCCAACTGTCACTTTCCGAGGGGTCACCTTCGCGCGGTACCGGAGCACGCCCCCGTGCGCCCGAGCAGCCTGCACGCGCTTTCCCCAGGCCTGATCGTACTGCTCCAGCGAACGAAGGAACTGCTTGAGCGGCAGGTCCTCCGCCCCCGGAGGCACCAGGGACTCTACCGCGACGTCGTCGAGCTCGCCCGAGAAACCGACCAGCCGGCCGAGTATAAGCGCTTTGCGCGCGACATCCATGCCGGAAAGATCTTCTCTGGGGTCCGGCTCGGTATATCCTTTCTTGATGGCACCGCGCAACGCCTCCGAAAAGCGCTTCTCCCTTCCCAGCTCTCCGAACAAGAACCCGAGCGTCCCGGAGGGGCAGCCCTGGATTTCGTAGACACGGTCGCCGGAGGCGACAAGCTTGTGGTAGGTGTCAATGATTGGGAGCCCCGCGCCCACCGTCGTCTCGTGCAGGACCCTCCGCCCGTGCATCTCCGCTGTCGCGAGAATCTCGTCATACCTCTCCTTCTCGGCGGTGATGGGACGCTTATTCGCCAGCACGATGTTCATCCCGAATCCAAGGGCCATCTTCAGCACGTCACCGGTCTCGTCCGCCGTGAGATCGACGAAGATCGGATTCGAGAGCGCGTGGCCGGCGACGAAGCCCACCGCCTCCACGCCACTTGCCGCATGCCCTCCCACCGCCTCGGCAAGGGAGGTGCCTTTGCGCTTCGCGGCCGCGAGCGTGGCGATGCGAGACGCCGACAACCCGCGAGCGTCGAAGACGAACCCGCTCCGATCCACGACGGCGACGATCTTCAGAGTCGTCGTTTTGTGCCTGACCTTGGCGATCATCGCGGCGAGCGGGCGACCGATCTGCCCCAACCCGTACAGGACCACGTCCGTGCGCTCCGGCTGTGACACGCCGCCACCGCCGAGCTTGCTCAGCTGAAACGCGTCATGGACCGCCCGCTGGGCCTTGCCGACGTCCGATTCGTCAAAGACCGCTGAGATGTTCAGCTCGGAGGAACCCTGCGCGATCGCAATCACGTTGATTCCGACCGCCGAGACAGCCGAGAACACTCGCGCCGCGACGCCAGGCGTTCCGGCCATTCCCAGTCCGACGATCGCCAGCGTCGCGACGCCAGGACGGACGTCGACCCCGTCGATCTCCTTCCATCGAATCTCGTGGTCAAACGCCTCCATTAGGCTCGCTCGTGCCCGTTCCGCGCTCCCGGTCGGGACGCTGAAGGAGATCGAATGCTCAGACGAGGCCTGGGTGATGAGTGACACGGAGATCCCACGCGTCTGGAGCGCGGTAAACGCTCGGGCGGCGATCCCGGGGACGCCGAGCATGCCGTTGCCGGTCACCGTGATCAATGCCTGATCCGAGACGGCGGAGAGTGCTTTCACGGGGAAGGTCGCCAACGTACGCCGGCGAGAGATTTCCGTACCTTTCGCCGCGGGGTCCGCGAAGGGCCGGATCCGTACCGCGACTCGGGAATCGACGATCGGAATCAGAGCTCGCGGATGCAGCACTTTGGCCCCGTAGTATGCCAGCTCGGCGGCTTCCCGAATGTTCATCTGGGGAAGCACCCTGGCATCTGGAACCACGCGGGGATCGGCAGTCAGCAGGCCCGGGACGTCCTTCCACAGCGATACTTCCTTCGACCGCAACGCGCGCGCCAGCAACGTGGCGGTGAAGTCCGTACCTCCCCGCCCCAACGTCGCGACCTGGCCGTCCGGTGTAGCGCCGATGAATCCCGGTACCACCGGGACGGCGCCACGAGCCAGCAGAGGCGCGAGCACTCTCCGGACGGCGCGGTCGGTCTGCCAGAGATCGGGAAACGCGTTTCCAAAGTGGCCGTCGGTCTTGATGATCTCCAGGGGCTCCACGTACGCGGCCCGTCGCCGGATCGTGCGGAGAGCGGCCGCAAACAGTTGCGCGCTTAGCCTCTCGCCGCGCGCCACGACATAGTCCGTCGTACGGGGGGTCAGCTCGCGCAGCACCGCGAGACCGCGAACGAGTTCCTCGACCTCTCCGAACGCGGTGGCGATGAGCTGGAGTATCTCCTTGCGCCTGGTGCCGGCCGGTACCAGCGCCCGGGTGGCGTCGGCGTGCCGCCGCCGCAGCACATCTGCCGTCGCGTTCGCGCCGCTCAAGTCACCCTGGGACGCCCTGGCAGCAAGCTCCAATAGCGCGTCGCTGACGCCGGCGAGGGCTGATACGACAACGACCAGCGGTGTGCCCCTGCGCCCCCGCACAATCGAAACCGCGTGCCGGATGCCGGCGGCGTCGGCGAGCGAGGCGCCGCCGAACTTATGGATCTCGGGAGACGTTGATCGTCGTTTCATACCTTGCATGCGAAAGAGCGGTGAGTGCTGTGGGCCCCCCGCGGCTCCGGCCTCAGACCGCGCCCGCTCGGTTGAGATTGTACCTCATGATTGCAGCGTGTGGGCCGCCCGGGATGCGCTCGAGCGAGAACACGTCACCGCTGGGTCCGGGGTGCTGCCTCAAGACCGCGTGAATACGCTCGAGATCGTCCGAATCCAACTGGACGGCAAGACCGTTTAGATTCGCCTCGAGATGGGCGGCGTTCCGAACGCCCACGACGACGCCAGCGACTTGCGGCCTCGAAAGCACGTAACGGATGGCGATGCTCGGCAAGGTTGTTCCGCGCCTCCGGGCCACCGCGTCGAGCGCGGATAGCAGATCCTGGTAAGCGCCCCAGCCCCCAAACTCCTCGACGATGAGAGAGTACTTCGTGAGGGAGCGCGTCGACAGCGGGGGCTCCGGCTCCGGGGCCCCAACGTAGCGCTCCGATAGGAAGCCCCCCGCCAGCGAACCGTAACACAGCAATTTGATGCCATGCTTCCGACAGCAATCGATCATGCCGTTCTCGGGCCGTCGATCGAGGAGCGAGTACTGTACCTGATGCGCCACGAACCGGATACCGGCCGACGCCAGTTCTTCGAGCCGCGGGACGTCGAAGTTGGTAGCCCCCAGCCGAGCGATCTTGCCCGCCGCACGCAGGTCTTCGAGCCAGAGGCCCGTCTCGACATACCGCGGTACACGGTAGTCCCACCACGCGAACTGCACGAGATCCAGCTGTTCGACCCCAAGCCGCTCGAGCGAACGATCGATGATGGACTCGACGTACCTCCGGTCGATTTGATGCAGAGTGTCGAGATCGGGTACGAACTTCGCGTGGACCTGCACATTGGGCGCTTCCGTTCCGAGGCGATTTCGGTACTCGCGCAGGAATTCACCGAACAAGTCCTCGACGCCCGTGTAAATGTCCGCACAGTCGAACGTCGTTACACCGGCGTCCGCATACCGCAACAGGGCGTCGGTCGCGCCCTCGCGGGTTAGCTGAGATTCGGAGTGACCTGCCGACAACTGCCAGCCCCCGGCAACGATTCGCGAGATCGTATAGGAGCCATCGAGTGTGACTCGTTCCACTCGTGCTGCGCCCTCCGGAGTCGGCAGCACGGTCACCTGACGACCTCCGGCTCAACTGTGACTATCCCAGTCATTGGTGTCGACAACCTCCGCCTCAGCGGTCGAGCGGCACGGCAGAGACGTCGCCGTGCCGGAATGTCGTCTTCCCCGTACGCGTAATTCGAAAGATCGCGCCGCAGTGAGGATCGGGACACGCGATGTCGGTATCGGTGGTCATCCAATCGTTAGCATGCGTCGCTCGCTGCTTCGCCGGCAGCAGCGCCAGCAGCGCCGCCAACGGATAGATCGGGAAGGTTTGTCCTTCTGGAAGCGACAAGTTCTCCCCCGACAACTCAAAGTAGTCACCGATTTTGTGGTTGCATATCATGCGACCGCGGGACTCTGCGACTTCAACGCGCAGATCGTACAGCGTGAATTCATCCGAGTCAGCCACGAAGGCGCTCCTTTCGCGCGGTTGATCCGGCCAGTAGCTTCCCGGGCCCTGACAGGCCGCGGCCCCGCTGGCCCCTCGGGTAGCCGTTTTCAAAGTACACTATGGTGCAAGCGTGAATTCACTGACCGGCGCCACCGACGCTCATCCGTTGCGGTTCCGCGGCGGCGCCACCGGCGCGCTCGCGCCGTTCGCGCTGTTCCTGGGCGGCGTCGCCTGGCTGGGCCTGTCGGGGGCCCCCGATGAAAGAGGGTTCTGGCCGATCTTGCTCGGTTCCCTGGGCCTGGGCATCGCCCTGGCTCGAGACCGGACCGCATACGCGACCGCCATGATCCGGGGGATGAGCCAACCCATCGTGATGCTCATGATCATGGCGTGGTTGTTGGCGGGGGTCCTCGGATCTCTCATGAACGCGAGCGGGTTCATCGAGGCCCTGGTGTGGTCCGCGGGCCGCGTTGGCGTCTCAGGAGGATCCTTCGTGGCCGCCACCTTCCTGAT
The DNA here is from genome assembly GCA_965249575.1 of Gemmatimonadales bacterium. Classification (GTDB taxonomy): domain Bacteria; phylum Gemmatimonadota; class Gemmatimonadetes; order Gemmatimonadales; family GWC2-71-9. The sequence goes on along the minus strand of OZ252244.1, from coordinate 2,602,540 downwards.
CTGCTGCGCCGTGTCGACGTCGACCGGGACGAGCCTGGGCACCATCGTCCTGTGCTCGCCACTCCTGTTTCCCGCAGGTGGCGCGCTCGGGGCGAGCCCGGCTGTCCTCATGGGCGCAATCATCGGCGGCGCGACCTTTGGCGACAACATCTCGCCGGTGTCCGATACCACCATCGCCTCCGCCACGACACAGGGAGCCGACCTGGGTGGGGTCGTCAGGAGTCGCCTCGTGTACGCCCTACCCGCTGCCGGGGTCGCCCTGGTGCTCTACTGGTTGACCGGAAGTGCCGGGGCTCCGGCGGTCCCGACGCAAGGGGGTGACCTCAGTGGAGATCCCTCTGGCCTCCCGATGCTGCTGGTACCGGTGCTCGTGATCGGGCTGCTTCTGGCTCGCCGGCATCTCTTGGAGGGACTGTTGTTCGGGATCCTCGCGGCGACGGGGCTGGCGCTCGCACTCCAACTGGTGGCGCCGTCGGCTGTGCTCTACATCGATACTGAGCGTTTCGGGGCGCGGGGGATCATCGTGGAGGGGATGGAACGCGGTATCGGCGTATCGGTCTTCACCATCCTGCTGATGGGCCTGGTGGGCGGACTCGAGGCCTCCGGAATTCTCGGCAAGCTGGTCGATCATGCGAAGCAGCGCAGTCACTCGGCGCGCGGGGCCGAGCTCTGGATCTTCGGAGCGGTATCGGGCGCCGTGCTCCTCACCACGCACTCCGTCGTCGCCATCCTCACAGTGGGACGGTTTGCTCGCGAGACCGGCGCTGCTCTTGGCCTTCATCCCTACCGTCGTGCAAACATTCTCGACATCACCGTCTGCACATACCCGTTCCTCTTCCCGTTTTTCGTCCCGACGATCCTGGCCGCGAGCACGACGGCCGCGGGTCTCGAATTTGGCATGTCTCGAGTGTCCCCCTGGGGGGTTGGGCTACACAACTTCCACTCGTGGGCACTGTTGGCGATGGTCGTGCTGGCGATCGTCACGGGGTTTGGGCGGAGGCAGCCGACTGCCGCGTCCGACGCCCCAGCGCCAAAGAGCGGCGTGTAAGCGTGAGGGACGCGTCGGGTCGCCCGCCCTTTCGAAGGTGGCTTCGGCTCGAGCAGCTCGGCCGACCTGCATGGGAATCGCCGGAAAGCCTCCGGTGACAGTCAGCATCGCCGTGCCACTCTTGCCATTGCTCGACGTCGCGGTAATCACCGGCGGTCCGCCTTCAATGCCCGTCACGAGGCCTGCCGAATCGACCGTGGCGAACATCATACTGGACGTCGACCACGCGGGGGGCGGAGCACCCAGCACCTCGTTGGCGTTTGCATCGGCCTGTATCGCGGTCAGCCGGACGGTGTCACCGGCGACGACGCTGACGACTGCGGGAATCACCATGACCGTGTCGACTTCCTGCGCTACGGTCAGGGCGACCGACCCATCAACGCCCGAAGTCGTAGCGGTCACGGACGCCGATCCGCTGGGAACGGCGGTAACCAGGCCCGACGAGCTGACCGTCATGACCGAGTCGTCGGAGGAAACCCAAGAAATCAACCTGCCCGAGAGTACGCCGTTCGACGAGTCCCGGGCCTGAGCGGTTAGCTGGAGAGTCTCACCCACGGAGACGAGCGTCGAGATCGCGGCCGTCACGTCCACCGATGTCACGGCTGCTCCCGAGACGGTTATCATCGCGCTCACCGACACGCCGTTGCTCGATGTTGCCGTTATCATCGCCGACCCCACGCCATTGGCGGTCACCAGCCCGCTCGGGTCGACCGCAACGATCGAAGGGGAGGTCGTCGACCAGGAGATCGCTGGTGCCCCGACACCTGGTGTCGGTTCGCGTCCAGCTGGACCGCGGTTAGTCGCACGGTATCGCCCAAGCCCACCGTGAATCCATCGAGCGATACCGCCACGGCAGCCGTTGTCTGAGCGACCGTGACCCTCGCGGTGCCGTCGATAGCGGAGGTCGTCGCTGTAATGTGGCCGATCCGTTGCCTACAGCGGTGGCGATACCGGACTGGTTGACCGTGACGACGGCGTCGTTGGAGGACGACCAGGTGTGGGACTGGCCGGTAACGAATCGCCCCCCTGATCCCTGGCGACTGCGGCAAGCGAGACGGACTCACCGATCGACGTTAACGTGCTCACGGCGGGAGTGACCTCAACAGTCGTCACGGTACCTCCCCCTCCCCCTCCCCCTCCCGGACCGGTGGCGGCGCTCCCCGGCGGCCCGCAGCGACAAGACCCTCGGCTCTCTCATGTCAGCCCCAAACACTGTCGGCGACCTGCTTCACCAACCTGAGTTTCTTTTCCTGTAGCGGGAACGGGATCGCGTTTCCCTTGGCGACCGACGCGAAGCCGCACTGCGTGCTGAGAGACAGCCGATCCAACGACACGTACCGGCTCGCTTCCTCGATACGGGATCGAAGCTCCTCGACGGTCTCCTCCCGCGGCCACTTGGTGGTGACGAGGCCCAGCACCACGATCTTGTCGTCGGGGACGAGCCTCAAAGGCTCGAAATCCCCGGATCGCTCGTCGTCGTACTCCAACAGCAACACGTGGGCACTGGTCCGTGTAAAGATCTCTCTCGCAAGCGATGCGTAGCTCCCTTTCGCCATGTAACGGCTCGCGTCGTTGCCTCGGCACACATGGAGACCGAAGGTGATCCCGGGGTGTCCAGCGATCAGGGCATCGATCATCTCGACTCCATCATGAGATCATGCGCTGGGGAACGAATCCCTTGCTCTCGAACCAGCGCCGCTGATGGGGGTCGAGCAACATCCCGAACTCCGGGGCGTCGACCTGTATGTACTCGGCTCCGAGCCTCACGAGCTCCGTGACCTCGTCCTTCAGAATGTCCGTTACGTCAGCGAGATAGGCGTCAGTCGATGGATAGGCGGCATCTGAAACGCCAGCCATCCAGTAGTAAGCGTACATCGTTGGGCTGGGAAACGTCACCTTCACCGGCCGATCCGTTCGCGACCGGAGGTACGTGAACTCCTCTGCCGACAGGTGCCGCCGCCGTTTGATTCTCGCCACGAGCCCGACCGTGACCGGGCTACTCTCGACCCTGCCCTCACGTGTGAACCAATCGACCGCGTTGCCCTCGACCGACTCAAACCCTTCCGTCGCCTCCGCTAGCTGGCTCGCAAAGACGTTGCGACGCATTTCTCCGTCGGTCACGATATCGACACCAGCCCGCACTTGAATCGCGAGACACTCGTCCACCGCGCGGTCTTCGATTCGTTTGAAAGCTGCATCGGTGATCACGCCGGCCCGATGGTCGTCGCGAGCCGCCAAGAGATAGTCTGGGCGTAGCATGCTGCCGACGACTTCCGCCCGGTACGCGTTCATCGCTCTCCTCCCACCGCAGCTATGGCACCGATAAGCGGGTCGGCTCGGCTGAAGACCGCGGGCGGCCAGCGTGGCCACTCGGCGTGTGTATGAACTTGCCCCCAGCCCAAAGGTAGGCCACTTGCCGACGATCGCCGGCCCCTCGAATGTAGTGGCGGAAAACGCATCGCGCCGCCGCGAGCGCGCGTCGACGCGTTGAGGACACCAACGCTCCCTACGACCAGGGGCTGACACGACCCACCTTACTGCTAAGTGTTGTATCCACAACTTGTTACAGATACCACCCGCCGTGCCTGGGCGAGTGCCGGCAAGCGGGCCTGGCGAAACGGGGCGCGAGGTCCCACACTCGGGTTGTGAGCCGCGTCACCATGCGGCATCAAATCTCGCCGGTACTTTCTTTCGGACTCCTGCCGATAACAACAGTACATCGGTCTGGGAGCGCGTAGGGAACCGCGCCCAGCGAGGCGATCCAGAGGAAGGAGCGAGTCATGGCGTTGTTTTCGAACAGCGGGCGACAGGCAGACCGCACCCGTACCCCGCCGGGGTCCACGGAACCGACACTTTCGGTGATCGCGAAAGGGATGCGGGTTGTCGGCGAGATCGAGACCGAAAGTGTCGTCAAGGTCGAGGGTGTCGTAGAAGGAAGTGTGCACGCGAAGGGCCAGGTCCTGGTCGCAGACGGCGGAACGATCGACGGTGACATCTACACCCGCGAAGCCGTAGTGGCGGGCGAGGTGCGAGGGAGCATTGTCTCCGACGGCCGGGTCGAGATCCAGCCGAGCTCATCGGTCACAGGCGACATCACCGCGCCGCGGATCGTGATCCACGATGGGGCCAACGTCAACGGTCGCCTGAAGACATCGTCCCCAGTCGATCGAGCGGAAATCGCAGTCCGGCGAGCTCCCCCTCACGGACGGGAACGCCAGCCAGACCGAGCCCACCGATTCCAGTAAACTCCACGTTGTGGCGGCCACCGCCGGGCCGGCTCGATGGCGCTGACGGCGGAGCACTGAGGCGCCACGCCGAAAACCCACCCGACCTTTCCTCTCCCAACCCATCGAGCGATCTTTCCTCCCTAGCCGGCCGTGAAACCCCGGCCGGCTGGCCGGGTACAACGTGGACCCAGAAGTCTAGTGCGGATCCCGACGCGGCACCGTTAGTGCGTCTGTGCGCGCACGGTCACAAGTGACAGACAAGCGTAGGAGGGGAGTTACCAATGAGAGAACTGCGCCGAGCGGCTACGGGGGTTACCGGACTCGCCGTCGTCGCCCTAGCCCTTGTCGGCTGCGAGAACAAGGAAACCCTCCGCAAGCTGGAGGAGCTGACGATCATCTCGGCTGAGAAGGACAGCCTCCTGAAGGAGGTGGTCGAGACCACTCGATTGATGAACGATATCAGCACCGAGCTGGCGAGCGTCAAGGATCTGGGGGGGCCTGGAGACGCGGTCGTCGTGTCGCCCGAGTCGCCGCTACAGGTCTCGGAGGCGTATCGGGACGGTATCCTCGAGAAGATCCAGGAAGTGACGAAGCGGGTGAACCTGAGCGAGGAACGCCTCCGCGCGAGCCAACGGCGAATCCGCCGCCTGTCGTCGTCTTCGGATTCTTTGAAGTCGGAACTGGTGAAGTTTGAGGTGACGATCGCCGATTTCCGTACGCTCATCGAGGACCAAAAAACGTCCATCACGGCACTCACGGACGACGTGAACGAACTCCACGCCGCCAACGTCCAGCTCGCGGCCGAGAAGGAGGCTCTGGCGGACACCGTACAAACCATGGCGGAAAAGGAGAATACAGTTTTCTACGTCATCGGGTCAAAGAACGACCTCCTCGAACGGGGGATCGTGGTCGAGGAAGGGGGCAAGTTCCTCTTCTTCGGAAAGAAGACACTCCAGCCCGCACGCGACCTCGCCGAAGCCGACTTTATCGCCATCGACAAGCGGGAGGTAACGCGCATCCCGTTCCCGCGCGACGACAGGAAGTACCGCATCGCGTCGAGGCACAATCTCTCGTACCTGGGCGGGATGCTGGAGAACGACGGAAAAATCCAGGGAGAATTGGAGATCGATGCGCCCGATGAGTTTTGGGAACCGTCGAAGTTCCTGATCATCGTGGAGTCGTAAGCGGGGAGCGGCTCGTTCCCTGCCCCGGACCGCTCTGGTCCGTTAGCGTCGAACAATGTGAGGAGTCGCTCACCCGTCCTGCAGGGGTGGGCGGCTCCTCAGCGTATGGCGCGCGGGCGCAGTGACACTGGATACGAGAGCGGTATTTGACCACCCCCGGCGCTGCCTTGAAGGAGTCCGTTCACCGTGAGTGTCTTGGACCGGATTCGTCGTCTGTTCCGGTACAACGAGTGGGCGAACCGGGAGACGCTCGCTTCTCTCGTCGCGGCGGCTCGGCCGTCGGAACGGCTTACGTTGGTCATGGCCCACATACCGGGCGCTGAGGAGCTCTGGCTCAATCGCCTTGGTCGGGGCAAGGCGTCTGGCGAGGTCTGGCCGGTCCTCGACCTCGATGCGTGCCGCAGGCGATGCACCGAGGTTGGGGACGAATGGGCGGTATTCCTCGCCGACCTAGCTGAGGGTGATCTCCGACGCCCGGTGGAGTACGTCAATACGAAGGGCGAGCCCTGGGAAAACAGAGTCGAGGACATCCTCGATCATGTGATTAACCACTCCGCCTACCACCGCGGCCAAATAGCGGCCGGATTGCGCGAGTCGGGGCACAAGCCGGCTTATACCGACTTCATTCATTGCGTGCGGCGCGGCCTGATCGACTGATTGACGATGCGGAGTGGAGCGGTAGCTTGAGGCGCGACTACGAATACGACGCCGTCCGCGCGCGGACGACAGCCTGGAGGTGAAAATGGCCGAGAAGCGTAAGGGGCTCATGGCGTGGCTCGCTCCGTGGCTCCTGATGTTTGCGGCGGGCGCCGCGACCGGATACTACATGCGCGACCGTCAGCAACATGAGAAGGTCCTCGAGGCGGCGGACAAAGCGCGCGAGGAAATGGAGACGGCAGGTCTCGAAGCCATCGAGCGCGCTCGGCGGGCCGGCTCGGACTTCCGGGCGGGAGCCGATGCGGCTGCCGAGAGCACGAAGGCCGCCTTCCGGGAGTTGGTTGGCAGCGCCCCGCGTGAGCCCTAGAGTCCGTCGCTAGCCGCCGGACCGGGCCTCCGGCCGCACTTCCCACAGAACGTTGACAATGACCCATCGCCCGTTTGCGCGGGCGACGTGCATATAGTCGATCCATTCGCCGGCATCGACGCGGACGCTCGAAACATTCTGGTAAATGTCGAGAATTCTGACGCCGGCGCGCCGTTCGGCTCGCGGGCGTCGAGCTTCCGCCGCCCGCTCGCGTACCCTGCACCAGCTGAAGCGCTCCCATGTGCCCCAGCCGGCTTCGACCGGCGTCGTTCATATTGATGATACGCTTGGCGAGATCCGGGTGTAACGCGCGCTCCATCCGCGCGGCGTCCCCCTCGTACCATCCCTCGATGTAGTCCCTCGCCGTCCGAATGATGGCGGCGGAGTCCGATGCCGTTTGCGCCTCCAACTCCAATGCGGGAGTCACGGCAAGCACCACGCCAAGCACGATCAGCGATCGCATCGCCGTCCCCTTCCTTGTGTTGAGGACCTCAAGATCGAATGGTGCCGACACTGCCCGAACCGCACCTCCCCAAACGCTTGACACACCATCCTCCCAGCCACACCCTAGTAAGATATCCCTCCCCGAGGACCTCGCATGCCTGCGTATGAACTCCGCGTGAACGGACAGACTCGGACGGTGACCGCACCGCCCGACATGCCACTACTCTGGGTGATCCGCGATCTCCTCGATCTGACGGGTACCAAGTTTGGCTGCGGAATCGGCCAGTGTCGAGCATGCACCATACACCTCGACGGCGCTCCGATCTTTTCGTGTCAAATCCCCGTATCGGCAGCCGAGGGTCGGGAGATCGCGACCATCGAGGGACTGAAGACCCGCAGCGCAGAGGCCGTGCGGGAGGCGTGGATAGCCGAGGACGTTCCCCAGTGTGGCTATTGCCAGCCAGGCCAAATCATGAGCGCCGCCGCGCTCCTGGAGCAAAATTCCGCGCCGAGCGACGCGGATATCGACTCGGCCATGTCGGGCAACATCTGCCGGTGCGGCACCTACAACCGGATCCGCCGGGCGATTCACCGCGCGGCCGAGGAGATGGCCCGATGACTGTCACCGAAAACGGACACGCAGTCAACCGGCGAGAGTTCCTCGAGATCAGCTCCGCCGCGGGGATGGGCCTGCTGATCGGGTTCAGGCTGCCCGTTCGCACGGTATTCCGCACGGAGGTCGGCCCATCCGACCTGAACGCATGGATCCGAATCGGTACCGACGATCTCGTTACGTTGATCGTTCACGAATCGGAGATGGGCCAGGGGGTGTTGACCTCACTGCCGATGATACTGGCCGAAGAGCTCGAGGCTGACTGGACCAAGGTCCGGTCCGAACACGCACCCGCCGACTCGGCGAAGTACGGCAACCAGGGCACGGGCGGCAGCTCGAGCATCCGCGGCAACTATGCAAAGCTCCGCACGGTCGGGGCGGCGGCGCGTGAAATGCTCATTCGGGCCGCCGCAGATACGTGGAGCGCCGACCCCGCCGACTGTCGGGCGGAGAACAGCACCGTGATCCATCAACCCTCGGGACGGCGGCTCCGGTACGGCGAGCTCGCCGAAAAGGCGGCCGCCGTCCCGCCGCCCAACAACCCGCCGCTCAAAGACCCCAAGAACTTCCGTCTCATCGGAAAGGCGACCAAACGGCTCGACACGAAGGCAAAAGTTGCGGCCGAAGCGGTATTTGGGATCGACGTCAAGGTACCGGGCATGCTCGTGGCTCAGGTCGTCCACAGCCCGGTGTGGGGCGGGAAGGTGATGCGTCTCGATGCCACGCGCGCCAAGGACATTCCCGGTGTGAGGCACATTGTCGAGATTCCCACGGGCGTGGCGGTCGCAGCAGATCATTATTGGGCGGCCAAGCAGGGTCGGGACGCGCTGGAGATCACGTGGGATGAGGGTCCGCATCGGGATCTGTCCAGCGCCAAGATCACCGAGCTCTTCCGCAATATGGCGGGTACGGGCACCGAGGCACGTAACGACGGCGACGTCGACCGAGCCATCGCTAGGGCGGACACGACCGTCGAAGCCGTCTACGAGGTACCCTATCTGGCTCACGCGAGCATGGAGCCGATGAACTGCACGGCCGACGTGCGGGCGGACCGTTGTGACGTGTGGGCACCGACTCAGGCACCAACGCGCACGCAGCGGGTCGCCGCCGAGATCACTGGCTTGCCGGCGGACAAGGTGACCGTACACACGACATTCATGGGCGGGGGTTTTGGACGACGGTCGCAGACGGACTTCGTCCAGGATGCCGTCTTTACCTCGAAGGCGATTGGCAAGCCGGTCAAGGTTGTCTTCACCCGCGAGGACGACACGCGCGCGGGATACTACCGGCCCGCCGGATACAACAAGTTCGTCGGCGCGGTGGACTCGGACGGGTGGCCGGTCGCGTGGGTTCATCACATCGCCAGCCCGTCGATCCTTGAATCAATCGGCCGGCGCGTGGAGGGCGTGGACCGGTCATCGGTCGAGGGCGCAAAGAACATCCCATACCACATAGCCAACGTCCTCGTCACGTGCGCCAAGCCAGACCTCCCAGTTCCGCTCCATTGGTGGCGTTCGGTTGGAAGCTCCCAGAACGCCTACGTCACCGAATGTTTCTTGGACGAGCTAGCGATGGCTGGCGGGAAGGATCCCGTCGACCTCCGGAGGAGGCTGTTGTCCGATCACCCCCGGCACAGGCGCGTGCTGGACCTTGCGGTGGAGAACGCGGGCTGGGGCAAGCCGCTGCCCAAGGGCCGCGCCCGAGGCGTCGCGGTCCACGAGTCGTTTGGGAGTTTCGTGGCACAAGTCGCCGAGGTCTCACTCGAGCAGGACGGCGCTGTGCGGGTGCATCGCGTGGTATGCGCGGTCGATTGTGGTGATGTGGTCAATCCCAGCACCGTCGTGGCGCAAATGGAGAGTGGGATCATATACGGACTCTCGGCGGCTCTGTATGGCGAGGTCGCCATCGACCGTGGCCGCGCGGTACAGGGGAACTTCAACACCTATCGTGTGGTCCGGATGGACGAAGCCCCTGCCATCGAAACGCACATCGTCACGAGCGGCGACCCGCTGGGCGGTATCGGGGAGCCGGGCACGCCGCCCATCGCTCCGGCGGTGTGCAACGCCATTCTCGCCCTCACCGGCAGGCCGGTGCGGAGGCTCCCTATCGGGAAAGTGACGCTGGCGGGACTGGAGTAACCGGCGGGCAGAGACTGCGTGGCGGCCGGCTACGGCCGAGTGCCGAGCACTTCGCGCACGACTTCGAGGACTTCCTCGCGCTCGAATGGCTTGGGCAGCGTGGCGGCGGCGCCGATGCGCTTTGCAGTCTCCAGTAACTCGGATTTGTCACGAAACCCGCCCCCGGAAACCACGACGATCTTGGCTCCGGGAAACTCATGCTGAAGACGGATGCTGGTCTCGATGCCGTCCGCGCGGGGCATATAGATATCGATCAGCACGAGGTCGGCCGGCTTCTCACGGTACTTCGTGAGGGCAGCGTCGCCGTCGGGTGCCTCGACGACCTCATGGCCGTCACCGGCCAATACCTTCCGTATCACGCCTCGCACGTCGGTGTCGTCGTCCACCACGAGAATACGCGCCATGCGCCGCTCTCTTCCTCCTGTGGAGTTGTCCGCTCGCAGCCACGTGAATGCCGCTAACCTACCGTACGCGCAGAAACGCCGCCAGCTTTCGCACAACGGGCCGCCGGCTCGACCGGCGCGGATCGGGACCCGATGGTGATGACAAGTCTACCCCAGCGCCTTGGTTAATGGTTATCGAAAAGATGCCCACCCCCCCCTCCGCTCTCTCCCAGTGGGATCGAGTCGAAGCGCAAATCGGCGGACGCCGCACCGTCCTGTTTCTCGACTACGACGGCACGCTCACACCGATCGTCGATCGTCCGGAACTCGCGCACCTCACGGACAACATGCGCGCCACCCTCCGGGAAGTCGCCTCGAGCTGCCCGACCATCATTGTCAGCGGACGGGGGCGTGAGGATGTGGCCCAGCTGATCGGCCTGGACGATCTGATTTATGCGGGCAGCCACGGGTTCGACATTTCAGGACCGGGCGCTTCCATCCGAAATGAAATCGGTGCCGACCTCCTGCCGATGCTTCAAGAGGCCGCCGCGCATTTCGCTACCCGCACGCGGGGGATCGAGGGAGTGCTGGTGGAGAACAAGCGATTTTCGGTCGCCGTTCACTACCGGCTCGTCCGAGAGGACCTGATTCCGACTGTCGAAGCAATGGTGGACGAGTTGGTGAACCGAGTCCCGCAGCTGACCAAAACGCACGGCGAGAAGGTCTTCGAGGTCCGACCGGCAATGGAGTGGGACAAGGGGAGCGCCGTGCTGTGGCTCCTCGACGCACTCGGCCTCGACGGCCCGGACCTTGTGCCGATATATGTGGGAGATGACACCACCGACGAGGATGCATTCGCCGCACTGGAACGCCGCGGGCTGGGGATTCTCGTATCCGAAATGCCACGCTCGACTCGAGCCGCGTACGTCGTCAAGAATCCCGACGAGGTGCATGACCTTCTCTCGAAGATCGCGGGACTCCCCCAAAACAGACGCGATGACGAATCCGCTAGTGGTGCGTTACGATGAATACGTTGCCACACTGACAACCTCTCCCATTACGGAGCCGCGAATGCCGTGGATCTATCAGGTACCGCTCGAAGAGGCCGAAGGCCTGCTCAAGCGGGAGCTCGACAAGTCGCTACAGCGCGCTGGGCGGATTTGGAACATCGTCCACATCATGAGCGTCAACCCACCGGTCTTGAAATCCTGCATAGACCACTACCGGACGGTGATGCACGGACCGTCTGGCCTATCGCGCATGCAACGAGAGCTGTTGGCCACGGTGGTCTCCACCGAAACGGCCTGCCATCACTGAACGCAGGCCCACGCCCACGATCTCCGTGCCGAGATCGCCGAACACGTTCCGGATGCCGAAAAGGCCGACACCTTCGTCCACGCGGTGGTCCGGGACTGGCGCAGCGCGAACCTGACACCGGCCGATGCGGCGCTCTGTGAGTTTGCGGCGCACCTCACGCACCGCCAGCGATCGATGTCGCGTGGAGACCTCGACCCCCTGCGGGAGCATGGCTTCGACGATCGCGCAATTCACGACGCGGTCCAGATGATCGCCCTTTTCAACTATTTCACGCGCCTGGCGGACGCACTGGGAGTTGAGGACGAGGATTTCATCCGCCCGTGGGGGACCGACGCCGACGACACTTCCAAATCATAGTGTGAAGACTGCTGCTGCACGAGGTAGCCCAGCAGCCGATATCACCGCCTGCCACGGACACACACACACCCTAATTTTGTCGCTTCTTCTCATTCTCGTTGTACGAATCCTGCAGCCGCCGCAGCTTCGCCTGCTGCTCGGCCGTCAGCGTGTTCTTGATTTGTATTAGCAGCCCGAGGTGCGCCTTCTTGACTTGCCGTTCGATGTCCAACACGCGGTCGACTTGCGCGAGGGCAGCTTCCTCGTCGATGGTTGGCCCGTTTAGCAACTCCGTTAGCTTCTGTCCCTCGGCTTGCATGTCCCATTCGAGATCGACCACATTCGCCTGGAGCGACTGTATCGCTGCCGTGATCGACGCGCGCTGAGGAGCTTGCAGCGCGATCGTGCGCTGGTGCTGCATGATAAGCTCTGGTGGAAACAGATGTTGCTCGAAATCCTGGGCGGTGACGCTGGGAGTGACCGCCACGGTCGCGGCACATACCCAACCAAAGGCACGTTTCATGACTGTTCGCTCCATTCGTATGGTAGATTCGCGGTTGAGTCGCCCGAACGATCGACGGTGAGGGGCACGCCGGGACCGCCGACCTCAGGTATCAAACGGAGGAGTCGCTTGCCGGGGGTCTCGAGCAGGAAATCCGTGGGGGCGGCCCAACGGATCGAGGACAGATCAACGACAAAGACGAGCTCCGTACTATCTGGCGTTGGATCCGACTCCAGAAGGCCTCCGAGCCACACGACCAGCGCTAAGGTGACTGCCGCCGCTGCGGTTAGAGGTACCGTTCGCGTCCGCCGCGACCACGAGGGACGACGCCCTGGCGCGTCCCGTGCCCTTGCGAGAATGTGTCCGTAGGTGGGAACGTCACTCTCCACTTCGCCCCGCAGGCGGTCGTGTGCCTCTCGCAATTCGCGATCTCCCAGCTTCTCATCCATCGACGTGCGCCTCCGCCAGCTGTCGACGTAGCCTTTCCTTTGCGCGCTCGTAATGCGTGCGCGCGGTCCCGACCGATACCCCTAGCACTTGCGATGCTTCCTCGATGGAGAGGCCCTGATAAAACACGAGATGCAAAACCGCAGCTTGACGCTTCGACAGAAAGCCCAGCGCTCGCCGGAGTCGCTGACTAGATTCCGCCTCGACGGTCGCGGCTTCCGGATCCGCCCCTTCATCCCGGCCTTCAGGGCGCCCATTCAGCCACGCGAGCGGACCGAAAAGTGAGAGCCGACTCCGGCGATGGTGCTCGGCCGCAGTACGCCTGATCACACCAAACAGCCAGGTTCTAAAGGACGAACGCCCTCTAAAGACAGCGCTACCATCCAGTATCTTCAGGTAACTCGCCTGGAGCACGTCCTCAGCCTCCATTCGGTTCCACCGGCAACAACTCATCGCCCAGCCAAATGCCGGGACATGCAGCCGGGTCAACTCCGCTTCGACAAAATCGGGCCTCGAGTCCAAGTGCGCTTTCCGTCCAGACCGGTCCGGGTCACTCACACGTTTAGTGTCTGTTGCCTCGCTCCCATATGACAGACCTCGGGGGGCGGAGAATCCGCCCCCCCTTTCCGTGGGCGGCGGTCGCGGCGCCGCCTTAAATTGGTGAGTTGACGGCGAGATCCCGAAAACTGCACCGCGGGGATGACGAATGACACGGCTGGCCGGACATGAAGGGCGAAGCGAGGTGGCGGCGCAGGACACCGGCCTGACGTCCCGTCGCGGAGATGTGAGCACCCCGAGACGGCAGCGTTGGTCGCCCGCTGTCTTGTGGCTAACCGCGGTAATCCTCATGCTCGGCGCCGTGGTCTACCAACGCCGCACTGGACCGACTTACCCGAAACGTGGCAACCTCACCGTGGGCGGGGAGCGCTACGATTACCGACTCGTGCGAAGCCACGTCTCGACGGGGAATGCTCGCGTCGTCCTCCCCAACCCGAATACGCCAATCACCGGGGACCTCCATTACAAGCGATTCAGAACGGACGACGCCTTCGCTACCCAGGAGCTGGACTCCGCGGACGGGGAGCTCTACGGACACCTTCCCGCACAACCCGCGGCGGGAAAGCTAGAGTATTTCATAACCCTAACGACCCCGTCTGGGGACATCCGCATACCCGAAGACCCTGCCGATAACGTGATTATCCGGTTCAAGGACGACGTGCCACTCGCCATCCTGCTGCCACACGTCCTGTTCATGTTCTTCGCGGTGCTCATCGGGATGCGTGCGGGGCTTTCGGCTCTATTCGCACCCGGCGGCATGCGCCCACTGGCGTGGATCACCCTGACGGGGATGACCGTCGGGGGCATGATCCTGGGACCCATCGTCCAGAAATATGCCTTCGGAGAGTACTGGACCGGTTTCCCGTTCGGTTATGACCTCACGGACAACAAGATGCTCATGATGTGGCTCGTGTGGGTCGTCGCATGCACGACCATCGGCTTCCGTCCCCGCAAGAAGGAAATCGTGGGACGGGCATCGGTGGCGATCGCCACGGTCGTCATGGTGATCGTCTATCTGATCCCGCACAGCCTGCGAGGAAGCGAGCTCGACTACGAGCAGATCGACGAGGGCGTACCGCCCAGCGAGGCCATCACCACGGGATAGAGGTGGTGAACTCCGCCCACGTCCACCTCGTGATCGTCCATGCACGCGTCGTCGGCTGTGTCGGGTCGCTGGCGCTGCTGCTCCTCGGGCAGGTGCTCAGAGCAGAGCAGCTCCTCCGTTTGGGCTATGCGTCACTCGTTGGGTGCGCGCTCCTCGGCGGAGTCGCGTACCATTCCGGACAGCCGGCTTTTGAGCTGCTCGAAGGCGACCTCGGTCGCAACAACCCGTATGTAGAAGCCCACGCCGTGGTGAGCAGGGCCGCGTTCGTTGGGCTGATCGTTCTCGGTGCCGCCGCCACGCAGGCCCTCCTTCAATTCCTCCAGGGCGAATCTCCATCGGCATGGCTGCGATGGACCCTCCTCGCCGCCACGATCGCCACGATCGCCACGACCTACACGCTCGGTTGGTCCGCGCATCTAGGATGGGCCATAGCTCACGGGGAGGCTCGCGAGTTCTCGCCGCCCGTCTTTCCCAATCTGTTCACCGATGCAGTACCCGATTCTGACGCGCGGTCGGTGGCCGACCCTGAAGCCGTCAGCCCCCCAGCGTCCGGTCCAAATAGGCCTTGAGTCGTTCCCATGCGTCGAGGGCCGGAGCGGTTCGCGCGCTCGGATCGTCGTCGACGCGCAGCCAGAAGCCGTGATTCACGTCGTCGTAGATGTGAATGTCGTTCGGGATGTCAATCCGGCGGAGCGTTTGTGCAAATCGCTCGACCTGATCCGCCGGGATCCCCTGATCGAGCGCTGCGAAGGTGCCATACACTTCGTGCTGAATCCTGGAAAGGAGGTCTGGATCTTCAACTAGGGATCCGTAAAAGATGGCCGTTCCGTCATGATTCCCGCCGCCCAACGCGTAGCTCAGTGCCATCCCGCCCCCGAAACACCACCCTATCGTGGCCACCTTCCCAGAGACGTCATCCCGGGCGCGCAGGGACTTCACCGCCGCATCCAGGTTCTCGATAACGCCTGCTGAATCCGCTCGGGCCTCGCGCACCAGCGCCATGTTCTCTGCCCGGTTGCTGCCGGTGCGGCCCGCGTACAGATCGGCCGCGAGGGCCACGTAACCCTCCGCCGCGAAGGCGTCGGCCATCTGCCGAATCCGGTCGACGAGGCCGTTCCATTCATGAATGAGCACCACCGCCGGGAACGGGCCCTCCCCACCGGGAACCGCGAGGTAACCCCGGGTCGTGGAATCGTTTGGCACATAACGGAAATCGGTCCCTCGGGGAGCAGGTGCCGCTCCGAGAATTACCTGGGGGAGCGCTCCGGCTTGGGTCGGGTCGTACGCGACCGCTCGGGACTCCTGCAACTCCGCCGAACGGTCTGTCCCGCAACCGACGAACGTCAGCACAATCAACACCGCCATGCTGCGCCTGGCTCGCTTGGACAATGAAACCATTGGATCTCCTGGGAAGATGTGTGCACCTCCTGCCGCAGGCGCGCCCATCAAACGAGCCCCCGCTGGCAGCAAGCCGCCGTAAGTTGAGCAGCCGCTTCAGTTCGTCAGGCCCGCCGGCCAGAAGGGCAATGCGCGCGGCGGTTGAGTCTTATCTCCGCCTCACAAGCCCTCCGGCGACGGTCAGGCGTGCTGAAGTTCAAGAACCCGAGCGAAACCGGCTTCTTGACCTTCCACACCTCGTTCATGGCCAGAAAAACCCACGAGATGTGGGTCTCGACCAGGTCAATGCCCGGTTGCGCTAGGTCCTCCTTGATGGTTCCCATTCGTTTGTCAGCGCAAGCCCTCTTTCACGACAGGGCGAGAGCAGCGCCGCCTGCCGGAACTTTCCGTCCCAGTCAACAGTTTTAGTTGGATAACAACGCTAGCCATTTCTGGCCCAGGAGATATCCCGAAGATGCCCGGACGCTCCGTAGTCACGTCCACCATCCTCTCAGCAATACTCGTCCTTACGGCCTGCGATGGTGTGATCCAGGGCGGGAGAACACGAAAAAGCCAGCCGGCAATGCTCATGCAGATGGTCGGGCAGACCGAGATCACGATTGTGTACAACCGGCCTGTCGCGAGAGGACGCGAGTTGTTCGGAGGAATCGTGAAGCACGGGAGAATCTGGAACCCCGGCGCGGACGAGGCCACCAGAATTTCCTTCAGCCGGGACGTCCTGATCGATGGAGCCCCGCTTCCCGCCGGTTCCTACAGCATCTGGGCGATTCCCGATCCGGAGCAGTGGACGCTGATATTCAACACGGCGCACGACGTATTTCACGAACCCTATCCGGGCGAACGATCCGGATCAGGGGGTGCCAACTGGTCGCAGCTCGAAGGGCGGAAGAGCGATCTCGCGTCCGCCCATCATCAGCGACCTTCGTGCGCCCGACTCGTCGATCCGCCCACTGATTTCCAATAGTTCGTCGGCGACGTCGCGAACCGCCTGGACGCCGACCCGAAAGCGAGGCTCACGCTGCGCGAATGCCGTGGGATCGTCCAGGAGCATATGGGCCAGCCCGTCCAATCGGGCCCGGCTGATCAGGTGGTTCGTCTCTCGCTGGTAATGCTCGAGCCAGAGGCTATCGGACTCGAAGTCGCCTCGGTGGGAGGCCAGCAACACGGAGGCCCGAAAGAGTAGCGACAAGCCAAAGGGCGCCACCCCCAATCGACGAAACACCGAGAGCGCGAAACTGTCTGCGGCCGCTTCTCGCGCGCGGGGGTCAACCTGCCCGTGCCCCGCCGTTGCTCGTCCCCGGTCTCGCAGGTGCCCGACTTCGTGGGCCAAGACGAAGACCAACGCCCCTTTCAGGGTCCTATCCGACGCCTCGCTGACTGATGCACGTCCCCGGGCAATGGCCGGAACACCCAGAGCGGGCAATGGTGGCAGATAGCGCCCTTCCGGGAATTCCGCCGGTGATCGGTATTTGAGCGCCGTGAGATAATCGGTGACCGAGCTCGTGGAATAACGATTGTCTGCCAGCCACGCGTGCGCGACCGCGAGGTCGTGCAAAAATCGGAGTGACAGCACCGAAATCGAGATAACGCCGGAGGTGTCGCTGGAGTGCCCCACGGGGTCGGGGGAACCGGCACGAAGTGGGAACCGGATTCGTACCCGACCTGCTCCTTCTCGCTCATCGGGCGTTAACACCCGGAGTACCACGTTCTCCAGATTCCACCGCACGTTTTCGGAGTAGACCGGCCGCCAGCGAACGAGTGTCGAATCGCCGTACAGTGAGTCGAAGCGCTGCGCCGCGGTCGCTACACAATCGGCTGCAGACAGCACCGCTACGACGTGCGCCAACCAGAACGCACGCGACAATCCCGCTGCGATGGTTGAATGAGTGTACTGCATGGACACAGCGTCATGAACGGGCCTGCTTGCGGCCATGTCAAGTGACACCACCTTGCCCCGAGGAAAGCGGCTAGCAACATCCGGCTGGCGCCAGGGCCTCAATCCGGACAGTTTTAACCGTCGCCGGGGCAGGCTCCCAGCAAACGACCGATTTCGACCGCGTCCAGCAGGTTGGGAATAGGGGAGTCGTGATGACGCCGATAAGTTTCAATTTCCGGGGCTGGACTACCCCTCTCCCGATATTGCTCGCCACGGCGATCCTTCCGACGGCACCGGAAACTTGTGCAGCGCAGGAACCTGAGCACCCCCGCTATTTTGCCATCCGGAACGCCCGAATCGTCACCGTGTCGGGGGCGACCATTCCCCGGGGGACGATTGTCCTATCGGGGGGAGTGATCGCCGCGGTCGGACCAGAAGCGGCGATACCGCCCGAGGCCTGGGTGATCGACGGCAACGGTCTCACCGTGTACCCCGGCCTGATCGACGCCCTCACCTCGCTCGGCAACCCAGGGAATGACGACGCGAACGTCCACGTCGCCCCCAAAGCGTATTCGAGAGGGCCGGAAGACCGACCCGCCACCACATCCTGGGTGAACGCGGCAGATGATTTTGATATCGGTGACGAACGCATCCGGCGTTGGCGTGAGGCGGGGTTCACCTCCGCCGTCATTTCACCGAGTGAGGGGATCTTCCCCGGACAGGCCGCTCTCATCAATCTGGCGGGCACGAGATCGGGCGAGATGATCGTGAAGACGCCAGTCGCGCTCCGGATCAATCTGTCCAGAGGCGATCGATACCAGGGATTCCCCGGCTCGCTCATGGGAGCGATCGCATATGTGCGGCAACTCTTTCTCGATGCCGCGCATTACGCCCATGCCCGGTCGGTATACGACGCCTCACCGCGGGGGCTGGAGCGGCCCGAATACGATCGGGCACTGGAGCCCCTCCGCACCGCGATCGACGAAGGGCACCCCGTCTTGTTCCCGGCGACCTGGGCCCGGGAGATTCATCGCGCAATTCGGCTCGGAAACGAGGTGGGCGCGAACACCGTCCTCTACGGCGCCCAGCAAGCCTACGAGGTACCTGACGCGCTAGCATCGAGCGAGGCCGCGGTCCTTGTGAGCCTCGAGTGGCCCAGCTTGGTCGACACGCCCGACCCGGAGACGGACGATCCCCTCCGCCGACTGCGTTTCTGGGACCGCGCTCCGTCGACACCGGCCGCCCTGCACCGATCGGGGGTTCGATTCGGCTTTTACACGGATGGCATCACCGATCCCGAAGAGGCGCTACGGAACGCGCAGCTCGCGATAGACGCCGGGCTCCCGCGCGATGCCGCGGTCCACGCCATGACCCTCGGCGCCGCTGACATCTACGGGGTTGCGGACCGCCTTGGAAGCCTGGAACGCGGAAAGATCGCCAACATCTTGGTAACGGATGGCGACCTGTTCGCGGACGGGACGACGGTCCGGATGGTATTCGTAGACGGGCGCAAATACGACGCTCCAGCGTCCCAGGAAACGGAAGGAAGCGGCACGCCACCGGCTCCCAAGCGTCCGACTCGCGGGCCGAGTGTGCCCGCCGTGGTCGACCGCGGGCCGCTGCAGAGCCCGCCCGTCACGGTCATTCGGAACGCGACGATCCTCACGGTATCGAACGGAACCATCGACGGGGGATCAGTTCTCATTCGGGACGGAAAGATCGGGGCCGTAGGTCGGGACATCACCGTCCCTGCCGGAGCGACCATCATCGATGCCGCGGGTCAGTACGTCATGCCCGGGATCATCGACGCCCACTCGCACATCGCCGATGCCGTCAACGAAGGAACGACGGCGGTCTCCGCCATGGTGGGCATCGAAGACGTCTTGAACCCCGATGAAATCGCCATCTACCGTGCGATCGCGGGCGGTGTAACGACGGCAAACGTTCTCCATGGCAGCTCCAACCCCATCGGCGGAAAGAACGCGGTCATCAAACTCCGTTGGGGAGAGAACGCCAGGGGGCTCCTGTTCGAGGGCGCGCCGCCGGGGATCAAGTTCGCGCTCGGTGAAAACCCAAAGCGAAGCCGGACGCCGCCGCGATATCCAGCGACCCGCATGGGCGTGCTGGATGTGATCCGGCAAGCGTTCCTCGAGGCGGAGACATACCGCGCGGATTGGCGGGAACACGAGCGCCGGCGCGCCCGGGGGGACGCTCCGCTGATCCGCCCCCGGCGAGACCTGAAACTCGAGACGCTCGTCGAGGTGCTCGAGGGAAGTCGCCTGGTGCACGCCCACTCCTACCGGGCCGACGAAATCCTGCAGCTCACTCGCCTGGCCGAGGAGCTCGGCTTCAAGGTCGCCACCTTCCAACACGTCCTCGAGGGCTACAAGGTGGCGCGCGAGATCGCCGAGCACGGAGCTGGAGCCTCGACCTTTTCCGACTGGTGGGCATTCAAGATGGAAATGTACGACGCCATTCCGTACAACGCGGCTTTGATGACGGAGAAGGGCGTGGTCGTCTCGATCAACTCGGATAGCCGCGAGGAGATGCGGCACCTGAATCAGGAGGCCGCAAAGGCCGTGAAGTGGGGCGGCATGTCGGAGACGGAAGCCCTCAAACTCGTCACGTTGAATCCCGCGAAGCAGCTCGGCATCGACGATCGCGTGGGCTCGATCGAGGTGGGGAAGGACGCGGATCTCGTCATTTTCGACAGGCATCCCCTGAGCATCTACGCGGTCGTCCAAAAAACGTTCATTGACGGAGGACTGTATTTCGACCGGGGGCAGGACGTCATTCGCCGTGGCGCGCTCGAAGACGAGAAAAAGGCACTACTACAAGAAGCTCGACCACGAGCGGACGAAGGCGAAACCGGTGACCAGTGCGTCAGCCTCCGGTGGCGTCTCCCGTGCGGAGCCCCCCCGATGATCGACCGTCGCGTCTCGTCGCTCGTGGTGGTTTCCGCCCTCCTCGGGCCGGGAGCCTGGGGACAAAGCGTTCCGGCGACTCAGGCGATTCACGGCGCAACGATCCATACGCTGGCCGGTTCGGCGATCGACTCGGGGACGGTGATCATTCGGAACGGGCGGATCGTCGCGGTGGGCCGCGGGATCCCGATTCCACCGGGGGCCGAAATCATCGACGCCACCGGACTCCATGCCTATCCGGGACTATTCGACGCCGTGAGCCGGCTCGGATTGACCGAGATCAGGAGCGTCGCCCAAACGGTAGACGAGAGCGAGCTTGGTGATTTCAATCCGCAGCTTGTGGCCGCTACCGCGGTGCACCCCGCCAGCGAGCACATACCCGTTACCCGCGCGAACGGAATCACACACGCAGTGACCGCCCCGACGGGCGGGAGTGGGAGCCTGGCCGGACAGGCTTCGCTTGTGCACCTGTACGGTTGGACGGTCGAGGAGATGCTGGTGGAGCCGTCGGTCGGCATGGTCCTCATCTGGCCCAGCCGGCCCATCAGGGAATCCAACATCACGGCACCCGGCGCCTCCGACACCACGCTCGCCAGGGCGCGGAAGCGCCACGCCGAGGCGATCGCCACCCTCGAGCGGCGGCTGGAGGCAGCACGGCACTACGATCAGGCCCAGACCGGCGCGGCACAGGCGAGAGTGGACCGGGACCTGAAGTTGGAAGCCCTCTCCCCGGTCGTAAGGGGCACCCTCCCGGTCCTGATCGTGGCCAATGCCAAACGTGACATCGAGGACGCACTGGCCTTCGCCGAGCGGGAGGGCCTCCGAATGATTCTTGCGGAGGGGCGCGACGCGTGGAAGGTCAGGGAGGGCCTGGCGGAGAAGAACGTGCCGGTCATTCTCGGAGCCACCCAGGCCCTTCCGAGCGCAGAGGACGAGGCCTACGACGAACCGCTCTCGGGGCCCGGGAAGCTCCACGCTGCGGGGGTGAAGATCGCTTTCGGGTCCTTTGGCGGGGGGACATCCGGGCCGCGGACGCTCCCGTACGAGGCCGGGAATGCGGTGCCCTACGGACTACCGCATGAAGAAGCCCTCCGCTCGGTCACGATCCACCCCGCCGAGATCTTTGGCGTTGCCGATCGTTTGGGAACGCTCGAAGTCGGCAAGATCGCCAACCTCGTAGTGACGGACGGCGACCCGCTGGACATACGGACGCGGATCGTGCACGTGTTCGTCAACGGGGAGCCGACCGGTGTCGAAAACAAGCACCAAACGCTGTACGAGCGATATCGCGGTCGACCGTAACACCGCGTCCCGACGGTGCTCCTGTCATCTCGAGTCCCTGCCCTCCCGTTACCTGACGTTTTCCCCCGAAACGAAACCCAGCGGCATCTTCTGCGTAGGGATCGCGAGGGTGGCCGGAGGGGCCGTCCGCAGTCCACCGAGGGCGCGCGAGCAGGGGGAGCCATGACGATACGACGCGGCAGTATCTCGAGCGCGATGCTGTGGATGATCGGGCTGTCCGCGGCCCTCTTCTGGATGCCGGTTTTGGGTGGCTTGATCGCGGGATTCGTAGGTGGCAGAAAGGCCGGCGGCGTGTTCCCGGCCGTTGTCGCCGTGGTGCTCCCAGGGCTCATCCTTGGACTCCTGACGTTTTTCCTGGGGGGGCTCCTGGGCTGGATTCCCATCATCGGCCAGCTGTTTGCCTTCGTGGCCGGGCTGGGAGCCGTAGTCCTATCGTCGATGAGCGTCATACCTCTGCTCGTCGGGGCAGTGCTCGGCGGTTTGGCCGCATCCCGGTAGCGCCCGCCACAACCACACAGTGAGCAGCAGACCGCCAGGTCCCGTCCTGGCGGCACATCAGGCGGCGCCGAACAAACTGCCACTTACGGGCCCGATACCAAGTGGGCCCGGTCTTCCGAGGACGTGCAGACCGCGCTACCCTAGAGGGTACTCGCGCCCTGCAGTATCCGGTCTGATCGTCTGAGCCAAAAAAAAGGAGACTCGATGTCGACGAGCGGCGGAGCGTCCGGTACCAAGATACGGACGGTCCCCAATTTCGTCGGTGGCCGCTGGATCGACTCGGCGGCATCGGACACATTGCCGCTCGCCGATCCAGCGACCGGCGAGCTTCTGGGACACACACCGCTCTCGACGTCGGGCGATGTAGGCGCGGCGGTAGCAGCCGCAACAAGGGCGTTCCCCGAGTGGCGGCGGACTCCGCCGGTCGAGCGCGCGCGAGTCCTGTTTCGTCTCAAGATGCTGCTCGAAGACGACCTCGATGACCTCGCGGCCAGTTTGACGCGCGAGAACGGCAAGACCGTTGCCGATTCTCGCGGGGAGATCCGGCGCGGCATCGAGAACGTCGAGCATGCGTGCGGTATCCCAACCCTCATGCAGGGCGCGACGCTCGAGGACGTCGCCCCGGGAGTGGACTGTGAGACCGTCCGCCAGCCGCTCGGCGTGTTCGCGGCGATCTCCCCCTACAACTTCCCGATCATGATTCCGCTGTGGTTCTGGCCCTACGCGGTCGCTACCGGAAACACGTTCGTGCTCAAGCCAAGCGAGCAGGACCCGATAACGCACCAGCGGATCGTCGACCTCGCCTCTCAGGCAGGGCTGCCTCCTGGAGTTCTCAATGTTGTCCACGGCGGCCGTGAGAGCGTGGAGGCCTTGTTGGAGCATCCCGACATCAAGGGAGTTTCCTTCGTCGGCTCCAGCCAGATTGCCCGGCTCGTCTACGCCAGAGCAGCGGCAACCGGCAAGCGGGTTCAGGCGCTCGGCGGAGCGAAGAATCACATCGTGGTGCTGCCCGATGCCGATCCGGACGGCGCGAGCGCGGCGGCGTTGTCTTCGGCGTTCGGCGCCGCCGGGCAGCGCTGCCTAGCCGGAAGCGTGGTGGTAGGTGTGCGGGATGCCTACAAGCCGGTCCGGGAGAGGATCCTGGACGGCGCCAGGTCGTATCGAATCGGGTCGGGTCTCGACCAGGGCGTCGATATGGGCCCGTTGATCTCCGAGCGACATCGTGCGCGCGTCCTGGACTTCATCGGGGCAGGCGAGAAGGAGGGAGCCGAGCTCGTCCTCGACGGCCGGGGCGCCAAGGTCCCGGAGTACCCCAAGGGCCACTGGCTTGCACCGACGGTATTCGAGTCAGTAAGTCCTGAAATGTCCGTCGGCCGGGACGAGATCTTTGGCCCCGTCGCCAGCCTCTGCCGCGCGGATTCGCTCGACGACGCCATCGACGTGATCCACAGAAGCAGCTACGGCAACGCCACGTCGATCTTTACGACGAGTGGGCGCGCCGCGCGGGAGTTCAGATACCGGGCCGGGATCAGCATGATCGGCGTGAACATCGGTGTCGCCGCGCCGATGGCCTTTTTCCCATTCGGCGGGTCGAAGGGATCGTTCTACGGCGATCTCAAAGCGCAGGGACGGGACGCGATCGACTTCTATACGGACAAGCGAGTGGTGATATCCCGGTGGTAGCCACACACCGCTGACATCACTCTTCGACTCCCTTGTCCCGTTGGTACGCAAGCTCCCTATCGCTCGGGCGCGATAGCAGCACACCGTCGATGTCATGTCGAATGGCGCACGGCACACACACGCGGCCCCACCCGCGAGCCCCCTCTCCCCCCCTGACCCCGCGAATTACATGTGTCGTCGCCGCACACCGGCAAACGAAGCAACGCATCGGTCCCCGATCCCACTTGTTCTGGATGCCTCTGTTATCGGCATTTTCGCTCCCGGGATTAGTGACCGGCATCACACCGGCGGGGGGATACCCGGGCGGCACACCGCGCTGATGCGGCAACTCGATCGGTCCGAGCTAGCCAAGGGTGATCAGCCACGGGAGACCACCCGTCCAGTCGTCTCGTCCGTCCACCCTACCGGCCAGCGCCCGTGATCGCCGGACTCCCCTGGACGGCCTGGCTCCTCCTCGTCTGCGCTGTTGGCTTGGGCCTTCTCATCGAGCTGCGGTTTTACCGAAAGCACCGGCGACGTCCACCGTCGGCAGATGGTGAGCGGAATCGATGAGCTCGGCGATCGTCGTAACGGTACTCGTCATTTATCTCATCATCCTGCTTGGGATAGGTGCCTGGGGCGGAAGAGAATCACGGAGCATGGCCGACTACTACGTAGCCGGCAAGAAGCTTCCCTCTTGGGTCATCGCTTTCTCTTCGAACGCCACCGGAGAGAGCGCGTGGCTGTTGCTGGGACTCACGGGGATGGGGTACGCGGTCGGTATTCATGCGTTGTGGATCGTCCTCGGGGAGGTGCTGGGCGTCGCTCTCGGCTGGGCGGTCGTCGCGCTGCCGTTCAAGGCAGCGACCGACCGTTGCGACGCCATCACGGTTCCCGATTACCTCGACGCTCGCTTCAACGATCCACGCCACGCCATTCGGCTCGTCAGCGCCGTGATCATCCTCAGTATGGTGACTGCCTACACGGCGGCGCAGCTCACCGCGTCCGGCAAAGCGTTCGGGGCGTTCCTGGGAACGAGTTACCATACCGGCGTGGTTATTGGCGCCGCCGTCATTTTGTACTACACCACCGTCGGGGGGTTCAAGGCCGTCGCCTACAGCGACCTCCTACAGGGCGTCTTGATGTTCTGTGGACTCCTCGTCCTTCCCGTTGTCGGCATCTCGGCCGCGGGCGGGTGGATGCCATTGATGTCCCACCTGCGCGCGATCGATCCGACCTTGCTCGCCCCCATGGGCAACCTGGGCTTCTCCCTCGCCGGCGTGGTGAGCGCAGTCTCTTTCATGGGCATCGGGCTCGCCTTTCTCGGTGCTCCGCAACTGCTGACACGCTTCATCTCGGCGCGCAGCGAACGCGATATCGTCCACGGTAGCCTCATAGCGGTCTTGTCGATCATCGTGTTCGACGTCGGAGCGGTATTCGCCGGAATGGCCGGCCGATCGCTGTTCCCCAATCTCGCCGATCCCGAAACGATTCTCCCTACGATGACCGGTGAGCTGTTCCCAAGCATTTTCACCGGCCTGTTCCTGGTGATCGTTCTCGCCGCCATCATGTCGACCGTCGACTCACTGCTCATTCTTGCGTCTTCCGCTGTGGTTCGCGATGTCGTCCAAAATTGGTCTTCCGCCCTTCTCTCAGCGAACGTCGGCTCTCCCTGTATGGGAAGCTGGTCACCGTCGTCATCGGGCTGGCCGCGTTGACCTTCGCCCTGGGCGAAGCCCGGATGATCTTCTGGTTCGTATTGTTTGCCTGGTCGGGCCTGGCGTCTGCGTTCACGCCCGTCGTGCTCTGCTCACTCTTCTGGAAGGAAACAACGAGGACGGGCGCCCTAGCGGGAATGATCGCCGGTTTCCTGACCGCAGTCTTGTGGGTGCTCTCGTTCAAGACACGGTTCCACGATCTCTACGAAATGCCGGCCGGAGCGGAGGCCGGAAAGTAGCGCGCTACCCTCCTGACGGACTCGGGGAGTGTCCCCACCCTTTCCAGCCGGGGCCCCGGACCACCCGCCCCGGTAGCGCGCCCGTGTGCTCGCCCCGATCGAGCACCTGCACCCCGTTCACGAACACATGCTCCACGCCGATAGCGTAACGATGCGGGTCATCGTACGACGCGTGGTCCTGGATGCGACCCGGGTCGAACACCACGATGTCAGCATAGTAGCCAGGTAGTAGCCGTCCACGGCGAGCCAGTCTCAAGTTCTCCGCGGGGAGCGCACTGAGCCGGCGTACGGCTTCCTTGAGCGGTATCACGCCGTCATCCCGGACGTACTTGGCCAGCAGGCGCGCGAAATTGCCGTAGGTTCTCGGGTGCGGGCTGGAGCGTAGAAACACACCCTCTGGCGCCATCGACCCGCCGTCGGACCCGAAGCTCACCCAGGGAAGCCCCACTTTCTTCCGGAGATTCTCCTCCGCCATCATGAAGTAAACGGCGCTGACCCGGCTTTCGTCTTCTACGACCAAGTCCATGGCGGTTTCGGGTATCGACGTCCCACGCATTTGCGCGACCGCTGCCAGCGTCTTCCCGATCAGGGGTTTCAGTGTCTCCGAGCGGAAGCCCACGAGGAGCACGTTGTCGGCCGAGCCCGACAACTCCAGGTTGTTGTTCCAACCGAGCCCCGGCTCCAACATTTCCCTCGCGACGCGGGATCGAATGGCCGGATCGCTCAGCCGCTCGATCCACGGTCCAAGCCCTCCCTCCTGGACCCAGGGCGGCATGGTCGCATTGAGCCCGGTCGATCCCGCGCGATACAGATACACGTTTGCCGTGACGCCCAGGCCTTCAGCCCGAGCCCGTTCGATGCGCCCGATCGCCTCATCCAGCTTGGACCAGTTGTGGGGACCCTTGACTTTGAAATGATAGATCTCCGCGCGAATCTCCGCCTCGCGCGCGATCCTGAAGATCTCGTCGAGTGCCTCCATGAACCGGTTGCCTTCGTCCCGGATATGGGACGTGTACATGCCTCCGTACGTCGATGCCACCTTGGCGAGCTCGACGAGCTCCCTCGTGTCGGCGTAAAACGCCGGCGCGTATATCAACGCAGAGCCGACGCCGAGGGCCCCTTCCTCCATCGCCTGCCGAACGAGCGCTCGCATTCGGTCCAGCTCGCCCGCCGTCGGGGGACGGTCTTCGTATCCCAATTCGTGAACGCGTACGGTCGTCGCTCCCACGAAGGACGCCACATTCGGCGCTACACCCCGATCGACCAGATGCTCCAGGTACTCGCCGAGCGTGGTCCATGGCACGTCAAATGACAGATCTCCCTGCTGCGCGACCATCTCGGCCTTCATCTGCGCGTTGAGAGGACCCATGGATCGCCCCTCACCGAAGACCTCGAGAGTTACGCCCTGACGGATATCGCTCTCGGAGCGTCCGTCCACGATTAGGGTCTCGGTCGCCCAACTCAGCATGTTGATGAAGCCTGGCGAGATCGCGAGACCCGCCGCGCGCACCTCCTGCCGCGCCGTCGCCCCATTCAGATCTCCGACGATCGCTACCGTGTCCCCCACGATCCCGACGTCCGCCACGATCGGTGACGCCCCGCTTCCGTCATATACCGACCCGCCACGGATGATCACATCGTAGTCGGGGGAACACGCCGCAACGAGACAGATGAGACAGGCAAGGCGAAGCGGTTTCATTACGAAGTCCCCCAAACACGAATTGGCGGTTCCCTGTCTTCCGGCACACGGCGCCGGCTCAAAGGTAACATCGCTTCTCGTCTGGACGCCGGAGCTCCTTGCCATCTGAGCCGCTGGACGCCCAATCCACCGGTCCGTATCTTCGCGACATGATCGACCCAGACTCCGCCACGCAGCCAATCGCCATAGGCCGCGCGACGCTGCCCATGGTTCGTAGCGCCGGCGCGGTGCCGACAGTCCACGGGAGGTCCCCGACCGAGCTGTCGGCGGAGGACATGCGCGACCTCGTCCAGAACGCCCGCCGCCAGGATCGGTACATGGATTATTTCCGGCGGCTTCCCGAGAAGAGCAAGGCGTCCGTAGAACGACTGCTCCAGTCCATCACCTCGCTCGCCAACGCCTCGGGCGGCATCGTGATTTTCGGCATCGATGCGAAGGATGGCGTCCCGACCAAGGTCGCCCCCCTCAAGAATCTGGATCAAGATCGGGACAGCCGGCGGCTCGACGCCCTGTTCAGTGAGCACGTTGACCCGCCGCTCGTCGATCCCCGCTGGCACGCTCTCGAAGACAGCGCCGGCCACTTCCTGGTGCTCGAGATTCCACAGAGTCTTCACGGGCCACACGCCATCGTGTTCGACGGGCGTTGCCAGTTCTGGAGCCGCGATGCGGGAGGCAGGCACCTGATGCTCCCGACTCAGCTACGAGATGCGTTTCAAGAGTCCGAAAAGAGGCGGCAGGACACGGTCGATTTCCGCTCCAATCGAGTCTCCGGCGCTCTCCGCGGAGATCTGGCCTTCACCGCCGGTACACCGGGACTGTTTCTACACATTCTCCCCGTCGGGCGCCTCGAATCCAACATCGACGCCGATGCACTCGAGCTGGACTGGCGCTCGCACTTGAAGCCCGGCCGCCTCATTCTGGGGTGGACATCCCGTCGGAACTTGGACGGCTGGTTGGGATACGCCCATTACAAGGGCGAAACGTCGGCGTACACGCAGTACTTCAGGCACGGCGGGATCGAGGTGTTCGCACACCTCAGCGCGTACAGCGAGGCTTCGAGCGGGGTCCGGGTTCTCAACGGCCGGATGATCGAGCGCGACATCATCAGCTGGCTCGACAAGGGCGTCACGTGGTTGCGAGCTGCCGATCGACAGCCACCCTACGCTGTCTGCCTGACGATGACCGGCGTCGAGGGGCTTCGGCTCTGTAACCGCGGTATGGGGAAGGGCGACCCGGTCCAGGGCCAGGGGTTCGACCAGCAGAACGCCCACCTCCCGACGCTCATCCTCGACAGCGTGCCGGAGCACGTAGCCGATCCCATGAGAGCGTCCTTCGATATCATGTGGCAGGCCGCCGGTTGGGCATCGAGTCCGGGCTACGATGCGCGCGGCACGTGGGTTCCCGTCCAGTAGACCAGCGAGTCTCGGTGAGCAGATCCGTCACGACGACCGACTCTTCACCCCGTCGGCCGAGGACGGCACGGTGCGGCAGGGCCCCGTCGCGGCGCTAGGTCAACCCGAGTCGCTTCCCGATATGGTCCCTGACCGAGGAAACGATGACGCCCTTCTGCAGCGCATCGTCGAGCGCGGCGGTAATCGCCGCACGATCGGCATCGAGCCCGCGTTCCCGAAGCTCCTGGATAGCACGGGCGAGCCGCTGGTCGTACTCGCCATGCTCGAGCCTGCCACCGCTCATTTCCTCCTTCAGTTTCTCCAGCTCCTTCACGAACCGCTCTATCGAGACCGGTGCCGTCATTTCCCTTCCTCCCTCACTTCGCGTGAGACTCTGGGCATTGGTTTGTTGGTCGTGAGTCAACGAGTCGGAGGCGACCGGAAGCAGTACCTCGCCCCCCAACAGAGTGATCGCCGTCGCATAAGTTAATTGGGAGAACACCCTCGGCAAGGTCACGACCGGGACGCGAGATGCAGGGCTTCCACCTGGGAATGCCAGCCGGTAGTATCCCTATCTCGAGCACGTCAGTGCCAACGACGGCGCCGAGTCCGGTAACTACTGTGACGGTCACGTCGCGCCGGGATAGGGAATCGCTCGCGGGACGCGCCAGGACAGACACCTCCCACAGGGAGAGCACATGGTCGAGAAGTCTCCGCAGGTCCGACCCAAGTGGACACAACTCAAGGACCTGACCAAAGAGGACTTGGAGCGCCTCGAGAAGGCCGATGAAGCGTGGTCCAGCGCGTTGCCGGATCGGATAATAGATCACCTCAACGTGCTACGGGGTCGAGGTGGCAATGACGGATTCCCCATCGACCGGCTCACCCATTTGCTCCAAACCGCCACGAGGGCGCAGCGGGACGGGCAGGACGAAGAGTA
Organism: Gemmatimonadales bacterium; assembly: GCA_965249575.1. Taxonomy (GTDB): domain Bacteria; phylum Gemmatimonadota; class Gemmatimonadetes; order Gemmatimonadales; family GWC2-71-9. The sequence goes on along the minus strand of OZ252244.1, from coordinate 2,572,567 downwards.
CGTGGTGTGTTGCCTACTCCACGATGTCGGGGACGTTCTCTCGCCTTACAGCCACGCCGATGTGTCTGCCGCGATCCTGGAACCGTTCGTGTCGGAAGAGAATCGCTGGATGGTGAAGCATCACCCCATCTTTCAGGGATACTATTACTTCCACCACCTGGGAATGGATCGAAACGCCCGTGACCGGTTCAAGGATCACCCCGCCTACGAGCGCACCGTGCGGTTCTGCGAGTACGACCAGGCTTCCTTCGACCCCGATTACGACACGCTCCCACTCGAATCCTTCGAAGCCATGATCCGGCGGGTCTTCTCCCAGCGACCCAAGTGGGCAACCAACGACAGGGATGGGATGACGGCTAACGAGCTGCAGGGACTGCTGGGTACCTGAAGCCCGAGCGGGTCTCGCGGGCGAGCCCGAGACTTTCCCCTCGTCCGGCTAGCGCACGGCCGTACCCGGCTGCACTTTTTTTGCGACGCTCTCCCGTATTCAAAGGCGATGAGAGGTGCGGGAACAGAACCAGGATTCATTGAGGGGCCGGCTTCGGTTCGAGGAGTTCGAGATCCGCCGCTCGCCTTCCGGGCGGGCTACCGTCCGTGTGGTCCTCGGAGGTCAGCCCGGGGAGTCTTTCGTCGGCACGTCCGAGGACGTCAGTTCCCCACCTCGAGAACTTCGCTGCGCCGCCGCCGCGATGCTCCAGGCCATAGAGCATGCCATGAATGGGCAGGCCAGTTTCGAGCTCATCGGCGTTAAGTCGGTACAAGCGTTCGACGCCGTAGTGGTCATCGCTTCGCTGTCCTCGAGGGAATCGGAGCGTAAAGCCCGGCTCGTCGGCTCCTCGATTTCCGACGATTTTTCCCCCCGGGATGGCGCGGTGGCCATCCTCCACGCCACCAACAGGCTCGTCGAACGGTTCTTGGCCGGCCCCCCGCCGTCCTGAGCGGAACGCCTACCCCATACTCGTCCTCGGCCGAGCGTCCTCACGCAGGCGTCGTATCTCTTCGAGTTGGCTTTGAATGGCCGTGGTGACGCGGTCGACCACCGCCTGTGCCATGTCACGGGTGCGCGGCTGCCCCAGGAACTCCGAGTAATCCACGGGCGGCCCGTAAGTCACGTAGATTCGCTTGCCAATTCGGGGCCGGTAGCTACCGATGGGCAGCACCTCGTTCATCCCGTCGATCGCGACTGGTATCACTTTCGGTCTCGTCCCGAGAATCACCAGACCGGCACCCGGTCGGCCTCGCCCGACGGAACCGTCCCTGGTGCGCGTTCCTTCCGGAAACAGGGTCATGACCCCCTTGGGCAACACCCCGATCATCCGGTGCAGCGCATGGAGGTCGCGACGCCCTTCCCGAACGGGAATACATCTCCAGTGTCGCGAAAACCAGGCGAGGAGCGGATTGGAGTAAAAGTTTTCCTCCGCCGCGGGATTCCATGGCAAAAGGTGCGGCCTGGTCCACGACCCAGCGAAGAACACCATCGCGACCAGGAAGCTGTCGATCATGGACTGGTGGTTGGACAGAAGTAGTGTATTTGGCTGGCCGTCGACGTGCTCTCTGCCCCGGAACGTCGTCCGATTGAGCACGCGAAAGAGGACCCAAAATACCGTGGCCGTCATGTGGGTGACGACGTAGCTCGTCACGACCCACAAAACGCGCCGTAGCCCGCTCTCGGGGGCGAAGCGGCCCCGCCGCTCACTGCGCCGAGTCTTGGTGCTCCGACTGCGTTCGCCAACGGCCGACGCACCGCCCGGTGATTGATTTGGCACGGCGCAATGATGCCGTTGCGTCAGGTCCCTGGCAAGCACCGGCGCGGGGACGCGCCTGCCGCTAGCCCCGACCGACCGTTAGCAAAGCGGCGACGTAGTTAGCGCCGCCGACAGATGCTCCGCCAGGGAATCGACGCAGCAGCCGACCGAGCCCACGGGAGTGGGCGAGGGACGGTGAGCGGACGAGCGGGCGCGGGAGCGGCTCGCTCGTTCACCCCGGACCGATCAGCAACTGAGCGGCGACGCAATTAGCGCCGCCGCAACGTGCGCCGCCAGGGAATCGAACCCCGAACCTACTGATTAAGAGTCAGGCATCCCGGGGCATAAAGCACTACGACTTAGCATCTTACCAATCGTCACCACCCCCTAGAACCCCCCAGAGAAACCCCGAAGGTTCCGTGATAAGTTCCGTGACACGCCGGAACAGCCTGTGATTCCCGCCCTCCACGAGGCGGCGAAGGACCCCCAGCTCCGGCGGTCCGATTTGCGCGTTTACGAGGCCCTGCAGCGCATTCTGGATGTGGTGGAGTTCCGGCGCGTGAAGCGGATGTGGCTCGTCCATGAAACCGGTATGCCTTGGCGATGCGCGGTCCGATGCCTTCGACGATTGGAGGCGTGCGGCTACCTCAAGCGACGGAAGCGGGCCCTACTAAACGAAGCACAAGCCTACCGGCTCGTCTACTCGAGGGTGACAGGAATGTCACCCTCTTCTCTGTCGGCAATCCCCAACAGTGGTAGGTAACCCCATACCCTTGGGCGATCACCCTTACGCCTGGGCTCTATCGAGGCGAGGTTCGGGCCACGCTGTCGGGTGGAGCCATCATCACGTTCCTGGGTGCCGAGTTCATTGAGATCCGGGTGCGTGAGAAGGTCGCATGATCCAGATCGTTGCTGACCTTAAGCCCGCGCTTGACCTCACTGACCGTGCCAGACGGCAAGTGCCGTTTGCGGCATCGAAAGCGCTGAACGACACCATCAAACAGATCCAAGCCGCCGAACGGGCGCAGATCGAGAAGACCTTCACCCTGCGCCGGAAGCAGTTCGTGCTCCGCACCGTGAAGATCAACCGACAAGACTTCGCCAACAAACGGAACCTGAGAGCTACGGTGCGCATCGATCCGACCAGAGACTTCCTCGCGAAGTTCGAGCGAGGTGGCGTGAAGCGTCCTCATTCAGGCCGGAGCATCGCCGTGCCTATTGACGTCAAGCGCGGGAAGACCGGCGTGGGGTCTCGTCGGCTCCGACCCAAGGCCCTGGCACTGCGAGCGCACCACACGGCGGGTGGGAAGACGCAGTACCGAGGCGAGAAGCGGACCTTCCTCGTCGAACGTGGTGCATTCCGTGGCATCTTCCAACGGGTGGGGAGACGGCGTCGCTCGTCTATTCGCCTTCTCTATTCGCTTGTCACCAGCGTCCGGATCCCCGCGAGCCTTCGCTTCGAACGAACGGCGCGCCGCGTCGCGACCCCCGAACGCCTGCAAGCCAACTTCCATCGCGCGTTCGAGTTCGCGATGCGCACCGCGAGGTAGCCATGGCGGGACCACAACCGAAGCTCCGGCTCGTGATTGAGTGCGACGCCGGCCTCAACCAGTTCAGCATCCAAGGTCCGGGCAACCGCGCCGTCTGCTACGCGATGCTTGAGATGGCCAAGGAGACGATCCATCGTAATGGTGACAAGAATGCGCAACAGCAAGCCTCGAAGATCGTTGTACCCCAGCTGATGATCGGCAATGGACCGAAGAGCATGTGAGCACGTGTCGCGGGTCCTTCCTGGGCTTTTCACCGCAGGTCTCGTGCGAGGGCAACATTTTTTTAGCGACAGAAGTGTGTGACGGTGTTGCGGTTACATGATCGACGGTCTCCACACCAAGAAAGAGCTGGCCGATCTCCTCGGCCTCTCCGTTCGCCAGATCGACAATCTGTTAGTCGAAGGGATCCCGCGGGTCAGGCGCGGCCGGCGGGTGCTGTATGGCGCCGACGCGGTCGCGTGGTATTTCCGGCGGAAGCTGGACGCGGCGGAGGCCGAGCGGCCGGCGGATCTCAACAAGGAGCGGGCGGCACTCGTGCGTGTGCAGCGCCAGCTCGCCGAGATGGAGTTGGCGGAGAAAGAGGGTCGGCTGGTCCCGCTCGCGTACATGCAGCAACAGCTCGAGGCGATCTGCGAGCGACTGCGGGCGAAGCTGACGGTCTTCCCGGGCAAGGTGGCTCCGTTGAGCATCGGCCTGCGGTCGTATGCGGAGGCCCTGGCCATGCTCAAGACCGCCATTGCCGAAGCCATGGCGTCGCTCTCGGAGACCGGTGAAGACCCAGAACTTGATGCAGTTCCCGCTGGCCGTTCCGAGCGAGCGAGCCCAGCGCGCGTGGCAAAGCGTGCGCGCAAGCGTGCTGCGCCGCGGCCTCGCGCCCCCTCCTGATCTCACGCCATCCGAATGGGCGGACCGCTACCGGATGCTCTCCCGGGAAGCGTCTGCGGAGCCGGGGAAGTGGCATACGAGCCGCGCGCCCTACCAACGCGGCATCATGGACGTCTGTGCGGAGCCGCTGATTGAGACGGTTGTCGTGATGTCGAGCGCCCAGGTGGGGAAGACGGAGATCATCAACAACCTGATCGGCTATTACATGGACCAGGATCCGTCGCCGCTCTTGGTGTTACAGCCGACGCTTGAGATGGCGCGCGCCTGGAGCACCGACCGTCTCGCGCCGATGCTCCGCGACACCCCACGGTTACGCGGGAAAATCCACGAGCCGCGCTCGCGCGATAGCGGCAACACCATCCTCCACAAGCGGTTCCCGGGTGCCCACATCACGATCGTGGGCGCGAACAGCGCGGCGGGCCTCGCCATGCGTCCGATTCGCGTGGTCGCGGCGGACGAGGTCGATCGGTATCCCGCCTCCGCGGGGACGGAAGGGGATCCGGTGAGCCTGGCGGTGAAGCGGACGGCGACGTTCTGGAACCGGAAAGTGATCCTGATGTCGACGCCGACCGTCAAGGGCGCCTCGCGGATTCACGATGCCTGGGAGCAAAGCGATCAGCGGCGCTACCATGTGCCCTGTCCTTCCTGTGGGCATCCGCAGCCACTGACCTGGAAGCAGCTCAAGTGGGCGAGCGGCAAGCCGGAGAGCCCGCGATATGAGTGCATCGGGTGTGAGAAGCTGATCGAGGAGATATACAAGCCGCGGATGTTGGAGCGCGGAGCGTGGGTGAGCGAGAACCGCGGGGCCCGGGCGGCGGGCTTTCACCTCAACGCGCTGTACTCGCCCTGGACCCGGTGGGAAGAGTTGGTGCGCGAGTTCCTCGAGGCGAAGGGGAACCCCGAGCGGCTCAAGGTCTTCGTGAACACCGTGCTCGGCGAGACCTGGGAAGAGCAAGGTGAGCAGATCGACCCGACCGGCCTCGAGGCGCGACGGGAGGCGTACTCAGCCGAAGTGCCGGTCGGGGTCGGCGTGCTCACGGGTGGCGTCGATGTGCAGGGCGATCGCGTGGAGCTCGAGGTCAGAGGGTGGGGGGCGGGCGAGGAATCCTGGCTCATCGCCCACCACCGGGTCTACGGAGATCCGGAGCGGCAGGAGGTCTGGCAACGCCTCGAGGCCCTCGTGACGAAACCATACCGGCACGAGCACGGGGCGAGCCTTCGGATCCGCGCCTGCGCGATCGACTCGGGTGCCTTCACCCACGCGGTCTATCGCTTCGTGCGACCGCGTCAACAGCGTGGCGTGCACGCGACGAAGGGCTCCTCGGAGCGCGGCCGGCCGTTGATTGGGAAGCCAAGCCGCGTCAATCGCCATGGCGTGCGGGTCTGGCCGATCGGCACGGACACGGCGAAGGACGCGCTCTTCTTGAGGCTCCGGATCCAGGCACCAGGACCCGGCTATCTCCACTTCCCCCTCGCCCAAGAGGACGGTGCTGACGGCGAATATCTCGCCCAATTTGGAGCCGAAAAGGTCGTGACTCGTTTCAAGAAGGGCGTCAGAATCCGAGATTACCAACTCGTTCGTGACCGGAACGAAGCGATCGATCTGTACTGCCTCTCACTCGCGGCGCTTCACGCGCTAGGACGTGGGGTTACGGAGCAGCTGGGTCGGTGGGTGGCCCATGTCGACGCGTCGGGGAAAAAGGAAGAGCCAGTGGAGGGCGAAGAGGCTACCCCCACGGAACCCACCGAGGCACCAAAAGGCCGCCGCCGGTCGAATCGCTGGGTGAATCGCTGGCGGTAAGGGTGACAGCGTTGTCACCCTCTCACGCTTCCTAACCCTTTGTCCGTATTCGGGGGGCACTCACTATGCACCCCATGGTCCCTATCACGCCGACCGGCGTTCCGTCCGAAGTCGTCGCTGGCGATAGCTGGCGCTGGCGGATCGCCGACCTCGCCGACTACCCACAGTCCGAGGGCTGGACCCTCACGTACGAACTCGGTGGCATCGATAAGCCGCTCACCATCACGGGTGTTTGGCAGACGTCCGGCGACGACCAGAACCACTGGCTGATTTCGGAAGCCTTGGCTACCACCGATCAGGTGAGCGAGGGACTCTACACGCTCGTTGGCCGGATGGTGGGCAGTGGCACGTATGCCGGCCGTGAAGAGACGATCTCGATTAGCCGGGTCTTTGCCCGGAAGAACCCACGCGAGGCGCGCGCCGGCGACTACCAGAGCCACGCGGAGCGCACCCTGGCGGTGATCGAGGCGGTGATCGAGGGCCGGTTCTCGGTGGACATGGAGTCGTACTCGGTGGGCGGGCGGTCGGTCAGCAAGATCCCGATCCGCGAGCTGTACGGGCTCCGTGGCAAATACGCCGCGATGGTCCTGCGTGAGCGGACCGGACGGGTGGGTCAACAGGTGAAGGCAAGGTTTCCCCGTGTGGCTTGACCGAGCGGTCGGTTGGCTCGGCCTCCAGCGAAAGTCGGGGCTGCGGGCGTCGTCCTGGTCGGCCGCTGACTCGAACCGGCTCCTCCTCGATTGGGTATGGTCCCATCTCTCCGCTGACCAAGAGATCCGTGGCGATCTGCTCACGTTGCGCGGCCGCGCCCGGGAGCTCGTCCGCAATACGTCCTGGGGGCGCCGGTACATCCAGCTGCTCCGGAACAACGTGGTGGGCCACAAGGGGGTCAGACTCCAGGCACGGCTCCAGAACGCGCAGGGGCTTCCACGGGACACGATCAACCGGCGCATTGAGGCGAGCTGGGCGGAATGGGGGAAGCCTGAGCATGCGAGCGTCGATCGCCGGCTCTCGTGGCGTGGACTCCAGTCCCTGCTCATCGCGACCGTCGCCCAGGATGGCGAGGCCCTCGTCCGTCTGGTTCGCGGGTTCGAGAATCCCTTCGCGTTTGCCCTCCAACCGATCGACCCCGACCTCCTCGATCACACGCTCAATCGGCCCCGCGGATCATCCGAGGGGAACGAGATCCGGATGGGGGTCGAGGTCAACGACTGGGGCGAGCCGGTCGCGTACCACCTCTTCGCGACTCATCCGTCCGAACTGGGTTCCCGCGAGCGCATCCGCGTGCCGGCGGATCAGATCATTCACCTCTACGATCCGTATCGGGTGAACCAAACACGCGGGGTGACCTGGCTCGCGCCGGTCATGCTCGATCTCAACATGCTCCGCGGGTATTACGAGGCCGAGCTGGTCGCGTCTCGCATCGCCGCAGCGAAAGGCGGCTTCTTTACGTCGGACGGCGAGAACGGGCAGCCGCCGGGTCCGGACGCGAAGAAGCTCACGATGGATGCCGAGCCTGGGGTGTTCGATGAGCTCCCCCCAGGGATGCAGTTCACGCCCTGGGATCCCCAACACCCAAACGCTGCCTTCAAGGACTTCTCGAGCGCGATGCTGCGCTCGATCGCCACCGGGCTGGGGGTGAGCTACACGTCCCTCACGAACGACTTGAGCTCCATCAACTTCTCGAGCATCCGCGCCGGCCTCTTAGACGAGCGCGACGGCTACCGCTGGCACCAACAGTGGCTGATTGAGCACCTGCATCGCCGCGTCTACGCGGCCTGGGTCGAGATGGGCCTCCTCTCCGGCCAGCTCGACCTTCGGTTGCAGACGCCCGAGTACTTCCGCGTCGAGTGGCAACCGCGTGGGTGGCCGTGGGTGGATCCGCTGAAGGATATCCAGGCCTCCGTCCTCGCGGTCGAGCAGGGCTTCGATTCCCGCAAGCGCGTGGTGGGCGAGCAGGGCCGCGACCTTGAGGAAGTGTTCGACGATCTCAAGGCGGAGCAGGCCCTCGCGAAGGAGAAGGGGATCGCGATTGCTGGGGCTGCGAGTGGCTCACCTGATCCGGAATCAGATGCGGACACCGAGGAGATCGAGGACGACACGCCGACGCGAAACGGGAGCGGCCGGCTCCGCGGGTTTGAGCCCCTCTGGACGCAGAATCTCGAGGAAGTGTTCGAATGAGCGATCAGCTGGAACTGACGGTCGGTAGTCGGAAGCCGGCGCGGCGGGTGCTGGACTTCGCGCTCGGGACCCCGTGGGCCATCACCCCCGAGGCGCTTGAGACCATCCTCGCGATCGTCAACCGAAGCAACGAATCCGTCAAGGCGATCGAGGCGCGGCTCGGAGAGAACCTTGAGAACACCGACCAGGTCGCTGTGCGTGATGGCGTGGCGGTGCTGTCAGTCGCTGGCCCGCTCTTCCGCTACGCCAACATGTTCACCGAGGTGAGTGGGGCAACATCCTACCAGACGCTCGCAATGGACTTCACCGAAGCGGTGCAAAACGAGGACGTGCGCGCGATCCTGCTGAACATCGACAGCCCCGGCGGCGAAGTGAACGGCGTCTCGGAGCTGGCGCGAATGATTGCCGCGCAGCGTGGCCTCAAGCCGATCGTCGCCTACATCGGGGGCCTCGGAGGGTCCGCCGCCTATTGGTTGGCCTCGGCCGCCGATGAGATCGTGGCGGCTGATACCGCGTTGCTGGGATCGATCGGAGCCATCATGACGTTCGTGGACACCCGGGCTGCGGAGGAGGCGGAAGGGGTCCGCGTCATTGAGATCGTCTCCAGCCAAACCCCGAACAAGGGCATCGATCCGCTGACCAAGGATGGCCGGGCCCGCATTCAAGCGATCGTGGATCAAGTCGCCAGCGTCTTTATTGCGGCGGTTGCCGAAAATCGGGGCGTGCCAGAGAAAACCGTGCTCACGAAGTACGGTCGCGGGGGGGTGTTGGTTGGCGAGACGGCAGTGGCCGAGGGCCTCGCGGACCGCCTCGGCAGCTTCGAGGACGTCGTCGAGCGGCTCCAAGGGACACAGGGGGCTCGGCGTCGGATGGTCATGGCCCGCTCTACACCGGTCCCGATCGCGGCCGTCAGTCCTCGCGCGATCGAGTTCTTGGCCACCGAACACCTCATCGGCCTTGCCGGACAGACCATTACAGGAGCCGACGCGTTGTCTGGGCTCCGACTCCGACCGCATCAACTCTCCGCGTCACTACGGACGCAGGATACCCCGGCCCCTCGCACGGCCGATAACCAGGAGGACCGCACAGTGAAGGAAGACACGGTTGCGGCCCCGGCAGGGGCCCCGAAGACCGAGGACGTGCTGAAGGCCGAGCGCGAGCGGGTGAGCATCATCACACAGCTCGGCGCACGGCACACGATCGACCAGGATCGGATCACCGCATGGATTGAGACGGGTGCCCGCATCGATCAGGTCCGCGCCGACATCCTCGAGGGGATGAAGCCGATCCCCATCACGCAACCGGCGGCGGAGGGCACGAAAGATCCACCGCCCGTCACCGGCATCAAGGATCGCGAACTCGACAGACCCTTCGCATCGCTCACGGAACAACTCGTCGCCGTGCGGACGGCCGCGGTGTCTCCCGCACGGACGGATCCGCGGCTGCTCGACCTCAAGGCCGCGACCGGAACCAGCGAAGGCATCGACTCGGATGGCGGCTACCTTGTGCAGCCCACGATCGCGAGTGGCATGCTGGAACGGGTGTACGAGAGCGGCGAGGTGTTGAATCGCACGACCCGAACCCCTATCGGTCCTCATTCCAACAGTCTGAAGAAGCACGGGATCAACGAGACCAGCCGGGCGGATGGGTCCCGATTCGGTGGGGTGCGGGGCTACTGGGGTGCGGAGGCATCGACCATCACGGCCAGCGCCCCGACGTTCGCGGAAATCCACCTCAAGCTGAACAAGGTCCACGCGGCCGTCTACGCCACCGACGAGCTGCTGGTGGATACCACGGCCTTGGCGTCGACGGTCGATCGCGTCGTCCCCCTCGAATTGAACTTCAAAGCGGAAGACGCCGTGGTCAACGGGACGGGTGCCGGCATGCCACTGGGCATCCTCAACGCACCGGCCTTGATCGCTGTGGCGAAGGAGACTAGCCAGACCGCCGCGACCATCCAGGTCGAGAACATCGTCAACATGTACGCGCGGATGTGGGCCCGGTCGCGGAGTAGTGCGGTGTGGCTCATCAACCAAGACATTGAACCCCAGCTCTTCACGATGGGGCTCACGGTCGGGACGGGTGGTGGTCAGGCGGTCTTCATGCCGGCTGGTGGGGTGAGCGGCGCGCCGTTCAACACGCTGATGGGCCGGCCGCTCTTCGCGGTCGAGTACTGTGCGACCCTCGGGACCGTCGGCGACATCCTGTTCGTGGATCTCAGTCAGTACGAGGTGATCGACAAAGGCGGGGTCAACCGGGCGGTGTCCATTCACGTCCGGTTCCTGCAAGAAGAGCAGATCTTCCGCTTCACCATGCGCATCGACGGCCAGCCGGCCTGGAACTCGGCGCTCACCCCCAAGAACGGGACGAACACGCTCAGCCCGTTCGTCGCGCTGGCAACCCGCGCCTAACCCCGGGCCGACCGGAGAAAGGACAGAAGTGCAATGCATGGCAACCCGCTCAACGGCACGCACCTTGTCACCGGCCTCGACCCGGTAGCCGATGCGTTCTCGGGGACCGTCAACTCGGACGTCGTGAACCTCGAGGCGTGGCATTGGTGTTTGTTTACCATCTTTTGGGGGGTCGGCACGACCGGCACGACCACGATCACGATTGAGGCATGTGACGACGCGGTGCCGACCACGACCAACGCGGTCGCGTTCAACTATCGACGATACACGTCAGCGGACACGCCAGGCGCGATCACGGCAGCTACGGCGACCGGCTTCACGACAACGCCCGGGTCGAGCCAACGGTACGAGTGCGTGATCAATGCGCAAGCGTTGGCGGCCGACGGGTACGGGTACGCGCGATGCGTATGCGTCGAGTCGGTCAACGCGGCACTCGTGGGCGGCATCCACATTCGGGTGTTCGGCCCGAGGTACGGACAGGCGACGCCGGCGACGGCGGTAGCCTAAAACGTCGTGAGGTGGTGAGCGGGGCGACGCCCCGCTCACCGTACAACTTCTCACCGTGATCGTCGCATCGCGGCGGGGCCCAGTAAGCGGGGCATCGGTCGCGGTCGAGGGGGAGACATGACAACCAAAGCACGTCACCATACCGCGACACACTCGCCGATGGGTTGTTCTACATCCACGGCGCGCGCGTTGCCGATGGGACGACATTTGACATGTCGAACCTGACCGACGCCGAAGCGGTCATGCAGCCCTACTTCTCGCTCGACAAGGGCGCAGGTGCGGGCCGGGGCACGCTGCTCCTGGACTACGTCCGGATCTGGAGCAAGCGGACCTGATGATGGTGCGTAGTACGGTGGGGGCGTACGCGGGGGAGCTCCGGGAGTTCCCGGTCCATGTGGCCAGACGACTCGTGGCCGATGGCCGCGCGGAGCTTCCAGACACCCCGGGAGTCGGCCCGAACCGGCTCACGGCCGAGATCGAACCTGAGCCCCCCCCGAAGGTGAAGCCGCGGAAGCGTAGGAAGAAATGGAACGTCCGGTGACGAGCTACGACTTCGGTGCCGATCTCGACGCCATGGTCGCCGATCCGCTGATAGGCGTCGATGTCACGTACGGCACACAGACGGTGCGTGGGACGATCGAGGACCAAGACGTTGTGGAATCGCTCGAGCCCGGCATGACGATCGTCCAGCGCGAGCAGACCCTGCTCATCCGCACCGGGGCCCTGCGCGACCTCGAGGTCGACAAGCCGATCACCGTCGATGGCCGGACCTACGCGATTCGGGAGCGTAAGCGCGAGCCACCCGATGGCGCGCTGACCCGGATCACCCTGGCCGATGCATGATCGTCGAAACGGTCGACCTGATCGCCGAGTGGCTCGACGACGCGACCAATGGCGTGAACGCGAAGCTGACCGGCGTGGACATCCTGAGCGGCGACATCCGGCCGCCGGACATCCAAAGCATCCTGGCGGAGACGCGGAACAGCGAGGTCGCGCGTGACCGGTTCCCACAGGATCCCAAGCACTACCCGGCCCTCACGGTCACGGTCCACGACCGGTTCGCGCTCGATGTCAGCATTCGCAATGACAAGTGGGTCGCGCTCAGCTTCCCGGTCGCGATCGGGTATGCGATCCGGAAGGACGACACGAAGGTGGGGCTCCGAGAGTGGGAATACACCGCACGGGCCGTCCTGCAGTCGTTGTACACCCTCGAGGACCCCACCAATGCGGCGTCGCGCACGAGGCACAACGTGACCTTGGGTGGAATCACGTCGATCGATCTCCTCCCAGCGGCCGCGCCGCATGAGGATGTCTTCGTCGTTGGGGGGATTCTGACGGGGTGGCGCGTCAGCGACACCACCCCTGGAGGATAGGCCATGCCGCAGACACAAATCCAAAAGATTCAGGCGCTCGTCGTCGCGGTCGAGGCGACGGAAGGCACCGACGCCGTCCCCGACGCGGCCAACGACGCGGTCCAACTGATCGAGCCCGCCACGATCGCGTTTGGCGCCGAGCAGAGCAACGCGCGGCCGGGCCTCGTGAACGATCTGCTCGACGAGGCGGCACCGGTGCAGCCGGGGGCGAAGTGGTGCGAGATCACGGGCCAGCTGCACATCCGCGGAGCGGGTGCCGCGTATGACGCGGGTACGAAGCCCGAGCCGGACGCCATCAACCAAGCCGCCGGCATGCGCTCGACACTCGACGCGACCGGCGGGGCGGAGGACTACACGTACGACACGATCAGCGCCTCGATGAAGACCGTGACGTGCTACGGCTATCAGGCACTCGAGACCGGCGTGTGGGTGCGGCACGATCTGCTCGCGGGCCGCGCGTCGCGGGTCGCCTGGCGGTTCCCGGCGGGGTCGCCTGGTATCTACGAGTTCACGATTCGCGGCAAGTACGTGGAGCCGACGGACGACGCGCCCGACAACGCGCCCAGCTATCAGACCACGGTGGCGCCGAACTTCGGGGCCGCGACCGGCTGGCAAATTGGCGCGTTCACCACCGCGGTCGTCCGGGACGCGACGGTCGCGATCGAGAACACCCTTGCCCCCCGGCTCTCGGGCAACGCCGCGGACGGGCTGGCTGGGTACATCCAGACGGCCCGGCGCGTGACGTTCGGGGCCACGTTCGAGGGCATGCGGATCACGGACTACAACCAGTTCACGAAATGGACCGGGGCGACCGCCGAGGCCCTGCGGATCAACTGCCCCGGCGGGACCGGCACGCAATACAACCGGCTGCAGATCGACGCAGACAAAGCGACGATCCTCGACGCACCCGCGTACCAGGACGTGAACGGCGTCATGCATGTCTCGCTCTCGGGCCTCTGCAGCCCCGAGGGAACCAACCGGTCGCTGGTGACCTACGATTGAGTTATTCAGGAGAACCACATGGGCTTCAACGCCGACGAGTATCTTAGTGCCCTGACGCCGCCGTCGATCACCATCGGTGGCGAGACGTATACGGGGAAACTGCTGAGCTTCGACGAGCTGCAGCCGTTTCAGGACCGCTTCGCGCAGATCCAGGCGGACGATCTCTCGCTCAAGGAGTTTCGAGATCTCACCGGTGAGTTGTGCGAGGCGCTCGACCTTCCGAAGGACAAAGTGCTTACACTCCCCGCACCGGCCATGCTGGCGGCGACCGCAAGTTTTTTTCAGTCCCTGCTGGGCCAGCAGGGAGCCGCCGAGCTACCGGCGACGAGGTCTTGAATTTTGGTGCGGGAGCTCCCCGGTCGACCGATGCGAAACCCAAACCATCCCCACAGGTCAATACGGCGTTCGCCGTCGCGCTCTTCCTTCGCGTCTACGGTCCACAGACGCTCCGCGGGCCCGGCTGGCCAACCCGGGACGGGGTGATCCCATGGCAGATGTTCTGGTTGCTGTACTGTCAAATTCCCCGCATCCAGGCGATGGAGCGACTCAACGAAAGTACGGCGGTCGCCCACGCAATCGCCGTGAGCTTTGCCGGCAAGGATCCAGCTGTGGAGCAGCATACACGCGACGAACTGAAGCTCCTCTTTCCCGACGAGTGACCGATGGCTGATGCTCGCGTTTCCGTTACGCTCACGGCACGGGACCGGGCGAGAGGGGCGCTCACGGGGTTCGACCGTCAACTGAAGACGATTGGACGGAGTGCCTTCAACCTCCGGGGTATCTTCGCGGGGTTTGCCACGGCGCTTGCCGCCAGGCGTCTCGTGCGCGGTGCCCAGGAGGTTCTCGAGGCTTTCGGGAAACAGGAAGAAGCGGTCACCAGCCTGAACGCTGCTTTGCAGGCGACCGGACGATTCTCAGCAGAAGCGTCGCGGGCCATCCAGGCGCAGGCAGCGGCCATTCAACAGGTCACCACCGTTGGCGACGAGGCGTTGATCGCGGCCACCGGGTCGCTCGCGACACTCGCCGATCAACTCCAAGCCGATCAGCTGGCTGAAGCGCAGCGCGCCATTGTCGGGATCGCCGACACCTTCCTGAAGGGGGACGTGAACAACGCGGCGCTCGTGCTCGGCAAGACGCTGGGCTCCACCACGAATGCGCTCGCCCGATACGGAATCCAGGTCGACGTCAACGCGAGCCAGAGTGAGAAGCTCCGGCAGATCCTCGGCCAAACCGGCACGTTCTTTGCAGTTGCACAAGCCAAGGCCACAACCCTGACCGGTCGATTGAGTCAACTCGCGAACGCGTGGGGCGACTTCAAGGAGCGCCTCGGCGAGCTGCTGGAAGAATCGGGCGCCGTCAAGGAGTTCGTTGAGAGCCTCACCGAGGCCGTCACGAACTTCACGACGATCCTCTCGGGTAGCGGCAAGGAGATTCGACGGGCGTTCCTGCTCCTCGGCATCGCGGCGGCCAGCGCCTTCTCGGCCGGATTCTACACGGTCCTCGAACAGATCGGACTCCTCCTCAGCAAAATACCGCTCCTTGGTGCCTTTTCTCGGGTCGTCGGCATCTCGAAGCTCCTGGGCGACTTCATCCGCGCGAGCATGGATGAAGCAGTAGCGAGCGCGCGGGGTGCCCTAATTGAGCTCGATGAGCTCGCGAAGCAGATCGCCGCACGGGTGGGCAGCGACGGAGGAGGGAGCGGAACGGACGGGACGTTGCCCGGTGCCGTCCGATTGCCAGAGATCACTATTACGGGAAAGCGCGTGAAGGCCGCGAATGAAGAGCTCCAGGGGGAAACGCAGGAACGTCTCGCGGCAGCAGCCGAGAGCTTTCAAAACAACGCGGCGCTCGTCGTCGCGTCCTTGGGCTCCATGGCTGAGGCAGCCGTTCGCAATACCCAGATCACGGTAAGTGCTGTCGTGAACATGCTGGCGCAGATCGTCTCGTCGCTTCCGGGGGTCGGGCCACTTGCTGGCGCCATTGTGACGGCTGGGGCGGGGATCTTCGGTGCGATCTTTGGTGGCGGCCCCCGACGGCCCACTCCGGTCAGTGTCGTAGAAGTCAAGCCGGCGGTTGCTCAGGAGTTCCCGTTGCGAGTCACCAACATCGTCCAGATCGCGAGCACGGGCGAACTGGTCGATATGGTCGAGTACGAACTGTTGCGTCGGGAGCGGGTGGATCGCATCAACCGGATCCCCGGTGGGCTCCTTATCTCCGGCTCAGCGTTCAGGTCAGGCTGAATGGCCGATCCCGCCTTCCTCGTCGAGAATCTCTACTCGCGGCTGCAATTCGCTGGACATGTGATCGCGGCGAACACCGAGACGGTTGGCGCTGAAGCGTTCCGTGTCGGCCTCGGTCGCCGCCAACCGTTGTTGAACCGATGGACGCCGACGGCCGACAACACGGGGGCCTGGATCAAAGTGGACTGCGCCTCGGTCCGGGCTGCGACGATGCTCTACATCGAACGCGGGCACAACCTAGGCGGTCATACCATCGTTCTTGAGCGATCCACCAACGACTTCTCCTCCGATACCGATGTGTTCACTGTCACGATTCCATCCACGGTGTCGGATGACACCGACCTTGAGGCATCCAACGGGGCGCTCACCCCCGAAGGGTCGTGGATGAAACGCTTCGCCAGCGCGAGCAGCCGCTACTGGCGCGTGCGGATTCCCGCAATGGGCGCGAACCTGCGCCCGGTTCTGCCTGGGCTCATGCTGGGCACTACGTGGGAACCGGGGGCCTTGGCGAAACCGATGTCCGACGAACGCAAGCGCCTGATGGCGCCCTCCACCCGCCTCAGTACCGGCTACCGCGGGCGCACGTCAGGGCCGATCCAACGAAGCGGGGAATTGAACGTGAAGCTCACGTCCCTCGCGGCCTACAGCACGGCGAAGACCCACATCGACGGCTGGTTCGCGAGCGGGTTTCCGATGGTAACGGCCTTCGATACCAGCCGGGCCGAGCGGGCCTATCTCGGGGTGCTCCCGGAAGGCGGTGCCGTCGACTTCCAGTTCCCGGTGGGTTGGGGATTCCGTGCGGCGTCAGTGCCCGTCGAAGAACTCGATCCGGACTGGCCGTAGGATGCCCCGCCCTGGCCTCAACAACGATCTCCTTGAACATCTGGTTGCTCGTGGGGGCGATGCGCGCCAGATCATCGAGGCGGAAGTCTCCGTCAACGAGCATGTGCGGGTCCGGGAGTTGGAGTGGGACGCGGCCGACAGCACGTCGGGAATGACGACGAACAGGGACGGTGGGGTCGTCATCACGGGTACGGGGTCCACGTTGGTCACGCACGGCACCGAAGACGACGATGTCACGGACCTCAACGAGACCGCTCCGCGGTTCGTCGCGCAGATCAATTGGGGTGGGACGCACGCATCCGACACGCCGCTAACCGCAGTCGAGTTGTACCTAGATCCCGATGTAGACGGGAAGAGCGGGAAGAACGTCGACCAGTGGGGTATGCAAGTGTATGCGCTGGCGCAGGAGCGGGTGAACGCCTACAATCTGTTCGCGCGTACCACGACGCCCCTGTTGTTCCCGCAGCTCCACATTCATCCCATCACCAATCGCGTGAAAGTCACCGCCGGTCCGTCGGCCGGGGTGGTGTCGTTCTCGTTGGTCGGTAATTCGTCCTTCCTACCGACACCCAAGGCGTATCTACCCGATACCGACGCGGTGGCCGCGGGCTCCAATGTTCCCAGGTCTTACATCTTCCTCTGGGCCCTCGACGCTGACGGGAACCCGGCAACCAACGTCGGGTGGCAAGTCGATACGGCTGCAGGCACCTCCATCGTCAGCAACGGCAACACGCTGTCGCAGCACAAGTTCATCAAGGTCACGGGCGATCGGAGCGACGGATTGTACGAAGACCTGGGAGCGCAGACTGGCGTTCCGAAACTCACACTGAAGGCGAAGGCGTTCACCGAACAGACCATCACCTTCAGCAGCGGTAACTTATTCGACCTCGGCGCAGCGCCGTCCGGTGATGATGTGGAGCTCGTCGGACGCGGCGACACGCCGGACGATTCGTCGCTCACCTTTCAAGTGTGGGACGACGCGAACGCAGACTGGGTGACGTACACCGACGGCCAGAAGATGACCGCGGACCTGGGGCTCACGCCAACGCGATTGCGTAAGTTCCGCTGTACGCTCACCCCTAATACCAACTTTGACGTCACGCCCATTCTCCGTGCGATGGGCATGAAGGATCTCACGCTGTACGACCTGAGCGACTTTGCGGAGGTCGACGGACTGGACCAGCAGTTCGATCCCATCACGCTCAAAGGCAAGATCACCGAAGCCCTCATCGTCGTCCTCGCCACCGGTTCCCCCGGCGACACGAACGATCCAATGGGGGACATCCTGGTCGCCCACAATCTCGAGGCGATCAACTTCCGCTTGTCGATCGGCCACCGTTCGCTCGCACGCAGTAAGTGGCTGCACATCGATACGTTCCTCGTCGATGACTACGACCTCATTCCCGGTGGGTATCGCTTCTACTGTGTCTCGCCGCTCATCACGATGCGGGCCGCGCTACCGAAGGTGGGGGTATCGACCGTCGATGCGCTGCAGTACACCAACCAAACACTGACGGCCGTCTATGACGATCTGATGGACGGACAGGCGGGCCTCGCAGGCAAACACCGCGGCCCTGGGATCAATGACTCTACCACGGTCACGCACAGGGGGATCAAGGACGGCGATGCCAAAGAAGAACTCGACAACATCGCCGCCCTGGCACAGTACACCACCATCACGTCGCAAGGCCGCTTGAAGGCCGTCGAAGTAAACGACGGTGCACCGACGAAGGTGCACGCAATCTTCCCGCGGAGCATCGTCGAGCCGCTTCACGTCACGCCGGGATTCCGTGCCCGCCTGACCGATGTACGAGTGAAGTGGAAGTACAACGCGGACGCGGACGAATTCGAAGACGAGGAGCGTGCGTTCTCCGGCGACGCGATCGTGGCGCTGGGGAACACGCGGATCGACAAGTACGAAGTCGATAAGTCGCTGTCCCAATGGATCGACACACAGGCCCTCGCACAGTCGGTTGGCCAACGTCTCGTTAACGCCTTCGGCACCGGCCTGATCCTGTGGGAGTTCCGGAGTTCCTGGCCGCATCCCGAGCTAGAGCTGGGGGACGCCATTGCTATCGAGACGGATCAGTTCGTAGCAAGAGATCCGTCGCAGGCAAGCGATCCGTTGCAGGCCCGTGCTCTCCGTGGGACCGTATGGGCCTTCGGGAGAATCCAAGCGATCCGGGACGTGTGGGGAACGCGGTTCGTGGTCTGGATTCAGTCGTACGCCAACATTCAGGCAGGGAGCACCGCCCTATCGCGTCTCGGCTTCAGTCGGCCCGAGGTGCTCTCGGCCAAGGCGCTGTGCGACCATGCTGGCAACATCACCGTCCAGGTGAAGTGTAAGAGTGCCGGTTCGGTGCGGGTGGCTGGGTCCACGTCGGCCTTCCCGAGTCGGGCGACGACGCAGGCCGCGGGCGTCGTGGCGCTGGGCACGGGCGGTAACGCG
Organism: Gemmatimonadales bacterium; assembly: GCA_965249575.1. GTDB lineage: Bacteria > Gemmatimonadota > Gemmatimonadetes > Gemmatimonadales > GWC2-71-9. Next base: position 2,553,580 of record OZ252244.1, on the reverse strand, counting down.
ACGACCGGGACGATCATCTCGGTCTTGCCGACCCAGAACGCGTTCCTGTCGATTCTGGCGTACGAGAAGTCGGATGGCACCGGTGGTGAGTCGACCGACCTCTACGAAGAAAAATACCTGACGCTCCTCGACGGGCCGCCGGAGACGACGATCGCCTTCGGCTCGCTCACGGCGACCACGTTGACGGTCAACATGACGGCGGTCCTCGGCAACAATGGTCAGGGCCCGCTCAAGGTCCGGTATCGGTCCAAGGTCGATACCGGGAACTGGACGGACTGGACGGCCTGGCTGGCCGCGCCCCAGAACGGGGTGACCTTCACGCGTCACGTCAAGCACACGGTCACGGTGCAAGCGCAGGCGCGCGACGAGGGACTGCCCAACTTCGTCGGCGATGTGGGTTTCGCCCATACCGATGGACCGATCGTCCAGCACATTGCCGCACCCGCACTCCCCGCCATCTCGGCGATCGATGGCAACACGATCACCCAGGGGGCGATCATCGCGGCCGAGAGCTTCTCGGCGACCCGTGTGGCGCTCGGCGATGCGGTCAGTCCCACGACCGGCGTGGCGCTCAAGATCGGGACGAACTACTCGGGCAACGGGAGGCGGCAGCTCGCGGTCGAGGGGAGGATCACCGCGACCGCGAACGACCAACCCAACTCGATCGGCGTGCGGGTCGGCACCGAGCTCGCGAAGGGCGGGTTCACCGGCCTCGAGTACGCGGCGTTCGTCGTCGATGCCACCCTCTCGGGCAGCGGGACCGTCACGAATTACTACGGCGCCTTTCTCTCCGATCCGAGCTTGCCGGCCGGTGCGCTCACGAACAGCTACGGCCTCTACATCCCCGACCGTGCGGTGGGCACGAACACGTGGGCGATCTACACCAACCTCGGGAAGGTCCGGTTCGGCGATGCCGTCACGATCGTCGGCCAGGCGAGCCCGCTCCTCAAGCTCGACCAGGGCGGCCAGGACGGGGACATCCTCCGGTTCGCGAGTTCAGATGTGGCGCATGGCATGACGTCGATCATCCCGACGGACGTGTACGCGGCGATTCGGAAGTTCGCCGGCTTCCAGGGTGGGATCCAGATCCGAGGGTTTGTCGAGACTGGATCGTTCATCGGTGCCGAGCTCTTTGGCGTGGCCGGCACCGGGATGACGACCAAGAGTGCCAGCGGGAAAGCCCCGGTGATGATTCATGCCGAAAAGAAGAACGGCACGACGGTTCAGAACCTCGGCACGAACGAGAACCTCTGCGCCTTCACCCTCGGTGGGAACACGACGCGCTTCATTCTCGACGCGGACGGCGACTCCCACCAAGATGTCGGGACCGTGTGGACCAACTTCGACCCCTACCCCGACGTGGTCCTCCTCGACGCGCTGTCGGCTGGCGTGAGCCGACCGGGCGACCCACTCCGTGAGCACTTCCGCGCGACGCTCGAAGCGCACCGGCCCGAACTCGAGCGGTTGCGCCTGGTCACGTTCAACGCCGACGGCCATCACTTCATCAACTGGTCCCGAACGCACATGCTCGTCATTGGTGCCGTCCGGCAGGTGGCGGCGCGCGTGACCGAGCTGGAACAGGAGACCCTATGGCAGACACTCCGACGCCGCCTCCGGGCACGAAGCTCCGCGAGCTTACCGATGTCGAGCGCAGTCTGATCCGGCCGGAACTCGAGGCATTGCGCCGCGTCGAGGCGCGACGGAACGCGATCCTTGGCCGCCTGCATCGGCTCGTCCGGATGGCCGAGCCCACGGAGGGGATCTTCTTGAACCTCGACGACCTGGTGCTCTACCAGCGGCCGGAGCCGAACGGACAGCGTGGCTCGTGAGTCGGGTCCGCTGATCGCGGCCCTCGCGCGGCTGCCGCAGATCTGGCAGACCGTCTTGGCGGGGGGGGCCATCTTCACTGCCGGCGGGTTCGCCGCGTTGGCGGTGGGTGGCTACCTGCAGCTCCCCGACCGCGTCGCCACGGTGGAGGCGGAGCAGGGGGCGGCCGCCGGGGAGCGGGACGAGACCCGCGCGCGGCTGGATTCGGTGGTGACCGTCACCGGCCAGATCCTCTGTGTGATGATCGCGACGCAGGATTCCGTGCGGTTCGGCCAGTGGCAGGACTGTGTGATCCCCGAGCCGTTCCGGCAGCCCGCGCGGAGGAGTCCATGACGCAGAACGGTGACCATCCCCTCTCCCGCGCGCTCGAGAACGTGGGGTTCATCATCGGCCTCGCGGTCGCGCTCATGTTCTTCGTTGGCGAAACGGCCCGGCGGTTGGGCTTCTGCGGGCCCGACGGCTGCACCGAAGGACTCGACCTCCTCTACGCCGTCATCCAACTCGCCTTCTGCGCGGTCTGCGTTGCGCCGAAGATGTTGGGCAAGCAGACGGCCGGGAAGGTGTGGAGCGGCCTGGTGGACAAGATCCCGACGATCGCCAGCAAGGCGAAGACGTTGACCGGGCCCACGGCGCAGACGAAGGACGAGTGATCGTCCTCGAGCGGTTCGCCTACACGCCGATGGGCACGTTCGGCCGGCTGGAGCTCGAGGGGTTCACCTGCTTCACGGTCGAGCGGCCCTGGCACGACAACGCACCGCGGAAATCCTGCATCCCGGTCGGCACGTATCCACTCGAGCGGGGCCGCTATCACCGCGGGAACTACGACGCCTACGAGGTCCTGAACGTCCCGAACCGCTCGCTGATCAAGATCCACATCGCGAATACGATGGCCGACGTGCTGGGCTGTATCGGGCCGGGCTTGAAGCTTGGGTGGGTGAATGACACGTGGGCGGTGACCTTCAGCCGGCCGGCGTTCGAGCGGTTCATGCTGGCGTTGGATCAGCTGGAGGCCCCCACGCTCACGATCACGAACCTCCAGGCGGGCGACTGGTCCGGACCCGACTAGTCGTCGTGTGGCCGTGGATTGCGTTCACGGCCACCCTCTTTCTCACCTTTGGCATCCTCTGCTTCTGGGGAGGGATGGTCGTGCAGCGACAGCTCGAGTTGGCTCGCCGGATTGACCAAGCCGTCGCCTACAGCGCGAGTGCCGCGCGCGAAGCGCAGTCCCTCGCCGGGTGGATCGACAGCCTGTTCAACACGCCACGGCTGCGACCGAAGTGGGAGCGAGAGCTGTTCAAGGACGCGCCGTGACGCGTTTCCTCAGCCCGACGCTGCTTGGCGTCGTCCTCGCCATGGGGTGGTTCTGGCTCCGCAGTCACGATGCGCAGGTCCGGGCGGAGACGCTGGCCGATGTCCGGGCCGACAGCCTCGCACACGCGAAGACGGAGCTCGCCACCATCCAAGGCGCGCGCGCGATCGCGGAGAGTCTCGCCGTCGTCCGGATCCAGCGGCTGACCGATTCTCTCGCCACCCAACGGCGTCAGTTCGCTCGAGCGTCCCGAGAAACCCAGCGCCTCACCGGGCAGCTCGATTCCGTGCTCGCCGATTCCACCGTGCCGGATTCCGTCGTGGTGATCGTGAACCAGACCGTCACGGCGTTCGAGGACCAGGTCGCCAGCTGCACGCTCGCGCTCCGCACCTGCGAGGCCATCGTGGCCGCGAAGGATTCCTCACTCGCGCGGCGCGACTCGACCGTCGGCGAGCTCACCGCCCTGCTCGAGTCGACGGAAGCCCTGCTCGCCACGGAACGGAGCCGGGCCTCGCCCGGCTTCCTCACCAGGCTCAGCCGCTCGCTGCCGTTCGTGGCCGTCGGGATTGTGGGATGGGAGCTGCTACGGTAGCGTGAAGCCCGAAAGCTCGGTCAGCCAACAACCACTGGCATATGGGGATCGCTGTCCCGCGGTCTCATGAACGGCTCGCTCCGCTGGACCTGATAATAGATCGCGACTTCCGAGGGTCCAACGTGACTCCCTTCCTCGCCATCGGACTTCGTCACCTGCCCGCGCTGCTGGACAAACCACATGGAAAGCACGCCCGTCACCCAGAGCGGATTCATGAACGTGCCGAGATACATGAAGATTCGCAGCTCGAAGTCCGGCCCCCTATCGGCCAGTGCTCGCTCCACCAGGGCGAGAAACCGCGCCTCCTTGCCGAACAGCACCCGGACGGCATCCCGAATAGACAGCAAGTAAAGCGGCACACTCCAGCCGATAATGAAGACGTAGATCACAGCCCACATCGCGCCTGCGATGGTGCCGGCTCTGCCCATACCAAACAGGGCGAACGGCAACAGGCCGGCCAGGGCGACGAGTGATGGGGCGAGAAAATGCCACTCGAGGCGAAGAAGTGACTGCAGATACGCCACGAGGTTCTCTCCCCAACTACGGTTCGCCTCGGTCATTAGGGTCGCTTCCTCCCGCGCGTCATCCATTCAAACCACAGTCGATGTAGAAAGACGAACCCGAACCACGTTTCTGCTATACCCGCCGCGACAGCTCCTGGTCCGCCAGCGAACTCGCGGCGCAGCCAATCACAGCCCGCGACGACCAAGACATATGCCGCAAAAAATCGCTCCATGGCAGAGGATGTCAATGATCTGAACGACAGTACGGGTCAGGCGCGCTTCGGCTTTTCTTCGCCATCCGGCTCGTCGGGTCACGCGCGCCCGGTCTGTGTCGAGTGATGAGGCGATGTCACCTGTGTGTCTATAATCGGCAGGTTGGCCCGAGATTCGTCAACCCCCGACTTTCGCCTTCCGCCGCTGAATCTCGAGCCAGCAGGTGATCGGGTTGGGCGGCTACGTGATCGGGCGGAGTGCGGAGAAAATCGTGCCTGGCGTGGTCGGGGCGTTGAAGGCGAAGGAGGGGTAGAAGCAATTACATATTCGACACAGCGAACGTAGCGGATGATCCGTCTACCCGGTGAATACGTATGCGACCCGGCTCGATGATGTAGACATCTCCTCGGTCAATCGGAACCGCAACAAGCGACTGGAAGATCAGGTCTCCAAGGGTCTGGAAGTCGGTCACGCGACAATTCACAATGGCCAGCCCCGGGTGGTCGGCGTTCAGTGCTCCAAACTCGCGGCCATCTCGGTTGTACGTCAAGAGCGTTCGATTGAGCTCGAACGCTCGTTGGAGCACTTCCTGGTCGCCTGCCCCTGGGGGGCAATGGTCAAGAATGGTTTCGACGTTGAATCCAGCCATGCGGAGGAACCCAGCCACAGGCGGTTCGACACATTCGTTGGCCAGCAGCCGCACCGGTGGCAATGCCCCCTACGAGGCAGCTGCTAGGATCGGGTTGTCCAGCGTGTTGAGGAAATCATATCCAGCTTCTCGGAGCGCCGCTTCCACTCGTTGCACTCCCACGTGGGGATAGATTTGGTCGCCGATCTCCTCGACTGTGTATCCGGCGTCGTAGAGTTCAATGATTCGAAAGAGCGGCACTCGCGTACCCCGAATCGTCCTGTTCCCCCACATGCGATGACGATCCGCTTCGAGTATGCCCGATACGATCACGTTGCCCGTACCCGAGGGCAGCCAGGCTGTGGTATCTGCACGGCCCCATTCTAGTTCAGTCGTCATCTTGTGGTGCCTCAATCAAATCCTCTGCTACGCGGGCATCGAGAACGTTCTGTGACTGGATTACGTAGATGGGCTCACCCGCCGCATTGCGCTCCACGGTGCGCACCATTCGCTTGACTACCACCTTCACTCGGATCTCCGTACCGTCTTCGAGTTGGTATTCGTTCCAACTCTCCGACAGCGTGTTGAACGAAACGTCGTCGCCCTCAACCCATCTGTCTCGCAACTGTACACGGGCCATTGTGCGATCTCCCGACCTTGGCGGGCTGCCTGTCTCGTGAAAAAGTTCACAATCGTGCTGACACGAAAGGGGCGACCAGTTGCCGCTTTGTCAATACCCACGGATGCTATCAGGAATTGCCAAGATGAACATGTATATCCATGGCGACGGGAAAACGAACATCCGGCGCGATCGCTGTGAACATCACCGCCAGGCCCACGGGGCTATGGCCCGCGTGTTTCTTTTCTTTTCGCTTCTTCTGGCTCACGCGGCCTCGGGCTCAAGCTCCATTTCGTCGGCGAGGCGCTGGAAGGCGAGTTTCGTGTCCTCGCTGACCTGCGCCCAGTCCAGACCAACGGCCACGAAATCCTCGTTCTTGACCGACTGTCCGGACACCTCGAGGTGCAGTGAGGCCGGATTGCGCAGCATGGGACACAGGTTCAAGATGCTCGCATATCCAACGAGAAAGGCGAGAATCGAATCGGCAAAGCGAGGGTTCATTCGTCCGTTCCGTTGCTGGGGGTCGTCTCGTACACCACACGGCAATCTTTGTGCCTGAGCAAGGCTCGCCACCCTCGGTATCCTATCTATAATCGGCAGGGTCCGTACGAATCCGTCAACCCCCGACCGTTGCCTCCCGCCGCTGCACCTCGAGCCAGCAGGTGACGGCCGCCACCACGGGGCCGGGAATCGCCCGCTTCTCATTTCCGCTGAACCCCAGCTACTAGGCCACGAGGGCCGTTTCGCTCGTTTCCTCCGGCAGCCGTTCACTCCCTCGGTCCGTCACGCGGACCGCGACCCGCCGGTCGGTCGCAGCGAGCCATTGTTCGAGATCGGTGTTTTTCTGAATCCATTGGGCGACAACCCTTCCCCTGGCTATGGGCTTTCCGTGTGGGATTCGGGCTGGCTCGGGAATCGCGCTTCCCCAGGCGAGCTTCGCCTCGATGAACTCGTCGAAGGCGTCGTCGAGATTCCGCATCGCCTCCGGTTTCGACGCGCCATCGGTCTTGCACCCCGTGAGCTCCACGACGTACGCGACCCAATAGGGCCTCGACCCATCGCCCTCATCCACAGGCGTGGCGAGACGGGTGTACGGCAGCGATCGGTAGTAGTCAATCGTCTTGTTCATGCGTCACCGTGTCTTTCTCTCTCCGCTGCAACGTCTCAATGAGGTTGTAGCTGGTCGTCCCGCGGACGGCACCGGCTCGTGTGTCTCGGGCCCGCGGGACGACGCTGAAGTTTTTTGTCATCGCGTCACCTGCCAGGTACATGCCGGGTGGTGTACCGACTTTCCCCGAGACCAAGAACACCAGGGTCTCGGGTGTCTCGATGCCTGCCGCCGTAAAGGTGATGGCAACAAGGCGGAAGTTAGCGTGGTCGGTTGAGTTGATTGCCGCAGTGCGGATGATCTTGTAGGGTCCGTTGATGTCGAGCGTAGATCGGATGTCTTCGATAGCCCGCTTCGACGGCTGCCGGCAGCGGTTCTCCTGGGCGCGCGTTGGTTGTGGGACCGAGATCACGAGAACGATAACCACTAAGAGGCTTACCAGCAGGCGGGCTCGCCTTTCCTGGTCGCTGGGGCCAACGTGGTCGTTCCCACATAGACCGCGCAGGTCTTTGTAGTCAGGTTGTGACCGACCGACGCGGTGAAGCCATCGGCCGTAACGGTGATGATTGGCGCGGTCACGCCGCCCGAAACCGTGTACCACGAGGGTCGCAGGGAGGTGGTATACGCTCCGTTGTCTTGGTAGTATGCTCCTTCTGCGGTGATCAGGTTCCGAAGATCGGACTGCATCGTCGCGAGGTAAGCACGTTCTCTGCCCCCGGTCTTCAATACGAACACGGTCTGGGCACACCACAGGAGGCCCCGTTCGCTGACCTGCGCCTCCGCCGTCCGCTCGCCCGCGGTCGCCATCGCACCGGCCGCCATCGTGGCCAATGGGTTGGACTCCGCCGCCGTCTCTCGAACGATCTGCCGGGCGGCTTCCTTCGCCGCCATCTGACAGGGCGCGACCGTCCCGTACGAAAGCAGCGCCCAGGCGATGGGCGCGCCGACCAATACACCGGCTGTCACCAAGAATCCCTTGCTCACAACGCCAACCTCAGCGTCACCCGATCCTCCACCCGCTCGCCGGTCCTCAGTGTGTCTCCACTTCGACGGTGACCCCGGGCACAGACGACTCGATCCGAAAGTCGGCGTCGTCCACGTCGGTGCGCACAAGCACCTCGATCGTCGCGGGTCCACCCCCATCAAAGGCGACGCGTTCCAGCGTCAGGTTCACGGTCTCCGGTTTGAGCGAGAACCACGAGCCCGTCGCGGCGTCGACAATCACCCCGATGAGGCCCGTGAAGAGAATATCCAGCGCCAGGATTCCACCCTGCAGGTGCTTCCCGACTTCGAAGGTGGCGGACGAGTAGCCGTCCATTGAGAGCGTTAGGGTGTAGGTGTTCTTCCGCTCAAGGTTGAGGGAGGCGGGCGTGCGGTACTCCGCGGTCGTGGGATTGGTGCTGACCGTCGCTCCGTTGGGACTAGACGTGACGTGCACGTTCTGGCGGGTGCCGTTGAAGATCACCCCGCAACCAAGGGTGGGGAGCGCGAGGAGCGCGACGAGCAAACGAAGGGACGAAGACACCGGTACCTCCTGAGTCTAGGGGAGTAGTTTCTTGTGTCGCTTCGGGTCGGTCCGTTCCAGTCGATCACGTTGGGCAGTCGCCGACGGCGTCAGTTTGAGTCTGTACGGCCTCGGCACTACTCGTCGTCGTCCGTTCGCAGATCGGCGTCTGTCATGAACTCACCCTGATTCAGTCGCGCTTCCTCAATCCCGCGCATCACAGAATCGACGACTTCTTGCAGCTTGTAATCAATCTGGACGGGGATGCGAAGTGGTGGGACGGTCATCACGTCCGGCACTCGTGCGGTAGTAGAGGGCATCGTCACCCCGAACGGCGAAACGTTCATCTGGACAGCATCCGTATATCCGTCAGGCACCTGCTCGTCCATGTAGCCCTTCCTCTTCCTCTTATCGTCCTCCGAACCTGCTATCAATACCCACTAAGCGGAAGGGTGGATCCAAAGCAGAGCAAGTGGTGGGCCAGGAACTTATTGCCGGGGCCCGTCGTGGTGGCGCTCGACTTGATGCGGCGCAACCGGGAGCCCGAGGAACAGCTGAAGGCCTTTCAGCTCGTGGCCGCGGTCACGGGCGGGGGGAGCCCCCGCGCCCGGTAGGGGGCGTCGTTATACTAGGGCAGGAGGTTGCCCCATGCAGACTGAACTCAATCCGTTGACCCTGGACGCCGACACGCTGCGCGTCGCCGCCCTCGACATCGCCGGCGCGCTCGACCTGCTCGAACGCTGGAGTGAGCACCTGGACACGAAAGCGGCCGCGGTGTTTGGCATGGGGGCACTGGTCATGGGCGTGGTGCCGGCGATTCGCGGCGCGCTCCTGACCCCCGTGGCGTGGGGGGCGCTTGCCATCGCCTTGGTCGCGTGGATCGTCGTCGCGGTCGGTGCGTTCCGGGCCCTGCGGCCGATCGAATGGCGGTTGCTCCATCCGAAGGAACTACTCCGCACCGACTGGTTGACGCTCCAGCCTGCGGCGTACCAGCTCTACCGCATGGAGTACATGGCCGAGCAGCACCGCGACAACCTCGTGGCCTACCGCCGGAAACGCGACGCGTTCTGGCAGGCCCTGCGCGCGCTGGCCGTGGAAGTCGTGGCGCTCACCGTTCTGGCCTTGGCGTAGGCGGCTGCGGCCGGGGCCACGGGGGCTCACCCTTGTGGTCGGGGAAATCCGGGCGCGGTGGGCGCGGTGGGCCCGGTGGCGGCTCAGGATCCGTGGGGCCGGTCCTGCCGGGCTCGTCGAGCGGGGTGGTCATTGCTCCAGCGCCTCGGCCCAATGCCGCTCGCCGATGATTGCGCAGGCGTGGCCATCCATCCGGCGCTTGATCACGCCCTCGATCTTGCGCCCATAACTCGCGTGCGCCCAGTCCCGACTGGCAAACGTGCCGATCACCAAGTAGTTCGTGTCGAGCTTGGGTGCCGAGTGGACTCGTGCCCCCCGCTCCGCGACGGCCCGCTCACAGCGTTTGCGCGGGCCCCAGGCGAACCGGCCGGTAAAGCAAAAGGCGTAGTTGTCAAACAGGATGGTCGGTGGCGGCTCATCGAGGGGAAGCGTGGTGGACTGGCCGCCGACCGTGGTGAAGTCGGAATCGGGGCCAGTTATCTTCTCTAGCAGGTCCTTCAGGTCGGCCCGCTCGTCCTCCTCGACGATCGCATTTGCGAAGATAGTCCGGAGCCGTTGGGCCAAAATATTCCCCGGCCATGTCTGCGTGACTTCTGCATGCGCCCCGAGCCATTGGTCGAGCGCGACCGCTTCACTGTCCGTCACGTGGCCGTCGAGGATCACCCCTTTGCAGAGCCCGAGCATCTCGTCGATCGAGCGGCGGTAGATGCTCCAGGCGTTGTATCCGCCGGCGATCGGTTGGCCGTGCTCGTCGAGCGGCGTGGTCATTGGTTCACGCTTCCACTTCATTCACGACCTTCACCGGGACGTTGCTATCTGTTGTAGTGCTGTCGCCGAGGTTGCCCCACGTGTTACGCCCCCAGCAATACGCTTCGTAGGTCAGGGTGATGGCACACGCATGTCGGTAACCAGCAACGACGCGAGTGAATTCGTGGTTGCCCTCAACCAGACGGGGCTCAGTCGTCACCGCCTGTGTAGTAATCCCGTTCCCCAATTGGCCTTCACTGTTCCCACCCCAACAGTAGGCGGTCATGCCCGCAGTGGTGGCGCAAGTATATGGATCCCCACCAAGGCCGCTGAGTCCTCCGCCAGTGGCCATGCGTCCCGTGAACGTGAGTGCGCCAACAACTTTCGTCGGTGTACCGGTCGACTCACCCCAATTTCCGTTGCCCATTTCCCCTCGACCGTCATCCCCCCAACACCATCCATCCCCGTTTGTAGCGATGCCACAGGTATGGGCCGCAGAACTGATTGTGGTAAAAAGATTGTTTCCAGCCACCGGGAGAGGCGAGAGGACCTCCCTGTTGCTGACTGTTCCAGTGCCCAGTTGCAACCCCCAGCCCCAACAATGCACATAACCTACCGTGTCGAGCGCGCAGGCGTGATAGGCGCCAACCGAGACGTCTGTGAACTCGACTTGGGCTGTTATCTGCACAGGCACCGCGGATTCGAATGTTCCGTTGGGCCAGAGAAAAGAGAGCCCGAGCTTCCCCCAGATATTGTCACCCCAACAGTACACCTCCCCAGTCAAGGTCACGGCACAGGTTGTCTGGCTATAGGCTGCGGCCTTCGATACCGGTGGAAGTTGTACGACCTTTGCCGGAGTACTTGAAAAGATGCCGGAAGAGCCGCGTCCAAGTTGCCCACGGCCGTTATCACCCCAGCAGTAGAGCTCACTGCGGCTGTCTATAGCACATGTGTGTGCTCCGCCTGCGGTAACACTACCGAAGTCATTAGACACAAAAACGGGCGTGGTTTGAATCGTCGTGTCCGCGATCCCCAACTGACCGGTCAAGTTGACTCCCCAGCAGTAGGTCTCATCGACGCGCGTGATGGCGCATGTGTGCCCGCCCCCTGCGGCGAGCGCCTTGAATTCGAGAGTCTTGGTTGTTGGCGGAAGTAGTGGTGGATCCGGTGGTGGTGGATTGGTGGGGTTAGCCCCGCCTCCACTTTGGGGAGGGGCGCTCGGATTCTCTGAACAAGCCAATGCGAGAACTGCCAGTACCACCGTCGTCGGATAACGCACCGCTCTCTTGCGGCTCACAGTGCCAGCCTCAGCATCACCCGATCGGCGATTCGTTCGTCGGGCCAGTCGGGGACGTAGCGCCGAAGCTCGGCGGCCACGTAGACCTCAAGCTCGCCCGGCGTTTCGCACACGGCCTGCCACTCGATGAGCATGCGCTTCGGGATGAGATCAACCATCGCAAAGAGATCCGCAGCCGCCTCCTCAAAATCGCTCCAGTGGCTGCAGTCATGGTTACAGCTAGCATCGGTGAGGTCGCCGGCCAGGACGTGGCCAAGGCCGTGGCGCATGGCCAGGGCTTTCTCGCCTTTAGTCTGCATGCGCTCTACAAACATCGAGTAGATGCCACAAATCGCCGGCCAGACGATCTCGGCGGGGCCGTGGAGGGGGAGTTGCTCGACCAGAATGTGAGCCCGTTCGAGCAGAAGCTCGAGGTCCAAGGCGGATATCGGCGCCCAAACGTCGTCGGCATAGAGCGTGCCGAGGGCCCAGCAGATCGCGACACAGCGCCGGGTGCGCTCATGAAGCGCGTCGGCGTTGCTCTTCGCGGAGGGCGTCAAAGTAGTCCGCCATCTCCACGCCCTGTTTGTTCCAGATTCGTTCGGCAACATTGATTAAGGCGAGTCGGACATCTAGGTCAAGTTCCACCTCTCGATCCCGCAGCATCCGTGCGAAGCGGAGTGCAAACGACAGCCAGTCCTCGGGACCGCCATCTTCTAACGGGCCTGCTGTCGGCTCCACGGAAGCCGGACCAAAATCGGTATGCGCACTAGGCTGACTCGGGTCACCCCGGTCACGCCTCATTTTAAGCTGCTTAATCGCTACCCTCCACGTCTTCGCGTCGGCGAGGAGCGTTCCCTTCCCCAGACCGAGCGCCGGTTCCAGCTCGCCCAAGTCCTTCTGCGATGGAGGCCCGCTCATGTAGCTCGGGTCCCTCCAGCGACTCAGCGTCACCGCATTCACCCCTGCCCTCTGGGCAATGTCCTTCTTCTTCCACCCTGCCCAGACGCTATCAACTAGCTCCCGCAGCCGACGAGCAAATGTGGTTTGACTGATCCCCACAGGCACCGCTCCCCGGAGTGTTGACTTTCTTAACGCAAGTACTATATTCTTAGCTCGCGCATATATCTGTTAGCGTCAGGCAGGCCACAAACGCGGGTTAAGCCAGTGCCAGACAACGTCTTATCTACGCCTGGGTCCCAGGTTCAGCAAGAGTCGCCCGATGGCCGTCGAGCGACGGTCGGCGGGTCCGTCTCTGACGCCGAAAAGGAGCGGATCGTTACGGCGTTGGACAATTCTGGGTGGACTCAATCCGCCGGTGTGCGGATGGTGATGCTCGCCTTCGTGGAGTCGGCTGATGTGCGGGACGCCGTCTTCGCGCATGTCCGCCATCGGGCAGCCTAGCCGCCGCATGACGCGTTCGATGCCCACCGACAGAAGCTCCACGGCCCGCACGGTGCGGCCGCACGCCGTGACGTACCAGTCGTTGCCGTCCGCCTGGGCCCTGGCCGCTTCGGTCGATCTACGGATGACGCCCGCCACCATCAAGAAACATCAGCCCGAATGGTTCTATCGCACGACGCGCGTCGTGCATGCCTGCGTCGAAACCGGCCGCATCGACTTAGCCGATCGCTGGTGTTTGGGGATGGATGCCATTCGGGACGGCTACTACCAGCAGTACACCGCGCTCACGGCGGATCTCGAGATCGCCGAACAGCGCGCCGACGGCGCGGAAGACGTGAGCCAAACGATGTACGGGTTTGCGCCGACGGACGCGAACTGGAAGCAGCGGCGGGTGGTGATTCTGCGGGCGCTGCATGCGCTGCGGTGCCAGCTGGCGGCGGGCGATGCGCAACACGGGGTGGGCCGGTGACGGCAAACCTACCCGCCCTCCCGCCGACTGCGGCTGCGGCGTACCCGACACTCCTTCACCGCCGCCGTCGCGAAATCTGCAGGCGCACGACTGCATCCTCGACTCGGAACTCTCACCGCTGCTTTGCGGGGACCCCGTGAAGCGCGGAACCCCGGTACCCCGGTCCACCCCCCTGCGGCCGGGGAAGCCGCCCACGCGGTCCACCCCCTTGCGGGCGAAGGGCGGGCATCGGTTCCCGAAGCGTGTCCACAAACAATTCCGCATCTGGCTGCGCGCGCAACGCTGTGTGATCCCCGAGTGCAACCAGCCGGAGCCGGTGCAGGTCGCGCATGTGCGCAGTCGGGGGGCCGGTGGGACGGATCTCGGGGGCGCCGTGAGTCTCTGCGCGCACCATCACGCGCTCCAGCATCAGCTGGGGATTCACACCTTCCAGCGCGAACACGGCATCGACCTGTGGAGCATGGCGGGGCAGCAGGCGGACGAGTTCCGGTTGCAGGAGGCGGCGTGAAGGCCAGCGATCGCTTGAACGACGTCGGCAGCGTCAAGGCGATCCGCTGGGAGGTGGTTGGATGACGTGTCCCGCGGGTCATCCCGTCACCACGGACGAGTTGGAGCACTGGTTCCGCTCGCACGGCTGGTGGGTGCGGAATCGGCAACCGATGAGCTTGGCCTTCGCGACGGGCCAGGGGGTGCCGGAGGGGATGACGCGCGTCCTCGCCATGCGTGGGACCGGGCAGCAGTGGACGGTGTTCGGGTTTCTCGAAGTGCGGGACGAAGTCGAACAGCTGCCGCGCACGGGCGTCATCGCGAGCGTCGACGACATCCCCGTGGTGGTCTCGAGCTTCGGGCCCACGTCGTTTCAGCACCGTATCGCGCCGTTCGCCGCCGCGCAGGGCTTGCAGGTCGTCGCGTGACGCTGCTCTGGATCGTGGTGACGGCCGTCGCGGTCCTCTGGATCGATGATTGCCTGCGGGGAGACAATCCGTTGAGGCGTCAGCCAACTCGTTGACGCAGAGCGCCCCGCCCGGTGCCTAGCAGTTCACCGAACGGGGCCGAGGAACCTTCATGCATCCCCACGATGGGGACGAACGCCGGAGGTGTCAAGATGGGATGGAACGAACGGAAACCTGTGAGCAACCTCGTCATCTTAGGCGACGACGAAGGCCATGTGCGCAAAGCCCATGGGCTGCTCGCTGCGGTCACGCAGGATACGCGGTATCCGAGTCGGATGAACTACGAGCTGGTCCAGCAAGATGGCGAGTCGGTGTGGTTGGCGGGCTCGGCCTCCCTCGGCGGGCAGATCACGCCCCGGGACGTCGGCAAGTTCATCAAGTGTCGCTTCAAGGGGTGGGAGCGTGGGAAGAACGGGAAGTTCAAGGACATCGAGGTCTTGATCTGGGATGACGAGCCGACGGACGACATGAAGCAGTGGCCGCGTTGGCACGAGTTGCAGGAACAGCTGGCCGGCGTGCCGCCGAGTGGGAACGGCCATCCCGAGCAGCACCCTGACGATGATACCGGGCTGCCTTTTTAGATGGATGCCATCCCGCGGAACGTGGATGCGCGGGAACGCGTTTCCGCTCGATGGCAGGCGGGTGCAGCACATTCAGCAATGACCTGGCGATCGCACCGAAGAACACCATGATGCCCCTCGCGCGCAGTTTGGTTCCGACTGTGAGCACTGGCCGACGGGACGGCTCTGCGGGGACGGTCATGCGCTCTGGCACGCGCGGATGGGGCCGCCCATTCGCCGGCCGCGTTTAGTGTGAGGGATGGGGCATGATCCAGGCTATATCGTCATCAGCCGCAAGTGCTTCGACGGCGGAGACCGTTATTGGCCTCGGGGGCGCCGGTTTTCACCCTTTGAAGCGTGGGTGGATCTCCTCCAGCTGGCGGCCTGGGAGGACGGGAAGACTATGAACGGCGAGCGGCTGCACCGTGGCGAGATCTGCGGCTCCGTCCGGTGGTTCGCGGACCGGTGGAAGTGGCCGCGGGGCGTTGGACACCTTTTTCTGGAAAATGCCCAAAAGGCCGGACACCTGGTGCGACAGCGATCCGGACAGCGGGGAACAGTCTATCTCATTGCCAATTATGAGTATTACCAGCGATTGAGTACGCGGAGCCGGACACCTAGCCGGACACCTAGCCGGACAGAGGCCGGACACCGGCCGGACAATTATATAGGAAAAGGCAGTAAAGACAATGAAGGCATTAATTACGTGCTGCAGCACTACGGCCAGACCCATCGTCGGCGGAAGGTTGGGGACGAGAAACAAGTCAAGCTGGTCGGGAAGTGGCTGGCCCACGGCTTCACGCTCGAGCAGCTCTCTCAGGCGATCACGGGCAACGCCCGCGATCCCTGGCACGCCAAGATCCGGAAGCACGGGCTCGACTACGTCCTGCGGGACGCCGACCACATCAACGATTTCCTCGACAAGTACCACGACCAAGAGCGGCCGGCGGAGGAGATCCGGTGAGCGCCCTGCCGCTGACCGGCCTGGCCAAGGCGGCGCTCGCGTACGCCCTCGAGCTCGGGTGGGCGGTCTTCCCGTTGCACTCGATTCATCACGGCCGGTGCTCGTGTGGCCGGGCGTGTGCGAGCGCCGGGAAACACCCGCGCACGCTGCACGGCGTGAAGGACGCGACGATGGCCGCAGATGTCGTCACGGCGTGGTGGACCAAATGGCCGACCGCGAACATCGGCGTCGCGACGGGCCAGGTCAGTGGAATCGTCGCGATCGACGTCGACGGACCGGACGGTGAGGCGGCACTCCAAGCCATCTGCGGCAACCCGCCGACGGCCACCAGCCTGACGGGCAAAGGGCGCCACGCGATTTTTCGGGCACCGGAGACGCCTATCCAGAATCGCGTGGCGTTGGCTCCGCACGTGGACGTCCGCGCGGATGGGGGGTACATCGTCGTGCCGCCGAGTCGGCATCAGAGCGGCCGGCAGTATCGCTGGGACCGAGAGCGTGGACTGGGCCCTCGCGAGTGTCCGCCTGCCCCGCTGCCCCATGCTCTCCTCGAGCGATTACGTCAGGGGACCGTTCCCACGGACGCCGTCACGATTCCGAGCCGGCCGGTGATTGGCGAAGGCGAACGGAACCACACCCTGACCTCGTACGCCGGCCGGTTACTGGCAAAGGGCCATCCACCCCGCGAAGTCCTCGAGCTCGTCTCGGCGCTGAACACCGCGAAGTGCCGCCCGCCGCTCGCGCACGCCGAGGTGCACCAGATCGTCTCCAGTGTCGCCGGACGGGAAGCGCGCAAGCGGGGACACCTCGAACTCGTGGAACATGAACACGAGGGGATTGACGCCACGGTCTGGGTCGACGAGCAGGTCACGAAGGCGCGCGAACTGAACGACCAGGATTACCGGACGGCCCCGACGTGGGGATGGACGGATCTGCACAACCTCACGGGGCCATTGGTGCCCGGTCAGCTGTGGACGATCGGCGCGCGGCCTGGGCAGGGCAAGACCACCCTGCTGCTCAACTGGGTGGAGTATCTGACGACGATGCGGGAGATGCCGTGGCTCTTCGTCGGGATGGAGATGGACGCGGCACAACTGCGGCGGAAGTGGGCGGCGTGGCGCTGTAGCCTCGACGAGGAGGACGTGCTGGCGGGGGACTGGGACAAGCTGCCGATCGGGGCCCGCGCGAAGCTCGAGCGGGACCTTGATGAGCAAGCGGCTCACCCGCTGCGCGACATCGCCCACTTCGCGCCCGCACGGAGCGTCGACCTCGACTCCCTCCGCCAGCTCGCGCAGATCGCCCAGGACCGAGCATGCCGCGTGGTGGTGATTGACCACTTCCACCGCCTGGACTTCGGCTCGCCGGGGGCGGATCACCTGGCGGTGATGGCGCGCGCGGTCCAGGAGATCAAGGAACTCGCCATCACCCTCGAGCTCGTCGTGGTCATGGCCGCGCAGCTCAACCGTCCGCCGCGCGATGTCTTTGGTCCCTACCGGACACCGCCACTCTCGTCGCTGGCCTACTGCGGGAAGATCGAGCAGGAGTCCGACGTCGTCTTGCTGCTCTCGCGGGTGCTGAAAACGCACAAGGCGGGGGACCGTGCGCTTGTGGAGCAGGGGGTGAACTCGATTACCGATCTCGTCGAGCCGAACACGATGCGCGTGACCTGCAAGAAGCATCGGTGGAGGGGCTCGGCGCACGAGGGTGACGTCCTGCTGTCGGTAGACCACGGACTCATCCGCGGTCGAACGACGAGGTCGGGTCCATGACCGACACGTCGTGGAAAGCGGTTGCGGTGGCATGCAGGAGCCACCCCCGATGACCGACCCCACCGAGCGGCTGGCGGCGATTGCGCGAGACATGGAAACGGGCGGCGTCATGCACCCTGGCCACCTGCCGGTACATCCACAGTGGGACGAGGCACGGAACCGGCTGCTCAGTGAGCACCTCCCCTGGCTGGTGGAGCAGGTGCGGGAGGACATCGCAGACGGCACAGGGGTGGAGGAAATACGCGCCAGCCACCTTGACGCTATGCAGGAGGCCAACCAAGACATTGACGCCGCCCACGAGCGCATCGACGCGCTGACGGGGGCGCTGCGAGCAGTCATTGACGAATACATGCCTACGGGAACCGGAGGTGTCCCATTGGTATGGGCACACGCCCGCGCCCTCTTGGCCCAACCGGGGGTGAGCGAATGAGCGAAGCGGCACGACAGGCCTTGCAATGGATTGATGAGCAGAACGCGCCAACGGGACGGCGCCGGTATCACCATGGCAAGGTCTGCGCCAGTCGGTGGCTTGGGCATTCGCCCGAAGGTGGGGATGAGGAACCCGAGCGCCATTCGGTGCCGTGTTGGGTGCCGCTACTACGGTCGGTCCTAGCAGATGTCGAGCCTTCTGGTACGGAAACGATCAGACTCCTCCGGCGCATTGCGAAGGCCACCGACGCGATTGAACAACGCACGCCGGATAACACGTGACCGCCCCCACCCGCGACTCGGAGGCAGGATGAGCGTATCAAAGGGTTGGCTTTTGCGTGTGTGCTCCGCTGGTTGGGGTTGACGGTGTGGAAGGCGACGGTGGCGGAGCGCGCGTTTGCGGAAGCGGCCGACGTGGGGCAGGCGCTGGTCCAGGTGGGCGCGCTGTGACGACGTCGGTGCGCCTCGAGGATGTGCGGGCGACGACGCCACCCTTGGAGGCGGTCTTGACGCCGGAGGAGTGTGCGGCGTGGTTACGGATCAGCCTCACGCAGCTCGCGCGAAAGGATCTGCCGGTCACGTACTACCTCAGCAAGAAACGTCCGCGTTACATTGTCCGACAGGTCCTCGAGTTCTTGGAGCGGAGCGCCATATGAGTGCGGCCTTCAAATCGGGCGGTCGCGGCACGTTCGTGATCGACAAGCGATTCCCGGCGGTCGGGCGGATCTGTCGCGCATCTGGCACCACGGACGGCAAGCTCTTCGACAAACTCTGTCTCATGCTCGAGGAGCTCTCGGCGCACCACCAACTCGAGACGCTCCGGGCCATCCGTGATGGGAAGCTCAAGCTGCTCGAGGTGTGGGCGAGCTATCGGACGTACGGTGTGAAGCGGCTCCCCTCCGTCGAGCTTGCTCAATCCCTCGCAACAGCTGTCCGTGCCTGGCTTGCCGGTGTGGACGTGAAGGAGAAGACGGCGCGCGACTATCGGTATGCGTTCGAGAAGTTCGTGACGCCCGAGAGTATGATCAGCGACCTCCCGCGGCTCCTCGCCCGGTATCGCGATGGCGCGAAGGGCCGGATGTTCAACCTGGCGCGTGCGGCCGCGCAGGCGTTCGCCCGCGATACGCTGGGTCGGGACTCGGAACTCTGGCAGCAAGTCGCCGCGCTGCGGCCGAAGACCGTGCATCGAAAGCCCGGCCACCCGCTGTCGCCGGCCGCCGCGCGGGTGGTCGTGCGGGCGCTGAAGGACCGCGGGATGATGTGGTGGGCCATGTGCTCGACCGGCATGGGGCCTGGCGAGTACTGGGGGGCGTGGGAAGTCGAAGACGGCGGGATTCGGATTCACGGCACCAAACGCGAGGCGCGGGACCGGGTGGTGCCGCAGGTGTTCACCCCGGTGCATCCGACCGTGCTCTACCCAGCCTTCCGGCGGAGCTTGAAAGCCTTTGACCCCATCCTCACGGTGTACGATGCGCGCCGGACCTTCGCCCACTGGCTCGAGCTCGCGAACATCCCGAAGAGTCGCTGCCTCCGGTACATGGGGCACGCGCTGACGCGGGTCGACGAGCTCTACACCGACCACGACCCCAGTGCTTTCCTTATAGAAGATGCTGCGGCGCTCAAGCGGTTCGTCGGCCGGGAGCCGTCGGCCCTCCGGATGGCCCGATGAGGAGACTGCATGGCTGACGACTTTGAGTGGACAGCGAGTAGGGCGGCTCGGAAGGTTGCCGTTGACGCTCTTCGCGAATATGGCGCGGATGTGCCTCACGCCGCGGTATACGTAGCCTTGGATGCCGTCTACGCTCACGATTGGCCGAAGGTGGAGCGAGCGGCACGTCGAGCCTTCAGTAAGAGCCAGGAACTGGGGACCCGAGTGACGAAAATCGAGATCGATGCGTTCCTTGCTGACTTCCGATCCGAGTTGGCGAAGGAGGTTCCGTGATAGATCCCGTGACATGGAGAGGGGGCGGGCTGTAAGTGTATGCGCCGCGAAGGAATCGAACCTTCAACCTACTGATTAAGAGTCAGTTGCTCTGCCAATTGAGCTAGCGGCGCGTGGGGAGAAAACATCGCTAGGGCTACGGAGTTATGCAACCGCGAGGGGCGACCCGAGTTTCAGCGGTTTTGACCTCCTGGCACTCTTGTCGGCATCTCTTCCCTCTTTTCCGCAGGTCGTAGGTCCAAGATCCCAACTCCGAATCGCCCGGCAAGGTCCGGCATTCGGGGCGGCAAAATGTCGGGCCGATCGCGGTGGGCAAGAGTCATTGTTTCTTGAAATCCCATGACGGCGCCTTGCACCATCCGATTGAATCGATTCCTTTCTCGCCTCTGATCCGATGGGGGTTGGCCGTGTCGAAGTATAAAATGCAGGCGGTATTCGCCTGCCCGAGACTGTTGGTCGTCAGGTCCCGAAACGCCAACGTGCCGGGTTGTTTGCAAGTCTCAAACTCCGTGCTCTCGCACAGGCCTCCAGACACCTCCCCGGACCGTCCCGTTTCATCAACAAAAGCACCAACACACTGGAGCCAGGTCCACGTCCCCTCATATAGTTTCCAACTTCCGGGGCTCGTGTTGGTTTGAGGCGCGGATTGCCCCTCCCCGAACGTGAACGCCAATTTGCAGTCGTTCCCGGAGGGGTCCTTCCCCCAGCGGCCTCGCCACGTCCCGGCCAGATCCATGGGACCGCCGGGGCCGACGATGGCTTCGATACATCCTGAGGCGACTAAGGCGATCGCCAACGTAAGGAACCCAATCGCGCGCCCAGGTCGGGGACGTGCCAGCGGGGAAGCCTCGTGCGCGGTAACCATGCAATCCTCCCGTGAGTGGATTCAGCTGGAAGGTGCGCGGTCATCGTCAAGAAGGTGTCAAGGGAAGGCAGCGACCGTCGGTTCGCTGGAACCTATTTGCGTCTCGTCTGGGGTGTGGCCTCCTTGGCGGCCCTTTTCCTAGCGATCTTCTTCTCTGGAGTCTTCTTCTCGGCGGATCTCCTTCCAGCTACAGCTGCAAGACTCAGTTCGTAACTTTCATCAAGCCACTTTTCCCAGAGTTTCTTCGGCATGGGTTTGTCGGCGGTAAACCTGGCCGTGACCCATCCGTTTGAGCCAACCTCATGTCGGTCCGGATCGTTCTTTGCCAGCTTGGTGGCTTCGGGCATGGACTCCTGCAGTTTGAACATGGTCTTGTAGCGGCCGCCCTGCATCCCGACGTACAGGAAAGCCCTGTTGCCTGTTTTGAAGGAACTCTGCGTGCAGGCGGTTCCCTCATCTACGGCGGGATAGCGACTCGCTTTAAGGCGGATCGGTTCGGTCGGGTCTTTCTTGCTGGCGGCCACAACGTCTCCTTTCGATCAGTGGGCTGTTTCCTTCGAACGTATTCAGACGAATCGAGTCGTGGTCTACGAAGAGCTGCCGTTCAGCATACCGCAAGAGGTGCGACCCAATACCTTGCGATCCCCATCAACGGCTCGCGGCTCGTGACGTGGTGTTGAGATGCGTGGGGAGACCCCGAGGCACACCTGGGGGTTTCCCCGATTGCCACGGGACCTGCCACAGCGCTGTTTCCCTGACTGCTTTGTGTCCGCCCCCCGGCATCCCAGAGGTTCCCGAGTTCTTCGAGGGTGGATGACGACGGGCATCCGCGCCGATGGACAGGAGGTCACCCATGAAGACACGGCTGTTCGGAGCAGCTGGCTCTGCTCGTCACGAGCGGGCACGCGTGCGCTCCTGCCGCGCCGGCGTCGCTATCGGACAATGACGTCGCCGCAATCAAGGGTCTCTTTCAAGCATACGCCGACGCGGAACGTGCCGGCGACCGTACGGCGTTCGGTGCCGTACACACCGAGGACGCCCTCGAGCTCCCGAGCCTGCAGCCCTTGCGGGAGGGCCGGGCCGCAATCCAGGCCGGCATCGGGGACTCGAACCCAGGACTGCAATTGCAGGTTTCGGAGGTCGATGGCGTGGGGAGTCTGGCCTACGCCCGAGGCTCGTACGGAAACTCAGCCGAGATAGTCGGCAAGTGGCTCACCGTTCTACGACGGCAAGCGGGCGATTCCTGGATGATCAGCCGGGTGGTGTGGAACTTCGATACCCTACCACCGGGCCAGGCCGAAAGCCAGTAGGATACGGGGGCGAGGTGTAAGACCTCCGGAGTTACACGTTCATCGTCACCAGCGGCACTTCAGGTCAGGGGGCTCGAGCTTGACGAGCCGATGGATGCGGCGGCTGTTGGTCATTTCCGTATCGTCGCTCTTGGTAGCCTATGCGGTCGTGGGTGTAGTCGTATCCTGCTACCCGCATGTTGACTGAGCCGGCGAACGACCGGCGACCGAGCAGGACATCGTCGCCCGAAAGGCCAAGCCTCGCATTTTGGGGGGGAGCCTGTTAGCGGCTGCGTCAGTTGCCGCCCACTTCCTCCGGCAACATGTACGCAATGACGTAATCGCCGAGCCTCGAGCCCAGGAGAAAGTGCCCTCCAGGAGCAACGACCAGGTATTGCTTGCCCTCGGCGCTCAGCTTGTACGTTATCGGCCCGGCGTGCAGGCCCGCCGGCAGGTCGAATCGCGCGAGCACGTTTCCGGTCTCGACGTCGTAGGCCCACAGCCGCCGGTCTTCGGTTCCGCCGTGAAACACCACACCACCCGCGGTCACGAGCGGCGGGCCGAGATTGAACAGGCCTCGCACACCGCTCTCGTCCTCGCCGACGGGCACCTGCCAAACGATGTCCCCGGTGTTGAGGTCGACGGCGGCCAGCGTGCCCCATGGGGGCTTGTTGCACATCACCCCGCCGGTCTGGAGTAACTCCCTTTCGACCATGTGCTATACCGGAGCCCGGTTCCTCGGCCGGTGAGCGCCCACCAGAGCCCCCGGAGGCCGCCCTGCAGCGGCCGCCCGTCGATCTTGTCGAAGTTGTCGTCGGGAAGCCTTCGCAGCCGCTGCCACATGGGCAGGTTGTTCACCGGGGCGTAGAGGACGCCGCGGGCGGGGTCGACCGCCCCCCCGGACCAAGTGGAGCCGCCACCCGCGCCGGGATACAGGAGGGAACCCCGCTCGCTAGGCGGCGTGAAGATCCCGTCGTTTCGAAGGCTCTGGAGTCGCTCTCGGCAGGCCGCGAGGCGCCTGGCATCTGCATCCCAAAGGTCGTCCTCCGACAGCTGATGGGGGACGAGCGGAGCGGGCTTCACCGGGAACGGCTGGGTGGGCCACGCCCGCTCGCCCGGCACGTCGGACGGAGGAACCGCTCGTTCCTCCACCGGGAATAGCGGCGCTCCGGTCTCGCGGTCCAACACGAACACGAGTCCCATCTTGGTGAGCTGCACGACGGCATCGACCTCGCGACCAGCGCGTACGACGCTCGCGAGAATCGGCGGAGCCGGAAGATCGTAGTCCCACAGATCGTGGTGCACCGTCTGGAAATGCCACACGCGCTCGCCGGTTGCCGCTCGCAACGCGACCAGCGCATCCGAGAACAGATTCGCCCCCTTCCGGTCACCTCCGTACAGGTCCGGCCCCGCGGAGCTGACCGGGAGAAATACCAGCCCGCGCTCGAGGTCGGCGGTCATCGTCGACCAAACGTTCGCGCCGCCGTTCTGACGCCAGCTCTCGTCCTCCCAAGTATCACTGCCGAATTCCCCGCGCTGAGGGATGGTGTTGAATCGCCATACCGGGGCGCCGGTGCGCGCATGGTACGCACGCACCGATCCGGAGGGCATGATGCGCCTGGTGAGGTCGGCGATCGAGGATCCGACAATGACGTTGTCTCCGATGACCGTCGGCGGGGAGGTCAGGTTGTATTCCCAGGGATCGACCAGGTGATCGATGCCCTCGAGCAGGTTCACCGCGCCGGCATCGCCAAAACCGGCACAGAGCATCCCCGTAGACGCATCGATCGCCATGAGGCGGGCGTCGAGCGTGCCGAGGAACACCCGGCTCGAGCAGGGACCGTTCGCGCTCGGATCGTGCCAGTAAGTGACACCTCGGTTGATGATCATGTTGGCGAACCGGCGATCGAGGTCGATTTCGGGGTCGAATGTCCACAGCTCCGCGCCGGTCTCCGGATCGAGCGCGACGACGCGGTTGAAAGGGGTGGTAAGAAAGAGGCGGCCCCCGACCACGATCGGCGTCGACTCGAATGCGCTGCCCTTGAAGTGCTTGTCCGGCAACACGCCGCCGGAGCGGAAATCGCCGTGACGGTAGACCCAAGCGACCTCGAGACGGGAGACGTTCGTGCGGTTGATATCGCTGAGTGGCGAGTAGCGTCCGCCGCCCGCCGCACCCTCGGTCACCGGCCAGCCAACCGGGGACGCTCTCACGGTGTCTGATGACTGAGCGACCCCGGACGACGCACTCTGGGCGCCGGAGCTTCCCGGCACCATGAGCGAAAGGGCAAGCGACAACGTGATCGATCTCATGCCTGCAGCTCCTACAGAGGTCCGCACGCCGCCGTGGCCATCTGACGACGGACGCTAGGCCGACTCGGCAGATCTCTTCCGTCGCTCGCGCGGCGGCAACGGCGGCCTCACGCCGGGGGGGCGGCGTGACCCTGCAAACGACTCAATGAGCAGGGGTGATCAGAACGGTAGAAATAACCTTGCAGCCGGTGGAATGGGCAAGCGCCGGCTGTGGGTCCGAGCTCCGCGTCGGGAGAACCGACCGCGCGCCTGGCCCAAAGGTCGGGCGCACCGTCAGCGCTCGAGGCGTACTATTTATTCGCGGTCGCCGGGTCCGGGATCCGAAGGACCTGACCCGGATAAGTGAGGTTGGGATCTTCGAGCATCGGCCTGTTGGCATCGAAGATCAGCGGGTACTTCATCGGATCGCCATAGTGCTGCTTTGCGATCTTGGAGAGCGAGTCGCCCTTTTCGACAGTATAGAGGGTCGCCTCGGGCGCCTCGGCTTGCACGTCCATCTGGTCGTCGACCTGCGACACGCCCTCCGTGTTCCCCAAAGCAAGCACGACCTTCTCGCGAACTGCCTGGGGTCGCCGCTGTGCCCGTGACGGTGGCGACGCCGTCGTCGAACGTGACACGCAGCCCCTCGACTTTCAGTCCCAGACCCATCACGTATCGCAGGAGCTTGTTGCCTTTGATCAGCTCCATGTTCCGTTCCTGCTTGGCCGTCTCGGCATCGTCCTTGCGACCCACGTTTTTCAAGAATTTGAAGATTCCCACTGTAGTTCTCTCCTTACTTTGAGTTTGCGGCGCGTCTGCACCTATCGGCGCAGGAAACCGCCGAGAATGCGCTTGCCGAGATTTGCCAGGTCATCTCCGACCTGGCCGTCGCCATCGGAATCCAACAGCCGCGCGAGGCCGCCGAGTGCCGGCATCTGGCTCTCGACCTGGCTGCGCTCGGTGTCGAGGAGCCCGGCGAGGGCGCCAGGATCGGCGTTGGCCTGCCGCTGCGAGCGGCCAACCGCACCCATGACGAGGGGCGCGAGCATCGGAAGCAGCCGGCTGACGGCCGATGCATCCAGTCCGCTCGCCTTGCCCACGCCCTGCTCGACGGCCTGACGGCGATTGCCGAGTACGTGACCGAGAATGCCGTTGCCGGCGCCGCCATCACCGCTGCCGAGGAACTGCGTGACATTGTCGAGAATCCCACCATCGTGATCGCGGCTCACCGCCCCGTGCAGGGCTTGCGCGCCCTCGGGCGATTGGGAGTTTCGCGCAAGCGCGCCCAGCAGCAGCGGCAGAGCCGCACCGACGGCCTTGCCGGTACTGGCTTCGTCCGCTCCAATGGACTGGCCGATTTTCCGGACGCCGTCAGCACCGATCTGGTTCGACAGCATCTCGAGAATAGCAGACACGGGTACCTCCGAAAGAGGAGTAGATGCGATTGACGTCCGGTATGAAAAGCAACCACCATGCCAACCGCACCCCCCCTTTTTGCAGTGAGTTCCGGCTGTTTTGACCACAAACGAAACATGGCCGCGTTTCATTTCGGCAAGTCAGGGTTCAGAACGGATTGCCGATCGGCCGTCAGCTACGAAGCTTGAAACGCGGCGGAGGCAGGTTGGCGGCGTGACCCGTCAGTGAGAGGACCCAATCGCTGCGCCGTCGCGTACGACGTCCTCGGATTTCGCGGTATACTTCGTGCGTTCGGGTGCACCATCACGAAACCGGTAATGGGTGTCTCATGATCCACCGAGTGCACATTCGACCAGCCCTGCGGTCCCTTTCCGTCACAAGCGTTGTCTTGTTTGCTAGCTGTGCCACGAATCCGGCGACCGGCGAGCGCCAACTCGTGTTGATCGGCGAGGGACAGGAGATCCAGATGGGTCTCGAGGCCGACGGCGGCATCGTCGCGTCGCTTGGCCTTTATGACGACCCCTCCCTCCAGGCCTATCTCCAGTCCCTGGGGGCCCGAATGGCCGCAGTCTCGGAGCGGCCCAGCCTTCCATGGACCTTCCGCGTTGTCGACGATCCGGTCGTCAACGCGTTTGCCGTACCGGGAGGGTTCATCTACATCACTCGCGGCATCATGGCGCACTTCAACTCCGAGGCGCAACTGGCAGCGGTGGTCGGACACGAAATCGGTCACGTGACAGCACGACATTCAGTCGAACAGATGAGCAGAGCGCAGCTCGCCCAAGTCGGGCTCGTGGCAGGTGCCATTCTGGCTCCGGAGCAGTTTCAGCGGTTCGGAGGTCTCGCCGGCGCGAGTATGCAGCTGTTGTTCTTGAAGTTTGGTCGGGACGACGAGCGCCAGGCGGACGATCTTGGCCTTCGATACGTACGACGGCTCGAGTACGATCCGCGGCCCATGGTCGACGTGTTTCGATTGCTCGACCGGGTGAGCCAGGGGAAGGGGGGAGGGCGGGTCCCCGAGTGGCTGTCCACCCATCCCAACCCCGCGGGCCGGGCCGAACGAATCGAAGAGGCGATCGCGGGGCTCCGCGACGACTTCGCAGGTCGCGTCACAGGAGAGGCGTCCTATCTGTCGCGACTCGACGGGATGGTGTACGGCGAGGACCCGCGGCAGGGGTTCTTCGAGGAGGCGCGTTTCCTGCACCCGGAACTGCGATTCGAGATTCAGTTTCCCAGTGGGTGGCAGACAGCGAATCAGCGACAGGCAGTCCTCGCGGCAAGCCCCGACCAGGATGCAATGGTTCAGCTGACCATCGCACAAGAGTCCACACCGGAGGACGCGGCGGGCGCCTTCTTCGCGCAGCAAGGTGTGACCGGTGACCAGCCCAGGCGAACGCAAATCAATCGACTGCCGGCCGTCACCGCCGGGTTCCAGGCCGTGACGGAACAAGGGACCCTCGTCGGTACTGTCGCCTTCGTCGGCCTCGGTAACAATACGTACCAACTATTGGGATACGGCACGACGTCCGGCTGGTCTCGCCACCGCTCCGACGCAATCCGCTCGATGGAGAGCTTTGACCGTCTGACCGACCGCGCGGCGCTCGGCGTTCAACCGTACCGAATCCGAATTGAAACGCTTGACCGAGGTATGCTTTTTCGAGAGTTCGTACGCCGCTACCCTTCCGACCTTCCGCTCGTTGACCTCGCCCTCATCAACCAGGTGGAGCCCACAACCGCGCTCAAAGCAGGCGCAAGGTTGAAACACGTTACGCGTTGATGTCTGCCGAGCGTTTGGACTGACCCCACGGCGCAAATCTACAAAGTCACAAGAAGGAAGGCGGCTGCAGCCCTTTTACCTGAGCCGCAGCCGTGAGTGGGGAGATGTTGCGGGACACCGAATGGAGTGGTCTAGCTCTTCCGGCGGTCGTCGCTGAGCCTCCGGTCGCGGCCGGCTCGTGTGGCTTTCTGACGCCGTTGGCCGCTTCGCCGGTCGATCGCGACCGGCTCGTCCTTGACCCGACGCTCGGTGGCCCGGCGGTCCTTCGGATTCCGGCGGGGACCCTTTCGGCGTTTGGCCTTTCGGCGCTCGACCGCTGGTTTAGTCATTTCTTGCCTTTCGGCGGCGTCGAGCGCATCGAGCCGCTGCCAATTGCCGGTTTTTGAGTCGCTACCAGCTCTGCCCGCAAGATGAGTGCCGCGGTTTGATCCTTCGAATCCGCTGTCGACTCACACGGCCTGCGACGCTCGCCTGGAACCATTAGGTCCCACCAGCCGAAACTCTCCGTGGCTGCCTGCACTGCGCACCTAGCGGCACTCATCATCCTGCTGTGCCGTCTATCAGGGGCCGACGCCCAGACTGTCGAGCGGCCCTCGGACAGAGCGACTCGTTGATCGCCTGCGGCGTGTAGGTGTTTCGCGAGGCAACCTGTGCAAACTGCCACGGCCCTCCGGGTGAGGGGACCGCTACGGGCCGAATCTCACCGATCCAAGGTCGCTCGAGGGCTCGGGCACACCGGACGAGGGCATTCGTGAGTCATCCGCGGAGAACGAACGTCAGGGCCGTCGCCGCGAGTCCTTGGCCGATGAGCCGAAAGAAGCCCGCCAGAATCCGTCCGCAATGACGGCTCGCTCACGTCCGACGCGGGATTGGCCAAACCGCCGGCTACCCGGCCCGCGCACCCGCCCACTTCTCGATCATCGCGGCGACCTCCTCCGCCTTCGCGGGCTTCGACATGTAATCATCCATCCCGGCCTCGAGGCACTTCTCACGATCGCCCGACATGGCGCTCGCGGTCATGGCGACGATGGGCGTGGGGCTACGGCCCTGTTCCAAACGCCGGATGGCCGCAGTTGCTTCATAGCCGTCCATCTCGGGCATCTGACAGTCCATGAAGACCAGATCGTACCTCGCCGACCCGAAGGCCTCCACCGCCTCCTTTCCGTTGCTCGCTACGTCAACGGCACAGGCGTTCTTTTCCAGCATCCACACGGCAACACGCTGATTCACCGGGTTGTACGGTGAACCAAAACGTGCTACCAATCCCCACTTGGCTGTCGACGCCGATCTCACCCCCCATCATTTCCGCGAGGCGCTTGCTGATGGCCAGCCCCAACCCCGTGCCGCCGTACTGCCTGGTCGTCGAGCTATCGGCCTGGGTAAATGGCGTGAAGAGCCGCCGCTGGACCTCGGGGGGCATTCCCACCCCGGTGTCTTGAACCTCGACGCGCAGCTGGATCTCTTCCCCGATTTCTTCCGCGACTCGGAGCTTCACCGTTACCCCCCCCGCGCTCCGTGAACTTGAGGGCATTGCCGATCAGGTTGAGGAGGATTTGGCGCAGGCGTCCCGGATCTCCCGCCACGACAGCGGGAAGATCTCCGAATTGGAGCAGAGAGAGCTCGACCCCTTTTTCGGCTGCACGGGTCGCCAGTAGGTCCAACGCGTCCTCGAACGTGTCCCGCAGCGCGAAATCGATGCGCTCGAGCTCCAACTTCTTCGCCTCGATCTTCGAGAAATCCAGAATATCGGAGATGATGTTGAGCAAGGCGTCGCCAGACGACCGGATCGTCTGCGCGCATTCACGCTGCCGGTCGTCGAGTCCGGTATCCAGTAGCAGATTCGTCATGCCGATCACACCGTTCAACGGCGTGCGTATCTCGTGACTCATCATCGCCAGGAATTGGCTCTTGACCTGATTGGCCGCCTGCGCCTCTTCCTTCGCGCTCTCCAGATCTCGAGTCCGTTCGCGGACCAAGTCTTCCAGGTTGGCCGTGTATTCGTTCAGGGACCGATAGAGCATCGTGCTCTCCAACATGCTGGCGCAGTTGAAGAGCACGATGGATATGAGCTTCTGCGATGCCTCCGGAACGTGGTGCTGACTGGTACCCAGCACGCCGAGGAACATCCCCAGCACGCGGGATTGCGTGGCCAGCACGTGCATCATGACCCGCTTGCCGAACGTCCCTGCCGGAACAATGAGTGGACGATTCTGTTTGAGCGCCCACCCGAACGTCCCCTTGTCAACCTGCGCGTCCAGCTCCTCTAGGAGCCGATGTTCTTTTCCGGGGGCCTCGAGGTACGCCGCCTCGAATTCG
The DNA here is from genome assembly GCA_965249575.1 of Gemmatimonadales bacterium. Classification (GTDB taxonomy): domain Bacteria; phylum Gemmatimonadota; class Gemmatimonadetes; order Gemmatimonadales; family GWC2-71-9. The sequence goes on along the minus strand of OZ252244.1, from coordinate 2,523,684 downwards.
TGAGATTGGTCATCCACGGTCCAGAACCCGAGAACTCGGAAGCTCGCGAACTGCCTGAGCGCAGGCGTGACCGCCGCGCAAATCATGGCGGGGTCGGGCTCCCGAGTCAGGTCGCCGTGGCTGCGAGACAGCCCGGCGACGGCATCCAGGCAGTCCAGCAGCCAGCGGTTCAGTTCAGCCGGCGAGTTCCAACGCAAATCCTCTCCGCTGGTTGCTGCACCACGACGGGTGGTGCCGTCATTCCCCGGCCTGCAGCATGGCTTGCACGCCAGCATCGTACTGGTGCTCCGGTGGAACGCAGTGGCCGCAGCCTCTCCATGCCGCTGATACAGGATTAGGCGACCGAGATCATGGAGTAGGCCGGCGACGAACAGCCGTTCGACGTTGGATTCCCGGCGCTGGGCCGCGAGAACGCGAGCACACACCCCGCACGCCAGGCTGTGCCGCCAAAACGAGTCCATGTCGACGAACTCTTTAGGGACACCCTTGAACACCCGAAGCACCGACGTGGCGAGCGCCAGGTCGTTGAGCTGGCTCGTCCCGACGACTGAGAGGGCCTGCGTGACCGATTCGATCTTCGACGGAAAGCCGTAGAAGGCGGAGTTGACGAGACGGAGCAAGCGAGCGGTGAGGCCAGGGTCGTCACTCACCACGGCGCCGAAATCGGCGGTCGCGCTACGCGGATCGTTCATGACCTCGGTGAGGCGGATGTAGATCGACGGGAGCGACGCGGTGGCCGTCGAGTCGCTGAGCAGCTCGGCAATGGACTTGGAGGGCGGGGGATTCGACGAGGTACCCTTCGTTGGATTCCCGTTCGCGGCTGGAGCCGCACCTTGAGACGCATGTTCTCGCGCGAGACCCGCGACGCATTCTCGGAAGAGAGGAGCCATGAACGGGTGGTCGATCTTCGCGTGGCGGAACAAGCTCTTTGCCTCGGGTTCGTACTTGGCGAGGAGTGCGGGGTCGAGCGCCGCCACCGACTCCGCAAGCTCGCCCTCATCGCCTTCGATCTCGATGTCGGAGATTCCCCACATGTTGAACAACCGGATCTCGCGTTCGGAAAGCTCCGTGCCCGATCGGACGAGCACCTGCCCGGTATTGGACAAGACGTCTGACGCCAGCTCCATGCCCTCTTGCAACGCATCTACTCGTACTCTCGCCATGGCCGGCCTCCCAGAGTGCCCGTCACGGTGAACGGACCGGGCCGCCGGCCGTGACTACCGCCAAGGTCGACGAGCCATCGCCCGCACGCGCTCGGTGCTCAGGTTTCTTGTTTCAGTTATCGACCGGTGACTGGGGTCGCTTGAGGGACTCGCCGCGACCGTCCCTGTAATGCGCCGTCTAGGGCTCGAGCGCCTTGGGTGGGCCGAGAATCTCTCGCAAGATGACCGCCTCCTGCATGGAACGCGGGGTCAGGGGGGTCCGCAACGCGCTGGAAAACGGCGCGCGGGTAACCTCGGGTGGCGGGGTGTCGACCCGGGCGGGGGCGGGGCGGGGTGGGGGCGGGGGCGGGCGCCCCGAGGTCCTCGGCGCCGGACTGGCGTCCCCACGGGCCTCAGGAGATGGTGGCGACGGAGGCTCACCGGCTGTCGCCGCGTCCTCGACCCGCTCGACCTGGCCGGCCCAGTCGAGCCCGAGCAACTCGCCCAGCTCCTGAAGCTTCTCTGCGTCGGGCAGGCGGGCTGTCGGTGCGGACGTGGCGACCGGCTCTTGGGGAAAGCGAGCCGGCTCCCGTGACTCAACTGTCGCTGTCGGAGCCGACCGTGATGGGACCCGGCGGGGCGGCGCCGGTTTTTTTGCGTTCGACGACCGCCGCTTCCCTCCGAACAGCCAGAACAACAGCACGAGGCCGCCGATGAAGAGCTCAAAGAGATTGTCCATCGGCCTCAGGCCTCAGACGGGCCGTCTCCCTTCGCGATGCTGCGGCGCATTTCGGTATCACTCTCGATATTACGGTACCGCTGGAAGTCCATGACGCCGATATTGCCGCTGCGGAACGCCTCCGCCATGGCAAGGGGTACGGCGGCCTCCGCCTCGACGACTTTCGCCTGCATTTCCTGGGTGCGGGCCTTCATCTCCTGCTCGAGCGCTACTGCCATCGCACGCCGTTCCTCCGCCTTGGCCTGCGCGATCCTCTTGTCCGCCTCGGCCTGATCGGTCTGGAGCTCCGCGCCAATGTTCTTGCCGACGTCCACGTCGGCGATATCGATGGAGAGGATCTCGAACGCCGTACCACTGTCTAGCCCTTTGGCCAACACGGTCTTGGAGATGTTATCAGGGTTTTCGAGAACCGCCTTGTGTGACGATGCCGACCCGATGGTAGAAACGATTCCTTCACCGACGCGCGCGAGAATGGTCTCCTCTCCCGCCCCACCAACCAGTCTGTGGATGTTGGCCCGGACGGTGACGCGAGCGATCGCTATGAGTTGAATGCCGTCCTTGGCCATCGCGGCGACGCGAGGCGTTTGGATCACTTTGGGATTGACCGATACCTGCACCGCCTCGAGCACATCGCGCCCTGCAAGATCGATGGCCGTTGCGCGGTTGAACTGCAGCTCGATCCCCGCCTTGTCGGCCGAGATCAACGCCCGCACAACCCGGTCCACGTTCCCGCCCGCCAAGTAATGCGCTTCGAGCATGTCGATGTTGAGGACTAGGCCCGCCTTGGTCGCGTTGATCAGAGGGCGGACGACGGCCGCAGGGTTCACTTTCCTGAGGCGCATCCCGACGAGCGTGCCGAGCCCAATGCGCACGCCGGCTGCGAGCGCCTCGATCCAAAGCCGAACCGGGATGAAGCTGAGCAGCCCGCCGACGACGATCGCAAAGATGAACAGCAGAATTGGAAACAGCCAAGGCGCAAGCTGGAACAGTTCAAACATGATGACTCCAAAGCTGTGGTTGCGCGGTCGGGACGGACGTTACGTCGGGGTCGGCTCCAAGGGGGTGACCACATGCCGATACGACTCCGCCGCGGTAACCTTCACCAGCGTTCCCTTTGCCACAAAACCGGTCTCCGATACGACGTCGATCCGCTCGCCGTTGACGACCGCGACTCCCGATGGCCTCAGGTCCGTGGCGGCGACGCCGCTAGACCCCACGAGTTCAGACCGCACCGGCGCCGATATGTACCCCCTGGTCCGGTCCGTCGCTGCCCGAAGGAATACACCCCTCCACCGCTGACGAGCCGGCAGCTCCCGCACCAACAGATATACGCCGGCGATGACCAGTCCGAGCGCAATCGAGACGACACCGCTTGCCCGGGCGACGTCAGCCCACGTCGGGAGGCTTCCGAGCAGCGCCAGGAAAACCGCGGATCCGATCAAGAGAATGCTCAGGACTCCGGCGACCCCAAAGCCCGGCACCACGAACACCTCTATCCCCAACGCGACCAGGCCCGCCGCCAGGAGGATGAGTTCCTCCCAGCCCGCCAGGCCAATGATCAAGTGGCTCCCGAAGAAAGCCGCGAGCGCGAGCGCCCCCGTAATGCCCGCGATACCGAACGAAGGGCTCTTGATCTCGATGAGCAACCCGAGCATCCCCACCGATAGGAGCAGCGGCGATACAACCGGGTGCGAGAGGAATCGGACGAGCTGTTCCGCCCAGTTGATCCCGGGGCTCTCGACGTCCGCGCCCTCGAGCCCAACTCGCGCCAGGAGAGCGTCGAGGCTCGCGATCTCCCCCTCCGATACGCCGACGTCCTCGGCTTCAGCGGCGGTGAGCGTGAGCAGCTTCCCCGCCTCGACGACGTCTTCGATCTCCACATCTTCGTCGACCATGGCTTCGGCCACTCGCGGATCGAGGCCCCGACGTTCCGCGAGCGCCCGGAACTCGCTGCGCATCGCGCTGACGATTTTTTCTGGGGCCTTCTCGCCCGCACCGGTGACCGGCGTTGCAGCTCCGATCGACGATCCGGGCGCCATGAAGATCGAGTCCGCCGCGAGCGCGATGAGCGCCCCGGCGCTCCACGCGTGGGGATTGACGAACGCGTACACCGGAACCTCCGCCGCAACCACCGACTTGACGATCTGTTGGGCCGCGTCGACCCGCCCACCGGGCGTATCGAGGTCCAGCACGACGGCCTGGGCCCCCGCTGCGTCCGCGTCTGCAAGCACGCGTCCCACATACGGAGCGAGCCCGAGCTCGATGACACCGGTCACCGAGATACGGTATACCTGGCCGTCCTGTGCCGCGGCCGACCCTGCTCGCGTGAGCACGGCCGCCGCGATTGTAAGGAGGAGTATGCGGCTCACCTGACTGCCCCTGAATGAAGACCTGCCATCCATCGAAAGCTAGAGCGGGGGTGCTTCGGGGGATAGAGGCACGCGATGATGCGGAGATCCCAATGCTCTCTCCTACGCCGACCCGTACGGGGTGTTCTACACGCTCTTGATTCTGGCTTGACTCCTCCTGCGTACAGTTGCTCCATGTGCTTCAGTCTGTTCGCCTGGGCGTTGATCGCGAACGTGGCCGTGGCGCTCGTGCCCCATGAGCCGGTCGTCGCGTGGTACGGCAGTCGTTTGGGCGTTCTGCGAACCGCGTGCTGGGCCACCGCGGGGACCCTTGCCGCTTCGTGGTTGGACTATCGGCTCTTTCGGCGGTTGATCCGGCGAATCGCCGGTCATCAGGTCGGGGGACGCGGTATGCTCGCGGCCACCCGCGCGCACTTCGCACGCGCGCCCTTTGCCTTCATCGCTCTCGCCGGATCACACCTATCCCGTTCTTGCCGGTCAAGGCCCTGGCGTTTGCTGCGGACTATCCCTTGATCCGCTACCTCGCGGCGGTAGCCGCGGGACGGTTCCCACGATACGTCCTGCTCGCATGGGTCGGCGTGTCCATCGTCGTTCCCGCCTGGGTAGGATTTCTGCTTGCGCCTTCCTGGCGGCTATCACACTTGGAGACTCGCTATGTCGACTCCTCAAAGAGAAATGACTTTCCTGCTCGCCGACCCCGAACGGCGCCTCCTCCGCTCCGTCGCGAAGAGGCTGCCTGCCTGCGTAACCTCGAATTACCTCACCACTGTCGGCCTGATCGGCGCAGTGGGCGCCGTGGGAGCCTATACGCTCTCCGGGGTTGATCCGCGCTGGCTGTGGGCGGCCAGTCTCATGTTACTCGTCAATTGGCTTGGAGATAGCCTGGACGGCACCCTGGCCCGCGTGCGAGCGCGGGAACGTCCGCGCTACGGATACTATCTAGACCACCTGGTTGACGCGTTCTCGACTGCGATCGTGGGCATCGGGATCGGGCTCTCGCCGTATGTGCAGCTCGAGCTCGCACTGGTACTCGTGCTTTCCTACCTGGCACTCTCGATCAATGTCTACCTCGAGTCGGCGGTGTTCGGAGTTTTTCGACTCGCTTACGGGTGCCTCGGGCCGACCGAGGCGCGCATTATCCTGATCGGGTGCAACACCGCGATCGCCGTGGCTGCCTATGCGGGCGATCCCCCGCTGGCGTTGGCTCAGCTCGCCAACTTGGCGGCCGTCGTGTTGATCGTGTGCATGTTGGGCGTGCTCGGCGTACGGTTCGCCGGCAATCTCCGGCGGCTCGCTCGCATGGAACCAGTGGCTCGGCGGTGAGCCGGGTCAGGGCGCGGTGCTAGGGATCGGGAATGACCCCTACGATCCGCAGCGGACCGCCGCTTCCGCCGCCAATCTTCATCGGGAGTGCCACAACGAAGCTCCCGGTCTCGGGCATCTGGTCGAGGCGGGCGACGTTCTCGAACGCCGGAACGTTCGCATCGAAGAGGATGCGATGGCTGTCGAACGTGGTCGACTGTCCTCGGTCGATGCTCGGTGTGTCGATCCCGATGGCATCGATCGAGCGGTTGGCCACCAGCCAGGTCGCCGCCGCGGCGGCGAGCCCGGGGAATCGGAGATGGGGCACGGCATCCGGACCGGCCAGATCGGTGCCGAGATATGACTGCCGGTCGGGCCAACGGCTCCCCCACCCCGTCCGAATGAGCAGGATCGCACCGGCCGAAATTAAGCCTCGCTCCGACTCGAACGCCTTGAGGTCTGCAACGGTCACCTGATAGTCGGGATCGGCCGAAGCGCGCGCACTGACGTCCACCACGACCGCCGGCCCGATGAGGCGATCGAGCGGAATCGAATCCGTCGTGAGCCTGCCCTCCGCGAAGTGAATCGGCGCGTCGAGGTGGGTGCCCCCGTGCTCGGCGGCGCTGAAATTGTTGGCGGCGTAGAAGTAACCACCAGGGGTCATGCCTGCGGCGACGCGCTCCAGCGAGAAGGACTGGGCCGTCGGCCAGTAGATCGTTTCATCACTAAAGGTGTAGCTCAGGTCGACCCACGTGGCTCCGCCGTCGAACACGGCACGGACTCGGTCGCCAGACGACACGCAGGAAGACCCCGCGATCGCGATCAGGATGACGGATGCGGTCGGGATTCTCGGGCGGCCGTCCGCGACGGCCGAACGCCGATCCCGCTTGGAGATGCCCGACCACCCGCACTCGAGGCAGAAGCGCCGCTCGAGTTTGAGAAAGGCCGCGAGCCTGGGGCCGAGCAGGCGAGCGGTCGTCTCGCCGCAATGAGGACATGTGCGCCGCCTCGGAACAAAAAGCCAAACCGCACCGAGTACGATGGCGAGGCGCAATGCGACCGTGCTGAACAGCACGAACACGGTCAAGCTCGACTGATCCATGCAGACCCCTCCACGGACGATGCCACCGTTATCACAACTAGGTTGCGCGACACTTGGCATTCGGTCAAGCTCGAGCCAGCACTGGCGCCCATGGGTGCAGCGCCCTTGATTGCACTCATACGGGCATTCCGGACCGAGCAGAGCGGCCCAGCGAACGCCTCACGACCTGCTACGGATCGGGAGTGTCTAGCGCCCATGGATGAGCCACCCAAAGAACTGATCGTTGTAGGCGATCGTGTGCTGATCGTTCCAGAAGAGGGCGAGGAGCGCACGGGTGTTGGGCTCTACCTACCCCCTACGGCCATCGATCGCCAGGCCGTGCAGAGCGGACGCGTCGTGGCCACCGGGCCCGGGACGGCGCTGCCGGATCCATCAGACTCCGACGAGGAGCCCTGGAAGCTCGGGGGGACGGAGACCCGCTACGTGCCCATGCAGCCACTGACCGGCGATTTCGCTTTGTTTTTCAGGAAGGCCGCGGTTGAGATCACGTACGAGTCGAAGCGGTATCTAGTGGTTCCTCAAGCCGCCATACTGGTCCTCGTTCGATCGCAAGCAGGCCCGAAGCGTACTTAACACCTGCCCCCCCAAGTTCATCACGAGAGAGATGTCGACGGTCGCGTTCCTGTGTGTCGCGAATTCCTCCCGGAGCCAGATGGCGGAGGGACTCGCGAGAGCCTTCGGACCCGGCACGTGGAGGTTCTTCAGTGCTGGGTCGAACCCCGGGCGCGTCAACCCCCTGGCGGTCGAAGCCATGCGGGAGATCGGGATCGACATCAGCCACTACCGCTCGAAGGGAACGGAAGAGATCCCGCTCGACGAGGCGGACGTCCTCGTGACGCTGTGTGCTGAGGAGGTATGTCCCGTCGTACCGGGGCGGGCTCAGCGACTCACTTGGCCGCTGCCAGATCCCGCGGCGGTCACCGGCTCGAATGCGGAGCGGCTGGAGGCATTCCGCGCGGCTCGTGACCAGATCCGCGATCGCCTCTCTGACTTATGGGATTGATATTCCTTCTGGCCCTGCTAGTGGCCCTTCTGGTCTGGCTCGTGATTCGGAGGGGGGGATACGCCCAGCCGCAGGATCCGGATCTCGATGAGGCTGAGGAGGAGGTCAGGGGATTGAGCACGTTCTCAACCCCGGAAGACGCGGAGGACCAGCTACCCGACTGGGGACCGGGAACTCCGAGAGGCTGAGCCGCTTCGGTGTACGCCCGGCCCAGAGCTCACGGCAGGGTCAGGAACGGTAGCGTTCGAGCCGACGCTTCATCCGGCGGCGCTCCCGCTTCACCTTTTTCCCGAGGTCTTCCTGAACGTCCCCGAACCGGTCGGTCGCATCATCCTTCAACTCGCGAACCAGCCCGGTGAGTCGGCGTCGGGTCACCTTCCCGCCCGCGGGCGCGAGGACAAGGGCGATACCCGCCCCGACCACGGCGCCGAGGGTGAAGCCCAGCAGGAACCCGACGGCGCCGGTGTGGCCCTCGGCCTCCAGCACCGCGGCCGCGTCCTCGTCATATTCGAGGTCGTCGTGATCGTTTTGGTCCAGGTCTCCGTCTTCAATCACCTGCATCTGCTCTCCCAAGGGTGGGACTGCGGAGCCGGGAACCGCTCATCAATTCGCCACCGATTCAGAACCTGTTGAATTTCCACACCGGGTGTCGTGTCTCGGAGGGGGCGCATCCGGCTCAACCGCCACTTGCATTGTAGCGACTTGACGGGCCTCCGTCGAGTACGCCAAACTTCACCACGCCCGCCTGTATACTGGAGATCGCATGTCGGAGAGCAATGCGCTCGACGAGTCGAATGACGTCGAACACCTGCACGGTCGCATCAGGGAGCTCGAGCACGAGCGCAAGCACCTTCTCGCCGTCATAGAGATCCTCGAGGAAATCTCCGGCAGCTTACACTTCGTCGATATCCTGCAGGCCATCACGCGCAAGCTCGGCGAGGCGTTCGGTCTCGACCGATGCTCGATCTTCTTGACGGAGCGCGGCGGAGTCTCAGCCCGTCTCGTAGCATCCTATGAAGACCCGACCATCCGGAATTTCGTGGTCGACCTCGAGCGTTACCCTGAGCTCAAACGGTCGCTACAGTCCGGCGAGGTCGTGTTCATCCCGGATGCGCAAGCGGACCCGAATCTGAAGCACATCCGCGGTGCCCTCGAGATGCGCCGCGTCAAATCCATCACGGTCGTTCCGATCACATGGCGCGGAGTAGCCATCGGCGCGATGTTCCTCCGGACATTCCGCGATGGACCGACGTTCTCGGACGCTGACGTGCGGTTCTGCCAGGTCATCGGGAGTTTGACCGCGAAGGCACTGCGAAACGCATATCGGTACGAGCGTCTTCGCAGCCGCCAGAAAGACGATTCGGAGGCAAACCGCCAGGCCGCTCTCGGGCGGGTCGCATTGATCGGATACTTGAAGCGGCTCCTCACCGCCTTCGCGGCCCGCGATGACCGGATCGACTCGACGCTATCAAAGACAGCGAAGGACGAGATCGACCGTCTAGTCGATATCGCGCTCACCGTGCTCTCCGAGGAGGCCAAGGGCCCCTGACGCCTTCGAAGCGCGCGGAACCTCCCTCACCCTCCTCCGATGCCAGCGCCGCCCAAAAGCGTGCGGCCGATCTCCGTCGTGTCCTCCACCGAGCCAATCACGAGTACTATGTTCTCGACACGCCGGAAATGTCGGACGTGGAGTTCGACAAGTTGTTCCGCGAGCTGGTCGCCATCGAGCGGGCCCACCCGAAGCTCGAGACGATCGATTCGCCAACTCAGCGTGTGGGGGCGGAACCCGCGACCGCGCTCGAGAAGCACCGACACCGCGTTCCCATGCTGTCACTGGCCAATGCCTTCGACGACGCGGAGCTCGACGCCTGGGAGGCACGCATCGGTCGCATCGCCCCCGACGTGCTGAAGGCGGGATATCAGCTCGAGGTAAAAATCGACGGGGCGGCGGTCAACCTGACGTACGACGCCGGCATCATGGTGATGGCGGCCACCCGCGGAAACGGCGAGGTCGGGGAGAACGTGACGGCGAACGCGCGCACCATCCCCGACATTCCACTCACACTCCAGGGGTCGGGGTGGCCGAAATGGATGGAAGTCAGAGGGGAGGTCTACTTCCCACTCGAGAACTTCGCCGCCCTCAACGCCCGGCGCGCAAAAGCCGGAGAGCCGCCTTTCGCGAATCCACGAAACGCAGCCGCCGGCAGCCTCAGGCAGCTCGACTCAGCCGTGACGCGCAAGCGTGGACTTCGGTTTTTCGCCTTTCATATCGAACCGGACGGGCCGCTGGGCCTGCGGACGCAGGGCGAAGTCCTCGCGGCGCTCGAGACATGGGGATTCCGCGTAGCCCCCGAGCACCAAAGCGTGCCCACCCTCGCCGCAGCGAGGGAAGTGATTGACCGGATGGCGGCGGCGCTGCCGAGTCTCCCATTCGAGGCCGATGGCGTCGTTGTCAAAGTGGACCGATTGGCACTGCATGAAGAGCTGGGCATCGTGGGCGGCCGTGAGCCTCGCTGGGCCATCGCGCGTAAGTTCGCTCCCGAAGTGGCTGTGACGAGGCTTCGGGAGATCAGGATCAACGTCGGCCGGACCGGTGCGTTGAATCCGTATGCCGTTCTCGAGCCTGTCGAGGTCGGCGGGGTGACGGTGTCGAATGCCACGCTGCACAATGCGGACCTCATCGCCGCCAGGGACATCCGCATTGGCGATTACGTCGAAGTGACCCGTGCCGGTGAGGTCATCCCGCAGGTGTTGGCGCCCGTTCGAACCAAGCGGACCGGAAAAGAGAAGCCCTTCACCCCCCCCGCGAATTGCCCGGTGTGCGGAGCGGCGGTGGAGCGGCCTCCCGACGAGGTCATGGCCTACTGTCCCAACGTGTCCTGTCCGGCGCGGGTACTCGAGGGAATCGTCCACTTCGCCTCCGCGGGCGCGATGGACATTCGAGGTCTCGGCTACCAGCGAGTACAGCAACTGTTGAATCAGGAGCTGATCCGAGACGTCGCGGACCTCTACCGGCTCAGCACCGGCGATTTGGAGCCGTTGGACGGGTTCGCAGCTCGGTCGGCACAGCAACTCGTCGATGCCGTCCACAGGTCAAAGGATCGACCATTGTCCACCCAGCTGTTCGCGCTGGGAATCCGACACGTAGGAGCCGGGGTGGCCAAGCTCCTCGCCCGCGATTTCCAGTCAATGGAAACCCTCATGGCCGCGGACGCCGACGCGGTCAACGCTATCGAGGGCGTCGGTCCCATCATCGCCGACGGAGTCGTGACCTTTTTCGCTGAGCCTCGCAATCGGAGGCTGGTCGAGCGATTGGCACGCGCCGGACTGAGCCTCGCCGAGCCGCGGCCCGCGGGGAGCCGTCCACTCGAAGGCCAGACGTTCGTGCTGACCGGAACCTTCCCGAAGCTCTCGCGCGCCCGAGCAACCGAGTTGATCGAGGCCGGCGGCGGGCGTGTTTCATCCAGCGTGTCGAAGAAAACCTCCGCCGTGATAGCCGGCGAAGATCCCGGCACGAAGCTCGACCGGGCGGAAGCGCTGGGGGTGAGTGTCATCGATGAGGCAACGCTCTTGCGTCGCGTCGGGCAATCGTCCTAAGTTGCCCGTCATCATCCACATATCGACCTCATGAGCGCTGCGATTCAACTCGACGGGAACGTCCTCGGCATCGGCCCACAGGCACTACATGCCCTGCGGACCGCGCTTGAGCAGAGCCTGGGCGACGAAGCGGCCGCCTGCCTCCAGGAAATCGGCTTCGCCGCTGGAGAAGGTGTGTACACCTGTTTCTGCCAGTGGCTCATCGAGCGCGCGAACATCGACGATCCGGCCAAGCTCGACGCGAAATCACTCGAGGAGGCGCTGTCGGAGTTCTTCCAGGCGCTCGGATGGGGAACGGTACGGCTGGAACGGATCGGCGATGCTGGTTTGGCAATTGACGTAGCGGCCTGGGCGGAGATCGAGCCCGGCAGAGCGGCGGGTAATCCCTCGTGCCCCATCTCGGCGGGCATGCTCTCGGATTTCATGGGGAGGTTGGCCGGGGAGACGGTGGCGGTCATGGAGGTCGAAGCGGCGGGCGGAGAAGATCGCCGGTGCCGATTCCTCGCGGGGTCACCGGACACGCTGCAAGCGGTTTTTGATGCCATGACCGCCGGCGCCGACTATCGTAGCGCGCTCACCCCATCTCAGTGAGGGCTGGTCCGGCCGTTTGTAGGCTGCTCGCTACCGCTCAGTCCCACCGCTGCGACTCAAGCACTCGGCGTAGTCGGGCCTGACGATCAACTCCCCGTCGCGAACGATCTCGCGATCCCACGGCAGCACGATGAAACTCTCGGTCGCCAGCGCGTAGAAATCCGGTTCGTACGAACCGGTCCTGAACGACACGGCCGACTTGACTGCCGCCGGACTGTGACGGCGGACCGCGGAGAGCGCCAGCTTCAGGGTGTCTCCGGATTCACACGTTTCATCCACCACCAGGACTCGCCGGCCCCGTACGCTGGGTGGCGGGGCAGTCACGAGGGTCGGACTCACGTCACCGCCCGCCCGGGTGACGCCCATCGAGGCGAAGTCACGCTCGAGAATGGACGCCACTACCGCACCTGGAATCACCCCCGCCTTTGCGATGCCGACGACGATCTCGGGATCGAACGTCCCGGCGATGCGAAGTGCGAGCGCGCGACACAATTCGCCAAAGAACGTCCAATCGACTTCGAGGACGTCGCGTACCTGTTTGCTCGCGAGTGGATCACGGGGCATCGTCTTGTGATTGTAGCCTGGGATAACACGACTGACAACCGCGTTGCCAGCCGATTCGGGGAGCGGTATCTTGACGCACGGATATGGGTTTATGGAATCGCCTCTTCGGGCGCCGCCGTGGTGGGGGAATTCAGCCACGGCGCCTCGACTACCTGAACGAAGCTCTGGCTTTGGAACGCCAAGGCGACTACGATGCCGCACTCACATCGTATCGTCTCGCGCTACGGGAACACCCGTCGGATCCCGGCGTGCTCCAGAACATGGCGATTGCGTTCACTAAGACGAACCATATCGACGAGGCGATCCGTCATTATCGCAAAGCGCTCGAACTGGACGGCACCCTGGCGGGCGCTCACTACGGCTTGGCGTTCCTCCTAGTCAAGCGCGGCGAGCGTGACGCAGCCACTACTCATCTCAAGGCCTTTCTCGGTTGCGCGCCCCGCGGCCCGGGCGCCGCAAAATGGATCGAACACGCCGAACGCACCCTAGCGGAACTCGAGGCGGCCCAAGAACCACGGGTCTAGCTCCCGTACTCGTGCCGCTCGTTCTCCTCGTCGCCGGATGCACCGATTTACTGGGCGACTTCGATCGCGTCATCGCACTCGAAATCGTCGGGATGACGGTGTTGCAGGTCGAAGAGGGAGACACCGGCCGTTTTAGCGCTCGAGCGCTCGACGCGGCTGGCAACGTGGTGGCCGGGGCGGAGATCTCGTGGGCGGTCATCGACACCGGCACGGTCGGGTTCACGATCGACGGCGCTTCGGGGCTCGTCACCGGGCTGACGCCTGGATCCGGGCGCGTGCAGGCACGGATCGACGAGCTCCGCTCCGACCCCCTCTCGGTGTCGATAACACCGGCAGCCGATACCATCGCGCCGGCCGGAGCACGGCAGGTCCTGTTCCCCCCTTCCGATCCTCAGTCGCCCGGCCTCACAACGGTGGTCGAGGACCTCACCAGCACACCCGGCCAGGTGCTAGCGCTCGCCGACAAACGTGTCGTCTACGACCTGGTCACGCCGTCGCCGGGCACACCGGCAGCGGGCCTGTTCTTCCTCACCGTGAGTGACACGACGCCGGCGGCGGAGCCACATCACCTCGAGTCGGTGACCGCGCCCGACGGACGCGTGTCCGCATTCGTCCGGCGGTCCGGAGGCAACCATCCGGCCGACAGTGCCGTGATCCATGCCGTTGCGCTGACCGCGCGCGGGGATACGGTGGCTGGATCGCCGGTTCGCTTCGTGGTCGTGTTTTGAACCCTGTGGCAGCGCCCGAAGCGCCGCTAAGCCAGCCGGGGCGCCCGCAGACCCTCAATCAACTCTTCCTCGAAGCGGTCCAGCGCTTTCACACCGGTCGGGCCGCCTTGCGCTACAAGTCCCGAGGCGCGTGGCAGGACATCTCACACTCCGAGCTCGCAGATCGGGTTCACGGTGCCGCCGCCGGACTGAGAGCGATCGGGCTGCGGCCGGATGACCGTGTCGCGATCCTCTCCCCAAACGGTCCAGAGTGGGCAATCGCGGACTACGCTGCGCTCGCCGGCCGCTGTGTCAGTGTCCCGATCTACCCCTCCTTACCTGCCGCGCAGACCCAATTCATCCTTCGCGACTGCCGGGCACGCGCCGTGTTCGTCTCTCGCGGAGACCAGCACGCCAAGATCACCTCGATCCGCCGGCAGCTACCCGATCTGCAGCACGTCGTGCTGCTGGATACAGGGAGCGTCGAGGGTAGCACTATGACTCTCGGTGACCTCTGGCGCCGCGGCGCTACCGGCGACTCGGACCACTCGCAAACTCGCCGGGAGATGATGAGCGTCGGCCCGGATGACCTGGCGACGGTCATATACACGTCCGGGACAACGGGCGCTCCCAAAGGCGTCATGCTGACACACGGGAATTTCGCCTCCAACGTCGTCGCCGTCGTGCAGGTGCTGCCCTTCGATACCAAAGACTCGTGCCTGTCGTTTCTCCCACTCTCACACAGCTTCGAGCGGATGGCCGGCCACTATGTGGCCTTGCATATCGGGTGCACGATCCACTATGCCGAAAGCCTCGAGGCCGTTCCGGCCAACCTGCTGGAGGTACAGCCAACGATCATTCTCGCGGTCCCCCGGTTCTTCGAAAAGATGTACGTGCGGTCGCTCGACGCTGCGTTCTCGGCAGGCGCCGTAAGGCGGCGGCTGTTCTCATGGGCTCGACGCAGCGCGGAACAGTGGGCTGACTCCGCGATGGCGAACGAGCCGCTATCTCCTTTAGTCCTGCTGAGAAAGCACATCGCCGACCTGCTGGTGTTTGCCCAGCTGCGAGCGCGTACCGGTGGGCGGGTCCGATTCTTCGTGTCCGGCGGTGCGCCCCTCTCACCGGAGATCGCTCGCTTTTTCTACGCTGCGGGATTGCCCATCCTCGAGGGGTACGGTCTCACCGAGACCTCGCCGGTGATCTCGGTAAACCCATATGAGGCACCCCGATTCGGAACGGTCGGCAAGCCCATCCCGGGGGTGGACGTGCGCATCGCCGAAGACGGTGAGGTCATCGTACACGGCCCGAACGTGATGAAGGGATACTACGGCCAGCCTAGGGAGACGGACCGGGTGCTCGGCGCCGATGGTTGGCTCCATACCGGCGATCTGGGTGAGCTCGACCCAGACGGCTACCTCACGATCACGGACCGGAAGAAAGACATCATCGTAACGTCGACCGGGAGACACATCGCTCCCCTACCAATCGAGAACCTCCTCCGGAGTTGTCCGTTCATCACAAACGCAGTCGTCGTTGGCGAGGGCCGGAAGTTTCCGGTAGTGCTCGTCGTTCCAGATAGGCCCGCCGTCACCGCGTGGGCGGCACAGCGCCACCTTCTCCTCACGGACGGAACAGATCTCTTCACGCAGCCGGACGTGATCGCGAAGATCGAGCGGGAGGTCATGCTCAGCCTGCGGAAGCTGAAATCCTCGGAGATGCCGAGGAAGGTGGTCGTAGTCGACGATGATTTCAGTGTCGAAGGGGGGCAACTGACGCCCTCACTCAAGGTCAAGCGCCGCGTTATCGAAGGACGGTACCGCAGTTTGATCGACGAGGCATACCGCGAGCCTGCCGGATCCGGTCCCCGCCCAAGGGAACCCGACTGGTTCTCGCGTGGCTGACGCTGGCTGTCGGGCCGGGCGCTGACCCTCACCGTTTCTCGGCGACCCAAAGGCCGGCTCCCACTGCCAGCGGCGCCGTTCCGTCCACCGACTCCTGCTCGCCGCAGACGACCAGGCGCAAGCCCCGCAACAGCACCCGAACCCCCTCCGCGAGCCAAGGTGCATTCGCGAACTCCGACCCGATTACCACCGCACGAGCCATGGAGTTCCGGAGAGGAATCACCCGGTTCGCCTCGAGCAGTGAGAACCCAGGAGCACTCGGGACCGACCCCTGCGCGTTGATCCCGATGAGATGCACGCCGGGCAGCAGCTTGGTCAGTTCTGGTGCCAGACCGGTTACCGACCCGAGCAGCACCGCATATCCCCCGTCGCTCGACAGACCCATCAGCGCAAAGATCGTTTGCGAATCGCAGGCGACGTCCGCCGCGGATCCCACGCCGCCGACCGCGCCGAACCGTGCGATCCCGTTTTCGATCGGGTATTCCCGCCTGCACTCCGCACACCCAATCGTCCCGCGTAGCACGTTTCGCCCCACCACCTCCCGAGGCACCACAACACACGTGGCCTCTTCGTGTTCCTCTGGGCAACGAAGGAATTCGGCGAGCTCAATGAACATGGTTGGGCGAATCGAAGCGGGGGACGGCTATTCGAGCCAGCGCCCCCCGTGCGCGAGACGAAGAAACTCATCCCGCGACTTGGCGTCGTCTCGGAACGTTCCGTGGAGGGCAGAGGTGATGGTCTTGGAGTTCTGCTTCTCCACACCACGCATCATCATGCAGAGGTGGTACGCCTCGATCACCACACCGACGCCGTGGGGTGCTAGGACCTCCATCAACGCATCGGCGATCTGGTCGGTGAGGCGCTCCTGAACTTGGAGCCGCCGGGCGAACACATCGACAATGCGGGGCACCTTGGACAGGCCGATGATGCTGCCCGCCGGGATGTAGGCGACGTGCGCTTTCCCAAAAAAGGGCAGCAGGTGGTGCTCGCACAGTGAGTAGATCTCGATGTCCCTCACGAGCACCATGTTTTCGTGCTGCTCGGCGAACACCGCGCCGTTGACGACATCCTCCACCGACTCCTGGTAGCCTCGGGTCAACCATGTAAGGGACCGCACAACCCGCTCGGGCGTGCCCGCGAGCCCGTCCCGCTCGGGATCTTCTCCAAGTCGTACGAGCATGTCGCGCACCAGCGCGGCGAATGCGGCATCTTGCTCGGGAGCCAGCGAAAGATCCCGGCGCCGGTCGTGTGATCGACGCGTGGGCCCAGGGTTACTCACCCAATCGAATCCTCGTCCATTGGAAGCGTGCTTGTAGCGTCACCACGTGAAGGCTATTTTCGGCCCTATGCTTCGTCAAGCGGGTCGCAACGCGCGCCATGAACAACGCCGGCACATGCGAGCATGCGCCGGCGGCACCTGTGGAGACGAAGAGGATTATTGAAGCCCGAAAACGTTACTGACCGTGCTCCAGCTGCGACGTCTGTCTTCCCCCGTGGGGCCTGACATCTGCCGTAGCAACGAAGCCCGCAATCGAGCATGTTGGCTCAATAATTAGACTCTCCGCCCCCAGCAGGATCGCGAATATAGGAGCCCGCACCAAGCGAATCAAGAGTCATAGGCGCCATGTAAGCGAGGCCGCAGGCTTTCATAGTTTTGTGACTTCAGTCACGGAGGGAAGCGATCGCTCATGTCGAAAACAGCCGGACGTAACCGCTTCGACAACGCCGCGTTGCTCGCCGCGTTGGCACTGGTGGCCCTCGTAATCTGGGTAGTCCTCACCCTGGTGTTGGGTGTCAGGAGTGGATGGGCGCACCTGCCGCTAGTCATCGGAGTGTTGATCCTTGCCAAGGCAATCGTCGAGAGCGGCACACGGGAACCAGGCGACGATTCATCTTCCGACTAGACATGTCTCTCGGGGTCGTGCATCGGACGCTCAGAGCTCGTCGTGCCGCCGGCGGCTCACGACGAGCGTCCGGTCCTGCACCCTTTCCCGACGGTAACCCAGCAAGTGGAATAGCTCGAGAACATACCAGCGCGCGACCGTCCGGTTCACGAGCAGCGTTCCCGGCCGATCGCGATCGCGCCGCACGCCTGGTAGCCCGTGCGCGAGGCGGTCGGCTCGTACGCGCCGCAGGAGCGCCGACACCCTCAGCCAGAGCGGGCGCACCGGCCGCACCACAAAGAATCCGTCATCACCCTGAGCCTGGTAGAGGGGCATCAACACACGGCCCGAGTGCGGGGACCGGACATCTCCTCCAGCATCCCGCGCCAACACGTCGCCTTTTCTCACCGGTTGAAACGTCGCCCATCCGGGCATCATCGTGAAACCGTCGCCGCGCCGGACGGGATGACGATGACGGACCTCCAGTACGGACGGTACTCCTGCTCTGGACCGCGCGAGCAAGCCCCGCGCGCCCTCCCATGCGGCTACCGTCCTCGGGTGCACGAGAACGGCGGACGCGTCGAGCGCGAGCCACACACCGGCCGCCAGATGGTCAACCGACGCCTGGTCGTCATGCTGCCCGCCTTCAAGA
This sequence comes from Gemmatimonadales bacterium, assembly GCA_965249575.1. Taxonomy (GTDB): domain Bacteria; phylum Gemmatimonadota; class Gemmatimonadetes; order Gemmatimonadales; family GWC2-71-9. Next base: position 2,505,608 of record OZ252244.1, on the reverse strand, counting down.
CCCGCGGTCACGTGACCGAGATTGTTGACGTACTCCAGCAACGTCCCCTCGAGGTGTTCCTCCAGGCCAAGTATCAGCGGGACACGCAGGCGTGTTGCGAACGCCCGATTTCTGAGCGTATCCCCGATCGTGGCGAACGGCTTCGCTTCGCCCGACGTCGTGTGCAGATCGAGAATGTGCACCACCCCGCGGGCCCGCTCTGCCACCTCCTCAACGGTGCCGAGGAGTTCCACGAGTTCAGTATCTTCCGCCGCCGTGCGGGACGTCCTCCCTTGCCTCAACGCCTCGATACGTTCGGGTAACCAGCACCGATTCAGATCGAGATCCACATAGCGCTTTTGACTGTTGAGCGCTGCCACGTTGCCGACCACGCCAACGAATTCACCGCGGATGGACGGCTGAGTTTGCTGCAGGCTGGCGAACACTTGCTGGAGGGCGCGAGAGCCAGCGGGCTCGTTCCCATGTATCGATGCTACGCAGAGCAAAGTCGGACCGGGCGCGGACCCCGCGACGCGGCCGATGACCCGTTCGACCGCGCCTCGCGTAGTGGGGAGCGTGGCGCTCACCACCAATTCATAGTTCCTCCCCGATCCTCTCCTGAAGCAGGCGCTCGGCGATAGGCATGAAATCACCCACGCTGACGATCCCCACGAGGCGCTCACCTTTCACGACCGGTAGGCACGTCACGTTGTGCTCCCGCATCAACCCAATGGCGTCGACTGTGGCCGTCTCCGGCGTCACCGAGACCGGATTGGATTCCATGATGGCCTTGACCGGGATGGCATAATCGTCCTCCGAGCGAGGTTCGACCGCCAGCTGACGCAATACGGCTCCATACGAGACCAGGCCCACCAGCCGGCGTTCGTCGTCTTCTACCGGGACCTGTCGCACGTTACGCGAGTCCATGAGAAAAGCCGCGAGATCGACGAGCTCGTCCTCCTGGACGGTGAAGAGATCGGTCGTCATGACTTGTTCGACTTGCAGGTAATGATGACGCCACCCCCCACCCTCGGAGACCTCCGCCAAGTCCCACTCGTGACATGGCTTCCCATCCTGCTGGCGGCGGGCAACTGCTGCGGTCAGCGCCGCCATCCGTTCCGCCCTCGTGCCGGAGGTGCCGAGCTTCATCAGGGACCGCTCGAGCCAGCGCGCCCCCGTCGCCTGCGTTTCGACCCGTTTCTCGATCACGCCCAGGTAACGATCGACGTCACCAGCCGCCACACCCGCGGATAACAGGCCGTCGCGCGCGAGGGGGAGGAGCTGGTCCAGAATGAGAGCGGGGGCCGCCTCGGTCTTTCCATCGAGCCAGGCGAACCCGGCCTTGAGCCCCAGCCGGGCAGCGGCCACGAGATTCGCTCGCGTGTCGTCGAATCCGAGACGCTCGGTGATGTCACTGTATCTTTCGACTCCACCCCGCACCAACCCAACCCAAAACACTGCGTTCGCGACTTCGTCGAGCACGGTCGGCCCGGACGGCAACACACGACACTCGATGCGGAGGTGTGGCTTCCCCGCGAACACGCCGTAACAGGAACGATTCCACCGGTAGACCGTCCCGTTGTAGAGCTGCAACGCACTCAGCTTTGGGACCCGGCCCTCCCGCAGCTCCCGTACCGGGTCCTCTTCGATCTCGGTCCCGAGGAGGGCCGGTATTCGCGCGATGTCTTCCTTGAAGACATCCAAAACCGAATTGCGGACCCATCGGTCACCGAACCGAACCCGCGATGTCAGCTCCCGCACGTGGGCCGTCGTGCGGCCAGTCCACATCGCCTGGTGGAACAGAGCGATTCGCGTCTCCGCCCAAAGACGCTTTCCAAACAGCAGCGGGGAGTTCACGGCAGCAGCGAGCAGCGGCGCCGTCATGGCTTGCGCGACGTTATACACTCGAGGGAAATCGTCGGCATCCACCTGGAGATGGACCTGAAAGCTCGTGTTGCACCCCTCGAGCATCACCGAATCGTGCTGGATATGCAGCTCGTCAACGCCCTGCATATGAATTTCGTAGCTGCCGCCCGACATCCGGGAGAGCGCGTCATTCAACGCATAGTAGCGATCGCGCGGCGTGATGTTGGCCAGCGTCAGATCCGACATGTTGAGGGTGGGCAGGATCCCGACCAGGACCGGCTCGGCCCGATGCGGGGCCGCGGCCTGACGCACGCGCTCGATGGAGTCCCCGAGGGCTCGTTCAAGCTCACCGAAACACCCACCCGAGAGCTCGAAGGGCGGCAGATTGATCTCGAGATTGAAGAGTGCGAGCTCTGTGACGAACTCGGAGCCCGTCAGGGATTCCAGGACCGCTTGGGCGACTGGCGCCGGCCGGAACCCTCGATTGACCAGAAAGAGCTCCTGCTCGGCTCCAACCCTCGAGATGCCCGACTCGAACGCGTGATCGTGCAGCATCATCTCAAGCGCACGCAGATCGTTCAGGAGCGCCTTGGTGAACGCCCTGAGCTCAGCCGGCGCAGTGTCGCGAGTGACCTCTTGTCGCCCCATCGCCCCCGGTGCCTTTGTCAGATTGCACTGACGCCATCACACTACTGTGACACGAGCGGCCTATCGACCGTTTGAAGGCCGTTTGATGGACCCTTGTATCCGTCGCATCGCTCCCGAGCGGCCCTCAGATCTCCCAGTTGGACAGGAGAATCTCGCCCTCGGGGGCTACGGGCTCGGGGTGAGCTTCGAGGGTCATGCGCAGATCCGTCCATCGGACGCGGTACCCTTTAGCGATGAGGCCGTGATAGACCTCTTCATAACTGCTCTGGCACCTGATCGCGACCCGGCGGAGGCGGAGCCCGGCGGCGCACCCCTCCAGCGCCACAACGAGGCGCGCGAACGAGCTGGGTGAATCGGCAAAGAGCTTCAGCACCCGAAGCTCGTCCGAAGGACGGGAGTCGGCGAGAGCCGCGGAGTGCCAGAGCGCAAACCCCTGCACGGTCTGGTCACCGATGACGACCGTATCGCCGATGCCGAGTTCCGTGGTAATCTCATGTTCGCGTGTGTAGTCGTATCCGGGCACCGACCGCTGGAGCCGCTCGCGACAGCGTTCGAGCACGGCCGATCGCTCCGCCTCCGAGAGGGCGCTCAGGCGAGTGTAATGCGCCCTGCCCCCACGAGATCCGATCTCGCCGGTCAGCGTGACCGTGAGGTGCCCGGGCGTGAAGCCCAGGCGGCTGTAAAAGCCGATGTTCTCGACGGTACGCGGCATGGTCTCGAGTCCGAGCGTCCGGACGCCTTGATCGCGCAGCCAGTCGATCGCCGTCTCGACGACGGCTTTGCCGAGCCCAAGCCCCTGCCGGTCAGGACGGACGGCCAGCGGACCCATCCACCCCTCCACTCCGGAGTGGTGCGCAATGTTGAACGCTACGATGTCGTCGTCCTCGTCGAGCCACAACATCGCGCCTTCGCCGGCATCCTCCAGCGCGTAACTCCAGATCTTCGGATTGAGCTGCGGCACTCGCACGCCCACCAGCCCGTCCCGGCGGTACCGATCCGTGAACGCGTCTGAAAAGATGCGATTCAGGACGCCCACGTCCGCGAGCGTCGCGCGCCGTGGGCCAACCACCCGCTGGTCCGGCCGCCACATCTTCATGACCACGACCCTCCACCGTCCTCGGTGACCCGCGCCGCCCCTGTGGAATTCTCGACGGACACGCGCACAACCCGATCGACCCGGTCCCGCACCGAGTCGATGTGGGTGATAAGCACCACTTGCGGGAATCTGTTCCCCAACCGGCGGAGCAGATCGACCACGTGTTCTCGTCGCGTCTCATCCAAGCTGCCGAAGATCTCGTCCAGCACAAGGAGAGAGAGCGGTTGCCCGGCTCGCTCGGCAACCATTTGACTGATCGCCAGTCGAAGGGCCACGTTGGCCACGTCCTCTTCCCCACCCGAAATCACGGGCTTCGGCATTCCGCCGTCCATCAGCATGATCCCGTACGCCTCGTCCAGTTCCAGTTCCGTGTACCTGCCATCGGTCAGATCGACGAGGAACTCAGAAGCCACCTCGGACAGCTCCGGACGCATGCGTGCATTGAGTTCGGTCCGGAGATCGCCGAGCGCCGCGTCCAGCTCGTCATGGAGACGGACATCGCCCCGCAGGGTCGTGATGCACTTGGCCTGCTCCGCGCACTCCCGAAGCCGTTGCGCCGCGGCCCGCAACGCCGTTTCGGCGGCGCGCAGGTCGCCCTGCAGCGAGGCGAGCTTGAGTTCCGTAACTCGAACGGCCTTATCGGCCTCCTCGAAGCGATGCTTGGCTTCTTCATATACCGATTCACTGAAACCGGATTCGGCGATCTGCTTGACCAAACGCTTTGCGAGCGCCTCCAGGTCGGTGAGGCAGCGTTCGGCCGCTTCGGCATCTCGAACCAGTCCTTCCGCCCGCGCGGCCTGGGCGCGGAGGCGTGCCGCGAGCTCGATGCGCGGCTGGAGCCTCCGAAGGCTGGCTTTGACCTCGTCGTGCTTTTCGGTGTCGTAGGCGTCCGGCAGTGCCGCCATCTCGCGCTCGAGCTCACGAGTCTTGCGAGCCCGCGCCTTCCGTTCCCGCGTCACCGACTCGGCTTCGCGCACCTGGGCCGTTGCCCGAGCGACCTCCTGCACGGCCGCCTCGACCTGAGCATTCGCTCGGACGCGCCGCTTCTCCGCCTCGCGTACGCCCTCGGGCTCGTCGGTGAGCTGTTCCACTCGCTGCTTGAAAAAACGTCCGTTGATCTCGATTTCCTCCAGTTGCCGCCCAAGTGTATCCACGAGCGTACTGTAGTCCTTGCCCAGCGGCCGCCCGCATGTTGGACATTCTCCGTCGGGGCCGGCATCCACGATCCGCCCCCTATGAGCGGTCAGCTCGCGATACTGATCGCGCAGTGACAGCCGTTTGGTTTCGGCATCCTGCCGGTCCCGCACCCAGGCCGTGTGTGCGCTCTCTTCGTGCGTTTGCTCATCCGCGAGATCGCCCCGTGCCCGCTCCAGCGCCCCATCCGCGGCGGCCAGGACCTGCTCCGCATCATCCATCTTGGCGAGTCGCTCATCCAGGCGCTCGACCTCCGACTTGATTGCTTCGAGTTGGCCCACCGCCTCCCGCCGACGTCCAGCTCCCTTGGCCTCTTCGTCGAGACGATCCAGCTCGACCCGTAGCTCCGGGACAGGCCGAAGCTCCTCATCTACGGGCCGAAGCTCTCGTTGCGCCTCGAGCACCTCAGCGAGATCGCGATCGAGCCGGTCGAACTCCCGCCGGGCAGCCACGACACTCTGCTCGGCCGAGCGTCGCTCCCCGTCCAGGGTGCGCACGGAATCCCTCAGCTCGACCATCCGGTCCCATGAAGGCTTCTCCGTCTCAAACGCCGCGTCGGCCGCCCCCTTCTGCTTCGTCGCTCCGGAAACCGCCTTCGTGACGGACTCGAGACGCCGCTCTTCCTGCTGGCGTTCCGCCTCGAGTTGTTCGACACTCTGCAGCCCTCGCTCGAGACCGGCCAGCTCCCCCTTCAATTCCGACCGCCGGGAGCGGAGCGTGTCCTGGGCCATCCGGAGTTTCTCGTATCCGAGGATCCGAGACAAGAAACGCCCACGCTCGGTCGGGCCCATCCCGGCCATCACCGCCAATTCCTTCTGGCTGGTGAAATAGGTGTGGAAGAACTCCTCCCGGGTCATGCCAAACAGCCGGGTGAGCGCGTCGGTCACCGCCTGCTGACTGTTCGCGATCGGCGACGACGAACCGTCTTGATAGAGCTCTGCACCGTATAGGCTCCGCGACGCCACGTATTCGTGGGCCCCGAGGGTAAAGGCGACCTCGACGCGAACCTGCGACCTCGCCGGCGCGCGGTTCCACCGAATAGAGTCCCGCCCTCCTCGGGCCGCCTGGTTTCCGTAGAATGCCCATGCCAGCGCCTCGAGCAGCGTCGTCTTGCCGGCCCCGTTGGGACCGATGACGGCCGTGATACCGGGACCGAGGACCAGCTCGGTCTCGACATGCTGGCGGAAGTTGAGGAGTTTGAGGCTGTGGAGCTGCATTGTCGGGCTCAGGCCCCGTCTTCCAACGGGCCGAGGGCCGTGGTCCTGCGCGCCGCGTTCATTCTTGATCTCCGCCCTGCGCGTCGACTTTTGCCATGTATTTGCGCCCCAACGTTACCAACCGCTCTTTATCGACACCGGGGCTCACACTGCGCTCGCGCAGGTAGTCGACGACGATCTGGCTCAGTCCGCGTCGGGTGCCGGGCGCACCCGCACCCACCGTTCGCTGAGGGGGAGGGCGCCGCACATCGAGATGGTAGTGAAGCGCTCGCGCCCGATACTCCCGTACCCGCTCCTGATCCAGCTCCCTGGCAACCAAGCGCGGGACATCGGTCACGACCTGGCGAACCACTTGGTGGTCGATCCCGCCAAGAATGGACTCCGCATTCGCCGTAATCAACTCGTCGATGCGCGGCGCGTCGAGGCCAGCGCCGTTGATTCGAGGGAGGTCCACGAGCGTGCGCGCCAACTCGATTGCCTGCAATTGCACGCGCAGCCCGTTACCGATCTCGACCAATAGCCAGCCCTTTCGCCCCTTTCGCCCCAGCGCCTCTTCGTCCAGCTGCTCACCCCAGGGATTCCGGCTGGCGTACTCGATCGCTCCAGCGTACCACGCGTTTGCCGCGACCGGCTGCGCGACGTGATAGTGGCCCAGCGCGACGTAGTCCCACCGATCCGTCTGTAGCTCCGACGGCTCGAGCACCACGCCTCCGTAATCGTGTGTGATCCCTTCGTCAGCCACCGCGCCGGCCACACACGCGTGAGTCAGCAGAATGTTCGTGCCGAAGCCGCGTTCCGGACTGAGTGGCGGGCGGCCACACGCAGCGTGCGCCGCGTGCGGAACGCACAGGACCGCCAGATCCAGCGTCTCGAAAACCAAACGCCGAGCCTCTCGGGTGACGACCCGGAACCCCTCGATTGCCTCGAACAGCTTCAGAATGCTACCCGTTTCCACTGACCGGGGCGTATCGTGATCGCCGGCGATCATGACAACGGGAGCCCCCGGAAGCGCGACGCGCAGCTCCCGCATGCGGTTGAACGAATCGAGTATCGCCGCGTTGGTGGGCCGGACGGAATGGAACACGTCGCCCGCCACGAGGACAACATCCGGGCGTTGTTCGATGACCGACTCGATGACGCGCCGGAACGCCGCGGCCACATCGGCTTCGCGTTGATTGATGCCAAGTTGGGTTTGGCGATGGTACTGCCGGAAGCCGAGGTGAAGATCGGCGAGGTGGGCGACCTTCACTCTCTAAGGGCGCACTTGGTGCCAGGCCGAGACCCTGACGACGAGCGTCGCATCGATGGGATTGTCGAGGCGCGGGACCGTGAGGGTGCCCCGCATCGATCCGCTCAGGACGCCCGAGACGAACCCGTGCCAGCTGGTGGACCAGACGAGGCGGCCCGCCAGGCGGCCTCGAAAGGAAGCCGTGCCAAAGTCGCGATCGTCCCGGACCCCGACGGCGTCGGGACCGATCGTGCCCTCGGTCGTCAGGTACGCCAGCGTGTCGGCACCGCGGGCGACCAGGCTGTCGAGCAGGAGAGTCAGCGTGCCAGTCAACAATTCGACCGCCGTGAAGCCTACCGAGGCGCCGAGCGCCGGCCCGATGGCGAATCGCGTGGGGGACGACCACGTTGCACCTGGCGCTACCGGCTCTTCGGGCAACACGATATGGATCCCCCCATCGTACCCGAGAAGCGCCCGTGCAAAGCTGCTATCGACCGTGCTGCCGTCGTCAAGGGCCATCGTCGATACTTGCATCCGTTCGTCGAGCCGAAATTGCACCGACCGCCGCTGGACTCCCGCGAGCGGAACGTTGTCCGGCGCTCCCCCGGCTACCCGCACTCTCGTCTGAGCGGAGTCGTACGAGACATCAACGCTCGTCGGTCCAGTTCCAGAGTCGCGTACGCGATGGGTTACCATCGTCCGGGTGCTGACCTCGACCGGCGTACTATCCGGGAGGCTGGGTAGGTTGACGAAGACGAGGTGCGTGATCGTCTCCGTTACCCGCGGGAGAACGGCGCCTAACGCCGGGCGGTACCGGAGGCGAAACGTGCCTTGATCTGATGCGACGGTTACGCCTACGGCGCCTGCCACTCCCAAGGCCGCCGCGAACGCGAGACCCGCTGCCAATTTGTATCTATCTCCCATACGGGTCCTCAACCGCTTCCAGCGCGGGCGTCGCGGGCATGCGCTGCACGTCGTCCCGCGGCACGGCGGGACCCAACCGCGCCCGGAAATGTCCGAGCACGTCGGCGGGACGCGCCCGTCGAGTCGCCAGCAAGGCACGCCGCACGTCTTCCTCACGGCGGCCGGCAATCAGGTCCTGGACGGCGGCGGGCGACACGCGCCGGTCGAGCCCCACGAGGTGGCGCACGACGGCTTCATCGAAGGGCACGTCGGCCGCGGGTGGATATCGTTCGACGCCAGCCCGACCATTGAGCACCGCCGGACGTGGGAAGCGCATGAACACCGGATGGGTAAAATGGGGGTGCCGGACCATCAGTTCCCCCTTGGGCAGCGTCGCAAGTTTTATTTTGGTGGCCGGCGAGTACAGCTGGTACCCAGCCGTCGCGAGCTCATCCATATCCATGCGCCCGAACACCTGGGTGCCGGCGTTTCCTACCACACGGCGGTGTACCTGCGACCGAAACTGCTGCGCGCCAAACAACACGAGCCCCAGGTAGCGGCCCCGCTCGGAAATGTCCAATAACATCTTCCGCACATAGCTGTCGGGCGCATCTTGCGAAGCGTACTTGTTCAGCTCGTCGGCGAACACCACGACATGCTCGACTCCGAGATCCCGCCGCTCCAGGTGTTCCCGTAGTCTCGAGAGCACTCGTGTAAATACCAAGTCCTGTCCGAGCTGATCGACGCCCGCCACGTCGATCACGTATACGCTCCGGTCTTCAAAGGACCCGAACGGCAAGTCGCTCGCGGAGCCGTCGTCCGTGACCAGCCCCTTGCACCGGGTCGAGATGTTCAGCAGGCGGTTCCGGACCTTCCGTATGGTGGCGACGTGGTGGGTTCTCCACATGTCGCTGCGGCCCTGCCCTTCGAGCCCATCGAAAATCGCGCGGAATAGCCTCTCGAGATCGCCGAAGCTCGCGACCCGATGCACCTGCCCCCACTCGTCTCGGAATTCCTTATCGACCACCCGATCAGCCAGAAAGTCAATGAAGGCGTCGGCCTTGGCATCGATGTCGTCCCGATTGAGCAGCACCTCGTGATAGTCGAGCACCTCGCGAAGTCCCCAAACGAGCGGCCGCACGTCCGGCGCCAAGTCCGGATGGGACCTGAGGGTGTTGAGGTTGACGCCGTCGGCCTTGAAGGGAGCGTAATACGCCACCCGCTCGAAGGGCGTTGCTGCGAGCCCCAGCTCCCGGTACATCTCCAGCTCCACGTCGTTCAAGGTTCCCGCGTGATCGAGAAAACACAGGTCCGGGCCCTTCACGTTGAAGCATACGGCACTGATTCGTCCCTTGTCCGCGGGAAACTTCTGAAACACGCTCGAGAGAAAGAACTCCACGGCGCTGGTCTTAGTCGCCAGTCCCGAAACACCGCTGATATTGAGATGCGCCGATTCCGGGCCGAGGAGAAAATCGGGGTCGACGTAGATCGGGGCGCTGGATCCTCCGGAGGTATAGAGCCCGACAGGAATACCGCCCACCGCTCCTTCGCCCACGTACGAGTCCATCCGGAGCGCCGTCTCGACGTCACACCTTTCCGCCATGCGGACGTCGGTGAGCGGAACTGGCTGTAGCGGCTCCTCGGGGACCTGCCGCAAGACCGCCGCCGTCCACAACCGGATCTCCGTTCGTGCCGCGGAGGAACCCCGCGCGGGGTCCCCCGCCGCTGCCGAGACATCTTCCAACGGGGTCTCGAGGTCGGTGTAGGCACGCGCATCCACCACCAACGCATAGACGGTGCGCCCGCCCTGCTCGTCCACTCGGACGATGGCTCCGATGCCGATCGGCGCGTCCGTGGCGGTCCAGAAATGGAACTGATGTGGACTGGCCGGCATCAGCTCTGTCGCCACGACTCGCCCAATCGGCCGTCCCGCTCGCGCGCCGCTCATCGCTCGCTCCGGGGGGGCCGACCGTCGCCACCCGGTACACGATCCGAGTGCGCCAAAAGGGATTCCTCTATGCCGGATTCTCGCTCGGTCACTGTCGACTCAGTCCCCGGTCTTCACACCCAACACCAGTCCGTCCCGGACTGGGATGATCGTGGCAGCCAAGCGGCTATCGACCGCCGCCAGACGATTGAACTCGCGAATCGCCCGTACGTCCGGTTGATCGTCGGCCAAATCGAGAACGCGCCCGTGGAAGAACGCGTTGTCGCCCAGCAAAAGGCCGCCCTTGCGCAGGAGCCTCATGGCGTGGTGAAAGTAGCTGACCTGAGATTCCTTGTCTGCGTCCACGAACACGGCGTCGAACCCCGGCTCCAGGCCCGGAAGGATTTCACCCGCGTCTCCCTCCACAAGCTTCACCCGATCCGCCACACCGGCACGCTCGTACGAGCGTCGCGAGTGCTGTGCATGAACGGGGTCTCTTTCGATCGTGGTGACCGAGCCGCCGCGGGGAAGCGCGCGCGCGAGCCATATGGCGCTATACCCACCCAGCGCGCCGATCTCCAACACTCTGCGTGCGCCGACCGCAAGTAGCAGAACGGCGAGCAGTTTCCCCTCGTCCGGGGAGATGTGAATACTCGGCAGCCCTTCTCGCTCGTGACCGGAGCGGATGTCCGCTAGCACCCCGTCCTCGGCGGCGAAGAGCCGTTCGACATACTGCCGCAACGGCTCGTTGAGCTCGTCGGGTAGCGTGTGCGGATCGCGCCCGCCACCCTGCTCAGGCGGGCCTGGTGCCATAAGCATAGATCCGGCGTCCATCTATCGTTGTGCAGATCACTTCGATGGGTTCGACCGATGGTGGCGACATCGTCAGGAGATCTCCCGAGAGGATGACCAGGTCGGCAAGGTGTCCCGACAAGAGCTAACCGCAGAGATGGCCGCCACACCGACCGAGGCGGCCACGCGTGTCGCGCGGCCCAATCTCACGAGTATCTCTCCCTAGATCTCCGGCTTCGGAAACGGAGGGACGTTCAGTAACCAGAACCCCGCGATCTCACCCGCCCCGTCGATCTCCGCGATCAGGTTATCGGCGAGATGGACGGGCTTGACGCTGCGGTACGGTCCGGATCGGAGATGAATCACGGATTCATCCGCACTTCTCCGGGCAGACAGAACCGCATCGACTTCAACCGCGGCGATCCCCGGTTGCGACGCCCGGCTCGGGATGATGAGGCGGCCTCGTTCGTCGACCGCTGGCGGCGTCAGGCCGTCCACGATGTCCGATTCCGGCCAGACCACGACTTCCACGCCGCGTAACGCGCCGGACTCCACGTCGAGGAGGACGAAGGATCCGTCCGAGCCCGCGAGCTCGATCGAACCCGTTAGTCCCTTCGCCGAACCGGAGAGCTTGAACTCGCCCGAAAGGATCTCGGTTTCCGGGTCCCACCTGAAGGGAATTCGCGGAAGCTCGCCTTTCAGGGGCTCGATATGGGCAGCAAGACCCATCGTTCGGCTCGATTCGCTCTCGATCTACGTCGAGGCGGCGGCTTCCAGCCGGCCCGCGAACCGAGCGATTCGCTCCAGCGCCTGTGAAATGTTCTTTTCGGATGCTGCGAACGACAGCCGTACCCAACGCTTGTCGCCAAACGCTTCGCCCGGGACGATGGCGACGCCCTCTTCAGCCATGAGGCTCTCACAAAACCGCACCGCGCCCCCGATTTCTCCCCCGAAGAAGCTGTCGACGCGGAAGAAGAAGTAAAACGCGCCGAGGGGCTCGACGAATTCGACCCCCGGGAGCACGCGTCTGAAGAACGACACAATCAAATCCCGCCGCTGCCTGAACTCGCCGACCATCCGCGCGACATCGGCCTCCACACGCTCGTCGGCGAACGCGGTCGCCGCGGCCCACTGTGCTGGATGGGACGCGCCGCTGGTCACGTGGCTTTGAAGCGCCCCTATCGCCTTGGCGACTGCCTGCGGGGCTAGCGCCACGCCGATGCGCCACCCCGTCATCGCGTATGCCTTGCTCGCGCCATAGATCACCACTACACGGCTCAGCAGCTCGTCCGGGAGATCCAAAACCGAGGGAGCCGGTCCCGATCCATAATGAATGCGGCGGTAGATCTCGTCGGCAAGCACCCAGATCTCCCGCTCGGCTGCCCATTCGAGGATGCTCTTGAGCTCGGCATGTGAATAGACCGCACCCGTCGGGTTCATGGGGGAGCACAACAGCAAACCGCACGTCCGGCCATCCGCGGCGGCCTGCAGGGTGTCGACATCCACCTTGAGACTCCACTCGAGCGCTCCTCGCACCGGCACTGGCTCCGCGCGGGCGAGCCGCACGATCTGCGGGTACGAGACCCACGCCGGCGTGGGAATGAGGACGCGATCGCCCGGGCCAAATAGCGAGAAACACGTGTTAAACATGGACTGCTTCGCTCCGGTCGAAACGATGATATGGTCTGCATTGACCGGCCGACCGCCGGAAAGGAGGGACAGGTGCCGAGCCACCGCGGCACGCAGCTCAAGGATACCGACGTTCGCCGGGTACCCCGTCTTTCCCTGCTTGATTGCTTCGATCCCCGCGTCGCCAATTAGCCGCGGTGTGTTGAAGTCTGGCTCGCCGGCGGACAGGTCGATTACGTCCTCACCGGCCGTTTTCCTCCGTTGCGCCTCTTGGCTGATCGAGACAGTCTCGGATGCTCGCAGATATTGGAGATTCTCCGAGCGCTGGAACCCGCTGGGCGCCGCGCGTGTCGTCATGAAAGCCGTGCCTGTTCTGAACCCATATTCACCGGCGTGAGTGCGAACCGCATGCGGTGACGAGCCATGCGATCGCTCGACGAATGCCCTCCCCGGACCGAAGCAGCCCCGCAGCGGCATCCCAATACACTACCCGAGAGCGTTGGAACGGGGCAAGTCGCCGGCCCCATGGGCTGGGCGTCAGTCCTGCACCGCGCCATGACGTCTCATGATCGCCAATACAGAATCGATCGGCAACGCTTCGATTGTTCCCAAATAGCCTCGCACGGTCGTCGCGAGGAACATCGAATTGTAAATCGCTTCCTCGGTTGCTTCGATGACGGCCTGAAAGAGAGGGCTCATCGCCTCGTTCGGAATTTGTGGCTCCGAGGAGCGGCGAGTCACCGGTACCGTGCTGAAGCCGATTACGTAGTCCCCCGACCCGTTGGACATCGTTGCACCGCCGCGCCCCATTCCGAGCAGCGCCCTTCGGGCCAGCCGTTCGAGGTTGCGATGGGTGAGCGGGGCATCGGTTGCCACCACGATGATGATCGATCCGTCAATAGACTCATCCGCCCCCGGCGGGCCGGCCGAATCTGGCTCCGCGGGAGGATAGCGCCGAGGCTGTCCGATGGGGACCCTGCCCAGCGCTTCCCCCACCGGTGCACCATTGATGGTCAGGACGCCTCCGTGGTTCGACTGTACCAGCACCCCGATCGTCCACCCTCCGTACGCATTGGGGAGCACCCTGCTCGAGCTGCCGATGCCCCCCTTCCACCCGAAGGCTATGGTTCCCCGCCCGGCTCCTACGCTGCCCTGCGTCACCGGACCGCCCCTCGCGGTCCCTATGGCGCGGAGGACGTCCTGTTCTGTCACCGGGCGTGTTCTGATCTTATTGAGGAACCCGTCGTTGGTCTCCCCCACGACGGGATTGACCGACCGGACGTTTTCGTTCCCGGGGAGCGACAACAAGTACGTCATCACGGCATCGGCGACCCGAGGGACACACAACGTACAGGTGAGCACCACCGGCGACTCGAGTTCGCCCAGTTCCTGCACCTGCGTAAACCCGGCCAGTTTTCCGAACCCATTTCCAACCACGGCAGCCGCCGGGACCTTCTCTCGAAAGATATTGGCGCCGTGTGGGAGAATTGCGGTGACACCGGTATTGATCGAGTCCCCGCGGCTGATCGTGACGTGTCCGACGCGGACACCCACAACGTCCGTGATGGCGTTGAGGGGCCCAGGAGCCAGCACCCCGACAACGATGCCCAGGTCCCGGGCGCTTGCCCGCTCCTGCGCGAGGAGAGGATGGGCGGCGACGGCGGCGACGCCCACACCGAAGGCGGCCGCTCGCAGGCAACGCCATGGCGGTCGGCGCGAGAATCGCCGCGGTTCGTCCCGATGACATGCCAGGGCCATCGAATCCAACGTCATCGTGCTCCTCCGCCCTGCCCCGGGCGAGTCTTCGCGGTCACGGTTCCGTGCCCCGCACACCACCACATTCATCGCCCTGCGCGGTCGGCCACCGGGTCGGCCCGCCGCATGGGCCCTTCGCATCTTACGCCCCTACGCCTCCACCGCAAAGCCTCCATTGGCTGTCGATGGTTGCGGCCCAATGGCCGTAAGAATACCATCCTCAAGTGCTCTGAAGTCTTTGACAATCGAGGCGCTGGTGTCTTGGGAGTTCGACTCGCCGTTTGATGCGGGCCAATTAGCGGCGTTGCATGCCGGAAAACACATCGTGTACACCGCGCCCCCGGCGGGGTGGGCGTTGTCGCCCCTCTTCGAGGCATTGCCCCCACTGGATGGGGAAGGCCGCGTGGCGATGCTCGTCCTCGCTCCGACCTCTGGGGACGTCGTCGACATAGCCGAAGGACTATTCGGCCTTCCGGGACTCGACTACCTCCACCCGGTAACCGGGATTGCTCGGGCCGCCGGCCTTCTCCGCCGGCGTGTAGTACGCACCCTGGCCTCGACTCCAGATGACGCGCTGCAGCTCCTGCGGCACGCCTGCCTCAAGCTCGAAGCCTTGGACCGCATCGCGGTTGTCTGGCCAAGCGGGGAGCATTCCGACGCGCTCGACACTATCCTCGCGGAGTGCACCGGCGCGCAGCGTTTGATCGTGACGGATGACGAACGGTCGGTCGAGGGTTTCCTGGAGCGCCACGCGCGGCGGGCGGTGCCGGTGCGCGCGTCGCGGCCTCCCGATACACCCATCCGCGACGCAAAATACACAATCATCGGCGAAGGTCGTCGGGCAGAGGCGGTGCGCGCCGCGCTCGATGTGTTGGATCCCGAGTCCGCTGTCCTCTGGGAGCCAGTCCCTGGGCGCAGGAGCCGGCTGGCCGCCCTCGCCGACGCGCCGGGGATCAGGCAGCTCGAGGGCCCGGCCGTCCCGGCCCGGCACGCTGACCTCGCGATCGCGCTGGACTTACCATCCCGCGCGGTCCTCGAGACGCTCGGAGCGGCGGCCAATGACGTGCTGGTCCTGATTCGGGGCCGCCAGCTTCCTTATCTCCAGCGCCTGGTCCAGCCGGTGAGATTCCTCAGACTTCCCGGGGCCGCCGATCGAGCCCGCGGGCGATTCTTCGAGTCGCGGCGTGAAATCCGAGCGCGCATCGATGGCATGGACCCCACCGGGACGCTGGTTGCGCTGGAGCCTCTGTTCGACGAATTCGATCCGGCGCTCGTCGCCGCAGCACTCTTCTCCCCGGGACAAGCCGAAGACGCAGAAGGGGACATGGGGAGCCGGGCGGCTGACCCCGGCCCCGACGAACCGACGTTCGCGCGAGTATGGATTTCGGTTGGGCGCCGCGATCACGTGCGCCCCGGGGACGTCGTCGGCGCACTCATCAATGCGGTCGGTCTCAGGAGGAACCACATCGGCCGCGTAGACATTCGCGAGGGCTTCTCGCTGATCGAGGTTCGCGCAGAGGAATCCCCGAGGGCGGTCAGTCGGTTGGCTGGTGTCACGCTCAAGGGCAAGCGGGTGCGAGCGCGCATCGACGCCCAGTAACCTTATCTGGACGACCCCCGCCGGTTCAGCACGTCTCGCAGCGACTGCGCCGGGCGGAACACCGCCACGGTCGAGGACCCAATTTGGATCTTGGAGCCAGTGCGAGGGTCGCGTCCGAGTCTGGCCGGGCGGGTGCGGCTGTGAAAACTGCCGAACCCGCTGAACCTGACCCTCCCGCCCTTACGGAGTTCGCTCGTTACGATGCCGGTCGGTGCAAAAAGCGCCTCCAACACCCGGGATACATCCGACTTCGGGAGCTCGGTGCGCCCCGCGAGCGCCTCGATCAGTTCAACCTTGTTCAAGGGACTACTCCCATCTCACACACCCTCTCTTCCCGCGCTGGCTTCGGAGCTATCTGCCGACGGTCGAACGCGCCGCAATATGGGCCGCTCCTCACCTGCCGCAAGCGCGGCCCCGGATTCGCCGGCCTGACGGCTTCCCACGTTGGCCGAGGGCGAAGCTGCGCACAGAGTAGCGACCGCCTCGTATATTCACGGCACACTTCTGCGATCAGCGACCGCTCATGTTCAGCATTGGTTTGACTGGAAACGTTGCAGCGGGCAAGTCGACCGTTGCGAGCTGGTTCGCCGAATGGGGCGCAACCCTCATCGACGCCGACGGGCTGGTGCGGGAAGTAGAGGAGCCCGGCTCGCCGGTGGTTGCCAAGCTCGCGGAGCGCTTCGGAGCCGACATCGTCATGTCAGACGGTTCCCTAGATCGCGGGACGCTGCGCCGCCGCGTCATGGGTGACGAACAAGCACTGACCGCAATCAACGGCATCGTGCATCCCGCGGTGCGCCGGCTGCGGGCTGCTCGGCTCGCCGAAGCGGAGGCGCGTGGTGACCGCATTGTCGTGAGCGACATCCCCCTCCTGTTTGAGGCGGCGGACCCGGACGCTTTCGATCTCGTCGTTT
The DNA here is from genome assembly GCA_965249575.1 of Gemmatimonadales bacterium. GTDB lineage: Bacteria > Gemmatimonadota > Gemmatimonadetes > Gemmatimonadales > GWC2-71-9. The sequence goes on along the minus strand of OZ252244.1, from coordinate 2,488,860 downwards.
TGGTCGATGTGCCCGTTGACGTGCGTCACGCGCGGCTCACCACGGGTCGTGGCCTGTCGGGCACCGAAGCTGACCGGTTGATGGAATCACAGCTACCGTCCGACACCAAGCGCTCCCGAAGCGATATCGTCATCGAGAACGCCGGAACGCTCGCAGCGCTCCGTGAAGAGGCCTGGCGCGCCTGGACGAGGATTCAAGAACGCGCCGCCGACCGGGAGCGCGATGCACCTACCGGCACGTCATTGCGTCCCAGACCCGGTTCTTGACACTGTACATGACTGTACATAACCTACGCCGTCCAACGACCTCGTATCACGTGCGTGGGCCATGTCTGAGATTCCTGAAGACCTCCGCTACACCGAAGAACACGAGTACCTGAAGGCGACCGACGATCCCCAGGTCCGACAGATCGGGATCACCGACTACGCCCAGGGCGAGCTCGGTGACATCGTCTACGTCGACCTCCCGAGCATCGGCGCGACGTTCACCCGGCTCGAGGTATTCGGAACCATCGAAGCGGTGAAAGCCGTTTCCGAACTGTACTCACCCGTCGCCGGCGAAGTCGTCGAGATCAATGAAGCCCTCGAGAAGGACCCGAGTGTCATCAACACCGATCCGTACGGTCAAGGTTGGATGATCAAAGTGCGGGTTGGCGACCTCGGCGAGCTCGACCAGCTCCTCAGCGCGTCGGACTACGCTGCCCACGTCGGCGATTAGCGCCGTCAACCGTTACACGAGCCGCAGGAAAACGTGGCCGGTGCTCGGGGTATCATCTCCTTTCCGCGGTCAGCGGTCGTGAGCCTGGAGCTGGAGCTGGCGCGTGTCTCACGCTGATCGATTCGCGGCTCGCCATATCGGTCCCCGGCCGGGCGACATTGCAGCCATGGTGGCTGCCCTCGGGTACGGCTCTCTCGACGAGCTCGTAGACGCGGCGGTACCGGAGAACATTCGGTTACGGCGCCCGCTCAACGTGCCCGAGGCCCGCGACGAGCAGAGTGTGTTGGCATCGCTCGCGGCGTTTGCGGATCAAAACCGCGTCTTTCGCTCGTACCTGGGCTCCGGCTACGCTGACTGCATCACTCCGCCCATCATTCTCCGCAATGTGTTGGAAAACCCCGGCTGGTACACCGCCTACACGCCCTACCAGGCGGAGATCGCGCAGGGACGGCTGGAGGCGTTGCTCAACTTTCAGACGGTCGTAGCCGACCTGACCGGGCTCGAAATCGCCAACGCATCGCTGCTCGACGAAGCGACCGCGGTGGCCGAAGCCATGGCAATGACCATGGCGGTGACCAAGTCGGGCGGCTCTCCGATCTATCTGGTTGACGAGGCGTGCCACCCGCAGACGATCGCGGTCCTGACCACGCGCGCCGAGGCGCGGGGGATCCGGGTCGCGAAGATGCCGGCGGACGCTTTTGACTTCGGCGGCGGCGCGGTAGGGGCCGCCGTACAGTACCCCGGAACCGAGGGCAGTATCACCGACTTCCAGTCGGTCTGCGATCGCGCGCACGCGGCGGGCGCACTCGTGACGGCAGCGACCGATCTCTTGAGCCTGACTCTGCTCGCCCCGCCGGGCGAGTGGGGAGCCGACATCGCTGTCGGGAACTCGCAGCGCTTCGGCGTGCCGCTCGGTTACGGTGGACCACATGCCGCCTTCTTCGCGACGAGGGGAGAGTACAAGCGTCACATTCCCGGCCGGATCATCGGCGTCTCCCGGGACCGCGGGCGACGCCGCGCCTTGCGGATGGCGCTGCAAACCCGCGAACAGCATATCAGAAGAGAGAAAGCCACCAGTAACATTTGCACCGCCCAAGTCCTGCTCGCCGTTGTGGCCGCTCTCTACGCCGTGTATCACGGTCCCGAGGGACTCCGCACCATCGCGGAGCGCGTCCACCGCCTCACGACCCAGCTCGCCGCTGCCGTTGTCCGTCTCGGTTATCGCCTGGTACATGATGCCTACTTCGACACGATCGCCGTGGAGCACGAGGCCGCGCGGATCGCGCGGGTGCACGAGGCCGCGCGCGCGCGGGAGATCAACCTTCGGCCACTCACACCGGCCCGCGTCGGGATCTCCCTGGATGAGACGACGACGACGGACGACGTTGCCGATCTAATCGAGATCTTCGGACTGGGTGAGGCTCCGCGCCCGTCACCTGACCAGCTTGCAGCCCCCGCTGCGCGAGCAATCCCCGGCGCGCTCGCGCGCACCACCCCGTACCTGACCCATTCCGTTTTCCACCGGTACCGGTCCGAAACGGAAATGCTGCGCTATCTCAAGCAGCTCGAGAATCGCGATCTGTCGCTCACGTCGGCCATGATCCCGCTCGGCTCGTGCACGTTGAAACTGAACGCGACCACCGAGATGATGCCGGTGACCTGGCCAGCCTTTGCACGCCAGCACCCCTTCGCACCAGTGGATCAAAACGATGGCTACCGGGCCATCTTTGGCGAGCTGGAGCGATACCTGGCCGAAATCACAGGCCTGCCCGCCGTGTCGCTGCAACCCAACGCCGGCTCCCAGGGGGAATTCGCCGGCCTCCTGGTGATCGGCGCGTATCATCGGAGCCGCGGGCACGAGAGACGCAACGTTTGCCTCATCCCACAGTCCGCTCACGGCACCAATCCGGCGAGCGCGGTCATGGCGGGGCTCACAGTCGTTCCCATTCGAACCGACGCGGCCGGGAACGTGGATGTCAGCGACCTACGCGAGAAAGTCGCGGGCAACCGCGATTCGCTAGCCGCCCTTATGATCACATACCCGTCCACGCATGGAGTCTTCGAGGCCTCGATAAAGGAAATGTGCGGCATCGTGCACCAAGCCGGCGGCCAGATCTACATGGATGGGGCGAACCTGAACGCGCAGGTCGGCCTCTGCCGGCCCGGCGACATAGGCGCCGACGTCTGCCACTTGAACCTGCACAAGACCTTTTGCATTCCGCACGGTGGCGGCGGGCCGGGAATGGGACCCATCGCAGTCGGAGCCCATCTCGAGCCGTTCCTGCCGAACCACCCGGCTGTTGATCTCGGGCACAAGCAGTCGTGCGGGACGATTTCAGCCGCGCCATGGGGAAGCCCGTCCGTCCTAACGATCTCATGGGCGTACATCGCCCTCATGGGACCTGACGGTCTGACGGAAGCCACGAAGGCGGCCATCCTGAACGCCAACTACGTCGCGCACCGCCTGATCGACCATTACCGACTCTTGTATGCCGGCGACAACGGTCTTATCGCCCACGAATGCATCATCGATCCTCGCCAGTTCAAGAGCTCAGCGGGCATCGACGTAGAAGACATCGCCAAACGACTCATCGATTATGGATTTCACCCGCCGACGGTGTCGTTTCCCGTACTGGGCACCTTGATGATCGAGCCCACCGAGAGCGAATCGAAGGAGGAGTTGGATCGCTTCTGCGAGGCCATGATCGCCATACGAGAGGAGATCCGTGAAATTGAAGAGGGGAAAGCTGAGCGAGGAAACAACCTGCTCTCGAACGCCCCCCACACGCTCGCCGATGTCGCAACGGAGGAGTGGGACCGATCGTACTCGCGGGAGCGGGCTATCTTTCCGTCAGAGGCGACACGCCAGCACAAAGTGTGGCCATTCGTGTCGCGTGTTGACGGCGCGTATGGCGATCGTAACCTCGAATGCACCCTCCCGTCTCTCGAGGCGCTCGCCGGCACGCCGGCAGATAGGGAACGGAGCGTATGACTCGGACCGCCGCTCGAGTCGCGACGCACCAATCCGACGGCTCGCGTCATTCCCGCCCGGACTGTCCCACTGCGGCGCACTGGTATTTCGAGATCGATCCCGTGGGGCGCACCGGAGCCGAGAACATGACGGCGGACTTCGGGCTCCTTCGTGAGGCAGCTGCAAGTGCAGCCGGATTTCTCCGCCTTTATCGTTGGACACCGCCATGCCTGTCCTTTGGTCGGAACGAGCCGGCCCGCACTCGCTACGACATCGCGAAGATCCGGTCCCTCGGTCTCGACACAGTCCGACGGCCCACTGGTGGCCGCGCCGTTTGGCACGACGACGAGGTGACGTACGCGGTCGCCGCTCCGGTCGCAGCGGCCGGAGGGTTGCGAGAGAGTTACCTGCGGATTCACGAGATGATCGCGAAGGCGCTCACGCTCCTCGGCATACGGGCGTTCATCACCGAGCGCACCGAGCCGGGAGCGCTGCGTTTGAGCGCCGGTGCGTGCTTCGCATCTCCCGCTAGGGGAGAAATCGCCGTGGAGGGGCGCAAGCTTGTGGGCAGCGCCCAGGTGCGGGAGGGTGCCGCCTTCTTGCAACACGGCTCGATTCTCATCAAGAACCACCAGAACGTGGTCGCCGACGTTGCGAAGGGCAGCTACATCGCACCGCATGCCATATCTTTGGAGGAAGCGCTCGGGAGGCGCGTTGGCTTCTCGGAGGTCACCGAAGCTGTTCGCGGCGCGGCCGAGGCGGCATGGGCCGGACGCTGGACACCCGTCGCCGACTATAAACGAAGAGCCCACCCGTTTCGCGCGGTCGATTTTTCGGATCCTGCATGGACCTGGCACCGATAGGGCCGCGGTCTAGGAGAGAGCGATGCTCAGAACTCGTCTTCCATTCGCCGCGCTGGGGTTGGCCTTCTCCGTGCAGGGTTGCGGGGAGGTTCCCCAATGTGATGGGGACTGGTGCGGCACGCTCGTTGTGGTCACGACCGCGGATGCCGATGCGCTGCTACCACCCGCCAGCTACTCTACGGTTGGAGAGGCGATCTCCGATCTCCTTTTTCTCAAGCTCGCGGATCTCGGGCTCGACCTGAACACCTTCGGGGACGACGGGTTCGTTCCGCGGTTGGCACGTGCCTGGCAGTTCCAGGACTCGCTCACCATCACGTTCGATCTCGACCCACGCGCTCACTGGAGCGACGGCGTGCCCGTCTCGGCAGGGGACGTGGAGTTCACTTTCGATGTATACCGTGATTCGCTGGTCAATGCGCTCGCGAGACCTCTCCTCGCATCCATCTCGTCGGTACGCGCCCTCGATCCCGTGCGGGTCGCATTCACATTCAACCACTGGTACGCGGAACAGTTCTTCGACGCCACACATCATATGCGTGTTTTGCCCAAGCACTTGCTCGATACGATCCCCCGGACCGCGCTCGCCTCGCACGAGTTCGGTCGGAACCCGGTCGGCAATGGTCCATACCGGTTGGTTCGCTGGGAGGCCGAGCAACTCATCGAGTTGGCCGCGGACACCGGCTTTTTCCAAGGCCGGCCCGGTCTGCGTCGTCTGCTCTGGCGAATCACGCCCGACTACACCACCGCCGTGACCCAGGTAGTCTCCGGTGAAGCGGACTTCATGGAGTTTCTCGTCACGCCGGAAAACATCGAGCGCGTTAGTAGCGCACCGGACTACATGGTCTCCTCCGACTACCCATCGACCACCTACAACTTCGTGGGATTCAACCTGACGGACGGGCCCAGCGATCGACCGCACCCGCTGTTCGGAAGCCGGGCCCTCCGTCGAGCGCTCGCCATGGCCGTCGATCGCCCCGCGGTCGTCAACGCCGTATTCGGGAAATATGCCCACGTGCCCGTGGGGCCGATCAGCCGGGCGCTGCGGGGGGGTCGGGACACGACGATCCCGCAGATCCCCTTCGATACGATGCGTGCACGAAGGGAGTTGACTCGCCTACGAAGGGAGTTGACTCGCCTCGGATGGCGTGATTCCGACGGCGATGGGGTGCTGGATCGTGACGGTCGTGACCTGGCCTTCGAGCTTCTGGTCCCCACATCGAGCCAGGCTCGCCAGCGCGCCGCCGTGATCATCCAGAACCAGTTCAAACGATTGAGCATCGACGTGGGTCTCAACGGCGTTGAGTTCAACCTGTTCGTCGATCGCACGACCGATCGACGTTACGATGCAGCGTTCCTGGGGTAGTCACAGGATCCGTCGCCATCTGGGATTCGGCAAACCTTCACGAGTGCCGGCCTCGGCTCGTCAAACTACGGCAGTTACCGAAGCGAACAGTTCGACCGACTCGTCGACATTGCGATCAACGCGCGAGACCAAGCGAACGCGCTCCGGTTTTGGCGACAGGCATATTCGCACATCAATGCTGACGCCCCGGGGGTCTGGATTTACACCGCCACGATGACGCCTGGCATCCACCGGCGCTACGAGAACGTGGCCATCCGGCCGGATCAGTGGACCGCCACGCTGTGGACCTGGCGGGTGACAGCCAACCGCCTGATCGACCGCGACCGCATCGGCGGCCCGTAGGTGCTCCGATTTGTCGCGAGCCGCCTGGTCCAGGCGGTCGGCGTGGTTCTGGCCGTCGCGACCCTGACCTTCGTCCTCCTCCATCTCGCTCCCGGCGATCCGCTGAGCGGCGTCGTGGAGGGTCGGAACGTGCCACCCGAAGTCGAGCAGCAAATGCGGCGCAACTTCGGGCTGGACCAACCACTGTACATCCAGTACGCCCGGTACCTCGCCAATATCGTACGCGGCGATTTTGGCGTCTCGTTTTCACTGCGGAGGCCGGTGCTCGACGCCATCGCAGAGGCGCTGCCGAATACCCTGGTTTTGGCCGGGGCGGCACTCGCAATGGATCCAAGGGCGTCGTGAAGCCCCTCCTGCGCGTTCGGCACCTGACCACGACATTCGCGACGGACCACGGGGTGGCCCGAGCGGTCGACGATGTGTCGTTCGACGTGACGGAGGGAGAGACGCTCGGCTTGGTTGGCGAGTCCGGGTGCGGGAAGACGGTCACGGCACTGTCGATCCTGCGACTTCTCCAAGAGCCACCGGCCAGAATCGAGCCGCGGAGCCAGGTCGAGTACCAGGGACGCGACATCTCGCAGTTGAGCCACCGGGCGCTGCGTGAGATTCGGGGTGGGGAGATCGCGATGATCTTCCAGGAGCCCACGACGAGCCTGAACCCGGTTCTCAACATTGGAACGCAGATCGTCGAGACAATCCGCGCGCATCGCGACCTCTCAAAACGCGCGGCAGAGCAGGAAGCCGAGGAGCTGTTGCGCCTCGTCGGGATCCCGGACCCGGGGATTCGTCTCCGAACGTTTCCTCACGAGCTGAGCGGGGGGATGCAGCAGCGGGCGATGATTGCCATGGCCCTGTCGTGTAAACCAAAGGTCCTGATCGCCGACGAACCCACCACGGCCCTCGATGTAACCGTCCAGGCGCAGATCATCGACCTCCTGACGGACCTCCAGCGACAGCTTGGGATGGCGATCATCCTCATCACGCACGATCTGGGCGTCGTCGCGGGTCTGGCCGACCGAGTGGTGGTCATGTACGGGGGCCGCATCGTTGAGGAGGCGCCGACCAACAGGCTCTTCGCGACGCCCGCACATCCGTACACGGAAGGGCTGTTGGGAGCGGCACCCCGCTTGGACCGAGTCTCGGCGGCGCTGACCGTCATCCCGGGCGTCGTTCCCCCCGCGTTCGCGTGGCCCTCGGGGTGCCGCTTTCATCCCCGGTGCCAGCACGCCTGGGAGCGCTGCCGACGGCACGAGCCGATGCCCCTACCCGTCGAGACCGAGCACGAGGCCCGCTGCTGGTTGATCGAAGAACCGGAGCATCGAGCCCCGTGACGGACGACGCGTATCTCCTCGTCGAGTCCCTCGTGAAGCACTTTCACCGTGGCGGTGGGCTGTTCGGGGAGCGTACCGTGACGCGCGCCGTCGAGGGAGTCAGCTTGCGTATCAAACGGGGTGAGACGCTTGGGCTCGTCGGGGAGAGCGGAAGCGGCAAGTCCACTCTCGCGAGATGTATCCTCCGGCTGTTGGAACCGACGAGCGGCCGGGTGGTCGTCGACGGGGACGACGTCCTCGGCTTGGATGCACGTGCCCTCAGGGCATTTCGCCGCAAGATGCAGATCGTGTTTCAAGACCCCTCCGGGTCGCTCAATCCACGGATGCCCGTGGGGTCCGCGGTCCGGGAGCCCATCGAGGTCCACGGCGTTGCCAAAGGAGGCGCCGCCGAGCAGAGTGTCGTCGAGCTTTTCCGCGAGGTCGGGTTGGATCCATCGTACGGAGCCCGATATCCTCACGAGCTCTCGGGCGGTCAGCGGCAGCGGGTAGGGATTGCCCGCGCGTTATCGGTCGAGCCTACTCTGCTCGTCCTCGACGAGCCGGTGTCCGCTCTCGATGTCTCGGTCCAGGCACAGGTGTTGAATCTCCTGGCAGAGCTCAAGCGCAGCCGCAAGCTCACCTATCTCTTCATCGCGCACGATCTGGCCGTCGTCCGGCATGTCGCCGACCGCGTCTCCGTCATGTATCTCGGCAAGCTCGTCGAATCGGCGGACGCCGAGGTGCTGTACACGGATCCGCGCCATCCCTACACCCGTGCCCTCCTGTCGGCCGTCCCCACACCCGACCCCAAGGCGGCGCGCGAGCGCATCATCCTTCCGGGCGATCCACCGTCGCCCATGCGTCCGCCGTCCGGATGCTCGTTCCACCCGAGGTGCCCTCACCCGAGGAAGGATGCACGCTGCCGGGTCGAGAGCCCGCCACTTCGGGAGCTGGCACCCGGGCGGGCCGCAGCGTGCCACTACGCCGAGGAGACGGGGTGATCGTTCACGGCGCGATGGTGCTTCAGACACTCACCAACCTCGCCACCACGGCGCCCGGACCCGGCTTACCGCCGGGATGGCGTCTTCAGCCAGTTCGGGGCGCACCGGCGCCGGTCTTCGCCGTTACTGACGGGCAGACGTTGAAACTCGAGGCCGACGCGGCCGTCGGCTTCGCAACCTATGAGCTTTCGATCCCCCTCCAGCCCGATCGCGCCGGTGCGCTCGTCTGGCGCTGGCGAACTCCAACGGCCATCGATGGCGCGAGTTTGCGGGAGAAGAACACCGATGACAGCCCGGTTCGAGTGATGGTCGTCTTTCGGGACGGGCGCGCCATCTTCTACAGCTGGGGCAACACCGAATCACCGGGCGAGGCCTTTCTCAGCTGGACGAGTGATTCGCGGCTCGTCGTCGTGCTGCGCGGCGCTGACGCAGCCGACGGCGACTGGCGGCACGAGCGACGCGACCCGTTCACGGACTATCGCGGTGGATTCGGGCGCGATCCGCCAGAGATCATCGCGGTAGGAGCAAGTGTCGACTCGGACACGTTGCGATGGATGACGACGGCCGAGGTGGCCGATATCGAGTGGCGGGGTGCCGCGCAGGAATGACGACCCCGCGCGCATCCACGATTCAGTTCACGGGGCGAACAGATCGTTCTGGTCGGGCGACGGCTCCACCGCCTCGATTCTGAGCGCGGACTGCAAGCGGCGGGACCACTGATTCACGTCGAAGTCTGCCTCGTTGGTGAGCAGCCGCCGAATGACATCGGGGATGTCCTCCAGGGCTTCCACCATGTCGCTAACGATTTCCCGCGCCTCGTGCATTCGGAAGACCTCCTCACTAGCGATCGCCATGTCCTGGAGAATGGCGTTTTCGCTTCGCGAGGCGACGAGGGGGTGCTCGAGCGTCGCCGTGTAGACCTCTGTGCGCCGCCCGGGGCCCCGGTCCTCCTCGATCGGCATGAGGCCCACGATGGCGTCGGAGCGCCAGTATTTGCCGTAACCCAGCGACACCATTCGGTCCGGTTTGATTTCCATTGTGACCTCACCCCTATTTACCCATTTTTTTCTTCAGCGCCCGCAGCTGCTCTTCGGCTGCGGCCTCACGGGCCACCCGGTCGGTCTGCTCTCGAAGCACCTCGTCTTCGAGCCCCTGTCCCGGGCGTACGCCCCCAGCCGCGGTGATGTCCTGCCATGCCGCTTCGGCGCTAGCGCCCGCCCGACCGATTCCCCGCTCCACTGTCTTGAGCTGCGTCGTCATGTCGGCGAGCTCACGTTCGGTGAGGACGAGCTCCGCGCGCTGCGCGATCAACTTGTTCTCCAACATCGTGAACCGCTCCGCGTGTTTCGCGGTGTATCGCCGCGCGACGGCTGCAGTCTCTGCGTCCTGAATGCCTTCGGCGAGCCCCGCCCGGCGTTCCGCGTCGTCGCGCCGCGTCCGTTCAGCGGCGACCTGCCGTTCCGTTTCCTCGAGACCATCCCGCATTTGTGACACCGCGGCTCGTACCTCGATCACCGCTTCGCGCATCTGACCGGAGAGGTCCCGTAGATTCGGCGGAGGGGTTGCCGCTTCGAGCGCGGCGTTTATGGCCGCCCGAAGGCGCTCGAACACTAACTCTTCTTTACGGTCTTGGCGTAGAAAGGCGTAAACACCTGCACGACCTTCACGGACTTGCACTTGGGACACTTGGAACGCGCGCGCCCGTGGGCGGAGATTGACTCGATCTGGGAAAAACGTTGGCCACATTTTTCACATCGATAGTCATACGTCGGCATGCCACGACTCCTAGACGATTGGTGAACGTCCCGAAAAACGATACGCGCCGCTCAATAGGCGGTCAAGCTGACCGGAACCGGGGCGGTCGCGCAAGCCGCGCGCCGATCTCCCTAGGCAGCGTTCGAACAGACGGGTAGCTTATCCGCATGCGGCCACTGCTCGTGACGGCCATCGTGCTCGCCGGGTGCGGCGGAAACCCGGAGAATTCCGCCGTCTGCGGATTCACGAGCATTGCCGCGTCTTCCCTCATCCTTCAGGGAATGAGCAACGTGCACGCGCTATTGCGGGAGCCGCCACCCGAACTCGAAGGGCCGGTGCCAGCGCGTGTAGTCGGTTACGGAACCTCCCGGGCCATTGCGGCGGTCGGCCCCGAAGGCGCGGTGCTCGGCTACGAGGGGCAGGGATTCCCCCAAATGCCGGGGTTCGGCCTGGTCCTGATCGATGATTCCTCGGAAGTGTTCCGGGGTGTTCTGATCTACGACACCGATCTGCCCAGCGGGTATCCGCAGATCGGCACGATCTCCGGCCCGGAGTCGACGATTCCCCTCCTGGGTACGCGAGTCAACTGGGGCTCGGTGAACGACGTACGGTGTCCTTTGTTTGCGGAGCTGGCCGCGGTCGAGCACTAGCGGGTCACAGCAGGGACGATCGCTCCGTCGCCGCAGTCGTCAGAATCGGAGAGTCGCCCCGTACATCGGCGAGGATCATGCCTAAACCTCCGGGCCCCGGTAGCACACCCACCGGGGAATCCGAGTCCGACCCGCTCTCGGCGCTCGCCTCACTCGGGCAGGAGCTCGCGGGAGCGTATCCCGCCGGCTTCATGGTCGAGCGGGTCGCAGAGGCACTGCTACAGCTACTCGAGCCGGACGCGCTGCTCATCGTTCTGACCGGCGATGACCCGCGCGAGCAATCACACGTCGCTCACGCTTTCAACTGTGCCAACGCATCACCCGACGATCCGCTGATCCGCGTCGTAATGGAAGGAGGAGCGCGCGTCGTGCCCGCCGACGTCGGTCGATCGCTTGCATCGTTCGGCCTTAGCCTGGAGGAGGCGCCGGGATCCTGGGTCGGGGCCCCGATTGTGGCGGCCGGAAAAACCATCGGGGCCGTTTCACTGAGTGCCCGGACGCCGTCTCGCTACGGGGAGCGGGATCTCCAGATCGTCCAAGCCGTCGCCGGACAGGCAGCCATCGCGCTGGTAAATGCCCGGCTTCTCTGGATGCTGTCCGCCGGCAAGCGCCAATGGGAACAGACGGTCGACGCAATCGGTCAAGCGTTTTGCGTGATCGATTCAACCGGGACGATCCGCCGAGCAAACCGCGCGTTTGGACGCCTCGTCGACAGCCCGCTGACGGCTCTTGCCGGACGCCCATGGGCCGAACTCCTACCCACGGCCTGGGCCGGGGCCGTCGCAAACGCTCTGGCATCCATCGATGCCGGCGAATCCTTCGAGATCGAGGCGGGGGGTCGACTCCTGTTCGTGTCCGCCCTGACAATCGGAGATGAGGATGAGGCGGGGGCCGTTCTGGTATTCGAGGATCAGACCGAGAAGCGCAGGCTCCAGGACCAGTTAATCCAGTCCGAAAAAATGTCGGCAATGGGCCAGCTCATCGCAGGTGTGGCGCACGACTTGAACAATCCACTGGCTTCCGTCGTCGGATTTGCGGACTATCTGGTCGAACGCGAAGACAATGCGCCTGACGAGCTCGTCGAGCCTCTACGTGCGATTCGCCAGGAAGCCGAGCGCGCAGCCAGCATCGTGCGGAATCTCCTGACCTTCGCCAGGAAACAAGAGCGCCAACGGCGCACGCAGCCGATCGGCCCGATACTCGAAGCGACGCTCTTCCTACTTCGTAACCAGCTCATGGCCTGCAAGGTCGACGTGACGCTATCGGTCGATTCGGACCTGCCCGCGATAACGGTCGACTCGAATCAGCTCCAACAAGTTTTCGTCAATCTGACCAACAACGCCGCTCAGGCCATGCAGTCGACCGGGGCCGGTGGCCGTATTACAGTGAGCGGGACGCGGTGGTTGGACGGCGTGGCCATTACGATCGAGGACGACGGGCCGGGTGTCCCTGACGATCTTGCTGAGCGTATTTTCGAGCCGTTTTTCACCACAAAGTCGGAAGGTGAGGGGACCGGACTCGGGCTGTCGATTTGCCAGGGAATCGTCAAAGAGCACGGCGGCCGCATCGCTCTCGCGCGCGGGGCCTCCGGCGGTGCAGCGTTCCGAGTCGAGCTGCCGGGCGGAGCGCAGATCGAGCCGGCGCAGAGGACGGAGCTGTCCGCACCCGGAAAGCTCCGGATCCTGGTCGTGGATGACGAACCCCATATCCTGCACTACATGCGGGCCACCCTCGATTCGTGGGGCCACGACGTCGTCGTAGAAGCCGATGGGGCCACCGCGCTCGAGCGCATCGAGTCACAGCCGTTTGACGTGGTGATCAGTGATCTCCGCATGCCGGGTGTGGGGGGCCGGGAGCTCTATGAGACACTCAAGGAGCGGAACCCCGCGGCGGTGAGCCGAGTCGTGTTCAGCACCGGCGATACCGTGAGGGGGGATACGCTCACGTTCCTCGAGTCCCTGGGACGGCCGTACCTTCGGAAACCCTTCACCCTGGCCGAGCTGAGAGCTGCGCTCGGAGCAGCGCTGGCCGCGGCCGACGGGCCGTAGCCGCCCATCACTTCGTCCTCCCCACCGACACGGCCCTATATTCGACGCATGCGCACGCTTCTCGTGGACAGTGGGCGGACGTGGCGGGGCGGACAGCAACAAGTTGAGCTGCTGGCCGCGGCCCTCGCGGAGCGCGGGCACGACGTTCAAGTGCTCGCACCAGCGGGATCAGTGCTCGCGAGGAGGACAGGATTCCTCTCCCCCTCCGCGGACCGGTTCAGGCCCAGATTCGACCTCGACATCGTCGCCGCGCAGTCGCTTCGCCGCGCGTGCCGGACGTTCGGGCCGTCCATCGTTCATGCACAAGACGCCCGAGGCCACGCCGTCGCCCGCCTGGCTCAAGCCCTTGGGATGCAAGCGCGACTCGTCGTGACACGCCGCGTCACGTTCGCCCCCAAGGGACGCCTGAAGTATCGACGTGGCGTGGCGCGCTACATCGCGATTTCGAAGGCGGTCGGCCGCGCGCTCCGGCGCGCCGGGGTTTCTCGGGAGCGTATCGACTTGATCCCGAGTGCCCTCCCGCCCGTGGCGGCCGGACGCGACGCTCGGGAGCGTGGCGCACTCGAGCCTGCCGGCGGCGGGGCCGTTGTTCTGTGCCTGTGCGCCCTAACACCTGAAAAGGGGGTCGAAACGATCGTGCGCGCCGCCGCAATCGCACGCCGGGATGGCATGCCGGGGCGATGGGTCGTAGCAGGGGAAGGACCGCAGCGCGCACGACTCGAGGCGCTGGCCACGGAGCACCGGGCCCCGGTGACTTTCGCCGGTTTCCTGCCGGATGTGGACGCGGCGCTGAGAGGCGCGGCCGTCCTCGTGCATACTCCCACGCACGAAGGGTTGGGCACGGCGATACTGCACGCGATGCAGCGGGGAATCCCCGTGGTGGCTAGCCGTGTTGGGGGCATTCCGGAGATCGTAACTCCCAGCGTCGGTAGCTTGGTTCCCCCCAGCGACCCTGCAGGTGTCGCGGCCGCGGTCTCGCGCTGGCTCGCGGACCCTGAAGGCCGTCAGTCGGTACGAAGAGAGGGGCCCTTGATTGCCGGGCGCTATGGGGTGGGGCGAATGGTCGAGCGAACCCTGCGATGTTACGCGAGGGCAAGGTGCTGAACACGATTGGAGCAAGCCTAGCATGATTTACGTCTGCGTGCCGTCGGAAAACGCTGCACCAACCGTCGGACTCGTTCTCTGGAAGGTACGCCAAGTGTTCGAGACCTTCCCCCGCGAATACCAGTTGCTCGTGGCTGACGATGCCTCGACCGACGCTACGAGCGACGTGCTGAAACCCTATCAGCAGACGTTGCCGATCACCCTCATTCGCAGCGAGCGCCGTCGTGGGTACGGGGCGACTGTCGAGGCACTCCTCCGGGAGGCGGTCCGCCTGAGCGACCGGCCAAAGCGGGACGCGGCCATCACGCTGCCCGCCGACTTCGGCATTTCGCCGGAGGTCCTGCCCGCGCTCGTGCGGTCGATCGAATCGGGAGCGGATCTCGTCGTCGGAGAGTCGCTCGATGGCTCTCCATCACTGGCAATGCACGCCGTGCGCCGATCGGCGCCGCTCCTCTTGCGCCCCGGCCTGCGCGTGCCCGGCCTCCGGGATTTCACATCCGGGGTGGCGGCCTTCCGTTTGGTGACGCTCAAACAGGCGCTCAGTGAGCGCCCGGACAGTGAGCGCCCGGACGCGGTATTAGAGACCGACGGACTGTGCGCGAGTGCGGAGCTCGTTGCGCGGGCCGCAGTCGCCGCGCGCCAAATTGCGGTACTGCCGGTGGCACCAGTCCGGCGTCGCCCCGCGGCGACCAGCCGCCGGGAGGCGATGTCCCTCGCCTGGAGCCTGTTTCGAGCGGGACGCCGGCTTCGGATTCCTCCCCCGTCGGCGTCGATACGGAGGGCGGTCTAGATGGCCTCGGCCCCACACCGCACCCCGTACCGCCCGCTGTCGTACGCCGGCCTCTGCACGTTGCTGGGCCTCGCCACCGCCGGCCGGCTGGGGGCGCAGACGGTGGAGTCGACGCTGCCCCCCGCCGCGGAATTGACCGATCGGTTCGAGGCGGGGGAGGTCCTCTCGTTCGATGCGAAATACGGTTTCATCACCGTCGGGAACGCACAGATGCGCGCCCTCGGCAAGGACACGCTCCGGGACGAGGCCGTCTTTCACTTTCAGTTTCAGCTGACCGGCGGCACGTTCTTCTACCGACTCAACGACCGAATGGATTCGTGGGTCGGGGTCGACGACTTCGCATCGCGGCGCTTCCATCAAGACTTCGATGAGGGCGGAAAGAGGCGCTACGCGGAATACGACATCTTCCCCGACTCCGGTACTTACCGGCAGGCGGGCGTTGACACCGCGATGGCGACCTCGCCCGAGCCGCTCGACGACGCGGCCTTCTTTTATTTCGTCCGGACGCTTCCCATGGACCCTGGGCGCCGGTATGAGTTCAACCGTTACTTCCGGCCGGACCGAAACCCGGTCGTACTCGAGGTAGTGGAGCGTGATACGATCGACGTACCCGCCGGGCGGTTCCCGGCAATCATCGTGCGGCCGATTATCAAAGGGCGCGGCATCTTCGCAGAGGCGGCCAACGCCCGGCTGTGGATCAGCGACGACGAGCGCCGACTGATCGTGCAGATGAAATCGACATTCCCGTTCGGGACGATCACCCTTCGCCTGACGGGCATCGAGACCGCCGGCCCGGAAGTCCCCGAGACCTCGTGACGGGAGACCGGCAGCAGCCGGCAAGCGCCCCACCGCCCCGCACCGCGCGAGCCCGCCTGATGCTCGCTGTCGTTCTCTCCGCCAGCTGTGCCGGCAGCCGGGGCGGCAGCTTGAACACCGGCGCAATGGCATTCGATGATGTTCGAGTGCGCCGAATCGTGCTAGCGGCTCTCGAGGCGGAAGCGGCCGGGTCAGGCTCCGACAGCCTGTACCTGGCCGAGACCATCATCGTCTCCAACGGCCGCATACGGCGCACCCCCCCGCGCCTGGCTGGCATGGCCACCGGCGGCAATGTCCGCCTGCTGGAGACGCTGGTTGAGATCACGCCGGGCTTGGCGTGGGTTTCGGCGCGATATCAGTGGATGTCAGGCGAGAATCGGAGCGTGGAAACGGGCCGCGCGACATTTATCCTTGTACCGGTAGGCGGCGATTGGAAAATCCGGCACGCCCACTCGAGCACAGTGCTTCCCTGGGAATCGGAGCGGTAGCGAGGACCCGAATGGCCCCCGCCCGCACTCCACGGCACGCGGGATCAGGTGCTCGTGGGGCCCTGTCCCGCAATCAGCTCCCGCACTCGGCGAGCGGCCCCTGGACTGATAACTTTCAGGACCACATAGCAGCCGAATCCGACCGCGGCTAGCAGCGCTAGCTTCACGGCGATCGAAAGCACGAATCCAAGAACGCTAGCCGCCAAACTCAGCACGACGAACGCGATGACGGCCAGCACGGCGTATCCGAGTACTGTTCGTAACATGGTCTCTCCACTAGCGTGGGTCACATGACTCTACGAAGGTACGGGCCCAGGAGTTTCACCTCAAGGAGCCGGCGTGCCGGCCCCTGACGTCCTCGTTGTAGGGGGTGGGATCATTGGTGCCGCGTGCGCCCGGGCGCTGGCGGTTGCGGGCGCGGAGGTCGAAGTCATCGACGATTCCCGGGCAGGAGCGGCCACGCCTGCATCAGCCGGCCTGCTGGCACCGACGGTAGAGGCGAAGCGCGAGGATCCACTGCTGGGGATTCGGGTCCGTGGCCGCGATATGTACGCGGAACTCGCGCCCGAGTTGCACGATGAGACCGGGATCGACCCCGGACTGTGGACCGAGGGAATCCTCCGAGTCGCGTTCACGGAAGCGGACGTGGCCAAGGGGAAGGCCGATATTGCCTGGCAGCGACAGGCCGGCATGCATACGGATTGGGTACCGCCGCCCGAGCTCCGTGACCGGGCCCCGGGAATCTCCACGAAGGCCCTCGGAGCCCTCCTCGCTCCCGAGGACGGCGCCATCGATCCCCCGGCGCTGTGGAAGTCACTCCTGGCGAGCTGCGAGCAGCGCGCGGTCTCGACCGTTAAAGGAACGGCAAAATCGATTCTCATTGAGGATTCGAAGGCCGTTGGCGTGAGGACCGACTCCGGCACGCGACGGGGAGGGGCCGTTCTGGTCGCCGCCGGCTGCTGGTCCGGAAGGCTGAGTGGCCTGCCCCGTCCGATGTCCGTTGAGCCAATCCGAGGACAAATGATCTCGGTATCCTGGCCAGCTGAGGAGCCACCGGCGATTGTCGTCGGCCCCGAGGGCTACCTGCTCAAGCGGGAGGACAACCTCATCGCCGGCGCCACGTTCGAGCATGCCGGTTTCAACACGCGCGTCACCAAAGACGGGCGGTCGCAGATGCTCGACATGGCTAGCCAGCTCTACCCGGTGCTCACCTACGCCAAAGCACAGCATGCGTGGGCTGGTCTCCGCCCCGGTACCCCCGACGGGCGGCCCATCATCGGCGCCGATCCGGAGATCGAGGGTCTGTGGTATGCCACCGGCCACGGCCGCAGCGGGATCCTGCTCGCCTCGGTCACCGCCGACATCGTCGCGCGGCTCTATAATGACCAGTCGGTGGAACACAGCCTGACTGATGTGAGCCCCGCCCGCTTCTGGTTGGACTGAGAACTCCAGACACGAATCGCGGCGCGCTCAACTAAACGGTTGAGCGAGGCTACCATGCCTTTTCGACTGGCACTATGTTTCCGTCACCCATGGAACTCGTGCATTTGACCCGACAGCCCTCGAATCCCGGCAGAGCGCCCGCGCTGGGGTCGCGGAAGCCGCCGTGGCTCAAGGTACGGGCACCTGGGGGACGGAATTACGTCGAAATCAAGAACGTCATGCGGAACTTGGGTCTCCACACGGTGTGCGAGGAGGCCCATTGCCCGAACCTCGGCGAGTGTTGGGAGCACCGCGCGGCAACATTCATGATCCTGGGCGACGTCTGCACACGCAATTGCGCCTATTGTGCCGTGGCCCACGGGACCCCGGCACCGTACGACCCTGAGGAGCCCTACCGGTTGGCCGAGGCGGTCACTCAAATGAACCTCCGCCACGTCGTCATCACGAGCGTCGACCGGGACGACCTTCCGATGGGCGGGGCGGAGATCTTTGCAGCGTGCGTCGTGGAAATCCGGGGCCGCCTTGCGGACTCCTCAATCGAACTGCTCATACCGGACTTCAAGGGATCCGATGACGCGTTGGGAATCGTGGTCGAGGCTCAGCCCGACATTCTCAACCACAATCTGGAGACGGTAGAGCGGCTGTACCGCATTGCCCGCCCGGGCGGACAGTACCAGCGTGCCCTCAGGCTGCTTCACCGCGCGAAGGAGCTGAACCCAGCGCAAATGACCAAGTCCGGGATCATGTGCGGCCTGGGGGAGGACTGGGAGGAGTTGCTCGTTGCGATGCGGGACGTGCAGGCCCAGGGCGTCGACATCTTGACGCTTGGCCAGTATCTCAGGCCGTCGAACGACCATCTTCCCGTTGCCCGGTACTACACTCCCGACGAGTTCGCCGAACTGCGTCAGGCGGGTCGTCTCATGGGATTCAAGCACGTCGAGGCGGGACCGCTGGTTCGTTCGTCCTACCATGCCTGGGACCAGGTCCAGCGCGCCACCGCTGGAAGCTGAGCACTCAGGACCCCAACTTGGCCCCACGTACCCGACCCCGGCTCGAGCCGGAGCGCGCCGGTTTCTACCACGGCCTGTTGCGCCAGATGCTTCTCATCCGGCGATTCGAGGAGCGGGCAGGCGAGGCCTATGCGCTGGGTAAGATCGGGGGATTCTGCCACCTGTACATCGGCCAGGAAGCCGTCGCCGTCGGATCCATCGCGGCGCTCGGAGAGCACGACTACCTGATGTGCAGTTACCGCGAGCACGGGCATGCGCTCGCCCGCGGCATCACGGCGCGCACGGTCATGGCGGAGCTTTTCGGCAAGGCAACCGGCTGCTCGAAGGGGAAGGGCGGCTCGATGCATCTGTTCGACGCGTCGCTGGGCTTCCTGGGCGGACACGCGATCGTGGGCGGGCACATCCCGCTGGCGACGGGCGCCGGATTCGGAATCAAGTACCGGAAGACCGACCAGGTTACCGTCTGCTATTTCGGAGAAGCGGCCGTCAACAACGGGGCTTTCCACGAATCGCTCAACATGGCGGCGCTGTGGAAGCTCCCGGTCATCTATTTGTGCGAAAACAACCGCTACGGAATGGGAACGGCGCTCGAACGAGCGTCCGCCATAAACGATATCGCCCAACGCTCTTGTTCCTACGACATGGCTGCGGAAACCGTCGACGGGATGGACGTCTTGGCCGTCTTCGAAGCGACCGAGAGGGCTGTTGCGAGAGCACGGGCCGACAAAACACCGACCCTCCTCGAAGCCCGCACCTACCGATTCATGGGTCATTCGATGTCCGATCCCATCCACGGGCATTACCGCACGCGCGAGGAGGTCGAGCAGCAGAAAGAAAAGGACCCGATCCGTGGGCTCTTTCGGCAATTGGAATCGTCAGAGCTCTTCACCCAAGAAGAGCTCACTGCGATGGATGCGGAGGTGACGGGGGAAGTCGACGACGCGGTGACGTTCGCGGATGAGAGTCCCGGGCCGGAGGCCGAGGAGCTGTACACGGACGTGTACTCCACCTGACATGCCAACGCTGACGTATCGCGATGCCCTCGGCCAGGCCCTCCGCGAAGAAATGGAGCGGGACCCCGAGGTTTTCCTCATGGGAGAGGAAGTCGGGGTCTACCAGGGCGCCTACAAGGTGAGTAGGGGGCTCCTTGAGGCATTTGGAGATCGGCGGGTGGTCGACACGCCAATTACCGAGCTCGGGTTTGCTGGAGTTGGAGTTGGAGCCGCCATGGTGGGGCTCCGGCCGGTCATCGAGTTCATGACCTGGAATTTCGCGCTCCTCGCCGTCGACCAAATCGTCAACTCGGCCGCCAAGATGTCGTACATGTCGGGTGGGCAGGTCCCACTGCCGATTGTCTTTCGCGGACCGGGGGGAGCGGCGCTCCAACTCGGCGCGCAGCACTCCCAGGCATTGGAGTCGTGGTTCGCACATGTGCCCGGACTCAAGGTCGTCGCCCCGAGCACGCCCGCAGATGCCAAGGGCATGCTGAAGGCGGCCATTCGCGACGACAACCCCGTTGTGTTTCTCGAGGGAGAGATGCTGTACAACGTGAAGGGGCCGGTTCCCGAGGGTGAGCACGTGGTGTCATTGGGACTGGCCGACATCAAGCGTGAGGGGTGCGACGTCACCGTCATCTGCCATTCAAAAACCGTCGCCACGGCGCTCAAGGCAGCCGATCGGGCAGCCGAGTCGGAGGGCCTCGACGCCGAGGTCATCGATCTCCGCACGATCCGTCCCCTGGATACCGCGGCGCTGTTCGATAGCGTGAGAAAGACCAACCGGTGTGTGATCGTCGAGGAGGGATGGCCGTTCTGCGGCGTCGGAGCTCAGATCGTCGATGAGATCCAGCGCCACGAGTTCGATTCCCTCGACGCTCCCGTCGTCCGGTTGAGCGGCGCGGACATCCCCATGCCGTACAACAAGCACCTGGAGCGTCTCGCAAAGCCGAGCGTCGAGCAGGTCGTTGCTGCCATGAAGACCGTCACCTACCTCGACTGAAAGAAGACTGCGTGGCCACCAAAGTCGTCATGGAGGCGCTCTCGCCAACAATGGAAGAGGGCCGCGTGCTCTCCTGGCTCAAGCAGGAGGGCGATGCGGTGGAGGCTGGCGACATCCTGGCCGAGGTGGAGACGGACAAGGCAGTCATGGAGCTTCAGGCTCGGGGCAGCGGAGTGTTGCGGAAGATCGTTGCGGCACCGGACGTGACGGTGGGGGTCGGCGGGCTGGTGGGCGTGATCGGCGATGCGGACGAGGACATCGCCCAAATACTGTCGGATGCGGGCGGCACGCGCCCCCGCGACGAGCCGGTCCCGAGCCCGGTGGGCGCCAAGGAACCGACGGAGCCGGCGGCTGCAGCCGAGTCTCCGCGCGCCGGCTCTCACGCGGAGCGCCGGATCAAGGCCTCACCCTTGGCTCGACGCATGGCTCGGGAGCGGGGGCTGGACCTGGTCACCATCGCCGGAAGCGGCCCCGGCGGGCGCATCGTGAAGCGAGACCTGGAGGGAGAAGCGCCGGCGCCGGGGCCCGGCGCAGCGGGCACCGAGTTCGAGGATATCCCCCTCACACAAATCCGAAAGACCATCGCCAAACGTCTTGCGGGATCGCTCGGCCCCGTGCCCCATTTCTTTCTCACGACCGAGATCGACATGGAGCGCGCGTGGGTTGCCCGCGAAGGGCTCAACTCCTCGAGCGAGGATTCCCGGATCTCGTTCAATGACATCGTGGTGAAAGTCGTCGCGATGGCGCTCACACAGCACCGTCACTGTAACACGTGGTGGCGAGACGATCACATCCGCTACTTTCGAAGCGTGCATATCGGGATCGCAGTCGCCATCGACGAGGGGTTGATCACGCCAGTCATCCGAAACGCCGACACGAAGTCCCTGCGAACGATCTCCGGGGAGACGAGGGAGCTGGTCGCGCGGGCCCGGGCCAGAAAACTACGCCCCGACGAGTACACCGGTGGCACGTTCTCCATCTCGAATCTCGGGATGTTTGGGATCGACGAGTTCACGGCGATCATCAACCCCCCTGAGGCGGGAATCCTCGCGATCGGAAGCATTGAGCGAAAGCCGGTAGAGCGTGGCGGCCAGGTCGAAGTGCGGCGGCGCATGCGAACCACGATGAGCTGCGATCACAGAGTCATCGACGGAGCGACGGGCGCGCAGTTTCTCCAAACCGTGCGCCGGATGCTCGAGAATCCGCTAGCGATCGTTTGGTGAATCCGTAAGGCAGACTCATGATCGGGGCCGGTGCGCGATCCGGTCCAGCCGCTAACGCCAGCGAGCCGCGCGGTGAACCTTAGACAGACAGGATCAGACCAGTGGCGAACATTTTCGACGTCATCGTGATCGGAGGAGGGCCGGCCGGCTACGTCTGCGCGATTCGTGCCGCGCAGCTCGGACTCAAGACGGCCGTGGTCGAGCGTGAGAAGCTCGGGGGGGTGTGCGTAAACGTGGGATGCATCCCGAGCAAGGCCCTCCTGCACAGCGCATACGTGGCCAACCTGGTTCGACACGATGCGAAAACCTTTGGGGTCGAGGTAGGTACGGTGACCCTGAACTACGCCGCGGCCATGCAGCACTCCCGCAGCGTCAGCGACCAGAATTCAAAGGGCGTGGGGTTTCTGCTGAAAAAACACAAGGTCACGGTCGTCAAGGGCTCCGGGAAGTTGCGACCCGGACGGAAGGTGCTCGTGGGTAAGGACGCGTACTCGGCCTCGAAAGCCGTCGTCCTCGCCACCGGCACGCGCGTGAAGGGTTTGCCGCAGCTCGGTCTGGAGATCAACAAGCAAACGGTGATTTCGTCCGATGAAGCGCTGTTCCTCGAGACGGCCCCCGCCCGGCTGGCAATCATCGGGTGCGGCGCCGTCGGAGTCGAGTTCGCGGATATCTTCAGCGCATTCGGCAGCAAGGTGACATTGATCGAAGTACTACCCCGCATCCTCCCTGTTGAGGATCCCGATTCCTCGGCGGCGATCGCCAAATCCTATCAACGGCGTGGCATCGACGTGTTCGTGGGAGCGAAGATCAAACGAGCGAACGTTTCGAAGAACACCGTAACACTCGAGGTGGAAGAGAGCGGCTCGACGCGAAAAATCGAGGTGGACAAAGTGCTGATGGCTGCAGGACGGGCACTCAACACCGAGGACCTCGGGCTCCAGGAAGCGGGTGTGCAGCTGGATGATCGGGGCTTCGTCAAGGCTGGCAGCGACCTTCGGACTTCCTCGGATGGCATCTACGGTATCGGCGACGTCGCCGGGCCTCCGATGCTCGCGCACAAGGGAAGTCGAGAGGGAATCCACGTCGCGGAGTTAATCGCCGGCCAGCGGCCGCATCCCATCCGATACGACAACATCCCTAGCGTGACCTATTGCCATCCTGAGGTGGCAAGCATTGGCCTCACAGAAGAGCAATGCAAGAAGAACGAACAGGATTACGTCGTTGGGAAATTCCCTCTCACCGCTAACGGCCGAGCGCGCGCCGCTAACGAAACCGAGGGATTCGTGAAAATCATTCGGGATAAGAAGTACAGCGAGATCCTGGGAGCCCACATCGTCGCGTCCCATGCGAGTGAGATGATCCACGAGCTGGCGGTGGCTAGAGAGAACGAGTTCACTGTAGAAGAAGTCGACCTCACCGTTCACGCACATCCGACCCTGTCAGAGGCCGTCGCGGAAGCGGCTCTGGACTCGCTCGGCCGGGTTATTCACACGTGAACGCACCTGTCGATCGCGTTTTCGTCGCTTTGGGAAGTATCGGAACCGGCGCCGCGGTCGGAGGGTCATTCGTCACCGCAGGACTGCTGGTCCTGAGAGCGTCTCAAGGCAGAGGCCTCGTTCACACACCGATCTCATTCTCGAGCGACATGCAAGCCACACTCTTCGTCGGGTCCATTTTCGTGGGTCTCGTGGGAGCCGTGGCCGTCGCTTGGAGGCTGAGCGAAGCCATCCCCGATGGGTGGCGGCGGAGCGTCACGGCTGCATTGGCGGGCTTTGGAACGTGCTTCCTGGCGTTCTTGGCGGCCCCAGCGGAGATGTTGGGGGGCGGCCCCGGGCTCGTTGGATACCTGGGAACGCTGGTCCTGGGGGCGACGGCGGGCCGGGCGTTTACGCGGAGGGCCGCGGGCAACGAACTTCCGCGCAGCCCCGGACGCGAGGAGTCGGTCACGCTGTGAACCGTGACGGTGGTGCGTGAGCGCTGATCTCGCGGTGGTGGGACTGGGCCGGATGTCCTACGGCGAGGTCCTCAGCCTCCAACGAGCACTGGCACTCCGCCGGATCGACCGAAGTGTGCAGCACGATCTCCTGCTGCTGGTCGAACATCCTCCGGTTGTCACCATGGGCAGGAGCACCCGGCCCGAAAACCTGCCGGTTCCCCAGGAGACCCTCACCGCCAGGGGCGTCGAGCTCTTCGAGATCGAGCGCGGCGGCGACGTGACCTACCACGGCCCCGGTCAGCTGGTGGGCTATCCGATTTTCGATTTGACGGAGCACAAGGCCGATCTACACTGGTTCCTGCGGCAACTCGAGTCAGCCCTCATTCGGGTTCTTTCCGACTTTGGGATCGAGGGGGAGCGACAGAAGGGCTATACGGGCGTCTGGACCGCCGGTCGCAAGATCGCAAGCATCGGCATCCACGTGAAGCAATGGGTGACGTGGCACGGGTTTGCCCTCAACGTCACGACGGACCTCTCCTATTTCGATCTCATCGTGCCGTGT
Organism: Gemmatimonadales bacterium; assembly: GCA_965249575.1. Taxonomy (GTDB): domain Bacteria; phylum Gemmatimonadota; class Gemmatimonadetes; order Gemmatimonadales; family GWC2-71-9. The sequence goes on along the minus strand of OZ252244.1, from coordinate 2,464,470 downwards.
GGCATCCAAGACGTGGTTATGACCAGCATCCGCACCGAGCTGGGGGAGCGGACACCCAGGGACGTCTGGAGCCGCGCGGCGGACAGCGCGGTGCTCGCGTTTTCAGAAGTGTTCGAGCGGCGACCGCAGGCGGTTACGCTCGAAGAGGTCTTGGGCGATACGCTCCCAACCGTCGGCAAGTAGAACCAGCTCAGGTCCGAAACGCACGCCCGTTCGCGTTGATGGCTCGCCGCGTCATGCCGACGAGAAGACTGACCAGGCGATCACACCCCTTCATGACCGGCTGCGTCGAGCGGTCGTCCAGCAGTCGGAGATCACGACTCAGTTCCAGGTGACACTTGAGCGCCGAAGCAGCCGCGAGGGCGGCCCGCAGGCACTGGACCCGCAGCTCGGGTGTTCCCACCGCGTAGCCCTCGGCCACGCTCGCGGGTATCGAGATCGCGGCCCGCCGAATCAGGTCAGTGAGCGCGTAGTGCCGCTCCAACGGGCAACGGAGAGTCAGCCGGTAAGTGGCGCGAGCAACCTCCCTGCCCACGCGCCATACCTCTAGGGATGCGAGCGTATCCACGCCCAATTCTACCGTTTGAGTGAGTGGACGGACGTACCGGGATGCGCTCCCTCCTGGCCATTTCAACGCGGGGGTCCTTGGTACGGTAGTGGAAGGCCCCGGGCGGGCTCATCGATCAGCCGCCATGAGTTGGAAGAAGCGGGCGAAGACTCGAATACCCTTCCAAAACTGTTCGAGGTTGATTTTCTCGTTCGGTGCGTGGAGTCGGTCGTCCGGCAATCCGATCCCTGTGAGGACGACGGGCGCGCCACCCCGCGCGAGCGCTGGCACGATGGGAATCGAACCACCAGAGCGGATCGTGACGGCCCCCCGCCCTTCCACTTCCTCAAAAGCACGGCTGACGAAATCGAAGGGTTGCGAGCTCGTATCCACCAACACGGGATCGGCCCCGTTCATCAGCCGCACTGAGACACGGGCATGTCTTGGGGCGAGCGCCTTGACCGCCCGAGTCAGCTGGCGCCCGACCGATTGCTCCGTCTGGTTGGGAACGAGCCGCAAACTCACCTTGGCCGTGGCGACCGCGGGGATAACGGTTTTGGCGCCTTCCCCGGTGAACCCCCCCGTGATGCCGTGGATTTCGAACGTCGGAAAGGCCCACGTCCTCTCGAACACGGAATACCGCCTAAGCCCCGTTAGCGCCCGCGCACCGACTTCCTCACGAGTGTACTTGCGGGTATTGAACGGCAGCCGTTTCCACGAGTCCCGCTCCGCCTTGCTCGGCCGCGCGACCGCCTCGTACAGGCCCGGGATGCGGATGCGGCCGCCCGGCGTTTTGAGCCTGGCCAGCAAGTGCACGAGCGCCTCGTGCGCGTTCGGTGCTGTCCCCCCGTAGAGGCCGGAGTGCAAGTCTCCATCGAGTGTTCGGACGGTGATCTCGGCATAACACAGACCCCGAAGTCCGGATTCCACCGCAGGCCACCCAGGTGCAAAGTACGCCATGTCGGAAACCAAAATGGCGTCGGCGCGAACACGATCAGGCTCCCGCTCGAGCAAATCGAACAGCACGCTGCTCCCCGACTCTTCCTGGCCCTCGATGAGAAACCGAACGTTCAGCGGCGGCGCACTGTCTACGCTCGTGGCCTCAAAGGCTGTGATGATCGCAAACAATTGACCCTTGTCATCCGTTGAGCCCCGAGCGATCAGATCGCCGTTCCTGACGGTCGGCTCGAACGGAGGTGAATCCCAGAGCTCGGCCGGGTCTGCCGGTTGTACATCATAGTGACCGTAGACCAGCACGGTTGGCGCATTCGGAATCCTGGGCCCTTCGGCCCATACCACCGGGTGGGCCGCGCCCTCGGGTACGATCGCGGTCTGGCACCCGAGGCGTTCCAGGTGTACCGACAGCCAGTTCGCGGCACGACCGCAATCCGCCGCGTGACTCGGGTCGGTCGAAACACTGGGGATTCTGAGGAAGGACTGGAGCTCGTCCAGAATCCGGGTCCGGTTCTGGGCGATGAAGGGCCGCACATCGGTCATGATGTTGAATATACCTTCGGCTCGCAGCCTCGGAGACTAGCGCGTGGCACCCTCCTCCGGGAGGGTCTCCATTTCGATTTCCTCACGTCCCCTGAGCACTCGGATGAACGCCCTCACACCGATAGCATCCTCGAGCAGCAGGCGGTGCAGATCGTCGACCCCGGCAACTGGCTGGCCGTTGAACGTCACGATGACGTCCCCGGGGAGAACGTCCGCCCGGTCGGCAGGACTCTCGGCCTGGACTGAAAGCACGAGCAGTCCGGTACGCTGCCGGGCCACGGGCCCGCTGGCCGCCGCTCGCGCCAGTGAGACCGTCTGGCCCGACACCCCGAGGTGCGCGCGGCGGACCCTCCCGTGACGTGCCAACTGATCGGCCACGGATCGGGCCGTGTTGATGCCCACGGCAAAGCACAGTCCTTGCGCCGGCAGAATGACCGCGGTGTTCACGCCAACCACCTCACCGCGACTGTTCACGAGCGGCCCACCGGAATTGCCGGGGTTCAGTGCGGCATCGGTTTGGATGATGTCTTCAATGAGGCGCCCCGTAACGGACCGGAGCGAGCGCCCAAGTGCGCTCACCACCCCGGCGGTGACGCTGCTCTGAAAGCCGAGAGGGTTGCCGATCGCGATCACCAACTGGCCCGGACGGAGCGAGCGCGAGTCCCCCAGAGGCGCAGCCATCAGTTCCGGCTCGTCGATGCGAACGATCGCAATGTCGGTGTCGGGGTCGTCGCCAAGGGGCTCCGCGCGTGCCGTTCGTCCATCGGGGAGCCGCACCGTGATGCGCCGCGCGTTCCGCACCACGTGACTGTTCGTCATGATCCGCCCGTCCGCGCTGAACACGAATCCCGAGCCGGACCCACGTGGCACCCCGCGCTCCGCCTGCGGAACCGGCGAGTCGCGACCGCCCCGGCCACTCCACACCTCGACGCTCACGACCGCCGGTGCAACGGCGTCCGCGGCACCGATCACCGCCCGGGAGTACGCATCGAGCAACGCGGCGTCTTCGTCGGGGCGTCCCTGGGGTGGCATCCTCCCGCAGTCGTCCTCCGGTACGGTGTCGCTGTCCTTCGTGAAATGAAGGCCGCTATCGTGCATTTCGATTCCTCCATCGGGGCGGGAATGACTTGAAGGCCCTGCCAGTCGAGTGATTCTCAACCCGTCTTCTGGGGAGGGTGGGACACCTGAGATGTGGCGGAGTTCCGTTGCCTCGCGGGAGCGATCGAAGACTTACTCCCGCGGCGATCCCTTCTCCGATGGGCTTGGCCGATTCGGCGCTATCTGTGCCGCTCCGACGAGATAGGTGAAGCTTCCCTTCGCGACGACCGATTGTTCTTGGATCACCTCGACCTCGCAGACAGCAATCCGCCGACCGCGTCGCAATGGGAGCGCACGCGCGAGCAGCATGCCACCGGCGGGCTGTGCAGGACGCAGAAAGTTGATCTTGAACTCGACCCCCGTCACGGTCCGGTCGGCGGGAAGATCGGCAAGGAGCGCGTAAACGGCGGTCGTGTCCGCGAGCGCCGCGATCAATCCCCCGTGAACGACACCGTTTTCTTGCGTATGGCTTCCATCCGGCTGCAGCGCCACCTCGGCCGTTCCGTCGTCCGTCGACAGGAGTCGAAACCCAAAGAGTCCGTTCGCCGGGACACGGCTGAACTCATCGTGGACATCTCGCATTCCGCTACCCACAGAGTTCAGGAAGATGACCCCAAGCGGGCGATTGTGCGGAGGAAAGCCTCGGGCTGGGCCACCGACAGAACGAGGCTGTAGCCTTCCGTCGTCGGAATGTACACGGCTCGTTTGGGGTCGGTCACATAGAGCAGAGCCTTCTCACCGTTTCGCAGTCGAAACCAACCCGAGCTGTAGCCCGGGAGTCCGGTCCCAAATGTCCGAATACGCGGTCGATGGACCGAGTCACCGGACAAGTCGATACGCATGGCTCGATCGGCCACCAGCGATTGGACTGGGATCGTTCTGCCATAGAAATCGCCGATGATCGTCAGCCCGCTGCGTGAGACTTCGAACCGTGCATGTTGTGACGCGTGCGCGATATACCCAAAGAGTCCAATGAGGAGAATCAGCAAGCCGCAGATTGCGCCCAAGAACCAGAGCGGCTTGCTCGACGCCGGAATCATCTGAAAGACTTCACTCATACCGGTTCTCCAATCACTCGATCCGAGATCGACAGCGCCGGACCATTTATAAGTTCGGGTTACAGATCGAACTGCTCGAATTCTTCCGCTACGCGGTAGCCGCTCTCCTCGATGCGCCGGCGGGCGTCGCTCCGGGCATCGAGGGCCGGATTCGTGTGGTTGAGGTGTATGAATCGGACCTTTCGGCGCTCGTCCAGTGGCAACGATTGGAAGCGCGTCATGCTGTGCGTAATGAAGGGATGTGGGAAGCCCGACATGTCCCGCCCGGGAATTTCACCGTTCGCGTAGAACGATCCGTCGACGTATGCGAGATCCACGTCCGCAATCATGCTCTCGATTGCGGTCCCCTGCTCGTCCCATTCTTCCCAACTGTCGATATCGGGAATGAACAGGACCGAACGATTGGGGCCGTCTACCCGAAACCCGACCACCTCGGTGTACTCTTGCCGGTGTGGAACGAGGAACGGGGTCACAGTCAACCGGTCGTTCAGCCGGACGGGAGCCCCATCGCTCATGGGCCGCAAGACGATGTTCCCATACCGCACGAGTTGATCCCACGGGCCGTTCGTGCTGAGGTACTGTCGCATGCGCGGCATCGCGTGGACCGGGACGTCTCGGGCCCCCAGGGATTCGTGACCGAGGTACATCAGGCCGGTGTAGTGACCCATGTGTCCGTGCGTGAGAAACACACCGTCGAGACCGGGGCTGCCTTCCGCAGGCGCAAGACGGTCGAGTGTGTGGAGCTGCCACCGCAAATCGGGCGTTGCTTCGATCATCCACCGCTGGCTCGTGTGGGGATCGACGATGCCCAAGCTAACGACGTGCCGCGTCTTGGCGGGGTCGTCCCAGCCGGGATGATCCTTGGTCCCGGCCTGTGGCACCCCGCCGTCTTGCGCAATTCCGAGGACCACGACGTATGGAGCGGGCTGGGCCGGTTTCCCGGGTTCATGCGAGCCCGCGGCGAACAATGCATACGTCACCAATGACACCGCGCCCATGACGTCGAAAGGATACATCGTTTGCTTGACCACTGTTCCTCGCCTCCCCTGCCTTCATACCGGACGTTTTCACAACCTGCCGCCAACGAAGTGTGACACCATCCGCCCTCCTTTGCCAGCTGTTCGCGGAGGCGTTCGTCAAGGTCGGACGGCTGCTTGCCGATACTGGTCGCAAGAGCTCTTCATTTTCCGAGGGGGTTGCCATGCCTCGCGTCCGATCGGGGAGATCACGCGCAGGCCAGAGTGGCCTGGAACCGCCGTCACGGGAGGAATGGGTCTCTTCTCGGGTGAGCATCGCCGCCACATTGGCGGCCGGCGTCTTGCTGTGGGTCTCGCTGACTCTGGTTTGGGGTCCTGCGCCGCCGGAGTCCAGAATCGGGCTCACACCCACGGCTTCCGCGGAAGAACCCGACTCCGCGACCCGCTTTCAGCGATATGAGCAGTAACCTTAGCAGCGGTGTCGCCGGTGCTGAATCTCGGTCCGAGCCCGGCTCTGCCCTGGTCTACCTCGCCCGACAACCGATTTTCGATTCCCGGCGCCGGGTCGTTGCGTACGAGCTGCTCTTCCGATCCGGTCCGGACAATTTCTTCGATTTTGCCGATCAGGACGTTGCGACCTCTCGCGTGATCGATGGCTCACTCACGGCCTTCGGTCTCGACTCACTGGTCGGGACCAAGAAGGCATTCATAAACATCACGCGACGGGTGTTGGTCGAAGAGCTCTACGCTGTCTTACCGGCCGACCAGGCCGTCCTGGAGCTCCTCGAGAAGATCGACCCGGACCCAGACGTGGTTGGCGCATGCCGCGATCTCAAGCGGGCCGGCTACACACTTGCGCTGGACGATTTCGTATTCGAGGAACAGTTCGTCCCGCTGGTCGGCATCGCCGACATCATCAAGATCGATTTCATGGCCACTGACCGGGCGACGAGCCGGTCACTGGTCGACCGCTGTAAGAAGAATGACCTACAGTTCCTAGCGGAAAAAGTAGAGACGACGGAAGACTTTGACGAGGGACGCGAACTCGGCTGCACGATGTTCCAGGGATACTTCTTCTGCAAGCCGGAAATGGTGACCGGGCGAGCCGTGCCGGCGTTCAAACTCAACTACCTCCGCTTTCTGAATGAAGTGCACCGGCCCGACCTCCAAGTAGACCAGCTCGAGAGCATCATTCGGCAGGAGGTGTCGCTATCGGTCAAGCTGCTGCGATATCTGAACTCGGCGTGGTTCGGCTGGCGCTACGAGGTCCCCTCGATCAGACAGGGCATTCTGCTTTTGGGAGAACGGCCCATCCGCAAATGGGCCTCTTTAGTGGCGCTTGCTGGCATGGGTGATGACAAACCAGCGGAGCTTGTGGTCACCGCGTTGATCAGGGCCCGCTTCGCCGAGCTGCTCGGTGAAGGTGGGGGTCTGGGCGACAGGGCATCCGACCTGTTTCTGGTCGGTCTGTTCTCGCTGCTGGATGCGTTGGTGGATCAGCCGATGCCCGAGGTATTGAAGGATCTGTCCGTTCCCGATTCCGTCAAACGCACACTCCTGGGCAAGCAGACCGAGCTCAGCAAGTATTTGAGCCTCACCGTCGCCTATCAGCGGGGATCCTGGGACCGAGCCGTGGCGGTGGCCGACGAGCTCGGCGTGTCGAGTGACCGGCTCGCACAGATCTACCGCCAGGCCATCGAATGGACCGACGGCGTGTTTCGGGTGTAGCGAGGTCACGCCCGGGCGGATAGCCCGTCACCGGCAGCGGTTCGCACGCCGCCGGCCGACGGCCGATCAGCGGACCCGCCGAACTCGGGGCCCATCGGGTGTGTCTTCGACCTCGAACCCGGCATCACGGACCGCTCCTCGCAGGCGATCGGCCTCACCCCATTCCCGTTTTTGGCGTGACTGTTCTCGTTCCTTGACGAGAGCCAACACGCTTTCGGGAACCGATTCCTCGCCCGGGCGCCAGTCCGCTAGCCGGAGTCCCAACACCTCGTCGAAGGCCAGCAGCGTCGCTTTCTTGATCGCCGCCGGCGGCTCGCCTTTCAGCAGATCCCACATGACGGCAAGCGCCCGAGGCGTATTGAGGTCGTCGTCGATTTCCGCGTCGAAGCGCGCCAGGAAGCTCTCATCGACAGTTCCGGCTTCGCCCCACGAGTGACAGGCAACCCGCAGGCGGTCCAGCGCCGTGGCCGCGGAGTCGAGACTCTCCCATGAGAAGCTGAGGGAAGTTCGATAGTGCGCGCCAAGCACCAGGTAACGATAGGATAGCGGATCGTAACCCTTGTCGATCAGGCTCTGCAGGCGAAGAAACTCACCAGATAACTTTGACATCCTATCGTGGTCGAGCTGCAAGAAGGCCCCGTGCAGCCAGAACCTGGCCAAGCGAGTGCCGTAGCAGGCCTGGCTCTGCGCGATCTCGTTCGTGTGGTGAACCGGCGGATGGTCCTCCCCGCCGCAATGGATGTCGAACTCGGGACCGAGGTATTTCGCCGACATCGCGGAACACTCGATGTGCCATCCCGGAAACCCGACACCCCAGGGACTGTCCCATTCCATCTGACGCTTCGTGCCCGGCGGACTCAGCTTCCACAGAGCGAAGTCGGTCACGTTGCGCTTCTCCGCAACGTCGACCCGAGCCCCAGCCTGCAGTCCCGCGACATCGAGGCGCGCGAGATATCCGTAGTCGGATAGTTTCGAGGTATCGAAGTACACGCCATCCGAGGTGGTGTAGGTATATCCCTTGTCTTCAATGCAGCGGATCAACTCGATCTGTTCCGTGATGTGCTCCGTCGCCTTACACCAGATGGTCGGTTCGCGGACGTTGAGGAGACTCAGGTCTTCCTTGAACGCCGCTGTGTACAGCTCCGCAATCTCCCACGCCGACCTGCCGGTTCGCCGCGACCCCGCCTCCATCTTGTCTTCGCCGGTATCGGCATCGGAAACGAGGTGGCCCACATCGGTGATGTTCACCACATGCGTGACGCGAAAGCCACGAAACTCGAGAACGCGCCGCAGGAGGTCTTCGAAGATGTACGTCCGGAGGTTGCCTATGTGGGCGTAGTCGTACACCGTGGGGCCACAGGCGTACAACCCCACCTCAGGAGGCCTCAGGGCCTGGAACTCCCGCGGTGACCGAGTATAGGTGTCGTAGAGGCGCAGGGTCATTTTCGCAAGCAAGATACCCCGGACGGGGCCCAAGCGCCGATGGCGGCCGCTGAATGGAGAGGTTGGGAGGTACCCTTTAGGGAGGCGGGATCGTTTGCTCGGTGCGGCTCCTCCTGATTCTAGCCTGCGCCAAGGCTTTGCGGGCTTCGTCCCGTACCTGCCGGTCGCGATCTTTGCCGAGCGATTCGAGCGCCTGCACGGCTGCCTCACCACCCGCAAGTCCCAGCCCCTCGACTGCTGCAAGCCGGTCGGTCGCGCCCCGGCGCTTGAGAAGCAGTCCGCCCGGCCGCGCGGCGTTGATGAGCGCCTGCACGGCACTTGCTGTCCCGATGCGCCCGAGCGCGCGGTACAACTCATCGCGAACGGCCTCGTCCTCTTCCTCTCCCACCGCATTCACCAGAGGCATTGCGAGCGCGGTGAGGTCCTTGCCACTCAGCCCCCTCGCCACCTCCGCTCGAACTTGGGGATCGGAATCGCGAAGCAGCGGAGTCAAGAACTTCACCGAGGCCGCCGTGCCGATCTTTCCCAGCGCTACGCCGACCGAGCGGCGCACGCGGGGTCCTCGTGCTCGGTCGCTCTGCCGAGCGCGGGAATCCCTTCCTCGATTCGCAGGTCCCCGACGAGATCAGAGACATTACGAACGACATACCACTCGTGATGATTGAGCATACTCACGAGGATGTCCGTGCCACGCTCCATCTGCCGGATCGTGCCCATGTAGGAACGGCGTTCGGCAAAGGTGTCTGCCGCAACGAGCAAGTCCAAGAGCATTTCGGTCGCTTTGGTGCCCGCCCGCTTCATGATCTCCGTGACGTCCTTCCCATAGAGCGGGTCGATGAGCAACTTGGAGAGCGGCTCCAGCACTTCCCGCTGCAAGATTCTCTGGAGGACCGCGCTGTAGCAGATGCGTACGTCTTCCGTCGGCGCTTCTTCCGGCGCTTCTTCCTCCTGCTGCACCACGGCAATCACGGCCTCGATCGCCTCGTCGGTCCGGTTGCTCCGAACAGCGGTCACGACACCCTCCGCCACCGCGTTGAGGACGCGGGACAACTCGGCCCCCGCCGGGTGCCGGCGGACGCGTTTCACCGCGGCAGCCAGAGACGTGGTGGCCTCGCGGGCTTGCTCTACCAGCAGATCGGCATCTTCGCTGGAAACGATCGGGGAGCTTCCCGCGGCTCCCTGCTCCTCCGGCCCGGGCGCCGCGGCGGCTGTCGCTCCCATGGCCTCTGGTATTGTCGCGCCCCGGCGGCCTTCGGCTGCATGGTGGGCGTCCGGACTCAGAACCCTGATTGTGACCGCCTGCGCGTCGATCAGGCGATGCTCGAGATAGTCGAAGGCACCATCCGCGGGTGCCTCGAGGGCCAGGCCATGGAGGAGGTGAAGCAAATCGGTGGGCGGCGTGCGATAGGCGAACAACACCTCACCAACACCATGGGCCTTGAGTTGAGACACCAGGCCCGGCAGGAAGGCGGCGTCCCGGTTGATCGCTACTCCCTCGACCACCAGGGCGTCGTTCTCAACCCAGACCGTCGCGCTCCGCTGATTCACGAACTCGACGAGTGATGCGAGGGCGGCTTGCTGCTCTTCGGTCCCGTACGGATTCCTCCGGAACAGATCGACCAGCCTAGCCAGCATGAGCGCAAATCGTTCTTCAAAGTGCATCGGGCCGTAAGATACAGAAGGGCGTGAAGTGCGGCAACGAATTCGATTCGAAATTGTCCAGACGCCGCGACGCCCGCGCCTCCACTTTCCGTCGGCACCTTGCGCGCCGAGCCCGTGCCGGAACTATTTGAGCTCGGCGCCGGTTCGAGAGGGCGCTACATGCGGTACCTTCGAACGCGTCGGTTGATTAAGCCGGAGTGAGGAAATGCGCGTCGTAATTGGGGCAGATCATGCAGGGGTCGAGCTCAAAGGGCGATTGCACAAGCACCTGCAACAGCTCGGCTGGGACGTCGTGGACGTCGGCACGTTTGGTTTGGAGCCCGTTGACTACCCCGACGTCGCAAGATCGCTCGCGGACGCGGTTCTCGGGGAGCCGGAGTCCCGGGGCATCTTGATCTGTGGAAGTGGAGTCGGGGCGTCGGTGGCCGCGAACAAGATTCCCGGTATCCGCGCCGGCTTGTGCCACGACACATATTCCGCTCATCAAGGAGTCGAGCACGACAGCATGAACGTCCTGGTTCTCGGGGGACGTGTGATCGGACCGGCGCTGGCCAACGAGCTCGTTCAGTCGTTCCTTAACGCCAGCTTCTCCGCCGAGGAGCGCCACGTGCGGCGTCTGGCAAAGGTAACGGCTCTCGAAGATCAGCCCCGCAGTGATCCGCCGTTTCCCACGAGATCGTCGCCATGAGCCATGCCGCCCGCTCAAGGAATTTCAGTCGATGGGGTTGAGCACGATGACGTACAGGGAAGAGCTCGGAACACACGTAGCGACGGTCGAGCAGGCCCGTAGAGACCTCCAAGACGATCGCGTCATCGACCGTATTTGGCAGCGCGATCACTCGGTGTGGAAAGACGACCCCACGGAGATCAGCAACCGACTAGGTTGGCTGCACACTCCTGGCATGATGCTGAAAGAGACGTCCGCAATCAACGCGTTCGTTGACGAGGTCAAGAATGACGGTTTGTCTCACGCCCTCCTGCTCGGGATGGGGGGATCGAGCCTCGCGCCCGAAGTCTACCGCAAGGTCTTCGGCGTCCAGCCGGGCTACGTGGACCTCACGGTACTCGACAGCACCGATCCGGGCGCAGTGTCCACCGCGGCCGACCGGCTCGACCTGAAACGGACACTGTTCATCGTTTCGACCAAGTCGGGGGGGACGGTCGAAACGCTTTCGTTCTTTCGTTTCTTCTACGATCGGGTGCGAGAGGCGGTTGGTGCGGAAGACGCCGGACGGCATTTCGCCGCGATCACCGACCCAGGAAGCAGCCTCGCCGATCTCGCGCACGCGTTCACGTTTCGCAAGACGTTCCTCAACGACGCCGAGATCGGCGGTCGCTACTCCGCCTTGTCCTTCTTTGGCCTGGTTCCGGCAGCGTTAATCGGAGTGGACATCACGCGCCTGCTGGAGGGGGCCGCCGCGACGGCACGCAACTGCGACGGGAGCCACTCAACGGTCAGCGGGGACAACCAGGCTGGTATGCTAGGTAGCGCGATCGGTGAGCTCGCCTTGCGGGGACGCGACAAGCTCACGCTCGTGCCGGCAGATTCAATGTCCCCGTTTGGGGCCTGGGCCGAGCAACTGGTGGCCGAGAGCACCGGCAAGGAGGGAAAGGGCGTGCTGCCAGTGGATGGCGAGCCTATGGGAGAGCCTGGGTCCTACGGCCCAGACCGGGTGTTCGTATCGCTCGGCATCCGCGGAGAACCAGGGCCGCAGGCGCTTGCGAGCCTGACCTCGGCGAACCATCCCCTCATACAGCTCGAAGTGGAGGACCGCTACGAATTGGGCGGTCAATTCTTCCTGTGGGAAATGGCGACCGCCATTGCCGGATGGAGGCTCGCCATCAATCCCTTCGACCAACCCAACGTGGAGGCTGCAAAAACGCTCGCTCGCGAGATGGTGGACGCGTACGCGTCCACCGGCTCCCTCCCAACGGAGGAGCCATCTCTTCGTGAGGACGGCATGGCCGTGTTCGCCGATCGACCCGTATCCAGTGTGCCCGAAGCCGTCGAAACGTTCTTGAGTCGAGCCCACCCTGGAGGCTACGTCGCGATTCAGGCGTACGTGCACCCAACCGAGGCCACGACTGCCGCGTTGCAGGAATTGCGAACGCAGATACGCGATCGGCTGCACGTAGCGACCACGGTCGGATATGGCCCCAGATTCCTCCATTCGACAGGCCAGCTACACAAAGGCGACGGCGGGTCGGGATTGTTTCTGCAGTTGACGGACGATCGTGGGCCCGAACTGCCCATCCCGGATGCCGACGGAAAACACGAAGCCGCGCTCAGCTTCGGTGTATTGAAATTGGCTCAGGCACTCGGCGATCGGAGGGCGCTTCTGAAGGCGAACCGGGCGGTCCTCCGCATACACCTCGATGTCCCGATGGTCGAAGCAGTCCACATTCTCGCAGCTGGAATTCCATGATCCGAGCTTTCATCTTCGATCTGGACGGGACGCTTGTTCAGACGGAAGCCCTCAAGGCGCGCTCGTACGCGAGGGCGGCGGCGGCGCTGCGTCCGGGCGCCGTGAGCGAGGAGGAGGTCCTGGACCGGTTCAAAGAAGTCGTAGGATTGCCTCGCCAGCGCGTCGCCGCTGCGCTGCTCGGGTGGTTCGCGCTCGAGACCCAAGCGGGAGCCCGTATGGCCGAGCTGGGGGTAGAGTCGCCGCGCGAGGCTTTCTTGGCCATTCGGCTCGAGATCTACGACGCGATGCTCCGCGATCGCGCCGTATTGCGTGCCCATCTCTGCCCGTTCAATACCGCGCTCCTCGAAAGAGTGCGCGGACAGAGCTATAAGACCGGTCTCGCCACGATGTCCTATCGAGAACAGGCGTCCCGGGTGTTGGATATCCTCAAGCTCACCCCCCTGTTCGACCACACGGCCACCCGTGAGGATGTGCGCCACGGAAAGCCGGATCCGGAGATTTATCTCCACGTGGCCTCGGCGATCGCGACGTGCGTCAGCGATTGCCTCGTCATCGAGGACTCCCCATCGGGCGTACGTGCAGCGCTCGCGGCAAACATGCCCTGCATTGCCGTGACCAACGATTACACCCGGGAAGCGATCCACGCAGCCGACGTCCTCGAGCCGCGGTGGATCGTCGACGACCTGGCTACTCTCGAGGCGATCGCCGACGAAGCCGTCGCCCTGCACGCCGCCGTCTGACCAGCGAAAGGAGCCCTTGAGATGGAACTCGGGATGATCGGCCTCGGGAAAATGGGAGCGAACATGACCACGCGCCTGGGTCAGGGGAAGCATCGGGTCGTGGTTTTCGACCGGGACCCGAAGGCGGTCGCCAAGGTAGGGAAGAGCGGCGCGGTTCCAGCCAAGTCGCTCGAGGACCTCGTCGGTCAGCTGTCTCCCCCTCGAGCGGTCTGGGTAATGGTTCCTGCCGGCACCCCCACGGACGAAACGGTACGGGCGCTCGCTGCCCAGCTTGTGTCGGGCGACACGATTATCGACGGCGGCAATAGCAATTACAAAGATTCGGCGCGCCGGGGCGCGGACCTCCACGAGAAAGGAATCCATTTCGTGGACGCGGGGACGTCCGGCGGAGTCTGGGGACTACGGGAGGGGTACAGCCTCATGGTCGGTGGAGAGGTTGAGGTGGTCAATCGCCTGGCCCCGATCTTCGAGACGCTGGCGCCCGCTCAGGATCAGGGGTGGGGCCGCGTGGGGCCGTGGGGCGCCGGCCACTTCGTGAAGATGATCCACAACGGGATCGAGTACGGCATGATGCAGGCATATGCGGAAGGGTTCGCGATTCTGAAGAAGAAGGAAGAGTTCCAATTAGACCTTGCGGAAATCGCGGAGATCTGGCGATACGGCAGCGTCGTTCGATCCTGGTTGCTGGATCTCACGGCGAACGCCCTCAAGGAGGACGCAGATCTCGAGGCTATCGCTCCGTACGTTCCCGACTCAGGAGAGGGTCGGTGGACGGTGGCCGAAGCGGTCGATCTGGACGTACCCTCGCCAGTCATCACGCTGTCCCTGATCCAGCGTCTCCGCTCGCGCGACGACGAGTCCTATGCAGACCGCCTTCTATCGGCCATGCGCAACCAGTTCGGTGGGCACGCCGTCAAGGGCTCATGAGCGTAGGGGAGTCGGTTCGGGAGCAGTGCCTCTTCGTGATTTTCGGGGGCACCGGCATGATCTCGCGCGGCGCAAGATCATGCCAGCGCTCTACGAGCTCGAGCGTCACGAACGAGCTAGGAAGACCTTTCGGGTGCTCGGCGTCGCCCGCGACCGCTCGCTGGACGATGCCGCGTACCGTGACTGGGTCAAAGAGGGGCTCGCGAGGGAGGATTCGTCCGGAGACGTCGATGCGTGGGTCGACGGGGCGATCTTCTACGAGGGGATCGGGAAAGGCACCGAAGGGTTCCATGCGCTCAGCGAACGGATCCGGGCCATCGAAGATAGGGAGAGGCTGCCCGGAAATCGGGTCTTCTATATCGCGCTCCCCCCCGGGGCGTTCGCGACGACGATCGGTGGTCTCGCCGAGGCCGGGCTCAATCGAAGCGAGGGGTGGACGCGCCTCGTGGTTGAAAAGCCGTTTGGGAGAGACCTCTCCTCCGCACGTGAGCTCAACCAACTCATCCATCAGTGGTTCGACGAATCGCAGGTGTATCGAATCGACCACTACCTGGGCAAGGAAACCGTTCAGAATCTCCTGGTCCTGCGGTTCGCGAATGCGTTTTTTGAGTCGCTCTGGAATCGGAACCACGTAGGCTGTGTTGAGATCACCGTTGCGGAAGACCTAGGCGTGGAACGGAGAGCGGCCTACTACGAACGAGCAGGTGCCCTCCGTGACATGGTCCAGAATCATCTCGCACAACTCCTGGCCCTGGTCGCCATGGAAGTACCATCGGCATTTGAGGCGGACGCGATCCGCACCGAAAAGACAAAGGTGTTGCGGTCCGTGGGTTCCATTCGTCCCGACGACGTCGTCTTGGGACAGTACGCGGCGGGCGAGTCCAATGGAGACAAGCTGCCAGCCTACCGTGACGAGCTCGACGTGGCGCCGGATTCCTCGACGGAGACGTTCGCCGCCCTGCGCCTCGACGTGGACACCTGGAGGTGGCAAGGCGTCCCCTTCATTCTGCGAACTGGTAAACGGCTCCCAAAACGGCTCACCGAGATCGCCGTGATGTTTCGCAGGCCTCCGGTCTGCATGTTCGAGACGGTAGGAGACTGCGACATCGAACCGAATGTGCTCGTCCTCAGACTTCAGCCGGACGAGGGCTTCGAGCTTCATTTTGGCGTCAAGGCACCGGGTGAGCCGTTTCGAGTCGCGTCGCTCCCCCTTCACTTCAGCTATGACGAGAAATTCAGCGCCCTTCCCGAGGCCTACCAGACTCTGATTCGAGACGTGATGGAGGGAGATCAAACACTGTTCGTCCATGCGGACGAAGTCGAAGCGGCCTGGGCGCTGTTCGAACCGCTGATGGACGGAAAGCTCGCGGTGCATCCCTACGCCGCCGGCTCATGGGGGCCAGCGGACGTAGCCCGCATACTGCCGGAAGGAACCGAGCTCAGGAATCCGCGATGAGGCCCGAAATCGTGGTGGAGCGAGATCGCACGGCACTGGCGCTGGAGGCGACTCGCCGGTTCCGCACCATCGTCGATGCCGCGGTATCGGCTTTTGGCCGCGCGACCGTCGCCCTAGCGGGCGGCTCGACTCCATCCATCCTGTACGAGAATCTGGCCCGTGATCGAAACGGGCCGATTGATTGGCGCCGCGTGCACGTTTTTTGGGGAGACGAGCGCTGTGTGCCTCCCGACCATGCGGATAGCAATTACGCCCTCGCCCGGCGGACCCTGCTGGCGCAGGTCCCGCTCCCCGAGGGTAACGTGCATCGCATCCCGGCCGAGTGTACACCCATCGAGGACGCCGCACAGGATTACGAGGACTGCTTGCGGAAGTTCTTCGCCGTGAAGCCGGACCAACCGTCCTTCGATCTTGCCCTGCTGGGCGTCGGAGAGGATGGACACACTGCATCGCTGTTTCCCGGCAGCGAGGTGATCGGCGAGCGGGAACGTTGGGTCCGTCCGGTCGTCGGCCCCGCACACCTCCGCCCGATCCTTAGGATCACGCTCACGTACCCGTTGCTGAACAGAGCCCGTCACGTGCTGTTCCTCGTCGCTGGAGCCGGCAAACACCCGGCTCTCAGCGCATTACTCGGGCCGTCCCCCCCCCCCACCGACCGTTATCCGGCGGCAGGAATCCGGGCTCGGGAGTCCCTGGCGTGGCTAGTGGACCGGGACGCATACACCGGGGCGGAGGTGCCATCCGGCGAGTGAGCGCAACGGGATGGAACGCCCGGTTCGCGGTTGCGCGAGGCGTAACTCCAGGCTTTCATAAGGCTGCCTTGCGTCCGCAGCACCCGAAACCACCCGACTCACTCGAACCCGCGTTAGAGGATCGCGATGCCCAACCGCCAGCGACATGTCACGACGCCCGAAAGACCCTGTGGCAACGCTGGGCCGGCACCCCGATCGGCGACATGACGGACGGCTCGACGGGGAACAGCGCGCCGGACGACACGTTCGACGGGCTGCTCATCCCCCAACTCCAGCCGGCCTACCGGTACGCGCTGCGCCTGACCGGCAACGTGGTCGACGCGGAGGATCTGGTGCAGGAGGCCGCTTTCAACGCATATCGCGGCTTCAAGACGTTCAGGCCTGGAACCAATTTCAAGGCGTGGCTCTTTCGTATACTGACGAATCTGTACTATACCAAGGGCCGGAAGCAGAAGCGGGAGGGTTCGGCGGTAACCATTGAGGAGATCCCCGAACACTACCTCTTCGACCGCACCGCCGAGGTCGGACTGCATGAGGCCGACGCCGATCCGGCCAGGGCCTTCATGAACCGACTCGACGCCGACCAGGTCGCAACCGCCGTCGAGACACTCCCCGAGGAATACCGCGTGGTCGCGACGCTGTTCTTCGCACAGGACATGTCGTACGAGGAGATGGCGAACATTCTGGACATTCCCATCGGAACCGTGCGCTCTCGATTGCATCGTGGCCGGAAGCTGCTGCAGAAGCACCTCTGGCAACTCGCGGTAGACCACGGTCTCGTTCCGTCATCGGAGGGCGGTTCACATGGCTGACCTGGGCCGCTACACGTGTGAGGAGGTCTTCCGACAGTTAAACGATTATTTGGATCGGGAACTGAGCCCCAACGACGTCGCCGCGCTGGAGCAGCACCTCGACGACTGTGCTCCATGCGCCGACCAGCACGATTTCGAAGCGACCGTCCTCGAGGAGCTGAAGCTAAAGCTGCGAAAGCTCTCTCTCCCCCCGTCGCTCGCGGACAAGGTATCGGCGGCAATCGAGCGCGCCCGCCGCGAGCCAGGCTAGCGCAGCGGACGGCAGCGACCGAGCTCCACTAATCGGTCCAGACCGGGAACCTTTCGGTATACCATCGACTTTGGTAGAGGAACGGCACCTTGATGCCGGGACCTACATTTACTCGTGGAGCCCGCATGAGCCCATTGAAGCGTCTATCGGTTGAAAGCGACTTGAACGAACTGCTAGAGGAGGACGTCGCGGTCCTCTACAAGCACAGCCCGGCGTGCGGGCTGAGCGCAATGGCCTACCGGCAAGTCGAACAGTTCGCGACCGACCACGACGGAGTGCCAGTCTACACACTGGACGTCCTGGCAGAGCGGGAACTTTCCGACCGCGTGGCCGAGACGTTCGGCGTGCAGCACGAGTCGCCGCAAGTCTTCGTCCTGAGAAAGGGCCTGCCGCGATGGAGCGACTCTCATCGTGGCGTCAAAGCCGAAGCCATCGCGGAGCAGACACGCTCCACGATGGCGGATACAGCGGGCGCCTGACGTTCTTACCCCTCGCCCAGTTGCTCCTTTAGCGCCAGGACGTCGGTGGCCGGCAGCCCGCACCGGTGACCGCGACACACGAACGCGGTAGGCGTTGTTGCCGCCGCTCCCCGCGACGCCAGGAGCGGAATCGCGGATCCCTCGCCCGAAGCCGCGAGGGCAATCACCTGGTTGGGTCTGAACCCGGTCCTGAGCAACTGTAGCATCTCGTTGGTTGCTGCATCTCCCGGCGCACCCAGGACGGCAACTTCCCGCGGGTCCCCGACGGCGAACTCGAGTGCCGACAGCCACTGACCAAACGCATTCGGAAATCGCTGAGCCGCCGCCTGCACAAGGCCGAGGGGGGCCTCCGCCGCCTGGAGATACCGCGCGTCTGCCGTATACGCCGCCAGTCGGAGCAGACAGGTCGCAGCCATTGCGTTTCCGGAGGGAACCGCGTTGTCCTGGAGGTCGCGCGGGCGCACGACGAGCACCTCGTGGTCGTCGCTCGTGTCGTAGAACGACCCGTCGGTCGCAGCGAAACGTGCGAGCAGCGTGTCGGCCAGCGAGCGCGCCGCCACGAACCAGCGCTCCTCAAACGTCGTTTGGTACAACTCCAGTAGCCCGTCGATCAGGTGGGTATAGTCCTCTAGGTACGCATTCAATCGTGATCCGGTGGCCTCGGTCCACGATCGCCGAAGACGCCCCTCTGAGGTTCGAAGCTCTTCCAGGATGAACTCCGCGTTCCGAATCGCGGCCTCCTTATACGCTTGGCTTGGGAGGGCACGTGCTGCTTCCGCGAGAGCCGCGAGCATGAGTCCGTTCCAGGCGGTGAGAACCTTCTCGTCTCGTGCAGGCGGAATCCGCTTCGCCCGAAAGCTCAGCAGCCGGTGTCGGGACGCGTTCAACGACTCCCCGATCGAACCGTGACCGCCTCCCAACCCGACCGCCACCTCGGCCACATCCTTCGCGGCATACAGTATGTTCTTTCCCTCGAAGTTGCCGCTCGGTGATACCCCAAAGGCACTACAGAACGCGGGCGCCTCGTTGGCCCCCAGAGCCTCCGTCACCTCCGAGGCAGACCAGACGTAGAACTTGCCTTCCTCCCCTTCAGAGTCCGCGTCTTGCGCGCTGAAGAACCCGCCGGAAGAATGAGTCATCTCTCGTAATACGTAGTCGAGTGTCTCGGAAACCACGCGCTGATAGAGTGGCTCTCCGGTCGCTTGCCACGCATGGAGGTAAACGCGGGCCAGCTGCGCATTGTCGTACAACATCTTCTCGAAGTGCGGCACCAGCCAGATTGCGTCTACGGTGTACCGATGGAACCCGCCTCCCAGATGGTCGTAGATCCCGCCCCCTGCCATTGCCTTCAGCGTGCGCTCCGCCATCGTCCGGGCCGTCTCGTCGCCGGTTCGCGCGTGGTGCCGCAAGAGGAACTCGATCGTCATCGGCTGCGGGAACTTCGGCGCACCGCCCCACCCCCCATTCGCCCGATCAAAACCTGCTTGGAGAACGCGAACCGCCTCACTCGCAGCCGACGAGAGTGGTCTTCCGTGCGGGCCGGGGCTCAGCGCGCTTTCCAAGGCGAGGCGCTCCTGGAACTCGGAGGTGGCCCGTTCGATGGTTTCCCGCCGGTTTTCCCAGGCATCCGCGAGCGCGGACAGCACCTGCTTGAACGAGGGCATGCCGTGCCGGGGGGCGGGTGGGAAGTAGGTGCCGCCATAGAATGGGACGCCATTCGGGGTGAGCCAGACGCTCATGGGCCACCCCCCGTGCCCTGACATCGCGACGACGGCTTTCATATAGATCTGGTCGAGGTCCGTCCGCTCCTCCCGGTCCACTTTGACGTTCACGAACCGCTCGTTCATGAACGTGGCGGTCTCCACGTCCTCGAAGGACTCATGCGCCATCACATGGCACCAGTGGCATGCGGCATATCCAACACTCAAGAAGATCGGTTTCCCCTCGGCGCTCGCCCGCGAGAGAGCCTCCTCGCCCCACGGGTACCAGTCGACCGGATTATCGGCATGCTGGAGCAGGTAGGGACTGGATTCCCCAGCTAGCCGATTCGGCATTGGTCACACCTCCTGAATCAGCCGATCCGCAGCGGTAACGCGGCGCCATCGGCAGGCAGATACGCAACTCCGACCGCCCGGGGCTGGGGGAGCCGGAGATCCAGCCCTGCCGCTCAGCTACAGAAGGCACCCGAACCGGCCGAAAACAGTCCTGTGATTGTACCGCTACGAGCATAAGGGACCAAACGCTCCCCAACGGCTATCCGGTACTCGAGGCCCACCCGTGGCCGGGGATTCCGTGCCCACCCGATGGAGCGCCTGGCCACGGCCGCCCGGCGCCGAGTACTTTGAGAGCGTCCAGACCTCGGGATCGACCATGACATCGCCACCTTCGGCACGACAAAGTCTGAGCACACGGATCATCGTCAAGAGCCAGTTCGACTTGGCGGCAGAGCTCGTAGGTCTCGAAGAGTACATGCGCCGCCTTCTCGTCGGTCCGTTTCGGTCCCTGGCGGTCGAAGTGCCTGTTCGCATGGACGACGGACACATCGAAGTATTCCGGGGTTACCGCGTCCAGCACAACGGTTCGCGGGGGCCGTACAAGGGTGGGATCCGATTTCACCCCGAGGCGGACGAGAACGAGGTGCTTGGCCTCGCCACCACAATGACGTGGAAGACCGCCCTCGTCGATATCCCATTTGGCGGTGCCAAGGGGGGCGTCCAGGTCAATGCGCGCGCGCTCTCGGCAAGCGAGCTAGAGAAGGTCACGCGAAGCTTCATAGGCCGCATCGCCATCATGCTGGGACCCTATCGGGACATTCCAGCTCCGGACATGAACACGAATGCACGGGTCATGGCCTGGGTCCTCGACGAGTACTCCGCGCGCAAGGGATACTCCCCAGCAGTTGTCACCGGCAAGCCGGTGGCGCTGGGCGGATCACTCGGGCGGGAAGAAGCGACCGGACGTGGTGTCGTCTACATCATGCAGGAATACGCCCGTGACTCTGGTATTCCGATTAAGGGCGGCCGGGTGGTGGTCCAGGGTTTTGGGAACGTAGGAGCCCATTTCTCACGTCTCCTGCACGAGCTCGGTGCCAAGATCGTCGCCGTCAGTGATGTAGACGGCGCCCTGTACAACGAGGGCGGGCTGGACATCCCCAAGCTGTTCGAACACGGATACGTCGAGCGGAAATCTGTCGGCGAGTTCCCGGGAGGCGATCGGATTACCAACGACCAGTTGCTGACCATCCCCTGTGAATGGTTGGTGCCAGCGGCGCTGGGCGCGGTTATCAACAAAGAAGAGAACGCTGCTACCATCGACTGTAAGGTGGTGGTGGAAGCGGCCAACAGCCCGGTCACCCCGATCGCGGACAAGATTCTCGAGGAGCGCGGAATCACCGTCCTACCGGATTTTCTCGTGAACGCCGGCGGCGGCGTCGTCAGCTACTTCGAATGGGTTCAGAATCTCCAGCAACATCCCTGGACCCTCGAGCAGGTGAACCAGACGTTACTCACCAAGATGGTCACCGCTTACAACGGTGTTCGAGATATCGTCCAGGAAAAAGGAGTACCCTAGAGAACGGCTGCCTATGCCATCGCGCTCAAACGGGTCGCCGAGGCCGAGCAGCTTCGCGGACACTGATTCCATCCCCCTTGCCAAGCTCCGCGAGAACGTCGTAGGGATCTCGATTGGGCGCCTCGCGAACCGAACGCACGATCCTGGCGAGCGTGCTTCGCAGGTCTGCACCCTGCGCCTCGAACACGTGGTCAAACAGGGCAAGCCGAGTGCGATATATCCGTGCGGCAATGACGCTTGCGTTGTTCAGGGGCCTGGCCGCTAGCCGCGACGGATCGTACACCTCCAGGCTTTTCCCCCAGTCGCCGGTGAACGCTTGCCGCGCTGCTTGAAACAGGCCCTCCCGTCGGGCCATCGGGTCGGATCCGCCCTGTATGCTCTCGTACAGGGAGTCTAGTGATCTGGCCAACGTTTCGTAGAACTTGCCCAGCCGTTTTTCGTCGCGCCAGATGGCCGCTGCCCGATCCGCCGCTGCGGGTGACCCGCGCTCTCGAAAAAACAGCTCCGTCGATCGGTAGCCAACGAATTGCGCGAGACTTTCGTTGAAATCGACCGCGCTGGGCACGTACAGGCTGTTGTGGGTGACCTCGTGAAGCACCGTCGCGACGATCTGCACTGAGTCACGGGATACCGCGGTCGAGAGAAGAGGATCGTTGAACCACCCAAGTGTGGAGAAGGCGCCGGCCGGCCGAAGGTAGGTGTCGTAATCACGCTCTTCGAGGAAGGCGGCCTCGCGGCGGGCGGCGTCGCGATCAAAGAACCCTTTGTAGGGAATCGAGCCGACGATCGGGTATCGCCAAACGTGCTGCGTGAGGCGATTGCGAGGACTGGCGGTGAGGACAAGCAAGAGCGTGTCTCGGTCAACTGGGCTATACGTCGTGTAGGTCTCGCCGACTTCCAAGCCGACCGACCGCTGGCCGAACACCCGGGCGGCCTTGACGAGGCCGATGGCGATCTGGAGGTCACGATCCGTCCTCGAATCCGCGAGCACGTCGTCCAACGACCTTCGCCTGAGGAGAATTCCGGCTTCCTCATACGCCGCTCGGAGCACGAAGCGCACCTCCCGGCTGAACGTTACCAGGAGCAGGCCACCCAACAGGGCCGCCCCACCGCCAACCATTGCGGCGAACAACATCCGGCGGCGCCAGTTGCCCCGGCCTTTCTCGCTCAGAATGTCAGCCTCATCCCGATCCGGTGCCTCGAGTCGCCGGGAATAAGCGGGGACACGTAGGCATAGTCGATCGTCCCTCGGCTGAGTGCCAGGCTCCCCCCGTACGTCATCGCCGCACCGACACCGGTGGGGCGAGAGCCATAGGCCACACGACCTATCACGCCGACGCCGGTCACCACGATGCCTCCTTCAGCGCCGAGCACGAGCCGGGACCCGCTCCCTTCGGGCCATTGCACCTCGAGCGTCGACAGGAGCCGGAAGGTTTCCTGTGGATCGACATAGTTCATGGTAAACCCGAACCGAGACAAACGCGGCATGGGAAGCCCGCCGGTATCATCCCAGTTGCCTCGGACGTTCTGCACCGAGAACGCCAGGGCCATGATGTCGAAGACGGCGATCGCAACGCCGACATCGGCGCTGGCGCCGCGCTGCTCGCCGGCGGTCAGGGTCGACCGCCGCGCCAGCTTCGCCGAAGCACCGAGGGCCATGAGCCCGAACCGATACACCGCAGAACCCACTCCCAAGACTTCGTAGCTCGTCGCCTGAGACGACGGACCCAGACCCAAGTCGACGTACTGGATACCTCCCCCGAGATCGAATTGCCGGATCCGCCCGGCGAGGGCGCCGTTGATCACGTACCCGTCGGCCGGTGCCCGTCGATATCCCGCTTCCACCGCGAAGTGTGAGATGGTCGCCAACGCGGCAGGATTGCTGAAGACGGCGCCGGCGTCACCGACGAGCGCGGCGCCGGCTCCGTTCAAACCCGCATTCCGCACGGTGAGTGCGGCGCGCGACGGAGGACCAAGTTGAGCGGTGAGTTGAATCGGGACGAATATGAGCAGGGTGACCCAGCGCGCCGGCCGGCGGCTCCTCGCTGGAAACGCCTCGCGTCCGGCAGTGTGCATGCTTGCAGACCTGGAACCTGGTCTCGTAACGCTCAACGAACGCGGATCACGTTCAACCGCGGCACTACTACACTGGTCAGCGGCGCGCCGGAGCCGCTGGTCATGCGCAGGGTAAACCCGGGTTGGCCCGGCGCCTGGACGACGCGAAAGTAGTCGCCAGAACCAGAGAAGAGCGTTCCCAGTCGTGGTTGGAAGGCGCCACCGCTCAAGACGATCGGCCGGAGGGGGAACGACCTGCGAAAATCCTGCGGCCTTTGACTGTTGAGCTCTCTGTACGTGGTCCGCAACGCCCACGCGTCGTACGTGAGGCGCTGAGGGGCCACGAAACCGGGCAGGTCGGAGACGTAGTTCGCCATGAACCATTGCCCGAGTAGCCTCGTCATCGGCTCACCGGTGGCAAACGCCACGTTCGCCTCCCCAGTGCGCTTGGTCTCCGACAGGCGACGCGGCAGCTCGTTTCCGAACTGGTCCACGAGCCAACGCAGGAACAGCCAGGCCGACCCCCGCTCTTCCAGGCTGCCGGTTCCCATCGAAGGGATGGTATAGAAGAGGCCCGGCGCTTCCAAGTAACGGTAGGCATTGGAGAGGTTCGCGAAAACGAACTGTGAGAAGCGATCTTCGTCGCCCAGATCCCGGAACCGCTGCGCCGCGAGCTCTTCGCCTAGGTGCGACATCGCCTCGTTCAGCCAGAGCAGCTCGACGTTGCCGCCGCGCACCAAGACGTGCTGATTGAAGCTGATCATGTGCTGGAACTCGTGCGCGAAGGTCACCGGGACCTGCCGCTTGACGAAACCGGGCGTCAAGGGGCACCGCACCGAGCCGGTCGGATCGGGTACGATCGTGTAGAAGACCTCGGCCTGGTTCGACCGCTCGTCATCGACCAACCCGGGATCGATATCGATTGCGAAGAAGAACCCGGTGATGATCGCGGAGGAGCAGTCCGTCGCCGGGGTAAGCGCGTTGACGACGGGGCTCATCAGTATTGCGACGACACCGTCTTCGTCGATATCCGATTCGGATCCAAATGCCCGGGTATCGACGTCGTAGAGCTCCTGGTCGAAAAGGGTACCGAGCTCGGTGAGATCCTCTTGCGTCATGCCGCCCGGAGGCGCGTTGAGGTCCAAGTAGATGGCTGCATGATCGCCGACGTACACTGCCTCCCCGGTGACCTCCGTGAAATCCGGTACGAGGCTGCAGGTCACCGTGCTGCATACCCGAAACGTGCGTTGATCGCCGACCTCGAGCGGCTGGGCGTAGGCCGGAGCTGCGGGAGCCGCTGCAGGTTGCGGCCGCCTCCTCGGCCCCGCGAGGCTCTCCTCGGTGCGTCGCAGGAAATCGTGAAAGGTCTGCTTGACCGGCATGGCGCCGGCCGGAGCCGCGGGCGGGAGCGCGGTCACCACGGTGATCGAATCCCCCGTCAAACGGTACGCCGCGCTCAGGCCCGGAGAGCCGGTCACAGACTGCGGTGCGACGACGTATTCAGCTCCGGCCGGACCGGCGTCCGGTAGGGTCGCACATCCAGCCAACTGGTCGGACGCGACGGACACGTAGTCCCCCACTTGGAGCGCGAGGGGGGTAGCGGACGATACGTACTGAGCCTGGAGGCCGTTGCTGGTCGCCGTCTCAAGCCTGGCGCGCAAGGTGACGGACCCCGGCGCGAGGCACGACGGCGCGACGAACGTGGTCGCCGAGCCAGCGGCGGACACGATGCGGGCGGGCACGCCACCGACCTCAATCGAAAGCCGCGCAGCGTCGAGCCCGGTACCGAGGAGAGTCACCGAATCGCCGCCTTGAAATGCCTGCGGGGACACGGCGGTCAGCACTGGAGCTGCCGCTCCAGTCGCGGACAGCGTGACCCAACGGTCGCGATTCTCGACCAGCTCAGCCCGTACCGTGTATGGCCCTACGGTCTGCCCCAGGGTATAGTCGACGAGCGCTCGACCCGTGCCGTCCGCCACTGTGAGCGAATCCGAGAGGGTCCCGCCCGTTGCCGAGACGACAATCCACCGCACCGCCGCCCGGGGCGTTACCGACCCATCGGCCGCCCGCACGTCGACTGCCAGGGGGCGGGAGAGCCGGCCACCCACCACCCCGATCTGGTTGTCCGACTCGGCCACACGCGAGATGGCATCAGGCCTCGGCGTGCCCCCCTCGTCGACTCCCCAACAGCCGATGAGCGGTACGAGCAGCACGGGAATCAAACGGCGCTTCAACAGCACTCCCCTCTTGGCTGGTGCACGGATGTCCACTTTACCCTGTCCGCGATCACGTGTTCTCGTGGCGCCGCTGCGGGAGCCAAAGCCTTCGGCGGCCCACGCCAACGAAGCACTCCCCGCCGCGGGTCCCCGACGATGTCGTAACTCTCTGTGGAGGAGGAACATACGCAGCGAACGCGAGTTTTGACAACGCTCCATGCTTCGCGTAAGCTTAACAGTCGGGCGCCCGCGAATGGGACACGTGGGCGGCCGACCATCGCGGCCGAGCTCCCAGACCGTTCTCTACCCAGGACTGCTCGATTCGGGTGGGCCTGTGCAGGCGGATAGATGACGTTCGTTCACCTCCACACACATTCCGAATACTCCCTGCTCGACGGTGCCAACCGGATCAAGGACCTGGTGGACCGGACGCGTGAGCTGGGTATGGACAGCCTCGCCATCACGGATCACGGCAACCTCCATGCCGCCTGCGTTTTCTATCGGGAGGCCAGAGCGGCCGGTATCCGTCCCATCCTGGGGTTCGAGGCATACCTCGCGTTCGGTTCGCGACACGCGCGGGAGCGACTGCCTAACGCACCTGCCAATTACTCGCACCTCGTGCTTCTCGCGCGGAACCGGACGGGCTACCAGAATCTCATCAGGCTCTCCTCCATCGGGTTTCTGGAGGGATATTACCGGCGTCCCCGCATCGATCGAGAGGTCTTGGCGGCGCACGCCGACGGTATCGTCTGCCTCGCGGCCTGTTTGTCCGGGGAGATCTCGATTTGGCTTCGACAGGGCAATTTCGACCAGGCGCGGCAGTCCGCTGAGTGGTTTGCCAGCACGTTCGGGCCGCATGGATTCTGGCTCGAGGTTCAGGACCACGGTATAGCCGACGAACGGATCGTCTCGGAGGGGATGCTTCGGCTTGCCGACGAGCTCGGGCTCCCCGTCGTAGCGACCAACGACGCCCATTACCTCCGGCGTGAGGACGCCCAGGCGCACGACATTCTGCTCGCGATTGGCACCGGCAAGGACTTGGACGACCCGAATCGGTTCCGATTCGAGGGAGAGGAGAGCTACCTCAAGAGCGAGAAGGAGATGCGGGAGCTCTTCCCCACGCGGGACGACCTCATCACGAACACCGAGCGGGTGGCCGATCGGTGCGAGTTCGACTTCGACAAGGGCTACTTCTTGCCAGAGTTTCCGCGCTCGGACCGGAACATCTCTGACAATGACCTCCTGGTGGAGCTGGCGACCGAGGGAGCGATGGCCCGGTACGGTTCACCGCTGCCCGAGGATGTCAAAGCGCGGCTCGACTACGAGCTTGGGGTAATCACCAAGACCGGGTACGCCGGATACTTCCTCATCGTGTACGACTTCATCCGCGCGGCGCGGGAACGGGGGATTCCGGTGGGTCCCGGGCGCGGGTCGGCTGCCGGCTCGGTCGTCGCGTACGCTCTTCACATCACCAACGTCGATCCCCTGCGATTCGATCTGCTCTTTGAGCGCTTCCTCAATCCCGAGCGGATCTCGATGCCCGATATCGACGTGGACTTCTGCTTCGAGCGCCGCGGCGAGGTAATCGACTATGTGCGTGAGCGCTACGGGCGGTCGAGCGTCGGCCAGATCATCACGTTCGGCACCCTCAAGGCGCGTGCCGCCGTTCGTGACATCGCGAGAGTGCTGCGCGTGGCACCCGCCGACGCGGACCGGCTCGCGAAGTTGATCCCGTCGACGCCCGGATATGCCCTGACGGTGGCCGATGCGGTGAGCCGCGTGCCCGAGCTGACACAGCTGGCGCGTGAAGATGGTACGATCGCCCGCCTGGTCGATCTCGCTCAGCGCATCGAGGGTCTGTCCCGTCACGCATCGGTCCACGCCGCCGGGATCGTGATCGCCCCGGGCCCCCTGGAAGACTACGTCCCTGTCTGCACAGCGCCGCAACGGAGTGGGGCTGCCGGCAACGGAGCCGCGGACGCCATCATCACGCAGTACGACATGGTGGGACTCGAGCAGGTCGGCATGCTCAAGATGGACTTCTTGGGCCTCAAGACGCTCACAGTGATCCACGATGCGACCGAGATCGTCGAGGAGCGGCATGGGACCAGAATCGAGCTGGATGGGCTCGACCTCGACGACCCGCCGGTTTACGAGCTGCTGCGGGCCGGACGGACCGCGGGCGTCTTCCAATTCGAATCGCAGTTGGCCACGGATACGCTCCGCCAGCTGCACTGCGATCGCTTTGACGATCTGGTTGCGACCAACGCACTCGTGCGTCCCGGACCGCTCGACTCGGGGATGCACCTGGTATTCATCCGGCGGAAGCGGGGCGAAGAGGCCGTGCGGTATCCGCACGAGGCCCTTCGTGGAGTGCTCGAGCCGACATACGGCGTGATCGTGTACCAGGAACAGGTGATGCGAATCGCGAATGTTTTGGCTGGTTATACCCTCGGTGAAGCAGACGTGTTGCGCAAAGCCGTGGGTAAGAAGGACAAGGACTTGATCCAAGCGGAGCTGGCGCGCTTCGTCGAGCGGGCCGTCGACCTGGGACACGACCGCCGAGCCATTGAGCTCATCGCATCTCAAATCGAGACCTTCGGGCGCTACGGATTCAACAAGTCGCACAGTGTGGCGTACAGCGTGCTCTCGTTCCAGACCGCCTGGCTCAAGGCTCACTATCCACCCGAGTTCATGGCGGCGCTGCTTTCGTCGGAGATCGGCGACACAGACACTGTCGTGGAACGGATCAACGAGTGCCGCGAGCTCGACATCAATGTGCTACCGCCGTCCGTCAACACGTCCCGGTGGAAGTTCACGGTGACCGGGGATCATGAGATCCGCTTTGGGCTGGGTGCGATCAGGAACGTCGGCCGGACGGCTATTGAGTCGATCCTCGCGGGACGGGAGGAGGGAGGCCCCTACCGATCCCTCCATGATTTCTGCGAGCGGGTGGACTTGAAGGTCTGCAACAAGCGCGTACTCGAATCGATCATCGCAGCCGGCGCGTTCGACGAATTCGACGGTCACCGCGCACAACTCGCCGCGGCGATCGATCAAACGCTCGGCGAGGCCCAGCTCCGGCAGGCGGAACGAGATGCCGGTCAGGCTTCCCTGTTTGGCGACGGCGTGCCCGCGACCGCAGCGCCCACTGCCGCGGAGCTTCCGGGTGCCCCGCCCTGGTCGGAGGCCGAACGGCTGACAAAAGAAAAGGAGGTGATCGGGTTCTTCATCTCCGGACACCCGCTCGAGCGGTTTCGGGACGAAGTAACGCTCTTCGGCACACGAACCACACGCACGCTGAGCTCGTGGAGCGAGCACCAAGTCTCCGTGGCCGGCGTGGTGACGACGGTCAAGCGACAGGTCAGCCGGAAGACCGGATCGGAGTATGCCCGGCTGACGATCGAGGATTTTCACGGCACGGCCGAGGCAATCGTGTTTCCCGACAGTTGGAGCAGGCTGTCGAGCATCATCATCCAGGACACGGCGCTCCTTCTGACCGGCGGCTACAGCGCCCGCGACCGCGGCGAAGACCGCGCACCGTTCATCGTCGAAGCCGCGCAGCCTCTGGAGGGGTTGCGCACCAACGGCGCCGTGGGCATCGCCATGAAGTGGAGTGAGGGATCCGGTCCCGATCCCGGCATTGCCGGGGCCGTGGCTGCCCTATGCGCCGCGCACCCCGGCGCGGCCCCCGTCTTCGTCGAGTGGGGTGACGGGAACGGTGAAACGGCGCGGTTGCGTTCCCGCCGGCTTCGGGTCGAACTTGAGGACGAGTTTCTCAGCGCGCTCCGAGAACTTCTGGGCGCCGAGCGCGTGCGCCTGGTCAAAGCGAGGTAGCGCCCCCGTGGCGATAACGTTCGATCTGGAATTTGAGAAGCCCCTCCTCGAGCTGGAACGGCAGATCGCGCAACTGCGACATCTCGGTCGCGACCGGGCCCTCGATATGCAACGCGAAATCGAGCCCCTCGAGACGCGGCTCGCGGATATGCGGAAGGAGATCTACCTAGGGCTCACGCCCATGCAGCGGGTCCAGGTCGCGCGGCATCCACGCAGGCCGTACACGCTCGACTACCTCGCGGCGACGTTCACCGACTTCATCGAGCTGAGGGGTGACCGTCTCTATCGCGACGACCCCGCGATCGTCGCCGGGTGGGCCCGTCTCGGGGGTCGTCCGGTCGTCGTCATCGGCCACCAAAAGGGGCGGGACACGAAGGAAAACCTGCGCCGGAACTTCGGAATGCCCCACCCCGAGGGATACCGCAAGGCGCTGCGCCTCATGCAACAAGCCGAGCGGTTTCGAGTTCCAGTGATTACGCTGATCGACACCCCCGGAGCGTACCCCGGGCTCGGCGCGGAAGAGCGCGGACAGGCCGAGGCCATCGCGCGCAATCTCGAGGCGATGGCCACGCTGAACACCAGCCTGGTCGCGGTCATCGTGGGCGAGGGCGGATCAGGCGGGGCACTGGCACTGGCCCTGGCGGACCAAGTGCTCATGCTGGAGAACGCGGTCTATTCAGTGATTTCGCCGGAGGGCTGCGCAGCGATTCTCTGGAATGACGCCTCGCTCAAAACGCGGGCCGCTGACGCCCTCCGAATCACGGCACGAGACCTCCTCTCACTCGGCGTGATCGACGAAATCGTGCCCGAGCCGCCCGGCGGCGCTCACGCCGACCCGGATACCGCCGCCCGAACCCTGCGCGACGTCTTGCAGCGGCACATACGATCTCTGGAGGACATCGAACCGTCCAAGCGGCTGTCTTTGCGCACCGAGAAGTACCTTAAGATCGGCGCATTCGCGGAGGGATGAGATTGCCGGAGCTTATCGAGGTTCGTTTCAAGGGCGGGCGGAAGGATTTCTTCACGTGGGAGGCCGAGACTACCCCCACCGTGGGGGATGCGGTGGTGGTCGAGGTCGAGCGGGGGCGTGACCTCGGGCGAGTGGCCGCAGTAGGGGAAACCGCCGAGCGCAAGTGTGGCGTGGGATGCAACGGGTGCGGCGCGGGCCAACCTACTACCCCAACAGGGAAAGCCCTACGGCTGGCTTCCAGTGACGATACCCACCTCAGCAACGAGCTTCGCAAAGCCGAAGAGGACGTTCGGAGGAAGGTGATCGAACGGGCCCAATCCCACAAGCTGAACATCAAGGTCTCCGATGCGGAATGGCAGTGGGATCGGAAGAAGCTCACGATCTATTTCACCGCCGAGACGCGCGTCGACTTTCGGGCGTTGGTTCGGGACCTCGCCTCGTTGTTCCGTACGCGCATCGAACTGCGTCAGATCGGTGCCCGGGACGAGGCCAAGCGCCTAGATGGCGTCGGGCGCTGCGGACGGCAATACTGTTGCTCGTCGTGGCTCCCAGAGCTCCGGCCGGTGAGCCTGAGTCTCGCCAAGGATCAGCGCCTCTCCCTGAATCCGGCGCAGATCTCCGGAGGATGCGGCAGGCTGCTCTGCTGCCTCCGGTACGAGCACGAGTATTACGTCACCACCCGGAAGCGCTTCCCGAAAGAAGGACGGACGCTCAACACGTCTCAAGGAACCGTCAAAGTGGAGTCGGTCGACATATTCCGAGAGCGGGTCCTCACACGCGCCCAAGAGGGGGGAACGCGTTGGGTCGGCCTCGAAGAGCTGAAGGAAGCCATGGCCACGGTCGAGCAACCTCGCGGCGGTCCGAAGGAAGCCCAGCCGCCGTCGGCCTTGGTCACCTTCGACGAAGGACCATCCGCCGTCACTACCCAACAGGCTCTCGAGGCGGTCACACCGCGGCGCGTGCGCAAGCGCAAGAGGCGGCGGCGAAAGGGAAAGCGCGGGGACGATAGCACGAACACGGGGGAATGAGTTGGGCAGCAAGTTCTACCTTACCACCGCCATCGACTATGCCAACGGCGAACCGCACATCGGCCACGCGTTCGAGAAGATCGGCGCGGACTGCATCGCCCGGTACCGCCGACTCCGAGGCGATCGGGTCCATTTCCTCATCGGAATGGACGAGCACGGGCAAAAGGTTGCGCAGGCCGCAGAAAATGCCGGCACCGCTCCCCAGGCATGGGTCGACGCGATTGCCGACCAATTCCTGCAAGCCTGGGATGAGCTGGCCATCAGCAACAGTGATTTCATTCGGACAACCGAGGCTCGTCATCACCGAACGGTGACGGCGCTCCTTAGCAGGATCCAAGCCGCCGGACACATATACGAGGGTGTCTACAAGGGCTACTACTGTGTGGGGTGCGAGGCGTTCAAGCTCGACAAGGACCTGGTAGACGGCCATTGCCCGGAGCACCCGACGCTCGAGGTACGTTGGGTCGAGGAGCCCAACTACTTCTTCCGCTTTTCATCGTTCGGCCCCGACCTGCTCAAGCTCTACGACGAGAACCCAGATTTCCTCCGGCCCCCGAGCAAGATGAATGAGATCCGCAATATCGTCGAAAGCGGCCTCCAGGATCTCTCCGTGAGCCGGGCCCGGTTGCCCTGGGGGATCGGATGGCCGAACGCTCCCGACCATACGATCTACGTGTGGTTCGACGCGGTGATCAACTACCTCTCCGCCACTGGATTCCCGGAGAACGGATACGATGGTGTTTGGCCGGCAGACCTCCACGTCATCGGTCCGGACATCGTTCGCTTCCACGCGGCTCTGTGGCCCGCGATGCTCATGGCCGCCGGTCTCGCAGTCCCGCGTGGTGTGTGGTCGCACGGCTGGGTGAACCTCTCCGGTGCGCGCTTCTCGAAGACGGCCGGCGTCAAGGTAACCCTTCGCGAAGCCATCGATCGCCATGGGCCGGATGCGTTGCGCTACTTCCTCCTCCGCGAGGTCCCATGGGACGGCGATGGCACCTTCACCTGGGAGCGGTTCGATGCCCGGTACACGGCCGACCTGGCGGATGGGTACGGCAACCTCGCGAGCCGGGTGCTCGCGATGATTCACAAGTACACCGGGGGAAGGAATCCAGAGAGCGGATCAGCGACAGCGCTCGACACGAGCGGAGACGACGCCATCGCCGCGTACCGCGAGGTGATGGACGACAACCTGCTCCACGAGGGCGCAGCCAAGGCGTGGGGTCTCGTTGCCAGCGCGAACCGCTTCATCGAGGACTCGGCACCATGGTCACTCGCGAAGTCCGGCGACAGCGACCGGCTCAACTCCACGCTCGGCGCCTTGTCGCGGGCTCTCACACGGGTGACGCTGATGGCAACGCCATTCATTCCGAACCGCACGCAGACCGTTTGGGAGGCGCTTGGCGGCGACGGCGCTGTGACGAATGTCACTTGGCGCCAACTCGAGTCACCATCGCTCGCCGGTGCGGCGGTTCGAAAACTCACACCGCTGTTTCCGAAAGCGCGGACGGCCGCATAACTCATTACGACACAATGTATTAGAACTTCGCCCTAAGGCTTGACAGGTCTGTGACCGAAGCTCTATTATTGCGCCTCCGATTTCAGCAGCGTGAAGTGACGGGCCCGCTCCGCCCTGTGTGTCGTGATAGGCCCCACGTAAGTGAATCAAAGAGGACGCGTTCATGCCCGAACCGGAATGGACTGTCTTGGTGGTGCCCCACGGCCCCGGGAAATCGAGGTCGGTGCGAATCTCCAGACCCGCGCTGCGGGTGTTCCTGGGTTCCGCCCTCGCGTTGCCGCTCGCGGCGGCCGTCCTCGGCTATACGACCATCACGAAGACCGTCAACGTTTCCCGGCTCCAGCAACTCGAACGACAGAACGACGTCCTCGCGCAAGAAATTCAAACCACGCACACGCTCCTCGCACAATTGAACGACACGGTGTCCGCCATGACGGACCGCGACCGCCAGGTACGCGTCCTGGCGGGTCTCGAACCGATGGACCCCGATGTTCAGCAGGCGGGTATCGGTGGGCCTGGTGCCTGGAGCGACCGCGACTCACGACTCGAACAGACCGAACGCGGACGGGACGCCCTCTCGATGCGGTTGGACGCGGCAGGGCTCATTCGCCGCGCCAACCTGCTCGTTCAGTCGTTTGCGCAGGCGGCGGAGAGCCTCTCTGCGCACAAACGACGGTTGTCGCATACTCCATCCATCTCACCGACGAATGGGTTCCTTACCAGCCCGTTCGCTGCCGCACGTATTCACCCCATTCACCACGAAGCACGCCCCCACCCCGGGATCGACATCGCCGCAAATTCGGGAACGCCCATTGTGGCACCGGCGAGCGGGCTCGTCATCAGGGTCGGAAACGAGCCGGGATACGGCTTGATGGTTGCCGTGGACCACGGCTATGGCGTCGTCACCCGATACGCACACTGCTCCAAGACGCTGGTGCGGGTAGGTCAGCGCGTTGACCGAAGCGAGCCAATCGCCCATGTCGGTAGGACGGGAATCGCCACGGCTCCCCACCTGCATTACGAGGTGATCGTGAACGGGCGCCATATCGATCCTCGGCAGTTCATCTTCCCCGAAACCATCGTCGACTGAGATAGCCCGGAGCCGACGAGCGACTCGGTGCCCGGCGGGAGCCGGGGAGCGGCCGTTTTGTCGATCTCTCACTTCGCGTCACACGACGAATCGCCCGTCCCCCCCCGTGTCGAGGTTCGTCGTCGCACTCGGAGGTGCTGCGCTGGCTGCCGCGTGCGGGCGTAGTGGTGTCGAGGTACGGCTCAGCGCCCGAATGGATGGCCCGCTCGCCGGGCTCGAGGTCGTCGCCCTACCCTATGATCACCAGTGGCTACTCGATTCGCTTGGCCGGGCGGCGCGGACTCCGCGGCCGAGTTTTCCCGAGCTGGAGGGTGACATCCCAAGCTACCGGCGCCCAGCCCATCCGCCGGCTGATCGCGCCGGACGGGCGTGGATTGCTACCCGTGACAGCGTGAGCGCATTGGCAGACTCCCTACGCTCCACGGACCGTGAGAGCGCGGGATACCGCACCGCCTATGAGCAGTTCCGACAGATGTATGCCCGGCTTTCGCGGCGCGCATCCCTGCGGGAAACGGATCTCCGTAAGCACTTCGCAGTTGATCTCGCCCTGGCCGAGAAAGCGACGGCTGCAGCGGACTCGATCAGGACATGGGAACGGGACGCATACGTTTCCTACGGCGAGATCACCCGCTCGCTGACGGAGCGGAGCGGCAGGCAAGTTCGACGCGTGACCACGGACGCGAGCGGGCACGCGACCCTGGCGCTCCAGCCCGGGCGGTGGTGGCTGGCGGCTCGACGGCCCGATCCCGAGAATCCGTTTCAGGAACACTTCTGGAACATCGAGGTTTCAGTAACTAGCGGGCTGCCAGTTTCAGTACCCATTTTCTCGAAGAACGCAATCGCCAGGTGGAGGTACTAGTGCCCCGGACCGCGCGCGACCCGCTCGACACGCCCCCTGTCCGCGACACACCGAAGTCGGAGATGGTACGGTGGTAACTGCCGTGAAGATCGGACTTGCAGTTGTGGCCGGCGCGGTGATCGGGATAGGCGGTGCCGTCGTCTACACGTCCGGCAGCGGTCGGCAGCTGCCCGCGCCGGGGACCGCTCAGGGGGACCTGCTCTTCTCAGCGCGTACGAAGGGAGATTCGAACGCGCCGGTTACGATCTTCGAGGTAAGTGATTTCCAATGCCCCTTTTGCCGCACCTTCTGGGAAGGCACGAAACCGGCCCTCCAACGTGAATACATCGATCCGGGCAAGGCGCAGTTGGTGTTCATCAACTTTCCCATCCCCGAGCTCCATCCCAACGCGCTGGCGGCGCACCTCTTCGCGATGTGCGCCGCTCGCGAGGGACATTTCTGGGAGGTTCACGATCTCCTGTTTGAGCGCCAGCGGGAATGGGGACCACTGTCCGACCCCCTGGACTATTTCTTGGAGATGGCGGCGGCCACGCCCTTGCCGAGCGATGTAATGGCCAGCTGTGTTCGAACGGGAGCAACCCGTTCGCTCGTCGAGGCGGATCTTACGGCGGCGCGGCGCGGAGGTGTGAACAGTACGCCGTCCTTCGTCGTCGAGGGCGGCCTGATCGTTGGCGCCTTGACCATCGAAGACTGGCGGCCCTTCCTCGATTCCGTCTACGCAGAAAAAACCAAGGGCTAGTTCGCGGCACCCGAGGCTAGGCGCTGGCGGAGTTTGCCAGCGACAACCCTACATCGTACAGGGCGTGGGTCCACGCGGTGATCCCAAGCCCCCTGGTCACGTAGAGACCGCTCAGGACTACGCCCGCTACAGCTCGAAACGTGAACGTCGGTACCGCAAATCGGTCTCCCAACGGCCCGATGTAGTGGAACGCACTGAATATGAGCGCGCTCCCCACTACCGCCATCATGATAGCCGAGCGAAGCCCCCAGCCGAGGGCTCTCCCGGCAGCGACCAGTCCGGAAACCAACAACACACGAAACAGCAACTCCTCGTAAACCCCCGCCCCGAGTGAGACCGCCAACTGCGTGGCGAGTGATAGCGTTTTCATCCCGCCCTGCAGGCCGAGTCCGAGCGGTAGGCGAAGCAAGAGCTCGCTCAGTGTCGCAACGACTGCGCCAAGCAATGCAGCGTACACGACGCTCTCGACCACCATGCCACCGAAAACCCCCGGGGACATAGGGCTCGGGTGCCGGCGCCGGTCCCGCCACACGAGCCAGGCGCCCAGCCCGACGAGGACCAGCGCGAACAGCGACACGCCGAGCCTTCCACCGAAAGCCACGAAGACCGTCTTGAGCAGAACGTCCGCGCCGTTCCGTACGTGAGAGATCTCGCTGTGTGACAGGGCCAGCGTAAGGCCTTCGTATGCCAACAGCAGAGGGAGCGCGAACAGCAGGCTATATCGGGGCTCGCGACTCGCTTGCACGTAGCGGCGTAGCGTCATGTTCACCAACCTACCAGATTGCCCAGGTGTACGCGCAAACGTACCGGGCGTTGGCTCGGATTGCTCGCCGCCTACCTCTCGGGACGGGCAAGCTTGGCCGCAGCGTCGAGGGGCGCCGGGGCGCGGCCTCCAGGTGGACCTGTTGGGCGACCGCCCAACGGCACCCTGAGCGCCGGCTCTGGATACACGCAGCCTCCGTGGGAGAGGCACTCACCGCCGAGCCGGTCATCCGCCGTCTGGTGGCCGCCGACCCCGACCTCCAGGTCGTGGTCACGCACTCCTCGCCTTCGTTGTCCTGGTGGCCAACGCCACCTGGTGTAGCACGCGTGGATTACGTCCCCTGGGATGGAGTGCGCGACGTTTCGGCCACGCTCGACGCGCTGAATCCATCGCTCCTGGCGTTCTCGCGAGGAGATCTCTGGCCGGAACTGGCAGCCGGGGCCGCCGATCGGGGCATTCCCATCGCCACCTTCGCGTCCGGAGTACATCCCGACAGTGGCCGATTGCACTGGCCGGTACGGCCGCTGCTCAGGCGGCAGCACGCCGCGATCAGCTTTGCGGGGGCCCTGTCGGCAACCGACGCCGACCGTTTGAGAAGAATCGGCATCCGAGATGAGGCCGTTCGGATTACCGGCGATCCTCGCCACGACTACGTGCTGGAACGACCTGCGAACACTTCCGGACTCGGCGCGCTCAGCGAATGGCGGGCAACCGGCCGTACCACCCTCGTTGCGGGGAGTGTGGAGCGCAGTGACGAGGTGATGCTGCTCGACGCATACGCAGCGGTACTGAACCGATTCCCCTCAGCTCGGCTCGTGCTCGTACCGCACGAGCCGTCGGCGGCGTGCACCGCGCGCCTCCTGCGATCCTTCGCGCGCCGGGGAATCGCCGCACACCCATGGCAACCTGGAGAACCGGCTGGCCGCGCCACCTGCGTCGTCATCACGGTGACCGGACGACTGGCCGATATCTACTCCGTTGGGGACGTGTGTTACGTAGGTGGAGGATTCGAACGGGGAAGGCTGCACTCGGTGTTGGAGCCGGCGGCCTGGGGGAGACCGATCGTTTGCGGTCCCGACATCAGGGGAAGAGCGGAGGCCACCGCGTTGATCGCGAACGAAGGCGGCGTTCCCCTGCCGCTCGCCGACGCCGGCGCGGCGATGGCAAACGTCTGGTTGCAGTGGATAGGGGACCCCGCAGGTCGAGAAGAAGCCGGACGCAGGGCTCTGGACACGCTGCGGCCCGGCGGCTCCACGGCGACCGTCAGCGCTCTACGACGACTCCTTCGAACGTCACGGACCGCGGCACAATCAAGCCCCCGGTGAGAACCGTGAGGAGGAGATCGACGAAACGGCTCCGCACGCGAATGCGCAGGTCGGCAACTCGTTCGCCACCGATAAGCTGGCCAGCAAGTACGCGCTCGAGTGAGGGGCGGGAGACCGGTAGCATGCCCCATAACATGAAGAGCGCCGACCGCGTGACACGAAACTCTTCGCCCTCGGCGGGCGCCGAGGCGGGAGACGCCATGGTCGCGTCGACTCCCAGACTTCGCGCGTCGAAATTCAGGGCGCACCCCTGCGCGAAACTCAAGAGGGTCGCACAGGTAATGAAAGTGAGAGCTCGCCGGAAAGATGAAGACACCCGCCCGATCCATGGAGAAGGGGTAGCACGACTGCGGGCACGCCGCGTGCCCCAAAGGTCGGTAAGCTAAGGCAGGGTGGTGCCTTTTGGAACCCGGGCTACACGCCCGGGACGACGGGAACACCCGGCAGCCCGGGAAGCCTGAACATGTATCGCAGGCCCACTCCGAAGACGAGCGGCTTGCGGGAACGGGTGAGCAAATCGATCGTCGGATTCCCCGTCACCTTCTCACCCACGCTGCTCCAATCGGCCGCGACGTGCAGGCCCACCCCTGTGAGGGTTCCCAAATTGACGCCGCCCGAGATGCCCACCCCCGTTTGATTCGCGTTTCCCACGCTCGTCTCGAGACGGTCGAGCTGAAAGCGCCCCGCAATCCACGGCTCCAATGAGGCGCCAGGCGTCGGGATGTTCAGCGCCAATCCCACGCCCACCGGAAACGTCCACGACTTCGTTGCGAACGCGCCGCTTCCGAGCTTGAGGTACCCGGCGCCGCCCTGGAGACTCACGGCGACGGGCATGAGCGGCCCGCCGAACAGCTTGAGAGCCAGATTGCCCATGAACTGCATCTCGCTGTCCTGGCTGATCACCTTGGGATCAAAGACCCCGACGCCGACTCCAAGCGTCACGACCGGGAGCCCCAGGATCACCCGGCCCGTGTATGTCGAGTTCTTTCCCGAATCGTCGTTCAGGCCCCGCCCATAATCGACCGCAACGGTAATCCCGGTCCCGCCTTTTGGGGAAAAGTACACCGGCAGACTCTTTAGCTGAGCGGAGGCTGGTCTGGCCGAGCCCGCGGCCAGCACCGCGAGTACCACGAGTACCACGACACCAAGGACTGTCCTGTTCATTGACGCAACCCCCAAGAGCGGTTCGTGCAGGGCTCAGAATCGGGTCAGATCTCTCGGTACGCCACGGGGAGATCTGAGACTCAATGAACCCAAATCGCACCGATCGAGATGCCTTCGACGTCACCCAGCCCAACGCTGACACGGGCATCGAGGGCCGCGCTGAGGCGAAAATCGCCACCCAGGCCGATCGCGAACTCCACGTCGGCGGAGCCGTCGCCGACCGCCAGGAATAGCGTGGGCTGGACGTACGGGACGATGCTCACCGGAGAGTTTTCGAGATCGAACCGGCGGCCAAGCGACAACCCGGCCGGCACGAGGACGTCGGCATCACCCGATCCGAACCGGCCACCCACACCGATGATGAACGCCCCGTCCAGTGGGAAATCTGGTGTGGGCTCGATCACCCGAGTTCGAGCCTCGCCACCTACGATGAGCCGGTTGCCGCCCACGTCAGGATCGAGAATCCCCCCGCGCATGCCCAGGTCGAAGCGGCCGTGGCCGAACCGGTATTGGCCCTCAACGGCGATCCCGCCTCCAGAGAGAAAGCTGAGCGTACCGCCGATTTCGGACCGCTCGAAGGCGCGGTATGGTGCATTGAACGATGTCGTCCCCGTCGCCTGAGCCAGTGCCGGCTGTGTCCCGGCCCCGTACAGCGCTCCCACCAGACCAAGGGTCGCCCACCTACCCATCAGGCTGTTCCGCGACGGCATGCTCCGCGATCACTCGTACGGCGTTGCTCGACACTTGAAGAAAACCTCCCGCCACGCGAAACACGTGCGTCTCCGCTTGCTCCCGCACGGTGAGGCGTCCTTCGCCGAGCAAGGTCATAAACGGCGCGTGACGCGGGAGAATCCCGACTTCACCGTCGTAGGCCGGCGCGACGACCGCGCTCGCTGGTCCATCGAAGACCGATCGCTCGGGTGAAATCACGGTCACATGCATCATTGGGACTCCAGCTTGCCCGCTTTTTCCACCGCTTCTTCGATGCCGCCAACCATATAGAACCCCTGCTCCGGGAGATGGTCGAACTCGCCTTTAACCACGCGTTCGAAGCTGCCCACGGTCTCCTCGAGCTTGACGTATCGACCAGGCGTGCCCGTGAAGGCCTCCGCGACGTGGAACGGCTGGGAGAGAAAGCGCTGCACCCTGCGGGCGCGAGCCACGGTCTCCTTGTCCTCCTCCGATAGCTCGTCCATGCCTAGAATGGCGATAATGTCTTGCAGATCCTTGTAGCGCTGCAGTATCCGCTGGACCTCGACGGCCACGTCGTAGTGGCGCTGACCCAGGAACTGCGCGTCCAGGATCCGGCTGGACGAATCCAGCGGATCGACCGCCGGGTAGATCCCAATCTCCGTCAGGGCCCTGGAGAGGACGACGGTCGCGTCCAGGTGGCTGAACGCGGTTGCCGGAGCCGGGTCGGTCAAGTCGTCTGCCGGTACGTAGATCGCCTGCACGGACGTGATGGAACCCCGCTTGGTCGACGTGATCCGCTCCTGCAGGTCGCCCATTTCAGTTGCGAGAGTCGGCTGGTAGCCCACCGCGCTTGGCATGCGCCCGAGCAGAGCGGAGACCTCCGACCCTGCTTGCGTGAAGCGGAAGATGTTGTCGATGAAAACGAGGACGTCCTGTCCCTCGCGATCCCGGAAATACTCCGCGACGGTGAGTCCCGCCAGCCCGACCCGCAGTCGGGCCCCCGGCGGCTCGTTCATCTGCCCGTAGATGAGCGCGGCCGAGTCGATGACCCCACTTTCTTTCATCTCGAGATAGAGGTCGTTGCCTTCCCTGGTGCGCTCGCCCACCCCGCAGAAAACCGACCGGCCCCCGTGGCCCTTGGCGACGTTGTTGATCAGTTCCATGATCACGACCGTCTTGCCGACCCCGGCGCCGCCGAACAACCCGATCTTACCACCCTTTACGAATGGAGCGAGCAGATCGACGACCTTGATTCCGGTCTCGAATACTTCGGTCTTTGGCTCGAGGTCCACGAACTCGGGAGGAGCACGATGGATGGGCCACCGCTCCTGATCCTCGGGAATCGGCACGCCTTCGTCGACGGGCTCACCCACCACGTTCAGGATCCGCCCCAGCGCCGCGTCACCGACTGGTATTTTGATTGGTCCGCCGGTGTCGAGAACCGGCATACCCCGCACCAAGCCGTCGGTGCTGCTCATTGCCACCGCCCGGACCTGGTTTCGCCCGATGTGCTGCTGTACTTCCGCCACGACACGAGCCGCCGGACCGCCGTTGGCCTTGCGGTCGATCGTGAGCGCCGTATAGAGGTCGGGCAGCTGGTTCGGCTCGAACTCGACGTCCAATACCGGTCCGATGATCTGGACGATCTTTCCCGTGTTGTCGGCCATTGAGGCAGTCCCCTTCGGTGTTTCGCGTTCGAGCGCGACCTCGCCCAACTCGCCACTCGCTATCCCTTGAGCGCCTCCGCACCACCAACGATCTCGGCAATCTCCTGCGTGATTTGTGCCTGCCGCGCGCGGTTGAAGGTTCTGCGGAGCGAATTGATCATGTCGCCAGCGCTGTCCGTTGCGTTCTTCATCGCGGTGCGCCGTGCCCCGTGCTCCGAAGCGGCCGTCTCAACCAACGCGCGGAACATGGTGTTTCGTACGTAGAGCGGGAGGGCCGCCGCGACGATTTCGTCCGCGGAAGGACGCAAAATATAGTTCGCTACCTGGCGCTTCCCGCCATCGCCCGCGCCGTCGCTCGCCGAGCCGACCGCCGCGGGATCCACCGGTAGCACTCGCATGGTGGTCGGTGGGGTCGATAGGGGACTAATGAACTTCGCAAACACGACGTCGACCGCGTCGAGCTGCCCGGCATCGAACCGATCCATCAGCGGTTGAGCGACCTCGATTGCGTGATCGGCGGTCGGACGATCCCCGATGTCCTGCCGTTCGCTGGCGAGCGCCCGCCCGGTGTACCTGAAGAAGCCGGCGCCCTTTCGTCCAATCGCGTGAAGCTCCACGGTCGCTCCGGCGCCTTCGAGCTCCTGTATGTGTCGGGCGGCCTCGCGGATCAGGTTGGCGTTGAACGCGCCACACAACCCGCGGTTGCTGGTCACGAGCACGACCGCGGCACGCTTTACCCCCCCCGCCGGCTGGCGCAAGAGCGGAAAGCGGTCGGCGAGGTCCGGGGCGTAGAGGTCAGCAATGACTTGGGTGAGCGCGTCGGCATAAGGACGAGCCGCAACCACGCGGTCCTGTGCTCGCTTCAACTTCGACGTGGAGACCAT
Source organism: Gemmatimonadales bacterium (assembly GCA_965249575.1). Lineage (GTDB taxonomy): Bacteria > Gemmatimonadota > Gemmatimonadetes > Gemmatimonadales > GWC2-71-9. Next base: position 2,422,242 of record OZ252244.1, on the reverse strand, counting down.
CTCCATCGTCTTGGTGATCTGTCGCGTGTTCTCCACGGACCGGATCCGCCGACGCAGCTCGCGAGTCTTGGCCATCTACTGGAGTGCCTTGAAGCCCTCAATGGCCTTTTCGAGCTCGGGTTTCGTTTCGTCGTCCAGCACGCGATGGGTGCGGATCTTGGTGATGAGGTGGCCGCAGTGTGCCTCGAGGTATTTGTGAAACTCTTGTTCCCAAACGCGGATCTGGTCTTCCGGGACATCGTCGAGGTAACCGTTCGTCACCGCATAGATGATGGCAATCTGCATCTCAACGGCCATCGGCTGGTATTGCGGCTGCTTGAGGACTTCAACGACCCGCGCGCCGCGCGCGAGCTGTCGCTGCGTCGCCTGATCCAACTCCGACCCGAACTGCGCGAACGCCTCGAGCTCCCGGAACTGCGCGAGATCGAGTCGCAGGCGGCCGGCCACTTGTTTCATCGCCTTGATCTGTGCGTTCCCACCGACACGCGAAACGGAGATTCCCGCGTTGATGGCTGGCCGAATGTTCGAATAGAACAGATCGGTCTCGAGGAAGATCTGCCCGTCGGTGATGGAGATGACGTTTGTCGGGATGTAGGCTGATACGTCCCCGGCCTGCGTCTCGATCACCGGAAGGGCGGTGAGCGAGCCCCCACCATGGGCGTCTGAGAGCTTGGCGGCACGCTCGAGTAGCCGGCTGTGGAGATAGAACACGTCGCCCGGATACGCCTCACGTCCCGGCGGCCGCCGCAGCACGAGCGACAGCTGTCGGTATGCCGCCGCGTGTTTTGATAGGTCGTCGTATACGCAGAGGGTCGCCCGTTTCTCGTCGTACATGAAGTACTCCGCCATCGCCGCACCCGAATACGGCGCGATGTACTGCATGGGCGCGGGATCCGACGCGCCGGCGACCACGATGATCGAGTAGTCCATCGCGCCGAACTGCTTGAGCTTCTCGACGACGCCCGCGACGGTGGAGTTCTTCTGGCCGATGGCCACATAGACACATATAACATTCCCGCCGCGCTGGTTGATCATCGTGTCGATCGCGATCGCAGTCTTGCCCGTTCCGCGATCTCCAATGATCAGCTCGCGCTGCCCCCGACCGATCGGGATCATGGAATCGATCGCCTTGATACCGGTCTGCAGCGGTTCCTTCACCGGCTGCCGCTGAACGATCCCCGGGGCGGCGGACTCGACCTTCCGGGTGGCCGTGGTCGCGATCGGGCCCAGGCCGTCCAAGGGTTGTCCCAGTGGATCGACCACTCGACCGACCATCGCGGGCCCGACCGGAACCGCCAGCACGTTCCCCGTCCGGCGGACCTCGTCCCCCTCGCGCAGCTGGAGGTAATCGCCGAGGATGACGGCCCCCAGGTTGTCTTCCTCCAGGTTGAGTGCCAGACCGGCTACCGTCTCGCCACTTTCGGACGCTGTGAACTCCAGCATCTCGCCCGACATGGCAGAAGACAGCCCGTACACCCTGGCCGTCCCATCCTTCACCTCGAGCACGGTCCCGACTTCCTGTACGTCGAGATCGCGCAGATCGGCGGCCTCGATCTCCTTGAGGAGGATGTCTTTCAGTTCCCCAGGGCGTAGAGTCGAATCGGTAGCCATGGCTGTCCTAGAGCGGAGTTGGAATTACGCAGACGACCAGCTTGTGAAAAATATCACAAAGACTTCCCGCACACCAGTTTGGTTCGTCCTCAGTGGCACACCTCAGAGCCGGCTGCGTGTCCGCCCCCTCACAAACCGCAGCAAGGCGGTTCTGGCCCCGAGGCGCGCCAACTCGAGCGGCGGCGAGCCGGTGATCCGCATGGCGCTGCCCGCCATGTGGCTCGCCGAAGCGTAACGCAGCACCCGAGCAACCATCCCTATGTCGTAGCCGGGATTGGTGAGAAGATCAGCCGCACACGTGATGCGGGCAAGATCGATGACCCGTTTGAGGTTCGGTGCCCCTCCCGCCGCGAACTCCCGCGATAGATGTTCGCGAGTGACCCCGACTGCCCTCGCGATGTCGGAGGTCCGCGGCCGGGTTTCGACCCGAGCGAGCACTTCCGCCCACGCCTGCCGCTGCACCGGTTCGGTGAGCCGAAGCAAACGGGGCGCCTCACCCAGGGCATCGCTTCGTGCTCGGCTCGCCGAGCGTGCGGTCACGATTTCGCCCGCCGCGGGGTCGTCGACGCCTTCCGCCAGAAACCCAGCGAAACCCGCCCGCCGGCAGGCCTCGAGAAGCTCGCCGTCGTCCGGCCCGAAGGCGGCCGCCGCGAAGACGGGGATCCGGGGATACGTGGCCGCAAGTTCGAACGCCGCCGCGACCGTCCCCCGGCGAACCCCAATGACGATTGCATCGACGAGTTCTTCGCCAAGGACGGAGCGGACGCCGTCGACGGATCGACAGGTTCGGGCGCGGAGCCCGTGGCGGGACAACGTCCGCCGCAGGCCAGCCCGAACCCGGGCGCTTTCGTGGCAAATCGGAACGACCGCCAGTTTACACCTCTTCGTCCAGCGCCCGGTCGCGACAGAGGGCCGGAACCCCCTCGCCCGCGCGGCGGAGCATCGACTGAGCACTCTCGAATGTCAGCGTCTCGAGGGCGGCTTCCCAACCGATCCAACGGCAGACGGTTATCCCCTCGTCGCGCTGCGGTACCGGATCGCCGCGGAGTGACTCGAACAGAAAGTGGTGACAGTACTTATGGATCAGGCGCCCGCCGGCCTTGAAATACCAGTCGGTGACCCCTAGCTCACCGTGTAGCGTGAGATCCTCAAGCCCCGTTTCCTCCATGATCTCCCGTCTCGCCGCATCGACGGGTTGCTCCCCCCGATGGAGGTGACCCTTGGGGAGTCCCCAATTCTCGTGCCCATCCAGGATGAGCAGGTACTCCGGCTCCAAGTCGACGCACCGGAACACGACCCCGCCAGCGCTCGTTTCCCGTTCAGCACGCCGCCGGCCCACCCTAGAACACCGAGAACTTGAAGTACTTTCTGGGATTCGCCTCGATGTCCGTGAGCAGCTCTTGCAGCTGGATCACCGCACGGGTGGTTTCGACATAGAGCGTCGTGTCGCCGACCAGCAGGCCGATCGTCCCCATCCGATCCTGTAACCGAGTCATGAGTGAATCGGCGCCTTCGATAATTCGTTGAACGCTCTCTTGACTGGAGCTCGCCGTCCCCATCAACTCCCGGAAGTCCTTCGCGGCGACCGCCATCTCCTCCGACGCAACCTGCGCGTTGGTGAGTATGCTGGTGAGCTGCCCCTGTTCCGTGGCGGAGTCGACCCGAGCGAGCGAGACCTGCAGACTCCGCGCGGCGTCGCTCAAGATGTTCGATCCCCGCTGCAGGTTGCCACCGACCTCGCCGAGGATCTCCGTCTGCTGCTGGGTAAAGCTGGCCAACTGGTCTGAGACGCGCCCGAAATCGCGAATCGACTCTTGCAACTGCACCACGGCGGTCGAATCGAAGGCAGTTCGCACCTGCGACGCGAGCCCAGCGATGTCCGACGCAATCCGTCCCGCCTGGGCCGTCAGCTGACCGATGTCCGGGAGGGTGGCGCCGGGCCACGCTCCCCCGACAGCCTCCGCTTCAGCGAGATCCCGGCGGATGTTCGGATCGCTGATCGGCTGGTCGAGCGAGATGATGCTCGCCTGCCATTCGCCGAAAAGGGAACCCGAAGCCGCGATCACGGCCGGCCGCGGGGGAAGCGCGACGTTGTCATACACCTGCACCAGGGCCTCGACCCAATCGTCCGCACCAAGTCTGATCTCGCTGACACGTCCCACGCGGACCCCTCGCAAGACGACGGGATCGCCAACGCCGAGGGCGCCCACGGTTCGGAAGCGCGCATTGTAGAACGCCCCGCTGCCGCCGACGCGCGTCTGCGAGAGCCATAAGGCGCCACCCACGACGACGGCGAGCGCCACGAGCATCGTGATGCCCACGACCAATTCGTCCCGGCGCTTCATCGCGCCGCCTCGGCTGCCGGATGGTCGGCTTCTAACGCGGCCTCCGGCCTCCCCTCGATGAACTGGCGCACGATGGGATCGTGTGTCTGCCGGATCGCTTCCACCGTGCCGACCTGCCGAATGGCGCCGTGATAGAGCATTGCAATGCGATCCCCGACGCTAAAGGCGCTCGTCATATCGTGGGTGACCACGACACCGGTTACTCCCAACTTCTCGCGCGCTCTCACCATCAATTGGTTGATCAGCGCCGCCGTGACGGGGTCTAGGCCCGTGGTCGGCTCGTCGTACAGTATGTACCGCGGCTTGAGAGCGATCGCGCGAGCGATCGCTACGCGTTTCCGCATCCCACCGGACAACTCGACGGGGGATAGGTGCTCGGTGTCCTCGAGATCCACAAGACCGAGCGACTCACGCACGCGCTCCTCGATCTCCCTATTCGTGAGCCCTCGCCGCTTGAGGCCCAACTCGATGTTCTCACGAACGGTCATCGAGTCGAACAGCGCGGCGAACTGGAAGACGTATCCGATGCTGGCTCGGAGATCGGCCAACCCGTCGCGATCGAGCGCGTGCACCGTCTGGCCGTCCACCTCCACCGCGCCTGCATCGGGTACAAGAAGCCCCACGACGTGCTTGAGCGCGACGCTCTTGCCAGACCCTGAATACCCAATGACGACCATGGTCTCGCCCTCTGGCACCTCGAGCGAGAAGCCCTCGAGGACGCGCTTCGGGCCGAATCGCTTGTACACATCTCTGAACGAGATCATTCGGCCCCACCCGCCTGGATCAAAGGAGTATCAGCGCCCAAAACGCATCGAGAGCGAGAATTGCCATGGCGCTCATCACGACGGCCTCGGTCGCCGCCCGACCCACGCCGACGGCCCCTCCCCGCACGCTCAGCCCCTTGATACAGCCGATCACGGCAATGACGAACCCGAACGACATGCTTTTGAACAGGCCGAACCATACGTCCTTGAACTGATAAAACAATTGAAGGCCCTTGATGAACTCGACCGTCGAGAGGTCAAGCAGGTTCACCGCGGTCGCCCATCCCGACACGATCCCGACCACGATGGCGATCGCCACTATGGCAGGAAACATGATGGTGGCTGCCAGCACCCTGGGAACCACCAAAAAGGAATTCGGGTCGTACGCGAGCGTCTCCAGGGCGTCGACCTGCTCGGTTACCCGCATGGTACCGAGTTCCGCCGCTATGTTCGCCCCGACCCGGCCCGCCAGGGCGAGGCCCGTCAGGACCGGACCGAGCTCGAGCATGACCGTCTTGCCGACCAGCGTCCCAACGAAGTACATCGGAACCGCACCCGTAAAGGTATACGATGACTGGAGGGCCAACACGATCCCGGTGAAGGTCGCGATGAACACTGCGATGGGCAGGGAGTTGACGCCGATGCGGCGCATCTGCACGGCAGTGAGTCCCGACCAGATTTCGACGTCCCGCAGGCCTGTGGCAACGTCCGCCAGGAAGTTGCCAAGGCGCCCAGCCGCCTTCAGCCAGCCGGCAACTCGTGCTGCCGCAAGATCATACACGCAGCGAATTCTAGGGGCCCCGTGGCAAAGAAGCCAGGGTGAAACGAGCGACGGGGACGCGGGGTACGGGACACGAACAAGGGGCCCTTACGGGCCCCCGGTCGGTGTACTGCTGGCTCGGTTTGGGGTTTACGCGGCGAAGCTCGCGAGCGCTCGCCCGACGTCGCCCTCGCGCAGCCGCTTGAGCGCGCGATCCCGGAGTTGCCGGACCCGCTCCCGCGTCACGCCGAGGACGCCCCCGATCTCCTCCAGGGTGTGTTCACGCCCCCCGTCCAGCCCGAAGTACAGGCGCAGGACCTTCGCGTCCCGCGCCGGCAGGGTCTGGAGCGCCTCCTCGACCTCGTCGCTCAAGAACCGCTCCATCGTCCGCTCTTCGGTGTCCGGCAGATCCTCGGCAATGAAGCGCTCGATGAGCGCCCGGTCGCCGTCGGGATCGAGGGGAGCGTCGAGCCGAACCTCGCCGGTGTTCAGAGCCGCCAGTGACTGAACCACCTCGAGTGAAAGCCCGGTCGCCAGCGAAATCTCCTCGGGCGTCGGCTCTCGCCGAAGCTCCTGGCGGAGCGCCTCCGCGGTCCGGACGATCTTCGACAGGTCGGCCGTGCGATTGAGCGGCACGCGAACCGTCCGTCCATGGCGCGCGAGCGACGCGAGGATCGCCTGTCGGATCCACCAGACGGCGTAAGAGATGAACTTCACCCCCTGATCCGGGTCGAACTTCCGGGCAGCCGTCAGCAGCCCAACGTTGCCCTCGCCGATCAGATCGGTCAGGGGAAGGCCCCGATTCTGGTATTTCTTGGCGACCGAGATGACGAAGCGAAGGTTGCGCTTAGCCAACTCCTGCATGGCCTCCTGATCACCCGCGCGCACCTTCTTCGCCAGCGCAATCTCCTCCGGCGCCGTAAGCAGCGGCGTCTTGCTGACTTCGTAGAGGTACTGGTCGAGGAGATCGCGGTCGTCGTCGCTAACGACCAAGACCGGTGCCTGCCGACGGCGGCGCCTCTTTCGCTCTGGTGCCTGAGCCATCTCGTTCCCTTTTATGGTGTTACGCGCCGCCCGCCGCGGAGCCCGACGCATGGAGTTTCGCTGCTCTGGCTATGAATACACCCACCCCAACAGTATGTTCAACAAGCCCTCACAATAAGCTTGACACCCTATTGGGGCAAGGCTAGGTTGCCGTGTTCCCGGCGCGCGGCTCTCGGGGGCGCTTGCACACGGGGGCGTAGCTCAGTTGGGAGAGCGCGTGAATGGCATTCACGAGGTCAGGGGTTCGATTCCCCTCGCCTCCACTCCACCAGCCGCAGGATCACACGCACGGACGCCACAGCGACTTCACAGGGTGCGAGCGGAGGCCCTGACTCCCTCGTCACTGTCTCTCGTTCGCCTCGCGGGAATAGCTCAGTTGGTAGAGCACAACCTTGCCAAGGTTGGGGTCGCGGGTTCGAGTCCCGTTTCCCGCTCTAAGCCGCTGCTCCCCTAGCACGACCGGCCGGTCGGGGGCCAGCAGCGGTCCTGGGGCAGGAATGCTACATTTAAAGACTGATCATCGGCGCGGGGTGGAGCAGTCTGGTAGCTCGCCGGGCTCATAACCCGGAGGTCGTGGGTTCAAATCCCACCCCCGCTACTGAAGGGCGGTAGAGCGGTAAGGAAAGGTCCACGACCTTCCCACCGCCCTGCCGCCCTACCGTCTTTCAACCGTTTTCTACGGGCGGTTAGCTCAGCTGGTTAGAGCGCCACGTTGACATCGTGGAGGTCACTAGTTCGAATCTAGTACCGCCCATGGGAGTGGTGAGTGGTGAGTGGCGAGCAGGGAGTGAGTGGTGTGCCACCCAACCTCTACTTCCTACATTGCGCCCATAGCTCAATTGGATAGAGCGTTTGGCTACGGACCAAAAGGCTGGGGGTTCGAGTCCTCCTGGGCGCATGGAAAGAGCACCAGACGGTTGTTTCACGGGGCGTAGCGCAGCCCGGTAGCGCGCCTGCTTCGGGAGCAGGAGGTCGCCGGTTCAAGTCCGGCCGCCCCGATACGACAGGTGTCAGGTTCCGGTGCCAGGTTTCAGGGATGATTCGCCGCTGCTACCTGACACCTGCCACCTAACCTGCCCCCTGTCGGTTGCGCCAGTAGCTCAGCTGGATAGAGCGTTGGCCTCCGGAGCCAAAGGTCGCGCGTTCGAATCGCGCCTGGCGCACTTGTACGTTTCAACAGCCGGACCCACTCTCCCCATGCGGGACTCGCTCACCCGTTGTTCCGCCTTCGCCAAAACCTCCTTGCACCGCGGCGTCCCGCGTAGCGATTCGAAGAACGGGCAATACTCGGCCAGGACGGATAAGCGTGGAATCCCTCGTCAACCGCCCGCTCCAGCAAGTCCAGGGCTCGATCTCTGCTGCCGGCGATCGCAAACGATTCGGCCAGACGGAACTTTGATGTGCGCGTCGAGCAGCGCTCACCGACGCCAATTCGACGAGAACCTCCAGAAACCGGCGGTTTATCTACGCTCATCAGTGCTCACCGACGAGGCCGTGTTGCTGGATGACGCGTTACACCCCCTCATATCGTTCGGCGGTCAATCCGGGATCGAGATCTTTGCCGCGTTCTGCTCGAGCCATTGCTTGAAAGTTTTCAGCTCGGGATTGAGCCGGCGACTCTCATCCACGCTTCGGTGCTTCGCATACACGTCCGTGAAGTCACGCTTGAACTGGAACATGTTGCCGATGTCGTCGGCTCCGGGGAACCCGAAGCCGCGATACACATCCGCCGGTACCGCATTGTACGCGATCGGCTTTCCCAGAGCCGTGGACAGCGCCTGAGCGATCTCCGAACCCGTCATGTGCTCGCCCGCGACACCCACAGTCCTGCCGATGTACTCGTTGCCCCGCTGGAGGATGCCGTACGCGCACTTGCCGATGTCCTCGACCCCGATCAACGGCAGCTTCACGTCGTCCATCGGGAACACCACGAACAACCCGCCATCCGGTCCCTTCTGCGGCCCCCATCCGAAGGTGACGAAGTTCTCCCAGTAGCCCGAGGTAAGCAGCAACGTGGTGGGCACTCCCAAGTCCGCGAAGTACTTGTTCGCTTCGGCCTTGGCATCGAAGTGAGGGACCTTGTAATGGTCCTGAAGGGTGGGCATGCGGTCGTCGTCGAGCGGTATGTACTGGCGCGTGTCCTCGAAGGTCGACCAAATCGCGTGCCGAATGCCCGCTGCGCTTGCCGCTTCGGCCAACGTCTTTCCCTGCGCGGTTTCCTTCTGGGGTGAGAAGTGCTCCCAGAAGTTGGTGACGCAGAACGCGCCGTACGCTCCGTTGAATGCCCGTTCGACGCTGGCGGGTCGTCGAGGTCCGCTTTCACGACCTCGGCCCCCTGCGAAGCAAGCTCCTTGGCCCTGTCGGAATCCGGCTTCCGGGTGATTGCGCGAGCCGTAAAATCGCGGCCTTTGTCGCGAAGGATCGCGCGAGCGAGACCGCCACCCTGCGCACCGGTCGCGCCAACTACCGCAATGACTTTCTTGGCCATGTCTACTCCATCGGGGTTGGGGGATTGGCTTACGGGACGAGGCAGCTCATGAACCGAGGACAGCACCGACCCTCCAGGGCGTTGCAGGCGGCGACCCTCCTAAAATGGCGTGGGCGGACCCAGGCTGCTAGCGCGCCCAGCCACCCGCCGTCGACCCCGTGCGCCTCTTCCACGCCCGAGCGATCTCCCTCTCCCGCTCGAGGGTCAGGGCGAAGCCCCCGGGCCCGCCCGACCATGCCGCGCGCCTCCGCTCCTCGGGGACGGCGTCCGAGTGCCACCACTCGAGGGTCTCGTGGGCGGTGTCCGTCAGCGGCCGGTGCGTGAGTCAAGCTCGTTTCGCGCGATCGATGTTGATGCGCGCGAATCCATAGTTGTCGCCGACCGGCATAATCCAGGGGACGACGTTGGTGAGCCCGTGCTGCTGCAAGAAGTCGTAGTCCTCTACCTCTGTGAACGAAGCGTCCGATTGGACCGCTGCCCGGATCGCGTCCACGAAGCCGTGCAACTGCAGCCGGGACCCCGGTCCCGTCGCGTTGAACGTGCCAGCATTTCTGGTCTCGACGAGCCGGATCATGAACTCCGTCAGGTCCCGTACATCGATGAACTGAACGGGGTCATTTTTCTTGCCCGGCATCAGCACTTCGCCTCCCCGCGCGAGGCGATCGGGCCAATACGCGAAACGGTTCGTGGAATCGGCGGGTCCGACGACGTAGGAGGGACGGACGACGATCGTACGGAGGTCGCCAAATGCCTTTCGGGCCTCCGCTTCTGAATTCGCCTTGATGATCCCGATAGTCGGCGGGTCCCTCAGAGGGTCATCCTGCATCCGGAGCGGCGTGTCCTCCGTAATGTCCGACCCGAGGTACGGCGTGTAGACCGTTCTCCCGGAGGTATAGAGGTAGAGATCGACCGAGTCTTTGAGCAGTTGCGCGCTGTCGCGCGTCCAGGAGACCCACCGGCCCGAGTTGTCGATGACGGCGTCCCACTTCCGACCCCTCAAGGCCTGCAGGTCGCCCTCGCGTTCTCCAACGAGCGGCTCGACGTGTGAGAACAGCTCCTCGTGGAGAGCGGGCGGTGTGCGGCCCCGCGTGAACGTGGAGATCGAATGCCCCCGCTCGAGGGCGTAACGAATCATGTGCGGTCCGAGAAAACTCGTTCCGCCGAGGATCAGGATCTTGAGGGGGCCGGGCGCGCCAGCGACAGTCACGGCGCGGGTCTAGGCCGAGCAGAACGTGAAGACTTCACGAGGATCGACTACCTCCCCCGCTGTTTCCAGTCCCGCATGATGCTCGCCTCGCGCTCTATCGTTAACGCAAACGCCCCGGGACCTCCGGACCATGCCTGTTTGCGCCGCTCCGCCGTTACGACGTCTGAATGCCACCACTCGAGCGTATCCCGAACGGTGACAGCAAGGGGTCGATGGGTCAGCCCGGCCTCTTTGGCACGATCGATGTTGATTCGCGCGAAGCCGTAGTTCTCACCGACCGGCATGATCCAGGGAACGATGTTCATCACCTCGTGGGCGCGCAGGAAATCGTAATCGTGGACCATGGTCCAGGAAACCGCGGACGAGACCGCGGCGTGGACCCCGTACACGAAGGCGTGCATGCTGAGCGTGGAGGAGGGTCCCGCCACGTTGAAGGTCCCAACGTTGCGACGCTCCAAGAGCCCTACCATGAACTCCGCGAGGTCCCGGACGTCGATGTACTGCACCGGGTCGTCCGCTCTGCCTGGCACCAAGACCTCGCCCCCTTGTTCGATCCGGGCCGGCCAGTAGGTGAATCGGTTCGATCGGTCGGCGGGGCCGACAATGTAGGTGGGTCGCACCACGATCGTCCGTTCGGCACCAAACGCTTTCATTGCCTCGGCCTCCGCACCCGCCTTCATCACTCCGTAACTCGGTGGGTCCCGGGGCGGATTGTCCGCCATCACGACCGGAGTGTCTTCCGTGATCCCGGATTGGAGATAGGGCAGGTAGACTCCCCTGCCCGACGTGTACAGATACACACCGACTGAGTTCTCGAGGAGTTGGGCGGCGTCGCGCGTCCAGGAAATCCGTCTGGCGGAGTTGTCGATGACAGCATCCCAGGTTCGACCCCGGAGCGCCGCCAGATCGTTCTCGCGGTCGCCGACCAACCGCTCGACCCGAGCGAACATTTCGCGGTGAATGGGCGGCTCGGTGCGCCCGCGCGTGAAGATCGATACCGTATGGCCGTGTTCGAGGGCGTGGTAAACCAGGTGCGGTCCCAGGAACCCGGTGCCACCGAGTATCAAGATGCGCAATGGGTTTGCCGCCCCAAGGGCGAGCCCCGCTAACGCCGGCTCCGCGGACGCCGGTGCCACTCCGGACACGCCGATGCCGACCGCGCCGATCGCGGACGCACGGAGGAACTCCCGTCTGTCACATAGCATGAGTCCCAATCACTCGAGTGAAATCATAGTGTAGCACACCCTCACTTCCGTTGGTAATGATATCAGCCGCCGCACTTCCTGGCCCCTCGCGTGATGCGGTCCTAGATTTGAGGTGTGGTACCTCCAGCCCGTTGGTGGGTAGAGAAGCAGAGGGAGATCCAGACGAACGTGCGACCTTCGACCCTGGTTGCGATCGTAATCCTGCCATTCCCGAGCGTGGCGAGCGCGCAAGGACTGAGCGCGCGCGCGACGCCCGTCGCGGACGTCGTTCAGCACACCCCGGACGGGTTCCGCTTTCAGCCGCCGCGCGTCACGTTCGGAATGCGAGTGGGCTTCAACCTCGCACGGGCCGGAAGCGGTGTATTCGATCTCGCGACCGAACAGCTGACGCTCGATCGAACGGATTTCAGTGCGTTCATGGGAGCGGGGGAGATCGGTATCACGGTAACAGGACCGGTCGAGGTCGTGTTCGGCACCGCCCACGCACGGATCAGCAGGGCATCCGAGTTCCGCGATTTCGTCGATCAGAACGACCTTCCGATTCGACAGCAGACCACGTTCTCCCAGACCCCGATCACCGCGGCCGTGCGGTTGTACCTCACACCTCGCGGACGGCGCATCGGTCGATTCGCGTGGGTGCCTGCCCGGCTCTCGCCTTATGTCGGCGCCGGGGGCGGGGTGGTGCACTACACGTTCCAACAGGTCGGATCGTTCGTCGATTTCCAGAATCTCGACATCTTCGAAGATGCGTTCGAATCGAGCGGTTGGGCGCCGCTCGCGGTCTTCATGACCGGATTGGACTACAGTCTGAGTGACAGAGTCGTAATCAACACGGACGTGCGGTATCAGGTTGCCTCGGGCGGCCTGGACAATCGATTCGCCGGATTCACCGACGGCATCGACTTGAACGGACTGCAGATATCAGGGGGCGTTCGCCTCCGCCTCTAGCTGGAGCGGCAACGATGAAAAAACTTACAGCGCGGTACCCATCGGGCAGAAACTCGATTCTCGTGGTGGGAACGATCGTTGCGGCCTTGGCGTGCGCCTGGCCAACTCAGATCCTCGGACAGGCGGGACCCGATACGCGATGGTTGCCGTGGTTCGGCTGCTGGCAACCCGCTGATGACCCGCTCGCCGAGAGTCTCGTCTGCGTTCGCGCGGGTGGAGCCGGGGTGGACGTGTCCACCGTGGCAGGCACGCGGATCGTGTCGACGCACAGGCTCGTGGCTGACGGACAGCGCTACGAGCAGGGGACCGACACATGTCGCGGCTGGCAGTCGGCAGCGTTCTCATCGGATGGCCAGCGGGTCTACTTGCGGTCCGAGCGCACCTGTGAGGATGGTACGGTCCGGACGGCATCCGCGGTGATGGCGATGTCCACCGAAGGCGAGTGGATCGATGCACAAGCAATCGGCCTCGAGGGAGAGCGGACACCGCGCGTCGTCCGCTATCAGCCCGCAGAGTCGATGCCGCCAGCCGAGTTCGCGATCACGCCGGACGAGCAGTTCCAGGTTAACGAAGCCAGGATCGTGGCGTCGATGCGCCTCACGCTCGCCGACGTTCGCGAAGCCGCACGGAGCGTCGATCCGGAGGCGCTTGAAGTATTCCTCTTCGAGCGCGACCAGGCATTCCAACTGGATGCTGGTGGGTTAGTCGCCCTCGCGGAAGCCGACGTGTCGGACGACGTCATCGACGTCGTGGTGGCGCTGTCCTATCCCGACCGCTTCGAGATCAGCCGCGGTGGCGAAGGCCCGGACCTTCGACCGCGCGGCGGCTCCGCCGAATCGGGTTACGGAACCGACCACTACGGGAGCGACCCGTATGGGTGGGGACCGCATAACCGGGGTAGCTACTCCGGATGTGGCTCACAGAGCTTTTACCGCTCCTCACTCTGTTACGGATATGGCTTTGGGGGCTACGGAGGCGGGCTCGGATGGTACAGCCCCTACGGTTACGGCTACCCGGGACGCACCATCATCATCCTTCGGGGCCAGGGGGACGAGGGGGGTGCACGCGATGGCCAAGTGGTGAAGGGCCGGGGCTACACACGTAGCACCAGCTCGGGAAGTGATACACCCCGCCGAGCCGTGCAGAACACAAGACGGCGCGGGAGCCAGCCCGCATCGTCCGGTCGCGGATCCAGCGCGTCCGGACGTCGGGGAAGCACGGCCTCAAAGGGCGGGTATACGCGAGGTGGAAGCCGCGGGTCTTCCGGCTCCAGCAGCGGGAAAGCGAAGCCGCGCCGCCGTTCGTAGGGCGGGACGCACCAAAGCCGCAAGGCTTCGATTCAGTCTCCTTCCAGCGTGACCGTAGGCTCGCTGGGAAGCGCTACCCGGCCGGTCCAGAAACAGGTTGTGAGCGCGGTTGGGGCCAATTCGGCCGCTTCGGCGCACCGCGCCTCGCATTCTCCCTGCGTATACTCGCTCTGCCGCTGTGAGGTACCGTCGAAGTAGTTTTGCACGCAGTCGGCCACTGCCCCGCCGCAGGAGAACGAAGCAACCAGCACGAATGACAGCGAGGCAAAGGCACTTCCAGGTCACGCTCTTCATTGTTTCCCCCAAGGCCTACTGGACGTGTGCAGGGAATTGCCGCTCAAGCTCAATGAACGCTCGAATCCTCGTTTGGCGACCCCCGCAGGCGGGCAACCCAAGCTGTCGGTTGCCACGACCACAGCACCTCTGGCGCACCATCGGTCATCGGGTAGGTTCCGCGAGGCACATCGCCCGAGATCGAGGTCCACGCAGTGGGTTACCGCAAATTCGTCGACCGTGATGGCCACAGCTGGGAAGTCCGGCCCCGTACGCGGGCGGACTGGAACCTCGAACCTGTCGCCGGAAACCCTGGGCCGGCCCGGTCGGCACCGGCACCCGGATACGAGGCCGATCCGTTTGAATTGAGCACGGAAGAACTGCAGCGCCTTTTGGATCGCGCGCCGCCCCCATCGACCCATTCGAGGCCTTCGCCGTTCAAGGACTGATCGGCGACAGCTCCCGCCGCGAGCTGTAAAACGGCGATCTCCGGGTGTGCAGTCCGGAGATCGCCGTGCTCGCCTGATACGCTTACTACCGCCCTACGCCACTACCTTCCGTCGGGTCCGCGGCTCGCGGCCAGCTCCGGCGCCGCTGTGGCACCATCCTTCAGGAACTGATCGAAGAACGCGAGCATGTCCGTCAGCACCTGTTTGACATTCTCCTTCCCGTACACGTAGTACGTCTCGTTAGGGTACTTCTTGTATCGCACGACCTTGTTGAACCGGCTCAGCTCCTCCGCGAACCTGAGCGCCGGCAGATGCTTGTCGTAGCGGTTCAACCCGTAGCCGTGAATGAACATGGTGGGCGTGGTCACGTCTTTGGCCTTCAGAATCGACGAGCTGCGGCGGTAGATCGAGTCGACCTCAGGTGTCGAGGGCCACTTGCCGAGCTCGTAACTCAGGAGCTGAGCATGCTGGTGGACCAGCACCTTCGTATGGAATTCACGCACGTCGCCGTATCCCGACCCGGAGATTGCCGCCTGAAATACCCCCGGGGCGTGCGCGATCGCGTACATTGTGAGCATACCGCCGTAGCTGATTCCGGTGATGCCGATCTTGTCCGGATTCACGTAGGGCTGGCGCTTGATCCACTCGACGCCTGCAACCACGTCGCGCAGGTCGCCGTGGCCCCAGTCACGATTGTTGGCATCCTCGAACGCCTTGCCGTATCCCGAGCTGCCGCGAACGTTCGGCGCGAGAACGGCGTAGCCACGGCTGGCGAAGTACTGCGGCTGAATCTGGAAGTTGTCTCGGAACTGCCCGGTCGGGCCACCGTGGACTAGCATGATCACCGGGGCCCGCTCCCCCGCCCTGAGGTGCTGGGGCTTATACAGATACGCATTGATCGTGTATCCCTCGTTCACCCAGCTCACCTTCTCGGGCTTGATGAGTCTCGAAGCGAGGCCCCCACCCGGCCCTGAGAACGTCAGCTGTTTGGGCGTTCCGCCTCCAGCCGCGACGACATAGAGGTCCGCTGCCGACGTCGGTGTGCCAAGCTTGTAGGAGATGCGGCGGCTGTCCGGGGACCACTCGGCGCCCGACACGGTTCCCGTGGTTGGCGAGAAAAGCGTAGCGGAACGGCCACCACTCGCCGGCACGACTTTGAGACTCTGCGTGCCGTGCGAGATCGAGAGGAACAGAACGTGTCGACCGTCAGGCGACCACCGCGCCTCGCTCTGGTCCGCCTCCTCGGACGCGATCTGCCTTGGCGTCCCACCGCCGACCGGCACGATCCAGTAGTGTGCCCATCCGCTTCGCTGGGATCGGAACATGAGCGTCTTGCCATCCGGCGAAGCCTGGACGAATCCGAAGGAGGCTCCGTTGCGGTAGTCGAAGTAGTCTTTGTCGGACAGGATCAGCTTGGAAGTGCCCCCTGCTGCCGGGATCTCGAACACGTCGTGATCCACCCAAGCTTCGTCGAGGCGGGTGTAGATGATCTTACCGCCGTCCGGAGTCCACGAGGGGAAAACGTCCTCCCGCATGTCGGCGGTGAGCCTCTTTGCGCGGCCGTCGGCAACCGACACGGTCCAGATATCGTGACTGCCGTACCGGTTGCTGGAGAACGCGATCGCGCGGCCGTCGGGGGAGAAGCTGTACGCCATCACCCGCGCGCCTAGGTTCGTCAGCTGCCGTTGCGATCCCTCGGCAACGTTCCAGAGAAAGATCTCCGAAGCTTCGCCGGCCGACCGAACAAAGGCGATGTGTCGTCCATCAGGGGACCACCGGAAGCGCAGCGTGGCGCGCGAGAACACGCCCCGTGCCAACCCCTGAGCGACACGGGTCTGTACTCCGTTATCCGGATCAATCGTCCAGAGCCCCCCATCGAGCCCGCTCAGGAAGAGAATGCCCGAGCCATCAGGGGCCCACAGGGGTGCGTCACGTCCCCCTATGACGGACCCGATCGACTGGAGCTCGTCGATTGAAACCGGCTCGTACTCCTGTGCCGCCAGCGGCCCAGCGGCCAGCAGCAGCGATATGGCTAGAACGCTGCGTAACATGATGACTTCCTCCAAAAGGGTCGTCTCGGATCGAGTAGTTCCATGAGATCCAGGCACGCTAAACGTGCGATCCATCCGTATAAGAGGGGCTCCGAGTCACCCCCCGTCAACCTGCCGGACCGGCTCCAACCGGCAGCCATTCAATGTGCGAGGTAACCCTCGGCTATCCCCTCGTATTCCGTTACCTGGTCGGCCGCCCAGGGATCATCCCGACCGAGGGTCTCGGCCAGGAGCCGGGCCACGGCCGGCGCCATCGCGATGGCGGCCCGTGCGTTCAGAAACGTTGCCCGGCTCCGGCGGGACAAGTAGTCGTCCACCGTACGAGCCATCTCCCGCCGGGCGGACCATACGACCTCGCCGCCCCGGTACGGGAGGGCGGGGTGCAGGCGCCGACTGAAACGCTCTTCCGACTCGATGAGCGGCCGCACCGCGGTGGCGTCTGACCCATACCAAGCCAGATCGCCGAACCGGCTCGCGTCGTGAAGGTGCCCGTGAATGCGCAGCGATCTCGTGAGGCATGGGCGGTCCTCGAGATCTCCGACCGTTATCGCGTGGTCCACGCAGTCTTCCGCCATGTTGCGGTATGTGGTCCACTTGCCGCCCGCGATCGTCAGGAGACCAGATGCCGAGACCTCGATGCTGTGTTCCCGCGAGAGTGTGTGGTTGTGGTTCCCCCGTCTCCCGTTCGTACGAGGGGACGGATACCCGCGAACACCGACAGCACCTCCTCGCGTGTCGGATCGCGGATGAGGTATTGCACCGCTGTTTCTAAGATGAAATCGATCTCGTCGGGCGCGGCTCTGGGCTCCAGCGCGACTTGATCGAGCGGCGTATCGGTCGTCCCGACGATGACGTGGTCGTGCCAGGGGACGGCGAACATCACGCGACCGTCGGATGTACGCGGCACCATGATCGCCGAGTCACCGGCGAGGAACGAGCGGTCGAGCGTGAGATGCACTCCCTGGCTGGGCTGAATGATCGACGGTGCAGCGGGGTCGTCCAGTCGACGGACCGAGTCCGTGAACGGGCCCGTGGCATTGATGACGACCCGTCCCCGCACCTCGCGCTCCTCTCCGCACTCCATATCAACTACCCGCACCCCAGCCACGAATCCCGCGCCGTCTTTCAGGATGTCAGCGACCCGGACATAGTTGACGATCGTCGCCCCCTGCTCGAAGGCGGTTTACGCGAGGTTCACCAGTAGGCGCGCGTCGTCGAACTGGCCGTCATGGTACAGCACGCCACCCCGAAGGCCATCCCGCTCGATGTTCGGTAGCCGCACGATCGTTTCCTCGACCGACAGGTCTTGAGAACGGCCAAACCGGTACCGCCCTGCCAGAACGTCGTACACCTTCATGCCCACACCGTAGAATGGAGCTTCCCACCATTCGTAGTTGGGCACCACGAATGCCAGGTCGGACACGAGATGAGGCGCATTCTCGAGGAGCATGCCACGCTCCTTCGGCGCCTCCATTACCAACGACACGTTGCCCTGTTGCAGGTATCGGACGCCGCCATGTATGAGCTTGGTGGAACGAGTGGAAGTCCCCTTCCCGAAATCCGCCTGTTCGACCAACAGCACGCCGAACCCGCGGGAGGCAGCATCGACCGCGATGCCCATGCCGGTCGCCCCGCCGCCGATCACGATGATGTCCCAATCGTCGGACCGGTCTCGCATGCGGTCCGTCATGGCGTCCCGGTTCACTTTGAACTTGTTCGAGACGCAGCCAGGGATGACGTGCCAGACGCCTGCCGGGAGACGGCGGCCTTCCTCAAATGGCGCCTAGGGGAGGATCGGGAGGACGACGTGGCTCGGGTACTCGCCGCTGTGATGAATTCTCATGGTCCCAACGACGGTCGTATCTACGTATGCCTCGTGCTCCCCGGTGTTCGAGTTCGGAAAGAGGTATTTGTCGAGCGCGTTCATGACCGCGATACGAATCCGGTGTCCCTTCTTGAAAGTGTTCGCGATCGACGGGATACTGATTTCGTACCGGACGACATCCTCCAGATTTCCGGACAGCAGTTGCTCCGTCTCGAACCGACGATTTGGTTTACCGGATCCTCGAGGTCCCGGAAACGCGCCCGCAGCATCCCCACCGTGAGGCGAACAGATCGACCGTCCGGATTGACATCGGAGACGTGCACCCACCAGTCCGTGTCGCGCACATCGGTGGACGCGTACAGGGCCGCCATGATCTTCCCGGCCGCGGTAAGGTCTTCGTCGAGGGGCTCCGAGGTGAAAACCACCACGTCGTGGCGATCCTCGATGTCCTTGAAGTCGTACGGGAAGGTCTGCACGTCCTCCCAGCGCATCATTCGATCGAAGCTCATCCAGTTGGGAGGCGGATCCTGTGGATCGTAGCGGTACACGTCGGGCACACCCCGCCCAGTGGGTTCCGCGCGGCTGAGCGACCCGTCAGTGGAGGTTCGATGAGCCCTGCCACCGCTGTTCAGATACCACTTTTGAGAAACGGCCTCTTCCGGAGGCCAGCGTGACGCCGTTCGCCACTGGTTCGTGCCGAGCACGAAGTACTCGACGCTGCGGTCGGTGACGCCATTGTCGATACCCTTCAGGAAGTGATCGTACCACTTTTGCTTGAGGAGCCAGATGTCGTCCCGCAACGCGTTTGGTCCGAAACTGAACTCGTTCAGCATCCGGTCGACGTTATAGCCATGCTTCCAGGGACCGACGATGAGGCGTTGGGGAGTCGGGCTCGTCCGCTGGACCAGCGCCCAGTTGCTTTCAGTGCCGGCGAAATCGTCGTCAAACCAACCGCTGATCTGTAACGCCCCAAAGCGGCGTTCGACGTCGGCGCGATACCAGTCCTGCACGCGCCAATACTCGTCGTTCGACCAATGTTCCAAGAACGCATTCCACTGGGGTACGTCCTTTCCCGTGGCGTACTCGTCCAGGTCGATCAGCGGCCGGTAATGGAGGATGTCGGACCACAGGCGATCAGGCAGGATTGGGAGATCCAGCATCCAGAAGACGTAATACGCCAGGCCCTCGAGGAATCCGCCGCCCATGTATGGCTGGTCGCTGAATGTCGTTCCCATCGAGCTCTCTGGAATGATGCACTTGAGTGCCGGATTCCCCGCCATCGTTGCGGCCCACTGTGTGTACCCAACGTACGACCCGCCCTGCATGCAGATGCCGCCGTCCGACCATTCCTGCTCCGTAATCCACTCGAGTGCCCGGGCTCCGTCCCGAGGTTCGTTGATCAACGGGTCCCAGGTCCCTTCGGACTGGCCCTCAGTGTCCCAGTACGCCTGTCCGCGGGCGGCCTGAAACACGAGGGCGTAGCCCCGCGCGGCATAGTGCCAATAGGAGTCGATCAGGTTGCTGATGCCGTAGGGCGTACGGATGAGAATCGTGGGAAACGGCCCACCGGTCTCACCATCCGGCAGATACACGAGTGTGGAGAGACCGACCCCGTCGTCGCCCCGCACGCGGAACATGCCGAGTTTCTTAACGCCGTACTTTGCCTGGGAGACCGACGCCTTGTTCCAACGCGCCACCGTTGTGAATTCCTCATACCCGCGCCGAACAAGCACGATGTTGGCGCTCACGTCGATCGCCGCGACGAATTCGTCTTTTGAATCGAATACGAGATCCATCGGTCGGGACGCATCTTTCTGCGCCCAGTACAGCGCAGATACGGTCTCCCCTCTCACCCACCCGTCCATTTCCCGATGCCGCACGTAGATCGTCTGCGCGCTCGGCCACCCGACAGCGTCGAGTGAGCTCCAGCTAGCTCGGCAGTGTCGGTACGACGTCCCGTATCGATCCCCAGAGGGCCAACGCTCCTACGCGCGCCGCGTCTTCTTGGCCGGCCACGACGGTTTCGCCCCACTCTACCGAAAACGGGGTTCTCCTCCTGATGGAAAACGTCCACGCACCTCCAGCCTCATGGACCGCAAGCTCGGCCATCCGAACACCCTTGACGTACGCGTCGTACTCGGTGACGCGGCTGTCCTGCGCAACCACCCCCGAAACACATAGGGACGGGACGACGAGGACGGAGGCCAGCAGACATCTCATCGACATGGGCTTTCTCCCGGTGGCCAGCGAGTGGGGATGGCTCGACGCCGACAGGGCACGCCGTCCGTCGGCGCAATCGGGCGGAGGGCAGCTTGAATCTACACGGCGGGACGGAGGAGTGAGCCGATGGCCGGACACCTCCCGCAACGCCGCAGCAGGAGTGCTCGGTCGCGTATTGAATGTGCTGGGATCACATAACGCGCTAGCGACGCGGCTTCGCCTGGGCCAGGAACCAGTCCACCAAATCGGTCTCATCGACGATGGACCAGGTGTGTGGAGACGAGCCGCCGGCGAACCCCTCCCGCCGGCGATGCGTCGTGATCAGCTCGGCCCGCTCATTGCCGTGGAGTCTCAGGGTATTGATCAAGGCGGCCAGGTCGATCGAGTTCATGTCGTAGTAGCTCTTCCGCCGGTTCTCGATCCACCAGTTCACATCGGGCTCGTGGTACGCACCCACGGCCACGTCGCGTAGGTGGACTGCATTGCCGGCGTCCGGAGCCGAATGGGCGTACGGCGAGTAGGACACGTACCGGTCCGGCACCTCCCCGGGTGTCCCGCCCAGATTGGTCTCGAGCATATACCTGACCCAGCG
Source organism: Gemmatimonadales bacterium (assembly GCA_965249575.1). Classification (GTDB taxonomy): domain Bacteria; phylum Gemmatimonadota; class Gemmatimonadetes; order Gemmatimonadales; family GWC2-71-9. The sequence goes on along the minus strand of OZ252244.1, from coordinate 2,401,153 downwards.
CCCTTCGTCGGCTGCCGCCGGATGAAAGCGAGCCTCTCCGGCGCGGCGCATGGCATTCCACATGCGGGTCATGTCGAGCGGCGCGTCTACGACAGCAACGGCGGCGGGCTCAATGGAATACCGGCCGCGATGCCTCTGAAGAAAGATCGTGAGCTTGAGTGCCCGGGTGCCACCCAATGACATACCCGCCAGAAAGAGCGGCGCACTCGCGAGACCCTGGCGCTTGAGGATGGCCACCACGCGCCGCGTAACGTCGTCGAGCGCGCCTTCGTCAAGGAGGAATTCGAGCGGGTTTCCAGTACTGATGTGGAGCACGCTCAGACCTTGACTCAGGGCCTGGGCGTCAAAGCCTCCAGTGACATCGAAGAACGCCGCCGTGTCGAAGCGTCCCGGGTCGACAAACACCACGACCCCCTTCGATTTGTCGGTGCCGGCTGGCCGGAGAAGCGTGTAGCCGCGATCGGTCAAGCGGATCCGGCGCTCGGGCTCCGGCCCGATCCTCAGATAGCCAGGAACCGAAGCGTACTCCTCCACCACTATCGGACGCTGTCCGGCCCGCGATCGCCCTTGGTCGCCGGCGCATCCCACCGCTAGGAGACAGGCAATCAGGGAGGCGAGCGAGAGCAGATAGGGTGCCGGATGTGCGGATCGACTGCAGGAAACGCACTCCGGGGAGAAAACCCGACTAATTCGGGGGGTGCACTCCTTCCCCCACCCCGTAGTGGCGGCGACGCCCAACAGATGGGCCGGATGGAGTAATGGCCTCGTTGTCCATCTTCGAAATGAACTGCCGGATCGACCCGTCAAAAGGCTCCGGACTTCCGTTCTTGCCAAACGCATCGGTATACCAAACCTCCGGGCCGTCCTTATTACTCAAACGAATCGAATTGATATCGACGTCGCGGTGCGCGCCATCGAAGGGAGATCGGGGATCGTCCCACGCGATCAGGTCCGTCACGCCTTCGCAAAGCCCTCCCTGTGCCCTCTCGCCGGCCGCCAGCACTTCGTAGCATAGGTCGATAGGGCGCGAGAGAAGGGTCGGGCTCGCGGGATCGTAATAGCGGCTGGGGTTGTGGACGTTGAAGTAGGGTCCGACGCTAGCCAGCCTATTCCCATTGGCGCTCCGCAGACTCTCCGACAGCTGCCAGCTCTCCCGCAGTCCCGAGCTGAAGCTCGAATTCTGGCCGTCCGGCACGAGAATGTGCTGAAGAACGCACTGACGGTCGGGGATGCGGCGCTTGCCACCGCCGTCCGGGGCGCCTGCTGGCTGCCCCGGCGACACCTCGACGTGTACATCGCTATCGCATGAGCGTACGAACTCACCAGCATGGCCGATCGTGGAGATCTTGGTGAAGTGCAGCTCGGTTCCATCCGTGCATCGCGCGTGATACACCAGCTCGTGCAATGGATTGATGAACCCACCCGCTCCCGCGGAGCCCTGGTGGAGCTCGACGAGCACGTCACAGCTCACGCGGAACAGTGATTCGCCTACGTCGCCCAGCCCGACGGACATTTCGACGTCATTCTCCCACTCGACCTTGTAGCCCACATGCGGCGCGAACAGGTCTGCCACTTCGTTGGCGTAGCCGAACGGAATCTGCCCGACGTCGAGGAAGAGGTCCGAACCCGCCGGATCACGTCCATGCTCGTGGCCGAAGGTACAGCCGGTTTTGCCGTCCGTCGCGGGATGCCACGCCGGATACAGCTTCCCGTCCGGCCCCACTACTCCGTACCGGTCATGGTCGGCCGGGGTACAGGTGTCGTTGGCGCCAGGCGCCCACGCGGAGAAAGCGCGGCTCGGGCCTCCAGGGGCGGTCGGCAACGAGACGCTCGCCGGGTTCTCGCAGCTTCCGATAGCGACGGCCAACGTGGCGGCCGGGATGGTAATGAGAACGGTTCGGAGAGAGGGGTTCATGGGGACCCTCCATGGGTCGCGGAGCCGACTGGCTCAAGAGAACGTAATCCTTACAAACTTGTTTCGGACCGTCAAGATGGGTCTGTGATGCCGCTCACCCGCCCTTCGGGAACCGGGGCCGACCCCCCCTAGTTGTTCGGAGCCCCCCCGTCGACCCACGTTCGAACAGTATCGATTTGTCCCTGTGTCAGGCTACCGCCGAGCGGCATCCGGGTTCCCATCCCACCGACGAGTCCCGCACTCCCCTCGATCTTTAGTACCAGATAGCTCGAGTCGGAGTTGCCCGGTTGGACACGCACCAGGCGCGGGACCTGCATGGAGGACACGTTGACGGTGTTCGCATAGGCCAGGCCCGCTGACAGGTCCATTCCCTCCTGGGAGTTCGGTCCGGCGTGACATCCGGTGGCAAATGCGCAGTTCTGTGTAAAGAGGGGCTGGATCACGCCGCCGAACGTGATCGAGGATGGCGGGGAGCCGGAGGGGCCGGTTCCCGCACCCACCGAGCCGCCGCATCCCACCAGCCATCCAGCTAGCGCGATATACAGCGCCGAGTACCATCGCGCTGCCGAGCGATCTATCGCCAGCGAACCCCCAACCCGAACTGGATCAACGTGAGCGCAGCGTTCGTCAGTCGGGTATCGCCTTGGTGGAGATTGCCGAAGACACTTGCCGACATGTTTAGAAACGGAACCAACACCACACGGCCGCCCCCGATCTCATACCCGATTCCAAAATGCCCACCGAACGCCGTCGACGTTATCGCGGGATCGGCAACCTCCCCGGCCGGCACGTCCGAGTCTTCGGCGCGGAAGAACATGGGCCCAAAGCCACCCTTGATGTAATACCGCGGACCATCTGGGCTCGGGTACCAGTACAAAACGGCCCCGACACCGACCATGACGTCGCGCACGCCCGCGGCCGCGTCGTTCTCGAGCGTTCCGTTTCCTTCGAGGCCCAGGCCAAGGTGTCGATTGATCGTGCCGCCGATACGAACGTGTGCCGACGGCGCGATGTCCCAATCTCCGAGACACACGTCACAACCGACCTTCTCCAGCCCCCCACCGATTCCGGCGCCGATCCACACGCCCCGGCCCGGACCACGCCCGCCCGCACTCTCTTCGGGGATGCCCTGGGGCCGGGCGCTTGCGGGCAGCACAGCGGCCATCGCGAAGAGCGCGAGGATCCTGGAGATCATATCTGTCCGTTTTCTCCGTCGTTGATCTGTGGTCGGACGGTCGAGCGCCACCGACGTACCGTTTTGTTACTCTAACACCAGTCGTCGCGCGTCGCTTGTGATCCAGACCACAGGGATTCGCCAATCGCCGCGCGCATGCCCTGGCGGGCATGCGACCCCGTCGTTACTTCAAGGTGTGAACCGGGAGCCACTAGATGTCCGCCGAGTACAACTTTCTCCAGCAGGTCAACCAAGGGTTTGACCGAGCGGCCGCATTCACGAAGCTCGATCCCACGCTGCTCAACCAGATCCGCGAGTGCAACTGCCTCTATTACATCACGTTCCCGCTTCGCCGAGACGACGGGTCCATCGAGGTCATCCACGGTTGGCGGGCGGAGCACAGCCACCATCGCCTGCCCACCAAGGGTGGGATTCGCTACAGCGGGGTCGTGGGACCCGAGGAGGTGATGGCGTTAGCGGCACTCATGTCGTACAAGTGCGCGATTGTCGACGTTCCGTTCGGCGGCGCCAAGGGCGGCGTCAAGATCTCTCGCCGTAACTACTCGGCGGAAGAGCTCGAGCGGATCACCCGCCGCTACGCGTTCGAGCTGGCCCGCAAGGATTTCATCGGAAGCAGCGTCGATGTGCCCGCCCCGGACTACGGAACCGGGCCGGCTGAGATGGCATGGATTGCCGACACCTACATGACACTTGCGAGCGGCGACATAAACGCCGAGGCGTGTGTGACAGGGAAGCCGGTCAGCATGGGCGGCATTCGAGGGCGGGTCGAGGCAACGGGGCGAGGCGTGTTCTTTGGCATCCGTGAGGCGTGCAGAAACGCCGCCGACATGAAGTCTCTGGGACTCTCGACTGGGCTGGAAGGCAAGCGCGTCGTCGTGCAGGGCCTGGGAAACGTCGGATACCACGCGGCCAAGTTCCTCCGAGAGGGGGGCGCCAGTGTCGTGGGACTGGCCGAGCGCGAGGGATCCATCGTCAGCAAGAATGGACTCGATGTCGACGCCGTCGTCGCCCACCGGAGTGAGACTCAATCCATCCTGGACTTCCCGGGCGCCAGCAACTTGGCCGATGCTTCGGCAGCACTAGAGCTCGAGTGCGACATCCTCGTTCCCGCGGCACTCGAAAACCAGATCACGGATGAGAATGCGCGGCGGGTCAAGGCCAAGATCGTCGCCGAGGCGGCCAACGGCCCCACCACCGGCGATGCAGATGTGCTCCTCAAAGAAAAGGGGATCATGATCATTCCGGACACCTACCTCAACGCCGGGGGGGTGACGGTATCGTACTTCGAATGGCTCAAGAATCTGTCACATGTGCGGTTTGGCCGGATGGAGAAGCGGTTCGAGGAGGCGGCCGCAACACGTGTCTTGGAGGCAGTCGAGAGCCTCACCGGGAAGGAGTTCTCCGATACCGCCATGATGCATTCAACGCGGGGGGCCGACGAAGAAGATTTGGTCAACTCCGGTCTCGAGGACACGATGATCGTGGCCTACAACGAGATCGCGGCGATCAGGGAGTCCCGCGGGCCGGACGTGGACTTTCGTACGGGAGCATTCATCAGCGCGATCGAAAAGATTGCCGTCGCCTATAGCGAACGCGGGATCTTCCCATAGGCCGGCCCGATGCCAGCGGAGGACTCTGACCTAGCCGCGTGCCACTCCCTCGAACATATTTCGCAAACGGCGTGCGACGAGCACCTCCTCACCACCACGCAGCAGGCGCGTACGAACCGTCGCGTTCCAAGCAGTCCCGCCCACGGACCCCATGATCACGACGCCGATTTCGATGCGGGGGTCACCCTCTTTCATTCGTTGCCGGAAATCATCGCGAGTGAGGGGAATTACGGCCTCGTCCCACCTGAGGTCGACGTCGGCATACTCGGCGGTGTTGAGGGCGTACTCCACCTCGAGCCCCGGGATGCCCTGGAGCTGATTCGCCAGCCACCGCGCTCGTGCATTCCATTCGTCGGAGAGAGCCGCGCGATCCTGTCCGATGAAGCGCTCGAGCGCAACGACGAGCGCCACAATTTCCTCCTTACCGACCTTCATGCCCCGCCCGATACCCTCATTTGGGCTCGCGTTGAGCGCGGCAGCGGCGATCAAGTCCTTCCGACCTGCGAGGATCCCGGTCGACTGAGGTCCGGCGATGGCCTTTCCGCCGCTAATGACGACGAGGTCAGCGCCCGCCTCGAAGAAACGGGTCAGGTTCTCCCAGGGCGGGAGGTCCGACGCCATGTCGATGAGAACGGGCACACCTCGCTGCTTCCCGATCGCGATCAGGTCGTCTGGCGGGACCAATAGCTCGTCGGGCGGAGCCGCGCGTTTCTTGGGTAACGGTGGCGCGAACAATCTCTGTCGCTCCGCGAGCGCCAAGCCCGCAAGCATTGCCGTATTGCGATCCATACGCGCGAGGAGCTCATCCCGGGTGCGTACGTAGACGTTCGACATACCCGCCGCGCGATAGGCCCGGTCGTAACTGAATCGTTGCGCTTCCTGAATGATGCAATCGCGCTTCGACCACGTTGGGTGTGGGAGGGCCGCAATCTTCTCCTCGTCGGTGCCGGTCAGGCACGCCGCGGCACCCAGAATCATCGCTGAGAACCCACCAGCGCACACCAGTGCCGCTTCGGCGCCCAGTAGCTCTGCGATGCGGGCTCCCGCGGCCGCCCCCAGTTCGTGCATGTCCACGAAGTAGTCGTTCGCCTCGGCCATCGCGCGAATGACCTCCGGCGCCATTCGATTGCCCCCGAGGCGGGAGATGTTGTCGTGGGCGCCGACATGGGGCCGGATACCGAGGAGCCGCGTATAGATGTTGTCTCGGAGCGATGCCTCGGTATTCGGCGCGCCAACCGTCCCGCCGCCAAGTAGCGTACCGGACGGCTCGGAACATCCCGAGACCGCGGCGCCAGCAGCTCCCACTAAGCCCAGAAACCCCCGTCTGCTCACCCCATTGCGAGGCAACCCACGGGGAAGGCGATGCGATTCGTTCACGATGGGAATCCTCCCGCAGAGCGTTGAATCCGTTTCACGGACCCGTGGATGGAAGCGGCAGCTGCTCGCTGTCGGTGCGCCGGGACGGTGCGAACGATGCCGATGGCTTCTCCGTTCTCACCTGCTCGAGCCAAAAGACCCCGTCCAACCGGCCGCTGTTTCCCCGCGTCGACAGAAGGTCGACGTCTCCGTCGCGATCGAGATCCAGTGGAACGAACCCGTCGAACATACCTCGCTTGCGCCGGGAGATGTCGTGTCGGATCCAGGGCCTTCGTTCGGACGCGCCGGGGTTCTCGAACCAGGCCAACCGGCCTACCGGATCATCTCTGGTCACGTCTCCGCCGTCCGCCAGACGCGGGCCAAGGCTGTACCCACCGGTCATCACGTCCGAGTCGCCATCCGAATCGATATCAGCCATCGCGACGCCCACGAGCATGTCCGGCGACGTGGACCCAATGGAATGGAGCCTCCACGACTCGGTGGGCACTGCCGATTGCTCCAGCCATACGACCGACGTCGGTGTTTCCGTCAGCACGAGGTCCGTCCGTCCGTCGCCGTTGAGATCGGCGAAACCCACGTTCATTCCGGATAGGCGCAATTCTCCCGCCTGGTGAGGAACAGTGCGGCCGGCGATTTCAATGGCATGGATCGAGAACGCCGGTGCAACTCCCTCATTCTCGAACCACATCACCCGCGACTCACCCCGCGAACCGCCGAGCACGTCGACATCACCATCGCGGTCTAGATCGATCGGCGGGGAGTTGATGGGCACTTTGACCCGGGCGAGTACATGCTCCGACCACTCTGCCCCGTCCAGCGGGTTGGCCGGAACGTCGAACCACGAGATTTCGGAACGCTCGCGTTCCTCAGACCCGATAACCGCACCCTCGGAGTCCAGTATCTCGTGGGTGCCTTTGTTGGCCACCACGACCTCGAGCCTGCCGTCGCCAGTCAGGTCCGCAACAAACACCCGAATAAACGAACCACGGCCCACGGTCGCGTTTGGGATGACCCGCTCCCAGCGCGTGCTCCGTGCGTCGGCACCGGGATTCTGAAAGTAGATCAGGTGAGCGTTCTCGCAGGCAGCGATGACATCGGGGTTCCCATCACCATTCATGTCCCCGATCGGGACATCCTCGACGTCAGCGACCTCCCGCCCCTCGGCGAGGGTCACGCGCACCCATGCGTCCGGGTCTCGTGACCCGAACGCGAGTCGGATATGGTGGCTGTCCTCGTGCACCGACACGATGTCGAGATGACCATCGCCGTCCAGATCCGCGACTTCCAACCCATCGCCACCGCGGAGCGCCACGCCGCCCAGGTCCTCATCATCGATCCGATGCTCACGCCACGAGATGTACTCGCCGGTCGCCGAACGTGCTGCGGTCGGTGCGGAGGCCACGGCTTCCCCTGCGCCGCGCTGGGGATCGCACGCGATCAGCAGAACGGATGCTGCCGAGAGAAGCGCCCCGACGAAAGCTCCCCACCTCGCCATGCTGGCTCCCTGCTCCTAGAGAAACCTCACGTTCATCACGACGCCGCACAGCCAAAGATGTCCACCTCGACGACCGCCGTCCAGCGAAACCCGAGCGCACGTACGCCTGTGTGACATTGCGCACAGAAACCCTTTCACGTGAGGTGTAACTCATTCTTCCCCCGGGAACGCGCCGCCGCTGGCGTCGCGCAATAGCGGGGGGAGATACACGCGTGGAGTGGCCAGGCGGCCGCTCCGAAAAGGGCAAACCACGGGCAACCGTGGGACGCAAAGCCACGGGTCGATTCTCGGCGAGAGCCGGGGAGACCGACAGCCGGGCTGCCGGAGGCGGCACAGATGGCATTTCCGCACCGCTGGTCGTTCGCGTTCACCAATCGCACGCTTGGTCACACGGCAGTACGGTGCGCCCTTGGCGTGATGATCATCTCAGTCATACTCGCATCGCCGATGGAGGCACAGGGATCGGCGTCGGCAATGCTTCGTGTGTCGGCCACCGTTGTGCCTTCGAGCGTCAATACGCACTTCTCCTTCACTCTATCGCCCGACACGACCGCCGGTGCCCAACTCCCGTCGCCGCCTGAGGTCTCGAGCAGCTCGCGTTCAAATCCCTCGCTGGCGGTTCTCCGGCATTGGATGATCACGCGACGAGGCGTCCCTCTCACCGCGGTTCGAGGCGACGTGATAATCCCCGATCGTCTGGCGCGGGTGCGCGTCGTGTCCGTGTCCGGAGCGAGGCAGGTTATCTCGTTGGAAGTGGCGTTTGTAGCTAACTGAACCCGGCCGTTGGCACCCGCCCGCCCTCACACCGCACCCACAGACGCTTCGTCAGTCCTCATTGACCGATGCCCGCAGGGCGCCGATCTTGCTGCTCCACGGCGTCGTCGCCCGACGCATCTTCAGATAACGCCGTAACCACTCTCCCGGACGAGGTCACCGGTATGCACTGGTGGATCAGAATTGCCGGCGCCATCGATCGCCTGAACGAGATGATGGGGTCCTGGATTCGGTGGCTCACCGTCGCTATGGTCCTCATCGGAGCATACAACGCGCTCGCACGGTACGCCGCGCGATACACCGCGATATCGCTCACGTCCAACGCCCTCCTCGACCTGCAGTGGTACCTGTTCAGTCTCGTATTCCTCCTTGGGGCAGCCTACGGGCTCAAACGTGATCATCACGTGAGAGTGGACGTGCTGTATTCGCGGCTTGGGGTGCGGGGAAAGGCGTGGATCGACTTGGCTGGGACCGTGTTCTTCCTGATGCCGTTCAGCGCGCTGATGCTGTTCGTATCGTGGCCCGCGGTCCGAAATTCGTGGGTCATCCGGGAGCTTTCCCCAGATCCCGGGGGCCTGGCCCGCTATCCAATCAAGGCCATCATCCTGGTTTCTTTCGCCCTGTTGTTGTTGCAGGGAATCTCACAGATCGTCAAGCAGATCGTCATCCTGCGAACCGGACAGGCGCTCGAGCCGGCGGGGGAAGTCACTGAGTCGAGATCGGCGATCGAGTCCGCCACCGTGCGAAGGGGTGGGTGATGGGAAGCGGGCTGTGGGGACCGGCGATGTTCCTCGGAGCGCTCGCTCTGATCTTTACCGGTTACCCGGTTGCGTTCGGCCTAGGAGGAACTGCTCTCCTGTTTGCAGTGTTGGGTGCGATGGCCGGCGCATTCGACTTGAACCTTCTGCAGGCGATGCCAGAGCGCACCTTTGGCACCATGTCGAACTTCACGCTCCTCGCAGTTCCATTCTTCATTTTCATGGGGACCGTGCTGGAGAAGTCTCGACTGGCAGAGCAGCTCCTCGAGACGATCGGGATCCTGTTCGGCCGCTTCCGAGGCGGGCTCGCCCTGGGGGTGGTGTTCGTGGGCATGCTGTTGGCCGCGGCGACGGGCGTCGTGGGCGCGTCGGTTACCGCGATGGGCCTCATCTCGTTGCCGATCATGCTGCGCTACGGCTACCAGCGCGAGCTCAGTGTCGGTGTCATCAGCGCCGCGGGAACGCTCGGGCAGATCATCCCCCCGAGCATCGTGCTCATCGTGTTGGGTGACCAGATGGGCGTGTCGGTCGGCGGCCTGTTTCGGGCGGCGATCGGGCCCGGCCTTCTACTCACCGCGTTATACGCGCTCTATGTCGGCGCCGTCGCGTTCTTTGCCCCCCATGCAGCACCCGCGCTGCCGCTGGAGGCGAGGTCGCTCGGGCGTCGAGAGCTGGCGCTCCGAGTGTCGAGATCCTTGATGCCACCGCTCCTGCTGATCGCCGTGGTACTCGGCAGCATCTTCGCCGGTATCGCCACGCCGACCGAGGCAGGCGCACTCGGCGCTGTGGGTGCGATGGCCCTTGCCGCGCTAAACCGCAGCTTGTCCTACGCGACTCTGAACGCGGCAATGCGGGCGACTACCGGGCTCACTATCATGGTGATCTTCCTGTTGATCGGCTCGACCGCATTCGCATTGGTTTTTCGCGGGCTCAACGGTGACCTCTGGATCGAGAGCATCCTCACGAGCATGCCCGGCGGACCCATCGGCTTCCTGCTGGTCGTCAACGTGATCGTGTTCGTCCTGGGATTCTTTATCGATTTCTTCGAGATCGCTTTCATCATCGTGCCGCTGATCGTTGCGCCGGCGAGGATCTTGGGAATCGACCTGACGTGGCTGGGAATCATTCTGGCGATCAATCTCCAGACATCGTTCCTCACGCCGCCGTTCGGGTTCTCGCTATTTTACCTTCGCGGGGTGACGCCGAAGGAAATCCCCACCACGACGATCTACCGGGGAGCCATCCCATTCATCGTCATACAGCTGCTGGTGTTGGCATCGATCATCGCGATGGCCTAGGGAGGTGATACAACCGGTTGCCACCCGGTAGTCAGGCGCTCAACTGCCGGAACGCGAACGCCTCGTACTCGAGCTCGTTCCTGGCGAAGTAGGGAAAGGCCGTGCGCCGAAACGCGTTCCAGTTGTCGAAGACCCGCCGAAAGCCAGCATTCTCGGCCGCCAGCTCTTCCAGCAGGTTGTTGCTCTCCAGCCAGGCGGCGCGCAGGATCTCGTTTGAGAACCGCCGTAGCTGCACGTCGTGGTCATTTACCAAGCGGGCCAGCGCTTTCGGATTGGCGACGTCATATTGGGCAACCGTGTCGATCGTGACCTCCTTACACGCGCTCGCCACGGCCTCCTGATAGGCCTCCGGCAACTGATCCCAGGCGCTCCGATTGACGTGGAGGCTCAACGAAACGCCCGGCTCGTGCCAGCCGGGGTAGTAGTAGTTCTTCGCAATGTCGTGGAATCCGAGTTTCTCGTCGTCGTGCGGACCCACCCACTCGGTGGCATCGACGGCACCGCGCTCGAGGGCCGGAAAGATGTCCCCGCCGGCCAGCACCTGGACGGTTGCGCCAAGCCGGCTCATGACCTCACCACCGAGGCCCGGAATGCGCATCCGGAGTCCCCTGATATCCGCAACCGACTCGACCGGACTCCGGAACCAGCCACCCATCTGCCCGCCGCTGTTGCCGCAGGGGAACTGGACGATTCCGAAGTCCGAAAGCACCTCTCGGATCAGCTCGATGCCGCCGCCATGGTAGAGCCACGCATTTTGTTGTCGCGTGGTGAGGCCGAACGGCACACCGGCGTCGAACGCCAAGGCCGGGTGTTTCCCGATGTAGTAGTAACTGGAGGTATGCCCCGCCTGGACGGTGCCCTGCTGAACCGCATCCATCACTTGGAGGCCTGGGACGAGCTCGCCGGCCGGGTAGACCCGGATGCGGAACCGCCCCCCCGTGAGCGCGGCCACCCGCTCCGCCATCACCTCAGCCGCGCCGTATAAGATATCCAGGGCTCGGGGGAAGCTCGAGGTAACGCGCCAGCTCACTTCAGGACCGGATGCCCCTGCACTCCCGGAATTCTGCACCTCGTTCGAGCCCGCGCCCCCGCAGGCCGAGAGAAGCCCCCCGCCCGTGGCACCGATCGCGGCCTTCTTGAGGAACGTTCGTCGGCCCAATGGATCCATGAGGATCTCCTGTCGTGGTAATGGGAAAAGGCGGGATGTCGCGATGTCCCGACCGCCGTCCGCATTGCTGTGCGTAGTGTCAGCCCCGGGGCGGCCGACCGCAAGGCAGGCGGGCACACGCAACGTGGCCGTCCGGACGTCAACCGGCTGGGCCCGTCTCGTGCTCCTCGTAGGTAAGATCTGGTTCGAAGATGCGGTTCAGCGCTAAGGTCACCAAGACCCGCACCTTGTTCTTCGTGCCGACCAGCTTGAGAATGTAGCCGGCGCGGTAGATCCACCAGGCCAGAAACCCTGTGATCCGTATACCGAGAATCTCGACCAGCGCGACGCCGTCCCCCAGGGAAACGATCTTACCCGCATGGTACGCCTCATAGGGCTCGAGGGCTCGGCCGAACGCGTGGTTCTCGATGTTCCCGGCCGCCCGAACGCCCTGACTGATAGCGATCGGTGCGACTCGCGGATAAGGCCGTTGGGATCGCTCGTCGAGAAGCGTCGTTACGTCGCCGATCGAGAAGATCCGTTCGTGGCCTTCAACGCGCAGGTAGCAGTCCACTCGAATCGCTCCCCGCTCAATCGGCAGGGGGAGCGTGGTAGCCAGGGGTGAAGGGGCGGTTCCTGCGGTCCATATCAACGCCCCTGCCGACACCTGGTCGACTTCGCCTCCATTCCGCATGGTCACGAGCCCGTTCTGTACAGACTCGATCCTAGTCTCGAGCCGCACGTCGATCCCCCGATCCCGCAGTCTGACGAGCCCACGGCAGGCCAAGTCCTCGTCCCACGCAGTGAGGATGCGTTCGCCGCTGTCGACCAGCACGACCCGCGGCTCGGGCAATCGCGGGAAGAACGGTTTCGCGACGTCGGCCGCCAGATGCCGGATCTCTGATGCGATCTCGACACCTGCCGGACCGCCGGCGGCGACGACGACGAAGGTGAGCAGCCGCTCCCGCTCCCTCTCGTCCTCGGCCTTCGTAGCCCCTTCGAGCGCACGCATGACCCGCGCACGAACCGCCAGCGCCTGGTCGACGGTCGCGAGGGGGAGGCCGGCCCTCCCGCTCGAGCATTGCGTTGCCGTAGAACTGGGGCTCCGAACCTAGTGCCAGAACCAGGTAGTCGAACGAGACGGTTTTCGCTCGCGTCTCGATTGTCCGCTCCTCCGGATGCAGCGCAAGAAGCTCATCTTGCACGAACGAGAAGCCGTACTTCTTTGCCAGCACACGAAAGGGATACGTCACGTGCTCGCGACCGAGCGCTCCGGCGGCGACTTCGGCAAGCAGGGGCGTGAACGTGAAGTAGTTCCTTCGGTCGATCAGGACGACGCTCGCTCCTCGCTCGGCGAGCTCAGACCGCGCCAGGTATGCGGCGGCATACAGCCCACCGAAACCGCCGCCCACAACGACGACACGTGGCTCCGACGGCCTCATCAAAACGGAGCGGGGAATCGGGGCAGTAGATCTTGATAGTACACAATCATCGTGCCAATGAGCGTCACGAATCCTACCAGCAGGATCCCCACCAGCTGTGTGCCCAAACACCAGAGCATCGCCACACGGTCTTCCTGGAGGTATCTCCTCTTACGGCCACTCCAGAAGAGAAACAGGCCGTAGACGGCGAGCAGAAGGGTCGCAAGAACCACCTTTACGAGCAGCCATCCACCCACGGGACCACTGAACCGGGCCACGGTGCCGGTGAACGCGTCGCGAATGCCGGCGACCATGGAAAGGGCCACAGTGGCCGTGCCGGCCCAGGTGTTGGCCCGTGCGAAACGGTAGATGCGGTCCTCGAAGACGCTGGTCGCAAGCCCCCGGAACAGCCAGGCGTACATCGCCACGAATGCCATGAGCAGAAAGGCGATATGGAGGTGAACGAAAAGGGGGTGGAGGACGCGCAAGAGGCTAGCCGCTCGAGGCGTGGCACCGCGACCCGCGGAAGACGGGGCGGCCGACGACCGGGGGGCGGGGATCCGTCATCGGACCGTCAGCCTCGCGATCATGCCGGCGGCCTCATGCAAAAAACAGAAGTACGTGTACTCACCCGGTGTCGCGAACACGTGACGGAAGGCCTCACCTGCCCGGAGCAGCCCGGAATTCCACGGCTCGGCTCCTTCTGGGAGCACGTTGTGCTCGTCAACGCCGGCTCTCCCTGGGACATCCGTTGAAGTGTGTTCCATCTCGCCATCATTGATCCACACAACGGTATCTCCCGAACCGATCATGACGTGTTCGGGGACGAATGCCATATCATCTGTGAGGCGGATGACGCTGAGGTGAGGTCCAGGCTGAACCGATTCACGCTCGCTAAATGGCGGCTGATCACCGCCGGCGCATGCGAACCACAACCCAGCGGCTGCCAAAACCGGGACCCGCGGCTTCCCCGGTCGTGGTCCGCAAACTCGCCGGCGGTGCACTACCACCGCCACGTCGTGATGGCGTTTCATTTGGTCGCCTTCGCCCGCTTGCCGGCCGGTCGAACGACCGACACAGCACCTACTCATCTAGTGGCCGTGCTCTTCGTCGGCGCTCAGCGGGCCGGTGAAGATGTAGTCGTTGTCGCTGACGCCACCGTGACAGGCCTGGCATCCGGCCCCGCGCCCCTCGACCTCGACGGCTCCGTCGGGTCCCTGCTTGACGAAGAACCAGTCGTTGTGGTCGGGATTAAACCCGGGAACCTTGTACATCGTCGTTACGGCCGCGAGCGTCGAATCGGGCATGTAGTTCTCTTTGACGATGATCGCGCCCGCCGGCATCGACCCAGCGTGATCTGTCACCGCGCCCATCGCAAGATCGTTCACATAGGTCGTGAGCAACATGCCGTGCGGCTCAGCCCCAGTGTACAGCGTGCCCTTCCCGGGCCAGAGCGTCCAATTGTCCTGGTAGCCGACTTCCTGCAGGTGGGCCCACACCGACGCTCCCGTGGTATCGGGCCCCGCCATGGCCGCGTCCTCAGCGGTCTCCGAAGGCGCGCACGCCGCGAGCACGAGGGCCGGCAGCGCAGTTGACAGGAGCCATATTCCGTTGCGGTTCATGGGTCCTCCGGGAACGGGATGACGATGGGGAGCCGGTCTACGTTAAGGGGGCAAGCTTACCGCGGAGTCCGCGAGAGAGCAATTCTCGAGCTCAACGGGAGTGGCATATTGACGCTCTATGTACCTCGGAAAACCCCGCGGCTCCCACGCTGGTTCCTGCCGTTAGATCGGCTGCAGCGCCCAGGAGAGCCGGGCCGGCACTGTACGGCGTAAAGCGGGAATCTGAGTTCTACTCAGGGAAGGACGGTGATCGAATCGACCGCGGCTTCGTAGTCGGGCGCCGTGGCCGATATCCTCACGACACCTGGACTCACGAGCGAAAGGAAGGCGGGCTCGTTCACCGAGCTAGTTTCCCCACCCCATATAGCCGCGGTCCCCTCGGCCCTCCCGGCGAAATTCGCGACGCTGGTGTCGTCCACCGTGAGCGTAACGGTGAGCCGCGAGCCGACTCTGCCCGGCTCCCCGGTATGGTCGTAGGAGCTAACCCCAACGATAGTGTTGGTATTCACGCTCCCGCCACTGGTGTTGATTTGCAGACTGGGCGTGCCCACCTCGACCGTCACGGGGTTCGAGTCCGTAAACCGGGGGGCGCTTGCTTGCAGGGTGGCGGTTCCCGGTGCCAACCCGACCACCGAGAAACGCCCGAAGTCGAAGGGAGGGTAGATCGTCAGTGTAGGAGTCTTGACGACCGACGGGTTGTCGTTCGTAAATGTCACGGTGATGGCGGTATCGGCGTCGAAGCCTAGGTCCACCGTTCCGCTGTCGAACTGGGCCACCCCAATCGTGGAATCCGGGATCTGCAATTGGAGGACGAGCTGGGAGGGGAGGACAGTCGTCCTCACCATCTCAGGAGGGTATTCGGGCGCCGCGGTGGCCGTCGTCCACACGACACCCGCTCCCACAAACGAGAGAAACGCAGGATCGTCCTGCGAGTCGGATTGACCGCTCGGCACGGTGACCGTCGTCTGGGCCGATCCGCCGAAGTTCGCAACGCTTATGTCGTCGACCGTAAACGTAACGGGAAGCGGTGAATTCACTTTCCCCGGGTTGCCATCGGGTCCTCGGATGGCGACCCCGAAGGGGGCTGAGCTGCCCACGGTTCCGCGCGTAGAACCCATAATGGCCAAGTCCGGGTGGCCCACCCTGACTGTAACCGGCATCGAGGCCTCGAACGACGGGGCGGTTGCCTGGAGTGTTGCGGTCCCCAGTGCCAATCCGACCGCCGAGAACCTCCGCGCACCTAAGCTCGCGTCAATCGTCAGCGTATCAGGAGCGCCCATTGCCGAGGGATTGTCGTTGGTCAGCGTCACCACCACACCAGTCGCATTGGATGGAATACTGACGGTGGCGCTGTCGAAATGGCCGACCCCGATGGTGGAATCCACTCGAAGTGAGATGGCGCCGGGCGGCGAGACGCTCGCCGGGTCGCTCCCACAGTGGGAAAGAAGGCCCGCGAGCGTGAGCCCGAGAGCCGCCCGCGACCACGGACGGCGTGATGCCTTGTCTCGTACTTCTACTGTGGTGCGCACCGTCCTGCCCCCTCGAAAAGAAAGGGTTAGCCTCGGCGCACCGAGTCCTCCACCCTACGGATTCACCGTAACGGACTGCATCCCGGGCGTGTAGCCGGATGCCGTGGCCGTGATGTTCACGGTGCCCACACCCACATAATTAAGCGTCGCCGAATTACTGAACGAACTTCCCGCCGATACCGTAACGGTCATCTGGGCCTGCCCGCCGAAGTTGGCGATCGTGTCATCATCGACCATGAGCGTGACCGTGAGCTGCTGATCCACCGCTCTCGAGAAATTGGCCTGGTCTCGGGTGGAAATTGAGATACTCGTGGAACCGTTCACGGTTCCGCTGGTCGGGCCGTTGACCACGAGAACCGGCGTGCCCACGACCGTTGTTACGGGGGCCGAGGCCGTGAACCCCGGAGCGGTTGCCTGCAGCGTCGCGATCCCCGCTGCCGCCCCGACCGCAACGAAGCTCCGGAACGAGCTGAACTGGTTGATCGTCAGCGTGTCCGGCGCGGTCAGGGCCGATGCCTTGTCGTTGGTGAGCGTCACGATCAGCGAGGTCGACGCCGGGAGGCCGAACGGGATGCTCACCGAGCCGGTATACTGCTGCCCTACACCCACGGTGGTCTGAGCATTGAGCGTCACCTGCGGAGTCGAGACCGTGATGAGGGCCGTCGTGTCCGGCGTGTAGCCCGGCGCCGTCATGACGATTCTCGCGGTGCCCGCAGCGACTGGGGTGAACGTCCCGCTCGCGAACGAAATGCTGCTTGGAACGGTGATCGTGGCGCTGTCGACCGTGAGCACCGCTGGGCTATCTGACGTGAGCGTGACGGCGAGTGGGTTCCGGACTTCGCGGGTGCTTCCGGTCTCATCCCGGGTGGAGACCGAGAGGAACCCCGACCCCGCCCCCTGGCCGACGTAGACCTGGCCGCTCGCGGAAGCCGAGAGCTGTGGATTGTTCACGATCAGAACCGACGTGCCCCCTGTGAACCCCGGCGCCCCTGCAGTGACATTGACCGACGCCACCTGGTTTTGGGCAAACACCGTGAAGCTGGACGAGGTCGTCTGCCCCACAGGGATCTCCACCGTGTCACCCGCCAGGACGTTGTCGAACCCCGCCACGCCCGGGGCTGAGAACCCAAGGCCGACCCTGGTAACCGTGGCTACACCGTTCGGGATGATCGCCCGATAGGACCGGGATTGCTGCCCGGTCCCCAGGGTCAGGCTCGACGGTAATATCGTGATGGCAGGAGCTGTCGCGACTGTGACAGCCGTGGTGTCGGGCTTGTAGTTCCCCGGAGCGTTCACGATGATCTGTGCAGAGCCAGGACCTGCGACGATGATGCGCGGCTGAACCACAGTCCCGCCCGGGTTGATTCTCCACGTTGGCGTCGAATCGACGGCCAACACCATGGGATTGGTCGACGTCACCGTCACCAAGAGTGTGTCCGTCACAGGGTGAATAGTGGACGACACTGGGGACGACCCGTTGCCAGACAGTGAGTCAGTTGGGTAGACCGTCGCGAACACCGTGTCGTCTACCACCACGCTCGCCGGCAGATTCCGGATGAATAGGTGTGGTCTCGTGACCCACAGCGAGATCGTGTCCGGAATGAAGCTCGTTGCATTGGCGACGATAGTGTCCCGCCCCGCCACGGTGCCGTCCCACTGGAAGCTCGTCTGCGAGCTCGGCGGCGGAATCTCGACCATGCCGGGCACTGTCCCCCGGACGATTCCGAGGTGTGTGAGCGTGATGTCCACGGTGTCCGGGAGACCGTTGGGACTCGGGATACGAACGGTACCAAACAAGTACTGGCCCTCACCCACCCGACCCGGGGTCGCGGTGAGTGTCAGCGCCGACGGATTGACGGTGACCGACATCGAGTCGGTTAGGTGGTTCGGGGCGCTCCACCGCACCCACGCCTGTCCCGTGTCGGCGAACTGGATCACTGCCGTCGACGACGTGATCTGCCCGGCAGGCACCGTAACCGTAGCGGAGTCGATCGTGAAGATGCTCGGATCGCTCGTGTCCAAGGTGATCGTGACCGTATCGAGGCTCGGGTGCAGTGATCCGAACTGGTCGCCGGTCCGCAACGTGAACGCATCAGATCCCGTGGTGAGGAAATAGCTGTTGCCGAGACTCGACTGGAACAGGCGGTTCGTAGTTATCAGCACGGTCGTTGTGTCGGGCTCGTACCCGCTGGCGGTCGCGAAGATCGATGTTCTGCCAGGCGCCACGCCGGTGATCGTGAAGTTGCTCAACGACTGGTTGGCCGGGATGGAAACGGAAGCCGGCGCCGTCGCCGTGTCGGGATATTGCATCGTCAGGTCAACGGTTAACGGCATCGGGACAGAGAACGGCAGCTGGACCCGGCCGTCGATCGTCTGACGGGTGCCGGTCCGTCCCGGCGAGAACACGAACACGCTGAGCTTCGGCCCCTGGACGGTGACCTGGACCGAGTCCGGCAGATGCCCGGGCGCGGTCGCGACGATGTATGTCATACCGCCGCCGACCGGACGCACGGCGTTGCCCGCCGACACGACTTGGTTGTCCGGCAGGATGATGCCGGTCGGGACATCTACCGCCGCGACCGCCGAATCCCGCGACGTCACTGTCACGGTGAGCGAATCGACTCGCCGGTGCCCGGTGCCGACCGAGTCCAAGACATCCACTGTCCAGAACTGGGGCGGGCCGCCTGCGGTCAGCGTTCCGAACCCGCGTGGCCGCACCCTTGGCGTCGTCACGGTCATCGCCAAACGGCCCTCCACCCAGCCGCTCCGGTTGGCCGTGATCGTGTCGAGCCCCGTCTGGAGGCCGGTGTACGTGAAGGTCTCGTTGAACACGTTGGCCCGGACGGTCAGGCTATCCGGCACCTGCCCGACACCTGGGACCGTCGTGGCCAAGTCCACCAGGGTGCCGCGGTCCATCCGGTTCGGTACGTTGACCCTCACGAAGGCGTACTGGCCGACACCGACGCGTGGGACGAACGGGGACGAGAGCGTCACGGTGAACTGCGCGAGGAACGTCGTCACCGTGGACGGCAAGCCCACGAAGCCCGCGGCTGTTGGGGTCAGGGTCGTGGATCCAACGCCGGTGCCCTGGAGGTCCGCTTCCGCGGAGAGCTGGCCGCCCGGAATAAGGACCGTGGTCGGCGAGCCGACCGACACCAGCTGATCCAGCGTCTCGATCGTGACGGCCAATCCGGCGGGAGGCGCCGGGTCGGATAGGAAGACCAGCACCCTGCGCGATTCCGCGGAGTTCAGGCTGAAGCTCGTCGCCCGGACCGTCGGGTTCGAGACGTTCCGGAACTCGATCGTGGAGAGAACGTCCACGATGGCAGTGTCCGGGGCGTACAGGGCTCCCTGATCGGTCGCCGTCACGGTGACTCGGCCGGCGGCCCGCCCCTGGAACGTTACGGTACGATTGGTCTGGCCCTGGAAGAACGTGACCGTCGGCGTCGTCGGTTTGAGGATCAGCCTGTCGCTCGACACGATGTCGACGACGACGTTCGAGGTCGGCGGCACCGAGAGCAGGATGGCCTGCTGTAGGGTGGCGCCGCGACCCACGCCGATGGAATCCGCACCCCACTGAATGACTTGTGGGGGTGCAGCCACGACGTCGACGAATGCCGAGTCCGCAAACGTGGAGTCGGTCCCCTCGATGAGGACCCCGCCGATACGAACGCCCGTGACGCGACCGGTCATGTCGACATCGGCGATGGTGGGATCGAGGGACATCCAGGACACCGTCCGCCCCGGGATCGGGAAGCCGCGCCGGTCGAAGGTGCGGCCCGTGAAGTTGGCCTGGCCGCCCACACCGATGATCACCGTGGCCGGCGTCACCGTGAAGCTGACCGGCGCCTGCTGCACTCGCAGAACGCCAGTGCCCGCGGCCCCGCTGAGTGTTGCCTGCACGGTGCCGTTCCCCGCGCCCACAATTCGGGCGATGCCCTGGGCGTCGACGAGCACGACCGCCGGAGTGAGTGACTGCCACACAACCGTGTCGGTAGGCAGAGCGACGGTCCCGCCATCCACGAGATTCCCGCTCACTGACATCTGCGCGGTATCGCCAATGGCCGTGACCACCGTATCGAGCGGCGACACGGAGAGCGATCCGATGCCGTTGACCACGAATTTCGCCGTGTCGGCCACACCACCGGCGGCGCCGACGACTTCAGCCACACCGGGGGCCAGCGCGTGCGCGTACCCTGCGGTGTCCATCGAGGCAACGGCAGGCGTGAGCGACATCCACGCGACGCTCCCGCAGGTCACGACCGCGCTCGTGCTGTCCTGGCACGTCGCCATGTAAGCGACGCTGTCGCCTACCGCCCCGGCGACGGCGGAATCTGGCGTCACATCGATGCTCGCGACGTTCCCCATTCCGGCGAGGGCGGTGGCGGTGAACAGGACGGGCGAGCCCGACAGACCTACGCCCGTCGCGCTCACCTGAATGGCACCGGCTGCCGGGCCGGCCGTCAACGACGCCTGCGCGAAGCCCATGGAGTCGGTGACAACCGTATCGGGGCTCACAGTCGTTCCCGGAGGTCCACTCACGACTGCGAATGCGACTGGGAAGCCGCGCGCAAACGGATTGCCGGCGGCGTCGATTACCTGCACGATGAGGGGTCCGGGCGCCGCCGTGCCAGCCGCGATCTGCTGGCCGTTACCCGATGTCAAAGTGAGCTGCGACGGGCGGGCAAAGAACCGGAGCGTCCCGGCATCTGTAATCGTCGAGAAGCCGGCCGGTGGCGGTGCGCCAACCACCGCGTGCGCTGTGATCGTCACGTTGTCCGTCAAGGCCCCGCGGGCGCGAAAACCCACGCCTGGTTGCGGCCAGCCTGGACGGGCTTGGCGACCTTGGTCTCGTCGCTCGACTCGAAATAGACGGGGGCTTCGGGGATTTCAGTCTGGTTCTCGAACACCGCAGCGGAGACGAGAATACTGTCCCCGCCGGTAATCGTCGTATCGCCGAGGGATATTATGACGCTCGTCGCGTTGGCCCCGGGACCAACATACGAAGCCGTGGTCGGTGCGGTGGTCGCGGGCGTGCCCGCGGCTACGGTTACCGTACCGGTTACGACGAACCAGTTGAACCCGCCCCCAACCAACGTGACGGTGTAGTCGAACGTCTCGCTGCTGCCCCGGAGGGAAACCATTACTCGAATCGACACGCTGTCGCCCGGGGCCGGCACCAATGAGTCTGGATCGTAGGACTCCTGGAGGGCCAGCTCACCATCTTCCCGAGTGATCCGGACAATCACTTCGTCGATCGGGATGGGAGCGTCGCCCGCGGTCTGGAGCAACGCGCTCACGTCGAAGTTCGCCTGAACTTCCATTCCCGGCTCGAAGGGGATGTCATCGCACGTGGCAACGAGTGCCACGATCGCTCCCAGCACGGCGATACGTGGGAAGGCGCGGCACACCGCGGCGAGCCTCGGGCGACCGGTATTAATGATTAGTCTCCGGGTAACACGCAGCCGTCACAGAATCACGCGGGTTGATGGGGGTGCGGTTGCGCCGCCCGCGCGTTCACGGGGGCTAGAAGATAGAGACCACGCTGCGCCTCCATCCTGCCATCGCATCGAGGGCACGGTTAGCCGCTCGAATCGATACGATCCTGCCAAGGCCGCCGGACCACTACGGCCTCACTTCGAGATGCAACGCTGCCCGGTATCCGCTGAAAGAGACGGCACTGGCCGCACCCGGACGGGCGACCTTTCCAGAGACCCCGCTACCCTGGAGGATCAGCGCAAGCCCGCGAGCCAGCGTTTGCCGGAAGTCAGCTCCAACCCGCAATGAACGCCCCAGGAACTCGAGATTGGACGCCGTGGGATCGGGTGCCGCTGTCGATCTCCGGTATTCCGCGCGGGGGGAGAACGTCGTCCTCGAGGCTACCGCCAAATCGATACGCGCACCTCCCGCGATCAGGTTGCCACGCGGCAGGAGGGCCGCGCCCGTGGCGGTGGCCTGGACCTGCGGGTCGCCGCGGAACACGTCGAATCCCTAAATGGTAATCGAGGCGGGGCCCACACCGTGATTCAACGACACGTAACCGATTATCCGGTTGCCGATGCCGTTCTGCGTCGCGCCGTTGACCTGGTCCTTGGACGTGCGCGCCCAGATTCCCGCAACGCGGACGTAGGTCCTCCGGGCGATCGGACCCTCGAGCCCGCCGCGGAAGCGGAACTCCGCGCCCGGCTGAAGGCTCCGGGTTTGGCCCTGAACCGGGTCGTACGAAATGGGGCGCCTGAACGTAGCCCCAAAACCGAGGGCGAACCCGCCCACGGGGATGGCGCCCGCGATGCCGCCACCGACGTTTCCGCCCGATCCCAGATTGGCGGCGGAGAACCCGATGACATCGCTCGCGAGGGCGCCGAGGATGGCCAATTCCTCCTGCTGGACGGTCTTGGCCCCAGTGGGGATCGTGCCGGTCGTGATGAACAGCAGTCGCCCGGGAACGATCTGAATCGTCAAGCGCGCCTGCGTATCGAGCATCCCGGAAATGGACTGGTCGGACAGCGAAGGGTCGCCTCTTGTGAGATCGACCTGCGCGTAGCCGCTCGAGAGCGCCAGCGCGGCGCGAGAGCCCAGCCCGACGTTGATCGCCACCGGTACGGTCATCTCCCTCACCCGGACGAATGCCAGGCCGGGATCGAAATCATAGTTCTCGAACAACACGGCACTCCGGACGGTAACCGGCGTCTGCGCGGCAAGCCGGGGCGCACCGACCGCCGAGAGGGCGAGGACGGAGAATGCGATTGAGCGTCTCATGGCAGTCGGAAGATGATGTTGATGGTACCCACGCTTCCCGTGATCAACTCCTGATCGACAACGGTGGGGGGAGGATCGGACGTGGGCGTCGTAGTGGCCTGCTGGGTCGTCTGTTGGCTCACAGTCGGTTCGGTCTGCTCGGCCTGCGTCGCCGCAAGGTCCGTGACCCCCGCGCCGAGCGCCCCACTCACCGGGTCCGGGGGTGGCGGGGGTGGCGGGGGTGCGGACGCTACCGTGGTGACCTGCCCCGCGGATGCCTGTTGGCCCTCCTCCGCAGAGTTCGACGCCTGATATTCCTCTCTGGCCTCTTGGAAGCCGGGATCGGCCTGGACCGCCTGCGAGAAATAGGCAGCAGCCCGAGAATAATCGCCTAAGTCCTCCGCAACCAGACCGCGAGAGTAGGCGAGGAAGGCGGCTAGGTTTTGCGTACCGTTCTCCAGTACCGCCCGGCGCTCGGCTTCTGAGAGCGTGTAACCCAACTGGCCCGCCAATGCGACGACGAGGTCCTTTTCAATTCTGAGGAGATCCCGGAGCCGCCCACTCACGGTCTCGGCGTCGCTCACCTCCCCCGAGGCGAGAACGACGCTGGCCTCGAGGCGGACGTCTTCATTGGGCGGGATCGCGGCAACCCCCTGCACCAGTCTGCCGGCTCGCACCGACCGTCCTAGACGCGCCGCCGTCGCCCCGTCCACCCTCGCGTCTTGCCCGAGGTCGAGCTCGTCGAGGAGGGCTCCGATCTGCATCCGCTCTACCATGCGGAAGCGCTGAAGCAGGGCGAGGTCAAACGCGATGATCTGCGCGAGACCCCGTGAGAGAGGCTGATATGCCGTGTCGCCCGAGATCTCCAGTGGAAGCACCGCGACGCGGTCTGCGGATCGGCCGGCTGCGTCGCCAGCGCCTGCTCCTGCTGGAGCGCCTGCCTTGCACGCGTGCTCGCCAGAAGCCGCCGGGCGAACATATCGCGGGCGCGAACCGCCCCAGCCCCACGTCCTTCCCCGTGCTCGGCCAGGAACGTCCCATACGTCGCGATGGCGTCGTCGTACTGATCGGCCCGCTCCTGGCACTGCCCGATCACTAGGGGGCCGATGGCGTTCGATGGAGCAAGAGTGGCTCCCCTCCGTGCGACATCCATCGCCGTTTCACAGCGCTCGGCTGCAAAGAGCGCAGCGGCATATCGCAAGACGAGGGCTCCATCGTCGGGGCGCTCGGCAACCCTCGCCTCGAGATCGGGGATCTCAGCAGGCGAGACTTCGGCCTGACCCCGTCCGGCACAGCCGGAAAGCGCCATTGTGGCCAGCACCGCGGGCGCGAGCATGGCAGCCCGAACGATGGTGGCGCCAGCGGAGGCGAAGTGCATAGCTAAACTCCGGTTGGCCTTCCGTTTAGGAACGAGCAGATCGTGCTTCAAGCGGGGGGTCAACATGGCGACCCGCACTGGCACCGTCAAGGCTGACCCACGCCGCTTCTGCCTCATCTCGCTCGCAATGTTCGAACCGCAGTGCGCGTGCTGGATTTCGCCATGACGGGATCCAGCCGACCCCTCCAGTTCGATACATTTTAAAGCGTTATGAAACAATCATTTAGACGTTGTATTGTGGATACGGGCGAGCACCCGTGGCAGGACGGTGACTGACCTCAATCCGGGAGTCACGCGTTGTGGTTTTCGCGCAACGCTTGTCGTGCCCCAACCCGGGCCGCGTTGGCTAGTGGAACCTTCAGGATTCTGGCGACGCTACCGCCGCTGGAGGATACCGCGCATGCGACGGGCCAGGCTCTCGATCTCCCTGAGCCCTGTGGCGGTCTCATCGTTGAGGGATTCCGGGTTGAGCAGAAGGAGTTGCGTCTCGGCGAGTATCGCCGAGAGGGGATTGGAGAGGTCGTGGCGCAGCTTTCGCATTTCCTCGCCGTTGGAGCCCACGGCGTCGGTCATTCGGCGACCGATCGATAGAGGTCGCGCAGATGATGGTCGCTCAGGTCGGTCACCGCTTGCCAGAGATCCTTTTCGTTCGCCGCACAAAAAATCTCCGCTGTCGCGAGCGATTCGGCCGCATCTGGCGGGCCGAACAGAAGACGGCCGGTGAGCGACCCATCGTCCACCCATCGCACCTCGAGCCGCACGGCGACCTCGCCACCGGCGTACTTCATGGGTGCCAGTTCGTGGATTACCGGATCTGATGGATTTGGGGCGCCATACCGCGCCGGATTCGCGGCCATGCGATTACTCCGCTGGTTTACGCAAATATAATGATGCCTGATACTTACGCAATAGTGAGCAATCAGTCACACGCAGCCGACACGGGCTGCTGACCGGAGTGCGGCGACCAGCCAGCTCAGGGATGGAACGGAACGGGCGTAAACGTGAGAACGAACAGGGCTACAGTCGCCCAGCCGAGCCACCGTCTGCTCGATGGCACCGGACGCACTCGGTCCAGGACCGACGGGTGCGCGAGGCGACCGCGTCCCAGGAGTAAGGTGAGGACGGCCCAAATCCACCAGCCCCAGAACCAGTAGCCCATGACGACCAGCGCGAGCCAGGTGAGCGTTCCGACGAGGCGCTGACGCCTACCCAGCAGGGCGTAGAGCACATGCCCCCCGTCCAGTTGCCCGAATGGCAGCAGGTTCAGCATGGTGACGAAGACGCCCAGCCAGCCGGCGAGCGCCAGGGGATGAAGGCGTACTGCTCCGTCACCTACGATCAGTAGCCGAAGGCCGGCCACTACCAACGAGTCGCCGAGGAACAGCGTGGGATAGAGCGGCGCCTCGGGCATGACCATCACGCCCCCGCGTCCCCCGGCCGCTACGGGCTCGCTGATCGACAGACCGTAGCCCAAGACCAGCAGCGCGGCGATGAAGCCGACCCAGGGGCCGGCGGCGCCGACGTCCATCAGCTGGCGTCGATCGACGACGGGGCTTCGGAGACGAATGAACGCTCCGAGCGTGCCGAGAAAGATCCACGGCGGTGGCGCCGGCAGGAAGTACGGAGGGGACACGTTGATGGCGTATCGCTTCGCCAAGAAGTAGTGCCCGCACTCGTGGGCGAGGAGAATGCCCAGTAGCGCCATCGCGAACTCGAGCCCGGGCCCTAGTGACAGGCCCCAGTCGAGGACCGCGGCGCTCCAATGGGCGAACCCTCCCGCCGCCGGCACCGACCAGCGGGGCTCCGCACCCGCGATGAGCGCCCCGCCGATGGCCACCGTCACGAACGTGACCGCGAACAGGGTCAGATGCAGCCACCACCGCTCTCGAGTCGGGGGAGCGAGCGCCCGAATCAAGACCAAGCGGCCTGGACCGTCCCCCGGTGACCAGTAGTGAGGTCCCGGCCACTGCTCCAGCGCTCGTTTGAGATCGGGGGATGGCCCGCGGTGATCGGGGTGGACGAGAGCGTCGATGATCTCGCGTCCGCCGACCACCGTCGTCCGCCATACGGCGAGGAAATCAGCGATGGAACCCAAACGTCCTCTTGACGGCTACAAACGGAGGTCCTATGTTATGTTCCCGACACTTCCCACGACTCCCCAGTATCATCTCATCTCGATTCTCTGGACAAGGCGCCCTTTTGGGGCTGACCCGTACCCTTTGTGAAAAAAGCCGAACCCTACCTGGACCGATGGAGTCCCCTACGTGGACATAGCTGAGCTCAAGAGGAAGTCCGTCGCCGAGCTCCACGCGATGGCCGAGGAGTTGAACATCACCAACTACTCGGGACTACGCAAGCAGGATCTCATCTTTCGAATCGAACAGTCGCTTCTCGACTCCGATACGGTACTGCGCGGGGAGGGCGTTCTGGAGATTCTCCCCGAGGGATACGGCTTTCTGCGCAGTCAGGACTGGAACTACCTGTACGGGCCCGATGACATCTACGTGAGCCCGAGTCAGATCAAGCGCTTCGATCTTCGCACCGGTGACACCGTCCTCGGCCAGGTTCGCCCACCGAAAGAAGGTGAACGCTATCTCGCCCTCCTCAAGGTCGAGACCGTCAATTTCGAGGAGCCGGAGAAGGCCAAGCACCGAATCGCGTTCGACAACCTCAGGCCGCGATACCCCGATCGACGGCTCGGGCTCGAGCGGACCGAGGGCGACATTTCGATGCGGGTCGTCGACATCCTGTCGCCCATCGGCCTGGGACAACGTGGATTGATCGTGGCGCCTCCCAAAGCCGGTAAGACCATCCTCCTCCAGAAGCTCGCCAACTCCATCACCGAGAATCATCCGGACGTAACCCTGATCGTACTACTCATTGATGAACGCCCGGAAGAAGTCACGGACATGGAGGAAAACGTCAGGGCGGAGGTGATTTCCTCCACGTTCGACGAGCCGGCTGACCGGCACGTCCAGGTCGCCGACATGGTCATCGAAAAGGCGAAGCGGCTCGTCGAGCACCGGAAGGACGTCGTGATCCTCCTGGATTCCATTACCCGGCTCGCGCGGGCGCACAATGTCGTCATCCCGCATTCTGGGAAGATTCTCTCCGGTGGAGTGGACGCCAGCGCGCTCCAGAAGCCGAAGCGGTTTTTCGGGGCGGCGAGAAACATCGAAGGTGGAGGATCCCTCACCATCATCGCCACGGCGCTCATCGAGACCGGCAGCCGGATGGACGAGGTGATCTTCGAGGAATTCAAGGGCACGGGAAACGCCGAACTGGTCTTGGACCGGCGAATTGCCGACCGCCGGGTGTACCCGGCCATCGACGTCCAGCGCACCTCCACCCGTAAGGAGGAGTTGCTGCTCGACAAAGAGGAACTCAATAAGGTCTACCTGCTGCGCAACTTCCTCGCCGACATGCCGACGGTCGAGGCGATCGAGTTCCTGCTCGAACGCATGAAGCGGACCAAGACCAACAAGGAGTTCTTCGCGACGATGCAACAAGGGTAGGGATGGCCCGCGACCCTGACGATTTTCCCAACGAGGGACGGATACTGGGCATCGATTGGGGAGAAAAACGCTTCGGACTCGCCATCTCCGACCCCACGCAACGGATCGCACAGCCCCTAGCGACCCTGACCCGCCGCAAGGGCAGGCGTTTTCCCATGCGCGGGCTACGAACCCATCTCGACGCCCACCGACTGGTGGGCATTGTCATCGGTTTGCCGCTGACCAGCGAGGGTGACGAGGGTCGGGCCGCTCACGAGGTTCGGCAAATGGGTTCCGATATTCACGAGAAAACGGGACTGCCGGTCACCTATGTGGACGAGCGTATGACGACGGCTCGGGCGCTCCGGGCCATCGAGGAGCTAGGCGGCAAGACGGCGGGCCGGGAAGGGATGGTCGACCAGCTGGCGGCTACCGTTTTACTCCAGGCGCTCCTGGACCGGCGAAGGTCGTGAGGTTCCCCCCCCTCACCATCGCCCTGTGGCTCGCAGCGGTGGGTGCCTGTCGGCCCGATCCACCCCCCGGCCCGCCGACCATGGTGCGGATTCCGCGGGGAGCCAGCTTGTCGGCCGCCGCGGAAACACTCGCAATCCACCGAGTAATCGATTCGCCCTGGCGATTCCGATTATACGCCAGCCTCACCGGAAGCGAACGCGCCATCAGGGCAGGCGTGTACGAGTTCCCGCTCAACCTGCCGATGTCGACCGTGCTGGACATCCTGGTGCGAGGGTCAGTGGCCCAGCGGCGCGTGGCGGTACCCGAGGGGCTGATGCTCGAAGAGATTGCCGATCTGTTCGAGCGAGAGTTCCGGGTCCCCAGGGACCGATTCCTGGACTCCGCCAGGCACCAGCCCCTGCTCGCCGAGTTGCGCATCCCGGCAGAATCGATCGAGGGCTACCTCTACCCAAGCACCTACCTGTTTCGGGTCGACGTGGGCGTGGGAGAGGTCATTCGCCAGATGGTGACGGAGCATAGGGCGCGCTGGCGGCCAGAATGGAATGGGCGCCTCGATTCACTCGGGATGAGTCATCATGAGGTCGTTACACTTGCGTCCATTATCGAGGGCGAAGTGCGCTACGGTCCAGATCGGCCGTTCGTATCCTCGGTGTACCACAATCGGCTGATGCGCCGGATGCGGCTCCAGGCAGACCCCACGGTGATCTACGCCCTCGGGAAACGCCGCCGTCTTTTTGAGCGAGACTACCGTTTTCCCTCGCCGTACAACACGTACTTGATCGACGGGCTCCCACCGGGCCCGATTGGCCAGCCATCCGAAGCGAGCATCGAGGCCGCCCTGTATCCCGCGCGCACCGATTTCCTCTTCTTCGTCGCGCGCGGGGACGGAAAGCACGTCTTCTCACGCTCGCATCGGGAGCACCTGGCCGCGATCCGGGTAATTCGCCGCCCTCGCTGACGGGCGTGTTTGTCCAGAGGAGAGTCGCGGGACGGTTACCCGTTTCGCGCGGCCAGTGAGCGGTCCACGGTTTCACGGACCCGCCGCGCCGCGACTGCTATGTCGTCGGTCCCAAAAACGGCGTCGCTCACGGCCACCCCGTGGGCTCCGGCGGCGATGATGCCGGGCACGGTCTCGGGACGGATCCCGCCGATTGCAATCTGGGGCATTCGTTCTGGCGCGAGGCGGGCAAGCGCGGTAAAGCCGTCTGTCCCGATCGGCTCACCGGCGTCGGACTTGGTGCCAGTTCGATAAATTGGTCCGATGCTCCAGTAATCGACTGGGGCGCCAGACGCTGCGGCTGCTTCGACTTCCGACCCGACCGACACGCCAATCTGGAAGCCGGCCGGGGAGAGATCGCGTACCGCACGCGGCGGGATATCGTCCGAACCGACGTGGACGCCGTCGGCCCTGGCGGCCCAAGCGACGTCCGCGCGGTCGTTGACGTACACTGGAATGCGGAGGGCGGCGACCAGGCGACTGGTGGCACGAAACACGTCCGAGCCCGCGGCACCCTTCATTCGAATTTGAATCGCGGTGGCGCCGCCTTCTTCGGCAGCCCGCGCACACCAGTCCAGGTCACGGCCGCCGAGCACGGCCGGATCGACGATTGCTATCAACCTGAGATCGGCAGACACGAGGTCACAGCATGGTGGTACGTGGAATCCGAGGAGCGACGGCCATCGACGCCGACCGACAGGACCTGGTCTTGGCCGCCACTCGCGAGCTGTTGCAGGCCCTCACCGAGGCGAACGGCATCGAGCCCGATGACATCGCCAGCGTGATCCTCACCGCCACACCCGACATTACGAGCGAATACCCGGCGCGCGCCGCGCGCGCGATGGGCTGGCACGACGTCCCCCTGCTCGGGGCGACCGAGATGGCGGTGCCCGACGGGCTGCAACGATGCATCCGCGTGTTGATGCACGTCAATACCGACGCGGAACCCTCCCAGCTTCGCCACGTCTACCTGCGCGGGGCACGCGTGCTCCGGCCCGATCGGTAACGCCACCGCGCCATCTTCTCCATGGGATATCTGGAGGCCGGGGGCCACCGCCTCCACTTCGATTGGGCAACCGGGTTCGCGCGCGCGAACGAGACCGTCGTGTACTTGCACGATGGCCTGGGATCGACGGGCGCGTGGATTGGGCACGCGGTTGGCTCAGTGACCCGCATGCCACTTGGAGCATTGAACACCGCCTCGCCAGCATCACGTGCCCCGTCTTCGTGGTACAGGGCGACGCGGACCAGTTCGGTACGGCCGCGCAGGTCAGCGCCATTACCAAGCACGTGCGGACGGCCACCACGTGGATGGTGCCTGGAGCTGGGCACGCCCCGCACATCGAACGTCGCGGCGCATTCGTCAGCCGGGCCTCCTCCTTCATCGGGAAACAGCCATAGCGGGAGTGCGCCTACCCATCCTGAACTGTTGACATGGTTCCCGTGTCAGACGAGCATTCTGCAATGCCCCCCGACCGGGCCAACACCAGCAGTCGGTCCGCCCAGATCAAGCGGGTGCTCGTCGGCCTCTTCATCGCCAACCTCGCCGTCGTCGTCGCCAAGTTCGTCATCGGTCTTCGCAGTGGCTCCCTAGCGGTCCTGGGCGACGCAGTCCACTCCTCCGTCGACGCAATGAACAACGTGCTCGCGCTCGCGGTCATGTGGGTCGCGGGTCGGGACCCCGACGAAGACCACCCCTACGGGCACCACAAGTTCGAAACACTCGGCGCGCTGGCGATCGTCATCTTCCTGTCGATCAGCTGGTTCGAGCTCGTGCAGGGCGCGGTGACGCGGCTCGTCACCGGCGCGGCGCCTCTCGCCATTGGAAACCCGCAAATCGGCGTCCTCGTTGGCACCCTCGCCATCAACGGGGCCGTGGCCGCCTTACGAGGCCCGCCGGGGCCGCGAGCTGAACAGCGATATCCTGTTGGCCGATGCCGCTCACACGCGGGCCGATGTCTTCATTACTATTGGCGTACTGTCGGGAGTCGTGCTGTCGCGGGCGGGGTTCGGATACGCGGATCCCGTCGTGGCCCTGCTGGTTGCGGCGGCCATCGTGTGGATCGCCTACGGAATCGTGGCGCGAACAGTACCGATACTCGTGGACGAACACGTCGTCCCGGCGGGGATGATTCGTCAGGAGGCGGAACGGATTCATGGCGTACGTAGCGCCTACCATATCCGCTCTCGCGGTGCCCCGGGGCAGCGATTCGCGGAGGTCACTATCGCGGTGGATGGAGCGGCCAGTGTCGAGTCCGCTCACAGGATCGCGGACGCCGTCGAATCGCGCCTCCGGGAGGCCCTGGAGCTGCACGAGGTGATCGTGCATGTCGAGCCGTGCTGACACTGGCACAGGCCTCGGCCCGGCGACCGCGCCAGCAACTCTCCCTGCGCCAGGAGTATGAGGAATTCATTCTCCAGCGCATCGAAGAGTTCAAGGATCGCCTCTCGCGGCAGGAACTGCTCGCTATCGCAGACGACGCTGTTCGGGAGCTGGAGGTAGGACCGGAGGGCCAGTTGGTGCTCACCGAAGTGCTCGTGCTCGAGCACGTGGACCGGCTGATCATTCGCCGTCTCAAGCTGCCGACCTATCGGCGGTGGCGGGAACGACACCTCAAGCTGCGTCGGGCGCAGCAATCGCCGACCCATTGGGGTCTCGACCCGGAGACGCCGGTGAAGGATCTGGCGCTCTGTCTGGAGGAGGCCGATTTGGCGCTCGTTCTCGGCGCGGGGGCCGGGCCAGCTGGCTTATTCCTCGCGGCGCACGGCGCGATGGTACTCCTCATCGACCAGGAGCTGGCAGCGGTAGAGGCGGTCGAGACCCGCGCGGCCGCCGAGGGGATCGGGCCGAAGTTTCAGGCCTTGGTCGTGAACCTGGGAACGTGGTTTCCAGAAGCCAACCCGTCGCTCGTCGTCGTTGACCTGCCGACAGCGAGCAACCTCGACGTCGGCACGCGAGCCCAAGTGCTCGATACAGTCAAGGGGCGCACCGCCCGGGGCGGGCTGCACTGCGTGCTTTCGCCCGAGCCGCACGGCGAGGCCGGCGTGCTCGCGCCGGACGCGCTCCGCGGGCACTACCGAGACTGGAAAATCGAACGCGGACAGCGACGCGATCGACCCGGCTGGCTGCTCGCCCAAAAGCCCTGATCAAAAGGCTGTCTCACATCGGGCAGGCTGACTTGCCCCCGCTGCCAGCGCGCCTCAACTTCCATGCATGACCGCCGTACAGATCGACGGGCGCCGGGTGGAGGTGCCCGCCGGCGCTACCATCCTCGAGGCAGCGAAACGCGTCGGGATCGATACGCCGACTCTCTGCTGGTATCCGAAGCTCCCCACCGTCGGGAACTGCCGCATCTGCGTGGTCGCCGTGGCGGGCACCCCCAAGCTCGTGCCCGCGTGCGCGACCGTCGTGTCGGAAGGGATGGAGGTCCATACCGACAGCCCGGAGGTGACGGACGCCAGACGGGGCGTCCTCGAGATGCTGCTCGAACGGTACCCGGCTGACCACCTGATCAACGGGGGCCGGGCCCATCCCCGTAACGAGTTCGAAGAGTACGCAATCCGGTATGGGGCACGCATAACCCCAGTCGCTTCCCGTGACCTTCCGCTGCGCACGGGCGACGAGCGCCCGGGCGACCCGATGATTCGACACGACATGAGCACGTGTATCCTGTGCACCCGCTGCGTGCGGGCGTGCGAGGACATCCAGGTCGTCGGCGTGCTCGACGTGGCGTATCGGGGCGAGCACGCTCAGATCATCGTGGGCAACGACGGCGACGCCGACAAAGCCGCCTGCACGTGGTGCGGCGAATGCGTACGCGTGTGTCCGACGGGAGCGATCTTCGAGGTCATGCCCAAGCTACGTTACGGCGAAGCTCGGGTGGCATCCGACCGTGTCGTACGCAGCGTGTGTCCCTACTGCGGCGTCGGGTGCCAGGTCGATCTGCACGTCAAGAATGACCACATCGCTCGGGTCACCTCACCGACGTTCGATGAAACGACACCCAACGACGGCTCGACGTGCGTTAAGGGCCGCTTCGGATACGACTTCATCCAGCACAGAGACCGGCTCACCCGGCCTCTCATCCGACGCGGTTGGGTCAAGGACGGCGCCCAGTGGGTGTGGAAGGGCAAGACCGGCGACGGACGGCGGAGCGGCCCGTGGCGGAGCATGACCGAGGAAGGACAGGCCACGAAGGGACCCGCCCCGCCCCGCGCCCAGGGCAAGCGGATCCGCGACCTCCCGCTGCTCGAACGCGCTGCGCTCGATGTGAGAGACCGTGCGGCGACGCCTGAAGAGTGGATGCAGCCATTCCGGGAAGCGACGTGGGACGAAGCGCTCGAGCTCGCCGCGCAGGAGCTGCGCCGCGCGCACCGTGATCACGGTTCGAGTGGGTTGGCCGTGTTCCAGAGCGCCAAGTGCTCGAACGAGGAGAATTACTTGTTGCAGCGGCTGTTTCGAGCAGCCTTCGGGACCAACAACGTCGACCACTGTACCCGGCTGTGCCACTCCACCAGCGTGTCCGCTATGCAAGCGGCGCTCAATACCGCCGCTGCCTCCGGGTCGATGCGGGAGGTCGAGGAGGCCTGCGACGTCGTTTTCATCGCCGGTGCCAATACGACCGAAACCCACCCGGTCTTCGGCGCATCGATCAAGCGCGCCCATGCCCGCGGCGCGTTCCTGATCGTCGCCGACCCCCGCAAGACCGAGCTGGCCGCCCGCGCGAACATCCACCTCCAGATGCAGCCTGGCACCGACGTCGCGCTATACAACGCGATGCTCAACCACATTTTCGAGAAGGGACTCGAAGACCGAGCCTTCATCGAACAGCGCACCCACGGACTCGAGAAAGTGCGCGCGGGAGTTGCCGAGGTTACTCCCGCCGTCGCCGCGACGATTACCGGCGTTCCCGAACGGCTGATTCGTGAGGCGGCTGAGCACTATGCCCGGGGCCCGAACACGACAACCCTTTGGGCGATGGGCCTGACCCAGCATCTCACGGGTCACGACATGGTGACGTCGATGCTCAACCTCATTCTCGCCACGGGCATGATCGGGCGCTGGGGCGCCGCGATGATGCCCGTGAGAGGGCAGAACAACGTCCAGGGCGCATCGGACATGGGAGCAATCCCCTTCGTTTATCCGGATTACCAGCCAGTGAGCGATCCGGCGATCCGGGCCAAGTTCGCGAGCGCATGGAAGACCGATCCCGAGTCGATGTCGCTCGAGCCAGGGCTCAAGGTCACGGAAATGGCCCGAGAAGGTTCACCGGTACGGGCCCTGTACATCATGGGTGAAAACCCCATCATCTCGGACCCGGACATCGCCCACGCTGAAGCGTGGTTTCACACCCTCGAGTTTCTGGCCGTTCAGGACCTCTTCCTGACAGAGACCGCGCGGTATGCCGACGTCGTGCTGCCCGGGGCGTCGTTCGCCGAAAAGACCGGCTCGTTCGTCAACACCGAGCGCCGCATTCAAATTTCGGAGAAGGCAGTCAGCCCACCTGGCCAGGCTCGGGCAGATTGGGAGATCATTGTCGACCTCTCGAACCGCGTTGGGCTCGAGACACCGTTCCAGTCGGCCACGGAGGTCATGGAAGAGATCCGGCAGTTGGCGCCGGCCTGGGCGGGAGTCACGCACGACGCACTACGTGGCGCGGGTCTCCAGTACCCGGTGCCCGAGCCCGGCCATCGTGGCACGTCATTCCTGTTTGACGACCGGTTTCCGACAGGGGACGGCAAGGCGACGTTCCACCCGGTTCAGTACGCCGATCCGGGAGAGCTCCCGGATGACGAATACCCGTTCATCATGAACACCGGGCGGCAGCTCTACCACTGGCACACCGGAACCATGACCCGCCGCTCCCAGGGTCTCGACGCGCGCGAGCCGGCGGCCGTTATGGAGATCAACCCAGACGACGCGGAGGAGCTAGGTGTCACCGATGGGGACCTGATGCGGATTACGAGCCGCCGGAACTCCATGCTCATCTCGGCCAGGGTATCCGACCGGGTGGCACGCAGACAAGTGTTTGTGCCGTTTCACTTCCGCGAGGCCGCGGCCAACTTGTTAACCAATCCCGTGCTCGAGCCACACGCCAAAATGGCGGCGCTCAAAGTGTGCGCAATCCGCATCGAGCCTGCTGGGGCGAGCGCTCCGGCCTGAGCTCGCCGCGAGCTGGCGAACACACAGGGCCGCAAACCAGGCCCCCTTCGGAAGCCTCCATCTATGGATTTGAGAATCGCGGGACGGGTCGCCCTGGTTTGTGGATCGTCCACCGGCCTTGGACGCGCGGTAGCGGGTATACTAGCGGAAGAGGGATGTCGCGTGGCGCTCAACGGCCGCGACGAGGAACGCCTCCGGCGCGCCGTCGCTGAGATCTCACACGCCTTTCCGGCCGAGGTAGAGGGCTTTGCGGCCGATGTCAGCGTGCCTGACGAGGCGACGAACCTCGTCCACCGTGTGCGGGAACGGTTTGGATCCGTCGACATCCTGTTGTGTAACGCGGGCGGGCCCCCTGCCGTACAGTTTCACGACGCCTCGCCAGAGAGCTGGGAAGCCGGGATTCAGCTCAACCTCCTCTCCACCATTCACCTGTGCAGGGCGGCCGTACCCTTGATGAGAAAGCGCCAATGGGGGCGCATCGTCTGTCTCACCAGCATCGCAGCCAAGCAGCCCATGCCCGGGCTGATCCTCTCAGCGACGGCGCGGGCCGGCGTGCTGGGCTTCGCCAAGTGCCTTGCCGAAGAGGTCGCCGACGAGGGGATCACGGTGAACACCGTGTTCCCGGGATACATGCGCACGGGGCGAGTGGAAGAGCTCGTTCAGCAGCGCGCCCGCCAGACCGAACGAGAGCCAGACGCCGTGCTGAAATCATTCGTCGGCGACATCCCGGTCGGACGAAT
This sequence comes from Gemmatimonadales bacterium, assembly GCA_965249575.1. Taxonomy (GTDB): domain Bacteria; phylum Gemmatimonadota; class Gemmatimonadetes; order Gemmatimonadales; family GWC2-71-9. The sequence goes on along the minus strand of OZ252244.1, from coordinate 2,365,028 downwards.
GGGAGAGCCCGAGGAGTTCGCTGCCGCGGTGGCGTTCCTCGCGTCCGAGCGGGCGAGCTATATCACCGGCGTCGCCCTTCAAATCGACGGCGGCTTCATCAGAAGCATTGTCTAGCCCCGTCCCGCTGGCATCAGCGTAACCAGGCCGATGCGCGCCATTTGCAAAGATCGCCCCGGCCCAGGCCTCAAGATCGCCGAGGTCCCGGTTCCCCGCTGTGCGCCGCACGACGTTCTCATCAAGGTCCATCACGCCGGCGTGTGTGGCACTGACCTACACATCGCGGACTGGGACGACTGGGCCCGGGGACGCATGGAGCCTCCCCTCATAATCGGACACGAGTTCGCCGGAGAGATCGCGGAGATCGGACCCCAGGTGCCGCCGGACCAGTTTACGCCGGGCCAGCTGGTCACGGCGGAGGGCCACATCGTTTGCGGTCACTGTCGCCAATGCAGGACCGGGAACGGCCATATCTGCCAGCAAACTCGGATCATCGGCGTGGACCGCGACGGCGCCTTTGCCGAGTTCGTAGCCATGCCCGCCATCAACGTCATGGCCCTCGGCGCCACACCGACGACGGTCGGCGCCGTGATGGATCCCCTGGGGAACGCGTTTCACGCGGTACTCTCCCCCGATCTACCCGGCAGCACCGTGCTCGTTCTTGGCTGTGGGCCCATTGGGGTGCTTCGCGACCGGCATCGCGCGGGTCGCGGGGGCAGCCACCGTCATCGCCGCCGATATCAATCCGTTCCGACTCGAACTTGCGGCCCGGATGGGGGCGCACACGACGCTGAACCCGACCGAGGTGGATGTCGTGGCCGCGGTGCAAGAGGCCACCATGGGAGAAGGGGTCGACCTGGTGTGCGAGATGTCGGGGCACCCCACCGCTTTGAAGCAAGCCCTCGCCTCCGTCCGATTGGGTGGCCGCGTTCACCTCCTCGGACTCCCGAAGGAGGAAATCAGTATCGACCTGTCGAACGACGTCATCTTCAAAGGCATTACCGTCTACGGGGTGGTCGGCCGCAGGATCTTCGAAACGTGGCACCAGATGCGGAAGTTCCTCGCCTCCGGGCTCTTCGACCCAACCCCCGTGATTACGCACTGCTATCCCTTAGACGGCATCGACGACGCACTTCAGGCCATCCGTTCCGGACAGGCCGGGAAAGTGATTCTGGAGATCGGAGGGTAGTTCATGTTGGCCGCGGTGGAACAGCGCATACGAAGCGACTTGGACCAGTTCCGGAGTGACAGGGTCTACAAGCAGCTCAACTACCTGGATTCGCCCCAGGCGCCCCGCGTCCAAATGGAGGGCCGCGGAGAGGTCATCATTCTGTCGAGCAACAATTACCTCGGTCTCTGCACTGTGCCGGAGGTGGTGGCGGCCGGCAAAGCCGCCCTCGATCGGTTCGGCGCCGGTACTGCTAGCGTTCGGTTCATCTGCGGGACCTTCACCATTCACCGAGAGCTCGAGGACGAGCTCGCGCGGTTCGTCGGCACCGAGGCGTCGCTCTCGTTCGTTTCGTGTTGGACCGCGAACGAGGCGGTCTGTCCGACGCTGCTCGGGCCGGATGATGCCGTCGTGTCCGACCAGCTCAACCACGCTTCCATCATCGATGCCATCCGGCTCGCGAAAGGGATCTCGAAGTGCCGCACGGCGGTGTACCGACACTCGGACATGACCGACCTCAAGGAGAAACTCATCGCGGCTCGCGATGCCCGGACCCGCCTCATCTTCACGGATGGCGTGTTCTCGATGGAAGGAGACGTCGCCAAGCTGGCAGATATCCTCGAGCTCGCCAAGAAGCACGACGCCCTCGTGGCCGTCGACGATTCTCATTCGACCGGCGTGCTTGGAGACACCGGCCGCGGGACGCCGGAACATGCGGGCGTGCTCGGCGAGGTCGACATCATCACGTCCACGTTGGGGAAGGCGCTCGGCGGGGCGGCGGGAGGCTTCGTGGCGAGTTCCGGCGCGTTTTGCGAGTACCTTACCCAACGATCCCGCCCGCAGCTCTTCTCCAACGCCCTGCCGTGCACCGTGGCCGGGAGCGCGCTCGCGGCAATCCACTACCTGCAGCAGCACCCACAGCTAATCCAGCGCCTCCGGGACAATACGAGCTATTTCCGAGATCAGCTCAAGGCCAGAGGCTTCAGGCCACTCGAGGGGGCAACACCCATCGTTCCCGTGATTCTCGGGGAAACCGCAAAGGCCATTCAGATGAGCAACCTCTTACTGGACGAGGGAGTGTTCGTCACTGGGTTCGGCTACCCCGTCGTGCCGAAGGGAGAGGCACGAGTCCGCTGCCAGTTGTCGGCCGCCCACACACGAGACGACCTCGACCAGGCGCTTGAAGCGTTCGAGAGAGTCGGCACGAAGCTCGGGCTCGTCTGAGCGACCGACCTTTAGCGCCCCGGCCGACCGGGAATAGTGCCCCAGGTCACAGTTCGAAGCGACCGCCTGTGCCATTCCTCAAGTCGTCCACCCTTCGTCTTACAGGGCGCTGCGCATTCGGTCGATAATCAGATCTTGGTGACCCATCAGGTTCGGTTAGAGTCCCGGAACGCAAGAACGAGCCACATTGAGGGCGGCATAGGAGGCACGGAAACCCATGAGAGGAGAGACAGTTGCACCAAGTGAGCATTCACTCACACCTGTGGCTGATGACCGAAGATGGCCGCCAAAGAAGTGCGGAGCCAAACCTCTGTGATGGAAGGTAGCCAGCCTCTCCAGGCTCTCGCCTCAAGTAGTTTCGCGATCCCCTGGGTTAACCCTCTCACGGACAACAGACTAGCTGGCATGGGAATCGGAAAAAGGGCTCGCGTTTTTGACCGGGAGGCTCTATCTTGGGTGCCCCAAGCTGGGGGTGGATCTGGCGGCGGGGTTGTGGGCTGGGCTTCTCCGATGGGAGGTCGGTAGGACCGGGTTGTCGTAACCTTTCAAATCAACGCGGCGTCTGCGCGTCGCTCCTCGATCCGCTAGGCTGATCGGGGAAACAGCTTGGGAGAAAAGGCTCATGCGAGGACTGTCTGGATTACTGGGAGCCGTCTTGTTCGTGTCGGCGGGGGCGGCCCCGCTCGCCGCCCAGGCCGAAGCCTGGCAAGGGAGATGGTGGTGGGGTGGTCAGGCAAGCGCCTTCCTATACAAGACACCGGCTCAGACCTCGAACCAAGTCGCTATTGATGTCGGGGGGCACTGGCTCATTACCGGAAAGCGCTCCGCGCTCTACATGTCTTTCAACCAAGTGATCTTCGAGAGCGGAGCGCAGTCAGCCATTTTCGACGGCGGTGGGACGCGACTGGTGGATTTCGGCAACGGCCGGCGGATCCAGGCGATGCTCTACGCGATACCCACCGACACGAAGCTTCAGATCTTGGCCGGGGGCGGCTTCGCGATTCATCAAATCACAGACGCCGTCGCGCAGGGGCCTTTCGCGTCACCCCAAGAGCAGCTTTCAGTTGAATCCGCCATCTCGCAGTTCGACACCAAGGCCTTTGCCGTGTTGTCCGCCGGGGTGTAATACCGGTTCCGCAACAGGTGGGCCGTGTTCGGACAGTATCAGTTCATGCCGTCGAGTAGCGATTTTCTCATTAACAGCGAGACACACGCGCTCACCGCCGGGGCGCGGTTTTCCCTGACCAACGCCCACGAGGAAGTCAGCACCGAGCGCTGATTCCGACGCCAATGGCTGTCGCGCCGTTCAGGCGCGGCGCGACAGCCATGGCGAACCCCTCTCAAAAAACCGTAGCGGCCAGTTCCGAGCTCGCGAGATCCCGACGCGCGGCCCCGATCCGATACTGCGGGCCGTTAGCCGCTCACCCGCGAGAATACAGGCTCTGCCACTCACGAGCGGGCGCCGATTGAACGAACCCGTGATCCCCAGCGACTGACAAAGGCGGCCGGGCCCGGAACACAGTAGGCGTGGGTCGGACACCCGACGCCTGCGCGCCATGGCGTCGAGACCCAGGCAGGGCTCGAGCGCCCGGACCAGGACCGCCGCCGGGTACCCCTTCGCTTCGGTGACGGCATTGAAGCACCAATGCATTCCGTAGATGAAATACACGTAGCACGTACCGGGTGGGCCAAAGAGGGGGGCATTGCGCTGGGTTCGGCGTCCCCGATAACCGTGGGCGGCGGCGTCGTGGGGCCCCACGTACGCCTCGACCTCGACAATGCGCCCGGCCGTTCGAACGTTCCGAACGCGCGTTTCGAGTATGCACCCCAGCAGATCGCGCGCGACTTGCCGCGTGTCGCGCGCGTAAAAGGCCGCCGATAGCGGCCGCCGGGGTACCGCCAGCGGCCTACCCGCCTTCCCGCGGCGCTGGCGGGTCTTCGCCCATGACGACTTTCTGCAATGCCGCGGTCATTCGCTTCAGCAGACTCGAGCCGCCCTCCTCGGTTTCCGCCACCTCCGTGGTGGGCGGGGGCTTCGCCGCGGCCTGGGCGCGGGCGCCGGTGTCCGCTGAGGTGCTCCTAGTGTCACCCCCGAGCGCGCGGTTGTCTGGCACCGACGGGCCAGAGCTAGTTGGTGGGTCCTCCTTGGTGGCGGCGGGCCGCGGCGTGCGTCCTCTGCTCCCCGCGCGGGACCGGACGGACCGCTTTCCGTCTGATTCCCTCGGGGGCACCGGGGTAGGTTTTGCCGCCGTCCCCGAGTCTGTGGCGGTCGGCTCCGCCGATCCCTCGGTTCTCGCTCGACGGATCGGCTTGCGAGACCCCGACCGGAAGCCAACGCCGCTCCGGCGTTCGTTAGACTCCGCCTGGCCCTCGGGCTCGGGCGCCTTCGCGGCCTGGTTGCCCTCGTCCTTCCTCGCTGCCAGCTTGCGAGGGGCCCGCTTTCTACGTTCGCCCGTCCCGCTGGCCGCCTTCTTTCTGCGCCCCGTCGGGCTCCGGCGGCGCGGCTCGGCCGCACCTTGCACTGGGGGAGCCTCAATCGATGGCGCCTCCGGGGTGCCTTGAGCCGTTGGTGCATCCCCGGCCTCGGGCTCCGGCCGCAGTCGCAGGAGGTACACCTCGTCGTCCTGTTTCACGAGATCGATAACATCGGCGTCGTGGGCTTGGCGGAGAAACCGCTGAAAACGCGCCCCGTCCAGGACGGGGTCCGCGTCGCCGTCTCTAAGCTCCAGCATCCGCTCACGCACTTGGCCCGCATCAGCCGATTCCTCGCCGACCGCGCCTAGCTCCCCGAGGGCCTTCTTCAGCAGGGCGAAGGCATCGGCCAGCGTGATACCGCGACCCGCTGCCGCGCGCTCCACGCGATCACGTCCCGCGCGTTTCCGGCGCGGTTTCGCGGCCGGGGCCACCGCCGCCTCGGCCTCGGCTTCGATCCCCGCCTCGACCTCGGGAGAAACGTTCGCGTTGGCACCGAGGTCGACCTCGTACTGCCCGTTCTCCATGCGCCTGAGCCGTACCAACCCGCGCTTGCCCGCCTCGAGCATGAATTTGCTGAATCGGTTGAACCCTGCGTCCTTTTCGTCGAAGGTCGGGTCGATCTCCTGCATGACTTGCTTCATCCGATCGGAGCGCATCACGTCCGAACGCTCTTTCATACGAGTGAGGGCCGCGATGACGAGGTCCCAGGGATCTCGACGCTGGTGCTCGCCCTCGCCCTCCCGGGCCAGTCCGGTCAGCTCGTTGTAGCTGTAGTACTCGTCGCAGTTCTGGATGAGCAAGTCACTCGATGACTCGCGAATCCCGACGCCGATCACGTACTTCGCGTACTCCTTGAGCTTGAGCACGAGGCTCGAAAAATCACTGTCACCCGACAAGAGGATGAAGATGCCGATCTCCGGACGCGTGAACACCAGCTCCAGCGCGTCGATTGCGAGGCGAATGTCGGTTGCGTTCTTCTTGTTCGATCCGAAGGCGGGCGCGAAAATGAGGTCAATCGACGCCTCGGATAGTGGGACGATGTATTGGGGATATCGCCGCCAGTCCGCGTACGCGCGCTGCACCGAGACCTTTCCCTTGAACACGTCGGATTGCAGCAGCTTGCGCAGCTGATTCTGCAGGTCCGACCGGATGCCCATGGTGACGTTGTCGAAGTCGATGAGGAGAGCCGCGTTCGGCGTGTGGGCCAGCGGCTCGCTAGACGCGGCTCGTGTCGGCGGCGGTGCGTTGAATTCCTTCACGGTGCACTCAATTCTAGTCCCACCACCTGCGCCAGCTCCCTTCGCTTCACCTTCCCGCTCCCGGTGAGCGGGAAGGTGTCGAAGAAGCGGACGAGATCTGGGACCTTGTAGTCAGCCACGTGCTCTCGGGCGAACTCCTTGAGCTCGTCTCCGGTCACGATGGCACCTTCCAGCGGGACAATGCACGCGCAGGCGACCTCTCCGAGAATCTCGTGGGGTACGCCAACGACGCAGGCGTCGTCAACCGCGGGATGCAAGCGGAGGACATCCTCCAACTCGCGCGGAAAAATGTTGTAGCCGCCGCGGATGATCACTGCCGAACGGCGCCCAACGATCGATACGTAGCCCTCATCGTCCACGATGGCCAGGTCGCCGGTCAGGAAATACCCCTCCGGTGTGAACGATCGCTGCGTCTCGACCGGCATTCGATGATAGCCAGCCATCACGTTGGGTCCCTTCACCACCAACTCGCCCACAGCTTCCGGGCCGTGCAGGGCTCCCGTCTTCACATCCACGACCTTCACCTCGATGCCCGGAAGAGGCCGACCTACCGTTTGTTCCCTGGCGTGTCCAGTGTCGTCCGCCCGCGTGATGGTGATCGTAGGACCGGTTTCGGTCAGGCCATAGGCAATCTGGGCGTCGTTCCACCGCCGGATCCGCTGCACGAGATCGCTGGAAACCGGGCTCCCGGCGACTATGCCCGTCCGGACGGCGGAGAGGGTCCGGCTTCCGAAGGAGGGCTCGCGCATCAGAAGCTGGAACATCGTGGGGACGCCGTGGCACACACTGACTTGCTCGCGCTCGAGCAAGTCGAGCGCACCGTGCGGCTCGAACCGGTCCTGAAGCACCAGGGTCCCGCCCACGGTGAGCGTCGTGAGGGCAACGTGTACTCCGAATACCGTGAAAAAAGGCACCGCGGCCAGGACCCGGTCTTCCCCTCGCAGGCCAAGTACCTCCGCGGTGCTGACTGCCGTCTGGACAAGGTTGCCGTGCGTGAGGAGCACGCCCTTCGGCTTCCCCATCGTTCCCGACGTGTAGATCAATGCTAGCGGGGCACTCACATCCGACGGGGCCGAGGCCGGGGCGGTCTCTCCACCACCCACCGTCAGGTAGCTGAAACGCAGCATGCGCTCGTCGTGCCACAGGTCCTCCGAGGGCCCGGCACACACCACGTAGCGCAGGTCGGGAAGCTGCTCGACGAGATCCTCGAACACCTCGACATATTCGAGCCCCACAAGTGAGTCGGCCGCCACAGCGAGGTGCGCCTCCGCGTGCCGAAGCTGGTACCTGAGCTCGTGATATCCGAGCGAGGGGTTCAACGGGACGACGCCGCCGCCCATGCGGGCCGCGGCGAGGAAGGATACGACCCATTCGGGCCAGTTTGGCAGGTCGACCGCTATGCGGTCCCCAGGCTGCACACCCAAGCTCGCCCATGCACTGGCGAGCGCGGCCGATTGACGGTCGACCTCATCGTACGTGAGCCTTCTGTTTTCGGTTACGACGCATTCGCGGCCTGGGTGTTGCTTCACCATTCCGGCGAAGCGTTCCGCCAGGTGGTACCTCACCAAATCGTCCTCTTTCACCGCCGGAACTGTTGAAAATAATGAACTTACACAGCCTCGACAAGCGGGGGGTTGGGGAGTGAACGTCCTGCGGGAGGGAAGCAAGGCCGAGTGGACCTGGGCACCCGCTCGCCGGACTAGTCCCCGAGAATCTTGATGACGACTCGCTTCCGGCGGCGGCCGTCCCATTCCCCGTAAAACACACGCTGCCACGGTCCGAGATCGAGCTTCCCGCCCGTTACTGGAACGATCGCCTCATGGCCTACTGTCAGGCTTCGGAGGTGCGCGGCGGCGTTGTCCTCGCCGGTCTCGTTGTGCCGGTAGCGGTCCGGATCCCACGGCGCAATCGTCTCGTCGAGCCACTTCAGAATATCATGCCAGAGACCCGACTCGTGGTCGTTCACGAAGACAGATGCCGTGATGTGCATGGCCGAGACCAAAACCATCCCCTCGTCCACCCCACTCTCGGAGACTTGCTGCTCCACATCGTCCGTGATGTCCAGTATCTCCTGGCGTTTCTTCGTGTTGAACCAGAGATAATGGGTATGGGATTTCACTTGGGGTAGCGCGGGACTAGAGGCCGCGAAGTTGTGCCAGCGTGTTCTCGCCGTAAAACATGCGGATGTACTTCGCCTGGATAGGCGTAAGGCGCCTGACGGCCCAGCTCAGATACACGAAGTGCGGCTGGTGGGGCGGCCGCAGTGGACTCATCCCGCATTCCTCCGGCAGCGCGTTGCCCTTGCGGGTATTGCAAGAAGAACAGGCAGTGACCACGTTCGTCCAATCGTTGGTGCCCCCGCGCGAGAGCGGGAGGAGATGGTCCCGTGTGAGAAACTCACGGTGCCGCAATTCGGGGGCTGGACGCCCGCAGAACTGGCAACGATACCCATCTCGGGCGAACAGGAACGTGTTGGTGACTTGTCTCCGGAAGCGGCGAGGAACGTGGATGAATCGCATGAGCCGGATGACGATGGGCCGCGGGACGGACAGGCGCTCGCTCCGGACCGGGCGGCTCCCGTCCGCCTCCACGATCTCGGCCTTGCCATCGATCACGAGACGGAGCGCGCGGCGGACCGGGACCAGCGTCAGCGGCTCGAACGACGCATTGAGCGCCAGGCAGGCCACCCCACCTCCAAGTTGGCAGAAAGACCCCCTCGCACTCGCGATGCCGGGCGCGAGAGGGGATTATGCCCGAATCATACACGGCCGCCTAACCCCTTGCAAGAGTGCGCCTTGGCTCAACGAAGCCGGCCCGCCCCCATGATCGACCGAGAGCAACTGAGGGCCAAGATCCAGAGCCACGTCGACGGATTCCTGACGTTGGAGGATTTGGCGGCCTGGGCGGAAGAGGTATTCCGGGGGGAGGACTTCGAGGCGCGGCACGCCGAACAAATCGCCGCGGTGTTATCCGTGATCCGGGACGCCGTCGACCCGCACCGGTTCCGCTGGGAAGAACCGGACTTCGAGGCGCTGATCGACGAGCTGAGCGTCTAGCAGCGGCGCGGGAGCTACCCCAAGCTCCACTCGGCCTGGAGTTCCGCCTCAACCGCTTGGATTTGGTCGAGGACGGACGCGCGCGACGATCCACCGACGGTGCTCCGGCGCTCTACTGAATCCTCCCACGTCCCGAGCGCGGCAACGACCCCGGGGATGTCCTCGTGAATGTCCCGGGAGGCCGCTTCCGGGACCTCCGTGACGGCAACGCCGAGCTCTTCGGACGAGCGGACAAGCCGGCCGACCAAGCTGTGGGCTTCCCTGAACGGAATGCCACGCGCCACGAGCCCGTCCGCGATGTCAGTCGCCAACATGCTCGGGTCGAGGGCCGCCCGCATCCGATCCCCATTCGGCTCCATGGTCGCCACCGCACCTCGAACCGCGGGTAGCGTGAGCAGTACCGCGTCCACGCCGTCGAAGAGCAGCGCCTTATCCTCCTGCAGGTCCTTGCTGTAACCCGCGGGCAGGCCCTTGAGCATCGCCAGGAAGGCGGCGAGATCGCCCAGCACTCTTGCCGCCTTGCCTCGCGCAATCTCGAAGGCGTCGGGATTTCGCTTCTGCGGCATGAGGCTCGATCCACTCGAATAGCCATCGGCCAGGGTCACAAAGCCGTGCTCGGAGGAGTTGGCGGTGAGCAAGTCCGCCGCTAAGCGAGAGACGTGCGTCCCGATCAGCGCGAGTGCGAACAGCGCTTCGGCGGCGAAGTCCCGGTCGCCAGTCGCGTCCAGCGCGTTGGGCGACAGGCGGTGGAACCCCAGCTCCAGCTGCAACTGCGCACGATCCACCGGGACCCCTGATCCGGCGAGCGCGCCGCTGCCGAGCGGGAGGTGAGACACCCGCTCGCCAATCTGTGCGAGGCGTTGACGGTCCCGCACGAGCGGCCAGGCGTGGGCGATCATGAGAAAGCCCCAACGAATGGGCTGCGCGCGCTGACCGTGGGTGTAGCCGGGCACGACCAGATCGACACCGGCTTTCGCCTGGTTGAGAACGGCACGCCCGAGCGCAACGACCTCGCGATCGACCGCCTCGAGGGCATCGATCGTCCACAAGCGCAGATCGGTAGCCACCTGATCGTTTCGAGAGCGGCCAGTGTGGAGCTTGCCCGCCAACCCACCTATCTGCTCGAACAGGAGACGCTCAACCAGGGTGTGCACGTCTTCGTCCGGCGCGTCAGACGCCGCGCCTTTCGCCAGCAGGTCCACCACCGCGTCGAGGCCCCGCACGAGCTTCTCCCGCTCGCCGCGATCCAACACCCCCGCGGCGGCAAGCGAGTGGACCCAGGCCCGGCTTGCACGCACGTCCTGCGGCCACAGGCGGTAGTCGACTGGGAGGCTCCGGTTGAGCCGGTCGAACGCCTCCTCCGGGCCGGCCCCGAAGCGGCCGCCCCACATTCGGTAGTCGGCACCCTCCCGCCCGTCGCCCCGACTCGAGGGTGGTGTGCCGGTCGGGGCGTCCCCGCGGCTGCCCGCGCGTCGCGCCATCATTCGGCGGTCGTCTCCACCTGAGCCTGCGACCGAACTTCGGCATCGACCCGAACCGGCAATCCGTACAATCGAATGAAGCCGGTTGCGTCGGCTTGATTGTACGAGCCTTCCCCACCGAACGTGGCGGCATCCGCGGAGTACAGCGAAAACGGGCTGCGCCGGGCTAGCGCTGTGACGGACCCCTTGTAGAGTTGGAGCCGCACCGATCCGACGACGCGGCGCTGGGTAACGTCGACCAAACCATCGAGCGCTTCCCGCTCCAGCGTCCACCAGCGGCCCTCGTAGATCAGGTCGGCGTATCGCTGGGCGATCTGGTCCTTGAGGCTCAGCGTGCGGCGGTCGAGCACCAGTTGCTCGAGCTCCCGGTGCGCGGCTCGCAGAATGGTGCCGCCCGGTGTTTCGTAGACGCCACGGGATTTCATCCCCACCACACGATCCTCAACGACGTCCGCTCGCCCGACTCCGTGGAGCCCGGCGACCTCGTTCAGGCGCTGGAGCAACGCTACCGGTCCGAGTGGAGCGGAGTCGATAGCGATGGGGGTGCCGTGCTCGAAATCGATCGAGATTTCGTCCGGTTTAGCCGGCGCATCGACAGGATCTCGCGTGAGCAGGAAGAGGTCGGCGGGAGGAGACGTTGCCGGATCCTCCAACGGCCCCCCTTCGTGCGAGCAATGCCACAGGTTGCGATCGCGGCTGTACTGCTTCGCCGATGAGGCGTCGACCGGCATGCCCTTTCCCCGAAGGTAGGCGATCAGGTCCTCGCGGCCCCGGAAGGCCCATTCTCGCCAGGGAGCGATGACCTTGAGCCCGGGCCCCAGTGCGTGGTACGCCAACTCGAATCGAACCTGATCGTTGCCCTTGCCGGTGCAGCCGTGGGCGACCGCCTCGGCGTTCGCTTCTCGCGCGGCGGCCACCTGCCCGGCCGCCGTCACGGGACGGGCAATGGCCGTGCCAAGTAGGTACGTGCGCGCGTATATGGCACCCGATCGAAGCGTCGGGAAGACGAATTCGGTAACGAACCGCTCCCGAAGATCATCTACGATGCAACCCACGGCTCCTGACCGCACGGCTTTCGCTTCGAGCCCTTCCACCTCTACGGATCCCTGCCCAACGTCTGCCGTGTAGCAGAGCACCCTTGCGTCGTAGTTCTCCTTGAGCCACGGCACGATCGCCGACGTGTCGAGCCCGCCGGAATAGGCAAGCACTACTAGTGGGCCCATGGTCACCACTCCCAATCGTCAGCGAGGAAGAAACCCAAATCCCCCCCCGTCACGTCGCCGACTCGGCAGATACCGCATCGCGGTCCGCTTTGATCATCGTGCCAACGCCTTTCTCAGTGAAAATCTCCATCAGGAGGGCATGGCGCGTGAGCCCGTTAATGATGTGCGCCTGGCGCACGCCGCGCCGCACCGCACTCACGCACGCATCGAGCTTGGGTCGCATGCCCCAGCCGGCGGCGCCCGTCTCCACGAGGCGCGAGGCCTCTGCCGGGGTCAGCGACGAGAGGAGTTCGGTCTTGGTTTCGTAGTCCCGATACACACCGGGGACCGAAGTCATCACGATCAACTTCTCCGCCTGCATGCTGGCCGCTAGCTCGGCTGCGATCGTGTCGGCGTTCACGTTGAGGATCGTTCCCTCCGGATCAGCGGCGAGCGGGCTCACAATCGGAACGAATCCCCGGTCGACGAGGTTCAGCGGTAGGGTGGGATCGACCCCATCGATGTCACCCACGAACCCGAAGTCGACCTCCTGCGACTGCCCATCCTCGACCACCGTCGTTACCGGTCGCCGGTGGGCGCGGATGATGCCCCCGTCGATCCCGGAGAGCCCAACCCCTTTGGCGCCGTGCTTGTGAATCGCGGACAGCACCTCGGTGTTGATCTTCCCCGCAAAGACCATCTTGGCGACCTCGAGCGTTGCCTCGTCGGTCACGCGGCGCCCACCCACCAGCAGCGGCGTGATGCCGAGCGTCTCTGAGAGCTGCGTGGCCTGTGGTCCGCCACCGTGCACCACGATCAACCGAACTCCCACCATGTGCACCAGCGTGAGATCTCCAGCGATCGCGTCCAGGTGCTCGGGGTCGCGCAACAGCTCGCCACCGAACTTCACCACGAACACCTTATCCCGGAACGCTCGGATGTACGGCAGCGCCTGAATGAGGATGGAGACGTCAAGCATCGTCTATGGCCCCGTGCAGCGCGTCGGTAAAGAGGCCGACCTCGGCCTCCCCGACGATGAGGGGTGGGAGGAGCCGGAGGACCTCCGGTTGGGCCGACGTTCCGGTAATCACCTTGCGGTCGAGCAGCGCGCTCTGAATCGGGCGAGCGGGCCGGGCTAGCTCGATGCCGAGTAGGAGGCCTTTCCCCCTGAGCTGCTTGACACCGGCAATCGACGTAATCGCATCGCGCAGTACCCGGCCCATCCGTTGCGCGTTGGTAACGAGCCCTTCATCCTCAATGACCTCGAGCGTGGCGCGCATGGCCGCCATCGCGACGGGCCCACCGCCGAACGTCGATCCGTGATCGCCGAGCGCTGCCAGTGCAGCCAGGTGGGGCGCTACGACGACCGCGCCGGCCGGGACTCCGCTGGCGATGCCCTTGGCGAGCGTGATAAGATCGGGACGGACACCTACGCCATCGGCGAAGAAGAACGTTCCGGTGCGCCCGAGCCCGCTTTGTACCTCGTCGAATATGGTCAGCGCGCCGCGCTGAGCGGCGATGCTCGCCAGGGTGGTGAAGAAATCGTCCGGCACGGCATGCACCCCGGCAAGCGACTGTATCGTCTCGCACACGATCGCGGCGGTGTCACCATCGACGGCGTTCCTCAGCGCCTCCACGTCGCCGAAGGGGACGAACTTGTGCTCCTCGACCAGCACGGGACCGGCGGTCGCGCGGTATTTCTCCATGCCCGCCGCGGACAGCGCACCGATCGTACGGCCGTGAAACGAACCCTCGAACGAGACGATGTTTGGACGGCCGGTGGCCTTACGAGCGATTTTGAACGCCACCTCGTTGGCCTCCGCGCCCGAACAGCAGTGGAAAACTCGAGAGTCAGGGTGTGGGGCGTGGCGGAGCAGGAGCTCGCTCGCGGCTACCCTGACCGGCGAGTGAACGGCGCTGGAGTAAAACAAGAGCTCTCGTGCCTGACGGACGATCGCGTCGACGACGGTGGGGTGACAGTGGCCCGTGAGAGCGACTGCGTGCCCTCCGTAAAAATCGAGGTAACGCTCGCCATGGGCGTCGAACAGGTAACAGCCCTCGCCACGCACCGGGACCACCGGCATGCGCGCGTAGACCCCCAACTCGCTCCGTTCGGCCCGCTCTCGCAGCAGCTCGATATCGGCGAGCGCGGCCACAGTCTGGTCGGCTCCAGTCTGCGCGTCGGTCACGGCACGAGCGCCGTGAGCCGGAGCCCACGCTCTTCCGGTAGTCCGAACGCCAGGTTCATGCACTGTACTGCCTGGCCAGCGGCGCCCCGCACGAGGTTGTCGATCGCTGCGATTGCGAGCACCACTCCTCCGTCATCCTGAATGAACAAGTCCGCGTTGTTCGTGCCCCTGACGTGTAGCACGTTGGGGGGGTCGGCCGTGACCCGCACGAACGGCGAGTCCCGGTAGAATTCCTGATAAGCGTCCCGCACCCCTGCGGGCGATTCATCGCCGTAGACGAGGTAGCAACAAGCGTAAATGCCGCGAACGAGGGGTGCGGATTGCGGCACGAACGAGAGTCGCGGGAGCTCGTCCACCTTGCCGAAGCAGGACCACGCCGCCTGGATTTCCCGCTCGTGCTGGTGGTCGAAGACCTTGTAGGCACGCAGCGTGGAGGTGCGTACGGGGTGGTGGGTCCCGGCCTTAGGCTCAGCACCACTGCCCGAAGAACCGGTTTTGGCGTCGACGATGACGCGCTGGGGCGCCAGGCCCGCATTGAATGCGGGGACGGTGCCGAGCAGAATGGCGGTCGCGAAACACCCGGGACATGCAATTCGTTGCGCCGTTGCAAGCTCCGACCGGGTCATCTCCGGAAACCCATACACCCATCCGTTGGCCTCGTGGCCGGTACGAAAGTCCTGAGCGAGGTCGAAAACCCTGGCTTTGGGACAGCGCGAAGAGACAGCGTCCGCCACCGCCGTGGATTCGCCGTGCGGCAACGCGAGAAAGACGGCGTCCAGCGTGGCACCGAGGGCCTCCGGCTTGCTCTCGTCGAGAATCAAGTCCGTAAGTCCCCGGAGGCCGGGGTGCATCTCATCGAGGCGCCCTCCGGGCTCCCGTGACGTCGCCTGTGCTACGGAAACGTCCGGGTGTGTCAGCAACAGGCGCAGGAGCTCGCCCCCCCCGTAACCCCGCGCACCGTACACGGCCGCGTTGATCACCGGGCGGCACCCGCTTCGAAGCAATGCGTAGCCACCAGGTCGGCCAGCCGCTCGCCCTTCGTACGGGCGTTTGCCGCCGGAACTCCCAGCTCGTTCTCCACGTACCGTTCGCCGACCGCGTTGTCCGTTGCCGGACCACTCATGACGTCGATGGTCCGTCCGAATCCCTCCGCGAGCTGTCGCGCACCCCATGCGGCCACGAGGTCGTTCGCGCACATGACGTGTGCCGAGATGGCATCCCGGAGCTCCCGGTCAGCATAGAACGAAGCGACCCCGTACCCACCAATGATTCCGTCGCCCATCTCGACGACGATTGCGTCGAGAGAGGAGTCGGAGATGTCATTGATGAGACCCTTCCCCATGGGAGCGAGGTCGGTGAAGCCCGCGGTCGACGGATACCCGGCGTCGAGGAAGCTGCGCGAGCGAACCGCGCCGTGATCCTCCATGTTGAGGGTGTCTCGTAGTGCCGCGACGCCGGACAGCTTGAGCGCGCCCAGCCGGAACCCGCGCTGGTTCAGCTGCGCCACAATCTCGCAGGCCGCCCGAGTCTTTCCCGACGCCATGCACGTTCCCGCCACGACGATGAGCGGAAGGGTGTCCTCGAGTCGCTCGGCCGCCGGCACCGCCCCATCGGCGATGTTGAGCAGCTTGCCCTCGCGCACGGCCACTCCCAGCACCTCGACGCGTAGCGGCGGACCAAAGTCCCGGTTCACCGAGGTCGCGAGCCCGACGACCCCACCCATGTTCAGGACGTGCAATACGTCCCCCGCCTGGACCCGGTCGGGGCAGTCTCCCACGAAGCCCCGCAACGCCTGCCGCGCCCCGAGGGTCCCAACGATCACGTCGTCCCGCGAAATGTGCGCGAGCCTTCCAGTGATGAGCTCGAGCTGATCGTAGACTCGCTTTTCTTCCAGCGCCCTTACGACCACGATGTCTCCCGAACGCACCGCGCCCCCGGGCACGATATCCACCTCCCGCTCCCCAACGCGACCGCCCGTCGAGGACGCGATCTTGTGGACCGTCACGCGCTCAATGGCGGCGGCGATGGGCTTCCCACCGGCAGCTAGCATGGCTGGCTCCTAACCCAACATCAGATGACGACGGGGCCCGCACCCTGTGCCAGGCAACGGCCCCGCAGCCCCCTCATGGAGGCGTCGTATCTATATGCAGATCACTGAATAAAAATACATCCAAGTCGCCCCAGGTCAAGGCCGGGCGTGGCGACGCAGCCGCGCGGCCACGGCCCGTCGGGCGCGGTCGCTACGGGTAATGATCAGCATCGTGTCGTCACCCGCGATGCACCCGATCACCTCGGGCCAATCCTGCCGGTCTAGGGCACTGCCGAGTGCCTCAGCACTGCCGGCTGGTGTCTTCACAACCAGGAACGGCCCAACGCCGTCGAGAGAGACCATGAGCGCCGGCAGGAGCTGCTCCAGCCGCGGGTGCAGCAGGTCCCCTGCGTCTCGAACTACATACCGCGAACCGCCCGTCGGGTCCGCGACCTTGGACAGCCGGAGGTCATGGATGTCCCGGGAGAGGGTCGCCTGTGTGACGTCGATCCCGTGGGACTGCAGTAGCTCGCGTAGCTGGGCCTGGCTCCGGACCTTGTGCTTGCGCACCAAATCCAAGATCGCGGCCCGGCGCTGCGCCTTCATGTGCCGCGGCCCTCCGGAGACAACGACTCGATCCCTGCGGGACGGCCGGAGCGGCACCGTCCCGCCACCCACGCCCCCTCGATACCGTCGGGTTGCGTACTGGTGACCCGTTTCATCACCTCTTCGTCGGTGAGCGGCCCGTTGGTGTCCATGCGGATGAAGCAGAGGTCCGCCCATTTCCCGGACTCGAGCGTGCCGATCTCGTCCCCAAGCCCGATCGCCCGGGCCGCGTCCATTGTCGCCAGCCGCATACCCTGCTCCGGGCTGAGGTTCGCAACGGCCATCGCTTCGCGCACCTCGGCGAACATGTCCGTCGAGGGTACACTCGCCACCGAATCAGTTCCGAGCCCGCAGCGGAGACCCGCGGAAACGCACGCCGCCACCGGGGATGCTCCGTGTCCGTGTCGCCGGTTCGACCGTGGGCACAGGGCAATGGCCGAGCCGGCGTCCCGTAGGGCAGCCAGGTCGCGCTCGTCTGTTTGCACCGCGTGAATACACAAGAGGTTCGAGCTCAAAACGCCGTGCCGCCCGAGGAATGCGACCGCGGAGTGGCTGGATTCGGGAATCGGTATGCCGCGGGAACGCCACGACGCTGCGAATGGTCCACCGCCCCTGGTGACGAACTCCATCTCGGCTGGGGACTCCGCGATGTGCACCGCCACTGGGAGGCCCTCGCTCGAGGCGAACGCGGCGACGCGCTCGAACAGCGCCCCGCTTACCGTGTAGGGCGCGTGGGGCGAGACGCCGATCGTCACGGAGTCCGGCACGTCCCGCGCCAATCGATCGACGGAGGCGATCAGGTTGACCATCGCGTGTTCCGCTTGATCCGGATGCGGACCGAACACCTCCTGGTAAGCGATCCCGCGCCCGCCCATGCGCCCCAGGGCCGCGGCCGTAGCCCCGGTATCCCCTGTGTCCGCCACGGTCGTGACCCCCAGGCGCCAGCACTCGCGCAGTCCCTCGCCCGCCGCCTCCACAAACGCATCGACGCTGAGCGCTCGTTTCGCTCGACGGATGTGCTGAATCCAGGCGAAGAAGTCGCCTTCCGAAACCCGATCACGGAATGCGGTCAGCTCCAGGTGGGTATGCGCGTTGATCAGTCCCGGAGCCACCGCGGTGTCGGGGAGCACGATCGAATGGATGCCCTCGGGCTGCGGCACGCGATCGTCCGGGCCGACACCGACGATACGCCCCGTCTCGGATATGAGGAGTGCCCCGCGGACGATGGGTGGGCTGGATACGGGCCACACCGCGCCCGCGGCTATGCGGACCGCGCTCAGGGACGGCCCCGCGTACCCCCCGTCGGTAGGGGTGAAATCGTCACGCCGCGAGCGAACGGCGAGTGAATCGGACAATACTCCGTGGGTTCCGTGCCAGGGACAAACCACTCCCAGTACTTCGCGCTGCGCGGGCAAAACGGCGTCGCCAGGAAACCGGTCGTCTGGTCGATCTCGCGGGTGATCAACGCATCCGGGCGCTCCCACCGGTCGGGTGCCGGTCTGCGTTCGTAAACTTCCTTCATGAAGGCAGTCCAGGCGGGGGCAGCGAGCCTCCCGCCGGCCGCGTTGGCCTTGATCTTGAGTGGTTGGTCGAGGCCCATCCACACACCGGTCACGAGCTCTGGGGTGAACCCAATGAACCACACGTCGGTACCGTCGTCGGTGGTACCGGTCTTACCGCCGGCTGGGAGCATGAACCCTCCGCCCCGAACGGCGGTGTAAGCGGTGCCACGGTCCACCACGTTCTGCAGCATGCTGCTCACGAGCCATGCGTGCACTCCATCCATGACGCGGTCGCGACGCTGCTGAGGCTGCCAGACGATGTTGCCCTTCTCGTCCTCGACTCGAAGAATGCCCAGCGGCGCGGCCCGCTCGCCGAGCGTTGCGAACGCGGTATAAGCTGAGACCATTTCGATCGGGATGACCGACGCCGCCCCAATGAACACGGAAGGAAAGGCCGGGAGTGGAGTCGAGATCCCATATCGCACCGCCTCTCCAATCACCGGCTGCACCCCGAGCTCGAGGCCGAGCCGGATGGCGACGAGGTTGCGCGAAATCTGCAAACCGCGACGCAGCGTCATTGGGCCGCGGAAATCGCTCTCGTAATTCTGTGGCTCCCAGGGCAGCGAATCGTTTTGCATCAGGCTGATCGGGTGGTCATCGATCATATGACTGGCCGGCTTCCCAGCGCGGATAGCCGAGGAATAGACGAACGGCTTGAACGTCGATCCGGCCTGCCGCCGAGCTTGCGTGGCCCGATTGAACTTCGAGTCATCGAAATCCCTGCCACCCACCATCGCGAGTACGTGTCCAGTCGTGGCCTCCAGCGTCACCAGGGCGCCCTGGAGGTACGGCGTGGTCGTATGGTCCCCCTGCGCTCCACCGACGCTGTCGAGGTACTGCTGGTACGATGGGTGCTGATAGGGGCCGTAATCCGCGCGCTCGATCGCCGAGAGCTGGTCCTCGAGCGCGCGCTCCGCCGCAAGCTGCATGTCGAGGTCGAGCGTCGTGTAGACGCGGTAGCCCCGATCGTAGAGGTCACGCCCAAATCGATCGAAGAGCTGTTTGCGGACCCACTCCACGAAATACGGGGCGACGCCCGCGAAGTCCTGGCGCGAGCTGAGGATGATCGGGTGTGCTTTCCATCGCTCGGCCTCGCCCCGATCGATGAACCCCTGATCCCGCAAGAGGTTGATCACAACGTTGCGGCGGCGGGCGGCCCGCCCGGGATACTTGCGGGGATCGTAGCGGGCCGGTCGCTGGTTGATCCCGGCGAGCAGCGCTGCTTCGGCGACGTTGAGGGAGCTGGCCGACTTGCCGAAATAGCGCTGGGCAGCGCTCTCGACACCGTGTCCCGTACCAAGCCAAATCTGGTTCAAGTAGAGCTCGAAAATCTTGTCCTTGCCGTACGTGCGCTCGAGCTCTAGCGCCACCTGGATTTCGCGAAGCTTTCGCCGGGGATCTTTGGCGGCGGGCAGGTGCTCGCGAAAGACGCTCCGGGCGAGCTGCATGGAGATCGTGGAAAACCCCTGCGCGAACCGTCGTGCGAGAACGTCCGCTTTGATCGCGCCCAAGATCCTTCGTGCATCGATGCCGCGGTGCTCGTAGAAGCGCTTGTCCTCGACGGCGAGAAAGGCGGCCCTGACTTCCGGAGCCATTTCGTCCAGACGCAAGACCGTCCGCCGCTCGATACCGAGGTCGACGATGAGACGGCCGTCGGCGGCGTAGATCTTGGCGGCTTGGGCTGGCCGATAGGTTTCGAGGATGCCAATCGACGGGCACGCCCCGCCGGCACAAGCGCGGGTCCAGGACCCGTACGCGCCGCCGATGCCCAGCCCCAACACGGCGAGCACACCCACGGTGAGTGCTCTGCGGACCGGCGGGCGAGCGACGAAGGCCCCGACCGCAGAGCCAGACCCCAACAGACGTTGCCACATAAGCCTGAAACGTAGTCCCGGCGGGACCCGCTTGCCAGCGGTCACCGCCCGGAATAACCTTCGCGCCGATGAAGGACTTCCTGGACGAACTCGACTGGCGCGGCTTGCTGAATGACGCGACACCCGGTCTGGCTGACCGGCTGTCCAAGGGGCCGATCACCGCGTATGTGGGATTCGACCCGACGTCCGCGAGCCTGCAGGTGGGGAATCTCGTCCCCGTGATGCTGCTGGCCCATCTGCAACGGGCGGGTGGAGCGCCGATCGTCCTGCTCGGCGGCGGGACCGGGCTGATCGGTGACCCTAGCGGCAAGCGAAGCGAGCGGCCGCTGCTCGCGGATCGCCAGGTCGAGGAGCACGTGGCTCGCCAGCGCGGCCAGTTCGAGCGCTTCTTCGATTTCGACCAGACAGCCACCGGCGCGAGAATGCTCAATAACGCCACGTGGCTCAAGCCCGTCACCCTGGTTGAGTTCCTGCGCGACGTTGGGAAGCATTTCACCCTCTCGCTCATGCTACAGAAGGAGTCGGTCAAGAACCGGCTCGAAGAGGGCATCTCGTTCACCGAATTCAGCTACATGCTGCTCCAGGCCTACGATTTCCTACAGCTCTTCCGCACCGAACGTTGCGAGCTCCAGATGGGGGGGAGCGACCAATGGGGGAATATCACCGCGGGAGTGGAGCTGATTCGGAGGACGGAGGGCGCGGAAGCGCACGCGCTGAGCGCGCCACTCTTGACGACCTCGCGGGGGCAGAAGTTCGGCAAGAGCGAGGGAGGCGCCGTGTGGCTCGACAAGGACATGACTCCGCCACACGCGTTCTACAACTTCTGGGTCAGCACGGACGACCGCGACGTCGAGCGCTTCCTGAAGATGTTCACCTTCAAGACGCGGGACGAGATCAACGCACTGCTGGACCGCCATCGTGCCGAGCCCGCCGCCCGGATCCCTCATCACGCCCTCGCGTCGGACGTCACTGAACGGGTCCACGGATCGGCGCACGTACAGGGCGTGGGACCAAAGGATACGGTAGAGCACGTTCTGGAAACCGTGCCGCGAGTGGAGTATCAATGGTCCCAGACGGCGCCCCCCAAATACGAGGACCTCTTTCTCGCAGCGGGCCTCGCTAGCTCGAGGGGGGACGTGCGTCGATTGTTGGCCGGCGGTGGTCTCTACGTGATCACCGACGATGCCGAATTCGTACCGAGATTCGGAGCGCAAGCCGAGGACGCGTGCCTGGTGGGTGGCGCGGCGGGCCAGTATGTGTTGTTACGTCGCGGGAAGAAAACCTACAAGGTGTTGAGCGTCGAGTTCGTTTGAAGCGGGCGCCGGTCAGTGGGGGACACGACGCGGATCTGGCCGTCGAGCGCCGCCTTGAACACCGGCTCACGAACGAGGCGGGTGTAAGCCGAGATCCGCTCGACTTGTAGGTCGAGCAGCATGCGGACGCTTTCGGCCATTCCTACGAAATCCTGAAACGGCAGCGTACCGAGTTCGTACCGCCGCGCGTCCGGCCGGAATTCCGCATCGTAGTCCGTCAGGCGCGAGAAATCGTCGTTGCCCTCGAACGCCATCCATCCCGCGAGGACTGGTTCGAGGTTTGGGAGCAACTCCCGCCTCACGTAGACGAACCCCGAGCCCCATGGGGACAGCAGCCACTTCTGCCCGCCACACGCTAGAATGTCGATCGGCGTGCGCCGGACGTCGAGAGGAACGTGACCGACGCCCTGGATGGCGTCCACGACGAGAAACGAGCCTGACTCTCGACACGCAGTACCCAGCCGGTCGAGGTCGGAGCGGAACCCACTCGAAAACTGCACGAACGAGATGGCGAGGGCGCGAACCCGGGGATCCTCGAGGCGTTCAACCAGTTGATCTTCGTCCGGCTACGGACCGCCTCGCAATCGCGGAGGCTCGGCCGGCCGTCGTGTGGATCATAAAGGTAGCAAGCTTGCGGCTATATTGGGTGTCGTGCTCAACCTGGAGGCGTCCTGACCGACCGGAAGTACACGCTCGTGTTCGGGGGCGGCGGCATGAAGGGACTCGCCCACCTGGGGGTGCTCTTGGCGCTTGAAGAGCACGGCTTCCTTCCACGGGAAGTCGTGGGCTCGAGCGTCGGTTCGCTCATCGCGGCAGTGTGGTGCGCCGGAATGCCGCTAGACGAGGTCAAGAGCATGGCGCTCGAGTTGAAGCGGCCGGATCTGTTCCGCATCGCGCATCGGGACATGGCGCTCAAACGCATGCGGTCGCCGGCCATTTATCGCCGTGAGCCACTCGAGCATCTCATCGACGGGCTCCTCGGCGACCTGACGTTCGACAACCTCGAGCGGCGGTTGATCGTCAACACGGTCGATATCAACTCGGGTATGCAGGTTTTCTGGGGCACGCCGGGGCTTACGGATGTGCGGGTTGCCGACGCGGTGTATGCGTCCCTGGCACTGCCTGGGTTTCTCCCGCCCAGGGAGATTCGGGGGCGCTTCTTCGCCGATGGCGCCTCCGTGGCCAACCTCCCGGTCGGGATCGCCCGGTCCTATCACCGTGACCTGGTAATCGCGGTCGACGTCGGCTCTAGCGGCGCGCTTCGAGCCGAGGTCCAGGATTCCGGCTTCGCTGCGGTGTATGCCCGCGCCATCGAGATCGGGATCGACAAAATGCGCGATGCCGCCTTGGAGCGGTGGTCGAGCCCGCCGCTGGTGCTCCTTCAACCCCGCGTGGAACACCTGTCGATGTTCACGTTTGAGCAAAATCGGTGGCTCATCGACGAGGGGTACCGAGTAACCGACGAGTTGCTCCGCCGGCCAGGAGGCATTCCAGTGCCGGATGCGATCGGCGTTTACCCCCGGCGCCGAGTCACCCTGAGCGTCGTTCGGGAACGGTGCATCGGCTGCGGGGCGTGTCTCGCATGGGGTCCTCGCGGATTGTTCACCCTCGATGACGAGGGCAAGGCGGTCGTAACAGAGCCTGAGCAGATCTGGTCGCCAGCGGATGGCGGGATGGTCCGCCATTGCCCCACCTATGCCATCGTGGCTCGAGCCGACGCGTGGGACCAGGGACCGAGGGATGGAGAGGGGAACTTCGACCGTCAGACCAGCACGTAGTTCCGGTACTCCCACACACGAACGCCGGTCCACCGCTCCACCACCGCCGACGCGGCGTTCCGGAGCTGCTTGCCGGTCCAGCGCCGGGCGCGGATCGGGGCGAACGTCCCACCGCGGGCCGCGATCCAGTCTCGCATGACGGCGGGATGGTGTCCGGCCAGGGGTCGCAGACCGAATTCCCACGGTAACGTGGTGGGACTGGCCGGGACGCTTCGACCATAGATCCGGTGATCCACCAGTCCTTTTTCGGCAAGCGCTGCCGCCGGCCTGGACCAGCCATAATGGTGGTAGACGGCGGGGGTCTCCCGCGCACGAATGCGCCGGCGGCAAACACGAAACCCCTGTGCCTCGTGGTGGCTCGTAATCCCGCACCCCAAGCGGACGGCACGAACCTCACGCCGGTACCAATGCCGCCCAGTCGCTATGCTACCGGGGCCCCCGTAGTGATGCACGAACCGAACAAGCAATCCCTCCACTCGCGGATCGTCTTGCGCGTCCCGGATGGCCTTGCGCAGCGGCGCAACACCCGATTCGTGCAACACCTCGTCCGCCTGGACGTATACCGCCCAATCGCCGTCCGCCAAATCGAGCGCCGCCTGCGTTTCGCGAGCCAACACCGCACCGCCCAAGGCAAACTCCCAGCTGCGCTCGACCAGCCGAACGCGGGCGTCGTGGATTTCGGCGATGCGCGACGCGGTGCGATCTGCACCCGAGTCGACGTTGACGATGAACTCGTCGGTCAGGGGCAGCACGGAGCGGATCGCCTCGACGATCGGAAACTCGAGCCGCTCGGCTCCGGACACGATGGTGAAACCCACGACCCGCATCAGGAATCGGAAGCGGTGAGCTCGAGCGTGTGCAGGCGCTGGTAGAGCCCCCCGGCCTGGATGAGATCGGCGTGCCTCCCCTGCTCCACGATGCGCCCCCGGTCCAACACAACGATGCGATCCGCGCGGGACACCGTC
Organism: Gemmatimonadales bacterium; assembly: GCA_965249575.1. GTDB lineage: Bacteria > Gemmatimonadota > Gemmatimonadetes > Gemmatimonadales > GWC2-71-9. The sequence goes on along the minus strand of OZ252244.1, from coordinate 2,340,849 downwards.
GACAGGCGATGGGCGATGACCAGAACGGTCCGATTCTCGAGGAGCCGCTGGATGGCCTGCTGCACGAGGCGCTCAGATTCCGAATCGAGTGCCGACGTGGCCTCGTCGAGGATCAGAATTGGGGGGTCGCGGAGTAGGGCTCGGGCGATTGCGATCCGCTGTCGCTCCCCGCCCGATAAGCGGGTGCCACGCTCTCCCAGGAGTGTCTCGTATCCGTTGGGCAAGCGCTCGACGAACCCGTGCGCGTTCGCCGCCCGAGCCGCAGCGGTGACCGCTTCCATGCTGGCATCCGCCTCGTCCCCGTAGGCGATGTTGGCACGAACGGAGTCGTTGAAGATGACGGTATGTTGGCTCACGATACCGAGCGTATTGCGAAGCGACCGGCGGCTGTAGCTCGAAATGGACACGTCGTCTACCAGAACCGCGCCGCGCGCGGGGACGATGAATCGAGGCAGCAGGTCCACCAGGGTGGACTTGCCGGCCCCCGAGAGTCCAACGATGGCGATCACGTCGCCCTTGTACACCGCCAGGTTCACGCCCTTCAACACCCATCCTTCGGGCTCGTACGCGAACCACACGTCGTCGAAGCGGATCTCCCGAGCGAGCCCGGGAAATGGCCGGGCAGCGGGGGAGTCGAGGTCGTCCGTCGCCGTGTCCAGCAACTCGAACACCCGCCGCGCGGCGGCGAGCGCCTGCTGGGCTACGGTCGGGAACTGCGAGAGGGATTTCACCGGCGGCATGAGTCGCAGGGTAACCGCCAGGAACGCGACGAAGATCTCGGGTCGAAGAGCCGGTCCACCGGTCAAGCCCCCGACACCCAGCATCAGCACCAGCACGATGACCCCCGCACCCAACGTCTCGCTCAGAGGGCTCGCGAGGATCGCGAAGCGCTGTGTAGCGAGCAGTCCTCGCACGTACCGCTGGAGGACCCTGGAGAAACGGCGACGCTCGTACACCTCCGCCCCATGCGCCTTCACCAGGCGGACCCCGTCAATGGTCTCCGTCATGATCGCCGTCAACTCGCCGCGCTCGTGCAGCACGGCCTGGAATCGCGACCGTACTTGCGCCAGTACCGGCCGGAGGACCAGGGCGAGTGCCGGTGCAAGCACCAGGGCGACGAGGGTGAGCCGCCACGACAGCGTGAACAGGATTGCGACGTACACCGCGACGAGTACCGCGTGCTGGAATGCCGAGGTGAGCGCCCCGCTGACGACGCTCTTCGCTTGATCAGCGTCGACGACGACCCGCGTGACGAGCTGCCCGGCCTTCGTGCGTTGATAGAACCCGAGCCCGAGTTTTTGCACGTGGGCGTACGCCGCCACCCGAAGATCCGCCGCCACCCTTTCCTGAATGAAGGCGCCGAGGTACGCCGACGTATATCCCGCGACGTTCTTGACGACGACCGTGATCAGGATCAGCAGCACGATGGCCTGCAGCGCGGAGCCGCCGCCGGCCGGATCGACCCACCCCCCCACCAGGGTAGCGAGCAGACGCTCCACGCCCGTCGCGACTTCCGGTGTGGGCGCTCCCGCGCCGAAGAGAGTCCGCAAGAAGGGGATTAGGAGCGCAAAAGTGAGACCGTCGAGGCTCGAGGCGAGGACCGCCGCCATGAAACTGATGAGAAACGCGGCCCAGTACGGACGAACATATCCGAGGAGCCGCGAAAACTGGTGCACGCTAACCGCCCCCGCGCGGCGTCAATAGCGCGATCGGCGCAATGACCTCCTCCGGAGTCACCCCTCCGTGCAGGAACGACCCCCGGTACCGGGCTTGATACTCGCGGAGCTTGGTCGGGTAGACGAAGAAATAGTCGCGCCTGGCAAGCAGCATCCGCACCCCCAAACGCCTCGGCGGCAGTCCCCACGCCTCGAGATCCTCGACGAGGATCGACGTTTCGGGTCGCTCCGCCCGCAAGTCCTCTCCGAACTTGTAGCGGAGGTTCGAGGTTGCGTCACGCTTCGCGAACACCGTCGCTGGTGTATTGCAGTGAATCGATCCGTGATCGGTGGTCAGCAGAACCGGCACACCGCGCCGCTCCGCTTCTCTGAGGGCTCGCATCAGAGCGGAATCCTGATACCACGTTCTCGTGAGGCCGCGAAGAGCCGCAGCGTCACGAGCGACCTCGTACAAGATCGCATGCTCCGCCCTTCCGTGAGTGAGCTGGTCGATGAAGTTGAAGACGAGGCTGGTCACACCCCGCTGCGCGAGGTGCGCAGGGAGCCGCTTCAGCATCGCCTGACCTTCGATCGCACTCGAGAGTTTCTCATACCGGACCGGAACATCCGACCCGGTGAGCTCTCTCATCTGCTCAGTCAGCAACTCGGCCTCATGTGCGTTGAGACTTTCGTCATCGCGCTCGCCCCACCACTGGGGATAGCGGGAGGCGATCTCCAGGGGAAAGAGGCCGGCGAAGATCGCGTTTCTCGAAAATGGCGTCGCGGTGGGGACGATGCTGAAGTAATGCGACACCTCGACGTCGAACATCTCAGTGATCGCCGGCTTCAAGATCTCCCACTGGTCGAGCCGCAGACAGTCGACCACTACGAACAGGACCTTGCCATGCGTCTTGAGGAGCGGAGCCAGGAATTCGTCACCTACGTCCACCGACAGCGGTGGCCGGTCCCCCTCGCCAGACGCCAACCACCGCGGATAGCTCGCCAGCAGGTAATCCGCAAAGTCGTCGCGCAGTCCCGCCGACAGCGTGCCAAGTGCCTCCCTGAGACCCTGTTGGTCCCCCTCCGAGAGCCGGACTTCCCACTGCGCCAGCTCTGAAATCAGTTCGATCCATTCACGCCACCCGAGTCGGGATCCGCGGCGCTCCTCCAATTCCCTGAACCGCGCGACGAAGTCTCTGGCGCGCCGCTGATCCCGTATACGCGATCCCTCCAAGAGACGAGTGACCACGGTGAGCACCTGGCGCGGGTTGACCGGCTTGACCAGATAGTCCTCCAGCTCGATGCCGATGGCATCACGCATGGTGTCGTCTTCTTCGCTTTTCGTGATCATCACCACCGGGACCGCCGGGTCGATGGAACGGATCTCCTCGACCAGCTCCAGCCCCCGCCGGCCCGGAAGCTGCTCATCCAGCAACACGACGCCGTACGGCTGCCTGCGCAGCAACGCGATGGCGTCGTCGCCGTGCGGCGTCAGCTCGACGACGAAGCCTTGCTCCTCGAGAAAGAGCGAGTGGGCAGACAGCGATTCAACCTCGTCATCGACCCAGAGGATGGTCTTGGGACGCGTCATGAGTGAATAGTACTCGGATCGTCGTCGTCGGGTAGGGACGCGCGACGGATTCCTGTCGCTGGCTGCCCTTTTCCGGCGCCCGTACATTCCAATACCGTGTCCACGCGCTATCACATTCTCGTCGTCCGCTTCGGCTCCATCGGAGACGTCGTGCTAACCACGCCCCTCCTGCGCGCCATCAAGCGCGCAAAGCCCCGGGCTGAGATCACGTTCGTCACGAAGGCGGCGTACGCACCGCTGCTCGCAGGCAACCCCAATGTCGAGCGAGTAGTCACCCTCGCCCCCAACGAGCCGCTCCGCCATCTGGCATCGCGACTTCGCGCTCCTCGTCCGGACTATCGTATCGACCTTCATGGGAGCCTCCGCTCGTTCGGGTTGCGCATGCTGCTCGGGGGGCGGTGGCATTCTTACCGGAAGCGGCGCATGGTCCGCCGCATGAGACTGCTCCGTGGCAACGGAGGCGGGTCGCGCGGACTACCAGTGGCACAGCGCTATTTCGGCGCCGCGCGCGCCCTGGAGGTCACCGTAGACAATGGACCACCGGAGTTGTTCCCCTCATCGGAGGACGAGGCGCGCGCGGCGGAACTCGTCCCGGAGGGATGTGTAGTCCTCGCACCCGGGGCCGGTCACGCGACGAAACGGTGGCCGCCCGAGCACTGGCGAAGGCTCGCGGATGGATTGCTGTCCAAGCGGGTGCCGGTCGTGGCGCTGGGAGGTGCGGCCGAGCGATGCTTGCTAACAGGCGGGTCGCTGATCGAAGTTTACGAAGAGCCGCTCGGGGTGGCCGCGGCCGTCCTGAGGCGAGCACGCGTGGCCGTATGCAACGACTCGGGACTCATGCACATGGCAACTGCTACTGGAACTCGGGTTGTCGCCCTGTTTGGTCCGACGGCGGAGGCGTTCGGGTTTTTTCCCCACAGCCGATCATCGACCGTGCTCCAGCGAGCAATGTCGTGTCGGCCGTGTTCACTGCACGGCTCCAGCCGCTGCCCGCTCGGCCATCACCAATGCATGACGGAAATTCGTCCTGAGGAGGTCGCCGCGGCTGTGGGAGACGTCGCGTGAACGACGGGTTGTCCGCGCCGGAGAATCGCTTGATAGGCGTTCTGGCAGAGACCGCGCGGGGACCGAAGCGAAACGGCGCGTTCGCAATCTGGCTCTTCGTCCGAGCATGCGACGGACTCCTACCGCCCGACCGCCTGCGGGAGCGCACGAATCGGCGGCGCCTACAGGGACTCGAGCGCAGGTTGTCCAGCCTGATGCTCCCGCCTCCCTTGAAGAGGGCGCTGGCCAGCGGATTGCGCGAGTTGGGCGATACCTCGGCCCGCGGCGCCGCGCTCGCACTCCAGCGACTCGTCGCGCCCGCAAAAGAAACCGTGAGTGGAGAGGCGGGGGCGGCCGTCGCCGCCGCGGCACGCAAGGCGCGGGAAGCAGCGCAGAAAGAGCGATCGGCTTGACGACCCAGCGACGATTAGAGCGCCACTCGTTGACGAATCTCATTCGCCAGGTCGACACACAACCGGCAGGAGAAGTCGCTCCGGACACGATACCCACAGGATTCCCTTCGCTTGACGAAACCCTCGCCGGCGGATTTCGACGCCGGGACCTAGTCGTCCTGGGCGGCGACGTGGGTTCCGGCAAATCATCGCTCGCTTTGGGTATCGCACTCCGAACGGCGCAGGCAGGGTACCCGGTCGTGTTCTTCTCCGGCGAGATGGACGAGGACCGACTGCTCGAGCGGGCGCTCGCGATCGAGGGACGGGCGCCGGTCGACGACATGCGCCTAGCGAAATTGTCGGAGGAGGTCCGCGTCGCTCTGGGCGCCGCGGCCCTACGCATCCGGGATTGTCCGCTCGTCATGTATCCCGTCACGGGGCGGCAGTTCGATGAGGCGCTCGAGCCCGCGTGGGGACACAATCCGGCACTCGTCGTCATCGACTATCTCCAGGTGCTGCCGGCACCCAGCATGCGTCCCACCCAGGACGAGGACAGCGCCGCCGCCCTGCGCGCGCTGAAGGCGATGGCGTTGGAACGGCAGGTCGCGTGTCTCGTCGTCTCGCACCTGGCTCGCCGTGAGCGCGACCGGTCGGACCACAGGCCCGGACTGGAGGACTTCGGAGTGCTGGGCGCCGTCAAGCAACACGCGGACATCGTGCTCGGCATCTATCGCGAGGAGATGTACAACCCGGGAGCCGGCGTCGAGGGGGCCACAGAGCTCGTTATTTCAAAGAACCGAAATGGCCCGACCGGCTTCGTCGATCTGTACTTCTACCGGCAGTGGATGCGTTTCGAGGACATGCTCGACCCTGACCGGTAGTCCCCCTCCGCGCCTCACCCCGACTGACAAATAGCGTCCGCCTCTATCTCAACCAGCATCTCCGGTCGAATCAAGCGGCTGACCTGTACCATCGACGTCGCGGGACGAATCTCGCCGAACGCCTCGCCGTGCGCCCGCCCGACGGCCTCCCAGTCGTCGATGTTCGTTCCGTAAATCCGAGTCCGGACGACATCCGTCCGGGCCGCCCCCGCTTGCCTGAGCCCGGCGGCGATGTTCTCAATCGTACGGACAGCTTGAGTGTAGGGGTCTTTTCTTCCAAGAACGTCACCGCTCGAATCGGTTGCGGTCGTGCCGGAAACGTGAACGAACCGCCGCATGCGAACGGCGCGCGAATAGCCCACAATCGGCTCCCACGGCGTACCCGTACTGACGGAAACACGGTGCATGATCGGATGCTCCTTCAAGGGTCGGCTATCGGCGGGCCAGGCGCACCCAAAGTACCGAGCCGAGGACAAGCGTCATCGCCAGGAGTTTGCGCCCCGTGAGCGGCTCGCCCAACACCAGCCACCCGAGCACCACGGCGAAGATGGTATTGACGTACATGTACGTGCCGGCAATGGTCGGAGGCGTATGCCGGAGGACATACAAGAAACTGCTGTATCCCACTACCGAGCCCACCACAATGAGGTAGGCGATCGCCAGAAGTCCGGGCAGCGACAGGGCCAATTCGTGCTGCTCGCCCCGCACCAGGCCAACGACCGTGAGAAACAAACCCCCGGTGAGCATCTGCAGCGCCGAATTCATGTAGGGACTGATTTCGGCGGGGCGCCGCTTCGAGTAAACCGATCCGGCTGCGAACGAGATAGTTCCCAATGTGAACGCCACCGGGCCGCGCCAGTCGGCGGCGCGGAGCGCTTCGACGCTACCCCCAACGAGCAGAAACGCGCCGGCGAAACCGACCAGGAGACCCAGAAACTGGGGCCGGGTCACCTTGGCCTCGCTTCCCGGCACCAGCGCGTCGATGACCGCCAGCCACATGGCACCAGTCACCACGAACACGGCGGCCGTTCCGGAATCGGCATACTGCAGCCCCCACACGACGAGACCGTTGCCGCCACCGAGCAAGAGGATCCCCACTACAAGGATGGACTGCCAGTCGTTCGCTCGTGACGGCAACCGATGTCCCAAACCCAGCGCGACGGGCAGTAGCAAGAGGCCAGCGACCAGAAACCGCGCGCCGGAGAAGAGAGCGGGCGGCACGTGCTGTACACCGATTCGGTTCGCTAAGAACGTGGATCCCCACACGACCGACAGGGTGAGGTATGCAGCCAGCACCTTCCCGCCCAACGGGTGGGCCCCTCGCTCAGCGGCCGTCACGCGCGGGACTCGAACTGAAGCGTGTCGTACGGACCTCCAGAGGGGATCGCCCATCGACGGGCCCGCTCGGACCTTCAGGATGAGAGGGGTAAAAACCGAAGGCGGGATCCGCCGACTCGCGAAGGCTATCGAACGCCCGGGTGCGGTGCAAGCGCTGTTTGCTGGGCCTGCGCGGGTCACGGTATATTGCTCAACGAATGACGAGCAGCACGGTCACATCAGAAAGTTCGGGGTCGGCGCCCGACCTGCGCTATCCGATTGGGCGGTTCCGGAAACCGGCGTCATTCGGCCCGGAGCAGCGCGCGGAGAGTATCGGGGCGATCGCGGCGGCGCCCGCGCAGTTGCGGGACGCAGTCGCCGGTTTGTCGGAGGGACAACTCGACACGCCCTACCGAGCTGGCGGGTGGACCATCCGCCAGGTGGTACACCATCTCCCGGACAGTCACCTCAACAGCTACCTGCGCCTCAAACTGGCCCTGACCGAAGCAGAGCCGACGATCAAGACGTACGATGAGGGTCGCTGGGCGGACCTCGACGATGCCCGAACGGCACCGCTCGAGCCGTCGCTCCGTTTGCTCGAATCGCTGCACGAGCGATGGGTTACCCTCCTTCGTTCGCTCACGGCGGTGCAACTGGACCGCACGCTTCGGAATCCGGAGCTCGGCATCCTGAGCCTTCACACCATGGTTGCGATCTACGCGTGGCACGGCCGCCATCACATCGCACACATCACTTCCCTGCGGGGCCGGCACGGGTGGTAACCGGCGTTCGGGGCCTGGCGAACGCGGAGGCTGCCCGTGGCGGGCCATAGCAAGTGGAAACAGATCAAGCGGAAGAAGGCAGTACTCGACGCCAAGCGCGGGGCCGCGTTCACCAAACTGATCAAGGAGATCACTGTGCCTGCCCGGCAGGGCGGCGGCGATCCGGCGGGGAACGCTCGACTTCGAACCGCCATCGATGCCGCCAAAGCGGGCAACATGCCGGCGGAGAACATCGAGCGCGCGATCAAGAAGGGAACCGGGGAATTGGCGGGCGTCACCTACGAGGAGGCGACCTACGAGGGATACGGCCCGGGTGGCGCGGCCATCCTCATTCAGGTGACCACCGACAACCTGAACCGAACCGTCGCGGAGATTCGGCACATTTTTTCTCGGCAGAATGGGCACCTGGGCGCGCCGAACTCGGTCGCGTGGATGTTCGAGACTCAAGGCCAGGTCTATGTCGACGCGGATCGATTCGACGACGACTCCGTGCTCGAAGCGGCGCTGGAAGCCGGCGCGGAGGACATCTCGCGCGAGGGTGAACAGCACCTGGTCACGACCGATTCCACATCCCTCCACGCGGTATGCGACGCGCTGAGCCGGAAAGGCATCCAGACCACGCAAGCAGAGGTGGTCATGGTGCCAACGAGCACAATAAGGGTCGAAGGCAAGAACGCGGAACGGTTGTTGAAGCTGATGGAGGCGCTGGACGAGCATGACGACGTCTCCAAAGTGTACAGCAACTTCGACATCGATTCGGAAACGCTTGCTACGGTCGGCGGGTGACGCTCCGGGTCCTGGGGATCGATCCGGGAAGCGCCGTCACGGGCTACGGAGTCGTCGAGCCGGCGGCGGGCAGGCCCGGGAGCCTGGTCGAGTGCGGGATCATTCGAACAGACTCGCGGCTACGCATCTGGCAGCGACTCGATGCCCTGTACGACGGGATCACCGAGATCATTCACAGACACAATCCCACCACCGTCGCGGTCGAGTCGTTATTCTACGCGAAGAACGTACGAACGACCGTGGTGCTCGGGCACGCGCGTGGGGTCATTCTGCTGGCGGCCGCGCAGTCCGGTCTCGACGTCGTCGAGTACTCACCGGCTACGGTCAAGAAGAGCATCGCGGGGACCGGTCGGGCAGCGAAGGCGCAAGTCGGTTATATGGTGCAGCAATTGTTGCGACTGGAAAAGGCTCCGACCCCAAGCGACGCGGCCGATGGGGTGGCCGTCGCGTTGACGTGCCTCATGGCCCAAGGCGTGACCGCGTGATCTCAGCAGTCCGGGGCACGGTGGTCGCACGCGCAGTGGAACGAGTGGTGGTGGCGACCTCCGGAGGGGTGAGTTACGAGATCGCGGTGCCGGTGGGCGTGCTGGAACGGCTGCCACCCAATGGGAGCTCGGTGGAACTTCGCACCGTTCTGGTTGTCCGAGATGACGCGTGGTCGTTGTACGGATTCGATGCCGACTTCGATCGGGCGGTATTCCAGCGCTTGCTGGGCGCCACCGGCGTCGGCCCGAGGCTCGCGCTCGCGCTGATGTCTACGCTCGGCGCCGACCGCTTGGTCCAAGGACTCAAGCGGGGGGAGACCGGGATCCTGTGCACGGTGCCAGGTGTGGGGAAGAAGACCGCTGAGAGAATGGTCCTCGAGCTGAAAGACCGGTTTGGCGACTTGGTCGCGCCCGACGGGGCGCCCGCCGTCCATGGCACGGCCGAGCAGGCGATCACCGCACTGGTCAACCTGGGCTACGGGGCGGCCGAAGCTGATCGCGCCGTCCGGGCCGTCATTTCCCAGAACGGGACGGACGAGACCGCCGACCTCATCCGCCGGGCGCTCCAACAATTGGCGGGGGCTCGATGAAAACGGCCGAATGGGAATGCACGGCGTGTGGGGCCACCAACCGCAAGCTCGTGAGGCCGGACATCACGCAAGCTCGAGACCGCTGCGTCACTTGCCACCGCGAGCACACAATCGACCAAAGTAAGCGTCCAGTGCGTTGGAGCTCGAGGTTGACACCGTGAGCCGGCCGGAGGTCACGACGCCCGGAGTGCTCGCCGAAGAGACCTCCGCGGAAGCGTCGCTACGCCCCTCGCGCCTCGACGAATTCGTGGGACAGGAGAAGGTCCGCCAAAGCCTCCAGATCGCGATCGACGCGGCGAAACAACGAGATGAGCCGCTGGATCACGCGCTGTTCTTCGGCCCGCCGGGGCTCGGGAAGACCACCCTTGCCATCCTCCTCGCGAAAGAGATGGGCGTCAACATCCGGACGACGAGTGGCCCCGTCATCGAGAGACCGGGGGATCTCGTCGGGCTGCTCACCAACCTGCAGTCCAAGGACATACTCTTCATCGACGAGATCCACCGGCTCCGCCCCGCACTGGAGGAGTTTCTCTACCCGGCAATGGAAGATTACCGGGTCGATATCCGGATCGCCGAGGGACCCCAGGCTCAGACGATCCCGGTCAAAGTGGAGCCGTTCACGCTCGTGGGGGCATCGACCCGTTACGGCATGCTCACGCCGCCCATGCGAGCCAGATTCGGGTTGATCGAACGCCTGGGATACTATCCGGCCGAGGACCTCCACCGAATCGTGACCCGCTCGGCGAAGATCCTGGACGTCGAGATCGAACCCGAAGGCGCCACCGAGATCGCGCAGCGTAGCCGTGGCACGCCTCGCGTCGCTAATCGCCTGCTACGCCGTGTGCGCGACTACGCGCAGGTGCGGGCGGACGGCGTCATCACCCGCCAGGTCGCCCAAGACGCCTTGGCACGACTCGACGTTGACGAGTACGGCCTCGATGACATGGACACCCGCGTGCTCCGGACGATCATCGAGAAATTCGACGGCGGGCCCGTTGGAGTGAACACAGTGGCCGTGGCTGTGGGTGAAGATGCCGGGACGCTCGAGGAGGTATACGAGCCGTTCCTGATCCAGCAGGGCTTTCTCCAGCGAACGCCACGGGGTCGGACCGCGACGCCGGCGGCGTACAGGCATCTTGGCTTCGTCTCGCCGCCGGGTCGTCAGGGGTCCATCTTCGATCGGTGACATGAACGGCCCCCCCGGTCCGCGGCAGCGGACTGACCATCGGATTCCCGCTTCCGCCCGCCAGATCCCCTCGCCGCCGGCCGGGCGGGCGACCAGCGACTTCGATTACGCCTTTCCGCAATCGGCGGTCGCCGACCGCCCGCTTCCCGATCGGGCGTCGAGTCGCCTGCTCCACCTCGACCGGCGGTCCGGTACGGTTGCGCATCGCCGGTTCAGCGACTTCCCCACTCTGCTCCACTCCGGTGATGCCCTGGTGCTGAACGCCAGCCGCGTCGTGCCCGCCCGGCTCAAGGGGGTTCGGGAGAACGGGCGGGAGGCCGAGATTCTCCTCGTGCACCCCGAGTCGGATGGTACATGGATCGCGATGGTCCATCCCGGCGGTAAGCTCAAGACCGGGAGGACGGTCCGTTTCGCCGACGAGGCCGTCGCGGAGATCGTCGGCGTCTTGGGCGGTGGCCTCCGTCGCGTGCGACTCCGAGGCCTCTCCGGCGGCGACCTCATGGCGCGGTTCGGGTCGATTCCACTGCCCCCGTACATCGAACGCCCAGCAGACGCGCTCGACGTGGAGCGCTACCAGACGGTCTATGCTAGGCAGGATGGATCCGTCGCGGCTCCCACGGCTGGGCTCCACTTCACCCGCGAGACGCTCGACGCCGTTCGAGACCGGGGCGTGTCGATCGCCGAGACCGTCCTGCACGTGGGACCGGCTACGTTCAAGCCAGTGGAGGTCGAGGACCCTTCGAGGCACCGCATGCACGTAGAGTGGTATTCGGTTTCCGCCGAAGCCGCGCAGACGATCAACACGGCCCGGCGTGGAGGTGGCCGCGTGTTCGCCGTAGGGACGACGGCCGTCCGCACCCTCGAATCAGCCTGCGGTCCAGACGGTATCCGGCAAGCCGAGGGCTGGACGGAGCTCTTTATTCGACCGCCGCACCAGTTCCGTGTTGTCGACGCGTTGCTGACGAACTTCCATCTACCGCGATCGACGTTGCTCATGCTCGTCGCGGCGTTTGCTGGATACGAAAGCACCATGCGTGCCTATCGCGAAGCAGTCGCCGCGGAGTACCGCCTGTTCAGCTACGGCGACGCCATGGCCATCGTGTGAGGATGTTCGAGTTTCGTATCGACGCAAAAGACGGCTCCGCTCGCGCCGGCACGCTCGAGCTCCCACATGGGCAGGTCGAGACCCCTGCCTTCTTGCCGGTCGGCACTCAGGGCACCGTTCGAGCGCTTTCGCCATTTGACCTCGAGGTCGTGGGCGCACAGATGATCCTGGGGAACGCGTACCATTTGCATGTCCGCCCCGGGGAGGAGGTGGTCTCAAGCCTCGGTGGGTTGCACGGCTTCATGGCGTGGCCCCGTCCCATCATCACCGACTCGGGCGGGTTTCAGATCTTCTCGCTCCAGGGATTCCGGCGCGTGGACGATGACGGCGTCGAGTTCACCTCGCACATAGACGGTGGCCGCCGCCGGATCAGTCCTGAGCGTGCATCCGAAATCCAGTGGATGCTGGGAGCGGACGTCGCGATGGCCTTGGATCACGTTGTCCCGGGTACGGCGGACCACTCCGAAGCGGCGGATGCGCTCGACCGCACGGCACGATGGCTAGCCCGGTGCAGGTCACGCCATGCGGAACTCACCAAGGACAATCCGACACGCCAAGCTCTGTGGCCCATTGCCCAAGGCGCGACGTTCTCCGACCTCCGACGGCGGGCGGTCGAACAGATCGCCGGCCTCGGGGACTGGACCGGCATGGCCGTCGGCGGGTTGGCGGTTGGCGAGCCACGAGCGCAAATGCACGCGGTCCTCGACGAGATACACGCGTACCTCCCGTCCGCCACGCCACGTTATCTTATGGGCGTCGGATTTCCTGAGGACCTGCTGGAGTCCATCGCCCGAGGGATGGACCTCTTCGACTGCGTGGCGCCGACCCGCAATGGCCGGAACGGTTCAGCGTACACTCGCGATGGACCGGTCAACATTCGCAATGCCGCACATCGACGAGACAGCGGGCCATTGGATCCGCGCTGCGACTGTGAGACGTGCCAGACCTACAGTCGCGGGTATTTGCACCATTTGTTTCATTCGCAGGAGCTCTTGGGCTTGAGGCTGCTTTCCCTGCACAACGTCCGTTTCATCATTCGACTCGTCGCGCTGGCACGGCGAAAGATCCTCAACGGAGAATTCGACGCCTGGGGGCGCGAGTGGTCGGCGCGCTACCACGCTCGAGGCACGCAATGACCGATCTCCTCTTTTTGTTCTCTCCCTCCGGGCAGGGCGACGGCCGAGCCATGGGCGCGTTCCTGGTCCAGATGGTTCTGATCGTCGGGATCATCTATTTCCTCCTCATTCGACCAAAGGTTCAGCAGGAGAAACGGCACCGCGAGCAAGTCAATCAGCTCAAGCGCGGTGACGAGGTCGTCACAGCGGGCGGACTAGTGGGGGACGTCATTCACATCCGTGACGACCGGATCACCGTGAAGAGCGGTGAATCCCGGGTCGTGGTGCAACGCGACCGGATCACCGAGATCCGCTCGCCGAAAGAGGGTGACGCGTCCAGCAAAAAAGGAGAGACCTCGAGTAAAAAATGACGGTCCTTCCCATTCACGTCCTGGGCTCACCCGTCCTCCGCCAGCGGGCGACGGAGGTCGGGCAGATCGACGAGGAACTTCAGCAACTGGTCGAGAATCTCTTCGAGACCATGCGCGCCGCGAAGGGCATCGGTCTCGCCGCGAACCAGGTTGGGTTCACACGGCGCGTAGCGGTGGTAGAGGCCGGCGAGGATCCCCCCATCCTCCTGATCGACCCCGTTATCCTGGAGCGTGAAGGACTGGACGTCGCGGAAGAAGGCTGCTTGTCGATTCCTGACATCTACGGGGACGTAGAGCGGGCGCAGCGTATCGTCGTGGAGACCACGACGCTAGAGGGTTCCCGCGAGCGGGTCGACGCCACGGACCTCAGAGCGCGGGCTGTACAACACGAGATCGACCACCTCGACGGAATCCTGTTCCTCGACCACCTAAGCATGCTCAAACGCCGCCTGCTCCTCCGGAAGTGGGAGAAGCAGCGAAAAGGCGAGCGCGGTTACGTGAGGGAGGTCCCAGAGGTCTCGGCCAAGGACTGATCCTTGCGCATCGTGTTCTTCGGCACGCCCGAGTTTGCGGTTCCCTCACTCCGAGCCCTGCTGGAAGAGGGTTTCGACGTGGCCGCCGTCATCACCCAGCCGGACCGGCCCCGGGGGCGATCTCGCTCGGTCCTGTTTCCGCCGCCGGTGAAGGCCGTCGCGCTGGACGAGGGCCTCCGCATTCTCCAACCGGTTAAGCCAAACACGAGGGATTTTCTCGACGCGGTCGCGGATTCGAATCCCGACCTCGGCGTGGTCGTGGCCTACGGACACATTCTCAAGCAGCCCCTCCTGACGCTCCCGTCCCGCGGCATGATCAACGTCCACGCCTCGCTCCTACCGGCACTCCGGGGCGCGGCGCCCATCGAGCATGCTCTGCTCGATGGATACCAAGAGACCGGCATTTCCATCATGCAGATGGACGAAGGCATGGACACGGGACCGGTCTACCATCGGGTTCCCACCCGGATACCGGCTGATGAGACCGGAGGAGAACTCACCGCTAGGCTGGCTGAGCTCGGTGCGCTCGCCCTGGTGGAAGCGCTCTCCGTGCTGGCGACGGAATCGCCCGATCCGGAACCGCAAGATCATTCACTCGCGACGTATGCACCCAAGATCACGCGCGAGGTCGCGCGAATCGACTGGGCCACCGGACCCGACCACGTCGCGCGCCTAGTTCGTGCGCTCGACCCCAAGCCGGGAGCCTGGACGACCATCGGAGGACGAGAACTCAAGCTCTTCGGCCCCCGAGCGGCCGACCACTCGCTCGAAAGTCGCGAATCGGGAACGGTCCTCGAGGTCGACCCGATGCTCGTGGTCAGCACGAAGGGAAACGCACTGACCTTCGTCGACGTCCAGCCGGCCGGCCGCATCCGGATGCCAACCACGGAATGGGTTCGCGGCCGTGGTGTTCAGGTCGGCGACCGGCTCGAGTGACCCCTCGGCTCCCGAAACTCCACGCGGTTACCGACGATCGTGTCGTTGAGCTGCATGACTTCACGACGCGCGCCGCCGCGATCGCGCAGTCGGGCTCCGTCGCACTCCACGCTCGAGCGCCAGGCCGGGAGGGCCGGGAGTTGCTCGAAATCGCGCAGTCGATAGGCGCCGCCGTGGCCCATTCAGGCAGCACGTTGTTCGTGAACGATCGGGTTGACGTGGCGCGCGCGGCAAGCGCCGCAGGGGTCCATCTTCCAGCCGGCGGCTTGCCCGTCGCCGAGGTTCGCGGCCTCGTTGGGCTCGGCGTGAGCCTCGGACGTTCGACCCACGATCCCGACCGGGCTCGCGAGGCGCTTGCCGCCGGAGCCGACTACGTCTTTCTCGGACCGATATGGCCAACAGCGTCTCATCCAGGAGCCCGCACTCTAGGACCAGATGCAATAGCGGCCGTCGGCGCTGGCCCCGTTATCGCGATCGGAGGCGTGACCGCCGAACGGGCCTATACATGCCTGGCGGCTGGCGCCTACGGGGTTGCGGTCGTTTCGGCACTCTGGCAAGCCTCCGATCCGGGTAGGGCGGCCGAGGACATCCTACTATTATTAGAATGAATATCACGCTGCCCGACACGGGTCGCTCACGCTGGAGGGCATTGTCAACATCGTTCATGAGAACGAAGCGATGGGAGAAGCGATTTCGATCGAACTCAACGGCGAGTCCCGTCGTCTCGAGCAGGCAACAACGCTCCTCAACTTGCTCGAAGGGCTGGATCTCGACCCTCGGGCCGTCGTGGTTGAGCTGAACAGAACCATCGTGCGCCGCCCGGAGCTCGGTCAGACGGACCTACGCGACGGCGACAAGGTGGAGCTCGTCCATTTCGTTGGGGGCGGTTGAGGGGGGCCGAGGACGTGCAATGACCAGTATCATCGGGGCACCCGCAGATAGCCCCCTCCAGATCGGTGGGGTGACGTTTCGTTCCCGCCTCATGGTGGGCACGGGCAAGTATCGCGACAACAGTGCCATGGTGCGATCGATCGAGGCCTCCGGGGCGGAGATCGTGACGGTTGCCGTCAGGCGCGTCGATCTCGACCGCACGAACGAGGCGGGCATCCTTCACCACCTCGATCCGGAGCGCATTTTCCTTCTCGCCAATACGGCGGGATGCTTCACCGCCGAAGACGCGATCCGGTACGCGCGCCTCGGGCGTGAGGCCGGGTTCAACGACTTCGTTAAACTCGAGGTCATCGGCGATCAGGAGACCCTGCTACCCGATACGAACGGTCTCCTTGAGGCCGCGCGCGTCCTGGTCGGTGAGGGTTTCCAGGTCTTGGCCTACACGAACGACGACCTCATCACCGCGCTGCGGCTCGAGGATGCGGGCTGCGCGGCCATCATGCCGCTGGCGTCACCAATCGGTTCCGGCCTCGGACTCATCAACCCCTACGGGATTCGCACCATCAAGAGCAGAGTCGGCGTACCGGTGATCGTGGATGCAGGCGTTGGAACTGCATCGGACGCGTGCACGACCATGGAACAGGGTGTCGACGGCATTCTGATGAATACCGCCATTGCCGAGGCCGCTGACCCTCCAGCCATGGGAAGGGCCATGGGACTCGCCGTCGAGGCTGGGCGTCTTGCCTACCTCGCCGGCCGAATGCCGCGCCGCGAGGTTGCCGTGCCCTCGAGCCCAACCGACGGGATGCTCGGCTGAAAGCGCAGAGCGGGGTGGCCGCGCGCGGGGCCGCCCTCGACATCCTGCGGGCCGTGCGCACGGGTGATTCCTTCGACAGAGCACTCGCTCGACCCCTCCACCAGTTGAGCCCGGCGGACCGTCGGCTCGCCCACGAGATCGCCTCAGGTGTGCTCCGGAGCAGACGCGACCTGGATCGCCAAATCCGTCCCTTGGTCTCCATCCGCTGGCGGCGCCTCTCCCCCGACGTACGCGACCTGTTGCGGCTTGGTGCCTACCAGCTGAAGGGCCTCTCCAGGGTCCCTCCCTACGCCGCCGTTCAATCGACGGTGGAGGTCGCGAAGGGACTTGGACGTCCGGGGAGCGCGCGCCTGATCAATGCGGTGCTGCGCAGCCTGACTCGCATTGGGACGGCGGAGGCACCCACCGGTGCCACGGCTCCCGACATGTCCCTCCGCTACTCTCACCCAGAATGGTTGGTAGCCCGGTGGCTCGAGCAACACGGTGCGGACGCGACACGGGCACTCCTCGAGCATAACAACCGTCAGCCGCCCCTGGTGCTGCAGCCGACCGGATGGTCCCTGGACGAATTGCGCGGCGCGGTACGTGGGGCGGGGTTTGCAACTCACGACGCAACCCAGGGCGCCGGCCTTGTCGTGTCTGGCGGGGGGATCAAGATCGCCGAGTTGCCTGGCTATCGGGAGGGCGGATTCGTGGTCCAAGATCCCGCGCAGGCGTTGACTCTCCGTTATGCAAAGTTCCCGGAGGGCCAGCTCGTGTGGGACGCCTGCGCCGCGCCGGGCGGCAAGGCCGCGCTGCTCTCCCGCCGTGGACCGGTGGTGGCCTCCGACCGGAGCCGGGCACGCCTCGCCCGGTTGCGGGATACCGTCGGCCGCGCAGCGCCGGAGGTACGACTCTTCCTTGCGGACGCCCGTCAGCCCCCGATCCGTGCGGGGGCACTCAGTTGGGCACTTCTCGACGCGCCCTGCACCGCCACCGGAGTGCTCGCACGACACCCCGACGCGCGGTGGCGGCTGGCGTCGCGGCGGATCGCGTCGTTGGCGAGCCTTCAGGAACGGCTGCTGGACGGTGCAGCCCCGTCGCTGGCGGTCGGCGGCGTACTCGTCTACGCTACGTGCAGCATTGAGCCGGAGGAGAACGCCATACAGATCGATCGTTTTCTCGACCGGCACCCCGAGTTCGAGCGGATAGAGGCCGATTTCTTCTTGTTCCCTCCCGTTTCGGAAACGGACGGTGCATTCGCGGCGCGCTTGAGGCGAGTGTCCTGAAGTTCCGGCGCCATGTCCCGCAGGGGATCGACTGGAAGCGTTGGTTCCAGAGAGCGGCCCATCGGGGTGGTGAGCGGCTTACGGCGATTTCGAGCTGGCGGTGGGCAGCGATCGGTGCGAGCGTGTTCGCTGGGGCGTTGCTGTCTGGTTATCTCATCGCCGCACTCGTGCTCTTTCGCGCGCCGCTCTTCGCATCGACAAAGATCGTGCCTCGCGTGCTCGATTTGCCGGTGTCGGAAGCGGAACAAACGCTGGAGCAGGTGGCGCTACGAGGACGGGAAACCGAGCGGATCTCTCATCCGACTGCTGCGAGGGGTACCGTGGTCTGGCAGGATCCACCGCAGGGAGTGGTGGTCACCGAGGGGGCTACCGTCGATCTTTCGGTCAGTGAGGGCCCTCAGCGCGTGCCGGTCCCTGATGTGGCGGGATATACGGCCGACCTGGCGCGGACCCTCATCGAATCCGCCGGACTCGAGCTGGGCTCGGTGGCATCGGCTCAGACGTCGGCCCCCCGAGGGGTTGCGGTCAATACTCGGCCGCCGGCGGGAGCCACAATGCTGCCCGGAACACCCATCACGCTGGTCGTCAGCGTCGGCGCGCCAACGATCAGCGTGCCCAATCTCCTCGGGTTAACGCTCGATGAGGCCCGGGACAGCTTGGAACATGCAGGACTTGTGCTCGGTACGTACTTCGCCCGGGCGTCGAGCGTACACGACGTGGGCTCGGTAATCGAACAGCGGCCACGAGGAGGAACGTTGAGTGCTCCGGGCACTGCCATCGACGTGATCTTGGCAAGGCAGCCGAGATGAGCGAGAATGTTCGCCTTGCGCCGAGCGTACTCAGCGCGGATCTCCTGCGCCTGGCGGAGCAGGTAGCGGCTGTGGAAGAGGGTGGCGCCGACTGGATCCACATCGACGTGATGGACGGCCGATTCGTGCCGAATCTCACGTTCGGCGCCAAAACGATCTCCGCCCTCAAGCGCCTCACCGAACTGCCGCTGGACGTTCACCTCATGGTGATCGAGCCCGAGCAATACCTGGTGCCGTTTGCTGAGGCCGGCGCTTCAGTCTTCACGTTTCATCCGGAAGCGACGATCCACACTCAGCGCCTCCTGGCTGACGTCCGTGAGCGGGGAATCCGCGCGGGCCTCGCGTTGAATCCAGCCACTCCCCTCCAGCATGCCGAAGAGGTACTGAGTGACATTGATCTCCTCCTCATCATGACCGTCAACCCGGGATTCGGCGGCCAGACGTACCTGCCGGCCTGCACGGGTAAGATTGCCCGCGCGCGGGCGCTGCTGGACGCACACGGCTGCGCGGCGCGGCTGGAGGCCGATGGTGGAATCACCCCGAAAACCATCGTGGCCGCACACGGCGCGGGCGCCGACACGTTCGTCGCCGGCTCTGCCGTGTTCGGCGTGGCTGATCCCGCCAACGCAGTCCGAGAGCTGCGAACACTTTGCTGCGAGCGCGTGTGAGCGTGTCGTCGAAAGGGCAGTGGTACGTCGTTGGCGCCGTGCTCGGAGGGCTCGGTGCGCTCCTTGCCGCGGGCGTATTGCTGTCCCCCGATTTCTCCGAGGTAGCGGTCGGAAGCGAGGCGCCCAATTTCCGGGCGCTCGATTTGGCAACTGGAGACTCCGCAAGCCTCGACCGGTACCGCGGGCGAGTCACGCTCCTGAACGTTTGGGCCACGTGGTGCGCTCCGTGCGAGGCCGAGATGCCCTCGATGCAGCGTCTCTACGACGAGTTGGGAGCGGAGGGATTAGCGATCGTGGCCGTGAGCATCGACGCCGGCGACCCGAGGGGTGTTCGGGACTGGGCGGCCGCCCGGAACTTGAGCTTCGACGTCCTTCACGACCGGAGCGGGGAAATACAGCGTATCTATCACACGACGGGGGTACCCGAGAGCTTCGTGATCGACCGGCACGGGGTCATCGTGAAGAAGCTCATTAGCGCGATTGAGTGGGACCATCCATCCCACAAGGCGCTCTTCCGCAGGCTCCTTATCCAGCCAGCTGGGGGTACCGGCGGATGATCGGAATCCAAGAGCTGCGGAAACGCCTTGTTACGAACTGGCCAATCAAGCTCACGGCGCTCGCACTAGCCGCGGTCTTGTGGGCGGCCGTGGCCGCCCAGGAACCGACAACTCAGCTCGTTTCGGTGGACCTCGTGGTTGAGCCGCCGCCGGGTCGGACGCTGACCCGCGCCCTTCCACCCGTCCGGGCACTCTACTCGGGCACGGCGCGGGAGTTGATCAAGCTCTATGCGGCACCGCCCATCGTGCGGCGCGCTATACCCGACACGGTGAGTGATTCGCTATTCAGGCTGTCCCTGTCCATCGGCGACCTCGAGCCGGTCCAAAACGCCGACGTCACCGCTCAGGACATCCAGCCCCGTTCAATCGTCCTCCAGCTCGACGACGTCGTCCGCCGCACCGTCCCCGTAGTGGCTCGAGCGAGCATCCGGCCGGACTCCGGGTTTGCGCTGTTCGGTGGCATCGCCATCGTACCCAGCAGCCTCGAGGTGATGGGACCGGTGGCCCAGGTGGCACGAGTACGGGAGCTCTTGACGCTGCCGATCGAGCTCAGGAGGGTTTCCGGTCCGGTGCACCGAGCAGTTGAGATCGACACCGCCGGGCTTGGGAACGTGCGCCTATCGCAACGCGACGTCGAGATCTCGGCCGAGGTAGGTCCCATTTCGGAGCGGGTGCTCATGGGGATCCCGGTCGCGGTGGGCGACGATCAAGGGAACGCGTGGGAGCCAGAGCCGCCCGCGGTCATAGTGACCGTGCGGGGACCAACCGCCCGTCTCCTTCGCATGACGCGGGACAGCGTTGCGGTAGCCGCGCTCCCGCAGAGCGAAGGTGAGGCCGATACCGTGCGGCTCGAGGTCATCGCACCGCCGGGCATCGAGGGCACGGCAACGCCGGACAGCGCGGTGCTGCAGCGGAGAAGCAGTGACTGACGTCGTACTAGGTATCGAGACCTCGTGCGACGAGACCTCAGCCGCGGTCTTGGTCTCCAACGGCGGCGCGCCGGAGCTGGCAAGCCTCATCGTCAATTCGCAGGACGTGCACAAGGTGTTCGGCGGGGTCGTGCCCGAGCTGGCCAGTCGAGCGCACCTCAGGCTCATCGATCCAGTGGTTGACCTGGCGCTGCGCGAGGCCGGAGTGCCCATTTCGGCGGTCGACGCCGTGGCCGTCACCGCCGGACCGGGCCTGGCCGGGGCGCTCATCGTCGGAGTGTGCTACGCCAAGGCTCTGGCTGCCGGACTCGGCAAACCGATCGTCGGCGTACACCACCTCGAGGGCCACATCTTTGCCCCGTCGCTGGAGGACCCTGAATTCGCGCCTCCATTCGTCGCGCTACTCGTATCCGGCGGTCACACGATGTTGCTCGACGTGCCGGAGTGGGGGCGCTATCGGCTGCTCGGAGAAACCCGCGATGACGCGGCGGGTGAAGCGTTCGACAAGGTTGCGACGCTCTTGGGTCTGGACTACCCGGGGGGGCCGGAGATCGAACGGCTGGCTGTGGGCGGGTCGGATCGATTCGACTTCCCGCGCCCGATGATCCACGACGGGTTCGAGTTCTCCTTCAGCGGCCTCAAGACGGCGGTGCTCCATGCGGTGCGACGCTCCAACGACCTTCAGAGCGACCGTGCCGACCTGGCCGCCTCGTTCCAGACAGCAGTAATCGACGTACTCGCGAGCAAGGCCATGTCCGCGGTTCGACTCACCGATTACCGGACGGTCGTTCTGAGCGGAGGCGTCGCGTGCAACCGAGCACTGGCGACCAGGCTCGCCGCCGACCTCCGAGCGGTGGGCGGGCGCTTGGCCCTCGCAAGCCCGCGCCTCAACGTGGACAACGCGGCGATGATTGCGCGCGCCGGATGGTTCCACCTCGAGCAGGGGCGACCTGGCAACTCGTACCTGGACGCAGACCCATCATTACCCCTGCCAGGCCTGGAGAGAGGTTCAATCGCCGTATGACCGTGTATCCGTTGATCCTAAAGCTGGGCACGTTCACCATCACCGGCTACGGCCTCATGATGATGGTGGGATTCCTCATGGCCGGGTGGGTCATTCAGCGGGAGCTTCGCAGGCGCCACCTGAACGAGGAGTACGCGGCGGACGTCGTCGTGGCAGCAGTGATCGGGGGTATTCTCGGTGCCAAGCTTTGGTATGTAGGCCTCACCGGCGAACTCGGGGCTCTCATCTCTCGAGGAGGGCTGGTGTGGTACGGCGGGTTCATCGGTGGTACCGTCGCCGTGCTCGGCAACGGCTGGCGCAAACATGTTCCGGCTCGCCTAACGCTCGAGCTATCCGCCCCCGCGCTCGCGGTGGGGTACGCGCTAGGGAGGGTCGGATGCTTCCTGGTCCAAGACGATTACGGGATCCCAACGTCCCTCCCCTGGGGCATGAGGTTCCCCGAAGGACTTCCCCCAACGACCGCCCAGAACATGGGCGCCCTGTTCGGCACGGACCTACCGGCAGGTGCACAGCCTCTCGATGTGCTGGCGGTGCACCCAACGCAACTGTACGAAGTCGCCGCGATGATGTTCGCGTTCTGGCTGCTCTGGCGATGGCGGGCGCACCGCCATGCGGTCGGGTGGCTATTCGGGATTTACCTGATGCTGGCCGGTCTCGAGCGTTTCCTAGTTGAGTTCGTTCGGGCCAAGGACGATCGCGTATTCGGCCCGTTCACGGTGGCGCAGTTAGCGAGTGTCGCCATCCTGGGTATCGGAATCTGGCTCGCGGCCAGGTGGCATCGACAAGACGATCTTCAGATCCCGAGCAGGTCGGCCGTTGCGCCGGAGGCCGCCGGCACCTAAGGGACTTCGGCTAGCGCCTCCGAGCGGCGGCGACCGGCTCCAGCCAGAACACCCACGCCAAGGCACCCAATAACGCAACCGCGAGAAATAGCTGGATGGCCAGCGTCTGGGTCGTGGGGAAGATGCCGAGGAACGGCACTGAGGGAACCCAGTCCAGCTGGGTAGTCGGCACGTAGCCCCCCTCCTGCAATTCGGCGATGCCCTGGCCCGCGAACGAAAACGCCATCAGATAGAGCAGCGTGCTGGTCACCGCGAAGAACGGCTTGAGCGGGATTCGGACCCCAAAGCGTTGGATGACAAAATACACAACGCCTAAAATCGTGCCTCCCAAGAGGATACCGCTCGTGATGCTCCACGGTGCGCGCGCGATCCCACTGGCAGACGCGAAGAGCGCCGCGTAGAACAGCACGGTCTCGAAACCCTCCCGATACACTGCAAGGAATGCCACCGCGCTGAGGGCGAGCGCACTGCGGCTCGATAGCGCCTTTCCCATCTGCTGCCCGACGAACGCCTGCCATTTCTTGATCTCGATCTTGGAAACCAGCCAGTAGGAGACCCAAAAAAGGACTGCTGCCGCGAGCACCATCGTGAACCCTTCGAGGGCCTCGCGCTGGGCGGTCGAGACCTGCCACAGCGTGGCGAACCCCACGGCCGTTATGAGGCTCGCGCCGACGGCGGCCCCCACGCCCCACCCGATATCGCGAATGCGGTCCCGAGCGCCCGCTTTTTGGAGGAAGGCCACGAGCGCCCCAATTATGAGGATAGCCTCCAGCCCTTCCCGCAGCATGATTACCAGAGATTGCCCGAACAGCGCGGGCAGCGATGCGACGGCTCCACCCGGCGAAAACGCCCCGTCGAGCGCCGCGCTCACCTCGGTGCTGGCCTCGTGGATAGGTCCTTCGTCGCCGCCTGCAAGCGCAGATCGGAGATCTGCGAAGCCCGCCTCCACACGCGCGGCCGCGGCGGCATCGCGGGCTCGCACATCCAGCTCCACCCGCTCGAATACGAGGTACGCTTCGAGAGCCTTATCGATAGCCCGCTCGCGCTCGCCGACGGCGGCCAGCTCAACGGCTGCAGCCACGCCCTCTTTGGCGCTCTTAATGGTCCGCGCACCTTCGAGCCGCCGATCCGATCCTAGCACATCGGCGGCACCTGCTGTCCGGGCATAACCGAGGGCGGCTTGGGGAGGTGATCCCCGAAAACCCGACGCCGTCTCCAGGAGGCCCGCGAGCGAATCGTCGCTCAGCGCGGCCGTGGCAAAGAAGTCGCTCACGAGCAAGAGACAGTCGGGACAATCTGCGAGCGCCTCTCCCTCAGGATCCCCCTCGTCTCTTGGGAAACGCAGCGTCGAAGCGTAGAGCGCCACGGCCCATCGATCTTCCAGGCTCTGCTGCTGCTCAAAGCCCGGCATCCCTGTGCCAGCCACCCCGACCGTAGTCTTGCGGAAAAAGTCCAGCGGGCTGGAAGACCGGAGCGCCTCGCTGTCGGTCAAATCGGCCGGCGGCGGATTGAGACCCGCACCGGCGAAGCCGTCTCCCGCACCCAGCTCGCCATGGCAGAGTGCGCACTGGGCCTCGTACACCGCCCGGCCCCGAGCCAGCGCCGGTGCACTCGACGGCATCGGGTCCAGAGCGACACCGACGGCCTGCTCGAGCGCTCCGCGAAGCACAAGCAGCTCGTCTTGGAGATCCGCTGCCGGCACCAGACGCTCGACACCGCCCACGAGGGCGTCGAGGGGGGGGATCGCGGTCGCGCGGGCGTCCGGACTCAGCGATATCGCCCACCGGCGGGCCTCTCCAACGAACAGTCGCGCTTCCTCCAGCTCAGCTGCCGCTACGACCTGCCCGTCCACCACTCCAAGAGCGTACTCATCCAGCGCGATGGACGCGACCGCGGCGATGCGTCTCGCGAGCTCCTCATCCGTCCCCTGACCCAAAAGGTCGAAGGGGGCAAGCAGGGCCAGAACGGCCAGTAGGCAGGACGCGCGACTAAAAATGAGAATCATTCTCAATTAGGATGGTACTGGAATTCTAGATTGGTGTCGTTAGGATCGCAACCAGCAACCGCGGAGTCTCTCCAAAATCTCGAAACGCATCAAAGGCGGGTCAAGGAGCGACCAAGATGACGACCGCCGCAGCCTGCAGATCAGTATGGGAGAGAGATACCAGGGCGGCCTGAACTCCAAGCCGCTTCGCGGTCTCCGCGGCCAGCCCGTGGAACCGGAGCCCGGGCCGGCCGGCATCATCCCGCACGACCGCGGTGTGCAGCCAACCGATACCAGGCACCCGGGCGCCGTGCTGGAACGCCTTGAAAGCCGCCTCTTTGGCCGCAAGCCGAGCCGCAATATGACGAGCTGGCGCCACTTGTTCAGCGCAGTAGGCCCGCTCGCCCCGTGTGAGCACGCGGTCAAGAAACCGGTTGCCATGTCGCTCGACCATTCGCTCAACGCGAGCGATGTCGACGAGGTCCAAGCCCAGGCCGACAACGTTCATTCTCGACCCAGGCACTGGCGGATGGCCACGAGACTCCCGCCGTCGGCCGGAGCGCGGCTCAGAAGAGCCGCGTCCAAAGGAACGCCAGCCAGGCGGGCGCCGGGACGTACCCCCCGAATACGAGCCCGGACCACACCGCCATGGCGATGCATGGGATCCCGATCGCCACAACGGGCCAGATCGGCTTGCGCCACCGGGATAGCGCTTGCCGCAATTGCTCGCCGCGCGCCAGCTCGGCGGTCACCGCGTCGTGCAGCAGCAGCCACGCGGATTCGAGTCGTCGCGCAGACGTGAGCAGAGATCGTTGCCAGCTCTCCAGCGCGTCGCGTTGGAGCCCCGACGCGTTGAGCGCCGCCGCCGCGTGCCGGTCCAGTTCGTCGAGGGCGGAAACGAGGCACGCACCGGCCGACCCCAACCGGGCCGTGAGCTCTCGGGACTCGCTCTCGCCAAGCAGGTACCGCCGCGCGTGCCGTCTCGTCACTCGTGCGGCGTGAGCCTGGACCCCAAGTGCTTCGTTGATTCGTTGAACAAGGCTCCCGCTCACGACGCCTACAGCTTCTTCCCAGGCCTCCAGCCAGGCAGTGCGCCCAAGGCTCGAGAGCGCCCCCGCCCGTTCCCCATTCGTCGCCAGCCGCCGTGCCTCCCCGGCGCTCTCGATCATCTTGGTCACGAGCTGGTATCGCGCCACGTTCAGCGCGGCCCCGGCTGGGCCCCCGGGAGCGCCAACCACGAGCTTGCCCAGTGATGGGCCGATCTCGGGGATTCGAAGGGGCAGCAGAAGATCCGATTCAGTCATCCGAAGATCGCGTCCAACACCGCCTCGGTATCGGCGAGGTCGTCGAAAGCGGCGTACGCACCCTCCGCGAGTAGCTCGGCTCTGCTGTACGAACCAGTGGCAACCCCGATCGCGCGGGCGTTGAGGCTGCGGCCGCAGGTGACGTCGGCCGGCGTGTCGCCGATGATCACCATCTCGTCGCCGGAAGGCGACGCGCCCATGAGCGGTGCCGCCCGAGTGGCGGCGATAGGTGGGAGTGCGCTTCGCTCGGCGGCGTCGGAGCCGAAGGCCCCAACCCGAAACCGCGAAGGTTCGATGCCCGCGGCACGCAGCTTGAGTGTCGCTCCCTCGACCAGATTGCCTGTCAGCAGGCCTAAGAGCGAATCGACCCTGCTCTCCAATAGATCGAGCAAGCGCTCTACTCCGGGGAACACGTGCGTCGAGCTGGACGCCGTCGAAGCGAGTTCACCGGCCAGCAACTCTACGTATCGGTCGCACACACCGGCCACGTGGTCGTCGCTTTGCGCTTGGGGATGGTCAGCAGCCGTAAGCAGCTCTCGAATGATCTGAGGATCGGTCTTTCCATCGAAACGGAAACGGTCGATAGGCCCAGCCGTGCCCATCGACGCGAGGAGCGCCTTCCGGATCGCCCGTCGACCAGCGCCGTCGGTCCAGAGAATGGTTCCGTCGATGTCGAACAGCACGAGCTTCATAAGACTGACTCCACTGCGAACGCCGGCGGTGTGCTTCGAGCTTGAAGGCTAATCGGCGAGGTCCCGTCGGCTTCGCAACGGAGTCTCGGCTAGGCCGTTTCGAGCCTCCCGCCCGGGTCGCCCAATCCGGGAACGCTGTCAGTGCCCTTCGCCAGCAACACGGCGCGTTCAATGGCGCGTGCGGTGGCCGCTTGTGCAAGCACCTCGATCCCAATGGCGGAGGTTCCCGTCACTCGACTCGTCGAAACGGCGAAAATCACGTCGCCGTCATACCGTGTCCCAGCCGGGGTGACACGCTGTCCTACCGCGTCGGCCGCCATGTGCGCGACCCCGGCCAGGTCCTCTCGGTCCAATACTGCGTTGGTACCAACCACCACCAGTGTCGTGTTCGTTCCGGTCCGGGCGAACGAGCCCCCAGGCTCACCGCCATCCGCCAGATACCGCCGGGCATCGAGAAATCCCGCGGGGCCCCTCGCGCCCGCAAGAATCTGCCCTCCGTCGTCTCGGACGTCACCGAAAGCGTTCACGACGGCGAGGGCGGCCACGATCAGCTCCCCGCGCCGCTCCGACCACGTCCCGAGGCCCCCCTTCATCGCACTCCCGGCACCCAGGGCCTTGCCAACGGTCGCGCCCGTCCCGACGCCCACCGATCCCTCTGCCACCGTTCGCCCCGCGGCGGCGCACGCCGCGTAGCCATCGTCCGCTGTCGGCCAGCGGTCTGACCGGCCAATTGGGGCCAAATCGAATACGACCGCAGCCGGTACTCTGGGAACCACCCCAACACCCACACTGAACCCGCGTTTGCGCTCGGCGAGCCACCGGACGGCGCCGTCCGTCGCGCCGAGGCCGAACGCGGAACCGCCGGTCAGAAAGACGGCTTTACCTCGGGCACCAGATGTCGCGGGGATAGCACATCGAACTCCCGGGTGCCAGTGGCCCTGCCCCGAACGGACGCCGATGCTCGCATTCCCCCCTCGGGAGCCAGTATCACGGTGCAACCCGTCCCGGCGTCCCGATCGGTAGCATGGCCGACCAACAGACCTTCAACATCTGTGAGTGATGGGCGGTGTGAGGGCACTGGCACTAGCGGTCGGCTGAAACTGCCGGGATTCCGGCAATGAGCGACGGATCGGTACCAGTTCTTCGAAAACGACCCGGAGGCATGCCCGCGGCCTGGACGGGTCTATCCTGAATCGTTGAGCCCGCTACGGACTCTTTTCTCCCACCTTGGCCTGGCATGCCTTGCACAAGATCACGCCTCGGAAGGAACAGATCAGGCAAACGAAGGTGCCGCACTCGGTGCATGGGTAGCCCTCGGACGCTCGCTCCTCCTTGCCGCAGGCGCGGCATACCATGGCATCGACTTCCTTTGGCATGCACGGTTCCTTCGTCGCGAGTTCATCGTAATATGGGGCGCCGCTGTCGGTTCGGTAGGGCCACATGGCCGAGGGGTCAGGACTCGACCAAAACTCCGATACCCCCTGGCAGCAGCTCCGCGGTGAACGGTGTTGTGCCCGCGTTCTCTCCGTCGAGCTGGACGGGACGAACGGAACCGCATTCCACGGTGACCGTCCGGCCGCGCGCGTAGCGGACGCCGTTGGTTGCCGCCTCCCGGCGGAACAGCAGCTGCCCGACAACGGACAAGCTCTGGAGCACCCCATTCGCCTTCAGCGCCACGACGTCGAACCAGCCGTCATCGAGTGCAGTGCCCTCCCGCAGCCTGACGAACGGTGGAAACACGTCTCGGCAGTTCGCGACGAACACGGTCGTCGCGTCGAGGTCGAGCACTTGATCGTCCACTGTTACGCGGTGCGTCACCGCCGCAACGGTCGGGAGGCTTCCCCACGCCCCAGCGATGTAGGCCGCGCTTCCCCACCGGCGTTTCGCCCGGCCGGACGTGCGGAGCATGATCTCTGCGTCAAAACCCGCCCCACACGCCACGGTGAAGTATTGCTCCCCTCCCTCCCGCACGACCCGCCCGATGTCCACCGGCTTTGGGACGCCGCGAACAATCGCGCGCGCCGCCTCCTTCGGCTGTCGTGGCAAGCCCAGGTTGTGGGCCAGCAGGTTCCCAGTCCCTCCCGGGATCAAGGCGAGCGGAACCGAATGTCCCACCACGGCTCCAATCGCGTGGCTCACCGTGCCATCGCCACCGTAGACCGCGATCACATCGACGCCGTCGGCGATACCCGACGCAGCTAGCTTTTCCGTGTCCTCGGGCCGGTTCGTGCCGGCTACGTCCACCTGGCACCCTTCGGCTCGAAGCCAATCTTCGATCTCCCGAACAACCGTTGGGCTGCTGCGCGCGGCGACTGGGTTCGTTATCAGCAAGACACGGCGGGACATCAGTAGCGCTTCTCCCAGAGCAGATCCAAGCCGAGCTGATAGTTGAGATCGGTGCCTGCTCCCACTGGCGAACAGCTGCGATCGACGTTCGCCGAGAGCTTCCACTGTGAGCTCATCCGAAACTCCAATCCTGCGCCCAGATTCTCTAGGAGCTGGCGCCTGGGGCAGATGCGCGGGCTCAAGGTAATGAACCAGCGATCCCATACCTGCTTGCCGAGGGCAATCTCGGTCCCCGAAAACCCCGCACCAATATCACCGGGACGTATCTCGATGTAGTCGAGTGGAATTCCAATATCGGAAATCAACGAACTCTCCAGCTGACCGGACAGGACGCCGGCGAGCTGGGCGACGCCCTGCTGGATCAGGCTGGCTTGGCCGGCTGCCGCGGCGGCGATACTCGGAGCGCCCACCAAGAGGTACGAGATGATCTCGGTCTCGGATATCGGCGGGCGAATATCGCTGGTGAGCGTCAGCCGGGGCACGTAGAGCGTTCTCCCTACATTGACAAACACCGTGACGTCTCCACTCCGCGCCGTTCGCACGACATGGCGCGCGTCAATATCCAAACCGGCGCTCAGGTCCGGCGTTCCGAAGTACCTGACCTCGCCCTGGGTGACGACGAACTCCCTGGTCACTGGCCCGATCGGCAATCGATACGTCCCGCGCGGCGTTGAAAGCGTGCCATCGAGCCGGTACTGGGTGCCAAGCTTGTTCGCCACGACGGAGCCCGTGAGCTGGATGTTCGCTTCGCCCGACCTGAGCCAAACCTCTCTGCCCATGTCCAGCTCGAGTCCCGAGATGGTGAGGCTGTCCAGGAAGCGACTGGGGAACTCGGCTCCAAGGCCCTGCCGCCGGATCAACGATGTATCGATCACGTCGGCATAGAGTGGGTCCTCGAGATTGATGACCCTCTTCGTCACGAGATCGGCGAAGTACAGAACGCCGCTGGTGGCGGTCCCCCGCCCGGTCAGCGTCGAGCCGATGAGTGGCCCCTGCAGCTGCAAATCTCCGGACGACACGATGGTCAGGAAGTTCGGCACGTCGATGGTCAGGAACTCTCGAGCCGTAATGCGGAGGTCCGTGATTGGGCGCGTCAATCCCTCCAATCGCACCACTCCCTGGACCTCTATGGCGCCGCGACCGCTGTTGATTACCAGGCGCTCGACACGGATGCTGTCACCGGAGAGCGTGGCCCTCCCTTCTATTCCGCGGTGTCTCACTCCAATCGCCGGAAAGGTCCCGGCGCCATCGGAGATGGTGATCTCCCCCCGAACGCGCGGGCGCTCCCACGTTCCCGTGATCCCCACATCGGCAGTGAAGCGGCCGCCCGCTCGCTCCACCACCGGGGTCACCGCCTCCATGAAGGACATGTCAACGTCGTCCCCAACCGCCCGCACCATGATTTGGCCATCCAACCGACGCTCGGGGACCGCGGCCAAGGCGAGATCGACGGGAAGCCGGCCGTCGATTCCCAGAATCTTCTCCCCCAACCGCCACAACCCGAAGGACCCCTCGAGCACGGAGTCCGCATACTCGGCCGTGCCTTCAATCAAAGGGGCCTGGAAGTCACCGAACCTCCCATCGCGAAGTGATACCGCCACGCGGACCACCGGGTCCCCGGAGGTCCCGCCGAGATCCAACGTCCCACTGATGGAGCCCCCGGTCCGCTCGGGGTCCATTTGCGCGAGCGCCCACGCACCCTCAACCGGAAGCGAGACGACAGCCGCCGATACCACACCCGACCCGTCGCCCCCCCAAACGCCGGCCAGCGACACCGTCCCCCCGCCATCGGATGTTGTCAGTGAGAAGTCGTCGAAGCCGATCGTTCCCTCCCGAAAGACGAGTGCCGCTCCATCGTCCAGAAACCACACGTGATCGGAGAGCAGCACTGCCATGGAGTCGATCGGCATCGTGACGGAGGTTGAGTCCGCCTCCCAACGGCCACCGGAAATCCACGAGCCATCCTCTCCCAACCGAGCCTGCGCCTCCCAATCGAACCGGTCGCGGCGGCCGTCCACCCGCGCTTCGATCCCGGAGAACGCAAAACGGCTCACCGCTAGGGAGTCCACCGCACCGTCCAGCCGCACCAGTCCGCTGTCGGCGCTCTCCCAAAAACCTCGAATCCGACCGTCGAACAGCTCGATATCTCGCCAGCGAACGCTGTCGGCACGCGCTCTGGCGGAGACGGCGTAGTTCTGAAGCGCACCGCTCACTTCGGCGGTCAGCACCAGAGACCCCGCGGGAGGAGGGGTGGTATCGGACGGAGCCAACCCGAGGGTCCGCACAAGCGCCGGCTCGAAGATCCCCACCGAATCCACGACCGCCGCCGGGAAAGCGACAGTTCGCCGCCCACTGCATCGCTCAGGAACGCGTTGACTTCCGACCGCCGCTCCGCGAACAGTGAGACCGCGGCCTGGGTCCGGCGCGAGAAGAAAAACGGCTCGCGCATCGTCGCCGAGACATTGTAATTCAGCTTGAGCCGCTCTCTCCCCTGTTCTGAATCCTCCTCGTTGCGTAGCCCGAGGCACACATTCCGCTGAAAACCCCAATCGAACGGCGGGCCGGTCCCGATCTTTGAGGTTCGCGCATTCACCTCGAGGGACCGGCCGCCTCCGAAGAACGCACGGGCGGTCCAGCTCGCCAACGTGCGAATGCAATCGTTGGTACCGTACCCGGCCCCGGCACGAACTTGATGGAGCGCGCCCTCAGATACCTGCACGCGAATGCTCACCAGCGAGTCCCCGTCATCCTTTGGGAGCGAATCATCCAGCACGACATTGACGTAGCCGAAAATGTCCATGCGATAGAGGTCCCGCTGACTTTCATACAGCGCTTCCTGACTGAACGGCTGACCCGGCTGAATCGCCAGCATTTTGCGAACGACCGCTTCTTCGACCCGATCCGTTCCACTGACGAGTATCTCGCCCACGATCGCGCGCGCGCCCGGAACCACGTCGAATTGAACACGCGCCTCCCGTGCCTCGGCGTCGAGGTCGAAATTCCGATAGACCTCCGCATGGGGGTGCCCGCGATTGCGCAGAGACGCGCGGATCGTGTCCGCCGATGCGCGGAGCAGAAACCGATTGAACGGTTCACCGACGCGGAGCGGTACGCCGCGCTGGAGCTCCCGATTGGGAATGACGTCTTCGGCACCGGAGAGCGTGATGGACTCGATTCGGACGGGCTCCCCTTCGTAGACCAAGAACCGAATACTGGCGTCCGACGCCGTGCGCGTGACTACGGTGTCGACCTGCGCCTCGAGGAAACCGTTCTGACGGTATAGAAGTAGGATTCGGAGCACGTCTCGACGCAGTTCCGTCTCGTTCAAATACCTCTTCTCCCCGAACGGGAGCCACCGGAGCCACGGGGTCCGGGCGAAGATGGTCTTGGATTGCGAGGTCGCGATTGAGATCTCGAGCGTGTAATCGTCCACCGCCCGGTTCCCTTCGAACGAAACCGACCGCACGATTCGTCGACCGCCGATGGGCTCCTGGGAAGAGCCGACGCTGGCGCCGGCCCCGAACAGGACAAGCCCTAAGAGCACGGCGCGCCCGGTCACACCGATCGCGTCGCAGAGATCGCCACTGGTTGGCTGCCGGAGACAGAAATCGGCGGAGCCTGGCTCAGCCGAGCCGTGCCCGCCGATCAGATATCGCACAATCGCGCACACTCGCACGTAATCTAACGCCTTGCCGCCGGTTGGGGCGGCACCTACTTTGAATCCCACCGTGAAGATCTACACTAGAACCGGCGACAGGGGCCAAACGGCGCTCTTTGGCGGTGGCCGAGTGGAAAAGAATCACGCCCGGATCGCGGCGTGCGGCGATGTAGACGAGCTGAACAGCACGATCGGTGTGGCTGGTGCCTGCGAGCCGGACGTGGAGCCCGAACTCCTCGCGTCGATCCAGCAAGATTTGTTTGCTATCGGCGCGCTGTTATCGAGCCCCCACCCAAACAAAGTCTCCGATACACTTCAGAAGGCCGCTGTGTCACCGGATCGGGTAAGGCGACTCGAGGCCGCGATCGATGTTGCCACCGCCGAGCTCGCCCCACTGAGCGCCTTCGTGCTTCCGGGGGGCGCCCCAAAGGCGGCCGCGTTTCACGTCGCTCGCACCGTCTGCCGCCGGGCGGAGCGTTCGGTCGTGGCCCTCAGCCTGAACACGGACGTGCCGCCCGTCATCCTGGCGTACCTCAACCGCCTATCCGATCTCCTGTTCGTGTTCGCGCGGCTCGCAAATCACCGGGCCAACGTGCCGGACCGGATTTGGTGACCCATGTTGACCTACGTGTTCCATCAACTCGACGTGTTCACCGATACCCCGCTAAAGGGCAATCCGCTCGCCGTATTCCCGCGAGCCGAAGGACTGACCGCGGAAAAGATGCAGGCCCTCGCGCGAGAGATGAACCTGTCCGAGACGACGTTCGTTACGCCCTCGAGCACCGCCACGCGCCGCGTCCGGTTCTTTACGCCCACGGCCGAGATTCCGCTGGCTGGGCACCCCACGATTGGAACGTGGTGGATGCTGGGTCAGACCGGTGAGATCGACCTTCCCGAAGACGATGTCCTGCGGGTCTACCAGGAGACTGGTAACGGGGTGCTCCCGGTCGACATCACCGTGAAAAAAGGATCGCCGACGCGCGTAGTGATGACGCAGTCACTGCCTCAGTTCGGTGAAAGCGTGCCGACCAACATGCCGCTTGGAGAGGCGCTCGGTGGAGATCACGCCACGGTCCCAACGGAACCCGCCCCACAGGTCGTTTCGACCGCGCTTCCCCAGCTCATCGTCCCCGTGCGCTCACTGGCAGCGTTACAGTCACTTCCGAGTGGTGGACAGGGAGCAACGCTCGCCGCGCTCCTGCGCGAGCTGGGTACCGATTGCGCCATGTGTTACGCTCTGGAGACCGTGTCGCCTGACGCGACGGTGCACTGCCGGATGTTCGCACCGGGACTCGGTGTCCCCGAGGATCCCGCCACCGGGAGCGCCGCGGGGGCGCTCGGCTCCTTCCTGGTGTGGCACGGCGTCGTCCGGCCGCACGATGGGATCGCGATGATTACGGTGGAACAAGGAATCGAGATCGGCCGTCCCAGCCGCATCGACGTCGAGATCGCCGTCGGGAACGGCGGAGAAATCACAGAGGTTCGCGTCGGCGGCGAGGCCGTTACGGTGATCAAGGGCGAGGTGACGATATAACTCGCTCGGTCATTCGCGTTCCGCTCGGCCCCGCGGCATACGACATCGTTCTAGGTGACGGCGTGCTGGCCGAGCTTCCCGACCTGCTGACCGACACGATGCCGGCGAGGCAGTACGGCATCATCGCCGACTCCACGGTTGCCAACCTGTTCGGCGGGCAAATCGAGGAGGCGCTGCGGGAACATGCGCCGACCACCGTGGCGACGTTCCCCGCCGGGGAACGGAACAAAACGCGCGAGACGTGGCAGGCGCTGACCGATCAACTCTTGGAGTCGGGCCTCGCCAGGGACGGCGCGATCGTCGCGCTGGGCGGCGGCGTTACCGGCGACCTCGCGGGGTTCGTGGCAGCCACCTACCTCCGCGGGGTCCCGTACGCGCAGGTACCCACAACACTCCTCGCAATGATCGACAGCTCGATCGGCGGCAAGACCGGGGTCGACACAGCGTTCGGCAAGAACCTCGTTGGGGCCTTCCACCAGCCGCGATTGGTGGTGGCCGACGCCTCCGCCCTCGGCAAGCTCCCGCGACACCAACTGGTCGCCGGACTCGCAGAGGCCCTCAAACATGGCTACATCGCCGACCCGGCTCTGTTGGACTCGATCGAAGCCGCGCGAGAGCTGGTGTTCGCCCGTGATCCCGCCACCCTGATCGACCTCATCGAGCGGAGCATTAGGGTCAAGGTCGATATCGTGTCCGATGACGAGCGCGAGGCCGGCCGACGTGCGACGCTCAACTTCGGCCACACCGTAGGCCACGCCCTGGAGGCCACGACCGGCTATTCCCTGCTGCATGGCGAAGCCGTGGCGCTCGGCATGATCGTGGAGACCGAGATCGCGGCGGCCATCGGAGCGAGTGACCGGAAGACCGTCGAGGCCGTTCGACGCACGGTCGCGACGTGCGGCCTGCCAACCGATTTCCCGGAGGAAGCCCAGCCCGACCGCATGCTCGAGGCCATGCAAAAGGACAAAAAGGCCCGCGACGGCGCGATTCACTTTGCTCTCATCCAGCAGCCCGGGGAAATCGTGCGCGGGGACCGCGGCGAGTGGACCGTGGCAGTCCCCACTTCCACTATCATGGCAGTGCTCAACAGCTTGTAGCGTTCGGGCACAAAACCATCCACAAACCTTCAACAAAACGATAACATTTCCATCAGCGTGTAAGTACATATACTACAGTGGCTTACGCGTAACACGATACTCGGGTTTTTGAACACGCAAACGGCCCACGTGGACAAAATCCAGAACCCCTTCTTTACTAACGGTTTGTGATGTTGATAATTTTTTTGCTTGACGCTGTCTGAGCCCTCTCCTATAATAGCCCCGCTCATCGCTAGTCATGGGCGGGATTCGCCAAACCATTCTCTTCGTCGGTCACCCCAACTCGGGGAGTCGTATGGCCAAGGTTCGCGCCAAAGCGAAAGCGTTCTTTCGCACCAGCCCTTCCGGAGCGTTCGACCAATATCTTCATGACATCCAGAAACTGCCGCTGATTCGCGACCGCGGTGAAGAGAGACGGCTGGCTCGCCGGGCGCAGCGGGGAGACGCCGAAGCCGCGGAGCGCCTGGTAACGGCCAACCTCCGCTTCGTGATCTCCTACGTGAAGAAATACCAGGGTCACGGGCTGGACCTGTCGGAGTTGGTCGCTATCGGGAACGAGGGCCTCCTCAAGGCCGTGAAGAAATTCGATCCCAATCAGGGCGTGAAGTTCATTTCGTACGCGGTGTGGTGGGTGCGGCAGGCGGTGCTCAAGGCGCTGGCGGAACAGACGCGCAGTGTTCGCATCCCGCTGAACCAGAACAGCCACTTGATCCGAATGGCCCGCACGGAGACGTACCTGTCACAGGAGCTCGGAAGAGAGCCCACCGATGCGGAAATCGCACGGGCACTCGACGATTCGGTCGAGAACGTGCGCGGGGCCCGGCGCATGACGGCCGCCGAGATCTCACTGGACGCCCCCGTCGACCGCACCGATCGGGACGCCGCAACCCTCGGTGAGCGGTTCACGTCTCAGGAAGGCATCGACATCGAGGAGCGCACCGAATACAAGCTCATGCGGGAATTGATCGACCGCATCCTGGAGAAGTACCTCACTCCTCGGGAACGGAAGATTCTCTACCTGTATTACGGGTTGGAGGAAGGCGCCGAGGGGATGACGCTCGAGCGCATCGGGGAGATCATGGGTGTAACACGCGAGCGTATCCGCCAGATTCGAGAGCGAGCGTTCGAGAAGCTGCGCGAGAGCCCCGACGGGAGGACGCTCAAGGGTTTCTGGCTCGCTGCGTAGCCGCGGCACCCGGGTGCCAGGGCGGTAGGCGTTGAGCCTGCCGCCTTTTTTGGTGCTCGGACCGCCTCCCGCTCTCCGCATACGGCGACGTATCTTTGATTCATGTCGCGCGTCCGGCTACCACTCTTTCCACTCCCGCTCGTCCTTTTCCCAGGGGCCAGACAACTCCTTCACATCTTCGAGCCCCGATATCGAGACCTTCTCGCCGACTGCCTGAGCGCCGATAAGCGGTTCGGCATTTCCTACGTGGAGCGGGGGGGCGACCAGGACCCTGAACCCGCCCCCGGGGAGGTTGGGTGTGTCGCATTCGTCACGGCTCATCGGCCGCTGCCTGACGGTTGCTCGAACATTCTCACTGTCGGACAGGAGCGCTACGTCGTGCGCGAGGTCGTCCGGGGAGACCGTTCGTATCAGGTGGCCCACGTCGACGTGTTCGACGACGATCCCCAGACGTCCGCGGACCTGCACGATCTGCCCGACCGGCTTCGGCTGAGCTTCGCACAGTTCGTCGCCGCCGTACGGGTTCTCGACGACGCGGAGCTACCGGACGATGACGTGCCGAGCGAAGCAAAGGCCCTTTCGTTTCACGTCGCCGCATCAGTAGAGGCAGATCCAAGCGTCAAACAGCACCTGCTCTCCATGACGTCGACCCGAGACCGGCTTCACACCCTTGAACGCATCCTCCAACCGCTCAACACAGAGCTGCGCGAGCGGGCGGCGGTCAGAATGCGAGCGAAGAAGAACGGGAGCGGCGGGCGCTACCATTCGAGCCCGGCAAGATGACGGACGCGGTGGAGGCAGCCCTTGGCGCGGTCGAGGCCATCGTGGGTGCGCGCTGGATTCGGCAATCCCGACCAGCACTCGAGACCTACGCGTCCGACGCACTGCCCACTCGGCATTCGCTACCGGCGGCGGTTGTCCTCCCTGGGACCCGGGACGAGGTGATCCGAGTCGTCCGCGTGCTGGCTCACTGGGGGATTCCGTTCGTGCCGCGCGGGGCCGGAACTGGTCTGTCCGGGGGCGCTGTTGCCACGCAATCCGAGGTCGTGCTCGCGCTCACCCGGCTGAACCGCATCCTCGAGGTAGACCCCCGCAACCGAAGAGCCGTCGTGGAACCAGGCGTGGTCAACGCTCGGCTCACGGAGGCGGCCGCGCCCCACGGGCTGCACTACGCGCCAGATCCCTCAAGTCAGACCGCATGCACTATCGGGGGGAACGTCGCGGAAAACGCCGGTGGGCCGCACTGCCTCAAATACGGCGTCACGACGAATCACGTTCTCGAGCTGGAGGTCGTCCTGCCCGACGGACAGGTAACGTTGCTAGGCTCGCCGGGGGGAGAATGCTGGGGTCCAGACTTGGTCGGCCTGTTCGTCGGGAGCGAGGGCATGTTCGGTATCGCTACGCGCATAGCCGTGCGGCTGGTGCCGACCCCACGAGCCGTCAGAACGCTCCTGGCGGATTTCTCGAGCGTTCGATCCGCAGGTCAGGCCGTCACGGCCGTGATCGCGTCTGGCATTCTGCCAGCGGCGCTCGAAATGATGGACCGCAACTGCGTTGCCGTTGTCGAAGCGTCGATCTACGCCGCCGGTTACCCCGTCGACGCCGCGGCGGTTCTGCTGGCGGAACTGGACGGACCCGATGAAGGCAGCGTGGCTGCCGAAGCGGATGAAGTATCGGCCTTACTGCGCAAGCACGACGCGCGGTCGGTTCGGCTAGCTCGGGACGCGGGTGAACGAGCCCGACTTTGGCTCGGCCGCAAGAAAGCCTTCGGAGCCCTAGGCCGGATCAGCCCAACCC
The DNA here is from genome assembly GCA_965249575.1 of Gemmatimonadales bacterium. Classification (GTDB taxonomy): domain Bacteria; phylum Gemmatimonadota; class Gemmatimonadetes; order Gemmatimonadales; family GWC2-71-9. Next base: position 2,302,677 of record OZ252244.1, on the reverse strand, counting down.
TCCTCGTACAAGACGCCGTCGTGCCGCGCACCGCGCTGGCGGGCATTCTCGAGCAGGTCGACGCCATCGCCCGGCAGTACCGACTCAAGGTCAGCAACGTGTTTCACGCCGGCGACGGTAACCTGCACCCGAACATCAGTTTTGACCCCGACGACCCGGACGAACGCGGCCGCGTGGACCAGGCCGCCGCCGCCATCATGCGAGCGTGCATCGACGCGGGGGGGACGATAACGGGGGAACACGGCGTCGGCACCGACAAGCTCCGGTACATGCCCCTGCTCTTCGATTCAGAGACGCTCTCGGCCATGCGAGCTGTCCGCACGGCCTTCGATCCGTCGGAAAGGGCGAATCGCGGGAAGGTGGTCCCAGTCCACGCATGCCGTGAATGGAGCGCTGCTCACGTGTCAGTCGGCAGCCGAGATCCGGAGGCTGTGGCGTAATGCACATCCCGACACGGTGGCGTACCACCTTCGAGGAGCAGCTGGCCGATGCCGGCCGAAGGCTCGATGAGGCCGAGGCGAGGCTGTCGCACGACGACGGAGGTAGGGCGTTGCAGGAGTCGTATCCGGCGGTCGTCGCAGCGGCGACGGTTCGGATTTGGCTCGAACGCCCCCCCTGGGAGCAGTCGCTTCCACCCAGCGAGATGCAGCGCCAAGTGCGCGACGCGTTCCCAAATCTCTACGCCGCTCTTTCGGCGCTCGACATCAAGGACGTTCTCACGAGCCCGTGGCCGGTGGAGTCCGCACGCCCCTACGTCGAGGAAGCCCGGTCGTTCCTGGACGACACGCGAGAACGGTTCCAACGGTGCCTGGACCAGGACTGAGCATTGTACGGCGAGTCCGCTCGCTGCTTGGCCCCGATGCCGCCGTCGACACCGACGTCGATGGCATGCCCCGAGTCGCCCCGGACACCGAGGACGCCTGCGCACTGGTCGTGCGGACCGCTGCGGCTGCCGGATGGCAGATCCGCATCGAAGGGTCCGGCACGTGGGCTTCGCCGGACGCACCTGCCGATCTCGCGATCACGACGAAGCAGCTGAACCGCTTGCTCCAGGTTGACCCATCTGACCAGGTCGCGACCGCGCAAGCGGGAATCCGCTGGGAGGACCTTCGATCTGGGCTGGCGGATCGAGGCACGTGGCTTTCGGCCGATCCGCCCGGGAGGGGTCGGACGTTGGGGTCGGTCGTGGCCACCGGTACGGCCGGGCCGCTCCGGTCCGGGTTCGGTGCGCTGCGCGACCACATTGTCGGACTTTCCTTCGTTACGGGAGAGGGCCAGATCGTCCGTGCCGGTGGCAAGGTCGTCAAGAACGTCGCGGGGTTCGATCTCGCGAAGCTCGCCGCGGGGAGCTTTGGAGTCTTCGGCATCATCACATCGCTTTCGATGCGATTGGGTACGATTCCTCGCGCAGACTCCACGCTCCTCACTCAGGGGGCACGCGACGCATTGGCGCGCGCAGCGCTCCGAGTGCTGGACGCTGGAGAGTCGCCAGCGGCCTTGGAGCTCCTCTCGCCGGGCGCGGCGGGCGGGCGGGAGTGGGTCCTCGCGCTGCGCCTGGTCGGGTCCGGCGCCGCAGTCGAGGCTAGCCGGCAAAGGATCCCCTCCCTGACCGGCGTCGGATTTGCGGAGCTCTCGGCACCTGATTCCGGCGATTTCTGGAGTGACGTTTCGGCGGGGGCCACACGGGCACCCGTGACGCTCCGCCTTGGCGTGCTCCCCACGTCGGTGGACGTCGGACTCGACTTGCTCGCCCACCACCTGGACGAGGGCTGGATCAGCGTGAGCGTCGCCGCCGGCACGATTCGCTGGAGTGGGTCGGCGGAGATCGACCGACTTCGCTTGTTACGCCGCGTCGCCGCTCAACGCGAGTTCCCAGTGTCGGTCGAGCGGGCCCCGCACACCGTGCTGGCATCGATCGGGCATTTCGGCGCCTATCGCGAGAACGCCGGCAGGCTGGTCGGCGCGCTGCGATCGGTGTTCGATCCGCGAGGCGTGTTTTCCCCGCGAGATCCACCGACCAGTGACCAATAACGCGTTTGCCGGGCTCGATCCGTGCGTCCACTGCGGGTTCTGTCTCCAGAGTTGCCCGACGTTCCTGGTAACGGGAGACGAGGCGGACAGCCCCCGAGGGCGTATCGTGCTCATGCAGGGGCTCGCCCGCGGGTACCTCGATCCAAGTGACGAGCATCTCACAATGCATCTGGATCGCTGCCTCGATTGCCGAGCCTGTGAGCCCGTGTGCCCCTCCGGCGTCGCATACGGTCCGGCGCTCGAGCACGCGCGCCATATCCTCAGCCAGTCGCGCGCGCCGTCCCTACTCGCACGACTGGGGTTACTCGCGATGGGCGAACCGGTTGTGCGAAGGCCGTTGCTCGGCTTACTCCGGTTGCTGCGTCCCGTGGCGGGCGCGGTCGCAGGCCGCTCGAGAATCGGATTCCCCCTGAGAATGCTGGCCGCGACACACCCATCTTCCCCAAATCACGCACCGCAACGGCACGGATCGATTCCCGCGCCGCAATCCGGTCCGTTGGCCGTCATCTTTTCCGGGTGTGTCATGTCGGGCCTCTTTCAGCACGTGCATGACGCGACCGCCCGAACGCTCGCGATAAACGGCTACCGGATCGCAGACGCCGTCGGTCAGGGCTGTTGTGGAGCGCTGCACGCGCACGCCGGAGCGCACGAGGCGGCGGTAAGCCTTGCGCGGCAGAACGTCAGAGCATTTGAGCGCGTTAACGCCGACGTGATCGTCGTCAATAGCGCAGGTTGTGGGGCTCAACTCCGAGAATACGGACGCCTGCTCGCAGGCGACCCAGACGAACGGTCGGCGCGACGCGTTGGGGCCCGGGTCCGCGATGTCAGTGAGGCGCTCGTGGCGCGCGGACCCGCGTCGGGTGCGAAACTCGAACGGCGGGTCGCCTACGACCCGCCTTGCCATCTCCTGCACGCCCAGCGGATCGATGAGGCACCGCTGTCCGTGCTCAAAGCCGTCCCCGGTCTGGAACGAGTAGAACACCGGGAGGCTGCACTGTGCTGTGGCGGCGCGGGGATGTACGCTCTTCAGCAGCGAACTATGTCGGACTCCGTCCTTCAGCGGAAAGTCGGCTCGCTCTTGAGCGCAGCACCGGACGCGGTGGCCACCGGCAATCCGGGGTGCGTGATGCAGATCGGAGCGGGCCTGCGCGCCGCCGGTTCGTCGATTCCGGTCGTACACCCCGTCGAGCTGCTGGACCGGTCGTACGACGCAGCCGGCCTGTACGACTAGAAACGGCTTTGTCGCGCCGTCCCTTGCCGGAGGTCGCGGTGGGAGCTACTCTCGAATTTGCATGACCGAAAGCGCGAAATCTGCATCCGCCCTAATCGTTGCCCCTCACGACGTCCCTTCCTCTCAGGTCGAGGCGCTCATGATGGGAGCGGTCGTTGGCAAGCCGGACGCCGAGGTACTCGATGTACGCGGGCCCGGGGCGGTGACGTGTATTCAGGGCCTCCTGACCAACGACCTCGAGGGGCCCGGCGAGGGCGCGCTCGTATACGGCGCGGTACTCACGCCCAAGGGCATGATCGTCACGGATGTGTGGACCGCCCGGATCGGCAGCTCGGTGACGCTGTTCGTCCCGACTCAGGGGAAGGAGCCCTTGCTGGACATTTTCAGGCGTACCTTGCCGCCGAGGCTCGCGCGCGTCAGCGAGCGCCCGGAGCGGACCGACGTAGTGTGGCTGGCCGGCCCGTCCGCGCTCGACGTCGCGGCCGCCGCGGGGATCGAGCCGCCGGCCCCGGGGCGGGTGACGGTCGGCTTGGAGGGACACGCTAGCAGTCTGGTGGCGCGCCCATTGGAGGGGGCTCCCTTCGGGTTGGCGTTGGCACTGCATGGCGAGGCCGCCGTGTCAATGCGCGCGCGTCTGGAAGACGCCGGCGCGGTATCGGGAACCTCCGGCACGCTGGAGACAGGCCGCATTCTCGCTGGTTGGCCACGCTTGGGCGCGGAGATCGATCGCAAGACATTGCCCCAAGAGGTGCGGTTCGATCAAATCAATGGTGTCTCCTATACCAAAGGTTGTTATACCGGACAGGAAACCGTGGCCCGGGTGCACTTCCGCGGTCATCCAAACCGGCTTTTGACGGGGCTCACCTGGGAAGATGCGCCTGACCTCGGACGCACGGATGTCCGCCAAGGCGACCGGCAGGTCGGTCGCGTGACAAGCATCGCTTGGCTCGCGCCGAACGAGGAGTACATCGGACTGAGCATGATCCGCCGGGAGGTCGACCGAAGCAAGGCGGTCTGGGCGGCCGGCGTTGAAGCAAAGGTGATCGAACTTCCGTTCACGTTCGACAACTAGTCCACCAGAAACCCGCCTTTCGGCTCTCATCGACGCGAATCGTCCCAAACGCGAGACTTTAGGGCGACAATGACCGACCGCAGGGGCTTTCTTGCCACTCTGGTGGGCGCCGGCGGGGCGCTGGCACCCGTGGGTGGGCGGCGTCTCCGCCCCGGCGCTCCCCAGGTCGAGGCGACAGCCACCGTCTTCTACGCCCCACCCGACGGGGAGAACACGCTAGTCCGCTTCTCAGTGTCGGGCACCGATGCTCCAGCAGGACGACTCAGAGTATATGACCGCCGCCAGCGACTACTCGGCACGGCGGGTGTCATCTCGGTTGGCAGCACGCTGTACGGCGAACTCTGGCTGCGTGTCGAAGACGGGATGGCCGTCCTCACCCATCTCGAAATCCCCGGCCGACGGGGGGTGGTTCGCTCGGAACACCACCTTCGTGAGCGTCCACGCTGGACGCTCTATCTGGTGACCCTCGCTGATGCCCGGGAATTGTCGCGGGACCTGAGTCGCGTACCCTTGCAGCTGGAGGGAGCGCGCGCCGCCGCACTTCTTCGGGCCGGTGTAAGGGGCAACGTGTTGGCCGCGACGGAGGCGCCCGAGCATCTCGACCACGTCGAGTTTCTCTCCCTGTGCGAGAGCGCGCGGAGTGTCGGAAACCCATACGGACTCTTTGCCGGAACGATCGTCCTCGATCGCCAGGGTATTGCCGATCGAGTAAGTACAACCGGCCTAATGTTGGCCGGAAGCGGTGTGCGCTATCTGGTGCGTCGATTGCCATCGGGGATGGGGTTCGAGTGGATACCGTCTCCGGACGGGTCGCGAATCCTTCAGGCGAGCGTCGGGCCCTCCGCCACTCCCGGATCGTTAGGCTTTGGTGACGACGTAAACGAAATGGCCCGCCGCGTCGAGCGATGGCTGACATCAGAGCCCGCGCTTCTTTCTCCCACTTATCCGTCCCGAGGCGCTTTGGTGCTGGGCGAGCATGCGGCCGAAATGACAGCGGCCGTGCGGCGCTCGCTTGCAGCGTGGAACGAGCGGTACGCCTATCCGCGCATACTCCTGGGCGATGCGGAGAGCCTGCTGCAAGGGATCGCGACACAATACGGCCCGGACATATCGGTCCGTCCGCAGGGGACACGCGACCTCGAGGTAACGTCACTGCCGGCCCTGACTCGCTTCTCGAATGCCCGTGCCGAGCAGCGGAGGGGCCGTACCCAGGCCGCAGTCGCACTCCTGGCCGACCGTCTTAGTTCGACGAGCGCCCAGGGACTCGACGCGGTGGCCGCCCAATTTGCGTTCCCGGTTCCCGCGACCCTCTTCTTCAACACTAGTCCGTTTCCTCGAACCGACGTTGCGGTTGCGCCGGGTGGAAGCAGGAGAATCGTCACCGATGTGCCGGCGCTCGGGTACGTGTGTCTCCCCCGAGACCATCGGCCAGAGCGACCGGAAGCGGCGTCAGCCACGGGAGTCAGCGTGATGGACGGACGCTACTTTCGGTTGGCACTCGATGATCGAACGGGTGCCGTTCGCTCGCTCACCAATCGTTTCGATCGGACGGAACTCGTGCGCCCGGACTCGAACGGAGTGATCCACATAGATGGCGCCCGGCTCGAAGCGGTAGAAAAGCAGTGGCTTCCGGGCATTGGTATTCAACTCGTCGCGGAGCGGTCGTCCCCACGTGGCGGGGTTCGTTCAACGCTGACTCTGTATGACGATCTCCCTTGGATCGATGTCACGGTCGAGGCCCGAGCCTCGGGGCAGAGCGCGATGGAGTACGGATTCGCGTTTGCAGTGGAGAATCCAGACGTCGCGTGGGAGGTACCGGCCGGCACGGACGGGGGCCCCGCGCCGATCCCCGCGCTGACACATCTGCGCTGGATTCGGCTCGCATCCCAGGAGCGGACAGTGCTCGTCCGAGGCCTCGACGCCCCCCAGGCAGCAGTCCGGACTGATGGGACCCTGATCAGTTTTGCCCCTCGCGGGCGGTCGCGATATCGAATCGCCATCGCACGCACCGGAGCGTTCGACGCCGATCCGTGGCGATTCGGGTGGAGTGCCGAACCGCTTGTTTCCGCCCCCGTCCCCGGGGACGGGCCGGCTGCCCTCCCGAGCTTTGGCTCGCTCTTGATTGTCGATCAGCCGGGCGTGGTCGTGCTTGGACTGCGTACGGCAGACCCCAGTAACAACGCGACCCTGTATCTCCAAGAGGTCTTGGGGGTCGCTCGCGATGCGACCGTCGGCATGGGGGTGCTGGGATTCCGTGCTGCCTCGCTCGTCGACTTCCGGGACCGCGTGCTCGCGGAGTTGCCGCTCATTCGTGGTCGGGGGGTCGTTGTGCCGCTGCGCGCTCGCGGGGTCGCCGCCGTTCGGCTACACGACGTCACACTTGCTGTGGAATGAACGCGTTGAGTTAATTGGGGTATCGGTGAATGCAGCCCGCGCAGTGTATCCTCGCGCGGTGAGTGGCGATTCACGTAGCCCGTTCTAGGAAGACTTCATGAAGACCCAACCATCAACCCTCGGTGACCTCCGGCAAACGGAATGGGGAGACCCGGCGCGGCACACTCGCTCCGTCAAGGACGAAATGCGAGAGAATCTCATCTGCTATCTCGATGCCGAGCGGGAAGTGTTTCCAGGGATCATCGGGTTTGAAGAGACGGTAATTCCACAGATAGTCAACGCGGTGCTGGCGCGGCACAACTTCATTTTGTTGGGGCTACGTGGGCAAGCGAAAAGCCGCATCCTGCGGGCGCTCGTCAACCTCCTCGACGAGGAGATGCCCATCATCGCCGGCAGTGAGGTGAACGACAATCCCTTCCACCCGATCTCGAAGTTCGGGCGGCAGCGATACGAGGAGATGGGAGAAGACTTGCCGATTGCCTGGGCGCGCCGGGACGAGCGGTACGTCGAAAAAATGGCGACTCCCGATGTCACGATCGCCGACATGATCGGGGATGTTGACCCGATCAGAGCGGCGCGTGGGGGGCATCTTCTGTCGGACGAGTTGACGATGCACTATGGGCTCCTCCCGCGGAGCAATCGCGGCGTCTTCGCCCTCAATGAGCTTCCGGACCTAGCCGGGAAAATCCAGGTCGGGCTGTTCAATATCCTCCAGGAGGGAGATATCCAGATCAAGGGATACCCCATTCGGCTTCCCCTGGACGTAGCGCTGGTGTTTTCCGCCAATCCCGAAGACTACACCGCCAGGGGCAAGATCATCACCCCGCTCAAGGATCGAATCGGCAGTGAGATCCTCACGCACTACCCCCCGACATTGGATCACGGGATCGCCATCACGGCGCAGGAGGCGTGGCTCGAGCGCAATGGGCGGCTGCTGGGGATCCCGGCCTTCCTTCGGGAGCTGATCGAGCGGATCGCCATCGAGGCGCGTCAAGACAAACGGATCGACGGCCGCTCGGGGGTAAGCCAACGGCTTCCGATCAGCGTGCTCGAGAACGCCGTTTCCAGTGCGGAACAACGAGCCCTTCTCCGACGCGAGAAGCGGGTGGTGCCCCGGGTGTCCGACGTGTACGCGGCCCTGCCTTCCATCACGGGGAAGATCGAGCTCGAATACGAGGGAGAGCTGCAAGGCGCGGAAACGGTCGCGAAGGATCTGGTCCGGCGAGCCGCCGGTAAGACGTTCGAGAATCTCGCGGGCGGCGCGGACTGCGACGCCATCGTTCAGTGGTTTGACGGAGGCGGGGCACTCAAGGTGTCCCAACACGAACGGTCCGACGTGTGCCTCAAGGGGTTCGCCACCGTCCCAGACCTGCTCGACTTAATCGAGCGCGTGGGCCTCGCGCCCCGCAAGGACCCCGGCGCGCTCGTCTCGGCTTGCGAGCTGGTGCTCGAAGGCCTGGTGTCTCAGAAGCGCCTCTCGCGCAGCGAGGAGCTCGGCTACGCCCGCGCGCGCGCCGAGCGACCGCCGCCCTACGGGAAGGGGCAGGGGCCAACGGGGCCAAATCTCCTCAGCTGAGAAGGTGCGAGATGCCCGTGATCACCGTGTCGCGGCAGTACGCTTCGGGGGGGTCGGAGATAGCAAAGCTGGTGGCCAGTCAGCTGGGCTGGACGCCGATCGACAACGAGTTCGTCGACCTCGTCGCTAAGCGCGCCGGCCTGGCGCCGGACGAGGTGGAGCGACGGGAGGAGCGAGTTCCTGGCCTTGTGGAGCGGTTGGCGCGCGCGCTGGCTCTCTCGTCACCCGAAGTCTTCGTTGCGACCGGTGAGGCAACCGTAGCCGCCCCACCGGCAGAGGACGACCTGGTCCGAGTCACCGGGGTCGTCATCAACGAGGCCGTGCAGCACGACCACGTCGTACTCGTCGGCCGTGGGGCCCAAGCACACCTCGGGGAGCGGAGTGGCACGCTGCACGTACGCGTCGTGGCCCCCCGGGAGGTGCGCATTCAGCGCACGATCGACCGGCTACACCTCAACCGCAAGGAAGCGGAACGGACCGTCGACGAGCTCGATGAAGGACGGCGGCGGTACGTGAAGACGCATTACCACCGGTCCTGGGACGACCCAGCCAACTATCACCTGGTATTCAACAGCGACGCCTTCGGCTTCGAGGACATCGCGAGCCTCATCGTCTCCGCCGCACGGATGCGGGGCTGGCAGTAGCCCGTACCCCTCACCGCGTTTGGCTCAGCTTCGGTGACCTGAGCAGCACCAATCCGGCAAACAGCATACAGCAAGTCCCACCGATCGCCATCGCCACGGGCGCGCCGAGCGTCTCGGCAATCGCGCCCGCCTGAAGCGCGCCGAGCGGCGCGAGCCCCATCACCACGAAGGTATAGACTGACATCACCCGTCCTCTCAATGCATCGGGCGACATCGTCTGCAGGAGCGTATTGGCAATCGAGCCGTTCAAACTCATCGTGCATCCCCAAGCCGCGAGCAACACGAGCGCCAGCGGGAGGGTCCGAACCAACGACAGCATGATGAGCAGGAGTCCGAACGCGGACGCAGACCACGCGACCACACGTCCCTTAGGGATGCGACCGGCGAACGTCGCGACGGCCAGGCCCCCAGCGACCGCGCCAATGCCAACCGAAGACATCATCCAGCCGTACTCCGCGGCACCTCGGCCCAGGACGCTCTTCGCGACAATGGGAAGGAGTACGAGGAGCGGCCTGCCGAAGACGCTGACGACCGCAAGGGCGAAGAAGAGGGTTCTCATCCGAGTGTCAGCGGCAATGTGGCGCAAGCCCGCGCGAATCCTGGACCACGCAGAAGGCCCCGCCTCCGCGCTGCCCTCCGCCGGCACGCGCATCGAGAAGAGTCCAACGAGCACCGCGACATACGAAACCCCGTTGACGAGAAAGCACGCCGCCACGCCGAAGAGGCCGATCACAGCCCCGGCGATCGCCGGGCCGACAATCCGTGAGGCGTTAAACGCCGACGCATTGAGGGCGATCGCGTTCATAAGATCGTCGCGGCTCACCACCTCGCTGTAGAGGGCTTGTCGGGCCGGGAAGTCGAACGCATTGACCACGCCGTGCAGCGTCGCGATGACCATGACCTGGCCAACCGTGGCCACATCGGCCAACACGATCGCCGCCAACACAAAGGCCAGGACCATCGAACACGATTGGGTGATAGCGATCAGCCGGCGTTTCGGGATTCGATCGGCGATGACGCCCCCGTAGAGTGAGAGAGCCAAGATCGGAATCGATTCCAGCGCGTCGACCAGCCCAACGTAAAAGGCGGAGTCCGTCAAGATGAAGACGAGCCACGACTGGGCGACGATCTGCATCCACGTCCCGACGAGGGATATGAGATGGCCTGAAAAGAACAGGAGAAAATTGCGATGCCGGAGAGCACTGAACGTGTGCGGGGGCCGACGCTTGAGACTCGTATCCTGCGGCGGAGGAGATGGCGGCGACCGGTGCTCCGAGGGCGTCACGCCGCGGGCACAATCGGGCCGGCCGGCCGGCCGGCCCGCTCCGGACGCGGGAATCCATCGTCGCCACACGGGCTGCTTTCACGCCAAATCATTGCGGGAACAATGACAACACTGCAAGTTTTGAACAAGGAACGGACCAATCGATGCGATACACCACCTACTCGAAACACATTCCGGGACTCCTGGACGCCATCAATCTCCAGGATCTCCTCGATCAACTCAGTGACTTCCTCCTGCAGTCGGGTTTTGCGGGGGGTCCGATGTATCACCCCTACTGGGGTGAGTTCGGAGAGGAGGAAGGCGACCGCTCTGTCGATGCCCTGCGGGAGGCCATCGTTCGAGCGCTCATGGAGTCCGGCAAGCTCTCGGACGAGATGCTCAAGGTATTGCGCGGCGACACCACCGGCGATCCGGAGCGCGACGCCGAAATCGAGCACGATCTCGCGCAGCTACTCGATGAAATCGTACAGGAGCTCATCGACCAAGGCTACCTGAGCGCCGAGCAGGCACCACAGATGCCGAGCGGCCACCAGCCACTCCTCGGGCCGGGCGGCCAGGCCCACAGTGCAGCCCAGCACGTGGAATTCAATCTCACGGAGAAGGGAGTCGACTTCCTGGGGTATCGGGCACTTCGGCACCTCCTAGGAAGTGTCGGCCGTTCGAGCTTTGGGAGTCACGACACTCCATACCTCGCGACGGGCGTGGAGGCGGAGGCCGTCTCGAAACCCTACGAATTCGGCGACACGCTGAATCTAGACGTCAACGCCACACTTTCGAACGCGATGCGAAGGGTCGGCGTGAGCGTGCCGATCGATTTGGATTACCGCGATCTCATGGTGTATCAGGCTGAGTACCGCTCGAGCGCCGCGACGGTACTGTTACTCGACTGCTCTCACTCGATGATCCTGTACGGTGAAGACCGGTTCACGCCGGCCAAGAAAGTGGCGCTGGCGCTCACCCACCTGATCCGAACGCAATACCCGGGCGATAGTCTGCGGGTAGTGCTCTTTCACGACTCTGCGGAGGAAATTCCCCTTGGACGGCTCACCCACGCGCAAGTGGGACCGTACCATACGAACACGGCGGAGGGGCTCAAACTCGCGCGGCGCCTGTTGCTGGCGCAAAAAAAGGACATGCGGCAGATCATCATGATCACCGACGGGAAACCGTCGGCACTCACCATGCCCGACGGCCGCATTTACGTCAATTCGATGGGGCTCGATCCGAGGATCCTGTCGGCTACGTACCGCGAGGTCGCGATCGCGAAACGCAGCGGCATCATGATTAATACGTTCATGCTGGCCCGCGACCGCTCGCTGATAGAATTCGTCAAGAAAGTCTCGGAAATATCCAGGGGAAAAGCGTACTTCACCAATACGATGACCCTGGGTCAGTTCATCCTCATGGACTTCATGCGGCGCAAGACCCGGCGGGTGGGATGAACCCGGTACGCGCGGTCGATAACCAGTCCCCCCTAAGCGCCGGCCGCGGTCCTCACCCCTTTCATTCGGGGACTTGCCGGCGCCGAGGCGGGCGGCCCGCCGAAACCCACCCACTCCGAACCCACGAGGGAAGTATGGAGAGGTTGCGGCAGTATCAGTTGGCTCTCGCGATCGCCGTCGTTTCCGCCAGCCCCCTAAGCGCCCAGGCGGACCACCCCACCCTTCGCTTCCGGATCTCGGTGCCGTCCACAACCCGAAGCGAACCAATCACCGGCAGAGTGTTCCTGATGCTCAGCCGACGCGGGGAGCCGGAGCCCAGACTTCAGGCCGGCGCATGGGAGACTAGCGTCCCGTTCTTCGGGAAGGACGTCGAGGGACTCGGACCCGACCAAGAAGTCGTCATCGACGAGAAGACCCTCGGATACCCTGTTAAGAGCCTGGGCGACATTCCCTCGGGGGATTACTTCGTTCAGGCGTTGGTCAACATCTACACTGAGTTCCCCCGGTCCGACGGGCACGTCGTATGGCTCCACGACGATCAGTGGGAGGGACAGCGATTCAACCGATCGCCCGGCAATCTGCACAGCGCCGTCCGAGAATTGCGGCTCGATCCGAAAGCCGGCTACGATGTCGCGCTTAGCCTGACGGACGTGATTCCCCCAGTCGAGATTCCGCCTGACAACGATTGGGTAAGGCGAATCAAGTTCAAGAGCGATCTGTTGAGCGCGTTCTGGGGTCGCCCAATCTACCTTGGCGCAACGGTATTGCTGCCGCAGGGCTACGACGACCACCCCGAGGTATCCTATCCAGTGGTTTACCAGCAGGGACACTTCTCGCTCCGGCCGCCCCTCGGCTTTCGTACGGACAGTACCCCCGAAACGGCCGAGCAACGGGCGCTGCGCCTTCACCACAACGGAGAGACCGGCTTTCAGTTCTACCGTCATTGGACCTCGCCCGGGTTCCCCCGCATGATCGGCGTGACGTTCCAGCACCCGACCCCGTACTACGACGATTCATACGCCGTCAATTCGGCGAACAATGGCCCCTACGGTGACGCCATCATTCAAGAGCTCATTCCCCGCGTAGAGCGTGAGTTTCGAGCGATTGGAGAACCGTATGCCCGGGTGCTAACCGGCGGATCGACCGGAGGCTGGGAGTCGTTGGCACTGCAGATTCATCACCCGGCCTTCTTCGGCGGCGCGTGGGCTCTCTGCCCCGATCCCATCGACTTTACGAGATACGGCTTGATCAACATCTACGAGGACACTTCGGCGTTCGTACCAAGCTTTCACCGAGAGTGGATCGTGCCCGAGCGCTATTGGATGCGGGACTACTGGCGATTCACCGACCTGATCGGGCAGCCGACGATCACCACTCGGGACATGAGCCGGTTCGAACTAGTCCTGGGTAGCCGCGGCCGATCGGGCGAACAACTGGGGATATGGGAGGCGGCCTACGGTCCCGTGGGCGACGATGGATACGTTAGGCAGTTGTGGGACAAGGCAACGGGTTCGATCGACCGGGTCGCCGCCGACTACATGCGGGATCATGGGTACGACCTGGTACATCACGTCCGGGAGAACTGGTCCGCGATCGGACCCGACCTCGTGGAGAAGCTGCATGTGTACGTCGGCGAGATGGACCAGTTCTATCTCAACCTCGCCGTCTACAAACTTGAAGAGTTTCTCGAGTCGGCAGAGCCTTACTACGAAGGTGAAATCGTCTACGGGCGACCCATGAAGGGGCATTGCTGGAGGCCGATGCCTGCTGCCGCAATGTTACGGGCAATGGCGGACCACATCGCCGCAAGCGCCCCGGAGGGTCACGACCCGGACCGGTGGCGGTACTAGCCCCGTTCCCACCCCTATCCTCGAGCGACCGATGGCCGGGGCCACTCCTTGCGCGAGTGACGGGTCGGCCCCGGCACGGAGGATCCGCCAGCCCCAGACGGATTCCTGACCCCAACGCTCTAGAAAATCGTCCACCGATCCGAACATGGACACATGGCCGATGGGTGACGCGGTCAAGCTGAGTACCTCGGCGCGTGCTCCAAGATCGGCGGCCGACATCGAACTCGACTTGATACGAAGACGCACATATCTTCCCATGCGGACGGCTTTTACACCAACGGGTACGGCGATTCAACTGTGTTCGATAACGTTTTCGAGACCGTCAACTCCGGGTTTGCCCAGGCTCTGTACGAGGATTTCCTCCGGGATCCAGCGTCGGTGCCGGAGGAGTGGCGAACGTTGTTCGAGAACGGACTGAAGGGGGAAAGCCCAGCTCACGCTCCTCCGCCACCTCGCGCTGGTCCCCCAGCCACGGCTCCGGACGAAAGCGCAGGGGCCGGCGCTCCGGCAGCCCAGCCGATCAAAGGAGCCGCGCTACGCCTGCTCCGGAACATGGAGTCGAGCCTCGCCGTTCCCACCGCGACGTCGTTCCGGGACATCGACGTCACCCACCTTTGGGCTGAACGGGCCGGACTGAACGCGACGCTCGCGTCGCGTAACCTCAAATTGTCCTTCACGCACCTCGTCGGCTGGGCGATCGTCCACGCGATTCAAGAAATCCCGTCGATGCACCACGCGGTAATCGACACCGATGACGGTCCCGAGATGCTGGTCCCAGACTCTATCGACCTCGGGCTGGCGGTGGACGTGGAGCGCAAGGACGGGTCGCGGGGCCTGCTGGTTCCGGTCATCAAGAATGCCGGCGGCATGACCTTCGCCGATTTTCACGCGGAGTACGAACGCCTCGTCGCGGGCGCCCGGGGCGGGAAGCTCTTGCCGGATGCCTATCAGGGCGCAACCGTGACGCTCACCAACCCCGGCACCCTCGGCACCGTGGCATCGGTGCCGCGGCTCATGCGTGGACAGGGATCGATCATCGCTACGGGCGCGATTCGCAACGTGGCGGGCGTCCGCATCATGACCGTTTCGAGCACATACGATCACCGCATCATTCAAGGGGCTGATTCGGGCACGTTCCTCCGCGTCCTGGACGGTGTGCTGCAGGGTGACGACGACTGGTACGGCCACATTGCCCGAGCCCTCGACGTTTCGGAAGCTGGCGCGCCACCACCGCCCGCGGTCGCACCCCAACCGACTCCCCAGGTCGCGGAGGGTGGATTATCCGCGCCTGAGCACATCGCCGCCGCGATGTCGCTGGTGAAGAACCACCGAACTCACGGTTATCTCGCCGCGCGGCTCGATCCCTTGGGAACGAATCCACCCGGTGACCCTGCCCTTGATCCCGAGCCACTCGGGTTGACGCGGGACGTCATGGCGGAGATCACGGCCAACGTGCTCCGCGTCTACGTGGCCGGGGATACCCTGGCCGAGGTCTTACCCCTACTCCAGCAGACGTACTGCGGGACGATCGCATACGAGATAGAGCACATCGCAAACCACGAAGAACGCGTGTGGCTGCGCCGAGTCATCGAAGCGGGTGAGCACCGCGTTCCGCTGACCGGCGAGGAAAAACGTCGCCTCCTGAGCATGCTGACCGAAGTCGACTCCCTGGAACGCTTCCTCCATCGCGCCTACCTTGGCGCAAAGCGATTTGGCTCCGAGGGTATCGATCTTTTGATTCCGATGCTCGAGCACGCCCTTGATCTCGCTGCGGATGGCGGGACGTCCGAAGTCGTGCTCGGCATGCCGCATCGGGGGCGCTTGAACGTGCTCACCCACCTCATTGGCGTGCCGTACGAGACCCTGCTGGCGGAGTTCGAAGGCGGTCTCCATGTAGAGGAAACACTGACGCCGAAGGGGGGCACCGGCGACGTCAAGTACCACCACGGTGCGAGCGGCGAGTTCCGTACGGCGGGCGGCAAACGGATCACCGTCTCACTGTTGCCGAACCCGAGTCACCTCGAGGCGGTTGATCCCGTCGTAGAAGGGCGGACACGCGCTGTGCAAACGAATCGACGTGGACCGCGTGTGAGCCAGAACGTGGACTCCGCCCTCGCCATACTAGTCCACGGAGACGCCGCCTTTGCCGCCCAGGGTGTGGTGGCGGAGACGTTCAACCTCGCGCGACTCCCAGGGTACGGGACTGGGGGGACGCTCCACATCATCGCCAACAACCAGGTGGGCTTCACCACCGATCCCCGGGAGGCGCGCTCAACGGATTACTCAAGCGATTTGGCAAAGGGGTTCGACGTTCCAATCATCCACGTCAACGCCGATGACGCGGAAGCGTGCCTCGCGGCGATCCGCCTGGCATTGATGTACCGTCAGCGCTTCCGTGGAGACTGCGTCATCGACCTGGTCGGCTATCGGCGCCACGGACACAACGAGGCGGACGAGCCGCGTTACACGCAGCCCGTCAGGTACCAGCGCATCGACGAGCACCCCACTGCCCGGGCGATTTACGCCGATCGGCTCGCTCAGGAGGGCGTGATCGAGCGCCAGGATGCGGAGAAGCAAGCGGAAGATCACCAGCACCACTTGGCTGCAACACAGCAGAAGCTCCGACAGGAGCTTTCGAGCGCCGCGGAGGGGGAGGAGCCGGTACGGATTTCGGGGGCGTGGACTCCCATCGCCGAGCCGGAAACGGCTGTGCCCGAAGAAGCCATTCGGTCACTGAACCATCAATTGGTGACCGTGCCGGACGGCTTCACCATAACTCCCAAGCTCAAGCGGCAACTCAACAAGCGACTCGAGGCCCTCGACGGTGAGCCCGCGATCGACTGGGCCCACGCGGAGGCGTTGGCATTTGCCGCGCTCTTGAACGAAGGCATTCCACTCCGCCTCAGCGGACAGGACAGTGAGCGCGGAACGTTCAGCCAGCGCCACCTGATGCTTCATGACGGGCAGACGGGCGAGCGATACGCTCCGGTGCAACACCTTCCCGGGGCGACGGCACCGTTCGAGATGCACAACAGTCCGCTCTCCGAATATGCCGTCCTTGGCTTCGAATACGGTTATAGCGTGGCAGCACCTGACACACTCGTCATGTGGGAAGCGCAGTTTGGAGACTTCGCCAACACGGCCCAAGTCATCGTCGACCAGTTCGTGATTGCCGGACTCTCGAAGTGGGGACAGACGTCCCGGCTTGCGTTGCTGTTGCCACACGGATACGAGGGACAGGGACCGGAACACTCCAACGCCCGACTCGAGCGGTTTCTCGCGCTCGGCGCCGAGGGGAACATTCGGGTGGCGAATTGCTCTACCCCCGCCCAGTACTTTCACCTGCTGCGCCGGCAGGCGAGACACCAGGAGATTCGCCCCCTCGTCATCATGACGCCCAAGAGCCTGCTGCGCTCGCCCAACGCGCTGTCATCATTGACGGATCTGAGCGACGGGATGTTCCACCAGGTCCTGGACGACCCCGCCCCCCCGGCTGGGCCGGCCCTGGTGACACGCCTGGTCTTCTGCAGCGGTAAGGTGTTCTATGACGTGGTGAAATCGCGCCACCGAGCTCAAGCATCGCACGTCGCCGTGGCTCGCATCGAGCTCCTGTATCCGTTCCCCAAGGACGACACCATCGAAGTGATTCGGTCCTACCCGGGCCTGCGAGAAATCGTCTGGCTCCAGGAGGAACCCGCCAACCTCGGAGGACGGAAGTGGGTCGTTCCGCAATTGATGGCGGCCGCGCCGGCCGGCGTGGAGGTGTGGTTCGTCTCCCGACCCGAGCGGTCGAGCCCGGCCGAGGGATACCCCGCAGCTCATCAACGGGAGCAGGAACGACTGGTCACCGAGTCGCTACGGTGACGCGAGTGCTTTCAGGACCCAAAGGCCAGCTCGTCGTGGCGGCGCTCGCGCACGGGCTCGTTACGGCTGGCTGCGCGGGGCCGGCCAACGTCGAGGCTCTCGAGCAGTGGACCGAGGCGGCCGCGATCCCGGAGCCCCTTCAGGAACTGCACGCCGCCGTGCTGCACGGGAGGATCTACATCGCCGGGGGCTTCGACGCGGATGACGCAGCCAGCACCGCTGCCTACCGATACGACACGGCGGGCGACCGCTGGGCGCCGATTCGTGACCTGCCCCGTCGGCGGCTACGGACCTCAGACCGCGCCCCGATGCCGAGCCGCCGCGGCGGCCTCGCCGCCGTCGCGCTTGGTGGAAAGATCTACACCTATGGCGGAGAGACGCGCACCGAGGTGTTCGACAACCACGAAGTGTACGATCCGGCGGCCGACGCCTGGACGTCACTTTCCTCGATGCCGACGGGGCGGCACGGTCTCGGGGCCGCCGCCGTCGGTGGCAAGGCGTGGGTTATTGGCGGGGGGCCCAGCGCGGGCTTCGCTCAGACCGACATCGTCGAAGTCTACAATCCGTAGATGCCCGTCCTCGAGGTCCTTCGAGTAGCCGTTCTCGCCCTTCTTGTGTTCAGCACGGGCGCTGCCCTCGGCTCCTGGGCGGTACGCACCCGGCGAATCAACCCGTTTGGGCCGACCGCCCGTGCGGTCCAGCGGCTCACCGACCCCGTCCTTTCACCCCTGGAGACCTGGCTGCTGCGCCGAGGTGGCAACCCGCAGCAGGCACCATGGTGGCTGCTGGGGATGACCATCTTGGCCGGCATCATAGTCATCAGCGGCGCACAGTGGTTGGCGGGGCAGATATCGCGGGTGGCGGGGGCAGCGTCGGGGGGGCCGCGCGGCGTCCTCAGGCTGCTCGTGTACTATGCTGGGCAGATCGTTCTCATCGCCCTGATCGCTCGAGTGGTGGGATCGTGGCTCGGAGCGGGACGTTACAACCGGTGGCTCCGCCCCGCCTATGTACTCACCGATTGGATCGTGAGGCCATTGCAGCGCATCATCCCACCCATCGGAATGATCGACATCACACCGGTCGCCGCGTGGTTCCTGTTGCAATTAGTCCTCAGTTGGATACTGAGGCTGATCTGAAGGCTGGGCGCGTCACCGTGCTCGTGCAACCGCGCTCGAGGAGCACGGCGGTGATTGGCCGTCACGGTGACGCGATTAAGATCCACGTGACCCCACCACCGGTCGACGGAGCGGCGAACGAGGCCGTTATTCGCCTCATCGCCCGGCGGACCGGCCGGCGGCGGTCGGACGTGCGGGTACTGGCGGGACACGCATCAAAACGGAAGATCATCGAGGTCGATGGGATGAGCGCGTCGGAGGTTAAGTTTCGTCTTACAATCACCAGTGCCAAGATTCGACTCTAGTCAGCGGATACGGAAACGATTAGATTCACCCTACAACTGAGTACGTGGTGATTTGCGGCTATTGCAGCCACGTTAAACAAGTCGCTAAAACGCCTATCACCTCGGCGCGTAATTGGCGACGGGGTCTTTTTTTTAGACCAGGCTGCGGCGGCCTCCTCTGACCGCCGCGGCGACGACGCGGGCCGATTAGGGAGAAATGGATCGACGACAGGGAACTCTCGCCGACGCGCTCGAACGCCGCATCCTGCTGCTGGATGGGGCGATGGGTACGATGATCCAGAGCTACGAGCTGGCGGAGCAGGATTTTCGCGGCGAGCGCTTCGCGGGGCACGCCCGTGATCAGCGAGGCAACAATGACCTCTTGGCTCTGACGCGGCCGGACGTGATCACGGCCATTCACCGCGCCTACTTCGACGCCGGGGCCGACATCGCCGAGACCAATACGTTCAACAGTACGGCCGTCTCAATGGCCGACTATGGTATGGAGTCCGTCGTCGCTGAGCTCAACTACGAGGCCGTGCGCCTAGCCCGCAAAGTGGCAGATGAGTTCAGTGACCGAGAGCCGGACAAGCCGCGCTTCGTGTGCGGTGTTCTCGGGCCAACCAACCGCACCTGCTCGATCTCGCCGGACGTCAACAATCCGGGATACCGGAACGTCACGTTCGACGAGCTGTCAGCCGCCTATACGGAGCAGACCGAAGCGCTACTCGAGGGCGGAGTGGACATGCTCATGGTCGAGACGGTGTTCGACACACTCAATTGCAAAGCGGCGCTCTACGCGGTCCGGAGTGTGCTCGCGGCTCGACGGGCCAGCACCCCGATCCTGATATCGGGCACGATTACCGATGCCAGCGGCCGGACGCTGTCCGGTCAGACGACGGAAGCCTTTTGGCATTCCGTCCAGCACGCGGAGCCGCTCAGCGTCGGTCTCAATTGCGCCCTCGGCGCCCGCCAGCTGCGTCCGTATGTCGAGGAATTGTCCGGCATCGCCAATACCCTCGTGAGCTGCCATCCGAACGCGGGCTTACCAAATGAGTTTGGGCAATATGACCAAACACCGGACGAGATGGCTGCGATCATTGGTGAGTTCGCTGAGAGCGGTTTCCTCAACATCGTCGGGGGTTGCTGCGGTACGACGCCCGCACACATCGGTGCAATCGCCGCGGCCGTCGCGGGCCACCCCCCGCGCCCGATACCAGAAATCGAGCGGTACACTCGGCTGAGCGGCCTCGAAGCGCTCACGATTTCGCCGCAGACCGGATTCGTGAACATCGGAGAGCGAACAAATGTCACCGGGTCACCGCGATTTGCGGGCCTGATCAAATCGGGGGATTTCGAAGCGGCGCTCGAGGTCGCCCGACAGCAAGTCGCCAACGGCGCACAGATCATCGACATCAACATGGACGAGGGGTTGCTCGATTCGAAGGAAGCGATGGTCACGTTTCTGAATCTCGTGGCCGCGGAGCCCGACATCAGTCGAGTCCCGATCATGATTGATTCGTCCAAATGGGAGGTGATCGAAGCCGGCTTGAAGTGCGTCCAGGGCAAGGGCGTCGTGAATTCGATCAGCCTCAAGGAGGGCGTCTCGGCTTTCATCGAAAAGGCCGAACAGGTCCGGCTCTTTGGCGCCGCGGTGGTCGTCATGGCCTTCGACGAGCAAGGCCAGGCCGATACGGTTGAGCGAAAGGTCGAGATCTGCACGGAAGTCTACCGTGTGCTGACCGAGATCGGATTTCCGCCCGAGGATATCATTTTCGATCCCAACGTGTTCGCGGTGGGGACCGGCATCGAGGAACACAATCGCTATGCCGTCGAATTCATCGAGGCATGCCGCACCATCAAGGAGACGCTTCCGCACTCCCTGGTGAGCGGCGGCGTGAGCAATGTCTCGTTCTCCTTCCGCGGGAGCAACGCCGTCCGCGAGGCGATGCATTCCGCGTTCTTGTTTCACGGGATTCGCGCGGGCTTGGACATGGGGATCGTCAACGCCGGACAGCTGGCCGTCTACTCGGATATACCGAAAGAGCTGCTCGATGCCGTTGAAGATGTGCTGCTCAACCGCCGCGATGACGGCACCGAACGCCTCACCGCTCTCGCGGACCGGTACAGGGGCAAGAAGGACGGACGGTCGGTCGATCTCGAGTGGCGTCATGACGACGTCGAGAAGCGACTCGCCCACGCCCTCATTGAGGGCATCCTAGACTACATCGTCGAGGATACCGAGGAGGCCCGACAGAAAGTCGATCGACCCATCCAGGTCATCGAAGGGCCGCTAATGGACGGCATGAACGTCGTTGGAGACCTGTTCGGAAGTGGGAAGATGTTTCTTCCTCAAGTAGTCAAGAGCGCGAGAGTCATGAAGAAAGCGGTAGCGCACCTCGTGCCATTCATCGAGCGGGAAAAGGCCGAGCGCGGTCTAGGTCCTCAGACGAAGGGCAAGATCCTGCTCGCCACCGTCAAGGGTGACGTGCACGACATCGGCAAGAACATCGTCGGCGTCGTTCTGCGCTGTAACAACTACGAGGTCATCGACCTCGGTGTCATGGTTTCAGCGGCGAAGATTCTCGAGACGGCGCGAGCCGAGCAGGTGGACCTCATCGGCCTGAGCGGGCTCATTACCCCTTCGCTCGATGAAATGGTTCACGTCGCCAAGGAACTGGAGCGGGAGGAGTTTGATGTACCGCTCCTAATCGGTGGGGCGACGACATCAAAGGTGCATACGGCCGTGAAAATCGAGCCCGGCTATCACGGCGCAACCGTGCACGTCCTCGATGCCTCCCGCGGCGTCGGGGTCGTCGGGAACTTGAGGAGCGAGGAGAGACGAGATTCGTTCGTGCAGTCAGTTCGAGAGGAATACTCCCGAATTCGCGAATCACACGCCGGACGGGTGGCGCAGAGACGTATGCTCTCGTTGGATCAGGCACGGGAGCGGAAGCTGAAGATCGAGTGGGACGGTTTCCGCCCTTGCGTACCTCGCACTCTCGGCGTAACGGGATTCGACGCCTACCCCGTGGCGGAACTGATCGACTACATCGACTGGTCCCCATTCTTCTCCACGTGGGAGCTGCGAGGTCACTATCCCGAGATCCTCGAGGACCCGCGAGTTGGACCCGAAGCCGCCAAGCTACTCGACGACGCACGGCGACTGCTGGATCGCATCGTCGCGGAGGAGCTGCTCGTCCCGAGAGGCGTCATCGGCCTCTTCCCCGCCAACGCCGTGTGCGACGATATCGAGGTGTATTCCGATGAAGACCGGGAAGGTGTCATCGCCGTAACACACGGCCTTCGCCAGCAGACCGAAAAACCGCCTGGGCGACCCAACCTTTGTCTCACCGACTACATGGCACCGAAAGCCGTGGGTATTCGAGATTACGTTGGCGGGTTCGCCGTCACGGCAGGTGAAGGACTCGATGAGCTTTGCGCGGATTTCGAAAAGCATCACGACGATTACAACAGCATTCTGGCCAAGGCACTGGCGGACCGGCTCGCCGAGGCCTTTGCCGAGCACCTGCACGAGCGCGTACGGCGCGAGCACTGGGGATACGTGTCCGATGAGACTTTATCGAACCGCGACTTGATCAAAGAGCGCTACGTCGGTATCCGACCCGCTCCCGGATATCCGGCCTGTCCTGACCACACGGAAAAGGGCGTACTGTTCGACCTCGTGGACGCTACCAAGCATACCGGCATCCGACTCACCGAGAGCTACGCGATGTGGCCAGCATCCTCCGTCAGCGGGTGGTACTTCTCGCATCCGGACGCCATTTATTTCGGGTTGGGCAAGATCGGCAGGGACCAGGTCGAGGAATACGCTCACCGAAAGGGGATGGACGTCGGGGCAGTGGAACGCTGGTTGGCACCCAACCTCGGCTACGATGCACGGGAATAGTCGACACCGGAGTGACTGTCTCGCCGGACGCGGGCCAACCCTCCGGCTGGGGGCAACTCCGTGAGCAACGCCCTGCGGACACTCCTGCAGGATGAGCACGTACACGTCCTCGACGGCGCGATGGGCACCATGCTCTACAACCGGGGAGTGTTCGTAAACGTCTGCTACGACGAGCTCAACCTGAAGCAGCCGCGGCTGATTCAGGACATTCACGAGGAGTACGTTCGGGCTGGCGCCGAGATCATCGAAACGAACACGTTCGGCGCCAACCCGGTGAAGCTGGGTGGCTACGGACTCGTCGAGCGGACGGGAGAGATCAATCGGCGTGCGGCGGAAATCGCGAGGCAAGCGGCCGGTGCGCGAGTGGCCGTTGTTGGAGCCATCGGGCCGCTGGGAATCAGGATCGAGCCCTATGGGCCCACGAGTCGAGACGAAGCCAAGTCTTTCTTTGAGCGGCAGGCCGAGGGGCTCTTGGCGGGGGGTGTCGACGGGTTCGTTCTCGAGACGTTCAGCGACCTCGACGAGATCCATGAAGCCCTCAACGCCGTTCGCGCGCTGGGCGACTTGGCAGTCATCGCGCAGATGACGATCGGGGATGACGGCCATACGGCGTACGGGACGGACGTGGAGGCGGTGGCCCGCCGGCTCACGGACTGGGGTGCCGACGCCGTGGGCCTCAATTGTTCGGTGGGACCGGCAGGCATCCTCGAGGGCATCGAACGGATGGCAGCTGTCACGGACTGCCCACTCGCTGCCCAACCCAACGCGGGCCTACCGCGGGCTGTGGGCGACCGGAAGATCTATCTCTCGGGTCCCGAATACATGGCCACGTACGCACAGCGCCTGGTCGCCGCGGGAGCGCGCTTCGTGGGCGGATGCTGTGGAACGACGCCCGACCACATCAAGGCAATTCGCGAGCTGGTGGCTCCCATCAAGCCACAACGAGTGAGCGGGGCTTCGGCGTCCGCTCTCACGTCACCACCGCCCCCGGGAATCGACCCAGCGCCGCTCAGTGACCGATCTGCCTGGGGGCGGAGAATTGGGAGCGGTGACTTCGCCGTGAGCGTCGAGCTCGTGCCACCCAAGGGCTGCGATCCCCGCACTCTCATCGAGCACAGCCGAGCACTCGAGACCGGCGGAATCCACGCGGTGAGCATTCTCGACGGCCAGCGTGCGCACGCCCAGATGGGCGTCATCCCCTCCGCAATCATCGTGGAACATGAGGTCGGGATCGAGACCATCGTCCACTACACGTGCCGAGACCGGAACATGGTCGGAATGACCAGTGATCTCCTCGGTGCCGCGGCCGCCGGTCTCAGGAATATCCTCATCATCACCGGTGACCCCCCAGCGACGGGACCGTATCCCGACTCCACGGCGGTGTTCGACATCGATTCGATCGGTCTTACGAACCTCGTGCACCGCTTGAACCTCGGCCTGGATCCAGGCGGGAACTCCATCGGCCAGCCGACGAAGTTCGTCATCGGCGTCGCGGTGAATCCGGCGGCCATCGATATCGATCGTGAACTCAGAAGGCTCGCGTGGAAGGTCGAAGCCGGGGCCGAGTTCGCCGTCACCCAGCCCGTGTTCGACCCAGGCCGCCTCGAGCACTTTCTCCGACGAGTGGAGGAGTACCGGTTACCGATTGTCGCCGGTATCTGGCCGCTCATCTCCCTGCGCAACGCGGAGTTCTTGGCAAACGAAGTCCCCGGCGTACACGTTCCCGATTCCGTGATTGGCCGGATGCGTTCGGCTCAGGAGCGCGGCGGTGATGCGGCGCTGGCCGAAGGCGTGAGGATCGCGCAGGAAATGCTGGGCGCGGTTCGGGAAAACGTCCAGGGTGCACAGGTGAGCGCACCACTCGGGAGGGTCGACGTTGCTCTAGAGGTAGCCGCCGCAGGAAAGCCGCGGGGCTAAATACCTCAGTGCGCGTCCAGCACTTCGAGAAGTTGCCGATACCGATCGTCGGCACCCCGAAAGCCCAGGTTGCTCACGTAGATCTTGTCCACGCCGACGTCCCGGAGCGCGCGGATGGTTCGGGCACAGATCTCTTCGGCGCTCAGGCCGGATCCGAACTCCCTGGTGATCTCCGCTGCCGGAACGGGCAAGAATCGCTGAAGGCTCGCCAACGTGTTAGGGTTCGCGCTTCGGTAGACGAAGACGCCGAATACCGCCGGGTACGGGACTTCGTGACGCCGCGCCTCTTCCAGAAATCGCTCGACTTGTTTGATCGAGTGATGCGATACGATCTGGGTGAGGAAGAAATCCGCCGTGTAGCGTGGGTTCAGCAAGAAGCGGACTTGTTGCGCGGCGTCGCGATGCGGATTGGCCCAGCCGCCCAGCGCAAGTGAGGGGACCTTATCTCGGATCATTTCCCGGAGCATGTGCGCGTATTCCACGCACCGCGGAGGCCCCACCGATCGATCGCCGCCCAACACCGTCAGAGCCTCAAACCCGTGGGACGCGGCACGGGCCGCATACATGAGGCAGTAGTCGATCGAGTGCTTGCAAGTCAGGAAAGGCACCACTTTCGCGGGAGGCACGTCCCCAGCCAAATTGGTCGTGAGGTGCTGCAGGTTCTCCTCTTCCGACACTCCGACGGCGTTGTCGGTCAGAAACAACACCGTATCTCGACTCAAAAGGCGTCGAATCGCGTGATACATGTCGATCCACGTGTCCATCCCCTCAGCAAACGAGAGGCCCGTAGGGGGCGGCCGCAGCTCAACCGCGATCAGTGGCCGGTCACCCCGAAGGCGCTCGAGGAAGCTCGATGGACGCGGGGGATTCGAGACGGACATGACGACAGGGAAGGTACCCGCCCTCCGACCGGTTTCCCAGGTCAGCCGTACTTACCGCACCGAATAGAATCGAATGGCACCAGTTACACGCCTCCCCCGACGGCCGGCGGTGAGTCTACGATCGCGACGAGCATGCCATGAGCGGCGCTGAACCCGGGCCATCACCGGTCAACCTCCGGGCATGGCTCGGCGACGTCGACATCTACCTCTTCGACCAGCTACTCAAGGGCCGGATCACCACCGGAATGCGAGTCTTGGATGCGGGATGCGGAGATGGGCGAAACCTCGTCAGCCTTTTTCGAATTGGTTGCGACGTCCATGGCGTCGACGACTCGGCCGCATCGATCGCGGCAGCCCGGGAGCTCGCCGTTAGCATGGCCCCCGAGCTTTCAGCCGAGAACTTCCTCGTCGAGCGCGTCGAGCGGCTTTCCGCCACCGATAGCGAATTCGACGCCGTCATTGCGAACGCACTCCTCCATTTCGCTTTGGACGAAAGCCACTTCCGGTCCATGCTCGAGGAGTTGTGGAGGGTCCTGAAACCGGGAGGGATTCTCTTCGCACGGCTCGCTTCGAGCATCGGTATCGAGGACCGCATTCAACTCGTTCACGGAATGCGTTACCGGTTGCCGGACGGCAGCGAGCGGTTCTTGGTCGACGAGGGGACGCTGCTAACTGTGACTGAAACAATGGGCGGAGATCTGCTCGAGCCCATCAAGACCGTCAATGTCCAGAACCAGCGATGCATGACTACCTGGTGCATACGAAAGCGAGCGCGACCCAAACCTCAGACAAAAGCATGAACGCCCGGCGCCAATTCCCCTATGCTGGGGCGACTCGCGGAACGGCCGGTGTACGACGGTCCCGTGGGGGGGCCGGTTCAAGGCAGACTGAGCAGCAACCCTGGACCGTCCGCTGGCCGACGCTCACCGAGTGACCAACTCTACCTGGCCGCCGGTGTGCCAGAACAGCACCGTGTCGTCGGAGCCGAACGACCCTTGGCGAACGTGGTCGATGAGGCCACTCATGGCCTTGGCGGTGTACGTTGGATCGAGAAAAAGCCCGTCTGATCGGGCAGCGAGTTCCACCGCTTCCCGAGATTCCGCGGTGGGGATGCCGTACCCCTCGCCAACGTACGAATCGTTTACCTCGACGCGGCAAGCCCGAGCTGCCGCTTCGCCTTCGGGGCCAAGCACGCCGCCGACCCCATCCAAAATGCGGCGCACCTCGGACTGGATGACCGTCGCCGGGTCATCCGCGCTCACACCTAAGACCCGCGTCTGGAGTCCGTGCAACCGGCAGCCCAAGAGGAGCCCCGCGAGGGTCCCGCCCGAGGACGAGGCGACGACAATGGCATCTGGCGCGGGACCCTGTAGCAGGACCTCGCCGACGGCACGAGCGTAGGCCAGAGCGCCGATCGGCGTCGACGCCCCCAGCGGGATCTCGAACGCCCGCTTACCCTCGGCGACGAGGCGCTCCGCCGCACGCCGCATCGCAGGCACGCGCTCGTCGCGGGTCGCGACGTATTCGATATCGGCGCCCAGCAGCTCGTGCAAGAAGGCGTTCCCGGCAGGATGCTCCGGACGGGAACCGTTGATGACCAGCAAGCACTTCATCCCCAGTCGCACTGCCGTGGCTGCCGTGACGCGGGCGTGATTCGAATGGACGCCCCCGATCGTGATCAGGGTATCGGCCCCCTCCGACACGGCCTGCGCCCCGACGAGCTCCATCTTCCGCGCCTTGTTGCCGCCGAACGCGAAGGAAATCGTGTCATCCCGTTTTACGAGTATTCGTGGCCCACCACCCAGGGCTGCACGAAGGCGGGGGAGCCCATGCAGGGGCGTGGGGTAATGGCCCAATGGAACAGCCGGGATTTCGAGCAGCCGCTCTCTGGCGGATCGTGATTCGCTATCGGGCAGAACGGGCTCCCGAGGGACGGATGAGGCGACGGGACGACGTCAAATTATTGATGGAGGGAAAGGGCCCGCAAGGCGCTCTGCTGTGGGGGAGCGGCTGAGGTCAAAAGGGGCCGTCCGCAGGGCGCGAAAAGGGTGTGCGATCCGCCACAGTTCCCTTTATCCGGGCCCGTACAGCCGCGGCGAAATGATACATAACATATTGTAGTATAATAGATTGACGAGTTCTGACAGCTTATGAAGCGATTGGCACCTGCCTTGCAGCACGGGAAGGCGGATGGACAAGTGACAAGCACTCGACGCTCGAAAATCGCCGGCTTCACGCTCGTGGAACTCGCGGTCGTGATCGCACTCGTGGGGGTCGTCTCCGCGATCGCCTATCAGCGGATCTCCCCCGCGCTAGAGCACGCCCGGGTCAATTCGGCGGCGGCAGTCCTAGCCGCCGACTTGCAGTACAGCCAGATGCTGGCCGTGCGCCAGCGGAAGCCCGTAGTGGTGATCGCGAACTCGGCGCTCAAACAGTACCTGATTCGGGATGCCCAGACCTCGACCGTATTCCGCACTCGTTTTATGGGGGCTGATACCGACCTGAACATCGATGAGTTGACCGTTACGCCAACCTCGGCGGAGATTTTTCCCAACGGAACCGCGCGGCAAATGACTACTTACACGCTGGGCCTCAATGGATACCGGCGAAAGGTTCGGCTCACGCGGGCCGGACAGGTCCGAGTGATCAGTGTTCCCTGACCAGCGGCCCCCGGAGAGCGGTATGACACTGATTGAGGTCGTGGTCGCAATCTCGATCTTCGCCGTAGTGCTCGTCGCACTCGGAGGCCTGATGTTTCAGGTGGCTCGCCATACACGCCACTCGATTGCGCGGGTTTACCGAAGCGCGGCACAGCAGAACACCTCGACATGGGTGCGCGGCATGCCATGGGATAGCCTCCCGGAGGTGCTGCCGGGCGGGCCGATCGGCTGCAGCACAGATACCACGGGCCAGCTCGTGTACACTCGCTGCTCCACGGTACAGTCGCTCTCGTCGAGCATGAGGCGCGTGACGGTGGTGATCGCCCCCACGGGCGGTCTGGTCGCGCCGCCCGACACGGTGGTGATCGACCGCAACCGGCCTTTACCATCTTCACCGCTGAACTGAGATGAATCGCCGCGGATTCACCCTCACTGAGGTTCTCATCGCCCTCACCGTGCTCGGGCTGATGGGCATCGCGCTCACGAGAGTTCTCATCAACGAGTCTCGCTTCGTGAGCCGCCAAGAGACGATGATGAGCGCCCGGCAGGCGTCGCGCGCGGCGATGAACGTCGCGGCCGAGGAGATCCGGATGGTAGCCGACTTCGGACTCACGACCGCTTCGAACAAGCAAATCGTCCTCCGTGTTCCGTATGCTTTTGGTATGATGTGCCGTGTGAGCGGCGCGGTGCGAATCGCTGCGTTGGTGCCGCCGGATTCCCTGATGTATGCGTCTGCCGTTCCCGAAGGATATCAGTGGAGGGCCGCCAATGACGCGTACTTCACGGCGTGGCCAGCCACTGTCGCGGCATCCGCAGATGTGGCGTCGTGTACCGCGGACAGCGTTCGGGTACTTCCCGGCGGGAAGCTCATCCAGATGACCCCGACGACCCCGACGGCTCCGTCAGGCACGCTGTTTTTTCTCTATCAACAGGTCCGCTACCGGTTCGCGCCTTCGGTCGATCTGCCGGGGAGGACGGCGCTCTGGCGGCGGGTGGGCGCGGGGGTCGACGAAGAGCTGGTTGCACCGTTCGATACCTCTTCGGGATTCCGTTTTCTGGTCGGCCCGAACCTGACACCCCAGAGCGCACCGCCGGCCCCATTGACCATGACGAGAGGCCTCGAGCTCATCCTGGTGGGGGCGAGCGACTCGCCGGCACAGGGCACACCCGAACCACAGAAGTTCGAGCTGCGGACTCGCGTGGCATTCCTGAACAGAGTGACGCCGTGACCGCGCCATCCATTCGCGGCCGCGACGGATACGCCCTGCCGCTAACGATCTTTCTCGTGTCGCTCCTCAGTGTGCTGCTCGTTGCGGCCTTCACCCAGGTGCAGGCGGAACGGCGAGTGGCCGACAGCAGCGGCGCCTCCCTGACGGCCCGCGACCTCGCACACGCCGGCCTCGAGAGTTACATGGGATCCGCGACTGCACAGCCTCCTGACGGCGATTCCGTTCGGGTGAATTTGGTCAACGGATACGCCGACGTCGGCGCCCACGTCGTCCAGGCTGCCGGCCCGGCCACGCTGCTCCAGACGTACATTCTCCGCTCCACCGGCTACGTGATCGAGCCGACCCAAGGCGCCGACCCCAGAGCAAGTCGAACCGTGGCTCATTTCGCGCAATGGCAAACGGCGACGATCAACCCCCTTGCGTCCTTCGCGGCCATCAATCGGGTGAACCGCATTGGCGGTGGCAACGGTGAGTTCAGGGGGAACGACGCGTGCTCGGGTAACCAGGTGTCCGCCATTCGGGTGCCAACGGGGGGCAATCCCGATGTCTCGGGATAGGCCGTGAGTGGCTCGGCTCCCCTGGTCAACGAGCAGGACACACCAGCAGTCGTCGCGTCCCAAACGGCAGTTGATTGGGCCGCCGCCATAAGCGACGGGATCATCCCAGATTACGATTCAATCATGCTCTGGGACTTCAGCTACCCCGTTACGCGGGTGCAAGGAGACGCCACGATCAACAGCGCCGGGTTCATGGTGTTTGGAACCGGCCTGCTAATCGTAACAGGCGACCTCACGACATCGGGTAACCGCGTGTACTGGGATGGCATCATCCTGGTGGGCGGCAAAATCAACTTCAACGCGAGCCGAACGTACTTCGACGGCGCGGTCATTTCGGGGTCGAACGAGTTGCTGCCCGGGCCCGCGCCTCCCGCCGGGACCATTGGTCCACAATTCAAGACATCGATTACGACACGTGCGCGATAGATGCTGCGCTCAACGCACTCACAGGTTTCCGACGCGTTCCGATCTGGATCGACAATTGGGCTACGTATTGATCATTGCCTGCGACAGACACCGGAGAGCGATGACCACCGGCAGGCCGCGATCCCATGACGCCGCGCGGCCATCGGGAATTGATTGACATGGGGTTGGGTGGTCCGGAGACGATCACAAGCGATGGGATTGCGATGTCGAGTGGAGCAGGTCCAGCGGGAATGGTTCTAGCCACCTACGGACGTCCAATCGTCAGCAGGTCGACCGACCGGAACGCCCCGGGGCCAGGCCGGATGACCCAGCAAGACGGCTTCGCGCTACCACTTACCATCTTTCTCGTATCCCTCCTCACCGTCTTGCTCGCGGCGGCGTTCACCCGTGTGCAGGCCGACCGGCGGCTGGCGGACAGCTCCGGTGCGGCGACCCTGGCGCTCAACACTGCCCACGCTGGATTGGAGTCCTACCTAGGAAGCGCGGCAACTGCACCGGCAGACGGCGACTCCACCCGAGTCAACGTCGCGGGGGGCTTTGCCGACGTCGTGGCACACGTGCTCCAGGCCTCCGGACCCGCGACGAGCACGCAGACGTACGTTCTGCGCTCGACGGGTAGCGTCATCCAGCCCACGCTTGGGGCCGACCCCCAGGCAGTTCGCACCATCGCACAGTTCGCCAGGTGGCAGACAGCAACGGTCAACGTTCTCGCACCCTTCACTGCGATCAACCTGCTCAACCGCGTTGCCGGCGGGGCGGGAGAGTTCAGGGGAATCGATCCATGCAGCGGGGACTCTCTGCCCGCCATTCGGGTACCAACCGGAGGCAATCCCGACGTGTCCGGATACACGGTTGACGGCTCCATACCGATCGTCGTAGAGCAGGACACTCCCAGCATCGTGGCCAACCTCACGGGGATCAACTGGAACTCGGTCCTGAGCATCGGGATCAAGCCGGACCACGATTCGATCGTGCTCGGGGACTTCAGTTACCCAATCACGCGCGTCCTCGGCGATGCCACCATCGCCGCCTCCGGCTCCAACGTGTATGGAACCGGCCTGCTGATCGTGAGCGGAGACTTGACCACTGCCGGGTCTCCACGAGTCTGTTGGGACGGCATCATTCTGGTAGGAGGAACGATCCACTTCAACGCCGATCAAACCTACTTCGACGGCGTGGTCGTGTCGGGCTTGAACACGCTGCTCGGCGGCCCGGCACCTCCGACGGGCACCATCGGCGGCTCGCATCAGGATATCGACTACGACCAGTGCGTGATCGACGCCTCGCTGGCCGCTCTCACCGGCTTTCGACGGGTGCCAATCTGGGTCGACAATTGGGCGACTTATTGAATCGACGGACCGGCTTTGAACCGTCGCACCCTGCATGATGGCGGGTTCCGAGAATGCTCCCTCAAATTGACTCAGCCAGCAGAAAAGACCTGCCATCCATTCTGAAACTCCTCTCGGCGAGCGGTCTCCCGGAGGCGAGCCTTGGGGACCACCTGGACACGACCGTGGTCCTGCGGGAGGACGGCGGCATCGTGGGCTGTTCCGCTGTAGAGGTGTACGGCACCAGCGGGCTGCTGCGCTCGGTCGCCGTCCGCTCCGACCGGCAGGGGCGAGGGCACGGCGCCAGACTCACTCAGGCGGCGCTGGGTCTCGCATCAGCTCGCGGTGTGGATACGGTATACCTACTCACGGAGACTGCGGCGGGGTTCTTCCCGCGCTTCGGCTTCGAACCGGTTCAGCGCGCCGCCGTTCGGCCCGAGGTTCTCCAGTCGGTCGAGTTCATCTCGGCCTGTCCCGAGACCGCGACCGTGATGACGCTCCGGATCCCTCCTTCGCAGGACGCCCACCCATCTCGGTGAGCGCGCCCAGCCTGGCTGGTTTTCTCGACGATCGTACTTCCGGCGCCGTCGAGCTTGCAGAGCGGGCAATCGGCATCCTCGAGTCGGCCGAGCGGAGCGGCCGCTCCCCTGGCCAAGTACGGCGCCTGGCGAACCGGCTGAGTCGGGCCCACCCCGCCATGGGGGCGGTGTGGAACGCGGTCCGCTCGACCGACCGGCGTGCCTTCCTGCGCGAGCTTCGCCTCGGGGCGGCAGCGGCCGCCCGGCACGCCCGGCGCCTCATTCCGCAGGGCGCCCACGTGGTCACCATCAGCTACTCCTCGACGGTTGTGGCGGCACTCGGGAGGCATGACCTCACCGTGACGATTGCCCAGAGCCTCCCGGGAGGTGAGGGACAAAAGACCGCGCGCCTGTTGCGGCGCCAGGGCGCCACGGTGCGGGTGGTCCCCGATACGCTGATGTGCGAGTCGCTGGCCGCGGCGCACCTCGCGCTGGTCGGGGCGGATGCTGTGACCCCCCGCCTCGTCGTCAATAAGGTCGGCACTCGTATGCTTGCACTCGCCGCGCAGGACGCGCGGCGGCCCTGTTACGTGGTCGCCGATCGATCCAAGTGGGTTCCCACCTCCTGGCCGGTCCCTGTATATCGGCCCTCGCAGCCGTTCGAGGCTACACCGCGCCGACTGTTCGGGGTTATCGTTGGCGAAGACGGTTGAGTACCCCTCAGTCGACGCCTAGATTCAGCCGCTGATATTCAAGCGGACCTTTGGTGGGGCCTGACAGGCTCGGATCGCCAAAGGCCCACGGAGCCCACTCGATGACTACGGCGCCCGCTACCTCCATGCGGCCTCTCACGGCCTTGTCGGAAGACGAGGAGATGTTTCGATCTGCCGTCCGCGGTTTTGCAGAAAGCGAGGTCGGCCCCATGGTGGCCGCAATGGACCGGGCGGGCGAGATCGACCGGTCGCTCTTGCCGAAGTTCGCCGAGCTCGGGTTGATGGGGATCGACGTGGGCGAATCCCTAGGAGGAGCCGGGGGCACGTTCTTCATGACCGTGCTCGCGGTAGAGGAACTGAGTGCGGTCGATGCGTCCACGGCAGTGCTGGTTGATGTACAGAACACGCTCGTGAACGACTGCCTAATGACCTGGGGAAACGCCGATATCCAGCAGCGATACCTGCCCCAGCTTGCGGGTGGCACCGTCGGGGCCTACGCGTTATCGGAAACCGGATCTGGATCTGATGCGTTCGGGCTCAGCACGCGCGCGGAACAGCGTGAGGGTGGATGGGTGCTGAACGGGCAAAAGCTGTGGATCACCAACGGCGCGGAGGCTGACATCTTCATTGTGTTCGCGACGGTCGACCCTTCGAAGGGCTATAAGGGAATCACCGCGTTCATCGTCGAGCGCGACTTTCCAGGGTTCAGCGTAGGGAAGAAGGAGGACAAGCTCGGCATCCGAGCTTCGAGCACCACCGAGTTGATTCTGGACGGCTGCCAGGTTCCGGATAACAACGTGCTCGGCGACGTGGGCAAGGGCTACAAGGTAGCGATCGAGACTCTCAATGGTGGACGGATTGGGATTGGAGCGCAGATGATCGGCGTGGCGCGGGGAGCCCTCGAGGCCGCGCTCGTCTACGTGCGAGAGCGGCAGCAGTTCGGCCAGTCAATCGCCGATTTCCAAGGCGTGCAGTTTCAGTTGGCGCAAGCCGATACCGATCTCGAGGCCGCGCGCCTGCTGGTGTACAACGCTGCCCGGTTGCGCGACGCCGGCCTACCCTACACTCGCGAGGCAGCCATCGCCAAGCTCTTCTCCGCGCAGGCGGCCGAGCGCGTGACCAGTCAGTGTGTGGAGCTGTTTGGCGGATACGGCTACACCAAGGAATATCCGGTCGAGAAGTTCTACCGTGACGCAAAGATCGGGACGATATATGAAGGCACGAGCAACATGCAGCTGCAAACCATCGCGAAACTGTTGCTGAATCATTAGTGCACCCTTGCCACCGCCAGCAACTCGATCAGCACCCCCTCCGCAACGGTGGCGAGGGAGTCGCCGGCGTCAATCGGTAGCGCCGCGTACCGCTTCGGCCGGTCGGCGTCGAGACAGGCAAACTGCAGGATGGGCCGGTGCACTTTCGGATTGAGATATCCCGACGTGCGGCCGCGGCTGACTGTTTCCACGGTCCAGCGGAGGCCCGCAACATCGACGACTTGACGCGTCAGAATACCACCACGTTATCGGGAGCTGACACTCAGGACCCATACGCATGAAACCATCATCGCTCGCTTTCCTCAAGAACCTGCTGGATGCGCCCGGCCCATCGGGGTTCGAAGCCGGCCCCGCTCGAATCTGGCGTGCGGAGGCCGAAACATTCGCCGACGAGGTCTCCGTAGACATCACCGGCAACTCCATCGCAGCCGTCAATCCACGCGATGAGCCCCGCATCATGTTCGCTGGCCACGTGGACGAGATCGGCCTCATGATCGTTCACGTGGATGACGATGGATATCTCTACTTCTCGACGATCGGCGGGTGGGATCGTCAGGTCTTGGTCGGGCAACGGGTCGTCATCGCGACGCGAGACGGCGCCGTTCGAGGGGTCATCGGACGGAAGGCCGTTCACCTCTTGCGAAAGGAAGAACGGGAGCGTGTCGTGAAGCCATCCGACTTGTGGATCGACATCGGGGCGGCGGGCAAGGAGGAAGCGCTGAAGCGGGTTCGGGTCGGAGACCCGGCGGTACTCGACTGCGAAACAGTCGAGTACCCCAACGGGCGCCTAGTATCCCGGAGTATCGACAACCGCATTGGCGCATTCGTGGTGCTGGAGACCCTTCGCCTAATTTCCGAGGGCGATGGACAGACCGCCGCATTCGCCGTTGCGACTACGCAGGAGGAAATCAACTGGAGCAGCGGTGGCGCCCGGACGAGCGCAACGAGCATCAAGCCGATGGTCGCGATCGTGGTGGACGTCACTCACGCGACCGATTACCCGAGTGTCGAAAAAAAGGAAGTCGGTGAGTGCAAGCTGGATGGAGGCCCGGTTTTGTCACGGGGGTCAGCAATCAACTCCGCCGTGTTCGACATGCTCGTCGAAACCGCCGAAGCAAAGGGGATTCCCTACACCCTCTCAGCCGCGCCCCGAGACACGGGCACGGATGCCGACGCCATCTACACGGCGGCGCAAGGGATCGCGACCGCACTCGTTTCGGTGCCCAATCGATACATGCATTCACCGAACGAGATGATCGCCTTACGAGATCTCGATCGGGTTGCCACGCTCTTGGCCGAGTTCACGAGTCGGTTGTCCACCGACACCGATTTCACTCCCCGCTGACGTCGGAGGGAGGCCGGTTCCACTTCACCTCATCTAGTGGCTCCTCATGGGACAGGGCGCGTCCGAGTGCCGGCACGGCCTCGGCAAACCCAAGATCGCCCATCAATTCGGCGACGTTGCGTGCAGTGGCTGGCTCCGGATGGGTGAGCATCGCCACCAAGAGCCGCCCACGGTCCCGCACCCCCTCAAGGGCGGCGAAGTACGCGCGGGCCTCGGTCGGGTTCTCAGTGGCCGCGAGGCGCGCGACCACGGCATCGACCCCGTCCAGGCCCGCCCGCCTGACCACCCCGGCCGCCCGGGATGCCTGCTCCGAGTCTGTGAGCAACGGAACGACGCGGTCCAGTATTTCTTGATTGAGAACATGCCGGATCGCAGAGTCATATATCTGTCCGGCGTCACCCTCGGCCGGCGACTGCGAATCATGGTCCAGCACGGCGGTGAGGGCTTCCAGTGCCTTGGCGACATCGCCCGCTCTCATAGCAGACACGATTCCCTCCACCACCATCCCCAACCGGTCACGAAGGTCCGAGCCGTGCGGGCTGGCCGCCAGACGCCTCATTCCGGCGCGCAGAGAGGAGGCCCCCGATCCGACTCCTCTCTCCCCACCGCCCGCCGCGACGGGCTCGCCCCCCAGCGCTGCATCGGGATCCGCGGAATCGCGATCCGTTAACCCACCGACTTCGAACGCTCGAGTTACACTGACCGGCCGGCGTCCCTCGGGAACGTCCTCCTCTGGAACGCTCAGCATAGCGACAGTGCCGGCGGCTGAGATAGCCGGCGTGGCCGAGTCGCCTCCCTCAGCGGCGAGGGCACGGATGAGACTCAGCAGATCGGCAGCCGAGGCACCCCGTGCGATGCGTATTTCACGTATCGCGTGTGCCTTCATCTGCGTGCTCAACGCCGGAATGAGGGGGAGCGTCTGGGCGACGGCTTCCCCCTCGACGAGCAAGGTGTCGTTCCGGAATGCAAACGTCGCGCCCCCCAGTTTCGTGAGTGCAACGAGCGCGCGTAGAGCCCCCTTCTGCTCCTCGATGGCGCGTGGCCGCGACCGAATGAGTTCGACCGCCCGGGCGAGGAGGATCGCGAAGTTGTCGTAATTGAGCATGGTCGAGCGACAAGGTTACGGCAAACGTCGCGGGGACACCAGCGGTACCCACGACCCCGATTTCGAATCTTACTAGGACTAAAGTAAAGTATAGGGATATGGCACCACGAAATACGAGATCCGTTTTGGGGCGCCGAGCCGACACCGACGCAACCGCCCCCTGTGCCGGAGATCGCGAAGCCCGATCGTGCTGAACCCGGAAGAAGTCGTTCGGACCCTACAGGCCGCGTCCTCGCACGGCGCCACACGGCGAGAGTTGCTATCCCTGACGGCCGTGAAGATGCGAGGTGCGGGTTCCCCCTACACCGGCGTGTACCTGTACATGCTGGGATCCGATGGGTTCCTCGAGCTCGAAGCCTTCGAGGGCCGTCCCACCGAGCACCGCCGAATTCAGGTGGGCACGGGCTTGTGCGGGCGGGCAGTTGCCGAACTCCGGGACATCTACGCTCCCGACGTGACGCAGGCGCCCCAGTACCTGGCGTGCAGCCCGGAGACGCGCTCGGAACTGGTCGTGCTCGTTCGGCGCGGTCGAGAGATTCTCGGACAGATCGATGTCGATAGCGACGACCGGGCCGGATTCGGCGAGCAGGAGCGAGCCGCGGTGCGCCGGGTCGCGGACGCCCTGGCATCACTGCTGTAGGAGCCGAATGCGTCCGCCCCTCGAAGACCGTATTCGATTGAACGGGATCGAGCTCTACGCTCGCACCGTGGGAGCGGGACCCGAGATCATCGTGCTGCACGGCGGACCGGGAGCCCACCACGATTACCTCCTGCCCCAGTTCGATGGACTCGCGCCAGGGCACACGCTCAGGTATTACGACCAACGCGGAGGGGGTCGGTCGGCGGTACCACGCGACGTGGCGGTTGGTTGGAAGGAGCACGTGGAGGACCTCGACGCCCTCCTCGACTATTGGAGCGCGACACCCGCGACGCTTCTCGGCTATTCGTGGGGTGGCTTGCTAGCGATGCTCTACGCCGTCAATCACCCGCGTAAGGTGGGCCGATTGGCGCTGGTATCGGCGGCTGCAGCCACCCACGGCGGACGCGAAGAGTTCGAGAGGAGATTCGCCGAACGCATGCGTGACCCCCGCATCACCGAGGAGCGCGAGCGGCTCCGAGCTTCGGGGCTGCGGGAGCGTGACCCCAAAGCCTACCGCCAACGCGCGTTCGAACTATCGGTCGCCGCCTACTTTCGCAATCCCGCCCTGGCGCACGACCTCACGCCGTTTCGGGTCACCGGCCGCACTCAGGAGGCCGTGTGGGAGAGCCTGGGCGACTATGACCTCTCGTCGGAACTTTCGGCCCTGACGGTACCCACGCTCATGGTTCACGGACGATACGATCCGGTGCCGCTGACGACCGCGGAGCGGACCGCCAAGTTGCTGAATGCCCGGCTGGAGATTTTTGAATCGTCGGGACACGTGCCCTACGTCGAAGAGTACGATCGCTTCATCAACATTTTGCAGGAATTCCTGCCGAGTGGCCCGTGAGCCGGCTGGACCCTTTCGGCTTCGTATTCGGCGAGGTAGCGGACGATTGGTTCGAGAGCATCCACGACGAGGCTGCCGCAGGTGAGCATGACGATTCAGACCGATCGCAGTTCGCCGCGTTGCCCCGGGTTCACGATGCCATTGCCCAGCTAGAAGCCCCTGACACACTTGAACGCCAACCGGCCGTCGGCGGGGAGTACCTGACCCTCCTCTTCGTAGCATACAGTTACTGGCGGTCCGGCTGCCGGCTACTGGCACCCACACGAAGTCGGCTGGAAGCAGTGATCGCCGGGGAGTTGACCCGTCACCCCATCAGGCCCCCAGCTCTTACGTGCTACGTACAGCTCCCGGAGCAAATGTTCTGGTCGCAGGTCGGTGACGACATGCCACACGAGCCAGTCGACGGTCTGTTCGTGGCTCCGGGCCGCGGTGGAGAAGAGCTCACCGTCCTCGCGGTCCTTGGCCTCCGCCAGGACAGAAGCGGCTTCAGCCAGATCTCGTTAACGGCATCGCTCGAGGACTTTTCTGCCGCAAGCGCGATGCTGCGTGCGCCGCTCTTCGCTCCGCGGATGGACGGAGGCGCGCAAGTCGGATTTCGATCGGTGAGCTCTCACGCGGAGCTTCTCACTCTCACGCAACTCGCGCTCGAACTGGCGGAGGAGTAGGTTGCGACTGGATGGACAAGCAAGATGTCGCGCGCACGCTGGAGCAGATTGCCTCTTTCTTGGAGTTGAAGGGCGAGAACCCCTTCCGAGTCCGCGCGTACCACACCGGCGCTCGCGCCATCGCGACATTCCAGGGCGATTTGAACTCCGCGCTCGCATCCGGAGAGCTCGCGGAGGTCCGGGGGATCGGACCTGCGATGCTCGAAATCGCGCAGGACGTCTTGCGGACGGGGACCAGCCCGGTCCTCGAGGAGTTACGGGACCAGGTTCCCCCCGGGCTCATCGAGATGCTGAAGATCTCCGGCCTCGGCGTGGCGAAGATCCGGCAGATCCACGAGAGCCTGCACGTTGAGTCGCTCGGTGAGTTGGAGGACGCGGCTCGCGACGGCCGGCTGGCGCGTCTTCCCCGTTTTGGCAAGAAGACAGCCGACAATCTGCTGAAGGGGATCCGTTTCCTTCGACAGGTCAGCGAGTTTCGACTGTTCCATAACGCTTACGGCGAAGCTCAGGCGTTGCTCGAATTTCTCGGCTCAATGCCGGGGGTGTCCCGCGCCGCCGTCGCCGGCAGCGTCCGGCGACGACGTGAGATCATTCGTGATTTGGATTTCGTTCTCGAATGCTCCCGACCCCCAGCCGAAATATTGGACCTGCTCGGCAACGCACCCGGCGTCGCTGAGTCTCTCGGGGCTACCGAAGACTCGCGTACGGTGCGTTTCGCGACCGGGACCATGGCTGATGTGTACCTCGCGCGGCCGACCGAGTGGGGATTCCGACTCGTCCGGGCGACCGGATCCGCCGAGCACCTCAGCGAGTTATCTGCGCGTGCGGCCGCGCAAGGACACCAGTGGACCGATGAGGGGATCAGGAACCGCGAAGACGAGCTCCTCGCGGCATCGACCGAAGCGGACGTCTACCAGTCACTGGGGCTCCCACTCATCCCTCCAGAGCTGCGCGAGGGCAACGGCGAGGTTGCAGCCGCCGCGTCCGGTCGGCTACCGGACTTGATCGAGCGTACCGACGTGCTCGGGTTCCTGCACTGCCATTCCAACTACTCGGACGGGACCAGCACAGTCACTGAGTGGGCGGCCGCGTGTCGGGCGGCGGGCTACGGTTATCTAGGAATCACCGATCACAGCCAGTCCGCGGTATATGCCGGCGGTTTGGCGCCGGACGACATCCCGCGCCAGCACGGCGAAATCGATGATGCAAACCGAGGGCAGACCGAGTTGCAGGTCCTGAAGGGGGTCGAGGTCGACATCCTGGCCGACGGAACCTTGGATTACACACCTGAGATCCGCGCCTCGTTCGACTTCATTATCGCGTCGGTGCACAGCCGGCTCGGCATGGGTGGGAAGGAAATGACCGATCGTATTCTCCGTGCGATGAACGATCCGTTCATGACGATCCTGGGCCACCCAACTGGCCGCCTCCTGCTCTCGCGGGACCCGTATCCCCTGGATCTCGACGCGGTCTTCGCCCGGGCCGCTGAGCGCGGCGTCGCGGTCGAGATCAACGCCGATCCCCAACGCCTCGACCTCGATTGGACGTTCGTGCGGCAGGCGGTTGAGGCTGGGGTCACTATCTCAATTGGTGCGGACGCGCACAGCACCGGTGCCGTCGGCAATATGGACGTTGGGGTGGGTGTCGCGCGGAAGGGCTGGCTGAGACCGGTGGACGTGCTCAACGCGCGACCACTGGCGGGCTTTCGGGAGTTCGCGAATCGGCGCGAAACGTGACGAT
This sequence comes from Gemmatimonadales bacterium, assembly GCA_965249575.1. Classification (GTDB taxonomy): domain Bacteria; phylum Gemmatimonadota; class Gemmatimonadetes; order Gemmatimonadales; family GWC2-71-9. The sequence goes on along the minus strand of OZ252244.1, from coordinate 2,262,134 downwards.
GCAGCGGCCCGCCGACCGCATCAAGCCCATCATCCGCAAGCTCAAGAAGCAATACCCTGACGCCACATGCTCTCTCACCTACGAGAACCCGCTTCAACTGCTGGTTGCCACCATCCTCAGCGCACAGTGCACCGATTCCCGCGTCAATGAGGTGACGAAGAGTCTCTTCCAGACATATCGAGACGCGCGCGACTACGCCGAGGCCAGCACCGAAGATGTGGAAGAGGCCATCCGACCAACTGGGTTTTTCCGGAACAAAACCAAGTCGATCCTTGGTATGGCACGCTCGCTCGTCGACCATCATAGAGGCGAAGTCCCCCGTACGATGGCTGAGTTGATCGAGCTGCCTGGCGTCGGGCGAAAAACCGCCAACGTCGTTCTGGGCAACGCGTTCGGGATCGATGAGGGGATCGTGGTCGACACGCACGTGACCAGAATATCACGACGTCTGAAATTGACCCGTCGTACCGACCCGGAAAAGATCGAACGCGATCTCATGAAGCTGGTGCCACGAAAGGACTGGACCCTGTTTCCCCACTTGATGATCCATCACGGCAGGGCCGTGTGCCAGGCGCGCAAACCCAGATGTGAGATATGCCCGGTGAAGACTCTGTGCCCCTCCGCGGAGGTGTAGCCCACCGATCCCGGCGCCCTTGGCCGTGGTCGGCAGCGGTGTTTATTTCTGCCGAAGCGCGACCATGCGCAAAGCCCTCCCACCGGAGCCTCGATGGGTACGACTAGCCTTCCTTACCTGGCGGTTCCGTGAACGTCGACTTCGCCGTCGTATGCGACTACGCTATCGTCGACCAATACGGGAAGCTGTCGGTGCTGGGCATTTTCCAGCACATCTGGGTTCCCCAGCTTCCCGCCGTCCACCCACGCTTGCATCTGGTCATTCGGCTCAAGGGCAAGCGCACGGAGGTCGGTCAGCACGACGTGCGCATTCGATTGTGCTCGGAGGGGGGTCAGGAGGTACTGAGTGGGGATGGGAGAGTCACCTTCGCAGAGCCGCCGGCCGGGATCACCGAGGTGGAGGCTGGCGCTGTATTGATGTTCGACGTCCCGTTCGCCAGCGCCGGAAAATATCGGTTCGAGATCACGGTGAACGGCGAGATCAAGACGCAAGTGCCTCTCACCGTCGCCGTCGGCCCGCCATCACCGAGAAGCTCAGGGCTGAACTGATGGCGGCGGTTGGGCCCGCCGCCAATTCGCGCGGGGGGGGAAAGCAAGGGTCTCGCCACCGACCGACGGTTCTACCCCGGGCGCTTCCCTTCCACTCGACGCCATGAAGCTCGACAAACGATCCCTCCCGATCGCCGTGACCGTGGTCTTGGTCCTCTCGGCTCTCGCAGCCCGCATGGACGCCTATCCGCTCCTGGATCCGGACGAGGGCCGTAATGCAGAAATCGCACGGGAGATGGCCGTATCGAACGACTACGTACTCCCCCGGCTGAACGGCTTGCCCTATCTGGACAAACCGATCGTCTACTTCGCGGCGGCGGCGGCATTCATGGAGGTACTCGGACCGACCGCGGTCGCGGCCCGCCTCCCGGCACTACTCTTCACCCTGGCACTCGCGGGAGTGATCTGGTGGTTCTCCGCCCGCCTCTTCGGCCGTTCCTCGAGCTGGATCGCGCCAGTGGCGTTGGCATCTTCACCGCTCACGCTCGGGTTCGCTCGCACAGTCATCTTCGACAGCGCCCTCACCCTGTTCGTCGTCATCTCACTGGCGGCATTCTACAACGCGATCGAGGCCCGCACAGCGGACAGGCCGGACCGTGTGTGGACGGCTCTCGCTTGGTCGGCCATGGCGGCCGGAATGCTGACAAAGGGACCCGTGGCACTCGCCATTCCCCTAATGGTGGCAGTCCCATACGCCATCTGGCGAGGCGCCGCGCGTTCGCTCGTCACCGGACCGGCGATCCTGACGTTCACCGCTATCATTCTGCCCTGGGTGTTCGCACTCTCCAGACGGATACCAGATTTCGTGAGTTACGTAGTGATCACGGAAACCTTTGAGCGACTGACGACGGCAAAGCTCCAACGCACCGGGCCCGCCTGGTACTTCCTTCCGATCGTTCTCGCAGGTTCGTTCCCATGGTCGTTGGTGTGCCTTGGCAGTTGGCGTAACGTGCGAATCGTCCGACAAAGCGCCGGCACCCCTGACCATCGTATGGTCTTCTTGCTCATCTGGATCTTGGTCCCGCTGGTGTTCTTTTCACTGTCACAGTCGAAACGCCCGCAATATGTCCTGCCACTGATTCCAGCGATCGCCCTGCTCGTCGCCAACTTCTGGACGGCCGCAGGAATACGTCCAACGGGAGCGCGAGCCGCATCGGTCGCGCTCGTGGTCGCCGGGCTCGCGCTCGTGGTGGGTCATGGCGTGTTTGACGCCCTGATAGAGATGACGCCAGAGGTCTCATCCGCCATTCCTCCGACCGCGTTCGCCCTGGGCGCGGTGTCGGCGATTGCCGGAGCGGCTGCCTGGCTCCGGTCTCATCACGCGGTGACGGTGGCACTCGCACTCAGCCTGCCCGTCGCTTCTATACCGTTTGTGAGCAGTTCTCTCATGGACGCGATCGGGCGCGACCGTTCGGCCCGGGTCGTCGCGGACGCCATAACCCCGCTCCTCAGCGAGAACATCGACGTGGTCGCAGTCCGCACGTTCCCGCTGTCCCTCCCTTTCTACCTCCGACGACAAATCATCCTCGTCACGCGTTCAGGCGCCGAGCTAACCAGCAACTACTTGGTGCGGGAACCCGAGCGTTGGCGAGCGCAGCCCGGTTCGCTTATTCGCTCGCTCGAATGGGGTCACTCGCGGATCGTCGAGTGCGGTCGGCCAACACTCTTCGTGGTGCGAAGCGAAGATGTCGAGACGCGTGCGCTCCTCAGCAGCCGGTACCGACTGGTCGTGGATTCCGGGAGGACGGCGGCTTACGGTCCGTGCGGCACGCAGGAGCTCGCTCGACCCCGGTCGTCCCCGCCACCCGGAAGACGCCATGTGCGCCCCCCGCTCGCACCCCCCTCAGCCTAGATGTGCGGCATCTACGGGATGGTCTCGTTGGACAGCCGCCCGCTGCGGTATCCCGATCGGTTGGAACGCATGGGCGCGAAACTCCGGCACCGGGGCCCTGACGGGCATGGGGTCAGACAATCCACGCACGCCGCGTTCGGTGTCGAGCGCCTCCGCATCGTTGACCTCCACAGCCGCGCAGACCAACCGTTTGCCGAGAGCCTGTCAGACGTTTGGATTGCCTGCAACGGCCAAGTCTACAATGCCCCGGACCTCCGGAGCCGCTTCCCGCGCTACCGACTGCGGTCGCGGTCAGACGTCGAGGTCATCCTCCCGCTGTACCTCTCGAAGGGACTTCAGGGGCTCGCCGATCTCGAAGGGATGTTCGCGATTGCCTGCTGGGACGGAAGACGCCGGACGCTTGCCCTGGCTCGTGACCGAGTAGGGGAAAAGCCGCTGTTCTATCTCCGAGATCAGAACGAGGTGTGGTTCGCGTCTGAGATACAGGCGTTGCTCGAACATCCAACCATCGCACGAGATATCAATGGCATGGCTGCGCACTCGTTTCTGATGCGGGGCTTCGTAACAGAGCCCCATACGATGTTCTCACGCATCGAGCGGGCAGAGACTGGTAGCATCACCGAGTTCACAGCAGGCCGCCACGAAGTGTTCCGATACTTCGACCCCCGACTCGTCATGCAAGCTCCAGAGGTGAGCCCCTCAGACGCGGTTCCGCGACTCCGGACGCTGCTCGAGAACGCCGTCGCCAGGCAGACGCAGGCCGACGTCCCAGTTGGCGTGTTTACCAGCGGCGGGGTCGACTCGTCGCTCATCGCAGCCATCGCGGCGCGTGTGCTCGGCCCGGAGCGCACCCACACGTTTACCGTCCGCCTCGGAGAACGGAGTTACGACGAAGGTGCCAACGCGCGGCGCGTGGTCACGAAGCTCGGGACCCATCACGTGGAAGCGTTCGTCAACCAGCGCGAGATGCTGTTCGCCCTGCATGCCCTCACTCGCCTGACAGCGGAGCCGTTGGGGGACCCCGCGACCCTACCCACACATCTGCTCGCCCGCACGGCGAGAAAGCACGTGGGCGTCGTCTTGGGAGGAGAGGGCGCGGACGAGCTCTTTGGCGGCTACCCTACCTACCTCGGCCACCTCGCGGCGTCCAGCTTCACGCGGCTCCCACCGTACGCACGGCGATTGATCGGCACCGCGGTGAATGCCCTTCCCGTGTCCACGCAGAAGGTCCCCGTGGAGTTCTTGCTGAAGCGATTCGTTGCCGCCGCACATCACCCCTGGCGCACGCGCCACATCTCCTGGTTCGGCACCGGGCTCCCGGAATCGGCGCTGAGCCAACGCCTCCGAGCCTCGGTGGAACGACCCATCGGCCGCCGGGTATCCGAGCCCTCGGATCCCGCGGGAGCGGCGATGCTCCTCGATTTCCAGACGTACCTGCGAGATAACCTGCTGGTTAAGGTGGATCGGGCCACGATGGGAGCTTCATTGGAGGCGCGGTCACCGTATCTTGATCGCGAGGTAGCCGAGTTTGGGCTCGCTCTGGACACCCGCCTCAAGATCCGCGGCGGCACGACAAAGTGGGTGCTGCGTCAAGCCGCCGCCGCGTGGCTTCCGCAGAGCATCACACGGCGGCGTAAGCGGGGCCTCAGCCTACCGGTCGGATCTTGGGTAAACAACGGGCTGCGAGACGAGGTCGACCGGCTGTTGGCTCCGGCACGGTTACACTCTCAGGGATTGGTTGATCCGGCCGCGGTTGACCGACTACTGCGGGAACATCGAGGCCGGCGAGCGAACCATGCCCGAGCGCTTTGGACGATCTTCACATTCCAGGTCTGGCTCGAACAGTGGGCCCCGGAGGCGGCACATGAACCACGATGAGGCCATGGCGCTGGTACACGAATTCACGGCTTCCGAAGCACTGCGCAAACACATGTATGCGGTGGAGGCGGCAATGCGAGCCTACGCCGCGAAATACGGAGACGACGAAGACGCCTGGGGTTTGGTCGGGCTGCTCCACGATTTCGACTACGAGCGGTATCCGAACGCCGCACACTCCCCGACTGCGGAACATCCATCATTTGGGGTGCAGTTGCTGAAGGAGCGCGGGCTGCCGGAAGCCATGTGCCGCGCCATCCTGGGACACGCGACGTATACCGGTGTTCCGCGTGACACACTCATGGCCCGGGTCCTCTTCGCGGTCGACGAGCTTTGCGGATTCCTTGTAGCCTGCGCTCTCGTGCGACCCTCGAAGAGTCTCGCGGATCTGCAGGTCAAGAGCGTCCAGAAGAAGCTGAAGGACAAGGCCTTCGCGAAGGGCGTCAGCCGCGAAGAAGTTCGCCAGGGCGCCGAGGAGCTGGGGACGCCATTGGACGACCACATTCAGTTCGTTATCGAGGCCCTTCGGCCGATCGAAGGGCGCCTGGGACTCGGGAGCCCTTGACGTCTCCGGCGGTCGACCGGCTGCCCCCCTCCGGCATCGAGCGGGCGCTGGATCGGACCTCGGGCTCCCGCTCAATCCCGGACCACGACGTCACACACCTCCCCAACGGCCCTGAAACGCTTGCCGCGATGAAGCGGGCAATCGGCGAAGCGGAGAAGTGGCTCCATTTCGAGAATTACATCATCCGTCACGACCGCACGGGGAACGCGTTCGCCCACGCGCTGGGTGAAGCCGCGTCGCGAGGAGTTCGAGTCCGAGTCCTCTATGACGACTTCGGGTGCCGAGCCACGGAATGGCGATTCTGGCGTGCGCTCAGGCAGCGTGGTGTCGAGGTGCGTGCTTACAACCCTGTCAATCCGTTTCGCCTGATCCGTTCCGCGCGCCGGAACCACCGAAAATACGTGGGCACGGACGGAATCCGGGCGATCGTCGGGGGGGTGTGTATTGGAGACGAGTGGTCGGGTGACGAGACTCGCAAGCGCATGCCCTGGCGGGACACCGCGGTTGAAGTCCGGGGCCGGCCGTCTCGATGATCGATCAGACCTTCCACCCGGTGTGGGAAGCGGCTCGAGGGGAGGCAACGTCAGCGCCAGTCGCGCCACCGTCGGAATCGCGCGGCAGCGCCACGGTCAGGGTGGTCAACGGAGTCCCCGGTAGCACGCGAACGTTCCGCACTATCCAGTTGCTGGCCGCGAGCGCCGCCGAGCGTCTCTGGATTACCGACGCCTACCTACTGGCGCCCCAGTCCCTCGTAGCGGCCCTCAACGCCGCGGCACGCGACGGGGTCGATGTGAGGCTCTTAGTGCCGGGCAGAACGGACCTTCCCCCAGTTCGAGCGTTTACGAGGGTGGGATATCGCGAATTGCTCGAGGCGGGTGTGCGCATATGGGAATGGCAAGGACCGATGCTTCACGCTAAGACCGTGGTCGTCGACCATTACTTCTTCAAGGTCGGATCGAGCAACCTGAATGCCTCGAGCTTTCAGAACAACTACGAGCTCGACGTACTGATCGAAGATGCGTCGATTACGGCCACGGCGGTTGCACAGTTTCGGGTCGATCTTCGGTACGCGACCGAAGTCGTGCTCCGCGCGCCAGGATGGGTGCCCGGCGCGCTCGCGCAGCGGTTGCCGCCGGCCGTGATCCGGTCCACTCCGACTGCGCGGGTTCCCGGACACCGGCCTTCTCGCGGGGAGCGCTCGCAGCAAGCCGTGGTGGCCCTACGACAAGTGGCCGGAGGCGCCCGGCGGTCGATAGCGGGGGCGATCGTCTTCAGCTCCCTCGGAGCCGCCGCCCTCGTCGTCCCCCTACCCCGTGTGACGGCCTATATCCTTGCGCTCGGCTGTTTCTGGCTCGCGCTTCGAGCGGCGTGGGAGTTCCGTCAACGACGGCGGGGGCACGGCGAGGCCACATGATCGCCTGGGAGCGAGCCACGACGCCTTCAACGTTTCTCAGAGTGCCCGCGTAGGTCAGAAGTGGACGACGCTGAGCTCGCCGCGCGGGCGCGCGCGGGTGATCGCGAGGCCTTTGGAATCCTGGTCTCGCGCTACGCCGGGCAGGCACGGCGCATCGCAAGGGCGATTCTGTTGAATCCCCATGACGGCGACGACGCCGTACAGGACGGCTTGCTCGCCGCGCTCAAGAAACTGCAGCGGTATGACCCAACGCGCCCGTTCGGCCCATGGCTTTTGAGGGTCGTCGCCAACGCGGCGGCCGACCGCCGGAGACGCAGGCAGGTGCGGCAGACCGAACCGATCCCGGCCAACGCGTCGTCGAGAGGACCGGGGCCCGATGTAGTGGCGGAGCGGAGTGAGCTCCGAGCCGCGTTGGAGCGCGCGTTGGCAGAGCTACCCGAGAGGCAGCGGGTCGCCATCGTCATGTTCGATGCGGAAGGCTACGCGCATCGTGATATTGCAGAGGTTCTAAACGTCCCGGAGGGCACCGTGAGATCCGACGTCTTCCACGCACGTCGCCGCCTGCGCGAGGCCTTAGGCTCCCTCGCCGATACACGGGCGGACTCCAGATGACCGGCGGGTCGCCGTTCGATCACCGGCGCGACTTGGAACTCGGGGCGGCGCTTCAAGAAGTCTTATCCGCTCCCGATGACGAGGAGTTCAGCCGCGGTATCGTCGCGCGGATCCGATGGGGCGACATTGGGCGGGCGGATCCGCAGGCCTGGTGGGACGTGCTCGGAGCGTGGGCGCGGCCCGGTCTCGCCGCCGCCGTCGTCCTGGCGCTAGCGGGTACGGTCTGGCTCAGTGAGTACCTGAGGGCGCCGGACGCCCCGGACGTTGCGGGTGTCCGATCGGCCGCCGCTACGGTCACGCCAGCGGCCCTGCTGGCGGCGCGCGCGCTCTCGGAGGTGGACATCGCAGCGGTGCTCGTAGGCGAGATTCCGGAGCCGGCCAAATGACACCACCAACGAATGAGACAGCTGTTGTAGCGGAAGGGTGGTCCTGATGTTCAATCGATCGAAACTTTGGGCGGTTTTCCTCCTGCTGGCGACGTTCGCCGCGGGCGCCGTGATGGGTGGAGCAGCCACCGCCGCCTGGGGAACCGGGGAGCGCCGAAGCCGCGGTAGCGACGACCGCCGGGCACGGTTTACGGCGTTGCTGACGGAAGAGCTGAGCCTCACGACGGATCAGCGCGATTCCGTGTCCGCGATCTTCGAGCGCCACCACGCCGCGCTTCGCTTCGTATGGGACGAGGTTCGACCCCGGTTCGAGGCAATCAGGGGAGATCTTCGAGCCGATGTCGCGCGCCTCTTGGACGAGCGCCAGCGCGCGGAATACCGCCGCTTGAATGGTCTTCGCGACAGTACGAGATCCAATCGTTCGAAGGGAAACCGCCGTGCACGTTGAGTCCAGATTCTCCATCACCGCCATCGCGATGCTCGCCAGCCTGTTGCCTCGGGCGACCGCAGCGCAGGTGACTGGCGTGACGCTCGAAGAGGCAATCTCGCTGGCGGTGCGGTCCCAGCCAGCGATCATCCAGGCGCGAGGAGACGTCCTGCTAGCCCAGGCGGAGCGCCGCGAGGCCATCGGCAATTGGCTCCCGAGCCTCACCGGGACCTCGGGTTGGAGCACGAACTCCTCGCAACGCTTCGACCAAGCCACCCAGCGGACCGTGAACGGGGCGTCGACTTCGTACTCGGCGGGGTTCAACGCTTCACTCCAGATCTTCGATGGCTTTCGCCGGGCCGCCCAGAGTCGAGCGAGCTCGGCGGGAGCGACGAGCGCAGACGCCGCGCTCGTCAATCAACGGTTCCAGGTCGCGCTTCAGACCAAGCGGGCCTTCTTCAGCGCCGTGGCCGCGGACGAACTGGTACGGGTGGCGGAAACCCGGGTACAGCGGGGTGAGGAGCAGCTGAAAATCTCGAAAGAGAAACTGGCCGCCGGCAGCGCCATACGTTCGGACACGCTGCGCGGAAGGGTCGAGCTTGGCAACGCGGAGTTACAGCTATTGAACGCCCAAACGCAGCGGGCGACGGCTGAGGCGGACCTCGCGCGACTGGTGGGACTGGACGGGCCAGTGCGAGCGCTCGGCGACTCGTCACTGTATACATTACCCAGCCTTGACACCGCGGGGCTACGGCAGGAAGCGTTGCTTAATTCGCCCGCGATCGCCCAGGCCGAAGCCACCGCCGCCGCCGCGCACGCACAGATGGGCGTGTCCCGCTCGCAGTACTTCCCGACGGTCACCGCAAGCTACTCAAACTCGTGGGCGGGGAGTGCCGTCGACCAGCTCAACAACTCCTGGACGGCCCGGTTGTCGCTCTCGTGGCCGATCTTCAACGGGTTCACACGAGAGACCTCGGTTGCGCGCTCGCTAGCGAGCCGCGACGCGGCGGAGGCACGAGCTGACGACGCGCGCCGGCAGACGAACGCGGAACTCACGCAGCAGTTCGCAGCACTGGCGTCCGCGAGCGCGCGCATCCAAATCGCGGAGGCAAGCCGGGAGGCCGCCGAGGAAGACTCGCGCGTGCAGCGCGAGCGCTACCGTCTCGGTGCAGCCACCATCCTCGACGTTCTCACGGCACAGGTGAACGTCGACCAAGTGGCGGTCGACGCCGTCGAGGCACGACACGATTTCCTGGTCGCGCAGGCAGGCATCGAGACCCTGATAGGACGGGATCTATGAGCGAGACGAAGGAGCGTATGGACTTCAATACAGGCGACACGCCGCTGCCCGATATCATCATCCTGACGCACAAGCTGACTCGGGACTATCACCTGGGGGCCGAAGTCATCCACGCACTGAGCGGGGTGGACGTGCAGATCCGGCGCAACGAGTTCACGGCGATCATGGGCCCATCGGGCTCCGGCAAGTCGACGCTCATGAATCTGCTGGGCTGTCTGGATACACCGTCATCCGGGGAGTACTGGCTCAACTCCCAGAAGGTGAGCGAGCTCGACGAAGACGCGCTTGCGCGGATCCGAAACAAGGAAATCGGGTTCGTGTTCCAGACCTTCAACCTGCTCCCGCGCGCTACGGCGCTACATAACGTGGAGCTACCGCTCGTCTATTCCGGTGTTCCCGCAAAGGAGCGCCGCGAGCGTGCGGAGGGTGCCCTCGGCAAGGTAGGGCTGAGCGATCGGATGCAGCATCGGCCGAACGAGCTGTCGGGTGGACAGCGACAACGGGTCGCCATCGCGCGAGCCCTGGTCAACGAGCCGAGCATCGTACTCGCCGACGAGCCCACCGGAAACCTCGACAGCGGTACGAGCCAGGAGATCCTGGAAGTCTTCGAGGGGCTCCACGACGCGGGACAGACCATCATTCTCATCACTCATGAAACCGACATTGCTGCGCACGCAAGCCGCCAAATACATCTCCTGGACGGTAAGGTAGAGCGCGACGTGTTGACCGGGAAGGCCGCATGAAGGGCACGCACCGCTCGATTCGATCCGCACTGGTTGGTGTCGGTGGGCTGCTGCTCGTCGCCGCGTGCGGGGAGGAGCCGGACCTACCGGTCTACCAGATGGTGGCGCTCGCCGAGCAGGACATCATAGTCACGGTCAACGCAGCGGGTAGCGTGCAACCTCAAGACTCGGTCGAGGTCAAATCCAAAGCGTCCGGTGAGATCATCTCCGTGGAAGTGGAGACCGGCGACGTCGTGCGCCCCGGCCAGCTGCTCGTGCGAGTCGATCCTCGGAATCCCAAGAACACCCTGCGGCAGGCGGAGGCGGACCTGGATGTGGCGGAGGCGCAACTGGCTAACGCCCAATCCCAGCTCGGTCGCGCCGAGGAGCTTCATCGTACACAATCGATCACGGAGACGGAGTTCGACGCGGCAAAACTCCAGTTCGCAAACGCCAAGGCCGCCGTCATCCGCGCGGAGAGCTCCTTGGAAAACGCGAAGATCGCGTTCGAGGATACTGACGTCAGAGCACCAGCACGGGGCGTCATCCTGACCAAGAACATCGACGTGGGAACGGTCATCTCGTCAGCGACGGGCAACATCAGTGGCGGGACGGTCCTCTTGAAGATAGCCGACCTCGACACCGTGCAAGTGCGGGCGCTGGTCGACGAGACCGACATCGGCAAAATCAGGCATGGACTCGACGTCACCATCGTCGTCGATGCGTACCCGAATCGGCCCTTCAGGGGACAGGTTTTGAAGATAGAACCGCAGGCTACCGTGCAGCAGAACGTCACGATGTTCCCGGTGGCGGTGAAGATCTCCAACGACGACCGGCTCCTCAAACCGGGCATGAACGCGGAGATCGAGATCCACGTCGGTGAGCGCAGTGGGGTACTCACGGTACCGAACGCCGCACTGCGAACTCAGCGCGATGTGGCTTCCGCAGCCGGCGTGCTCGGTCTGGAGCCCGAAGCCGTCCGCGAGCAGCTCGCCGCAGCCCGGAAGCGGGATGGCGACGACAACGGGGAGGCGTCGCTCGGCGGCGCCACACCGGCAGCAGACGGCGGAGCACCCCAGCGAACCATATCCGTCGGGGGCCACGAGGTGCCGCTCCCGCCGGGGGTAACCGAAGAGCAGGTCCAGGGGATGTTCCAGAAGATGCGCAGGGGCGGAGGCCCCCAATCCTTGAGTGCCGCAGAGCGCCGAATCATGGGACAGCTGCGCGGAGGGGGAGGGGGAGGAGGGCGCCGTGGTGGCGGACGCCGGGCCGCCAATCGGACTACCGACGCCGCGTTCGGCGGGGAGTACATCGTGTTCGTGGTGCGGGATGGGCAGCCGATGGCCGTGCCCGTCCGAACGGGGCTCACAGACCTCGACAACTCAGAGGTCGTGTCGGGACTCGCGGTGTCGGACACCGTGCTCGTGCTTCCGAGCGCGAGCCTGGTGGCCTCCCAGCAGGCGTTCAGCGAGCGCGTCCAGGGACGCGCCGGACTACCAGGCGTGCAACGGAGGTAGCGATGCTATTGGGCGAGATCTTCACCGTCGCACTTGGCGCCATTCGCGCCAACAAACTCCGCTCGCTTCTGACCATGCTGGGCATCGTGATTGGCGTCGCCGCCGTGATCACGATGGTGGCCCTTGGAACGGGTGCCCGGCAGGCCGTGCAGGCACAGATCGAGGCGCTCGGCACCAACCTCCTCAGCGTCTACCCCGGCCAGTCGAGGTTTCACGGGGTCGCGAGCGCGAATCGGGTCAGCTTGACGACCGACGACTACGAGGCGCTCGCGCGAGACGCCACGTGGCTCGAGGCCGTAGTCCCCGAGATTTCGAGAAACACCCAGGTAAAATACGGCAACCAGAACATCAACGTGAGCGTCGTCGGCACGACAGCGAACTACGTATCGGTGAACAACTACAAAGTCTTCGCGGGCAAGCCATTCACGGCAGGAGATGACGCGGCTCGCAGGCGTGTCGCCGTGCTTGGCAATTCCGTCCCGGAGATGCTGGGAGCGAACGGCGCCGCGATGATCGGCCAGCAAGTGGGAATTGGCGGAAGCAACTACGAGATCGTGGCGGTGCTCGACACGAAGGGTGCGCAGATGAGCTGGCGGAACCCGGACGAGCAGATTCTCATCCCGCTCCAAACTGCTCAGTTCCGGATGTTCGGCTCCGACCGACTCAACTCGATCACCGTCGAGGTGGGACACCCCGACTCGGTGCGGCTGGCCATGATCGACATCGAGCGCGTGCTCCGGCGCGAGCACCAGATCCGCCCCGGAGGCGATAACGACTTTCAGATCAGAAACCGGGCCGAGTTTCTGGCGACCTTCGAGGAGACCACGCAGACTTTCACGTTCCTGCTCGGAGGCATCGCAGCCGTGAGCCTCCTGGTAGGCGGCATCGGCATCATGAACATCATGTTGGTTTCGGTCACCGAACGCACACGGGAGATTGGAGTGCGCATGGCGCTGGGTGCCACGCGGCAGAACATCCTCATGCAGTTCCTGGTGGAGTCCGTTGTGCTTTGCGTGATGGGTGGCATCCTCGGCATCCTGGTGGGGTCGGGCGGCGCCATTGCACTTTCGACCCTTGCGAATTGGAATACATTGATCTCCGCGCCGGCCATCGTTCTCGCTTTCGCATTCAGCGCGGTGGTGGGGGTGTTTTTCGGCCTCTGGCCAGCTCGCCGGGCATCGCTCCTGGACCCGATCGTGGCTCTGCGGTACGAGTGACACGAATCGCCACCGGACACACAACGGGAGCGGATCGGGCGCTGGCGCGCGAATAGAGATGTTGTCCTCGGGAGCACAGGCGAGTGAGGGCTGCGCGTCGTGAGAGATCGCATGCTGCATAACGGTTCTACCGATCAACCGAACGTTCTCCCGAAAAACGGCCGGGGGGCTGTCCCCTGACGCCGAGGAGTGGGCTCTCTCTCTTGCTCGCGCTCCACTTTGCTCTCACAGTTGCGGTTGCCGGTTCTCCCCTGCTTGCCGCCCAGGTGACCGGTGGTAGCCAGGCGGGCTGGACGCCCGTGGAGCGGAGCGCGGTGGAGCAGTTGGGGGAGGCGTTTGCGACGCACTATCCGTTGCGGGACGGGTGGTACAAGGGGCGGGCGGTGCAGTGGTACGATTTGGGGCGGACGGAGCCGCAGGCGGGGACGTTGTACCGGGTGCGGGGGGGAGGGGAGGTCTTCTCGACGATTCCGGGGGTGGGGGGCTACAGCGTGGTGCGGCGGGTGTACGAGGTGGAGGTGGTGGCGGGGGGGGTGGAGCCGGTGGCGGTGCGCAGTGCGGCGGTGATTCGGGCGTTGGCGCGGCGGGGGCAGGTGCGGGTGGTGGGGACGGGGCAGATGGTGCTGGCGGTGGTGGTGCCGGCGGGGAGCACGTTGGAGCACGATCCGGCGGGGCGGCGGTTGCGGCCGGCGTGGTATCGGGGGGTGGCGGTGTGGTACTGGGGGTTTGGGCCGGCGCGGGCGGCGGCGCAGGACGCGGTGTGGGGGGGCGGGGAGGCGGCGGTGTTGCTGACACGGGTGCCGGGGGAGGCGGGCTACACGGATTTGTGTGCAGTGTGGGCGGGGGAGTGGGGGGGGCGGGCGTATCGGGACGCGCAGCGGGCGTTGGCGGACGGACGGGCGGGGCGGGTGGTGGTGCGGCGGCGGGGGCAGGTGCGGGCGTGTCCGGTGATGTACGTGGACGGGGCGCCGGCGGCGCGGGCGGAGCGGGTCGCGCCGCGGCAGCCGGCGGTCGCGGCGCCCACGAACGGGCCGTCCCTCGAGGCGGGAAACGCGGACGCAACAATGGGAGTGTACTCGGGAGGGGCGGGGCAGACCGATGTTCGCGCGCCTCAGTTGGGCGAATCGATTACAGTGGATGGACTACTCGACGAATCCGTGTGGGCCCAAGCGTCGCTCCTCACGGGGTTCTCGCAGTTCAGCCCGCTGGAAGGCCGGCCAGCCGAGGATTCGACTCAGGTATTGATTTGGTACTCAGAGTCCGCGATCCACTTCGGCATTCGAGCTTTCGCGCCGACGGGCACTATTCGCGCGACGCTCGCCGATCGGGACAAGATCGACAACGACGATTACATCCAGATTCTCCTCGATACCTTCAACGATCGGCGGCAGGCTCTCACGTTCGGCGTGAATCCCCTTGGCGCTCAGGCCGACGGGATACGAAACGAGGGAGGATCGATCATCCGTGTCGGGGGAAGTGGAGGGGGAGGGGGAGGAAACCAGGTAGGCTTCGCCCGGGGCTTGGACTTGAGTCCCGACTTCGTCTACGACTCCAAGGGACGCCTCACGGACTATGGCTACGAGGTCGAGGTTCGCATCCCGTTCAAGAGCTTCCGCTTCCAGTCGAGAGCGGCGCAGGATTGGGGCATCAACATCCTGCGCAAGGTGCAGCGTTCCGGGTACGAGGACACGTGGACCCGCACCGGGCGCACGGCGTCGTTCCTGTCCCAATCCGGGCGGCTCCGAGACCTGACCGGTCTCAGCCGCGGACTCGTGCTCGACATCAACCCGGTCGTCACGGCTCGCGTCGATGGCGAGCCGTCGGCAACAGGCACCGGCTGGCAGTATGACGAGCTTGGCCCCGATGTGGCGGAGCTGGGCGGCAACATTCGATGGGGCGTGACCACCAACCTCACGATGAACGGGACCGTCAATCCCGATTTCTCGCAGGTCGAGGCCGACGCCGCGCGGATTCCCATCGATCCACGCTTCGCCATCTTCTTTCCGGAAAAGCGGCCGTTCTTCGTGGAGGGCATCGAACAGCTGAGCTCCCCAGGACAGCTCATCTACACCCGGCGGGTCACCAACCCCGTGGGAGCTGTGAAGCTCACCGGGAAAGCCGCGGGTACGACCATCGGATTGCTCTCGGCGGTCGACGCCAAGAACGCCTCCGAGACGCTCGTCGACAACCCCATCTATAACCTCGTTCGCCTCCGCCGGGACCTCGCCGGTCAGTCAACGGTCGGCTTGACCTACACGGACAAGATCGATGGCCGCGATTTCAACCGTGTGGCGGCGTTCGATGCCCGCATCGTATTCAAGAAACTGTACTTCATCCAGTTACAGGCGGGGCAGAGCTTCACGCGCCGGCTCGGGTCCATCGCTTCTGGACCGATCTGGGACCTGTGGGCCGACCGGACCGGGCGCTCCTGGGGGTTCCGATACCAGGTCAAGGGATTTCACCCAGACTTCGTGGCCGCGAGCGGGTTCGTTCGCCGGGTGGGGTTCGTCAGTGCAGACGCTTCGAACCGGTTCTCGCTGTTCGGACAACCGGGCGGCGTCTTCGAGAGTTGGACAGGGAGGGTGAACTTCAGCGGCACGTGGGACTACCATCAGTTCTTCGGTGGGGGGAAACCCATTGAGACACGCATCAGCTTCAACAACACCTTTGCCTTCAAAGGTGGGTGGTCGCTGAGCGTGAACCCCATTACCGAGACGTTTGAATTCGACTCCACGTTCCACGCCGGGTACGCGGTGGAGCAAGTGCTGGCGGGCGGAGCGGTCGACACCGTGCCTTTCGTACTCGACGGCCAAGTGCGATCCTTGGGCTTCATCGCGAGTCTGCGGACGCCCAAGTTCTCACAGTTCTCCGCCACCGCACGGTTCATTTACGGCCAGGATATCGATCACTTCGAGTTCGCACCGGCCCCTGTCATCATGCCGAGCTTCACCATCGAGTGGCGCCCCACGGAGCAGATTCGGATTGACGCGCAGTACCTTCACCGCCGCCTTCGACGGAAGCGGGATGGCAGTACCTTCGCGACGGCCCACGTTCCACGCCTAAAAATCGAGTACCAGCTGGCCCGACCGCTCTTCGTCCGGTTCGTGGGTCAGTACGACGCACGAACTCGGGATGCCCTCAGGGACCCGCGTACGGAGGATCCCATTCTGGTAGACGGCACCCTCACCACTCGAGAGGTCACGAACGACTTCCGCTACGACGTGCTATTGGCCCTTCAGCCCAATCCCGGCACGGTCTTCTTCGCAGGCTACGGATCCAGCCTGACCGAAACGGACGCTCTTGCTTTCCGCGACCTCCGGCGCGTCAACGACAATTTCTTCATGAAGCTCAGCTACTTGTTCCGCATGTAGCTGTCCTCTCCAGCGACTCTTCTCGATGGCACTCGGATTGATTGGCACGCCCACCGTCCCCAACCGGGGGGGCGCACGATGACGCTCACGGTGCGCGTCCCGGCCTCGACATCCAACCTTGGGGCCGGATTTGACTGCCTCGGGCTCGCGCTGGACGTGTGGCTTGAGGCACGCCTGTTGGAGGGATCCGGACCGGCCAGATATACGGGGACCGTCTCGTCGGTCGATCCCGACCAAGACCACGTCGCGAGCCTGTTGCGCGCATCCGGCGTGGATACGGACCGGCGACTCGAGCTGCATTCCGAGATCCCGATCGGCAAGGGTCTCGGATCATCGGCGGCCGCGCTCACGGCGGGCGCAGCTCTCGTGCAGCTCGCCGAGGGGCGTGCGGTCGACCACGACGCCATCTTCGAGACCGTCGCGCAGCTAGAGGGCCACCCCGACAACGCCGGACCCGCAATTTACGGGGGCTTGGTTCTCTCGGCGGACCTCCCGACGAGGCTCGCTCTCCATGCGGAACTCGGCGTCGGACTCGCGATTCCTGAGGAGGGCATCGATACGCACGAGGCGAGAGCGCTACTCCCGCGGGAGGTACCGCGCGCCGTAGCGATCGCCCAGTCGTCTCGCGCCGCCGCCTTGCTGTTGGGCCTGACCAACGGTGAGTCCCAGCTGATTCGATTCGGCATGGAAGATCAGCTGGCCGTCACATACCGCAAGCGACTCATCCGCGGGTTCGACACCGCGGTGCGAGCGGGGCTGGACGCCGGAGCTCATGGCGTGACGATCTCAGGGGCCGGGTCGGCATTGATCGCGCTGGCGCCCCGGCTGGAAACCGGCCGTGTGGCGGCGGCAATCGCCGAGGCGCTGACTCGCGAAGGAAACCCTGCTCGATCGCTCGCACCGGCGGTGAGCGCGAGTGGGCTAACCGTCACCTAGAAGTCAGAGGAGACGCCGAAGGCGAGCTCGTTTTGGGGCGTGGGGGTTGCGAAGAAGTTCAGGTAGCGCTCGCTCAACGCGAGGCGGACGATTTCCGCAAGCGCTACACCACCGAAAATCGCTGTCACACCCCAAGTCGAGAGACCGGAATGCTGCACCATCTGCTGAACGTCTCCCACCTCGGAGCTCCGGCCGACCGACAGGTAGAACGCAACGGTACCGATCCCCCCAGCCATGAGGCCGTACTCGAACGCACTCGCCCTCGGGGCGCGGTGCGGCAAGAGGAACACGACCTCGTTGATCAGCAGCTGCGTGCCCATCCCGGCGGCTGAGAACGCAAAATGGGCCGGCGGGATCGTCGTTCGGGTCGATCCCTGACCGGATGACCGGGCGGCCACTGTCGAGTACCACCGACGGGTCGCCTCCGACCGCAAATGCCGCCCCTACGTGAGCCAGCTCGTGTGCCAAGAGGCTCGCGGCAAACCCCGCCGCAAACTTCGGCCATGAGTATTTCGATCGGTGGGGGTGCTCGGGTCCAGCGCCGGCCTGGGCACTAAGCGGCACCACCCCAACAATCGCCAGGAAGAGGACTATGCCCGCGCGAGCCAACGTATCCGACTTCGGATCTGCCGTGCGTGATGCCGACAGTGGACATAGTGAAACCGGATCCACTCGGGAAGGTTCAGATCACCAATTACTGGGTGCTTCACGAATACCGTGATCTGTTTTTCGGCCGGCCAGCGGGTCTCAAACTCAACGAAGCGTTCGACGCCGATCCTGAACTGAGCCATGACGAGCTCAGGTTCTGGTCGCTCGGGTGGCCGGGCTTCTGGAGGAGCCTGCCGACCGCCGGTGAACCGTCCGATCCCGAGCAGGACGTGCCGCAACAAGGCTTGTGCCGGAGTCGCCCGCCGCTCCATTCCTTGCCGGTCTTCCCGCTGACGAAACGCCGACGAGGAGAGATCGACCGCGCGCGCAAGGTGGGCGACGATCTGAGCTACACTCCACTTCGCAGCTGGTGCGGCGTGCCACGCCTCCGGGCTCAGGCCATGTAGCGGTTGGAGGACGAGCGGCTCGAGGGCAGCCAACTGCAGTTTGATCTTCACGCGTTAGCGAGGGCGATACACCCGATCTCCACGCTGGCTCCCGCCGCAAGCCCTGACACGGCGACCGTGGATCGCGCGGGTGGAGCGGTCGGGAAGAACGCCGCGTAGACCTCGTTCATCGCGCGGTAGTCCGCGATGTCAGCGAGGAACACCGTGCACTCGACCACCCTGTCCATCGAGCTTCCCGCCGTTTCAAGAACGGCGCGTACGTTCTCCAGGGTCTGCCGGACCTGCCCGGCGGTGCCTCCAGGTGCGAGTTGGCCGGTTTCCCGCACTCTTCCGATCTGGCCAGAGAGATAGAGCGTGTTGCCGACTCTCACCGCAGGCGAGAAAGGGAGTGTGGACGGCGCGCCCGGCCCCGCGATGATCTGTTTTTCCTGCCCCAAGGCGGGCCCGCCAAGCGATATGACGATCGTCACGAACGCAAACATTGTTCTCATGCGCGCCTCCGTTGGTAGTTGAGTTCAGGCATCCTCGGCGCTGTACACCGCACGGACGATGGAGTCGAAGAGCTCCGCTTTAGGAGTCAACTTCCCGGTGGACGGGTCCGTTTGGATGTACCACTGGCACAGCTCCGTCATTGCCATGGCTTCGTCTACATTCATGGGAACGAGGAAACCCGCCCCATCCGCCTGGGCTTTGCCGACGCACCCTATGAGATTGTCCGGAATCTCCGGCGTGGTCTTGAGCGCGTCGATCATCGCGACATTCATGCGTACCTGCATGCTTGACCTCCGGGCGCGCGTATGGGTTGGACACCGGCACATGACGGCGTTCTCGATCAGGATCACTCGGAAGTGCGCTCGGCGTCGCCGCGGCTGACATCGGGATGGTAACCAGTGCAGTTGAGCACAGGCAATGGCGGGTACTTCGGAAATGATGGGTCGTTTCGCGACCGCATACAGTGCCAAAAGATCGATCCGCTGAACGTCCGGACGCGGTGGGCGAATGCACAATCCCAGCAAAGCCCCACCGTGCGGTCCGAACGCTCCATGACCGGCGTAACGTGCCGTCGCGCCTCCATTGCCGCAAGGTTAGATTATCCCTATATGGACTCCTCAACCTGTTCGCGGTGCGGCCAAGATCGCCCTACCCTGGGAACGCGCCCATTACCGAATGCACTAGGCGAGCGGATCGCAACATCGATTTGCCAGGAGTGCTGGCAGGCGTGGCTCCAGCAACAGACGGCGCTCATCAATCATCACGCCCTCGATCTGCGAGACCCGAACGCGCGGAAGTTTCTCACCGAACAGACGGAGACGTTCCTGTTTGGGACGGTCAAAGGTTAGGCCGGCCGCAACAGCCCTCGCGTCGTTCGAGCTGAACGGGGAACCCGTCGAAGTCGCGTTCACCCCACACAAGACGCTGCTCGAAGTGCTCCGAGAGGACCTCGGTCTCACCGGTACCAAGCACGGATGTGAGCTGGGGGAATGCGGCACCTGCACCGTTCTGCTCGACGACCAGCCCGTTCTCTCCTGTCTGGTGCTTGGACTTGCTTGCCAGGACCACCGCGTCACGACCGTCGAGGGGCTGGCACACGGGGCGGAGCTCCACCCGCTGCAAGTAGCCTTCGCGGAGCTGGGAGCCGCCCAATGCGGATACTGCACCCCCGGCTTCTTGCTCGCTGCCGAAGCGCTGCTCCGGGAGAACCCCGCCCCGGATCGGACCACGATCAAGCGAGAGCTGTCAGGCAACCTCTGCCGCTGCACTGGCTACCTCAAGATCTACGAGGCGGTTGAGCTCGCTGCGGCAATGATGCGTGGAGAGTCGCCGACTCCGTCACGCGAGGTATTGTATGGCCGGTAGTGAGGCGCGACGGAACACGGTGATTGGCCGCTCCCATCGCAAGGTAGACGCGGTGGCGAAGGTGACCGGGAGCACGAAATTCGCCGACGACATCGTGCTTCCGCGCATGGGATTCGCCAAGCTCCTGCGCGCAGCCCACACGCCCACGCCCGGATCGTGGGGATCGACGTGACAGCGGCAGCCTCCGCACAGGGCGTCTACGCGGTGATCACGGGCTCGGACCTGCCCATCCGGTTCGGCATCCTACCCGTGAGCGAGGACGAGCATGCCCTCGCGCCGGATAAGGTCCGGTTCGTTGGTGACCCGATAGCGGCCGTCGCTGCCGTGAGCGAGGACGTTGCGGTTGCCGCGCTCGAGCAGATCCAGGTCGAATACGAGCCCCTCCAGGCAATTGGGGGCATCGAAGATGCACTCTCCCATCCCGAGCCGCGTATTCATGACTACGGACCGCTGGGCAACCTCCACAAGACAGTCGATCTGGAATTCGGCGAGGTCGAGGACGGCTTTGCTGAAGCAGATCTAATTCAGGAAGACCTCTTCTTTTACGAAGGCAATACGCATCTCCCGATGGAGCAGCACGCGGCGGTCGCCCAGTGGTCGGCAGACGGCCGGCTCATCCTGTGGAGCTCAACACAGACTCCGCACTACGTTCACCGAGCGCTGGCCAAGGTGCTGGAGTTGCCGCCGGCCCGCATTCGCGTCATTGCGTGCCCAAACGGCGGTGGGTTCGGCGGCAAGAGCGATCCCTTTAGTCACGAGATCGCCGTGGCAAAACTCGCCATGATCATAGAACACCTCCTCTCTGGTCAACGTGATCTTGATGGGCCGCCCGGTGTTGCCATCGCGGGCGGCACCCCACCCTCATGTCGGTCAAGACGGGCGTCGGGGGCGCTTCAGACCGTGACGTATCCTGTACGTCGCTATCGTTTCCTGTAATACGTGCTCGCCACGCCGTAGGACCCGTAGCCGCCACCATCCAAGTACGGACTTGAAGTGCATTGCCCTGATCGAGCCGTCCTTCGTGACCAGGGCGCCCGCGTATTCACCAACAAGCCACCGTGCGGACCCAAGCCGCGGGCACGGGACGCCACAGCCGCGCTTCGCTCTCGAAGTCCACATCGGACAAGATCGCCGAACGACTGAGCCTCGATCCGGCCGAGATACGTCTGGCAAATCTGGTTCCACCCAATGCCGTCACCGCGAATTACCTCCAGGTTGGGTCCATCGGACTCCGCGAATGCATCGAAAAAGTGGTGGATGCGTCAGGATGGAAGAGTCGGTTCAGACAGCTTCCCTACGGACGCGGATTGGGCCTCGCGGGTGCCAGTTATATCTGCGGCGCGGGACTCCCTATCTACTGGAACGACATGCCGCATTCCGGCGTGCAGTTGAAGTGCGACCGCGGGGGCGGGGTTACGGTGTTCTGCGGATCGACCGAGATCGGACAGGGATCGGACTCGATTCTGGCCTACATCGTGGCGGAGTTACTCGGCATCGACCCACTCGAGATCAGCGTGTTTACCGGCGACACCGACCTCACACCGGTCGACCTCGGCAGCTATTCGAGCCGCGTCACGCTGATGACAGGGAACGCTGCGATCCAGGCGGCGACACGCACCCGCAGCATTTTGGCTGACCACGTTGCTCGGCACCTCGAAGTCCCCGCGGCGCGTATCGCGTTCGCGGAGCGGCGCGTGTTTGACTCCGAGAATCCCGAGCGCGGTGTGACGTTCGCGAAGGCGATACAGCTCGCGGAGGCGGCGCAGGGAACGGTTGGCGCTCTCGGGTCCTACACACCCCCGAGATCACCGGGGCGTTATCGGGGGGCAGGCGTCGGTCCCTCTCCAGCCTACTCCTACAGCGCCGCGGTCGCCGAAGTCGAGCTCGATCCTGAAAGCGGGATCGTCACCGTGCCAAAGATCTGGATCGCGCACGACATTGGCCGGTCGATCAATCCGGTCGCCGTGTTAGGGCAGGTCGAAGGCAGCGTCTACATGGGCCTCGGCGAAGCTCTGATGGAGGAGATGGCCTATCGCCCGAAACTCAACGTGATCCACAAGATCCCGAGCATGCTGGAATACAAGAGCCCTACCACGCTCGAGATGTGCGATGTCGACACGTTCCTGATCGAGCGGCCGGATCCCAATGGCCCGTTCGGCGCCAAGGAGGTCGGGCAGGGACCACTCCTACCGATCCCA
This sequence comes from Gemmatimonadales bacterium, assembly GCA_965249575.1. Lineage (GTDB taxonomy): Bacteria > Gemmatimonadota > Gemmatimonadetes > Gemmatimonadales > GWC2-71-9. The sequence continues at coordinate 2,239,648 of OZ252244.1, read as the reverse complement.
CCCGCGCTTGCGAATGCGGTGTACGACGCCGTCGGGGTGCGCATCGACGAGGTGCCCATCACTCCAGAAAAAGTCCTGCGCGCGCTGCGGCACAAAGCGGCAGGCCGGGAGGGCAGATTCGGGCCGGATCGGTTCCCGAAGGTGACGTGGCCTGAGCCCACCTACGTCCGGCCGCCCTGGGAAGGGGGGGACGGCACCGCAACCCCTCGCAGTGGGAGGACGGAGGATCAAGTGAAAACCAATCGGATGCCCGCCGCCTCCGGTCAGCGGTCCAATTCGGACCGCTGATTCTCTTCCCATGCTCCGACTACCGCCCTTCCAATACCTCCAGCCAAGAACGCTGAGACAGGCCCTTCAGATGATGGCGGATAACGGCCCAACCGGGATGTACGTGGCGGGCGGTACCGACATCTACCCAAACATGAAACGCCGCCACCAGGAGCCGGGAGTTCTGGTCGCACTGGGTGGCATCAAGAAGCTCTTCCGTGTAGCCGGTGACCGGAAGCGCGGTCTCGCGGTCGGCTCGTGTCTCACTCTGACCCAGCTCATCGGACACCGAACGATTCGGCGTCGGTATCCCGTCCTGGCGCGGGCGGCGGATCTCATCAGCACGCCCCTGCTCCGAAACATGGGGACGGTCGGCGGTAATCTGTGTCTCGACACGCGCTGCAATTACTACAATCAAACCTTCGAGTGGCGAAAGGCCATCGATTTCTGCATGAAAAAGGACGGCACCGTGTGCTGGGTTGCGCCGCGGAGCCCCCGCTGTTGGGCGGTGAACTCGAGTGACCTCGCCCCGGTGGCGGTGGCGCTTGCGGCGGAGTACCACCTACTCGGCCCGACCTCGGATCGCGTCGTACCTGCCAGTGACTTCTACCGGAACGATGGCATCGACTACGTCGCGAAGCGGCCGGACGAGATCCTGACCGAAGTGCGCCTCCCACCTACTGATGGCTGGGACGCCACCTACTGGAAGCTGCGGAGGCGTGGGTCGTTCGACTTTCCCGTACTCGGGGTGGCAAGCTGGATTCGGTGGGACGGGCCTCGAGTGGCCGAGGCTCGTATCGTCCTCGGTGCCGTAGCGAGCCAACCGCAGACCGTACCCGAGGCGGCGGCGGCTATCGTTGGAACGGATCTAGACGACGACGCCATTCAGGCAGCGGCCGCCGCCGCGTTCAAGCCCTCGAAACCAATGGACAACACCGATTTTGGCCTGTCATGGCGGAAGGAAATGACACGCAACTACGTCAGGGGATCTCTCGAGGAATTGAGGACGCGCCGGAGGTCGTGAACCGCTGGGGAAAACCGACCACGACGACCACTTCTCCCACTGCGCGGCATCATACGCCACGTTCCGCCCGGGCTACCCCGCTGAACTCTTCGATTGCCTGGCAGGCCACTCTCCGGGCCGCCGCCTCGCCTGGGACTGCGCCACCGGTAACGGTCAAGCTGCGCTCGGCCTCGCTCTCCATTTTGACCTCGTAATCGCGACGGACGCGAGCGTCGACCAAATCACTCACGCGCAATCTCACCCCCGCATCCAGTACCGCGTTTCCCCGGCTGAGAGGAGCGGCCTGGAAGCGGAGTCGGTCGACTTGGTCACCGTGGCTCAGGCCCTGCACTGGCTCGACAAGGATCGCTTCTTCCAGGAAGCCCACCGGGTACTGGCTCCCGACGGCGTGGTCGCCGTGTGGTGCTACTCACTCGCGCGAGTATCGAGCGAGGTCGATGAAGTGTTACGGGCCTTTTACAAGGGGGAAATGCAGGCGTACTGGCCTAGCGAGCGCAGACTGGTGGATACGGGATACGCCGAGATCGCGTTCCCGTTTGACGAGATCGACGTACCTCACCTCTCGATCCAATGTGCATGGACCCTCGCGCAGATGGAGGGCTACATCCGAACCTGGTCTGCCGTCCAACGCTTCGTGCGCCAGCATGGGGAGGATCCAGTACGCCGGATCGTCGATCTCCTTACGCCACGGTGGGGCGCCGCTCGCAAAGTGTTGTGGCCACTTCACCTACGTGTCGGGAAGAGGACAGGTTAGGTCGCCCGCCCACCCACAATGGCCGGACCGCCAGCGTGCTTCCCTACTCAATGCCAGACATATCGCATGAGACCTAAGGACGAACGGAGATCCCACCGATACTAAACCACTAACCGTCCCGGGCAACAGCCGCATAGTGGACTTTTGGGGGATACCGTGACAGAGCCGGAACCGGACCTAGAGCCGACCGGATCACGAGCTGGACCGACCACTCAGACCGCTGGGGGTGCGCCCCCAGTCGATCTCGCGTCGTTCTACCAAATGATGCGTGAGGCCGGGATCGAGGAAGGTGTGAATTCCATACTCGTCCTGTTCATCGAAGAGGCGCCGACCCGGATGGAGGCGCTCGCAGGCGCTGCCGCGACTGGCGAGCCCGATCGAATCCACAAGGCCGCCCATGCATACAAGTCCTCCGCCGCTGCAATTGGAGCTCACGGACTCGCTGAGCTCCTCAGACAGGCGGAGCTCGCGGGTAGGGCGAACGACGCAGAGCGAGCCACGGAGCTGCTTGGTCAGGTTCGTGCGTCGCATGATGCCGTGGTCGACCACCTGAAGTCAGTCGTTCAGCCCGAAGCATGAGCGTCGAGAGAACCGCTGAGCGGTCCACACATTGGCTACTGTCGGCCGCCCAGGATGCTGGGCTGCCTGGTGTCGAAGCCCGCGTCGTCCCGCCGGGCGTCCCAGTCGCTACGGTGTGGGAAAAGGTCTGCTCGAAATCTGGAACGAACGACGGGGAGCTGGCACGCCTAGTAGCAGCTCACTTCCGGCTCCCGGTGGCCGATCTCACCACGGCCGAGTCTGGAGCGCTTAAGCTCCTGCCAGAAGAGATCGCGCGGCGCTTCCTCGTCTACCCCCTACGTCAGGACGACCATCACATCGTCGTCGCAACCAGCGACCCCAGGGATCTCGAGGCGGAGCAGCTTCTGGGATTCGCGTCGGGGAGGACGCCCGTTTTCGAGGTTGCGCCACCAAAGGATCTCCGGGAGGCAATCGACGCTCGGTATTCCCCAGAGCGCATGGTCGAAAGCTTGCTCAGTAGCGTGGACGCTGAGACTGCGGTCGCGGTTCGCGAGGTCGAGGAAGCACCCGCAGAGGTCGTCGCAGCCGACGAAGCGCGAGCCACTCCTGTAATCAAGCTCACGAACCTGATCCTACGCGACGCCGTGAGCCGACGAGCGAGCGATATCCACATTGAGCCGGGCCGCGCGGGTGGCTCCGTGCGCTTCCGGGTCGATGGCGTCCTCCGCAACTACATGAAGATGCCGATGCCGGTGATCAACCGGATCATCTCGCGGATCAAGATCATCAGCAAGCTCGATATAGCCGACCGACTGAGGCCTCAGGACGGCCGCGCGGCCATTCGGGTCGAGGCGCGAAACATCGACTTGCGTGTGTCGACCGTGCCCACCCGAGAAGCTGAGAAGGCGGTGATTCGCATCCTCGAGCCAGAGACGGGCCTCACACTGGAGAGAATCGGTATCGCCCCGCATGACCTCGCTGGCCTGCGGCGTCTGCTGAGCCAGCGGGACGGCATAGTCGTCGTCACCGGGCCCACCGGATCCGGGAAGACTACTACGCTTTACGGAGCGATTCGACAGCTCGCGACAGGTGAAGTGAACATCATGAGCGTTGAGGACCCAGTCGAGTACGAGATGCCGGGGATCACGCAAATGCAGGTCGATACGGGCCGAGGAGTGACATTCGCTTCTGCGCTCCGGGCCATCCTGCGCCAAGATCCGGACGTGATTTTCATCGGAGAGATCCGAGACCTTGAAACCGCCAAGATCGCCGTCCAGGCGTCGTTAACCGAGCACCTCGTTCTCGCGTCACTACACACGAACGACGCAGTCGGTGTAGTCGGGCGTCTCCGCGACCTAGGCCTCGACCTGCCCTCGGTCGCCGAGTGCTTGAGAGGAGCACTGGCACAACGTCTCGTGCGAAGAGTATGCCAGATCTGCGGAGACCCAAACACGAACCCGGACGGGGGGCCAGATTCGTCGTCCGCGAGCGCGACGACTGATGGATCGGGAACTGTACCGGCTGGGTGCGATGAGTGTGGAAAAACCGGGTACCGCGGGCGAGTACCCGTCACCGAGTTGGTCGTCTCGACCCCAGAGATCCAAGAACTCATCGCTCAGGGCGCCAGCGCGCCAGAGCTGCAGCGCGCGGCTACGGCTGCGGGGATGGTGCCGATGCGTGATGCGGCGATGTGTCTCGTGCAGGCGGGAACCACCACTGAGCAGGAAATCGAACGGGCCCTCGGAGACGCTCCCGAGCCGAATGCCCCGCCATCTGACGACTCACGCGTTCTACTAGTGGACGATGACGCCGTGAACCGGCGAGTCGCCCGAACCCTGCTCGAGAAGAACGGCTTTGACGTTACAGAGGCGGAGGACGGGCAGTCTGGCTTGGACCGCATTCTCGGCCCTGATGCCTACGATCTCGTCATCCTTGATTTGGAGATGCCCAGGTTGAACGGACACCAGGTGCTCAAGAACCTGCGCGGCTCGGTAGGCACCGCCGGCTTACCAGTGATCGTGTTGACTGGTTCAGAAGACTGCGATCCCGAATTCTCCGAAGTGCGACTCATGGACGTGGGTGCCGACGACTACATTCGTAAACCGATCGATCCACCTCGCTTCCTCGCACGAGTGAAGGCTACGCTACGGCGAGCGGGCGGGCGGGCGTTAAGCGTAACCCCCGACAATCGACGCGGCGCCTGACCAGCTAGCTGGCCAATTCTCCGAGATCCTTCGCCGTGCGCTCGAGAATCTCGGAGATCTTCCCCCGCCGCGCCTGATCACCGCTCAGCTTCCACGCCGCACGGTATGCCTGACTCACAACCCGGCCGATGCCTCGGTTCACCTCCGGCATTGGCTCGCTCACCAACCGCTCGATCGTATCGGCGACACGCTCGAAGATGCCCTCGACGGTTGACTTGTGCTCCTCGAGGAACGAGCGGCCCGCCTCGGTGACGGAGTACACCTTCTTCCCGTCAACTTCGTCGGACTTTACCAACCCCTCGTCTTCCAGCCACGTGAGCGTGGGGTACACGGTGCCCGGTGAGGGCTTGTAGCAACCGCGGGTCTGCTCCTCCAGCGCTTTCATGACCTCGTAGCCGTGCATCGGCTTGTCTCGAAGCAGCTTGAGGATCACGTACTTCATATCGCCGGACTCGAACCACTGTCCCCGGCGTGTCCGGCCGCTTTGGCTCCAGAAACCCCATTGCCCGGGATCGAAACGGAACGCCCAGCCTTGACCTACCATGGAGACCTCCTCGCGCGACCCTAGCCACGCTAATACACGACATAACTATTTGATATATCGATACGATATATCTTACAACAGCGCCTGTCAACCCCTCTGGGAGATTGCGGGACTACTCGATCAGGGAATCCTCCAGCGAGGCGACCGTCACGGGAACGGCTGGTAGGTAGTCTGTCACCCGCCCAAGCTCATTGGCCACGTCATGCCGCTGTGGTAGGCAATGAAGAGGGCACCGCCCGCCAGAGCGAGGTCCTTGAGGAAATGTGCCATCTCGTTTTGCATCGTCGCAGGGTCGGTTTCCTTCCAAAAGGCGTGCATCGTGAAAGCCGAAGAAACCGTGAAGAGGACGATGAGCCCCGCCCCAATGAACCGATGCCACCCAAGAAGTACTAAGACCCCGCCTACGAGGATCATCGCACCGGTGATCGAAACGGCGGCCTTTGGCGCCGGAACGCCTTTTGCCGCGGCGTACGCGGTCATGTCCTTCGATTTGGCGAAGTGTCCCATTCCGAGCATGATGAAGAGTGCCGAAAAGAGAATCCGACCCACCAAGTGAATCCAGGGATAGGCTGCGATCCAGAACTGGTCGGCCATTGGTCTGTCTCCTGGCTCGGGTTGCGGAGCTGCCCATCGAAGCCTCTACGATGTCGCTCGCGCGCCGAGCCCGCAACTCACCGTCGCCGGCACGCCCCCAGGGGGGCGTGTAGCTGACCGACGGTTGCGGCCGCCCGGGCGGAGGCGGAGGAAGGCTGTAGGACAGGGAGGGAGCCGCCGCGCAGCTGCTTCCGGCTGGGCCAGGTAGGTCCTGAACGCTGGCGCATGCATTAGCCAGCGACCTCGACGAGGTGGCGCCCCGGGGTGGGCGCCCTGCTGCTGTTATCGGGACGGCTCTAGTAACGCTTTTCGGTCCAGAGACCTCGATCCCGCTCGGGCACGGAGCCCGTCACCGTCGTCTTCTTCTTGTGTCGAAGGATGTGGAGCTCGACCGATTCTCCGGGTTCGTACGACCTGAGGATTCTCACGGCCTGCGAAGGGCTGTACGGCGCACGTCCGTCGATGCTCAAGATGACGTCTCCACTCCGCAGGTTGAGCGCACCGTCTCTCGGAGCACGGATGACGAGCAATCCGTCCGTCGTGCCGAAATACTCGCCAAGCTGATCGTTCATCGACACGAGTTCCATGTCCATCCATCCGCGTGGCATGGAGATCCTGACGTCGAGCTCGCGGATGCTCTCGAGCGCATTCTCGAGCGGTTCCCGCATTCCACGGACCTCGAATTCCAGCGAATCGGAAAAGGCGAAGGCGAAATCCCGGGCGCCGAGGATTCGTGCGACGATCCGGGCAGTGCTTCGCGCCCCATCGCGCGAGTAGTCAACGCTCGCGGTATCTCCCGTTTCCAGCTCGCCGACCAGTTCCACCAGCCTCTGCCCAGGCGCCCTCCCGCCCAGCGGCTCACCATTCACCGCGACCACGATATCGCCGGCGCGCAGGCCCGCTCCATCCGCGGGGCCGCCGGGGGAAACGGCCTGAACCCAGGCCCCGGTGGAGTCGGTGGCCGGGCGAGGCGCCCCCTGCACAACGAGCCCCAGCCGCGCACGATTCGAGATAAAGCGGCTCGGGCGAACCAAGTACCGCTCTTCGTCTCGCGACGTCTGGCGGAGCTTCTTGCGGAGCTCCCGCACCTCCCGTTCGGCTTCCTCGAGTTCGCGCTCGATTCCTCGGCGATCTGGTTCCTGGCTCGCCACCGGAGGCGCGGCGACGAGCGCCAACATCACGGCTAGCACCGCCCTGAGAGACTTCTCACGCATACAGCATCCTTCCCCGGGCTACAGCCCGACGTACGCGGCACGGGAGAGGTGGACGCCGACCAGCGCATCCATGAGCCCGACCCGCTCGCGCCACAGTTCAACCAGTTCTTGTTGTCCCGCGTTGCCGGTATTCAGCTCCGCCAGCTGGGCATCGATCACGGCGATCCGATCTTCGATGTCCGCCACAGCCGCGGCCGAGGTGCTGCTCAGCACCCGGCTCGTCGGATCGAACCGGCGAAGGGCATCCTCCAATCGCCCCGACGCATCCAGCAGAGCCGAGAGGTCATCGGCCCGCGCGACCTCCTGTTGTTGCTCGAGCAGTGAACGCCCACCGAATACGAGGGCGAGCGACGCCGCTACGGCGACCGCGCCGCGGCGCGTCCACCGCCACAGCCGGCGGCGGCGCTCCAGCTGCATTTGGGCCCGCACGATGCCCCAGCGGTCGCGCGGGGCTCTCAGGGCAGGCAGTGCCCGGAGTCCGGCCGCCCGCTGGTACACCAGGTCCAGCTCTCGCCGACACACTTCGCAGGCATCGATGTGAGCGCGGCACGACGCCGTCTCCTCACCGTTTCGCACGGCCAATAACTGCTCCATCGTGCAGTGGTTCATCGTTACAACACTCCACCAAGCGTAACTCGGAGCCGCTTGTGCGCCCGGGCAAGCTGGGACTTCGAGAAGCTCACTGTCTTGCCCATCAGCTCCGCAATCTCCTCGTGTGTGTACCCCTCGACATCGTGCAGCCACACGACGGCGCGGGAGGTATCGGACAGCTCCGCCAGCGCAGCCTCCAGATCCAGCTGCAGCGGGACGTCTGACCCGCGCCGTGCGTCGTGCATTCCATCCTCGTCGAGCTCGTCAGACTCCCGATATTTCTCGTAGCGGATCCGCAGGAGCGCCTTGCTCGCGGCAATCCGCTTGATCCATGCCGTCAGGCTGCCGGCGCCGGTTCCCCGAAACCGACCGATGCTCCGGCAGACCTCGAGAAACGTTTCCTGGAGCACGTCCTCCGCATCCTCGGAGGTCGCACACATCCTGCGGGCGATGCTATAGACCAGCCCCTCGAAGGCGCGATACACGTGCTCCAGCGCCTGGAGATCGCCAGACCTGGCCCGCCGGATCGCGATTTCGTCAAGAGTCGCTCGAACTCCGTTCACGGCCCCCGTCAGCGCTGACATTCCGTATATATAGATACGCGGCTCCCGTCGCGGGTCGCGCAGCCACCATACGGCGCCCCCCGTGCCGAGCGAGTGGGCTGGTTGGCCGGTGAGGCTTCAACTCCGTATCTTGACGCCAACGGGCGGGCGGGACGGAGGTCCGGAGCCAGCCTCCCGAACCGCCTCGTGATCGGAAAGGTGGGCGTGCCAATGGTGACGGCAATCGTTCTGCTGAACGTCCAACGTGACAAGATCAACGAGGTGGCCGAGGGACTGGCGGAGACCCCCGGGATCTCGGAGGTCTACTCCATCAGCGGGCGCTATGACCTCGTGGCCATCCTCCGCGTGCGATCGAACGACGAGGTTGCCGACGTGGTGACGAAACAGCTGCTCAAGGTGGAGAGCATACAACACACCGAAACGCTGATCGCGTTTCGTACGTATTCCCGCCACGATCTGGAAGCTGCCTTCTCTCTCGGCCTCGAGGGGTAACCGCACCCTCAAGAGACGACCACCGTTTGTGGTCTGTCTTTGGTGAGGCCGCAGCGCCGTCCCGCCGGCTCGCCCTCGTTCGCTATGGGAGGAGAATTGGACCAGTCCGTGTACACATCGCACGTCACTATCCGGAGGCTCGGCGGGCCGCTCCGCAGTGCCACCATCCCCGCCGAGGAGGATCCCGTTTTCTTCGGCGTCCATGGCGCAATCGCCGAGCATTATGGAGTCGACGTATCCCAAACGGAGTCACACGCCACGACGATCGATTACGTCATTGCCGCGGCCGGTGGCTGACTGACCGGCACCTTTGCCGGCGCGCTGGCAGCGCGCGGAGTTGAGCTGGACCGAGACGATCTCGTTGGGGAGGTGCGCGGCGACGTCGCGAAGGATGGGAAAGTACTCGTCATCAAGCGCATCCACGTCACCTACCGATTGAAGGGGAAAGCGGACAGGGAAGAACTTGTCGAGCGGGTGCGGCAGTCACACGCTCACTCCTGCCCCGTCGCCCGTTCGATCGAGGGGTGCGTGGCGATCACGACCGAGGTAGCACACGTTTAGGCTTTCGCGACCATCGTCCGGCGCAGTTGTCGCGACGTCAGGTTCCAGTTCGTGGGGCGTAGGGGGCCAAGGAATCCTGCTGCATCCCCAGGGAAACGTGCAGATGGTCGGCCGTGCCGCGGTGGCGCAGTGTCCGAAAGCCCATAGCGCGAAAATAGAACGCCATCAGAGAGTTCTGCGTTGCGCTACGGCCGCGAGTGCGGAGATCGACCGCATGAACCCATCCGTCCCACTGCGGCAAGTGCAGGCTCGCCGCGTACTCGGGCAGTCCCATCCCCCGGTAGTCCCCCAGGGCCCGCCGCGTGCTCGTTACCACGAGATCCGAGTCCACGAGTATGATCGTCGAGAGAGCCACTCTCAGCACCAGGTGGAGCGCCGTGAATTGCTCACGCACGGATGGCGATTTCGCATTGACTCCCGCTAGGTACAACAGTGCGCAGCAGTAGCATGCTACCAGCGGAGCCGCTACTCGCTTGCCGACCGTAGCGATTCGCGGTTTGCCCGTAAGTTTTCGCGAGATCCAGGATGCATAGGCTGTTGCCAAGATGAAACTGAGTGATGCGGCCGTGCTCAGCGCCAGCCAATCGGGCAGGCCATGGTGTTGGTAGAAGAACACCGATCCGCGCACGAGCACGAAAAACGGGAGCGCGAGGGCCGCCGGAATGACTAGAACGACACCCGTGATCCCTAGCCGGCCGCCACTCCGCGAGGTGCGACGCTCTCTGGGTAGCGCAGGCACGCTGCGCCGCTCCCATTCCTCGAAGGCCTCGGCACGCAAGCGAGAGAGTCGCTCGCGGATGTGGTCAGCCGAATCAGCGGTCATGCGGCGGTCCGCCTTCCTGCACCTCCGTACGCCGGTTTCGCGCGTTCGTTTCACCCAGGTTCGCGGACCATCGAGCGGACCCCAGGGTCAAGCCACCTTGATAGAGGCCGCGTGACCCAACGTTGTGGGTGGGCTGCGGGCAGCGATTTGATGATCGCCTATCACGATACCGAGTGGGGCGTCCCCGTACACTCGGATCAGAAGCTCTTCGAGTTCATGGTGCTCGACGCTTTTCAGGCAGGCCTCAGCTGGGCAATCATCTTGAACAAACGAGAGGGGTTTCGCGACGCGTTCGATGGGTTCGATCCCGAGAGAATCGCCCGTTACACCTCACGTACGGTGAAGCAACTGCTCAAGAACTCAGACATCGTCCGGAACCGCCAGAAGATCGAAGCAACCCTAGGAAACGCACGCGCGTTCCTGGCGGTACGGGACGAGCAGGGTTCCTTTGATCGTTTCATCTGGGACTTCGTCGGCGGCGCGCCCATCCAGAACCGCTGGCGCTCGATGGCGGAGGTGCCTGCCCAAACCGATAAGTCAGATGCAGTGAGCGCCGCGCTCAGAGAGCGCGGCTTCAAGTTCGTGGGCTCCGTTATCTGCTATGCATTCATGCAGGCCGCGGGCCTGGTAAACGACCACTTGGTCACGTGTTTCCGCCACCGGGACATCCAATCGCTTACAGCCTCCGACTCCGCACCCGGAAGTCGACGTTATCATTGACCCATTTCCAGAGTGCGTCCTGTTGCTCCAGGCCTCCGACGCTCTGAAGCTGCTCTCGCCAACCAACCATCACGGGCCCGTCGACCGTCCACATTCGCACACGTCGGCGGGGAATGCGCCGCTCCCAATCCACGGCGACAGTCGGTGAAGCATACAGTAGACGCACACTCACGCTGCGCGACAGGTACTCAAGCGGGGCCAGGTCGATCGCCGCGTAGGGATCACCGCCGGCTCCATGCCGACCGGTCACATCAGGGAGCCCATCGCTCAGAATCACGATATTGAGCGGCGCGAGAACCAATCCCTGACGCTTGACCAGCGTGGCGATTCGATCGAAGAAGGCGTTGAAGTCAGTGTACGAGTCTTCCGTGGGATACAGCTGGCGCAGCAAGTCGGCGATCTCGTCCACGTTCTTGTTGTGGAACGCGTGAATCGGCTGAAACGACTTTGCTTCACCCGGGCTCCCGCCGCCGACGGAACCCACGAAGATGGCTGAAGGCTTTCGCAACTCACCCAGCCCGTTCAGGTGACCATAGAGATAGTGAGCGGTGAACTCGATGGCGTCCGCATGATGCCGCCGGAACGAGCCACTCACATCCATCCCAATCACCAGGGTCGACTTGGGCACTCTATCGGACCCGGCCGGCATCGCGCAACCAAGAGTTCCGAGCATCCCAGCGGTCGCGAGAACAGCCCGAGTCATCGTTCGGGGCCTCACTCCCCACCCCCCGTTGCGGCCATCGCCGGCTCACCAGACACCACCGGGGCCGCGTCGCCGATACGCGCCCATTTGGGCGTCGCAGCCATGACCTGGCTCAGGTTCTTGAACGGTAGGTTGAAAATCGGCCTCGACAGGACCACAACGACGACGAAATTCACCGCCGGCGCCAGTAGCTGCAGCACTGGTAGCGATACGAGCTCAAAGAGGCGGAGTGCCTCCGCTTCGAACCAGCGGCTCTCGGCCTTGAGCGCGGCTACGGCATCGCCCAGGAAGTCCGTCTGCGCGGGCAACGGTGCGGGTACCCCGGGCTGGTCCCGTGTGATGGTTTCGCGGGCCAGTACCGAGATCACCGCTGGCGTACCGAACCGCCCGAAAAGGAACCAAGTCATCCCCCGGACCCCAATCCACCCGAATGATGCCAGGACGAGCGTCGAACCGATGCCGAGTTGAATTGCCTCGCTCGTTTGCTGCGCGATCCACGGCGTTACCGCGTCGACGAGCTCTCGGTACAGGAATATCACCTCGAAGAACATGACGAAGAACTCAACGAAGAGCATCTGGATGATTCCGGACACCCGTCTGCGCTCAATGGCCTCGCCCAGCACCTGAATGCAGGCGAAGCTCCCGAGAACCAAGAAAAACAGGAACGCCCAGAGCACCGGGGCCATGACGTACGGGTTCGGTTCGAACCCCGTGATGCCCGCCAGCACCTCGTTCAGCGTTGGGCTCAAGGTGTACATGAAGATCGTAGATTCCACGGCACACCAGACGAGCAGCGCGAGAAACGCGATCCACGGAACGCCCGGCTTGAAATAGCTCCGGGTGGTCCAGTCGAGCAGCACAAGGGGCGACTGCACGACCCCTTTCGCCGCACCACCGACGATGCGCAAGCCGAGCCTGAGCGCCCCCCACAGCCAACCGACCAACACCACGCCCAAGCGTCCGAAGCCCGCCCAGAACAGCCAAATGCTTCTTCCCGTCTCCCACCAGGCCATCAGCAACGCGGTCACGAAGCCCCCCCGGCGCGACCGGAACGGAAGCGTGTACAGCGAGGCCATGGTCGACCATACGGCGACTACGAGCAAGAGGACCGGCAGGAGCAAGAAGACTCGCTTCGACAACACCGCAGCGACGCCTTCGCCGTGCCACGCAAAATCCACGATAGCGAGGTGCCAGGACGGTACCCAGGCGATGGGCGCGCTGAGGAGCGCAAAAGCACCGCGCCATTCCACGGGCACGAAGGTCATGAACGATTCGAACATCTCTCACTCCTTAGCTTGGCAAGCGCCGAGCATGCCGACGGATCGTCCTCGGCACGCAGGTTCACCCTGCGCCAATCGGCACAGTCTCTACCGTGACGGACATCACCCGAGGATGGATCATTGGCCTAAGTGATTCTCATGACTGCGACTTGTGGCCGCGATCGAAGGTAGGAGGCGAAGTCGTCGCTCTAAGTGATGTCGACAGAGGAGTTAGGAAGTATGATGCGATCCTACACCGGCCGGTTCCTGCTTTACGCCGGTGACCTCGGCTGGTACATTTAAGGCAAACGAGCGCTTGAGTACTCCGCAGGTGAATCCGATTACGGAGACGTGTTCATGAGACCACTTGCCGCTGTGACGTCGTTGGGATTGGTCGCACTCGCAGCCGCCTGCGCGCCAAACGGCGACGGGACTACCGCGTTAGTGGGAGCCACGGTGATCGATGGTACGGGGAGCGCGCCCCTCCGCAATGCCACCATGCTCCTTCGCGGAGGACGCATTGAGGTTGTCGCGCCGCGAAACGCGGTCGAGGTACCACCCGGCGCGAACATCGTGGACGTGACTGACAAAGTGATCGTTCCTGGATTGATCAACACACACGTGCACGTGGGCGACTCGCGAGGCCTCGAGACGGGTCACTACTCCGAAGAAAACGTGCTCAGGCAGCTACGGTTGTACGCTCGTTACGGAGTGACAACTGTAAACAGCCTCGGTGGGGACGGTGAGGCTGGCATCAGAGTCAGGGACAACCAGGACATCCCGACCCTCGACCGAGCGCGACTGCACGCCGCCGGGACGGTGGTCATAGGCGAGACACCGGCTGAAGCACTCGCACTCGTGGATCGAAATGCGGCCCTGGGCGTCGACTACATCAAGATCCGCGTCGACGATTTTCTCGGGACGCGAGAGAAGATGTCACCCGCCATCTACGGGGCCGTAATCGAGCGCGCCCACGAACGCGGACTGCGAGTAGCCGCTCATCTCTTCTATCTGGACGACGCGAAATCACTGCTCCGCGCCGGTGTGGATTTTCTCGCGCACAGCGTGCGGGACCGGAAAGTCGACGACGACCTCGTTGACCTGATGCGCGATCGGGAGGTCTGCCTCACACCCACCCTCACCCGCGACCTGTCGACCTTCGCATACGAGTCAATTCCGAGCTTCTTCAGCGACCCATTCTTCTTGGCAGAAGCCGATCCGGTTGTTTTGGAGCAGCTGAGCGACCCGGCACGGCAGCAAGATGTGGGAGAAAACCCAAGCACGCAGCTCAACAAGAGGGCGCTCAAGGTCGCGACGAGAAATCTCGCGACCCTTTCGGATGCCGGGGTTAGATTGGCGCTCGGAACGGACACCGGTCCCCCAGGTCGTTTCCAGGGATACTTCGCTCACCTGGAACTGGAGATGATGGTCGACGCCGGCCTGTCACCGATGCAGGTTCTGGTGGCGGCGACGGGTGACGCAGCGCGATGCCTGGGGTTGAGTGACGTGGGAACGCTGGCTGAGGGGAAATGGGCGGATTTTCTCGTCCTTGGCGCGGACCCCCCTTGGTCGACATAAGGAATACGAAAACGCTCGAAGCCGTGTGGATAGCCGGGCAGCCGTTGGGAGACGGTTCCGGATGACGAGCCGCTCCCAGTCCGCGAGGGAGCTAGACCACGAGGTTCACCAGGCGATCCTGGACAAACACCTTCTTCTTGATCGGCTTGGGGTCGACGAAGCGTTTCACCGCCGGCTCCGCCAAGGCACGTTCTACCGCATCGCCCTCAGCGATTCCTCGAGGGACCCGAAGGCGCGCCCGCACCCTGCCGTTGACTTGAATGACGAGCTCAATTTCGTCTTCGGCGGCAATCGTCACATCGAATGTGGGCCAGGAGGCATCGAAAACGGTCCCGTCGTGCCCCAACATTCCCCAGCACTCCTCTGCAAAGTGCGGCGCGAGTGGCGCCAACATGATGACGAGTGGTTCGACCAGGGCAATCGGAACACCCGGTTTCACCCCGCTTGCCCCGGTATCGCCCACCCGCAGGGTGTTCACGTACTCCATTAACGCTGAGATCGCGGTGTTGTAACGAAGACCCTCGAAGTCCGCCGTCACTCGTTGGATCGTTTGATGGAGCTTTCGGTGCGCCTCGGGATTGGGGTGCGTATCCCCCGACCGCACCGTGCCAGCGACGACGCCCCAGGCCTTGTCGAGGAATCGCCGTATGCCAGAGATTCCCTCGTCCCGAAAGTCACCTCCCTCCTGATATGGACCCAGGAACATCAGGTACATGCGAAACGTGTCGGCTCCCCATTTCTCGATGTACGCATCGGGTACCACGACGTTTCCGCGTGACTTCGACATCTTGGCGCCGTCCTTGATCATGGTGCCATGTGCACGAAACCGCGGAAAGGGTTCCTCAAACGCCAGGAATCCGAGATCGTGCAGCACCATCGAGATGAACCGCGCGTACATGAGGTGAAGAACGGCATGTTCGTTCCCCCCGATATAGGAGGACACGGGCAGCCACTTCTCGGTGAGCTTCTTGTCAAACGGGCGATCGTCGAAACTCGTAGACGGGTAACGAAGGTAGTACCAGGCCGAATCCAAAAACGTGTCGGATACGTCGGTCTCGCGACGCGCGTTTTCCTTGCACTTCGGACAGGGGACCCGGAACCACTCTTCGTGCCGGGCGAGAGGTGATACACCGCTTTCGTCGGGCCGAAAGTCCTCGATGAAGGGCAATTCGACGGGGAGGTCCTCCTCCGGAACTGGAACCGGGCCGCACGCGTCGCAATGAATGACGGGAATCGGCGGTCCCCAGTAGCGCTGGCGGGAGATACACCAGTCGTGGAGGCGGTACTGTCGTTGCGGTGCTGCGAGGTCGCGCTCCTGTAGCCATGCGACGATCGACGAAGCCCCATCCCGACAGGACATTCCGTCGAACTGCCCGCTGTTGATCAAGATCCCGTCCGGCGCGGTGAGGGGGAGTTCATCCAGCCGCGCGCCCTCCCCCTCGCGTTCCGGTTTGACGACCTGCCGGACCTCCAGGCCAAAGGCTTGTGCGAAATCGAAGTCGCGCTCGTCGTGCCCTGGCACCGCCATGATGGCGCCGGTCCCGTATTCCGTGAGAACGTAGTCGGCGATCCAAATCGGGATGGACTCGCCCGTTGCGGGATTCCTGGCATAGCCTCCGGTGAAAACACCGGTCTTCTCCTTAGAGCCGACCCGGCGGGCGACGACGTCCAGTTGGGTCGCACGACGCTGGTAGTCGGAAACGGCGCTCAGCTGCTCCGCGCCAGTGACCTCCTCGACCAAGTCGTGCTCGGGCGCCAGTACCAGATAGGTGGCCCCGAAAACGGTGTCCGGCCGCGTGGTATAGACGGGAATCTCGACTCCCGTCGCAGTCTCGAAGGTCAATTCTGCCCCGTCGGACGGGCCAATCCAGTTTCGCTGGAGCAACCGCGTCGACTCGGACCACTCCACTGTCTCCAGATGATCGAGCAGCCGCTCGGTGTACTTGGTGATCTTGAAGAACCATTGTTCCAGGAGCCGGGTGGTTACCTTGACGCCGGGATGGCGCTCGCAAAATCCGTCGATCACCTGCTCGTTCGCCAACACCGTCTTGCATTCCGGACACCAGTTGACGGGTGCGCGCCGACGCTCCGCCAGCCCGGCCTTGAAAAGTTGCACGAAGATCCACTGCGTCCAGCGGTAATAGCGCGGATCGGTCGTGGAAAGCTCGTGGTCCCAGTCCACCATCAGACCGATTCGGCGGAGCTGTTCTCGGAAACGATCTATGTTGGCCGGGATGAGCTCCCCAGGATGCGTGTCGATCTTGAGGGCGTAGTTCTCGGAGTGAATACCAAAGGCGTCGAAACCGAGGGGCTCGAATACGTCCCAACCCTGCAAGCGTCGCGCTCGCCCGTGAATGTCGACGCCAATGAAGGCGAATACGTTCCCCACGTGCAGCCCTTCGGCCGACGGATAAGGGAACATCATGAGGTTGAAGTAGGGGCGCTTGGCTCCGGCCAGGTCGACGACGTTCGTGCGCCGCTCCTCCCACCGCTCCTGCCACTTCGCCTCAACGGCTGACGGATCGTAGGCGGCCACTCGTCGTGATACACTCATGGACGATAATCTAGTCCTGGTTGCCCCCCCTGGAAGCCTTCCATAGCTTGGAATCGATTCATGGCAGCTTCTCGGCAGCTCCGAAGAACTATCATCCTGATCGGTGTGCCACTCGCCGTGGCCGCGGTCGGGATCCTGACATTTTTGGCTAATCGGAGCATGTCGGCCCAGCTCGAGCAGGAGGCCTTCGCGCAGCTCCGGGAGGTCGTGCTCCGGGCCTCTCGCTCCGCCAGCCAATACCTCCGAGATCGCCACCGGGACGTGAACCTGCTGGCACGCGTACCGGACGTCATCGAGATCGCCCTAGCGGGGAGCCGGGAGGCCGAACGGCTGGGGCTACAGCGGGCGACCGCAGCGGCCCGGCGGCAAAGGGCCGGTTCACGGCAGATCTCTCGCGTCACTACGGTGCGTACCTTCCTCGGGAGGGCGCTGGATGAATCCGATTTCGCGGCGATATCCATCGCCGACCGCTACGGGCTGCACGTGGTGGGGACGGATCCCGACGCGGAGCTCATCGTCTCCGATACCGAGTTCTGGCAGGAGGCGTTTAACTCCGGGCTGTACCAGGGGGTTCCCGGATACGATCCGACCGCCGGAACCATCGCCATCAATCTCGCTTCCGCCGTCGCCGACCGACCGGGGCGACAGCCTCACGGGGTGATCCGCGCGACCCTTCCCCTCACGCGCCTGGCCAACCTCCTCGCGACGGCGGATCGCTTTGGAGGAGTGTACTTGGAGGTAGTCGACTCCCTCGGGCGCGTCGTCATCTCGAGGGACACCACTCGGTTACTCCGCGTCACACCGGGCGCCGGCTCGATACCGCGGGGTCTCCGGGACACGGTGGTTGGCGTCGAGCAGGGTGGGGTGACGGAGCTCGTTGCTTCCACGCCGACCAACTCCGGCCTGTGGTGGGTTCTCGCCCGCCAGCCCGCGGAAGATGCCTACACGGCGGCGAGGTCGGTGCGCCGCACGCTCTATTTCGCGAGCGGCCTCCTGCTGGCGCTGATGTTCGGCCTGCTGGCCATCCTCGCCTGGTGGCTGGATCGACGCGTGACGCACCCGGTGCGCGTCGCGGGAGCGGTCACACGGCGAGTGGCCGACGGCGATCTCGCGGTGAACGTGCGAGTGCAAGACGCGGGAGTCGGGGAAGCCGCGCGTCTACTCAGTTCGGTGCAGCAGATGCTCGTGGCGTTGAGGACGCTCGTAGGCGCCATCCGCAACGCTGCGGAGGAATCGGCGGCCATGTCGGAGCAGATCTCCGCAAGCACTCAGGAGATGTCCGCGTCGACCGAAGAGATGGCTCGAACGTGTCAGGCGCTATCGGGTAGCGTCAACGAGCAGGCCGAGCTCGTCACCCGGGGCGCTGACGACGCCAATCGCATTCTGTCGATCTCCACGCAGTTGGCGGTCGGAGCTCAATCGGCTGCAGAACGCAACACGGCGCTCAGGAACGCGGCCGAAGACCATCGAACCAAGCTTCTGGAAGGGGGGGAGCACCTCGCGCAGCTCGCGCACGAGATCGAGCTCGGCGCGGAGGAGGCGAGGGCACTGGCAAGCATGTCGGCGGAGATCCAGAGCTTCGTCGGCCAGGCACAGACGATCGCGAGGCGGACGAACATGCTCGCGCTCAACGCCGCGATCGAGGCCGCTCGAGCATCTGGTGCCGAGACCCGCGGCTTCGCCGTCGTGGCCGACGAGGTGCGCAAACTCGCCGTCCAGGCCGCGCAGGCAGCCACGACCACCTCTGAGACCGTACACCAGGTCCTCAGCACCGTCGGGGCGACCCGGGAACGACTCGACCGGCTCGCCGCGGGAAGCGCATCGGTTCGGGAGGTTGCCGAATCGGCAGCCCGTGGTCTGCAGGAGGTTGCTGACGCCGCCGCGGAGAGCAGTGCGTGGACCGACGAGATCTCCAACGCAGCCGGCGAGGTCAGGCACCTGGTCGAGGAGAACACCGAGCGCCTGAGAGTCATGTCAGATGGGACCAGCTCGTTCGTCGAGTCGGTGGAGGGGATCGCCGCGTCATCCCAGCAGCAGAGCGCTTCGACCGAGGAGATCGCGCAGTCTGCCGGCCAGCTCGCCGGTGCCGCCGAGAAGCTGACGGCGGCGATCGCGAACTTCCGCCTGAATGAGCGCGATCAGTAGCCAGACCTACACAAGCACGCTCGGGATCGCCCTCGCCACCCCCACCCCACCAGGGTCCAGAGTTGCCACCGACACCTCAAGCACCTCCGGGATCGATTCCAGGCGAGCGACGAGCTCGGCGTCGGGAACGTGATCGACCGCGATGGCCGCAAGCGCCTCACCCCCGCTTTCGCCCTTGCGGGACTGATGATAGGCCCCGATGTTGATCTTCGATTCGCCAAGGTAGGTACCCACCTGCCCGATTACACCGGGCACGTCACGATTTCGAAGGACCAGCACGCACCCCTCTGGTGGGACATCAACCGCGTAATCGCCGATTCGAATAACCCTACCGAACCGGTCTCCGATCAGCGCGCCGGTGGTAATCGTGGTGCGCTCGGCCGTTACGACCTCTACCGTGACGGTGGTCTCGAAGCCTGCAACAGGGTCGCCGACCCGACGTTCGACCGAGATACCGCGCTCTTTGGCCAGCACCGCTGCGTTCACCAAGGTGACCGGTCCGACCCCTTGCGCTCCGAGAACTCCCTCCACGACGGCAAGCATCACGGGTCGAGGTGCCATATCATCCACCCCTCCGTACCGGACCTCGATGCTCTCTACCCGCCCCTTTGCAATATCCGTCGCCAACCGCCCGAGCCGACGCGAAAGCTCGAGTAGGGGTTGAAGTCGTTGGAGCGCCTCACTAGACAGACCGGGCACGTTGACCGCGCTGCCAATCGCCCCCGTGACGAGCGCGTTCCGCACCAGATCGCAGATTTCCAGAGAGACGCGTTCCTGTGCCTCGGCCGTAGACGCCGCCAGGTGGGGTGTCAGAATGATTCGTTCGGCCTCGCGGAGCAGATCGCCTGCCGGCAGGGGCTCGGTTTCGAAAACATCGATTGCCGCTCCGGCAATCCGGTTCGTGGCAACGGCTTCGCGCAGGGCGTCCTCATCAACCAGTCCTCCGCGCGCAGTGTTGAGCAGAACCGCTGTAGGCTTCATCAGCCCGAGGCGGCGGGCGTCCATGATATTTCGGGTCTCGGGTGTTAGCGGCAGATGCAGGGAGACCGCGTCTGCGCATTCCAGTAATTCGTCGAGGGCGACCAGCTTGACCCTGAGCTCCGCCGCCCTGCCTTCTGACAGGTACGGGTCATGGGCGACGACCTCCATGCCGAACACGCGCGCGATGGTAGCGACGTGGGCACCGATGCGGCCGAGACCCAGCAAGCCCATTGTCTTACCGCGTAGCTCGGTCCCACTAAAGCGTTTCCGGTCCCACTCGCCGCGCCGCATGCTCTCGACGGCACCGGGCACGTTGCGCACGAGGGAGAGTAGTAGCGCGATGCCGTGCTCCGCGGCGCTCACGGTGTTCCCCCCGGGCGTGTTCAGTACCGCGATGCCTCGCCGGGTCGCGGCATCGATGTCGATGTTGTCGACCCCAATGCCTGCTCGCCCAATCACCCGCAAGTGCGGCGATTGGGCCACGACCTCCTCCGTAAGCTGCGTCTCCGAGCGCACCAGAATCGCATGCGCTCTCCGTACGGCCTTCAGGAACTCGTCCGGCCGGCCTGCCGTGTGCACGACCTCGAACTGCGGATCCGCGCTCAATTGGTCGAGGCCCCGGCGATGTACCGGATCCGCGACGACGACGACAAAGGTCATTGCACGAGCACCCTTTCCAAGAGTCCCAAAAGCTCGGCCAACGCTGCCACGGAGTGGTCGCCCATGTGACCGATCCGAATCGTGGAGTCTTTGAGCTTCCCGTACCCGGACCCGATCGTCCAACCATCGGCGCCGAGCGCTTTCGTGAGGTGCTTGGATCCGATCCGCTCCGGGATCCGGAGACAAGACACCGTCCACGACCGCCGATTCTCCTTGGGAAGATACGCGATTCCCAGCCGCGCTCCCTCCGCCTCGACCCAAGATTCGACTGTCCGCCGCATGGCATCGTGCCGTTGCCATCGAGCTTCGACTCCCCCCTCGGCGTCGATTCTGGCGAGTTGGGCCTTGAGCGCGTAGAGCAGAGATATGGCCGGTGTGTTCGTAGGCTGCGCCGAGGCGAACGCGCGATCATATGCGACGAGATCGAGATACGCGCCCCGCTCGGGGATGGTCTTGGCGCGCTCTATCATTCGGTCGGAAGCGACTCCCAGCGCGAGACCCGGCGGGAGCGCGAGCGCCTTTTGCGACCCCGTGAACACGAAATCGAGCTTCCAGTCATCCGTTTCTACCGGAGAGCCAGCCATGGACGTCACGGCGTCGACCAAGAGCAGCACGTCTTCGAACTCGTGGACCACCGCAGCCAGGTCTTCGAGCGGGGCGAGCGCACCGGTCGATGTCTCTGAGTGCACCAAGGTCACGGCATCCACATCCGACCGCTTGACCGCATCGCGCAGCATGTCCGGTTCCAGCGTCTGTCCGAGCGGAACGTCGAGCCGGACGACGTCGCTGCCGCATGCCGCGGCCACCCCCGCAAACCGCTCCCCAAAAGCGCCACCAACGAGCGCCAACGCTCGGCCGCGAATCCCGCATCGAGCCGCCATTTCCATGAAGCCCGTTGCGGAGCACGAACCGACCACCACGCGACGCTCCGTGCGAAACAGCCGTTTCAACGGGTCTTCCATGCCCGAGAGCAAGTCCACCATTGCCGGACCACGATGCGCGATCATGGAGCGCGCACAAGCAGTCAGAATATCGGGATGTACGTCGGTCGGTCCGGGAAGGAAGAACCGCCCGAAGGCGGGAGTGCTCATTCTGTCGCTAGCTCCCTACGTAAGGCGCCCCGACGGGCGGAGTCGATCGCCTCAGCGGTGTCGACCAGCGTAACGCCACTCTCTGCCCATGACGCGAGCAACTCGCCCGCCCTGTCAGGATCGATCGGCTTCATCGCGTCGGTCACGGCGAGGAGAGCCATGTCGGGATACCGCGCCCGCAAACCGTCGATTGCATATCGATTGCAGATGTCGAGCGCCACGCCATACACTACGACTCGCTCCGGGCCCAGCTGGGTAACCACGGGCTCGACATTTGGATTGGTGAACACGTCGAACCAATGCTTGTGAAACAGGATGTCCCTCGCGTGATCGCGAACGCGAGCCGCGAGAGCCGAAGGATCTACCGAATCCGGCTCGATGACGAGGGGTGCCAGTAGCCGAGTCTCCGATATCTTCTTCTGGCCCGAGGTACCGCGCATGCAATGAGGCGGAAAAGTTTCCCGAAAGTCTGGGGTATCGGACAACTCGCGATGCCCAGCGACGTGGTCGTCTGCGCTGGCGATGACACGTATCCCATGGCGGTGGGCGAAGTCGGTCAATTCCCGCAACTTGGGCCGGATGGTCTCCGCGTCCGGTACGTAGAGCTTACCGTCCGGTGCCATGAAGTCGTATTGTGTATCCACGTCCCAGAAGATCGTGCCGGCCATGTGACTTCGCTCGCTCCGCCCCGCCCTTAGACGGTCAATTAAAGGGTCAAGGCGTGTCAATCTAAGACCGAAGTTGAGGAGATGCTACGCCGTGCCGTTCGTTCGACATCGCGTGCTCCCGAGCCCGTGGCGCTCTCCCGAGGAAATGCGTGCATAGGACCAGGGTAAACCGTGCGTGACGCGAAGTGTTCGTCAGATTTGGCCGACGCCCTTCGGCTGAGACGGTGGGCTCTCCGGATTCTGAGCTCCGACCCGACACCAGCGCCCGACGGCTCGTCCGGGGCGTGGCACTCTTTTCTGGCCACGGAACGCTGCGCCCTTCCGCTCACGAGGGCCGTAGGCGGTCGGGCCGACAGCCTCCTCAGCTCGAAAACGCGAATGCAGCTTGGCGACCGGGCGCTCGAAGAAACACAACGCGTGCTTTCCGCCCGAGGCGCGTTGCGGTCGATCGGGGACATCGCCGCGGGCCTCGGCACGACGGCGATTCCCCTGAAGGGTGCGCTCACGGCGATCGATGATGACCAATCGGTGGACCTTGCTGACGTCGACGTCCTCTGCCACCCCGATTACGCACGGCAAATCGCATCCGCATTGGACGCCTCCGGCTATCGGGGCATCGGGTTCAGTAGCGACCAACACCTGCGGCAGCGTGTGGCCAAGGGCGCGCTTCACATCGAGATCCACCTGACGCCGCAGGCGGGCGCCCCGCTCTCGGCGGAGGTCTGGGAACGAACGGTCGACCTCGAGTTCGGTCCGGGCCTCCGGAGACTCGCGGCGGCGGACCACCTGTGGTACACCCTCGAACACCTAGTCCTCCAACATCCGTTCCGCCGCGGCTCCATACGTGATCTATGCCTGATCGGGAATGCAGCCGCGGCGTGCACCGCCCAAGATTTGAAAGAAGTCGCCGATCGGATTCAGGCTCACCCGTCGCGCAGTCCACTGGCGACCGTCCTGCGATCCGCGCAGCACCTGGCACCTGGGTCTGTGCGCCCCGATTCTTTCGAGCGTGCGGCTGGTGTTCTCTACTTCCTGAGAATGCAGGCCCGCCGGTTTCCCATACCCGGCATGTTGGCGACCGAGTTGAGCCTGTGGGTCTATACGCTGCTGTTCGACGACCAGCGATTCCGGGTCGGGCAGCGCATCGCCATGGCATCGCTCGAACCATCCGTCTCGCCACCCACGGCGTGGATGGAAGAGCGACTCCCCCGCCTCGGCGCGTTACTCAGAAGAGCGACGCGTCTCTGTCGTTTCGCAATCGCCATCGTGCCGGCGGTGCGTTTGGCCGTCGCCGCCAACCGTGCGGTATCGAAGGCGGTGGGACAGCTTCACCGCACCTAGGCGGGGAGAGCGTCGAGAACGGCGCTCAGTCGCTCTGGGGCGCCGTACGTATCCTTGCCGAGCCGCAGGGCGAAGCAGGGACCTGCAGCGACGCTCGTCAAGAACGGGAGCCCCGAGTTCGCGCTGACTCGATCGGTCAAGAGCCACGGGGACTGCCTTATGAGGCTCGCAAGCCCGTCCGCCCGGGCCAACCGTTCGAGGCGAGTCGGGACGTTCGGCCGGACCTCAGTCACGAGAAATCCGGCGAGCGAACCGGTTCGCCTCCAACGTCCGGGAGCCAGGCGATCGGGATCGACGGTCGTTCGGCGTCCGCGGATCTCGCCCGCCTCCCACCCTTCATCGAGGTGGAACGGCCTCAACCAGCCCTCTAGCTCAATCCCCGCGCCCGTTGGCAACAGGACGACGTGGTCATCGGAGAGGAACCCCCAGCCAGCCCGTATCAACCCGGCGCAGGTAGTGGACTTCCCCGAGTGGCTGTCGCCTACGAGCAACCACGCGCCACCCGTCGGGTGGACCACCGCCCCGGCATGTATCAGCGCACCACCCAACCCGCCTATGAGAAGTGCCGAGGATATCGTCAACAGAGCGTAGACGTCGCTGACGGCCTGCTTGATCACCTCCGGCGGAACGATGAGGGTAGCGCGTGCCTCCTCGCGGACGACCCGGCCGACGCAACCCGCGCTCCCGAGCAGAAGGCACGAGTCACCGTCATCGACCCAGGCACGCACCGAACCGAGCGTGAACGTAGCCGCGCGCCCGGGCACTGCGACCCGCGGGGGGGCAGCTCGGTTCAGGACTATGGTGGGTCGGTTCCGTGAGCCCGACGGGGCTGCGGGGGCGTGAAGAGGAATCCAGGTTGTCGCCAGGTCGAGTAGTCCCGGGTCGATCTCGAGGGCGAGCCGGTCGCGGGTTACGAGCTCGTAAGCAGACCTCTCAACTGATTCGTTCAGCGAAGACAGCTCACGTCGCGATCAGTCCCTTCTCGAGGAGGTCACCCAGGAGGCGATCGAGATCACTCTCCGCGGTTGCCGGGTCGAACTCGAACTGTTTGGCCAGTTCTTCCAAGAGAGCTGCGCGATCGAGGTTTGCCTGAATTCCCTTCCAGACGGCAGCGGCCGTCGCGTTCAAGCGGTAGTACCGCTTGGTTTTCAAATGCAGGAGCACCGCCTCGCCCTCGAGCTCGGCTGCCATCACATCGTCCGGGATCGTGTAGGTGTCGTGTCGCACGCAAGTCCTGGCTGGGGTCCCTACAACGCCCCGAACGGGTGCCCGGGCGTGCCCGCTCCAACGTCGATGTCGTTCACCAAGTCGGGTTGACTCGGATCCAGCCAACGCAATCTCGCCTGGCCGTTCTCCCACGAAGTGTACACTACCCTGCCATCGGGCAACCACGCGGGCTGCGCGTCGGTCTCCATGCGGTTGGTGAGTTGAGACGTCCGGGCGGCGGGCCACCAATCCTGCGGCGGCAAGTCACTGTCCCGTGCCGCGCTGCCGGGCGTCGGCTGAGGCAGAATGAAATTGATACCGAGGCATCCGAGAGACTCTGCAAGATCTGCGGCCTCCCTCAGCTGATGCCTATCACGCCGATCGATGACGATCGAGAGATAGGCCGGGATCTGCCGGCTGGCAAGCAGGGCAACGCTCATCAGCACGCGCCTGAAGCTCCCCTTACCCCGCTCGGCGTCGTGCACCTCCTCGGTCGCGCCGGAGAGGCTCAATCGCACGGCCTGGGGCGGATACCGTTCGAGCAGCGGGAGGATGCGCTTGAGGTGCCACCCGTTACTCACGAAGCGATAAGGAATCGAACGCTCGGCGAAGATCTCCACGATGCGGCGAAACTCCGGATGGAGCAGCGGCTCCCCACCAGTGAGGCTGGCAACCACAGATCCGTAGAGCGCTACACCCTGACTCACCACCGACTCGATGAGGTCCACCTCGAGCGAGCGAACGGTGGTGACGTCGTCGCGGATGCAGTGCGAGCAACGGAGATTGCAGTGCTCGGTGACCGCGAACCCGAGCAGCATGGGACGTCTGATTTGGATCAAGGCAACCTGGTCTAGAATACGGTCGTTCCGCCGGTCCCCCCGTCGCCGTCGATCGGATTGCCGGTAAACAGCGTCAGATCGGTCAGGCGGGGCAGCTCAGTAACCTTCGGTGTAATCCATGGGTGCTTTTCGGCACCGATGTCCTCACCCTGAGACCCAGGCGAATGTAAATCGGTCATGGCGCTCTCCACGAATGTTGGGAGCGAGACCGCCCCAGGCGGCCTCGCGCTCCCCTCTGTCGAACCTGCCGGTGGTTCGGCGCTTGTCAAGACGGGGCCAGCCACCCCATTGTACGGGGATGACTAGACCTCCCCTCGCTGATGACCCACAATGCAAGACGGGTGCCCTCCTCGACAGGCCTCGCGTGGGCCGTTGGAGCCCAGCCCAGCCGGGAATTGTTACTGAATACAAGGAGTTTCGAATGGTGCTCCGCCCCGTCGCCAACCCACAACAGGGCCCTTGTTGCGCTGTCCCAACAGTGCTCAGCCCCGCCAACAGTTAGGTGACGACTTCCAGCCTGGGATTTGTTTGGAGGTCACGACCGACTTTGGCACATCGGCGGCCATCGACCATGACGACGTCAGCAGTGAAGTCGAACCGGCCTCGGAAGAGCGAGGAGCCAACCCCGTAGATATCGACGGGTACCCGCTCCTCCTCAAAAGCCCTGATTTTTTCCACGGTGAACCCCCCCGACACCACGATCTTGACGTGGCCGAATCCTTCCGCGTCGAGTGCCCGGCGCACACCGCGGACCAGCTCCGGGTTGACTCCAGTGGGCTTGACGCGCCCCATCTGAGGGATGATCGATCGATCGACAAGGGTCTCCGATGTGTCGAGCCGAACCCCATAGAGCCTCTCACCGAGTGCGCGGGCCACTGCCAGCGAGGTTCCCACGGAGTCGTTGTCGAAATCGACCAGTGTGATGAGGCGGACGTGTTCGGGCATATACGTGGCGAATTTCTGTGCCGCGAGGGCGGTGTCGCCCCCGTACGCCGCAATCATCGCGTGCGGGACCGTACCGACCCCCTCACTGCCCCACCACGACGCCTGGGCATCAGTGGAGACGCCGATAGCCCCCGCAACGTGGGCCGCATAGCCATCGCCCGCCTGCACCAGCCAGTGGTCGTGCCGAGCGGGAAAGAACATGACATCCCTTGGCTTGGCCGCGTCCACTACCTGGCGGGTATTGGTCCCGACGCGCGTTCGCCGAGCGAGCACGCCCAGGTACAGGGTCTCGAGGTTGGCGAAGGCGTCGTAGGGGCCCTCGATCGTCAGCACCGTTTCCCAGGGCTTCGTCTCGTCGCCGTCGTAGAGCGCGTGCACGGTCAGATCGCTCCACGACAGGGAACACAGCTTCAGGATGGCGATCGCCTCATCGATACCGCCAAGAAAAGCGCTGGTCTTACCGAACACCTGCACCATGACACGAGGCCGGTGTCGATCGGCCAGGAGCACCTCCCTCGCCCGCACGAAATACTTGTCGGAGTAGTAGCCGTCCCGCATCCGCTCGACGGGCAAGTTGAAGATCGAGGGATCGAGACGCTGACGTCGCCCCATCTCAGGAGCTAGCCTCGTGGCATGTGTACCGCAGCGCCCGCTGTCGGAGCCAGCGTACCCCAAGCGCGTCCCGCAGGGGGGCCGTGAACCGGTTGACCATGCCATAATGGCTGCGGCCGTGCGCCCTCACTCGGTGGGACACCGCAAGCTCCTCGACGCGCCCGCCTGCGTGCCGGATGAGGGTTGGCAGAAACCGGTGCATCCCTCGGAAGCGCGGGAGTCGCTGCAACACGTCCCGCCGGATTGCCCTGAGCGAACAACCCGTATCCCGAACCCGGTCTCCAGTGATTCGGTCACGGCACCTGTTCGCGATCGCGCTCTGCAGTCGCTTCCAACGATTATCAGCGCGGCGTTCGCGATAGCCAACGATCGCGTCGCACCCATCGGCGGCGATCAGGGCGGCCATTAAGCGGAGTGCATCCCGAGGGTCGTACTGGCCGTCGGCATCCATCGTAACCACCACCTGGCCGCGGGCAGCGTCGAACCCCGCGACGAACGCGGCACTCTGTCCAGCGTGAGGTGTGAGGGTGAGCACTCGGAGCGTAGGCGTGGCGTCGCGCAGGCGGCGCAACTCTTCGAGCGACCCGTCGGTTGAGGCGTCGTCGACCGCAATGACCTCGTAGTCACATCCGTCGAGGGCGCCGGCAAGCTCGTCGAGGACCGGTGCCAGGCTCTCCCGCTCGTTGTATACGGGTAAGACGAGCGAAACCAGCGGCTCAGCGAGGCTCACGGGAGGGCGGGCGCGACGGGCCGCGCCGTCTGGAACGCGGTAATCCACACAATCCGCAACGTAGGCCCGCCGATTCGGCGAATCAAGTTGACAATGCCGTGTCGACATCGGTTTAATTCGGCTCTGCCCGGGGAACCAGTCACAGCATCAACTCACGCGGAGAGGCTCACTGTGCCGGATCACCTTTCGCGCCGCGAATTCGTCGGCACGGCCTCCGGCTTGGCCGCGGGGGCGGCCCTTGGCGGACACGTATCCAGCGGCATGGCGGCTCCGGCGGTGCACGTCCGACCGCCGGCGAGCCCCGTGGCAATTGCATCCGAGAACGGCCTCAAAGCGGTCGAGCGCGCCGGCATGCTGATAGCCACGGGCACCGACACGCTGGACGCGGCGGTCGAGGGCGTCAAGGTCCAGGAACTGGATCCCGAGGACTCCTCGGTTGGCTACGGGGGGCTGCCGAACGAACGCGGCGTGGTCCAGCTCGACGCTTCGTGCATGCACGGCCCGAAGCGTCGAGCAGGGGCAGTCGCCGCCCTGGAGGGGATCAAGACACCCAGCGTCGTGGCGAAGTACGTCCTCTTGTACACCGACCACATCATGTTGGTCGGTGAAGGCGCGAAGCGCTTCGCGCTATCGTATGGGTTCGAGGAAGAAGACCTGATGACGGACCAATCCCGGGAGCGTTGGCTCAGCTGGCGAGCCAATCGCGGCCGCGAGGACGATTGGCTGGACGTCCCCGAAGACGAATCGATGGTGGCACGGCCCACGGGCGCGATCAACCTCAACGTAGTAAGCCCGACGGGTGATATCTCGTCGGTCACGACGACCAGCGGATTGGCCTGGAAGATTCCAGGCCGGGCGGGCGACTCCCCGATCATCGGGGCCGGGCAATATACCGACAACGACGTCGGCGCGGCCGGCTCGACGGGACGGGGTGAGGCGAACATCTTGGTCTGTGGGGCGTTTCTCACGGTCGAGAACATGCGACGCGGCCTGAAGCCCGCCGATGCGGCCCTGGAGACGCTCCGGCGGGTGGTCTCCAAGACCGAGCCCAGACTCCTCAACGAGCGCGGGCGCCCTCACTTCAGCCTCAACTTCTACGCCGTCAGCAAGAACGGCGATTTCGGCGCGGGCTCGATCTACCCCCGCCGCTACGCTGCCTGGGACGGGCAGAGCGCGTCGCACTACGACTGCGCGCATCTGTACGAGGAGCCATAGGCCTTGCGGTCACCGATTGTCCTTGTCGCATTGCTCGCCGCCGCGCCCACAGCCGCCAATGCCCAGCTGCCCCGCATTCTGCCGCCGGGATCGCCTTGGATTGACATCAACTATCCCAAGCTCTTCTGGAGCCCCCGGGACGGCTTCACGATCGGCGCGTATCTCGGCTTCATCAAGCAACTCTCGTTCGAAGACTGGGATCTCGCGCCGCCGTACGCCGCGGCCATCGCGATCGACGGACAGATATCGACGGGAGGCAGTAGATCTCTCACACTCGACAGCCGCTTTCCGCAGTTCTTCGATGGCTGGAGGGGGGTCCTCACCCTTCGGGCGGACCGGCAGGCGAAGGAGAATTACTTCGGCATCGGGAGCGCCACCACCTTCGACGACGCGAACGTCACCTCGGCACAGCCCGATTTCTACCGGATGAACGACGTGCGTCTGCTCGCCAGGGGCGAAGTCCAGCGTCGTATCGTCGGAGGTTTGCGAATCTTGGCGGGAATACACGCCGAGCGGTGGAGGCTCGAGCCCCGCTCGGGGCCGAGCGTGTTGGCCTCGGATTTGACGAGTGGTATCGATCCCACCATCGGGGCAAACACGAACGACGTGGCTGGACGGTTCGGAGTCGTGTTCGACACCCGCGACGACGAAGTCTCGACGAACCGCGGGGTGTTTCTGCAAGTGATTCACGCCGTTGCCGACGCGGACTTCGCGGGGGATTTGACCTACACCCGAACCACCGTGAGCGCCGCCGCCTACGTCCCGGCGGGGAACCAAGTCGTCCTGGCCGGGCGTGTGGTCGGGCAAAGGATGGGGGGCACGCCTGGAGTTGGCTCGCTGCAACTCATCGAGACGTCTGACCGACCGTTTACCGGCCTCGGTGGCAAGAACTCGCATCGCGCGCTTGCCCAGAATCGGTTTCTGGGCCGACACAAGCTCCTGGGGAACGTCGACCTGCGATACCATCTGCTCAACATTCGTCGAGCGGCCCGCGTTACCGTGCTCGGGTTTCTCGACGCGGGACGCGTCTTCGAGGGAGAGAGCTTCCGGCTAACGACCGACGGTCTCGAGTGGGGCGGCGGGATCGGCCTGTTCGTCCAAATGACCCGCGCCGGCGTGCTCGGGACGACCGTAGGCTATGGGCCCGACGGCACGGTGTTTCACGTAAATAGCCGCTGGCCCCTGTAAGCTCCCCCTAGTGCTCGCGGCAGGCGCATCAGCCTCCCGTCTGTTCCTCTTCGACCAAGATCCCCCTTGCGCGGAGCGCGTCCACGTACGGCCGGTAGGGCACGGCCTCGTACGCCGCCCGAACGCCCGGCGGGCCGACTTGTCCGGATACCTGCATCTGCCCAGTGATGGACAGCGAGTACCCGGTGGTTCGCATCATTGCGCTGATGCCGGTTGCCGTGTCGAACACGTCGACCATCGAGAGCACGACGCGCCGTCTTTCGCCAGAGCTGACACCTTCGGCGATGACTTTGACCGCCACGACGTCTTCCGGATCTTCGCTTCGTAGCTTGGGTCCGGCAGCGGCGATAAAGACGTCTCGCGGCCGCACCGACTGCCCCTCCACTTCGATCGCCTCCTCGTCGAGCAGTCCAAGGTCGCGAATCGCCCGCATGATCGCCGCATGCCCGGGGTAGCGCAGGGTCTTGTATTCCAGCGACTCGACTCTTCCCTCGAGCTTCCACGGCATGGTCGAGAGACCGCCGGCGGTGTGAAACGCCTCTAAGCTGCCCAGGGGCTTTCTTAGCTCCACGCGTTCGATTCCCGAGAGGGCCGGAATGCGAATCGCCCGGCCACCCTCGAGCACCCACGACGGAGTGGTATAGTAATCCAAGACGCCGTGCAACGAATACACAACCGCGTAGTTCAGCGGCGGGCGAGGGTGGCGGGGTAGCCCGCCGGCATAGAGCCGCACAGCGTCGACCTCGCTGAGGCGGCTCATCGCCTCGACAGCGAGGATGTTGATCATTCCTGGCGCGACACCACAATCGGGAATAACGCTGATCCCCTCCGCCGCGGCCGCGGACGTAAGCTGCTCTTGGCGGCGCACGGTATCGGTATTTCCTCCCAGGTCAGCGAAGTGAATCCCCGCGTCGACCGCCAAGCGCGTCAGATCGTAGTTGTAGTAGTAGGGAACCGCACTCAACGCGACCTCGTGGTCGCGCATGACGTCCCGCACCGCCGATGCCTGCCGTACGTCGAGCGGAACGACATCCAGCCGGTCGGAGCGCAGTGGTTCCAAGAAGGGAGGCAGCGGCCCCGGCGCGAAGTCCGCCAGGGTGACCCGTGCCTCGCTTCGCGTGAGCAAGTCGTAGGCGCACGCCGAGCCCTGAAGCCCGGCGCCGAGGACGAGCGCCCTCACGCGGACACGTGGGAATCGAGGGGCGGTTGTCTCATGAGCACGGAAGGAAATGTAAGCGGATAGCGGGCCGTCACGGTGGCATCTTGGCACCTCGTTGACCGACTGATAGTGTTGTGAGCGATGACTCACGTCGAGCCCAAGGCCGCGGGGCGCCAAACCGACCCCAGGAAAACGCGGGATCGCCTCGCGATGGCGGCGCTCGAGCTTTTCACGACTCTTGGCTACCACGCCAGTACCACACCGCAAATCGCGGCCCGAGCCGGCGTGGCCGAGGGGACGATCTACAGGCATTTCTCCAGCAAACAGCACCTACTGAACGAGGTGTACCGCGGGTCGGTGCGGGTATTCTTGAACATCATGCGGGACACGCCTGCGCACTCACCATGCCGCGAACGGCTCCGACAAATCGCCCTCGCGTGGCGCGACATAGCGGAGCAGAACCCGGCACTGGTACGCCTGGTGTTCGTCGCACGCGTTCGGGCGCTGTTGGATACGAAGAGCTCTGAGATCCGGCAAGAGCTGCGCGGCGAGGTAAAGCGGATAATCGCCTCTGGCAAGGCTGCGGGGCAGGTTCGGCCGGGCCCTGCTGAACTCTGGGCAGACGTTTGGCTTCACCTCATAGCGCTCATGCTCGAACGGGTAGCCAGCCGTGAGTGGGCGGCCGAGCACAGTGGGACCCAGTCCCTGGTAGACGTTGCATGGCAGACCATGGGCAGATCGATTCCGGACGCGCAGGCCGAATCGCCGGCTCCGCGAGCGAGCCGCGACGTCGGTCGGCTTCGGACCCCCTTCAAGGAGACTGATCAATGACGGACTCTGCCGGTTCACCCCAACGCGACGCGTGGGCCACAAGGGCGGGTTTCATCCTGGCGGCAATAGGCTCCGCCGTTGGCTTGGGGAACATGTGGCGTTTCTCATATGTCGCGTCGGAGGGGGGCGGTGCAGCGTTCGTCCTACTTTACCTCATTATCGTCGCGCTCGTTGGCATTCCGCTCATGACCTCCGAACTCATCGTCGGTCGGATGGCTCAGCAGTCACCCGCCGAAGCGGTCAGACGCCTGGGCGGCGCCGCCTGGACGCCGCTGGGCCTTTTGTTCGTGTTCTGCGGCGTCGGGATCCTCTCGTATTATGGCGTCATCGCGGGTTGGACTATGCGCTACGCGTTCGACGTCGTTCGGGCCGGTATGCCGCAGGACCCAGCGGCCTACTTCGGTGAAATCGCTGCTGGGACCGACGCGCTCATGTGGCACCTGGGCTTCATGGTGCTGACAATCATCATAGTAGCGGGCGGCGTAAAAGGCGGGCTGGAGCGTGCCAACCTCGTGCTCATGCCACTCCTCCTTCTCCTCCTCATCGGTCTGGCCATCTGGTCGGCTACGCTCGACCAGGGCGGGGCCGGGTACGCGTATTACTTGCGGCCGGACCTCTCGGAACTGTTCACTCCAAAAATCCTCGTCGCCGCGGCTGGACAGGCTTTCTTTTCACTGAGCCTCGGTATGGGCGCGCTGATGACGTACGCCTCATACCTCCGTTCCCATGAGAACCTGGGGCAGGAAGCCGCGACGATAGCGCTAGCGGATTTCGGGGTCGCCTTTACTGCCGGCCTCGTCGTATTCCCGATCATTGCCCACTTCGGACTGACGGATCAGGTCAGCGAGAGCACGGTGGGCGCCCTCTTCATCGCGCTGCCGGCGGGATTCCAGATCATGGGCGGCGCCGGCAACCTCGTCGGTGTCCTGTTCTTCATCATGCTCTTCTTTGCCGCGATCACTTCGGCAATCTCGCTCTTGGAGGTCGCCGTCGCGGCCGTCGTCGATGCGGGTTGGCTGACACGGAAACGTGCCGCGATGATTATGGGAGGTGTGATCGCCGTGGCGGGAATACCCTCGGCCTACAACACCGATTTCCTCGGAGCAGTCGATTCACTCGTTGGAAACTTCCTGCTCATCGTCGGCGGTTTCTGCACCGCCTTGCTCGTGGGATACAAACTCCTGCCGCGCGCGGACGCCGAACTGGCCCAGGGGCTTCCGAACGCAACGGCGCGCAAGGGGTGGGCACTCCTCGTCCGTTACCTGGCGCCCGCGGTCCTTCTCGTCGTCATCATGTTCTCGGCCGGACCGACTTGGGCGTCTATCGCGGCACTGTTCGGCGGGTGAGGCGCGTTCATTAGTCTCGATAGACGTGCAGGAGCGCATCCTCCGGCCGGGGCATGTTGCTCGTACGGCTTTCGAGCGCGGCTTCGGCGGCCCGGTCCACGTCGGCGGTGACGTCGGCTTCGATCTGCTCCAGAGCACCGGCCGTGACACCTTCGGCCTTGAGGTATTCCTCGTAGCAGCCGATTGGATCCCGCCGCCCCCATCGCTCGAAGAGGTCTGGTGGGAACGTCCGCCGCGCTTCCTGCTCGTCGTGCGTCGCGTGTCCGCCCATGCGGAACGTCTCGGCATCGATGATGACCGGCCCTTTGCCCTGGCGGCAGCGATCGGCCGCAAGCCTCGTCGCGGCATAGGCATCGAGCACATTATTGCCGTCGACCGACCACCCGGCGCAACCGTAGGCCTCGCTTAGCCCGGCGAACCCTTCGGGCAGGTGATGCTGGTCGATCCGCGTGCCCAGCGCCACTTGATTGTTCTGAATGATCCAGATGACCGGGAGCCGTTGCACCGCGGCGAAGTTGAGCGCTTCGTGGGTAGGTCCTGACTTCACGGAGCCGTCGCCGATCCACGTCAGAATTACGGTGGGCTCCTTACGGGCCTGAACGGCGAGGGCAAGTCCCGCCGCGACGGGCGGCATGTTGCCGATGTTCGATATCGGCTGGAGGACGCGATGGGCGAAGCTCCCCACGTGTCCGTCGCGGCCCTTCGACGGCGAGTCCGCGGTTCCGAGGTACCCCCGCAGCATGTCTGCCACCGACATACCCATCTCGCAGCAAGCCCCGGCATTCCGGATCATCGGCGCGACCAAGTCGCGGTCCAGGTTGAGCGCGTGCACAGGGCCGACGGTGACGGCCTCCTCTCCCGTGCCAAGCCACGCCTTCGAGATGACGCCTTGCCGGACCCACCGTTTGAGCATGATATCGTGGAGGCGGGTCCGCACCATTCCAGCGTAAAGCTGGAGTTTGGCCGCGCGATCCAGCCCGGTGACGATCTCGCGTCGGGCCGGATCTGAGGCCCAGGTGTCGCGAAACCGCTCGACCAGCCGGTTCCCGGGACTCCAGGTCACATATTCGGGCGGATCAAATGCAGGATACCGTTTCATTTGCAGTCGCTGCGTCGGGCGTGTTGATTTGCGTGAATGAGGCGCCTAGTATTTCCAGGCAAGGCCACAAGGGCAAGCGGGTGACGAGAGTGCAACGAACCATTGGTAGTGGAGCCGCAACGCGTGTCGCGGCGAGTCTCATGCTCGTCGCCGTCTTTTCGCCGACCCCACCGTACCCCAGCGGCGCGCAGCCAGTCCAGGCGACGGCGTCCGATCCGGACTCCCTCCTCACCACATGGATCGACTCGGTGGGGGGCATGGAAACCTACCAGCGTTTCCAGTCCGCGACCTTTACCGTCACCACGGTGTGGTACGACACGCTGACCGGACGCTTGCAGCGGACGCGCCCCCGTTACGTCTGGATCAAGAAGGGCCCGCACGGTGAGGAATCGCGCATCGAGCGGTACGAAGCGGCCGGCCTCATCCAGCAGGGCTTCGACGGACGCCGGGTCTGGGCTGCGGTCAACGGCGATATCCTCCCCGACTCTGCAAAGGACACCCGCGAGGCACTCTACGTATCGCGAGATGTGTTCTACTGGTTTGGCCTTCCCTTCAAGCTGCGTGACGACGGTGTGCTCCTCTCCTACGATGGGGTGCGGGGCCGCCCAGGTGCGATGGGTGCCGGTTTCGAGCGGCCACGGCGGGGCGCCCCTGCGACTCGATATCACGCGCTACGAGTCTCGTTCGGCGTCAACGTTGGCGAGCACCAAGACGTTTTCAGTTACTATTTCGCGCCCAACCGGGGCTTCCCAACAGAAGTGACTTACGTTGAAGAAGGGCGCACCGACCTCCACCGCGTGGTGTGGGGTGAGACCGGCCGCTTCGGTGATATCGACTATCCTGTCGTCACCCGGCGCGACTGGATCACGACATCCGGCAAGCGGACGAAGGCGCTCGTCATCTCCGACGTCGTGATCAACCCGGACCTTCCCCAGAAATTGTTCGAGCGGCCCTGACTGGGGGGTGCGGTCGAATCTCCGAGCCCCGGTTACTGCAGCACGGGTTGGAGCTTCGCCAACGTGTCAGGTCCGAGAGACTCCGCCAACGCGAGCCCGAAGTCGAGTGCGGTCCGATAGCGGTTGTCCGGATTCGCTTCGAGCGATTTCATCAGGGCTCGCTCTAACTTGGGCGGGAAATCAGTTCGAAACTGCTCGAGCGGCGTGGGCTGCCCTCGCAGGCGCGCAATCATCATCTCTTGCGCGTTCCTCCCCTGGAAGGGGAGCTTGCCGGTGAACAACTCAAAACCCACGATCCCCAGCGCGTAGACGTCACTCCGGGCATCCAGCGTCTTACCGCGGATCTGCTCGGGGCTCATGAACTCAGGTGTCCCCAGGATGATACCGGTCGCCGTGAGCTTGGCCATACTGGGGTCGGCCCGGTTTTCCTTGGCGAGCCCGAAGTCCATCACTACGGCTTCGTCCCCGCCGTCATCCTTCGGCACCAGCATGATGTTCTCGGGTTTGAGATCGCGGTGCACGATGTGGAGTTGGTGCGCTTGATGTAAACCAGCACAGACCTGCGCCAGGATGGTCACGCCCGGCTCGGCCTCCATTGGGCCCACCTTGACCTCGCGGTCTGACAGTAACTCCCCGCGAAGGTAGGGCATGACCAGATAGATGAGGCCGTCCTCGGTCTCGCCCAATCGGATGATCCGGCAGACGTTTGGGTGATCGAGTCGCATGGCGAGACCGGCTTCGCGACGCAAGCGCTCAACGGAACTCTGATCGGCACTCAGCTTAGGGCTGAGCACCTTGATCGCTACGGAATCACCGCTTCCCAGCGCTCGGGCCTCGTAGACGTAGGGCATGCCGCCCTCGCCCAGTTTTCGGAGAACCTGATAGCGTGAATCCAACACCTGGCTCGACAGCGAGGCAGCCTTGTCCTTACTGGTCGCTGCCCGCGGGGTCGCATGTCGAGCTGCCGTGGCAGACCCCTCGAACGACTTCGCCGCAGGTGGGGTCTTGACCGATCCCGGAGCGACGTCGACAAGGGGACTACCGTCCTTGGCGCAGAAGCGGGCCTCTCCGGTGTACACGCTCCCGCACCTCGGGCACCGACGAGTGCTCATCGCCTCACCAGATTACGGCCCTCGTCCTTCGCCCGATACAGGGCCCCGTCGGCCTTCGCGATCAGGGATTCGACGGAATCGACCGCTTCGTCCGGGAACATCGACACTCCGACGGATACGGTCGCTCGTAGCGGCTTGTTCTCGTCAGCGAAGTTGTGGACCGCGACTCGCGCCCGAACCCGCTCGGCGAAGATCATGGCGCCATCCAGCCCGGTTTCCGGCAGCACGATCGCGAACTCCTCGCCTCCATACCGAGCAACGACGTCCACGGACCGCGCCTCACCACGGAGGATCTCACCGATCTGCCGGAGCACGCTGTCGCCGGCCAGATGGCCGCGACTATCGTTTACTTCCTTGAAACGGTCGAGGTCGATCATCATGATCGTGAGCGCGAACCGATAGCGCCGGGCCCGATCCAACTCTCGGTCGAGTCGCTCGTGTAACGCACGCCGATTGAAGCAACCTGTGAGCGCGTCGATATTCGCCAGCCGCTCGTAGCGCTCCTTGTCGGAGACTACCGTCTGGAGATCGTAGGCCTTTTCAATGGCCGACACGGCGGCGTCGATGACTCGCTCTGCGAACTCGGCATGGGCGTCCGTGAGGTGCGGATCCTCTGCAGTGGTTCGAAGGAAGAATACCCCAGATCGCTTCCCCCTCAGCGTAAAGGGCAGGGCAAGCGCCGACCGTGTGGTGACTTCGATGCCTTCGTGAGCCCACTCCTGCCGAACCTCCTCGTATAGGGCCTCGGTGAAAACGTCCGACACCAGCACGGGCTTGTTGGTCTTGAGCGCCTCGCGTATCTCGGGATAGCGCTTCAGCTGGATTTGCAGGTTCCGGAGCATCGGGTTCTCGAAGGCGGCCACGACGATACCGGATTCGTCACCCGCCTGAGCGATCACGATCGAACACTTGGAAATGCTCAACACCCGCGCCACACGGCGCGCCAAGATGTGGTAGATCTCCTCCGCCTTGAGCGAGTCGGTCACCTCGCGAAGGATGTCCACCATTTCGGCACGCGTGCGGGCTTCCTCTGCGTGTACCTTGGCCGATTCCTCCGCCTTGATGCGTGCTTCCTCGTTTTGACGCGCCGCCTCGCGCATTTCCTTGTACTGGCGAGCCGTCTTGAGCTGGGCCTCGACTCATAACAAGAGGCCACCCGCGAAAGCGCCCTTCGGCGCTGAGGCCGAGGTCAACCGCACTCGGTGAAGCCCGAACCAGCGGCCCGCGGACTCACCCTGCGCCGGGCGACCTGGACGCGGTGACCGCTCCAACGAACGCGCCACCCTCTCCATCCCGCGGGACCGTTGAATGTAAACGGCTGGTAGGAAAGGGATAGGGCGGCACTCTACATGTCGAGCTGGCGCTGCTCCTCCCCCGTCGTCACGGCGGTATCTGCCTCGCCTTGCACGCCTTCCGGGCCGACGTCGTCTTCCTTGATCACGCGAGCTACGTCGACGACGGAA
Organism: Gemmatimonadales bacterium; assembly: GCA_965249575.1. Classification (GTDB taxonomy): domain Bacteria; phylum Gemmatimonadota; class Gemmatimonadetes; order Gemmatimonadales; family GWC2-71-9. The sequence continues at coordinate 2,201,097 of OZ252244.1, read as the reverse complement.
TCGCCGGACCCGAGGTTCATGACCCGCACGCCCTGCGTATTCCGGCCGATGACCCGAATGCCTTCGACCGGGAGCCGGATGATCACACCATGGCGGGTGATGATCATCAACTCGTCATCAGGCAGCACTTCCTTCAGCGCGACGATGGAACCGGTTTTGTCGGTTCGCTTCAGCGTAATGATTCCTTTTCCACCACGTCTTTGGACGCGGTAGTCCCCGAGCACCGAACGTTTACCCAGACCCCGCTCCGATACCACGAGCAATGTTGCGTCCCGGCGCACGACGACCATACCTATCATGCGGTCGTCCGCCACGAGTTCGATGCCGCGCACCCCGGCCGTCGCCCTTCCCATCTCGCGTACGTCTTTTTCGGCGAAGCGAATGCTCATCCCGTTCTTCGTCGCCAACACCACGTCGTTCGTTCCATCGGTGATCTGCACATCGATTAACTCATCCCCAGACTCGATATTGATCGCCTTGATGCCGTTGGCCCGAGGGTTCCCGTACGCCGACAGCACGGTCTTTTTCACGGTTCCGTTGGCCGTGGCGAACACGACATACTTCGCATCAGTGAACTCCCGGACGGCCACGAAGGCCGCGATCCGTTCGGAAGGTCGGATCTGGATCAGGTTGACGACGGGTTTCCCTCGGGCGGCTCGGCCGCCCTGCGGAATGTCATAGACCTTGAGCCAATACAGCTGGCCGCTCTGTGTGAAAAAGAGCACGTAATCGTGCGTCGACGCCACGAAGAGATGCTCCACCCAATCGTCTTCCTTGGTGCCCATCCCATTGAGCCCCCGCCCACCCCGGCGCTGCCGACGGTACGTGCTCACTGGGATCCGCTTGATGTAGCCGGCGTGCGAAACCGTGATGACCATATCTTCTTCAGCGATCAGATCTTCGATACTGAAGTCTTGCTGGTCGGCAACGATCTCCGTGCGCCGCTCGTCGCCGAATCGCTTTACCAGTTCCGTCAGCTCATCCTTGATGATCGACATTCGCTTGGGGTGGGATCCGAGGATCGCCTTGAGTTTGCGAATGAGCTTGGCGATCTCGGTGAGCTCCTCCTGGAGCTTGTCGACTTCGAGCGCGGTCAGGCGCGCCAGGCGCATGTTGAGAATGGCCTCGCTCTGCTTCTCAGACAGCTCGAATCGCTCGCGGAGCGCCTCGTCCGCCGCCGGCGTGGTGGCTGATCCTCGAATGATCTCGATCACCTCGTCGATGCTGTCGACCGCGACCTTCAGCCCTTGGAGGATGTGCTCACGCGCCTCAGCCTGCTCACGCTCGAACTCCGTGCGCCGGGTCACGACCTCGTGCCGATGGTCGACGAAGGGTTGCAGCAGCTCTTTCAGGTTCATGACCCTCGGCACGCCCCCGACCAACGCGAGCATGATCGATCCGAAGGTGGCCTGCATCTGCGTGTGCTTATACAGTTGATTCAGCACGATCGTCGGATTGGCATCCCGCTTCAGTTCCACGACAACCCGCATCCCATCACGGTCGGACTCATCGCGCAAGTCGCTGATATCCGTCACGCGCTTTGCGCGGACGAGGTCGGCGATCTGCTCGACCAGTCGGGACTTATTGACCTGAAACGGGATCTCCGTGATGACGATCTGCGATCTCCCCGAGGACTCCCGCTCCTCGATCCGCGCCCGGGCGCGCATGATGATCCGCCCGCGACCGGTCTCATAGCACTCCTTGATGCCGTCCCGCCCGTAGATGTAGCCGCCCGTCGGGAAATCGGGGCCGTGAATGTTCTCGCGAAGCGACCCGACGTCGCAGTCCGGATCATCGATGAGGTGCCGGATCGCATCGACGACTTCACCCAGGTTGTGGGGCGGGATGTTGGTCGCCATCCCGACGGCGATGCCCGACGACCCATTGACCAATAGGTTGGGAAACGTTGCCGGGAGAACGGTGGGCTCTTCGAGCCTATCGTCGAAGTTGGGGGAAAAGTCGACGGTGTTCTCATCGATATCCGACAACAACGCCAGCGCCAGCGGCGTCAGCCGTGCCTCCGTGTACCGATATGCCGCCGCGCTATCCCCGTCTACGGAGCCGAAATTACCCTGTCCATCGATGAGCGGATACCGGAGGGAGAAATCCTGCACCATGCGTACGAGCGAGTCGTAGACAGCCGTGTCACCATGGGGGTGGTACTTACCCAGCACGTCTCCGACGACCGTCGCAGACTTCTTGTACGGCCGCCCCGGGATCAACCCGAGTTCGTTCATGGCATACAGGATCCGGCGGTGCACCGGCTTGAGGCCGTCGCGAACGTCCGGAAGCGCCCGCTGGACGATCACGCTCATCGAATAGTCGATGAACGATTCCCGCATCTCGTCTTCGATCAGGCGCGGCAGGATGCGTTCCCGCTGAATTGGTGAGGACATCGGATTCCAAGTCTGAAGAAAAAAGGGGGCCGTCAACTCCCCCGGAGGCCCTTGAAGGATACTCCGATCGGACCCGGAAGGCAATGGTCAGTATGGCATTTAATTCCTTGTGATTCAACGGGTTACAGATGTCTCGGGGGTGCGAATACCCGGCAACAGGCGCCCTCAAATCTCGACGGCGATCTTGCCCATTTGTTCCCCAGACTCGAGCCGCCCGAAGGCCGCGAGCGCATCGTCAAACGGGTAAACCGAATCGAGAACCGGACGAAGATGACCCTGGGAGAGGAGTCGGACGATCTCCTGATACTCGGAGACATTGCCCATCGTCGAGCCCATTATCGACCATTGGTTCCAGAATAGCCTCCGAACATCCGTCACGACCCGATGTCCCGTCGTCCCACCGCAGGAGACCAGCCGGCCGCCCTTCCCGAGCGCGCGCAGCGAAAGCTCCCACGTGGCCTCGCCGACGTTGTCCACGACCACGTCAGCCCCGCGTTTTCCCGTCTGGGCGCAAACCTCTTTCGCAACGTCGGTCCGCTCGTGATTGAGCGTGACATCCGCACCCAATGTGCGCGCCCGCTCAAGCTTTGAGTCGCTAGAGGACGTCGCGATCACGAAGGCTCCGGCCAATTTCGCCACCTGCAGCGCGGTAACCGAGACACCGCCCCCAATGCCCCAGATCAGCACGACCTCGCCGGGCCTCACTCGCGCCCGAGTCACCAGCATGCGCCATGCAGTCAACGTCACTAGTGAAAAGGCCGCCGCTTCCGGCCACCCGACCTCGGAATTCGGCATGGGCAGGGTCGGCACGGGCGCGAGGTTCACATCCGGGACGACCACATACTCTGCAAGCGTGCCGGGCACGTGCTCGCCAAGGAGCTGATAACGGACGCAGAGCGAATGCTCACCGGCCAGGCAACAGTCGCAGCGGTGGCACGAGAGCCCCGGATTGATCATCACCCGATCGCCTGGCGCGACCCGATGGACGCCAACCCCTACGTCGGCAACGATGCCTGCGCCATCGCCACCCAGCACATGCGGGAAGGTGAGCGAGATGCCCGGAAGACCTCGAAGTGTCCATAGATCAAGCCGGTTCAGCGCTCCTGCTCGAATGTTCACCAGCACGTCTCGATCGCCGGCTATCGCTGGCCGGTCGACTTCGGTGAGCGCCATTTGCGAGCGGTCGCCGTGGCCTCGTATGACGACCGCTTTCATTCGGCCAGGTTATTCGGCAGTGAGGTAGCAGGGGGAACGGCGGATCACCTCTTGAATGCCGGCGCGAAGAACTGGTCCTCGGGCGAGGATACCGGCACCTCGACCGGCACGGCCGGCGCCGACCCGAGCTCAATCAGATAGAGCCGGCTGTTGATGCTTCGCCCGGACCCGGGAACCGCGACGGTCATCACCAAAAGAGTCCCATCACGCGACAGAGCAAAATCCGTCACGTTGAGCCCGGGAGGCGTGAGGATCGCAAGCTGACCGGTCCCGGCGTCCGCCTTAACGATGGCGGAGGTCGCCTCTTTGCCGGTCCCCACTTCTCGAATGAACGCAATCTGACCGTCGGGGAACCAAACGGGAGAAGTCTCCTTACCCGTGCTGTTGCTGGCGTTGCGCTGGTTCGACCCGTCGAGATCCATCATGAAGATCTCGTAGTTGCCCGCCCGCGTGGACGTGAAGGCGATGGTCTCGCCATCGGGAGATACCGCAGGCTGGAAGTTGAAATCGGGGCCTTCCGTGAGCCGGCGGGGGTTAGATCCGTCGGCATCCATGATCCAAATCTGGAAGGATCCCGTAGCATTCGACGCGTACACGATCTCCCGCCCGTCCGCGGACCAATCCGGCGAATCCTCTCCCGCCGCGGTCACGGTGAGGGCCAGGGGGTCGGTACCATCGGCGTTGACCAGGAAGATTTCTTGATTACCGTCCGCGGCGGCGGAGACGTAGGCGATTCGGGAGCCGTCCGGAGAGTAGGCAGCCGACATCTCAGACTGCGGGCTGCTGGTTACCGGATTCAACAGCGCAGGCGCCGACCGGTCAAAAGCGTAGAGATCCGGCGCGCCGGATCGGAGCGAGGTTACGACGATCTCACCCTGAACGTAGACCCGGGTGGTGTCGGCGCTTCCCCACGGCGTGGTGGCGACCACGGACGCCCTCCCGTAGCCTGCGCCCAGAACGCCTCCGTCGGCGTCCACCCGCGCAACGCTCGGATCCAATGTCGTCCACCGCACCTGCGTCGCCGGGGCAATCGGCTCGCCCGCTGCATCGGTGAAGGACGCCGTGAGATTCGTGCTGCCGCCCCGCGACAGACCGATGCGGCGCGGCCGGATCAGCAGTCCGCCGCCCACGACGCTCACGGTCCACATCGTGTCTAGACCGGCGCCCGGACCGCTTACCCGGAGCTTCGTCACACCCAACGCCTTGGCGGTAGCGATGCCCGTGGTGGGCACGAACGACACGACAGAGGTGTCCTCGAGATCGAAACGAATGGGGGCGTTCGGAACCGGCGAATTGTCCGCCGCCAGCGCCTCGGCCAGAAAGTGCTGCGTGCCGCCGAGCGGGATTTGCACGGTATCAGTACCTACCGGCGGCGAGAACTGCATGAATTCAACCGGACGATGGACAGTTACCGCCACGCGGGCTTCCTGGAGAAACCCCGAAGCAACGATCTCGGCTGTTCCCCCCGCACCGGCCGAAACGACACCCAATGGGGAAACCCGAACCACCCCGGGGTCGGTGGTACGCCATTGTAGCGCCTCAGGCGCCACCCGCCGGTTGTTTTGTTCAGGAACGACCACGTGCAGGGAATCAAAGGTGCCGGGCGACATGGCGACGGCTGACTGGTCCAGTGTAAACCGGCTGAGCGCGACCTGGACCGGTACTCTCGCGGACAAGCCCCCCGGGGCGGAGGCCTCGATGAGGCCCTGGCCCGCGCCCAAACCGACTACAACGCCTTGGGCATTCACCGACGCCACGCTCGGGATCATCGACCTCCAGGTAACGGGTGCCGGACTCGCCGGCGTGCCGTCAGCCATGAGGAAGATCGGGTTGAGTCGCCGTCCTTCAGCGGGAAGCAGGTAGACCGTGTTGGGATCGATCTGTAGGTGTGATGCCGCGCCGCCGCGCGCGACCGGCATCCTCACGGGAGGCGCGCCCGGCGCGCCCGCACCAGCAGCGGCGACCTGCACGGTGGCGGATCCCTTGCGGTCTGCCGCACGAACCTCCACCTGGGCGACACCGGGGGCGATTCCCACCAGGGTCGCGAGATCCGGAGCCGTGCTGTCAGGCACCACGCGGAGCACCGCGAGGTTCGTGCTGCTCCATCTCAAGGGAACCCCGGGGATGACGTTTCCGCGTGAATCATAGGCGGTCGCGAACACCGACTGACGTTCGCCGACCCTGACGGTGACAGAGGGCGGCGCGATTTGGACCTCTACCACCGCCTGCGCACGTGCCCAATCGGCGCTGATGGCAAGCATGAGCAAGATGCAACCCGGCGGTGCGGCCAGTCCAACCGCGCGTCCCGAGAGTCCCGTAACCGTAAAAGACGTCATAGGATATGCGATCGAACGTAAGAACGGCCCGTGTCGCATGTCAAGCAGATGAGCCGAGAACACTTGCGCATGATCCTCCTACACACAAACTATAGCGGCCACACTGCACCTACCGGAGGGAAACGACATGGCCATTATTCACGAGTCCACCAACTCCGGTCTCGGCGGCCCGGGGATGTGGGACCCGATGCCGCTGACCCCACCGGCACGTCCGGCTGAAGAGGCACCTCCGCCGATCTGGTCCCAACCAGCGGCGCCGACGCCGGCGGCCACCCCGAGAAAGGCCAAGGCCAAGGCCAAACCCAAAAAGGCCAAGAAAGCGAAGCCTAAGAAGAAGGCGAAAGCCAAGAAGCGAGCCGTCAAGAAACGGGCTGCGAAGAAGAAGTCCCCGCGGAAATCCGCCAGAAAGAAAGCCGCGGGCAAGAAGAAGGTCGCGAAGAAGCGAACGACGGGAAAGAAGGCGGCGAAGAGAAAACCCGCACGGAAGAAGGCAGCGAGAGGGACCGGCAAGTCTCGAAAGAAACCAGCAAAGCGGAAACCGGCCCGAAAGACCGCAAAGCGCGGGACGAAGAAGGTGGCTCGCAAGGCGCCAGGGCGAAAAGCCGCGAAGAAGAAAGCTCGTTCCCAAAGGCGTTAATCGGCATCCTGGCCCCTTTGTCGCGGCACCGGGCGGGTTTTTGGGAGTCAAGATCGCGCGGCCGGCAAGACCGGGGTGCTCCCCGGTGCGCCGGCCTTCGCGCGCTTCCGCAACCGTGCGGCCTCACCCAACCCCCGGGCACGCGCCCGGGCCGATGACTCTCGCGATCCCTCAACCACCAGGCGGTGGAGGCACCGTGGCAAGAAGGAGACAACTCCTCGCAACGGTGGCGCCAATCGGTATCGCCCTGATTGCGGGCTGCGCCGGTCCGGGGGCCGGGAAGACCGCGTACGTCGGGGCCCAGGTGTTTGACGGAACCGGGGGTCCGGTGATCGCGAACGCCGTCATCTTGGTGGCCGAGGGCCGGATCGAGGCCATCGCCTCCGCCGACGCTCTGGAGGTTCCACGAGGGGCCGCCGTCGTCCAGCTCGACGGCCGGTGGGTCATTCCCGGGCTCGTTGACGCGCATACCCACGCAGAGCGCTGGACGCTCGCGCGTTTCCTTGCCTACGAAGTCACCTCCATCCGCGACGCTGGGGGGATTGGAGACAGCGTCCTCGCGTTGCGCGACGACGTCGTCGGCCGGGTCATCGACGGGCCGCGTATGTATGTCGCCGGTGCTGTGATCGACCGGGCGCCAGTCCAGTGGCCCGGTGCCGAAGGAGTACGTACCCCGGAGCAGGGCCGGCGGGCGATCGACCAATTGGCGCTCGCCGACGCCGCGCTCGCCAAGGTCTCACCCCGAATCACGAGATCGCTGTTGCGGGCCATCACTGACGAGGCGGCTGCGCTGGAGCTGCCTGTGGCGGCTCATTTGGGGAGGGTGGACGCTCTCACCGCTTCCCGGTTGGGGGTAAATGCAATAGAGCACATGACCGGCGTCGTCGAGGCCACCGTTTCGGACCCGAGCCCTTACTTCGAGGCTCACAACAACTTCTACAGAGGCTGGAACATGTTCGAGCGGGGCTGGGCGGGGCTCGACACAGAGAGCCTGGCGCGAACAGCCCGCCGACTGGCTCAGGCTCGACTGGGAGTCGTCCCAACACTCACCGCCCACGAAACCTACGCCCACCTCAACGATCGAGCGTACGCCGACCAGCTCGACCTGTCAGGAGTCCCCGAGGAGACACGGTCAGAATGGAACGTGTCCGCCCTCATTCGCAGGGCGGGCATCGGGAGCCGGGACTTTGCAGCCTTCCGCCGGTCTCGGCCAAAACAAGATCAGTTCGTTCGGATCTTCCAGGAAGCGGGAGGCCTCCTGGCAGCGGGAACGGACTCGCCCAATCCGCTTCTCGCGCCGGGAGCGAGCCTCCACGACGAGCTACAGCTCCTCGTCGCAGCCGGCCTGACGCCCACCGAAGCACTAATGGCCGCGACAAGAGGAGGTGCCCAGCTCCTCCGAGCCGATTCGATCGGTGTTCTCCAGGTGGGGGGCCTCGCGGATTTTCTTGTACTCACCGGCAGCCCCATCGATGACATCTCGAACACCCGCAGCATCGAGATGGTCGTGCTCGAGGGAGCGACCCTTCTTCCACGCGAGCTGCGGGAACTATGGTAGTCGGCTCGTAGCGGCGTCTCGTCCGCCGGACTGGCCGGCACCGCGACCCACACCTCATCTTTACTTATCATGACGGCCGAGTCTCCTACGGAACACGCCCACGCACTGGGTCGCGCCGCGGAGTTCTTCCGGGCACGCCAAACGCGGCCGGGAGTGCTCGGTCGCCGGCTGCTCGGCCGCCCCAAGAGCGACGACCCGCAATTAGTGGAGCACCTCATTCGCGAGCGGCGACGCTGTACGCGACCGGACGGGAGCGTGGACCATTCGTTGGTGCGGACTGCGTGGACAGCGTGGGAGCTGCTCCAGCTCGATTGTCCGTCGGACAATGCGGGCGTGGTCCGAATGGTGGGGTTTATCCTGACCCGCGCGGACCAGCCTGGACGGTTTGGTGAAACCGGCGTCGGTCTGGGATCGGACCTCCGGCTCGGTACTGCGTTCCAGGGTGGGTTTTTTTCTCCGGGGACGGCTGAGGAACCGATCGCCCCCCTTGCCTTCCCGTCGGGCGTAGTGGGCCAGTCGGAGCTGGATGCTCGCTTCGCCGCGAGCTGCTTCGCGCTCCGAACCGTGCTCCGGGCTCGGGAGGACCGGCGGGCACCCGTGCGCCGGCACGTGGAGTCACTCTTTGCCATTCGGGACATGTGGGAGAACTGGGAGCAGGACTGGACCCCCGAGCTCGTATTCTGCGCCCTCGGGGCGCTGGCACACGCTCCTCTCGAATACCGGGACCGACTGGGAGAAATCACGGCACACGTGGTACGCCATCAGCGAGACGACGGCACATGGGCGGGAGCGCATCTTCTTCACGCCCTCGACGCACTGACCCAGATTCCAACTGCTGACGCGCGGGAAGCGGTGCGACATGCCATCCCAGCATTGTATAGTTCCGGTGTGGACGTCGACGTGTTCGCCGAACCGGCCAATGAGGAACGCGCCCTTATTGTTCTCAGAGCACTGAGAACGGCCGGCCGCTAGCCTAACCGGATAGGGCTGGAATGGACCGAACGATCCACCAAACACCCACGCCTATACTGGCGACGGCCGTTGCCACAGCCAGTCTGTGTGCAGAGGCAGAGGATACGGCCGCCCGTTGGGCCGTGGCGGCGGCGATCGCTCCGTAAACGCCCATGGACACCGTGGTGCCGAGACCAAACGCCGCGAGGTAACCGAACGCCGCCCAAATGTCGGAGATCATCGTGACCGGAAGGAGCGCCACAAGGGGGGCGGTGCCTGCGAGGCCGTGGAACGCGCCGACAAGTGTCGTGAGATGGCGGTGACGGAAATGCGAGTTGGAGGAGTGGACGTGTGAATGAGAGTGGTCGCTCCCCTCGTGTGCATGCAGGTGCGCGTGACCATCGTGCTTCGGCGGGCCGTGCACGTGGAGCCGTGACGCCGTTCTGACAACCCAGATCCCGACACTAATGAGCAAGACGCCAACCCCCATCTCCATCCACAATCCCGCGGCCTCGGGAAGGGTGAGTCCGGTCCAGGCAAGCAGCCCCCCCGCCGCCATGAGAGCGACGGCGTGCCCCACACCCCATCGAACGCCCGTGCCGAACGCGAGCGCAGACCTTGGGTGACCACCGACGAACGCCGTCACGGCAACCATGTGATCGACCTCAAGCGCGTGCGCCGCGCCCAGAGCAACAGCGGCCGCGTAAGCGGCCCAACTATGATCCACACTATCCCCTGGAGGACGATGAACGACGCACCCCGGGACCAGCGTCCGCGCATCCGGCTGACGTCGCTTTCCCACGGGGCCGGCTGAGCCTCTAAGCTCGGCCTGGACGAGCTGGCGCAGGTCCTGCGCCACGTTCCCGTTGTGAGTGACCCACGCGTTTTGGTCGCGCAATCGACACGCGACGATGCCGCGGTCTTTCAGATCTCTCCGGACCGCGCCCTGGTCGCAACGGTGGACTTCTTCGCGCCTGTGGTCGACGATCCTTACGCGTTCGGCGCGATCGCCGCGGCGAACGCGCTGAGCGACCTCTACGCCATGGGAGCCGCGCCGCTCTTTGGCCTAAACATCCTGGCTTGGCCGCGGGACCCCGCCCTGCTCGATTTACTAGGCGAGACCCTTCGTGGGGGCTCGGATGTGGCTAACCGCGCTGGTGCGTTCGTTTTGGGTGGCCATTCTGTTGACGATCCGGAACCGAAATTCGGCATGGTCGCGATCGGAGAGGTACATCCGAACAAGCTAATCACCAATGCGACGGCTCGCCCCGGCGACCTGCTCGTCCTCACCAAACCGATCGGAACGGGAGTGCTCACCACGGCTCTGAAACGCGACTTGCTTGCCGAGTCTGGAATCGAGCCGGCCGTCCAGTCGATGATGCGATTGAACGACGGCGCCATGCGCGCCATGCGGTCGTTGGGATCCGCGGTACATGCGGCGACCGACGTCACGGGATTCGGTGTGATGGGCCACCTCCGGAACATGTTGGCCGCCAGTCAGCGGAGCGCCCGGGTATGGGTGCGGCGGGTCCCCCTGCTCGACCGGGCGCTCGAGCTCGCCGAGCGGGGAGCCGTTCCTGGCGGCTCGGACCGCAACCGCGAAGCCTCGGACGAGTACACCCGCTGGGGATCTGCGGTGGACCCGCTCCAACGGATTCTCATGACCGACGCGCAAACCTCCGGGGGACTCTTGATTGCGGTGGAAGCCGGTCGGGCCGACGCGCTGATCGAGCTGCTGGATCGGGAGAACGCCCCCTACGGCGGCGCGGTGGTGGGTGAAATCGTCGACGGCCCTCTGGCGGAGATCGACGCGCTCGAAGATGGCTGAGCAACTCACCGTGGCAGTCATTCACGCGGACGAAAGCTGCCTCGGTAACGATCGGAGCCGCGAAAGCCCTGGGGGCGCGGCCGCACTCATCGAGACGCAGGCGGATGAGCGTATCCTGCGACGGGATTTGTACCTCGCCGCTCGAGGCACCACGAACAACCGGATGGCACTCAACGGGGCGATCGCCGCCCTGGCACTGCTGAAGGGAGACGGGAGCGATCGATTCAGGGTAGCGTATGTCTCGGACTCGCAGTATCTGGTACACGGCATGAACGAGTGGGTGGCTGCCTGGCGGGCCCGGGGCTGGAAGCGTAGGGGAGGTAAGGTCGAGAACTTGGAGTTGTGGAAGACACTTGTCCGCGTGGCCGGAGATCACCAGCCGACGTTCATCTGGGTTCGCGGCCACGCTGGGAATCCCAAGAACGAATACGCGAACGACCTCGCGATCAGAGCTGCCACGGAGCAGGAAACATCGCGGGGCGCAGTGCTGTCGGGATTCGACGCATGGCTCGGGGAGCGCCGTGCTCGGAAGCAATTCGTCGACTTCGACCCGGACGCCGAGTTCTCGAGACTCGTAAACCAACTGAACGGGCCCCCATGACCGGATTCAAGGACGGCGTGAGCGCGAATACACACCCCCTCAACCTCATCGAGCCAGACGCCGAGCCGGACCTCAGCCGCATTCCCCTATACGAGGTCTACATGCGGATGGCGGAGGAGCTGGCGAAGCGTTCAACGTGCGCGCGACTGCAGGTCGGGACCGTAGTAACCGACGCGCGACTCCAGAACGTGGTGGCAATCGGTTACAACGGGAACGCAAAAGGGTTACCGAACAAGTGCGATTCCGCGGTGCCGGGAAGCTGCGGGTGCATTCACTCGGAGGTGAACGCCCTGGTAAAGGCGCCTGGGAGCATGGGTGACAAGGTGGTCTTCGTGACCACCAGCCCGTGCATCATGTGCGCCAAGCTGATGATCAACTCCGACGTCAGCCATGTGTTCTACCGCCGAGCCTACCGAGATCCGAGCGGACTCGAGTTACTCGAGACGGCCGGCGTCGTTCCGGTAGCATACGAGCGATGGGAGGGAGAGTGGCGGTGAGCCGACCGGGAGAGGACGTCGGGCGCTTGTTCGAGCTCCTGGTCAACGTCCTAGCCGAACAAAACCCGAAGAAGCTGAGCTCGCCGTTCGAGGCCTCTGAGCTGTATCAGAAAATCCTTCCTTATAAGGTCCACCGCCGGGCCCTTGGACTCGACAGCCACCAGGACTACGAAATGGCGGTCCTCCGGTTCCTGTCTGGGGAGCGGGGCTACGCCGTCGTGTCCCCAGCCGAGGTGCGGGACGCCCTCATCGAAGAGATCCGGGAGGTCGACCCCAACCCTGGGGTCTTGCGCGACTACGCGGCTAGCAAGGTGACGTTGAACGTGGAGGCCGTGCGAGCCGTTCTGAACCCGCACGGTGCATACGCCCCTCCCGGCACCGAGTTTGCGCCGCCTGCGGTGCCCGAACCGGAGGAGCAGGCACCCCCGGTCCAGACCACCACGGAACCCGTCGCCGCCGCTCCGGAACGCAGCTTTCCCGCACCATCCGACGAGCGCCTGGGAACCTGCCCACACTGCGGAGCCGGTCTCCCCGGGCGGCGCGCGCTTTACTGCCCATTCTGCGGCGGCCAAGCGAGCATGGAGGAGTGCGCGAAGTGCGGTGCCGGACTGGAAACGGTTTGGGTCTTCTGCGCCAGTTGTGGGCACCGGGTGGTCGGCTGGGACGCGGACGGCGCAGGAGCCTGATCACTTGGCGCCCCTGTCGTCAGCAGGGGATGCCGCTCCCCATCTGATGGGTCTTCACTCTATATTGAGCTTCCGGTGGCCGTAGCGTCTTGATCTGTGCGGGGGCGTCATTCCATGAAGACGAGAGACACGCGACCCAGCGTCGTATTCCTGTCCGGCGTTCGTACGGGATTCGGGGCGTTTGGCGGGTCGCTGAAGGCTTTTTCCGCGACGGACCTCGGCACGATTGCCGCCCAGCATGCACTCGAGCGCTCCGGGATCTCCGAGAACAAAGTCGATCACGTCGTTTTCGGAAACGCCCTCCAAACCTCTGCCGATGCCATATACCTCGCGCGGCACGTGGCGCTTCGCGCAGGACTCCCGATCGAAACGCCGGCCGTAACCGTGAACCGGCTGTGCGGCTCGGGATTCGAATCGATCATTCAGGGCGCCCAGCAGATCCTGCTCGGCGAATCCGATGTGGTGTTGGCGGGCGGAGCCGAATCGATGAGCCAAGCGCCGCACGTCGTTCGAGGCGTAAGGTGGGGACTGCGACTCGGGCCAACGCAGCCTTTGGAGGACTTGCTGTGGGAAGCCCTCACCGATCCTCAGTGCGGATTTTCGATGGCTGAAACCGCGGAGAATCTCGCCGACAAGTATGCGCTGAAGCGCGAGGACGTCGATGCCGTTGCCCTGCGCAGTCAGCAGCTCGCAGCAAAGGCTTGGAAGGATTGTGTGTTTCAAGACGAGGTCGTGCCGGTGCCCGTCAAGCATCGGAAGTCCAAAGAGATCGCGGACTGGAGGGAGGACGAGCACATTCGTCCCGACACCACGCTGGAAGCGCTCATGTCACTCAAACCCTATTTCAAGAAGGACGGCCTCGTAACAGCGGGAAACGCATCCGGCATCTGCGACGGGGGTGCCGCGACTGTACTGGCCACGGATGACGTCGCGAAAGCGGCTGGAGTCACGCCGTTGGGCCGGCTGGTCGCCTGGGCGGTGGTCGGAGTCGAGCCGAAGTACATGGGCATCGGACCCGCGCCGGCGGCGCGGAAGGCTCTCACGAAGGCGGGGCTGAATCTCGACCAAATGGACCTCGTGGAGGTGAACGAAGCCTTTGCGCCCCAGTACCTGGCCGTCGAGAAGGAGTTGGGACTCGACCGAGACCGCACCAACTTACACGGCGGCGCCATCGCAATCGGGCACCCGCTCGCGGCCAGTGGCACTCGCATCACGGTGCACTTGCTACATGCTCTTCGACAGCAGAAGAAGCGCTTCGGACTCGGATCGGCGTGCATCGGTGGCGGCCAGGGAGCTGCCGTAATCGTGGAAGCCTTCTAGATCGTCGCATGGAAATCCTTCTCGGGACGGTGATCGGGGCCGTGGCTTACGCCTTCGGAAGCCTCCGAGTCCTCAAGCAATACGAGCGTGGCGCCGCCTTTCTACTCGGTAAGTACTGGGGAACCAAGGGTCCCGGGCTCGTTTTCGTTCCGCTGATCGTCGCCAAGATGGACCGCGTTTCCCTACGCACCATTGCGATGGACATCCCACCGCAGGACGTCATCACGCGGGACAACGTTTCGATCAAGGTGAACGCCGTCCTCTACATGCGTGTGAAGGAACCCGACCTCGCAATCATCAAGATCGAGAACTACGTGTTCGCGACGAGCCAGCTGGCGCAGACGACGTTGCGCAGCGTCCTCGGCGAGGTTCAGCTCGACGAGCTGCTGGCCGACCGTGAGAAGATCAATGGGATTTTGAAGCGCATCGTGGATGAGCGGACCGAGGCGTGGGGAATCGAAGTCTCCGCCGTCGAAGTCAAAGACGTCGACCTGCCGCCCGAAATGAAGCGGGCGATGGCCCGGCAGGCCGAGGCTGAGCGCGAGCGGCGGGCCAAGATCATCGCGGCGGAGGGCGAGTTCCAGGCGGCCGGTCGCCTGACGGAGGCCGCCAATATCATGTCGCGCGAACCCACCGCGATACAGCTCCGGTATCTTCAGACGGTCGTCGAGGTCGCAGCTGAGAACAAGTCGACGCTGGTACTGCCCGTACCCATCGATCTCCTGAAGCCGTTCCTCGACGCCGGACGAACCAAGCCCGAATCCGAAAAGCAACTGCCAAGTTCTACCGGCACTCCGGTCCCGACACAGGCGGCTGACCGCCTGCCGCAGAAATCCTGACTCCGCATGGGCGACTTGGTGCCGGCCGGTCAGCGATTCGATCGGGCTGCGCTAGAGAGAATCGTCAAACGGGCAGCCGAGCTGCAGGCAGGCGAGCGGGAAATCGGCGAAGGCTTGACGGAAAGCGAGATCATCGGGCTCGGGCAGGAAGTGGGTATTCCAGAGGGATACCTCAAACGTGCATTGCTCGAAGAACTCACGCGCCCCCCGATCGAAGAATCCCGGGGGTTGATGGTCCGGCTCGCCGGAGCCCGACACGTGTACGCAGCAAGGACAATCGCGGGCGATCCCCACGAAGTAGAGCAGCGACTGGGACACTGGATGAGCGAGGGGGAGCTATTGGCCGTCAAGCGGCGATATCCCCAGCAGACTTCGTGGGAAGCGCGGCAGGGCGCGTTCGCCTCGCTCCGCCGGAGTCTCAATTTCGGTGGGAGAGCGTACATTCTGGCGCGCGCCCGCGAGGTCGTGGGAAAGGTCGTCCCCCTCGAATCCGGCTGGAGCCACGTTCGGCTCCTCGCGGACCTTGGTAACACGTTAACGGATCGACTGGGAACAGCGGGCGGCGTGCTCGGCCTAGGGTCGCTCAGCACCGTGATCGCGCTGACACTGGGCGTCGCTATTCCCGTGGCGGTCATACCGGTACCGATCGCCGCCGGCCTCGCATTCAGTTTAGCCCGCGGACGGCGTCGGGAGCTCGAGAGAGTCCAGGTAGCGTTGGAGCATATACTCGATCGACTGGAGCGCGGGGACATCGCCCTGCCGCGCCGGGCCGCGGAATCCGGCAACGGCCCATTCACTCGCATCGCCGATGAGGTGAGAAGGGCAATCGAGCCGTAGGCACGGCGTTCTAAACACCACCCTCAACAAACATCACCATGACCGAAATCAAAACCGTCGGCGTGCTCGGGTGCGGACTCATGGGAAGCGGGATCGCCCAAGTCTCAGCGCGGAGCGGGCACCCAACCATCGTCCGCGAGGTCTCGGACGCCCTCAACGAGCGCGGAAAGAACGGCGTCTCCGGAGCGCTGGGAAAGGCGGTCGAGAAGGGGAAGCTGTCAGCAGAGCAGCGGGATGCGACCTTGGGCAACCTATCGTTTACGACCGACGTGGCGGACCTGAAAGCCTGCGACATCATTGTCGAAGCAGTGACCGAGGATCTGGACGTCAAGAACGCGCTCTTCAAGGAGCTCGATGGCCTTTGTGGTGACCAGACAATCTTCGCCTCGAACACGTCCAGCCTCACGATCGCCGCGATGGCTGCCGCTACCACCCGCGGGGATCGTTTCGTGGGTCTTCACTTCTTCAACCCCGTTCCCATCATGAAGCTGGTTGAGGTCGTTCGAACCGTGACAACCAGCCAGGCGAGCTTTGAGCGAACGATGGCCTTTGCCCAGTCGCTGGGGAAGGAGCCGATCGCGGCTCGTGATTCGTCCGGGTTCATCGTGAACCTACTCCTCGTTCCTTACATTCTCGATGCAATCCGAGCACTCGAGCACGGAGTTGGATCCGTTCCCGATATCGACAAGGGAATGGTGCTCGGCACGGGCCACCCAATGGGACCATTTACCCTGCTCGACTTCGTCGGTCTGGACACCACCTACAAGATCGCCGAAATCATGTTCGACGAGTACCGCGACGCGAAATACGCGCCCCCGCCACTCTTGAAACGAATGGTCCTAGCGGGGATGTACGGCAGAAAGTCGGGTAAGGGGTTCTATGACTACTCGACCAAGCCACCGACGATCAGCGACCTGGGGCTGTGATCGCAGGGAGTGCGTCGTAACGCCAGCTCCGGCGCGTCTTGGAGTCATCGCCGGGCTCGGCGTCGTGGCGGGATGCACCGCCGCTACCGTCCGTCCCTCGTTCGGGCCAGGTACCGCCGCCCCAGCGGATACGTTTCGAGTCGACGCCGCGGAGCTGGTCTTGGCGGCTCGGCAAGCCATGATCGATCGGGGGATCGTGATCAGCCGCATGAATGCTCAGGAGGGATACCTCGAAACACGGTGGTTCGATGCCGCGGACCTGGCACCCGCCACCGACGTCCAGGACGATCGAACGATCAGAATGCGAGTGTTCACGGATCCAGTATCGGACCAGCAGACGCAGGTAGTGATCGAGGCCGTTTACCGCTGGACTCTCGATCCCTCCCTCCCGGAACGACAGATGGAGACGATCGTGCCGAGTGGAAGTCCCGGAGACCTTCTGGCGCGCTCCATTCTCGACGACCTCGGCGAGCCGCAGCCATGAGCACCGTGGGGTCGGATCGAGTGGCCCACTCCCCGCGGTCATCGATCGGGACGACGGACCCCAACCCGCAATCCGACCGGGCGTATTGCCACCAAACGCTCCCCAGGGTCTCCCGGACCTTCGCGGTCTGCATCCGCCTGCTCCCGGCCCCGCTCGATCATAGCGTCCGCGTCGCATACCTCCTCTGCCGGATTGCCGACACCATCGAGGACCGGCCTGACCTGTCGGGCCGCGACAAGCAGCACCTGCTTGACCACTTTGCCCGCTGCCTGAACGAGGCCGACGCGTCGGTTGCGCCGCTCCGCTCCGCATTTGCCGAACCTCGAAGCGATGAGGAGCACCTCGTCGCCAGGGCTGATGGCGTTCTGCGAGAGTATCGTAGACTCGAGACCCGGGATCAGGACGCCATCAGACCATGGGTCCGGGAGATGTGCCAGGGCATGGCCGAGTTCGCCGTTCGACGGGGCGAAGGGGATTCCGGGCACCTCACGGCGCTCGCCAGCTTGGCCGACTTGGACCGCTACTGCTACTACGTGGCCGGAACGGTCGGCCACTTGCTCACGGCGTTGTTCCGAATACACGATCGGCGGGCGCTGGACGACCGCTATGCGCGGCTGGACAGCCTGGCCACCAGTTTTGGGCTGGGGTTGCAGCTCACCAACATCATCAAAGACGTTTCCGAGGACCGAAAGAGGGGGTGGGTGTTCGTCCCACGACAGCTCTGTGTGATCGCCGGGATTCAGCCTGAGCAGCTCGCTGACGGCCCTCGGGACCGGGAGTCGCGGCAGGCAATGGACATTCTCATCACCAAGGCTCGCCACCACCTCGCGGACGCGCTGGAGTACTGTACTGGTCTTCCCCGCCTCGGGTACGGCGTCCGCCTTTTCTGCCTCACTTCTTTGTACTTCGCCGTCCGAACCCTCCGGCTGGCAGCCGGAGATGCGAACCTCCTGACTCCGGGGCACAAGGTGAAGATCACCCGGCGCGAGGTCTACCGTACGATCGGTATGACCCGGCTTGTTGCTCCGAGCAATACGCTGGTGAGAGCTTATTTCAAGTATCTGGAAGGGTAGCCAAGCCACTCGATCGGTGCCCGCTATGCACGGACTCGCCAGTCCCCAGCTAGATTTCCGCGCGTCATGAGGGAGCCAGCTTCGTTGCCACCCGGGTTCGGCGGAAGGTACCTCACCGATTTCGCGATCAGGAGCGCCTACAGCGAAGGAGCCGGTCCCTACCGGATCGTGCCCGCGGCCGTGGCCATCCCGGCCGGCCCCGAAGACCTCGTTCGCTTGATTGAACACGCCGTAGAGGCGCGAACGCCGCTGGTCCCGCGCGGCGCTGGAAGCGGCATCCCAGGCGGCAACGTCGGTCGCGGCATCATCGTCGACCTCCGCGGCTTCGAGTCTGGTCCCTCCATCGACAAGGGTAGTCGGGTTTGTTGCGCTGGGGCCGCCGTCACATGGGCCGACCTGGACCGTGCTGCGGCCCGCGAGGGGTGCCGGCTACCCCCCAACCCCTCGAGCGGGGCGTTCTGTACCGTCGGTGGCATGACGGCGACGGACGCCGCCGGCTCACGGAGCGTGCGCTACGGGAGTATGCGTCGCTGGGTGCGCGGCGTCGAGCTGGCCACCAGCGATGGTGAGCTCGGCTGGATCCGACGAGGAACCGGCGAGGTGGCTTCGCCCGCTCCGCTCAGAGCACTGGCTCGATTCGATCGGGACGTCAGGCCGGCGATTCTCAGGAATGCCCCGGCGATCGAGGAGCGGTTTCCCCGCACGACGAAAAACACGTCGGGTTACGCGCTTGAGCAATTCCTGCATACGAGCGACCCCGTGGACCTCGTCATCGGCTCCGAGGGAACCCTCGGCATCATCACTCAGGTCGAGTTGGAGCTCCAAGAGCGGCCGGGAGCCACGTCGGCGCTGTTGCTCGTGCTCGACGATCTCGATCGGCTGGGTGAGGTCGTCGAGCGCCTGCTGGCACTCGATCCGTCGGCGGTCGAACTCCTCGACCGGACGCTCCTGCGTTTCGCGGCGGCCGACGTGGGCAACCGATTCGTGGGAGCCGAGTGCGTGCTGCTCGTGGAATTCGAGCGCGAATCGAATGGAGACGCTCGGGCAACAGCCCGGCAGGCGGAGCGCATCGGGGCAGATTGTGCCCGAAGCGTCGAAACAGCCTTGGACGAGGCGGCCCGGGAGCGTCTGTGGGCGGTTCGTCATTCCGCGAGTCCCGCTCTCGCCAAGCTCGGTCCCAAGCGGCGCTCGCTCCAAATCGTCGAGGACGGCTGCGTTCCCGTTTCGCATTTGGACCAGTACCTTCGAGGCACTCGGCGAATCGCCGGCCATTTGGGAATCGATATCGTCGCGTTTGGGCACGCCGGCGACGGCCACCTCCACATTAACGCTCTGGTCGATCCATCACTCGGACAGCTCGAGGAGCGCCTCACCACCCTTTTGCGGGAGGTCACGGACCTGGTAGTCGACCTTGGCGGAACGCCGAGCGGTGAGCACGGCGACGGGCGCCTTCGGGCCGCGATTCTCGACCGGCTCTATGGGACTGAACTGGTCGACCTCTTTGGGCAGGTGAAACACGCGTTTGATCCTCATGGCGTGATGAATCCAGGAGTCATCGTGCCGGAAGCGGACACGTCGGCCATCCGATCACTGAAGGTCGGACCGGGCGCCGAGCGCATCCCGAATGAGATCGCGGAGCAGCTGGCCGAGCTGGAGCGTTCCGGGGGTTGGGGAGTGCGAAAGACGAACCTAGCGTCTCGGTCGGTCTCGTCACACTAACGAGGGCAATGCCCGCCACGCATGGGTCCAATGGAAATCATCCGAGCTCCGACCGTCACGCTCATCGCGAAGCCGCAGTTCGTGGAGCCCGCCCACCTGCCGGTCGAATGGATCGGCGAATCCACCGATGGCGAGCGGTTGGCCGAGTTTGCCGGCCGGCTCTGCTACATGAGCCAGCACAACCCGGCAAGCCGTTCGACTACCACATACCTCGAGAACATCAAGAAACAGGGCCACGGGTCGGTGCTCGAGCACTCGGTCTACGTTTTGCTCATCGAGGGCATCTCCCGCTCCTGCACTCACGAATTGGTACGGCATCGTGCCGGGTTTGGGTACTCGCAGCTGTCGCAGCGGTACGTAGACGAATCGCAGGCGGCCTTTGTGGTGCCACCCGCGATTCTCGGCGACGTGCGGCTCGAGGCGGAGTGGCTCGACCAGGTATCCGAGGCTCAGCGAGCCTACGTGGCCGCCGTGACGGCCCTCATGACGAAATTCGAGTCGATAACGAGCAAGATGCACCGCCGGAAGGTGGCGCGTGAAGCCGCGCGCAGCGTGTTGCCGAATGCCACCGAGACGAAGATCGTGACATCGGGCAATACGCGAGCGTGGCGGACGATGCTGGAACTCCGCACCTCCGAAGCGGCCGAGCTCGAGATTCGGCGAATGGCGGTCGCGTGCCTCCGCACGCTCCAAACGGAAGCTCCCCTTCTCTTCTCGGATTTCACTGTCTACGAGGCCGAAGACGGTCGAGAAGCTGCCCGCGTCGCATACCACAAGGTGTGAATTGACGGTTTGGCGGCCGTTCAGCGGTCCGGCGCGGCCTTTCCTCTGCCGCATCCCGTTTCTACGCGCGAAAGAAATCCGACAAAGAGTATTGCATATCTAAACGGCATTTTTTATCGTGTTGCGCAATAAAGCCTCCAATTGGAGTGCGATTGCGCCTCGGGCTCGCCTACAACCAACGACCAGACGTCGTCACATCGAAGAGTGACGGCGCGCTTGCCCACCCCGACGATGCCGCGACACCCGATGTGTACGTGGAGTGGGACGAGCCCGAAACCATCGCCGCGGTGGCGGAAGCACTCGGCCCCTTCGGTGACGTCGTGCTGCTCGAAGCGGTTGGTGACTTCCCTTCCCGCCTGGCGGGCGCGGGCGTCGATCTCCTCTTCAACATGGCCGAGGGACTGACCGGAGCCAGTCGCGAGGCGCAGGTCCCGGCGATCGCGGAGTTCCTCGGTGTGCCCTACACGGGTAGCGATCCCGTGACGCTTGGCATCGCGCTGCACAAGGCGAGAACGAAGGAGCTGCTGGCGCACCGCAAGATCCCCACGGCACCGTTCGTCCTGGTGGAATCCGAGGCCGATCTACCACTCCTCCGGTCACCATCGCTCTATCCCGTATTCTTGAAGCCGGTGTGGGAGGGATCGTCGAAGGGCGTGAATGAGGACAGCTTCGCCACGTCACCCAAGGTCGCCGAGCGTCGGGCGCTCGCAATGCTCCACCGGTATCGTCAGCCAGTCCTCGCCGAGAGCTACCTTCCGGGCGAAGAGTTCACCGTTGCGATTCTCGGCAACGGCCCGGAGGCGCGGTGCTTCCCATTGATTCGATACCGGTTCGACGAGCTGCCGGGACAGCCGCTTCCCATCATGGGCTACGAGGCAAAGTGGGTGTGGGACACCCCTGACGCCGCGCTCGAAGTCCTGGAGTGTCCAGCCGCTGTTCCCCAGGGACTCGCTCAGCGGCTCGAAGCGACCGGCCTCGCCGCCTTCCGGGCGCTCGCCTGCCGCGACTGGGCGCGAATCGATCTTCGTCTCGACGCGGGCCGAACTCCGAACGTGGTGGAGGTGAACCCGCTTCCGGGCATCATCCCGAATCCCGCGGATAACAGCTGCTTCCCTCGGGCCGCCGCAGCCGTCGGGATGTCGTATGACGAGTTGATCCAATCGGTCGTGCGGACCGCCTGGAGCCGGATCGCCGGGCGGGAGCTGCCGCAGCTCACCCTTGCCGAGGTGGACTCCTGAGAGTCGGCATCCTCTACGATGGTTGCGCCGACGGCTGGAGTGACGAGGACGTTCATTCCGTCATGCAGCCGGTGAATCGCATCGCCAAGATCCTCTCCACCGCGGGACATGGCGTCACTCGCATCCCCGTGCGGCATGATCTCCGCTGGCTGCCCCGCGTGCGGCGCACCGATCTCGTGTTCAACCTGTGCGAAGGGATCAACGGCGTCAGCCAGTACGAAGACATGGTCACGGCCGCCGTCGAGCTGACGGGCGTTCCGTACACCGGCTGCCGCGCCTGGACCATCACCATCTGCCACAACAAAACTGTCGTCAACGCGGTCCTGGAAGCGGCTGGACTCCCGGTTCCCAAATGGGTAGTGCCCGCCAGCAGCCGGGTCGCCCGCGACTTCCCTTTTCCAGCGATCGTGAAGCCCGCAGCTGAAGACGCCAGCGTCGGCATCGACCAGCAGGCAGTCGTCACTACGCGACGGGCACTCGAGCGCCGGATCGGTCAGCTTCGCGACAGCTTCGGGGCCGTGATCGTGCAGGAGTACGTGCGCGGGCGGGAATTCGCGGTGGGGTTCGTCGGCTTAGACCCGCTGCCGGTGTCCGAGATCGACTTCAGTCGAATGCCCCCCGGAGCGTGGGACATCCTCTCGTTCAACGCCAAGTGGAAGGCCGGCTCCCCGGAGGATGTCGGCAGCCGCCCGGTCTGCCCCGCTCGCATCGGTCGGCGTCTCGCGAACCGCATGATCGCCATCGCCAAGGCGGCGTGGCAAGCAGTCGATGGCCGGGGCTATGGCCGGGTGGACCTGCGGGTGGACGAAACCGGCAACCCATGGATCATCGAGATCAACCCCAATCCCGATATCACGGACGACGCAGGCTTGTCCCGTATGGCGGAGGTGCGCGGCTGGTCCTACAGCGACCTCGTGCTCCGCATCGTCGACCGCGCGCTCCGAGACGCGGCTCGGGATCCGACCCCCGGACGGCTCGCCGCCGCTCTGGATGGCTTCATCGCTGGAGACCTGGCAACGGCATGAGCGTCTCATCGGCAGCCCCTGCGCTGAGGGCCCCAAGCGCGGCCGACCGGGAACGAGTTCGCGAGATCGTGGAGGCGACCGGTCTCTTTCGTCCGGACGAAACCGCCGTCGCGCTCGAGGTCTTCGACGACGCGGTGGCCGGCCCGGGGGTCGATTACCACCCACTTGGCGCGTTCGATCCCGACGAACGCCTCGTCGGCTTCGCTTTCTACGGCACTACGCCATGCACGGAGGATACGTGGGACCTCTACTGGATCGCCGTCGACCCTGAGGGGCAGCGACACGGGGTCGGCCGCCAGCTCATCGAGGCCTGCGAGCACCACATCGCTTCACTGGGGGGACGGCTCCTAATGGCCGAAACCTCATCGCGCGAGGACTATGGACCGACCCGCGCGTTCTACGAGGCGCTGGGATATCGCGCTGAGGCACGCATCGCGGAATTCTACGCGCCACACGACGACCTAGTCGTGTATACCAAGCGCCTCCTATCCTCGGAGAAAGCGACGCAATCCAATGTCTGAATGGCAGAAGCTCCTGCGCGAGCGCAGCCTCGCATCCCTCGAGCAGCTCGTCGAGAGATTTGGACCCGACCAGTTTCCCGACCTCGAGCGGCTCCAGCAGGCCGTGGACAACTTCGAGTTCCGGATATCTCCGGCGATGGTCGATTTGATCAAGGAGCCCGGCGACCCGATCTGGCGTCAGTACGTCCCGGAGCTCGAGGAGCTGGATGTCATCGACGGCATGCCTGACAGCCTTAATGAAGACGCCGATAGCCCCGTCCCCAACATCACGCATCGATACCCGGACCGCGCCCTCTTCCTCGTCAGTCCCGTTTGTGCCTCGTACTGCCGGTTCTGCACCCGGCGTCGCAAGGTGGGAGACCCGGAGAAGATCCCGATGTCCCAATTCGAGAGCGCATTCCGGTACCTCGAGAAGCACCGGAAGATCCGGGACGTGATCCTATCCGGCGGAGACCCACTGCTCCTCTCCGACCGTCGCCTCGACGCGATTATTGCCCGACTGCGGCGAATCAAGCACATCGAAATCATCCGTATCGGCAGCCGAGTCCCATGCCACCTGCCCGAGCGCATCACGCCGCAGCTATGCGAAATCCTCAAGCGGCACCACCCCTTCTTCATCAATACCCACTTCAACCACCCCGATGAGCTCACGCCCAAGGCGGTCGAGGCGCTCGGTATGCTCGCTGATGCCGGTGTCCCGCTGGGATGCCAGACAGTGCTGCTCAAGGGGGTAAACGACGACGTCGAGGTGATGAAGTCCTTGATGAACAAGCTCCTCGCCGCCCGCGTGCGCCCCTACTACATCTACATGTGCGACCAGGTAGCGGGGGTCGAGCACTTCAAAACGACCATTGAGTGCGCTCTCGAGATCGTTCGGGGACTACGCGGCTGGACCAGCGGTCTGGCCGTGCCTCATCTCGTGGTGGATGCCCCTGGCGGAGGAGGCAAGATCCCGTTGCTGCCAGAGTACGTGGAGCAGGTCACCGACGATGAGGTCGTCATGCGGAATTACCGGGGCGAGCGCTACGTGTGGAAACAGCCCCGCGAGGAGACCCTCGTTGGAGCCGGCGTGCATGAGCCAGAGTACGGGTTTCTCCCCCAGTTCGATGTGCCGAGGACCAAGAACGGCCTGAAGAAGTCTTCCCGGAAGAAGCGGGCGTAGGGGTTCCCCCCCCCAACGCCCGCCTATCATTTCGCTTCCTGCCGCTCCCGCTCCCGCTCCTCCACGACCTTCTGCGCCACCTCAGGCGGCACCTCCTGGTAACTCGAAAACTGTGCCCGGAACGTACCGTGACCGTGGGTGATGGAGTGTAGCTGTGTCGCGTACTTGTACATCTCGGCTTCTGGAACGTGGCCCTTGACCATCGTCAGGCGCCCATCCGGCTCGGTCCCGAGGATCTGGCCGCGGCGCGACGAGAGATCTCCCATCACCTCACCAAGATTGGCTTCGGGTGTCCATACTTCCACGTCTTGGATCGGCTCGAGCAGAATCGGCCGGCACTTGGGCGCCACGTTCCGAAACGCGAGAACGCCGGCCATCTTGAAGGACATCTCGTTGCTGTCAACGTCGTGATAGCTCCCGTCGTAGCATTCGACCTTGAAATCAACTACGGGATAACCCGCCACGACTCCCCGCTGGGCCGCCTCCTGGATACCGCGGTCGACCGCCGAGACGTACTTACTCGGAATCGCGCCTCCAACGATCTTATTGTCGAACTCGTATCCCTCACCCTGACGCTTGGGTGAGATGCGTACCCAGCAATCGCCGAACTGACCTCGACCACCGCTCTGCTTCTTGTGCTTCCCCTGACCGTCGCCCTTGCCCTTGAGGGTCTCACGGTAGGCGATCCGCGGCCGGACGAGCTCGGCATGCACTCCGAAATTCCTCGCGAGGCGTCCCACGATGACGTCCAGATGCCGCTCGCCCCGCCCGCGTACGAACGTTTGTCCCAGCTCCGGGTTGAACTCGTGGTGAAACGTCGGGTCTTCTTCGTGCAGCCGTTGCAACCCGGTGGAGAGCTTGTCCTCTTCTCCCCGCTGCTTCACCTCGATCGCCATCATAATCACCGGATCGGGGAAGGGGATCTTGGGAAGGGCCACGGGAACGGCCTGGGTCGATAACGTGTCATTGGTATGCGTATTCTTGAGCTTGGCGACAACGCCGATGTCTCCCGCATGCAGCAGCGGGACTTCGGTGCGCTCCTTGCCCTGCGCAAACGAGAGGTGGTTCAGCTTCTCCATCGACTCGCGCGGAGCGTTGTACACTTCCATCCCATTCTTCACCGATCCAGACACCACTCTGAAGAATGAGACGTCACCAACATGCGGCTCTGAAACCGTCTTGAACACCTGCGCCACGAACGGCGCTTCGTCGGCGGCGCGGAGCTCGATAGGCTTGAGGTCACCCCACGTCTTCACAGCGCGCGCCGGGCGGTCTGCCGGGCCCGGAGCCACCTCCACCAGTTTCGACAGGAGCGCCCGCATCGCATAGGTCTTTTCCGCCGACCCGCACAACAGAGGGAACACTTCACCCCGCACCATACCCGCCTTCATTGCGGCGATGGCCTCTTCGGCCGGGATCTCCTCCCCACCCAGATAGCGCTCCAACAACGAATCGTCCGTGGTCGCAATGGTCTCTATGAGATCTTGGGAATATCGCTCAAAGCGATCCTTGAGCTCAGGAGGCACATCGGCCTCCTCGTATTCACCAGTCTTGGTTTCCGATTTGAAGAGGTGGCATTTGCGCGAGAAGAGATTAACGATCCCATGGAAATCCGGTCCCTCACCGATCGGTATCTCAATCGGCAGCACCTTGGACGTCACGTGTTCCTTGATGTCCGAGAAGACGCGGGCGAAGTCCGCGTGCTCCTTGTCCATGAGAGAAACGAAGAACACTTTCGGCAGGCCGGCCTGCGACGCATAGTCCCAGACCTGCTCCGTCCCCACCTCCACGCCACCCGTCGCGCTGACGACGATCAATGCGGTGTCGGCGGCGGCGACTCCCGCGAGCGCGTCGCCAGCAAAGTCGAGGTACCCGGGCGTGTCGATGAGATTGATCTTCACGTCATCCCACTCGGCGTGGGCAAGCCCAAGATTGATGGAGTATTGCTTCTCGATTTCGTCGGGGGTGTAGTCAGTCAGGGCGGTGCCGTCTCGTACCGAACCATGTCTCTTGCTCGTTCCAGCCACGAACGCGAGTGCATCGACGAGGGTCGTCTTGCCGCACGCGCCGTGGCCCAATACCGCCACATTGCGGATCGCTTTACCTCCATGCGCAGCCACGAAAAAACCTCCCATTCGGCGGGGAGGGAACATGGTGAAAGGGGCCTCACCTGTCAAACGGCACGGGCCTCGACGCGGGAGGAGGGGAATCGTCGTTGCCGGTCACGCGAGGCTCTGGAGCGAGCCCCGGACCAATGAGGTGCTACCGAGCTGTCGGGCGCGCCGGATCGCCTCCGCCGGCGCCGGCGTCCTGCTTCTTCACATGATCGACGAAACGCTCGAGAATCATCGCAGCCCGCAGGTTGAATCGGAGGGCGCGGACGCGCAATCGGTCGGGAGAGATGTCCGTCCCCCCTTCATCCAGCTTCGCGAGTGCATCGTTCGCCGCATTGTGGAATCGCACGACCCGCCGCAAGACCTCCCGGATCCGGTCGGGGATCCGCCTGTCGGCAACGTGCGCGCGAATCCGCCGGAGCGTGGACTCAACGATGCCGCCGACCCGCGCCGGGGCGTTGGGGAAGGTTTTCACTACCGCGAGAAGCACGAGATTCTGCGCCTGCCGCGCCTTCTGGCGATCCTGCTCCTCCCTGGCGGCCGACCGGAGCTCGGCGGCGCGTGCCAAAAGTGCGCGGGCCTCGTCGTCGCCCCGTTCCTCAACCGCCGCGACCATTCTGCGTACCAGGCCGCTCGGCTGACCTCCCCGAGCTTGCATCTCCTCGCTAGCAGCGCCAGCCACCGACGTAGCAAGCTGCAGCTCGGCATCGGCTGGGGATGCGCTCGAGTTCGGTGACAGCGGCGAGCCGACCTGCTCACTTTCGCAGGCTCCGACCATCAGTCCGGCAGCAAGTATGAGAAATGTCTGCGTGACATCCATGTGGAGCCTCTGCTGAACACGTTAACGCATTTCGCGGGCTGCGCATTCCCTCGCTCGTCCGCGCAACTCCAACCAGTTATTGACGTTAGTGATTTGGACCGGCCACTGCAAGACGACTCCGACGTGTCTGCCTAACGATATCCCGCCGCCTGCATGTTGAAGAGATCCGCGTACAGCCCGCCGTGTCGGACGAGCGTGTCGTGGGTACCCTCCTCGATCAGCTGGCCCGCTTTCAGCACCAGAATCCGGTCCGCCATCCGAACGGTCGAGAACCGATGCGAGATGATCACCGCGACGCGCCCGCGGGTCAGCCCGGTGAACCTCGCGAACACCTGATATTCCGCCCGAGCATCCAGGGCAGCCGTGGGCTCATCCAGGATGACTACCTGCGCATCGCGCATGTACGCCCGCGCGAGCGCCACCTTTTGCCACTCACCCCCCGACAGCTCAATGCCACCCTCGAAACGGCGGCCCAACTGCTGATCGAAGCCTGCGGCGGCCCGCCTGACCACCTGATCGGCCAATCCGCGCTCCGCCGCGTGCCGAATCGATTCCAGGTCTTCGATGCGTTCCACCTGGCCGACACCGATGTTCTCGCGGAGCATCAGGTCATACTTGACGTAATCTTGAAAAATGACCCCGATGTTCGCTCGCAGGCTTTCGACGTCATAATCCTTGAGGTCGACACCCTCCAGAAGAACCCTTCCTTCGTCCGGGTCATAGAGCCTCGCGAGCAACTTGACCAACGTTGTCTTACCCGCCCCGTTCTCCCCAACCAGGGCGATCGACTCGCTTGGATGAATCGAGAACTGGAGGTTGCGAACCGCCCACTCGCTCGAGCCGGGGTACCGAAAGCTCACGTCCTCGAAGGCGAACCCTGATCGAAGCGGATTGGGCACCGTCACGGCCTCGGGTTTCGAGGCGATGCGGGGTCGTAGCTCGAAGAATGCAAACAGGTCGCGCAGGTAGAGGCTCTGTTCGTACATCTGTGCCAGCGACAGTAGAATCCGCTGAATGAGGTCCCGGCTCTGCCTGAACGAGCCCGCCAAGAAGGTCAGCACACCGATCGTGAAGAGCCCCGCGGGCGACTCGTACCCGGTCACCGTCAGGTAGATGATGACCCCGTAGGCGCCGTAATACCCAACCGATCCCACGACTGCGAGGATCGTCGATACCGCCGCCCGTTTCGTCGATAGCCTCTTGTTGGCCTGGTAGAAGTCCCCGGCGAGGGTATCATAGCGTTGCACCAGAAACGGTGAGAGCCCGAACAACTTGACTTCCTTGACCGTCGTGTCGCTCGCGCCCACCCAGCGAAGATAGTCGAGCAGCCGCCGCTCCGGCGTCCACTGGTAGAGCAACGAGTAACCCAGTGCCGCGAAGTGCGTTTCTCCGAGGAACGAGGGCACCACGGCGATCGCGAGCAGGAGCATAAGCCACGGTACGTAGACCGTCAGCGCCCCGACCAACGTTACGAGCGTGATCGCGTCCTGCGCCGTGGTCAGCGCGACGCCCAGGAGCCCGATTCGCCCAACGGTCTGCCGCCGCGCTCGTTCCAGATGATCGTAGGTGTCGGGGTTCTCGAACTGCGTCATGTCGAGCGTGGCGGCGTGTTTCATGAGCCGCACCGACACCCGGTTGGAAAACAGATCCCCCAGGAGGCTCTCCAGTAGTGACGACGCCCTCGCCAGACCCTCCCCGGTCACCGCGATCGCCAGCTCGGCCGTCACCAGCAGCGCGAGTGCGCCCCAGGCCACGGGCCGCCCGGCTCCGGCGTCCTGCATCGCCAGCAATACGCCATCGATGATCAGCTTGCCGACCCACAACACCGCGAGCGGCACGAAGCTCCGCAGGACCCGCAGCACCACGATTCCCGCTGTATATCGCCGGTGGGTCTCGTAGACCATGCGGAGGAGCGGCAGAATGTACCGGAGCGCTTCCAGCCGCTCGCGCCAGGTGGACGGCGGCGAAGGGGAAGCGGCGCTGCGCGGCCGGCGCGGTATGCCATGCGGGATGAACGGGGTCGTCACGCGCGCAAGTTAACACGGGGGTTACCAGAGCGTCTGAGACTGAGAGCGGTTCGCGGACCGCGATCGCGCAGCAAGGAGGGATCAGCCCCGTGAAGGTCGAGACGACCAGTCAGCTACCCATTGCCACCGTGCTCCTTCTAGCCGGCGTAGCGTTCTTGCACGCATCCGCCGCACAGGGTCTCGTCCAGACCGCCACGGCGGACTCCGAAACTCGAGCGCGGGCCGCCCACGTACTCAGTCGGATCACCTATGGACCCCGCCCAGGTGACGTCGACCGTGTCGCCCACCTGGGGATCGAACAGTTCGTCGCAGAGCAACTCGGGCCGGAGACCCTGCCGGATCCCGGCCTCGCCGAACGACTCGACCGCTTCGAGGTATTGCGGATGTCGCGCGGCGAGCTCGCGCTGATCTTTCGCGCGGAGGCCCAGGCGCGGAGGGAGCGCCCGCGCACCGCGACAGATTCGCACCCCTCCGGTCGCGCGATGGATAGCGGGGAGCCAGGAGCGCGGCGCCGTGGCAGAGCCCCCAACAGCCGGATGCGCCAGCTTATCGGTCAGTTACAGCAGGCGACGGTCGTCCGCGCCGTTCTCTCCGAGCGTCAGCTGTATGAGATCATGGTGGACTTCTGGACGAACCACTTCAACGTCTTCTTGGCGAAGGGGGCCGGCCGGTTCCTCACGCCTTCCTACATCGAGCAGGTCGTCCGGCCGCGGGCCATCGGGACGTTCGAGGATCTCCTGATCGCGACGGCAACCAGCCCGGCCATGCTGGTCTATCTCGACAATGCCGAGTCAGTCCGACCCGGAAGCGAGCCGCCCCAGCTCGCCCGTGCGCGACAGGTGATGGCACGCCGGCGCGCGCGGCGAATCCCTTTCGGCCGGGGACCATCCCGCGCGCGGATCGACTCGATGCTCCAACGCGCTGAGGAACGGCGGCCGCGCGGTCTCAACGAGAACTACGCACGAGAGCTCCTCGAGCTTCACACGATCGGCGTCGACGGAGGGTACGGTCAGCAGGACGTCGTAGAGGTCGCGCGAATCCTCACGGGGTGGAGCGTGTCCCCGCCGCAGCAGGGTGCGAACTTCGTTTTCAACGTGTGGGCGCACGACGGTGGCGAGAAGACCGTCCTCGACCGGCGGTTCGCAGCGGGCCGCGGCATGGACGAGGGCCTCGAACTCCTACGGTTCCTAGCCGGCCACCCGTCGACCCTACGCCACGTGAGTGGAAAGCTCTGCCAACGATTCGTGAGCGATCAAGCCCCACGATGGTGTATCGATGCGGCGGTCGAGGCGTGGCGCAGGAGCGGGGGGGAGATCCGCGCGATCGTGCGCGCGATCGTTCTGGCCCCCGAGTTTCACTCGCCAGAGCATCGTGACTCCAAGACAAAGACCCCGCTCGAGTTCGTCGCGAGCGCGCTGCGGGCGACACATGCGGAGCCCGATACCACGCTCAGGCTGGCTCAAGTGATTGGCCGCCTCGGACAACCACTCTTCCTCCACCAGCCGCCGACCGGCTATCCCGAAACCCAGGAATCCTGGATCAGCGCTGGCGCGGTGCTCGACCGCCTCAATGTGGCGGTTGCGTTGGCCGCTGGCCGCCTGCCCGGCGTGAGGTGGCGCGAGCCTCGGCCGCCAATCGCAGAGGACCCCGACCGACTCATCGCCACCGTCAATCAGGCGGTCCTCGGCGGGAAGGCGACAGCCAACACTCTCCGTATCATGAAAGAACAGCTCGGGACGGTGACCAGGCCGTCGGAGTCCCAAGCGGTCGCGCTTGGCCTGGCTCTGGGAAGTCCCGAATTTCAGCGGCAGTAGGAGTACAGATCATGAACGCACAAAGCGTAGATAGACGCTTCTTCGTCAGGGCGAGCGGGCTTGCACTGGTGAGCTTTGGCATCGATCCGATCTTTCTGACCCGGGCTGCATACGCAGCCGAGCGGAGCTCGGGACAAGGGCGGCGCAAGACCCTCGTGTGCGTGTTCCAACGGGGCGCCGTCGATGGACTCAGCATGGTCGTCCCCCATGGCGATCCGTTCTATACCTCCGAGCGGCCGCGAATCGCATTGGAGCCACCGGGCAGGAGCGACGGGGTCGTCGATCTGGACGGCCACTTCGGGCTCCATCCCTCCCTGGCACCGCTTCACCCCCTGTACGCATCTGGCGCCTTGGCTGTCGTACACGCAGTCGGCTCGCCGGAACCGACCCGCAGCCACTTTGACGCGCAGGACTACATGGAAAGCGACACCCCCGGCGTGAAGTCCACGCAGGATGGTTGGCTCAATCGGTATATCCACTCCTCCGAGCATCGCGACACACCATTCCGAGGGGTGGCGATGGACGGTTAGCTGCCGCGCGTGCTTCGGGACGCCGCTCCGGCCCTTGCCATCGACGATCTCCAGACGTTCGGACTGCACGGCCCGCCGGGCGCTCGGGACCGTGTTTCGAGCGCCTTTGAAGATCTCTATCGTGGATCTGCTACCGGTCTCGTGGCGACGTCTTCTCGGGAAGGATTCGAAGCCGTGCGCCAGCTCCGGACGATCGACCGGGGCCGCTATAGCCCGGCGAGCCAGGCTAGCTATCCGGCAAGCCGTTTTGGAACGGCGATGCGGCAGATCGCGCAGCTCATCAAGGCCGATCTCGGAGTCGAGATCGCGTTTGCGGACGTGGGAGGTTGGGACACGCACGTCAACCAGGGGGCTGCGCGAGGCCAACTGGCCGCTCGGCTCACCGATTTGGGACGAACCCTCGCGGCCTTCGCCCGTGACCTCGGAGAACGGCTCTCGGATGTCACCGTACTGACGATGAGCGAGGTCGGACGCACGATTGCGGAAAACGGAAGCCGGGGAACTGACCATGGCCGAGCCACGGCCATGCTCGTGCTGGGGGGAGACACCTGGGGCGGCCGGGTGCTCGGAGATTGGCCAACCCTGGCGCCGGCAGCTCGTTTCGAGGGGCGCGACCTCGCCGTCACAACAGATTTTCGTGATCTCTTCAGCGAGGTTCTGGTTCGGCACCTCGGTGCAACGAACCTTGGGGCCGTCTTTCCGGGCTTCCAATCTGACGCATCACGTTGGACCGGCGTCATGGGATCGCCAGCGAGGTCGTAACAGCAGTCACCAGCCTCCAAACGCTACATTCGGCGACCCGTGTGCGAACGCGGCTCGCTTCCAACCATCCGTTAGATTCCCTTTGATGAACCTGGACCGAGCCCGATGTGTCGTCACCGGGGCCACTGAAGGGATCGGGCGGGCGATCGCGCTCGCGTTAGGTGCCCGGGGAGCCCGCGTGGCTGTCTGCGCACGTACCGCCGATCGCGTCAATGATCTCGTCGGGCACCTCGAGAGCGCCGGCGTCACTGCAATGGGCGGGTCCTGCGACGTTTCTGACCAACGGGGCGTTTCGAGTTTTGCAGAGCGCGTTCTCAGCGAGCTCGGAACCCCGGACGTCCTCGTGAACAACGCCGGCATGGGCCACTTCGGACCACTCGCCGAGTTGACCGTTGAGCAGTTTGACGAGACGATGGGCACCAACGTGCGAGGCATTTTTCTCATGACCAAGGCATTCCTCCCCTCGATGCTCGAGGCGGGAAAGGGTCACATCGTCAACATCGCAAGCCTCGCCGGCAGGACCGGTCTCGTGGGTGGGACGGCATACACGGCCTCCAAGCACGCCGTGCTTGGCTTTTCCAGGTCCCTGATGATGGAAGTGCGAAAACAGAACATCCGAGTGATCGCCGTGTGCCCCGGTTCGGTGGAGACACCGTTTTTCGGGAAGGCTGGTGCGGCGCTCGACAACGCGGATCGTGTCCTCCAGCCCGAGGACGTCGCCTCAAGCGTGATCTCGGCCCTCGAGCTGCCCGAGCGGGCCCTGGTTTCGGAGCTCGACATCCGCCCCACCAACCCCTAACGAACCCGTGGTCCTGACCGGGCCGGGAACGCAGGTCGCGTTCTCGGCGTTATCAGGAGGAGCGATTGGCGATGGAATCCGACAAGGCCGGTATGGATCACTACTACAACGCGCACGACTTGCCTCGCTTTAGCGAGATAGGTGAAGACGTACCGCGGCTCTGGGAGAAGTTCAACGCCTGGTACGGAGCGGTTTTCGACGAAGGGGCCCTCAGCGAGCGGGAAAAGGCACTGATCGCCCTAGCGGTGGCCCATGCGGTGCAGTGTCCCTACTGTATCGACGCATATTCACAGGAATGCCTCGAGAAGGGTTCTGACCCCGAGCAGATGACCGAAGCGGTACACGTGGCGGCAGCGATTCGTGGTGGAGCGTCCCTCGTCCACGGGCTGCAAATGCGCAACAAGGTTCAGCAACTGGGGATGTAGCATGGGCCGCATTCTTCCGACGCTCAACAAGCGGCACGACCCGCTGGCGAACGGTGAGCAGCAGCTCAGACGACTGGCGGGCGTTCCGCAGCAGTATGGGTTCGACGATCTGATGGACCGGGCCGGCCTCTCCCCACTTCGGCCAACTGGGATCGAGATTCTCCAAATAAATGTCGGGAAGAAGTGCAACCAGACGTGCCGTCACTGTCACGTAGACGCCGGCCCCGATCGAACCGAGGTGATGCCCCGCCGCGTGCTGGACCGCTGCCTCGAGACGCTGGCGGCGACAAATATCCCCACACTGGACATCACCGGCGGAGCACCCGAGCTGCATCCTGACTACCGGGAGATCGTGGAGCGGGCAACGAGCCTCGATCGGCACGTGATGGACAGATGCAACCTGACCGTGCTCCTGCTTCCCAACTACAGCGATCTTCCGGAGTTCTTTGCCCAGCACAGGGTCGAGGTCATCTGTTCGCTGCCGCATTTCAGCGGGAAACGGACGGATGCGCAGCGCGGAGAGGGAGTCTACGAGGAATCCATCCAAGCCCTCCATAAACTGAACGAGCTCGGATATGGCCGTGATGGAACCGGATTGATCCTGAATCTCGTAACGAACCCGGTCGGAGCGTACCTGCCGGCCAACCAGGAGGCGACGGAGCGGGACTGGAAACGGGAACTCCGGCACCGGCACGGCATCGAGTTCAATCGGCTGTATACGATCACCAACATGCCAATCTCCCGTTTTCTCGATTGGCTCATCGAGACGGGGAACCTCGAGGGATACATGGAGCGGCTCGTGAACGCCTTCAACCCGGTTGCGGCTTCCGGAGTGATGTGCCGCAACACGTTGTCAGTCTCGTGGGACGGCAGGCTCTTCGACTGCGACTTCAACCAGATGCTCGAACTGGAGGTCTCGCGAGACGCCCCGCGAACGATATTCGACTTCGATCTCGAGAAACTCAACCGCCGGCGCATCTCTACCGCGCCGCACTGCTTCGGATGCACTGCTGGGGCTGGGTCGAGCTGCGGGGGCGCGACAGCGGCCTAGGTAGGCTTCTCCGCCCGACCCGATCATCGACTGCGCGGGTCGAGATACGTAAGGCGCTCGAGCGAGGGGAACTGGCGGCGTGCGCGCGCCCAGTCCGTCACCGCTGAGGCTCGGCGGCTGGAATCGGGCTCCCCTTGCGATGTCCAGCGAGTCCGATCGTCCGTTCATGCGAGCCCTTTATAGCGTATGTAGTCACCCCCGGGGATCGGCTGGCCTCGAATGAGGCCGGTGTACAGATAAACCCATGCCTGGATCGAGCGCCCATCCACGAGGCTCACAGTGACGATTTCCCTGCGGAACTGAGCCTTGCGGTTCTCCACGTGACATCCCTCGTACGCATCGAGCGCTTCGAATACGGCTCCCGATCGCCTCTGCTGCAGGGCGTACACCTCCCCGGTCACAGTATTCTCAGTGGCACTGGAATGCACTGCCCCAGGGTAATGACCAAGGTCGAACAAGAGTCCATGAAACAGCCCGCGACCGAGTAGGGACGCATCGCGGCGAAGCTCTGCATGCATCGGGTGGCGCGCGGCCTCACGCAGGGTTCCGTAAACGAACAAATGGTGGGTGTCCGGCGACCCGGTTCTGCCGCCCGCCTCCTCGCTCACCATCGGCTTTCCGCTGAAATACGCACCGACCCGAACCTTGGAATGGGGTACAACGAGGCGCCAGCCGTGTCGCGGACGAAATTGGCTTCGATACCCACGCGCGCAGGGAGCCACGTTCCCGAATGTAGCCGGGCGCACGTAGCATCGCCGCTCGTCGGCGTTGAACAATCGCCGGTTGCCTACTTAGTTCCGGATCGGGGCGAGCGGCACGAGCTCCCTGGATTCAACCAGAGGACCGCGATACCAAATGCGCAGCTCGATTCCCTGGGTCGCATGCGCCGCGCGATAATAGCGCTCGCGCTCGGACTCATTGCCTGCAATGACGCCGCCGCCCCGGGCTCGGGACTAGGCAGACCTCCGGTGGTCTCCGTCGCCCCCAGCCCGGGGGCCACCTCGGTCGACCGGAATGCCTCGATCGTGATTGGTTTCGACCGCGCCCTGGACGAGTCCGCGTTTCAGGCTACGGCACTCAATGTTTGGGGCCGCTGGAGCGGCCCGATTGCGGGCAGCACGGTGTTGGAGGTCGGAAACACTCAGCTCCGATTCACTCCGCAGGTGCCCTTCGCCGCGGGCGAGCGTATCACAGTTTCGATGCCCCGACTGCCCGGGAACGGAAACGAAGGGGCTTCGACCGCTCACTCTTGGACCTTTCGGGCGCGCGCGGCGGCGGGCTTACTCGATTTGACGCATACCGGGGTGCGCACGGTGCGAATGAGCGGTGAGGGACTCATTCAATCATATGGAGCTTACGCTGGGGACTTCAACCGAGACGGGTACCCGGACCTCATGGTGCCGAACGAGCGGAGTAACGACGTTCGCGTTTTCCTCAACGACGGCAGCGGCGATTACGGTGACTTCGTGCGCCTGTTGATCCCCGGTGGCGACACCCCGAGCACCAACGAGGGTGCCGACTTCAACGGTGACGGTCTCATCGATTTCGCTGTCGGGAACGCCGGGAACGATCTCGTCAGCGTGTACCGTGGCGTAGGGGCTGGGGCGTTCGACCATGCCGGTAGTTTCCGGGCGGATCAGAGCGTGCGGGGTCTTTGCGTCCTGGACATCGACGGCGACGGCGACACGGACATCGTGACCGCGAACCGCGACGGCGCCGGGGGGGGGAACGTGTCCATCCTCGAAAACGATGGCTCTGGGAGCTTTTCCAACGTGGCGACCCTCGAAACCGGAGGAGATGGGGAGACCTCCTGCGCGGTGGGAGACGCAGACGGCGACGGACTGCTCGATCTGTTCGTTGGTGCGTTCCGGAGCCAAGACCTGGTCGTGCTGCTGGGGGATGGTGAGGGCGGGTTCACCCGTTCACACAGCATCGATATAGCCGGTGGACCATGGATGATCGCGGCGGGTGACGTCGACGGCGACGGTAATGTCGACGTGTTGGCGTCGAACATCCCCCAGAACACCGTGGCGGTGGTACTCGGAGACGGCCAGGGCGGCCTGCGGCTGGCTGGCTCGTACCCATCCGGTTCACGCCCGGTCGCGGTCGACCTCGGAGATCTGGACGGAGACGGGGACCTCGACGCCGTCGCCAGCAACTATGGTTCGGCGAACTGGACTGTGTATGAAAACACCGGCTCGGGCGTCCTGGTCAATCCGAGAACCCTTGTCGCAACCGCCGCCGGTTCCTGCGCCATCCTGCACGACCGAGACAACGACGGAGATCTAGACATCACCGGCATCGATGAGGTGGCGGACCATCTGGTGTTGTTCGAGAACCGGCCCTAGGGACTCACGCACCATCACGGGGACTCGCGGTCGAAGGCGCCGAACCTTTCGGCGTAGCTCCGGCTCCGGTTCGATCCAGCGCCCTAGTAACGAGTCGAATCGGGCGGTCGTAAAAAAGGTAATTCCAGGCCCACCCCATCATGACGGCGATCCGGTTCCGAAAGCCGATGATGAAGTAGAGGTGCACGAACAGCCACGCCAGCCACCCAAGGGCGCCCCTGAGCGATACGCGCCCGATTTGCGCGACCGCTGCATGCCGACCGATGGTTGCCATGATACCCTTGTCCCGATAGCGGAACCCCTTCATCGAGCTCGATCTAGCGGCGCTGGTAATCGCCCGAGCGACGTATCTCCCCTCCTGTATCGCCGGCGCGGACAGCATCGGGATCTCGTCGCCACCTTGCGAAACGGCGGCGATGTCGCCGATCGCAAACGCCGAACTCAGGCCCTTGAGTCGCAACTGTTCGTCGACGAGCAGGCGGCCACTCTCGCTCGTTGGAGCTCCCAGAACGGAAACGAGATTCGAGGGTTGGACACCCGCCGCCCAAACGAGCGTACGGGCCTCGATGGACTCACCGCCGGAAAGACGCACCACTCGATCGGATCCTCCTCGGACCTTCGTGTTCAGGAGTACATCGACCCCCATGCGCCGAAGCCGTCGCCCGGCGTCGTGACCCAGCGGTTCCGGAAATGCCGGGAGCACGCGGGCGGCAGCCTCGACGAGCGTGATGCGCACCCGCCCGAGGTCCAGGTCGGGATAGTCTTTGACCAGTACGCGCCTGACGAGCTCGGACAGGGCTCCTGCGTATTCGACTCCCGTGGGACCGCCTCCGACTACGACAAACCTCAGCCAGTCTGCCGCTCGATCACGCCCGCCCGCCCGCGCGGCCGCCTCGAAGCACCGCATCACGTGGTTTCTGAGCTCGAGGGCCTCCGGCAGGTCTTTGAGTCCCCGCGCGGTCGCCTGAACGGACGAGAGCCCGAAGTAATTCGTCGAGCTCCCGGTGGCGATGACGACGTACTCATAGGGGAATTCGGAGCCGTCAGCGCTCCGGACGGTCTTGGCCTCCAGATCGACTCCCGTCACCTCCGCCATTCGAAATCGGACATTTGACGCCCCACGGAGCACGGCCCGCACAGGATGCGCGATGTCGCTGGGATTCAGAAGGGAACTCGCCACCTGGTAGAGTAGCGGCGTGAACAGATGGTAGTTGTTGCGGTCGAGAAGCAGGACCTGAACGGGCGCCTGAGCGAGGCGCTTCGCGCATTCGAGCCCGCCAAAACCCGCTCCGATGATCACAACCCGCTGGACGCGCATAGTCGCAGAGCATACGACGATATTCCCGAACCTGTCCACCCCCGGGGCTGAGGGTTCGCAAAGCCGCTCGTCGGCATATAATCTCCGCATCCCGAGAGAATCGTCAGGAGATACCCCGATGTTCCAGAAAGATCTCTTGAAGGATCAGGTCGCCCTCATCACCGGCGGCGGCACTGGCATTGGGTTTGGCATCGCGCAGGAGCTCGCGCGGTACGGTGCAGACGTCGCGATCGCCAGCCGGAAACGGGAGCACCTCGACCCGGCGGTCGAGAAGCTAAGGGAGTTCGGAACCGGAGCGCACGCGATCGAGGCGAACGTGCGCGACCCGGAATCGGTCAAACGCATGGTAAGCGGTACGGTTGATCGGTTCGGCCGCCTGGACATCCTCGTGAACAACGCCGCCGGCAACTTCTACG
Organism: Gemmatimonadales bacterium; assembly: GCA_965249575.1. Classification (GTDB taxonomy): domain Bacteria; phylum Gemmatimonadota; class Gemmatimonadetes; order Gemmatimonadales; family GWC2-71-9. The sequence goes on along the minus strand of OZ252244.1, from coordinate 2,162,041 downwards.
CACCGTCTGCGGATCTGTCTCCGAATGGGTGGCGCGCCGTAGTCGAAACCGATCTCTACGGAACGTTTTTCGTTTCCCAGGCGGCGTACCCGCACCTGCGACACCAAGGTGGGGGGCGAATCATCTCGATCTCGATGACCCTGCACTACCGCGGTTGGCCACAGATGGCCCACGCCTCGGCAGCCAAGGCTGGAGTCGACGCCCTGACGAGGACCCTCGCTCTTGAATGGGCGGCGGCCGGCATCACGGTGAACGCGATTGCGCCGGGCCCGGTCAAGACGGAAGGAGCGACGGCAGCCTTCAGCGCCCCCAAACCGGGCGCCGCCAGTGCCGCGTCGTTCGACGATGACATGCTCGCCCAAATTCCGCTTGGACGCTGGGGGAGACCTGCGGATATCGCCAACCTGGCGGTCTTTCTCGCGGGACCCGGCGGCGAATGGATCACCGGAGCTATCTACGTGGTGGATGGTGGAAGCTGGATGGCGCGCGTGTGACGGAACGCACCTATCGGCCCCATTCGGGCTCCACTATCATTCAGAGCCGGAACAAATCTCGATCGAGAAGCGTTGGCTCACTGTGAACCATCAACGGATCCAATGATTACCGGTTTGATCGCGGTGCACCTGACCGCCTCCATACTCCTTGCGCTGTTTGGAGCGCACCGATTGTCGCTCGCCCGGCACTACGTGCGGCGGGTCGCGAGTCGCCGCCCCCAAATCGACCGATCTACGCCACGCTACCCGAACGTCACTGTTCAGATTCCCCTGTACAACGAGCGATACGTCGCTGAGCGATGTATCCGGGCCGCGGCGGCGCTCGACTACCCGACATCGAGAGTCGAGATCCAGATCCTCGATGATTCGACCGACGACACCTCCTCGCTCGTGGCTCGGCTGGCTACCGAACTCCGGACCGCGGGATCCCGCATCGTCCACATCCGGCGTCCGTCACGAGAGGGTTTCAAGGCGGGCGCGCTCGGGGAAGGCCTCCGGCGCGCCAGCGGCGAACTCATCGCCATTTTCGATGCCGACTTCGTTCCAGAGCCCGATTTCCTCCGCCGTGTCGTTGGCGAGTTCGCGGATCCCACTGTCGGCATGGTTCAAGCGCGGTGGGGGCACCTGAATCGCCACGCCTCGGTGCTCACCCGGGCCCAGGCCTTACAACTGGACGCTCACTTTACCATCGAGCACGGTGTTCGGCAGGAGGCCGCCCGGTTCTTCAATTTCAACGGCACGGCGGGAGTCTGGCGGCGAGCAGCCGTCGAATCGGCGGGTGGCTGGCGCAGCGATACCCTGACAGAAGACCTGGATCTCTCTTACCGGGCCCAGCTCGTCGGCTGGCGATTCGTCTACCGGGATGACGTCGAGGTCCCCGCGGAGTTGCCCGTGGAGGTTGCCGCCTATCGAATTCAGCAGCAGCGGTGGGCTCAGGGTGGCATCCAGACAGCGCGCCTGCTGTTGCCGCGCATCCTGCGAGCGAAGGTGAAACCCGTCGTCAAACTGGAGGCAGCCTTCCACCTCTTGGCACATTTGTGCTACCCGCTCCTCGTGGTGGTGGCCCTGGCGGGATTTCCGGCGGGCTGGATGGCGGGGGCCTCATCACGCGCATTCGTGTTCGCGGCGGATGCGGCGCTCCTGACGTTCGCAATCGTCTCGCTGGGGATCTTCTACGGTGTGGCCGCTCGGGCGCGCACGAGCGGCTGGTGGCAAGTGCTCATGGTTCCCGTCATTCTCGTACTGGGGGCCGGTATCTCGCTGGGCCAGACGGCGGCCGTCGCACGGGGTCTCCTGAGCCACCGGACGCCGTTTCGCCGCACGCCTAAATACCGTCTGGCCGGTGGAGCCGACGTGTCCTGGCGCCGCGCCGTATATCGGGTCTCGGCCTCCGGTGCTGCGGTGTTGGAGTGCGTGGCAGGCATCGTACTCCTGGCCGTCGGGACCGCCGCCGTGTTGCACCAGGCACTCCTTCCGACCGGCATTCCGGTCATTTTCGGCTTGGGATACCTTGGCGTCGGGGGCGGGGCGCTCCTGCAATCCCGCTGAGAGCACCCTCTCCCAGACGCAACTGGCCCGAGAGCCTACGTCCCAAAACCCACCAATCCAAAATGAGGGTTGCATGATCGATCCACTCAGTAGGTACCAAGGCCTCATGCACAACGTGCTGCGGATCGTCGTCGGTTTCTTGTGGATGCCTCACGGCGCGCAGAAGCTCTTTGGCTTCTTGAGGGATTCCGGAGGCACCGAGCCGTTCACGCGCACCTGGTTTGCGGGGATCATCGAATTCGTCGGCGGGATCCTCATCATGCTGGGCCTGTTTACACCGGTGGTAGCCTTCATCGGAGCGGGCGAGATGGCCGCCGCCTATTTCATCGCCCACCTCCCGCAAGGATTCTGGCCAATCGTCAACCGGGGCGAGCTCGCGGCGCTCTACTGCTTCATCTACCTCTACTTCGTAACCACCGGAGCTGGCAGCTTCAGCCTCGACGCGCTGATTCGCAAGAAGCGGGGCGGGACGGCGTCATCCGACAGCTAGCGGACAAACAGCGCGCAGCTCCCTGATGTCGGTGGCGCTAGGGACCGTGGCCGTGGTGCCCCGAATGCGCACCGGGGCGCCCCCCACGGGCCAACTCCGCCCTGATCAACGCTCGGATTGCGTTGAACTGGGCCTCACCGGCAAACCCAAGCCAGCGCTGCACGACACGCCCTTGCCGGTCAACCAGGGCCGTGAACGGTAGCCCGACGTAGTGGTATCGCCCTCTCAGCTTTCCTCGCCCGAGTAGGACGGGAAAACCGAACCCAAACGCCTCGATGAACGCCTTCGCAGCGTCAACATTCAAGTCCTCATTGAACGTGACGAAGCCGAACTCGGGATCGGAAATGTTCTTCTGCAAGCTATCGAGCGCCGGCATCTCCGTGCGGCACGGTCCGCACCAGCTCGCCCAGAAGTTGATGAGAGTGACGCGGCCTATGAGATCCGTGAGGGTCATACGGCCGCCGCTCAGTCGCTCGAGATCGAACGCAGCTAGTGCCTGTCGCTCCCGAGGTGCCACACCCGTGAGCAGCCGGAACGAGTCGAGGGAGTACACCCGCCCGTCGCCGTCCACCGCAACCGTCGGCAGCAAGGTGGCAAACTCGCCCGAACGGAGCAGGTGCCCGCTCGCTTTGTCGAACACGTCTACGCGGGTCCGCCCTCGCCCGCGCCCAGTGGAGTCACTGACGGTACTCAGCACGTATAGCCGGTCATCGGGTCCAATGGCCACACCGAGGTTCACCGGCGCATAGTCGATGACGGGTGTGCCGTCTACGATTTCGAATTTCGGGTCCGGCCGCGAGTGCGAAAGCTCGCGGCTGGCGATCCAGAGGGCGTCGCCTGTCGCAGTGAACGCCACGACCTCATCCCGGATGAAGGGCGCGTAGAAGATCGTCCCACTATCCACGACCATACGACCGGCATTCGCCAAGTCGGTAAGGAGGACGTGCGCGGGTACGATCGACGCCCCGATCTGGCCCGTCACCTCCCCGTTTCGATCGACGTGAACCAGGACGGGAGGGACCTCTCCCTGATACCAGTTGTAGGAGAACTGCTGCTGAGACCGAACCACCCACGTCCCGTCGGCGGCCGGATCGGCCGCTAGGTCGACGTAGTCGAAGGGCCCCCTCACCGATCGCCGTTCCGCTCCCAGGCCTTTCGGACCGAGTTCCAGCAACTCCCCCTTCCGACCCGCCCGCAGCACTTCGCCCGTGGCACTTGCGAGCCACACCCCATCCGGAGCAGGGGCGACGCCGGTGATCTCCGTGCCTTCGGCTCGGACAGGCACCCTCGTGACCCGGAGTCTCGCATCGACGCGTAAGACCCCGCCGCCCCGTCCACGGCCAGAACGCCTTCCCCAGACGTCCGGTGTCCCGCCTTCCCCTGAAGCCACAGAAGCCGAGCCGGCGCGGCCGGGAAGAGCGTGTCGATCAGCAGGCGTTCGGGCGCCTGCGCGGAAACGACGAACCTGACGGATCCCTGGATCCATTCGACCGGGCGCGCCACGTCGGGATTCGGTAACGCGATTGGGCCCCGAACGACCGGGCAGGCGTGGCAGAACGGACCAGAGTCCTCCACTGATCAGAAGCGGAGCCGGGAGCAAAACCGCGGGCCGGACGAATCGCCGACCCGCGGTCAGGTGGTCGCTACTCACGCCTACGACTTCGCAATCTCAGCAATCTGAATGGCTTTCGCTCCCCCAGCTTCGAATACTCTCCCCTTTCACCGTGACCTGCTGCTCCGCGAACGCCTTGAGCCGATCATTCTGGCTCTCACCTGGCATCCCGGCGCTAGTCGGCAGGTAGAGAGTCCCGTCGCTGCCGAGAATCCCCAGCGGGATCCCCTTATCCGCGCAGACCTGCGCACACATGCGGTGGTCGGCGCCACTCAGTCCTTGCCCGAACTTGCAGGAGACGTCGACGACCGTCCCGGTCACCGGATAGTCTTCCCCTTGGGCGCGTCGCCCATCACCTGAGCTTGGGCCGTAGAAGGCAGCGCCACGGCCAGCAGCGCGGCCGTTCCGATACCGCTCAGAAAACGCATTAGCATGGTTCCTCCTGGCTGAGATAGTGAGTCGTCGGAGTGCGACGGCCAGTGAATCTGTCGGCCGCCAAGTTCGTAACCGACGGGCACTCGCCGCGGTTCCCGGACGGTCCACGCCGTCAGAGCACCCCTGATGGCGCGGTCATCGTATGATGCGTGTATCGGGCTTGAACGCGGCCCACGCAAACCAGAAATGGTTCCCGTGGGGGATCGGCTCCAGCTCCGTACCCGCTAGCGGACCGCGAACGGCCCGCCCCAGAATATCCCAGGTCGACCGGGTTTCCCGGTCGCGGAACAGTCCGTCGCCGGCGTGCTCGAAATGCAATGTCTTGGATCCAGTCTGCCGGTTGAAGACGCCGCTCGAGCCTACATCTCGCCCCCGTGCGATCTCGCTGTGATCCACCGCGCTCGCCGTTCCGGGCGCCCAGAACACTGCGACTGGCTCTCCGGCAACTTCGTCGTTCACCACGCGCTTCGGCTCCAAGGACGAGAAGGGGATCGTCACGGTTTCTTCACCCACGGCGAACGTCACGACCCGCTCCATGGCCGACAGTCGGTCGTCCGCGCGCCGAGAGAAAAAACGACGAAGGGGGCCTCCCTTCGGATCGTCATAACGCCGGTACGGGTTTCGCCCGTAGTCACGCCGATAACCGGTTTCTCGAGACAGGACCAACCCGTCTGGATATGTCTCCTTGAAGGTCTGAAAACTCACCAGTGGGGCGCTCACGAACGTGAGCCGTTCTCCGGCGTGCTCGCCGACGATCCCCTCGCCCGTCGCTTGCTGCCACCACGTCTCTGATTGGCGGTCATACATGACCAGGTCGGAGTGTCTGAGCCGCCCCGTCGTTCCGAAATCCAACAGTTTCCCTTGGAACCGACGGTTGAACGCCAGGGCCGTGTTGCAGAGCGGACAGTATGTCACCGACACGTACAGGCCGCCGACCTTGTCGTTGACGATCTCATGCCAGATGAGGATTTGGAGCGGGTAGGCTTTCGCCACGGTACCGTGCGTGACCATCACGACCGGCTCCCGATCTTCGAGCCATCTCGACGCTGCTCGAACCGCGACGAAGCGGGGCTTGTCGATGGAGGGAATACCGTCCTTGGGAGGCCCGCCGGACACGATCTCGTCCAGCGGCACAGTGTGCTTCGAAAAGTCCGTCTGCCATTCGCCGGAAAACTGGCCGTGCGCCGGGAGTGCGGACCCCAGAAATAGAATCGCAGCCGCGGTGGCCCAGGGCGGGAGCGGCAGGAGAGATGGGTCCATGTCTCTTGAGAGAACGCCACCTGCACTACGGCTTGTTCCCCGCCAGATGTCGGATTGCCGCATCACCGAGATTGGGGGGCCGCAATCGGGGCCGCCGCCCGCCAGCGGGGCCGGCCCCTAGGGGGAACCGCAATTGGGATCGACACGTTACTCTTAGACAGGTATGGGCAAGCGTCGAATTCACAAGATGATACCAGCGCTCGCACTGGTTGCGGCTGGGTGCGGGGACTCGAACGCACCATTCGCGGGCGTGCCGAATGAGGGCGTGCTCTCGAGTTGCAGCATCGAGTTCTTCGATGGCGGCCCGGGAGCGGGGGGCATCCCGGCCCTCGTCAATCCCTCCCTCGAGGCCGCGCCGGTCGTGCAATACTTACCGGACGAGGCCCGCGTGATCGGGATCGAGCGCAACGGTATCGCGCGAGCCTACCCCTTCGCGCTGATGTGGTGGCACGAAGTCGCGAACGACACGATCGGCGGCGAGCCTGTGGTTATAACGTATTGTCTTTTAACAGGTTCTGGCTTGGGGTTCGACAGGCAGGTGGAGGGTCAGGTACACGAGTTCGGCGTCTCAGGACTGATCCTGGAAAACAACCTGACCTTGTTCGACCGGGAGACGACAAGCCTGTGGCATCAGCTGTCCTTGCAGGCGCTCTGCGGGCCCGCGGCCGGAACCGAGCTCCGCAGGTTGCCGGTGATCGAGACGACGTGGGGACACTGGAAGTCGCTCTATCCCAACAGCACGGTGCTGGCCCTCAACACCGGCTACCCCCTCCAATACGGCCGCTATCCGTATGGCGATTACGATGAGCGAGACAACGACGCGCTCCTCTTTCCGAGTAGGTGGTTCAGCCCCGCTCCCCGACGCTCAGCCGAGCCCGTAGTTCCGCCCGGTCGAAGGGCTTGGTGACGTAGTCGTCGGCGCCCGCCTGCAAGGCCTCTGCGATGTCTTCGGACGCTGATCGAGACGTGAGCAGCATGAGATGGATCGGCTGCGCCTCCAGGCGCTCTCGCGCCCGCCGGCAAACCTCCACCCCGTCGATGCCCGGCATCATCCAGTCGAGAACGGCTAGGCGGGGCGGAGCCGATCCCTGAAGCTCGGCGAGGGCCTGCTGGCCGTCGCTGACAGCGACGACCTCGTAGTTCCAGCTTTCGAGCGTCCTCTTGAGCAGTTGCAGGGACAACGGCTCATCATCCGCAATGAGAATCTTCACAGTAGCCTCCCGGCAAGAGCACGCCGGAGGCCCCCAGTCGGGCGAAGCAGCTCAGTCGTGCTCGTGGGTTTGACCCCCATCGTCGTCGTGCGCGTGCCCCCCATCATCGTCGTCGTGCGCGTGCCCCCCATCATCGTCGTCGTGCGCGTGCCCCCCATCATCGTCGTCGTGCGCGTGCCCCCCATCATCCTGATCGCCTGGCTCCGCTTCCATGCCACCTCCATAGACGGTGTGGCATTGTGCGCAAGTCATTGCCGATCGAAAACCCAGTTCGCTCGCCGCGGTCATGCTTCCTGACTCGGCAAGCTCGGCGACCCGGAGCATCTCACCCTTGAACCGCCGGCCCCACGCTATCATGCTGTCGACCGTCACACCCTGGACGTGCACCATGAAAGCCGGCAGTCTGTCGGCCAACGTCGCCAGGTCCCGGGCATGCGTGGCCGATTCAGTGGCCTCGCCATCGTTGAGCGCGTGCACCAAATCGTCGTAGAGACTCTGCATATCCTGCATCGTGTGATGCTGAAGATCCATCGAGAGGGCGTCCGGGGGAAAGAGAGTGGCTCCGGTGTCGGCCACCGTCAGCGCAACGTCGCCAACGTCGGCGGAGGCGTCGCCACCCTCGCCACAGCCGGCCGTCGCACCGATGGCAAGAACTAACAGGAAGAACTGAGTTAGAACTCTCCCGCGCTGATCACGATGTCGCTGGACCGAATGCCATCCCGGCATATCTCCTCCTGACGTTTGGTAGCGCCTATCACCCACTGTGGATGAAGGTTTGGCGCGTCATCAACGTAACTCGCCCAAGAGTCTTTTGCACGCCCCATACTCCGGCAGCGGCGTGAGTCACTCTTCAACGATACAGCTTGGGATCGGTGTCTCCGACGAGTCGACCCCAAGGTTGCCCAGGCCGCGCGCGAACTTCTCGAGGTTGGCACGCGGGCTCAGGACGTTCAGGTAAGCAGTGCACTCGCCAGGCAGCGAAGGCGGCAGGCTTTAATTACCCGGCGCGACCCGCGCTCCCTGTCGGGAGTGACCGGATCGTCGCATTGTAGTGGTACGGGATTGCAACGGGGACGGGGAACTCCGGCTGCCGAGCCACCACACCAACCGCCGAGGGCCGAGGGGACATCGTTGGCGTCGCATCGGTTTGTGGATCATCCGGGTGAGCTACACCTTCGGGTGCGAGCTGAGTCACTTGGCGAGGTCATGGTCGAGGCTGGGCGAGCGCTCGGGACGCTACAACTCGGACAACGGCGTGCTTCCGGCAACGTGCCCTGGATGGAGATCGAAGTGCACTCGACCGACCGGGAAGCACTTCTCGTCGACTGGCTCAACGACCTGATCTACCGCGCGGAGACGGACGGTTGGATCCCGCTGGAGTTCACGATCCGTGAAGTGAGCGACCGTCATCTATCGGTGCGGGCGCGCGGCGGTATGGTGAACGAGCGTCCGGCTCTCGTCAAAGCGGCTACGCTTCATGGGGTGCGGATCCAGCCGGTATCGGAGGGACTGGAGGCCGATGTCGTCTTCGATGTCTAATCTCGGATCGAACTATCCATGCACGCGCCGCGGCCCCGTGGTTTGGGAGATTCCTCCAAGTGCGCGGCCGGACATGCGGGTACCAGCCCGGATTTATGCGGACGACAACCTGTGGGAGCAGATCCGGAGTGATCGCTCGCTCGAGCAACTCGTCAACGTGACCACCCTGCCCGGAATCACTGGGTTCGCTTATGCCATGCCGGATGCACATCAGGGGTACGGTTTCCCCGTCGGGGGCGTGGCGGCGACGCGGGTAGAAGATGGCGTCATATCCCCGGGTGGAGTGGGGTACGACATCAATTGTGGAGTTCGCTTGCTCACGAGCGAGCTGGAAGCCGCGGAGCTCCAGCCGCGACTCGAGCGGCTCGTGCACGACTTGAGCCGTAGCGTTCCGGCCGGCGCAGGGAAGGGCCGGGGTCACGACCTGAGCGACGCCGAGCTGGATGGAGTTTTGAGCCGGGGATCCCAGTATCTGGCCGAGTGCGAGATGGCACTGCCGGAAGACCTGGCGGCGACCGAAACCTCTGGCTCGCTCCCCCAGGCGGATCCCGCCCACGTTTCGAGAAGAGCCAAGCAACGTGGCCGTCGTCAGCTAGGCACCATGGGGTCGGGAAACCACTTCGTAGAGGTACAGGTTGTCGACGAGGTGTTCGATCCGGATGCGGCGGCCGCGTATGGGCTGCGAACCGGCCAATTGACGATTCTCATTCACACAGGATCTCGAGGACTGGGTCACCAGGTGTGCACCGATTACGTCCGGCTGATGGACACCGTGATGCACCGATACGACATACACCTGCCCGACCGCGAGCTCGCCTGTGCTCCTCTTGCCTCGCCCGAGGGACACGCCTATTACGGAGCCATGTGCGCCGCGGCCAATTACGCCTGGTCCAACCGGCAGACCATCACCAACATCGCCCGCCGGGTGTTCACCCGAGCACTGGGTGATTCCGGCCACCTGCGGGTACTGTACGACGTGGCCCACAACATCGCGAAGCTCGAGGAGTATGGTGGGGCGAAGCTCTGCGTACACCGAAAGGGGGCCACCAGGGCGTTTGGCCCGAGTCATGCGGAAACTCCTCAGCAGTATCGCGGGGCTGGCCAGCCGGTCTTTATTCCGGGCAGCATGGGGACGGCATCCTACGTTCTCGCCGGAGCAGACGGTTCCCAGACCCTCAGTTTCGGATCGACGTGTCACGGCGCCGGACGGGCGATGAGCCGCGGCGCGGCGAAACGCACCAAGCCCGGCCATCAGGTCCGGCGCGAGCTAGAGGACCAGGGCATTATCGTCCGCTGTCCATCCAACACCGGCCTCGCAGAGGAGGGTCCGTTTGCCTACAAGGACGTCGAAAGGGTAGTCGATGTGGCTCACGAGGCGGGGCTGGCCCGCAAGGTCGCACGCCTGCGTCCCCTTGGTGTAATTAAGGCATAGCCGCGATCGGCAGTGGCTGACAGCTTTGGAGATGACGAGGAGTGACAACTGATGGAGATTCCGCCGCAGATCACCGCACGCGACATCGAACTCTCGCCGGAGACTGAAACCGCCATTCGAGAGCAGGCAACACACCTCGACTCATACTACAATCACATCATTTCGTGTCGTATTTCCGTTGAGACATTACGCCGGTTCAGAACGGGCGAAGATGCCCTCTACAACCTACGTATCGATCTAACGCTACCGGGCGGCGAGGTGGTCGTCACCCGGCAGCCGCACGCGGATCTCATGACAGCCATTCAGGAAGCGTTCGACGCTGCCCAGCGGCGGTTGCAGGATTACGCCCGCCGCCAGCGTGGAGAGGTCAAGAGCCGGGAGCCGCAGCCTCATGCCCGCGTCACAAAGCTCTTCCCCTTCGAGGGGTACGGATTCCTCGAGACGGCCAACGCGCGCGAGATCTACTTTCACCGCAACAGCGTGCTCAATGGCGGTTTCGACCGACTCGAGATCGGCGTCGAGGTGCGCTTCGTCGAGGAGCAGGGTGACAATGGCCCTCAAGCGAGTACTGTCGCGGTCGTCGGGAAGGGCCGGAAGTAGGCAGCCTCAGCCCGCGATCGCTCACGCTGTGAATCGGGCGTGAACGCCGTCGAACCACGACACAGGGCGGCGCGTTGCTCGACTGCTGGATCCGCCCTGTTGCGCGCGTACCGCGCCAAATCGTCGAATTGCGCGACCACGTTTCGGGAGCACCTTGAGGGTTCCTTGTCCGCTCCTACATGTTTGAGAGCCAGTCTTGATCCTGTCGCTGTGGACCGTTTCGGTCGGGGCGGATCACGAGAGCGGTATCTCAGGCTTCGTGTGCGCTCGGGTGGGTCGTTCTGTCGGCTTCCTTGGAGGGAGCGATGCTGTTCAGAGATCGTGTCGAGGCCGGTCAGCGCCTCAGCACAGCCCTAGAGGCGTACCGCCATGAGAATCCGATCGTTCTTGCGCTGCCGCGGGGGGGAGTCCCAGTCGGATTCGAGGTGGCCATCGCTTTGCGGTATCCTCTCGACGTCATCATCGCGCGCAAGATCGGGGCCCCCGACCAGCCCGAATTCGCGATCGGAGCCATTGCTCCGGGCGCTAGCGTCCTCAACGAGGCCGCCATCGATTATCTGGGTGTCTCGGCTGGCGAGGTGGAACGCATCGTCGCAAGCGAAACACAGGAGCTGCACCGACGAGCGGCACTCTATCGGCGCGGCCGACCCCCTCCGTCGCTAGGGCGCCGGACCGCCATCGTCGTGGATGACGGACTCGCCACGGGGGCTACGGCGGCAGCGGCGATCGAGTCGGCCAGGACGGGCGCGCCTGCCCGCGTCGTGCTCGCCGTGCCGGTCGGAGCTTCGGATTCGGTGGCGTCCGTGAGGGGGCTGGCGGACGACGTCGTGTGTCTCCATACGCCGGCGGATTTTCGGGCTGTCAGTCAATGGTATGGGGATTTTCACCAGACATCCGACGACGATGTCATCGACTTGTTGGAGCGCGCCGCCGCGGCTCAGGCGGCACGGGTCAATTGATGGCCGCACCCAACGGGCGGGTCGCGCGCCGCCGTCCATTTCAAACCGGTGATCGTCCCCGCAGGGGACGGGTCGTTGCAGGGCGACCTGTAAGGTCCAAATGCGGGCACGGTGGAGGCTCTTAGCCCTTGGGAGCGGAAGTAGCCGCCACGGTACGCGAAACAGGCAGGTGGAGGAGAGCCTTCACCGAGCTGGCTTTGGAACGCTGTTCTTCGACCTCCTCAGGAGCGCGAATCCGCCGACCGCGGGAACGTCTTCGATATTCCCCTTCTCGCCAAGGCTGGTCTTTGCGACTCGGTGGATTGAGACCAGCCGGGCATCTCGAACTGCCCCCTCGCGTATTTTGGGGCCAGCACTGGAGGAGCAGCAGCCTTGATCGCGGCCACTCGGCAGCCCGTGGCTGCCGTCGTATCACGGGGAGGGAGGCCGGACCTGGCGGAGGGTATCTGGCAAAGGTGACCTCCCCCACCCTACTCATCGTTGGAGGAGCCGACTCGGCTGTGCTCCAGTTGAATCAAGCGGCGCTGGAGTTGATTGGCGGGATCAAGGAGCTCGTCGTCGTTCCGGACGCGTCGCACTTGTTCGAAGAGCCGGGTGGCTTGCAAGAGGTGGCGCGGTTGGTGGAGGACTGATCGGGCGCTATCTGGCCGTTTCGACCCGGAGCCTTAGCGAACGTTCAGAGCTCTAGATCGCCCCCGAGTACTTATAGCCGGCGCCAACGCAACAATTCTGCTCAGTCACTCCAGCAACGCTTCTCGACTAGCAAAGACTTGCTGAAGCCTCGATGCGCGCGTTCGCTTACACCAACCACCATTCCCCGACAGGCTAATTCGGTTGGGTCACGATGCGCTCGGCTGGGGTTAAGTAGGGTCCGACCGACTGACGGACGTAGGGTTGTTTGAACGCCCAGACCAACCCATCGACGTAGAAATGGGTGAGGGCCATCGAGTTCCAGACGATGACGTAGAGCATCTGGGCGCCGAGCGCCGTGGTCATCTTATCAGCCGCATAGAAAGACAAACCTATGACACCGAACAACGTGAGAATCAATCCCGGACGGGCACTCACCTCCCCCAGGAAGCGTTCGTGCCAAGACCCCGTGGATCCGGCGTATTTCCGACGATTCAGCAACCAAACGATAGCCAGATACTGGATGAAATGGCCCATCAACATGGCCAGTGTCGCGAGGTCGGCGCTCTCGACCCAGAGGTACGGGTGAAACAACAGCACGCTCGATATGAGAAACGTCGCCTCCGCAAGCGACAGCGATCGGGGTCGGCGGCCAATCCGGTAAAGCAACACCCCGAAGGCACCGGCTGCCACCGGCAGGGTGACCGCGCGGACAGCTAACGGAGCGAGGTCGTGGACTCGGATCAGCAGCTCGTGCAACGGCGCAAAACGATCGATGAACCAGAAAGCCATCGCTGCGTTGATGGCCAGAATCGCCAAGTGTGCCACTCTCCGCTCGGAGTGCGGCCCTCCGTTCAGTCTGCGGTAGATTGAGAGAATCCCTGCGCTCTGCAGCGAGACATGGTATATGTTCCACACGAACATGGTGATCAGCACGGGTCGGTGGAACTCCAGCAAACGAAGCGCAGCCACGGCGACGAGAATCAACACGGGCCCAGCGAAGAACGCAGCCCAGCGCGACCGATAGTACCGGAGGTTGTCGTCGCCCAGGAAGAAACTAAACGACGAGAGATAGTGAGGTATGCCGATAAGGAGGGTAGCCGCGAGCCCGACACGGTAACCGTTGGGAAGGTAGAGGCTTGACCATACGATGATGAGGCCGCTCAGGGGAGCGAGCGTGAAGAGGGCAAGGTCGTAGGCCGGTGATTGTATCCAGCCTTTCGAAACTACCCCCTCACGTTGGCGCGCCCCGAACAGAGTCTCGACCGAGGTTCCCCCATCGCGCGTCGACGCGCGGGATTCAAAGCCACTTACTCAACCAAGCCGATCTCACTACCTTCGGCTTCATGCGCACGGAGCCACGTAGTGGTGACGGGGCCGTCGGGCAAGATTTCGGAAGGCTCTATCGCGCCATCGCCGACCTGCATCGGGAGCACACGCTCGAGAGTGTCCTCCAGCTAGTGGTGGATTCCGCGCGCGAGGTCATTGGAGCGAGGTACGCCGCGCTGGGTGTCTTGGACGAGACCGGTACAAGACTCGCGAAATTCGTCACGAGCGGCGTCAGTGACGAGCTCAAGAAGCGAATCGGCCCTCTGCCGGAGGGGAAGGGCATCCTCGGTCTCTTGATCACCAAGCGCAAACCGCTGCGCCTGGCAGATCTGACACAGCCCTCAGCTGCACACGGCTTTCCAGAGCACCATCCCGCCATGAGCTCGTTTCTCGGGGTGCCCATTGCGGGACGGAGCGGACCGATGGGCAATCTCTACCTAACCGAAAAGGAAGGCGCTCCCGAATTCTCCGCGGAGGACGAAGCGGTCGCGACGATGCTCGCATCGCAGGCGGCGGTAGCGTGTGAGAACGCGCAACTGCACGAGACGAGCGCAAAGCTCCTGACAGAGCTAAGGGATGCGCAGGTGTCCCGCGACCGGTTCTACGCCATGATCAATCACGAGCTCCGGAACGCCCTTACCGCCGTGTACGGTTGGTCCGACCTCCTGCTGCGGAAGATGGGAGACAGTTCGATGAGCTGCTCACGCGTTTGCGGGCATTGGTTCGGCGCGGCGGCTCTGCCCGGCTGGAACGCCTCGCCTTCGGGCCCTTGGCCATGGATCGCCTCAAGCATACGGCGCTGGCGCAAGGGGAAAACCTGGATCTCACGCCGCGGGAGTTTCAGCTATTGGAGCATTTCATGCTGCACCCGAGCGAAGTGATCCGGCGCACGGAGCTGCTCGAGAAGGTGTGGGACATGCATTTCGATCCCGAAAGCAACGTGGTTGACGTACACGTAGGGAACCTCCGGAGAAAACTGCGGCAGGCCGGATGCGACGGGTTGCTGCAGACGGTTCGCGGCGTCGGCTGCGCCGGGAACCCCGCGCCGGTACCAGTCGTCGGAGACGAACCCACCATCAATCGTCTAGAAGGCGAGTGGACGGGTATCTATAACAGTCGGGCGTCCGGCCGCAGTGGGAGTACCGTCTTTTCGCTCGTCGCGGTTCTGACACGGCCCGCGGAGACGTCTTCATGGTCCCCGTTGGCTACGAAATAGGCTGTCGAGCCCGTCCCAGAGAGCTCCATGCGGGGTGGGGATCGGGTACCGCAGGTTCTGCGCATCGATTTCGTGCAGGCCGCCCGCGGCCAGATCAGTGGGAGGCTTCAGCCGTACCGCGACCCCGCATGTGGCTGCATCCTATCCACGACGTTCGAGGGGAAGCTCGAAGGCAACCAGATCGCGGGGACTTTCGTCACGTGTCACTCAGGCAACAGCGAGGGTCAGACTGGCAATTGGGAGGTCACGCGAAAGGGGTAGCCGGGAAGTCTGGCTCAGCGCGTCACGAGGGCCGGACCGGATCTCACAGGTATCGCTGAAAGAGCATCATACCTACGATCGTGAGGCTCACCAGCAGCCCGACGACCGGCTTTCGCGCCTGTTCGTAGGCCTCTGGTAGCAGTTCGACCAGGACCATGAACACCATCGCCCCCGCGGCAAACCCTATACCGTAGGGCAGGGCGGGCCGGAACGCTTCGACGAAGAGGAACGCCGGCACCGCCATGAGGGGCTGGGGCAGAGACGAGAAGACACTCCACCAAGCGCATCCGAGCACGCTCACGCCGCGAGGGCGGAGCACGGCACTGATCGCGAGGCCCTCGGGGATGTTGTGAACCGCAATGGCTGCGGTTATCACCAGGGCGAGTGTCATGCCACCGCCAAATGACGCTCCTACCGCAACACCCTCAGAAAACGAGTGGATCGTCATCACGCCGACCATGAGAACCATGCGGCGGGCGGTGACGCCGCGTATCCTCCCGAACTGGACGTCGTACCGGTCGATGAATTTCTGACTGAGGAGGATAAAGACGACGCCGAGATTCGCTCCCATGATCGTCTGCCAGCCACCGAACTGTGTGCCCTCGGCCACGAGCCCGAAGCTTGCCCCGAGCATCAGGCCGGCGGCAAGCGCGTTTGCCAGCGCGACGGTGCTGGCTGACACAGTCGGCACGAAGGCAAAGGGAATCGCACCGAGCCCTGTTGCCACCGCTGTAATCAACCCGTAGGCGAACACGACGAGCACCGGATGCACCTGCGATTACCTCGAACCGATCACGTCAGAAAACCCTGTAAGAGAACGACCATCGCCATCGCAAGGCTTACGACCAAGGCGATACTCGTGGGGCCCGCGAGACGGTAGGACTCGGGAAGCAACTCCACCATGACGAGGTAGACGAGAGCGCCTACCGCAAAACCCAAAACCCAAAGCGTCATGGCGGGGGCCGCTGAGAGCACGGCGTAGGTGAAGACGGCGAGGAGCACCTGGCTCAGGTTGACCGCGACCGACAGGCCAGCCGCCCGCGCGAGCCGCGCCCCACGGCTGCTCAGCACGGCGCTCAGCACCGTTGCCTCGGGAATGTTGTGTACGGCGATGGCCAAAGCCATGAAGACACCGAAAGGCAGGCCGGCGACCATCGCCACGCCGATGGCCACCCCCTCGGACGCCGAGTGCAGCGAGTCGACGAGCAACACCTTGTAGCTGTATTCCGGGCTTCGATCCCGGAGGCGGCTCAGATCGAGGTCCTCGGTACCCGACAGTGCGTGTGTCCAATAGACGAACCCGATCCCGAGGACGGCGCCAGCCGCACCGATTACTGGTGCGCCGTCGACGCCAGCCACGGTGAGGGCATAGGCCGCGCCCAACATGAGACCTGCGGCCAAGGCGTTGGCCCAGCCCACCCACCTCTTGGGCATTTCACTTCGGCCGAACAGCGGGACGATCCCCAGGGCGGCAGCGCTGGCGGCGATGGCGGAGTAAAGCAACACGGTGAGAGTCGGATTCACCCGAGTCCGTCCGCGGGCGGCGTCAAGGTCGGCCGTCCGGCATTTCGGCCGGCGGATTCAGGAGCGCGGAGCCAGTGGAAACTCCTGGCGTACGCGCGCGACGATTTGTTCGAGTGCCTCGAATCCCTGCACCAATCGCGGCGAGGGTCTTCCGAGGTAGGCCTCTGGTATGCACAGGACGCGGCGCTTCCGGAGCGCCTCGACCTCCCGCCACGATTCGTTTCCGTAGACGACGTCCGGCCTGTACTTCTCCGGCCGCACGCCGCACCAGGATATGACGATGGCGTCCGGGTTGAGGTCGCGAACCTCGTCATCGGATAGCGGACGGCTCTTAACGGACTCGTGACCGATTGGGTTCGCTCCGGCTGCGGCCTGGATGAGATCCGTCGCCCAGCTCAGTCGCGCGGGCGCGATGACCGGTTTGGGCCACCACTGAATGAGAATCGTGGGCCGGCGGTCCGAGCCGGCCGTTTCGGTCGGCCGCAAGTTGGCCATCATGTTCGCCACCACCGCCTCTCCGCGCTCCGCAGCCCCCAGTGCCCCGGCAATGAGCCTGATGTCCCGGTACACGTCTGTGAGTGATTGGGGCTCCGGGGCGAGGTACGGAAGTCCTGCCTTCTCCAGACCGGCCACCACGTCTTCATGCCCCGGCACCGTCAGGGATGCCAAGACGAGATCCGGCTCGAGCGCCGCAACTTTCGCGATATCGATCTGCAGGTCGGGCCCGACCCTCGGCAGGCTGGACACGAGGTCCGCCGGGAAGTCCGAATGATCGTCCACGCCCACCAGCAGCCCGTCCAAGCCCAGTGCGGAGACTATTTCCGTGTTCGAACACGTCAGTGACACGACGCGCATCGGTCGCGAGCCCCTACCGGCCTGCCGTACCCTGACGCGCGACGGCATCCTGCGCGGCCTTCACTTGCTCCGGATCACCCAGATAGAAATGCCGCAGGGGGGTCAAGTCGTCCTTCAGTTCGTACACCAGGGGGATACCTGTGGGGATGTTCAGCCCCACGATCTCTTCGTCGCCAACTCCATCCAGATGTTTTACCAACGCCCTGAGGCTGTTGCCGTGCGCCGAGATGAGCACCTGATCGCCGCGTCGAACGGCTGGAGCGACCGTGTCCTCCCAATACGGCAAGAATCGGGCGACCGTGTCCTTCAAGCATTCCGACAGGGGTAACTCGTCTTCGGACAGGGCGACGTAACGAGAATCGTTGCGCGGATGGCGATCGTCGTCCGCTGCGAGGGCGGGCGGGCGCATTGCGTAGCTTCGCCGCCAGATCTTCACCTGTGTGTCACCGTGTTTCGCCGCCGTCTCGGCCTTGTTCAATCCCTGGAGCGCCCCGTAGTGCCGTTCATTGAGGCGCCAATTGCGGTGCACCGGGATCCACATCAGGTCCATCTCGTCGAGCACTATCCACAGCGTTCTGATCGCGCGTTTGAGTACCGATGTGTACGCCACGTCAAAGATGTATCCCTCGCGCTGGAGCACCCGGCCCGCCTGTTCTGCCTCTAGCATTCCCTGTTCGCTCAGGTCCACGTCGGTCCACCCGGTGAACCGGTTCTCCCGGTTCCACGTGCTCTGTCCGTGCCGTAGCAGCACCAGTCGCTTCATCGATCGATTCCCTTGACTCTCATGGCACACCGGTCAACGACCGGCCTTGAATCTGAAGTTACCCAAACAGCGGTAGGCGCGGGATTGCTCCCGGATCGGCGCGCTCTAGGGCCACGCCTAGATCAACATCGCGTCGCGCGCGGCGTCGCGACCCCGCTGGGTGAGACCGAGCCGTCCACCCGGCTCCCGGCGTATCAGCTCCGAACGCTCGGCCCGGCGGACGACCCGCTCGGCGAAGTCGGCTGACCACCGCAGATGCTCGCGTAGGTGCCCTTCCTGGGATTCGAGATCCCACTCCGGAGTGCCCTCATGATTCAACAAGTGAATCGTCAGCATTCGCTTCGCGAAGTCCACACGTTGCCTGGCGTGCCGCCTTGCGAGCGCGACGATCCCTCGTTCAGGGGCAAAGAGGAACGTCAGGAGAAAGATCACGCCGGCCAGGGTGGCCATCGAGCCGGCGATGGAAGTGTCCGTGATCCACGCGAACCAGAATCCGGAAACACCGGCAACTGCCCCGAGCGCGCCGCTCAACCAAAGCATGACCGGGAGCCGGTCGGTGAGGAGGTAGGCGGCCGCCGGCGGCGCGATCATGAGGGCCACCACGAGTATCGAGCCCACGGCGTCGAAGGCCCCGACGACCGACAGGGAAACGAGGGTCATGAACACGTAATGAATGATCGCCGGTGAGAATCCCAAGGCGGCGGCGAGCCCAGCATCGAACGTCGACAGCTTCAATTCCTTATAGAAGACGATGATCATCGTCACGTTGAGCGCCAGAATCGCGCCCATGAGATACAGCGTCCTCGGACCCAGGTCGACACCACCCAGCACGAGTCGGCGGAACGGGGCGAAGGCGATCTCCCCGAGTAGTACCGCATCGGTATCGAGATGCACTTGGCCGGCGTAGCGCGAGATGAGAATGACCGCGATGCTGAAGAGCACGGGAAACACGAGCCCGATTGCCGCGTCCTTCTTGACGAGGCGCGTGCGACGAACCGCCTCGACCAAGGCCACGGTCAAAACCCCGGTCAGCGCGGCCCCAATCACCAGCAGCGGCGACGTGATGTCCTTCGTGATGAAGAATGCCAAGACAATACCGAGCAATACGGTGTGACTGATGGCATCGCTCATGAGCGCCATGCGCCGAAGCACCAGAAACGCGCCGGGAAGGGCAAGGACCACCGCGACGACGACGGCGATCAGCTGTATCTCGATCTCGGCCTGACTCATGCCCTACCGCCCTCCGCCCGTCGCCGGACGCCCTGACGAGCGCTCTCCTCCCCTGCGGACGTGAGTGACCAGGTGCCGTCCGCCCAGCGCTGCGCCAGTCCTCGAGTTTCGAGGCTCTCGAGGGTGCGACGCGCCGAACCGGGAACGTCGCCCATGGCATCGAGTGCTTCTACAGCGTGCCCGTGCTCCAAGCCCGTATGGTGAGATGCGAGGGCATAGAGATCCTGCAGGACCGCTTCAGTGCGAATTTGCCGGCGGTTACGGCGGTGACCAAGCCAACTCCACAACAGCCCTCGGCGTGCACCGAGGAAGAGGGAGAGTGCAACGAGGACGCTGACCGATAGGACGATCGTAGGCCCCGTCGGGAGTCCGGCGGCCGTGCTGCTGACGACTGCACCTGTGACCCCGGCAAGTGCCCCAAAGAGCGCCGAGAGAACCACCATGACTCCCAATGAGTCGGTCCACTGCCGCGCGGCCGCCGCCGGTGCGACGACCATGGCGCTCATGAGCACCACACCGACCGTCTGAAGACCCACCACGATGGCGAGCACGAGGACCGATGTAAGGATCACATCGACCACTCGCATCGGAACGCCGAGTGATAGACCAAACCCCGGATCGAAGCTCAGGAGCTTGAACTCCTTCCAGAAGAGGACGACGGCGAGGAGCGCGACGGCACCGAGCCCGGCGATGACCAACACGTCGCGGCCCACGAGCGTAGCAGCCTGACCAAAAAGGAACGTTTCGAGACCAGCCTGCGAGGCGAGGGGCATTCGTTGCACCAGCGTGAGCAGCACCAGGCCCACACCGAAGAAGACCGAGAGCACGATGCCGAGTGCGCTATCCTCGGGAATGCGCGTGGCGTTGACGACCGACATCACGAACAGCGTGCCCAACCAGCCGGCAATGGCCGCGCCGAGTATGAGCACGAGGGGTTCCTTGCTGTGCGTAAGGAGAAACGCGAGGGCGATGCCGGGAAGCGCGGCGTGCGATATCGTGTCACCCAATAGACTCTGTTTTCGCAGGACCGCGAACGCACCGAGTGTTCCACTGACCGTCCCCAGTGCGGCGGAGCCGAGAGCCACGCTCCGCAGCGTGTAGTCGAAAACGAGGTCGTGAAGCAGTTGACCCACGGACCGGCCTTAGCCTTCTTGCTCCAGCCCGCGATCTCCGCTCGAGAGCGCGGCGGCGCTCTCGGCGCCTGCCGGCCGCGCGCCCCCAGGCTCCCCGTTTCCTGGCACGAACGGGACACGTCCACCGTAGGCCAGACGGAGGTTCTCTTCCGTAAACACCTGCAGCACGGGGCCGCTTGCAATCAGCCGCACATTGAGGAGCGCCACCCAGTCGAAATACTCCGAGACCGTTTGCAGTGCGTGATGCACGGTGACCACGGTGTTCCCAGCCGCCCTCAGATCCTGCAGCACCCCCACGATGGCTCGTTCCGTCTTTGCGTCGACGCCCTGAAACGGCTCGTCCATCAGGTAGACGCGGGCATCCTGTACCAAAGCGCGCGCGAGAAAGACTCGTTGCTGCTGGCCCCCGGACAGCTGGCTGATCTGCCGCGCCGCGAGTGAGTCCATACCGACCTTCTCGAGAGCCGCCATCGCCTGCTCCCGCTCCCTCCGGCCAGGCCTTCGAATCCACCCCAGCGCTCCATACCGGCCCATCATCACCACGTCGAGAACCGAAGTCGGGAAATCCCAGTCGACCGTGCCGCGTTGTGGAACGTAAGCGACGAGCCGAAGCTGCTCCCGGTAGGGTTTTCCGTGAACTAGAAGCTGTCCCGCCGCGGTCCTGACCATGCCGAGAATGGCTTTGATGAGCGTAGTCTTCCCGGCGCCGTTCGGACCAATGATCGCCATGAGCACGCCAGCCGGAACCGTGAGGTCGACATCCCACAGCACGGGGTGCTCATGGTAGGCGACGGTCAGGTCGTTGACTTCGATCGCCGGGACACCCCCGGTCATTCTCCACCTCTACCGAGCAAGGCGTCGACGATCATGTTCACGTTGTAACGCACCATGCCGACATAGCTTCCTTCCCGGGTGCCCGCATCCCCCATAGCGTCGGAAAACAGGGCACCCCCGATTTCTACCGCAGCCCCCCGCGACCGTACCGCCGCCTGAACGGCCTCGATGGTTCGCCTGGGAACGGACGTCTCGACGAACAGGGCGGGTACGCCACGCTCGAGAATGAACGCCACCAGCCGCTGGACGTCCGCTGTCCCGGCCTCTGACGCGGTGCTAATCCCCTGGAGGCCTTTCACCTCGAATCCATATGCCCTGCCGAAATAGTTGAACGCGTCATGCGCGGTGATGAGAACGCGCTGAGCCTCAGGAACCTCCTGGGTACGGCTCCGAACCCAGGCGTCCAGATCGACCAGCTCCTCCAGGTAAGTGTCTCTGCGCGAGGTGTAGCCGTCGACGCCGGCCGGGTCGAGCCCGGCGAGCTCGTCCGCCACGGCTTCCACCGCACGCATCCAGAGCGTGACGTCGAACCACACGTGGGGATCGTAGGCTCCGGCGAACTCGGGAGGTGCCAGTAGCAAGCCGCGATCGATCCCATCGGTCACGGCTTTCGTCCGCTTGCGATCGCCCATTTCCTCGAGCAGCTCGGCCATCGCGGCCTCGAGGTGGAGACCGTTGTAAAAAATGACGTCCGCCTCCGAGAGCGTCCGTACATCTCCCGCCCGGGCCTTGTAGAGATGAGGATCGACGCCTGGACCCATGAGGCCTTTGACTCGGACCCGGTCCCCGCCGACGCGCTCGACGATATCCGCTATCATCCCGATCGTGGCCGCGACCGCCAGCCTCCCGTCGTTCTGCCGCTCGCCGGTAGCGCACGCCGCAACGATGAGCGCCAACGAGGCGACGCTCGCCAAGGAATGGGTCCCGGGCATCCGTCCTGACAGCCGACTGCGGTCGGGATGCCGTTTAGCGCGTTGGCCGGTCGATCTCACTCGGGAACCTCGGCTCGGTCGACGAAGGTGATATTAGCCTCGTCTAATCTATTGATTTGGCATGCCTGAATCAACCGCGGGGAAATGACTTGTGCCCCCAATGGGGGGGACAGGAGAGCCGGTTTTCTAGAAGTAAGTCGCGACGGAGAAGAGGATCCCAGCGGAGTCGGCGCGGTTGTTGGCGCGGTCGTAATCCCACCCGCGAAAGTAGTTCAGGTTCAGAACGGTGTCCTGGGTCGGCCGGAAGTTGAGCCCGCCAGTCAATCGCCTGCCGGTATCGCCCTCGACACTCGTATCGAAATCGACGACGTCCAGGCGGGCGCCAGCTGAGAAGTACGAGGTCGTCATCGTCGGGACCCATCCACGACCGAAATCGCGCAAGGCCTCGACGTAGAATCCTCGCTGACCTGACGCGTAGATACCAATCAACCCGGGAGGGATATCGACAGATACGGTCGCCAGCTCACCGCTCACCCGAAGCCCGACTGGTTCCGCCTCGAAATCCAGCACCCAGATGTGAATGTCCCTCCGGTCCTCGAGGGCCTGCCCCTCTGACTTGAAGACGTTGTAAGCCCCGTGGTGAGACGACAGGCCGAGCTCCCACCCGGCCCTGGGACTGTAGGTCACGCGGCCCACAACCGCCGGCGACGCGTTGGCATCCTCGAAGTTTTGCCGTCCGTTCGCGATGCGGGTGCCGTCGGGAGAATCCGCAACGAGGCCCTCGCCGAATCCGTTGACGGCATACAGCTCGTACGTGATCCTGGCCGCTCCATCGCCAATCCCGAACAACCCGAACGCACCGAAGGAAGTCGCTCATGACCCGCAGTCCCCACAACGGAGCGGTCCGCCATTCCTTGCCGGTGGCGCTACGGTCCACCCGGTTGTCGGCCAGGGCGTCGCCCATGTCGTGCAGCAGCAAGTCGGAATAGAGTTGGACTGGCTGGTTCGATAGAGCCGCGATCGCGTGTGGGCCGGTGCGAAGCTCGGGAACATGGCACCCCGCACAACCGACGCCGCTGAACGAGCTCTGGCCCCTCAGGACTTCCTCCGTCTCGGCCCCCGGGGCGGGTGGTGCTAGCATCCGGATGTAATCGATCACGGCCATGAGATCGGCCGTCGGGATTTCCGGATCATCGACCACATCGGCCGATTCCGTCCTCACGCCCGCTCGAGGGTTGACGTTTTCGACCGGAAGAAACTCCGACGTAATCCCCATGTCCTGGTGGTAGGCCTCGACGACCTGCTGCAACAGGGTGCTGACCTGTGCTTTCCGGGAGAACCGTCCGACACGAAGCCCCGGCGCCCCGCCCGGCTCAGTGGACGGAATCCAAGGGGGCGGCCTCACCCAGTTCGGGCGGCCTGATATGCTGTCACGGTTTACATCGAGGGAGTCCACGAGCGCCAGGATGGCCGACTCCGGTATCGCCTCGATGAGCCCAACACCAAAAACGGGTGGAGGCAGGCGCACCGAAAATGGGATCCCAACCGACAGACGTTCGGGAACCGCTCCTGGTAAGGCGCGGTCCTGGAGTTGGGGGCCGCCTGCGGCAGCGGCAAGGTCCGGGGGCTCCCCAAAGCGCACCAGGGCATTCTCCGGACGTCCTCTCCCGTCACCCGGGTGGCAACCGGAACACGCTACGTTGTTGAAAATCGGGCCCAGCCCATCGTTCGGGGCGAAGGCTCGCTCAAACTGCGCATCGCCCCTGGCAAACGCTCGCCCCTCCTCGGGGGAAAGACCTGGTAGCGGTGCATCCAGTAGGTCGGCGTCGTCGGGAAGGGAGGTGAACAGTTCGGAGCACCCGAGACTGACCACGCACAGGACGATCGCGGAACTCCCACGTCGAGCCCGATGTGCGGTCGGCAACACCGCCTTTTCCCACAGCGACGCACTACTCATCAAGAGGCTTACCTCGCACGTTAATTAGACTAGCCTAATATTAGAATTGTACGGACCTAAGTCAAGGCCGTACCAGGACGACACCGTGGCACGGACCCCGGAGCGCTGTCGTATATTCCTGCGGTTGGTCGCCCTGCGTTCCCGTGCCCCGTTAGTAGGGGCGACAGCGGCGCGTTTTTCACCACCTGGCCGGCGGCGGTCCATGCGAACTATCGACCAGAACTCGGTGTCGAACGTGAGTTTCTTGGCAGCGCTGGCCAGGAACGGACGGCTGCTGCTTCGTCTGGCCTCCATGGTTCTGGACTATTGGACGGTCGGTACGCGTGTGCGCCGTTCCTACCGGGACCGGGAGTCAAAGGGAGACATGTACTGGCTCGACGAGCAGGGCAGCGCGTGAGACCGAGCGATCCACCCCCACCGAACTACGCCTTCGGATACCGAGCCCAGCCGAGGTCCGGAAACGACGTCAACGGACTCGGCGAAACCGAGCGCCGGCGCGCCCGGCGGGTGTTCCACAACGCGTCTGGCGAGAGCCTGCCGTGGGACGCGGCTGACGAGTTCTTCGGCTACATCAATCCGTGGTCGGTCGTCAAACACATGGTCGCCAATGCCTGGCAGCTCAGACGGCGGACCGGCCCGGTTGCATCAACACGAATGGAGGTGCGCGACCCCGACCGAATGGCGGAGCGGATCAAGAAAGTGGCCGAGGAGCTCGGAGCGGGTCTGGTGGGAATCACGCAGGTCACCGACGCCGACCTGTACGATGGGGTCAGCGTTCCGTACCATTACGCCATCTGCATTGGCCTACAGATGGATCGAGAGGAAATGCAGTTCGTTCCGCAGTCGCGAGCCGCCGTCGAAGTCATGCGCACCTATAGGGAGGTCTCTCGAATCGCGATCGAGTTGGGCGAGCGCATTCGCGCAATGGGGTGGCCGGCCAAAGCCTTCGGGAACCCCAACAGCACGGAGATTCTGCACATTCCGCTCGCGATTCGGGCGGGCCTCGGGCAGCTTGGGAAACATGGATCGCTAATCAGCGCGGCCTATGGCTCAAATTTCCGTCTGGGTGCCGTGCTCACCGATCTCCCGCTCGCCATCGACCAACCCGTGGACATCGGCGTCGACGACTTGTGTCTGAGCTGTCAACGCTGCGTCCTGGATTGTCCCCCTGATGCGATCTTCTCGGACAAGCAGCTCGTACGTGGAGAAGACAAGTGGTACGTGAACTTCGACAAGTGCCTGCCCTACTTTATCAAGACACTCGGCTGTGCCATCTGCATCGAGGTCTGCCCCTGGAGCGAGCCCGGCCGCGGACCGCTGCTGTCCGAGAAGATGCTCGCGCGGCGGAGCGGGCCCACGGAACGCAGGAACGTATGAGCGGGCGTAGCAACGGTCCTCAGGACGGTAACGTGACTTACGGGGGTTATCTCAAGCTCGACCAGCTCTTAATGCTCCAGGAGGTTGCCACCGACCCTCCGGAGCACGACGAAACGCTATTCATCATCATTCACCAGGTCTACGAACTTTGGTTCAAGCTGCTGCTGCACGAGATCGACAAGGTGAAGAGGGACTTTTCGAACGACGACCTTTTCGGGGCCATAGCCACGTTCAAGCGCCTTCGCATGGTCATGAAAACGCTCGTCGCTCAGCTCGACGTCCTCGAAACAATGACGCCCATGTCCTTCTTGACGTTTCGTGACCGGCTGGAATCGGCGTCCGGTTTCCAGTCCTGGCAGTTTCGGGAACTAGAGTTCGTCCTCGGGTACAAGCGACCGGAAATGCTGTCGTATTACGATGCCGAGCCCACCGCTCACAATCGCCTGGAGCGCCGGCTGGGCGAACCCTCGGTGATCGATCACTGGTACGAGTTTCTGGAGCATCGAGGTGTGGACATCCCGAGAGCCGTGAAGGATCGGGATGTACGTGCGGCTTGCACGCCGAACGATGGAGTGCAGGAGGGTCTCGTCGATCTATACCGGGAACAGCCCGACGTGGGCATACTGCTCGAACTGATGATGGATTTCGACGAAGGACAGCAGGAGTGGCGCTACCGCCACGTCAAGATGGTAGAGCGGACGATTGGCAGGAAACGCGGCACCGGCGGATCGCCAGGGGTCGAGTTCTTGAAGCGGTCGCTCTTCAATCCGTTCTTCCCCGATCTCTGGGCCATCCGTCACAAACTGTGAGCGCGAAATGGGTGATCCACGACATCACCCCGCCGGTCTCCGCCTCGATCGCGGTGTGGCCCGGAGACACGCCGCCGACACGGGATGTGCTTCTCGACCTGAAGCGGGGTGACAACCTCACGTTGTCGACTCTACGATCGACGATGCACGTTGGGGCCCACGCGGACGCCCCGAGCCACTACGGTATCGACGCCGCATCCATAGAGGCTCAGCGCCTGGAGCCGTACATTGGTGACTGCCACGTCATTCGCATCGATGCCGTGCGGGGCACGCGCATCGGGCCCGACGCGCTGACTGGCGGTCTCGAGGCGGAGCGCGTTCTCTTCGCGACCGGTACCTACCCGGATCCGTCGCGATTCAACGAAGATTTTGCAGCGCTGTCGCCGGAGCTGATTGGATCGTTGGCGGCGCAGGGAGCTACGCTCGTCGGGATCGACACGCCGAGCGTGGACCTCTTCGACTCGAAGGATCTCCCAGCACACGCGGCATGCCTCGAGAAGAGCGTATCCATTCTCGAGGGTCTCGTATTGGACGGCGTTCTAGAGGGGGTGTACGAGTTGATCGCACTTCCACTCAAGCTGGCGGGGTTCGACGCGAGTCCCGTCCGGGCGATCCTCAGGAAGCTCGGCGAATAGCCGTCAGTCCTCTACCACGGCGGTTGCCTCGATCTCGACCTTCGCTCCCTCCTCGAGCAGCCCAGCGACGACGACCACCGACATCGGTGGGAAGTGCTTGCCGAACGAATTGCGATACGCTTTACCGATCTCGCCTTGCGACGCGAGATATGCCTTCCTGTCGGTGACGAACCAGGTAAGGCGAACGACGTCTTGCGGGGTGGCGCCCCCGGCCTCGAGTACCGTCACGATGTTTTCCAGCGTCTGCCGAACCTGGCCGACAAAGTCGTCCGTCTCGATCTGGCCAGTTCGTGGGTTCCAACCGACCTGGCCGGCTACAAAAACCGCTCGGCCTCGCGCGGACACACCGTTGGAGTAGCCCTTTGGCCGCGCCCAACCGTCGGGCTGGAGCAACTGCATTACCCCGTCCCCTGTTCCCTAAGGCGGAAGCGCTGGAGCTTCCCCGTTTCCGTACGTGGTAGGCTCTTCACGAATTCCACCCGCCGCGGGTACTTGTACGGTGCGATCTCGGCTTTGACGAAATTCTGCAGCTCCTCGGCTTTCGCCGGACCGGCTTCTACTCCCTCCCGCAGCACCACGAACGCTTTCACGACCTGTCCGCGCTCTTGGTCCGGGACACCGACCACTCCGCATTCCGCGACGTCCGGATGCTCGAGGATGACGTTCTCGACTTCCGGCCCAGACAGCGAGTAACCCGACGACACGATCATGTCGTCGGTACGCGACTGATACCAGAAGTACCCGTCCTCATCCATCCTGAACGAATCACCCGGAAAGTTCCAGCCGTTCCCGACGTAGGCCTGCTGCCGGTCGACATCGTCCAAGTAACGGCACCCGGTCGGGCCTTGGACCGCCAGTCTCCCGACCGTCCCCGGCGGAACGTCGTTCCCGCCGTCATCGACGATCTTGGCCCGGTAGCCTGGTACCACCTTTCCCGTCGAGCCGGGGCGGATTTCCTCACCACCCGCGCTGATGAAGATGTGCAGCAACTCGGTGGCGCCGATCCCGTCGATGATCTGAAGGCCGGTTGCTTCCTCCCATGCTCGGAACGTTGCGAGGGGGAGGGTTTCGCCGGCGGACACACAGATCTTCAGGCTCAAGACGTCGTAGTCTCCGAGCATGCCGAGCATGGCCCGATAGGCGGTCGGCGCCGTAAAGCAGACCGTGGCCCGATGATCCTGAATCCCCTGCAGCAGGTTGGGGGGAGACGCCTGTTCGAGCAAGACGCTGGACGCGCCGATGCGCATGGGAAACAAGACCAGGCCGCCTAGCCCGAACGTGAAGGCAAGCGGAGGCGAGCCGCAAAATACATCGTCGGGCTGCGCGCGCACCGCGTAGGGTGGGAAGCAGTCGCACGCGGCCATCATATCGCGATGGAAGTGCACGGTGCCCTTTGACCGGCCGGTCGTCCCCGACGTGAAGGCGATGATCGCCGTGTCATCGGCGGCCGTATCGACAGTCGAGAAGTCGGCCCCCTTCTGCCGCGCGAGCACCTCGAGCGAGCCCGCCTCCCCGCTGCCAAACTGCACCAGCCGGGAGAGGAACTGGGTCCGGTCAGACGCCTCGCTGCATTCCTCTACCAGCCGCGCATCGCAGAGTGCGAGCTCGACACGCGCCTTGTCGGCTACGTACGTGAGCTCACGGGCTCGCAGCAGCGGCATCGTGCTGACGCACACGCCACCCGCCTTCAAAACGGCGAACCAGCTCGCCACCATGATTGGATTGTTGGGGCCCCTGAGGAGCACGCGGCTGCCCGGCACGACACCGAGATCCTCGACGAGCACGTGGGCGATGCGATTCGCTTCCTCGAGGAGTCGGCCGTACGTCCAATCGTCCATCTTCCGGCGGAAGACGGGACGATCCCCCATTCCCTTCCCCACCGCCTTATCGAGCAACTCGGCAGCGCAGTTCAGCCGCTCCGGATAGGCCAGCTCCGGACGAAGTGAGTAGTCCAGGACCGGCCAGAGATCGTGCGGCGGCAGGTTGTCCCTCGTGAACGTGTCAACATGTGCGCTGGATCCGTGATGGGCCTGGGATCGTCCGGGGCGATTCGCAGAGCTAGACATGCTTGACGGCTCCTGTGGCCTGATTGCCCTTTTCGAGCCCCCCGAGCACCTTGGACGCGATGATGATTCGCTGAATCTCGCTCGTCCCCTCGTAGATCCGCAGTGCGCGAACTTCACGATACAGGCGCTCGACCGGCTCTCCGGCTACGACTCCCCGGCCACCGAGGAGCTGCACGGCCTCGTCGACCACCCGCTGTGCGGCTTCCGTAGCATGCAGCTTGGCCATCGCCGCGGGGCGCGTGACGTCCGTCGCGCCCGTGTCGTGGCCCCAGGCTGCCCGGTAGACGAGCAACGCACTCGCATCGATCGCGACGGCCATGTCGGCGATTTTGGACTGCGTCAACTGGAACTCGGCGAGAGAGTTACCGAACACTCGGCGGGTGGTGACCCAACTCAGTGCCTCGTCGAACGCGTGACGGGCGTAGCCGAGCGCCGCCGCCCCCACGGTGGGACGGAACACATCGAGCGTGCCAAGCGCCACTCTGAGGCCGGCCTCCGGGTCGCCCACGGCTGCCTCCTCCGGAACCCTGCAAGACGAGAACGTCAAGGTGCCAATGGGGTGCGGGGCGCTCACTTCAATGCGCTCGGTTACTTGGAGCCCCGGATTGTCCGCGTCAACGACGAACGCTCCGAAGCGCTTGCTGCCGCTCTCCGGGAGCCGGCAGAACACGACGTAGAAATCAGCGAGGCCCGCGTTCGAGATCCAGGTTTTCTGTCCGTCCAGCGAGTACCCGTTTCCATCCCGCCGCGCCGTAGTCTCCATGGCACCAATGTCCGACCCAGCGCCCGACTCGGAGATGGCGAACGCCGCGACCGCACGACCCGCGCGGACCTCCGGCAGGTACCTCTGCTTCAGTGACTCGGAGCCGAAGCTCGAGATCGGGCCGCTACCGAGCCCCTGCATGGCGAAGGCGAAATCGGCCAGCCCGAACGCCTGCGCGAGTCCTTCGCGGATCAGGCAGATCGATCGGACGTCGAGATCGTCGTGCGCTCCACCATGGGCGGATGGAACCACGTATCGCAGCCAGCCCCCGTCGCCCAACCGCTTGACCAGATCCCGGCACGCGGCGTCCACGTCTCGTTCGACAGCGGACAACGGTCTGATCTCTCGATCGATCCACTCTTCCAGCTCGGCAGCGAGACGCCGGTGGCCAGAGTCGAAGAACGGCCAATCAAGGTACGACCGGTCGGCCACTAGTTGCCCTCGAACACGGGTTGCTGCTTCGACGCGAACGCCTGATAGGCTCGTGCGAAGTCCTCGGTTTGCATGCAGATGGCCTGAGCCTGGGCCTCCGCCTCGATGGCCTCCTCGATACCCATGCTCCACTCTTGATGCAGGCATCTCTTGGTCATCGCGTGTGCGAAGGTTGGGCCGGCAGCGAGGGCACGCGCCCGCTCGAGCGCATCGTCGAGCACACGGTCCGGCTCGGAGAGCGTGTTGTAGAAGCCCCAGCGCTCGGCTTCTTCACCGGCCATCGATCGCCCGGTATACAAAAGCTCGCTCGCCCGTCCGTGGCCGACGATTCGCGGAAGTATCGCGCACGCCCCCATGTCCGCCCCGGACAGCCCCACTCGAACGAACAGGAACGCCACCTTGCTTCGCCGCGTCCCTACCCGCAAATCCGCCGCCATCGCCAGGATCGCACCCGCGCCAACGCACGTACCGTCGATCGCCGCAACGATGGGCTGTGGGCACGCCCTCATCGCCTTGACCAGGTCTCCGGTCATGCGCGTGAAACGGAGCAATCCATCCGTCTGCCCCGATGATCGCATCTCGACCAAGGGACCGATGATGTCGTGGACGTCGCCGCCCGAGCAAAAATTTCCTCCGGCCCCGGTTACAACGACCACCTTGACCTCATCGACATATGCCAGGCGACGAAACGTGTCGCGCAACTCCGCGTACGACTCGAAGGTGAGCGGGTTCTTTCGCTCGGGCCAGTTCAGGGTAACGATGGCCACCTTCCCGTCGACCTGCCACCCAAAATTACGCGGCGTGATCTCGGAAGCGCTGATGCCCGTGCTCACTAGACTCCGTCCTCCCTGGAAGCGGTTTCAACCGATTCCTTCAGTTTTCCGATCAGTTCATGCAACGCGGCCGTCTCACCGGGCGTGAGTCCCGCGAACATGCGTTCGATCCAACAGCGATGCATCGGTGTCATGGATTCGAACGCCCGCGTCCCCGCTGAAGTGAGTCGTACGAGCTGGGTGCGCGCGTCGGTGGGAGACGTGTTTCGACTCACCAGCCCCTCGCGCACCAATCGCTCCGTTAGGCCCGTCACGTTGCCGTTGCTCACCATCAGCCGGCGGGACAGCTCGCTCATCGTGAGCCATCCTTTGCCCTCTCCGGCGGCGTGGTGCAGTTGCGCCAATACGTCGAATCGCGGAAGGGTCGTAGAGAAGTGCCTGCGCAGACGGCGCCGTATACCTCGCTCTATCAAGTTGGCTGACGAGAGGAGCCGTAGCCAAACCCGAAGCGCCGTACGGCCATCCTGGCTCGCTTCCGCTGTACCCGGCGGTTCGACACGATTCGCCGCGTCCGACCGGAGCCCTCTCACATCACCTCGCCGCCGGCCACGGCGATGGCCTGACCCGTGACTGCATCGCTTCCCGGAGCACACAACCAACCCACCGCATCGGCGACTTCCGAGGGGGCGATGAGCTTTCCGCGCGGCATGGTTCGAACGATCATCTGCAGCGCCTCGTCCGGAGTCTTGCCGAGGCCACGCACAATGTTGTCGACCGCGGCCTGAGCCATGTCGGTATCCGTGTAGCCGGGACAGACCGCGTTCACCGTCACGCCCAGCTTTGCCGTTTCCATGGCAACCGCCTTCGTCAAGCCGATCACTCCGTGCTTGGAAGCGCAGTAGGCGGCCAGCCTACCGTAACCCTTGAGCCCGGCCGTAGACGCGATATTGATCACTCGCCCCGTTTGCGCCTCGATCATCGCGGGCAGCACCGCGCGCATGCAGCTGTAGGTGCCAGTGAGATTCACGGCGAGCATCCGATCCCACAGCTCACGCGTCATTTCCGCAAACGCAAGGCCCTCGGCCTGACCGGCGTTGTTGACCAGTACAAAGGGAACGCCGAATCGATCGTTCGCGGCCGCAAAAGCATCCCGAACCGAGCGGGCGTCCGTCACGTCGCACACGAGGGGCTCGGCCTGAATCCCGAACCGACCAATCAGCAGGGCGGCGTGAGCATCCAGCTTGGAGCGGTCGCGGCCCATTAAGCTCAGATTGGCTCCGAGGCTCGCCAACCGCTCCGAGATCGCCGCGCCGATTCCTCGCCCACCACCGGTAACGACTGCATGCCGGCTTGTCAGATAGCGATCGCTCACACCTGGCATGGTTGGCTCAATCCCGGACCTCGCGTTGTCTTGTGTCAGCGCTGAACGTCACGAATACTCAGATTGTGCTGCTGCCTCGCATCTCCATTTGCCGCCGGAGGAGCCGCTCCAGCTGGTCCTTCCCCGGCAGGTACTGAACCGGCCAGGGCTGGTCTTCATACCCCAACTCGGCTGCCGCTTGCAGCGTCCAGTGCGGGTCGCTGAGGTGGGGTCGCCCGAGCGCGCAAAGATCGGCACGACCTGCAGCGATGATCGCGTTTACCTGATCGGCATCGACGATGTTACCAACCGCAATCGTGCGCACACCGGCTTCGTTCCGGATCTGATCGCTGAAGGGCGTCTGGAACAGCCGGCCATAGACCGGCTCCGCGTCGACCGAGGTCTGCCCGGTCGACACGTGAATGATGTCGGCCCCCGCCTCGGTGAAGGCCTGGGCGACGGCGACGGCGTCCTTCCCCTCGAGCCCACCCTCCACCCAGTCGGTCGCCGACACTCGGACCGACATCGGGCGCTCGTCTGGCCAGACGGCCCGCATAGCCGAGAAGACTTCGAGTGGATACCGCAAGCGGTTGGGAAGGCTGCCACCGTATGCGTCGTCTCGAGCGTTACTGAGCGGCGTGATGAAGCTCGACAGGAGATACCCGTGAGCGCAGTGCAGCTCCAGCATGTCGAAGCCTGCGTCGACTGCCATCTCGGCCGCGCGCGTGAACTGTTCCCCGACCCGGTCCATGTCGGCCCTCGTCATTTCCCTCGGCTCGGGAGACGATGGTCCGTAGGGAATGGGCGATGGTGCCATTACCTCCCAGTTCCCGTCATCAAGCGGGACGTCCATGCCTTCCCACATGAGCTTCGTGGAGCCCTTCCGACCAGAGTGACCGAGCTGGAAACAGATCTTTGCCTGCGTCCAGTCGTGGACAAACGTCACGATCCGCTGCCACGCTTCGACGTGCTCCGCTGCGTACATCCCCGTGCAGCCCGGGGTGATCCTTCCTTCCGGCGACACGCAGGTCATCTCCGTCATGACAAGGGCCGCTCCGCCAAGGGCCCGGCTGCCGAGGTGAACGAGGTGGAAGTCGTTCGGAGTCCCGTCCTTCGCGCAATACATATCCATCGGTGACACCACCAGCCTGTTGTGGAGCGTCATACCGCGCAGCGTGAGCGGAGTGAACATTGGCGGCGGCGGTTTATCCGTATCCCCTCCGCTCGCCCGGCTGGCGAACCACCGTTCGACACCCTCGAGATACGGGCCGTCCCGAAGGCGCAAGTTCTCGTGGCTAACGCGCTGGCTCCGAGTGAGGAGGCTATACGCGAACTGCTCCGGATCCAGCGCCATGTACCGCTTGACGTTCTCGAACCACTCCATCGAGTTCCCGGCCGCGTTCTGGAGCCGGAGCGCCTCGATGCGCCGCTCCTCTTGATACGACGCGAGGGCCCGCGGCAGATCGTCTTCGGAGTTCACGATCCGGGACAGCGCAATCGCGTCCTCCATCGCGAGCTTGGTACCAGATCCAATCGAGAAATGCGCCGTATGCGCGGCGTCACCGAGGAGTACGACGTTGCGGCGGAACCAATGGGCGTTGCTCACCCTCACGAAGTTCAGCCAGGCGGAGCCGCGCAGGTGGGAAGCGTTACTTTGCAAAGAGTGGCCGCACAGCCAATCTGAGAACAGGTCTTCGCAGTACCGAATTGCCCCGTCCGTGTCCAGACGATCCAGACCAGCGTTGCGCCACGATTCCTCGTCACACTCCACGATGAACGCCGACATCTTCTCATCGAAGCGGTAGGCGTGAACCTGAAACACTCCGTGCTCGTTCTCGACGAAAATGAACGTGAAGGCGTCGAACAGGCGGGTCGTTCCCAACCAGATGTACTTCGCCTTCCGGACGTCGAGATTGGGTTCGAACGCGGCAGAGTACTTCTGCCTGATCAGGCTGTTTATCCCGTCCGCCGCGACGACCAAGTCGGCGTCTCCAAGCCCGACGGCCCGCAGGTCGGCATCGTCCTTGAGATCGAGATTGAATCGGAGGTCGCTGCCTAGCTCGGCGGCGCGGTGCTGGAGGATGTTCAGCAGTTTCTTGCGGGCGATACCGCTGAATCCATGCCCGCCGGACGTGATCGTCGTACCCTTGAAGTGCACGTCGATGTGGTCCCAGTGTGCGAAATTGTCGATGATCTCCTGGTAGGTCGGCGGATCTGCGGCGCGGAAGTTCTCGAGCGTCTGATCGGAAAAAACAACGCCCCAGCCGAACGTGTCGTCGGGGCTGTTTCGCTCGATCACCGTGACGCTGTGACTGGGATCAGCGCTTTTCATGAGGATGGCGAAATACAGTCCGGCGGGACCACCACCAATCGTCACGACCTTCACGAAGTCCCTCCCCGAGGCGCGACGCTGTGACAACCAATCAGAGGTATTTTAAGCTTAAAATATTTTCTCGCAAGAGTCTAGGGCCTCAGGGCCAGCCTCCCACTTACACCAACCGTGACGAAATCTGCGAGACCGATACCGTTTGGGGCGATGGCGACGATCCCGTGCCACCG
The DNA here is from genome assembly GCA_965249575.1 of Gemmatimonadales bacterium. GTDB lineage: Bacteria > Gemmatimonadota > Gemmatimonadetes > Gemmatimonadales > GWC2-71-9. The sequence continues at coordinate 2,127,023 of OZ252244.1, read as the reverse complement.
CACATGGCCGCCAAGCCGAAATCTCCGGAGCACCGGAGGGAATTCGATGTCCAGTCCGACGCTCCCACCCGGATTCAGCTCCGTTCGGCCCTGCAAGAAGTCGTAGAGTGGGATCCGGGCGCCGCTGCCGTCCCGCGCCTCGATCCGATCTCGAGTGCGCGTCCAGTAGGCGCCAATACCGGATATGACGAACGGGCGAACCCGGCCTCCGACAACCTGATCCTGGCCACGGCCGCGGCGTGCCACGCACTCCAGCCGTATTCCTCCGTGAGCACGGTGCCCCGGCCCACCGCGTCCGGGAGAATGCTCGTGTTGCTACCGAACCGAGTGTGTCCCAGTTCCAGCCCGAGCGCGATCCGAGCGCCCAGCGACCGATAGACACTAGCCGAAACCCCCAGCGACCCGCCGCCGCCAAACTCGTCACCGAGGGCCTCCGAGCGGTCGAGCGAGAGCGACCCACTCCAGGACTGCTGACTGGACGCGGGGAGGGCGAACGCGCTGAGCGCGAAAGACAAGAGATAGGGACGCATGTTTTCCTCCGAGAAAGGGCCATCGAATTCCCGCGCCCGGACGATGGCATACGTGCGTCAAGTGAACATCAAGAGCCGGGCTTGACGCCCCGCGTCAGAGGGCCCCGATTTCACTGCCCTGCAACTCAGGAGATGCAATGACCAAACGGCAACGGCTTTCCGCCGCCGACGTAGAGTCCAGAGTGGCGTCCCTCGAGGGTTGGGAGCTTCGGGAAGGGAAGCTGCATCGGGAACTGCAGTTCGAGGACTTCGTCCAGGCGTTCGGATTCATGGCACGGGCGGCGCTGCTAGCCGAGAAGCGAAATCACCATCCCGACTGGTCGAACGGCTACAACAAGGTGGTGATCAACCTTCAGACACACGACGTTGGCGGGATCTCAGAGCTCGATTTCGAGCTCGCGGCTGCCATGAACCGCCTGCTCTAGGCCGGGCCTGACCGCCACTCACTCGCCACGGTCCGACACTCCCGCGGCGCTGAGGAAGCGGCGCCTACGCCCGGCCGGGATCATGTCTTGGTCGATGACGCGTCGTACGATCCCGGCTATGAAGGAGTAGGCTACCCGGTCGGACGCGAGCCAGCGCTGCCACTCCAACTCGTCCAACGCCGATTCGGCCCGGTCGGTTGAGAGGCCGGTAGCACGCGCGATCATCTCTGCGGAGATCCGGTCGCCCAACACGGGGGCGGCACCCAGGACCAGCTGTGCGTCTGGCGTCAGGCGCCGGAATCCGACTCGTATCGCCGCGACGACCGCCTCGGGGAGGTCGCCCGGCAGCGTCTGGTCGAGCGTCTTGAGCGGTTGGGGCCACGCCCCAGAGCTCCCGGCGAGATCCAGCCCCAGACAGATGGCGTGATACAACTCGACTGCGAGTAGCGGCAGGCCGGCTGAGTCTGCCCAAACTCGCCTCGCCACGCGTTGCTGTTCCTCGCGCGAGTAGTTGGGGAACGCCCACCTCGCCAGCTCGGTGACGTCGTCGACCGTGAGCGGCGCAAGATCGATGGCGACGACACTTTGCCCGCGCCCGAGCCGCGCGAGGAATTCATCGACCTCCACGCGATCCGTTGCGGGGTCGCAAGCGAGGACGGTGAACATTGGCAGGCTGGATCGATCTCGGTTCACGGCTTCGAGCGCCAGCAGAGAATCCCGATCGAGCCACTGCACGTCGTCCACGATGAGTAGCAGGGGCTGTTCTTCGGCGATGACCCTAGCGACCTCGCCAAACGCGTCCTGCGGGGTCCAGGCCTCCACTTCGCTGTTCACATTCGGGAATCGCTCCGCCCACTCACCCAACTTCCCGGCGAGAGCGCCGAGCGCCCCCGCATGCGCGGCGGCGAGCCCCCCGGCGTCGATGAGGCCACCCTGCGCAAGTCCCATCAGCCCAGCCAGGGGACTCTCCTCGTCTGCGGGCACAGCGTGAAACGTGGAAAGCGCGGCTCCCTCTAGGCGGGCACGAGCCACTATCTCATCAACTAGCCTCGTCTTCCCCAGTCCGGAGCCCGCTCGTATGACAGCCAGCGATGCCTTGCCGTTCCCCCGACACGTTTCCCACGCCGACAGCAACGCGCTCAGCTCATTCCCACGCCCCACGAGTGGAGCTCTACGAGATTCGGCTCCACGCGAACCGGCCTGAACGACGTATGTCGGCAGCCGCCACTTTCGATCCGAGCGGATGCGGTCGGCCAGTGATTTCGTCTCGGCCGCCGGCGTGGAGCCTCCCGCCTCCTCCAAGTGGTGTTCGAAGCGTTCGTAGCGAGCGAGGGCTCCCTTTCGGTCGTCGGCAAGCGCAGCCGCCCGCATCGCCACTCGAACAGCGCGATCCGATGTCGGGGCCAACGCGAGAGCGCGCTGACCTGCTTTCGCCGCGGTGGCCAGATCGCCCGTCGCGAACGCCTCTGAGGCGAGTTTCCCAAGTGCGTCGACCGATCGGTGCCGCCAGCTCAACCGCTCCGATGAAAGCCAGTCCTCGAAGAGCGGTGCATCGGGAACCGCCAGCCCTTCCATGAACTCCCCTCCGACCAGCTCGGCTGCCGCTCGCCAGTCATGGGCTCCCACGTGAGATTCGAACCGATCGGTATCGAACGCAATCAAATCGGCATTGAGCCTCAGCGTCTCCGCCTCGGCCTGGATCAACTCCTGGCCACCAGCACGTCGCAGCACCCGCACGGCCTCTCGCAGGGAGTGTCGCGCGCTCCGGTCGGGCTTGTCGCCCCACAGCAACCCAATCAGATGCTCCCGACTCCGCGCCCATTGGGGTGACCCGGCGAGGTACACGAGCAACGCCAGGTTCTTTCGCCATAGAATCTCCGGTGGCGGGGCCTGTCCGTCGATGGTGACCCGGGGAGGGCCGAACGCACGACAGGAGATCACGGCGCCGGCTCGTGCGGCCCTGACCCGCACCACGAACACGGGCGGGCAGCCGGTGGGCGACGTGGTTCGGTTCGGTTCATTTGTCGCAGCCCAGCGACGCGGTTGCCCTCCGCGCCGAGTCCGCTCGCGTAGCAAACACGGAATCGCCGCCTGTCCAGTGCCGACTCACCGCCGCATAGGCGGCGCAGGCCTCAAGCCCCATCTCGCCGGATCGCCTCAGGAGATTCGCACGGCGCCAGCGGGCAACGGTTCCCATCGCCCAATCGATCTCCGCCGCCTGGGGGACACCAGTCGGATACCCGACTATGTCGAGGTTTTCATGCCAACGAAGCTCCCTGCGAGCGTCTTCCAAACCAGAATTCCCGAGCTGCTCGAACTAGGTCGCTCGAGACAAATGAAGTAGGGCTCTGAACATCGGGTCGCCCGCCCTCCCTGCGGAATCGAGCGCCACGAGCCAAGCCGAAGCCCTTATAGCACCGAGCTGGTCTCCACCCGCCGCCATTTTGTTCGCGCGGAGGAACGCGCCAAGTGGCGCCGGCGCGGGCTCGTCGGCCAACAATCCTTCATAACGCTCCGCAGCAGCGGGAGATCCCTCCTGAAGAGAGAGAAGACCCAGCATCCACGCCGCTCGCCGGCGGAGGTGTGCCGGCCCACCCTGGCGAGTCGAGTGACGATCTAGTACCGCGCGAGCGGCCGACCGAGTGCGCCCGGCAGCGCGGTCTGCCAACGAGTAGGCACCCTCGATCGCGGCGGTAGTCAAGGCGAGTTCGTCCTGCTCCGGGAATCGCGCCCGCAGGCGATCGGCTCGACCTCGCGCCGAGTCCAGGTGGCCTAACGCCAAAAAGCCAAGCAACTCGGCCACGAGGCCGGATCGTTCGAGATCCGGGCGCTGCGTCATCCGCGCAAAGACGCTACCGAGGCCGACTGCTCCTCGCGGCGCGTCGAAACTCGGTAGAAGTCGCGGTCCCGCCGCGACATCCGGGAAGCTCGCCACCTGTGGATCGGAGACAACCGCCTGCGTGACGGCGGCCGCGTGGGCGGCGAGGGGGCTGGCCTCGCTCCAGATTCTCAGCAACACGTAGTATGCGAGACTATCCGCCAGGAGCGCCCACGATTCGCGCGGTACGGCTACGTCTGCCACGACCGCGCCTACACCACCCGGCCGGGGTTTTTCCCACAGCTCAACGCTCACCAGGTCGTCGGCGGAGTGCACGACCCCCGACAAGACGATCTCCGATGAGCCACTGGACGGCAGCGGCGCCGGAGCCCCGCGCACGACGAAGTCCGGATAGCCGGACAAGTTTCGGACGAGCCATGCTCCAATCGTGTCGGGCAGAGCCGGAATCGACGAGGCCCCCCGCAACTCGAGCGGTTCCACTGCGACCGACACGGTCGGCGCAAGCGGAGGAGGAGCCCTTGGTTGCAGCATGATGAACGCCAAACTCGCACCAGCAACTACCCCGCCAGCCGTCAACGCCACCGTGCGGTGTACGTATCGGCGCGTGCGAGTCCGCCACAGTGCGCGTCGGAACGCGCGTGCGTCGGCCCACCGATCTTCGGGCGACCACGCGAGCGCGCGTTCCAGCACGGCGACGAGCGACTGAGGTACCCCTTTCCAGTCGGCGCGCTCCGGCTTTGCCTTCGCTCTCCACCATCGCCCCGACACGGCCTCAACTAGCACGGCGCCCACGGCGTAGAGATCAGACCGGGGTGTGACGTCGCCCCCGGCCGCTTGCTCGGGCGCCATGTATGCAGGGGTTCCCACCACCGCGCCGGTCTCGGTTTCCACGTCGGAGGTCGCATCGCCGGGTTTCGCGATACCGAAATCCGCGAGCAGCGCCCGGCCCGGCAGCAGGAATATGTTCGCTGGTTTGATGTCGCGGTGCACGACACCAGCTCGATGGGCTGCTTCCAAACCGTCCAGGAGGTCTCGCCCCAGCTTGACCGTATCACCTCGTGCGAGCGGCCCCGTTCCCAGCCGGTCGGCGAGGGTATCGCCGTCGATGAAATCCATCACGTAGTAGAAGATGCCGGCTGCCTCGCCCGCCCGATGCACCGGGACGATGTTCGGATGGCGCAGGTTGGCAGCGATCTGCGCCTCTCGGACGAAGCGGCCAGCCGCCCGCACGGTGGCCAACTCCGGACGCATAACCTTGATGGCTACGGGGCGGCGGAGCGCCGCGTCGTGTGCGAAGAAGACCACGCCCATGCCACCGCTCGCGATCTCGCGTTCGACGGCGTATTCGGAGGCCAAAGCCTCACGCACACGCTCCAACAGGGAAGACATAAGGATCTTTCTGCCGGCCTGGGGCTCCCCACTGTGACTCTCAAGAATATCCCTATGCCGGGGCGGCCGCACCGTGCAAACGAGAATGCAGGGACGTACGTCGACTTCCGTGTCCGGCGGTGACTGCCTAGACTCACAGTGGCGCGTATCAACCGTCCCCACGACACGGCCGGTGACTTTGGAACGGATAACCGAAGGCACGACGCTCATTGACCTCGAACACCTCGGCACGACTCACGTCATCGGATCCTATTTCATCCAAGGCGACAACGAAGCTGCGCTCGTTGACCCTGGCCCCACGTCCGATCTCCCGACGCTCGAGGCAAGGTTGGCTCAGCTGGGAGCGTCGGTCGACGACCTGACGGCACTACTTCTCACGCACATTCACTTGGATCACGCTGGCGCCACCGGTACCCTCGTCCGGAGGAACCCCAAGATTCAGGTCTACGTGCACGAGCAGGGCGCCCGGCACATGATTGACCCAGAACGACTGTTACGGAGCGCGGTCCGCCTTTACGGGGATCAGATGGATCGGTTGTGGGGTGAATTCCTACCGGTGCCAGAGGCCAACGTGCGGGTACTCTCAGGAGACGAGGCACTACGGGTAGCCGGCCACGACCTGGAGGTTGCGTACACGCCCGGACACGCGTCTCACCACGTCGGCTATCTCGAGCGCGGAGCCGGCTGTGCGTTCGTCGGCGACACCGCCGGTATACGCCTTCCCGGCTGCGGATACGTAATGGCCCCGACGCCGCCCCCCGACATCCATCTCGAGGGGTGGAACGAGAGCCTCGACGCAATATCCTCCTGGGATCCCCAGCGGTTGCTACTTACCCATTTCGGCCCGGTTGACGGTGTGGGCGAGCATATCTCCCAGCTTCGGGAGCTGCTCGCCACATGGAGCGCCTCCGTGCACGACGCGCTCGAGGCTGGTGCCAGCGACGCGACGGCGGCGGCCGCTTTCGCCCGGGACGTTGCGGCAGATCTCCGGCGGTCGCTTTCCGAAGAAGAGGCCCGCCGGTACGAGAAAGGCGGCACCCCGGAGCTGTCATGGTACGGGCTGGCGCGATACTGGAGGAAGAAGGAGGAGCACGCGGCGTAGAGGGGAACGAACGCCGTTCAGTTCTCCAGGCGCGGAAGTTGGGAAACCAGACTCCCATACCCCTCGCGGAACGTCGGATACTCGAAGGTATAGCCCGTCGCCGCGATGCGCTCATTGGAACACCGCTTGGTGCTGCGACGCTTTCGGTCGCCCGGCTCCGCCAGCGGTACGACGGGAGGGGGCGCAACACCCATCCGAGCAGCCAGCCAGTTCATCGCACAACAGGCGTCGGCCGGCTCGTAGTCGACGCCGAGGTAAACCGCATCCGGCTCCTTTACATATAGAAGATGTTGCAGGATGCCGGCGCAGTCATCGCGATGGATCCGATTCGCGTACACTGGTGCACCGTCGACGCACACTGCCTCCCCTCGCCTGATCCGCTCCAGGAGGCGCGACCTTCCGGGTCCGTAGATTCCGGCAAACCGGACCACCGTCGCCGGAAAGGGACCTTGTAGAGATAGGCGCTCACCCTCCAACAGGAACTGGGCGTTCGGAGACGCAGCGTCCGTCGGAGACTCCTCGTTCACCCACTCGCCCCCCTCCTGCGCATACACGGCCGTGCTCGACACGAAAAAGAAGCGGGTCACTCGGTGTCGTTGTTTTGACAGGGCGGCGAGGACGTTTCGAGCACCATCAACGTACGCAGAGCGGTAACCCACCTCGCCCCGACCTCCGGCGGAGACTGTGTAGAACACCGTGTCTACGGACGGGAGCGCCCGGATCGATTCCGGCTCGACCAGGTCGGCCAGCAGCGGCTGTACACCGGCGGGGAAAGAGGTCGGAGACCGCCGGAGCCCCCACACTCGAAACCCTGCCAGCGCCAAGCGCCGACCCAGTTCGGTCCCGACGTACCCACAGCCTGCGATGAGGATCGAGCGCATACCGCGTCTTTCCCGTGACGACGAGGGAAAGGTACTCAACTCGCGCCTGATCTAAAGGAAACCTCAAACGATGCCCCAATGCACCCTCGGGCATCCGCAGCGACTAGCTGAAATCGACCGGCACGTCGGGGGTCTGCAGGCCTCGCCCTGGCTGGGGCGGCCTACCGGGGGGGGGCGGGAGATCCCCGACTGCGTCAAACAGGGAGCGCATGCGGCGTCACGGAGCATCGGTATTAGCGCGAATAGGACTTTCGACCGGGCCCCGGTTGTACGACAAACGTCCGGTACCTCCCAACCTGCACGTCCTCTGTCGCTCCGTGGCGCGGGACTAGACGCCGGCGACTTCCCCTTCCCCAACCCCGTACGACCTGAGTTCCCCTCGCTCCGCGCGGCGTTTCATCCAACGCGTCAGCGCGATTTCCAGACCAACGACGCCGAGGACGGCGATCACCACGATCGCGTAGTTGACGATGGGGGTCGGCTCTCGCAACCTCAGGAAATACCAAGGCGAGATCGCCATCCTGAGGCCAGTCTCCCCGTTACCTCCGTCGCGCACGTGAAAGGCGATCGGGACGAGCTCACCCGGGTCGATCTGCACGTCGTTATCGTGGTCCGCTGTCAGGAGGGTGCGCCGCACCACGACGGCCCACTGGCCGTCCCTCCAAGTACCCCCACCGGTCGCGTGCTGACTCTCCGCCGTATCCCGCACCGGTGGTTTGTCCGGTCCGCTCGCCATAAGCTCGACGACCGGGGAATCATTGGACCCGTCGTCCTGGAGACCCGCACGCCATCGCCACAAGGCAACCGGTGCTCCGGCACCTCCATACACGAAGTGCGGCAGAGCGATGGTCCCGGAGCGCCGAACCGGGAACATGAGCTCGATATTGTCAGCATAGTATCCCCTGATCCTCTCACCGTCCGGGTAGAGAGCAGGGTACGTGTCGTCGGCTGTCCAACCCTCCAGGACCGCCCGCGCCGCATCTCCGGGTACCGTGTCTGCGGTCCGATCGTCCCAGATCAGCCTGAACGCGATCTCGGTCGCGCTGTAGACGGCGCGCACGACCAGGTCGGTAATGGCCGGGGTCTGCCAGCGCGGAGGGAATGTCGCCTGTCCGGTGAGCGGAATGTGCAGGTCTTCCACCCCGTCCCACGCGGGATCGTCTGGAACGACGGGGACTTCTCCTTCGACCCGACGGGCCTCTATGACGACACGACCACCTCCGGTGGCCGATTCCCCACGGTCCAAGGACGACACGTAGTACGCAAGCAGCCAGCGCTCGGTATCCGTGAGTGTCTCCGCGTACGACGGCATCGGGGTGCCGTCCAGTCCGGTCGTGAGGCGAAGGTAGATCTCTTCCGGCGAGCTTCCGCCCTTGAACCTCCAACCGGCGTGCAGATTCGCAGCTACAATTGGGAAGTCGCGGTCATCGCGGAGGTCGGCGCCGCCACCGCCCTCGCCCCGCGCGGCATTGCCGTGGCACTCCCAGCAATCCGCCTCGTCGTACAAGCGCTGCCCCGCCAGCAACGCGTCTCGGCTTCGACCGGGTGGCTCGCCCGGCTCGACGATATAGGAATACGGATCGAACGCTTCGTCTTCGAAGAGATCCGCCGCAAACGTCTTGATGTACTCGACGACTTGCCAGCGCTCATCAGCGGTCAGGACCGATTGCCACGAAGGCATCGCCGTACCCAGCAGGCCCACTGAAATGGTCCTGAACAGGTCTTCGTCAGTTGGTAGCTCTCCACTTTCCGTCGTTCTGAACATGTAGCTCGCGGCCGTTAAGTCGCGGGGACGCGGCCACAGGTACGGTGCCACCGGACCCTCACCGTCCCCGTCCTCGCCGTGGCAGAACCAGCAGCGATCATCGTACACCCTTCGTCCGGCCTCTGCGCCTGCGAAGCCCGTATCAGGCCGGGCGGGCACGGATAGGTCGAGCCACTGGCCCTCGGCTGCCGTGGGGAGACCCGCTCGCCCGCACGCAAGGAGAGCGAACGAGACGAGCACGCCCCGCGCGTTGCTGGTCACTGCTCCGCACCCTCGGGTTTTCGTGGCTCCGTTCCGGCGATGCGGTATTCGGCCACGATGATGCGCCATATGTCATCTACTTCGAGCTCACCCTTCCATGCCGGCATCGCCGAGTGCCACGGCGTGGCCATTCCGGGAAGCCCTGGGCCTCCTTTCTCAATGCGCCAGTACGGGTACGACTCGACTACGGTGGCGATGGTGCCGGGATCGGTGAAGTCGACGGGCCGGAGACGAAGGCCACGAGCCAGGGGCCCGGTCCCATCGGCTTTGGCGCCGTGGCAAGGCCGGCAGTTCTTTTGATACAGTACCACGCCCTCACGTTGCGCAGCCGACTGCGCCTCCGATGGAAGCTCGTAGACTGTGTTCTTCAACGCCGCATAGGCTCCCGGGAGGCCCGGATGCTGTACCCGAAGAGCCGTGGGGGTCTGGGAACGAGGCATCACCTGCCGCCACACCACGGTGCCGGCAAGTACGGGCAAAAGACTCAACCCAAGGAGCCGTAACCTTCCGGCACCCCCCAGCGGATCGACGAGCGTCCGCACAATCGGTGCGAGAAACTCCCGCCAGCGCCGCTCGGCGCTACTGAGGTAGACGAGAACGCCGGAGATTGCGCACGCCATGTACATCCCGATAGCGAACCCGGGCACCGGTGCGGGAGCCTCCGCCACTCGGATCCACACCGGCAGCCACGGGAGTGCGTACCGCAGGCTGGCGTAAACCGCCGCGAGAACGACGAGCGTCCGCATGAACACGCGGGAATCGTTCCCACTCCGACTCGTCACAACGACCCTCCTCGCAAGGGCGGCCTCGGGCCTCTTGCCTACCGTAGCGTGCGAAGAAACGCCAGCAAATCGTGCAACTGTTTCACCGTGAGTAACTCGGTGAAGTCGCCAGGCATGAGCGACAGTTCCTGCTCCCGGCGCCGCGTGATCTTCGAAAGCGCTATGGAGAGTTCGTCACCGTCTGACGTGGCGAGGAAGAGGGAGTCGTCCGTCTCGCGCCGAACGACCCCATCCATCAGTCGGCCGGCGGCGGTTTCGATCAAGACCGTTTCGTAGCCGCTGGCGATCTCTCTGCTCGGATCGACCACGGACTCAAGGATGAATCGTGCGGTCCGCGTTCCGGCGATCCCTGTGAGCTCCGGGCCAACTTCGCCACCTCGGTCGCCTACCCGATGGCACTTGGCACAGGGCGTGGGTCCGTCGACGTCAAAAAAGATCTCGGCCCCCCGCAGGGAATCTCCCTCCATGTATGGCTCCCAAGGGGTTACGGTACCCATCGCTCGCGCGCCCTCTCGCATTTCGAGAGGCAGAACGATCGACGACGGGTCGGGGACACCACCGACCGATTGCAGATAGAGAATGACTGAGGTGACCTCATCGAGATTCAGACTGATCGGCGGCTCATAGGCCTTCGGCATCTCAGCCTTGAACCCTTTGACGACGTAGGCACTCGGGTCGGCAAGGGACTCGATCAGGTACTCGGTGCTTCCCACGGCGACCCCCAACTCCGCCCCGCGTTCCCTTCCACGCTCAACGGCGCGAGCCCCGATCGGTGGTCCGTGCTCCGACTCTCCGAGGTTCGGTCCCCTTACCGACCGCCCACGCGTACCGATCGCGTGGCATGTATGGCATTTTCCTGGACCCCAGAAGACCTGCTCCCCGATGTCGACACCGACCCCTTCGCCGGTTACCGCGGCTTCCGCCCCGCCAGACACGTTCGTGATCACCTCGCCGGACCAGACGAACAGGAGGACGAGCGTGACAGTGAACAGCGGTGCCTTGATCCAAGTTCGCCCCATCAATCGGACCCAGGAGCTTCGGTCACCAACCGCCCAGGGGCGGGCTGTGACGCCAGGTCGTCTTTAGCTGAGAGTCCCGCGAGCCAAAAAAGAAACGTCACCGCACCAAGGAAGACGATGCTGATACCCCCCACCATGCGTGCCATGATCGCGTTACTCGGAGTGAACGCCCACCTAGAGGTGTCTTCCATCACGCCGTAGATGTGCCAGTTTTCGCGAAGGCCGGACCGAACGAACCCCATCAGTCCCATCGTCAGCACGATCGTGACACAAAGGGTGATCAGCGCATACTGCGACTTCGCGGTGACCTCACCCCACCGGATGGCCCCGATGCTCCGCGCTCCCCGGAACAGCGCGACATCGATCGCCGTGATGAGGATCAATCCCGTCATCAGGATCAGCCACTGTGCCACGGCCACCTGTCGCAAGAACGGGTTTGCTTCGGTCATCACGATGAACCCATACACGCCCAATACACCGACCGACTCGATCGTGACGAGCGCAAAGTACATACCTTGGGCCAGGTGCCCCCGGTTGCGGAGTGTGAGGATAACGCAGGCGACAACCGCAACCATCGTGATGACGAGAAGCCAGGCGGGGAGTCCAAAGTAAACGGCCTTCGAATCCTCGAGTCCCATGGACTCTGGCGTCAGCGTGAATAACACGGACGCATACCAAGCCAGTATCGAGACGCAGATTATCCCAGCGGCGATGAGGCGAACTTTCGGTAGCTTCCCTTGCTCGGAAATCGGCACCAGATCGGTCTTGTTGGCCCGGCGGTAGAGGAGGAAGCTAGCGAACGTGGTGAGTATGATGAAATTGATGACCGCGTTCTTCGCGGACATGAGCCCGAGATATCCAAGTATCGGGTGGATCTGACCACCGATGGCAAGCTCCTCCTCGGCCGTCATTGGAAGATTTCGGGGTGTAAGCCACACCGCGACGCAAACAATCAGGATCACGTTGAAGTACTTGACGAAACGCTGGTATCGGTCCGCGCCGGGAATCCTCTCCATACCCGACCAGAGGTAGTAGTTCCCAACGATGAAGAGAAGGCCAACCAACATGGCCTGCATGATGAAGGTCCATGAAAAAGCTCCCCCCATCATGTTATTGCCCATGACAGGGCTCGCGCTATAGACCTCGCGGCCCAGGTAGTATCCAGCGAACGGCAAAGGGATCAGGGCTGCGAGTCCGACGAAGTTGCCTACGTACCCCATCCAGTCGTAGTGCGCACGTTCATCCGGCCTGGAGGCGGCGAGAAATTTCACGGCGGCATAGGCGCCGACGACGAAGCCACCAAATGCCACGTTCCCGAGCACGCGGTGCATGTTCAGAGGCATCCAGAGGGGGTTAGCGACCGCCTCCATGGTGGTTCCGATGAACGTGCCGGTATCGTCGACGCCAACTGGGCTCATCATGTAGGACGCCCATGCATTGCTGACGAACACGAGCGCGGTGCCGACGAGGTTGAGGGCCACTCCGAGCAGAATATGAGCGAATTTGCGCTGGGCGAGGCGTTCCCATGAGTTGTAATACAGATACAGCAACGCGGTTTCGACAAAGAAGAAGCCCGCGTACACGTACATCGACGGTGCAAAGATGCGGATGAAGTAGTTCGAGAACTTGGGATATAGCCCGAACAACGTGAAGGCGAGCAGGCCGCCGAGAGCGGCGGTCGTGGCGAACGCGGCGGCCAGTAGTCTGGTGAACTCCCGCGCCAGGCGATCATAGCGGATATCGCCATTGCGCCAGCCGATGTACTCGACGATGACGGCAAAGATCGGAACCCCGAGCACGAACGCGGCGAACAGGAGGTGTAACTGGGCCACGAACCAAACCACGCCACGGGGGCTCAGCCCAAAGAAGGTACGAACCTCATCGACCGCTGTGAGCGGGTCGGCTTGAAGTGCTAGGAGCGCTTCAGGCACCAGCGTGCCGACGGCAAGAGCCAGCGGCACAATGGCTCTAGCGGCCGGGCGCACGAACCGAGTCCCCCGGACGGGGGCACGCGGGGCCCCATCCGGCGGCCATCACGACGGGATCTCGACAGCGAGATCTCTCACTTCACCCGCTTCGATGGTCACCGTTTGCGAGACCGCGCCAAACGCCTCGTGCCACGCTTCAACGGTGTAGGTGCCGGGCGGCAAGTTCTCGATTACGAAGGCTCCGTCAGCGCTCGTGACGGCGTGGTAAGGGTGGTCGACAACCACGATCCAGGCGGTCATCCAGTCGTGGATGTCGCACTTCACCTTGACCTTTTCAGCAACCGCGAACGATACCTCGATCTTGGGCACCTCCCTTGGTTGCGATCGGTTGACCGGCCGATTGTCAAACGCGACCGTGTGAACGTTATGGGTAATCGGGTCGCTATTGAGTATGTGCACCGGAACATCTACCGGGACGAGGAGCACTTGCGGATGAAACCCGCAATCGCGCTGTTCGAGCTCCGGCGGTGGGGTGGGGTCCTCCATAGCGATCCCACGCGTGATATCCACAATCGACACCACGGCGTTCGCCAGGCCACCGGTGGCCCCAATGTCGACGGTCTGTATCCGGCGTTCATTACCGCAAACTTCGTTATCCTCCGTGATGGCAACGGTGCGGGCAGTCGGGGGCGGACCACCGGAGCGGACCATCCCTCTAAGCGTGCCTCCGTTGACCACGACCACGGTCTCGTATCCCGCCCCATCGCTGGACGTCGGCTCCACCTCCGGTCCCTTTCCCGATCCCGCCGCGGCCCCCGAACCCGGCGTGTCATCACCGCCGCACGCCACCAGTAGGAGCAGGCCGGACGCATGAATCCATCGCATAGGGCTTCGCATTGTCACTCCCAACCAGCGCTCACAGCCGCCACTCATTGCGCGTTGTAGACGATGGTCACTGGCGTCGTTGTCTCAGCCGTAACGGTAACCGACTGCTCGACTTCACCCAGCACGGCGTGTGAGATCTTCAGCAAGTGCGTCCCAGCCGGTACACCGCGGATCTCAAAAGCGCCTGTGGTACCAGTCACCGAGAAATACGGATGGTCGAAGACCATTATGAGCGCCGACATCCATGGGTGTGCATCGCACGAGACGTCGATGACCCCCGCGCGGCGCAAGGGGCGATCCACCTCGATCTTCGCCTCGGTGCCGGCCAGCCCCCAGTTACCGATCGTCCGCGAGCGTTTCCCAACTCGGTAGTGGAGGTGGGTGTTGTGCAACACGTCGTCGTGATTATCGACGATGAGTGTGCCGCTCGTCGTGGCCGCGAGCACCGGGGGGTCGAACATGCAGCCCGAGTTGGACAACCGATACTCCGCTGGGGCTACATCGCCATCTAGGCCCTCGATGAACACGACCGCCGAGGCGACCTTTCCAGCGTCGACCATGACGTCTCGGGCTCGAAGCGTATCACCACAGACATCGTGGTTCTTAGTCACTTGAAGAAGGCGGGGTTCCGGTACGGGGCCTTCGACACGCACCGAACCACTTATCGTTCCCGATTGAGCCAAGGTCGTCAACGGCAACAGCAAGAGACCGGCGCTCAGGCAAACTCGAGAAACCGGGCAAGGCCTCATGGTCCATTCCTCCACTGGATCGGCCGCGGCGTTCGGAAGTGAAAGCCGTACTGGGTTCGGTGCCGGGCCGCCGTGGTGACTCGTGCCGACCGCGACGGCCGTACGGGCCGAGTTGGCGACGCTGCGGCCCCCGCGTTACGGTGCTTCGAGCAGGAGATTACGCCATCCACTCACGGCGCCGCGCGCGCCCACCTCACCGTTCGACCCGTCCGCCACGAAGAACGAGATGGGAATTCGGTCACCGGCGGTGAACCCCAGTGCCACCGTGGTGTCGCTCGGTGTGAGCGCCCGAGAGAACTGGACCTGCCATCGACCGTGTTCGTAGCGGGCCGCGTGGTCGACCTCTGCGTCGCTACGCGGCGCAAATCTGAGCAGTCCCCTTGCGGCGCCTTCCTGGATGGTCTGGGACGTGCTCGACCATCGCCACACATAGGCCGCGCGCCGCGAATCCCCGCTCACGAAGTACGGGCGCAGGGAGTCAGCCCCCAACTGCTGAGGGTACACCACCGTCAGGCGGTCGGGACCCTGCGCTCGAGGGAACGGTTCGTCGACGCCGTCGACCGTTTGGCGCATGCTCTCAAGCCACGGATCAAACGCCGGATCCGGGCTCTCAGATGGCTCGTGCCAGGTCACCTTGATCGCCACGCTCTCGCCGTCGTGGGCCGCGTGAATCCACAACCCATCCACCGACGGTGTAAACCACCGCGGCGGTACAACGACCTGGCCCGCGAGCGGCACATAGGCCGAGTCGATGGCGGTCCATGCGGCGTCGCCGGGAGCCAAGGGAAGCGACTCGACCAGCTGCGCGCGGATTACGTCGCTAAATGAGGGTGGAACCTCCGGCGACAGGCTACGCACATACTGCGCGAGCTGCCACAGCTGCTCATCCGTTATCAGTCCCGCCTCCACTTGCTCTCCGTACGACGGCATGGGCGTGCCATCCAGTCCCGTACGCAGACGCGTGTAGACATCCCGAACGGAGGTACCTCCCTTGAACCTCCATCCCTCGGTGAGATCGGACGCTGGAATCGGGAATCCGTCATCGCTGGTGAACGTCGGGACGGATGTTCCATCGCCGCGGCCAGCTTGTCCGTGGCACTCGAAGCACTTCAGTTGCTCGTAGACCCGCCGGCCCTCGGCGATACCGGTGGGATGGTCGGGGGGTGGCTCACCGATGATAATCGATTGCGGGACCGGCCCATCAAAGAAAGGCGAAAGGCCCTTGATGTAGCGTACGATATCAGCCCGCTCTTGCGTCGTCAGCTTGGTTTTCCAGCCGACCATGGGACTGCCGTTGAGCCCTTCGTCAATCACGTGGGCCAGGTCGGCGTCGGTCGGCTGCTCGCCGCTTGGCGTCGTCCGGATCTTGAAGACCCCGAGTGTGAAGTCCCGCGGTCGTGGAAGCAGACGCATTGCCGCATATCCGTCCCCGGCCCCAGTGTCACCATGGCAGCCCGAGCACCACTTCATGTACGGGGCCCCACCGGCGTCCGGCGCCGACTGCGCGGCTCCCGCCGCTGACTGCCCAACCCCCAGCGCAATCGCCGCTACGGCCGTTCGGGTGAACCGCAAGCTCAACCTCCGATCAGTCCTGCATGATGTGGATATGCGCGCCGCCCCGAGCCATCTGCTCTTCGGTCCACATCCACGATCCGGGCGTAAAGCCCTGTTGTTCGTACAGGAACAGCACGACGGACCAGATTTCATCTTCTGTGAGGATGTTCTCGAACACCGGCATAGCCGAGTTCTCGGGCTGCGCGAGTCCGGGAAGGGCGGGTGCGCCCTTGGCGATCCGCCAGAACACGTACGACTCCGGATGCATTGGCAGGAACATGGGGTCGTTCAAACGGCGGGGCGGTACGGTTAGACCTTGGGCGAAATGCCCTTCCCCGTAGAGCCGAGGACCGTGGCAGGGGATGCAATTCTGATAAAAGACCCGCTTCCCTACTTCGAGATGATCGGCCATCGAGCCCCCGGAGCGGAGGGGATTCTCCAGTTCAGGGAGCCGGATTACCTTCCACCCGAACGTCATGTCTTTAGGGGGAGTGGCGTGTATCTGGTCGATCGGCGTCTCAGCCGTCGCTTCCCTCATGATCATTCCACCGCCCATCCCCTCCATGCCCGCCATAGCCGAATCGCCCATGTCCCCCATCATGGAATCTCGCTGCTGACCGTGGAGCGCCGCGGCGTGAATCGGGTAGAGCAGCAGCATTCCGGCAACATACCAACGTTGCGCGAGAGATCTGGTGAGCCACCGCCCGTCACGGGACCTCGCTCTGCGCTTCATCGGCCATCCCCTCTCTCACGGGCCAGTTCGCTGATCGGTTCTGGGCATTCCACCTACCACACGGCGCCGCACCGGGCCGCCCGCCGGCACCGATAGAACCCCCAGCGGCAGCCGAAGTTCGGCTATTCATTGTCGCCTATACGTTGTCGCCTATAAAAGGAAAGCATAGTACGTGAAATTTCAATGAAGAGGGGGGTCAAATACCCCGGCCCAGTTCTAGGCTCCCCTTCTTGGCGCTACCGCGCAAAAAAAGGGGGGGAGAGTGCCCCCCCTTCCTTAGTTGTACGCAACGGTTCCGCGAGACCAGGAGCGCGTCCCACCGCTACTGGGTGAGGTCGGCACCCCTCCAATAGCTGATCCCCTTGGGCGCCGTGCCCACCTTCACTCCTTGCTCAATGATGCGGCGCTTGGCGAGGTCGAACACCGTGACGCTGGCATCTAGCAGATTCGTGATGTACGCGGTCGATCCGTCGTCGCTGATCTCGATACCGTTCGGCCCCCAGCCGACGTCGAATTCGCCGCTCACCGCAGCCTTCTCGATGTCGATCTCGAACAACTTGTCGGAGGGCATGCGGCCGAACAACGTGCCCTGGTCGCACACGTACAGCAATTTGTCATCCGGGGTGACGTGAATTTGCACCGGTCCCTTTGCACTCTCCGGCAGCGCGATACGAGCGAGCGCACCAGTTTCGAAATTGAAACGGACCACCTCGCGCGTATCGTATAGCGAGACGAAGGCGTAGCCGTTGTCTGTGGTACATGCCGTCTGCTGGGCAACCCCGTCCAGTGGGATCTCCTCCACCTTGCCGGTCTTCGTGCTCACGATCGACATACTCCGCCCGCCGAACCCGTTAGCCACAACGAGGTTCTCACCGCACAGCCGCATCCCGTCGGGTTCCTTCCCGAACCCGAGATCGACCCGCCCGACGATCTCGAAGGTGTTCACATCGATCCGGACGATCTGGGAAGCCTGTGTGGCCGCCACGTAGGCGAACCGGGACTCGTCATCGACCACGATATGAGCGAGGTGAACCATGTCCCCTTTGACCAGCGGCTTTACCTGGATGCGTGCTACGATCGAATCGACGGTCGGGTCGATAACGACGACCTCGTCAATCGCGTATTCCGCCGGGAGCGGCTCGAAGCCACACCCTTCCATTTCCTCAGCCGAACAACCGGACAGCGGCTGGGGCGCGCTGACCCACACCGTACGCCCGTCAGGAGCCGCATACACGCTGCGGGGCGCGAACGGGACGATCACGTCCGGATACCGGACGTTGACGTTGATCGAGGCGATCTTTTCGTTCGTGGCCACATCGATGACCGATACGGTGCCGCTCACCTCGTCGGCCACGTACACCTTGGCGGCGACTGGCGCGCGGACGGCGCTCACGCCCGACAGCCTAATCGGCTGCGCCGATCGCGCATGACGGACGGGGGTGCCGATACCGCTACACGTACATACCGCGCCGCCGGTGCCTGCGCTGACCGGTTGCGCCGCTCCGGCCGTGAGGAACGCCGCCGCGAGGAACGACCCGAGCATTCGCCAGCTGGCGAGCCGCCCGCCGCCTCCCTCGTTTCTATCGTTCAAACTCTGTCTCATCAACGTCTGCCTCCCAGTGGATGGCTGGGCTTGCGCATTCGCACCTGTAAATCTACGGTTTTTCCCGATATCACAAGGTTGTGGCGATACGTTCCTTCCCAGTGGGATTATAACCCTACCCATATTAAGCCACCGTGAAAAAGGCGTTGACTGACAATTGGCTTTATCCCACTGTCATATATGAAGTTACACCACTCACCCACGGGCTGACAAGCCACTGCAACCGCTCGAGCCGGCCTCGGCGGGATATCCGATTATCGCGGGATGTTCGCGCCGTGGCACGCAACGCACGAGTTGGGGTTCCGCTCGCGCAGTCGTTCGGCATCGAACCCGGGCCCATGAGGGTTGAATCGCCGGCTGCCGACAGCCGAATGACACAGCAGGCAGTCGCGCTCAGCATGGCACGAGACGCACGACTCGTATCCGCCGCTGCGCAGGGCCTACTCTGTAGCTGTGACAGGGCATTGCCAAGAATGCGGAAAGGCGCGGCCGCAAAGATGCACCAGCCATTTCGAGCGCTCCAAAAATGCGCGGCCCGCACAGTCATTCAGGCCGCTACAGAACGCCACGATGGGCTTGCTTCATTTCGGGCACACGGTATCGTCCCTCTCGCTCGAGACGTGGGGAGAGCGGAGGGGATGATCGGCGACCGGCACATGAGCGGAACTCGCAATAGTGCGCCGCCATAGGAGGTGATCTTGGAAAATCCAGGCCAACCCTGTCCGAAATGCCGCGAGCCAACCGACGGCAATTTCTGCAGTAATTGTGGTACACCGCTCGGTGAGACCCGCTGTCCGTCATGCGGAACCGACCTACCTCAAGCAAGCCGTTTCTGCCACGCGTGCGGTGCGCAACTCACAGGCCAAGCCAGGCGGGTCGCCGCGGCGATACCCTGGGCTGTCGCGGGGGTCGCTATCGTTGCGCTGATACTGGTGGCCACAGGAACGTTCCGTTCCCAGGCGCCGGCAGGCGTTCCCGTGACTCCACCCGCTGGAGGGGTGCCGTCGGTCGCGACGACCGACATCAGCAACATGACGCCCCGCGAGCGTGCCGACCGATTGTTCAACCGCATCATGACCGCGCACGAGCGGGGGGACGCCAGCGAGGTCACGTTCTTCGTCCCGATGGCTCTCCAGGCATATGCGCTGTTGGACGGGCTCGATCCGGACGCTCGATATCACGTCGGGCTGATCAACGCGGTGGGTGGACAGTTCGCTGCGGCGCTCGCCCAAGCCGATTCCCTGGAGCAGGACGTCCCGGATCACCTGTTCGCCAGCCTCCTTCGAGCGAGCGCGGCTCAGGCGCGGGGCGACTCGGCGTCGCTTCGTGAAATACGGCGCGAGTTCCTTGATCGTCATACGAGGGAGAGAGACGCGGGACGGCCCGAGTACGATGAGCACCGAAAGGCCGTCGACAGTTTCTTGGTCGAGGCTCGTAGAGACCGTGGCTAGGTGAAGAGGTCTCTAACTAATCCCTAATATTGCCACCATGGCGTCGTCGTGCCCTCCGGTCTCTTTCTCAACCCGAACTGAGCCATCTCCTTCAATCGCTCCGCGGCACTCACCGGACCGCTGTAGCAGTGCCCCTTTCCATCACCGTACATGAAGAACCCGGGATAGTGCGGGTTGGTGGTCGTCTTCATCCACGACTCCATCTCCTTCACGGCATTGTTGAGATAGAAGTTGTCCATGTCACCGGTATAGACGTGGACCTTGTCCACCAACTTCGGGCCCACGGTGGCCCAATTCTGTTGCAAGTAGTAGAGGAGATCGTAGTTCTCACGCCAATACTGGACAACATCAGGGTAGATCTCGCCGGTGAGCTTGTTGAAGGCCGGTTTGAAGTACCCATCGTCCCCGAGTGGTCCCCACACGGCCGACCAGATATCGATCTGCTGCCCGGAGCGGCCCTTGGTGCCACTCACCAGCTCGAAGTGATTCCGCTGCTGAGACGTGAGGCGAATCCTACCATCGGTTTCCCTAGTGTTGGGCGTCGGGACACGCCGCCATGCGTGCTGTTTGTAGAAGGCGTTCACGTCCTCGTAGAAGTTGACGCCCTCTACGTCGATGAAGGTCACGGGATCCGGGCAGTACGCCCACGTCCCGCCAAAGAAATCGGGATGGAAGATCTGCAATGCCAGAGCCTCCCATCCCCCGGTCGATCCGCCCGACAGGTAGCGTGCCCATGGCTCCTGGATGATGCGGAATCTGCTCTCGACCTCGGGGATGAGCTCCTGCATGAAGGCGTCGCCGTAGGGCCCGACGTTCACAGAGTTCACCGCATATGAGTCGTCGAAATACGGGTTGGGATGCTGGAACGTGACCGCAACGATCCGGGGGAAGCCATCTCCCGCCCATTCCCGATGGAACTCGCTCCCCTCTTCGAATCGGTACGGGGGACGGATCGAGAAGTGTCCCTGGATGTAGTTGACGGGGTAGCGAATCGTTGTGTTGGCGTGATCCTTCGGAAGCAGCACGGTCGCTCCGAGAAAGATCGGCCGACCCCAGAATTTGGTCAACGTGGGGCTTTCGAACTTGATACGCTTCACCCATTCGTTGTCGGTCGGCACGTCGATGGGTGGGATCACCTTATCCGCGCTCAACGCAATTTGGTAGCCCTCGCCCGCGTCGAGGCGGACCCGCCGCACGTCACTGTAGAGGTTCCCCGTCGAGACGTTCCAGTGCTGTCCCTCCCACCGATCGTCGTGCATCCAGACGACGTACCCATCGGCGCGCCGGAACTCGGAATAGATGTTCACGAATCCCTGGACGTAGTAATCACCGGGCGGGATGTCCCGCAAGTTCGAGACCGGGCTCCCGAGATCTGTATCGTCCAGAACCGCGACGCCGCCGATCCCAAGCTGCTCCACGTCGCGTCCAAAGAACGGGACGCCGGTACGTCCGATCTGGAGGCGGGGCTCCCTTTCCGCGGTTCGCGAGATCATGACGTACACCCTGCCCGTCACCGGCCCCGATAGCAGGGAGGGAGGCACAGAAACGTCAAACCGTGGTCCCACACCCCGCTGCGCGACGACGGGCTGAGGCCGCCCGACTGCCAGGGCGAGCAATCCCAGGAGCAGTGTCGTGTTCCTGACGGACGGGGCCTTTTTCATGAACGATGTCCCCCTCGTGGTTTAGGCAAACGCGCTGCGCAATGCGAACAGAACGTTCGCCGGACGCTCGGCGAGTCTGCGCATGTACCATGGAAACCATGCGGCGCCGTAGCTGATCAGAATCCGGACCCTGAGCCCGGCTGCGGTGAGGCGTTCCTGCTCCGCCCGGGCGATGCCGTAGAGCATCTGAATCTCGAAGGCATCCGATGGTACCTCGACGGACTGGGCGTGCTGGCGAACGAGCTCGATCAGCCGCGGGTCGTGAGTCCCGAACCCCAGAAGCGGCTTCTCTGACCGGGCGTCGGTCCGGAGAAGCCGCATTGCCAGGCTCAGAAACTGAGCATCGACATCGACCTTTCGCGGGTACGCCACCTGGTGCGATTCATTGTAGGCTCCCTTTACCAATCTGAGCGCCGCAGCCATTGGGACCAACGATTCCAAATCGTTAGGGGTGCGGAACAGGTAGGACTGTAGGCAAACGCCCACATTGGAAAAGCGTTCGCGGGCCCGCCTGAAAATAGCGAGCGTACGATCGACGTAGCTCGAATCCTCCATGTCGATCCAGATGAAGTTGTCCACCTCCGACGCTCGGCGGACCAGTTTCAGCAGGCCGCCGAGCGCGAGATCTTGGTCCAGATCGAGGCCGAGTTGCGTCAGTTTGACCGAGACGTGCGCGCCGAGCCCGCGCGTCTTTACCCGGTCGAGCACATCGAGATAGTGATCGATGACCCCCGTGGCGGCCCCACGATCGACCACGTTCTCCCCAAGCTGCGTCAGAATGGCCGACCGGCCACTCGCGCGGCAGTCTTCCGCGGCACGCAGGGCATCTTCTACGTCTTCGCCCGGCATGAAGCGGGCAACCGCCTTCCTCGCGAAACCGCGGCGCCTGAATTGTTCGTCGAGCCACTTGCTCCGCGCGCCAACCAACAGCGCTGTGCGCATCAATCCCATCGATGTGTCTCCGGCAGTACAAGAACTATCTGGAGCTCGCGGTCATCCCGAAGAGAATATCGCGGCCCCGCACTGGTTTTGGCAGTGTTGGCACGTTGGTCGAGAGCCCATCCTCGTGTGGATCGCCTATTCCACAGCCTCGTATCGGATCTCGACATGGGGGACCTGGCCGATCAGCAACACCAGTTCTTCATATCCCGCGCTGGCGTCGGCGTTGCCTTCGCCGAACGCGAGTGGGCGCCACACCGCTCCTTGGAATAGGAACTCCCCGGTCGCCGTCAGCTCGCTCTCGCTTCGACGAGGACGGACGTGCAGTCGCACGCGTAGCTCCGGTACGATCTTGCCGACCCTCGTTGGTCGGGTGACCAGCGTCATGGCTGAATCGTTCGCTTCGGCAAACAGGAAACCGTTTTCCACGAGCACGCTTTGAACCGCCTGGTACAGGCTCGCGGGCGACAATTCGGAGCGCAGCCTAACGGCGTTGGCTTGGTCTGGAATCGATCGCCGCACGGCGTTTGGCATCTGGGTCCGCGCACAAGTGCCAAGCGGCGCCAAGCCGATGAGCAGCGTTAGCGCCGCGAGTGAGGATCTCATCGAAGATCTCGCGTGAGTCGTAGGATACAGTCGGAGCACGATCACAAATTCCCTCGCGAGGACCCGTCGCGCCAGGCCCACTCCTCTCACAGCTTGACCGGCAGGCGCAACGACACCGCGGAGCCCAAGGCTACGAAGGCCGACACCGGCTGGCCGCGGCGAACGGCATCGAACTCGTGTCCGTAGACTTGTCCCGCAGCACAGTGCAGACTCGCCTCGGCCGCACGCCACAACCGCCACGGCGAGTGTTCTACCACGTACTCGAGAGTGCTTCCATCCCGGCGCACCCCATACCCCCAGTAGTGCTCGGCAAAGAACGTCTCGAGCGATTCCGCGGGCGGCAAGGCGTCCGTCCCCGAGGTCCGCACCTTCATGTGGTGCCACCGATCGGGCGAGCCCCACCCGTACTCGAAGATGCCCACCGGCGACTCCTTGGGAGTTGGTCGCCGAATCTCACTCCTCATCGGCATCGCGACGTAGTTCTCGTTATAGACCCAGCGCAATGTTGGCGATCGCGACGCTCGGGACGATCTCCTTGATGAACACCACGCCCCGCCGAGCGCCGGCCCCGGTTTCACGCCGCACGTAGAACCGCAGATTGACCTCGTCGAAGTCGCGATGAAAGGGGACCGGTATTCCGAAGACCCGGGTGTCGATGAAGCGGAATCCGACTACACTCACGAAGTGGCGGCCCTCGAATGAATCCAACATGGTTCCCAGCGGAACGCGGTCAGCCAGTATGCCGGGATCGACCTGATAGCTCAGCATCGCCAGGTCGCGCCACTCCGCCGTCAAGAAGCGGCGCGTTCCCCCCCGGACCGCCGATTCAGACGAGGGTTGTCGGTCCGCCCCGTGCACTCCCACCCTCACTACGTCCGTCTCCTCTGGGCTCGGTACCGCGCGACTCGTCACTACGGCCGCGCAGCGCCACCAACCCCAACGTGTAAACGCACGCCAATCCCACAACCGTGATGCCTCCCCATAGCGATACCGGAAGCAGGTACTCGGCGTTGCTACCCCCGGTCGCAATCAGATACACCCACTCATCGAGCGCCATGCCCAGACCCGCGCCAAATACCACCAGTGAGGCATCCAGCCTTCGGGTGTGCCCTCGAAACACGGCCAATGGGATGCCGCCGATGGCAATGAGGACGAGACCCGTGAATAGATGGTGAACGCTGTACCCGCCGAGCGTCAGGTCGGAATTTGGAGAGCTGTGGAGTGCGAAACGCAGGAGCAGAAACGTACACACCACTGATCCAACGAGGAGATGGGCGTTTCGCTTGGCAAGTGTAGTCGGAGTCTTTAGAGCATCGGGCATCTGAGCGCCTCCGCTGGATTCCACCGGCTCAACGGGAAGATAGACCTCGTTCGACTCGCCCGCACGAACAGGCGCGTCAGCGCAACCTCTCGCGTTTCGGCCAATGCGGGAATAGAGTAGTTTTGTGCCCCGGCTATGACAGAACCGAACTCCCGCGACGACGCGATCGCCTGGCGACCCGATGAGGAAGCCCGCCGGCGTGCCCAGCTCACGCGCTTTATGACCGCGAACGAGATACACACGTTCGAGGAACTGTACCGGAAATCCGTTGCAGACGTCTCCTGGTTCACCGAGCGGGTACTCGCCTTTCTCGACGTTCCGTTCGACCGACCCTACAGCGCGGTGGTCGATCTCTCGGCCGGTCTCCCCTGGGCCAAGTGGTGCGTGGACGGAGCGCTCAATATCAGCCGCTGCGTCGACCAGAGAGCAGAGGCGAACGGTCAGGCCCCAGCTCTAGTATGGGAAGGCGAGACGGGCACGGTCAGATCCTTCACCTATCGGGAGCTGCATCGGGCCGTGGAAAAATGCGCTGCAGGCTTCCGAGCCTACGGTATCGGAAGAGGCGACGCCGTGGGAATTCACCTGCCGATGCTGCCCGAAACGGTCATCGCGCTCCTGGCGGTCGCGCGCATCGGCGCAATCGCGGTCCCGCTGTTTTCCGGTTACGGCCCGGCGGCCATCGAGTCGCGGCTCAATGACGTGGCAGCCAAAGCGCTCGTGACCTGTGATGGGTTCTCGCGCCGCGGGAAGGAGATCGAGGCCAAGAGCGCCGCGGATGAGGCACTCGACAGGTGCCCGAACGTCCAGTTGGTGGTCGTCGTGCGCTATTCGGGCGCCGACACGCCAATGAGTACTGGACGCGACATCGATTGGGAGACCCTCATGGAGGCGGGCAGTCGCGAGGAGGCGAACGGGGGCGCGGAAGCCACAGATGCCGAGGACCCGCTCCTCGTGCTTTACAGCTCCGGAACCACAGGAAGGCCGAAGGGAATTCTTCACTCGCACTGTGGATTCCCCATCAAGAGCGCTCAAGACATGGCCTTCGGCACCGACGTCGGTCCCGGTGATCGGATCACCTGGATCACCGATCTCGGTTGGATGATGGGCCCCTGGTTGATCTACGGATCTCTCATTCTCGGAGCCACACTCGTGTTGTACGACGGGGCGCCGGACTATCCGGACCCCGGGCGGCTCTGGTCCTTCGTTTCCAAACACAAGGTCAATGTTCTCGGCATCTCGCCTACCCTGGTGCGCGGGCTCATGGAACACGGGGTCGAGCCCGTTCACGCCCACGACCTCTCGTCTCTTCGAATCCTCGGCTCGACTGGAGAGCCCTGGAACCCGGGACCCTGGTGGTGGCTCTTCGACAACGTTGGTGGGAGCCGGATACCGATCATCAACTACTCGGGGGGCACTGAAATCTCCGGCGGGATCTTGGGTGGCAACCCCCTCCTTCCAATGAAGCCCGGCTCGTTCCCTGCGCCCTGCCCGGGGATCGCAGCGGACGTGGCGGACGAACAGGGACGATCGGTTCGCGGCGCGGTCGGGGAGCTCGTGATTCGGGGGCCCTGGATCGGGATGGCCCGGGGATTCTGGAGGGATCGTGAGCGGTATCTCGACACCTACTGGTCGCGGTGGCCCGACACGTGGGTTCACGGCGACTGGGCTCGGGTGGATGACGACGGCCAGTGGTACATTCTCGGCCGCAGTGACGACACGCTCAAGATCGCCGGCAAGCGGGTCGGACCGGCGGAAGTCGAATCGATTCTCGTCGCGCATGATGCCGTGCTGGAAGCCGCCGTCATCGGCGTCCCGGATGAGCTCAAGGGAACGGCAATGGTCGCGTTCTGCGTGCTCAACGCCGGAGTCG
The DNA here is from genome assembly GCA_965249575.1 of Gemmatimonadales bacterium. Classification (GTDB taxonomy): domain Bacteria; phylum Gemmatimonadota; class Gemmatimonadetes; order Gemmatimonadales; family GWC2-71-9. The sequence continues at coordinate 2,100,730 of OZ252244.1, read as the reverse complement.
AAGTCGGACCCCAACTCGAATCTGACGTCGCCGCCCGGGTTGCCCGAGAGCTTGGCAAGCCACTCAAGCCCAAGCGAGTTCTGTTCGTACCGACGCTTCCGAAGACGCGGAACGCGAAGGTCATGCGCCGATTGATCCGAGCGGCTTACCTGGGCGAGCCGCTCGGCGACACGTCAGCCCTCGAGAATCCGGCCGCCATCGAGGGAACTCAACGGCGCCGAGACAGCTTGGGATAAAGCACCGTACCCCAATGCACGCGACTGACGCGACGGGGCCTTCCGCACGCAAACTGCGCCGCCGGGCCACTTACGTGAGTCGAATGACATAGCGGCCAAACTCATCCCTACCCGTTACGCATCACTAGCGACTCACCATTCACCAGTCATTGGCCCTCCCCCCAACTCCCTACTCCCTACTCAATCACCGGCAACACGATGTGCGATGGGTGCTCGGTAGAGTGGTGGATGACGTTGTTAGCCACCTTCCACTCGGTCTCGTCGTAGTTATTTCCACCGGTGTTCATGTTCCGATCGAAACGCGGGAAGTTACTGCTCGATATTTCGAGCCGTATTCTGTGTCCCGGCCGGAAGTAGTAGCTGGTCGCCTGAACGTCGACCTTCACCTCGTACACTCCGCCGGGCTCCATCCAAACGTTGCGGTCGATGCCTTCTCGGTAGCGGGCTCGTGCTATTCCCTCCTGAATGTTGTATGCGGCGCCGTCCGGGTAGACGTCGACCAGCTTCGCCGTGAAGTCAGTGTCCCTGGCATCGGAGGAAACGTAGAGCACCGCGTCGAGGGGCCCCGTCACTTCGACGCCGCGTTCGAGGACCGGTGTGGTATACACCAGAACATCATTCCGCGTCTCGACTTCCGCCTGATCGAATGAGCCAGCCGGCGCATCCGGCGTGCCCGTACAGCAGACGGGACCACCGACTGAGGGGACCGAGTTGCCTGGGTCGAACACGTATTCGTCCGGCGGCTCGTTCCCGGGGGCGTCGGTGCTCAGCGTGCCGCTGCCGAACCGGCTATTGGCGCGGCCGTCACTGTGTAGGTAGTACTTGGTCCATTGGGTACGCGCGAGTGGCCACTCGCTTTCGCCTCGCCACTCGTCCCTGCCCATGACATAGATCTGGAGCTTTGGAATGTCGGTGACCCCGTTTTCGACTCCCTTGAGCCAATAATCGAACCAGCGAAGGTAAAGACCGTAGTAGTCGAACCGGGCATCGCCGACGTCGAGCCGGCCCACCTTTGTCTGTTCGGTGGCGCGATGAGACTGACAGTGGGTCGTGGGCGACATGATGATGTACTGATGATCTCGTCCACGTTCGCTCTTGGCGTTGGTACGGAACAGGTTGAACAGGTCCAGAGTCTCACGGGCGAGGACGTCAAACCACGAGTTGACGTGGAGCGCGGGCACGTCGAACTGGTCTGTGTCCTTCACATAGTCGAACCGATCCCACCATGGGTCGCTGCGTTCGTGGGTGACGTAGTCCTCCCAATCAGTCGGAGGCGTCCCAGCACGCTCGACCATGTTCATGACGGGTAGACTGTTCCACATCTCACGGTAGTTGATCTCGGGAAGCTTGGGGGCTGGATTGAAATAGGGAGCAGACTCTCGGTAGAAAGAGTCGGGCGTCCCAGGCGGAGGTCGGTAGAAGATCTTCGTTCCCTGATTGCGGAACCAACCAAACCCGGTAGACAGCTCGATCGCACCGCCATTCAGAATGCCGAACCACCTGTACGCCCCCCCGGCCGCCTGGGGGAGTAGCGCCATGAGGTTCGGGTGCGTCATTCTGGCCTCTTCGACCTGCGTCTCACCGAGATACGAGCAGCCGTAGCGCCCGACGCTGCCGTTCGACCAGGTTTGCTCGACGATCCAGCTCACCGCGTCATAGCCATCCTCAGTATCGTTTTCCTGTACGATGTACTCGCCCTCCGATTCGTACCTTCCGCGGACGTCCTGGACCGCTACTGCGTACCCGTGCCCAGCGAACCGGTACGGGTCGGAGGACCGGTCGGCCCCCCGCCGCCGAAACCGGTTCTTGTTGTAAGGGGTGCGCATCAGGATTGTCGGCAGCTCATCCCCGGCGCCAACAGGGAAATAGATGTCCGTACGGAGCCTCACGCCGTCCCGCATCGGTATCCCCACGCTCGAATCGACGCGCACGGAGTACTTACCCTCCGGAAAGCTGGCGCCCTGCGCACCAGCATGGCTCGCAATGGCCACCAGAGATGCCACCACGAGAACTCCGCCCACGAGTATTCGGTTGCTCATCACGTCAACTCTCCAGGTTTGCAGCCCTCGAACTCCCTGCCCCAACCCCATTCCGTCCCTACTCTCTATTCAACCACTGGCAAGACGATGTGAGAGGGATGCTCCGCCGAATGATGGACCACGTTATTGGCGATGCTCCATTCTGTTTCGTCGTAATTGTTTCCACCCGTGTTGAGGTTCCGATCCAACCGAGGGAAGTTGCTGCTCGACACCTCCAGGCGGATCCGGTGTCCAGCCGGGAAATAGTTGCTCGTCGACTGCATGTCGACCTTCACCTCGTAGATCTCACCCGGGCTCATCCAGACCTTGTTGTGGAGCCCTTCGCGATAGCGGGCTCGCAAGATCCCCTCCTGCACGTTGAAAGCCCGACCGTCGGGGTACACATCCACGAGCTTGCCGGTGAAATCGGTATCCCGGGCGGATGATGACACGTACAGCACCAATTCGATCGGTCCGGTCACCTCGATCCCTCTCTCGAGAACAGGGGTCGTGTACACCAGCACGTCGCTACGTGCTTCGACGTCGGATTGATCGAACGCCCCCTCCGGGGCATCCGGTGTTCCCGTACAACAGATAGGTCCACCGCGGGAGGGCACGGGCGTCTCGGGATCGTACACGTACCGGTCGGGGGGCTCGTCCCCGGGTGCGGTCGTGCTCAGCGCTCCCGTGCCGAACAAACTGTTCGCGTGTCCGTTGCTGTGGAGGTAGTACTTCGCATACCGAGTTCGAGCGAGCGGCCATTCGTTCTCGCCACGCCATTCTTCCTTGCCCATCACGTAGATCTGGAGCTTGGACATCTCCGTCACGCCGTTCTGGATTCCCTTCAGCCAAAAGTCGAGGGCCAGCGAAGATAGGTACCGAATTGGTCGAACTGCGCGTCTCCCACGTCGCGCTCTCCGACCACGGTGTTCCGGGTGCTGCGCTCCGACCGGCAATGCACCGTGGGCGAGATGATCGCGAACTGGTTATCCCGCCCGCGGGCGCTCTCCGCGTTTGAGCGAAACATGTTGAACTCCAACAGCGTTTCGGTTACGCCGAAATCGTACCAAGAGTTGATGTGCAAAGCGGGCACATCGAAACGATCCGAGGGTGTCAGATAGGCGAACTGATCCCACCACGGGTCAGTGAGGTCCCGTGTCGTCAGGTCATTCCAATCGGTAGGAGGCGCGCCGGATCTCTCAACCATATCGAGGAGCGGGAGCGAACGCCACATCTCGCGATAGTTGATGTCCGGCGGGATTGGCCCCGGGTTGAAGAAGTCCTGCACCGCCACCCAGGTCTCTTGAGATGTGCCAGGTGGAGGACGGTAGTAGACCTTGCTGCCGTTGTTCCGAAACCAGCCAAGCCCAGCCGCCAACTCGACCGCCCCGCCATTTCGCACGCCAAAGTAGCGATAGCGACCGCCCGCCGACCCTATGGAACTTCCGGCCGCCTGCGGTATGAGCGCGGTGAGATTAGGGTGTCGGAGGGTGGCCTGCATGATCTGCACGTCGCCGACATATGAACACCCATACGTTCCGATCCTTCCGTTGGACCACGGTTGCTTCGAGAGCCAGTCGACCGTGTCGTACCCGTCCACGTCGTCATGACCCTGAATGACATACTCACCCCCCGATTCCCACCTTCCGCGGGTGTCCTGGGTGGCAACCACGTATCCCTGACTGGCCCACCAACGGGCAACCGATCCGTCGATGCGATAGCGGTTCTTGTTGTAGGGCGTGCGTATGAGCACGGTCGGCAGTGTGTCAGGTACTCCCTGAGGCCAGTAGAAATCGGTCGACAGCCTCACACCGTCCCGCATGGGAATCCACACGCTCCGGTCCAGCTTTACCTCGAACCGCGGCGCCGGCCTCGGAAACCGCTGGGTGGCTGCCTGTGCCATGGCATCGCCCGCCGGCCAAACCAGCGCCACCACTAACACGCCGATCGCCCCTGCGGTACCTGTCCTCGTCATGACGTCTCCTCGCTGTGACCTGCGGCGCCGCTACCGCACGGGACGAGTGACGATGAGTCCCGAGCGAAAGACCGGAGCATCGTGTCGGTTAGGAGTACTGTGACGGCTTCTCGGATAGGCCCAGCATCTCGCGGGCCTGCGCCGGTGTCGCAACGTCCCGATTCAGTTCATTCGCGATCCGCGTTGCGCGCGCCACGAGCTGTGCGTTGCTCTTGGCTTTCTCTCCTCTGCGATAGTATACGTTGTCCTCTAGGCCAACCCGCACGTGGCCGCCGAGAACCATCGCGAGCGTCGTCATGGGGAGTTGGTAGGGACCGATCCCTGAAGTCAGCCAAAGACATCCGGCTGGAAGCTCGCGCAAGAGGTGGCTCACGTTGTCCACGGTGGGGTAGCTCGATGTCTGGTAACCCATGACTGTTTGCACCCAATAGGGTTTATCGATCAACCCCTGACTGATCAAATCCAAGATCACCCACACGCCGCCGGTGTGATACGTCTCGAGTTCCGGCTTGATGCCGCGTTTCTTCATTTCGGTAGCGAACTGGCTCACGATCTTGTAGGAGAACGGCAGGCACTCGTCGTACACCATCGCCGGACGAGGATCCGGCAGCGGCGCCTTGCGCTCTTTGATCGTGAACTTGCTCATATCCGGAGTCAGGTTGAGGGAGGCCACCTCGGGCATCGCGTCGAGGCAAGAGAGCCGCTCGCCCATCGTCATGTCCGGACCACCCCCGGTCGTGTCATTGATGATGATCTCCGGGCATCGCTCGCGAATTCTCTTATTCACGTCGTACCAGACGTCCGTCGTGGTGGCGGGCCGGGTGGGATGCTTCGGATCACGGGCGTGAACGTGGACCATGGAGGCGCCTGCCTCATAGGCACCATGCACCGACTCGGCGATCTCGGCGGCACTTTCCGGTAGGTTTTCGTTCGATTCCTTGCCCTGTATGCCACCGTTGCACGCGACGCAGATGATGACCGGAGGCATGCCCTTACGAACGGCATCCATATAAGCGTAAGGGTCGGCGTAGTCCCAAAGGTGTTCGAGTTGCTGGCTCATTGGACGCTACGTCTCCAAGATGTGCGAGTTGCTACCCCGTGAGCGAGCACGCCCCTTGGGGGCATACCTACTGAGTTCCACCTCGAAGCCAGCCAGGCAGTTCGTAGGCCGGATTGGGATACGTATAGAACCCCTCCCCCGCCTTCTCGCCGAGCTTCCCAGCGGCGATCATGTCGTCGAGTAGCTTGGGTGGCTTGTCGGCGATATCACCGCTCTCCTTGAAGTAGATGTTCTCGATATCGCGAACCACGTCGAGTCCGATCTTGTCCATGAGCCCACAAGGGCCAACGGACACGTGCCAGTCCAACATCCATCCTCGGTCAATGTCTTCGTGGCCCAGGTATCCGCCATCGATGAGGTGTAGGACTTCCTTCTTCACCGCCCGCCACACCCGGTTTAGGCCGTAGCCCATAATCTCCCGCCGGACGACGATGGGTACCAGGTCCATGGAACGCACGAAGTCGACCGCTGCTTGCATCGTGGCCTTGGCGGTCCCCGGATGAGCCATCACCTCCACCTTCGGGTGATCGACGTGCCCGAAATTGAAGTTGAAAACCTGTGCGGGGCGTTGAGTTGCATCGGCGAGCAGCGACCCTGGGATCGAGGATGTGTTCGTGCCGATCAGCAGAGCCGGAGGAGCGTACCGATCGATCTCCGCAAAGACCTTGCGCTTGAGCTCAACGCTTTCCGATACGGTTTCGATGGCGAGGTCGGCGCCCGAGACGCATGCCTCAATCGATGGACTCGTGGTCACCAATTGCATTGCGGTGTCGAGAGTTCTCTCAGGGAGCTGTCCGGCGGTAACCCGCGCCTCGATCATTCGACGAACCCCCGTCAACGCCGCTTCTCCAACGCCCGGTGCGATGTCGTACAAGCGGGCCGTGATGTCCCGGATCACGCACCCAAACGCTATGCGGCGTCCCATCGTGCCGGCGCCAATGATGCCGACCTTGCGAAGAGCGCTCAACTGGACACGGAGCTCCGCTACACCGCGGCGGCTACGTTGTTCGCTGCAAGTATCGGGCGGACCTCACCTACCGCCTCGCGGAACGCACCCAAGGTCTCATCGACATCGGCCTCCGTCATCGGTGTCGAGAGCGCGAACAGCGCGCGAGGCGGTACGAAGACGCCCCGATTCACGAGCGCGAGACGGAGCCAGTGCCACCCACCGGAGCTGCGTGCGCGCGCCGACGCCCTGTACTCCCTCACTTCGTCGATGCCCAGGTGCACGTGGTGGCCAACGAACCAATGCCCTGCACGGTCGCGGTGACGCCCGCATCGGCGAGCGCCGCGCTCATTCCGCGGCGCAGCCGTCCCCCCAGTGCGTTGATCCGAGCGATGACCTCGGGGGTTAGGAGCTCGAGCGATGCAATCCCGGCGGCCATCGTGACTGCGTTCCCGTTGAAGGTGCCGGAGTGGGCCGCATAGCCGGGCCTGCGTGGATCGAAGTGCGCCATGATGTCCGCCCGACCACCGAACGCGCCAATCGGCAATCCTCCGCCGATGATCTTCCCAAGCGTGGTGAGATCGGGTATAACGCCATAGGTCGCCTGCGCGCCTCCCACGGCCAGACGCAGTGTCACGATCTCGTCGAAGATCAAGACGATCCCCGCCGAACGGGTTGCATCGCGTATTGCGGCGGGAAACTCGGAGTCCGCCGGAATCACGCCGCCCGCCCCCAAAACCGGCTCGACGATGACGGCCGCGAGTTCATGACGGTGATTCTCGATGAGACTCGTCGTTGTGACGACGTCGTTGAAGGGCGCGACGAGTACCTCGCTCGTGAGGCCTGGGGACAAACCGGGGCCGTCCGGGACTCCCTCAGGCCAATCGGGGGGATGTGGTCCTGGATCCATGCTGACGAACGCCGCGTCGTACTGACCGTGATAGCCGCCCTCCATTTTCAGAATCCTCGCCCGACCAGTGAATGACCGGGCTCCCCGTATGGCCGCGAGCACGGCTTCGGTTCCGGAGTTGCCGAATCTTATTTGCTCCATCGAGGGGACGCGATCGGAGATCATCTCCGCAAACCGGGTCTGCAGCTCTACCGGTGCGCCGTGGCAGGCGCCCCGCGCCGCCTGTTCCGAGATGGCCCTCACGATGTGGGGGTGCGCGTGCCCGTGAATGAGCGCGGTGTAGTTGTTGACGAGGTCTAGATATTCGTTTCCATCGACATCGAAGAGTCGAGCGCCCTCGCCGTGCGAGACGAACATCGGATAGGGGGTATCGAACATGCTCGACCGGGTATCGCCTCCCGGCAGGCTGGCGAGCGCTCGCTCAAACGCTACTCGCGACTGCGGCGTGCGCTTCCTGTACGTCGCCTCGAGGTTGGATTGGATTGTCTCTACCGAGACCATAGGACGCCTCCGCCGACGTGCTCAACGTACGACGTCGTGGCCCGCCACCGAAACGACTGAGTAGCGGTACCGTCAGGGGGTCCATGTTACGCCCGCGCCCAGCCCTTGGCAACGCACTTCACCGAAGCGCCGCGAGCGCCCTTGCGGCCGCCGGCACGCCCTCCAAAATGTGTTCGTCCGGTGTGGCAAACGAGACCCGCAGGAACCCGTCCTGCATGAACCCGGTGCCGGACGCCGTCACGACCCCCGCGTCGGAGAGCAGGTAGGTCGACACGTCATCTGAGCTCGAAAGTGTGTTTCCTCCGGGAGTCGTCTTGCCGAAGCATTCTCGAACATCCCAAAACGAATAGAACGTCGCCGGTGTTGGCCACACCTTGACGGAAGGCAGCTTGCGACTGGCTTCGGTGAGGAGTCCCCGCTTTCGCTCGAGATCGTTCTTGAGCTCCGGATCGTATTCCGTGTTGACGGCGGCAAGCGCGGACTGCTGCGTCGGAGTCGCGGGACCGGCCGTGTAATGGCTTTGCAGATTGGCCATGGCGTGCGAGACGTCGTCCGGGGCAACCGACCATCCGATCCTGATGCCGCCGGCTCGGCGGAAATTCTTCGACATGCCGTCGACCTGGATCAACCACGGCTTGGTCTCCTTGTCCACCCGGGGCTCCGGAAATTCCACACCGTCGTAAATGAGGCGCCAGTACAGCCGGTCAAGCACGAAATAGATCCGGCGTTCGACACACACCTGGAGCAACGCCTCGAGCTCCGCCGCATCATAGAGCTGACCGGTGGGATTCACCGGATTGTTGAGCAGAAACAGCTTGGCGTGTGGACGCATCGTCAGGTTGCGTAAGAGATCGTCGGGCGTGACCTTCAGATGGTTCGCGTGGCCAGCCGCCGGGAGGACCATTACCGGAAACCCGCACGCCGCGACAGCAAGTGGTTGGTAGCTCACCCACGGGGCCGCATCGAAGAGTACGCAATCGGACGGATTACAGACGGCCAAAAACACGTTGAACAGGCTCTGTTTGGCTCCCGCGGTGATGACGACGTTCTGTACTTGGTACTTCCCTTCCAGCCGAAGCCACCGAAGCGCAGCCCACCGAAGCGCAGCCAGCCCGGCAGGGTCTCCGTACATCGTGTCGCCTTCTCGATACGCGCGTGCGCCGGCTTCCCGGATTCGCGGCGCCAGCTCTCCCTTGGTCTCTCCGAGGCCGAAGTCGTACACCGGCAACCCACGCGCCATCCGCTCGGCGGCGAGCGCTTTGAGCTCGAGCGTGAGCGAGGGCCTGAACTTGTTGAGCTTGCTGGAGACGCGCTCGGTGTCTAGCAAGGAAGTCCTCTTAGCGGGGTCGCCCGCCCGTGGGTAGGGAAGCCGGCCTCTTCCTCCGGCGTGCGTTCATGCGGCGCTGCCCCTCCTGTGGAGCTGGGAGGTTGTTCAGCAATTGGTTCAGCATTCGGCATGCCTGCCCCTCGTGCCGCATCCTCACCGATCGGGGCGAGCACGACTACTTCCTGGGAGCGATACTGGTCAACTTCATCGCGGCCGAGCTATTGGTCGCCGCCGCCTCACTTGGCACGCTGCTTATCACGTGGCCGGCTCCTCCGTGGCGAATCATCCTCTACGGCAGCCTGTTCCTCGCCGTGGTCTTTCCTATTATCGGCTACCCGTATTCGAAGACCATATGGCTGGCCATCGACCTCGCGATTCGCGACCCGGTCAGGGAAGGCGAGGAACAGGCTCACGAAGACGAGCCGCTCTAACGCAGGGCGGCCTTCGGCGCGCGTGGCGCACCGTCGGGACCATTATCCCAGTCCTGAGCACTCGAGTTATTGGGCATTCCCCAGTTGTGACCGTTCCAGCCGTCGAACCCATCCATCTTGAGAACCCAGAGACCGCTGTTGAAATCGCCCACGACGATCAGCCCGTCCGCATTGCGAATGTCGACTCCCCAGGCCCCGTTGTAGATGCCGCCACCGGTTCCGGTTCTGCCGCCCAGATCTTCACCGAACAGCTCCGGCCCCTCCCTGGTGTTGTAGTACGCGACCGTATAGGGGTTGGTTGGATCCATGAGGTTCAGCACCTGCAAACCGTCGTCCTGCGCCGAGATGAATGCGTACGGCCACCGAATCTCGTGGTTGTGAGACGCGCCATTCCACTTGGCCATCCAGGCCCCGATCGGTCGAGACACGGACTTCACCTCGCCATCGAGGGCGGGCTTGAGATCGAAAATCCTCATCGGCGCGTACTGGTACGTCGGCTCAGACATGCTCAGGGCGTATCGGCCATCGGGCGTGGGTGTGAAGGTGTGGCCATCTTTGACGCCCGCGGCGCCCGTCACTGTAGCCAGTAGTTTCGAGTCCGTCACGTCCGTAACGTCAAACACGTAGTACCCACCGGAGCCGCCCCCGTAGAATCGATCCTGCCTGCTCGCCGGGTCATACCCCACGTAAAAATCGTGCCACTGCCGGGCTCGTCTTTCGCTCGGCTGCGGAACCGCGATCTTGCTGACCAGTCCGCCGTTCCGCCCTCCGGACACGACCAGCGCCACGTCGTAGATGTAGGTGAACTCTCCGTTGGTCGTAGCGAACAGCAGTGCCCGCCCGTCCGAGTGTTTGTACGCGAAGATGTTGTGGAACCCTCCGGGAATCTCCGGTGCGCGGATCCGCGCGACTTCCTTCACCGTCGAGGGATCGGGCAGTCCCGTCACGTCCACGACCACCGCTCCGAGGTCGGCGTCCGGGCCGCCCTGTCTGAACTGAAAGGAAGTCACGTCATAGTACCGTCCGCCCACTTTGACGTACTTGTTGTCCAGACCACTCCCCTGATGCAACTCGGGGTTCTCAATGGTCCACTTGTAGAGGACCTCCGGGTTCGTGGGCTCCTTGATGCTCAGGATGTAGAACCCGACATCACCGTGGCGATGCGCGACGTACGCGTACGGGCGGGACAGCTCCTGCTCGACCTCTATGTCGGCGTGACTAAACCGGGGACCGACCAGCGGGAGGTGGGACAGCACCTTGATATTGCGGCTCGCGTGCTCCCCGGGCGGGTATTGCCCCTGACCCTCTGCTGCCTGGGTCGACCCCAGTAGCGATAGCACGAGGGCCGTCACGATCTGTCGATGTTGTCTCATTGAACTACCTCTCTCTAATGAACTCCCGGCGCCGGAGGGGCCAGCTGACGCGCCTTATCGAGTCGAGAACCCTTCCCCTTCCCTCATTACCCCGGGGAGGGGTTGGGGCCACCGTACTTCGCCCGTATGGTGTTGGCCCCGCCACCGGGCATGACCGTCACAATGAATAGGTCGTTGTATTCGTGCGCTTCGAGCTCTTCCGGCGCAGTCCCACCTAACGCCCGCACGATGGCGGGGACCGTATCGCTGTGCCCCACAACCAAGACCGTTTCGCCTGAATGTTCGGTCAAGATCACCCTGGCAACACGTTCCGCATGATCCGGCGCACCGTCGGTCGTCGAGATAATACTAGTCTGAATACTCAGGGAAGTCGCCAGCGGCGCTGCGGTCGCCTGCGTTCGACCGTACTGCGTCGCATAGATCGCAGTCACGCCAGCATCCCGCACAGCGAGAATCAGCGCCCGCGCGCGCTCCTCACCGGTTTCGGAGAGCACCGCGTCGCGCTCATCGGAGACTTTCTCGGCGTGCCGCACGAGCAGCACCGTCGTGGCCCCGATCGGCCGACACGCCGCGAGAACGACGATCAACAGGAGGAGAGCCCATGCCGAGTGCGTGAGCGACGGCCCCCCAAACGCGGCCGGCCGGATCAAACGGGCACACTCCGACAAGCGGTTATCGCACACCCGCCTGCGTCCACTTGTACCGCCATAGGAGTATCGCCCCCGAAAACGCCGCCGCAGGGGCCCAGATCCATAACACCTCGGTTCGCATGACCCGCCACCCCCACTCCGAGAAAAACGAAGCGATCCCGATTGGAGACACCGCGAGAGGTCGCACGGGAAAGAAATATCGCGTGCTTCCGAACGGGGCGAAAAACTCGACCCCCAGTCCTCCATCCGTCAACGCGTCCAATAGCCCGTGCGAGGCCGTGGCGAGGAACAGGCACCACCACACCGCAAATTGCGCGGGGAGGCGTCTGCCATCCGTTCGAACCCCGACGGCCAGGACCAGGGCGCTCAGTCCTGCGGCGAAGGGAAGGGAGTGGGTGAGGCCGCGGTGGCCCAAGAGATCACCGTATTGAATGCCGAGCGCAAATCCGACGACGTCCGCGTCGGGCAGCACCGCGCAGCACGCGGCCGCCCCCCACACCCAGCCTGGCATCCCGGCACGCTGAAACGCAGTGCCTAGAGCACCCGCAACCACAACATGGGTAAACGCGGATGCCACGGCGCGACTAGCGTCCCCCAGCCACCCGTTGCGGAATCATCGCTGACCAACCCCACCGACCCTTTTGACAGTGCATGACCTCCCGAGCATGTTAGCCACCGACCGCTGAGGTTTCCAGTTCGATGAGCCTCGCCACTCAGGCGCGGGTACGTGGCAGCCGGCGCTCTCATTTCTATTCCGAAGCGTGGAGAACGATCACGGTGTGCGCCAACGGGCGAGGCCAGCGGTGAAACCAGGCATGGAGGTCGTCACGCTCGGCGAATGCATGGGCGTCTGTTTTCCGTCGGAGCCAGTTACGCTGGACCGCGCTGCAAGCCTAACCATCGACGTCGCGGGTACGGAGGCGAACACGGCAATCGGCCTCACTCGACTGGGTCACCCTACCCGGTTCATCGGGCGAGTAGGCAACGATCCATTCGGGCGAAGGATTCGTGCGACTCTCGACGCCGAGCTGGTGGACACGACTTGGCTGATCGTGGACCGGTCGGCGCCAACGGGAGTCTTTTTTCGGGAGTGGCTGCCCGACGGATCCAGGCGGGTCTATTACTATCGATCGGGCTCCGCCGCGAGTCACGTGACGCCGGATGACATAGGTACCGAGGGAATTCGCGGAGCCCGCATCGTTCATTTGAGCGGCATAACACCGGCGCTGAGCGACACCTGCGCGGCGGCCGTAGGGCGCGCGATAGCGCTCGCCCGCGCCGAGGGGCTTATTGTGACGTTCGACCCGAACTACCGGGCACCGCTATGGGATCCTGAAACGGCCCGGCGCAAGCTGTTGCCACTCATGCGTGAGGTGGACATTCTCCTCATGAGCCACGAGGATGCAGCCACGATACTCGGCGCGAATGACGTGAAAACGGCGCTCGAGAGCGGCGCTGCCCTCGGGCCAGCGACCGTCGTGCTCAAGCAGGCCGGCGCTGGCGCATCCGCGCTCACGGAAGGGGTTCGGGTAGACGTGCCAGGTGTGCGGCTCGAGGAGGCGATCGATCCGGTAGGGGCCGGTGACGGCTTCAACGCTGGGTTCCTGGCCGGGTGGCTGCGGCTACGATACGAGGGCTTCGCTCGAGCTTGGTGCCGCTGTCGGCGCCGCGGCTGCCTCGACTCTGGGCGACTACGCCGGCTATCCCCGTCAGCCGAACGCGGGAACGGTAGGCCAACCCTCCGACCCGAAGTGATCCGATCATGAAGGCGATACGTACAGCGAAGGCTCCGGCCCCCGCCGGCCACTACTCGCAGGCCATCGTTCATAGCGGCCTGGTTTACGTCGCAGGTCAGGTCGGCATCGATCCGGCGGCGCCCGAACGCCCGGCGGGTACGATCGAGGAGCAGACCGAACAGGCACTCGCGAACATGTCGGCGATCCTCGACGCCGCCGGAAGTGGCCTGGGCCACGTCCTACAGATCACGGTATTCGTATCCGGGATGGACCTCTGGGACCCGGTGAACACGGTCTACGCGCGGGTGATGGGCGATCACCGCCCCGCCCGGGCAATCGTACCGGTGAGCAATTTCAAGAACGGGCTGCTGGTCGAGGTTCAGGCGCTCGCCGCGGTTGCCTAGAGCAGGCTGCTCAGCCCCAATCGATTCAGTTTGCAAAGCCCGATCTCCCCGCGCGTCGCGGAGCGGGTGAACAGCGAAGGAGTGTGCCATGATCGAAGCAAAAGGGAACCGCCTACCCACTGTGCTGGCGCTCGGGTTCGTTTTGGCAGGCCCCACGAGTGATGCCAGTCTCCAAACCGCCGCCGCCGATCAGTCGGGTCTCCGTTTCAACATCACGATCGATCGGTCCGTGAGCGAGGAGCCTGTGACGGGCCGCGTGTTTCTCGCGATCAGCCCCACGCTCGATCCGGAGCCTCGCATCGCCGCCTACTACTCTGCGCGGCAGCGGGACGCTCGGGTGCCCTTCTTTGCGGTAGACGTGGCCCAGCTGGCGCCCGGCGAGCCGGCGGTTATGGACTCGGGAGCGATTGGATTCCCTTACGACACGCTCGATGACCTCCCGGCGGGCGACTACTACGTGCAGGCGTTGCTCAACGTGTACACCGAGTTCCGGAGGTCGGACGGACACGTGATCTGGGCCCACATGGACCAGTGGGAGGGACAGCGCTGGGCCTTCTCGCCCGGCAACCTCTATAGTGAGCCCAAACGCGTACGCCTCGATCCCAAAGCGGGCGCGGCGATCGAACTGCGGTTGACCCAGGAGATACCGCCCATCACGGTGCCAGAGGATACCAGATGGGTGAAGCGCATCAAGATCCAGAGCAAGATTCTGAGCGACTTCTGGGGCCACCCGTTCTACTTGGGAGCTACTCTCTTGCTCCCCAAGGGATACGATGAGAGCCCAGACGTGTCCTACCCGGTGGTGTTCGCCGAAGGTCATTTCGGGCTGAACCCGCCGTTCGGGTTCACCACCGAGCCGCCGAGCGGCGGATCGGGATTGTTCGCGCAGATGATGCGCGAGGCGCGCGGGCGCCGTGAGTCGGGGTACGATTTCTACCAGTCTTGGAATTCCGACTCCTTTCCAAGAGTCATCGCCGTCACTCTGCAACACCCGACGCCTTTCTTCGACGACTCCTACGGTATCAACTCGGCGAACAACGGCCCCTACGGCGACGCGATTCACCAAGAGCTGATCCCGCACCTCGAAGAGCACTTCCGGATGATCGGCAAACCGTACGCGCGGGTTCTAACCGGGGGATCGACCGGAGGCTGGATTTCACTCGCCCTGCAGGTTCACTACCCCGATTTCTACGGCGGGACCTGGACGTTCTACCCCGATCCGGTGGATTTCCGACGTTACCAGCTCGTCAACGTCTACGACGATACGAGCGCGTTCATTGTGCCGAACGCGCCGCACGACGCACCGGAGCGCCCATTCCAAATGACACCAGAGGGACAGCCGGTCGGCAATGTGCGCCAGCTCAGCCGCATGGAATACGCCCAGGGGACGAAAGGCCGGTCCGGCGGGCAAATCGACGCGTGGAACGCCGCCTACGGACCCGCGGGGAACGACGGGTATCCCGGCCAGGTGTGGAACATGCTCACTGGCGAGATCGATCGAGACGTCGCGCACTACATGAGAGACAACGGCTACGATCTCCGCCACTACCTCGAGAAGAATTGGAAGGACATCGGGCCCAGCCTGGTCGACAAAATCCGAGTGTACACCGGCGACATGGACCACTTCTATTTGGCGTTTGCGGTGTATCTACTAGAGGAGTTCCTGGAGGGTACCACCGATCCCTACTACGATGGCGAATTCGTCTACGGACGCCCAATGAAGGGGCATGGGTGGCAGCCAATGACCAACGCTGAACTCATCGAGATGATGGCGGCCCATATAGAGAAGAACGCTCCAAGGGGGGCGGACGTGAGTCGGAGGCGGTAGCAGCCAACATGACACCTTGGGTCACACGACTCATCTTCGCCAACGGTGGTATGTTCCTGATCACCTTGGTGCTACCGGGCGTCTGGCAAGCACTCGTGTTCGTTCCCTTCTTCGTGCTCGGGCGTCCCTGGACTGTTATCACCTACATGTTCCTCCACGGTGGACTCTTCCACCTGTTTTTCAACATGCTGGCGCTTTACTTCTTCGGCCCGCGGCTCGAGGCACGCTTGGGGAGCCGCCACTTCCTTGCCCTGTACATCGCGAGCGGCATCATGGGCGCCTTGCTCTCATTCTTCTTTACTCCGCGGGCGGCGATCGTCGGGGCATCCGGCGCGGTATTCGGCGTGCTGCTGGGGTTCGCGCGTTACTGGCCCCGGGAGCAGATCTACATCTGGGGAGTGTTGCCGCTGGAGGCCCGCTGGCTCGTGATCATCATGACCGCCCTCGCGCTCTTTGGGGGATTCGGCGGCGGAGGTGGGGGCGTCGCCCATTTCGCCCACCTTGGCGGTTTCCTCGGGGGATTCTTGTACATCAAGTGGCACGAGCGAAGCTCTCCTGCCGCCCGTTTCAAGGCCCGAGCTACGGCTGGTTCGCGGCGAAAGCCGACCGACGACCTCCAGAGATGGTCGAAGATCCGCCGCGACAGTGCCCACGAGGTGAACCGGGCGGAGCTGGATCGGATCCTCGACAAGATCAGCGCGACGGGTATCGGGAGCTTGACGGGCGATGAGCGAGCTTTCCTCGACCGTTTTAGTCCCGACCCCTAACTCGCTCACCCCGGGGGACTCACAATCACCCGCTCGGGGTGGCCAGGAGACGAAGGGAGGCATCGAGTGCGTCTAAAGGGTAGCCGGGCGCTCGTCACCGGTGGTTCACGTGGCATAGGACGCAGCATAGCCGTCGCGCTTGCGCGCGAGGGAGCGGACGTCGCGGTGCTATTCCGGAGCCACAGGGCCGAAGCGGATTCGGTCGTTTCCGACATCGAATCCATGAAGCAACGCTCCGTCGCGGTGCAGGGTTCAACCGACTCACCGGGCGACGTCGACCGCTTCGTAGGCGAAGCAGAGACTTTTCTGGATGGCATCGACATTCTGGTGAACAACGCCGGAATTCTCAAACGAACTCCGTACCTGGAGATCACTGCAGGGGAGTGGGACGATATCCTGAGCGTCAACTTGAAGGGCTATTTCCTCGTCGGCCAAGCCGTCGCGCGCCACATGGTGGAGGGCGGCCGGTCGGGCGCAATCGTCAACGTGTCGTCCGCGGGCCAGGCGGTGGCCGCGCCGAATCTCACGCACTACTGCGTAGCCAAGGCGGGGGTCGAGATGTTGACGAAGCAGATGGCGCTGGAGCTCGCCCCTCACGGGATCCGCGTCAACGCCATCGCCCCGGGGCTCATCGAGACCGACATCAATCGCAGCGACATTGCCGACCCCACCTTCCGTGAGAAGCGGCTCGCCCGGATACCATTGAAGGAAATCGGCGTTCCGGAGGATGTCGTTGGAGCGGTGGTTTTTCTCGCATCCAACAAAGAGGCCCGGCTCGTAACAGGCGCGTCGGTCTTCATTGACGCCGGCCAGACGATCTGGGGTGCGTAACGGCCTGAGGGTACTGAGGGCGCTAGGGGTGAAACCGCGCTCTTCAATCCAGGCGACGCGCCGTCGTTGGCGCTCGCCAGCGTCGCTCCGTTTGCCGGCGTGGGCCACGGTCGCGATCGTGGGCTGTTCCGGCTCCGAGCCGGTGGGGACGTGGGAGGTGCGCCTTTCCCACGTGCTCTCCTCCAACTCCGACTATCAACTCATGGCAGAGCGGTTCCGAGAGCTCATGCTCGAACGCACGGGCGATCGGTTTCAGGTCACCATTTTTCCGGCGGGCCAGCTAGGTGGAGAGAGGGTCGCCTTCGAGCAGCTTCAGGCCGGGGCGCAGCACATGATCATCTCCGGAACACCCGTGCTCTCGGGCTGGGTTCCGGAAGGCCAGATGTTCGACCTGCCTTTCCTGTTCGAGACGAGGGAGCACGGCCTCGCGGTCCTCAACGGGGCAATCGGCGACTGGTGGCGTGAACGCCTTCTTGAGCGAACAGGCGTCAGGTCGTTGGGGTTTCTGGACTACGGCTTCCGCCACGTCTACAACACCAGGCGGCCGATTACCACACCGGAAGACCTGGCTGGCCTCAAGTTGCGCGTCCTCCAGAACGCCACCTACCTCGCCGCATATTCAGCGCTCGGCGCGCAGGCAACACCCATGAACTACGGGGAAGTCTATTCCGCGCTCCAGCAGGGTGTCATCGACGGAGGCGAGGCTAATGCCATCGGATTCGTCACCAGCCGGTTCTACGAAGTGGCTGGGTATTACAGCTTCACGTCGATCACGTACAACCCCATTACGCTGCTGATCAACGAGGATTTCTACCAGTCACTCCCCGGGGACGTGCGGAGCGCACTGAATCGCTCGGCTGCCGAATCGCTCGCCTATCAGCGGGAAGTCGCGCGCCGCATGGAGGAGGACGCCCTCAACGAAATGCGCGCCGCCGGGGTGCGGATTGTCTATCCGTCGCCCGGACCCTTCGAGCCCCTGGTGAAACCTGGTGTGTGGAACGAGCTGGCGAGCAGACTACCTGAGGGCGGCGCGCTGATCCAGAGGCTGGTAGAGGAAGTACGGCTGGCGGCGCCATAGGGCCGGGCGTTCGGTAGTACGCATCTGAAGTCCCCCGCAAGCGAGGCAGGCAATCGAATGTGGAATGGTGTGAGGACGTTCAACCGGATGCTCGTTGCGTTGGAGACAGCGTTGGTGGGTGGACTCGTCTCGACCGTCTGCGTCGTCGTGCTACTCCAGGTCGGTATGCGGTACCTGTTCGCGTATCCCAATCCCTGGAGTGAAGAGGTTTCCCGGTACTGCTTCATCTGGCTATCGATGTTGGGTGCCTCGCTCGCCGTCGAACATCGATCCCACTTTGCGTTCGATCAAGTACCCCGGGGCTTGGCCGTGCGGAGTCGATCGCTCGTGCACGGACTCGCGACCCTTTGGGTCCTCGGGTTCGCGCTGTTCCTCGTCGGCAGCGGCATCGCGCTGATATTGCTCGTGCTACCGGAGCGCTCTCCGGCACTCAACCTCCCGATTGCGTGGGTCTATGCCGCGGTACCCGTGTCCGGTGCCTTGATGGCGGTCCACGTCCTGGCCGGGCTGGGCCCGGCCGCCGAGTCCGGGGACTGATGGGCGTCCTGCTCCTCGTCGCCTTTGCGGTTCTCGTGTTGGCGAGCGTCCCCATCGGCTTCGCCCTCGCGACCGCGGGTGGACTCGCGATCTTCGCCAACGATCTTCCACTTTTGATGATCCCCCAGCAGATCGTGGCGGGCATGGACTCGTTCCCGATGCTCGCCGTTCCGCTCTTCATCCTTGCGGGACTACTCATGGATGTCGGGGGAATCAGCCGCCGGCTGGTCGCCTTTGCCCGATCACTGGTGGGGCACTTGCCCGGTGGGCTCGGGCAAGTCGTTGTCTTGTCCGAGATCTTCTTTTCGGGAGTGTCGGGGTCCACTTCTGCCGACGCCGCGGCCATCGGCGGCATCATGGTGCCTCAACTCACGGCCAACGGGTACAGCCGGGCGCGCTCGACTGCGATCGTCTCGGCGGCGTGCGCCATGGGGATTCTCATTCCGCCAGCCATCGTCATGGTGGTATACGGCGTGATCGGGAACGTCTCCATCGGCAAGCTCTTCGTGGCCTCCATCACACCCGCGTTACTCATCGCGCTCGGCCTGATGATCCAGATTGGCTGGCAGGCGCGGCGACAGGGTTGGCCCGCGGGCCAGCGCGCGTCCTTTTCGGAAATCCGGCACGCGGCGGTGGAGGCGGTGCTCCCGCTCTTCATGATCGTCATCGTGCTCGGCGGCATTCGGTTCGGACTGTTCACGCCAACTGAAGCCGCCGCCATTGCGGTAGCCTACGCGCTGATACTCTCTCTGCTCTTCCGGTCGCTCACGCGGGCCGATCTGTGGGACAGGCTCGTCCAGACGGCGACGGTCACCGGCATGGTCCTCTTCGTCGTGGGCGCCGCCCGTCTCCTGTCGTGGGTACTCGCCGTCATGCAGGTACCGCAGGCGCTCGCGTCATCGGTGGCGGGACTCGGGGGCGGCCAATTCGTCTTCTTCTTGCTCACGATTCTCATCTTCCTGCCCCTCGGCACCATCCTGGAAGGCGTGCCAGCCGTCGTCATGTTGACGCCGATCCTCCTGCCACTCGCAAAGCAAGCCGGGATCGACCCGGTGCACTACGGCACCGTCATCGTCGCAACCCAAGGGATATCGGTGTTCTTGCCGCCGGTCGGCGTGAGCCTCCTGGTCGCCTGCTCGGTTGGGCAAGTCCAACCGGCCGACGTGGCCCGGCCGCTCTGGCCATATCTGGCTCTCATGCTGGCTCTGACCGTCGTCATCACGGTCGTGCCGGACGTCGTGCTGTTCCTGCCGAGATTGGTCGGATACTAGTCGGAGCGACCCTCTTGCCGCCGCGGGCTCGCTACCTGTCTCGAGTCGCCTGGAGGATCTGACGGAGCAGCGCCGGGTCGTCGGGGATGATGCCGACCCGAGCCAGCCGCGAGGTCAGCTCTATCCAGTTTCGATCGGCCGCGAACACGCGCTCGAACAGCGGCACCGCGCCGACCCCCGGGGTCGGGCTCACTCGGTTCCAAAGAGAGTAGATTTCATTCTTGTACTGCGCGCGCCCATCCATATTCCAGTACGCTGGAGGGTTGAGACCCGTAGGTCCGGGCAGCCAAAGTTCCGCTCGAGCGGGATCATGGAATCGATCGTGACATAGAAGATGTTGCCGTTCTGCTGCGCGCATTCCCGGACCGTGAACGACAACGCGTCCTGAATCCGCGCCACCCGGCGGTCCTTCAGGTTGTTGACGCGATACGAGATCGGAACACCGGTGGTCGCGGGCGCCGGTACAAAGAATTTCTGCGGGTCACCGTCCCGAATCGCCGCCAGGGCGGCGTCCTGTGTGCCGCCGACGGCAAACATCTCGATCTGAGAAGTGCGCAGGATCTCGCGCTGGGCCACAGATACCGAGCCGCCGCCCGACATGAATCCGTAGGACGCCTGAATCGCGGCCCGCATCTGCGTGATCGCATCGGAGCCGGTTCGAGTCATGGTGAAGATCATCATCCGGCCGTATGTCACCGACTTCACGTAGGTCGGCAGGTTGGCGGTGCTAATGGTTCCCAAGTCCTGCTGCAGGATGATGTCGTCGATGGTGACCGACGGATCGAAGAAATCCGCCGGCGTGGGGTGCGCATCGTCGGCGAATGACACGGTGTACATCGGTTGGTAGAGTTTTGCCACAATCGTATGCGCGTCGCGCCGGCGGTTTGTGCGGAATGACGCGTCCATCCCCGCCCTGGCGAACAGGCCTCGGTACCGCACTGAGATCCCGGCGGCCGCCATCACCTGGCCGAACGAGTGAGCCTCCTTTTGTAGGAACTGCAGCTGCGCCGGTACGACATCGAGATTCCCCAGTCGGCTGTCCGCTTCTCGCTGCAACTCGGCGACCGCCGCCTGCACGGTAGCGCTGTTGGGGTGCTCGACGTGCCGGTCCGCCTTCAGGACCCCCATGTCGATCGAAACGTGAATGGGAGTTCTCGGCAGGTTGAGAGGAGAGAGCGTTCCGTCATCCAGGGTTTCCCCTTGAATCATCGCGCCGGGATACATCACCCCGCTGTTCGCGCCGATCAGGATGATGTCGTCGAAGTTCTTCTTGACGTCCACCTGCTTGACCGAACAGACCAGCAGGCCTCCCCCGATGTCCGTACTGTCCTTGCCCATGTCCACTTCCATCGAATCCTCGACCCGGGTCGGCCAATTGGGTAAGCCGAGGAAGTACTCGTTGAGCTTCTGCGTCCGCTCATCGACTACGCTCACGTTGGGGTTCTCCGTCAGCGCCGCGGCTTCGGCTTCGGCCGGATCCACGGCAGCCGGTGCGTCCGCGCACGCCTGCAGGAATGCTCCGAGGGCAACCACCCCCAGGACCCCCGTGAACCGGGACCATCGAGTGTGGGACAACATCGTGTGACCTCCTTGTAGGGATTTGCAGAGCGAGGTTTTGTCCGTCGAGGCAGTCTGAACGCCTCGAGGACCGAAAGAAGCCAGCGCTAGGTCATGGGGACTCCTACGAGGTTGGGGGGTTGAATGCACGACACGGCTACGGGTCTCAGCACGAACAGCCCCGAATTGTCGGGGCCGTCTCCCCCCGGGTCACGGGGGTGCGCGTCTGAGCCGTCTTCTTGGGAGAACGTCCGTCCTGATTCCCAAGTCGGGAGCAGTATCTAATCGACACTGCATTTAAGATCACTGCAAATGTCATGCTTGGGATAATCACAGCGTGCAGTCGAATGCACGATCACTGTGCCCCGGTGATGAGTAGGGGACCGCGCCAGCGATTGCCGAAGATTCTCAATCGCTTGTCCGGCCCTGATCGAGAGCCGTAGGGCCAAGGCCCACCGCGTGTTGACCCATGCTGAGCTCCTCCGAGAGCATGTGAACCCGAGATTCAGGTGCTCCGGTTCGCGATCACCTGAGAAAGAGTGTGACCCCCACGAGTGGACTGCGGGGGGGAGCTGTCGTCGGGTCGACCGTGTTGCCCGTACGCCACGCTCAGCGCAGGCAGGGGTGTACCGGCCAATCAGACCCGGTACCTTGCCCACGCCTATTCATGGGGGTGAAACGATGGTCGTGAATGACTTGACGGTCGATGTATTGATCATGGTCGCGTTCGCCGGTGTGCTCTCGACGGAGGCGGTCGCCCAGGAACCCGACTATCGGAGAAAGAGCACCGGCACCCGCGTGCTCGACTCGGAGAGCGGTACGAGTATCAGAATGCTCGTCGAAGCGTCGAACCTCGGCGGAGGGGAGGTGGAGATCGCGGAGATCAGGTTCCCAGCCGGCACGTCAGGAGGCGCGCACCGGCACACGGCAATCGAGATCTTCTACATTCTCGACGGAGAGTTCGATCACATCGTCCATGGAGAGTCGCACGTTCTCACGAAGGGCATGGTCGGGATCGTGCGGCCTGAAGACCAGGTAGCCCAGAGGGTGGTGTCGGATATTCCCGTCAGGGCGTTGGTCATCTGGGCGCCCGGCGGCGAGGCAGACCGTATTGCGCCATTCTTTACCGAGCGAGCAGTTGAGCCCAGCCGCCGCTGACCTCCACTGGATCAAACGGGCATCACTCAGACCGCGGGCCGGGGCGACCGCGCGTGGCGTGGTTCACGGTGAAAGGTGGTAAGTTCTGGGATGCTCGGCGCCCAACAAGAGTGGCAAGGCCAGAGCTCACGGCCAGCCGGTGTGACCGCGCTGGCGACCGACGCTTGAACCCACGACTCCAAGGAGGAGTTCATGAGACACTCGATAGTCGGTGCGGTCGTTCTCCTAGCGCTTCTCACCGTGACCCAAACCGCGAACGGGCAGGGTCGCCCCGTAGAGTTCGGCATAGACGGGGGTCTCGGACTCCGGCGCTTTTCGGACATCCCCGATCAAGCGTTCGTCACGATTCCGGTGGAGCGCTTTCGCGTCGGGTTCCTCATCTCTAACCGCGCGATGTTGGAGCCGTCCGCGTCAGTGACCTGGACGAGCTCGGACGATGCCTCGATCATCAACACGGAACTCGGGCTGGGTCTCGTCTACCACCTGCAGGATCTTGGCGGGATCATTACATACTTCACCGTGGGTGGTGGGATACGGGCCAGTCGTGGGAAACTCAACATCGGTGGGCCGGACATTACCGACGGGGAGGCCGAACCGATCCTCGGCTTCGGTTTCGGTCTGAAGCTGCCAATCATTCCACGCATCGCGTTCCGGAGCGAAATCCGCTTCGACCACACGTTCGGAAGCGGGGCGGATCCCGACCCGCTCGATCCGAACGCCAACATCGAGGAATTCTTGCTCACGGCGTTCCCGAGCTCGGACCGGGCCGAGGTTCGGCTTGGGATCTCGTTCTTCACCCGCTAGTGACTGGTTTCCCGCTCACGTGTGGGTCCCGAGATCCTCGTGCGACCCCTAGGCGAACCTCGGCGGGCGAGCCAAGTGAAAATTCGTCGCGTCCTGATAGGCCTTGGCGACCGCCAGGGCCTCCGCCTCGCCGTACAGCTTCCCAATAAAGGAAATGCTGCCCGGCGCTCCGGATTCCGTGAACCCGTTCGGAACCACCGCGGCGGGATGCCCCGTCAGATTGGTCAGTAGGAGAATGTCCCCGCCGTAGGAGGGCGTGACCAGCACGTCGATGGCGTCCATACGGGCGGCGAACGCACCCATGGCGATGGTGCGGAGGCGGTTCGCCTGGATGTACTCCACGGCAGGAATGAACCGTGAGTGACGGAACAGGTTCGGCCAGGCCCGCTTGATCTGGCGCACGAGCTCGTCGTCTCGATTGCTCCGCGTCAGCTCGTCGAAAGCGGTGGCCGCCTCGGCGTCCAGAATGATTCGCATGGCATCGAGCGGCAAGTCGCTCGGGAGGTCTATGGGAATCGGGTCAACGCCCAGGCCTCGTAACACCCGCAGCGTGTCCTCGTCCATGCGAGCCTGCTCGCTCTGATCCTCCGGCCGCTCTTCATCGAATCCGCGCTCGAAGAAACCGACACGCAGTGATGTGATGTCGATCCCCGCATCCCAGTTGAAGGGAACGGACCTCGCGGTTGGATCCTTCCCGTCGGCGCCGTGGATGGCGTTCAGCACGAGCGCGCAGTCTTCGACCCCGCGGCAAATGGGACCGAGTTTGTCCATGGTCCAGCAGAGAGCCATCGCGCCATGGCGGCTCACCCGGCCGTACGTCGGCCGGAGGCCGGTGGCGCCGCACCGTGTCGACGGCGAGACAATAGAGCCCAAGGTCTCACTCCCGATGCTGAACCCGACGAGCCCCGCGACCGTTGCGGCCGCCGAACCGGCTGACGACCCGCTCGATCCCTGCTCGAGATTCCACGGATTTCTCGTGCGGCCACCAAACCAGACATCTCCCCAGGCGAGGGCGCCGAGCGTGAGCTTCGCAACCAACACGGCTCCCGCATCTTCCAGGCGACGCACGACGGTCGCGTCCTCGAAAATGTGTTGTTGCTCGAACGGCTTGGCTCCCCACGTGGTACGGTAGGAGTCCTCCGCGAGCAGGTCCTTTGCGCCCCACGGAATCCCGTGCAGCGGCCCCCGATAGTGGCCGCGCGCGAGTTCTTCGTCTGCGCGCCGGGCCTGTTTGATCGCCAGGTCGGAGGTCAGCGTCACGACACATTCCAGAGACGGATTGTGGCGCTCGAGCCGCTCCAGATACATCCGGGTGAGCTCGACGGAGGATACTTGCCGCGTGCGGACCAGCTCGGCCAGCTCCACGACCCGCGCATACGCGAGATCTGTGAGCGAAGAGGGACGTGCCACGCGGGTTGGACGTGAATAACGGAAAGCTCGCTGTTCGGTTGGGACGGCGTGGCCGGGAAGCACCGGGTCGAAACGAATGGCCGGGTGAATGCTGTTCGGGAACTCGACCGTGCGGAGCTTCTGATATCGCTCCAGATTTTGGTTGACCCCATCAAGCATGAGCTCCCGCTCCTGCTCCGTAAACCGCAGCCCGCTCAGCGCTTCGGCCTCGTCCAGCATGTCTATCGTGATCTTGCCCGACTGCCGCACCTTGGACCAGAGCAGCGCCGGGATAACCGTGCCTCCCAAGCCGACGGCGGATAGGGAGGCCATGAAGCGACGGCGGTCCATTGCATCCCGATTGACAATCATCGCATTGGTTTCTTGGGAGCCGGGCATCGCGTTACTCTCCGAGGGTGGTGGGTGGACGGGACTTTCGTGACCGGACCGGCCCGCGATCGGGACCACTTACAAGGCCCCCTGCGACTACTCGCCGGCTAGCGCGCTCGGCGCGTTTACGGTGGCTGCATCCGACATATTGGTACTGCCCCCCTCGCCTTCGGCTGGAGCGGCCCCCGCGCCCGGCGACGTCGACGTCAAGGCGCCCTTTTCAAACTGGGGCCGCTACGTCGATATGTATGCACCGGGCACGTTAATCCTGTCCACTTGGTTGGGTGGAGGACTGGCGTTCGCGAGCGGGACGTCCCAGGCGTCGCCCCACGTCGCAGGGATCGTCGCGCTCTTGAAGCAGCGACTGGGAGATCTGCCCTCACCGACGGTTCGCGACAAGCTCTTCGCCCGAGCCGCCTATGGGAAGATTGCCGACAACGACTTTCAGTTCTACCAGTACGGGACGCCAAACGTGCTGCTGCAGAAGGGAGGGCTCTAGACCGGGCTGGCGGCCTAGGAAGCGCTCGCCTGAACCCTCGAGCCCCGCCGTCCGGCGGGGCTCCATCGTTTCGGATTGATGCAGCATGTCCGCAACGAGTGCCGTAGAGGCGCTGCGGGTGGACCATCACCCGTCGCGCGGGTGCGACAGGTATTTGGCACGTTCTCGATAGAAAGGACGGGACATGCGGCCCGAGGCAGCTGTTCTCCTCGGTGGCGCGTGCAGCGCCGCCTTCGCTCTGTTCCACTTGTTTTTCTGGAAGCTGTTCCGCTGGCGCACTGAGCTCGCGAAACTGACTTCGCTCAACCGCGCGATCGTGCACGTCTCCAACCTGAGCCTGACCTTCGCGGTCATCGCGTTCGCCTACGTATCGCTGGCGCATGCCGACGCGATGCTCTCCACCCCGCTCGGCAGGTCGCTGTTGCTCTTCATCGCCGTGTTCTGGTACCTTCGAGCCGCTGAGCAGATCGTGTTTTTCGGACTGAAGCGACCCGTGTCGATCGCTCTGTTCGTGATATTCGTTACCGTCGGGACGCTCTACGCCGGGCCGCTATTGGCGTGAATCCGCCGGGGTACCGATCGTAAAGCGCCGACTGTCTACGCTCAGCGGGCAGACCTCGACCGCAGCCATTCCTCCGCCAGCGCTAGGAGCGCGTCGACGTCGCCCCGATTATTGTAGACGTGTAGCGAGAACCGGAGTACGCCTCGCCTGATGGCGAAGCGCACACCGTGAGCGAGCAAGTACTCGGACAAGCTATTCATCTCGGGATCATCGACGGTGTCGTGCCGGCCGGCGCCGCTCACTCCCACAGCCACGATATGACCGAGGTCGGGGCCGGGCTCGCCACCAACCACCGGTAGGCCAATGCCGAGCAGGCCCGTCGCCAGCCGAGCCGAAAGCGACCGGACATGGGATTCGATGTCTCGAGTGCCGATATCGAGCAGGAGGCCGAGCGCCGAATTGGCCGCGGTCGCCCCCAAGAAATTGTAGTTCCCCAGGTCGAACCGCCGGGCGCCGTCGGCGAGGCGAAGGGCATCCTGATGCATGGCGGTTTCGTGGGCATCGGCCCCCACCGCGACTCCGAAGCGAGCCAAGTACGCGGGCGTGATCTGATCCGCGAGGTCCCTCCGGCAAAAGAGAAAGCCCATACCGTAGAACGCGCATAACGCCTTCTGCGTGGCGACCGCCAGTGCATCGACGCCCATCTGCTTCACATCCGTATTGAGCACTCCGACGGACTGTGCCGCGTCGACGACCGAGATCACGCCGCGCTCACGGCACACGGCCGCAAGCGGCTCCACGGCCGTCACGAAGCCCGGGGAAAACGTGACGGTCGGTACGGTGACCAGGCGAGTGCGTTCGTCCATGGCGCCGATCATCCGCTCGATCGGGATCCGGCCGTCCTCAGGCTCCACGGTCCGCACGTCGACACCGAAGCGCACCCCAACGTTCATCCAGGGATACACGTTGTTGGGATGTTCGAGCTCCGGGCACAACACGAGGTTGTCCCCCGGGGACCATGGCAATGAGGCCGCGATCATGTTCAGCGCTTCGGAAGAGTTCTTGGCGATTGCGATCTCGTCCGGTGTGGCGTTGACCATGGACGCGAACCGCTCCCGAGCGCGCTCCACCGTGGCGAACATCGCCGGCTTGTCGATGTCCCCGGCCACGTGCCGGTCGAGGTATTCCTCGACCGCGGCTCGCACGGGCGTGGGCAAAAGCCCCCGAACCGCGACGTTCATGTAGATGTTCCGCTCGGCCCCGGGGAATAGCTTACGCACGGCGGCAAAGGCCTGGGCATCCGCGCGTATTTCCTGCCCGGTCGTCATGATTCTCGAACTCAGTCTCCGGCCGTCGCGACGGCCTGCTTGGTTTCCGAACCGGCGACGATAACCGTGCCAACCATGTCGCCCATGCAGTTGACGGTCGTGCTCCCCATGTCGATCAGCCGGTAAATGCCGCCCACGATGGCCGCTATCTCGAGCGGAAGGTTGAACGCCTGCACGAAGATGAGGGCGATAACCAGCCCGCCACCGGGGATGCCGCCTGAACCCTCGGACAGTATCAGCCCGATCAATACGATCACAACTTGGGACGCGAGCGAGAACTCTACGCCCGCTGCCTGCGCCGTGAACAGGAGAATCCCCGCGAGCATGACCGCCGTCCCGTCCTTGTTGAGCTGTGCGCCCAACGGCAGCGTGAACGAGAAAATGCTGCGCGGCAGCTCCAGGCGATTGTCTGCGATGTCGAGCGCCACCGCCAGGCTCGCCAAACTGGAGCATGTGGCGGCCGTTGTCGCATAGAGCGGACCCGTGCGCCTCAAGAAGCCCAGCGGCGAGCGCCGGGTGAAAACCACCAAGAGCGTCATGTAGACGAGCACCATCGCGGCCTGCGCCGTCCACACCCCGACAACGAACAGACCGAGCGGGCCGAAAATCGAGGAGCCGTAACGCCCTACCGTGGCTGCCGCGAGTGCCCCGATACCGATGGGTGCGAAGTGGAGAACCAATCCGACCAACTTACGAAAGGCCTCGGCGAGCACGCCGTAGCCTCGTTGCAGCGGCTGGCGGGCCTGGTCGGGCAAGAACAGCGTGGCGACGCCGAGGAAGATGGCGAACACGACGACCTGTGCGACCTGGCCCGCCGCGAACGCCTGGAAGACGTTCTCGGGAACCAACCCCAGGAACACATCGGTGATCTCGGGCACGTGCCCGAACTCGGCATCGACTTCCTCCCGCAGTGACATCCCATCACCGGGCCGAAGGAGATGCATGACCGTGAGCCCCAACACGAGCGCCATGGTCGTGGTGGCCAGGTAGTACGCGATGATCTTCCCCCCAACGCGGCCCAGTGCGCTCGGATTGTCGAGGCTCGTAATGCCGGCGAGCAGGTTGAAGAACACGAGCGGGATGACCGCCATCATGAGCAGGCGGATGAAGAGATCGCCCAGCGGCTCCACGACGACGGCGCGCTCCCCAGCCAAGAGTCCCACCGCAACGCCCGCGATCATGAACAGAAGAATCTTGGCGCCAAGCGATAGCTGGCGGTAACGCCTGAGCAGCGACGTTTGTTCGGCGGCGTCGGTCATCGAGCATCCAATAGTGACGAGAACGCGGTGATGCTTCCCCCCGCGCGCCTCAAATTGAGTAAGGCGCTCGGAGAAGCTAACCGCGCAAAAGAGGCGTGGCCATTACGGTGGACGTCGCACCTGGCGGCCCACTGGCACGCGCGCGTCCCGCCGTTCAACTTGGAGATTCCAGAAAAAGGAGGACCCGACATGGCCACGTATATCTCGCTTCTCCACATTCACGGATCAGGGCATTCGGAACATCAAGGACGGCACGAAACGCCTCGACGGAGTCAAAAAGGCGTTCGCATCGATGGGTGGGGAGATCAAGGAGTTTTACTCGACGATGGGAGCGTATGACGCCGTGGTCGTCATGGATGCACCCGACGATCAGACGGCGGCGAAACTGATCCTGTCGGTCGGTGCGCAGGGTAACGTGCGGGGCGAAACGCTGCGTGCGTTCGGCGAGACCGAGTATCGGAAGATCCTGGCGAGCTTGCCGTAACGTCGGATGAAGTGCCGGGCGGATTGGATCCCCGGGGCGCAAGCCGCCGATGAGCGGTGGGACCTACCAGCGTTTTCGCGGAGAATGGCCTCAGAGCGTCGATTGCGCCGTGTCTTCCCCGCCCCCCATTAGCCAGATGCTGCGAGAGCTCGCCGCTCCATCTTCAATAGTTGCATCATTTCAGGTGCTGCCAGGCGGGATTTCCCGCACCGTGCTCGACCCTTCGATCGGTTAACGGAGTTGAAGAATGAGTTTCCCCGGTTTCATCGAGTTAATCACGCCCCTCGTGTGGCCGATTACGTTGCTCCTCCTTTGTCTCATGTTCATCAAGCCGCTATACAAGGCGGTGAGCGCCCTCGCATCTCGACTTGACACAGCGACAATCAAGATCGGCGGCTTTGAGTGGACGAGTTCGGAACTCGATAGCGTACTCGTTGAGAGAGAGATCCTCAAATCCGCAATCCTGATGGCTGCTATTGACGAGAACTTCAGTGAGCCAGAAAAGCTCTTTGTTGAAAACAGGGCCTCGAGCATGGTGGACAGGTTGGGGATTCTCTCCGACCATGGAAGAAGAAAGGTCCTTCACGAGTCAATCAACATGGCTGCTGCCGACAAGATCATCAGAAAGGAAGAGTACCGAGCGCTCAGGTTACGAGCCGCCGAGTACGGAACATCGGAGGAGGAACTCAATCGACAGGTGATTGAGAAGTGTCTTCAAAGTGGGACGGAGCCACCACCAGAGCTGCGTGCCCTTCATGAACGAACGCTCCAGCGTTTGGATTCAGTGTAGCTGCCTGCATAGCCCCCCTAATCCTCTGAACACATTCCAGGAATGAGGTCAATCTCCACGCGGGCCCACGGGGACGGTGATGGGGGTGGGGGTGCTCGTTGGGGTGTCTCAGAGTCTCAGGCGGAGTCGCTCCCGTCGACGCGAGTCGCATGACGCGCGGCCGGGAGGGAGCCGGGCGGCACCCACCCGATGTGGCGATGGAGGTGAAATTCCGCTCCGGTCGGAGAGGTCTCGGCGGAGTCGCTCCGGTCGCCGCGAGTCGCACGACGAGCGGCCGGGACGCAGCCGCGCGGCACCCGACGCCGCCCGCCGGAGGGCGGGCGGCCAAGGTGCCGGGCGGATTCGAACCGCCGATAGAGGTTTTGCAGACCTCTGCCTTACCACTTGGCTACGGCACCACAGGCTAGCAAAACTCGCACGCGCCACAGCTATCCTCAAGTCGTTTTTCCTAGTGAAGCAGTCGGGATTGCGAGCCGACGCCGTAACGCGACGATCCGGGTCTGCGGGGTAACAGCATCCGCACCCGTCAAACGCCTTACGGCAGGTACGTCTCTGGAATCGGATTGTCCGCGCGCTCTCCCGTGAAGAAGATGTTTATGATCCACCACCGATCCCCGTCCCACATCAGCTGAAAACTGTTGATACCTCGCTGGTAGGGCGCCGGGTCGTCTGGCAGGCGACGCGACCCATATGTGCTGAACAGGTGGGCGATTTGCCCGAAGCGCTCGACCTTGCGTGTCAGCTCGACCTCGAAGAACCCGTTCGCCATGAAGCTCGAGTCGACGCGGCTGACGAAGTCGTCGATGGACCAGACCAGGTAGCCGAACCCGCTGCCCTCGGCTGGACCCGATGAGACGATCTTGGCTTCTGGAATGAACAGCGAGCGGAACCGATCCCAATTCCGCTGCTCGCCGATCCCTCCGGAAATCACGTCGTAAGTCGCCTTCACGATCGCGTCGATCGACTCCACATCCGAGGGATCAGCCTCCGGCCACCCACCCGCCGCCTGCTGCGCGGCGACGCTTGGAGCCTGGGCAAGAACGGCCACCGCGGCCAAGATCCCAACGAGACCATCCTCAAACCGTCTCATGAGCACCCCTGTCGTTTATGCATGAAGGTCGGATGTGGCTCCCGCACGTCGGCCGGAGTACCCCAGGCTAGCAAGCACTTAATCCTCATATTATCATGAGAATTGCCCGACTTGGTTCTCTCTGGAGCCGGACATGATCTCCCGTACCGCGGGATATGCCCTCCGTGCCGTGCTTTCCATCGCCCAAAATGAAGGTGAAGGACCCGTCCGCGTCAACGACATGGCGGCGACGCTCGACCTCCCGCGGAATTACTTATCGAAGACATTACACCTGCTCGCCCGCGCTCGGGTGCTCACGTCAACGCGGGGAAACTCGGCGGCTTCGAGCTAGCCGTTCCATCTGCAACGCTTTCCCTGTTCCAGGTGGTCGTCGCGTTCGATGACCTCGACACACGTCGCTGCTTGCTGGGCGCGCGAGAATGCAGCGACCGAACGGCGTGTGCGGCCCACGAGCCTTGGAAACGACTCCTGACCGACGTTACGGATTTTCTTCAGAATACGACCATCGAGGAGCTCGCGACCGGCCTGCCGCACTCGGCGTAGAGTCGCCCGCCTATCGGTATCAGCGTCCCATCAGGACCAACTCGGTGCCGTCGGGTGAAAGGGTGATCACGGTAATCTCCCGCGGTGACAGCGTCAGCACCGTATCCAAGGCGAGTCGGGTCCCCGCCGACGCACTGGCGTCACCTACCTCGCCCGCCCCAAGGAACTCGACGGTGAGGCTGTGTGTGCCCGGATCTACCCTGAGCTCCCGGTTGACGTAGAGCGGACGATCCCCGAGCGCACCCGCCGCCCGGACGGTGTCGGCGATCACCGGCGCGCCGTCGAGTCTCACGGCGAGGTGCTGGGGCAGTAGGCGGCGTTCGCACTCTTCTTCCCGCCTCATGTGGACCGGCAGGCGCGCGACCTCTTCCTGCGTGCGGGGGCGGCACTCCGATACCCACCGGCCCGCTGACCGCCAAGACAACCGCACAAAGGCCTGCTCCGCGGAATGCGCCGCGTACGGGGCCCGGGACAGCGCGCCCAGACCGATCGTGGTGCCGAGCGCGAGCAAGACGCCGAGGAGGCCGCGAACCACGTTCACGACGCAACCTCCTCGCCGGTAGCCTCACAGACCCCCAACACGTCGATGTCGCTCTCGGCTTCCAACGCGGCCAGTCGCTCGACGTCGGCTCGGTAGTCGCGGAGCGCGCGCCGCACGCGATCCCGTTCTCCCACCGCGCCGTGGATCACGCGTATCCGCCGGCGATCGACTCGAGCCTGGAGCTCCGCCTCGCGGTCGTGGTAGAGCCGTTGTTCCAACCATTTCGGCCCTTCCTGGCTCCAGCAACCCCTGGGCGGGCACGCCCCGATGAGCACGCCTCCGAACCCACTCCGGACGAGATACTCGACCACCGATGTGTGAAGGTGGCCCGCGCACTCGACTCCGAGCACCGGAGCCCCGTCAAACGCCTCCTCGCGGGCCGCATTGCCCGCGCCTCGTCGACACGCTACCAGAACGACGTCTCTCGAAGCTTCCGGTACCCCGGTGACGAAGGCCCGGACGGCCGCCAACTGGTCTCGTCCGCTACTCCCTACCGGCCCAACACCCATGGGAGCGCAGGAACCGGCGCAGATACCGCACCCAACGCACGCTTGTGATCGCGGGAGATGCCGTGCGCGGGGCCCTGCGGTCGATGACACGGGCCACCCCCGGACTGCTGGCCCTGCCGGTGCGGGACTGATCGGGCTCGTGGGGGCGAGGGCCGCCGCCGACCGCGTCCGCCAGGTCACACTCCCCAGGTCCGAACGCAGCGCAGCCCCTGGACTTGGCGCACCCGAGCGGCTGTCTCGACCGGCGCCCGAACTCGGACTGATCGATCAGTGGGGCGATACATTGACGCTGGCCCATCTTCGTGGCCGGCCCGCGATGGTGACTTTCGCATTCGCACACTGCGAGGCCGTTCGCGACAAGAGGTCCTCGCCGATCTCGACCCAGTGCTCGTGGTGGTCACGCTCGATTCGTGGCGAGATACGCCCGCCCGACACTGGGGGCTCGACCGCCGGAACGGCCATGCGTTGAGCGGTCGGTGCAAGAAGTCACGGCCGCTCTCGACCGGTGGGCGGTGGGGCGCGCACGCAACGCGTCGACTGGCGAGATCACCCACGCGCCCTTGGTATATCTCGTCGACCGGGAAGGAATCATCACGTACTCGTCGAGCGGCGGGACGGAGACCCTGGTTGCTCTCGGGCGGCACCTCTAGCCGACGCTCGGGCCCTGATCGCCCGGGCGACCCTACCAAATCGCCCATCGAGCCGCACTCGCCCACAGGGCACGTTGGTAGCCGAGCGGTGCGTGCGAACCCAACCACCGGCATTGCTTTTGCTGGCAAAACGCTCTATCCGACTATCCTGAACACTCTTAGATTCAGGCGACATGGCGACACTCGATCGATTCATCCAGCTCATGTTCGAGAAGGACGGCACGGCGGTTCGCCTTGCGTCGAACCAGCCGGTCACCCTCGAGGTGAACGGAGCGGCGCGCCCGGCAACGCGGGAGCCGATTCCCCCCGGCAAGGTCATGGCCCTCATCAAGGAAATCATGCCGGAGGGGATGCACCAGCAGTTCGAGGGTGAAGACGGCCGGCTCGCCTTCGGATACATCGCCAACGGCAACCGCGTTGACGTCGAGACGGATCGATCGGGTCAACAGGTAAGCGCCATGCTCTCACCGGCAAAACCGCGACGCTCGACGGCTCCGATTTCGCGGCCGGCCGAAGCGCTGTTGATGGACGCGCCGGCGCAGACCGCGAGCCACCCGTCGACGACAACCGCAGATCCGCCCAGCCCGCAGCGGGCGGGCGACGCGGCACAGGCCGAAGAGCGTGTGCAGGATCTGCTCCGCCGCCTTGTGGATTCGAGCTCCTCCGACCTCCACATGCGCGTTGGGCTTCCACCCATGTACCGCACCCACGGCGAGCTGATTCGACAGGAGGGGGAATCCACCCTGAGCCGGGAAGACATCGAGTCGATGATCGTCTCGATCATGCCGGAGCGGAACCGGTCGGAGTTCGCCGAGACCAACGACACCGACTTCGCATACGAGATCGTCGATGTCGCGCGGTTTCGAGTAAACGCCTTGCGTGACCGCATGGGCCCGGCCGCCGTATTTCGGGTCATACCGACCGACATTCTCACGGCAGACGATCTCAACCTGTCTCCCGAAGTTCAGAAGCTCTGCTATCTCACCAAGGGCCTCGTTGTGGTGACCGGTCCAACGGGCAGCGGCAAGTCGACCACCCTTGCAGCGATGATCGACCTGATCAATCGCACCCGGACGGATCACATCATCACCATCGAGGACCCAATCGAGTTCGTCCATCAAAACAAGAAATGCGTCGTCACGCAGCGTCAGGTCGGAAGCCACACGCAGTCGTTCAAGCGCGCGTTGCGCGCGGCGCTTAGAGAAGACCCGGACATCATTCTGATCGGGGAGATGCGGGACCTGGAGACGGTCTCGATCGCCATCGAGACCGCGGAGACCGGTCACCTCGTCTTCGGAACGCGCCACACAACGACGGCCGTCAGCACCGTCGATCGGATCATCGACCAGTTCCCCGCCGACCGGCAGGCCCAGATCCGCGTCATGCTATCTGAATCGCTCAAGGGGGTGATCGCGCAGGTGCTGTTGAAGAAGACGGGAGGCGGCCGGGTGCCCGCACGTGAGATCCTTCTCTCGATTGGCGCGGTGTCGAACCTCATCAGGGAAGGCAAAACGCACCAACTCCCGTCCACCCTTCAAACCAACAAGAAGATCGGCATGTCTACCCTCAACGACTCCCTCATGGAACTAGTCGATAAACGAGTCGTTGACCCCGCCGAAGCCTATATGAAAGCGGTGGACAAGGCCGGGTTCGAGTCAATGCTCAAGGCCAAGCACATCGCGCTCAAATTGCCAGACTGACTGCGCCTCTAGAATGTGTAGCTTCGACCGAAGCTGAACACCCAGCGTTTCCCCGTCCGTCCCTCCCCGAACCGATAGGCCAGATCGAACCGCCCCACGTTGGTGCCAGTCGACCTGGTAGCCCCCAGTCGCAGCCCTACCCCCACGTTGCCGCCTGCGCGTGCTGGCTGGTCGGAAAACCACGCGCCCCCGTAGTCGAGAAAACCGGCGAAGCCCAGACCCAGCAAGCCGAGTACCTCGTCGACCAGGAAGGCGCGATGCTCGAGCAGCCCCCACGCCATCCGGTTGCCCGTAAACGCGTGCGGAGAGAACGACCGCGGACCCACACCATGGCCCAGGTCGAACTCGAGGCCGGCTGGGATACCGTCCATGGCCCCGGCCTGGACGTGAAGCACCGTTGCCTGCTTCCGAAACGGCTGCGAGCCCACGGTCAGGCCAACCCAGACCCGACCCGAGTCCAGTCCGGCCGCGTTGAACAGACCATTGCCCCTAGCCGTCACCTTCGCGAAGCCGCGGCCGAAGTCGAGTCCCGCCTGTGCAAAGACGACCGGTCCAATACCGGACCGGGAGTAGCCGAACGCCGAGGGGGCCACCCACGCCGCAACGGAAGCGCGGGCGCTGAGATCGATATCTTCATCGCGGTCGAAGCCGTTGTAGTGCTTGACGACCTTGAAGCGGGCCCGGGCCCATTCGGCAAAGACACCGACTGCGCCGGTGACCGTATCCGGAACACTCAGCGATCGATCGACCCAGGCGAGGAATTCTTCCCGCCGCACTTGTGCCTGTATTCCCACGCGCACGTAGCCACCGGGACCGGCGATGGGCGCGAAGCCGACCGCGGCGGCGTTGTGGAGGGCACGGCGCTGAAGGCTGTCCGCGCGCAGGCCGTCGCGGTACTGCAAGATGCGTCGCCTGGCCACACTCCCGGCCACGATCGCCGATCGGCGATCGGAAAACGAACGAAACGGGCTTCCGGCCCCCCAACCGCCAACGTAGCCGTCGGATAGGTCGTCATAAAAGCCGCTCACGTCCACACGGCTCCCACCGACCCGCCGAATGATGCTCTGCGCCGTTAATGCCTTGCGATCGACATCGCTTCGGAACGCGACTCGAGCGAAATCGCCGTTACCGAGGAAGTTCTGCTCGGTAATCCCCGTCGACCACGTGAACGTACCGCCGGTCGAGCGACCGTTCGCCTCGAGATTCGTGCTCCAGCCGTCCCGGGTTTCGACGCGAACGACCAGGCGCCCCATATGACGAACGGTATCGAGTGAGACCGACCGAAACAGTCCACGCTCACGCAGATTCCGGAGGGTTTCGGCCACGTTGGCCGAGTCCAGCAGACTTCCCTTTTCGAAGAGCAGTTCTCGACGTACCACCGACGGCCGCGTGCGAAACCGGACGGCGTTGGCCAGCTTGAACAGGAAGTTGCCACTGGCTTCACTGGCATCGAAGATGTCGTGGGTGATCACGACGATGGAGTCAATGATCGGGGACAGGGTATCCGGAGTCTGCGGCGCCACCGGACGGGCTCCGGCAACGAGGAGTATCGTTAGAACGGCGGCAAATCGCATGTCCGAGGACGGTGTCGGCTAGGCGAGCGTAGCAACCGAATCGAGAATCCGATCCGGTTCCACCCCGCTCGAGCTCAAAGCGTCTTCTCGATACTTGCCGGTCCGAACCAGCCATCCCTCGAAGCCCGCCGTCTGCCCCCCTTGGACGTCAGCCCAGATATCGTCGCCAATCGCCGCCAGCACCTCGTTGTGCTCCCTCCCATGCCCATCAGGGATATCGTCGCACCGATTCCATACTCGATCCGAGTGGATCCGCAGTCGTACAAGATTCATCCGGCACGATGGTGCATCGCGGGATCTCTTGGGTATTACCGCGTGCAGCGCTTATAACGGGAATATAAGGCCGCAACGACGGACTTCAGACGGGATGGGCGCTCCAGACGCGTGCTCGCCGCGCTATTCAGCGAGCGAATCGAGCAGGTTCCACATTTCCTGCGCGGAAAAGTCATTGAAGCGAGTGTCGA
Organism: Gemmatimonadales bacterium; assembly: GCA_965249575.1. Lineage (GTDB taxonomy): Bacteria > Gemmatimonadota > Gemmatimonadetes > Gemmatimonadales > GWC2-71-9. The sequence continues at coordinate 2,063,620 of OZ252244.1, read as the reverse complement.
TGTCCTTCTCCGACCACTCGAGAAAGATCCAGCCCGACAGTCGATCGGCGTTACCCGCCACGAAGTGGATTCGGCCACGAATCCCACCGACGTCCGCGTCCGGCACGGTCTCTAGTAGGACGTCCCACCGGTTTTCCCCACGGACGAGTTCGCCCATCTGATAGGTCTTGATCTCGCTCAGCGAAGGATCGAAGCGGCGCGGGTTTGGGGTCCCGCCGGATTCTACTCCCATGCGCGCTACAGTAACACCGAGGGCCCGGCTCGGGTAGGCGGCCAGAGGTGTGGGACGGCTTTCCGCAACGAGCGATCGAACGACTACTCGCCCACCGAACCGCCAGCTACATTCTGTCAGCCATGAATGCCAGATGGTGAAGTGATCGGCGCCTGCCCGGCGTGTCGCGCGGAGCTGAGCCAAGGTGCGCGGTTTTGCCACCTGTGTGGCACGCCACTCGGCCGCCGTCCCGGGAGGAAGCTCTCCGTACCCTGGATCGGGGCCGGCGCCGCCCTCACCGCGTTCGCGATCGTAGCGGCCATGAGATTCGGGGCAGATGCCGACCGCGGGTCGGCCGACGACCCCAGCGCTGTACCGCCGTTGGAATCACAGGCGGCCAGCCGCCTCGGACCCGCCCCGGACATCAGTGCAATGTCTCCGCGCGAGCGGGCTGATCGCCTTTTCGACCGCGTCATGGCGGCCTCCGAGCGGGGAGACACAGAGGAAGCCCACTTCTTCGGACGCATGGCGATCGATGCATACGCGCTGCTAGACGAGTTGGATGACGACGCACACTATCACCTTGCCCTCATCCACATGACCTCAGGAGATACAGCATCCGCTCGCTCAGAGCTCGGCGATCTCGAGGCAAGCAGCCCGCGGCATCTGCTGCTGTCGGTCGCTCGCGCGGAGTTGCTGCGGACAGCCAATCCGGCCGCGTTGCGCCGAGAGTATCGAGCCTTCCTCGAGCGGTACGACGAGGAGCTGGCCAGCGTCCGCGAAGAGTACCGGCATCATCTCCGCACACTCGAAGCGTTCGGCGAGGAGGCTCGCCGCGTTCTCGGAGAGCTAAGCAATCGATGAGCCCAACGATTACGCTCGCCCACAGTCCAGATTCCGACGATGCCTTCATGTTCTACGCCCTCGCGGAAGGGAAGGTCGACACCGGGGACCGACGATATGCTCACGAACTCGCCGATATCGAGGCGCTCAACCGACGGGCCATGAACACCGAACTGGACGTCACGGCAGTCTCGTTTCACGCTTACGCCCACCTTGCGGATCATTACGACCTGTTGCCTCATGGCGCGTCGTTCGGGGACCGCTACGGTCCTCGCCTCATTGCCGTTCAGCCCCCGACCTCGAGTCCACGAACGGCAATCCGCGCACAGCGGGTGGCCATTCCGGGATCGCTAACGACCGCCGCATTGGCCCTACGGCTCTTCCAACCGGAGTTTGTGCCGGTGGTAACACCGTTCGACGAGATCGAGGACGCGACGCTACGGGGGGACGTCGCCGCGGGTCTCCTGATTCACGAGGGTCAGCTGACCTACGCGGAGCGCGGGCTTCACCTCTGGGCCGATCTCGGTGAGTGGTGGTTTCAGGAGACCGGTTTGCCGCTGCCACTGGGGGGAAACGTGGTGCGCCGAGACCTAGGCGTCTCGCTGACACGCTCGATATCGCGTGACCTCAGGGCCAGCATCCTCTACGCGATCGAGAACCGAAACGAGGCACTCGACTACGCAATGGACTTCGCGCGGGGGCTGAGCCGTCGCGACGCCGACCGGTTCGTGGGAATGTACGTCAACGACTACACCCTCGACTACGGTGAGAAGGGACGCAACGCCGTGAGCACTCTCCTCAAGTGGGCGGCGCTGGCTGGGATCGTGCCGCGCCGAGTGACTCCCATCTACGTCGATGACAAGGGCGCACGTGATCGCGGAGACGTGAATGGAAATGAAACTGGTTGATCCCGCCGGGGCCCTGCACATTGCCGATCATCTGTGCGTTGCGCACCGCCACGGACGGGTTATTCTTGTTCGCTATGCGCGGCTTCGGTATTGAGCGACGATGGCACCTTGACATCCGCTGAGCGAGCCACGGACACTTCCGTCCTCGTCGTCGATGACGAGGACCTGCTTCGTAGCGCGTTGGTGCGCTACCTCGAGCAGCGCGGCTATTCGGTGAAGGCCGCCAGAACGGGCGAGGAGGCGCTCGAGCAACTGCGTCAGGGCCAAACCAGCCTCATGCTCCTCGACATCAGGATGCCCGGAATGAGCGGCACCGACGTGGTCGTGGAGGCACTCGATATCGATCCTGACCTTGCCATCTTGATGCTCTCGGCGATGACGGACGCGACGTCGGCCGCGATTTGCATGCAGCGCGGCGCCGTCGACTATCTCACCAAGCCCATCGAGCTGAGTGACCTCAGCAAGGCCGTCGACCGAGCCCTGCGACGCCGGCACACGATGCTGGAGAGCCGTCACATCTCTACCTGGCTCCGTGAAGAGGTCGCGAGCCGATCGGCCGAGCTGGAACGCGAGCGAGCGAAGCTCGAACAGATCAACGTGGCAACCCTCGAGGCTCTCATCAACGCCTTAGAGGCAAAGGACCAGTTTCAAACGGGGACTCTGCGCGAGTGGCGGCCTTCTCGGCGACGATCGCTAACGAGCTCGGACTCTCCGACGATGAGATCGAGCAAACCCGGATGGCCGGCCGGCTCCATGACCTGGGCAAGATCGGCGTTCGCGAAGCGGTCCTGAACAAGAAGGGACCGCTCACTCGCGAAGAGTACGAGCACGTCAAGGAGCACGTCGTCATCGGTTCGCAGATTCTCGCGCCCCTGCAGCACCTCGGCCCAATCGTGGGCCTCGTCAGGAGTCATCACGAGCACTGGGACGGGAGTGGCTACCCCGATGGTCTCACGGGCGACGACATCCCGCTCGGGGGCCGCATCTTATGTGCGGCCGAGATCTATGACGCGCTCACCACCTCGCGACCCTACCAGGAAAAGGTCAGCCCCGAAGACGCCACCAATCGAATGCGCTCACTCGTCGGCACGGTGATCGATCCACGGATCATGGAGGCAGTCGCCGCCGCGATCTCCAGGCGCAAGACACTTGTCTTCTTGAGCGAAGATTTGGAAGCCGAGCACTAGCGCCAGCGTTTGATCCTCCCGACGCGAGACGTCGTGAGCGATTCCGCAGCCAGCCCCCGCCGCAGCACAACCTTCGTGTTCGAGGCGCCCTACCCCACTCCGTTCGGATGGATGCCGATCATAGGCCGGGAAACCGCCATCTGAACCCCGTACCGCCGCGGGCCGGGAATCGAGATCAGCTGAGAATCGGACACTCCATCGTAGACCGCGCGCAACACGTCCGGACGAAGCTCGATCCGCACCCGGCGGGACCGCAATACCGCACGGAAACGGGCCACCTGATAGAAAGCGGCCAATTCGCCAGCCGCACGCCTAACCGCAATCCTGTCAAGCCATTGCGGTACCCGCGCCCCCCCGACTGCCGTCAGGACCCCAACCAGGACGAGTACCACCATGATCTCCCACAACGTGTGGCCTTTTCGCATGGGGCAACATGCCGTGCGTCTCGCCATCAGACCGACCCAAGAACCCGCCTAAGTGGCCCATTTTTCGACGCGTAAACCAGCGGAGGGATGGCACGGGAACTGCACCCATCACCGTTCGGTCTACTTGCCGTAACCACAAAAGGGGGGCATACTTGGCTTACTACCAACGATTTGGGCTAAACCCACGAGGTCTGACGTGATAAACGCGCCATCCATAGCGGACGCGCGAGACGGCATCCAGCTCCACGAGTCGTTTTTGGAGCGTGCATCGGAGGCGGACATCGGTTTCCAGCCTCATGCCCTCGGCGGCTTTCTTACCATGCGAATCATCGATCTGTTTGCGCCTGGGCGCCCGCGATCGGATGGGGCGTTGGCGTATCAGATCAGCGCGGCGGCTGAATACATCGAGTCCCTGAGCCCAACGAACCCCGATACCAGCCATCTGCGAGAGATCCTGCGCGTGGCCGAGTCGGTACGGACGTCTGAAAACCAGCGATTACTATGGCCCCCGATGCTCGCATTCGCCTACTCGCTCGAACAGGGGCTCCGCCTGGCAGAAGCACTGGACGTTCTCGACACGTTGCTCAGGTTGAGGGAGGAGCAGGAAACCCAAGAAACGGTGGCGGCCAATCTCCAGCGCGGAAGGGCGCTGCGTCGGGCCAGCCGCCTCGACGAAGCCATGGCCGCTTATACGATCGGTGGGGACGCTGCGCTGAAAATCGGCGACCGCCACTCCGAGCTGCTGAGTCGGATCGGCCGGGCCATTGTCATGCAGAAGCTCGGCAACCTGCCAGGCTCCGAGCGGATGCTGCGGGCGGTGCTTGCCGAGGCCGAGGCACTTGGGGACCGAGACGCGGCGGCTCGTGCCCTGCACGACCTTGCTGTTGCTGTCCAGCATCAGGGTCGGAGCACGGAGGCCGTTAGCTACGCATATAAGGCCTACGTGCTCTACGAGCGGCCGGCCAATCGGCATCGCGCATTGTCGGACCTCGGGGAGGCATTGAAATCGTTGGGGTACCATGCCGCGGCGGAGGACGCCTTTCAGATCATACTTGCGGGAGAGGACACACCAACGATACGCGTCAACGCTATGCTAGAGCTTTTGGATATTGCATCCAGCACCGGGAACCGTTTGTCGTTTGAACGATGGAGACGAGAACTCGATGCGATGCAGCCAGGTATCCCGCCGGACGCAGTAGTCGACCTAGACCTCAGGACGGGCGTTGGTCTGGCGTCTTTTGGGATGCTTCGGCGCGGGCGCAGTTACCTACGAAAGGCAATACGCCGCGCGGAGAAGTACAACCTAAACGAATACTTGTTCCGGGCGGAGAGGGCTCTGGAGGAGGTCGAGCTTCCGAAGGAGCCGGTCGGCAAACCCGTTGGTTGGGCTGCCGATCCGGACGTGAACGGTGTAGCCGACCAGCTCCAATTGCTACGAGCGACTATTTAGCTAGCAGGTGTCGGAGTTCTGCGAGCCGCCGCCGCACTCGAATGACGGACCGGCAATGTTCGAACAGGCCGCCGTGGACAGGGCCACGGACGCGACAACGGCGAACAGAAAGAGACGGACACGGCGGGGCATAGGACCTCCGGCATGGAGCCCTTGAAGTGGAACTGCTGTGCACCAAACTGTGATACGGGTCACAAGGTGCGCCGCGGTAGCAGCGACCAGAAGGGCGTTTTTGGGACAGTTTATGTCGTTTTTGGGACATTCATGCTCGTATTAGCAGCCGTTGAAGGATCTCTCCTGAGCCGGCTCCGGTACGCGGCTCGCGACCGGTTCCGATTCGCACCCACCTCCCGGTGGGATGCGACCTTGGACACGATCTTGAGCAAGCCGGTCGAAATGGGTGTCCTCGACCCGGCGCTCGAGGGTGAGGCGCGAGCCAGAGAAATCGAACGGCTGCGGGTGCTGTTCCCGTCACTCCCCGTGATTCTCTACACTCACCTTTCCCCCGCAGTCGCCCCAGTGCTGCTGGCGCTCGGCCAGGCGGGGATATCGCAGGTCGTGGTCGCACGGCACGACGATCATCCCGCGCGGCTCGCTGAGCTGTTGAGCGGCGAGGCTGCCAATGCGGTGTCGGGCCGACTGGTCGCCGGCCTTGCCGACGTCCTTCAGGAATTCCCGAGCGAGCTACGGTGGGCAATCGAGACGGTTATTCGCGAACCCGGCGCCGTGCAGTCCGTACAGGAACTGGCAGATCGCGCCCGCATGGACCGCCGCACCTGCCTGAGGTGGTTCGCCAAGGCGGGCTTGCCCTCGCCGAGCGTCGTGCTGATGGTCCTCAGAGCCATTTACGCGCACCGGCTGCTCCAGGACCCGGGATACACGGTGGAACACGTGGCCACGAAGCTGGGGTACGCGCAGACGCGCTCTCTTGCCCAGAACGTGAAGGAAGTGTTTGGGATGACCCCCGGCGAGCTTCGCGTCTCGCTGTCCCCACAACAGGCGCTGACGATCGCCCGCGACCGCTATTTCAGCGCCGCAGCCAAACGCACCCTGGCTCGGGTGTCATGAGTCGCCGGCGAATCTTGATCGTGGACGATGATCCGTCCGTGCGCGGAGCGTTGGAGAAGGCGCTCAAGCAGCGCGGGGACGCAGTGCTCATCGCGACGACCGGCGAGGAAGCGTGCGAGCTGCTGACCAGTCATTCAGTCGACGCCGTGCTCATGGACCTCCACATGCCGACGATGTCGGGCCAGACGCTGTTTTACATCATCCTCAGCCAGTGGCCGGCTCTCGTCCCGCGCCTAGCGGTCATGAGCAGCAATCCGGATTCGGAAGATCAGCACGAGTGGCTGATGTTGTACTCCCTCCCGGTGATCAGAAAGCCGTTCGAGCTCGTAGAAGTCTTCCAGATGCTGGACTCGTTGACGTCCAGCAAGCGTCGTCGCGCCAACGGTCACTAGGCCGTGGGGTCGGCAAGCGCGCCAGCCTTAGAGCCCCTCGCCGCACTTCGCGAGTATCGCAAGCTCGCCCCGTGGAACCTCCGCGACCTAGCCGCCGTCGCCGCGGCAATCCTCGAAGCCTCGGACATCCGCCCGATCAACGCGGCGGCCAACGCGCTCCCCAACGAGCGCACCATCCGGTTCTACGTCACGCGGGGGCTCGTCGCCCCACCGGAAGGCCGTGGCACGGCGGCCACGTACTCGTATCGGCACCTCCTGCAGGTTCTGACGATCAAGCTCAAGCAGATGGAGGGTGCGACGCTCGCCGCCATCACCGAGGAGCTCGAAACCGTCACCGGTGACATCGTGGAGCGGCGAGTTGCATCGGCGATCGGGGCCGGGCTTCCCGCACCGGAACGCCTTCGACTCTCGGAGCGCGCCACCTCGCCGCGCGGACGGGCCGGACGGGCGTTACACGTATGGCGACGAGTGGATTCGTCCGGCGGGGACACCCGTCCTCGTAGCGCCACTTGGCACCGGATCTCCCTGGAGCCCGGCCTCGAGCTACACATGAGTGCTGAGCACCCGCGCGCCCGGATGGGAGTGCCAACCGATGCGATTGCCGAAGCCGTGCGGTCAGCCCTCGAGAAACTGGACGACCCGCAGAGCGCCGACTAGCGCAGGGGCGGAGGCGACCGGGTCGGTGCGCGCCACCCGCTTCTCGAGCCCTTCTCCCCGGCGCACGCCACCGGCAGCCCGGAACCACCCTTCACCTCACTCCAACACCGCAGCGACCAACCCACACGGGAGCCCGTGATGACATGGATTTTCTTGATTCTCTTGATCGTAGCCACGTTTTGGGTGATCTCCGCATACAACGGACTCATCGCGCTCAAGGGCGAGACGCTGAACGCGTGGAAGCAGATCGACGTCCAGCTCAAGCGACGCCACGACCTGATCCCAAACCTCGTCAATGCCGTCAAAGGCGCCATGGAGTTTGAGCGGGAAACGTTGGAGGCCGTCATTCAAGCCAGGAACCAGGCTGCCAAGGTCCAGGCGGACGCGCTACCGACGGGCGGCGTTAAGGCGCTCGCGGCAGCCGAGGCGCAGCTATCGTCCGCGCTCTCGCGATTGAACGTCGTGGTCGAGCAGTATCCCCAACTCAAAGCGACCGGTAACATCGGGCAACTCCAAGAGGAGCTCACCTCGACGGAGAACCACGTTTCCTTCGCCCGGCAGCTGTACAACGATACGGCCACGACCTACAACGTTCGTCAGCAACAGTTCCCAACCAATCTCGTGGCAGGCTTGGCAAAGGCCGAGCCCGTCGAGCTGTGGGAAATTTCCGACGAGCGTGAGCGAGAGTTGCCCCAGGTCGACCTCTCCTTCAAGCCTAAAGAGTGACCGATACGAATCTCTTCGCTCAGCAGAGGGCGAATCGACGGCGCTCGCAGTTTCTGGTCGCCGTCTTTTTGGGGTTCTTCGCCTGGGTAGGCTTCGGGGGCGATCTCGCCCTCTTTCTTCATCCAGCCGGGCTCGAAGACGCGGGTTACCGGCACGTCTTCCCGTGGTTGGGCGTCGTTGTTACCGCCATCGGCGGGTGCATCGCCTGGTACGGCTGGAAAAAGGGCCCCAGGAGATTCTTTGGGCGACAGGTGCCTGGGAGCTCATCGAGGCGTCAACGCCCGAGGAGCGCAGACTCGTAAACGTTGTTAAGGAAATGGCAATCGCCTCCGGACTGCCCAAGCCGACGGTTTGGATTGTCCCCGATCCCGACCCCAATGCATTTGCTACCGGTCTGGACGAGCGAAGCGCGCACGTCGCGGTTACGGAAGGCCTCCTGACGATCCTGAATAGGGATCAGCTTCAGGGGGTCATCGCACACGAAATGGCCCACATTCGCAACCACGACGTCAAGCTCATGACCCTCCTGGCCGCGCTCGTCGGAACCATCGCTCTGATCTCCGACAGCGCCTGGCGCGTACTGAGGCTCGGCGGTCATGCGCACCGCGGCGGGCGGGGAGGCAAACGGGGGGGGGCGGGGAAGCTCGCCCTGGTCGTTCTGGTCCTGTGGCTCGTAACGCTGCTCGTGGCACCCATCGTCTCCCGCTTGCTCGCGCTCGGCGTGAGCCGGAAGCGGGAATTCCTCGCCGATGCATCGGCGGCGCAGTTCACCCGGAACCCGTCAGGCCTCGCGGAAGCCCTACGCGCAATCGAGAATCATCACGCTCCAACCAAGGCCATGGGCCGCGGAACCGCACATCTTTGCATCGCGGATCCCCTCGGCCGGCGGCTAACGGCGAAGCAGGGATTCGTCGCCGACCTACTCGCAACCCACCCACCCATGGCGATACGAATCGCGCGCCTCAAGCGCATGGCCTACCAGTACCGCAAAACGGGTGTGTTACCGGAGGCAATCTGACGGGACTCGTTGGTGGATGGGCGATCACCGGCGTCGTGGTCCTACTCGCGGTCGTCATCGGAGTCTCGCTGGCGGAAAGGGTCCGCCGGCTCATCGAGGCCAGGATCCGGGCGGCCGTTTTCCGCACCGTTCACCGGTTCAAGGCTCACCTGGAACGCAACAAACTGGTCGGCCGGCGGGTCGTGCCCACGGAGATCCTGAGCGATCCCGCGCAGTCGAGATCCAAGCCCATCGTCGAGAGCGGGGCTCGAGCGTCGGGGAGGCCAGGCGCCTCGTGGAGCGATACGTAGACTGAATCGTCCCTACGTTCAATGTCCTCTCGTACTATCGGTTCGGCTACGCCGTCGCACGGGCGGTCTTTCACGTCATCCCCGTTCCCCTCGTCGCCGCTGGCGTTACTCTCCTTTGGCTCGAGTCTCGTGCGTTATCGGGAGCTGCTCGAACGAATCGAGACCTACCACGATCGTTTGATAACGACGAACGCCACGATGATCCAACTCGACCGGGGCTCGGCGCCCATTATGGATCGCTCATGGAACATGATCGGCAAGCGAATTGGTGCTCCGGGAGGGCGACGCCTACGTGATTCGACCCAGCCAGCGGCCGCTGCTCGAATACCATGCGAACTCGGTCGCCCACCTGCCGCCGCCCATCGCGCGGGATCCAATCGAGCATCCAGCCCGCGAGCCCGACCGCACGCTGCCTCGACTGCGCCGTGCCCATCACTAGTTTGTAATCATGGCTGAACCGCTGCACGTACCATCTCTCGAGTTAGGTCAACGAGTCGAGGATACCTTCTTGGTGCTCGAGTCGACATCGCGCACTCGGGATACCGGCGATCCGTTCACGATCCTCGCCTTGGGCAACAGTACCGGCCGAATCTCCACCGAGCCGATCTGGCCCGAGCGAAAGGACATGGTAGCTGGGGTTCGCGCCGGGCATGCCGTGCAGGTCATCGGCGAGGTAGCAAGCTACCGAGACCGGCGGCAGCTGAAAGTGATTTCTCTTCGAGTTCTCCCCGACGGCGCGGTCGACGTGGAGGCCCTGCTACCATCGGTTGGTCCGGTCGATCGTTACTGGGAAATGCTCGACGCCTGGCGGGCGGATGTCCGCAAACCGCGGCTCAAGCGGGTGCTCGACCTCTTTTATGATGACGCCGACTTCCGGCGTGATTACGAGCGATGCCCGGCGTCGATCCGCGGCCATCACGCTGCGATCGGCGGACTGCTCAAGCACACCGCTGAAGTCGCAGCGATCGCCCGCACCATCGGACGAGCAGCTGGGGCCGACCTGGAGCTAGTGCTTGCCGGCGTCCTGGTACACGACATCGGGAAGCTGAAGAGCTACACGTGGGACAGGGCGTTCGATTACACGACCGCGGGGCGACTCATCGGACACGTGGCGCTGGGAGCCATCATGCTCGAGCGCCGGATCAACGAGGAACCCGAACCTCCCTGCACCGACTGGGAGCGAGACATCCTGACTCACCTTGTCCTGTCGCATCACGGCCAGCTGGCATTCGGAAGCCCGGTGCCGCCGATGATGCTCGAAGCGGAGGTGCTGCATTGGGCGGACAACGCCAGCGCAAAGACCACCAGCATGGCCAACGCCCTGAGCCTCTCCGACAATTTCCCGTCTGGTGACGTCTCAACACCCCAGTGGACGTTGGATCGTCGACGGGTTTACCGTGGCCGCAGTGACTGGGGCGTACCCGACGGGACGTAAACGAGAGGCGCTGCACCGGGCCCCAGGGACCGGACGCTCAATACCAGGCCCAACCCGGCAATCGTGACGGCCGCAGGAGGCGATGAAGGAAAAAAAGGACGGCGGGCCACCCGTGAGGATGCCCGCCGTCCACATACCGGTTACCCGGAGCCAGGGGATTTACTCCCGCTGTTCTTCTTCCCGCCACCGCCGCATGGACTGATACGCCCGCGGGTGGGTGACCAGGAGCTCCGGCTTCCATCCCCAGGCAGCTTGGCCGAGCCGCAAGGTTCACCGGTAGGGGCGCTGCGAGTCGGATCGGGTCGCGGACCGACCCTTCGCACTGCACACCGAGGCGCCAGATCGGCGTGGGCGAGGCGCGCGACTGGCCCCGCCTGTCCGAGTCGGGGTGCTCACCCGGATCGCTGGACGCCTGAGCCCTTGTTGCATCGGCGCCCTCCCCGAAATTTCCCGCTCGAACCTGCCACGCAGGGCGTGGTCAAGACGTCCGTCCCGACCCTTCCCCTGCACGACGGGAGCAAATATAGGAGCGGGCCACAATCGCGCAAGTGCCGATATTTCTTCGGGTTACGGCGTTCCATGTGCACTCGTTGTGGATCGGTAAGCACGCCCGCCGGCGATGGTTCGGCGGTATTTCCACAGCATGTGGAGTTGTGCAGAACTAGTCATCCACTAGTCCACACGAGCCACGGCTCTTCCCCGATTTAGGCAACCGGGGCGGCGCGATGTTGCGAATGTAGGGTGATGGACCGGTTGGCGCCGGCTCAGGACTCGGACGATACCTCTTGGTAGGTGTAGACTCCGTCCGCAAGCGGGGGAACGAACAAAATGCCCCCACCGGTCGTTGCGAACCACCCAGCCAGCATCAGATTTGACACGTCCGGCGGAGGATACTGAAAGACCGCCGAAAGCGCCCGCTTGACGTGGCGCAGCTCGGGAGCGCGCTTCCCCAGAAGGGACAATACCCCGCCCGCCCCCTGCGTCGCTCGGAGAAAGTGGGCCAGCGCGTGCGCCCGCTGGACAAACTCGAACGCCCGGACTCCAGGCTCATCGAACAGTAGCGCTCCCTCATAAGGATCGGCGGGTGGCGCATCCATCCGCGGGCCCAGGTACACGAACACACGCTGCCCGTTCCTGCGCCGCTCGACCGTCGCCGCCGCGGTTTCCCCCAGCCGTGCGGCGTGCAGTAGATCCGTATCGCTGAGGATGCCGACCGCGCTGGTCCACTCGAGTGCGGCCAATGCGTTATGCAGCGGACATCCCACCTCGTCGTCGAAGGCGATGAGGCGGGGCGCCTCACCGGCGCGCTGGAAGAAATGTCCCAGAGCATCGGCTCGCTCCGAGAAGGTCTGTGTAGTAGGCAGCGTCACTGGAACAGTCATAGTTGAATCCTAGGGTAATTGTATCCCCTTGAGCCCATTGGCGCGACCCGGGCCCCCAGCTTCGACCGACGTCTTGCGGAACCTGGCCTCGCCAGCCATGGTACGAGCCACTGTGCGTCCATCCCACCTCTTGGCCCTATTGGTGCCCCTCAGCATTCCAACCACGCTCGTTGCCCAACGCGATTCCGTTCTGTTGGCCGGGCGATGGGTTGGCATCCACATGGGCAGGCCACTCCAGTTCGAGTTCTATGCAGACTCCATGCTGGTGGTCGGGGACCGTTACCCACTGCGTTATCGCCTGACCAGTGACTCCCTCCTCGCCAGCGGTGACACGAACATCGTGGCCCGTTACCGCCTCTCCTACGGCCGGCTCCTTCTCGAACCACCTCAGGGTGAGGTCGTCACGATGTCCCCGCAGAGCCTGTTGGCGCGCCCCGTCACGGGACGGTGGCTCGGGGATCTGGGCTCGGAGATCGGCCAACCGACGGAGCTGGTCCTCACGGCCGATCGGCTGTGCAGGTGGCGGCCCGTTACCGGAGGGCTGTGGACCGTGGGTGAGTGGGAACGGGAAACCCGGCTGTTGAGACTCACCTGGCCAGATAGCGTCGAGTGGGTCGGCCAGTACGATCCGTTCGCGAACGCGCTGCTCTTCGACGAGACGATGCCGGAGTCGGGCGTCGCGATCTTCCGGCGTGTGATTCGGAGGGGCCAGAATCGCTGATTCCACCCGGCTGGCTCTCGGTTCAGGCTCAATCGTGCAACCCCATCCGACATCGCCGCACCTGCCCTCAGCCGGGGCGGCTGGGACAGTGGGGCGTTGCGCACCAGATGGCACCGCACTAACGTTGCGCCGACTACTCGATGCCCCACACCATCTCCCTGGATCATTGGGCCCACCCAGTGGATAGACCCCGAGGTCCGGGGGTAACTGCCGCTCGGCGCATCCTTTATCAATGAACCGACTGCTTGATCTGAACACCCTTAAGACGCGGATCGCCCTGGGGACCGGAGCCCTCATGGTTACGACTGCCGTCATAGCGATAGTCGCGATCCTGGCATTGGGACGCTTGCGCGGGATCGGGACGGAAGTGACCAGGACCACGTTGTCATCGGAAGTGGCCGCGAAGCTGGCCGCGGCGGTCTCCGTTCAGATCGGCGCCGCAGAGCGCTACCTGGTCGACCGCTCGGAAGAGGCGCGAGAGACATTTCAGGTGGCGAGCGACACGGCTCGGGCCGCCGCCAGCCAGTTGGGCGCGCTCCCTCGCCTTTCCGATCAAGACCGGGTGGCAGCGCTGCGAATCGTGGAGCTCCAGGTCGAGACCGATTCGGTTTATCGGGCCGCGCAGGCCCTGCGGGACCTGGGTGGATCCCGACAGGCGGTGGAGACGGCGTTTGCTGCCCGCCGGGCAGCCAGGAACCTCACCCAGGCAATCCAGGAGTTCTCCGGTCGCCAGTCAGCTCAAACCGTTGGCGCGATGCAGCGACTGGTGGCGGACACTCGCGGCCGGCAGGCTCTCGTGAGCGTGTTGCTCGTTGCGGCGATCGTAATCGGCGTAGCCGTGGGCGGCCTCGCGTTGCGATCCGTTCGAGAGCCAATTTCACGCCTGGCCGGCGCGGCCACCCGGGCCAGCGAGGGCGACTTTCGCCCGGTCCCCCTCGGGGACATGCCCGGCGAGCTCAATGAGCTGGCTCAAGCGATGTCTCGCATCGGAACCAGCCTGCGATCCCTGGTTACCGAGATCGCGTCGGAGAGCGAGCGTATCGCCGCCACAGCGGGTGATCTTTCAGCTGTCAGCGAGGAAATCGCGGCAAGCGCCGGTCAAATCTCGTCAGCGGGCCATCGCAGAGGTGGCCAGTCAGGCCCGGTCGCACGCCGGCTCCAGTGACCAGGTGATGGCGGCGGCTGAAGCGCAGGGAGCATCGACCGAAGAGATGGCCGCCCAGGCGGCCGAACTGAATCAGGCGGCCGAGCGCCTTCGGGCGCTCGTCCAGGGGTTCAAGGTCTAACGCTTCTTCCGCGTCGGTTTGCCGCTCGTCCCAGCGGCCTTCTTATGCCGGGCCGGGGCGGCGGCCTTCTTTTTTTTCCGTGAGGCTACTTTTTTGGCGCGGGCCTCGGGTTTCGGCCGCCGAGTCACACCCTTCTTACTCGGGCTCCGGCGCTTCCTGCGCTCGCTGACCTCCTGAATGAGGCTCTCCGCCTCTTCCACCCCGATCAGCCCTCTCCGGACGGCGAACTGCGCCAGTTCCCGCGCATGATCCAGCCGGAATTCATCCTTCCCCGCAGCAGCTCGGACCGTTCCGACCACGGCGTCAGCGACCGGGCTGCGAAGGACACTCGCAATTCCCGGTACGGTCTCCAGCAAAGCTGAGATCTGCGAGCCGCCAAGCTCCTGCGCCATTTGCCTCCAAATACGGCGTTAGGAGCGGCAACCTAGCGGGTCGGTACACCTACGTCAACCCGGTGATACTGGCGATCCAATTCTGTAAGACGTTGTTTTATAACTGGTTACTTCATTTGCCGCTGCGAGATCCCCTGCCGCGACGCCGTCAGGTGGGTTCCCGGGTGGTCGGTGGGCTCTGGAGACCCTCCAGGGCCTTACCCGGTCTTTGTCCGCAGCTTGTGACCGCTGCCTCCACGCCTCGGGAAGGGCTGCGGGCTCCTCCGCCATGCCCTCCATTCAGATTGCGCAAGCATCTCGCTAAGGACCGCCCTTGTCCGTTCATCTACGGGCATATCCAGGTGAAGCTCGAGCAGATAATCCGCCCTATCGGCGCCCCTCCCCTCGAGCAGGAACCCCGATCGTTCTGATCGCACCGAGCTGATCTCGACGTCGGCTACTCGGACATAGTCGCCTGCGGGTTGGTTTTCCATGGGCTCTCGCGGCTCGCTTTGGGGGGGGTCTAAGATCCCCTTCCACGTCCCTTCGTCAAGGGGTTGCGCTCGTTTGCCACCGCCCGGTCTGGAGGATACATTTACGGCCCCGTTGCGGAAGACGAGGTTATCAGTGGGACGACGAACGACCAAAGAATACAGAGCCCCCGAAGCCCTGCAGTTGATCCTGGCCGATCGCGATCAAGAGAGGTTGGTGTGCCCGTCCTGTGGGCATAAGGCGATCGAGCGCACCCCCAGGCGCCGTTACGGAAGCGCCAGAGACGGTTACCGGCACGTGACGCTCAGGTGCGCCAAGTGTGGCCGGCAAGCCGCTTATGTGCCCCGGAATGTGACCCAACCATCCCACCCGGAACTATCGTATTGACGCAGAAGGGCGTGACGCGTGGGTGGTGATGCGATTCAAATGATGGGGACGATCAAGGAGGTTCTCCCCAACACCACCTTCAGGGTGGAACTCGAAAACGGCCATGCAGTGCTCGCATACGTCTCTGGGAAGATGCGCAAGCACTACATTCGCATCCTGCAGGGCGACCGAGTCGCCGTCGAGTTGTCCCCCTACGATCTGACTCGCGGTCGAATCACCTACCGTTACAAATAGGACACGTTCTCCAACTCGGCCGGATCCCGCTTGCGCCCGGGACCCGACTCGGTTCCTCAGTCTGGGGACGAGAACATGCGACCCCAGCGGACACCGGTGAGGAACGGCAGGGGGAGCACTGCGTTTTTGTCGTAGCTGTAGTAGATGAGGAGCGGCCGGCCGCGAATGCGGTCTCGGCCGAGGAATCCCCAGTACCGGCTGTCATACGAATTGTCCCGGTTGTCCCCCATGACAAAGAACGAGTCTGCGGGCACGACGACGGGACCCCAGTTCTTCAGGGTCGGCCGGTAGGCCCTTGGATCCCGCCCGACGAGATATCGGCTCTGCCAGCCGCGCATCTGCGGTAGCTCCGGATCGGTGGTTGGGTCTGTGCGGATTGCGTACGGCTCCTCCAATGATGTACCATTCACCGACAGGACGTTCGCTTCCATCGAAAGCGTGTCGCCCGGCATTCCCACCACGCGTTTCACTACGTTGATACTCGGATCTTCCACCGACCGGAAAACGACGATGTCCAGTCGTTCCGGCTCCCTCACGGACGGGAATCGTGCGCTCACCAGGGGAATTTCGGCTCCGTAGAGCGTCTTGTTGACGAAGAGGAAGTCGCCAATCAGGAGCGTGTTCTCCATGCTGCCAGACGGTATGCGAAAGGCCTCGATGAGCAGCGATCGAACGAGCATCCAAATAACGAGCGCGATGGCAATCGATTTGGCCCACTCCCATGTCGAGTGCGCCAGCGGTTTCCGTGGTGCTTTCCCAGTCACGTCAAACATCCCCTTCAGCAGTAGAATCTGGACAGCGGGTGACCCAGCTCGGTGCCCGATGACACTTTGATGTCCACGATTACCTGACGATAAGTATTATAGTTGAGAAGGCGTCCTGATGGTTCCACAGCCACTGCTCTCCGGGGGCGACAATGAATCAAGAGGGGGACAAGCGGCCGCCGGTCCTGGACAAGGTCGGCAAGCTGTGCCTTGAAGGCAAGGACGTGGCGGCCTATCTGTATCAGGTACCGGACGATGAGGGGCAGCGCGCGAGGCTTCGAGCAATCCTCGACGGTATCCTGAACGAAAGCGCCGTGAAAAAACGCAAGCAGCTACCGAGCATCGCTCAAGGGCTGAAGGAGGTGTTGAGCGAGCCACCGACGCCCGTGGGCGCCGCGAAGCTGCAGGATGGGTTCGACCGCATGGTCAAGTTGTGGCAGGCAGCCAGAAGCGGGCTATTCTAGAAGAAGAACCCCAATTCTAGCCGGGCCCCAGTACCGGTGGCTTTCCGGAACAGTCCCCCGAGGGACTGTGCGTGGAGCTGCAGGAACATAGTGCGTCCCTCTATCGACAATCCGCCGGTATAGCCGATCTTCTGGGGACCTCCCAGAGCAACACCCACACGCAGTGGGATCACCCGCACAAAACGCCACGTCGTCCCGAGATCCACCACCATCGGCACGGTGAAATCACCGTCGACCGGCGCCGTGGCACTCACATCGATCTGGAGTATTCTGTTCGCCCAGGCGCTAGCGGTGAACCGTATGATTCTTGGAAGGGTGACATCGACATCCGTTGTATCCTGTACGATGAAATCGACGACGTCCAGCGAATCGGTTACCTCGTCGATCCGGGTGGTGGCGACGTTGAAGTTCAGTTCACGGCGTTCCACCCCGGGAATCGTCAGTTTCCCCAGGTTCGCGACCATGGCTTCGAGCGCCAGCCCGGAGCGTGGCCATTCCAGGCGCAGCAGGAGATCGGCCGCGAAACCCGACCCCGAAAACGTCTCACTGATCTCGGGCGTGAAAGCCGAGGCGACCTGGATGTTGGCCGCGACGCTACTGCTTGTGACCGTTATGAAGCCCCCGTTCCCAATGAGGGAGCGCGAGTCGGCGTAGAAGATCGGGCGGATATACCGACCGCCGAAGCCGAGCGTGACCTCCGTCGCCTCTCTCGATCCGAGCCGGATCATCGCATGGGCACCCGCCTCGGCAGTGCTGAGCCCAGAAGCCGTGGTGTTGCCCAGGGAAAAACTCTGGCGGGCGCCGTTGCCGTCCCGCAAAAGGGCGACCGCGTCGTCGTCCAACAGGAAGGACCCGTATGCCCGCCCCTGAGCCGACAGGCCGATGCTTACGTGACGGCCGAACGGTCCGCCCAGATAGAACCCACCCTCTCCCTGCGCCTGGCCCCTGATCCCCGCGCCGGTTGGCACCAGGCCGATGAGATCGAGGAGGCTACCCGCCAGCAGGCTGTCCCTGTCTTGTAGAAAGATCACGGCGCGCACGTCGGCCACGTTCAACGCGTTGTTCTCGGCGGTTGCGCCCACCGAGAAAACGAATCCCCAATGCGGGATGTAGACGTGCCGGAAGGGATCGTTCCGGAACGTGGGGGTACGGCGGTAGGCCGGCTCGACCCGGGTGGCCTGTGATCCGTCTGGCACGGCCTGGGCGTGCGCCGCCGCGGATACCACCAACGTCAGCGAAACGAGGGCGAGGGTGCGTCTCACGGAGTGGCGCCTCCCGACCGCAGCCCGATGCGCGCCGTCGCGCGGACAACGATCTGGTCGGTCGTGCGAATAGCCCCACGGCCGGCGCCGCCGATTCCGGGCAGCAGCCTGATGCGGACCCCGGACGTGAAGGTGCGCCCGAGGATGATGTCTATCGCCGCGTTCGTGAGGTCGACTGAAACCGAATCTTAGCTGGGACTGATCGTGACGCCCGCCGCATCGACTGTGGGCGGGTCCACGGCTACCGTGCTCAGCGTGACGCTATTAGGCAACGAGAACACGTCGACGTTCCCAGCTTGGGAATCAGGGACGACCGCGAACTCGACCTCGACTCCGAACGGCAGGCCATCCGTGACACTGGCTGCGCCCGTCGCGAACACAAGACGATCTAAGAGATCGTCGGAATCGGCGGTGTCGAGATCTCCACCTTCGTTGGTTTCAACGAGATCGAAGCTGACACCACCGACCGGCAGCGTGAGATCCATCAGCACGAGATTGACCAACCTGTCGACGAGCGGAGCCGCGGCAATTGACAGCGGGGTCGTCGTCCCGCCCGGCACGTTGAGCGTGGACTGACCGGCCGTCGCGATCGCCAGGAGGAGCGGGCCGGACCCGTCCGTTTCATAGATGGGATTACCCGATCCGTCTCGCTGGAGGAGCCCTGTCGTGGGATCGAGGCGCACGATACCGAGCGTGGCGCCCGACAACAGGACCGGCGTTCCCGAGGTATTCGTGATGGTCAGGTCGGCCGTTGCGTCGTTGATCGTAGCCTGTAGAACGGCGTCCTCGAAATCGGCGAAGTCGATGTCCGACGACTGCACTTCCTGAGCGTTCTCGACCGACACCACCAGCTCGGGCGTGGCCGCTGGATCCAGCGGCCCCGACAGCGACCGTACGGTGAAGTTCGCCGTCCCGGTCTGCATGAGGGCTGCGGTACCGAGTGCCGGGTTGATGGGTGTCGCCGGCAGGGTCATGGAGTCCGCCAGGACCGCCTGTACCCCCGCCACATCGAAAGTCACCCCGGTCAGGTCGAACGTAAGCACCTGGCTCACGTACGTGCCGTCACCCGGCGCGGCCGGTAACACGCCGTCTTGGCTGAGCGGTGTTCCCGACGGGTCCGTGACACCCAGCAAGACGATGCCGTAATTCTGCGGCGCGGGGAGGCGATTGCTCGTCGTGATCTGGAGCGTCCCCGTGTCGATGACGACCGAGTCGACCGCCTGCAACCTGGCCTCCGACGCAAGCGCGTTGTAGGAGGTCGTCGTGTCGATCATGGTGCCTACCGGTTGCGCGAACACAACGGCCGGAAAGTCGACCGAGAACGGGTCGAGATTCACATTGCTGAACTGGAGTTGTTCGCCAACGGTCACGGCGATCGTGTCGGCCTCGAACTTGAGGCCCATCAGGCCGTTGGGCAGCGTCACCGTGTCCTGCATGGACAGGAAATCCGCGGCGGTGAGGGCGGTGTCTGCTATCGGGAGCACGAACGTGACGGTTCGTGCCGGCCCGCGGGCCAGCTGGTTCCGGGCTTCAGTAATGCTGGCCGGCTCACAGCCCATCGCGGCGAGCGAGAGCGAGCAGAACCCGAGCAGATTAGCGAGGCGTGCCACGACTCAACTCACCGTCCCGATCCTTGAGGGTTGGCCCACAACCTTCTATGGAAGTCGCTAGGAGTCAAGTGATTACGATCACAGACGCCCGAACCGGACTCCGCATTTCCAGTGGGAATTATCGGTGCCAAAGACCTGAAATTGTAGGATTCGGCTATTGGCCGGGCTTGGGATCCCCGGGGGGAGTCGTCAGGGTCTCCGGCCCCCGGGTCGCCTGCTGCTTTCGGCCGTGCCACCACACTCCGAGGATGATGCCGGCAAACAGCATGGGGGTGAAGACGAACAGGGCGCCGACCCAGAACATGCTCCAGGAGAGTGCGTCCGGGTTCATCGGCCGAGGAAACGGCGAAGATTCTTCAGGTAATAGGAGAGCGCGGCTGCCGCGATTGCAAACGCGATACTCAGTACGAGGGGTCCGGCCCCGCCGCCCGCCCGGAACGCGGCCAACGCCCAGACAGCGAACCCCGCACAGAACAAGATGGCGGTACCGATGAGGAACCGGTGGAACGGTATCATGAGGTCCTATTCACCGCCATCAAGAGCAAGAGGACGGGGAGGTAAGTCACCGACGCCGAGAACAGCCGCCGGGCCCGATCCACGGTCCGATCGAGCAGAGCCCTCACGCTCATCCAGGTCAACCAAACCGAAAGGACGAGCGCGCCAAAGAAGTATACACCGCCCGCGATCCCGAGCATCGTTGGAACCAGGCTCACCGGCACGAGCGCGGCCGCATACAGCGAGGCCTGCGCGAACGTGCTTCGGCCATCCGAGTCGGACACGCTCAGCATTCTCAATCCGGCCCGCGCATAATCCTCTCGGTAGATCCACGCGAGGGCGAGGAAGTGGGGGAGTTGCCAGACGAACAGAATCCAGAACAGGGACCACGCTTCGGGGCCAAGGGTCCCACCCCCAGCCGTCCAGCCTCCTACAATCGGTAGAGCGCCGGGGACCGCACCGACCAACGTCGACAACGAGGTCGTCCGCTTGAGTGTGGTGTATGCCCACACGTAGGAAAGTAGAGTCATCCCGGCCAGGAATGCCGTGATCCCGTTGACGAACACGGTCAGGTACACCGTACCCGCCACCCCGGCTGTCCACGCAAACGCCGCGGCGGCCGAGCTGTCCAACCGGCCGGCGGGAATCGGCCGCCGCGCGGTCCGGCGCATTCTGGCGTCGACGTCACTCTCGGCCACCTGGTTCAATGCGTTGGTGCCGGCCGCGACCAGAGCCGTCCCGAAAAGCGTGTGCACGAACAGCACTAGCGTGTCAGTCCCCGTGGGGGCGGCGAGATAGAATCCCGCGGCCACCGTCAACACGACCAACGCTACGATCCGCGGCTTTGTGAGCTCCAACAAGTCGACCGGCCGCACCGGCCGGACGGCGATCGCTACCACACGTATTCCGTGATCACTGCGACGACCATGATGACCGCGAGCGGCAGCGGTGCCGCCGCCATGATCCGTATGCGCGACCCCTCGAACTTGAGATGCATGTAGTACAGAGCGACGAGCAGTGCCTTCCATACCGCAAGCCCGACCAGGCAAAGGATGATCACGATCTTGGCCCACGGCAGAAACGCCACGCCGATCTCTACCACGGTGAGCACCGCGAGGACCACCCAGATTCCAATGTAGTTCGGGTGCGAATGCTTTGCCTCTTGCATGAGCCGCTCTCCCACCGATCAGATCAGATAGACGATCGTGAAAAGGATGATCCACACCAGATCGACGAAGTGCCAGTACAGGCCGATGACCTCCACCCCCCGGTGGTCCGAGACCGTGTACTTGCCCCGGAATGCCTTCCACGTAACGAACATCATGCAGACCACACCCATCGACACGTGGAACCCGTGGAAGCCGGTCATCGTGTAAAACGTCGACCCATAGAGCCCCGAGCTGACCAAAAACCCGTGATGGATCAATTCGCTGTACTCGTAGATCTGGACGCCCACGAACGTCGCCCCGATGAGCACGGTCGCCACGAGCCACCATCGAAGTGCCTTGGGGTAACCGTCCTGGGCCGCGGCAAACGCCTTGACCATCGTCACGCTGCTGCAAATGAGCAGAAAGGTGTTTACGGCTGTGACCGGGATGTTCAGCACTTCCCCCGGCTGGCCCCATGCCTGCGGATTGCCGAACCGCAGAATGATGTAGGAGCCGATGAGGGCGGTGAAGAACATCACCTCGGAGCCGAGGAACACCCACATGCCCAGCTTCTCGTTATAGACCCCGGAGCCCGTCTCGACGTTGGTCGGGGGCTCCATAACCGCGGCGGCGGCCGGATGTGCGGCCATCACCCGCCCACCTGGCCGGCGGCGGGCTGCGGGCTGGCATCGAGTCGCCGATCCTGGGGCAAGTAGTCCTCCTCGACCAGTGGTGAACTGAATTCGTACGGCGGGTGATACACGTGAGGTGTCGTCGGGAAATTGCCGTGGGGCGGCGGCGACGGCGTCGACCACTCGAGGCCCGTGTCGTCCCACGGGTTCTCCTCCGCCTTCTTCCCGAAAAACCAGCTCAAGATGAAGTTCAGCGCGAATATCACCTGAACCGCAAAGAGCGCGAAGGCCGACATCGAAATGAACTCGTTGAGCGGCTGGAGTGGCTGAAGAAACTCATATTGCGTCGGGTCGTAGATCCGGCGCATGTGTCCCTGCAAGCCGAGCCCATGCATCGGGAAGAACACCAGATTGTACGTGATGAACGTGAGCCAGAAATGGGCCTTGCCCCAGAAGGTGTTCATCATGCGCCCGAACATCTTCGGATACCAGAAGGTGATCGCGCCGAACAGCGCGAACAGGCTCCCCCCGAACAACACATAATGCAAGTGCGCCACGATGAAGTAGGTGTCGTGGATGTAGATGTCGACCGGCGTCGACGCCATGAAGACGCCGCTCAGCCCGCCGATCACGAACATCGCCACGAACGCGAGAGCGTGGAGCATGGGAACGTGGAGCCGGATGTTCCCCCGCCAGATCGTCCCGAGCCAGTTGAAGGTCTTGATCGCCGACGGGACCGCAATGAGCATTGTGGAGATCATGAACGTCATGCCCAGCGTGGGGTTCATCCCACTCTGGAACATGTGGTGCCCCCATACGATCCAGCCCAGGAAACCGATCCCGATGATTGCGTAGACCATGGAGTGGTACCCGAATATCGGTTTCCGCGCGCCGTTTGCGAGGATGTCGGATACCATGCCCATGGCTGGAAGGATGAGGATGTACACCTCGGGATGTCCGAAAAACCAGAAGAGGTGCTGCCACAGCAGCGGCTGCCCACCCTCGGCGACATCGAAGAAATGGGTCCCGATCGTCTGGTCGAACAGCAGCATGATGGCCGCCCCCGAAAGGATGGGGATCGCCAGCAGGACCAGGACCGCGGTAACGAACAACGACCAGATGCTGAGGGGCATACGGAACCACGTCATCCCAGGCGCACGCATGTTGATGATCGTGGCGATGTAGTTCGTCGACCCCAGTATGGAAGAGAGACCCAGGACCGCTATGCTCACGAGCCAGAGAACCTGCCCGTCGCTCACTCCCGAGTATTCGGGCTTGGCGCTGAGCGGCGCGTAGACCGTCCATCCCGCTCCCGAGTGTCCGCCCTCAACGAAGAACCCCGCGAGCATGATCGCCAGTGCCGGCACCGCGATCCAGAAGGACGCCATGTTGATTCGTGGGAAAGCCATGTCCGGCGCGCCGATCTTGAGTGGGATCAGGTAGTTCGCGTACACTCCCACGAGGAGCGGCATGATCGCGAAGAACACCATGAACGTTCCATGCATGGTCACCAGCGAGGCGTAGAACTCGGGGAGCAGCACGCCGCCGGGCGCCATAGTCTCCGGCAGGATCGCGGCGCCGGGCATCGGTTCGCCCGGAAAACCGACCTGCCACCGGATTCCCATGGCCAGCACGCCCCCAATGAGGAGGCCGAACAGGCTCGCGATCAGGAACTGGATCCCGATGATCTTGTGATCGGTCGAGAAGATGTACTTCTGGGTGAACGAACGGTCGTCTACATGGGTCGCAGTTTCGACCGCCGCCGCTGTCGTCGCCATGTCTCGCCCTTTACCGTGAAGCCAGAGTTTGCGCCCGCTCGGCATGCCAGGCGTCGTATTCATCCTGCGAGTGCACGGTGACGATCGCACGCATGCGATAATGTCCCAAGCCGCACAGCTCGGCACATGCGATCTCGTGCTCGCCGGTTTCGGTCGCCTCGAACCAGACCGGAATGCGCATCCCGGGGACGGCGTCCTGTTTCACGCGAAAAACCGGGATAAACAAGGAATGTATGACGTCCTGCGCGGTGAGCTGAACATTGACCGGACGGTCGACTGGGATATGAAGCTGGTTGCGCACGGTGAAGTCGTCCGATGTACCCAGTGCCCCATCTATCCCAGGATAGGTCACGTTCCACTCGAACTGCTTGCCCTCTACCGCGATTTCCAGTGAGCCGGCCGGCGCACTGTCCCGTCCTTTGACCTGGTTCCAGACGACGCCACTCAGGATGCCGATCACCACGACGACGACCGCCGGTACCGCCGTCCAGATCACCTCCGCGCGGACGCTCCCGTGTGTGTAGTACGCCTTTCTACCCGGGCGCTCCCGATAGGCAATGACGAACCAGATGAGCGCCGCCTCGACGATCAGAAACGCCGCGCCCGTAATCCAGAGTATGAGGTAATAGAGAGCGTCGATGTCGCCCGAATATGTCGAGGCCCCGTGCGGCAGAATCCAGTCCATTTGCCTCCCCCTCAGGAGCTGAACGTGAACTCGGCTGTGCCGGCCCCGTCGTCGCCCACGGTGACTGTCGCGGTCTGAGCACCAAGCACCGGGTGCCAGGCCTCGAGCTCGTACGTACCGGCCGGAAGCCCGCCAATCGAGAACGAGCCGTTAGAGCCGGATGTGCTGAAGTACGGGTGCTCTACAACGCTCACGTGAGCGTTCATCCAACCATGCACACTGCACTCCAATGGGATCCCGATCTCCGGGGCATTGAACGTCCGCTTGCTCACCATTCCCTCAGAGGGCTGGCTAATGTTGAAGCCACGGTTCGCCGCTGGAACCGCCTTGATGTTGTGCAGCACCGGATCGCTATTGCGAATCTCGAATTCCTGGCCCGCCATCACCCCGAACACCCTGGGGTTGTAGAGACAGCCATTCTGGTCTAGGACCGCCGTCGGTGCCGCCGGATATGGACCAGCGGGCAGGCCGCCCTTCACGTACACAAAAGCGCCGCCCAGTCTGCCATCAGATACCGCCACTCGCGGGTCCACCGGCCCGTTGGAATGCTTGGCCTTGCAGTCTGGTTCTTCCGCCATGTCAATTGCCGGATTGGCCGGAGCCACGCCGGAGAACTGGACGAACCCCGTGATAGTGCCGGTTCCGAGGGGTGCAACGGCTGGCGCCGCCTGATCGCCACCTGATGCACCGTCGCCGCCGCCGCATGCGAGGCTCATCACCACGCTCAAAAGCACAACTCGCTTCATTGTTCCTCCGGTGTCTTCGTTGTCTTCATTCCGCTCGCTCGCGTCGCTGAGCCCGCCACACGACCACGAGCCCCAGCGCCGCGGTCAGCAGCACTGCAACCACAGGGGCGAAGTATACTCGCGGTGGCGTCGGCGCATCGAGGTAGATCGAATACCAGGCGCTGACCGATCCCCGCACGTCCGCTTCACCGTTTGAGCCATCGGCGGCAAAGAACGCGATCGGAATCGACGCACCTTCGTGGAAGGTTGGGGAAGTGGCGGTATCCGAAGCCACCAGGCTCCGGGTCACCTGCAACCGCCATTCGCCATCGGCGTACCTAGCAGAGTGGGAAACTTCGTTTTCACCAGCGCCCGGCTCGAACGTTCCTAGCCCTGCACCCAACCCGACCTCCAGCTGATTCGGCGTGCTGGTCCAGCGCCACAGATGCACCGGACGCCGGCTGCCGCCACCGAGAAAAAATGGCAATTCGGCGTCATCGGGATCGAAGTCGCTCGGAAGCTGGACAATGAACCGGTCCGGACCCTGATCGACCGGAATCACACCGTCTACATCGGTCATTGACCCTGCTAGGCGCGTCAGCCATTCATCCCACTCCGGATCCGGGCTGGCCGAGCGATCGCTCCAGCTTAGGAGCAGGCTGATGCGTGCCCCGTCGTGAACGGCTCGCACCCAGATTGCCGAGACCGCTGGGGCGAACCACCTCGGGGCAACGATGATCTGTCCCACGAGGGGGATGTAGAACGGCTCGATCCCCGCCCAAATGCTGTCGTCCGGGCCCGCGGGAAGCGCGCCATCGGTACGGAACGCTCGAATCACTTCCCGTACCCGAGGAGCCTCCCCCGGAGACAATGAGCGAACGTAGTGGGCCACGCGCCACAGCTGTTCGTCGGTGATTATGCCGGCATCGACTACGTCGCTATTGGACGGCATCGGGGTGCCGTCGAGGCCCGTCCGCATGCGCGTGTAGATCTGCTCTGCGGACCCACCCCCGTTGAACTGCCAGTTCTGCGTGAGATCAGCCGCGAAGATCGGGAAGTCCCAATCGTCCGTCAGGGTGGGAGCAGACTGGCCGTCACCGCGTCCCTGATTGCCGTGACACTTGAAGCACTCGAGCTGCTCGAAGATCGCGCGGCCCTCGACGAGGCCCTCCTCGCTGGCGCGCGGCGCCTTGCCTAGTGAAATCGCGGTGGGCGCCGGGCCGCTGAAGAACGTCGACAGGCCCTTGAGATACTCTACCAGGTCATCCCGCTCAGAGGATGAGAGGCGCGTCTTCCAAGCGGGCATGGCCGTGCCGGGCATCCCATCGTCGATCACCCGCCGAATGTCGTCATCCGTCGGCAGCTCCCCGCTCGCTGTGGTCCGGATTTGATAGAGCGCCCTGGTGAAGTCGCGAGGACGGGGCAGCATGTACGACGCTGCAGAGCCGTCACCCGCTCCGCTCTCACCATGGCACTCGGCGCACCATTTGTCGTAGAGGTCCTTGCCGCGCGTGACGTCCTGCCCCGACAGTCCAGCCGGCGTGCACAGGGCGAGTAAAACAGCGGCTCCCCAGCGAGCGTGCTGACTGCGGAGGAGAACCCTAGTCATGGCCCCCGCCCCCTTCTCCCTCCACCTCCCAGCGACGAGGCTCCCAACCGGACTGCTCGTAGAGGAAGATTATCACGGACCAGATCTCGTCCTCGGTGAGAAAATCCTCCCACGCCGGCATTGCGGAATTCCACGGCGTCCCTTCTCTCGGGAGCCCGGGCCCGCCTTTCGCTACCCGCCAGAACACGAAGCCTTCCGTGAGCTGCGCGATGGTCCCGGGATCGTCGAACCCCAACGGTATAGGGCTGAATCCGTGTGCGAAATGCCCTTTCCCGTCCAGCAGGTCACCGTGGCACGGCAGACAATTCTGGTAGTACACGCGCCGCCCGGTCCGAACGTGGTCGTCCATGTTGCCCCGGTGGCGGAACGGGTTCTCCAATCCGGTCAGTTGCATCGCGGAACCCTGGAACGTGATCTGACCGGGTGGGGCCGGGTGGATGGAGCGCAGTTGAGCCGGCGCTGAGACCTTGGGCCTGGTTTGCTCGAACGTCGCGAATCCCACGAGCAGCGGAAGCAGTATGAGAAAACTCGTGCGGAGCCACCGCTTGTCCGCATCGACCAACGTCGCGTTGATAGGCTCCTTGAAACGCCGCCAACGCTCCTCGTTGTCGCTCACGTAGACGAGAATGCCGACCAGCGCGGTGAACATGAACTGGATGATCACACTCTGCGGTACCGGAGCACTGCGCATCCCGAACAGCGGCGGAACGTACTCTACTCCCCACTTGAACGAGGCGTATGACAACACCACGAGGACCACCGCCTGCCAGAACGGATGCTCGGGCCAAAGCCGCCGCCAGATCGACCGGCGCCCGCTCACTTATGCTCCGCCAGAAAGTTGACCACCGCTTCCAGCTGCGCGGCGGTGAGCCTTTCGCCGAAGAAAACGGGCATGGTCCCCTTCAGGTGCTCGTATCCGACCGCCGCGCTGGCGTTGGGATCGAGAATCCCCTGGCGAATGGCGTCGCGGGTGAGTCGCGAGCCGATCCCGTCAAACGGGGGTCCGATGGGCGCGCCCTCGCCACCGAGCTGGTGACAGGTCACGCAGATGTTCTCCCGTAGGATGGCGAGCGGATCGGTCGTGGCGGTCACCCCGAGTGCCCCCGCCGCTGGCGCAGCGGCTTCCGCCCCCGGCGCCGGGAGGTCGGCGGCCGTGACGGTGATCTCGCCCCCTAGCGACTGGAGGTAGGCGATGGTCGCCCAGATCTGATCCTCCGGTAACTGACGGCGCACGTCCGGCATGATGTTGTCGAACCCGGGCACGAGGTAACTGCCGGGTTCGGTCATCGACTCCCACAGATACTGCTTGCAGTCTTTGCCGGGCCCCCGTGAGCCGCATCGCACGCCGATCGTCCCCTCACCGGCATGATCAGCGCGGAGGTTCGGAGCCCGCTGGCCCAGGCCGTGACACGCGGTGCACCCGCCCGCGCCGTTGAAGACGAGCCCACCGGCTTCGGCCAGCGCTTCCGGTGTCACATCGCTCCCGAGGCTCAACTCCTCTGGGACGGCCGACTCGAGCTGCGGGATGATGTGCGCCACGAGGGTGAAGAACCCCAGGGATACGAGCGTGACGAACAGTACCTTGGCGTTAGTCTGCCACATCGGACCTCAGTCCCCCGCGACAGCGGCGGGTCGTTGCGTGACCCGCTCCGCCAGGCCGCCGAGCCAGAAGATCACGGCGACGAGTGACAGGAAGATGAACACACAGAGGCTGATCATGTTTGCCGCGTAGCCCAATGCCGGCGTTGCGGCGAAGGAGCTGGTATCGCGCATTACTTCCCAAATATGCCAATGCTGTCTGATGCCGCTGCGGGCGAAGCCCATGAGCCCCATGAGCCAAGTAAATGTAACGGCGAGTACGAACAGGGCGTATTGGGACCGCTCCGGCATCTGCCCCCACCGAATCGCGCCGCGGGACTCCGCCCCGCGCCCCAGGAACACGTCGATGACGGTCACCCCCACAATGCAGGCCAGCACGGCGCCCACCTGGTAAACGCTGAACCCGATTCGCACGATCGCCTCGACGAAGTACCCCCTGATCCCGTAGTACATCACGACCGCCGCCGCAAGCACGAACATCGCCGCCTGCACGCGCGTGCCGTTCGCGGCCCACGCCACCACCGGTCGCGTGTTCGCGCGCCGATACAAGAGGAACGACAGAAACGTCGTGAGAATCATGAGATTGACGGCGGTGTTCTTGGCACTCATCACGCCCAAGATGTTCAGAAACGGATGATGCGAGCCACCCATCGCCGCCAGTTCCGCTCGGCTCGCGATCATGGTGTGTGGCGTCGACCACACGATCCACCCGACGATGAGCACCAGCAGCATCCACTTGGTGTACGGTGTGAATCGCTCCGCGCCTGGAATGCGCGCCATGCCGATCCACAGATAGTAGTTCGCGGCGAGGAACAGCACGCCAATCAGCACGGCCTGGATGATCCAGAGCCAACTCATGAAACCGCCCATCATCGTGATGCCCATCTGCTGGTTGAACTCGTAGATCTCCCGGCCCAGCCAGTATCCGGCAAAAGGCAGCACGATGAAGGTCGACACCGCAATGAGGTTGCCTACGTAGCCCATCCAATCGTAGTGCGCGCGCTCCTCGTCGGTCCTAGCCGCGAGGAACCGATAGGCTGCGTACGCGGCGACGATGGCGCCACCGAACACCGCGTTGCCGATCAGGCGGTGGATGTTGATCGGTATCCAGGTCGCGTTCGCAATCGCCGCCCAGAGCCCCACGTCCGGGGGCAGCCCCTCCGCGGTGACCCCGCTCGGCGGGGACATCATGTAAGTGAGCCACCCATTCGCGATAAACATCACGATGGTGCCCCACACGTTCAGGAGCACGCCGAGCCCCCAGTGAACCCATTTCGCCCGGCCCGCGCTCCACCGGTCCCACCCGTAGTAATAGAGGTAGAGCGTAAACGACTCGATGAAGAAAAGCCCGGCGTAGATCCACATCGAGAGGCTGAACACCCTCGACATGTGGGACCAGAATGCCGGATACAACGTGCTCAGGAGGAACAGCAACATGCCGCCCCACAGGGCGGTCGCGCTGTAGGCAAACACCAGAAGTCGGGTGAACTCCTTTGACAACTTGTCGTATTTCGAGTCCTTGCCGACTATCCCGATCAACTCCGTAATGACCGCGAACATCGGCACGCCCAGGACGAAGGCCGCGAACATCAGGTGGACTTCTGCGGCGATCCATACGGCACCGCGCGCGCCGATTCCCGGGAAATGCCCGTAGGCACCGGTGGTATCGGCGGCTTGAACGAGGAACCAGGCTAGG
Source organism: Gemmatimonadales bacterium (assembly GCA_965249575.1). Classification (GTDB taxonomy): domain Bacteria; phylum Gemmatimonadota; class Gemmatimonadetes; order Gemmatimonadales; family GWC2-71-9. The sequence continues at coordinate 2,033,670 of OZ252244.1, read as the reverse complement.
CTAGTCATCTCGCAAGAAGAACGGCAGGCGTTTCGAGAAATCGACCGGCATGGATTTTCGCACGCCTTTCATCATGTCTACCGTGATTTCGGACAACCCTCGCGCGCGCGCGTAGCTCTCAAGCCGTGTGACGACCACGCCTCGGACGAACGACGGGATCTTACGAATTCGCGCTTCCGCCTCGGGGGTCCAGCGCAGGCTTGGCTCTACGGGGCTACCGTACGACGCTTCACGTCCGACGGTCACGAGCTCCGCCCCGTCCACCGGCTCGTAGGCGCACGACGGGTCGGCGGCGAGGTGGTCGCCCTCTAAAGCCAGCGCGCGCGCCCGGCAGCCCCCGCACATCCGCCGGTATTCGCAGCGACCGCACTTGCCGCCAACGGACTTGCCCCGCAGATCCTGGAACAACGAGGACTCCGACCAGACCGATTTGAAGCTCTGCCGCCGCAGGTCTCCGGCGACAGACGGCATATAGGGACAGGGTGTGAGCTTCCCGTCAGGCGTTATGCGGCAGTACTGCACGCCGCAGGGACATCGGGTCTGGTAGTTCAAAACCGGTGAGTCCGGCGCCCGCTCGTGAACCAGCCGCATGAAGTGCGGGGCGCATTTGGCGCGGACCATCATTCGGCCGAGGTACCGCTCGTGGTGGTCGACCAGCTCGCTGAGAATCGCTTCGTAATCGTGCGGTCCGAGATCGGCCAGCCTCGCGCCGCGGCCGGTAGCCACAAGGAAATACAGGTTGAAGGAGACGGCGCCCTTGTCGGCCGCCCAAGCGACCAGTTGGTCGAGCTCCCGACGGTTGGCTTTGGTTGCCGTCGTCTGAATTACGAAGTCCAGGCGGTGGTTCCGGAGGCGCTCGAGCGCCGCGGTGGTTGCCGCGAGCGAACCGGGACCGTGGCGAAACCGGTCGTGGCGGCGGTCGACCAGCGAGTCGACGCTAACCGCTACGCCGGTCACCCCCGCATCCTTGAGGGCCGCAATCCGGTCATCGGTGAGGAGGGTCCCGTTGGTGCCCACGACCACCGTGGCGCCCCGCCCGGCGGCGAAGGAGGCTATGGTCTCAAGGTCGTCCCGCAATAGCGGCTCGCCGCCGGAAAGAATGAACATTGGCGAGGGATTGACATCGATGATCTCCGACGCGATGCGGAGGCACTCCTCCGTCGACAGCTCCCCGGCGCCGGTTTCCTCCGGTCCCGCGGCGATATAGCAATGGGCGCATTCCAAGTTACATCGGCGCGTGAGGTTCCACGCCACGACGTGAGGAACCGCCGCCTCCGAACTCGTGGCATAGCCGCCCGCGCCTGCCTCATCGAGCCGGGCGCGTGCAAAGAGCTGACGGCTCAGTCGTCCCCCGCCGGCGTCTGCAACATCCGCTCCACTGCGGCCTTGGCCTGGTCCGGCGTCGCGGTCTTGAAGTCCACCGGACACCCGTCCACCCGTTCTTCGATGTCACGGATCGGGCACCGAGTGACCCCGGCGGCCTTTGCTTCCTCGATGAACCGGCGCATCTCCGGCGACATGCCGTCCTTCCCCTCCGCCTCCGCCCGGATCTGCTTCGCTCGGAGCTCGTTGAACATCACCATCATGGTCTCGACATCGAACTCGTCGGCCTCGATCATGGCCTGTTTGTTCTCGTCCATCACCGGCGTCGTGACGCGCCAGATCTCGTGGTTTCGGGCGAACCGCTCGACCGTGTTTCGCGCAAGCGGCCGCGCGATGAGGGGAACCAGTTGGAGCCGCTGCCAGGCCTCGTTCGTCCAGACGATCGGGTCGGTCGCGACGCGCGGTCGTGTGGTGACGTCGCCGGTGACGGGGCATTTCACCTCGACGATGGCCTCCTCGGGCTCGGGATCGTCATCCGAGCCGCGCACCTTGGTCGCCTCCATCTGCTCGGTCGCCTTCGTTTCCGCCAGCACGACCTCCTCGGCGGTCCCGATCCCCATGATCAGCTGCATGTGGGTTGGCAACAACTTCTTGATCGCCTCGTCGAGCGACGGATTCGTCACGATATCGCCGCCGCGCTCGATCACGAACTCTTCGACGGCGCGCCTCGCGATTCCCTGCGCAAACGGTGGAACGCGGAGAATACGCACCTCCGCCTCTGGGGCCCAAGGTAGCCCGGCCTGTCCGTCCTCTTCGATCCAGGGGATCTCCTCGGGCCGGATCCCCACGGTGCCTGCGAGCAGCGTATTGCACGGCGCGAGACGCATCAGGTTGTCGGCCTGCGAGCCGATGGCCGTGCCTTCGATGCGGTGCGCGCCGTGACGAGCAATGATGAGAAGCGCGGGCTCGATCTCTTCGATCCACTGCATGATGACTTGGAATGGCTTGCCGACCAGGATCTGCGTCGTCAGGGGGACGTCCGGAAACTCCTCCGCCATGACCTGCGCCCGCTTGAGATTGGCCTGGCAGAGCTTCAACAGCCCTTTATCAATGATGTTGTTGTGAAGCTCCTCCTGCTCCTCGAATTTGAACACCTTCGACGCCTGGACCGATAGCACGTCCTTGATGTTGTTAAAGACCACGTGGTGGTACTCGACGTCGAAGGCGCTGCAAGCGTAGACGGAGCCCCCGAACTCCTGCGCCAGCTCGAGAGCGACTTTCATCGCGCGGTAGCTATAGGACGAGCCGTCCACGCAGACCATGTACCGGCCGCCGGTGAGCGACCTCTCGTCCCGCACCACGAGAACGTCTTTCTCGATGCCTCGTATGGCCCGGCTCACCACCCCGCCGAGCTGTGAGTACGGCTGCCGTCCAAGTCCGTGTCCCCCAAAAACGACCAAGTCGTACTTGCGACCCGACGTCCCGACCAGCCGCGCAGCAGTATCTTCGTCCTCCGCCACCAAGCGTCCGTCGTCACCGACACGAACGTCGCTTCGCACCCGCTCTCCGCCGTCGTACGTCGCCGCCCTGTTCGGGTCGAACCCGATGAGCCCCGGCAGACGCCCCTCACCGCGGTTTACCTCGTTGACGATCTCCTCGTAGTTGATTCCTTCGAGGAGTTGTCGAGTGACCGACACGCCGGCCGCCTCGCAACGGTTCGCGACGTGATCGAGAAAGCTGTCAGCTATGAGCTGAAGGCCCTTCTCAATCAACTTATCGTGGATTTTGCGCTGCTTCTTGATCTCTGCGGGTGTCTGGAACTGCGCGGGAAGGCCGGTCTCGAGCTGTCGGAAGCGGACATCGTGCAGCCGGGCGGCATACACGTGGTTCGCAGTGACCAAGCCGTCGGACCTGGTACACAATTCGATCGCCCGGTCGACGGCCCAGTCAGAATGCTGGGAGTTGTCGACTGGAACAAAAATCTCTCTATACATGGCTCCGCCCTCGGCCTTGGGGGTCGGGTGAATTGGAATGTACCTCTGACGGTGCGGTTTGATCTATAGACAACGGCAGACAAACGCTAGACACAGGCCGGCAGAATCCCCGTAAAACCGATCGCCCGCTCTCCATCCTGCGATCGTGCGCTTCGACCTGGCAACGGAGCCGAACATGGGATACCGAGACCCACCTGTCAAGGGACTAATTGACTCCCTGAGCCGTCCCATACGGTCAATGCATCGACGGGACAGACATCGCACGCTTTCAGCAATCGGTCGCGGCTCACGTCCTCCGGGGCCAGGAAGACGGCGACGTCGTCGTCGTCTAGCCCAAAAGCTTCCGGGGCCTCCTCGACGCAGTCGGCGAACCCCACGCAGAGCGTGCGGTCGATGCGCACGCGAACATCTCCCACGGCTCGCTCGTCGAACTCGCTCACCATCACATGCCCTCGAGCCCTAGATCGCTCCTGGCACGATCCATCATCGCCGGCGTGATCTCCGCGATGTCGTGATCTCTGGCATATTCGGTATAGATCTTCTTCACCATCCCGCGAACGAACGTCGGCACCCGGGCGAGCCGATCCTGCGCCTCAATGGACCACTCTGGACGCCTGCCCGCTGGGCCGACCTTGGATGGTGGCTCGTCGACGAACGCGTCCTCTCGACCAACCAACTTGCTTCGAACGAGCTCGAGGGGCTGCTCGTCGAGCGTGCGCCCACCGATACGCACCCCCAGCGAACCCACCAACTGTGTCTCCATGGGGTTGGCCAGCATCGCGATCTTCCGATTGCAGGCGGGGCATCGAAAGGCGGCCGCGAACGTTCCATCGCCGGGTGTCTTACGCTCATCGAACTCCATCTGCTCATCGCAGTCCACACACAGGAACTTCACAGGACGATCTCCAGAGTAGCGTCGATGACGTGCTGCAAAGACGGGCGCGGACCGGGGGGCGCCGCGCCCTGCGGCTCCATCGTCCGGCGGGGCGCGTGGAACGGAATGCGCCCAAGAAACGGCACCCCGAATTCGGCCGCCAACTCGGCCCCGGCGTCGCCAGCGAACAGCGGCCCCGTTTCGCCACAGTTCCCGCAAAGATAGCCGCACATGTTCTCGATGATCCCCAAGAGGCGTACCTCGATGTCCACGGCTGCCTGCATCGCACGCTGCACCGACGCGCGTGATTCTTCGCTCGGGATCGTGATCGCCACGGCCCCCAAGAGGTCCGGCACGAGCAATGCCAGGTCTTCGAGCCGATCCGCCCCCGGTGGAAGATCCACGATGAGGAGCTCCAATTCCCCCCACACTACGTCACCGAGCAGCTCCCGCAACGCCCCCGCCTCGAGGAGGCTCCTCGAGGTGAACCCCTCGCCCGCCTCCTGCTTCCACTTGAGTGGCGCGCCCTCGGCCAAGAGGAGGTCGGTGGAAAACACGCGGACGCCGGAATAGCCCACCGCCGGCTCCACACCCGCATCGGTGACCCGGAGCGGCCCGCGAGCCCCCAGCAGGCGCCCGCACGTCGGTCCGTGGAGGTCCGCGTCGAGCACGCCAATCGTCCCTCGTTCGAGGGCCGCCGCGCTCAGCGCGAGCGCCGTAGAAACGTAGCTCTTTCCTACGCCGCCCTTCCCACTCATCACGGCGATGACCTGCTTGACGTCTCCCAGTCGCTTGGCAACCCGCACTCGCTGGGCCTGAACCTGGGCGGCGAGATTGGAGCCATCCTCGCCCTCCATGGCCCCGTAGGTTCGGAACGTCACAGGTCCCACGCCGCGCGGGCCAGCATCCACAGGTTGATGACCACAACAACGATCGCCGTCAAGTAGAAGGCGGACGGGAGCCGGGCCGACTCACCGGCAAAGAAGGCGCCGCCGATGAGCGCGGGGAGCCGGGCTCCGTGCACCGCCCAGACCACGCGGGCGAACCACACGTTGCGCCACCGGAGCAGGCCGATGAAGATGCCCCCGCCCACCGCCGCCCCGATGACCAACCACAGCCAACCCGGCCCGCGCCCATCCGGCAGAAGCCCCTGTCTCCACATCACGTAGGCCGCCGCCTCGTAGAGGATGGCCACGTGGAGATACGCGAACGCCGCCTGGCGAAACTTGACTTCCGTCATCGGTTTCCGAAGTGTTTGTGTCGGGTTGCCGGGCCCAGGGGAACAATCGGCGGGAAGCGGGTTACCCGTCAAGTCAGGCGGGATCCAGCAGCCTTGCGGGAAATCGTCCGACGAATCAATCTCAACCCAACCACATTCGCTGCGAGGAAGTTATGTGCGTCCTGTCGCTCGTGTTACTAACCGCCTTCATGGCACTGCCGCTCACTGCGCAACAACGGGGTCAGATGAATGAGGACCCCGACGACGCGGTCGAAGGAGGGGGCAAGCTCCCGGCCGGGTGGGCTGCCCGCACCGATCGCAACGCACCCGTCGACAACGTCAAATTCTGGGAGATGGGATCGGGGTGGCATTTCACCCTCGGGCCAGCCGCCGTCGTCTATCGCGAATCCGACAAGGCCATGGGCAATTACCACGCGATGGCCACGTTCACCCAGACCAAGGCACCCAGACACGCCGAGGGATATGGCCTGATCGTCGGAGGTGGCGATCTCCAGGGTAGCGACCAGAAGTACACCTATTTCCTGGTCCGGGGAGACGGCAAGTTTCTCGTCAAGCGCCGCGATGGCGGCTCGACGTCGAACATCAACTCGGGGTGGACCGACCACGCGGCTATCAAGAAGGCTGACGAGTCGGGGAAGGCAACCAACGCGCTTGCCGTTGGGGTCACGGGCGACCGGGTGAGCTTCACCGTGAACGACAAAGAAGTGTTCACGGCCGAAGCGTCGGCCCTATCCACCGATGGCGTTGTGGGATTCCGAGTAAACCACAATCTCGACGTCCACGTCGGCGGTTTCGCGATCCATAAGATGTAGCCGCCGCGCGTGCTGAAAATGGAACGGGTGGGTCTCGGAGCAACCGAGCCCACCCGTTCGCACGTGATACCCGGCTTGGCTACTCTTCGGCCATGAACGGGTAGCGATGGTCGGTGGGGGGCGTAAACGTCTCTTTGATGGTTCGCGCCGACACCCACCTCGCGAGGTTCAGCATCGACCCCGCCTTATCGTTGGTGCCGCTCGCCCGCGAGCCTCCAAACGGCTGCTGCCCGATGACCGCTCCGGTCGGTTTGTCGTTGACGTAGAAGTTCCCCGCAGCGAAGCGCAGTGCAGCGTGCGCGTCCTGGACGGCGCGCCGGTCGTTTGCGAACACCGCACCGGTCAGCCCGTACGGGGAACCCGTATCAATGAGATGTAATGCCTGTTCCCATTTGGCCTCCGGATACACGTGCACCGAGACGACCGGGCCGAAGATTTCCTCGCACATGGTCACATAGTCGGGCCGGTGGGCCTCGATGATCGTCGGCTCGATGAAGTACCCTTCGTCTCCTTTCGCCTCACCTCCACACAGGATCGTGGCATCCTTTGACCGCTTGGCGCCCGCCAGGTAACCCGAGATCTTGTCAAACGCGCTCTCGTCGATGACCGCTCCGAGGAAACTCCTGAAGTCCGTGGGATCCCCCATTTTGAGGGTCGGCACCAAATCGAGCAGGCGATCCTTTACCACCCCCCACTGGGTGTCCGGAACGAAGACGCGTGATACCGCACTGCACTTCTGGCCCTGGTACTCGAAGCTCCCGCGAATGATGGCCGTCACCAACGCGTCGACATCGGCGCTTGCGTGCGAAATGATGAAGTTCTTACCACCAGTCTCCCCGACCACCCGCGGGTACGAGGCGTAGTCCGCGATGTGCTCCCCGACGGTTCGCCACATGCCCTGAAAGACCTCGGTCGAGCCCGTAAAGTGCACACCACCCAAGCGGGGATGCACGAGTGCCACCTCGCTAATGGTCCGCGCATCACCGGGTATGAAATTGATGACGCCTGGCGGGAGCCCCGCCGCCTCGAAGAGACGCGCCAGGTAATAGCCGCTGTATACCGCCGACCGCGCCGGTTTCCACAGGCTCACGTTTCCCATGAGGGCCGGCGCCGTGGGCAAATTGCCGGCGATTGACGTGAAGTTGAACGGGGTCACCGCGTAGACGAACCCCTCAAGTGGTCGGTACTCGATGCGGTTCCACATTCCGGCGGCTGAGAACGGCTGCTCTTCGTACAGGTGCTCCGCGAACTGCACGTTGAACCGGTAGAAATCCACGAGCTCGCACACCGCATCGATCTCCGCTTGATGGGGCGTCTTGCTCTGGCAGAGCATCGTCGACGCGTTGATCGTATCTCTCCACGTCGTTGAGAGTAAATCTGCCGCTTTGAGAAAGACGCTTGCGCGCTCCTCCCACGGCCACGATGCCCATTCACGGTGCGCCTCGAGCGCCGTCTTGATCGCGAGCTCGACCTCCTTCCGGCCGGCGCGATGCCACGTGGCGAGCACGTGACCGTGCCGGTGGGGCATCACTGACTTGCCGAGGTCGCCAGTCCTGATCTCTTTCCCTCCGATCAGCAACGGGATCTCGATTTCTTCCCCCGCCATATCGCGGAGACGGGTCTTCAACGATGCGCGCTCCGGCGTTCCGGGCGCGTAAGACTTGACCGGCTCGTTGACCGGGAATGGGACCTTGACGGCGCTCATGAGATGGACGCTCCGAACTAGACTATTGTGAACGACACCGCTGCTAGAAGTGGACGTGTACCTCGAGGCTTGCGCGGTCGAGATCCGTCCTTGCCTGGGGAATATCCTCGAGGAGCGTGTAGAACCCAGCTAGCCGGACGAACTGAACGGGAACACCTCGAGTCCAAACCGCACTCTTACATGCTGATCTTCAGGAACGTTGAGATTGCGATTGTGATACCCGTAGGTCACCTTCGCGTTGACCCCCTGGGTAGCGAGCAAGTCACCCTCGACATACGCAACCAGCTGGTCGACATCCGGGCTGGAGCTGAACGAGTCCAGAATGTAGTCGAACTCACCCAGGACCGTGAGGGGACCGGCGCGAAAACCGCCGAACCCTCCCAAAACGTTGCGTGCGTTTCCGGAGCTCTCATTCCGCGACGCGGAGGCGCCCAGCCTGAAATGTGAAGACACCACCGACGCGCTCGAGGTCACTTGCTTCCCGTCGTCGTTTTCCGCTCCACCTTGAGAGCCGTTGGTGACCGCAACCGCGAGCGAGAGCGGGCCGGGCTCGATGCCGAGCTCCACTCCTTGGTCAGGAGTATTGTAGTTGAAACCCGTCCGATCTCGAATGAACTCCGCGTCGTCTTGAAGCCTCAGTCCATACGGAAGCAGGAACTTCCCCACCTTGGCGTAGCCGTTGAGGGGCCTCCACTGCACCAGCCCGAACGCCTCCCGGGCTATGGCACGACCCGGCCCGAGGGTCTCATCGATATACAGCGAGAGTACTTGGTCGATGAGCCTCGCTTCGACAAAGGCATTCGCGACGTCGAGGTCGACGGCGGTCCTCGGAGTGGCACTTCCGAACGTTCCGCTCGCGAGGGCCCTGACATCAAAGCCCACCGAGATGAAATCGTTGATCGCGCGGCTCCGAATGGCGCCGGTCTTGATCGGGAGCATGGTCTGGGCGTAGATGCTGCCGAAATCCGTCCTTCCACCGCCCCCAGTCCGATTCACGTGGCACGCCGAGCACTTGAGCCCCGTCCGAAATGCAAGGTACGGCTCGGTCGCGGCCTTGGGACCGGCCACGCTCGATACCAACGCGAGCGCGATAACGTGTATCACCACTTCGTCCTCCTAAACCGGAGCCGACATCGGCTGCCGTGTCAGTTATCGAGCGCGCCCCCGCGGATCCACTCGAGAATCACTTCGATCTCTTGCGTCGACAGTGTGTCCCCCCCAAGAGGCATGCGGCCGCCGCGTCCACCGACCGAGGCCTGCGTGCCTCGAACTTTGTGGATCAGGTAGCTGAGAAACGGCGCAAACGGCTGAACACGGTTCAGGGAGGGCTGCTGCGCCGATGAGACCCCAACGATGCTCGAGAAGGCCAGGCCGGCACTGAGGTTTTGGCCCTCCTGGGGCATGTTGCCCGCGTGACAGCCAGCGAAGGCGCAATTGGCCGTAAAGATCGGCTGGACGTTGGCGGATAGACTGATTCCCCCCCCGGCTGGGGGGCCACCTGAGGGATTACCGAACTGATCGAGCCCCGTGCCATCGCCGGTGCAACTAAGGCAGAGCGCCACTGACAGGCCCAGCGGCCAGAACGGGAGCCCGAACACCGAAAAGCGCATCGCGATCACCCCGTAGGCATTCCAAGCGGCGGCATCGGCTGTCCCGAAAGACCCAGCCGACGGATCCGAGTTCCGCCGCCCCTCGAATTCACACCACTAAGCAATCCTGCTCGATGTCCCCCCGCAACTCCGCCCGACCGCTGCTGCCCCGGGGGCGTTAATATCACGGACGGACACGATCACTCCGGAGGCTAGCGCCATGCGGGACTGGCTGGGAGCGACCCTAGGAATCGGCCCGTCGATCCAAGACAAGTTACTCTCGTCTGTCGCGACCTTCGCCGTCTTGGCGCTCGTCCGGTGGCTGGTGCTGTCCATAATCTACCGCCGGCTCCACGACGTCAGGGACCGCTATCGCTGGCGGAAGACCACGACCTACGTCACGGTCGGGCTCGGGCTCGCTTTAGTGGGGCGCATTTGGTTTGCCGGGCTCCAACAGGTCGCCACGTTCCTCGGGCTCCTGTCCGCGGGTCTCGCGATCGCCCTCAAGGACATCGTCTCGAACCTCGCCGGATGGGCCTTCGTGCTCTGGCGTCGACCGTTCGAGGTGGGTGACCGGGTGCAGATCGGGACGCACACGGGTGACGTTCGATCTCAGGCTGTTTCAGTTCACACTGCTCGAAGTGGGTAACTGGGTGGACGCGGAGCAGAGCACCGGTCGCATGATTCATGTACCGAACGGAATGGTGCTCACCCATCCACTCGCCAACTACACCACGGGGTTCGAACACATTTGGGACGAGATCCCCGTGCTGATCACCTTCGAGAGTAATTGGAGAAAGGCGAAGGACCTGCTCGGGAAGATCGCGGTAGAGCATGCGCAGGATTTGACCGAGGAAGCGCGTCGGCGGGTGCAAGAGGCATCCCGCAGGTTTCTCATCTTCTACTCGAAGCTGACACCCGTCGTCTACACCAGCGTGCGAGACCACGGTGTGCTCCTGACGATACGCTACATGTCGCTTCCACGAGAGCGGCGCGGCAAGCAGGAGATCATGTGGGAGGCAATCCTGACGGCGTTCGGACAGTGCGACGACATCGATCTCGCGTACCCGACGACGAGGTTTTACCACAATCTCGCCGAGGGGAAGTCTGGAGCGAAGGGCGGGGGTCCGCCCGGTTAAATCGGGACTATCGCGCTGTTGCAGGGGAGGTGTCGAGCACTTCCCGGACGCGTGCCAGCAGGTCGCGCGGAGTCCACGGCTTCCGGAGGAAGGGAACCGTCGCATCGAGCTCGGCCCCGGACACCGCATCCCGCGCAGCGTACCCGCTGGTGAACAGCATTCTCACGGTGAAGCCCTCGGCCCGAAGGGCGTCGTACAGACTCTGGCCTCCCATTTGCGGCATGACGACGTCCGAGATGATCAGGTCGATCGTGTCGGCGTTCTGTTTATAGAGTTCCAACGCCTCGCGACCATCGACGGCTTGCAAGACGGTATACCCGTTCCACTCGAGCACGTCCTTGGCCGCCCCGCGAACCCCGGGCTCGTCCTCGGCGACCAATATGGTTTCTTCTCCGCCGAGGATCTCGCCGGGATCGTTGTCGGGGGGTGCTGGAGGGACCTCTGTCACTGTCGGCAAGTAGATCGCGATCGTCGTGCCCTCGCCCTCGCGGCTCTCGACATCCACGAACCCGCCGTGCTGGTGCACGAGACCGTACACCATCGACAGGCCGAGACCAGTTCCCATCCCGGTCGGCTTCGTGGTGAAGAACGGCTCGAAAATCTGCGCCCGTACGGTTTCGTCGATCCCCGAACCCGTGTCGTGGACGGCAAGACGCACGTAGTCGCCAGCCCCTCCCAGTCCCCGCGCGGCTGCCGCCGCCGCGTCGAATTCCACTGCACTCGTCTCCAGCGTGAGCGTTCCTCCGCTCCCCATGGCATCCCGCGAGTTGGTAACGAGGTTCAGGAGAATCTGCTCGATGGCGTCAGCCTCTCCGCGCACCGCCGGCAGCGCATCGTCGAGCCGCATGCGCATATCGATGCTCTCGGGGAGCGCGTGCCGCATCATGCCCGACAGTTCCGAGATCAGCTTGGAGAGGTCGACCGGGCGAAGCTCCAGACGCTCGCGCCGGCTGAACGCGAGCAGCTTGCGAATCATCCCGGTGCCCCGCTTCGCCGCGTTCTGGAGCGCCTGGATTTTCCCGCGGAGATCCTTGCGTTTGGCCGGCAGCGCCTCCCCCACCATCTCTGCGTTGAACTGGATCACCGTGAGCAGGTTGTTGAAGTCGTGCGCGATACCGCCCGTGAGCCGCCCGATGGCTTCGAGTTTCTGCGAGTGGCGCAATTGCTCCTCGAGGGTCTTTTGCTCCGTGACGTCTTCGACGATGACCTCGAGGCCCTCGATGCCCCCCGAAACCGATCGGAGCGGTCTGCCGCTGATGCGTGCCATCAGGGCAGGACCATCCTTGCGCTTCAAGGTGACTTCCTCCACATGGACGCCGTCGCTACCCGCCAGCCGGGCCATGAGGTGCATTCGGTCTTCGGGAGACGCGTGGAGTTCCGTCGATACATCCACTGCGAGCAGCTCCTCCGGCGATTCGTAGCCCAGCATTTCGACCAGCGTCCGATTGACCATCAAGAGTCGGCCGCTCACGGTGCTCCGGAAGATGCCGAAGACCGCGTTGTCGACGAGACCTCGGAGGCTCGCCTCGGAGCGGCGTAGGGCCTGCTGCGCTGCCTCCCGCTCGAGTCGCGTGCGCGCCTCCGCAACCGCAACCGAGAGGGTCTCCGCAACCGCTCGCATGGTCGTTATCTCGTGGTCGGCCCATTCACGTGACTCCTGAGATTCGAGCGACAGCAGGCCGATGAGCTGCGCGGAATGGTGCAGCGGCATCCCGAGAAACCCTCCCGCCGTATTTACATCGAACAGCTCGTTCAGCGGTAGCAAGCGGCGATCCTCCGCGGTGTTTCTAGCTACGACGGGCTCGCGGCCTCGAAGGGCGGACATGTACTCGGGCGCCAGGTTCAGGTCAGCTACGACGCCGGTCCGGTCCCGCATCGCATCCGGCTGCCGGGCATAGCGCACCACCATACGTCCGTCGTTGTCGACCGTCGCGTAGGCGACCCGGCAGTCGGGAAACAGCGCGGCGAGTCGAGACACCGTCCCCTCGATGAGGGCAGCGACCCGCTGCCCAGATAGAACGGAGGCGGCGATGATATTGAGGAGCTTAAGGCGTGCCTGGCTGTGAACCAGTGCCTCCTCCACCTGTCGGCGCTCGGTGATGTCCGTCAGCGTGCCCGAAATGCCGATCATCTTCCCCCTTTCATCGACCGACGGGCGGGCTCGGACTTCGAGCCACCGATCACTGCCATCTTTTCGCGTGCACCGAATCTCGTAACGCGACACCGGATCGCGCTTGTCTCGGAGGTGCTCGATTTTCTCCTCTTGCAGGCGGCGATCGTCCGGATGGAGGAAAGCGGCTGATGGCTGTCCGATGCTTTCCACCACGTCGTATCCTGTAATGTCCGACCAGGCTGGATTGAGGAAGGTCCAGCGTCCTGAAATATCGGCTTGGAAGATCACCTCCTTCAGGCTATCGACTAGCGAGCGATATCGAGTCTCGCTTTGTCGCAGAGCCGCGTCACCCTCGTATCGCTCGGTGACATCCCGCACGATGAGCGTTGTGAGCGCCTGTCGATTTACGCGATACACGCTAAACGTGGCCTCGATCGGAAACGTCTCGCCATCGGCGCGGCGTGCTACCAGCCGTTGGTCGGCACTCTCGTCGGGGTTCCGCAGTCCGTATGCTCCCGAAGTCCTGAGCCACTCGGTCTGGAAGATTGCGCCCACTTCTGGTATGAAGCGCTCGAGGGAAGAGCCTACCGCTTGGTCCGCTGAGCAGCGGAGGATTTGCTCGGCCGCACGGTTCAAGAAGGTCACCCGCCGGTTCTTGTCGACCGTGACGATCGCGTCCATGGCGGAATTCACGATGCCAGCAAGCCGCGCCCTCGACTCGTCCAGCTCCTCCAGTCGTGTGCGCGACCGGAGCCATGCGAGCACCGCGCCGACACCCAGGGCGCCCAGCACTCCGGCGGCATAGAGCGCGGCAGCACCGATCGACGACCGGGGTTCGAGCGGGAGGTACAGCGGGATGGCAAGGCCCGCCAATCCCACACCCGCCAAGAGCCAGAATCCCCATCGCCAGTGTCGACATCACCACCGAAGTGGTCGATCTAATGGTGTCTCGACGACTGTTCGAGGCGAACGCGACTGTGTTCGAGGCCGCCAAGGCGATTCTCAGGCGTGCGCTCGAGATCTGACGTGAGGGCCCACCTAGTATGAACGTCAATGGAATTCCTCCATCTCCGATCCCCGGCTCGGTCTCGCCTTCGCGCGGCATCGAGCGCCCGAATCCCGCAAACGAGGCTCGGGCGGGCGGACGGGCCGCCACGACCGCCACGACGGGAACGGACGCGCCGCCTCCGGGTGCCGACCCGGGACTGTGGAGCGTTCTGACGAGTGACGAGCGCGCATTCTTCTCCCGCATGGCGGCACTCGGACCCGTCACTTACCGCCCGGGCGAACCCGCGGCGGCGGCGGTCGCGTCGCCCCGCGGCCAGCGCATCGACGTGAGGGCCTAGACACTTGCCCGATCCGATCGCCGGTGACCCCCGCTCACCCGCCAGCGCCGCGTTTGAGGCGCTTCGCCAGCTTATCCACCGGCCCGAGGGCGGGGTCGCAGAACCGGGCTTTGGCGACACCCTGGCTCGGGCTTTGGGCGACGTCTCGCAAATGCAAACCGATTCGAAGGACTTCATCGCCGCATTTCTAAGAGGGGAACCGGTCGAGTTGCACCAGGTCATCAGCTGGTGGATCGGTGGTCGAGGTTCCCGCCGGCGACCTCGCGCGCTCCCGGGTGCTGCTCGCTCAAGAGGGTTTGCCAGTGGTTGGACGGCCTGGTCTCGAGTTGTTCGACGAGCCGTCGTGGGGAATGACCGACTTCACGCAGCGGGTCACGTATCGACGCGCGCTCGAGGGCGAGCTGGAGCGCACCATCTCGAATCTCCAGGGGGTCGAGGGAGCGGAAGTGCATCTCGCGCTGTCCGAATCGAGCCCACTGCGCCGACTCGACCGTCCCGCCGAGGCGGCGGTAGTCGTGCGCCTCCGTGGGAATGGGGCGTTGGCGCCCGATGCAGTCCAGGGCATTACGTACCTTGTGGCGTCGAGCGTGGAGCACCTGTCCGCCGCCCACGTGGCGGTGCTTAATGCCGCAGGGCACGTCCTCTCGTTGCCAAGCGAGGACGGGTCCGAAGGCCTCGCATCCCATCGGCAGGTCGAGTTACAGCGCTCGGTGGAGAAGCACCTCGCGAACAAGGTGCAGCGATTGGTCGCGACCGTGGTGGGAGCGGATCAGGCGCGTGTCCAAGTGTCCGCTCGGCTCAACTTCGACCGCGTCGAGCGAACCAGCGAGACCTACGACCCTGAAGGCCAGGTACTGCAGAGCGAGCAGCGGTCTCAAACCGCCCCGGGGGTCGCGCTCGATGAAGGGGAGACCCCCCTGGTCACGATCACCAACAATTATCAGAACACCCGCCAAGTCGAGAACATCGTAAGCGCCGTTGGCTCAATTGAGCAGCTCAGCGTGGCCGTGCTCGTCGATCAGCAATCGCTCAACGCGTCTGGGGCGAACCCCGCGGCGGCAATCGCGAACCTCGAGGCCCTCGTGCGCGACGCCGTCGGCGCGGACCCGAGCCGGGGCGACCGCGTTACGGTACGGGGCATTCCGTTCGAGGCAGCCCCAGTCGTGTCAGAGGTGCCCGTTTCAGATCCGGCGGTTCGGGGCGCCCCAGACTATCTCGGGATGATCGAGCGTTTTGCCAAACCAGTGATTGGCTTGGTCGGGATAGCAGTCGTGTTTCTCCTGGCTCGCCAACTGATCACGACTCAACGGAGCCTGGCCGGCGACCGTTCCCGCACTCCGCATTCCGTCCCGAGTGTCGCGCCCCCGGAAGCGATGCCTGAGCCCGAGCCGCTCGATCCCGCGATGTTGATCAGGCAGCGAGTTGTGGCCGAGGCTTCCGACCGTCCCGAAAACACGGCGAGCGTCGTGCGAGCTTGGCTCGCGGAGGCATAGTTGGCGACAGGTTCGATCACCCGCGAGGAACTCTCCGGCCGGAGAAAGAGCGCCATCCTTTGCATGTCCCTGGGTTCAGAGGCGGCGGCGAAGGTCATGCAGAAACTCAGCGGCGACGAGGTTGAGGCCCTCTCACTCGAGATCGCCATGTTGCCCGTCGTGGGCGCGGACGTCACGTCCGGCGTCATCAGGGAGTTTCACGACGTGACGCGGGCGGTGAAATCCTTGGCTCAAGGCGGCGTCTCCGTCGCCCGCGACATCCTGCAGCACGCGGTGGGAGACAGGCGAGCCTCGTCGATTCTGACGCGCATTCAGGAGCAGATGGTCGACACCGGATTGCGACGCTTACGGAAAGCTCCTCCCGAGCTACTTCACACGGTCCTGCGCGGGGAGCATCCGCAAACGGTTGCTCTCATCCTCGCCCACCTGAGCAGGAGACAGGCCGCGGCCGTGATCGAGTCCTTGGATCAGGAGACGGCCACCAATGTGCTGTATCGGATGGCCCGAATGGAGAAGGTGGCGCCCGACATGCTGCAAATGGTGGAAACGGGCCTCGCCAGCAAGGCGGACCTCTCCCTTTCACAAGAGATGACCGCTTCCGGCGGCCCCGAGAGCGTAGCGCAGGTCCTCAATCTGCTCAGCGCGTCGGTGGAGAAAGAGTTGCTGGGGACGATTGGAGATCGGAACGCCGAGCTGGCCGAGGAAATCAAGGGATTGATGTTCGTCTTCGAGGACCTATGCAAGGTAGACGACCGGTCCATGCAGCGCGTTCTACGTGAGCTGGACAGCAAGGAGCTGGCACTGGCACTCAAGGCTGCGAGCGACGAACTCACGCAACATATCATGAAGAACATGTCGGAGCGGGCCGCATCAGCGCTCCAAGACGAGGGCGAGTACCTCGGTCCGGTACGTGTCAAGGACGTGGAGGCCGCGCAGGGCCGGATCCTCGCGCAAGTGCGTGCGCTCGAGGAAGCGGAAGAGGTCGTGCTCTCTTCCGGAAGCGACGACAATGCCGTCATCGAGTAGCCCCGTGCACGCGGCCGACAGCCCTCCCCCTGCGCGCTTCGACCTCTGGCCGCTACCGGAGCTCAAATTGGTCCCGCCGGGCGCCGACCCCACGGAGCACTCTCCCCCGTCAACTGAGGAGTCGGCGTACGAGCGCGGACTCGCGGACGGCCGGCGCGCCGGGGCCCAAGAGCAAGCGGATGGGCTCCGCCGGGCGACGGAGGCCCTGCGGGCAATAACCGAGGCCCTCAACGCCGCCCGAGCCGACTTCGCGGTCGCGCGGTCCGAGAACCTCAAGGCCCTCGCGGTGGCAATAGCCCAGCGGATCATCGGTCGGGAGATCAACGCCGATCCGTCAGCCGTGCAGGAACTCGCGGAACGCGCGCTCGACGAGGTGGACCTGGAGGGACCGGTCCGTGTCCGGCTCAACCCGGATGATCTGGCCGCATTACAAGACACCAACAGCCTGCCAGCCAAGCACTCGACGAACTCGCCTGTCGAGTGGACACCTGACACGGAGATCTCGCGCGGTGGATGCGTCGTGGAGCACCCACGTCGGATCATCGACGGCCAGGTCGAGACAGCCCTTCTTGCCCTATACCAAAAGCTGCGCAATGCCTGAACGGGCGCTCGCCAAGGACATGGGAAAGGCACTGGAGCAGATCGCGACCGTGCCGAGACTCGCTGTCCACGGGCGTGTAAGCCGGATCATCGGTCCGGTGGTCGAGGCTTCCCCCCTGCACGTGGCGATCGGCGATCTCTGTAGTGTATCGACCGGGACGAATGGGTCGATCATGGCGGAGGTCGTTGGATTTCACGAACGCGGCGTGCTGCTCATGCCGCTCGGCCAACCGGACGGCATCTTCCCTGGAGCCACGGTCCGCCCGCTTGGCAAGTCGCTCGAGGTCCCGGTGGCGGACGCTCTTCAGGGCCGGATCCTCGACGGATTGGGCCAACCACTAGACGGGCGGGGTCCCCTGAGTTTTTCAGAGCGCCGCCCGCTCACCAGCGGACCACCGAACCCGCTGGAGCGCGCTCGAATCACGGAACCCCTCGGCACGGGCATCAGGGCAATCGACGGCCTCCTGACCATCGGTCGGGGACAGCGCATGGGGATCTTCGCCGGCAGCGGTGTCGGTAAGAGCGTGTTGCTCGGCATGATCGCTCGCGGCACTGGGAGTTGCGGCCTTTCTCGTCTCAACCGCCGGGGCCACGGCATTCTTCGTTAGCACGGCTCCAGGTGAGGAGCAGCCGGACGTTCCCGCTGAACACGTCGCTGCCGACTCCATAGCAGGGCCTGCCGAGCACGCCGCCGCCGACTCCAGAGCACGGGCAACGGAACAACCGCCGCCGGTCGCACCGGCACCGGCACCGGCACCCGATCGGGACACTGCGAGCATCCAGGTGGCTCTTGAACACCCGACGGTGGCGGAGACCCCCCTGGAAGCACCAGTGCCTGAGCCGGCTCCCCCACCCACGGTAAATGAACCGGAGACAACTGCGAACACCGAAGCATTGCAGCACCTCGCCAAGATCATCGCGGCTATGGAGCCCGACGTCGCCTCCCAGGTGCTCGGCGCGCTCAGCGATGAGGAGATCGTCGGGATTCTCGCGAGCCTGAGCGCGCGCGAGGCTGCCGCGCTCCTGGCAAGTCTGCCAAGGCCACGCGCCGCTGCTGTGAGCCGGCGGCTCCTGAAGATCCCACCACAGATCGGTCGGGGCCGATGAACGTCGTCGCAGGCCCTGTCGGCGCCCCGCCGAGGTCGGCTGCTGGGATCGCGGGCCCCGGCGAGCAGGACATCTCAAGCGACGCGTTCGCACTGGCCCTCGGGGCCGCATTCACCGGCCAGACAGGGCAGCATCCGTTCTGCACTCATCGGTGTCCTTGGACGGAGAGCCCACCACGGCCCAGCCCACACTAATCGACACATCGCTCGACCCGGAGGTACCGGTGGAGACAACCGTCCGGCCGAGCGGAGTCGCTGGCCGTGAGGCTCTCGCGACGCGCGGCGCCGCCCCTCTCGGGGGGCGGGCCACAAACGAGGACGGATCCGCTCCACCTGTACGCGGAGTCCCGCCCTGGCCACACTCCGGGTCCGCTGATCCGGTTGCGCACCCGGCGCCAGCCAGTCGCGACGACGCCGCGGAAAGGCCGTCAACGAGCGTACCGCTACCGACGGCCCGCACTGTAGGCAGTGAGGTCACTGAACGGGCCCGCCCCGTTGACCCCTTCCGACTGGTTGCTAGAGCCCCTGAGAAACCCGGGTTGGTTCGGGCACCCGCGATCGTACCCCAGCCGGGTCTCAACTCGGGGTTAGGGAGTACTTCCGGCGCGTCGGCCGGGTTGGGCATGGTGGCGGGCCGCTCCGAGGCTTCGACTACCCAAATGCTGGCTCCGGCATTCGTTGGGCAAGGGGCGGGTGCTAGGATACCGCGAGCATCGCTGAAACCTGCCCGCCCCGATGTCGGCCGCTCGCTCCCGCTAGAAGCTGAGGGGAGCCTTACGGGCGACACCGTGTCCGGAATGGACCAGGCGGTCTTTTCGACCAGGTCGGGATTAACTACGGGGAGTCGAGGGAAGCATGCGGTCGTCGCGGATCACTCCGCCGCGCATCATCGCATGTCCCTCTTGCCACCGGAGTCACAAATCGAAGCGGCACCGGGCGATCGTACAGGCTGGGTGGCAACGGAAGCCGTGGACACCCAGATCGGGTCGCCCGCTGAGCCGACTGGGACGGTGCTGGAACGAGCCAAGCACGACACACCGTCTCGCGTCCAGCCGGAGGCCGCCGCGCTGGCCGCTGCGCCTGGGCTGGTTTCTTCGTCAGTTGGCGGGACTCCGCGGACCCTCGGGTCACTGCCGGCAGCCGCCGGCGGCGAGGCACTGCAAGCCGAGATGCCTGGCGAGCCTCGGATCGGTCCCCCGATCGACCGGGTGTCCATTCGACTTACCGACAGCAAGGGTGGCAACACGCGAATCGCGGTCACGGTACGCGGTCATGACATGAGGGCGCGCATCGTGTCCAGCGATCCCGAACTCTCCGAACAGCTCGACATCCGGCTGCACGATCTACAGCGGTCGCTCGCGGGCCGAGGATTCGAGACTACCAAGCTGGCTGTTACCCGCCCCGCTAGCGGGGGCGACGCGAAAACGGCTGCAGCCGCGGTCACGCCGGCTCAGCCTGGATACGAAACAAACTCTTTCAGTTTACTCCGCGAGGGACCGCGGGGAGGCGATGACTCTACTCGCCACCACGGGACGGCCCATCAGGGAAACGACGGGTCCCGTTCCCCGCATCGCTCCCCAAGGGAGCGAGAAAGGTAGCCAGCATGGAAACCGCCCCCCTGGCGGGCGCCACGGGCGCAGCGATTATTAGATCGCTGCCAAACGCTGGGGCGGAATTGGGGAGAGATGAGTTTCTACGGATCCTTGTCACCCAACTCCGCCACCAGGACCCCCTCAGCCCGTTGGATGGGTCTCAGTTCGCTTCGGAGCTGGCTCAGTTCTCGAGCCTCGAGCAGCTTATCAATCTAAACGACGGTCTCGAGGCCCAAGCGCAGCGAGACGCGCTGCTGAGTTTCACCACGAACACCGCCCTCGCTACCGGTCTAATCGGACGCACCGCAACTGCCCCCGGCAATTTCGTAGAGCTCACGGGATCCGGCCGTGTTGAAGTGACAGTCGACATCGAAGGCCTTGGCGGGGTAGCAACCGTCGAGCTCCGCGGTCCTTCTGGTGCGGTGGTCGCAACGCACAACCTGGGGACGGTCCGCGGTGGCCGGCAGGTCCTCGGCTGGGACAGCGCGGCCGGCGGTGCCTCGCTACCACCCGGCATCTACGAATACGAGATCACAGTTCGAGCCACGGATGGTTCGAGCCCGACGGTTAAGCCCTTCGTTACCGCCCTCATCGACGGACTGGAATTCCGAAACGGGGAAGTAGTGCTTCGAGCGGGTTCCTTGAGAATCCCGTTGTCAGCGATCGTCGAAATCGGATCGGCGCAGTGACGGCATCCGTACTCCGCCGTTCACACGCGCTACCCCTTACAACTTGGGAGAATACTGAATCATGATGCGCGCCCTTTTCGCCGGTGTCTCCGGCCTGCGCAACCACCAGACCAGGATGGACGTCATCGGCAACAACATCGCGAACGTCAACACCGTCGCGTTCAAGGCCTCTCGAGTGACCTTCGAGGAAGCCTTCACGCAGTTATTGCAGGGAGGATCACGCGCACCAGCCAATCAGGGTGGCGTGAATCCGATCCAGATTGGATTGGGCATGAACATCGGCAGCGTAGATCAGAACTTCACGCAGGGGAACCTCGAAAACACCGGCCAGGCCACGGACCTCGCTATCCAAGGCGACGCTTTCTTCGCGGTGTCTAGTGGGACCGGCCAGTTTTACACCCGCGCTGGTAACTTCAAGCTCGACGCCAGCGGCCGGCTGGTCGCCCCGACGAACGGCTTTACGGTACAAGGGTGGAACGCCGATCCGACTGGCCAGATCGTGAGCAACAGCGCGTTGGACGACATCGTCCTGCCATTCGGCCAGACGACACCAGCCAGGGCAACGGAGCGAGTGTCCTTCGCAGGAAACCTTGACGCCAGCGCGGTACCCCCCGGCACCGTGCTCGTCACAAGTGGAGTGATTTACGGGATCGAGCAGACGACCAGCAACGGCGGTCTGGGATCAGACGTAAACGGGCTCTTCGCTGCGGGGACCGCGAACACCCAGATCCTCGGGATGACACCGAGTAGCACGACCGTCACGGTGAGCGACGGTACGACGACCGAAACGTACACCTACGTCAGCATTGACACTGGGGCCGGCGACAAGGCCTTCCACTCGTTGAATGATCTCATCGCCGAGATCAACACCGACTTCGCCACCATGACGGCGGCGCTCGACAACGCCACCGGCGCGATCCAGCTGACGGCCGGCGGTGCACCCATCGTGCTCGACATGTCTTCGACCAGTAGCACCCTTGATCAGGCTCTCGCGGCCGCGAACGGCAGCCTCGCGGCGGCCGCGACCTCGACGACAGACGAGTTCAGCCACACCGCGGTTGGAACCGACGCACTCACCATCCTGCGTGACGGTACCGGCTCGAGTCTGGGGCTCGCGGGTGGCCAGACCATCCTCATGGACGCCGACAAGGGTGGTGCGCCAGTGACGCAGGGAAGCCTCGGCGTGACAGGGGGGACCTACAACGACCTGCTCAACGCGATCGACAACACGTTGGGCCTCACGAACACCACGGGCACTGCGAGCACCTCTGCGGGAGCCGTGAGCATTACCGGGGACGGAGGGCTCGTGAACGCGCTTACGGCCCTCAACATCCGCGTCAGCGGGGGTGGGGCGCCGGTTTTTGACTCCATCTTCAACAGCCAGCCCGGCAACTATGTGCAGCAGCAGGCGGCGGGCGATGTGGTGCACAATGCGTCCATCACGGTATTTGACTCGCTCGGCACGCCGCACACGCTGCAGATGACTCTGACCAAGGACGCAACGACCGCCAACCGCTGGACTTGGGCGGTCACGGTCCCCAGCCCGGCAACAGTGACGGCGGGCACCACCGGCTCCGTCACTTTTGACGCCGACGGGCGGATGCAGACGTTCGCCTATGACGGCGGTGCGACCAGCTTCCAGTTCGACCCTGGGACCGGGGCAACTCCGCCCGTTGACATCGAGTTCGATGCCGGAGCTCCGGGGAGCATCGTCGGATTGTCTCAGTTTGCTGCGCCGTTCAGCGCGGTTGCCCAAAGCCAGGATGGCTACACCATGGGGACCCTCCAGGATTTCAGCATCGATAACGGTGGTGTGATCACCGGCTTCTTCAGCAATGGCGTGAGCCAGGCGCTGGCGCAGATCGCGCTGGTTGGATTCAACAATCCCTCGGGCCTGCTCCGGCGGGGCGACAACATGTACGCCGCCGCCGGTAGCTCGGGCGCCCCGGTGGTCGGCGCATCGGGCACTAGTAGTCAATCCAGCATCACCTCCGGTGCTCTGGAGAGTTCCAACGTGAACCTGGCCGAGGAGTTCACGAGTATGATCATTTCGCAGAGGGGCTTCCAGGCGAACGCCCGGGTTATTACGACTGCGGATGAGATGCTCAGCGAGCTGACCAATCTGAAGCGATAGTCCCACCGACGGCCGCCGCGCCTATGGCGCGGCGGTCGTCCCCACCCGGCAATTTTATCCGCCCCATTCGGAAGCGCTTTCCTGACGGTGACGGCGAGTGGCTCTCGGTGGCCCCCGACCCTGGATTTCACCGACTCGACAGCCTGCGCACGACGCATGCTATATCGTTGTAAGTCAATGGCTTATCGATAGTCGAGCCCGGGTGTGCCGCTCGGCAGCCCCGAGACGCAGCTTGGTATGTGCCTTGCCTTTTGGCCTCTCCGCGATGTGGCCCCACGCCGCCCATGAAGGGCGGAATCCGGATGGCCCGCACGGAACGGGATCATGGCCGGTGACCCAGCAGCCCAAACGGATCAGGCCGAAGAAGCTCCAGCGGCGACCCCCCCGAAGGCCAAGCGGTGGATGACCCCCGCGGTCATCGGCGGTGCCGCTCTGTTCGGCATCCTGACGGCGCGCTTTGCCGTCGCTCCGCAGCTCACGGCGAACCAAGACGAGCACGCGGAAGCGGAATCGGGTGCCTCGACGGAGCAGGATCGCCCGGTCGGACGGATGTTCGAGGTGGGTAACCTCGTGGTCAATCCCGCGGGTAGCCATGGGACCCGCTTCGTCATGGCTTCAGTCGCCCTCGAGGTCACGACCGAACTTGAAGAGCAGACTCTGATCGAACGAGAGCCCCACATCCGGGATCTCATCACGTCGGTATTCGAGGCGAGGGACCTGCAGGAGCTCACGATGCCCGGCGCCCGCGACAGCCTTAAGGAGGCGTTGCGGGTGGCCGTGGCCGAGCTCCTAAACCCCGGCGCCGACCTTCAGGTGTACCTCCCGCAATTCGTCATCCAGTTCGCGAGGGTGTGTTGGATTTCGGCAATGAGCTGGCATACCTCCTCGTCGACCGGCTCTTCGGCGGACCGGGCGAGGAGGCCAGTATCGCGAGGCCACTGACGCCGTTGGAGCGTCTTGTAGTCAAGGGAGTCTCCGATAGAGCCCTCGTCCTCTTTGCCGAGGCCTGGCAGGACGACATCCAGTTCGCTCCACGGCAAACGGCGTTCGAGTCGACGCCCGACCTCTTGGGCATCAGTAATCGGGACGATCACATGCTCGTCGTGGCCCTTGACACCCGGTGCGGAGGCACCTCCTCGACCCTCTCCGTGTGCCTCCCACTACAGGCCCTTGAGACCTTCCTGAATGTCCCGGTGGGTCGACTTCACGGGCCGGCCAAAGCTGCCATCGATCGAACGACGAGCCGCCCGTTGCTGGAGTCGATTCTCCGAACGGCTAGCCAACGGGTGACAGCCCGGCTCCCCTGCTTCCGACTCTCAATGGGCGATGTCAAGTCGCTAGCTCCCGGATCGGTCATCAACGCCGGCCTGCCGTCTGACGTTCCGATCGAAGTCCATGTAGGCGACCGCCGCCGGTACCTCGCCATGCCTGGCCGGGTCCGACAGTTTCTCGCGCTACAAATCACGGAACCCACAACCGACGCGCCTCGTGACCCGGCACGTACGGCGCCAAAGGGCCACCTCATCTCATGACTGACGACGCTACTCCACAGAGCGAATCGCGGCCGAACGATCCCTCGCCGGCCGCCTTCGATGAGCTAAACACGGCCGGCACGGCAAATGGCGGTCACGGGGCCTCCCTCGACGTGCTTTCCGATCTGTCGCTTCCCCTGTCCATCGAGTTTGGCAGAACGCACATGACGGTGCAGGACATCCTTCAGCTTGGGCGAGGCTCAGTGATTCAGCTCGACCGACTCGCGGGCGAGCCGGTTGACGTATTCGTGAGCGACCGGAAACTCGCGGAGGGTGAAGTTGTCGTGATCGGCGAGCAATTCGGAGTTCGGATCACCCGCATCATCTCGCCGGGCAACATGTCGTCGGGACAGTCGTAGGTGGGAGCTGCCGTACTAGGCGTGGCCGCCTCGCTCGCCCTAACGATCGGGGTACTCGTCGTCGGCCTCCATTTCTTGCGTCGATGGATGCACGGGTCCGTCACCAGCCGACATGTCATTCCACTGGCGTTGATTCAACGCATTGCCACGGGGCCACGCCAGGGCATCGGCCTGCTTCGAGTTGGCGATCGGGTACTCGTGGTGTCCCTCTCGGATCAGGGCTCGCGCCTCCTTGCCGAACTGGCGGGACAACATCTCCAGCAGGCCCTGAAGGAATCGCCCACCAAAGGTCGGCATGGCGGCTTGCCGGAACGCAAGTCGCCTGGCCTATCGACTTGGTTACCGCTCGCGGCCGCGCTCTGGCTCACGCCTGTCATTTGCCACGCCCAGGCGACGCCGACCTCACCTCCGACATCGGCGATCGTCGCGCCGCAATTCCAGATCCAATTGGGTTCCGGCCAAGACAGTCTCGAGTTCTCGGGAGCTGTGGGAATCGTCGTGCTCATGGGTGTTCTCACCCTGCTGCCGACGCTGGTTCTGCTCATGACCAGCTTCACGCGCATTCTCGTCGTGCTGCATTTCCTGCGGATGGCGTTGGGCACGCAGAGTACGCCGCCGTCCCAGCTGCTCATAGCGATGGCCGTGATGCTGAGCGGGGTCGTGATGGCGCCGACCGTTCGGGAGGCAAACACCGTGGCCCTTCAGCCCTATCTCGGGGGACAGATCAGCCAAGCGGACGCCTACAGGGCTGCGTTGACTCCCTTCCGGGAGTTCATGCTTCGCAACACGCGCGAGGAGAACCTGACGGTTTTTACTGAGCTCTCACAGACCGACAGCCTCGCAACGATCGATGACATTCCGACAACCGTCGTCGCCAGCGCCTTCATCACCAGCGAGCTCCAGGCGGCGTTCCAGATCGGGTTCGTGATCTTTCTGCCGTTCATCGTGATCGACCTAATCGTCGCATCGGTGTTGGTCAGCATGGGCATGTTCATGTTGCGTCCGGTCATGATATCGATCCCGTTCAAGCTGTTGCTCTTTGTGCTCGCCGATGGGTGGACTCTGGTCATTCAAAACCTCGCCGCGAGCTTCCGGGGCTAGCGCCGCATGTCCTCCGTCTTGGTCGTCGAGCTCGTCCGACGCGCCGTTATGGTGGCGCTCCTCGTCGCGGGACCGCTTCTCCTGACGACGCTGATCGTCGGCGTCGCGGTTAGCGTCGTCCAAGCCGTCACGCAGATTCAGGAACAGACCCTCACGTTCGTCCCCAAGGTCGCCGCGCTAGCCGCCGTGTTGGTCCTGACCATGCCGTGGATGCTGCGACAGCTGGTTCGCTACCTAATCGAGACGCTTCGCAGCGTGCCTACGCTCGTTTCGTGATCCAGGCTCCGATCCTCGACGCCATAGCCCCAAGTGGCTGGCCGACCTTCGCGATCGTGTCGTCCCGCGTGGCCGGGATGGTTCTCGCGGGACCAGTGTTCTCGATGGCCACGATTCCGGGGCGCGTCCGGGCGGCGTTTGCGGTTGGGCTGACCCTTTCCGTGGTGCCGACCGTTCCGCACATCGAGCCATCCGCCGTCAGCCTCGAACTGCCATTCGTCATCGCCACGGAGTTACTAGTTGGGGTCGCCATCGGCTTGGCGGCGGCGCTCTTCATGCACGCCGTCTCCCTGGCAGGTGAGGTAATCGGCGTGCAGATGGGACTGCACATCGCGTCGGCCGTCGATCCGACGCTCGAGACCACCGAGGGCGAGGTGGGGCGCTTGGGCAACCTCATGGAGCTGGCGCTCTATCTCGCAATGGGCGGGCACCTCGTGGCCATTCGCGGCTTGGCTCGCAGCTTCGACGGTATCCCCCCGGGAGGCCAGGCAGATCTCCTCGCGGGCATGACAGCACTGATTCCGCAGGTCAGTGTCGTCTTCAGCACTGCCGTGAGCATCGCAGCGCCCGTCGCGCTGCCACCGGGGCAAACACGTCTCCAGGTCGACGGTTCTGTGCTCGTGAACGACGTGTTGATCGATCGGTTACGAATAGTCAACCCGGAAGAACCCGCAACCCTGCAGAAGGAAGGCGCGGGCCAGTTTTTCGCTCCCGGACCCGTGAAACCGGTCGACATCGGTCTGACGAAGCTCCGCCAGGCCACGCTCGAAGACGCGAACGTCGATCCGATTCGTGGGATGGTTGAACTCATCACGATGCAACGCGCATACGGCGCCAATCTCGAGGCACTGCGAGCGCAAGACGCCGCGACCGCAACGCTGGTCAACGATACCGGCAGGGTCTGACACGCAGCACCGCACGAGGGGAGTTTTTGATGAACCCAGCACTTCGGACATCCGCCAGCGGAATGCGGGCGCAGCAACTTCGGGTTGACGTCATCGCCCACAACTTGGCGAACGTCAACACGAGTGGCTTCAAGCGCGGCAGGGTCACCTTCGAAGATGTCTTCTACGAGACGTTGCAGGGGGCTCGCGTCGTCAACTACGCCCAAGCGGGCACCCTGGCTCCCATACAGCTCGGGCACGGCGTGCGCCTCGCGGCAATTCAGCGCATCCATACGCAGGGGCACGTCGAGATGACGGGACAGCCGCTCGATCTCGCGATCGAGGGCGAAGGGTTCTTCCAGGTGCTTCGCCCCGACGGCACGCTAGGCTACACTCGGGACGGTACGTTCACGATCTCGGATACGGGAGCCCTGGTCACGAACGGCGGCCATCTCCTTCAGCCGCCGATCAACGTTCCACCAGACGCAACGTCAGTTGCTACCGCACCGAGCGGCGTCCTTACAGCCCAGGTAGCGAACGGGAGCACTCCGATCGAACTCGGGCGCATCGAGCTCGCGCGGTTCGTCAATCCGTCGGGCCTCGAGAGCCTGGGGGAGAACCTCTTCGGCGAGACCGCCGCGTCAGGCGAACCCATACCGGGCGTACCGCAAGAAGACGGGTTCGGACGTCTCATGGGTGGTGCGCTCGAGGGAAGCAATGTTGAGATCGTGCAGGAGATGGTGGACATGATCGCGGCTCAGCGCGCGTATGAGATCAACGCTCGCGCGATCCGAACCGCAGAAGAAATGATCGAGGCAGTCAATGGCCTCATGCGCTAGGCTGGCGCTCCCCCTGATGTTGCTTGCCATGCCGGCCTTCGCCCAGGACGGCGTACCGGAGGCACTACAAGCCTCGGTTGCGGCCGCGGTCGCGCCAAGGCTCGGCGTTCACCGAGATAGCGTCGTACTCTCATGGGGGCAGATCCGCCGCCCCGACGCGCTGCACGACTCCACGTCCTTCCGCATTCACGGCGGCGGGGACGGGTGGTTTTCCGTGGTGTTCGAACCGCGTGCCGCGGCGCCCGTAGCCGCCCGTTTGCGGGCAGGTATCCACATTGATGTCCCCGTGGCGACCCGGCCGTTGTTGGCGGGGGAAACGCTGGCCAGTGGCGACTTTCGCTATGAGCCACGTGTTCGTTGGAGACCGGAACTGGGGCAACCCGGCCAGCGGCTACAGTTGGGCTGGGTGCTTCGGCGACCCGTTCGCGCCGGCGAGGCACTGCGGGTCGGTGTCGTCACGCCGGCCCCCGTGGTCGCCGCTGGTACACGGGTGCGCCTCGTGGTTCGGCGCGGAAACGTACGCGTCGAAATGCGCGGAGTAGCACTCAACGAAGCCGCTCCCGGCGACCCGGTAACCGTAAGAATCGACCGCCGCCAAGGTCACGCTCGAGGCATGGCCCTGAACGACGGATCCGTCCGCGCGGGCCGCGCGCGCGTCATGGACTTCCGACCGCCGCAACTTCACGGTTGGCGACATCCTCACCGTGCTGATCGACGAGCAGGCAGTAGCGAGCGAACGGACCGACCGTGTCGCGAGTTCGTCGCGCGGCCAAACCGGAGCCGCCGACTTGTCGGCCGGCACGATCGCGCTTCCATCCGCGCTGCCGTTGGGTCTATCGACCGGAATGGACGCGTCGTCGCGGGAGGACGGGCGAAGCGATCGCCGGGGATCACTCTTCGCGACGATGAGCGTGCGGGTCGCCGCCATCGAGTCCGACGGTTCACTGCGAGTCGAAGGAACCCGAATGGTGAAGGTCGACGGACGCCAGCAGGAGCTGGAGCTAACCGGCCTCGTGCGGGCGGAAGACGTGAACCAGCACAACATGGTGCTTTCGTCCCGACTCGCGAACGCGAACATCTCCTACAAGGGCAAGGGTATCGGGCCAAAGAAGGGAATCATTGGCAAGATTCTGGGGATCTTTTAGCCGTGATCATGACGCGATGCGCGCTCGTCGCCTTGCTGGCAACCATTGCCATTCCACTAGGGGCGCAGCAGACACCGATTGGTGCCCTGGTGACCCTGGAGCGGGACGTCCCGCGCCGAGTGGTCGGCTACGGGTTGGTCGTCGGTCTCGGTGGGACCGGTGACCGAAGCTTTGGATCGTCGGTCGGCGCCGTTCACACGGTGACCTCGGTGGCGAACCTGCTTCGCCGGTTCGATGTCGCGGTACCACCCGAACGCCTGCGACTCCGCAACGTCGCCGCGGTACTGGTCACGGCGGAGGTGTCTCCGTACCTGCGGGCCGGAGGAAGATTCGATCTGCAGGTTGCCTCACTCGGCGACGCCACGTCCCTACGGGGAGGCGTTCTCTGGATGACACCGCTCATAACTGACGTCGGACAACCATCGATGGCCACGGGCCAGGGACGGGTAATCATCGACGAGCAGTCGAACCGAGGATACTCCCGCCGCACGGCTGCGGGCCGGATCCCCGACGGCGGTGTGCTCGAGGTCGACTCTCCGGTGCTGGCCACCACCGGCGTTCCACGCCTCTTTCTCCGAAGGCCTCGTCTGGAAGTCGCTACGCGGATCGCGCAGGCAATCACTGCAGCGTTCGGCGACGGCACCGCATCCGTTGAAGACCCCGGTTCGGTGGCTCTCAACCCGGGTGATCAGAACGGCGACGATCCCTTGGCGTTCGTCGCGGCAGTGGAAACGCTCACCGTCGTTCTCCCAGCGCGGAATCAGCTGGTAGTTGATGTTCAAGACGGGACGTTGGTCGCCGGCGGCGATTTGACGGTCGGACCAGCATCGGTTTCGCACGGCGGCTTCACCCTGACGATCGGTGGACCTCAAGACTTGGTACCCCCGGCGGGCGTAGTCTACGGCACAGTAGGCGCTTCGGTTCAGGAGGTTCCGGCCGCACTCCATTCAGCTGGAGCGAGACCGCCGGAGATCGCTACCATCTTCGAAGCCCTGCGCGACGTCGGCGCGCTGCAAGCGACGGTGCTGGTCCGATGAGCAGCATCAACCCGGTGGCGCCCGTCGCAGCCGATGGGTTGGCTTCGGAGGCGGAGCGCCTCCGCCTCGCCAGCAAACAGCTCGAGGGCGTGTTCATGAGCTACGTCATGCGGGCCATGCGCGAGACCGTTCCGGACGGCGGGTTGCTGGGCGGCGGAGCCGCGATCGAAACGTTCACGGCGATATTCGACGAGCACCTGGCAGAGGCTGCGGCGATGCGAATGGACCGGGGGTTGGGCGAGGCACTCTACCGACAGCTCAGCCGCCACCTCATCAGCCCAATGGAGAGCAAGTAGGGGTCGATGGGAATCACGAGGCACGGATCGGATCGGCGTCAAGGAGGTACTCCCGGGCCGAGCGGCAATCACGTAGAAGACCTCGCTGTCGCGTTGCAGGATGAAGCCCGGGTTGTCAAAGAGTTGGGGGCGACACTCAAGAGGCAGCGCGACATGGTCGCGGCGAACGACTACCAGGCGGTGGAGGACAGTGTCTTGGCCATGAGCCGCATTACCCTGACGCTCGAGGAGGCCCGGAGGAGGCGCATGTCGCTTACGGCAACGATAACCGGGGGAAGCGTCGGGCTTGGCGAACTCGAGCAGTATCTGGACGACGACATGCCTGAGAACGTCGTTACTGCTCGCGATGCCCTGCGAACGGCGGCGGCCAGGGCGGCTGAGGAGATCGCCGTGAGTCAGCGGGTTCTGCGGGGCGCAATCGATGCGGGCCACGACTACCTGCAACGGCTCTTTTCATGGGCCGCCGCGCCAGAGGCAGGCTACCCCAGAGGCGATGAACCCGACCCGCCTCACCAGGGGGGCGGCTTGCTCCTCAACAGGACCGCATAGCCATGTCCCTCTCCGGCCTTCTCAACATCGCTCGATCGGCTCTGGCCGCAAGCCAGCGCCGCCTGGACGTGGCAGGTCACAACATCGCAAACGCGTCGACTGAAGGTTACACCCGCCAGCGCGTCCGGCTATCGGCGAGCAGCGTGGGGCTCCCCTCCGGCCTCGGCCAGATCGGGCTCGGAGTCGAATTCGATGGAATCGAGCGGGTCCGTAGCACGCTGCTTGACGCTGCCTATCGCCGAGAGGCAGCCGCACTTGGACAACAGACCGTACTGCGGGACACCCTGCGTCATGTCGACGCGGTGCTCGGCGATCTGTCCGGCGGGCTGGCGTCGACGCTAGATGCATTCTGGTCGGCCTGGAGCGGACTTGCCGTCAGTCCCAACGACAGGGTCTCTCGCCTTGCCGTTCAGACTCGGGGCCAGCAGGTAGTCGCCCAGATCCATGGGGCCCACGATCGCCTCGCCGAGACGTCGAAATTCAGCCAGACCGATCTCCGTCGGACCCTGGACGAGATCAACCGGGATCTCACGCGGCTAGCTCAGCTCAATACCCAGGTCGCATCCATGGGAGGGGGACTCGAATCGCCGAGTCTGCTAGACGAACGCGACCGCGTGATAGACCGACTGGCCAGCATGCTCCCAGTAACGGTGTTGGAGCGTAAGAGCGGAACCGTCGCGCTGCTCGCGGGTGACGCCCAACTGGTCGACGGGGGAATGGCCGTCCAGCTGGCACTGCAGGCGAACCCAGGCGGGGGCTATGCGTTGGTCGACGCGGCGTCTGGTCGTTCGGTCGACCCCCGAAATGGCCGAATGCAGGGGCTGATGGAACTCGTGAACAACACGATTCCCAACCTGCTCGCCCAGCTCGATGACCTGACGCGATCCGTGGTCACAGAGGTGAACGCGCTGCACCGAACCGGTCTCACTGTAGCCGGCCAGCCGAACTTGGACTTCTTCGACCCGTTCGGCGTGAGCGCGGGCTCGATCGCGCTGACTCCGGGAGTCGAGGTGTCGGCTGACAACATCGCTGCGGGAACCAGCGGCGCACCGGGTGATGGTGCTCTTGCCCAGGCGATCTCGGACCTGCAACACACGCCGCAATCAGCTCTCGGGAACCGGACCCCCGGTACGTATTACGTCGACCTTCTGACTGCTGTGGGCATGGCCGCCGCCAACGCCACCCAGATGGCCGCCTCCCACGAGGTACTAGCCAGCCAGGCACAGAGCAGTCGCGCTAGCGTGAGCGGTGTCTCGATGGATGAAGAACTGGTTGGAATAATCAGCCATCAGCAGGCGTACTCTGCGGCAGCTCGGCTCGTCACCGTGGCGGACGCGATGGTGCAAGACCTCCTGCGGATGGTGTGAGATGCTCGTTTTGAGTCGCCGGCGCGGACAGGCCATCAGCATTGACGGTGGGATACGGATCGTGGTGCTTCACGCCGACAGGCGCGGGGTGAGGCTCGGAATCGAGGCGCCCGCAAGCACGCGGATTCAGCGGGAAGAGCTCGAACCAGCCCCGCAGCAATGTTCCACTCCGCCTCCGGCGGCGCAGACGGCGCGAGATAAGGACTATCTACCGGTGAAGGGCGCGTCGGGCTGACGCTTCGAAAACCAACCACCCGGCCCGCGAGGGCTAAGCGATGGGGCGGGACCGGTACCAGGGTATCGACATGGCGACACGGGCGCCACCACCCCCGCCCCCCACCTGCTCCGCCCAAACGCGGCCTCCCGTGTCTTCCACCATCAATCGCGCAGCCGTAAGACCGAGACCGAGAACGCCCGCGGTTTCCTTGGTCGTAAAGAAGGGCTCGAACACTCGCTCGAGGTCTTCGGTAGGGATGCCCGGCCCGTCATCCTCCACCGCGATCAGCGCGCCGCCCTCGCCCGGCGAGGCGCTCAAGCGAACCGTTCCTTCCCCCCCCCCCAACGCCTCCTTTGCATTCACGACAACGCCGAGCAGTGCGAGACGAAGATCGATTGGGTTGGCGCTGACCGGCACAAGGTCGGGGGCCACGTCGTATTCCACCGCCGTCCCGCCCCCAAAGCTGCAGTGCATCGCGAGAGCGTGGGCCTCATCGAAAACCTGAGACATGTGAATCGGCCCGTGGGAAACCGGCGGCGGCGCGAGTAGCTGGTTGAACTGATGCAGGAGACGGCTCAGCCGCTCCGTTTCGCGCTCCACCACGTCGGCCATCTTGGGAGCGGTGTCGCCGTTTCCGCCTTTGACGATCGCGCGCGAAGCCAGGACGATGGCCTGCAAGGGGTTCCTGAGCTGGTGCGCGAGCCCGCGCGACACCGAGGCCACGGTCTGCTCTCGGGCCGCCTGGAGCACGAGTCGGCGATGGCGCCGGTCGGAAAGATCAAACCGGCGTTCCCCGGCGCGCCAGCGTGGTGCTGGAGATGCGGTAACGGCCGAGCGCATGGATTCCACCACGCCAACTCCCCAGGATTAGGGCGTCCGGAGCAACCCACCCCAGTTCGGTAAGTTGCGGGGCCAGATTCTAAAGGCTACGGGCCCAAAACGCAAACAATCGGCGTTGCGCGGTCTTGGTCGCCAAGTCACTCGCTTGTGCTTTAAGCAAGGCCCACCCTGCCGAGGGTTGCCGATAGGGCTTTGGCGTCGAGCGGATGGGCGATGAAACCGTCGGCCCCTACGGTGAGCGCCTCCTCGACACGCGCCATCGTGTTCTCCCCCTTGCACACGATGACAGGAGGTTGGCGGGGGCCGCGGGACGCTCGGAGCGTCCGAAGGAAGGAAAGGCCATCCATCACCGGGAGGTCTATGTCCAAAAGGATGGCGTCGGCGCTCCATTCCATACAGTGAGTAAGCGCCTGCTGACCATCGGAGGCTTCATCGACTCCGTAGCCGAGCGATTCCAGCACCTCCCTCAGCGCCCGTCGGATTCTGGGGGAGTCGTCGACTACGAGTACTCTCTTCACGCGTCCCCGAACCTCCACTGCCGACTCCCGAGGGTGGCACTACTCGCTGCCATAGCGGACAGCCCGTCGTCCGGAAGTGGCGCATACACCTGCATTACCCGTACCAGGACTCGGCCGGGAGGACAGAACCTAAGTGATTGTAAAATAACGTCTTAGAGACGTGCACCGAACAGCGCCGCAAGGAACCCGGTAATCGTTTCCGCCCCGCGCCGTTCTAGTGCGCTGGGGGTGGCGGACCGGGCGTGCATTACTGTTGCACCCACACTCCGTGGATGATCGGGTCGATGACGTGTCGGCGCAAAATGATGTCCCGTATGCCAGACGTGACCACGCCGCCCCGGGAGAACAGTTTGACTGCGGAGCTCGTGATGAGGTCTTCGGCCAGCACCATACCTTCTTTGATATCGCTCACGGGCACCCGGCGCCGTGTCTCCCGCCAATCGCGGCTCTGGTTCTCCTTCACGATCGCCTCGAGCTGCGTTACTACGAGCGGATCGTAGAGCGTGTTCGCGCGCTCCTCGAGACTCTGCACCACGTCGAGGGGCTTGGTCGAGCTGGGTGCGCTCTCCAGGAGGAGCTTGGCCGGTGAGGTGGGCATTTACGGGGCCGCCCCGGAGCTTCGACCGTTCGTGACGCTCACCGTTCCATCATTCGTGCTAGATGCTTCACTAGTCTGCAGCTGCTCCGCCGGCTCTGCCAGCATCGTGATCGTGACCCGACGATTGCGTGGCGAAAACGGATGCTCTGGCTCCTTCAAGTCGTTGTCCGCGAAACCACGAACCTGTACGATCTGGTGAGGAAGCAACCCTCCCAAACGCAGAAGTTGCCGCGCCGCGTTTGCCCGGTCGACGCTGAGCTCCCAGTTGGTGTAGCCATCGGCTCGTGAGAAGGGCGTAGCATCCGTGTAGCCTTCGACGACCACGGGGTAGGTGAGCGCACTGAGCTCGGTGCCCAAGAGGTGTAGAAGCCCAGCCCCATGGCCGCTGGGAGTCGCGACTCCGGTCTGGAAGAACGTGCTCGCAGAGTCTTCCAATAGCTCTATGCGAAGTCCCTCTTCGGTAACTGAGACCTCTATCTGGTCGCTCAGGTGCGACCCCTCCTCGGCGCTAGCAAGCGTTCTGCGGATCTGCTCGCCCATCTGCCTGAGGCGATCGCGGGTCATGTCGAGCAGCTGTTGCTGGGAAAGCGGCCGCACGTTTGCGGCCTGGGCCCCCTCTCCAGGAATGATGGAGCTCCCGAACTCCGACGCCCGTCCCAAAGGATCCTGAAAGTATCCGGCGACGGCCGACTTGATGTCCGAGCTCTGCGTAACCAGCCACATCACGAGGAACAGAGCCATCATCGACGTCATGAAATCCGCGAACGCCACCTTCCACGCACCGCCGTGGTGGGCGCTGTGCTTGCGTTTCTTGCGAATGATGACAATCGGCTGTTCGCGGTCGGTTTTCACGCTACTTTGCCCTTCAGGCCCTTGCAGGAGTCTTCCATCACTTGGAAGGTTGGGCGGTCGCCGGCGAAGATGGCGCGGCGAGCGAACTCCACGCAGATGATCGGCGCCAATCCCTTGGCAAAGGCGACGACTCCGGCCTTGATGACACTCAGAAAGCGGCCCTCGGCCTGGTTGAGTGCTTCGATGTTGGAGGCGATCGGGTGAACGAATCCGTATGACAGGAGCACTCCCAAAAACGTACCGACTAACGCCGCGGCGACGTGGTGGCCGATCTCCTCGATGGGACCGGCGATGGATTGCATGGTTACCACGATGCCAAGAACCGCCGCCACGATCCCGATGGCGGGCAGCGCGTCAGCGACCTTCGTCAGGGCCGTGACGGACTTTTCCTCTTCCTCGTGGTGCACCTCGATCTCTGACTCCATGAGTTGCTCGAGATCGTGAGGTGGAACGCTCCCGACCAGTACCAGGCGGAGGGAATCGCAGAGGAACGAGACTGCGTGATGCCGGGCCAAGACCTCGGGGTACTTCTGGAAGACCTTGCTCTCCTCCGGCCGCTCAATGTGGGCCTCGAGCGCCACGAGCCCGTCCTTGCGGGCCAGCTGGAACAGCTCGTATTGCAGATTGAGTGCCGTGAGATAGTACCCCTGGTTGAAGGGGTTAGCGGCCAACACTCCCTTCAGCTTTCCAGCGATCGAGGCGAGGACTGTTCGGGGCGTCGAAATGAGCATGGTCCCCACTGACGTGCCACCAATGATCACGTATTCGCTGGGCACCACGAGGGCGTGGATCGGTCCGTTGGCCATCATGAAGCCACCCAGGACGGACCCAATGACGACCAGAATCCCGATGATTGCAACCAAACTCGATCCTCCAGAAGCGCGACGGCAGGCGACAATGCGCTCTGGGATTATCGGCAGCCGCTGGAAGGACTATGAGTGCGCTACTGATGCACGCAACGCGCGAGCTGTGGAGCTATCTTGCTCTGGTAACACGCGGGGCAAACGCCGTGGGATTACATACGTGTAGCGCGGCCGGTTTTCCTCCCTGATCATACGGCATAGCTCAAGACCATCCGGCTCGGGCATTAACCAGTCGGTAATCACGACGGGCACCCAGTCGCGTTGGAGGAACTGCCAGGCTTCGGCTCCATCGGACGCCTGAAGCACTTCATGGCCAAGATCCCCGAGCATGATCCGCAAGCTAGCCCGGGTGGTGGCGTCATCGTCCGCTATCATGATTCTCATGGGCTCCTCAACTAACACGCGTCGGGGCGATCCGAGAGTTCAGACCTCCACACGGAGAGTATCGGCAGGAGCCGCCGCCAACTTGAGGTGCATGGCCACTGTCGAGGCGTCCGGCGCTCACCAGATCACCCGTCCTCGAGCCCCGCGCATACTGCGCAACTTGCATCATCGGCAGACTGTTGCCGCACCATGGAGCTGAACTCCGCGAACACCTCGGGATCCCACCACCCACGCCTCACCTCGGAGTCCATGATGTCGAACGCTTCACTTGGCGGAAGCGCCCGCCGATACGGCCGGGACGTCGTCAATGCGTCATACACGTCGACGATCTGGAGTAGCCGGGCGGTGAGCGGTATCTGGTCGCCCCTCAGCTCGTCCGGATACCCTGAGCCATCGAGTTTTTCGTGGTGATAGCGAATGATCGGTAGCACAGGACTGAAGGATCTCAATGAAGCGCAGATTCTCTCTCCGGTAACCGGGTGTTCGCGCATGACTCCCTGTTCTTCGGGGTTCAGCGGACCGTCCTTTAGAAGAATGGCATCGGGCACGGTGACTTTTCCGATGTCGTGGAGGACTCCAGCGCGGCGGAGCGCCGTTAGGTCTTCGAGCGGCATCCCCAGGCGCTTCCCAAGGTCGCTTCCATATCTCGAGAGACGCTCGCAGTGGCCCTCGGTGTACGGATCGCGAGCCTCGATGCTTCGTGCAAGCGCGAACAGCACAGACTCGGCGTGTTCGAGCTCGTCAGTGTACCCCTTGAGCCGCACCAACGATCGCGCTCTGGCCAGGAGCTCGACCGGCTCGAAAGGCTTCGACAGAAAGTCGTCGGCGCCCGCCTCGATTCCAAGTACCCTGTCGGATACGTCACCCAGTCCCGTTAGCAGAACCACGGGCGTGAGACACGTCTCTGGATTCTCCTTTAAGATCCGACAAACCTCGAAGCCGCCGAGCTCCGGGATGATTACGTCGAGCAGCACCAGATCGGGCCGGTGCCGCCGGAATGCCTGGAGGGCGCTGCTCCCGTCGCACGACGTGAGCACCTGATACCCTTCCCTTCTGAGGAGCTTCTGGAGCGTCGACCGAACGGCGTCATCGTCATCTACGACCAGAACGACCGGCTCGCTCGATGCTCGCGAGGGAGAGGCGTGAAGCACGCCCCGTTCAGCCTTCGAGACCGTTCGCCGCTCGCTGCCGCTCGCTCTCATGAGGACCCCTCCGCATCCCGAGCGTTTCGGCCGAAGCCGGCGAGTTCTACCTCGCGCTCGATGAAGTTGTGGGAGGGACGCTCGATCGACGGTACTAGGACAATAGCCATCACCACGCCTCGGACCAGAAGAAGGAGTGGACCGGGCGGGATATGATCCGCGTGCCCGGAGCCGCGACCCGAACAAAAGGCGAAGATAGCCCGGGCCACACGACCGGACGACTCTTAACGGTATCGGCGAGTCGAGTGGGGGACTTGAGTGATTGGCCGCGGCACCCCGGAACAGCCAAACCGCTGGCCGGCGGAGATCGCTAGAGCCGGCCCTTCAGGCCAGATTCAGGTCGGTTTTAGAGCCCGGCCGGCGGACTTGCATTTGCGATACGAAGAGGAGGCGGTACGGTACTACGTCGAGTGAATATGCCCACCCCGTCGCCAGACAGAACCAGGTCGCGGCGAGGCGCGGTGAAATCCAAACCGACTCGTATGCGACCTTCGACTTCCGTGGGGGCTTGAGGCCGGTACGCGGCCTCGAGATCCGAGGCGGTGTGTTGAACATCGGAGATAAGAACTATTCAAACCACCTGAACGCCAAAAACCCCTTCTCTAGGCTGCCGATACCAGAGCCGGGGCGGTTGTTCTTCATCGATACGAGCTTTTCTTTTTAAGGTCGGGTCGCACGCGACGGTTGAGGGGTGGCATGCCGGCCGCCCCTCACATGACTCGCCGCGCGATCGATGGCATCCGCGTCCGTCAGGCAGACAGTGGGGGACGAACTGAGAATCGACCACGTGGCAATCGCGGGGCGAGATCTCTCAGAGATGCAGCGAGCATTCGCCGGAATCGGGCTTGAGCCTGAGTACGGTGGCGTGCACTCCAATGAAGCGACGCACATGTCGCTTCTCGCGTTTGACGACGGCTCCTACCTCGAGCTAATCTCGACCGTGCGACCCGGCATTCCCGCGCCACTCTGGTCGCGTTACATCGAACAGGACGCGGGGCCCGCAGGGTGGGCGACGGAGGTCGCCGACGTGGCCGCCGAAGTCGCACGCGCCAATGCGGTCTCCATCCCAGTCGAGGGACCCACATACTACCACCGGCAGCGGCCTGACGGCACGCTCGTCGAATGGGACATGGCGTTTCTAGGCGACGGCCAGCCCGGACAGACGCTGCCCTTCGTGATCCACGACCGGACGCCTCGGAGTCACCGAGTCCAGCCATCGGCGAGCGTGACGGGAAGCGAACTCGAGGGAGTCGACAGCGTGGTCATCGCCGTCCACGCTCTTGGGCCCGTTGCTTCCCGTTTCCAAGCGCTCTTCGGCTGGAACGGCTTGATGAGCGAGCGCCACGCACCTCTCGGCGCCACCGTGAGCCGATTTCCGGACACTCCTGTCGCGCTCGCGATTCCCGACTCACCAAGCGACTGGTTGAGTGACCGCCTCAACCGCCTGGGAGAAGGCCCTTGCGCCGTCCTCTTGAAGACACGCGATTTCCAGGCCACGGCAATCCGGCTTCCACTCGGTCCCGCCACTTCGTGGTTCGGTCGCCGCATCGCATGGGTCGATCCCGAGAAGATTCTTGGGACACGCCTGGCGATCGTGGGCTAGCGACCCTCCAACGATTCAGCGCAGACCTTGGCGTAGGTCAATCGACATGCTGGCCCTCGGGCATGCGGCGACCTCTGAAACCGACGCTACTGCGTCGACGAGGCCGACGCGCCGACTAAGAATCCAGTATCCCGCTCGGGATCGTACGCGAGGTCACTCCGATCCAGGACCTTCCCCTGCTGAATGACCATCTCGATGTTTCGTGAATCACCGACGTTTCGATCGGGGCGTCCCGCGACCACGATCATGTCCGCCGCGCGCCCCGGAGCGAGCGTCCCCCACTCGTCTCCCGCGCCCATCAGGATCGCGGCGTTCTTGGTGACCGCTGAGATAGCCTGCAGCGGTGTGAGCCCCGCCTCCACGAACAGTTCCATCTCGTGGTGGATGCTCTCTCCCTGAAAGACTCCGGGATAGGGGGCGTCGGTTCCGCCCACCAGCATTATTCCCGCATCGAACAGCCGCTTGGTCTCGAGCATTGTGAGATCGATCCGGGCGAGCGTCTCAGCGTCCGGTGCATCGGACTGCGCGGCTCGGGCCCGGAGGTCGTCCAGGAAAAACGTGGGCCACGCATCGCGAATGACAGGATGCTCAACGAACGTGAGATCCGCCAACCGACGCCGCCGCTCCCTGACGGCGAGCGTCGTTATGACGTGAACACCGTTTTCCTTCATCGACGCCACGGCCTCGTTCGAGATGCCGGCCGGCAGGTGAGCGAACGCCCGGATGCCGGAATCGACGACACGATCCCACGATACCGACCTGTTGTCCATGATCACGGCTAGTGAGTGCTTGTTTGCCTCTCGCGCGAGAGCACCGATCATCTGGAGCGACAGCCCGTGATAGGCCTTGAGGATGTCGACACCGTCTCGTTTCTGCCGCCGCACGAGCGCCGGGACCTGTTCCACCGACGAGACCGTGTAAGAGATCGGGGGCCATGCCGGATCGGCTCCGTCGAGCAGTGCGCCCGCCGCGTAGATTCGCGGCCCGGCGAGCCGGCCCGCTGCTACCTCCTGCCGCAGTTGAAGCACGTAGGGCTGCACGTTGCCGACGTCGAGTACAGTCGTCACGCCAGCGAACAGCAGCGCGTTGAGGTATCTCCGATAACTGAGCAAGTCCACAGAGATCCCGTCCCACCCGCCGGTCAAGTGCACGTGCATGTCCGCCAAGCCGGGCATGACCGCGCTTCCCTTCGCGTCGATGACCCGGGCGCCAGGGGGTGGCACAACGTTCGCGGCCGCCCCGACGGCCTCGATCGTCCGGCCGCGGATGACTACAGAGCCATTCTCGATCGGCGACCCGCCACTGCCGTCAATGATGACGGCGTTTCTAATGACGATGGGCGTCTGAGCCTGCGCACCGACAGCGCCCAATCCGATGTAGAGCAGCGCTAGTACGGACTTCATGGTTCGAGCCTCCATCATCAAGTCGTGGGCGCCGACAGAATGAAAAGACAAGCCGCCGTAACGGCACCGCCGACCGCCATTTCGAGAGGTCCGGCGCCGCCGGTGAGAAAGGTGACCGCACCGTGCAGAAGCAGCACGTTACCGACTAGGTTGAGGACGAGGCCCCATGTTCGCAGCGTCAACGGCCCGATTCGTTGGTTTAGGTGCATCTGTCGTTTACTCCGGCCACAGGTTCAACAAGCTCAAAACGTAGATGATGCTGACGCAGTTGATGAGCGTCACGTCGAGGAGCATACCGCCGTTCCAGAACCGGCTCTTGCAGCGGTCTTCACCCAGCAGCTTCTTGTTGTTCGCGAGGAGATAAAAGCTCCACCCAACGAAGTTCTGCGACAGCGACAGGAACGCGCCGATGATGATTATCAACCAGACGGGCCGTGGATGCCAAACACCGAGGAATCCAATCTGTGGTAGAAGGGCAGTGACCTTCCACCTGAGCGACGTCGTGTCCGGAGTCCAGCCGAACGCTTCGTGAATGGCAATCGCCGTCACGATGCTCATGCCTACGATCGTACTGACCGGAACCGCAAGAAATCCGAGGTAAAACAAGACCTGCGACCAATACGCGCCGAGGAGGGGCTGGAGCGACCGCGCCAGATCGGCGGCCGTCTCGGGATGAGCCTTACCATACAGAGTCTCCGAGAAGACGGCGATGACCATGCAGTTGATGAGAACGAAGGGCAGAAAGAAACCAACGAACATGTCATACCGCGCCAGCCCTTCGTGTTTCGGTCCCCAGCCCCGCGCGAGTCCGGCATAGTGAAAAAACACCCAGTCCATCACTCCGATCGCCGCGGTCGAGGACGCCACGAACAGCGTGATACCTTCGAACCCTCGAGGCAACCATGGGACGAAGATCCCCCGGAGCAACTCGTTCCACTGCACTCCGACGACGAGCAGCGTCGCGCCGAAACCAAGCAACATTGATGAGGACGCAAACCTTCATGAACGATTCGACACGACCGATACCACGCCCGTCCTTCCTGCCATAGAGCAGGGTCAAGGAGGCCGTGAGAGCGAAGACGAGAACCCAGTTCATCGTACGGGGGAACTCGAATCCGCTCAGCGCCGCCAGGGATTCGATGAGATGCGTGGAGAGGGAGTACTGACCGAAGCTGAACACGATTCCGACGAAGGCGCATCCGACGATACCGGTGAGCACCGATCCGACCAGGCGCCCGTGAAGCCGGTTCTGGGTAGGTATGACGCGGAACCCGCCCTTGCTCGTAAAGCGGGCCGAGGCCGCCAGCATGAACATCCCCAGCCCAACCGAGAGCCACACCATCCAAAGCGTCCGATATCCAAACCGGGCGCCCGACAGCATCGCCCCTGCGAGCGTGCCCGCTCCCAAGGTGAGCGCCGCTCCCATGAAGCCCGGTCCGGTCAGCCGGAGGTAGCCAGAGACCCTCCTGCCGAACGGCGCCGCTTCTAGCCGGTCGATCTGCGCGATCTCCGCTTCGAGCTTCTCGGGCGGTATCGCCTCGGCGAGCGGATATCGCTGTATGAGCGCGCTCGCTTGTTCCCCACCCGGTGTCATGTCTCGTTCGTCTGTCACCATCGGACCTCGCTGACCGTCATGCTTTCACCGTATTGAACTGGCCACGGCCGACGGCAATGAGCCGGCCATTCGCGTCGATGGCTTTTGCATCGGCCACGCCGAGTGACCGCCCAACTCTCACGACGCTTCCCTCTGCAGTGATGTCGACGCTGCCGGCTGGGCGTAGATAGTCGACGCGAAGATCCACGGTCGGTACGTCGCGCTCCAGCTCGGATATGATGGCGAAACACGCGGCGATGTCGAGCAGCGCCGCAATGATGCCGCCGTGGAGGAACGGCCCCTCCGGGTCTCCAAGAAACTCTTCGCGGAACGGCAATGTGACGCTCACGCGACCCTTCTCGACGGACGTCAGCTTCACTCGCAGGAACGCGTGGTAGGGAGCGGCCTCCAACAGCGCGCGAAGGCCCTCGCGGGGAATACGGCCTCCCATCAGGCGCGACGACCGGTCCCGCGGGGCTCGCGCTCGCGAACGAGGCTCGCCGCATCATCCCGTGCTAGCTGCTTCATCGCGCTTCGATCGTGCTTGCCGGTACCCAGAAGCGGCAACGACTCGCGAAGGTAGAACTTCCTAGGGTAGGCATACGGGGCACCGTGCAGCAGGAAGTGGTCTTGGAGCTCCGTTTCGGTCGTCCTCCCCCGCTTTTTCTCGAGTACGAACGCGACCGGAACTTCGCCCTTGACGGGGTGGGGAGCCGCAACGACACACGCGTCCCGAACGTTCGCGTGCCGCATCAGGATGTCCTCCACTTCCTTCGGATAGACCTTCTCACCCGACACATTGATCACGTCGTCCTTTCGTCCGACGAAATAGAAATAGCCGTCACTGTCGCGACGGAAGAGGTCGCCGGTGAACAGCCATCCATCGCGGAATTTGCGGCCCGTCTCTGCCGGACGCTTCCAGTATCCTTGCGCCATTCCGGGATTGCGAACGACGAGCTCGCCGATCTCGCCAGGATCGACGTCCGTGATGCCGTCGTCCGCTACGATCCGGACATCCGATCCGGGGACCACTCTTCCGCAGCTACCACGCCGTTGCAAACCCCATCGCGTGTTGAACAGCGGCACCGGACCGCCCTCGGTGAGACCGTAACCCTCGGCCATCGCTGCGCCGAACACACGCGTGAATTCCGAGACCAATTCATCGGGTACCTCAGCAGATCCGATCATGGCGTATCTGACCGACTCGACGGAGTGTTTCTGCAGCGCATCACTCTCGGCCAGTATCATTTTGTACATCGCCGGCACGCCGGTGAGATACGTGATCTTGTATCGGCTGATTGCCCGAATCACCTCCACAGCGTCGAATGCCGGGAGGATGACGATCGACGCTCCGGCGATGAGAAATGGCTTGACCGCGCCCGCCATGGCGTTCTTGTGGAATAGCGGCACCGCTACGAGCGCCCGATCGGTCTCATCGAGCATCATCGCCTTTCGCATCGTGTCGGCGTTCCAGATCTGGCCGCCATGATCGAGTAGCGCGCCTTTGGGCTTGCCGGTTGACCCCGACGTATAAGGCTGCATACAGATTTCCCGCGCATCCGTTTTGCGCGGCGTTGGAAGGGGTGACGCCGCCTCGAGGATTTCACCGTATGACAGCGTGTTCTGGAGGTTCGGACCGCCTACCACGACCTGCACGGCCGGCCTTCCGCCGGCCACCCGAGCGGCTCGGGCGGCCATGGACGCATCCGCAATGACGACCGTCGCCTCGGCATCATCGAGTATGAACGTCAGTGCGTCGTCACCGAGCCGCGTGTTGAGCGGAACCGATACCGCTCCCATCCGCATCGGGCCGAAGAAACACTCCAAAAAACGGA
Organism: Gemmatimonadales bacterium; assembly: GCA_965249575.1. Classification (GTDB taxonomy): domain Bacteria; phylum Gemmatimonadota; class Gemmatimonadetes; order Gemmatimonadales; family GWC2-71-9. The sequence continues at coordinate 1,989,601 of OZ252244.1, read as the reverse complement.
AGTCGTTTCCGAACATGAGGGCAACGCGCCCTCCGGTTTCCACGCCCAGCCCGCATAGCGCGTTTGCGACGCGGTTACAGCGCTCGTCCAGCTCTCGATAGGTGAGAACCGTATCTCCCTGGAAGACCGCAGGTTGGGAGGGGGAGAGTTTCAACGCGGTCGCGAAGAGATGTCCCAGGTTCTCAGGAAGCATCCGGCGGCTCCGGCCGGACGATGACTTTCCCGAACACCTCCCTCCGCTCGAGGGCCAACTCGCCCTGCGCGGTCTCTTCCAGGGATAGAACCCGGTCGATGACGGACTCGAGCTTCCCCTGAAACGCCAGCCCCGTCATGCGCACGAGCTCCGAATGTGTCCACCCTTCACTACCGATGATGCTCTGCTCCCTCCTGAAGACGTAGCGAATGTCGGTCCTGCCGATGGGACCGGAGGTCGCGCCGCAGGTAACGAGCCGCCCGCGTTTTCCGAGTGCGCGAATGCTCCGCTCCCACGTCGCAGCACCGACGCTGTCGATAATCACGTCCGCCCCGCGCTTGCGGGTGAGTTTTCGAACGGTCAGATCCCAGTCGGTATCAGCAGAGTAGTTGATCACTTCGTCGGCCCCGAGCTGCTTCGCGCGCTCGAGCTTCCGGTCGGTAGACGCGGTCGCGATCACCCGAGCACCCATCAGTTTTGCCATTTGAATGGCAGCCATCGCCACACCGCCGCCCGCGCCGAGCACGAGCACGACGTCGTCGGGCACGATTGCCGCGTGGACTGTGACCATCCGCCACGCAGTACCGTAGGCGACCGGCAGGCACGCCGCATTCTCCAATGGGAAATCAGCCGGGACGGAGATGGCCTGGCGTGCAGGGCATTTCACGTACTCGGCCAGCCCGCCTGGATCTATCTCCCCCAACATTCTCGGTCTGAGACACAGTTGCGTGTCACCGTCCCGGCAATATTCGCAGCGGCCACACCCCCAGTTGGGATTGAGCACCACCCGCTCGCCGACTGGCGGCCATTCGACCCCATCTCCAGCGCTGTGCACAACACCCGCGATGTCGCCTCCGGTTATCGTGGGTAACGGTGTCGGCTCCCCTGGCATCCCGTTCCGGACGAAGATGTCGAGATAGTTGAGCGCGCAGGCCTTCACTTGCACGACAATGTCCCCGGGGCCTGGGACGGGCCGAGGCCACGCCGGCTCCAGAGTGAGTACTTCGGGGCCGCCGTGCCGGTGAATCACCACGGCCCGCATTGTGTCTCCGTTCGACATGTCCCGATTGGCTAGTGGATGATACGGCGCTACGGCCGCGCGATCACGTCCAGTCGAAAAAAGCGCCGAGATAATAGCCCCCCGGGATGCCTGCGGCAAACGCGTGATCTCCCAAGCGGTGCACGCGCTTATCTTGGTAGCGACCGCGAAACGGGAACCGTTAACAGGAGACCCGATGCGCCTCTCCAGCCTCATCACCGCAGTCGACGCACACGCCTGCGGGGAGCCGGGACGGGTCATCGTAAGCGGGGTACCGGACGTACCGGGTAACACCATGTTCGAAAAGAAGCTTTACCTCGAACAGCACGGTGACGAGCTACGCCGTCGTATGCTTCGAGAGCCGAGGGGATACCCCGCGTCGAATTGCAATCTCCTCCTGCCACCCACGAAACCGGAGGCACACGCGGGCTTCGTCATCATGGAGCAGGTCGAGTACCCGCCCATGTCCGGTACGAACACCATCTGCGTGGTTACAGTGCTCATCGAAACCGGCATGGTACCTGTGCAGGAGCCCTTCACCGAGCTGGTGCTCGAGGCGCCTGCGGGGCTCATCCCAATACGAGCCGAAGTGGCCGACGGGAAGGTCAAACAGGTCACGTTCCAGAACGTGCCGGCGTTCGCGGCGTACATCGACGCCGCTATCGACGTCCCCGATCTGGGATCAATGAAAGTCGACGTCGCCTACGGCGGGATGTTCTACGTCATCGCCGACGCCGCGCGACTCGGACTGGAGCTCACGCCCGACGAGGGGAGCGATATCGTCCGTGTGGGCGAGATGATCAAGGCCGCAGCGAGGGAACAGCTGCCAGTTGTGCATCCGGAAAATCCGGACATCGCTGGGGTCACCATCGCGATGCTCTCTGGTCCGCCTAGCAGCCCCGACGCCGCCTCGAAGAACGCCGTGATCGTATCGACCGGTACCTTGGACTGGAGTAGACGGGGGTCGTGGACCGGCGCTATCGACCGATCACCCTGCGGAACGGGGACGTGCGCAAGGATGGCCGTCATGCACGCCAAGGGACAGCTCCCGCTCGACCAGGACTTTCGCCACGAAGGTGTTCTCGGCACCGTATTCACCGGCAGGCTAGTCGAGGAAACAACCATCGGGCGGTACCCCGCCGTCGTACCCACACTCAGCGGACAAGCCTGGATCACCGGATTCAGCCACTACGTTCTGGATCCAACCGACCCGTTTCCAGAGGGCTTTACGATGGGTGATATCTGGGGCGGCGATTAGGAAACTCACGAAAGGAAACACTGCATGCATACGGGGTAGGATTAGGAAGTAGGGAGCTCGGTTATCAGCTGCCAACGGTATTCCCTACACCCTAGCCCTATCGTCTACCCCACAATCTTCAACTGACTTTCGGGGCGCCGTCCGGCCCCTTGTCCCAATCCTGTGCGCTCGACTGGTTTGGCATACCCCAGTCGTGTCCATCCCACCCACTGAATCCATCCATGCGAAACGCCCAGAACCCAGTATTCAAATCACTCACCACGATCAGCCCGTCGGCGTTACGCACGTCGATGCCCCACAGACCGTCGTATACGCTATTCGTTGACCTGCCCCCGGTCCGGAAGTCGACACCATGGAGGTAGGGGCCTTGCTTCGTGTCGTAGTAGGCCACCGTGTAGGGATTCGTAGCATCCATGACGTTGATGACTTGCAACGCGTCACTCTGGCCAGCCACGAAGACGTAGGGCCAGCGCACCTCGAAGTAGTGAACGGCTCCTCGCCAGTCCGGGGACCACGCACCCACGGGGCGACTGATGTTTTTCACTTCACCGTCCAGACCCGGCTTCAGATCGAACACGCGCATCGGGGCATACTGATAGGTCGGCTCGGAGATGGAGAACGCGTACCTCCCGTCCGGCGTCGGCGTGAAGGTGTGCCCTCGAGGCACGCCAGCGGCGCCAGTCACGGAAGTGAGGAGCCTAGGCTCTTGGAGGTTGCTGACGTCGAATACGTAATACCCCTTGCCGCCCGCGCCGAACATCCTGTCCTGACGAGTGGCCGGATCGTAGCCGACATAGAAGTCATGCCAGCCGCGATTCATGTCGGACTCTGGCACCTCGATCTTTGCGACGAGCCCCTGATCCGGGCCTCCAGCGGCGATTCGATCGATATCGTAGATGTAGGCGAAGCTGATTTGTGGCGCCGCGAAGACCAACGCCTGCCCGTTCGAGTGCTTGTATGAGAACGTCTCATGAAACCCGCCCGGCGCTTCGGGAAGACGTATCCGAGCGATCAGCCTGACGCCAGAGGTATCGGGCAGGCTGGTGACATCATGTACCGTCGCGGCCAGGTCGGCGTCCGGTCCGCCTCTTCTGAACTCGTAGCCATTGAACAAGTAGTATCGCCCGCTGCTCTTCAGGTATGTCGGCGCCAGAGACCCGGATCCCTGATGCAGCTCTGGATCTTCGATCCGCCACGAGTAGATGATCTCGGGTTTCGAGGGGTCCTTGATACTGATCACATCGAAACCCGACGGAATGAGCCGTTTGTCCACGTAGACGAATGGGCGCGACAACTCTTGTTCAACCTCGATGTCCGACGTGCTGAACGCCACGCCGTCGAGCGGCAGGTGCGACACGATCGTCAGGTTGGAGCTGCCCTCCCTACCGGGTGGGAACTGGGACAGCGCCGGAGTGGTTACGAGCACGCCAAGAACCAGCGCCACGATGGGAATTAGTGACGCGAACCGTCTTTCTAGCATGAGACTATTCCTTCTTGAAGAATGGCCGGAATGCTGTCCTGCGCGGAGCGACCGGCGCGAGCGCTCCCCATCGGAGAGCGCCGCTCGATAACCATGAAGTCCTTCCCCCGTCCGAGACACCGGGCGGCCGATCCGTGGTATTCGGAGCCGGGCGCGCCGGAACGCCTCAGGCCCTTACATCCGAACGCCCGCCTCGCCGTCCGCCGACACCGTGAATCCAATCCACATACCGGCGAGCGCGTGGGCCGGAACGTAGCACACGAGCGAGTATTCGCCCGCGGTCGATGCGGTGAACTCGATCGTCTCCGAGGCCCCGCGGCGAGTCGCATCCGTAGCCGACATCGGGTTCGAAGAAATCGCACCTGGGAACAAGGGCTCCGCGGTGTCGAACATTGGAGGGAATCCGCCCGTCCGGCTATCGACACCGATGCTGTGCGCCAGCTCGGGATCGTTGTTCTTGAACTCGATGGTCACGGCGAACCCTTCAGGTACTACGACCGTGGCGTCGCCGTTGTAGCGACCATTGAAGTTCCAGCTGTTGTTGTCCGCGGTCGAACCTGCCTCGATCCTGAGCGTCACGGTCTTGCCACCCTCGTTGACGGTCATCCACTCAGGAACCGAGAGGCCCGCTCCACCGCCGGTTTGCTGGGCTGCAGGCGCTCCGCCGGCTGGTGCCCCACCTCCACCACCCCCGGTGTCGCCACCTCCGCACCCAACCACTCCGAACACCGTCAGAGTCGTGACACTCACCGCGAGTCTTCCGAACATGCTCATTGCACTCATCCTTTTCTTGGTGGGTAGCGTTGCGTTGACCGTCAAGTATGGCTAAACGAGGCTTCGTTGCCCCCGCCCGTTGAGCCGCCTGCACCGGTCGAGGGGCCCGACCACCGCCCATTTATGAAGAAACCTCCACGGCACTGTCTTTTGGGGGGCGGTTGCGTTCGAGAAGACCGTAATCTGCCGACTTGCGGCGACAAGAGCAACGGCCCACGCCCATCGGTAAGTGACACATCGGCGCGCAGGGATGCTATACTACGCCGCCGCCACCAGCGTTTTGGGTGCCTCAGCATTCGGATCGCCGGGCCTCCCGTTTATCGAGTAGAAGGAGACAGCCTCGAATTGACGCTCGCTCAGACTTGGATGGCCCTGGCGGTCGTTACAGCCGGAGCCACTCTCCAGGGGTCGGTTGGATTTGGGCTTGGGCTGCTGGCAGCGCCGCTCCTCGTGCTTATCGAGCCGCGTTTGGTCCCGGGACCGCTCTTGTTCGTTGCGCTCTTCCTCTCGATTCTCGTTTCGATCAAGTACCGGGCGTCCGTCCACGTGGCGGGAGTGACCCTGGCCCTGGCCGGCCGGATCCCCGGGGTCCTGCTAGCCGTTGGGCTCTTGGCGACCCTCCCACGCGAACAGATGACGCTTGCCTTCGCGTCGCTGGTACTGGTGGCGATTGCCATGAGCGCCTCGGGCCTCCGGTTTCCGGAAAGAACCTGGTCGTTGCTCACCGTGGGCGCCGTATCGGGTTTCATGGGCACTGCATCGTCCATCGGTGGGCCACCGATGGCCTTGGTCTATCAGTATTCTGCCGGCCCGAGGCTCCGCGGCACTCTCGGCCTGTACTTCGCACTGGGGGTTCTGATGTCTCTCACCGCACTCCGCAGTGCCGGGCTGTTCGGACGCGTGGAGCTTCAGTGGGGGCTGATACTCCTCCCCGGAATGCTCCTGGGGTTCGCGGTGTCCGGAAAGGTGGCCCCATTGCTCGACAAGGGATACACACGAGCGTCGGTCCTCACGGTCTCCACTGCGGGAGCGATGACCGTGATGCTACGCGAAATCCTGTGATTGCGCGTGGAATGACTGAGCAGCGAGGGAGCACCGGAGTGCCGCTTGAAGGGGGGAGAGCCGAATACCTCAGACGAACCGCGACGGCGCCTTTTAGAGGTAGGCCCGACCTTTCGTAGCCGGCCAGTTTTCCCAGAATCGATAGTAGAATTGGTAAGGTCGGTTCTGCGGGACACGCCACCACGGATGATCCTGATCGTCGGACGGGGCCCTTACCAAAACACCCTTCGCGAAAGGATTCGACCCCTCAACCGGTGCCCGCTTCCCACAGTACACGCAGTTGAACCACTTCTCGTTCGGCTCGACCCACCAGATATAGGGCGCCTTTGCGCACTGAGGCCACTCCTCGCAGTCGTGGGCAACGGGCCGGAAGCGCACTGGCTTCTTTCCCACCTCCTGCCAGAACCCACAGAACCGGCACGCTCGAAACTTCCTACCGGGATCCATGGCCCGCGGCCCGTAGAAGCCGGTTCGCGAACCGGAACGACCGGGTGCTCGCGACCGGCGCCCATCCATAGAGGCGCCGCACTAAAGGTCGGCAAAGATGTGATATAACTTTACCCGGTGCTGTAACGCTCGTCACAGGGGCTCGTGTGTTGCGCGCGTTTCGGGACGGTGTCGGCCTGATTCAGCCGGGCTGCTTCGAGCCGATTCCGCCCGTGTCCTAACATCTACTACAGCGTACCTGGCAGCGCCAGCCCGATTTCGACCGCCCACCCCACCGGCCCCGGGGGCTGTCGCCGCCCGGTTTCAGTTCGGAGCGCGTGTCCAGATCACAATTGTGCCACACGTGGAGCCGCGTGACCGAAATCTCATTGGCGTGGTCGCCGGCCCTTTGTGCAGCTCGATCGCCTCGATCTCCTCCGGGGGAAACTCGTCAATTCCGAGGTTTCCCTCGAATCGCATGCCGTCCACGTAGTACGCAACCGGGCAGATCCGCCCCGGGGCAGATCCGCTGGGCACCCTGGACAACGCTTCGTTCGGGGCATCCCCACCCAAGCCCTGCCCCCCGTCGGTCTCGAACCGGGTGCGGGTTCCGTCCAGCACGCCCGGCCGCCGGTTTCGGCTGAACCCCACGAGACACTGCCCCGTGCGGCATTCGACGATCAGCCCTGGGATCGTGCGGAGGATCTCGGAGCTCCGGCGAAAACGATGCCTCTCGATGTCGCCCCTCGACAAGAACGTCCCAATACCCCTTTCGGCACGCCCGGTGAACCCCGCCATCTCGCCTCGCACGCGCGTTCCACCTCTGATTACCACAGCCGGCAGCGCGGCGGAGATCGGCGAGATGTGGATCGTCCCGACGTCGATCCAACCATCCCTCGACGGCGCTTGCACCGGGGCCTCCATGGGCTCGTAACCGATTTTCCTGACGCTGATTCGCTCGCCGGGGGCGGAGACAGCGGTGAAAACGAACGATCCATCGCGCCGGGTTTCGGTCAAGGCCGGCCGACCGTTGAGCGACAGAGTTGCCCCGGCAACTGGATCTCCGCTGACCGAATCCACTACGACGCCTCTCAACCCCACCCGCCTTTCTTGCGCGTTCACCGAGCCGCAGAGCAATATCAGTGTCGCCGCTAAGAGCAACCAGTGCTGGGCAATTCGGGTCCGGCGTGCAGGTGCCACTGCGCCTCGCTCCTCGAGCAGGGATGTGTCGATCCGATTCCCCTCCTGTACTTCGTAACAGGCAGTCCCCACCCGAGGTTCTTCGCGGACCCTGCTCCTACTGGTGGTCGAACCGCCGAATTTGTCCCGCGAATCCACGAGCCGCGCGCTCCAGATCGGGGGCTGAATACAGACTGCTCCCAATGAGGAAGATCGCGTCAGTACCGTACAGCCTCATCCAGCGTGGGAGAGAATCAACCTCCATCCCTCCACCCGGAACGGGAAAGGCGGGACGCATGGATCCGAGGGGCTCCAAGAGACGCTGGCTGATCGCCCTACACGTGCGCTGGGAGAAAGGGAATCTGCCGCGGGAATTCGGGAAAATCACCGCGTCGCTTCCGACCATCCGAAAGAGCCGTCCGAGGAGCACTTCCGGAGCGACTCCGTGGTCCGGGCGAAAGAACGCACCGGCAACCGATGGGTGGGCCATGATCGCCAACCCGGATCGTTCGGATAGCCGGCGAACGGCTTCCAAGCCAACCAAGAGCGGACTGACGAGGACCCCTTTACACCCGAGCGACCGAACGAACTCCGCCCGCTCGAGCAGTTCGGTAGCGCCCGTGATGTTGGGGAGATACAGGGTCGCGCCGCCCGTACGGTCGTTCGCGGTCGAAACCGCTTCCTGGCAGCGAGATACACGCTCCTCAAAAGGGGGCAGGCGGTTGGTCGGCGATTCCATGATCGTCTTTGACGATGTCGATCCCGGCAAGAGCTAACCCGCCGCACCGGTCGGCCAGTTCTGCCGCCGAGGATCCCAGCGGCTTGACCGCGACACAGGAAAGCGGTCGACGGGACGACACCGCGCAAAGCGAGCGGAGGCCCTCGACCCCGTGTCGGGGCCCAAGAAAGTATCGCAGCACGGATGGCGGGAGCTCGAGCCGCGTAACCAGGACGCCATTCTTGAGTGAGATGTTCCCGAACAAAAGGTTGAATAGCTGGAGAACGTCCCGTCCCACGGCGTCGGCTGAATACGTGAGCGTGGCACGCCACCGACGGCCGCCGACCGGCTCGATCTCCTCCACCCGGCCAACGACTCGGTCGACGATATCGGATTCGACGCACTCCGGTGGGAGCTCGACGGTTTGTTCGAACGCGATGTCCCTGGCCTTGGCAAGAGGATCTTCCCCAGCCGCGCATTTCAGGACATAGGTGACCCGAATCCGGCCAGCCGTTCGGTTATCCAAAGGTCACGGTCTCCCCAGCCTCGAGCGGTTCCTAGGTTGCCCCTCGGCCAACCACGTGTCCAGCGCCGCCTCTTCCCTTCTCTGCGCCGTCCTGAGAAGTTGAACCCGGTGTAAGGAGTTCGCTCACAACGGGCCGAATACGAGCGCCCACTGAGGTCGAGAAATGTCAAAGGCACCACGAACTCGCTCGGCTGCGCGCGACGCAGGGAATCGTTCAGCGAGTTCCGGGGCGGCTTGGAAACGATATGTAGCGGGTGGAGCTCTCGTACTGATCGTGGGAGGAGTCGCCGGCGCTGTCACGCTCCGAACCGATGACGCGGGACCCGAAATAGCGGTGTACAAGAGCCCCTCGTGCGGGTGCTGCGCGAAGTGGGTCGACCACCTTCGGGACAATGGCTTCACGGTCACCACTCACGACGTGTCGGATCTGCGGGAAATCAAGGTGAGGGCCGGCGTGCCGTCCGCGCTCACAGCATGTCACACGGCCATCGTCGAAGGTTATGTGGTTGAGGGACACGTACCGGCCGACGCGCTGCGGCGCTTTCTCAGGGAGCGTCCGGACGCTGTGGGTCTTGCCGTTGCCGGCATGCCAATGGGAACGCCCGGTATGGAGGGACCGAGAAAGGACCCATACAACATCCTTACGTTCGATGGGCAGGGACGGAGCACGATTTTCGAACGCAGGTGAGATGCCACCCGCACTGATCAACCCCCCACCCCAGCCCCCGTGAGCGCACCACCACAGGCCCTCGTCGCCCTCGTCTGGGCCATACTGGGTCCGCCGCTGATCATTTACGCTGCGACGCGCGTGCGGCGTGGTGAGGTCAAGGTGCATGCCTCGCTGATGGTGGCGTGGGTAGTCGTTGAGCTCGGTACCTTCATATCGTTCAGCTTTCTGATGGATCCCAGCCCGCGCCGACCCGAGCTCCAGGCGCTTCCCATTTTCAAGATTCACCTTGCCTTTGCAATCGCAACGCTGGCTGGCATTGCCTGGCAACTGACATCCCGCGCGGCACCGCTACGCGCGCTACATCCCAAGACCGGCCCGTACGTGGTGTTGGTCTGGTGTCTCGCGCTGCTGACCGGGATCTACAATTTCGTTTTTCTCTATGTCATTGGGCAGTCGTGAGACCGCGGGGGCTCCCAACCTCATTGGTCCGCTACTTCGCCACTCGTGCCCAAATAGGAGGGCCGAGGAACTAGAGTCCCCGGCCCTCGGCCGCCGTGATCGGCCGCCATCGAGAGGGATTGGGGCGGGGCTACCGTCCGATCCGGAAGTACACCCCGCCTTTGATGAGGAACGTCGCCCCGTCGCCGAGCCTCAGCCCTGCTTCCCCGAATGGCCTGACGGATCCCGACCGGCCAAAAACCGCGCCGCCGACGAGATTGAGGCCAGTATCGGTATCGCCAACGGTTCCGAAGGGAGACCCGAGCTCTACGCTCACGCGCCGCACGTGGAGACCGGCCCCGAAATAGGGCTCGGCACCCTGCGTTTGAATCGTGTAGTGGCCATCGAAGCTCGCGATGAAGACACTACCTCCGGTCGCTGGTGAACCCGGAGTCGGATCGAAGAAGGGATAGAACTCGAATCCAGGACTCAACACGAGAGGCACCCCATTGATTCTGGCCTTCGGAAGCTGGATTCTCGCGTTCGCGCCGACGAGAAACTCCTCCATGTCGGCGTCATAACCTCCGCTCACGCCGAGTGCCCACTGTGCGTTGGCGTTTACGCGCGGAACGGCGAGCAACGCAAGCACAATGGCTCCGGCACATGCAACTCTGATCGTATTCACGGGATTAACCCGCCTTTCGATTCGAGGTTTCTAGCAACAACGCCCTCAGGCGTCCGGCCGGCTGTGCGCTGCGTCACCGTTGGCGAGCCGAGGACTCTGAACGCTTCTCTTGGATCTCCTAACCCCACTCCGGGGCCCTCATGTAGAATCGACGGATGGGGCGAGTAGCTTGAATGAGGAGTGCCCATTCGGTGGGCGTCCTTCGGGCGGGGCGAGGTCATTTCGACATGAGGGGGTTGCTCTGCTCGCTCTAGGGTGGCTCATGGCCGGCGTCGTGATCGCTGGCGGATCGCCGCTAACTCAGGACACCATCCGGGCCGGCGATTCACGGTTGGTGCACGTTGGGCTTCTGGAACGAGTAGATACACTCACGCGGTCGCTGGTCCGTGACGGTAAGCGGACCGACTGGGGAGATTTCACGCGTGCGGTCACCCGCACGTACGTAGGCGGTGAGGAAGCATATTTGGTGGTGTCACGAGCGCCGGTTCCAGGTGGCGAGTCGCTGGACACACTCATCATCCGGTCCCGCAGTCTGGCTCCCCTGAGCTTCTCACATCGCACCCCACGGGTAATCGCGCGGTGGACGTATTCGGGGTCCTTCGTCGCCGGGACGTTTGACGATTCCAGCCGTCCGGAAGTGAGAGTCCCGGTTGGAGAGTTCATCGTCCCGGGCAGCTCGCGCCAGCGGATTGCGGCCCAGCTGTTCAATGAGCCATTCGACGGGGCAGCACTGGAGCTGCTCGTGCCCCACTTGCCGCTTCGGGAGGGATACGAGGTCGCCGTTCCCATTTTCGACCTGAGTGGCGAGCGATTCGTTCTCCTTAGCGTCACGGGATCCGAATCGCTCGATCGCGAAGGAGAGAAAACCGACTGCTGGGTCGTTCAGAGCGGGACCGTCGCCGACGGCCCGGCGACGCTTTACTGGATTGGGAAGGACTCTCGTATCATGCTGCGATCGACGGTCAGCTTCCCGGGCGGCATGGAGATAGTCTCGATACTAAAATGAGACTGTAACGGCAGGACTTTACTCGTCGTCGGGGACGGGCACTTCCCCAAACAGGTGCCCGAACGGTGTCGCGCGGTATACCGATCCCGCTCCCTCGATCACGAGATTCCACACGATGTCGCCCCCACGTGTCACCTCGTAGACCTCGATTGGGCCCACGGACCCCACGAGGCCATCGCCAGCTCCGAACGTGACCATGGTGTTGCCATTAGCGAGCCGTCGCGCGGAGCTGATGATCTTCGAATAGTTGTCGTTGGGAGCCCGAAACTCCCATACCTTGGTTGCGGTACTATCCGTCAGATTGAGCTCCAGCTCGAGCGCTCGCGAGTACAACATGCTGTCGACTGGAACGTGGCGATTGTCAAACATGAGGACACGACCACCATCCAACTCCTTTGCCGTGTGCTGCCCCGAGAAAACCGCGCCTTCTCCCAGTGTGAAAGTGTTCCCGACCCCGCCCAGTCTCCAGTTGAGCGACTGGAAGTCGGGCGCGATCGAGATGATCTGGTCGAGGAACATCAGGGACATGAGGATGTCCCCGCTTGGGCTGTACGACAGGGAGTTGGAGTGGAGCCAGTCGCTGTTTCGCGTCCGAGGCCCAACGTCGACCGTCGGGGATAGGAAATCAAACGCCGTCCAGCGCTCCTCCAGCGCATCGGTTTCCGGAACCCACTCGAAGATCGTCTCCCCCGTGTAAAACGTGTCCGCCACTTCGCGCGTGTCGCGGACCATGAAGAGAACGGTGTTACCGGGAGTCACGAGCACGTCGTGATGGATGACCTTGCCTCCCAGGTGGGGCCGGCTGGCAATCACGTCCCCGTTCGGGCTCACTTCGTTCAAACCGCCGTCCGTATCGAGCAGGAGGAAGTTCCCGTTTGCCCTCCTGTCCCAGCCCCAGGGGAAGCCGCTAGTGGAGTGATACGACACGACCGCGCCAACGGAATTCACTGCTACAAACCCGAGATAACCGTTTGGGAAGACCCCCACCTCGAGCATGACCAGCGGGGCGGTGGAGGTGCCGCTCGAGACGAACGTCACCTGAGCGAGGTCGCTGGGCAGGGTGTCGGTAACAAAACTGTCCCGAGCGATTTCCGCGCGGCTCCTGTCCGAACCGATGGCCCACGCCACCAACTCATATGTCGCATCCGGCACGAGCTGCCCGAGTGTCAATTCATGTGAGGTATCCCGGACACTCGCGATCTGGAGCTTTGGAGACTGATCGGTCCAGTACTCCACCTCGACGGCGGCGGGAATGTCGAGGGTCAACTCGAGGCTGCGCACCAAAGCACCTGCCGTATCCACGGAAATGGATTGAACGACCGGCAATGGGGGCGCCGGTGGGGTGATCGCCGTGTTGCCCGTCGGCATCTCGTCACCGCATCCGGCGAGCCCGATCGCGACCACGGCGATGACAGCTATCCGAAACGCGGGCGCACCGGACCGTGCGCTCCCCGAAAGAGAGGGCACGAGAGCCCGAAGCATCGACCGATCTGTGACAACCGTACGTCTCATAGGGATATGCAGAAGACCGACGGACTAGCCTGGCAGGAACCGTTCCAGTGGGCCGGCGCCCAGCACCTCTTTCAGAACCGCGAAGCGTGGGAACAGCGCAACACTCGACTCGACGCTTGCGACAACGCGGATCGGATTACTTGCACGGTAGGAATCGAACCGTCGTTTCCATCTCTTGGAGCAAGCGCCCGACCATCGATAGCGTTTCGTCGATGTCGCTCGCAGTCGTACCGTGCGACAGCGAGAAACGCACGGCGCAATGCGCCTCCTCCGCCGTCCTGCTCATCGCCATCAAAACGTGCGTGGGATCCGGTGAGCCGGACTTGCAGGCCGATCCCGAGGAGAGCGAGATGCCGTGCTGGTCCAGGGCCACGACCAGTGATTCCCCGCGCAATCCGGGAAGCGTCATGTTCAGCGTGTTGGGCAGCCGGTCGTCTGGGTGTCCGTTTAACTCAGCCGCAGGGATGAGCGCACGGATGCCCGCTTCGAGCTTGTCCCGCAGTTTCCCCATTCCTTCGGACTCTCGCAGAGAACGGCCGGCCAACTCCGCCGCCATCCCCAACCCAACGATGGCCGGAACGTTCTCCGTGCCCGCTCGCAGGCCGCTTTCCTGCTTTCCGCCGTGTATCAGCGGCTCGATTTCGACTCCCTTTCTCATATACAGCGCGCCGATACCCTTCGGTGCGTGGAACTTGTGGCCCGACAGACTCAGCAGATCCACGTCCAGCTCTTGCACGTCGACCCGGACTTTCCCGACGGCCTGGACCGCGTCGGTGTGGAAAGGGACCTGTTTGGCGCGTGCAGTCGTACAGAGCTCCTTGATCGGAAGAATGGTTCCGACCTCGTTATTTGCCATCATCAGCGATACTAGGATCGTGTCGTCTCGAATGGCCTCATCCAGTTGCTCGGCACTAATGAGCCCCTGCCGATCAACGTCGAGGTACGTAACCTCGTAGCCCATCCGCTCGAGGAACCTGCAGGTTTGAAGCACCGCGGGATGCTCTATGGCACTCGTCACGATGTGCCGTCCCTTTTCGCGGCCCGCGAAGGCAACCCCCTTGATTGCCAGGTTGTCCGACTCGGAGCCACCACCGGTAAAGAGGATTCGACGGGGACGGCAGTTCATGAGCTCCGCGACCTGCCGGCGCGCCTTCTCCACTCCCTCCCGGGCTTCCCGCCCAACCGAGTGGATGCTCGAGGGGTTCCCATGCGTCGCATCGAGGAAGGGCTGCATTGCCTCCCGTACCTCGTCAGCGACTTGCGTCGTCGAGTTGTTGTCGAGGTAGATCCGGCGGCGCGGTTTCTTGCCCGGGCTCGCCGTCTGGAGCGGTACGGGACCACACGCCTCGGCGGCCTTGGCTGAAGCGCGTCGGGCCTGCGGCGTGCCGGCCTCCTTGCGCACGACGTCACACAGCAACGCCTTGTACACCGGGAAGCCCGAGATCTCGTCGCGATTCGAGAGGTCGGTTAGCTCATTGACGTTCCATTCCCGCCACGCTTTCGGCCCCACCGGCGTCCCGCCACCCATGTTGCACTCCACGGCGCCCTGTACGATGTCGTCAGTCACTCTCGCCCGAAACGAGACCGCTCCCCTCGGTGTGCGCACCTCGACGAGATCGCCCGCGGTAATACCGCGCTCGGCGGCATCGCGCGTGTTCAACTCAACGGTGGGCTCCGGGTTGTCCTTTGTCAGCCCCTCGATGCCGTGGTGCTGCGATCGAAAATCGGTGTGTGGCCGAGCGCCTGAGTTGAACACCAACGGGAAGGCCTCGGCGACCTGTGGGCTCCCCAACGGGCCTTCGGTGGGCTCCACGTATTTGGGCAGTGGCTCGTACCCGTAATCCTCGAGCGTCGAGGACCAAATCTCGAACTTCCCGCTCGGCGTGTCGAAGCCGGGTTGCCCGTCCTCCCGGAGCCCGCCCTTTTCCCACTTCTTGTACTGCGTCATCGGTGTTTGCAGCTTCACCCATCCGCCGGCTTTCTTCACGTCCTCGAGCGAATAGCCCGAACCGTCCAGGGCGTTGCGGATCATTGCCTCTTCGGTCTGCGGGTACAGATCGCCGTACCCGAGACGCCGCGCCAACTCCGCCATGATCAGGTAATCGTTGCGGGCTTCGCCAACCGGCTCGATCAGCTTCTCGCGCAGGCGGAATATCGGCCCGTACACCATGTAGGAATCGATCTCGAACATCGTAGTGGCCGGCAATACGATATCCGCATAGGCGGAATCGGCGGTGAGCTGGCGATCGATGCACACGAGAAAGTCGAGTTTCGACAGCACGTCCCGCCACACGGCCGTCTGCGGCCACGACGTGAGCAGCGACGCTCCGTGCACTATGAGCCCACGAATACGGTACGGATCTCCCTCGAGCACGGAGTTCACAAGCCCGGAGGCGTGTGACTCCCCTCGGTAGTGGCTGTAGAGGGGAAACTTTTGACGGGCGACGGCGAGATTCAAATCGGGGTTGCTCTGATGGCTGGAGCGGTTGATGGGGAAGTGTGTTCCCCGCATCGAGAGACCGATGCCTCCGGGAACATCGAGCTGGCCGGCAAGCGCAAACAATGTGAGTACCGCTCTGATGGACTGGATTCCGCTGTTAGAATACTCGAGTCCCGTGTACATGACGGGGCACGCACCCGTGGCACGGCAGATTCGACGCGCCAGCGTCCGGATCGTATCGGCAGGCACCCCCGTAATGCCCTCGGCCACTTCCGGCCGGAAGTGCTGTACGTAGTTCTGCAGCTCACCAAAGCCGTGACACCATTGTTCGGCGAACGGCTCGTCATACAGCTCCTCATCGATCATGACCTCGAGCATGCTCAGCGCCAGCGCAGCATCCGTCCCCGGACGAAGCGGGATCCACTGCCCGTTCGTGCGCGTTGCGGTCTCGGTTCGGCGTGGATCGATGACGAAGATCTCGGCACCCCGTTTCGCCGCCGCCTCGAGACGATGCATGTCGAGCGGCGGAGAGTCGGTCGCGGGATTGGCGCCCCACACCACCAGAAGCTCCGCGTTCTCGATATCCGTGAACATGTTGACGAGCATGCGGCCCAGGGTCACGTGCGGCGCGATCATGGCGAATGAGACGTAGCACAACGCGCCCACACCCATCGTGTTCGGGGAGCCGAACGGGAACAGCACATTCGAGGCCGAAGAAACTTCGACCCCCGCCGGCTGGAACATGTCACACAGCGAGAGCTCAAAGGCTCCGCGGCCGGTGTAGATAGCGACGGCTTCGGGACCCGACTCACTCTTGATGGTTTCCAGCCGCTCGACAATGTGCTCGTAGGCCTCGTCCCATGAGATCTTCTCGAAATCGTGCGATCCCTTGAGACCAACGCGTTTCATCGGATGCTTGAGGCGGTGCTTGGAGTGGACGATCTCGGGCGCGTGCCGGCCGCGTCGGCAGATCATCCCGAGCGGATGACCCGTATCCTGCCGGATATCGACTATCTCGTCGTTCTGAAGGCCAACCTCCACCCAACATCCCGCCGGGCAGATGCCGCACACGGCTTGCTTCCACTGGACATCCGATTCCGGAGAGCGGGGTTGTCCCCGCTCGTTTCGCTTTTCGGTCAAAGTCTCGGGCATGACGATCGATTGGCCTCCGGAGCGGTGAATGCCGGCGGTTCCCAAGCGGTCCCTAACAAAATGGGCAGCAGCCCGCGGCCTCGCCACCTCGCGCGGCGGAGCCCCAAAAATGGCACGAACATTGATGCCCTCGCCTCGCGCTCTCGGCGCCATACGTACATACTGCTAGAGAATCCGTGCACCCACAGTCGATTCGTGAGGTAGCTTGAAAAGCATTCCGATCATCGACATCGCGGCCCTCCGTGACGCCCCGCTTTCCACCCCACGCGCGAGCCCTCACCAGGCGATCGGACGCGCGTCCGAGGCGTATGGGTTCTTTCAGGTCGTGAATCACGGATTGCCGGATTCCCTGGTCGAAGACGTGTGGAATCAAACGCGCAGCTTCTTCGAACTCCCTCGGGCCGCCAAGCTCGCCGTATCCCGCACCAAGGAAAACCCGAGGGGCTACTTCGATCGCGAGCTCACCAAGAACAAGCGAGATCTCAAAGAGGTTTTCGATTTCGCTCAAGCTCGTGACCGCCGGCTGGCCGAGGAGCATCCAGACAATCGAGCGGCGGTCGACGGCTCGAACCAGTGGCCCGCCCCGCTTCCCCTCTTCAAGCCGACCATGCTTGGGTACTTTCAAGCGTGCGAAGAGCTAGGGCTCGTGCTCCTGGCGGCTCTGTGCGAGGGGCTCGGTGTCGGGCCGAAAGCGCTGCACCGGTATTTCATACCGGTCCACACGAGTTTTGTTCGCCTCAACTACTATCCACTCGCCGATCCGGTGGAGGAGAACCAGAGGGCACAGACCACGCAGCTCGGCGAGATGGCACTGCACCATCACACCGACGCCGGCGCTCTCACGATTCTGCTGCAGGACGAAGTCGGCGGTCTTCAGATTCTTGCAGATGACGTCTGGCTCGATGTCCCGCCGATCGAGGGCGCGCTGGTCATCAACGTGGCGGACATGATGCAGATCTGGTCGAACGGGAGATACCGGGCCGCTCTCCACCGCGTCCGGCCGGTCACGGGCACCCCTCGGTACAGTATTCCCTTCTTTTTCAATCCCGCGTACGAGACGGACTGCGCTCCGATCCCAGCGGTGGCCGGCGATAGACCGCGATACAGGACCGTGAATTGGGGAGAGTTTCGCAGGGCCCGCACCGATGGGGATTACGCAGATTACGGTAAGGAGATCCAAATAGACGACTTCGTGATTCACGGCCGGTGGGACGACGGTGCGGCCTAACCAACCGGATCCGAGTCTCGTACAGCCTAGCGCGCCGGGGTGTCACGATCCCTGGCGGGCGTGCCATGGAGCGGCCACATTGAAGCTCGCTCACCTTCGCCGGACGCCGGAGACCCCGAGGCCGTGACCGTTCACCCGTCATTAAACGCAGGTCGGCCCCCGCCGGACTTGCCCGCGTGGGCCGTGTTGATCGCCGCGGCTGGCCTCGTGGTACCGATAGTGGCTTCCATCGCGCTTTCGAACGTCGCGGCCGAAAGGCTGGGGCCGGCGATCTGGCTCGCTGCCCTAGCCACACTGTTTACGCTGACGCACTACCGCCGGCTTAGAGGGACCGCTGAGTCTCTATTCGCGATGGTGCTGGCGATGGCATCCACTCAAGCAGTTGTCGTTGCGGCAGATCTCGCCACGCCAAACTGGCCCGTCATGGTGGTGGTACTTACGACGTACTTCGTGGTCGCCGCCGGCTTCTCCCTGTTCACGGAGCTTCTGCGGAGGGAGCTCCACGCAGCTGAGGCGTTGGCGTTGGTCGATCCCCTCACCCAGCTCCCCAACCGGCGACACGTGGAGTTGGCGCTGGACCGGGACTTCGCGGCCGGGCTGCGTGGGAGGAGGGTTGGCGTGGTCATCTACGATGTCGACTACTTCAAGCAATTCAACGACCGCCACGGACACGCGGCGGGCGACGACGTCCTTCGCGTCTTCGCGGAAGTCCTTCGGCATCACACCCGCCGGCAGAACCTGTCCGCACAAACCACGTCGAGTGTAGCTGCTCCCGCTCCCGCTCTTCGACTGAGCTGCGGCCGCCAGATTGAACATCGGCGGGCCGCCCTCCAGGGGCCGCCGATTCCCTGGGCATTCATCCAGTAGCGGCCAGGGATGACGCAACCAAAGACCATCTGGAGGTACTGCACTTCGGTGGGGTGAAGCGTGCGGCCGTTGATGAACACCGAGGACTGCCCGCCCGAAGCATCCTCGCGAAGCGGCCCGCCCAACTCCAAGCCGGAGGGGAGCTGACCCAGAGTGGGACCGCCAATTAGCCCCCACAGGCCGGACAAGCGATCGTACCAGTACGCCCCGTCCTGGACTGGGGTCGGCAGCACGATGCCGAACATTGCCAGCTGTTCCGTGAACTGCTCCTGGCCCACGAGCCGTCCATTCACATACACGCCGTCCTGGGCCTGGGCGCGAGAGCTGGTGGCCGTACCCAGAGCAAGAACAAGCAGGAAGGGCATCAGGCATCTCATCTCGGTTTCTCCGCTTTCAGGCCCGAAGGAGTGACTTCCAGCTGGTCAGTGTCGAATGCTCAACTAATATGCACCAAACCAGCGCTCCGGCGCTGCGGGCTGGGTCACCCAGGGAGGGCAATGCGTCACCCGATTTCGAGTGCCGTAGGTCACAGGTACGCCCGGTGATCCTGGGCGCTAAGCCGGCCGGCCGCTCAAAGCCGATGCAGCTGGCTGAAGAGTGTATCCTCGGGTGGGGCAGCCGAGGGGGCGCCGCTCAAGACAGTGTCAATTTCCCGGCTGGTCACCCTCGCCGTCTGGACGTCGCTGGCGACCTCGCCCACGGTGGCAACCCCAGCACGGAGGCGTATGAGCCCAACCCGAAGGGACTCGAGCGCGGAAAGCGCCGACGCCCTACTGTCGCGCACGGCCTCGCACGCACCGCTCAGATCGGACACGGCACTCACGCGACGCTCGAGGAGCGTGGCTGCTCGGCGCCTCGCGGGGTCGCGCTTTAGGGTCTGCAGTTTAGCTCGGTCGCCATCTAGGGAATTCCCGCCGGCTTCTGTGAGTGCGCCGACGAGCTCGGCCTCCCGCCGCCTGGTCGCTTCGACCTGCTGCCGCATGAGCTGGACCACGATCGGCACGCCCGCCAGCTGCTCCCGGACAGGAGGTGGCAGGGATGCATAGAGGTCGTCCGCTGACTGCACCGGGGCGGCCTGCTCTACGGGGACCGACGTATCGGGGGGGGCGAGCGCTGGTTGGCTTCGGCGGCTCAACCTCCTGAACCACTTGCGGATAGCACCGCCGGCCTCTTGGACGGCCTGGCCATTCAAGGCGGCGCGCAGGGCGCCCGCGAACTCCCCCGTGGATTCAAACCGTTCGGCAGGATCCTTGGCGAGCGCGCGCTCGATTACTCTTTCCAGCTCCCGGGGGAGATCCGGTCGGCTCGCGGCGATGGGCGGCGGCGGATCGACCAGGTGCTGTCCGATCACCCCGGCGATCGTCGGCGCGTCAAACGGGAGGGCTCCCGCCAGCGCGTAATAAGTGACCACCCCCAGAGAATAGAGATCGCTACGCGCATCCACGGAGCTGCCGGACAACTGTTCGGGGCTCGCGTAATGAACGGAGCCCAGGAGCTCACCGGTCGCTGTGAGTGTTCGGTGGTCGGCGATCCTGGCTACGCCGAAATCGGTGACCATCGCACGTGGAGTGGCGCCCTCCAAGAGTATGTTGTCTGCCTTGACATCGCGGTGAATCACGCCATTGCGGTGGGCGTAGTCGAGTGCGCCGGCCACCTCCACGACGATTCGGGCGACTTCTTGCGCGTGCAGTTGCTCGGCCGCTTCGATTCGCCGCCGGAGGGTTTCGCCGCTGACGTATTTCATGACGTAATAGACGAGTTCGTCGCTGTGGTCAACGTAGTGGATCGGAACGATGCCCGGATGCTCCAGTCGGGCGGCGGTACGCGCCTCCCTGAGAAAGCGTTCCCTCGCATCTAAGTCGGATGCGTACTCGGGGGGCAGTAGCTTGATCGCCACCGGACGCTCGAGGGATACGTCACGCGCGAGAAACACCACGCCCATCCGGCCGCGACCTAGCAGCCGCTCGACGACATAGCGAGGGGTTACCGCTGCCTGCAAGCGATGCAACTCGATCTTGGTCCGCTCGTCCATGATCAACCGGAGTCAGGGTGGCTATGAGTATCGGACGGGGCTTCGCACCTCCTTAGCCACCCGGCGGGGGCCCGCAGGTCTCGCGGGCAGCCGGGGCTCGGGAGGGCACGGTCAATTGTGGGACGGCGCGACCAGGAGTCCCCTCAACGGCCCCCAAACTCCCGTCGCTCCAGACTCTGGAGATACGCCCAGAGGGCTGACTTTTCGATCTCACTCATGTTTCGAGTCGCCGTGACCGGCATGAACGGATCGATTCTGCTGCCGTTCGGTCGGATACCGGTGTCGAGGAGCCTCACAAAGTCCTCCTGTCCCCAACCGGCAAGTCCGGTCTCATGACGCGTCAGGTTGGTGGGGGTCGGCAGGTCAGCCGGCGAGCCGGGAAGGCGCCCACCGCTCAACCCGACCCCGTGACACCCCTGACAGCTCATAGCGAGAAAGCGGCCGTATTCCGCCGTGGGCTCCGGGTCGGGCACGTCAGGCCGCTCGGCCGTGTGGTCGATGGCCGCCGCAACAGCCAAAGGGAAAACACCGAGCTGATTCAGCGACTTGCCCAGCAACCCAACTCTCAGCTCGCGCACCTTCCCGTCGACAGGAGGCAGACTGCGCACGTACGAAACGAGCGCCGTCAGATCCTCATCGGGCCACCAGTTGAAGTCCATGGACGGCATGAACAGGACCGTTCGGCCATCGGACTTTATGCCGTGTCGGACCAGCCGTGCCATTTCGGCATCGGTGTATGTATCGCCTACTCCCCCTTCTCCCCGCGTGATATTCGGGGCGTGGAAGGCACCGACGGGCCCCATGTCGTCACCCTCTCTGCCACCGAGCCCGGGGCCGTGACAGTCCAGGCATCCTCCTATCGATTCGGCGAGGTGCTTCCCGCGCGCCACGACCGCGGAATCAGTGCTGGAAATCACGCTCGGCGGCGGCACGTCGTAGCGCTTGGCCACTGCACGCTCGTAGCCGATGAGCAGGACGCCAACAAAAAGCAAGAGGACAACGACGACCGCAGTCAGGGCAACTCCGGCCCATTTCACCGCACGTTTCAGTGTCATCTGTTGGTTCCCGGATTCGATTGGATACGCTGGTCGTTGGACGGCCTATACAACTACCGTTTCGGGAGGCATCGGAGCGGGACGCGACGGTTGTGGAGCGGCTGCGTAACGCGGGTGCGATTCTTCTCGGCAAGACCAACACGCCGGAGCTCACGCTGTCCTTCGAAACCGGCAACTTGATATACGGGCGAACGAGCAATCCGTACGATCCCACGCGCACCACCGGCGGCAGCAGCGGTGGGGCCGCGGCCATCGTCGCCGCCGGGGGATCTCCCTTCGACATAGGAAGTGACTACGGAGGATGCGTTCCAACAGCTCGGACCGATGGCGCGCTCCGTGGACGACCTGAGCCTCATTCTGCCGCTGATTGCCGGACCCGACTGGATCGACCCGGGTGTCTGGCCGTTGCCGTGGAACGACCCCCGGGACGTCGACTTGAGCTCGCTCAGGGTCTCGTACCACACCGACAACGGGATCATGACGCCGACACGCGAGACCGTACTGACCGTCGAGGCTGTCGCCACGGCGTTGGCTGGTGAGGGCGCCGCCGTAACGGAGCAGCGTCCGCCCGGGATCGAGCAAACGCTCGATGTCGGGTTGCCGCTCTATTTCTGGGATGGAGGAGCTGCGATCAGCCGACTGCTGCGAAACGCTGGGACCACTCGGCACACCCTCGAGTCGCTCACCAGCATGGAGGCGGTGACGGGCGCCGAGCTGGATGTGCTGGTCACGCGCTGGTTCCAGTTCCGGAGCGTGTTGGAGTCGTTCCTCGAGAATGTCGACGTCATCGTGTGCCCGGTGAACGCGCTCCCAGCGCTCCCACACGGGGTGGCCGAGGGAGGCGACATGCTACCGGCATTCAGTTATACGGTGACCTACAACATGACCGGCTGGCCCGGGGTCGTGGTGAGGGCTGGTACGTCGCCCGAAGGGCTGCCGATCGGTGTCCAGGTGATCGCACGGCTCGGCCGCGACGACGTGGCGCTCGCGGTGGCGCGGTTCGTGGAAACGCAACTCGGTGGCTACCAAAGGCCAGGTATTTGAGCGGATCCCGAGCGAGGCTCGCGATTCGCTTGGCGGCGTACCGTGTCACCGCGGCCCATCCAAGTCGGGAGCGACCCACCCGTCAGGCGGAGGGATGCGCTCGAATCGATGGATGTCGACGGTGAACCCTGCATCGCAGCCGTTCATGAGCATGCGACGTTTGGCGATACGCCAGCCACCGCTCTCGCGCACGAGCCGGTCCTCGTACTGTCCGAGGATCGTCGCGGTCGAACCGTCCGGTCGCTCGTGCCAGGCGTGGACATAGCTAACCGCGGTCGCACTGCTCGCATCGTCGAACGTGACTTGGATATTTGACAGATGGTGTGACGTGCGTGACCAGCGCCACATCCGGGCAAGCGACGTCGCAAGCGCAGCGGATCCATGGCTTCGCAGCCGATCGTCGGGGCCATAGTCGACGACGCAATCCCGCGTGAACAGCGCGGCGATTGCGGGAAGGTCCATCCGGTCTAACGCGCAGCAATACGCGATCAGCGTATCATTGATCTGTTGGCGATCGACGAGTTCCCGCAACGCTTGATCGGTCATGTCCGCAGCTCCCTACCTGACGTACGTAGCACCGTTCACATCGAGCGTCGCACCGGAGAGGTGCCGCACTGAGCCGGTGGCAAGAAACGCGATTAACTCGCCCAGCTCACCAGGCGGTACCCATTCACGCATGGCGAGCGTTCTCGTTACTGCCTCTTCGCCTCCCTGAAGGTCCGCGAAATCCACGGACATCTTCGTCCGAACGACGCCGGGCGCGACGATGTATGTGAGGATGCCCTCGCTGGCATAGCCACGGGCAATCGACTGGGCCACTGCCTTGATCGCGCCCTTGGACGCGGCATACGCGATCATTCGTGGATTGGTGACGCCCCGCTGTGCCACCCAGCTAGACACCAGGATGATCGTGCCGCCGCCGCGAGTTCTAAAATGACGAACGGCGGCCCGCATCAGGCGCGCGGGCGCCTGGACGTTGACCTGATAATGACGGCGCCACGCGCTGTTCCACGCGTCTTCATCATCGTCGATCCCGCCCGTGGGTTCCATCATTGCAGCGTTGAGCACGAGTACGTTGACGTGGCCACGCCAGGCAACGGCCTTTTGCCAGACCTGCTCGACAGCCGCATCGTCCTCAAAGTCTCCAGCGACGAAGTGCTTGTGCGCGCTTGCGACCGCCCCGAGTGCTGACTCGGCGCCCGCACGGTCTTTTTTCACGCGATAGTGGGCGATCAGATCGGCGCCTTTGTCGCCGAGAATCGTGGCCGTTGCTGCGCCAATCCCCTGGGAAGCGCCCGTCAACAGCACTACTCGGTCCGTGAGATCTACCATAGCAGCGGATGTCCTCGTACTAGCGAGAATCTCCCGTTGTAGCTCGTGATGAGCAGCCTCGACGGCTCTCACGTTTTCACCTCCTCACTCCTCACTTGGGTGGGGTGGGAACAAGGGCCTCCTCACCATTTACGGAATCACGATCACTCCCACCGCCCCCCCGAACTCCGTTTGCTCGAGCCTCGTGCCTCGCGGAACCAGCCACGGTCCGCCGTCGACGCGGATGTTCAGCCGGTAAACCCCCGGGGAGGCATGGACCCTCGCCTGCCACGTGCCTGCGCTCAGACGAGTGAGCGCGACCGGCAACCAGTCAGTGAAGTCACTCATTAGCTCCACAGACGTGACGTCTTCCACGTGGACTCGCAAGACGCGAGGGTTGCCCGCCCGATCGACCTCGATGCGCGCCTCGCTTCCGTGCTTGGACGCGACCACGGCGCGCGCAGACAATCGCAACGCGGTCGAGATGGTGGTCGTTCTCGGGACCCGTGCCTTGAGGAGACTCAGACTGAGGCCGACGTTGACGAACGAAGCCGCGAGAACGCCTCGCGTCGGATCGGCGGGGTAGCGACCCCCGCTCACCGCAATGCTTATCCGCTCACTCACCGAGACCCGAGCCGCCAGCTCCGCGTAGGCACTCCGGCGCGGCGCTCCGACCGACCCACTCGCGCTGCGCCACGGACGGACGCCGGCTTGCGCGTCGACCTGTACCCGGGATTCGGACCATCGTACCGCCCCAACGAGGTCTACGTAGCTGGCGCCCGAGATCCAGGTGCCATTGGCCGTCCCCACCAGCGCGAACCGATCCTGTATGGTCCACAGGCCGACTGATAGCTCGACCGGCGTCCCGTCGGTGTCGCCGAACGTGCCGCCCGTCATCCCGCTCACCCAGCCCCCCGCTCGGGTCCCGTGAAGGTGTATGCGTGCCCGACCCAGGGCATGACCGCTCGGGGGCGAGTCGGCGTACTTGCTCGCACCCAGCGAGCCTGAGAACTCGGCGCGCCACCCGTTGTACGAGGCCGTTCGCCAGGCGGCCGCCGCCGTTCCCTGTAGGATCTCGTTGCCGCTCTCGAATACGACCCAGGTGCCCTGGGCACCTAGGGACAAGTTGCGTGCGTCGTGTTGAAGTGTGGGGGAGAGGACCGCTGCACCGGACAGCAAGAAGCCGTCGTACTCGACGGCCGAGGCTCCGACATCAATCGTTCCAGCCGTTTGGCTGTGAAGGGACGATCCAACCGATAGGCAAGCCGCCGTGAGCGCCGCGCCGCCGCGCCACGCGATCCGGCATCTCTCGTTACGGCTTTCGCTTCCCCGGGGGTGCCGCCGGGCTGCCGGCGTCGGCAGCCGCGGCTCCCGCCACAACCCCGGTAAGCTCGGTGGCCACTCGCAGCCGAACCGCGAGCGCGGCGGCGGGCGAAGCCCCGAGCGCGATATCGCTCTCGACGTTGCGTCTGAACGCGATGTAGTCACCATCCCCCGCATCTTCGGCCAGCGCGAGCACGGCCGCAATGGCAGTGTCCGACGGCACTCCAACCGCAACGAGATCGGCGAGCACCCCAGCGGCCACGATGAGGGGTCGGTTCGGCCGGCGGGCGCGGAGGGTCTTGAGATCGGACCGGGTGGCACCCGCCCTCAGCGCGCTCGCGCCCGCTCGAAGCTCCGCCGCCAACGCGGAATCACCAAACGCCGTGCGCGCGACTCCCAGCTCCGCCCAAAGTCGGCGCACGGCCGCCAGGATACGCTCGTCAGAGGCCCCCTTCGCGGCTCCTTCAAGCGCCCGGTCTACGAGCGGCTCCGTTGGGGTCCCGGTGGCGCGCGCCGAATCCAACACGGCATCGACTTCCGGCCGTGCTGCCTCGGAAAGCCGCGACACCAGGCGGGCTTCCTGAGCTGACATCACGGCGGGTGACATGATGCCGGCGGACATGACTCCCCACAAGACCCAGGTGAGACGCCGCCAGCCGCTCATAGCTCTCCCACCGTCAGCATCGAGCTCGGCCGGCCGAACTCGTCTTCGACCACCGGTACGGCGCGAGGATCGTCGATCCACGTCGAGCCATCCACGAGGAAAGAATACTTATACCGGCCGGGCTCCAGTAGTACCGAGATGGACCACACACCGGCGCCGGCTTCCTGCGCCAATGGAGTTGCCGACCGATTCCAGTCGTTGAAATCGCCGACCAGAGCGACCGAACCCGCCTCCGGTGCCACGAGCACAAACTGGACGGTCGCCCTTCCCCCAGGCACCGACGCGCCTTCGGCACCAGTCGACGGCCCCGGAGCAAGCACACGGCTGCTCACTAGCACCAGCGCGGCGAAGCCCGTCGCGAGGGCCAGCCCGCCGAGGGGACTCAAGCGGATCGTGCGGCGGCGCTTCAGCCAACCTATCACCCGGTCGGGCGACGCTGGCCTGCTCGGTGCCGGGAGCTTCTCGACTTCCGACATCACCCGCGCCACGACCTGGTTGCGGTCGACCGGCACCGGCGCCCTGAGCGTCTCCGCGACCCGATCGAGGAGTTCGTCCCGCTCGGTCATCAGTCGGCCTCGACCAGGAGCCGGCGCAGCTCGTCCCGCGCCCGCTTGACTCGCATCTTCAGCGCCGAGATGCCGGCGCCCGTCACGTCATGCATTTCGTCGTAGCTCATTTCTTCCACGTGCTTTAACAAGAACGCCTCTCGCAAATCTGGCGCAAGTCTGTCCAACGCCAAAGCTATCGCTTCCCGCCACGCGTACCGATCGGCCGCGGGGTCGACGGACGCGCTCTCGAAGGCGCGCTCGTCATGCACCACCACGCGCTCTCGGCGGGCGCGCTGGGAACCGTAGGTCCTGCACCGATTGACCAATATCCCGAAAATCCATGCCCCGAACCGCTCTCCGTCAGTGCACCGGGCGAGGGACCGGTACGCCCGCACGAAGGTGTCCTGAACCGCTTCCTCCGCGTCCGGCCCCTGGCCCAGCATGCGTTGCGCATACCGGGTCAGCCGGCCGGTGTAGCGCTCCACCAATCCAGCATAGGCTGCGGTCTCCCCCGCCAGCACACGACGCACCAGCAGCCCGTCGCTGTCTTGGCTCACGTACGGGATACCCGCGTGCCGCCCGGTTGGTCACCCACAGGAACCCCCACCATGGACACGTGACGCACCAGCGCAGTGTTGGGTATTCGAGCATGACGAGCCACACGCCAGCCGGTTTCCTCACGGCCAACGGCACACTTTGAAGGAGGAAGTCCATGCCAGCTCTCTCGTCCGGCCGAGTTGTACTCTTCTTGGCGGCTCTTTCGACGTTGCCGACGGCACTTGCAGCGCAGCTCATATCTCTCAAGACCGTCCCCGTGGCTGCCGGCGATCAATTTCTCATCTTCCCTTCAGACAACCTCGCGATGGGGGGCGTCTCCATCGCGCTCGATGACGTCGTTCACGATCCGTTCGTCAACCCCGCTACGGGGGCGCGGTCGGGGGAGCCATACGTCTTCTCGGCACCCACGTTCTATAGCGTCTCCAATCGCGCCGGCAGTGCCCGAACACTGCCGTTGGGCGGCAGGTTCAACTCCAGCGGGTGGTTCGGAGGCATATTCGCCGCCCTCCAGAAGCTGAAGAGAGGCGAGCAGTTCTTCTTTGGTCCCGTCCCCGTCCTCGAACCCGTGATTGCGCCAAACGCCCTTCGCAATCGTTCTGCGACCAACAAGTACGCGCACATGAGCATCGGCAGAACGTTCGGCGACGACCTGTCCCTGGGTGTTAGTGGCTACTTCAGCGATCTGGGGGCAATCGACGGCGTCGAGCACCTCTACGCGTCGGCGAGCGGCGTCGCGCAGAACGGGAACATGATCGACCTCCGGCTTGGGTTGAGCAAGACTTTCGACGGTGACCGGCGGCTCGAGGCATCCGTGCTCCATCACCGGTTCGAAGTGCGGCATGACGTCATGTACGTCGACTGGGTCATCGTGGATACCACGAACTGGATCTGGGAGCCGCAGGCGCGCCTGGAAATCAACCGAGATCATTCGAGAACTTGGGGGGCGCACGTAGGCTACCACCAGCCGGTCGGCACGACCGGATGGCGGGTGGGCGGCACCTTGACGGCCAACCGAAAGTCGCACCCGCAGATACCGAACTACGAGATCATGAACATTCCCCGGGACCCCGGGCACAGCAACGCGTACGATATCGGGTTCGGCCTGGCGAAAGTCACCAAGCAAACCGCCTTCGGAGTCGACGTCATCTATGAACCTGCGACCAGTGAGACGTGGGCCGAGGCAGCGGCTCCAGTCGAGACCACCGGCGGGGACACGATCCCGGCCGGTGGCAAGACGGTAGAGAACTCGTTCAGCTTCTCGAACGCTTTCGTCAGCATGGGTGTCAGCCACGATCTTGGCCCCGCATCATTTCAGCTCGGGCTAAACGTGAGGGCCTACGACTTTCACCTCGACCAGTGGGACAACGTCGACGAATCGTTTCGACGTCAGGACGAAAACTGGATGGAGTGGGTGCCGAGCTGGGGTATCCGGGTCCCGCTGGCGGATTTCGAGTTGCGTTACATGGGTCGCGTGACCACGGGGACGGGCAGGCCGGGGGTCGCCTGGACAGGAGTGGCCGCCGACCGGGCCACGGCCGCCGCCGAGGCCAATGACGTCCTCGTAGCACCGTCCGGTCCACTTACGCTGCAAGATGCCACCGTGATGACGCACCAGGTGTCGATATCGATTCCGATACGGTGATAAGGAAGTGACGTAGTAAGTGGGGGTGGGCGAGCGGCGGGGGGCTCGACCCGACCCCACGGACACATTACCAGGACGAACACCGCTCACGACTCACTAATCACCACCTCCACTCATCTCGTTTCCGCCGGTCGGGATAGCCGTCTTCGCCAATGAAGGCGTCAGCTGGGGATGCCTGGGCGAGACACTCCACTCATAGCGCCCTATCGCAGGTAATGGTACCATTTCGCTAACCGCTCGTGCCTGGGCATTCCGTTTCCTCTTTCCCGGTTCGTCGTCCCCCGGCCACGCGCCCGCACGAATGAGTCTCGGCGAGAAGGGGAGCTCGAATGGCCGACCTAGTGAACCGACCCGACACCGACCAGTCGAGACGAGAGCTACTGGGTTCCGTTCCGCGCGTCGAGCTCGACCGGGAGGCTGACTTTGACATTCTCGACGGGTTCGAGCGCTTCAATCAGCGTAACGATGTGTTCTGTCGTGCATTCTGGGATCCTGCGGTTCGCTCTAAGAAAACCGACATCTTCTTCGAAACCTACCGCAAGCCGCTGAAGCACTATCGCGAGGTGGATGGCTACGGGCACCG
The DNA here is from genome assembly GCA_965249575.1 of Gemmatimonadales bacterium. GTDB lineage: Bacteria > Gemmatimonadota > Gemmatimonadetes > Gemmatimonadales > GWC2-71-9. The sequence goes on along the minus strand of OZ252244.1, from coordinate 1,960,188 downwards.
CGACTACTCCTTCCGGAATGCCACGTGGCACGTTCCCGACATCTTCGCCGAGCTGAAGCAGAGGGAAGACAGACGTGAGGGGTTCCTCAACGAGTACTCGGTCCTCCGGGAGGGGGCGGACGAGAAGCGATCCATCCCGTCCGCCGGGGCAATGGCTAGGGAGATCAAGCGAGTCGCGAGGGCGTGCGGTGCGGACCGGGTGGGCATCACGCACAATGACGACCGCTGGATCTACACCCATTGCTACAGCGCCCAGACACAGCAAGGGAAGCCGAACGAGGTCTCCGCGGGCCTCGAAAACGTGATCGTCGTCGCGACGGCCATGGACTACGACCTCGTCCGGACCGTTCCATCCGCCCTCAGCGGGGCGGCCACCGGTTTGGGCTACTCAAGGGACGTCGTCACCGTCCTGTCCCTGGCGCAGTACATCCGGAACCTCGGGTACCTAGCGGTGCCGAGTCTGAACGACTCCGCGCTAGCCATTCCCTTCGCCATCCGCGCCGGCCTAGGCGAGTACGGGCGGCACGGCTTGCTGATCACCAAGGAATTCGGTCCCGTGCGGCTGGGCAAGGTCTTCACCGATATGCCCTTGTCGCACGACCGGCCGATCTCGTTCGGCGTGAAGCAGTTCTGCTCCGTCTGCCGGCGCTGCACGCAGGCCTGTCCACCCAAAGCGATCCCCAACGACGATCCTAGTGACGAAGTCCACAATGTTTCCAACCTCAAGGGTGTGCGGAAGTGGACTGTCGACGCCGAGAAGTGCTTCAGCTTCTGGGCACGGCAGAACAGTGACTGCTCCATTTGTATTCGCGTCTGTCCATACAACAAGGATTACTCGAGGTGGCTCTACCGAGTGGGGCCTTGGTTGGCGGGGACGCCGCTTCGAGCGCTGATGCTCAGACTCGACATCTGGCTGGGATTCGGGCGCCGCAAGCCTGTGAGTTGGTGATGGACGTAGTGGACCGGCCGTGAACCTACGCCGCGTCCCGGTTTATATTTGCCATCGCATCATGATGCCAACGATCTCACACGAACCGGGCCGGAGAACGGGCTCCTTCCCGATCGCTGTGCGTGCGTCTTCGGTTTGGTGCTGATCGCGGCGGCGGCCGTACGGCGGGCTCGCCTCCCTACGGTTCTCCAGCCAGCCGCGCGATCCTCCGCTTCGTCTCTTCCACCACCGGCTGTAGCTCAGAGTCCGCGTCCTTCCAGAGATCGACGAAGCTGCCGTAGTACTCGACCGCTTTTTCACGGTCTCCGCGCGTCTCGTAGAGCTCACCTACGCGCCTGCGAGAGCTCGCGTACCAGATTCGCTCTTCGAAGCCGCGATCGGCCTGGAGATTGACGAACCGCTGGAAGATCGCTAGCGCGGAGTCAGTATCGCCGGCTCTTTCGTAGGCCTGAGCTAGCCCGGGCCTCGCATCGCAGCCCGCAAAGGTCTCGCGCCAAGGGTCGCAACTCGCTCGATAGGCATCGATCGCCTCTTGAATGTTGCCTTCGGAGAGTGCAACATCGCCCTCCCGGTCTAACACACCAGCCCGCGTGAAGCGGTTGACGTACTCTTCTCGCTCGATGGCCTTCTTGAACTCCTCCAGCAACTCCCGCGCAAGCTGGGGACGTCCGCTGCGCGCCAGCGCCGCCACGTACTCGAGGTGGCCACGCTCGGTCGGCTCGCAGTCGGCGGTGATCGGCGCCAACCGGTCCCACAGACGTTCGAAATCACCGCCCAACTCATTGGGGTCCTGAGCGTGGGTCATCCGGCGAGTTAGATCCTCGAACTCCGCCTGAATCGCGTGCTCCTCGTCGGTCATCGCAACCCGCTCGGCCTGAACGCGCAGCGCCTCTCGGGCGTACTGTCTGGCCTCCGCCATTCTCCCAGTCATCTCGGCGATCGACCTCAGACGGTAGTTCGCCCAAACTCTCAGTCCCGGCGCGGCTCCGAGCGCGCCACGCGCCGCTTCTCCGGCGCCCTCTAAGTTCTGGCGTGCAAGCTCGATACCGGATCGCCTGCGGAAAACGTCAGCGCTTTCGGGGAAACGCTGCTCAAAGAGCCGGAGTACCGAGTCAGCCTCTTCCAGGTCGCCGGCCCACAGCCGGTAAGCGATCAAATTGGTGTACGAGATCGCGATGGCTACCTGCGCGTCTATGGCGCGCCAAAGCATGCGGTCCCGTTCCCCCGGCCGGTTGAGGTTCATGTACGAGACGGCCACGTTGTTAAGCGCAGTCTGGTCGGTTGGATATCGTTCGAGGAGCGCCAAGTACGCCGTTACGGCCCGCTCAATATCCCTTGCGCCCAGGGCCGCGTAGGCTTCGACGTGGAGGCGCTCCCTATTGGAGAGCCGGTCACGCAGCGTAAACGCCCGCGCCACCGCGACCCTCGAACGCTCTTGGCTCATGGCGTCCCCGCGGTTGCCCAAGAACGCGGCCAGCCGCCGATACGCCATCGCGAACGTCGTGTCCAAACGCGTCGCCTCTTCCAGGGGAGCAATGGCCCGGTCGTAGTCTCCCAGGTTGGCCATGCGAGTGGCCTGGGCGTACACGCGGAGGGCGTCCACCGACCTCGTAGTGGCACGCTCGAGCGGCGGGTCGGCCCGCACCGTGCGCAGCGATTCCCCGATCCGCTCGCGGAGCTTGGCGCCGAGCCGGTCGACAGCGGCGATCACATCTCCCGGCTCATCAGCGGTCTCCCGAGCGGCCGAACATCGTCGTGCACGTATGCCTTGATGCCTTCCCGCGTAGCGATCTCCTTCGCGAGCTCCGGCGTAAGCGGCTCGTCCCGGCTCCGTTGCATCAGGGCCATGATCTCGGCTAGCTGGCCGCCCTCCATGACCGACACGACGGGAGATTGGGTGAGATCGATGCGAAGGAGCTCCGTTACCGTCCCGCCAAGCATCGAGTCTCCCGTGGCGTTCTCGAAATCGGCGAGGATGAGGCGCTCTTGTACTCCGAGAACACCGCTCGTGATGAGCGTTCCGAACGGTCCAACTCCCATGGCTCGGAGACCCAAGAACCCGCCGGTGAGAACCGTGAGGCTGCTAAAGGCGAGTCCGCCACCCATGAGGGCTTTTCGGAACGTGAAGTGCCGCTCGAGGCCTGCCGGGGTAGTCACGTGCACTCCGGCGCCTCGCGCAGCGGCGCGACGATGCTCGTGATGCCCGGTCAGCAGCATGATGGGCAACCCGATCGCAAGTAGCATCACGGCTCCTAGGAACACCCAGTCCGGTAGGCCCAAGGCGATCATCAAGCCGTAGACGACCAGTAGAACCGCGGCCGCCCCCACGCCAAACAGGGCAGCCACCCGCACCGGGTGCGCGTGCCGCGCATGGTGCTCGGGAGCCGGTCCAGCCGCCGAGGCCGCCGGCATGACCGGCTGAGTGCCGGCCGGTGTGAGACCCGCAGTGGGAGTCGCGAGGCCTTCCAGCTCGGCTCGCAACTCGTCCGCACGTTGCCAGCGGTCCGCCGCCCGTTTTTCGAGGCACTTCATGACCACCTGGGACAGCGACTCGGGCACCGCCGTACGGTGCTGCGTCACCGGCTCGGGTGCCTGGGTGAGATGCGCCGCCAGCACCGCCTGAGCGTTCATTCCGGTGAATGGTGGCCGGCCCGTCAGCATCTCGTAGGCAAACGCGCCGAAGGCGTAGATGTCCGCCCGATGGTCGACGTGTGGATCGGCCGCGGCCTGCTCCGGCGCCATGTATGACGGGGTACCCAGCGCGACGCCAAGCGATGTCAGCGATTTTTCACCCGTAGATTCACTCACCGCCTTGGCCACACCGAAATCGGTCACCACGGCGTGCCCGTCGGACAGGAGCACGTTGTCGGGCTTGATGTCGCGGTGGACGACGCCGTGCCGGTGTGCGTAGGCGAGGGCGTCCGCAACGTCGCGCAGAATGCGGATCGTCTGGGTGATTGGCAGCTCGCCCTCCCGGGCCAAACGGGCTCGCAAGGGATTCCCCCTCGATGAAGGGCATCGCGTACCACAACAGGTCGCCCTTCGAGCCGGCGGTGAGTAGCGGTACGATGTGGGGTGCTGCAGCTTGGCCGCGAGCTGGATCTCGCGCTCGAACCGCTCGATGCTGACACCAGCGGCCATCTCGGGCGGGAGCACCTTGATGACGACGCGGCGTCCGAGGCGGCGTTCCTCTGCGAGAAAGACGCGGGACATACCCCCGCCGCCTAGCTCCCTCTCGAGGCGAAACGCGTCGCCGACCGCTGCTTGGAGACGGGTCTCGAGGTCACTCATTTCGCGAAAACGCTCCTGATCACGCGAGAAGTTAGAGGAAAGAAAAGGGTTGGGCCAGCGGGGGGGAAATCAGGTGTCAGAGGCCAGGTCCCGGGTTCCAGGTCCCAGTTCAGATCTGAGTTTCGGGCCCGCATTTTCGTCGGAATTGGTGTTAACCCACCTCCGCCCCCTGGCGCCCGGCACCCGGTACCCTGGCACCTGACGCGGCACCGCGTTCTTCTGTAGCTTTTCCCGCATTGGATCGCTTCGATGCGGTCTCGCCACCTCACCTCAATACCCAAAAACCTCGATGAGAGCTTTACTCGCCGCCTCGATCGCATTGACCGTATGTCTGCGTCCCTCCAACGCCGAGGCCCAGACGTTCACCACCGACGACCCCGTTCTCCGCCGTATCTGGGCCATCGGTATGGACAGCTCGAGGACCTACGAGTTCGCACAGGTACTGATGGACTCGATCGGCCCACGCCTGACCGGCACGCCTGAGCTGAAGGCCGCGGGTGACTGGCTGGTCTCGCACTACGCCTCGTGGGGGATACCCGCGCGAACCGAGCAATATGGAACTTGGAGAGGGTGGCGCCGTGGCCCGACGCACGTCGACCTCATCCGCCCCCGCGTTCGGACACTCGAGGCCACCATGCTCGCCTGGAGCCCGGGGACCTCAGCCCCCATCGAAGGCGAGGTCGTCGCGCTCCCAATGGTCGACGGCCCGGACCGCTTCGGCGCGTGGCTCGCGACAGCGCGCGGGAAGTTCGTGATGATCTCTCCCCCGCAGATGACCTGCCGGCCGGACCGCAGCTGGGAGCGATTCGCGGATACGAACGTCTACCGGAACATGCTAGAGATCCGGGAGCGGAGCACTCGGGACTGGAGAACCCGCATCGAGCGGACCGGTTACACGGCGCGGACGCTCCCCGGCGCGCTCGAGCGGGGAGGCGTTGCGGGCATGCTCACATCCACGTGGTCCGGAGGATGGGGGGTCACCCGGATCTTCGGCGCCCGAACCGACGAGGTTCCCTCGCTCGATCTCAGTTGCGAGGACTACAGCCTGCTGTATCGGCTCGCCGCCAACTCCCAGGGGCCCGCACTTCGGGTGGACGCCGGAGGAGAGCTGCTAGGCGACGTGCCGACCTACAACACCATCGCCGAGTACCGCGGGGTAGAGCTCCCCGACGAGTACGTCGTGCTATCGTCCCATCTCGATTCGTGGGACGGAGGCTCGGGGGCCACCGACACGGGGGCCGGAACGATCGCATTACTCGAGGCGATGCGCATTCTCAAGATGGTCTATCCAGCGCCCAAGCGGACCATCCTGGTGGGACACTGGGGTGGCGAAGAGCAGGGACTGAACGGCTCGCGGGCGTTCGCGGAGGACAACCCGCACGTCGTCGAGGGCCTCCATGTCCTCCTCAACTTCGACATCGGCACCGGCCTCGTGAATGACATCTCCATGCAGGGGATGATGGGGTCCGGCGCGCACTTCTCCCGCTGGTTCGCGCAGATGCCCAGCGAGCTGAGCGACCCCTTGAAGCTCACGCTGCCTGGGATACCGCACAGCGGGGGAACGGATCACGCCTCTTTTCTCTGCTACGGCGTCCCAGCTTTTCGCTTCGGCGGGCGGGAATGGGATTACTTCACGTACACGTGGCATACGAACCGGGACACCTTCGACAAGCTGGTCTTCGAGGAAGTGCGGCACAACGCGACCCTGATCGCGGCGATGACGTACGCTGCCGCAGAAGACCCGGAGCGCGTCGCGCGCGAACGACGAACCGCGTTCCCGACGGACCCGCGCACGGGGGAAACGATGACGTGGCCTGCTTGCAGGGAGCCCGAACGGACGTACCCGGGCGCGGAGAACTAAGGAGCGTGGCGCCTTCGATGTTGGACACTGTTAGGGGGTACTCGCAGAGCGGTTGAAGGAGAGCGAATCGGTGACCGTAACACGAATCAACGAGTTTCACGCTCAGGGGGGTAAGGGGGACGATCTCGCGGACCTAATCCGGTCGTTCGTGCCGACGATAGAGGCCTCGGACGGATGTCGATCCTGCCAACTGCTCCAGCGCCAGGGTGACCCAACGAGGGTCGTGGTTATCGAAGTGTGGGACACCGAGGACGCGCACAAGGCCTCGGCGAAGAACGTACCACCAGACGCGCTCGAGAAGGCCATGGCGATGCTGGCCGGCCCGCCGAAAGGCGCTTACTACCGCTCGTGAGCGCTGATCCGACCCAGCCCAAGCGACTCAGATGGGACCAACCAAGGGTGATCTCGTTGAATGACAACCCCAGCGAGACAAGGGCGACCATTATCCCCACCATGCGCTACCACGACGCCGCGGCGGCCATCGAGTGGCTGTGTAGGGCATTCGGGTTCCGCGAGCATTTGGTAGTACCGGGCGAGGACGGCACGATCGCCCACGCCCAACTGGTGCTGGGCGACGGAATGATCATGCTTGGCTCGGCGCTCGACAACGAATTCGGGAAGCTCCAGAAGACCCCGCGGGACCTCGGTGGCGTCGGGTCCCAGAGTCCGTACATCATCGTGGAGGATGCGGACGTACACTACGCCCGCGCCGTCGCGGCCGGTGCCGAGATCGTCTACGACATCAAAGATGAAGATTACGGAGGACGGGGTTACTCGTGCCGTGACCCGGAGGGGCACCTGTGGAACTTCGGCACGTACGACCCTTGGACCGGCTGAGCCTCGACACATGACGGAGGATTTCCTGGAGGCGTGGCGCACGAACAACCGTATCAACCTCTTTCTGATCGATCACATCAGCGATGCGGGCATGCGTTGTACCCTGTCCAAGCGTGGCGGGCGCGACGTCGCACGACAGTTCGGGCACCTGCACGACAACCGGGTGTGGCAATTGGAGAAACGTGCCCGAGACCTCGCCGCTGGCCTTGAGGTTTTTGAGTCCAAGACGCGTCCAACCAAGAAACAGCTCAGGGCTGCGCTCACCGCATCCGGCACGGCGATCGAGGCGTTTTTCAGCGGGCTGCTCTCGGGGGCGGCGAGCGCCGCGGATTCAAGAAGGGGGTGCCCACCACGCTCGCGTATTTCGTCGCACACGAGAGTCACCAAGGGGGAACATCCTCCTGACTCTCAAAGAATGTGGGCACAACCTCCACAAGGACACGCAATACGCGATCTGGAACTGGGACAAGATCTGAAACCGAGGTCAGCACACAGATGAGACCCTACGTACTCCCCACGGCTCTACTCGTCTCAGCCTGTTTGGGATCACCACCCGACGACGCCGCCGACCGCGCCGCCATCGCCGCGACCAACGAGGTGTGGGCGGTCGCGTACAAACAGGCCGACGCCGCCGCGCTCCGCAACGTCGTCACGGAAGATTTTACGAGCATGCGGGTCGATGGAAATGACCTGAACGGCCGGGAGGCCTACGTCGAGACGAGCGCTCGAAGCTTCGAGAAGAGTGAGACGGAGTACCTCGAGCTACAGATCGTGACCGAGGGGCTCGAGATCCGCGGCGATTTCGCGTACGAGTTTGGCCACGATATCAGCGTTTTGCGCCGGAAGGACGCTCCAACGGCTGCGCCGGACACCACACTCACGCGTTACGTTACGTTCTGGCGCAGACAGCCCGACGGTTCTTGGAGGGTGGCACGCGACTTCACGGTGGGGGCGCCATAGCTAGCCCGCCCTCGCCACTCCCTACCCCACCCGCCGCCAGTCCTGCCGGAAGATCTGCACGTGTCCGCACCTGTCGCAGGCCTCGACGCGCCACAGCAGACCCTCTTCCCTCGAGTCGACTCCGAACCGCTGGAGTACGCCGCGGCCGGCGTACGAGTCGGTTTCCATCTTCGTCACGTACACGCCGCGGGCACAGACGCCACAGGGGCGGTCGGGAAGAGATCGGCGCTCTTTGCGCTCGACGATCGGTTGGCGAACGGTCACGGTCATGGTGCTCCACTCCCACGATGGTCTTCTCACGAAGCCGGCGTCTACCGGCACCCATTTTACAATAACCGCGGTCCCGCTGGAGGTAAGTCCCCCGTGTTCGCATCGAATAGCTGGGAACCGCAGTAGAGGCCGCTGACTCGTCCTCACTTCTCACCACTCACTATCCCCCACTTGTCCAAACCCTGACCCGCCGCGATCCTCCATCCCCATGACCGCGCCGCCTAAGCCGTCCCGTCCCACCAAGACATTCGATCGCTCAATCGTCGATGGGCCGATTGCTCGCGCGGTCTGGATGCTCGCGTGGCCGACCATGCTCCAAAACGTGATCGGCGGCCTCCAGGGGATCGTCGATCACGCGATGGTCGGGCACTTCGTAGGCTACACCGGGAACGCTGCGATCGGCGTCGCCTGGCAGATCTTCCTCGTCGTCATCGTGTTCATCAGCTCGCTCTACACCGGGATGGGTGTGCTCGTGGCCCGGTTCGCAGGCGCACGCGAGTCCGACAAGGTCAACCGAGCTGTCTATCAGGCGTTCCTTGCGTCGGTGGTGCTATCGATGGGCATCATGGCGCCGGTAGGCTACCTGGCAGCACCCTCCCTCCTCGGGATAGTGAACGCCGCACCCGAGGTCCGGGCGGAGGCGCTACCGTACCTCCGCATCATGTTCCTGGGCAGCTTCGGGATGCTGATGTTCTTCATGGTCGGCGGAGCCCTCCGGTCTGCCGGCGACGCTCGGACGCCGCTCCGTCTGGGCGTCGCGATGACCGTCCTGAACATGGTGCTCAACGTCATCCTCATACGCGGCCTTGGCCCAATACCCGCTCTCGGGACCGCTGGGGCGGCCGCCGGAACCGTGCTCGCCGGCCTGATCATGAGCCTGATCGCCGTGTACCTCATTTTTTCCGGCAGGCTGGTCGTCACCTGGCATCGGGGCATGAATTGGAAGCCCGACTGGCCCATCATCCGGTCGCTGTTTCGGTTCGGACTGCCGACCGGGTATCAGGGGGTCGCTATGAACATCGGGGGCGTGATGCTGCTCCGCTTTGTCGGATCCCTCGAACGCAGTGCAGAAGCGCAGGCAGCTTACGCCGTCGGTTACACCGAGCTTTTCTCGCTCATCACCTGGACGTCCGTCGGGATCATGGGAGCCACCGCTGCCGTCGCCGGTCAGAACCTTGGGGCCGGACGCCCCGAAAGGACCGTGAGAGCCGTGAGGGTGGCCTCCGGTATCGGCCTCGCACTCGCCGCGTTCTTCGGGCTCTTGTTCCTCACGATCCCCAGCTCGCTACTCGCGCTTTTCGGCATGACTGATCCAAGCGTCGTCGAGCTGGGCGTGCAGCTATTGGCCTTCTTGAGCGTCTCCGGATTGTTCATTACCGTCGCCCTCGCCTATACCGGCGGGCTTCAGGGGACGGGGGATACCAAGAGCCCGTTTTACATCTCGTTAGTATCGCAGATCGCCGTGCCACTCGGCATCTGCGCGGTGCTACAGGCGACGCGCGGACTCAACCCGGCCGACATCTGGATTGCGATTCTTCTTGGCCACACGACGCGCTGTGTGCTGAGCGTGCTCCGGTTCCGGCAGGGCAAATGGCGGGACATCAAGGTGGGGTAGCAGTGAGGAGGCCCCACACCCCGCGCCTCCGGGTGATGCGTAAGGAGGCCGCTCCCACCATCAACGCCCGGGAGATAGGTCCATGTCACGCAGATTAGCCGCCCGGCCCGCAGTGTCGTTCTTAGCCCTCCTCGCCGCAGCGCAACCGGCGCGCTCCCAAGATGGGAGCATCCCTGGGGTCGCGAGCGGCTGGTTCACAACGAGTGATGACGTTCGGCTGCACTACCTGAGCGGTGGGTCGGGCCGCGCGCTCGTTTTCGTACCTGGCTGGACGATGCCGGCCGACATTTGGGAGCACCAGCTCCGCCACTTCGTTCGATCCCACCGCGTCGTCGCCCTCGACCCACGGTCACAGGGAAGGTCAGAGATAACCGCGGAGGGCAACTTCATCGATCGACGAGTACAGGACATCGAAGAACTCCTACAGCATGTGAGCGATGGCCACGCCGTGCTTGTCGGGTGGTCCCTGGCCGTGCCCGAGATCCTCCACCTGATCGAACACCATGGCACCGATAGGCTCGCGGGCATCGTGCTCGTCGACGGCCTGGTGTCCATCGACGCCTGGGCCTCGGCATTCGTGGACACAATGCTCGTGGACTTGCTTCGCGACCGCCGGAACTCCACCGAGGAGTTCGTGCGCAGCATGTATCGGACGCCACAGGCGGAGCACTACCTCGAACGAATCACCCGGGCGTCACTCGCCACGCTGACTCCCACCGCCTACACGCTGATGGCGAGCACGTTTTCGTTGGGCGACGCCGACTGGCGGCCGGCTTTGAGCCTCGTGGACCGTCCACTGTTGTTCGTGGGAACTGCGGCTACGCGTGAAGTCGCACGCCAGATTCGCGAGCGGGCTCCCGAAGCGAAGGTCGAGATCTTCGAGCAAGCCGGGCACGCCCTATTTGTCGACGACCCCAAGCGCTTCAATCGCGTGCTGGAAGAGTTTCTGCAAGAGCTACCCTAGGCCTCTCCCGTGACGTCCGCCCCGAAACCCTTGGGGGGCTTCACCCGTACGGTGGTTAGCTCAATCTCGACCGGGAGGCCAAATGTCACGCACCCTAGCATTGATTCTTGCACTTGGCGTAGGCGCGACCGGAAGCGCCCTGGCACAAAGCGCCACGGAGGGAGAAGCCGCTCTCGACCTGGCAGGCCTGTACGACTTCGAGGCGGTTCAGCCCGACCGCACAATCGAGGGCCGAATGAAGATAACGGGAGCGCCGGGTGACTATGAAGGAACCATGGCCGCGGACGGTGAGAGTCCCGTGCCGATCACACGGTTTGCTATCGAGGGCAACGTGGTGGAGATGACCATCGATACCGAAGACGGCGGGGAAATAATCACATCGGTCACCTTCGAAGGCGGCAGCTTCGCGGGCACCTTCTCGGGCAGCCGGGGCAACGGAACCGTCACGGGGAAGAAGCTCCCTCGATGAAATACAAATGTGAGAGGTGAGAGGTGAGAGGTCCCTCGATGGGGCCCGGCACCTGTCCGGCACCCTTACGGCATAGCGCTTCTCACTCTCACCTCTCACTGCTCTCCATCCTTGCCGACGCGCCCCTCCCCCCTTTGATTCCCGTGCTCGCTCGCGGCCACCAGTTACTCAACGAGAACCGATAGATAGTTGTCTCGCGCTCTCCCTTACATCGTATGGCTCACTATCGGTCTCGTCTGGGGTACGACGTGGGCCGTCATCCGGGTGGGGCTGCGAGACCTCCCGCCCCTCACATTTGCAGCCGCTCGCACGGTTCTCGCCGCCGGCGTTCTCCTGTTGGCGGCGCGCTGGTTCCAGGCGAATCGTAGGCCCCATTGGAGAGAGGTGCGTTTCTGGCTCATGGTCGGCGTCCCGCAGCTCGGGGTGCCCTACGCGCTGATCTTTTGGGCGCAACAGACCATCACTTCTGGCCTCACCGCGATGCTGTTTGCGACGTTTCCGGTCTCCACGGCGATCGTGGCGCATTTCCTCTTAAAGGAAGAGCCGTTGACCGCGACGAAGCTGGGCGGGACTTTGCTGGCCGTGGCTGCAGTCGTCACGGTCGTAGGATCCAGCGGCGCGGTCGGGGCGCCGGCAGTAGCACCGGTTGCCGCGGTTCTCATCGCCGCCCTTTCGGCCTCGTTCGGCGCGGTGATGGTTAGGCGCCACGGCCGCAATACCTCGACTATTTGGCTCACAGCCCTCCAGGTATCGTCAGGCGCGGCGTTTCTCTCGATCCTGGCACTCGCTCTCGAGTATGGTATGGACGTGCGCGTCACCCCGACGGCCGCGCTCAGCGTCGTTTATCTCGCACTGGTGGTCACCGTCGGGTGCTATCTCGGACTCTTCTGGGTCCTCAAACGCCTCGACGCGACGTTCGTCAGCATGGGGGTGATCTTCGAGACGGTCGTAGACGTGTTCCTCGGAGCGTTGGCACTGGGCGAGACACTGGGACTACGTGTCTTCGTGGGTCTAGCCCTCGTCGGAATCAGCATCGCCATGGTGAACCGGCGACCGGCGACGACTGGAGTGGCAATTTGAGAGTGGCGATTGGCGAGTGCGAATGGGTTGCGGGCGGACCAATCGGGAATCGCCAATCGCCGCTCTATCGGGCCTGACCTCAATGTTCTCGCGACTGAAGTCGCGGCTCGGCTAGTCTGTCGCTAAAGCAACATTGCTGCCCCCCACTCACCACTCACTTCTCACATCTCACTACTACCTCTCACCACTCACGACTCCCCCACCGAGTCCCGCCGTCTGGCCGCGTGATGATCCGAGCCGTATCGTTGTAACGTCACCGCCGAGGCCGATACCCTGTCCGATCTCCTCGAACGCCTGAAATCCGCCCTCGCCGAACGCTACCGCATCGAGCGCGAGCTCGGCAGCGGCGGCATGGCGACGGTCTATCTCGCGCACGACATCAAGCAACGTTGCGGTCAAAGTGTTACGGCCGGAGCTGGCAGCAGCACTCGGCCCCGAGCGGTTTCTCCGCGAAATTAAGATCGCGGCCCAGTTGCATCACCCCCACATCCTCCCCCTCCATGACTCCGGCGAGGTCGACGGCTTCCTGTACTACGTGATGCCGTACGAGGAGGGGCAGTCGCTGCGGCAGCGACTCGCAAAGGAAGGAGAGCTACCGATCGCCGAGGCCGTGCGGCTCCTCCGGGACGTGGTAGACGCCCTCGCTCACGCCCACGAGCACGGCGTCGTGCATCGAGACATCAAGCCGGACAACGTCATGCTTTCGGGCCGCCATGCGTTGGTCACCGACTTCGGCATTGCCAAGGCGGTGAGTGAGGCGACTGGGCGCCAGGCGTTGACGACGGCCGGCGTCGCACTCGGCACCCCGGCCTACATGGCGCCCGAGCAGGGCGCCGCGGATCCCCACATGGATCATCGAGCCGACATCTACGCCGTGGGCGTGGTCGCCTACGAGCTGCTGACCGGCCAACCGCCGTTCGGGGGCAACTCGCCGCAGACGATTCTTTCTGCGCACCTGAACAAGCTGCCGGAGCGGGTGACCACGCACCGGGCGAGCGTCCCGCCCCCGTTGGCGAACCTCGTAATGAAGTGTTTGGAGAAGAAGGCGGCAGACCGGTGGCAGAACGCCGACGAGCTGCTGGCCCAACTCGAGGCGTTGGCGACGCCCAGCGGTGGGATGACGCCGACGGGAACGCAGTCAGAAGTGGTGCCCAAGAACCGAAAGAAGGCGGCGCAATAGTCGCGGCTGCTGCTGTCGCACTGGTCCTGGCGGTGGTCGGGGGACTCCGGCTCGGTTCCTCGTCTTCGGTCGACCTGGATCCCGACGTCGTGGTGGTGGCTCCGTTCGACGTGCTGGCGCCGGAGCCGGAACTCACCATGTGGCGGGAGGGGTTGGTGGACCTATTGTCCCGGAGCCTGGACGGGGCCGGCCCGATCCGGACCGTTTCGCCGACCGCTGCCACCCGGCAGTGGGCCGGGCGGGCCGACGGTGCCTCCGCGGTCGAATTGGGGCGGAAGACAGGTGCCGGGCTCGCCGTGTTCGGCTCGCTCGTATCGACCGGCGACTCCGCCCGCCTGGTGTCCACGCTCCTCGACGTGAACAGCGGGCGCTCGTTGGTCGAGATCGAACTGTACGACGCGCTAGCTCGGGTAGACCGCCTGGCCGATTCACTGTCGCATCGCATCCTGCGGAACCTCAGCCGCTCGCGGCTTATTGGTTCGGTGCGACTTCACTCCCTGGGATCGGCCTCGCCAGCTGCGGTGAAGGCGTTCCTCTAGGGGGAGCAGCATTACCGGCGCACGAGTTGGGACTCGGCCCTGTCGTACTATCAGCGCGCGACGGAGGTAGATACCGCGTTCGCGCTGGCATACAATCGTATCGGCCACGTATCGTGGTGGCTCCCGGGCGGCTTTAATCCCCCACCCCTGGAACCGTTCTTTCTGCGCGCTGGGCGGCTGAACCGCGGGCTTGCACCGAGAGAGAGCCTATTGGTCACGGCGGATTCAATCCTCAGAGCCCTCCTCGTTATGACGCCACGCGACTGGCCACCGCCGCAAAGGCTGTTCGAAACAACCAGGCAGGCCACCGAGCGGTATCCCAGCGACGTCGGCGCATGGTACCGCCTCGGTGAGGCACTAACTCACGTCGGAGGGGCCTCGGCGGCGGCTTCCCTGTCAGACATGTTGGCGGCCTTCGATCGTGCAATCGCCCTCGATCCCACCTTCGCTCCGGCATACGCACACGCAATTGGCCATAGCCTGCAACTTGATCGCGTGAGCAAGGCCAGAGAATACATCGACGCGTACATGAGACTCGATGCGACTGGGCCTGCAGCGGACGCCATCGGGTTACTGAGAGCCTTGCTTGATCCCGCCCGGGCGCAGTCGCGGAAGTGGAGAACCTCCTCGATACGCTCTCGCACGAGGCCCTAACACAGGCACTGCTCGTTGTGGGGCAGTGGCCGGATTCCTCCGAAACCGCCGTTCGGATCGCGCGAGCGGCCTCCCGCTATCCAGAAACCGCGTGCTGCAACCGTCTCGCACACGCGCTTGCCTTCAGGGGCCATCTGGCCGAGGCGCTCCGAGACGTCGGATCAAGGCGACAGTACCTACTCGTAGAACTCGCGCTCCACGGTATGATCCCGCGCGATTCCGCCGAGATCGTGTTCCGAGGATGGCTCGACAATCCGAACACATTGAACTTGCCAGCCCCGCACCACTTTTTCGGCGTCTACTACCCGGTCGGTTGGTGGAGCACCACCGGCGACACCGCGGCGCTGAAGGGGGTGGCAGCGTGGTGGGACAACGTGAACGCCTCAGATTCGTTGCCCACCGCACTCGTCTCCTACAGCCGAGAATCAACGCAAGCGTTTCTCGCTCTGGCACGCCGGGATACGCTAGAAGCGATTCGCCGACTCGACGCACTACCCGAGTGTCCGAATGGAGCATGGACGTGTAGGTGGGCGCACTTCACTCGGGTCGAACTCCACTCCGTGCTTGGCAACTTCGGGGTCGCAGCGCCGCTGGTGAACCGCCCGTTCTTTGACCCCGCCGCCCTCTACCCCTCGCCCAACTGGGTGCTCTGGAAGTTAATCCGAGGGAGGGTGAACGAGGCCCTTGGGAACCGCGCACTGGGGATCCAAGCCTACTCCTTACGTCATCGACGCTTGGCGGTATGGCGACGCCGAGGTCCAGCCGTTCGTCGAGGAGGCGCGGGCGGCGCTGGTCCGGCTGGGAAGGGAAGTGAATTGAGATGGGCGATTTGCGAGTGGCGAGTGGCGATTTGGGTCACTCGCGGGTCCCAACGAATGGAAGGGTCACTCCCATGAAGCGAGTCATGGTCCGCTACAAGATCAAGCCTGGCCGAGGCGACGAAAACGAGGCTCTCATTCGCAAGGTGTTTGCGGAGTTGGCGGAGCAGAGTCCCGAGGACTTGCGATATGCATCGTTCAAGCTCGACGATGGCCTGAGCTTCGTGCATATCGCGTCCATCGAAACCTCAGACGGCCGCAATCCGCTCTCCGAGACTGCCGCGTTCAAGGCGTTCCAGGCAGAGATCAAAGATCGATGCGACGAACCCCCGGTGGCCGTCGAGCTACATACCATCGGGGCGCATCGGTTTCTCACCGGTTGAGACATCGTGCCCACGGGGGGAGGGGCGCCTGTTCTGCGTGCTTTGAGAGTGGCGATCTATCGGGCCTGGCCCCGCGACCGTATCGTTTTGAGAGTGCCTGACCAGGAAGCCAGCCATGCCATCGCTCGAGACCACAACCAGCCGCCCCACGCCTACCCCGAGACCACTCGACGATCAGATCGACGTCCATGGCCTCACCCACCCAGGCAAGGTGCGAAAGACCAATCAGGACCATTTTCTCCTCTGTTCGCTCCGCAAGCGAATGGACGTCTACATGACCAGCCTCCCCGATCTGGATCAGCTTCCCCTGGGGGACGAGCGTCTCGCCTCACTGGCAATGGTCGCGGACGGGGTCGGGGGCAGCAAGAAGGGCGAGGAGCCAGCCGGCTCGCGCTCCAGCAGGTGTCCCAATACGTGGCATCGAGCATGCGGTGTTACTACAGCGCCGACGCCGACAAGGACAGCTTCATCGATGCGCTGCAGGAGGCGGCCATGCAGTGCCACTCGGCCATCGTCGAGCGCGCCGAGGCGGATTCCGAATACCGCGGGATGGCCACCACGCTGACGCTTTGGATAGGCGTTTGGGGTTGGGTGTACCTCGTGCAAGTCGGCGACTCGCGGTACTACGTGTACCGTGAGGGGGAGCTGAACCAGGTCACGCGGGACCAGACCATGGCCGAGGAGCTGGTCGAACAAGGGGTGTTTACGCGGACCGAAGCATTCCGGACTCGGTGGGCGCACACGCTCTCGAGCTCGATCGGGGGGCCGCAGACCGCTCCCGTCGTGACGCGCATACAATCCGACTGGCGAAACGTCCACCTGCTCTGCAGCGACGGCCTCACCAAGCACGTGTCGGACGATCGCATCAAGGAACGGCTGGGCGCGATGACATTGGCGAAGCAGGTGTGCGAGGACCTACTGCAGGACGCGCTGGACGACGGCGGCACCGACAACATCACGATCATCGTGGGGCGGGCGGTGCGGAAGAGCGGGTAGGGAGTCAAGCGGTGGCGTGTAGGACTCGGCGAAATTGCTCGGCGCTGTCCCGTCCCCTCTGGCGCAGCCCGCTGGCCATGCGAGCAAGCCCCTCAGCAGTACGTGTCCGATTCCGGCAAACCGGCGTGAAGCTCCGGGTCAAGCGGTCGTCGTACCAAGTACAGGTTCGACTCGGGAGATTCGAGCAGGTCAATCCGCAGCCCGGAGCAGCCTCGAGAGTTGCGCGGCCGTTCGATCCCAATTCATCGCGCGGGCCGCCTCGTAGCCGATCCGACCCAGGCGCTTGCGTTCTTGGTCGTCCCGAAACAGACGGGTAACGCACTTGGCCATTTGAATATTGGGATCGTAGGCCATGATGCCCGAGAACACGACGGTGGGCTCGGCGCTCTGGGGCAGCTCGCCGCGCTCCGGGTACGTGGCGACCCCGGACGGCGCCAGTCGTGCTGAGCTGGGTGGGTAGGCGCGGTGCGGCGGTTGTCGAACTCGACTATTCAAGATCTCTACCGATCGAGAGGGGAGTCCGGACTGGCGTTGGAGGCGCTCGAGTGCTGTCGTCCGGCTTCGCGGGACGCCATCCACTCATCCATCCGCTAGCGCCATCCCCCTACCCAAATGTGGCGGGGGCTCCACGACGACTCCAGTGGCCAGGGGCAGAATTGAACTGCCGACACGCGGATTTTCAGTCCGCTGCTCTACCAACTGAGCTACCTGGCCTCAAAAAGCGGCTCCGCCCGCAGGCCGGTTGTCCCTCGGCCGACCGCATTAGACAATTCGTTGAGCCGAAGGCCGTGAATTATAAGGGGGCACCCCCCTCCCGCAAATCCTTGATACGATGCATTCTTGGCGGTGCCGCCCCGCGCGGCCTGACCGATCATCGACCCTAGCGAGGGATCCAACCATGCTCGAGCGTTCCACACCCTTTCGGTCGCGACTGGGGACTGGGCTGGCGTTTTGCTTGACCGCGACGATCTGCTTCGGCCGACCCGCCGTGGCACAACTCCAGACCGGCCAGATCGAGGGGAACGTCACACGCGCCGTCGACGGCGCGGCGCTGGCGGGTGCCCTCGTTCGGGTCGTTGGAACCGGCATCGAAGCCGCGACCGGAACCGACGGCAGATACGCGTTGCAGCGCGTGCCGGTCGGACAACACGCGATCTTCGTGCGGTGGCTGGGATACAAGCCACGCGAAGTTCCGGTGACCGTGACTGCAGGGACCACCCAGACCGTCGACGTAGCCCTGGAATCCCAGCCGATCTCGCTCGGTGAGATCGTGGTGCAGGCGGCTTCCCGCGCGCCCGAACGGGTGGTCGAGGCTCCGGCCGCCGTGACCATGATCGATACCCGCGACGTCCAGGCGCTGTCGATGACGGCGCAGGCGCCGTTGGCACTCGCCTCCGTCCCTGGCGTCGATGTCGTCCAAAGTGGGGTCAACGACATCAACCTCAACGCACGAGGCTTCAACTCGTCCCTCAACCGGCGAGTCCTGGTCCTTCTCGACGGGCGAGACCTCGCGATCGCGCTCCTCGGAAACCAGGAGTGGAACGGCCTCTCGACCCCGCTCGAAGACATGGGGCGGATCGAAATGGTGCGTGGGCCGGGTTCGGCTCTTTACGGAGCCAACGCATTCAGTGGCGTGGTCAACATCACGACGCCAACTGCCAGGGAGATCGTGGGAACGAAAATCAGCCTGGCGGGCGGCGAGCTGAGCACGTTCCGTGGAGACATCCGGCACGCCGGCGTGGCCGCGTACGGGCAGTTCGGGTATCGCGTCAACTTCGGTTACACGCGGAGCGACACCTGGTCGCGCTCGCGCACGGCCTTCGATTCCCTCGATCTGCGACGCGAGTACGCCGGCACCACCGACTTCCTCGTCCTGCCTAACATCGAGCCGATACCGTTGAACGGCCAAAGCGTCGATCCCACCACCGGGCGTGCCACGGGCGAGCGTGACGATCTAGAGAGCATTTACGGCTCGGCCCGCTTCGACTACTACGCTGGGGATGGCTCGATCGGCACGGCAGAAGGCGGCCTCACACGAGTCCACAACGAGATCTTCGTGACCGGGATCGGCAGGGTCCAGGTCGTCGAGGCCTTCCGTCCGTGGGCTCGGCTCGCCTGGTCAGCCGAACGGTTCAACGTCATGGCCTGGTACTCGGGCCGCAGCGGCGAGCGGACCGGATCCGGCGGCGGCCAGATCTCCCTGTCCTCCGGCCAACCGATCAGCGACGTGTCGAACATCATCCACGTCGAGGGACAGGTAAACCAACCGTTCGCAGAGGATCGCGGCCGTGTCGTCCTCGGCGCGTCGTTCCGGAACTACGGGGTTAACACCAAGGCGACCCTGATGGACGCGATCAACGACGACCGCAACGACAAGTACTACTCGGCCTACGGCCAAGTCGAGTACAGGTTCTCGCCGATGTTCAAGGCGGTAGCGGCCGCCCGCTACGACAACGGCGATCTGTTCAGCGCACAATTCTCGCCTAAGGCAGGCTTGGTGTTCAGCCCGAACGAGAACCACTCGATCCGCTTCACGTTCAATCGCGCGTTCCAGTCGGCAAACTACTCGGAGTTCTTCCTCCGTGCGGCGGCTGGCGCTCCCGACGCTCGCCAGGCGACGCTCGAGGCGGGGCTCGAATCGCTGTTCCGGAGCGCGAACGGTTCTCCGCTTGGCCCCCTGCTCGCCGGCCTGAATCTCCCGAACGACATTCCCTGGGATTTCTCGGCTATGACGCCCGTGTTGGCGCTCGGGAACGATGCGTTAGACGTCGAGAAACTGACGGGATGGGAGCTCGGCTACAAGGGGAACCTCACCCCGCGCGTATACGCTAGCGTCGACCTGTACATCAACACCCTGGACAACTTCATCACCGACCTGCTGCCCGGTGTGAACCCGGACTACCCCCGTTACCTGCTGACCGACGGGGGTATCGATATCCCGACGAACCTTTCACAGCTCGATGCAGCGCTGGCCGCGGCCATGCTCCCATCCGGCCACCCGCTCCGCGCGAACATCCCGATCCTCCAGGCCGGCTACAAGCAGCTTGCAGATGGGCTCACCGCCAGCGGCCAGCCGGTGGCGACGCTCCCCGACGGCTCACGCGCAATCGTCGTCTCCTATACCAACGCGGGTGAGGTCACGGAAGGTGGCGTAGAGCTGGGGATGGGCTTCTTGCTTACCGACGAGTGGAAGTTAGACGGCTCCTACACATTCTTCGACTTTGACGTGAAGAGCCAGCAGGTCGGCGACATGCTGCTTCCCAACACGCCCAAGCACAAAGGGAACATCTCGCTCAGCTACAGCGGCTTCCAGGGAGTCGATTTTGGTGTGACAGCACGACTGGTGGATGGGTATTCCTGGGCCGCCGGCGTGTTCAGCGGCTACATAACGGCGACCCAGATCTTCAACGTCAACGCGGGCTACCAGATCAACAACAACGTCCGTATCCATGCCGTCGCGACGAACGTATTCGACCAGGAGCGGTTCCAGCTCTACGGTGGCTCAGTGATTGGGCGGAGATTCTTGGGAGGGGTCACGGCGACCTTCTAACCACCCTTTCTTTAACGCCATGTCCGTCTCCATTAGCACCGTGATTCGGTCGATGTTCGCGGTGGCGACCGTCGCGTTCGGCGTGCTCGGGTTCGCGAGCGGCGATCCCCGCCTGTTCGCGGCATCGGGTGCCTTCGGAGTCTGTTGGTGGGCATGGGACCTCGTGCTGGAATACGTGTTCTCCCCAATCGAGGATTTCGCGCGCCGCCTTCTCATGGAGGGTGCGGTTGGCGAACCTCCACCCCAGACCCGACCCACCATGGACGACACCATCAGACTCCTAGAAAGCCATGTAAGGCGGGGGGCATCCCGGCAGGTGGACATCAACTCGGCGCTCCGGCTCGCGGAGATCTACGAGACGGTCAAGAAGGACCCGGAGCGTGCTCGGCAGATCATCGCTGTGGTGAAGGAGCGGTATCCGGACGCGGAAGAACTGAGAGATAGGGAGTAGGGATTGGGGAGTAGGGAGTGAAGGGTAGGGCGTAGGGGTAGGGGGTAGGGGGTAGGGGGTAGTGCATCGGCGAGCCCGGCGACCACTGAGCTGTCGCGC
The DNA here is from genome assembly GCA_965249575.1 of Gemmatimonadales bacterium. Classification (GTDB taxonomy): domain Bacteria; phylum Gemmatimonadota; class Gemmatimonadetes; order Gemmatimonadales; family GWC2-71-9. The sequence continues at coordinate 1,939,222 of OZ252244.1, read as the reverse complement.
GTCAATCGGAAGTCTCCACTCCCTACTCCCCAACCCCTACCCCCTACCCCCTACCCCCTACACCTTTAGTCCATGAAGCACGCTGCTGTAGCCCACCCCAACCCCAGACATCCCCTGGCCGGCCGCCGGATCGTCATCACGCGTCCCGAGCCCGATGCGGGCCGCCTCGCCGCCCGGCTCGAAGCTCTCGGAGCCGAGCCCGTGGTCATTCCGGCCATTCGAATCGAGCCGGCCGATTCAGCGCCGCTCGAAGCCGCCCTCGCCCGCCTCCCCGAGTATGATTGGGTCATTTTCACCAGCAAGCACGGGGTTGACGCGGTTTTGCAGAGAACACCCGGGATCGAGGGACCGCGGATCGCGGCAATTGGACCGGCTACGGCGAGCGCGCTCCGAAAGTACGGGATCGAGCCTGACCTCGTGCCGAGCAAGTACGTGGCGGAGGCGATTCTCGCAGGGCTGGGAGACGTTGAAGGCCAGCAGTTCTTGCTCCCGAGAGCGGACATCGCACGACAGGCATTGGCCGAAGGGTTGCGGGCACGAGGGGGTACCGTCGACGAGATCCCCGTGTATCATACGCGCTCGCTCGCCACAGAGCGGCCGAACCTGTCGGGCGTCGACGCCGTCACGTTCACCAGCTCGTCCACCGTCCGAGGGTTCCTGGAAGCAGGGCCACCGCCGCCGAAAACGAAGATCGTCTGCATCGGACCGATAACGGCTCGGACTGCCCGCGAGTACGGCCTCGAAGTGACAGAAGTCGCCGAAGAGTACACCGAAGACGGACTGCTGGCGGCGCTGGTTGCAGCGTTCGCCGATTTGACTAAAGGACCAGCAGGACATGAGTAAGGAAAAGCGCCAGGTTGTCCGGTATGTGTTCTACAAGCTCGATGCTGCGTGGCGGCGACTCGAGGCCGCGGAGCAGATCGAGCACAAAGAACAGTTCGCACATGCGGTAAAGAGTTTTCACGCGAAGCTATTGCTCCGCACGTACAGCCTCGCCGGGACTCGGGGGGACTCGGACTTCCTCCTGTGGCAGGCTACTGAGGACGTCGAGACACTCCAGCACATCCAGACCGCGCTCTTCTCGACACGCCTCGGCGGCTATTTGACGATCCCCTATAGCTACCTCGCGATGACCAAGCGCTCGCTTTACAAGTTCCCAGACCACAAGGGCAAGCACGACCAGCTTGTCACCCGACCGGCGGACAATCGCTACTTCTTCGTGTACCCGTTCATCAAGAAGCGGGAGTGGTACTCCGCGTCCCTGGAGCGCCGCCAGGAAATGATGAACGAACACGTGCGGATAGGGAGAAAGTACCCATCAATCAGGCTCAACACGACGTATTCGTTCGGCCTGGACGACCAGGAATTCATCGTGGCGTTCGAAGGTGACGACCCGGGCGAGTTCCTCGACTTGGTGATGGAGCTGCGGGAGAGCGAGGCGTCGTCGTACACGCTCAAGGACACGCCGACATTTACCTGCGTGCAAATGTCTCTGTACGAGGTCCTCGACTCACTTGGGGGCGCCGCACTGCCGAAGCCGGCAGCCGCGGACGCCGGTCGTGGCAATGGCCTCTACCCCGTAGCGGACGTCGACGATGTCCCTCCCGGGTCCAGCAAGCGGATCTACCTCGGGAGCGACGCCATAGCGCTCTTCAACGTCGGTGGGCGCTTCTATGCCGTGAGCGACCGGTGCACCCACGGCCGAGCGTCATTGAGCGAAGGCGTCGTCGACGGTGACGGACTGGTACTCACATGCCCCTGGCACCAGGGCAAGTTCGAGCTCGCATCGGGCAAACCCCTCGGCGGGCCGCCGGTCACACCGATCAAGACGTATCGCGTGGAGGTCGAAGGAGGCCGGATACTTGTCGGCTGATCCCTTCCTGGCGGCGTGTCGTGGCGCGCCCGCTTCGCACACGCCCGTTTGGTTCATGCGCCAGGCGGGCCGTTACTTGCCGGAGTACCAGGACATTCGGAAGCGGGCATCGATCCTCGAGATTTGCCACCGACCGGAACTGGCGTGCGAGGTGGCATTGCAACCGGTGGAGCGACTGGGAGTCGACGCCGCTATCCTGTTCGCCGACATCTTGCTCCCCTTCGAGCCACTCGGTCTGGGACTCGAGTTCACCGCGGGTGAGGGACCGAGGATCACGAACCCCGTGCGCTCGCCGACCGACGTCTCGACCCTTCCGACGATCGACCCACAAAGCGATCTGGGACATGTCCTCGAGGCGGTTCGGCGCACTCGCGCCGAGTTGGACGACGGCGTGCCATTGATCGGCTTCGCCGGCGCCCCGTTCACGTTGGCCAGCTACGCCGTCGAGGGGGGGCCGACCCGCGACTTTCTGAGAACGAAACGGCTGATGTACAACGATCCCGACACGTGGCACCGGCTGCTCGATCACTTGGCTACCACTGTCGGCAGCCTTCTCGACGCCCAGGCAGCAGCGGGAGCGCAGGCCTTGCAACTCTTCGACAGCTGGGTGGGCTGTCTGTCTCGAAGCGATTACCGGCGGTATGTCCAGCCGCATAGCGCAAAGGCGATCTCCCGAGCCACGACATCGGACGTGCCGTTAATTCACTTTGCCACCGGCGCCTCCGCGATGCTGGACCTCATGGCCGAAGCAGGGGGAGATGTCATCGGCGTCGATTGGCGGCTTCCATTGGACCAGGCATGGATGGCGGTCCCAGACCGGGGTGTTCAGGGCAACCTCGACCCTGCCGCGCTGTTCGCCCCGCTCGGCGAGCTCACCGCCCAGGTACACGACATTCTGGAGCGAGCCAAGGGACGTCCGGGCCACGTCTTCAATCTCGGGCATGGCGTGCTACAGGGAACGGATCCCGATCGGGCGCGAGCAGTGGTCGAAATGGTACACGAGTGGAGCGCCGCACGGGTGTGATGCGCGGCGCGGCCTTCCAGGTCCTTGAGCCCCTCCCTCCTTCCTTTTTCCGACGCCCCGCTGGGAGTGGTGGGACATCGGCGACGGTGCCAATGCTCCACCGGCCCGAGTGAGCCGCGTCGCCGTGGTCGGTGGGGGCGTCGCCGGTCTCACGGCGGCGTTCGATCTCACGACCACTGGAATAACCGCGACGGTGTTTGAGGCGAGCCCTCGAGTTGGGGGGCAGGTGTGGACCCGGCGAGCCGATGGATTTGTGGTGGACGACGGCGCGGAGGGATTTGTCGCCGGGGACGAGGACGTCGTCGGCCTCTGCCAAAGGCTCGGCCTGGCAAATGAACTGATCGAACAGCGCCATCGTGAATCGTTCGCGCTTCGCGACGGCGCGCTCGAGCCCCTCGCAGCCGGTGAAGCGGCTTCGCTGCTGGGAATCCAGATAACCCGGTCGGACTTGGGACGCGGGCTCACGTCTCTCAGGCGGGGCATGGGTCAGCTGACCGACGCGCTCGCCTCCCAGCTGCAGGGGCCGGTTCACCTAAACACGCGTGCCGTTGGCATCTCGCCCGAGGCGGCCGGCATCACCGTCCAATTCGCCGATGGAACGACCCGCAGGTTTGACGCTGTCGTCTTGGCGATCCCGCCACACGTGATGGCCCCACTCGTGCGGCCCTGGGCGTCGAAAGTGGCCGCCGTGGCTGAAGCCATGCGTTTCCAGTCGAACGTGTCGGTATCCTTGGGCTGCCCACGCGACGCGGTCGCCGATGCACTCATGGGCAGCGGATTCGTGGCCGCCCCCGGCATTGACTCCGAGTTGCGAGCATGTGCGTATAGCTCATCCAAGTTTTCGGGACGCGCTGGTGAGGAGTCCGTGCTCCTCAGGGCGTTTTTCAGGCCGAGCCCGGACTGGATGTATCGACCTGACGGCGTGTGGGTGGCCCGCGCCGTCGAAGCGCTCTCTCCGGTGATCGGCCTGACGGGACCGACCACACGGGCTTGGGTCTCACGGTGGCCCGATGCCCTATCCCAATACGGGACCGATCACGAACAGGTGCTCGGAGCAATCACGGAGGAGCTTCGGCGCAACGGCCCAGTCGAGGTCGCGGGCTCGGCGTACCACCGGGCGGGTCTACCGGGCGCTGTCCGGTCAGGCCGGAATGCCGCCTACGCGGTGTCGAAGGCACTGTAACGAGCGGGGACAGGACCGGGACGATCCGCAACGTTTTGGGGTACCCAAACGTCATTCAAAACAAGAGGGGTGGTATGGACGGTGGGCCGGATGTGAGGCTTTCGACGCGGCGAGTATATGCCGGTCGGGTCTTGAACGTCGAAGTGGACACGATCCGGGCCCCGGACGGACGAACCCTCGAACTCGAGATTGTGCGGCACGCCGGCGCGGCAGCCGTTGTGCCGTTGCTGACCGAGCAGGACAGCCCGGAACCGCAGGTCCTTCTCCTGCGGCAATACCGGTACGCCGCGAACGGGGAGCTGTGGGAGGTTCCCGCCGGCGTCCTCGAGCCTGGCGAAGAGCCGCTGGAATGCGCCCATCGGGAGCTGCTCGAAGAGACCGGCGCTAGGGCGTCAGGGATGGAGCATCTCACAACCATCTACCCGACGCCGGGGTTCTCGGATGAACGGATTCACATTTTTTTGGCCACCGGATTGACGATTGGGGAACCCAATAGCGAGAAAGACGAGTTTATAGAGGTGAGGCCCCGACAGGTCTCAACGGCATTGGAGATGATCCGGGACGGCGAGATCGTAGATGGAAAGAGCATCGTGGCGCTGCTCTACACAGCAGGCTTCCGATTAAGCCTCTAGGGGCTGTCACCGAGGCAGGACACGGGAAGGGGACAGTCAGTCGGCTCCGGTCCAGGGTGTGACACGATAAGCGATTGCAGTAAAATGACTTACAGATGGTGAACGGAACAGCGAAGCGCCGGGTACGATCCCTGCACGATTAGATCCGGGAGGCAAGGGTTGGGGGAATCGGCAGTCCCTCCGCCAAGACGCCACCCGGTTAGGAGTTCGGATGAACGCGGCATCAAGCAGCCCACAAAATACGGTGGCCACCGCGCGCCAGGCGCAGCGGCGATCCCTCAAGGCGTTGGATGATTCTGGAATCGTCTCCGCGCATTTCGCCGGAGAGGTCCAGGCGTTCGAGGAACTCGTCGAGCGCTACCAGAAACGCCTACTCAATTTCGTCTATCGGACGATCGGGGACCGTGAACGGGCCGAAGATCTCGTGCAGGAGGTTTTCATCCGCGTGCACCGGCACCTTCACCGATTCGATCAGAGCAAGAAATTCTCTACGTGGATCTATACGATCGCCTCGAACCTTTCGAAGAACGAGCTGAGAAACCGGAGTCGCAATCCGCTGGTCCTGTTCCAGACGATCAAGAAGAATTGGGACGCCGATCACCGGCCGCTCCAATTCGAAGACCGGCACCATCGCCCGGACGATCTCTACCGCAAGCGTCACCTTCGCGAGTTGGTTGACTGGACGGTGGCCCAGCTCCCCGAACATCACAGGGTCGTTTTCGTGTTGCGGGAGCTCGAGGGTAAGACCTACGAGGAGATCGCCGAGATCACCGACTGCAACTTGGGGACGGTCAAGAGCCGGCTCAACCGGGCCAGGAATCGGTTCGCGCAGCTCATTGCACCCCTACTAGACTGACCCTCCGGGCCCGCGACCTCGGGCCCACCACCTCACCCCAAAAGTGACGTAGATCACAATTGCCCTCGGGCAAGAACGCCGCACGGAACCTTCACTGGAACGGGTGGTAGTACCTACCTGTTTTCACCCCTGGCGATCGATGCGCTGCTCGGAATTCCTAGAGTCATATTCGGATTACCGCGACGGGTTTCTCACCGACGCGGGACTGCTCCAGCGATGCTGCAAGCACCTGGCGGTCTGCGACTCGTGCAGCCGTTATGACGTGGCCGTGAGGCGCGGGGTCATGGCGCTCAGTTGCGGTCGCGAGATCACTCCGTCGCTTCGATTCCGACGGGCGCTGCGAGCGAGGCTCGCAGGTGGGAGCGGCGTCGACGTCGACGAACCGGTCAGCGCCGCGCGCCCGGGTGTCGCGGCGGCGCTCATGTTGGCGGCGACCATTGCCCTGCTCTTCTATCACAGTACTCGGGAAGAGCCGATTCCCACGCCCCAGATCACGGAAAAATCCAAGCCCGCTCCGATGGTTGTCGCTAACCCGGGCCTCCCGTTCATAACCTTCACCAACCTGGAGATCCCGGCTTTTCCGGATCCCGCCCTCCGCAGCTCCCGGCCGCAGGTGTCCTTCGGTACGCCAGTAAGCCTCCCGCGCTAAGGCTGGCCGCGGTAACTTCCGCCTATTCATGGCGGCCGTCAGACCCAAATCCGTTTATCGATCCATCGAGACAGGGAACCTGAAGCCCGTGTACTATCTCACGGGTGATCAGGAAATCTTGAAGGAGGAGTTGGCGAGCGCGATTTCGCAGGCGGCCGTCGACGAGGGCAGCCGGGACTTCAACGTCGATATCCGGGCGGCCGGCGACCTCGACGGCGAAAGCTTCAACGCCCTCGTCGAGACCCCGCCCATGCTCGCAGACCGACGTCTGGTCATTGTGAAGAACCTCGAACAGTGGCGGAGTAACGCAAAGGTGTGGAAGGCGCTCCGCGCCTACTTGCAGAACCCATCGGCGACCACGGTGCTAGTACTCACCCATGGGACTGGAAAGGCCGACCGGCAGGCGGCGGAGCTGTCCGTGCACGTGAACGTAACGGCGCTCGAGCCCGGCGAAATACAACCCTGGGTCCTTGGGCGGGCCGAGAAGTGTGGTTTGAACATGACACGGGAAGCCGCTGCGCACCTAGTGGAGGCGGCGGGACCCGATCTGGCCGCGCTCGCCATGGAGATCGAAAAGCTCGCGGCTGCCGCGCCGACAGACCGCCCCCTCGACACCGACGACGTGAGTCAGATTGTCGGTGTGCGGCAAGGCGAAACATTGAGCGACTGGGTGGAGGCGGTTCTCATGCGCGAACCCCGCCGCGCGGTCAGTCTCATCGACGTCGTCCTGCCTCGCGCCGGGATGAATGCCGTTCGCATGTTAATGGCGCTGGGCACTGCCCTGGTCGGCGTTCGCATCGCCCGGGCCGCGCTGGATGACGGCAAGGCGCCGAGTCAGGCCGAAAACGCCGTATACAATCAGTTGAGATCGGTTCGTCCACCCCGGGCCGGTGACTGGAAGGACCTGTCCCGCTTGTGGAGCCTTGCAGCGCGGCGGTGGACCGCATTAGAGCTGGACCACGCTCTTCGCGCTGCCTATGAGACGGATCTGTCGCTCAAATCGACGACACTCACCGACGAATCGGGCACGCTCGCCACGCTCGTGCTGCAGCTCGGCTCGGAGCAGGTGGCCGCATGATTCGTCCGCTGGTTCCACTCGTGTTCCTGGCGATATCGCCGGCGGCGGCGCAGCAAGACTCTGCGCTGATCGACGCCGGACGCCTAGTGACGGAGGGACAGGGTGATTCAGCACGTGCCCTCGTCCGGGCCCGGCTCGCCGCCGTAGCGCCGAGCGACTCGACCTACCCCGAGATTCTGTATACCGCTGGCTTGGTGGCTGAGGACGTAGACAGTGCGCTGGCATACCTTCGGATCGTGGCCTTCGACTACTCGCAGTCAGATTGGGCCGACCGTGCGCTGCTGCGGATCGCGCAACTCGCTTACGCGTCGGGCGATTTCGCAACTACGATTCGCATGTCCCAACGTGTTCTGATGGACTACCCATTCAGCACCGTGCGATCCGCGTCGGCGTTCTGGGCCGGCCGGGCACACCTCGAGCTAGGTGAGACCGCAGATGGATGCGATCTATTGTCTCTCGCGTCCGATTCGGCGGGTGCCGAAGTCGAAGTAGCCAATCGGGCGAGGTTTTATCTACAGCGCTGTGAGCGTGCCCTCGCGACGGCGGGCGACTCCGCCGCTCCGGAGCCCGCACGGCCCAGGGCACCCCCCACAACGCGAGTCTATAGCGTTCAGATTGCCGCAGTCCGAAGCGCCGCGTCAGCGGATGAAGCGATGCGCGCCCTTCGCAGCAGCGGTTATGAGCCCCACGTGATCCGCGATGCCGATGGATTTCTGAAAGTCCGGGTAGGCCGGCTGGATACCCGCGCCGCGGCAAGTCGGCTCGCGGTCGAGCTGAAGCGGAAGTTTGAAGGCGAGCCGTTCGTTGTGGAGGAGCCGTGACGCGGCGCGGCGGCTCCGCCCCTCCATCCACGTCCCCCCAGGCCGGCACGCCACTCATGCAGCAGTACCGGGACATCAAGTCCCGCCACACCGACGCGATCCTGTTCTTCAGGATGGGCGATTTCTACGAGATGTTCTACGACGACGCCGAGTTGGCCGCCAGGGAACTCGGGATCGCGTTGACCTCGCGGAATAGCGGTGGGGCAGCGGACGTGCCCCTGGCCGGAGTGCCGGTAAAGGCGGCCGCGGAGTATCTGCGAAAGCTCGTCGCCAACGGACATCGGGTGTCGATCTGCGAGCAGGTAGAGGATCCCAAGCTCGCAAAGGGCCCCGTCCGGCGCGAGGTGGTCGAGACGATCACGCCGGGGGCCACCCTCTCGGCGAACCTCTTAGAAAACGCCCGCAACAACTTCCTGGTCGCGGTGGCTCCGGGGGACCCCTGTGGCATCGCGGCACTCGACGTGTCGACCGGCGAGCTGATTCTCGAGACCGCGGCAGCCGCCGACATGGCTCCCGCCCTCGATCGCCTCGACCCGCGAGAAATCGTCGTGCCGGACGGGGAGTCCGTGTCGGGCGTTCGGGGCGGCATCATGATCACGCCCCGGGAGCGGTGGGAGTTTGACGCCGACGCCGCGGAGGGAGACCTCGCTCGACGCTACGAGATCTCAAGCCTCGACGGCCTGGGTATCCAGGCGGAAGATCGGGTGGCCCTATCGGCGCTCAACGCCCTCCTCCGCTACGTGGGAGAACTGCAGCCCGGCGGGCTGCCCCAGTTGGCACGCCCCATCGTTCGCCGGAGCGGCGCGGTCGTCCCCCTCGACGACATGACCCGTCGCAACCTCGAGCTAGTCGAGGCGCTCCGGCCGGCGGACGACGGCCCAACATTGCTCACAGTGCTCGATCGCACTGTCACGCCAATGGGAGCCCGCCTCCTTCGGCAGTGGCTGCTCGCCCCGCTCACCGACGTGAGCGCAATTCGCGCGCGCCACGACGCGGTGGGGGTTCTGACAGCCGACACGCGGGGTCGTGAGCGGCTCCGCGATGCGCTCGACGGGGTGCGGGACATCGAGCGTCTCGCCAGTCGTGCGGCAGCCGGGCGTGCCGGGCCACGCGACTTCGGTGCGCTCCGCACATCCCTGGAGCTCTTGCCCGACGTGCGAAGCGCTCTCGACGGTCTGGACGGCCGGGACTCAAGCGCAGAGCTCGACCGCATCACGGCCGACTTCGATCTGGTGGCGGAGTTGAGCGGCGACCTGTCGAGCACTCTGGTCGATACCCCCCCGGCGGCCATTGGAGACGGGGACGTCATCAAGCCCGGCGCCGATCAGGCGCTTGATGAGGCACGAGAGCATCGGGACGGCGGGAAGCGCTTCATTGCGGAGCTCCAGGCCGCCGAACGCGATCGCACTGGCATCGGCACACTCAAGGTCGGGTACAACAGGGTATTCGGCTACTACATCGAGGTGGGCAAGAGCCAGCGCGCGAGCGTTCCCTCCCATTACGAGCGACGCCAAACCCTGACCAATGCGGAGCGGTACGCCACACCGGAATTGAAAGCGCACGAAGCTCGGGTGCTCGGTGCCCAAGAGCAGATCGAGGCGAGGGAGCGCGAGCTTTGCGAACGCCTCTGCCGCGCAACGCGAGGGTGCCTCCCAAGACTCCAATCCACCGCGCGTATGGCTGCTGCGCTGGATGTGTACGGCGCGCTCGCCGAGACGGCGGTACGGGAACAGTACGTCCGCCCCGTGGTTTCCGAGTCGTACGCGCTCAGCCTCAAGCAATGTCGCCATCCGGTTGTCGAACACGTGCTTCAGCGAGGGAAGTTCATTCCGAACGACATTCTTCTCGATGAATCCCGGCGGGTCATACTGCTGACCGGCCCGAACATGGCGGGCAAGTCGACGATCCTTCGGCAGATCGGCCTAGCGTCGATACTCGCTCAGATGGGATCCTTCGTGCCGGCAGCGGCCGCGGAGATCGGGATTGCTGACCGGGTATTCACGCGAGTAGGGGCGAGCGACAATCTCGGAGCCGGTCAGTCGACGTTCATGGTCGAAATGAGCGAGACGAGCGCGATCCTCCACGGCGCCACCGCGCGCAGCCTCGTACTGCTCGACGAGATCGGGCGGGGCACATCAACCTATGATGGCATCGCCATCGCGTGGTCGGTGACGGAGCATCTGCATGACCGCATCGGATGCAAGACGGTCTTCGCTACCCACTATCACGAGTTGACACAGCTCACCGAGAACCTCCAGCACGCGCGCAATTTCAATGTTGCGGTCCGCGAAACAGATGAGCGCGTGGTGTTCCTGCATCGGCTGGAGCCGGGCGGCGCCGATCGTTCGTACGGCATCCACGTGGCGCAGCTGGCCGGACTGCCGCCCGACATCGTCAGGCGAGCGTGGGAGATCCTGGCCGGCCTCGAAGCCGAACGCAATGTCGCCGGGGTACCGGCAGCACAGCCGGTCGTCGCGAGGCAGCTGCCGCTGTTCGATGCAGATCATCCGATTCTTCGAGAGCTCATAGCGCTCGAGCCTGATACTATGACCCCCATCGAGGCCCTGACCCGCCTCGAATCGCTAAAGCGAAAACTGGAGCGGGAAAAGTGATGCGTTGTTTCCTTTGGCTCGCAACCGTGTCCCTGATCGCGTGCGGGGACCCCTCCGAAACCGCGGGCGAGATGGAGTTGGAGGAGGCACCCGCGTTCGAGCTCCCCCTCGTCACGAATGCGGAATCCCCGGTGCGCTACCCACCAGCCCTGTTCCGCCGAAACGTCGGCGGGACGGTGGTTCTTCGTCTGTTCGTCGACTCGGCGGGGGTCGTGGTGCCCGAGTCTACCCGAGTTGCTGAGGGCAGCGGGTCGACCACTCTTGATTCCGTTGCGATGGCACACGTGCCGGACATGCAGTTCGCACCAGCCCGCCGGAACGGCGCGCCGATTGCCACGACCTTCCTCCAGCCGGTGGTGTTCCAGCCACCGGAGGCGGCCACGCAGGGAGCGCCATGACGGACCCGCATACCCGAGCGTATGAGTCGGTCCTCGCGACCATTGGGTGGACCCCGCTCATCCGGCTTGGGCGCCTCGCCTCACAGATCAGGACACCGGTCTATGGCAAGGCCGAGTTCTTCAACCCAGGTGGATCGATAAAGGACCGGATCGGCCTGGCGATCATCGAGGATGCCGAGCGGCGCGGGGATCTGAAGCCCGGCGGCGTGATCGTCGAGGGCACCTCGGGCAACACTGGTATAGGCCTCGCGATCGCTGCCGCGCTCAAAGGGTATCGCTGCATCTTCACGATGCCGGACAAGATGTCCCAGGAAAAAGTCCGGCTTCTCAGGGCGTTCGGCGCGGAAGTCGTCATAACTCCTACCGCGGTACCACCCGAGCACCCGGACAACTATGTCATGAAGGCGAAGGCGATCGTCGCGGCGGTGCCGGGCGCCATTCTCGCCAACCAGTTTTACAATGACGTGAACCCGGAAGCGCATTACCGCACGACGGGGCCCGAGCTCTGGGAGCAGTCCGAGGGCCGCATCACGCATCTCGTCGCCTCGGCGGGGACCGGAGGGACCCTCAGCGGCGCCGGACGGTTTTTGAAAGAGAAGAACCCCGGGGTTCGGGTCATCGCCGGCGATCCGGTGGGCTCGATTCTCGCCCAGTACGCGGCCACCGGACAGATCCAGAAGGGACACCCCTATAAGGTCGAGGGGATTGGCGGTGACAAGATCCCGAGCACGCTCCATTTCGATTGGATCGACGAGTTCCGAACCGTCGCAGATGCGGACGCATTCCGCATGGCGCGCCGCCTGACACGTGAGGAAGGTCTCTTCGTTGGCGGATCCAGCGGCCTCAACGTATGCGTCGCCCTTCAGGTTGCCGCCGAACTGGACGATCCCCAAGCGTACGTCGTAACGATTCTTGGTGACACCGGTGAACGGTACTTGTCGAAATTCTTCAGTGACGACTGGATGCGGGAAAACCAAATGCTGGAAGACGAGCGCGTGACGGCGTCAGCGATTCTCGCGCTCAAACCCAATGCCGATCTCGAGCTGATCACCATCGCGCCAACCAGCACCGTGAGGCAAGCGCTCAACCTCATGAGCACGTACAATGTTTCACAGTTGCCTGTGGTGCAGGGGGGCGATTGCGTGGGCTCGGTTTCGGACGGTTTGCTCATGGCACAGACCGTTGCCGACGCCAGCCTGCTGGAGCAAGCGGTTCGCGACTTGATGGAAGCACCCTATCCCGTCATTGACGAGGCCTTTCCACTGGACAGACTGACCGCGCTGCTTTCTCGGGAGACACCGGCGGTATTGGTTCGGCGAAATGGGGAGCTGAAGGGGATCGTGACGCGCTACGACCTTCTTCACCAGATAGCCGGCATACGATGAGCGGCGGGCACTCGGCGCCATACTATCTCTTGTCCGCCGAGGCGAGGTTCTCGGCTGCGCACACCCTGCCCGGCGTCGAGATGTGTGATCGCGTGCACGGACATAACTGGCGTGTTCGCCTGACGGTTCGTGTGCCAGAGAAGGGCCTGGATGAATCCGGGATGGGCATCGATTTCCGAGCGATCCAAGAGATCGCGAACGAAACCGTCGCTGACTTCGAGCATCGATACCTGAACGACTTGGACGAATTCCGGGAACAACCTCCCACCGCCGAGCGAATAGCGCGGCTGGTATGCGACCGCGCCGCGCTGCGCCTCGGCGCGATTTCTCGGGCGGGCCGAATGGAGCAGGTAGAGCTCTGGGAGATGCCAGAATACCGCGTCGTGTACCGTCCTGCATGAGCCGCATCGTCGTCCTTACCGGGGGCTCCAACGCAGAGCGAGACGTGGCCTTCGCTGGCGCGAAACTGGTTGTGTCCGCGCTTCGCGGGCGGGGACATTCTGTCACTGTCGTCGATACCGCGAGCGGCGTGCTGTCCGCGGCCGGGGAGCGCCGCTATCTCGTCGACTCGGTGGGCAGAGCTCCTCCCACCCCTGAGCAGCTGGCGACCCTGCGAGAGACCGATCTGGGTGCCTCGTTGTTGGCCCTTCCGGACGTGCGCGCCGCGGACCTAATCTTCTTGGTGCTGCACGGCGAGCAGGGCGAGGGGGGCGCCATGCAGAACCTCCTCGATTTGGGCGGCCGCACGTACACGGGGAGCGACTCGCTCGGCAGCGGGCTCGCGATGGACAAGGACATCGCGAAGCGTCTGTGTCGGTGGGCCGACATCCCCACCGCAGAGTGGGAGATGTGGCCTGCCAGCTCCGAATGCATCCAAGCGCTGGGCCTTCCGCTTGTCGTGAAACCATCGCGCGTGGGCTCAACCGTCGGGTTGACTGTCATAAAACGTCTCGACGATCTCGAAGCCGCCGTTCAAGCCGCTCTCCGGTACGACCACCAGGTTCTGCTCGAGCGATTCGTCGAGGGCCGGGAGTATACAGTGGGCGTGTTGGACAACAGAGCACTCGCGGTGGGCGAGATCATCCCGAGCCACGAGATCTTCGACTATGAGTGCAAGTACACGCCCGGGCTCAGCGAGGAGATATTCCCGGCACAAATCGATCCCTCGCTTGCAGCGCGGCTCCAGAATCTGGCGATTGCAACTCATCAGGCCCTCAAGCTCCGCGACTTCTCGAGGGTGGACTTCAAAGTGAGTCTAGATGGCACGCCGCACTGCCTAGAAGCCAACACCCTGCCGGGACTTACGGCGACGAGCCTTTTCCCCCAATCCGCGGCAGGCGTGGGAATCGACTTCGACAGCCTCTGTGAGACGCTGTGCGACCTGGCGATGCGGCGCACCCCCCATCGGAACAAAGTCGGGGCATCAGTGAGTACATGACGATATGGATCAGCCCCAGCGGACTCCTCTCTCCCTAACCCCTTGGGTTCGGCGCATCCTGGTCACAAACGCGGTGCTCTACGCGCTTGCGATCACCGTGTTCACCGGACCTTGGCTGATCGAGACGGGCGGATTCAGGCCGCTCGCCGCGAGCCGGCAACCGTGGACCTTCCTGTCTTACATGTTCCTCCACCAGGGATTCTTCCATCTGGCAGCCGGGCTGCTCATGCTGTTCTTCCTCGGGCCGCGAGTCGAGAGGCGGATGGGGGCCGTGTCATTCCTGCGCTACTACTTTCTCTGCGCGTTGGGGGGCACGACGCTGTGTTTCGCGCTGATACTGCTAACCGATATCAGCCCGTTTATCGGGGCGACCGGCGCCGTGCTCGGCGTCTCGCTTGCCTCCGCTTGGGACCGACCCGAAGACCAGGTATTTTTGTTCCCGCTCACGGTCCCAATCAAGTTGAAGTGGCTCGTTTTCGGCCTGTCCGCCGCCGCCCTTGCAGTTGCGGTCGCCGGGGCGGGGGGTGGGGTGGTGCAGCTGGCCCATCTCGGTGGAGTTCTCTTCGGTTACATCTACCTGCGCGCTGAGAGCTACGTGAGTCGTCGGGTGACAGCGGTGATGGACGAGGGGCCGGACTCACACGTGCTCGTGCACCCGTCCGCGGAGCAAGCCGAGCCGAGCGTCGAGGCGCCCGCGCAGGAATCGGGACGCAAGGAATCCATTCACAAGGAAATCGACCGGGTCCTCGACAAGATTTCAGAGAGCGGCCTGGAGAGCCTCACACCCGAGGAAAGGCGGTTCTTGGATGACATGAGCCGCCAGTGGCGCACGGAATAGCCTCAGACCGGTGCACATCTCCGTACTACCGGGAGACATCACCTCCTTCGATGGAGACGCGATCGTCAACGCCGCGAACAACCAGCTGAAACTCGGCGCCGGCGTGGCTGGAGCCATTCGGCTTCAGGGCGGATCAACCAACAAGAAGAATGCGACCGACACGGCTCGATCCGGGTCGGGGAGGCCGCAATAACCGGTGGGGGTGAGCTCCCCGCTCGCTGGGTAATTCACGCAGCCGCCATGGGAGACGAGCCGGTTTCCGAGCGTTCAATTCAAGAAGCAACCTCGGCAAGCCTCAAACTGGCCGCGCGTAATGGCGTCGCACGTATCGCCTTCCCCGTGCTGGGGTCGGGTATCGGAGGGTTCGATCTCCGCCGTGCCGCCGAGGTCATGCGCGATGTCATTGTTTCGTCGCCAGATGGGGAGACCTTGGACGACGTGACCTTCTTTGGATTCTCACCCAACGACGCCGAGACACTGCGCGAAGTGATGAAGTAGCTTCGCCGCACCAGGTCGGCGTCTAGTTCGCTTCTTGCGCACCTCGATTGCCTTCCCTTTGGCTCCCTACGACTCTCGAGGGGTTGTCAGCCTGGGAGGTACACGTCAAATTGTGCGCGGTACATGCTCATCGACCTCGTCCCTGAGTTTCTGGCCGTGTTATCGGCACGCGACCCGCTGGACGCGTACCACCACTACCTCTCTCGCCACCGCGCTTTTCTCAACGCCTACTGGCACAATTACGTCCTAGACCTGGACAGCCCCCACGCACAAGACGTGATTCGGCGCGCGCTGTCGGCTGACCGGAAGGACCTACACGCCTTGCTAGCCCGGGTCGACGTGGCCCGGATCGCCGAAGATACGCTGTCGCGATGTCATGACATCTTCGAAGTCGATCAGCCGGTGGATGTCTATCTCACCGTTGGGGTGGGCGGCGCCAATGCCGGAGAACTGGTGGTCAACGGTCGGGGCATCGCTTTCGTGTGCCTCGAGCATTTCACGGGGCGCCCCAACCCCGAAACGTACGGCTTGGGCTTGTCGCCGGATCTACTGCCGATTTGGATCTCTCATGAGGTGGCGCACACCGTGCGCTATACGTCTCCGGCCAGCCGGAGCGAACTCGCCCGCGCCGTTGCCGATACGGGGGGCAATTACGATTACTGGGACAGCGGGAGCCAGGTCAGCCTACGCGAGTTGCTGATCAACGAGGGGCTGGCGGTCGCCGCCTCCCGGTCAGCCGCACCGGGATTCGAGCCTTGGTTCTATCTGGGGTACCGCAGGCGCCAGTACAGGCGGATGCGCGAACTCGACGCGTTTCTGGCGAGGGCTATCGCTCCGGAGCTGGAGCAAACCGGGCTGGGATACCGCCTGCGATACCTGTCCGGGGGCATGAGCCCGAATACCCGCATGGTCTCGGGGAAGGTGATCCCAGAGCGCTCGGGCTATTACATCGGACACCGTATGGTCGAGGCCTTGATCGCCGAATCGTCCATCGCCCAGGCTCTGAGGGCGGCGCCAGCGGACTTCCAGCCGGCTGAAGACCGCGTGACGGGCGCGCAGACAGCGTGACCCGTCGGCGGTCGTCGCGTGTCTTCGGCGAGCGCCGGCGCAATCGCCCGCTCCGCGAGGCTGTGGATGAGTTGGTGGACTACGTTCGAGACGTCGCGAGAAGAAAAGCCGAGATGACGCCGGAGCAGTTGGACTACGCGCAGGAGCGACTCGAGTGGCTCACCGACGAGCTGTGGATGACCGCCATTGAGTCGGAGCTTCCCCCCGAATGAGCCCGTCGGTAGCCGCCCCGGCGGCTACTTCCCGATGCAAAACGTCGAGAACACCCGATCGAGCACGTCGTCGCTCGTTACGAGCCCTATCACATCCTCCAGAGCGCTGACGGCCGCCCGCAGGTGAGCGGCAGCTACCGCGGTTTCGACCCCAGCCGCCCTCGACTCACGAAATAACTCCACCTCGCGCAGCGCTTCGCCGATCGCTCGCCTGTGGCGAGCCCGAGTGATCACAGGTTCCACGTTGCCACGTGCGGAGAGGCTCGAAAACGCAAACGCAGCTAGCGCCGCTCGTAGCTCCCCCAGACCCCGGCCGTCCTTCGCGGACACGACGACCTGATCCTTTGGCCCGCCCAACGGAGGCGCCGCTGCACTCAAGAGATCCGCTTTCGTACGAACCGTCAGGCTTGGTGCCTCGAGAGCCTTCCGGAATTCCTCTTCTTCGCCCGCGACGGCTGTGCCGGCTTCGACGCATAGAATGACGACGTCGGCCGCCGATACGTACCGCCGGCTCACCTCGATTCCCAATTGCTCGACCAAATCGGCTTGCTCCTCTCGTATCCCGGCCGTGTCGATGAGACGAAACGGGAATCCACCACAAGTGGCCGGGGCTTCTATGGCGTCTCTCGTAGTCCCCGGGATTTCGGTGACGATTGCCCGCTCCGATCCGAGCAGGGCATTGAACAGGGACGACTTCCCGGCATTCGGCCGGCCCGCGATAACTGCGAGCGCCCCCTCCCGTAATCGCTCGCCTTCGCCCGCCGTGGCCGCCAGCCTGCCGAGCAGGTCCTCGAGGGCAACCAGCGCCGCGGAGATCCGCTCCGGCGAAACGGGACCGGCGTCCTCCTCGGGAAAATCGATCTCGTAGCATACCAGCGCTTCCAGATCCAATACCTGCTGCTTCAAACTGGAGATTCTATCTGACAGCCCTCGGTCGAGCTGGCTCAAAGCGGCTCGGCGTTGAGCCGGTGCTGTTGCGTCTACGAGATCCGCGACGGCCTCCGCCTGCAGGAGGTCGATCTTGCCATGCGCCAGAGCGCGGCGGGTGAACTCGCCCGGCTCCGATGGCCGGGCGCCTGCCGCAAGCAGCGCACCCAACACCTCTGGCGCTGCCAGAAGCCCTCCGTGCGTTGAGATCTCGACTAGATCCTCCCCCGTATATGACCGTGGGCGCTTGTAGGCGACGTAGAGCACGTCGTCGAGCACGTCTTTCGTCTCGGGATCGACGGCGTGGGTCCGGCGTGCTCGTTGCGTTGGCTCGACCTTGAACGACGTGAGGACGGTCGCCGCGATCTGGTGGGCTCCCCGCCCCGAGAGTCGAATTAGAGCCACTGCCGACCGGCCCGGCGGAGTCGCGATCGCTGCTATGGCGTCGGATAGCATGGAGGTGCCGGGACGAGGCTCACCTTCTTGGAGATTGCCGTGAGGAACCCCGGGGCAGGACAAAGCAGCCCCCGCCCCTCAACCCACCCCGCGCGTCCTAGGCGCGGAGTCGCTTCAAGCGCTGCTGGGCCACCAGCCATTGCTGTGGAATGCTGGCGATGTTGCTCACAGCGTAATAGAGGTTCAAACCCGAAGCGAAGTTCACGAAGAGTACGGTGAACATGATCGGCATGAAGTACAGCATCATCTTCGTTTGGGGATTCGGAGGCACCCCGATCTGCCCGACCTTCGACAAGCCGAACATCGACACGCCCATTACGAGCGGTATGATGTACAGTGGATCGGCGCGGGATAGATCGGGCAGCCAGAGGAACGGCACGCCGCGAAACTCGATCGTATTGGCGAAGACGAAGAACAGGGCAAACAGTACTGGCATCGGGATGAGGAGCGGGAGGCAGCCGCCGAGTGGGTTGACGCCGTGTTCTTTGTAGAGCTTGAGCGTTTCTTGTTGGAGCTTCTGCGGGTCCTTCTTGAACTTCTCCTGAATCGCCTTGATCTCGGGCTGGATCGCCTGCATGGCGATACTAGACCGCATCGCTTTTTGGTTCAGCGGCCAGAGTAGGATGCGGACCATGATGCCGAACAACACCAAGACCCAGCCGTACGCGAGGCTGAGCGTCTCGTGCATCCAGAGTAGGATGCGAACGATGAGTGCCGCGAAGGGCTGGATAATCGGCCGAAAGACCCATCCGTATGGGTTGATGTCCGAGAAATCGTGTCCTATCGCCGCCAGGCGGCGGAACTCCTGGGGTCCCACGTAGGCCGAATAGGCGAAGAAGCCGCCGGGAGCAGCAAGCGATGCCGCGGCGTGCAGTCGTGTCGCGTTCTTCGCCGACCGGGCGCCGCCAACTGCTACCGCACCACCGAATCGTGGATTCCCCTCCTCGATCGTGAGGAGCGCCGCCAGGAAGTACTTCGTCTTGAGGGCCACCCACTCGAACGGCCCCGATAGCTCGTTTCTCTCGGCTGGATCGAGGGAGCTGAACGAGGTGTTCTCGGTGGATCGCGCCTTGGTGACCAGGCCGTAGGAGCGGAAGTCGCTCGCTGAGTCGGCTTCGATGAGCCGGAACCCGGGCCCGAGTCCCACGAGTATGAGGCCACCCTCGCTACCAACTCCCCGGACTTCGCCCCGGACATCGAAGATGTAGCGGCCCGGGCGGAACGAATAGTCGAGCACGACAACCGCCGCACCGCGCCTACCCACCCAGCTCAGCACGACTGGCTCCGTCCCAACGTCGAGTCGGTCAGCAGACGGCTCAAAGACCCAGCCCGCCAGATCGACGGTATCCCGACCCAGCACGAACCTCGTCGCGAGGAACTCGGATTCATCAGGTATCAGCTGCGCCCGGCCGGGGTCGCCCGGCGCGAAGGACGCATACTGCTTGAGTTCTGCTCCAACGAGCCGCGCGCCCCTCGTTGAGAACGTGAACCGATAGAGCGGGGACTCGACCGCCACGAATTCCTCGCCGACGCTGTCACTGGGATCGGGGATGATGGCCACAGTCGGCCTGGAGGCAACCGGCGGCGGAGTCACGGCTGGCGGCAGTGGACCTGTCGGCTCCGCCGGAGGCTCCCGGGCCTCCGGCGACGGGATGGTCTCCGGGTCTGCCCCCATCGGTTTCTCTGGTGGGAAGAGAATCGAAGGCAACGTGATCACGAGGAAGATGAGAACGAAAGCGAGTACCGTCTTTCGATCCATGCCGTTACCGCCCCATCATGGCACCGGGTCGTATCCACCCGTCTTGAACGGATGGCACCGGAGGATCCTGCGAACGCCAAGCCACGCTCCCTTCACCACTCCGTAGCGTGTCACAGCCTCGAGCGCATAGGCGGAACAGGATGGCGTGTAGCGGCAGGGAGACGGAAACGGCGACACCGCGACCTGATAGACCTTGATCAGGCCAGCGGCAACCTGCCGAGGCAAGTGACTCAGCTTGAGAGCGAGTGCAGCCATTGCTCCAGGTCGTTTGCGAGGTCGCGCGACGCAGCTCGATATGCCTGGGGTAGCGGCCGTAGCACGAGGTCAACTGGAGGAAGAGACCGAAGGACTCGGCGGCGGGCATGCTCGGAGAGCCTGCGGCGAAGGCGGTTGCGTGCGACGGCCGTCTGGCCGTACCGCGGAACGATGATCCCCAGACGAGGGTGGCCCGTATCGTTCTGACACCATGCGATATCCAGCCTGGGGGTGCGGCGGCGGCGGCCGGAGCGTAAAACCGACCGGAGATCTGGTCCGCGCGACAACCGCCAGCTTCGGGGGAGCCCCTCGGCCGTCAGCGCGCTCCGTGCTTCGAGGGGAGTTGTGCGGCGAGGCGTTTCCGCCCCTTCTTGCGACGGCGGCTCAAAATGGCGCGGCCCCAACGGGTTCGCATGCGCGCCCGAAAGCCATGCTTGTTGATGCGGCGCCGATTGCGCGGCCGGTACGTCGGCTTCATCCCATTCCCTCGGTTGAGGCGGGAAAGCTAGCCGCGCAAGGCCAGAGAGGTCAAGGTTGACTTTTCCACATCGGAGGCATACAATCGGTCGCCCTGTCGTACCCCCACCCCTACTGCATGTCCATGACGGAGCTGTCAGCTACAGAGGCGTGGACGCGCCTACTCGAAGAAGCTAGGCGCGAACTGCCCGACGCGACGGTCAGAACTTGGCTCGAACCGGCCGAAGCCATCACGTTGAACGAAGGTCGTCTCGTTGTCGGGGCGCCCGACCAGTTCGCGGTCGAATGGAACGAGTCGAAGCACGCATCATTGCTGACACGACTCGCCGGCGAGGCCCTTGGCGCGCCCCTCGACGTCGTTTTTCAGGTGCAGGAGGAGCGGGCTCAGCGACCCCAGATGGATTTCTTCGTGGCCCCACCAGCAGGACAACCTGTCGCGGCCAACCGGCGGGCCACGCCTCTCAACGAGAGATACACGTTTCGGACGTTCGTCATCGGAAAATCGAATGAGCTTGCCGCCGCCGCCGCCCATGCGGTAGCTGAGGCACCTGCGAAGACCTACAACCCGCTGTTCATCTACGGGGCCACCGGCCTCGGGAAGACCCACCTCATGCAGGCTATCGCGCATGTGATGCTCGAGCGAGACGCCGAGAGCCGCGTGAGCTACATGGGAGCGGAGCAGTTCATCAACGAAGTGATCGAGAGCATTCACGGCCGAACCATGCCCGAGTTCAGGCGCCAATACCGGAACGACGTGGACATTTTTCTCGTGGACGACGTGCACTTCCTCGAGGGCAAGGAAATGACGCAGGAAGAGTTCTTCCACACGTTCAACGCGCTCCATGAGGCCGGCAAGCAGATCGTGCTGACCTCCGACCGGCCCCCGACGGAAATCCCGGGGCTCGAGTCGCGCCTGGTGAGCCGCTTCGAGTGGGGAATGGTGGCGGACGTAGGCCAACCGGACCTCGAGCACCGCATCGCGATCCTTCGAAAGAAAGCCGAGCAGGACCACCTCGAGCTCACTATCCCGGATGACGTCCTCCGCTTTATCGCCGAGCACGTACGTAGCTCGGTACGTGAGCTTGAGGGATGCATCATCAAGCTGCTGCTATTCGCATCCCTCAAGCACCGCGAAATCTCGATCGAGCTGGCACGGGAAGCCCTCTCAGATAAGATCCGGGCCGAAGACGGGGTCCAGTCGGAGGCACCCGTGGCGATTCCCAGCGTCGACAGGGTGCAGGAAGTGGTGGCGCGCCGCTGGGGAGTGACCACCGAGGGACTTCGATCGAAGGCTCGAACGAAGACCCTGACGGTTCCGAGGCAAATCGCGATGTACCTCGCCAGGGATCTCCTCGGCATGCAACTCGTCGAGATTGGTCAGTCGTTCGGCGGTCGAGATCACTCCACGGTCATTCACAGCCTCGATAAAGTTCAGCAGGAAATGCAGCGCGACCGACAGTTCAAGGATCGCGTAGAATTGGCGAGACGGGAGCTATCCGCCCCGTAGACAACCCTGGGGATACACTGTGTGGGCAGTGTGGAAGGATGCGTGAACCTCGACCTTGTCCACGAGGACCCCACAGCTACCCCCACGTGCCCACACGGTCGGAATGCCGGAGCATCACACACGACAAGAGCTTGGAGTGTTTTTCCAGTTTTCAAGGTGCTCTACTACTACTACTAGAGTTATATATGTGAGAAGAAGTAGTATTAGTATCCACGCAGGGTGGAGAGACGAATGAAGTTCACTATCGCTCGGGAGCGGCTGCATGAAGGTCTCAGTGCCGTCGCCGCGACCGTTCCGACGAAGACGACCTTACCGGTCCTCGCGAATCTGCTGGTCGAGGCAGAGGGCGATGGACTCCGTCTGTCGGGAACCGACCTCGACATCTCCGTGAGTACAGTCGTACCTGCCGAAATCGATGCCGAAGGTGCGGTCACACTACCCGCGAAGAAGCTCATGGAGATCGTCCGAGAGCTTCCCAGCGCGGCGATCCGAGTGACGGGTGCGGGGGAACAGCGAGTTCACCTCGAATGCGGCCGTTCGAAGTTCAAGCTACTGGGCATTGCGCGGGACGAGTTTCCGAGCTTCCCAGCAGTCGATTTCAAGAGCGCATGGAAGGTGACGTCGGCCGACCTGCTAAAGCTTATTCATCACGTGGCCTTTGCCGCGTCCACTGAGGAGAGCCGGCCGATTCTCAATGGGGTCCTGTGGGAGCTACGTGAGGACCGGATGCGAATGGTTGCGACTAACGGGCACCGGCTGGCCAAGATGGACATTGAGGCATCGGGTGGGAGCGCAGCGGCCGACCTGATCGTGCCCCCAAAGGCGCTTGAGCAAATACGTCGGCTTTTTACGGCGGCCGACGAGATCGATATCGCGCGTAGCGAGAACCACCTTGGCTTTCAGAGTGGCGAGACGAGGGTGTTCACCCGGCTCATTGAGGGCCCCTACCCAAATTACGAGCAGGTCATCCCACGGGAGAACGACAAGTCGGCGACCGTCGACCGGGGAGCTCTGGCATCAGCTCTGCGCCGCGTGGGGGTTGTGGCAAGCGACCAGACCCACCGCGTCAAGCTAGGGTTCAGCGGCGGCGTCCTCAGGTTTTCGGTGAGCACGCCCGATCTGGGTGAGGCGCAAGACGAGATATCGATATCCTATGACGGCGAGTCGCTTGAGATCGGCTTCAACGCCACGTATCTGCTCGAGATACTCAAGTTCATGCCGACCGACGAGGTGCGCTTCACGTTCAAAGCGCCCGAACGCGCCGCCACCATCGAGCCAGTCGGGTGGGACGATCCCGCCGCGTACATGTGTCTGGTGATGCCGCTAAGGCTGGTGGACTGAAGCCGACCCAACCACACCACAACCGGCCACGGGCATCGACCAGCGGCCCCCTAGCGTCGCGGCCCGGCGACTACGCGGCTCGCGAGTCCTGTGATGCTCAAGTCATCGAAACTGGCCGACCCTCCGGAAGGTGTGAACGAGCCGACCGCCAGTGCCCGCCGCTCGGCCCCGATCACGACTCCCACGGTCCAGCGATTGATCTTCAGATTGTCCCCCAGCTCGAACGTCGCTAGCGCACCCACGGGCAGGGATCGCCCGGCGGCAACGAGCGCTCCGGCACGGTAGCTCATGTTGTAGCCCGACACCTGGCCCCGTTCCAGCGCGTGAGCCTCAGCCATGACCCGCGCCAGGCCCGGGAGCACCGTGAAGCTCCCCGAAGCAACCCCAGACAAGAAGCGCTTCTGTCCGCGAATGACGGGCCGGCCGATGTTCTTGAGAACGACCCCCAGGTCGACGCGTGGGAGCGGGATCAACCGAAGCCCGAGATCGAGACTGCGGTCGTTGGTGGTGCCCCGGTGGATCGAGACCGCGGCGCCAAACGCCCCCCGCGGGAACCCCAAACCCAACCCCACCCGTATGATGCTGTTGGAGAAGGTCGGCAAACGATCGCGCCGGAACCCGAGCGAGATGCCCCGGGAATTGAGACCCAGCGTGTACTGTCCCAGCCGCCAGTCGCCAGTGGTCCTGCGTTCGAGCGAGAATTCACCCATCAACGATGCTTCACGAACGATGCCTAGCCCCGCTGGGTTGACCCAGAGGGCCCGCACATCGTTGACGGAGCTCGCGAACAAGTAATCCTCCGAGCGCGCCGGCTGGAATTGTGCTTGTGCTGACCCGACGCTAGGAAGGCCGCACGCCAGGACCAGCGTCAGTACAGCCGAGCCACGGGGGCTCATTGGATGACCTGGAGCGTATCAACACGGGCCTGCCGAACGGGTATGAGCGCGCCCGACTGCGAGAGGATCACGCTGATGTCAGACGTGTCGGCAGCAAAGCCCCCGAGGTAGACGCCGTCCGGAGAGATGTACTGGTGGCTGGTCCGCTCGCCCTGGCCATTCAGCGTGAGCTCCTCCGGTCCCTGGGAACCCGTGCCGGAGAGTGTGTAGCTCGTTTCCGTGCGGATGTGCAGCGCGAGCCGTCCCGAAAAATCTATCCATCCCGTCGCACCGTGATCGTTGATGGAGCGGACGGTCAGGTCCGTCCCGCCAAAGTCGCTCCGAACCTCAGCGGTGTCCGTCCACGTTTGACCAGGCGTGGCGCCGCCGGCGGGAATCCGCGGAAAGAATTGGCGAAATCCGGCGGACAGTTGCTGCACGATGCGAGACTGCGTCGAGTCTCCGCCAACGAAGCCAGTGAGCTCCCCCTCTGGGGAGAGGGTGCCCGAGAACGTGGCGCCCCTGGCGTCCGCCAGCTCGGTAGTCGATAAGGTCGTCGGGTCCGACGCCTCGATTGAGTCCAGCACCAGGGTCGCCTTCAGATCTTCGCCCTCCCGCTCGACATGGGCCGTCGCGTAGTAGACCAGGTTTACGCTGCTCTCCTGCGCCTGGCCATTGAACTCCTGTTCCACGTGCAGGCGAGACACGGCTCGGTACCGCGCCTGACCAGGACCGAAGCGGACCACCCGCTCCTCGAGCGGGAGGGCGGGTTCCGGCGGCGGGGGCGGTGAGGCGGAGCCGTAAGCCGAGTTCTGTTCGCCCTCAAAACGAGCGGAGGTCATCTCTCTAGGACAGCGGTCACCCGCTATCTCAAGCGGCCTACCCACGGCTCAAACGGCCCGGGCCGGGCCTCGCCGCCTATTTGGCCTTGCTCCGACTGGGGGTTACCGTGCCACAGCTGTTACCAGCTGCGCGGTGGGCTCTTACCCCACCATTTCACCCTTACCCGCCGAAGCGGGCGGTCTGCTTTCTGTTGCCCTGTCCGTCGCCTCTCGGCGCCCAGGCGTTACCTGGCAGTCTGCCCTGTGGAGCTCGGACTTTCCTCGACTTGCAAATAAAGCAAGCCGCGACCATCCCACTCCGCCGCCACCGACCACACCAAACATAGCAACTCGATCGTTTTGCGGGAAACGCGGCAATTGTTGACTTCCGGTTGAGAACCCAGTGCCATGGTCCCGTAGCAGGAATCGTGGAGGAGCCCATGGGGTGGAGCCACCCCTCACCCACCGTCGCAACCATCGTCGAGCCAACGGAGCGTTCTCGCTTCGATGCCGCGGCCCATGGGTGCTTTGCAGCCATCCACGCCGAAAACGTTCGCGACGCCATAAGGACCGTGCGAGAGCGGCCAGTTCATGCGGTGTTCGTATCCCCCCGCAGCATCGTGCGCGACGAGCTCGCTGGTGTCGCTGCGCTTGTCAAGGGCTTCCCGACCGTCACGACCGCCGCCGTCGTGTCACGCCATGATGCAAAGTCAAGCCAACAGCTCCTGGCGCTTGGCGCGTCCGGGGTGCGGCGCATGTTCGATCTCACCGGGCGGGAGGGGTGGCGGGCGCTCAGGGAGCTGGTTACGCATCCGGTCTCCCCCACCGCCGCCCGTATTCTCGAGGCCGTTGTGCCGGCGCTTGGCGAGCCCAGTGACGACTGCCGGAGGTTCTTCGAGATCGTGATACGCAGAGCACCGAGCGTTCCGACAGTCCGTGTTCTGGCAGCGCAATTGCGAGTACGGCCCAGCACATTCATGTCACGGTTCTTCCGGTCAGGGGTGCCTTCTCCCAAGCGGTATCTCGCCGCCACCCGGCTGGTTCACGCGGCGGCACTGTTCGAGATCTCGGGGCTCTCCATTGCCGACGTGGCGTACCGCTTAGAATACTCTTCACCGCAGAGCTTTGGTCGTCACCTTCGCTCCACCACCGGGATGACCGCGGGGGAGTTTCGACGACGCTGCGTGTTTGACTCCGCGCTTGCGGACTATGTTGCCCGCCTAATCGTTCCCTTCCGGACCACGTTTCGCACCTTCCATCCACTGGACAACGGGGTGATGGATCTCGGACACCGATGGTGAGAAGCGTACCGGGAGGGAACCAGGCTGGTCAGCAGAAGCTCGGCTAACAGAGACTCAGTCGGTCCCGAGCTCGACGCCAAGCTCGGCTACGTCGACGAGCACGGCCACGCGGTACCCAGCACTCTCGATCACGCCGACACCGCCCTCTACCCGGTCGACAACGGCGAGCACGCCGAGCATGGACCCGCCCGCCCCTTCGACCGCCGCGATCGCCTTGAGGGCCGATTGACCGGTGGTAATCACATCCTCCACAATCACCACGTCTGACGGGGCCGCGAAACAACCCTCGATGCTCCGACCGGCGCCGTGTTCCTTCTTGGCTTTGCGCACCGTGAAAGCATCGATCCTGGGTGGCGAACCGCGGCTGGCAAGCGCGATCGAGTAGGCAACCGGATCCGCCCCGAGCGTCAGTCCACCGACCGATTTCGGAGCCCAGCCCGCGTCGCGGATCCGATTCAACGCGAGCTGGCCGATCACCTCGAGGCCCTCCGCCGACATCGTGGTCAACCGCGCGTCGATGTAGTACGAAGATGTTCGCCCCGAGGCGAGGGTGAACTCGCCCCGCTTGAGCGAGCGGGCCTTGAGGAGCCCGATTAGCCGTGACCTCAGATTATCGCTGGCTGGAGCCATTCCAACGCTGTAGTTGTAATGTCAACTACGAACTGCGGGTCTTGCTGAGCCTTAAGAGACCTC
The DNA here is from genome assembly GCA_965249575.1 of Gemmatimonadales bacterium. GTDB lineage: Bacteria > Gemmatimonadota > Gemmatimonadetes > Gemmatimonadales > GWC2-71-9. The sequence goes on along the minus strand of OZ252244.1, from coordinate 1,912,245 downwards.
TCAGGGCGCGAACGAACACCCCTCCCGAGCTCTTCCGCTCCTCGAGGGCCTTTACGGCCTCGGCGATCTCGTCGGCAAATTGCCGAACTGACGATTGCCGGTCCGCCGGATTCCTCGACAACCCGGTCATGACCGCGCGCTCGAGGTCCCCGGAAAACCGGTGGAACGCGGAGGCCTGATTCAGTGGGACGGGCGAGCCCGTCAGGAGCTGGCGAAACAGTTCCTTCGGACTCGCGCCGGGAAACGGGTGTCGCCCGGTGAGCAGATAGTACGTGATGGTTGCGAGTGAGTAGATGTCCGCCTTCTTGTCGACGAGCTCGCCGGAGAGGGCTTCGGGAGGAACGTACTGCACGCTCCCAACGAAGAAACCCGCCCTCGTGAGCCGATCCGCGGGGTCGGACTGCGCATCCCTGGCGATGCCGAAGTCGAGCAGCTTCGTGGTGCGCGTCTGCGAATCGAATACGATGTTCTCAGGTTTTAGATCGCGATGAATGATCCCGGCGGCGTGGGCCGCGGCCAGCGCGTCGGCAAGCTGGTCGACAATGTGCGCCACCAGAGACGGATCGACCGACTCCTCCCGCTCGACCAAGCGAGAGAGGGGCTCGCCCTCCGCCCACTCGAGCGCCAGGTAGTAGAGGCCATCCTGGTCACCGAAATCAAAGGTCTTGACTACGTGGTCGTGCTGCACGCGGGTGCCGTAGCCCGCCTCACGGAGAAACCTCTTGACTGCGGTAGGGTCCTGACTGAGTCGATTCTTCAGTGTCTTAACAGCGCAGCGTCCGTACTCGGCGTGTTCCGCTCGGTAGACCATAGCGGTGCCGCCCTCGCCGACGCGCTCGAGGAGACGGTAACCTGCAATACTACGTCCGGCGAGATTCTCAGATGCCATTTTCGGTGCCATAACCTAAGCCGCGAGCTTGAACTCCGGCAACCCGGCAATCACCTTTCGCTGAGATGCATGCCACACCTTCGAGGCGGGGGCAGGTCGCCGTCAGCGCACTTACGCTCGGCCTAGCCGCCTGCGGATCGGTTCAGGGAACCGGAGGGGAGCGCACTCCTGATCCAACTCAGGTCGTTTCCCGCATCCTGGACCCGCACGCCGCATACCGAGACATGGGGTTCATGGCGCCCGGGCCGCCCCTCCCGTTCGTCGCGACGATACGGTTCCTTGCGGGCCCGCACCCCGATTCGACGATCGCCATAATCGGCGTCTCGCTCTCGAACAGCGCGCTGTCGTTCCGCCGGTCGGAGGGGGTGTTCGAAGCTGCCTACAACGTCGCTGCCACTTTTCGGCACGGCCGTCAGGTCGTAAAGAGCCTCTCTTCGGACCAACGCGTGCGCGTAGCAAGTTTTTCGGAAACTCAGCGCTCTGACGAGAGCGTGGTGTTCCAGCAGTTTGTCTTGCTGTCCCCGGGATCCTTCCGGGCAACGGTGCGTGTGCGCGACCGTCACAGCGCAGCGACTTCCTCTGACGAGTCCGAGCTGGGAGTGCCACAACTCGGCGTTACCACCGCGTTCTCATCACTGATACCAATTTTTTGGGGCGAGCCGCGATCCAGCCGGTCGACGTTTCCCAATCTGCTCGTCAACCCGCGCGCCACCGTTCCGTATGGCATTGACACCATGAGGTTCTACCTCGAGAGTTATCGCCTGCCCGGCGGAACGGAGATTGCATTCGAAGTGCTGGAGGGGAACGGAAACGGAGTCTGGCGAGATTTGGTGCAGCTCAACGGCGCTCCAGCATCGGCGATCGTAGCGATCTCGCCCGGTGCGTTGCCGATCGGTGAGCTGCGAATCCGAGCCGTGCCGTTGGATCGGCGCGACACAGTCGAAGCGCCGCTGCTGATCGGATTCTCTGACGAATGGGTCGTGACCAACTTCGAGGACGTATTGTCTCTCCTCCGCCACTTCGGGCACGAAAGCACCATTCAGGCAATGAAAAGGGCGCCCCCGGCCGACAGGGCTGCGCTCTGGCGGGTTTTTTGGGGTGAGACCGACCCTAATCCTACGACCCCGGAGCACGAGGGGCTGATCGAGTACTTCCGGAGGCTCGAGGTGGCAAACGACCGGTACCGGGAGTCCGGTAGTCCGGGGTGGCTGACGGATCGCGGCGAGGTGTTCGTGACCCTGGGCGGTCCTGATGAGGTAGTCGATCACAGCGCAGGATTGCAGGGGGAGCTGCGGGTCATTCGATGGACCTATCTTATGGACGGGTTGATATTGGAGTTCGTTGACGAGGGGTTTGGCCAGTTCCGCCTAACCCCCTCAGGGCGTTCGGATTACCTGAGGGTCCTTCACCGCCGCCGGTCGAGGTAAATGGTGCGATCCGTAGTGCTCTGGGTTCTTCTCCTGACTGTGCCGGCTCTATCCGGAGCGCAAGCGCCGGAAGACGCGTGGCCGTCCGAGGTCGATGCCGGGCCGTTTCACTCGATTATCCGAGTCGCCCCAGCTCTGCGGTCCGGCCGCCCGGCCGCGTCTGACATTCTGCTTGCGGCGCGAGCCGAGTTGGAGCTAGGGCGGCCCAGCCGCGCGCGGGCCCTGCTGGATCGCCACCGGGTGGCCGACCAGTCGTTCGCGGAGATCGCCCTCGAGCTCCGGGCGGCAGCGGCGTTCGGGGTTGGGGCCTATGAGCAGGCGGCCCTGCTCTTCCAGGAGGCAGGCGAGCACAGCGTGGGTGGTAGCAAGGGGATACTCATCGCCCGAGCAGCGGTGTCGTGGAGTGAGGCTGGAGGCCGCGCGCAGGCCGCGCGCCTGTTCGAGCTCGCCGCCCAAGACCTCCCCGCCATTCACGGATGGCTCGCGATGAGGCGGGCTCGAGTAACCGCCGATACCGATTTGGCCTTTACCCTGCTATCCGAGCCACCCCGCTATGGGGCCGGACTTGCGGTTAAGAGCAAGGCTGAGCGTTTGGTCGCCTCCGGAGATACGGCGCGCGCCGTCGCGGTGCTCGCTGCGGCCGGGGTTGACGGGCGGGCGGCGGCACTGGCGTTGGCTGTCGGCGATAGTGCGGGAGCACGGCAGCTCGCCTATCGTGCGCTAGGTGACCCCGATCATGCCGACGTCGGCGTGCGCCTGGCCGACGAGAACTTCCCGCCGGCAGCCGTTGACGAATACCTGGCGCTCGCACACGCACTGAGGTGGAAGTCCGCACGGCGCGCGGCGCAGCTCGTTGCCCGGGCGATCGCGGCTGGCGACTCGTCGTCGGGGACGTTACGTCGGTGGGGGGATTACCTGGTGCGCGCCGGCTCCCAGACTGCGGCCCTGAGCGCGTACGCGCGGGCCGCCGAAGGCGTCGGTTCGGACGCGGTGATGGCTGAACTGAGCCGGGCACGAACGCTCATACGGCTTCGGCGTCCCATTGCGGCATCGCGAGCTCTTCAGACGTTCGTCGATAACCATTCGTCACATTCACGCGCGCCGTTCGCGTCCTATCTCCTCGCCGATCTCGCCGACGACCTGGGTCGGGGCCCGAAAGCGGATTCACTCTACCGGGTCGTAACGTCGCGGTGGCCGCGTCACGAGTACGCTGGCCAGGCGCGCTTTCGTCAGGCGTCGCTTGCGCTGAGTAGGGGGGACACGTCCGGCGCCCGAGTTTTTTACGAGGCCGAAATCGAGTTGGGGGGTGAGAGGCGACTCGCGGCCCGGTTTCTTCTCGCCGGGCTCTCAGCCGCGTCGGGCGATGAAGCCGGCGCGGCGGCCCGTTGGGGGGCCTTGGCAAGGGTCGATTCCGTCGGGTACTACGGCGTGCTCGCTCGGGATCAGCTGGGCTGGCCGGCACCAGCCTTTGATCCTCCGGAACGACCTGAAACGCCGGCCGACCTGGCGGCCGCATTCGCTCAAGTCGACCTGCTGGACGAAATTGGGCTGGCCGCTGAGGCCAACTCGATCGTGCGGGGGCTCGTCGCTGAGGTGAGTCGGACAAAGGTCGGCATGCTCGACGTCGCGGAGCTCGTGACCCAACGTGGGCGCGTCTCACAGGGAATCACACTCGGGTGGCGGGCCTCGTCGGTTCGCGGCCTCAATGATGCCAGGGTGCTCAGGGCGATTTATCCGTGGCCCCGGCGCGAGGTGGTCCTGGCGGAAGCGCAGGAGTTCGGGCTCGATCCTTACCTAGTAGCCGCGCTCATTCGGCAGGAGTCGAGCTTCATGCCGGAGGTACGGTCGCGCGCGGGTGCCCGGGGCATGATGCAGCTCATGCCGCCTACCGCGAGGGAGGTGGCGCGCCGGATGGGCGTCGAGTGGAGCGACAATTTCCTCGTCGTCCCGGACGCCAACATCCACGTCGGGGCCGGGCATCTCGCGACGCTCCTCCGGCACTATCGGGGTTCGCTGGTCCTCTCACTCGCAGCCTATAACGCCGGCATGAGACCCGTGGAGCGGTGGCGCCGCCGGTACGACACAAGCGATCTCGCTCGCTTTGTCGAGCGCATACCGTACGCCGAAACGCGGGGCTATGTCCGGGCCGTCCTGCGCAACCGGGGTCTATACCGCGCACTCTACCCGAGCCTAACCGACTGGTGAGCGCCAACGGCCTCCGCCGATTGCTGCATGCCAGCACGGCGGGGGCCGCAATCGCGGAACAGCGGCTGCGGGAGTTGTTGGGAACATGTCAGCTGTACCCCGTCGGCGACATTGCCTATGTCGCGCAGTGTTAAAGCCAGTTCTGTAAACCCCCAGTGACATCCGACAGCCAATTCGTCATTGAGCACGGCCTAATGGAGGACTGGCGTGCGGCGGCAGCGACGCTCTACTGGGAAGCGTTTCAACGGAAGCTGGGTCCGATTCTGGGTAACAAAGACGGACCGGCACTCCTGGCCGACGTTCCGTCTCGATCGGGTCGTGATCGCTCGCGAGGAACCCGGTTGTTGGGTCTTGCTGGCGTGCAGTACTCCGGGCGCGCGTTCGTGGGCATCACGTGGACGGCAATGCGAAAAAGGTATGGCGTGTTGCGCGGCGCGCTGAAGTTGATGTTATTGGCGATGCTCGACCGCAAAAATGGGCCCAATGAACTCGTGATGGACGGCATCGTTGTGTCGCCTACGGCGCGAGGCCAGGGAAATCGGTTCCCAACTACTGGACGCCGTAATCGAGCGAGCGGCAAGGGAGGGCATGGTTCAGGTGCGGCTCGATGTTGTCGACACCAACCCCGGCGCCCGCCGGCTCTATGAGCGGGTCGGTTTTTGAAGCGATGGAGACGACGCAAACTCCGTGGATGCGGCGATGGATGGGTTTCGGGGCGTCGACCACCATGATCAAGCAAGTGCATCCCGGTACCTCGCCTGATGTCACGTGATCATTGCCGACAGGGTCGGCGCGATCAGGATCGCGTCGATTGCGCCGGTCAGGTCCGAGCCGTCCTACGCAACCGGGGTCTATACCGCGCACTCTACCCGAGCCTAACCGACCGGTGAGCGCCAACGGCGTCCGCCGAGCGCTGCATGCGAGCACGGCGGGGGCCGCGATCATGGCGCAATGCGGGTTCTGGGCGGCTCTCCGACATGTGCTCGTCCTGGGCACTCCCGTCGTGATCGCGCTCGAGTTGATTCGGCTGCGCGTGCCGGCGTGGAATCGGTGGATACAGGCGCAAGTGCCAGTATTCCGTCCTGAGGAGGCCGGAAGGATCAGTGGCGCCGCATGGTTGTGGGCAGGTTTCGCCGCCGCCAGCTGGCTTCCCGAGCGCGCCGCGGTGGCTGGCATCCTCGTCGCGGCGCTCGCGGACCCAGCGGCTTCGCTGGTTGGCTCCAGATTTGGGCGAGGCGCGCGCAAGAGCTGGTCGGGCACCCTGGCCGCCCTGGTGGTCGCGATGGCGGCGCTCTTCACACTCGAAATCGGCTGGCACGGCGCCACTTTGGGCGCGGTCGTCGCGGCGGCGCTGGAGCGGTGGCCTGGACCATTCGACGACAACCTCCTGCTCGCTCCGGGCGTGGCCGCGAGCGTGCTGATTCTCGGCTGAGGGGTATCTTGGGGCATGCCTCCCCAGCGGGACCCCGTACTCTTTCTCATAGACGGCTACGCGCTCATCTATCGCGCGTTTTTCGCCATGATCGGACGGCCGCTCACTACCAGTCGGGGCGAGAACACGTCCGCGAGTTGGGGCGTCGCCAACTTCTTGCTGCGCCTGTTCGAGAAACACCATCCTACGCACATCGTCTGGGTGCACGACGCTGGGACGTCGTTTCGCAACGAGACATACGAGGAGTACAAGGCTACTCGCGAAAAGCTGGACGACGAGCTGCAACAAGACTTCGATCGGTCCGTGTTACGGATCGAGGAGATCCTCGAGGCGTTTCGTGTCCCGCTCGTTGCGGTGGACGGGTATGAAGCTGACGACGTGATCGGGACCTTGGCGGTGCGGGCCAGCGAGCGCGGGTTGCACACTGTCATCGTCTCTGGCGACAAAGACTTCTACCAACTAATCTCGGAGAAGATCCGGCTGCTCAATCCCGGGCGGGGCGGTCCGGCGAGTGTCGAAGAGCACTGGGTCGACCCGAGTAACGCGGCGGATCGTCTCGGGGTGCCGCCCGAACGGGTGGTGGATTACTTGGCCCTCGTCGGTGATTCGTCCGACAACGTGCCCGGTGTGCGCGGAGTGGGCGACAAAACGGCGCGCGCGCTGATCGGCGAGTACGGTGACTTGGATGCGATCCTCTCGCATGCGTCCGAGGTCAAGGGAAAACGGGCACGCGAGGCGTTGGCGAAGAGCGCCGAAGACGCCCGATTGAGTCGCGACCTGGTGACCATTCGGCGTGACGTCCCAGTCGATCTGGACTTGAAGACATTCGAGGTCGGCGCCCCCGATACGTCGGCGCTGCGAAAGCTGTTTGCCGAGCTCGAATTCCACTCCCTCTTGCCTAAGCTCGCGTCACAATCCATCGCCAAAGACGTAGCCTTTACGGTCATCGATTCACCCAGCGGCCTCGAGGCGATGATCCGTGAGGTCCGCGGTGCGGGGGGTGTCGCGATGCTGGTGGAAGCGAGCGAGCCAGATCCCTTGAGAGGGGAAGTGGTGGGCATCTCGTTGGCTACCAGTGACGGTAGCTGGTACTTACCACTCGCACACGGTCGTGCCGATGGAGAGCTCGGTGGTGGCGAAGAGGTATCAAACCTGCCGCCATTGACGGGCGATGCCATGAAACCCGTTGCGGACCTACTCGCGGACGCCGCGGTTCGGAAAACAGGCCACGACGTGAAGCGGGACTGGTTGGCGTTACGGAGAGCAGGGATCGAGTTAGCGGGAGTCGAATTCGACGTCATGCTCGCGAGCTTCCTGGTCGACCCCGGCAGGCGGACGCACGCGCTCGACGCCTTGGCGCTCGATTACTTGTCGAGCGAGATACGATCCCGTGCCGAGTTGCTGGGACAGGGCAAGGGCGCGCGACCGTTCACCGAGCTGCCGGTTGAGGAGGCAGGAGTGTTCAGCTGTGGGTCCTGCGAGACGATGCTGAGGCTGCGAGACACGCTGGCCACGCAGCTGGCAGCCCACAGCTTGACGCGCCTCTACGAGGAGGTCGAGCTTCCCCTCACGGTCGTATTAGTCGATATGGAATGGCGTGGGATCGCGATCGACGTCGACGGGCTTCGCGCGCTGTCGCAGCGATTTGGCGAGGAGCTGGAGGCTTTAGAGCGCGCAATTCACCAGGCGGCCGGCACGGAGTTCAACATCAGTAGCACACATCAATTGCGACACGTCCTGTTCGAGAAGCTCCAGCTGCCGGTTCTCAAGAAGACCAAGACGGGACCCTCCACCGATGCGGACGTGCTGGCCGAGCTGGCGGCGACGGGCTACGACGTGCCTAAATTGCTGCTGGAGTATCGGGAACTGACGAAGCTGCGCTCGACCTACGTGGATGTGCTGCCGGAGAGCATCAACCCGGAGACCGGTCGAATCCACACGAGCTTCAATCAAGCGGGAGCCGCGACGGGACGGCTGTCATCTTCGGACCCCAACTTGCAGAACATCCCCATCCGCACGCCTCGGGGCGAGCTGATCCGGCAGTGCTTCGTGCCCGGACCCGGCTGCCGGTTTATCGTGGCCGACTACTCGCAGATCGAGCTGCGACTCCTTGCCCACCTATCGGAAGATCCCGCGTTCATCGGCGCGTTCGAGCGGGGGGGAGACATTCACCGGGAGACCGCGGCGATCATCTTCGACGTTTCCCTCGGCGAGGTGACGTCCGAGATGCGGGCCCGCGCGAAGACGATCAACTTCGCGACGATTTACGGGCAGGGGCCGTTCGCGCTGAGTCGGCAGTTGGGAATCACGCAAGAAGAGGCCAAGGATTTCATCACGCGTTATTTCGAGCGGCTACCAGAGGTACGCCGTTTCCTCGACCGTTCGATCGAGTTGGCTCGGGAGCGAGGATACGCCGAAACGATTCGCAGTCGGCGGCGCTACATTCCCGAGCTGAAGGACCGGAATTTCAATGTGCGCTCGTTTGGTGAACGAACCGCGATGAATTCGCCGCTCCAGGGATCGGCGGCGGACCTCATCAAGGTCGCTATGATCAACCTGGCCGCGGCGTTGAGCGATGCTGGCCTCGAGACCGCCATTCTACTACAGGTGCATGACGAACTGGTTCTCGAGGCCCCAGAGCCGGAAATAGAGGAAGCGCAACCGATCGTACGGCGCGAGATGGAAGGAGCCGCCGTGCTCCGCGTGCCGTTGGTGGTCGATATAGGGGTCGGGTGGAACTGGCTGGATGCCAAGAAATAGGACTTGTCGGTGGATGGTCGGTTCGATCATTATTGAATTAGAGCCCTCTCGTCACGGAAACAGCCATGATACGAGCGCGGGGCTTTACGCTTTTGGAGCTAGTACTCGTGGTCGTCAATGTCGGTTTGATCACGGCCATCGCCATCCCGCGCATCACCGCAGCCCGCGAGCGTTCGCAGATAGCGGATCTGCGGACGAGCCTGCGCAATTTCGCGGTAGCGGAGGAGTCGTATTTCTACGACTACGCTGTATACACGGCCGACGAGGCCGCCTTGCGCGCGCGTGGGCTGCAGCCGATCGGAGACGTCGAGGTGCTGGTCAACGAAGCCACGAATGCCGGATGGTCAGCAACCGTGTCTCTTTCGGGGACCCTGGTGCGGTGCTCACTCTTCGTGGGCGGCGCCGCGCCGATAGGGTCGGCCGTTCGTGAAGGAACGATCGGCTGTAGCTGAGGTTCAGTGGTTAGAGTTCACCAACAGGCGCGAGGGTATGACGTTCGCGCTCGATGGGGGACTGTGGCTACATCACTTCGTGCTGCGGGGCGAGCCAATGGCGCACCTCGTTTCGGCCAACCGCGTTGCCCTGCTAGAGGCGGGCCGCATTCTCGCCCTGCGATCGGAGTGGCTGCAATTCAAACCCCTGAAGTATCCGCCGACGGGCCAGCGTGTGCCCGCGTGGCACTGGGACCTGCGCGCTCGGTTCTTGGCAACCGCCGTCACACTGAAGGCCGGCCGTCGCTAGGGCGTGCGGCGCGGGGCTGGCCCGCCCCCCCACTCACCCTGTCACCTCGCTCTCCGCGCGTGCCGCGCACCCCGGGCCACCAGTTCCACCGACCGGCGATGTGCATGAGCGAAGGGACCAACACCATTCGAATCAGCGTCGCGTCGAGGAACACCGCTACCGCTAGCCCGAATCCCATCAACTGCACGGCGAGCACCCGGGCGAAACTGAATGTCCCGAACACGATGATCATGATCGCGGCGGCGCTGGTGATGACTGACGCCGTTGCGCTCAGGCCCTCCATGGTCGCCTGGTCGTTCCTCCCCGAGCGATCGAACGCTTCCTTGATGCGCGACAGCAGAAACACCTCGTAATCCATACTCAGTCCGAAAACGACGGCGAACACGAGCACGGGTACGACGACGTAGACCGCTTCCGTGGCCCCCTCCAGCCCGAAGAGCTGGCTGCCGACGCCCCATTGGAACACGAGCACGATCAAACCGAACGCCCCAGCCACGGACAAACAGTTCATTACGACGGCTTTGATCGGTACGAGGATCGACCGGAACGCGATGAACAGCATGATCGCTGTCGTGATAACCACGAGCCCAATCAGTCGTGGAAAACGCTGGAGCAAATCTTCCTGAAGATCCACGCTGGCGGCGGCGAACCCACCGACGAGGATGTTCGTCGAGCTCAGGCCGGTGATTCCACTGTCCGCAAGTGTGCGTATGCGTCGCACGACGTCCATGGCACCCCTGAACGAAGTGCTGTCAGCCAGGAGCGCGTCCAGTAGCGTCGTGTTGTTGTCCGGGGTGAGGAACGCGTCGTAGAACTCGGGCGATCGTTCCCGCGCTCTTTCCATGTCACTGTACAGCAGGGTGTATCGAAGAACCGACATTTTCTCTCGGAGATCGACGACGCTCCGGACAGAGGCAACGCGGGGATCGGCGCGGATTGAGTCCGAAAGCCGGCGTAGCCCCCGGACGTACCTCGACGAGACGATTCTCTCGCCCGGCGGCGCCTGAACGATCACCCTCACCGGTTGCAAGGCCCCGCGGGAACCCATGCTCTCGAGGATCTCGACTCCCCGTCCCGATTCGGTCTCCGAAGGGAACCAGCCGGAACGCGGGAGGCCGATTTCGATACCGATCAGGGGCCACGTCACGCTTGCCACGGCCACTCCCCCGATCAACAGGGCCCTCCACGGGTGGTGTCCGAGCCAGCGTGCCCACCGCTCCCACGCGGCGGGAGCGTGATACCAGGCGAGACGGCGGGCAAGCCAACGGGGCCAGTCGACGGCCCGCCCGAGGATCGATAGGATGGCCGGGAGCAGAGTTATTGAGAGCAACACTGCCGAGCCGACGACCAGGAGTCCGCCAATCGCCACCGATCGGGTCTCGGTGAGAGGGATTGTCAGCAGCGCAGCAAAACCCACGATCACCGTCAAACCACTCGTTGTCACCGCTTGCCCCGCCGTTGCGATCGTTCGCATCGCGGCTTCGTTGGCCCCGAGCCCCCGGTTCAATTCCTCTCGGAAGCGGGTAACGACCAAAAGCGAATAGTCGATCCCGACCCCCAAGCCCACCATGGACACGATGCTCAGCACGAAAACCGACATCGGCTGGAACGTCGCTGCGACGTGGACCAGCGCCAACGCGCACGAGATCGCGAACACCCCGACGATGATGGGTAGAATTGCCGCGATGATCGCCCCGAAGGCCAGAATCAGTACGGCCATGGTGAGCGGGAGGGCTCGGCGCTCGCCTTGCTCCGAATCGACCTTGCCGAGCGTGCGTACGTCGTAGTCGAGTGCCGGCCCGCCCGTCACTTGTACCCGGAACTCCGAGGCCCACGGCAGCTCTTCGACGAGGCCGTGTACGCTGGCCCGGAACGGCTCGGTCAAATCGGTGGCCGTGTCGGCGTGCGCGACAGCCACTGTAGCGATCACGAACGTCGTCTTACGGTCCTTGCTCACAAGTGAGGAATCGGCGGTGTTGCGATGCGATACAACGCGATCGATGTACGATTCACCAAGGGCGCGGGCTCCGAGCGTGTCGAGCAATACTTGGTAGATGAGGCTGTCGACGGGAACGGGCCCGGAAATGGCTACGGCGAAGAAATGGGCGACAGGCTGCTTGAAGTCCTCTCGGATCAATCGGGTGGCTTGCCCCGACTCGGTGTCGACCAGTGTCTGTCCTTCGACACGGAGGACGTCATTCACCCGCGCCGCGCGCGGGATTGCAACGCCGGCGACCACCACCCAAAAGACGATGATGAGGAGCCTGAGGCGTATGACGGCGCGAGCGAACAGCACGCTCATGTCGGGTCGACGGTGCGCGTCATCGTGTGAGTGGCGGTCGGCATCGGTAGTGACACATATTGTGGTGTGCGTCGCCTCATCACTCTAGCATTCTTGATCGCGGTCTCGGTGACTGCCTACCAACTCGGAAGGCATACCTCGAGCGGGCCCGCCGTCGAGCAACTACCCGATCAGTCTGACCATCAAGCACTACAGGTCTCGGCCCTGGTCGATTCCCTGCGCAAGCTCAGGCTCGACGCGCTGCGCCGCATTACGAGGTCAGATACTTACATCCCCGCCATGTTGGCCCAGTCCGACTCCGTCCTCAAACGGTGGTCGGTCCGGATCTCAGACCCCCTGAGAATCCACCTGATCGAAGAGGGAGCCCCCGGATACTCCGTGGCGATGGGTCAGGAAGCTCGGAATGCGTTCGCCAGATGGGAGCGAGTCGCCGACATTCCGGTGTCGTTCGTTTTCGTGCGTGATTCAAGCCGGGCCGAGGTCGTTGTTCGATGGATCGAGAAGTTTCCGATCGAGCGAGCGGGACAGGCCGATGTTCGCTGGGACCGGCGCGGCATTCTGCAGCAGGCACCCTCACGCTGGCGACGCATACCCCCCGAGGCCGGCTCATGCCCGCTGAGGCCATTTATACCGTCGCACTCCATGAGATCGGACACCTCCTCGGTCTCGGACACTCGGATGATCCGCGAGACGTAATGTACCCCACCACAGACGTGCGCGACATTACGCAGCGTGACCGCCGCACTGGGAGGCTACTCTACGCGCTGCCGGCGGGCTCACTCAAACTCCCGCGAGTCGGCCCCTAGGGACGGTCTCGAGCTCGACGGGGGCGGTCCACCCCGTGATCCAACGCCGTTCCCACGCGATGAGCGTACTCGGCATATCGCCCCAGACCGGCGAACGGAAACTCCGGCGACCACTCATCACCCGGCTGGTGGTATCGATCCCACTTCCTGCGAAGCGCCTGGGAGCTGTCGCGGCTCAGGCCGTCGTATGGGCCGGACCCCGGAATGATGAAAATCGACGGCACACCGTGTCGGATGAACGGGTAGTAGTCGGAATTCGGCGTCGCCTTGGACACGGTGGCGCTCCATCCACTCCACAGCGCCACTTCGACCGCCAACTGGCCCAGCGGCGATTCGGCACCACCCGCGATGCGCCAGCTCGACGGCGCGGCCGGCGGTGCGCCGCCGTCGAGATTGATCACCCCCTTGATCCGTTCCAGCGGCCATGGGGGCCTCGCGACGAGGTAGTCGGATCCTAGGAGTCCGCGCTCCTCCCCGGTGAAGAAGACGTACAGGACCGAGGAGCGCATTCGCGGTGCAGCCGGCTCGCGCATCGCCTTGGCGATCGCGAGCAGCATCGCAACGCCCGCTGCGTTATCCGAGAAACCGTTGTAAATCGAATCCCCTCTTGCGTCAGGGTAACTGATGCCGAGGTGATCGTAGTGTGCGGTATACGCGATCGCGCTATCGGAGGTTCCATCACCAGGAGCGACACAAATGACGTTGTGCGCATCGATGGCCTCCCGCTCGCTCGATATGCTAAACTGGACCCTATCCTGCAGCCGCTGCGGTGTGATCGGCTCGCCGCCCAGTAGCGCGATCCGGGAAAGAAGCGCGCGCGAAAGCCCGGGACTCGCCACGACCGCCGGCAGCGAAGGCGCGAGCGACAGCGCCACAGTGCTGTCCTTCACGACCATGCGAGTGGACCCGCGGCTCCGCAACAGCATTACGTAGCGCTCCATGTTCGTGGCCAGGTGAACCATACCGGTCACCCCGTACGCCTTGATGCGATCTACCGCGTCCCCGGGTAACAGGCCCCCGCGAGTTACTGCGACAGCCCCGCGAAGCATTCCGCCGCCCTCCAGATCGAGAATCGACGCTTCGTCGCCGACGTAGACCGCAGGCCCCGAAAAACCAACGGTGGTTGCCTTTGACCCGAGGTCGACCGTGAAGTCCATCGGGTAGCGATAGTAGCGGACGTAGTTGTCAGTGAGGGTGATATGAGTTTCATCAGGCCGGATTCGAACCTGTTCCAAAGGGACCCGATGCAGATAGCTGTCCCCGATCGGCCGGAGTCCCAACCCGACACACGCCGAGCGGATGTAGTGTGCCGCCACCTGGCTACCGGACGTCCCGGTGCCCCTCCCCCGCAGGGCGTCGTCCGACAGGAAATTCGTGTGCTCTCGAATAGCCATGGTGTCGATTCGAACGACACTCTGGGGACCGGCCTGATGCCCGTGTCCCGGCGTCGCACAGGCGAGCCCGAGAAGGGCGAATGAGGCGATGAGGATCGGGTATTTCATCTTTCGTTCGCTCGTATCATCGCAAGATACGCCGCCTGTCGTTCAACGCCCACTTCGGCAGAGCTCCCCCAGCCTCCGGTGGACTCGGTATTATTCGTTCTCATGAGCGCCTTGCTCTTTCTGACTGTCGCGTTGCAGAGCGCGGAAGCGCCAGCCCTCGATCGTGCCGTGCTCGAAGGAGTCACGGCAGGCGTCTATCCCGGAGCGGTGCTGGTTGTAGGCACCCGCGACGCGATTCTTCGTTCCAAGGGTTACGGTCATCTGACATGGTCCGCCGGCAGCGGTGTTCCCCGCCCCGACAGTACGCTCTATGACCTGGCGTCGCTCACGAAGGTGGTCGCGACCACACCGTCGATCATGTTGCTCGTCGCACGGAACCGAGTTCGCCTCGATGATCCAGTGTTCCGATACCTGGCGGACTTCACGGGCGAGAGGAAGGAACGCGTCACCGTCCGTCACCTGCTGGCTCACACGTCCGGCATCCGCGCATTCCTTCCCCTCAACGACCTCGCGGCTGACGCTCGGGAGGCGAGGCGGATAGTCATGGAAGAGCCGCTGCGATGGGATCCTGGGCGACGACCGGTGTACAGCGATCTCAACGCGATGTTGCTCGGTTGGATCGTGGAGGACGCTGGTGGGATGCCCCTCGACTCCTTCGCGACTGAGCACGTCTTTCGCCCCTTGGGTATGACACTGACGACGTTCAATCCGTCCCGACGCCTTCGCCCCTACACCGCGCCGAATGGGCGCTGGCGCGGGCACGTCGTTCGCGGATCGGTGCACGATCAAAACGCCGCGAGGCTGAATGGCGTTGCCGGGCACGCGGGACTGTTCGGGACGGCTCTCGACCTCGCTCGGTACGCCCAGTTTCATCTCCGGAACGGCCGCTTGGTTGGGGGGAAGCCTCTCGTTGACCCGGCGATTCTCGAGAGCTTCACCCGCCGCACTGCGGGCACGCGTGCGCTCGGTTGGGACCTACGAGACACGACGTCGAGCGCCAACACCGGAACTCGGCTCAGTACTGCTAGCTTCGGTCACACCGGTTTCACCGGCACGTCGCTCTGGATCGATCCCGACCGCAACCTGTTCGTCGTGCTATTGACCAACCGGGTCTATGCTCCTCGGACGTCGCGCTCCATCTCGAGACTCAAGGTGATCCGCGGTAAGGTCGCCGACGAGGCGAGTCTGCTGCAGGAGATGGTTTGTAGGGGTCCCAGGAGGGCGACATGCTGACGTTCATTACGGCTCCCGGAAACTTCCCCACACGGCTCATCTGTTACCTTAAAGGTGTACGGATCGCGAACTGGAGGTTGCCGTGCTGAGCGAAGATGCCATTCGAAAGGTGTTGCGAGGGGTCAAGGATCCCGAGCTCGACATGAATATCATCGACATCGGGTTGGTCTATGACGTCGCCATCGACGGCGGTGACGTTCACATCAAAATGACCCTGACGTCCCCGGGATGTCCGGCCGGCCCGGAAATCGTCGGAGACACGCAGGCTGCCGTGCAAACGCTCGACGGCGTTGACAACGTCGATGTCGAGATCGTCTGGGAACCCTATTGGACGCCCGAGCGAATGGATCCTCGGGTGAGGGCCTACTTCGGGATGTAGCGGGGTCGGCGGACGCTTTCTTCCGCTCCCCGGACGTCGCCCCTCAGTCCGCCTGCTCCAGCCTGCGCACCGTTTCGAGGATCCGGGCCTCCCCTAGCGCGGTACGTTGCCATCGGCGCAGGTCCGTAATCTCGTCGAGCTGCTTCGAGTTCTCCGGTCCTACCCGGGCAACCGCTTGAAGCGTCCCGTTGGGGCATAGCACGCCTGGCTGCAGCCCGAGCTCCGCCGCCGCATCGTTTCGCATTCTCTTGAGCCGCTCGAGCCGCGCGTCCACCTCCGGGTCGGGCTTCGGGCGCCGTGGCCGGTCGATCCTGGGCCATTGGTCCTCGGGGGAGCCGAGGGCCCCTCGAACTACGCGTAACAGCTCGGTGCCGTAACGTCTGGCGAGGGAGCGGGGCAACTTCTCCACGGCTGCGAGTGCCGCGGGATCGACTGGCGCGGACGCCGCGAGCTTCACCAGCGCCTCGTTCGGGATGATGCGGAAAGGGGCGGAGTTAGATTCCTTGGCCTGGGCCTCGCGCCATTGGTATAGGGCTCTCAACACAGCCAACGCTCGCGGGCCGAGCGCCTTGGCCCCCTTGAGCTTCAGAAAGCCTTCCCCCTGCGAATCCGCGCCCCCCCAACGGACGGATTGGAGACGGCCGAATTCCTCGTCCGCCCACCCTTCGCGACCCCGAGACGCCAATTGCCCCGCGAGCTCATCGCGCAAGGCGGGGAGATATCGCGTATCAGAAGCGGCGTAGGAAATCATCTCGTCGGACAGCGGCCGGCGCGACCAGTCGGCTCGCTGGAACTTCTTGTTGAGGCGAACGCCATAGAACTTCGCGAGCAATGCGCCTAGCCCTATTTCGGGCTCACCGAGTAGCTGCGCCGCGATGCGCGTGTCAAAAACGTTGGTAGCCCGAAAACCATAGTCACGATCGAGGGTCCGGAGGTCGTAATCCGCATCGTGAAAAACCAGTTCGATGGCCGGGTCGCTCAGCAGACGGCCGA
The DNA here is from genome assembly GCA_965249575.1 of Gemmatimonadales bacterium. Classification (GTDB taxonomy): domain Bacteria; phylum Gemmatimonadota; class Gemmatimonadetes; order Gemmatimonadales; family GWC2-71-9. Next base: position 1,895,576 of record OZ252244.1, on the reverse strand, counting down.
AACTGGAGAGGTCCGAGATGGCTAGCGGGTCGACGATGGCCGTTTCCTGCTCGGAGCTAACTTGGAGCAGGTAGATCCGGTCGACATAGCGGTGAAACGAGGCTCCTTCCGTATCGATCCCGAGCCGATCGGCCTCGGCCAGGCGCGCAACGAGGGCGGATAGGTCTTTGGGTGTGGTAACCAGGCGGGCGGCTCCCGCCGTGCCGAACGGGGGCGTCAGCACCCGCTTGCTCCAGTTGGGGATTCGGCTGGGCGAAAGCGCGCTTCCGGAGCGATTGTGAGCCGTAGTCGACTAAACAGCCGTATCATGCCTGCCTTCTTGGCGCTGAGTTGGACTAGCCTCACGGAAGGGAACGCGCACTCGCAGGCGTACTGCACGCTGCGGCGCTCACTCGCGGGCTTGGGGCCTTAAGTTTACCCTGAAACTTGCCTGGACGACTGCATTGACCCTGGTACCACGCGTACGACTCACCGTCTATCCTGACGACTGTGACTCCTACGGGCACGTGAATCAAGCCGCCTATCTGCGGCTCTTCGAGCGAGCGCGATGGGAGGCAATGGCCGCTGGGCCCGGGATGCTTGGCATTTTCGGGAAAGCGGGGCCTGTCTCGCCCGTGGTTCGTTCGACGGCGGTCGACTATAGCGCTTCGGCCTATCCGGGCGACCGGCTGGAGTTCAGTTCGAACCTGACGCAACTGGGCCGGACGAGCTTTGCGTTGTACCAGATCGCTCGACGCCTTCAAGACGGCGCGGTCGTAGCAGTAGGAGAGTTCACGTTCGTCTGTGTCGACTCTCGCGGTCAGCCGGCCCCACTGCCGGACGCGGTCTCCGATTTCTTTGGGACTCGTCCGGCGGGTCGGGGGTGGACGACCAGGCGGCGCTCGGTGGGGGCGGTTTCTCTGGCTCTCGAGGAGAGGGGAGACGGACCGGCGATCGTCTTCATCCACGGGTTCCCGTTCGACCGGACGATGTGGCGCGACCAGATGGCGTCGCTGACCGCCTGGCGGCGGATCGCCCCCGACCTCCGGGGTTTTGGTCTGAGCGACGCGCCCGAGCAGGGCTATTCCATGGCGGCTTATGCCCGGGATCTCGAAGCGCTGCTGGAAGCGCTCGATGTCACTAGAGTCGTCGTGTGCGGCCTGTCGATGGGCGGATATGTAGCGTTCGAGCTCGTGCGGCGGTTCCCCGAGCGGGTTCGAGCGCTGATCCTCTCCAATACCCGTGCCGAACCCGACTCAGAGGAAGCTCGGAAAGGACGCGGCGCCACTATCGGCCTGGTGGAGACCCGCGGGTTGGATGCGCTCGCCGACGCGATGATGCCAAAACTGCTTGCGGCACCGACGCTCGCCGGCGACCCCAAAGTGCCTGCTCACATCCGGACGATGATCCGGGATAACGACGCGGGCGGCATGGTCGGCGCGCTGTCGGCGATGCGAGAGAGGCCCGACTCCACGCCGCTCTTGGGATCACTTGGCGTACCCGTTCTCGTCCTTGCCGGCTCCGATGATCAGCTCGTCCCACCCGAATCCGCTCACGCGATGGCCCGCGCTATACCGGGAGCGTCGTACCGGCTGCTCGAGGATACTGCGCACGTGCCCCCGGTAGAGCAGCCAAAGGCGACCAGCGCCGCGATTGGGGAGTTCCTCGCCACCCTGGGCGATGGCTGACTCCCCGGGCCGCCGCCCCCCACCCCCGGCGGGCGCGGCGCTGCTCCCCGCGGTCGAACGCGGGTGGGGGAGGATCACCTATTGAGTGCGACGCGGGGAGATTGAGAATGGCCGGACACCACGAAGGGCGGGTCGCCGTCGTCACCGGTGGTACTGGATCCCTGGGCCGGGCGGTCGTGCGTGAACTTGTGACGGAAGGTGCCAGGGTACACGTGCCACGCCGTGGGGAGGCTCGTGGGATTGAGCAATACCTTGGGGACAACTTCGCATCCGTCGAATTCCACGAGGCCGACCTGACGTCGGCGGATTCAGTCGACCAGCTGTTCCAGGACATCCAACGCGCGAGCGGTAGGGTCGACATACTGGCGAACATCGCCGGCGGCTTTGCATTCGGGCCAATCGAGGAGTCCGACCCCGCAACCTGGTTTCACATGCTCAACTTGAATGCGACGACCGCCTTCCTGTGCTGCCGGGCGGTCACGCCGCTTATGAAAGCGAATGGCTGGGGTCGGATCGTCACTGTCTCGTCCGCCACGAGTGAAGACGGCGCCGCGAACATGACTGCTTACAGTGCATCCAAGGCCGCGCTGTGGAACCTCACACAGTCACTGGCGAAAGAGTTGCTGCCGTTTGGCGTTACGGCAAACGCGGTGGTCCCGACGATCATCGATACACCAGCCAACCGGAAGAGCATGCCTGACGCGGACACTAGCACCTGGTTATCGCCCGAGGAGATTGCCGCCGCTGTGGGATTTCTTGCGAGCGAGGCGGCGGACGCGGTCACGGGAACGGCGGTGAACCTCTCGAGGGGCTAGCCTATTTTTTGGGCTGGGCTATCGGGTGGTTTAGCGGCCGCGGCGATACGAAGCGGCCGATGGCACCGGCGGCAGACGACCTCCTTGGCATGCGGCCATGGTCCCTGGAGCTCCAGGGGCTGCTCGGTACCGCAGTCTGGGCAGGCGCCGTGCGCTGCGGTGACGATCGCGCGGGCCTTGAGCCCCCGTACCAGGTAGAAGGTCCCTCCGACTACACAGGCCGGCACGAGGATGAGGTGGGCCAGCGGGACGAACGCGGCGGTCACGCCTGCCGCCCACCACAGCGCGAGGCTGGCACCGGCACGCCCGAGCCGCTGACCGTGTCGAGGTGTGCGACATCCACGGTCGCGGTTCCCATACGATCGGAGTATCCCTCGAGAGTGCAGTGAAAGCGCTCCGTCTGCAGTTCGGAACTCAAGGCCGCGGGTGAGCCAGCGCTAAGGCTCGAGTGCGCTGGCCGGGTTGGGCGAGGGCTCGTACCTTCATCGGTCCAAACCAATCGGCGGAGGTACTCATGAAGCGGGTCGCATGTCTTCTCGTGATCTTGTCGTTAGGGTGTGCTCGGGGTGAGCGAAGCGAACAGCTCAGCGAAGCCGAGGAGGCGGTCATGGCGCCGATCAATGCACTCTTCGACGCGATGCGCGCGGCCGACACTGTCGCACTGCAGCAGATCTTCGATACGAACGCCCGGATCATCACGACCAGCGTGCGCGACGGCAGCCCCGTGAGTTCCGTCATCCCAATTGCCCCGTTCATCAGCGCCGTGGGCGGGTCTGGAGGCACCCTCGACGAGCGTATTTGGGATTCGGACGTGCGCATTGACGACAACCTCGCGGCAGTCTGGACCAAGTACGATTTTGTCCGGGCCGGCGAGTTCAGCCATTGTGGTGTTGACTCTATTCAGCTCATCAAGACATCGGGTAGCTGGAAGATCGTGCACGTTGTCGATACGCAGCGGCGCGAGGAGTGCTGGAGGGCGCCCGAGTAGAGTCACCTGGGCTTAGGGAACTTGCGGGTAGGAATACTCCCGGGCTGCGGGCTTACCATATCGGCCTGCGACACCGTAGTGACGGTTCCATTCCTCTTTGAGACAAAACGGGTCTAGCCCGGTTGCGCGGTCGACGGCGAGCACGCCGTCGAGGTGGTCGATTTCGTGCTGAAGGAGCTCGGCGACGTCTCCCTCCACTTCAATGACGTGGGAGTTCCCGCGATCGTCCTCGTACTTGACTTTGATCCGATAGGCGCGCAGCACGTGGATCATGAGATCGGGGAACGAGAAGCAATCATCCCAAACGAGGAAGTCCTCTTCACCCACGTCGACTATCTCGGGGTTCACCAACAGCCAGGGCTTCTCGGTTTCCAGGTAAACGAGGCGAATGGGCGCCCCGATCTGCGGGGCGGCAATCCCCCGTCCGGATCCCAAGCGCGCCTTCCAATCCTGCAGTGTGTCCCTGAGGTCGTCGGCGACCAACCGGACCCCTGCCGAGCGCGGGTTGGTAATCGGGTCGCACTTGGCCCGGAGAACGGGATCACCCAGAAGGCGGATTCGGTGAATCGTCATCGCTCGCTCGGTTGCTCCGGGAGTTTGGTGGGCCCCCAATGTAAGGGCTCGCAACTGGAACGCCATTGCCGGTTTGGCGCGGCGCACCGTCAATCCTCAACCATACGGTTGAGTGTGGTGATCAGGACAGATGGCGTGTTGGGCGCCACATCGTAGATCGTTATCAGTAATAGTGTTATGAGTTCGGCAACAAAAGTGTTCGTTTAGTTGATAATCCCGACAACTTTAGTTACCTTTTGCGCCCATGCATGAGTCGATGACGGCACCGGGACTAGCTGCTCATAAGGGATTGCGGGGCAAGATCCTGCTCGAGCTCAAGAGGGCGCAGCCGCTCACCGCGGGCGAGTTGGCGGCTCGGCACGGTGTGTCTGCCAATGCGATACGCCGCCACCTTAAGGAACTCGAGGCCGAGGGCTTGGTTCACTATGGGCGCGAGCAGCGAGGTCAGGGTGCTCCGAGTCTCGTGTATCGGCTCACCGCCGAGGGCGAGTTGATCTTCCCGCGGCGGTACCAGGAAGCGCTAACCGAGCTGCTCTCGTTTCTGGAGAAGAGCCGGGGCCGCGAGGAAGTGAACCGGTACTTCGCAGCACGTTTCGGGCGACAGGCAGACGTGCTCCGGACGCAGCTCGGCGATGCGACGCTGCCGGAGCGTGTGCAGGCCGTCGTCGATTTGTTTAGCGAGCAAGGATTCATGGCCGACTGGTCCGAGGATCTCGACGCGGTAACCATCTCGCACCACAACTGCGCCGTGCAGGCGGTCGCCGAGCAGTTCCCCGAGATCTGCGCGGCTGAGGAGCGTTTTCTCCGAGACGTACTCGGGCGGGACGTTACGCGACGCGCTCACATCCCGGCTGGGTGCAATGCCTGCGAGTACTCGGTCAGCCAGCGCGCCGAGTCCGCCATGGACGGGGGCAAAGCGGCATCGTAATCAGTCAGGAGATCTAATGACGGGCGTCGAAGCGCAGGTCCTGCAGCCATACAAATACGGATTCGTCACCGACATCGAGTCCGAGGTCGTCCCCGCTGGGCTCAATGAGGACGTCATCCGCCTCATATCTGCCAAGAAGGGCGAGCCAGATTTCATGTTGGACTGGCGACTCCGGGCCTATCGGCATTGGGTAAACATGAAGGAGCCGAGCTGGGCGAACGTGACCTATCCGCCCATCGACTACCAATCGATCATTTACTACTCGGCCCCCAAGCCCAAGAAACTCCTCAAGGGGTTGGACGAGGTCGATCCCAAGATCCTGGAGACGTTCGACAAGCTTGGCATCCCGATCTCGGAGCAGAAGCGTTTGGCGGGCGTGGCAGTCGACGCTGTATTCGACTCGGTTTCGGTCGCAACGACGTTCAAGGAAAAGCTCGCCGAGCACGGGGTCATCTTCTGCCCCTTCTCCGAGGCAGTGCGAGATCATCCTGAATTGGTAGAGCAGTATTTGGGCACGGTCGTGCCCTACAACGACAACTACTTCGCGGCGCTCAACTCGGCGGTATTCAGCGACGGCTCCTTCGCGTTCATTCCCAAAGGGGTTCGCTGCCCGCTGGAGTTATCGACTTACTTCCGGATCAATACCTCCATGACCGGGCAATTCGAGCGCACATTGATCGTCGCCGAGGAAGGGAGCTACGTCAGCTATCTGGAAGGATGTTCGGCTCCTATTCGGGACGAGAACCAGCTTCATGCGGCGGTGGTCGAGCTCGTGGCCCTTGACGACGCCACCATCAAGTACTCGACCGTCCAAAACTGGTATCCCGGAGACGCGGAAGGGCGTGGTGGTATCTACAACTTCGTGACAAAGCGCGGGAATGCCTTGGGCAGGAACTCCAAGATCTCGTGGACGCAAGTTGAGACTGGGTCAGCTATTACATGGAAGTATCCCGGTTGCATCCTCCGGGGAGACAACTCCATCGGGGAGTTCTACTCGGTTGCGCTCACGAACAACCGGCAGCAGGCGGACACCGGGACGAAGATGATTCACCTGGGAAAGAACACCCGCAGTACGATCGTCTCAAAAGGGATTTCGGCGGGGCATGGGCAGAATACCTACCGGGGCCTCGTGAAGATCATGAAAAACGCGGAGGGTGCGAGAAATTACTCGCAGTGCGACTCGATGCTCATCGGCGATGAATGCGGGGCACACACGTTTCCATACATCGACGTTCGGAACAGCACGGCGATCATGGAGCACGAGGCGTCCACCTCGAAGATCGGTGAGGACCAGATCTTCTACTGCCGGCAGCGAGGGCTCTCGGCGGAGGACGCGGTCTCGATGATCGTCAACGGGTTCTGTAAAGAGGTCTTCCGGGAATTGCCGATGGAATTCGCCGTCGAGGCACAACGCCTCTTGGGGATCAGCCTCGAGGGTAGCGTCGGGTGAAGCGCAGCTTCAAACAATACGAGATATCTGGAGATTGACACGGAATGCTGAAGATAAGGAACCTCCACGCGTCGGCCAGCGGCAACGCCATACTCAAGGGTATCGACCTCGACGTCGAGCCCGGCGAGGTCCACGCCATCATGGGTCCGAATGGCTCGGGCAAGAGCACGCTCACTCAAGTGTTGGCCGGGCACCCTGCCTATACCGTCACGGAGGGGTCTGTGCTCTACGAGGGCGAGGACCTACTCGACATGGAGCCTGAGGACCGCGCCCGGGCGGGCGTGTTCCTCGCCTTCCAGTATCCCGTTGCCATCCGGGGCATCACGAACTCCTACTTCCTGCGCGCCGCGGTTAACGCCATCCGAAAGGCGCGCGGCGAGGAAGAGTACGACGCCCTCGATTTCATCGAATTGCTCGAGGAAAAGCTGAAGGTCATCGGTTGGGACGATTCGTTGATGAATCGACCGGTCAATGAGGGGTTTTCCGGCGGTGAGAAGAAGCGGAACGAGATTCTGCAGCTCGCGGTACTCGAGCCCAAGCTCGCAGTACTGGACGAGACCGACTCCGGGTTGGATATCGATGCGCTCAAGACCGTCGCGGGCGCCGTGAACAAGCTTCGTTCGCCGGAGAAGGCAACGGTGATTGTTACCCACTATCAACGCCTGCTCAACTACATCGTACCCGACCGCGTCCACGTCTTGACCGACGGGAAGATCGTCAAGTCGGGTGGGAAAGAGCTCGCGCTCGAGCTGGAAGCCAAGGGCTACGACTGGGTCAAGGCCGAAGCGGCCGTCGCCTAGCCGGGATGCGATCATGACCAATTCGGCAGCCGCCGTCGAGAAATACGTCGAAGCGTTCGAGGCTCTTCAGGGAAACGGGGCGGGTACCTCACCGACATGGCTCCGGGAGTTTCGGGAATCGGCCATGAACCGCTTTACGGACGTCGGATTCCCGACTACCCGACAGGAGGAGTGGCGCTTCACCAGCGTACGGCCGGTCACCGAAACGGCCTTCGTTCATCCCGGGCACCGCATGTGGAACGGGAATCCTGGTGCGGTCGATCGATGCTCGTTGCACGTTGGTGCCGGGAATCGACTCGTGTTCGTGGACGGAACCTATGTCGACGAGCTGTCCCGGGCGCCGGCCCTCTCGAACGGCGCCCGAATCGGCAGCCTGCGTGACACCCTCGCGACCGAGCCCGAGCTGCTGCGTCCGCACCTGGGCAAGCACGCCGCATACGATCGAAACGGCTTTGCGGCACTGAACTCCGCGTTCCTGTGGGATGGTGCTTTCGTATACGTGCCAGATGGAGCGGAATGGGCGGAGCAGCTCGAGCTGCTGTTTCTGTCATCCGGCGGAGCCGAGCCCAACGTCACGCACCCGCGGAACCTGATTATCCTGGGCGAGCGCGCGAGGGCGACCATAGTCGAGCACTTCGGGGCGATCGACGGCGGGACATATTTCACGAACGCGGTGTCTGAGGTGGTTGTGGGTGACGGAGCCGCGATCGACCTCTATCGAGTCCAGCGCGACAGCCCGGACGCCTTTCACATCGCCACGACCCATTCGCACCAAGGTCGGGACAGCCGGTTCGAGTTCCACCCGGTGGTACTCGGGGCCGCGCTTACCCGCCACGACATCCGTGCGGTCATGGCCGGTGAGCACGGAGTGTGCATGCTGAACGGGCTGTACCTTGGCGGGGGTCGCCAGCACATCGATCACCACACCGTGATCGACCATGCCGAACCTCACTGCGAGAGCCACGAGTACTTCAATGGAGTGCTCGATGGCCGGGCGCGTGGCATTTTTACCGGCAGAATCGTGGTTCAGCCGGGCGCGCAGAAGACAGATTCGAAGCAAACCAACAACAACCTGCTTCTCACCGAAACCGCCCGGGCAGATAGCCAGCCCCAGCTGGAGATCTATGCAGACGACGTTCGGTGCACGCACGGCGCGACGCTGGGCCCGCTCGATCAGAGCGCGATGTTCTATCTCATGAGCCGGGGCCTGGACGCGAGAGTGGCGCGCCAGATCCTCACGTACGGCTTTGGCGCGGAGATTCTCGGTAGAATGGGCTCGGGAGCGGTGCGGCAGGTGCTCGACAGGGTGGTACGCGGGCGGCTGTCCGAGGCCCTCGGCCGAGGGCCGGGATCGTGACCACCGCCCAGCCAGTCGCGGGATCGCCCACGCGGCCCGATACGAGCTTTGCGGTGGATCGCGTGCGCTTGGACTTTCCCATCCTGGCGGGCACGATGAACGGGAAGCCGATCGTCTACCTCGACAATGCAGCAACGAGCCAGAAACCCAAAGCCGTAATCGACGCGATCAGCGATCACTACGCGACCTGTAATGCCAATATCCATCGCGGCGTGTACCGCCTGAGCGAGGACGCGACCGCTGCTTACGAGGCCGCACGGTCAAAGGGCCAGCGGTTCCTGAACGCGGCTGAATCGCGCGAGATCGTGTTCGTGAGGGGCACGACAGAGGCTATCAACCTCGTGGCGCAAACCTATGGGCGCGCGCGGGTGAGCGAGGGGGACGAAGTCATCGTCTCGGCGATGGAGCATCACTCGAACATCGTTCCCTGGCAGATGGTCTGTGAGGGCCGTGGGGCGCGACTTCGTATAATCCCCATGAATGACGCAGGTGAGCTCTCGATCGAGGGGTTCACGGAGCTCTTGGGCCCGCGCACCAAATTCGTCTCCGTTGTCCATGTCTCTAATTCCCTTGGCACGATCAATCCCGCTGGGGAGATCGTTCGGGTGGCGCATGAACGGGGAGTGCCGGTTCTCGTTGACGGAGCGCAGGCAGCACCCCATCTGGATATCGACGTTCAGGCGCTAGGGTGTGACTTCTACACGGTGTCCGGTCACAAGATGTTCGGGCCCACCGGCATTGGACTCCTCTACGGGCGAGCGGAACTGCTGGAAGCGATGCCACCCTATCAGGGGGGTGGGGACATGATCCGCTCGGTAACCTTCGAGCGGACCACCTACGCTCCGCCGCCCGCAAAGTTCGAGGCGGGAACACCCAACATAGCGGGCGCGATAGGCTTGGGAGCCGCGATCGACTATTTGGAGCAGCTCGATTTCCGTCACGTCGCTGCTCACGAGCGGGATCTCCTGGACTACGCCAGCCAGAAACTCGCAAGTGTTCCGGGCGTCCGACTGGTGGGGACGGCGGAGAACAAAGCCAGCGTCATCTCGTTTGTGCTTGAGGGCGTCCACGCCCACGACATCGGGACGATTCTGGACCAGGACGGCGTTGCCATCCGGACAGGGCATCACTGCACGCAGCCGGTGATGGATTACTTCGACGTTCCCGCCACGGCGCGAGCGTCATTCGCGTTCTACAACACGCGGGCGGAGGTGGATGCCCTGGTCGAAGCCGTGCTAAAGGCGCGAGGGGTATTTGGGCTAGATGGGTGAGCTCCGGGACCTGTACCAGCAAATCATCCTCGATCACAATCGCAGCGCCCGCAACTTCCGAAGAGTGGAGGGCGCCAATCGATCCGCGGAGGGCAGCAATCCACTCTGCGGAGACGAGATCACCGTCTATGTGCTCGTTGAAGACGATACCGTGAAGGATGTGTCCTTCCAGGGATCAGGCTGTGCCATCTCCAAGGCCTCAGCCTCACTCATGACGGCGGCCGTGAAGGGGAAATCCACGGGGGAGGCAGAGCGACTGTTCCAGAGTTTTCACAGACTCGTAACCGGGAGCGAGGGGGCGACAGCCGATGAGACGTCGCTCGGGAAGTTGGCGGTCTTCGCGGGGGTTCGGGAATTCCCCGTGCGCGTCAAGTGTGCTAGCCTTCCGTGGCATACCCTTCGCGCGGCGCTCGAGAGCGCCGCGGAGCCGGTTTCCACCGAGTAACACCGGGGAGTCATCTGAATGCCCGAACCTGGATTTGAGCGGGTAGCGTCGCTCTCCGAGTTGCAAGATGGAACTATCACGGCTGCGGAGCTCGAAAGTGGGGAGTCGGTTTGCCTGGTGCGTGTGGGAGACAGCGTCTATGCGATGAGCGACCGGTGCACGCACGCTGAGTTCCCGTTATCCGACGGCGAGATGGTAGAGGACCACGTCATTGAGTGCGCGCTGCACGGCGCGCAGTTCGACGTGCGGGATGGGCGAGTCCTGGCGGAGCCCGCAGATGAAACACTGCCGACCTTTGAGGTGCGGATCGAGAAAGGGGAGGTGTGGGTCGGTCCGCCTCAGGGTGCCGCTTAGAGCGAGGCCCGGCGACACTCCTCGGCGATTGCCTCGAGGCGCGTCCGGGAAATGGCAGCGGCGGCAAGCGCGCGGGCTTCACCGCGCTCCCCCCAGATCACGACTTCATAGTTCTCGATCCCAGCGGCCAGCTGGGAGTCGTCTGATACGCGTACGTTCCTGACCTCGGGTGTCGGCAAGGCGAAATAGGTCAGGTCCTCGCCGTTGAGCTGGTACAGGACGACTGCAGCCTCTACTTCGCTTACCAGTGCGACCCTACCGCCCATGAGCTGAGCACCGGCAATCGCCGGGATGCCCACCTGATAGCCAAGGCGCGGGGCGAACCAGTCGGCCAGCTGGAGCGAGTCGGCCGCAGCGAGTCCCCGGTCTCCGGCCGACAGGCCGCCTCGTGCAGCCTCGACGAACGGAAGCGCGAAATCATCCGAAGGTCCCCGTGAATTGAGGAAGAGCGTCAGGCTGGCTGCGGCCGCCAGGACCGCTCCGGCCCACCCCAGCGCGCGGCGGCGCGCAAAGGCCGGCCGTAATTGTGTAACGCCATCAGCTGCAACGGCTTGTAGCACCAGGTCCCGAAGGCCGGGTGGGGTTTCTAGCCTGGCAGCCAAGCGCTTGAGCCGTGCGGCGAACCGGTCGTCGAGCACCGGGTGTTACCTCCAGAAGTGGGTTCGGGCGAGGCCTCCAGAGCGCCTTTCCGTCTTGCCGAGTTGCGTCGGCGCGACGTCGGTGAACCTCGTCGGGGCATCCAATCCAGGTGCCTCGGACCGATAGGTCAATACCATGTCTCGCTCAAAGGGAGAACAGGAATGCCTGCGGTTTTGTTCCTGAGATCTCGAATGGGTGGAGCGGGCTCGGGTGATAGTGCGCCAGGGCGGGCCGCTGTCGGAGGGTCGGCCGATGGTATATCTATTCCCATCTCTATGCTGGTACACAGGACGATGATATCAAGCGATCCAATGATCGGCCTCTGATGAACGAGCCAGCCGTTGAGCTTGCGGGCGTGACGAAACGGTTTTCCGGACACACAGCAGTCAGAAACCTGTCCCTCCGAGTGCCACGCGGTTCCATATACGGACTCCTCGGGCCGAACGGTGCGGGGAAGACAACCACGCTGCGAATGATACTGAACATCTTCGTGCCGGACGAAGGGTCGGTGGTGGTTTTTGGCCAGGCGAACTCCGGAAGGGCGATGAGTACGCAAATCGGTTACCTGCCTGAGGAGCGCGGCCTCTACCGCAAGATGAAAGTGGTTGATCTCCTAGTCTTTCTCGCTGAGGCCAAGGGTATGGAGCGAAGGCGGGCTCGGAAGGGGGCGCTCGGGTGGCTCGAGCAGCTTGACTTGGGCGCGTGGGGGCGCAGGAGGGTCGACGAGCTCTCTAAGGGCATGCAGCAAAAGGTGCAGTTCATCTCAACCGTGCTGCACGAGCCCCAACTCGTGATTCTCGACGAGGCGTTTGCCGGCTTGGACCCGGTCAACACGCAAGTTCTCAAAGACACTGTGCTCGGCCTCGCACGAGGGGGCACGACGATTCTGTTCTCGACTCACATAATGGAACAGGCCGAGCGGCTCTGCGACTCAGTTTGCATCATAGCGGCGGGCGCGAAGGTGGTGGACGGGAGGCTGAGCGAGGTCAAGGGGTCCTATCACGGTACTCACGTAGCGCTGGCCGTTGAAGGGGGGGTGTCTGGAATCGAGTCGATCCTATCGGATCGCTCGGTGGTGAGTAAGACAGACACGTACGGTGGTTACGCCGAGCTCGAACTCCGGGAAGGCATTGATCCCCAGGAGCTTCTGCGCAATCTCGTAAATTCCGGCGTTACGCTGACCCGTTTCGAGATCAGAGAGCCCTCCCTGCACAAAATCTTTCTGGACAAGGTAGGGGCCAATCAAGAACCCGAATTGGTGGTGGGTGGCGGGGAGGCCGATGCGTAAGACCTGGGTGGTGATGCGGCGGGAATTTCTGGAGCGCGTGCAAACCCGGTGGTTCATAATCTCGACGTTGCTTGGTCCCTTCATCATGGTCGGTTTACTCGTCGCGCCACTGCTGCTCGCGGGCGGAGGCGCGAGCGAGCGGTCGATCGGCGTGCTAGACGTTTCGACAACGCGCTTCGGTGTGCGTATCGCGGAGGAGCTGGACCGATCGGAACCAGTGCGCGCGACGCGAGTAGGTGCCGAGCCTGTGGATTTGGAAATCGTGGCCGATTCGCTGACGGCACTCGTGGGAGTGGACGCGCTCGACGGTTTTGTGATCGTCTCTGACGCGAGCGTACTCGACGGCAAAATTCGAGTACCGGGGCTCGAACGTCTCGTCCATCAGGGACATGCAGCTGCTCTCGACGTATCTCGAAGAGGCAGTCCTCACGGAGAGACTCACGCGAGAGGGGGTCGACGCCTCGGTCGTGCGACGTGCGCAAATCCCGGTACGGTTGTCCACTATGAAAGTCACCGCCAGTGGAGGGACGGACGAGTCGGGTTTTGGGGCGTTCATTCTGGCGTCCATCATGTGGCTGGTCCTGTACATGGCGATATTGGTCTACGGAGTGAGCGTGATGGGCTCGGTAGTGGAAGAGAAGACCTCCCGCATTATCGAGGTGTTGATTTCGAGTCTCCGACCGTTCGAGCTGCTCGCAGGCAAGATCGTGGGCGTGGGTGCGGTCGGATTGTTCCAGCTGACGATCTGGGGAGTTTTTGGGGCTGTGTTCCTACAGCAGCAGGAGTCATTGCTGAAGCTGGCGGGGGGTTCTCCTGGGGCGTTGGCTGGGTTTCGACTACCACACGTATCGTCGATGACGGTATTCGTGTTCCTCGCTTATTTCGTCCTCGGGTACTTTCTGTACGCTGCTTTGTTTGCGGCGGTAGCGGCGATGTCGAGCAGCGAGGCGGAGGCCAGGCAAGCCCAGACGCCCGTGGTCGGACTTCTGGTTCTGCCGTCAGTGCTCATCGTTGGAATCTTGAACGACCCGGGCGGGTCACTCGCGGTAGCGCTGTCGCTCGTCCCGTTCTGCTCCCCGATCGCGATGCCGGTGCGGTGGGCTGCGGCGCCGATTCCAGTCTCGGAGCTGTTCTTGTCGCTCGCACTGTTGGTCGTGACGCTATTGGCCGTCGTGTGGCTCGCCGCTCGCATTTTTCGAGTTGGCATCCTGATGTATGGGAAGCGGCCGGGACTGCGAGAGATCGCTAGGTGGGTTTACTCGGGGTGACGAGTGAAGAAGGCGCCGAACAGAAAGCGTTATCGAGGACGTTCGGAACTGTGCCGCCGCGCCGTTTCCGAAGAGGCACAGAAGAGGTGTAAGGGGAAGCGGTGACTCACGGCGGGGGAAGGTCCCGGCCCCGCCATCCCACAGCGACCCAACTCACGATATTATTCCCGCATGGACACGACGTGGGATGTGCTGGTCATCGGTGGAGGCCACGCCGGTGCTGAGGCGGCGTGCGCAGCCGCTCGGCTGGGGGCGCGAACTCTGCTCGTCACGTCGAATCTCGAGACGATTGGGCAGATGTCATGTAATCCCGCGATCGGCGGCATTGCAAAGGGAACGGTTGTCCGGGAAGTAGACGCTTTTGGGGGCGTGATGTCCCGGGCCGCAGACCGTGCCACGATTCAATTCCGGATGCTCAATCGCTCTAAGGGCCCGGCGGTGTGGGCCCCTCGCGCCCAGTGTGACCGCGCCCTGTATCGGTCGGCGGTCCGGGCAGTCCTCGAGAGCCATGGGAATCTGAGGTTCTGTCAGGCAACTGTCGCGACACTGACATTAGATGGCGCTAGAGTCGCGGGGGTTCGCACGCGTGATGGGCGGGTGCTCAAAGCAAATGCCGTGGTCCTCACCGCCGGGACGTTCTTGCGGGGGCGAATACACGTAGGGACCGGCGATACGGTCGAGGGTGGACGCGCTGGGGATCCGGCGTCCATTGAGATTGCCGAGCAGCTGGAAGCGATGGGGCTGGGGGTCGCGCGGTTCAAGACCGGCACCCCTCCACGCATCGACGGCCGGAGCATAGATCGCGGGCAGCTACGGAGGCAAGACGGTGAGATGGATTCCTACCGCTTTTCTTGCTTCGAGCGGGCTCCTCGGGTCGAGCAGCGACCATGTTGGATAACGTGGACTGACGCGAAGGCGCACCGGATCATCGAGCGTCACATGGGCCGGTCGGCGCTGTTCGGGGGCGCGATCTCCGGGCGCGGGCCGCGATACTGCCCGTCGATCGAGGACAAGATCGTACGGTTTCCGGAGGCGGATCGACACCAACTGTTTCTCGAGCCCGAGGGCCTAGGCACGAGCGAGATGTATGTGAATGGCCTGTCCACCTCCCTGCCCGTCGAAGTTCAGCTGGAGGTATTGCGAGCGATCCCGGGGCTCGGGGACGTAAGAATGACGAGGCACGGGTACGCAATCGAGTACGATTACTATCAGCCGCAACAGCTCACGCCCTGGCTAGAGCTGAAGGCTGTTGAGCACTTGTTCTTCGCTGGGCAGATCAACGGCACCACGGGGTACGAGGAGGCTGCGGCCCAGGGGTTGGTGGCCGGCATCAACGCGGTTCGCCGAGTGCGCGGCCAGGAGCCAGTCGTTTTGGGGCGGGACGACGGATACATCGGCGTTTTGGTAGATGATTTGGTCTCGCGCGGTGTCGATGAGCCGTACAGACTCTTCACCTCGAGATCCGAGTTTCGACTTCTGCTTCGGCAGGACAATGCCGCCAAGCGTCTGGGCCCTCTCGCAGACCGGCTGGGGATGCTCAGCGACGGCGAGCGGGAGGCGCTCGACGAACGAAGCTCCCAGGAGCAGGAGCTCCTCGCGATCGTTGAATCCACAACGATGAGCCGCGATTCGGCCAATCCTGTACTGCGAATGGCCGGCGAGCGGGAGGTTGCTGAGCCCACGCAGCTAGCGGCTCTGGTCAAGCGACCACGAGTTCCACTGCGAGACCTGATCGAGTCAGCGGGCTCCATGCCCACGTATGGGGACGATGTTTGGATGGGGGTCGAGATTGAGCTCAAGTACGCCGGTTATCTTGCGAGAGAGCGAGAGTCTGCCCGGAAGCTGTCTGAGCTTGCGGACTTCCGCTTACCGCGCGACCTGCCCTACGCCGAACTCTCGAGTTTGAGTACAGAGGCTCGCCAGAAGCTCGACCGTGTCAAGCCCGCCTCACTGGCTCAGGCTGGTAGGGTCCCGGGGGTATCTCCCAGCGACCTCCAAAACCTCGTGCTCGAGGTGACCCGCCGTCGGGCAGCGGCATAAAAGGACCCCGCCCTCTCCGGAGGGCACTCTCCCGGAGCACTACACCAAGGCCGGCTGAGTCGTGTTTCCGACGCTCGAAGTCGGAGCGGTTCCCAGCGTTTCACGTGAAACATCCCGAACCAATGCCGGACGATCTTCCCGGGTTTCACGTGAAACGGATGTCTTTCGGTTCTTTACGCAGGGACTCGATTGCCCTATATTCGCATTGGTAGGGGTTTGGTGAACAGGGACCCAGCAAGTTTAGTATTCCTAACTTATTGTATAATAGTTAGTTAAGGTGACTTAGAGGGGTTTTGATGGCCAGAGTCATCACCATCGCGAACCAAAAGGGCGGGGTAGGCAAGACTACCACAGCCGTAAACCTGGCAGCGTCCCTAGCCGCCGCGGAACAGCGTACGCTTTTGATCGACGCCGATCCACAGGCCAACGCAACCAGCGGAGTTGGGCTTGAGCGTTGCAGCCTTTCGGCATCCCTCTACGATGCCATCATGGATGATTTCAGCATCAATGCGGTCGCGAAGCGAGGAGTGAACTTCTCGTCCCTCGACGTCATTCCAGCGAGCGAAGACTTGGTCGGTGCGGAGATCGAGCTCGTCAACCGCAACGGCAGGGAATCGGTGATGCGGCGTACGTTAGCTCCGGTGCGAGATGACTACGACTACGTGCTAATCGATTGCCCGCCGTCGCTGGGCCTCCTGACCCTCAACATGCTCACGGCAGCGGACTCCGTGCTGATTCCGATACAGTGCGAGTACTACGCGCTCGAGGGACTCTCGCAACTCCTCAATACGGTGAAGCTCGTTCAACAGAACTTCAATGCACAGTTGGCCATCGAAGGCGTCCTGCTGACGATGTACGATGCGAGATTGAATCTCTCGCGTCAGGTCGCCGCGGAAGCGCAGGAGTACTTCGGACCACAGATGTTTCGCAGTGTCATCCCACGAAACGTTCGCCTCGCTGAGGCGCCGAGCTTCGGCCGCCCCATCCTGCTGTACGACGTGCAATCCATCGGGGCGAAGAGCTACCTGGCCTTGGCTCAGGAGGTCATCCGGCGCGTTCGCACATCCGGCCTCATCCAAGCAGACGTGGATTCCGCTGGCAAGGTCCCAGCGTGACTGAGACCGGCCAGCGACGGCGGTTGGGCCGCGGACTCGAAGCGCTGCTTGGGCCGTCAACGGCAGAGGCACGTGCGGATGGTTCCCTGGTGCAAATCGACATCACCGCAATCCGCGCGAATCCCTACCAGCCACGACGGGCTCTCGACGAATCAGCGCTGAGCGAGCTGACTCAATCCCTCGACAGCTCCGGACTACTGCAGCCAATCGTGGTGCGCTCCGCCGCGGATGCGACGTTTGAATTGATCGCCGGCGAGCGACGATGGCGCGCGGCCCAGCGCCTCGGGTGGAAGGAGATCAGCGCGGTCGTTCGCGATGTTGACGATCGAACGCTTCTCACCCTCGCCCTCGTCGAGAATCTCCAGCGCGACGACCTGTCCCCCATCGACGAGGCAAGAGGCTACGCGCGCTTGATGAGCGAGTTCGGGGCGTCGCAGAGCGAAGTGGCCGAGATTACGAGCCGCGACAGATCAACGGTGGCCAATGCGCTTCGCCTACTGAAACTTCCTGAAGACGTGCAGGAGATGGTTTACGCCGGGCGGCTCTCGAGTGGTCACGCCCGGGCACTCCTGCAGCTCCCGGACGACCCCTCGATCCGCCGGGCTGCCAAACTCGGTGTGGATCGTGGCCTGTCCGTTCGGGAGATCGAGGCGTTCGCTCGCGACGGCCGCGCACCCGTGCGCCGACCTCGGCGGCCGAGGCCGACCGATCCAGACGTCCGACGAGTGGAGGACGCGTTGAGGGAGCGCCTCAAGACCGACGTGTTCGTCAAGACCCGAGGAAAGAAATCCGGCCGGATAACGATCAACTTCTACTCCAACGACGACCTCGCCCGCCTGCTCGAGATCGTGCTCGGGGAACGCTTCGAGGGATGAACCGTCGCCGGCCCGCGGTGACCATCGTCTTACACCGTGACGGGCAGGTTGAATCGCGGTCGTATCGAGTACCGGTATGGCTGCTCCGTACACTCAGTCTCACGGCCCTCGTGGTGCTCTTCCTCGGACTCCTGGCCGCGGTCTCGTACGGACCTGTCGCCCGGGCTGCAGCCCGCGTACCCGTCTTAAGTCGGGATATCAGACGCCTCACTGCCGAGAACGAGGAGGTGAGGCGGCTGGCCGAACGGCTGGTTGAAATGGAAACGCGGTACGCACAAATTCGCGGTATGCTGGGTGGGGATGTCCTTCCCGCGCCGGTTCGAACCGCGGAAGACCTGCCGGCCGCGTACCCCATAACGGCCCGCCCGCCGGACGTGACTAAATACGAGCCGGGTGAGTCCGTTCCCCGGTACTGGCCCCTTCGCGGCGTCGTGACGCGTGGTCAAACCGGGGAAGGCGGTGTCGATGAGTTGCATCCGGGGATCGACATTGCCGTGCCGATGGGGACCCCCATACGGGCGGCGGGCGGTGGCGAGGTTGGGCGGACCGGTCGCGACCCAGACTACGGCTTGTTCGTCTTGATCCGCCATCCGGATGGGTACGAGACCATGTACGGCCACGCATCCAGAATCCTTGTCGAGGGAGGCGAGCAAGTTGGCAGCGGCCAAGTGATTGCGTTATCCGGTTCCACCGGGCGGTCAACTGCTCCGCATCTACACTTCGAGGTCCGACGAGGGGGACGCTCGATCGACCCGCGAACCATTGTGAAGGAGGACACCTGAAGAATGAGTCAGCGCTATTCGACCCGGCGCGACGGACCGAGGGAAGCGGCCAAGAGCTCCGAGCCGGCACTGTCAATCATCGCCACGGGTTCCTGCGTGACGGGAGAATTGACCTCCGATGGCGTTGTGAAGATCGAGGGAAAGATCGTGGGATCCGTACGTGCAGAGCTACAAGTGCTCGTTGCCAAAGGGGGCCTGATCGAGGGCGATGTATACACCCGGGAGGCGGTAGTTGGGGGAGAAGTGCGGGGGTCGATCTTGGCCGACGAACGGGTGGAGGTCCAGGCGAGCTCCACCATTCACGGTGACATCACGACCCAGCGCATTGTCGTCCATGAGGGCGGCGAGGTGAACGGCAACGTTCGGATGGCCAATCCCAACGCGTTGGACCCTCCGGACCACTCGACCGAAGTCGCCGCAACCGAGCGCCCAGCAGTCGCGAAGGCAGAGCGGGTGCCGGCCATCCGGTCAGCCACGACCTAACTCAGCGATCCGGCTTTCCACCGCGATATCCACACTTAATGTGGCGCCTATGGCCACACGCATAGTATGTTGTCATTATTGGCTTTACTGCTCACACTTGCTAGATTACATGAGATATAGTCACACAAATTTCCCCTCCCGGTGTGGAAACCGCAGCGACGGTGTCGCGTTGGTGGCGGTACGCCAGTAACTCTCTGTGCCTCATTCGCTTAGAGACATTGTCGCCTATCTGGACGACTATCTTCGAATAGGGTCGCTGCCGGACGAGCCACAGGCGCTAAACGGGCTCCAAGTGGAGTCAGTTGGGCGGGTGTCGAGGGTCGGAGCAGCGGTCGATGCGTGTCAGGCCACGATCGATCTCGCCCGGTCCTCCAGTGTGGACCTTCTGATCGTGCACCACGGACTGTTCTGGTCGGGTCTCGAGCCGGTTGTTGGGAAGCATTTCAAACGACTTCGCACCCTGTTGGCCCACGGAATCGCCCTCTACGCCTCCCACATACCCCTCGACTGCCATCCGACGGTCGGCAACAATGCCGTGCTCGCCGGCCGGCTGGGCACAACGGACTTGACGCCGTTCGGCGAGTATCAGGGGACGTCCATAGGTGTTGCCGGGAGCTTGGATGTCGAGCGAACCGAACTAAGGGAACGGATCACGCGGGAGCTCGGTGTTGCGCCCCGCGTGATCGAAACCGGCCCGGCCAGGATCAGCCGGATCGGAATCGTGACGGGCGCGGGCGCGTCTGCCCTGCGCGAAGCGCGGGCTGCCGGCATCGACACCCTTCTCACCGGCGAGGGACCACATTACACCTACCTGGAGGCCGAGGAGTTGGGGCTCAACTTGATACTCGCGGGTCACTACGCAACGGAAACGGTCGGGGTGAAGGCCCTCGCTGCCCACCTCCAAGACCGGTTCGATTTGCCGTGGGAGTTCATAGATCACCCCACGGGATTGTGATCTTCCTCCCCAGCTGAGCTGCGACTAACCTCGAAGAGGCACCACGAACCTGACCGTAACCGTCTCGGCGGTTTGGGGAGTGACGCTGCAGAAACACTGCTCTCCAATCACTTTCTTGACACCTAGCACCTCGGCCTCATCGATTCGCGACACGTCACGATAGACGATCTCAAATGTCTCCCCCGAGATGACCTGATAGCTCGTTGGCCGTCCCCGCAGCCGGTGATGGGGGTCGACCTTCGCCAGCCCATCGCTGAGGCGCCGCTGTATCTCGCTCAAGCGCTCCCTAAGGGCCGGATTGGTTACTGTGTGGGGCACTGCACGCCCTTGTCTGAGTTGTCCAGCGCGATCTGGGCATTTCTTCGCATTCCCGTGAGCCCGGGGCGCTCAAATGGCGTATCGCCGTAGCGCTCGTCGAAATCTCTCTCGCTCATCTTGAAGAAGTCATCCAGTCGCGGACGGGCCATGGAGCCATCCTGTCCCAGAGCGTCGTCGTCGACCGTTTGGGCGAACTTCTCGTTCCACGGACACACATCCTGACAGATGTCGCATCCGAACACCCAGTCCCCCATGAGCGGTGCCAACGCCCGGTCGATTTCTCCTCGGTACTCGATCGTGAGATAAGAAATGCATCGCCGGCTGTCGAGCACACGCTCGTCGATGAAGGCATCCGTCGGGCAGGCGTCCAAGCAAAGCCGGCAAGTCCCGCACCGATCCGACTCGAACGGGCGATCGATCTCTAAGTCGACGTTCGTGAGTACGGCCGCCAAGAAGAAGTACGATCCCCGCGTTGGGTCGATCAACATCGTGTTCTTCCCGATCCACCCCAGCCCCGCCCGTTGCGCGAGTTCCCGCTCAGGCACCGGTCCGCCGTCCACGTAATACTCTGCAAACGCTCCGCTGCTACCGACCGCCTTTATGTCGCACGCAAGCGCTTCGAGCGGCTCTCGGAGCGCCTGGTGATAATCCGTGCCTCTCGCGTACTTCGCAACGGCTCCCGTTCGTTCGCCAAGCTCCGGCGGATCGGGCACGAAATAGTTACGCGCGAGCATGACGGCTCGTGTGGCGCGTTTGACGATCAACGCAGGGTCGAGCCTCCGGTTAGCCTGCCTGTGCATGTAGCGCATGTCCCCAGCAAACCCGTCTCGCAACCAGCGAACGAGCCGCTCGGCGTGTGGTGGGGGTGAGAGGTCCGTGATTCCCACCGCATCGAACCCCAGCGCGGCGGCTCGAGCCTTTATCCGGTGTGATCGCTGGGCGGCGGTCATGAGCGGAGCAGATCCCGCCGCCAGCGGGCAAACCGAAGCACGTCTTCAACCGGTGGAATGGCGTCCTCGTCGCCGTACGCCGTCATCATCCTCCAGCGTATGTACTCCGGCGGGGGCACCGGCAAGAACGGCGCCTTCCGATACCACGCCCACGCCCGAAAGGCCCACGCAAGCGCAATCAGATCCAGCAGTACGGTGGGTCTGAGTAGCGCCCCGCGTGCGAGTCGGGCCACAAGCCCGCCCCAAGAGCGAAGAGCCGGTGGCGGACTGCTCTCCCTTACGCCGTTCGACGGCTCCCCATGCGCTGCATTACTGTCTGTTGAGGCACTAGCCGGCATCGTCACTCCCTCCCGAATCCATTCTCGGTGCCCCGGTCCTTCCCTGACTCCGCTCTCTCACCACTTGTATATTGGGTCGCGGTGACCGACGCGGGCAACACGCGGCCGTTGCTTGCACCTGCGTGACCAACCCGGAGGCAGCTCCTTCGATGAACAGCCATCCCAGTCCCACGACGAACAGCACGCGGGAGCATTCCCTCTCGATTTACCGGTCTGAGTTTCCGATCTTCGAACGCTCGGTGTATCTCAACTCCTGCTCATTGGGAGCGTTGTCCCGCCGCTCGCGGATCCGCCTCGGTGAGTTCTTGGACGAATGGGACCGCCGTGGCGCCGCAGCCTGGTACGACACGTGGGCGGGAGTCCTCGGTGACCTTCGCGAGAGGTACGCGGGCGTCGTTTGTGCCCGAACCGAGCAGATCGCCCTTCATGCCTCCGTGTCTACGGCGACGGGCGTGCTAGCCAGTGTCTTGGATTACACCAAGCGACCAAAGGTCGTTACGACGTCCCTCGATTTTCCAACTGTTGCCTATCAGTGGCTCGCGAAGGCCCGGTCGGGTGTCGAGATCGAGATCGTCGAGAGCCCGGATGGGATCTCGGTGCCGGTGGACGCCATCGCCGATGCCATCGACGAGCGCACCGCTTTGGTCGCGACGTCCCACGTCTTCTTTACGAGCGGCGCGATTCAGGACATTGGTGCGATTGCTGACGCCGCTCATGCCAAGGGTGCTCTCTGCTTCGTCGATGCCTACCAGAGCGTAGGGCAGGTGCCGGTCGACGCACCAGCCACTGGAGTCGATTTCCTGACAGCCGGCGGCCTCAAATGGCTCCTTGGGGGGACCGGCATCGTTTTTCTTTATGTTCGGGACGAGATCATCCGTCAATACGTCCCCACGGTCACCGGCTGGTTCGCGCACGAGCGGCAATTCGAGTTCGATCCCAGGCACATCGACTGGCACGCCGACGCCCGCCGCTTTGAGCAGGGTACGCCGCCGCTGGCGGCCGTGTACTCGCAGCTCGGAGGACTCGATATCATCGACGAGATCGGGGTGGACCGCATCCGCCCCGTCGTCCAGAGCCTGACCGAGGATCTGATCGCCCGGGCGCGGGATGCCGGATACGTACCCAAAGTCGCTCCAGAGGCCGACACCCGATCGGCCATCGTCATGATCCCCGCGCCCGACCCGAGCGCCGCGGTCGCTCGCCTCGCGGCCCGCGGCATCATTACCGACGCCCGACCAGGGCACGTGCGGATGTCACCGTTCTTTTACAACGTCACGGAAGACAACGCCGCCGCCATCGAAGCCCTCGAGGTCTGAGTTGGAGCATCCGTCCAGCCGCTCGAGTACCGAGGATGAGTGCCTTTTCGAGGCCCACCCACCGCCCGAACGACGCGCGTCCGCCCGCCCGGACGCGTGGCGGGTGTCACGCATCACTGAGGAGTTCAGTGAGGGCTTCAGTGCGCTGTCCGATGTCGAACGAGCGGTCGCGATCTTCGGCTCCGCCCGCCCGCACCCTGGGGACGGGTGGTATGAGCTCGCGGTCCTGACCGCCGGACTTCTTGGCAAGGCCGGTTTCACCGTGCTTACCGGAGCGGGCCTGGGAATCATGGAGGCAGCCAATTCAGGCGCCCGTCGAGCCGGTAGTCCCTCGATCGGGCTGAACATCGAGCTTCCCCACGAACAGACGCCGAACTCCTATCTCGACCGGTCGATCAACTTCAGGTACTTCTTCGTTCGAAAGACGATGTTCGTTAAGTATGCAAGTGCGTTCGTAGCTTTCCCTGGACGATACGGCAGCCTCGACGAGCTCTTCGAGGCGCTGACGCTGATTCAGACTGGAAAGATCAGCGACTTCCCGGTTGTGCTGATGGGGGAACGCTACTGGAACGGTCTTGTCGCGTGGCTCACCGAGGTAGTCGCGGGCGCCCGGAACATCACCGGTGCGGACCTGCGCCCGTCCCACGTTACGGACGACCCCCGCGAGGCGGTGGAACTCATACTCGAATCACGGCGGCGTTTTGACGCTGGGGCCGCCAGTCGATAGAAAGGACGGCAGCATGCCAGCCAATCCCGAACGCCACCTGCGAGGGCCTCGAATCGACCCCGAACCGATCACTGGTGAGGAATCGGTATCGGAATTGATCGACAACGCCTTCCTGGCATACAACGGTGGTCGGCTGCGGGAGGCATGCCAACTTTTCGCCCGGCACATGCTTGACGATGAGGCGACCGTGGGCATGAGCATTTCCGGAGCCATGACGCCCGCCGGGGTCGGGATGTCCACAATCGTCCCGCTAATTGAGGCCGGCTTCGTGGATTGGATCGTGTCGACCGGAGCGAACCTCTATCACGACGCGCACTTCGGGTTGGGTCTAGCGATGCATAAGGGGACCCCCTTTGCTGATGACGTCCAGTTGCACGCGGAGGGGATAGTGCGCATCTACGACATCTTCTTCGATTTCCGTGTGCTGTTGAGCACCGATCAATACCTCCGCGAAGTGTCTGAACGGGATGAGTTTCAGCGTACCATGTCGACGGCCGAGTATCACTACCTGCTCGGTGGGTATCTCCACGAGCGCGAGCAGGCCCTCGGGCTCGAGCGGAAGTCCGTTCTCGGAATCGCGCACGCTTGTGGCGTTCCCATTTACACCTCGTCGCCGGGAGATTCGTCCATTGGCCTCAACGTGGCCGAGCAGGCCTTGGACGGGCAACTGTTACGATTTGACGTTTCCGCTGACGTCAACGAGACGGCCGCTATCGTCCTTGGGGCAAAGGCGGGACGTGGCAAGAGCGGGGTCCTGATGATCGGCGGCGGAAGTCCCAAGAACTTCATTCTCCAGACCGAGCCGCAAATCCAGGAGGTTCTCGGTATTCAGGAGAAGGGTCACGACTACTACCTGCAAATCACCGACGCTCGGGTGGACACCGGCGGTTTGTCGGGTGCGACTCCCGGAGAAGCCGTGAGTTGGGGGAAGGTCGATCCGATGAAGCTCCCCTCGGCAGTCGTGTGCTACCTCGACTCCACCGTCGGGTTTCCGTTACTTGCGGCCTATGCTCTTCAGCAGCGAAAGCCGCGTCCCCTCAAGCGCCTCTATGACCACCGTAACGAATTGATGGACCGGCTCGTGAAGGCATATCGGGACTCACGCGCATTTCGTGACGGACGGGCCGCCGAAGCCCAAGAGTACTTCGATGGCGCATCCACTCATCCTCAAGGGCGCTGATTCGGCACGAACGTTTCCGAGCTTTCCATCTCGGACTGGAAGGCTTCAGTTCGCTGGATCTCGCTGAGATAGGCCGCCAACTCCGCCTCCCGCCGGTCGTCGCTCCATCCCAGTTCTCTGGCCGCTAGGTCTCCGATGACAGTGGCTTCCTCCGCTCCCCGCGACGAGGTCTCGTAAAAGACGTGGGTTCGACGTATGAGGAGGTCCCCGAGTGTCATGGCCATCTCTCGGCGCATTGCGTGAACTAGTTCGGCGCGAAGCGCCGGATGGCCGGGAACGATGTGCTCCGAAAGAGCGACATCCGACCGAGCGAGTCGTGTGATGGCGGGGGTTTCGGCGCCATATGCTCTTACCAGGTGCTCCGCTACGACTCGGGGGAACCCCTCGCGCTCGGCCTCCTCGACGAGCACCGCAGTGTCCCGCACCTCCCCACCCGGCAGTGGTTCCCTTGCAGTGTCGGTGCCCGGCGGCAGTTTCCGCCCATCGAGAGCGCGTAGGCGCTCACGCACTCGGTTGACGACGTCCCTCGCCATCACCCGATAGGTGGTGAGCTTACCGCCGGCGATGGTTATGAGCCCGTTGTCGGATTCGATGATGCGGTGTTCCCGGGATACGCTGCTGGGATCGCAGGGGTCTCCGGTGGCGAGAAGAGGCCGGACCCCCGCCCACGTGGACACGATGTCGTCGGGCTGGAGCCGCGCGTTTGGAAACAGGGCGTTCACCGAGCGCAGGAGATAGACCACGTCCGATCCCTCCACCCTTACGCTGTCGGCGCTTTCGGCGGTGTCCGTGTCTGTCGTTCCGATGTAGGATAGGTCTCCCCACGGAACCACGAACACCAGCCTCCCGTCGATCGGGGACAGGATTGCCAAGGCGTGCTGATTCCCAAGCCGCTGCCTTGGAACTGCAACGTGAACCCCCTTCGTGCGCCTGAGTGCCGCCCCGTCAGTCGTCGCCCCACGCACCTCATCAGACCAGGGGCCAGTGGCGTTGACCAGTATGGCTGCCCGCACGAGGAATTCGGACCCCGTCACGCGGTCGATTACGTGCGCGCCGCGCACGGTGCCGTCGGCGATCTCCAAGCGGGTAACCCCAACGTAGTTCGCCGTCAGCGCGCCGTGTCGGTGGGCGGACCGTACGTTGGCCAGAGTCAAGCGTGCGTCGTCGCACTGGGCGTCGTAATACAGGCCGGCGCCCCTGAGGCCCCGCTCTCGCAGGCCGGGTTCTTCGCGCAGGAGTCCCGACTTGCCCAGCATTCTGTGGGCGCGCACATTGCGAAAGAGCGCAAGCAGGTCGTATAGCCACAGCCCCGCGGCGAGTTTCCACAGGGGGAGCCGGCTCCTCGAATACGACGGGATGAGGAATGATCTGGGCCAAACGAGGTGGGGCGCGATCGCAAGGAGCACTCGCCGCTCCCGGCTGGCTTCGAACACCAGCCGCCAATCGTGGTGCTCCAGGTATCGGAGCCCGCCGTGGATAAGCCGTGATGAGCGGCTGCTGGTGCCCGACCCGAAGTCGTCCTTATCCACGATCGCCGTCCGGATTCCACGCATCGAGGCGTCGCGCGCGACGCCCGCCCCGGTGATTCCGGCGCCGATCACGAGCAGGTCGACCGGCCCCTCCGCCATCGCCGCGATGTGCGTGGCCCGAGTCGCCTGAGAAAATGGAGAGTCCACGCCCGTCAGAGGGTGCGCCCCCGCCCCCGCCGCCGCCCCGTCCCAGCGTCTGGTTTGCCTGGCACACCGCGGTGATCAAGCCCGGCTACCGCGTGCTGGACCTTGCTTGCGGGACCGGGAGGCACGCGATTGCAGCCGCCGAACTGGGCGCGCAGGTTGTCGCCGTGGACGTCGACACGGACAAACTCGATAGAGCCCGCTCCATGGCCGACCGGGCCGGACTGACAGTCGATTGGGTACAAGCCGATCTTAGGAACTATCCCTTGCCCGTGCGCGCTTTTGATATCGTGATGATGTTCTATTACCTCGATAGGCAGCGCACGGGGGACATCCTCGGCGCGGTCCGGCCCGGTGGGTTTTTCCTGTTCGAGACCTTTCTCAACGTGCAGCGCCAATACGGCTGGGGGCCGAAGTCTGATGATCATCTCCTCAAGCACGGGGAGTTACTCGAGCTCGTCGATCCGCTTGAGATTCTGCTTGAGCGCGAAGCTCACGACGTGGCCGACGACTGCCCGATGGCGGTCGCTAGCGTCCTCGCGCAACGCCGAGCGAATGATGCGATACCATAGCTTCCCAGCACAAGAGGGCCTACCCAGCCCCAGTTAGGGGGTCTGACCACCATGCCGGATGCGTCAAACGGCCGACGAGTCGCCGTCATAGGAGGGTGCCGGACGCCATTTTGTAAGGCCGGTACCGAACTCAAGGATTTGACCGCAGTCAGCCTGGCGCGCCGCGCCGCGCTCGAGCTGGTGCACCGCCTCGAACTCGACGGATCCACGGTCGACGAGATGTATTTCGGTCAGGTCGTGCCGAGTGTGCTCGTGCCCAACATCGCGCGGGAGGTGAGTCTCCTACCGCAATTTCCTCGCTCGATCCCGGCCGCATCAATCAATCGGGCGTGCGCCTCCGCCAATGCGGCCATCGTAGCTGCACACGACCAAATCAGGCTTCGGCACGCCGATGTAATCGTAGCTGGTGGATCGGAGAGCCTGTCGGACATCCCGATCCTTCACTCTCGCGGTTTTGCGGACATCCTGGTTGGACTCAGCAAGGCGCGGACGGCGGTCCAGCGGCTAAGAGTTGCCTCAAAGCTCCGCCCAAGGGATTTCATACCGGTCAGTCCCGCCATAGCCGAGCCGTCGACCGGCGAAACGATGGGGCAATCCGCCGAGAAGATGGCGAAACTCAACGGCATTTCGCGCGAAGATCAAGATGCATTCGCGCTCCGCAGCCACCAGCTGGCCTCCGCGGGGACGAAAGATGGTCGTCTCACCGAGGAAATCGCTCCGGTTTTCTTGCCGGGCGGTGGTGTCGTTACCAGTGACAACGGTATCCGGGAAGACACGAGCCTCGAGCAGATGGCAAAGCTCAAGCCTGTTTTTGATCGGCGCCACGGCTCGGTGACCGCGGCGAATGCCTCACCGCTGACCGACGGTGCGTCGGCCGTGCTGTTGATGAGCGAGGAAAGGGCTCGGGGTCACGGCTATGAGCCCTTGGCATTCATCAGGTCCTACGCCGTCGCCGCCCTCGATCCCGGCGAGCAGCTGTTGATGGGGCCCGCATTCGCTGTGCCGGCTGCTCTCGACCGCGCCGGTATCCCATGGGAGGAGCTCGGATTGGTCGAGATGCACGAGGCGTTCGCCGCTCAGGTGCTATCGAACCTCCAGGCGTTCGAGAGCAAAGCGTGGGCTCGCGAGAAACTCGGACGATCCAGCCCGGTTGGAAGGATCGACCGGGACACGCTGAACGTGATGGGGGGGTCGATCGCCATTGGGCACCCGTTTGGCGCCACCGGCGGACGCATCACACTGACCCTTGCCAATGAAATGCGTCGCCGCGACGTGCAGTTCGGCCTGATCTCGGTATGCACGCAGGGTGGGATGGGATTCGCGATGGTCTTGGAGCGAGCTTGATGGGCGCGTTCACGAGGACCGCGCGGGACGCCATAGTCCGGTTGAGCCTGGACCTGCCGGGCGAACCAGTCAACAAGATCACTAGGGCTGTCAGGCACGAGCTGGATCCGATCCTGAACGAGCTCGAACGAGACGATACTGTCCGCGCGGTCGTCCTCATCTCCGGTAAGGCGGGGAGCTTCATTGCGGGGGCTGATATCGACGAGTTCGTGGCGCTCGCGTCTCGATCTGAGGCCGAGGGCTTGGTACGCGGTGGGCAGCACCTAGTCAATCGACTCGCGAACTTGGGGAAGCCGGTCGTGGCGGCCATCGATGGTGCCTGCCTCGGAGGTGGAATGGAGGTCGCCCTCGCCTGCTCGTATCGCGTGGCGGCTACCACCTCTAAGACCACGATCGGCCTCCCCGAAGTGCAGCTGGGAATCATCCCGGCGGCGGGCGGGTGCCAGCGGCTACCCCGGTTGATTGGCGCGCAGCGGGCACTCGAGCTGATCCTGACCGGCAAGACCGTGAGCGTGGATCGGGCGAAGCACCTCGGCATCGTCGACGAGACGGTCCACCCCTCGATTCTTGACCGCGTGGCAATGAGCGCGGCGCGGAGGCTCGCAGATGGATGGCGGCCGAGACGCCGGGGCCGTGGGGGAATGGCGCTGGTGCTCGAGAGCAATCCACTGGGACGTGCCGTGCTCTTCTCGATGAGCAAGCGCAAGGTCCTGGCGCGGACTCGGGGCCACTATCCGGCGCCGATCACCGCGCTCGAAGCGGTG
Organism: Gemmatimonadales bacterium; assembly: GCA_965249575.1. GTDB lineage: Bacteria > Gemmatimonadota > Gemmatimonadetes > Gemmatimonadales > GWC2-71-9. Next base: position 1,866,301 of record OZ252244.1, on the reverse strand, counting down.
GCCCATGGGCTCAAACGGGGGATTGAGGCCGGACTCGATCGCGAGGCGGAGTCGTTCGCCGATCTCGCCGTCGGCGCCGTGTCCAGAAAACTGGTCCAGATTTTTTTCGCGACCACGGCGCTCAAGAAGGACACCGGAGCTGCACCGACGGCGCAGCCGCCCCGCGACGTGCAGAACGTGGCCATCGTTGGAGCTGGGTTCATGGGGGCCGGAATCGCGGGAGTAACTGCGGCCAATGCACGGGTGGATGTGCGCCTGCGGGATTCCGACCTGGACCGAGTGGCCAAAGGACTCGAAGGCGCCCGTGCGTTGCTCAAGAACCGGCGCAGCCGGAAACGCATTACGCGCTATGAATATCAACGGCTCGAGCGGTTGGTATCGGGTGGTGTCGATTGGGCAGGCTTTGCGCGGGCCGATGTCGTCATAGAGGCGGTCTACGAGGATCTCGAGGTCAAACGAAAGGTTTTTCGCGACCTCGAATCCCACGTGCGGCCCGAGTGCGTCGTGGCGTCGAACACCAGCACGATACCGATTGAGCGGATAGCCGCGGTTATGGAACATCCCGAGCGGGTCGTAGGCATGCACTTCTTCTCCCCAGTGGAAAAGATGCCGCTCCTCGAGGTGATCGTGACGGAAACGACCGCGGCGAATGCGACGGCGACGGCTGTTGCCCTCGGTCGACGGATGGGGAAGACGGTGATCGTCGTGCGAGACCGGCCGGGGTTTTGGGTGAACCGGATCCTGGGGCCCTACCTCAACGAGGCGGGGTGGCTTCTCCTCGAAGGGGTTCGCGTGGGGCAGCTCGACAAGTCAATGACGCGTTTTGGCTTTCCGGTCGGCCCAATCACACTGCTCGACGAAGTAGGTCTCGATGTTGCACACAAAGCATCGCTCGTCCTTCATGAGGCGTTCGGGGATCGAATGCGTCCCATGGGAGGGATCGGCCGACTGGTGGAGGACGGCCGGCTCGGCCGGAAGGCGGGACGGGGCTTCTATCGATACGAAGGGGGCGAGCGGCGCGCGGTCGAGGAGAGCATCTACGGGCTCGTTGAAGCGCAACCGAGTGTCTCGGTCCGGCAGGCGGACATCCAGCCCCGACTGGTGTACTCGATGCTGAACGAGGCGGTGCACGCGCTCAGTGAAGGGGTGGTCCGCTGCGCGCGCGACGCCGACCTGGGCGCGATCTACGGCATCGGATACCCGCCGTTTCGCGGCGGGCCCTTTCGCTACCTCGACGACATCGGTGCCGCCAACGCCGTGGATACCCTCGAACGGCTGAGGGAACAGTACGGTGAGCGCTTCGCACCGGCTGCGAGGCTCGTACAAATGGCGGAGGCCGGCGAGCGGTTCTACGCCGACGGCTGATTTGAAGGACGACACGCTCGGCGGATACCTCGAAGCACATGCACGGCCCCCAGCCTTCTCGGGTTCCGATGGCCGGTCATACTCCGTTGCGATCTACGTTGAGGACGTTCCGGAGGTCAGCGGCGACTACGGCGGGGCGCTGCTGTACGTGAGGTGGTCGGTCGAGGGTGACCGACCCGAGGGCCACTTGGAAACCGACTTTCTGAGGTTTGGGAGCACGCCGGGCGCCGCCGAGGCCATGCTCCGGAGCCTCACGCTGCAGGACGTAAAGGAGCATCTGGAGCGTCTGATCGAGCGCGGCCAGGGGCCGCCCGAACAGTCGGATTGACCTCCAAACGGGGCCAGTGGTACGCGGCTTGCGTCGGGTGGGGCGTCAGGGCAATTTCGTACGATGACGCCTAGAGGGGGGTACATGCACTTTTCGGTTGGTCATCGTAGAACTTCTCTTGCTTGGGTCGCTGCAACGACGGCTTTGGCTGTCGCATGTAGGGGTGAGCCGGAGCCTCTGATCCCTGCGTTCGACCCGTCACCGGAGGTTCTGGAGCACATTCGGCAGGTCGAGAACTCCCTCGTCCCGATCATCCTGATTGGAAACGAGATGGGGCCGTTCAGCATCGCCGAGCGAATGGCCTACTACGGCGTCCCGGGAATCAGCGTCGCCGTTATCAACGATAACACGATCGAATGGGCCAAGGGCTACGGAATCCGCGACGCGGAGAAGAATGACTCGGTTGACGTGAACACCGTGTTCCAGGCGGCCTCGGCCAGCAAGCCGGTCACGGCGGCGGCCGCGCTCACAGCGGTACAGACCGGTGAATTGGACCTCGACACCGACGTGAACTCCTGGCTCACGTCCTGGAAGGTGCCCGAGAGCAAATCGATACCAGACCACAAGGTTACCATCAGGGGGATGCTAAGCCACACATCCGGTCTGATCCCAACGGGTTACAGCGGGTATGCGAAAGGATCGAAAATTCCGAACCTGATTCAGGTGCTCGATGGGGCGGAGCCGGCCAATACCGGGCCGATCCTGGTCGATGCGCTGAACGGTCAGGGCTTCCACTACTCCGGTGGGGGCTACACGATCCTACAGCAGCTCATCATCGACAAGACGACCCAGGATTTCGCCGGGTGGATGTCCGACGTCGTCCTTCAGCCACTCAACATGTCGCGGAGCACGTACGAGCAGCCGCTGCCCAAGCGGTGGAGCAGGAACGCCGCTAGCGGTCACCGCAGCAGTGGCCGTCCTCTGAACGGCAGGTACCACACCTATCCCGAACTGGCGGCCGCCGGCTTGTGGACTACGCCCTCGGATCTCGGTCGCTTCGCGATCGAGTTACAAAAGGCGTCGGCGGGACGAGCCAACTCCATTCTCGATCAGAAGACGACGATCGAAATGTTGACACCCCAGCGTGGGGGCCCGGTGGGGCTCGGATTGTTCCTGCGCGGCAGCGGCGGTGCGATCCGGTTTGGTCACTCGGGAGCCAACGAGGGGTTCCGTTGCGAGTTTCTCGCGTTTGTGCATCGGGGCCAGGGCGCGGTCGTCATGACCAATTCGGATACTGGCGGCGGTCTCTTGAGTGAGATCGTCAACGCCATTGCCGCCGAGTACAATTGGCCGGATTACTCCGAGAAGCCCCAGCCCATGGCCGTCGATCCCAAGATCTATGATAGGTACGTCGGCGATTACGAGGTGGGCTCAGAAGTCGTGTTCTCGGTTTATCGCGAGGGAGACCGGCTGTTCATCAACAGCCCCGATTTCGACAAGGCGCCGTTGTTCCTTGAGTCGGAAACGGACTTCTTCCTGACCATGGCGGAGCAGCGGATAGGTTTTGTCATGGACGGTCGGGGGTCGGTGACCGGGCTGATCCTGCGCGAGGGGGGGGCAGAGACCCACGCGGTAAAGCGTCAGTAGGCGCCAGCGGTCCCCTCTGGTGCAGTAGGACCCTCCGTTCGGCATCCGCCTCCCGGTATCGGGAGGCGGATGTAGTTTTAGGGCCACCCAACGCCTGGCACTCAATCTTTGGTATAAAAGCCCGCCACCGTGAAAGGGGGCTCGTCGCGAAGGTGCGTGTTGCCAGGTGGTGCCCGGCCTGTCGCGCGCGGATTTTCGAACTCCTGAAAGGGTCTGTATGTCGGAGACTTCCCCCGAGCCGCTCGTTACGCCGTTCGTCGGAGAGCATTTCGCCGAGGCAGAGCGGCTCAGCAAGCTGATTTCCCCTCCCTACGATGTCATTGATGGCTCGTCACGCGCCACGCTGGCGGGGCAAGACCTCCACAACATCGTGCACGTGCTGCTCCCCGAAGGGGGCGAGCGGCGGTACGATGACGCGGCCCGGCTGCTTCATCGGTGGCGCCAGGAAGGCGTCCTCGTGCGGGATCGGGATCCCGGGGTCTACGTGCTGCGCCAGGAGTTCCGCACGGGCGACGGGAGGAGTCACGTTCGGAGCGGTGTCATCGGCGCGATTGCGGCAGAGCCGTACCAGACGGGTCGAGTCAAGCCCCACGAGCGCACGCATGCTGGGCCGAAGAAAGACCGGCTCGCCCTGCTTGGGACAACACAAACCATGTTCGAGTCGCTGTTGGTCCTGGCTCGTGACTCGGCCGGAGAGCTCGTTGGTCGCATCGGGCCGGTGATGGGCGAGCGTCCGCTTGCCCAGGGCGAGCTGAACGGCGACCGGCTCGCGTTGTGGCGGGTCGGAGGATCCGCGGCCCGCGAAATGGCGGAGGCTGCCGGCGCCGAGTCCCTCTACATTGCCGACGGACACCACAGATTCGAAACGGCGTGGGCATACCGGGAACAGAATCCGGCGGCGGGCCGGACGCTCGGGCTGATCGTGCCGTTGGGAGATCCTGGACTGGTGCTGCTCGCCACGCATCGCCTGTTGCACGGGGCGGCCCTGACCGAGGGAGATCTTCGCGAGGTCTGCGGAGGCCGCTTTGACATTGAGCGCGTCGAACCGGAGCTTAGTCCCGAGGGCGAGCTTGCGGGATTGGCGCGTGGTGGCTCTGGTGCGCTGGTGACGTTACCAGGGGGGCTCCTGTTCCGGCTGGCCATGCAGCCGGGGGCCGAGGCGGCGCGGGGTAACGTTGACCCGGTCGTGTGGGCGCTCGACGTCGCGCGCATCGACTCTCTGGTGGTCCGGCCTCTGGCGGAGCGGGCAGGCCCGGAGTCGAAGGTGACCTATTCCGCCGACTTCGGTCAGGTGCTGGAGCTTCTGATCGCCGGGCAGGCTGTCGCAGGTGTTGCCCTCAACCCGACCAAGGTCGAGCAGGTGCTCGCCGTGGCCGACGCCGGCGCCGTCATGCCCCCGAAATCAACGTATTTCGCGCCGAAAGTCCCGAGCGGGCTGGTCATGCTACCATATGCCAGCCGGGCAAGCGACTAGCCGGGCGGTTGGGACGTCCGCCCCGCCGCCGCCTCGACCGCGCGCCTCAAACGCGCCCATACGTGCGTACCGTACTGCAAAAAGTTGGCTCGCTCGACGGGCCGGTCCCGGAGAAAGACCCAGGCCGGCCGACCGCCTTTGAGAGTGTTGCATGTGTTGCACGCGGTCACGAGATTACCGGGCGAATGATCTCCGCGCTTCATGCGTGGCTGCACGTGGTCGACGGTGAGGAACCGCTCCTCCAAGACGCGGCCGCAGTACACGCAGCGATTCCCGTCGCGCTGGAAGATCGCCGACCGGCGGTTGCGGCTTGGGTTCGCCATTACCATCGCCCCTTCCCGTCACCCTGAGGTCTCGAATGAGCCCGCGCCCCCGGGACCGCATCGTCGAGAATCTCGAAGCCATCTACCGGGAGGCGTACGACCGGTGTAGTGAGACGGGCGATAAGACTCGGATGGCCGATCTTGACGCGGCGTTTCAGAGGGAACAGCTCTTGCTCGAGATCCTGATGGACATACGGGACGCGCTCTACACGATTGCCGACGCGCCGTCCTCGAAGTCGGCTCTCGACAAACTCGAAGTACTCCGGCGCCTTACGAAGCTCCGCTAATACGGCTTCACCGGCCAATGTAGGCCGTTCCCCGGGCGCCGCCGCACCATCCGAACGTACGGGGCTTGCCGTCACACGGCCACAGGGGGCTATTTTCTGACCATGGCTACAGAGACCAAATCCCGCGCGCGACGCCCGACGGCTGCACGGCTCGAAAAAGCCGAGTTGCTGGACATGTACCGGCTCATTCTCCTGTCTCGACGTCTCGACGACAAGGAGATTCAGCTCAAGCGGCAGAACAAGATCTTCTTTCAAATCTCGGGGGCTGGCCATGAAGCCGTGCTCGTCGCGGCCGGGAAGGTGCTGAGGCCGGCACATGATTGGTTCTACCCCTATTACCGGGACCGAGCACTGTGCCTCACCCTCGGCATGACGCCCACGGAGATGCTGCTGTCGGCGGTCGCCGCAGCCGACGACCCCAATTCTGGCGGGCGGCAAATGCCGTCACATTGGGGTCACAAGGCGCTCAACATCGTGTCGCAGTCGAGTCCCACCGGGACGCAGTTCCTCCAGGCGGTCGGCTGTGCCGAGGCGTGGCTCAAATACCATCAGATCGAGGACATCCCCGCCGACGAGCGGCCGTCTGAAGACGAGGTGACCTACTGCTCGGCGGGCGATGGTACCACGAGTGAAGGGGAGTTCTGGGAGGCGATGAACACCGCCTCGAATCTCAAGCTCCCGGTCCTCTTCATGATCGAGGACAATGGCTATGCGATCTCCGTGCCGGTCGAGGTGCAGACCGCCGGAGGATCCGTCTCCGAGCTCGTGAAGGACTTCCCGAACCTATACATCGAGCGCGTCGACGGCTGCGACCCCGTGGCTTCCTACGATGCGGTCTCGCGAGCCGCGGCGCACTGCCGCTCGCGGAAGGGGCCGGCGTTAGTCCATGCCTCGGTGATTCGCCCCTATTCGCATTCACTATCGGATGACGAGGTCATGTACCGCCCACCGGATGAGCGGGAGGAGGACGCTAAGCGCGACCCGGTTACCGCGTTCCCCGCCCGGCTGGTCGCGGACGGCTTGGCCACCGATGCAGAGATCGAGGCCATAAAAGCCCAGGTAGAAGATGACCTCGAGCTGGCCACCGGGATCGCATTGGCTGCCGCGCAACCGGCAGTCGATACGATCTATGCGTATGTGTACTCGCCAGACGTCGACCCGACGAGCGAGCAATTCGATACTGAGGACGACCCGCAGTTCAGCGGGGACCCGACCACGATGGTGGACCTACTGAACCGCTGTTTGAAAGACGAAATGGCCCGGGATCCCCGGATCATCATGTTCGGAGAGGATGTCGCCGACGTTTCCCGCGAGCAGTACCTGGAAACGGTCAAGGGGAAGGGTGGCGTTTTCAAGGTGACGTGGGGCATCCAAAAGGAGTTCGGCGGCGACCGGGTCTACAATTCACCACTCGCCGAAGCGAACATCGTCGGTCGAGCAGTCGGTCTCGCCACCCGGGGCATCAAGCCGGTCGTGGAGATTCAATTCTTCGACTACACCTGGCCGGCCTACATGCAGATCCGGAACGAGCTGGCCACCATGCGGTGGCGCAGCAACAATGCGTTCACCTCCGCAGCGGTCGTTCGCGTGACCTACGGTGGATACCTCAAGGGTGGCGCCATGTATCATTCGCAGACTGGGGCCGCCATCTACACCAGCATCCCGGGGCTCAGGGTGGTGTGTCCCGCGACCGCCCTTGACGCCAATGGCCTCTTGCGAACCGCGATCAGGTGCGACGATCCCGTGCTGTTCCTCGAGCACAAGCATCTCTACCGCCAGACGTACAACAAAGGCGTTTATCCGGGGCCGAACTTCATGATCCCGCTCGGGAAGGCGAAAGTCGTGCGAGAGGGGTCGGATATCACCGTCGTGACCTACGGTGCGGTGGTACAGCGGGCGATACAGGCGGCGAAGGCGGTCCAGGAAACGGATGGCATTGGCGTTGAGATCATCGACCTGAGGTCCCTCAACCCAGTCGACTGGCCTGCCATCAGCGAGTCAGTGAAGAAGACGAACAAAGTGATCGTTGCCTACGAGGATACGCTCTCGTGGGGGTACGGCGCGGAGATCGCGGCTAGGATCAGTGACGAGCTGTTTGCGTGGCTTGATGCACCGGTGAGGAGGGTTGCTGCGACCGACACGTTTGTGGCGTATTCGCCCGATCTTGAGGAGGTGATCCTCCCACAGGCTCCGGGAATCGCGGAGGCGTTCCGGGAGATCGCTCGCTTTTGAAGGATTGAATCGGGGCGGTCTCAGGTCGCGACGGGTCCTTTGCCGAGGGCGGCCCTGATCTCTCCGGCTGCGCCGATTGCCGCCTCGACATCGAACGAAAGGGCTCGTGCCTGTTGGGTCGCGCTCGTGAGATCGTCCAACACGGCGGCGACTCCAGCCGACCGAAGCCGCAGAAGGTCGAACCGCACGTTCTGCACCGCGAGCAGACAAGACTCGAACTGCGCTTCTACCGTCGACCGACGGTCGAGCAGCTCCGCCAACGCCTCCCGCTGACGCCGGAGAAGACCGACCCGGCGATCCTGATCCGGATCGCCGCCAGCCTTCTCCAGCTCCGCGATCCGCTCTTCCAGCCGGCCCACGGCGTCCCCGTCGACGTCCGACTCGAAGTGTGTGAGGGTCCGGGCGAGCTCGACGGCACGGTTGAACAGGGCGTCGACGGTTGGCACCACTTCCGGCAACATGTTGCGTTCCGATTTCGGGAGGCGCTCTACCATGTGTACGATTGCGCCCCGATCGGCCTGCATCTGCGCGATCTGCCCCCCGAGCTTGCCGATCTCGTCGACGGCCACTGGAGGTAGCGCCGCGGTGCCGCCACCAGCCGTGGGCGGCCCGATCGCGTCCTTCGCCGGCGGTCGATAGATGACATCCCGCCAGCTGTACCCCGCCTGCCACAGCTTCGAGTATTGGCCTGCGATTCCGAATCCCCAACCCACCATCGGGAACAAGAACCACGGTTCCGTGATCCCGGTCGCGACGTTTAGGAGAAGGAGACAACCGTTCACGGACACATACGACGCGAAATGGGCGCGGAACTTCTTTACGATCTGGGGCTCGGAGGGTCCGGCGGGTTCGGGCGACTCCGGCTTTGAGCTCGCTCGTTCGACGCCGCGCGCGCGGGGGCGGTCTGCGGCGAGCGCGTTGCCACGCTCCCTGTCCCGGCGGGGCGATCGGCTCCGTTGACTCCGTTCGCCCGCTTGGCGAGACCCGTGCCGGGCCGGCGCCGCCGCTCCCGAGCGGTACGGAGCGGATTTTCTGCTCTCCAGCGCCCTACGCAAGGGGTCGGCCGTGGGCCACCTGTCTTCCGGCTCCTTCTTGAGACACCGCATGATGGAAGTGGACAAGTCCTCAGGACATTCGGGACGGACACCTACGATATCGGGAGCGGATTCGGTGATTTGCTTCAAGAGGATTCCGGGTACAGTCGGTGCCTTGAACGGTGGATCGCCAATCAACATCTCGTAGGCGACGACGCCCAGGGAGTAGAGGTCGCTTCGCATGTCGATCTCACCCTCACCTGCCGCCTGTTCGGGGCTCATGTAGGCAGGTGTCCCGATCACGACGCCGGTCCCGGTCAGGGTCCCTCCACCTTCCGACAACGCCTTCGCGATTCCGAAATCCGTCACCATTACCCGGCCGCGAGTACCCTCCAGCAGGATGTTGTCCGGCTTCACGTCGCGATGAATGATCCCGAGGGCGTGGGCGCGTCCGAGCGCATCGGCGGTCTCCTTCATGATGCGTCGGACCTCTTCCGGTGGCAGCCGGCCCCGACGCTTCAAGCGCGCCCCCAGGGACTCGCCGTCCACGAAGCCCATGACGAAATAGACCAACCCGCCGCTGTCACCGACCGTATGGATGGGAACGATGTGCGGGTGCGAGAGGCGTGCCGCGGTCTGGGCCTCGCGAATGAAGCGCGTGCGTATTTCGGGCCGGAAAGCTAGCTCGGGCGGGAGTAATTTGATGGCGACGCGGCGATTGAGCGCGATGTCCTGGGCAACGTAAACCACTCCCATGCCGCCCCGTCCGATCTCACCCTCGATCGTATACGTTTCCTCGAGCACATCGGCGAGCCGATCGGCCAACGAGCGTTCTTCTGGTTGATCCATTTGCCACTAGGTCTCGACAGGCCGTAGATTAGTCGGCGTGTACCCCCGTGGCAACCTACCTCGCCGCACCAGGAGGATGCATGCGTTGGGTTACCGACGACGCCGGGAGGCGGTGGTCGGCCGAACGGGTCGGCCGCACGTCGGGTATCGTTCCCGTTAAACCGCGCTCCCAAGGATTTCCGGAACCAGCCGATATCATTCGGTTCAGCTGCGAAGCAGATAAGACCGAATCCGCCCGCGAGGTCACGGCGCGAGCTGGGCTACTCGAGCAGCTGACCGACTCCGAACTCAGGTCGCTACTGAGCATCGCCCCCCGCGCGGCTTCCTAAGGATCCCCCGCCCACCAAGCGTAGTGCCGTTTTGGCACGATACGCTTGAGCTTCGCCTGCGGTATTAGCACCAATGCCGCGTGGAACAAGGGATCCTGCCAGAATTAGGCGCGTATCATGGCATGATAGCTGCCCCTTGGGGCCTGGGGCCGTCTCCTAGCGGCTCCGAAACCCGATTGAGTAGGCGGTGGAGATATGGCTGAGGAAAAGAGCCAAAGACACAGGCTTCCGGTCCTCCCGTTGAGGGAAACCGTACTTTTTCCGGGGGTGACCGCACCGATTGCTGCCGGGCGACCGCCGACCTTGCGAGCGATCGAGGCGGCACTCAAGGCAGACGACCACCTGGTCTTTGCGGTCTCCCAGCGTGAGTCCAGCGAGTTGGTGAAGCCCGAGACCCTGAACACTACGGGCACGGTCGCTCGAATCGGCCAGCTGCAACGTGGCCTCGGCGGCGTCCAGCTCCTATTGAGCGGCGTGTATCGTGCCTCGGTCCTCCACTACGCCGAGAAAGACGGCTATATCGAGTGCGTGGTCCAGCACGCCCCCGATTTTCCGCCCGTCGATTCTGAGGACCCGGCGTTCATTGCGTTGCACAAGGAGGTGCGTGAGCGGGCGGCGGAGGTGGGGCAGAAGATCGGCCTCCCGGAAGAAGCGGTGCAGCAGATTCTGGAGGGCGTGACCGACCCCGGTCGCTTCGCCGACATGGTTGCTGGTTATATCGAAGTGCCGCCTGAGGAGCGGCAGGCGCTGCTCGAGACGCTCGGTGTGGAAGAGCGATTGCGCAGAGTTCTCGTGCACATGCAGCGACAGCTCCAACTTCTCAACGCGCAGGAAGAAATCAAGTCGAAGGTCCAGGAGGAGCTGGGCCAACGGCAGAGGGAGATGTTTCTCCGCGAGCAACTTAAGGCAATCCGGCACGAGCTAGGCGACGACGAGGAGGCGGAGGATGTCGACGAGTTGCGCGAGCGCTTGGAGAGCCTTGCGCTTCCCGAGGACGCCCGCAAGGAAATCAACCGGGAGCTCAGGCGGCTGGAGCGAGCGTCGCGCGAATCGATGGAAGGCCAGGTCATTCGCACCTACCTGGAGACGGTAGGCGAGCTACCCTGGAACGAGCGAAGCGACGACCACCTGGACTTCAAACGTGCCGCCGACATTCTCGATGAGGATCACTTCGGTCTCCAGGACGTCAAGGACCGCGTACTGGAGTTCCTGGCGGTTCGGCAGCTCCGGGGAGCCGCCGGGCAGTCGGAGGCGGGTTCCAACGACGCTCCCGGCGCCGGTAACGAAGACGACAAACGAGCCAAGGGGTCGATCCTCCTCTTCGTCGGGCCGCCCGGAGTCGGGAAGACGTCCATCGCCAAATCCATCGCGCGGGCGATGGGTCGAAAGTACGTGCGGATCTCGTTGGGAGGCGCACGCGACGAGGCCGACATCCGCGGACACAGGCGGACGTACGTCGGGGCCATGCCCGGCCGCGTGATTCAGGGCATGAAGCGGGCGGGAACCAAGAACCCCGTATTCCTGCTCGACGAGGTCGACAAACTGGGTGTGTCGTTCCAGGGGGACCCCCCGTCGGCGTTGCTGGAGGTGTTGGACCCCGCACAGAATGACAGTTTCACCGACCATTACCTCGGTGTGCCATTCGATCTGTCGGAGGTCCTCTTCATTGCGACCGGGAACCTCCGGCAGAACATCCCCGGGCCGCTGCTCGATCGCATGGAGCTCGTCGAGTTCAGCGGATATACCGAGCGTGAAAAGTCGGCTATCGCGCGGCGGTACTTGATTCCACGACAGCTAACGGACGCGGGTCTTACGCGGGATCAGCTCCAGTTCAGCGACCCGGCCATCGCCAGCCTCATCTCCGGGTACACTCGGGAAGCCGGCGTTCGACAACTGGAGCGCGAGCTGGGGAAGGTGGCGCGTAAAGTGGCACGGCAGGTTGCTGGCGGTGACGTCGATCGCGTGGAAGTCTCGGACGATGACATCTCCAAGCTCGCCGGGAGACCGGTGGTGCATCCCGAGCGGGCATTCGAAAACGATCAGGTCGGCATTGCCACGGGCATGTTCTACACGCCCGTCGGCGGAGACATCATGTTCGTCGAGGTGTCGGTTACGCGCGGGAAGGGGGAACTGGTGCTCACCGGCCAGCTCGGCGATGTCATGAAGGAATCCGCTCGGGCCGCCTTGACCTATGCTAAAACGCACGCGGAGGAACTCGGTATTCCGGAGTCGATGTTTGGGGACAAGGACGTCCACATCCACGTGCCGGCCGGCGCGATTCCAAAGGACGGACCGTCTGCGGGGGTGACGATGGCGACCGCGCTCGTGAGCGCTTTGTCAGGGATCCCCGTGCGGCACGACATCGCGATGACGGGTGAGGTGACCCTTTCTGGTCGTGTCTTGGCGATCGGCGGGGTCAAGGAAAAGGTGCTTGGCGCCTGTCGCGCCGGAATCTCGAAGATTGTCCTCCCGAAGGAGAACCTCAGAGATCTCGAGGACCTGAGGGATGAGGAGCGAGAACACCTTTCGGTACATGCGGTCGAGAGCCTCAGTGAGGTGTTGGACTTGGCGTTGGACGGCGGGCTCGATAGCCCTGGTGTGCGGGGACCACAGCCACGACCGGAATTGGTAACGACCATTCGGTAGGCTCGGGTCTCACCAGGCGAGGGCGCGGGCAAGCAATTCGCTCACGCCCTCGCGCCACTCCTCTCTCGAGAGGTTCCGCTCCGATCGCAGGGCGGGTTCGAGCGCCAGGTAGCCCAACGCGAGCACGATTGCCTGGCGCGCAATCGTTTCCGGGTTGGCGTTATCCCGGAAATACCCCAGTCCCTGTCCTTCCGAGACGACTTTGCTTATCCGATTCAGCATCCGTAACAGGACGGGCCCTGCCAGCTCCACGCTTCCGTCGGCGTCGCGCGCGTCATGCAGCAGTAAAGCCGTCACGTCGGGTTGAGCTTGCAAATCGTCGAACAACTGTTGCACTGCCCGCCGAAGTCCGTCGGTTGCGGCCCCCGGGTCGTCATGCTTCCCTTGCTCTCCTCGCAGTACGCCGTGTGCGGCACCTTGGACCACGGAGTCGTAGAGCCCGCGTTTCGAGCCGAAGTAGTAGAAGATGAGTTGTTTGTTCACGCCGGCCCGCCGGGCGATTCGCTCTACGCGCGCTCCGGCGTAGCCGAGGCGAGCGAACTCTTCTCTGGCGGCGGCGGCAATTGTGGCCTTGGTGTTTCGAGATGGCTTGGCATTCACGTTACATCACCTGCCAGAGACATCAGCCCCCGTGAGGTGGGCTACCGCTCCACACAACGTGCCGAGTAGTACGGGGTCCGAGGTCCAGTAGCCTCGCGCGGCATCGCCATCGAGCGTGACCACAACGGCGCCTTCGGCGCAGGAGAGCAGCGCCACCGAGCCACCAAAACAACTCTTAGCGCGCTCATCCGAGACGCTTCCCGCCAGTTGGAGCGGGAAGGTCTCCGGGAGGGAACCGATGACCCAGAGATCGGTCTGGTGTCCGTCGGCGGCACGCTTACGCCAGGCCGGCGCAAGGTCCTGCAACTCCTGTTGGGGAGCGACGCAGGTAACCGGCGACACCGCGCGCGCGGCTGTTCGGGTCGCGACGTCCAGAAACGCACGACTGCCGGTGATCGGCAAGACGGCGTCGCCGTCGCCCGCCCCATCTTCAGCGATTTGCGATTCGAGCCGGTCGAGTTGCCCGCCAACGCGCTCGACCAGTCGCGCAAGGAGCGCCTGCGGCCGGATTGCCTTGAATCGCTGAGGCTGTCCGTCGAGACGAATCGCTGCACCCTTGGCAACTAGTCCGTTCAGCGCCTGATACGCGTTCGCGCGGGCGATACTCAAGGCCTTCGCCACAGCATATCCACCTGAAGGCCCGCGAGCGAGCAGCGCCGAATAGGCCGTGCTCTCTGTCTTGGTGAATCCGAACGGGGAGAGGTCGATCATGAGCCGGAGTTGTTATGACAACAACTATGGCTGTTTCTTGCCTGTTATGCAACTAGCTTTGGCTGGCCCCGTTGCCACGGGCCGTTAGGTGTATTCCAGGGTCCAGCCGGCCAGCTTCGCGATCAGGGCTAGGCGGAACGTGACGTCTGCCTGCCGCCTCTCCACGGTCTTCCCGTCCAATTCGAGCGGAAACGCGAAATCCGCCATCTTGCTCGGACTTTTCGGCAGCGATCGGAGGCCCTTGGGATTCCAGACTCCGCGCGCGTCGCATTCGCCCAGTAACCGGTTCAGCACCTTCGGGGCGGTGGTAGAAGACTCCAGCATGCCCAGCCTAGTCAGCACCTCGATCCAATGGAGCGCGAACGGGATGTCCTTCGCCCGTCCGGCGGCGTCCGCCTGAATCGGATCGCCGAGCAACTGAAAGGTAGGCTTCACGATCTTTCTACCCAGCACTATCGAGAACGCGCGCTTGGAAGCCGGCTTCGCGAGGTAGTCGCAAAGCCGCTGCACGAAACCGGCGCGCTCTCGCTGGAGACTTGGCATGTACGCGATCATGCTCACGGAATACACCGTGGGGGGATAGGCCTCGGGATGGAGGATGGTGCGGTTCTTCTTTCGGATGAGCGGCTTTTCGCCGATCCCACTCCTGAGGAACTGGGAGATCTCCGACGAGATTCTGTGAGCGGAGCCGCGCAGGCGCGGGTCCTCGATATGGCCGCCCTGTGCCAAGGCCGCGCTGATGCCCTCGCGTATGAGGTTGCGCCCCCAGGTTCCGTACTCCGGATTTGTCTTCGCACCGGTGCGGTACTCGAACAGGAGGGCCGGATCTTCATCACGAGAGAGCAACCGGTAGAACGTGCGTTCGGCTAGCCGAAACGGTCGGCCACCGAGCGGACGCCCGAGCTCTAGTAGCCGACGGTATTGCGACACTGTCCCAACACCCTTGATACCCTGGCTCTTTGCCGGGGCCAATCCCAGGATGTTGTCGGCCCAAATCCCCGTGCTCTTCTGCTTACGGGTGATCTGCGTAACTTGTTTTTGCGTAACGACTTCTTCTTGAAGAGCCGCCCGGTCTGCTTCGCTCGCCGCGCCCGGAGGGAGCACGTCCTCCACGGTCCGCCAGCGAATTGAAGCGCATGCGTTTTCGCGCAGCCAAGACACGGGAACGCGGTGCGAGGTCGGGAGTTCCAGTGGCGCCTCCGGTCGGTCTAGTATGAGGCGTTAAAAAAGGCGCGGCAACTTAGCGGATTCGAGCGCTTCGGGCCACCCCTCTTTGGTGGGATTCACCGGCTACGGCCGGCGGCCTGCCCGCAGCTTTCGGCCTGCTGCTGCGTATTCCGAGTCTGGAAGCCAGGTTGGCAGGTCCGGCGAAGTGCCGATGGCCCAGCCCAGCCGGATCATCAGACGCACCTGCTGGAGGGCGCCGTCATAGGAGAAACCCGGCCGCCACTCGTCGCTTGGCTGGTGGTAATGCCGAGCAGTGAATTCCCTGTACCGCTCCTCTCCCCATCCCGGTGCGCGGCCGACGAACGTCGTCCCGGGGCGTATCGACAGGGCGGGCACCCCAGCTCGGGCGAACGGCAGTTGATCCGAACGGAAAAAGCCCCCGCTTTCCGGGCGCGGGTCCGGCGATACCGCAAGTCCTTCCGCCCGCGCCTGAGTCTCGAAGACCACACCAAGGGTAGACTGGTCCGCTCCCACGGCCACTGCGTCCTCGGTCGCTCCCAGCAAGTTCGCGCCATCGATGTTGATGACCGCCGCGGTCTCTGCTAATGGCACCGCGGGATCTGCCACATAGGTGCGCGACCCGAGCAGGCCAGCTTCTTCTGCCGCGGTGGCGAAGAAGACGATGGAACGTCCCGGAGCGGTATCGGCACCCGTGAAGCCAGCGGCCGTCGCGAGCAGCGCGGCGACTCCTGACGCGTTGTCCCAAGCTCCGTTATAGATGGAGTCCCCGCGTACCGGGGGGCCTATTCCCTTGTGATCGTAGTGGGATGTGTAGACGACCGCTTGCGAGCGCATCCCCGGATCAACTCCGGACAGGATGCCGACGACATTTGCGGCATCGACGGTTCTCACGGCGCTCGTGATGTGTATCGCCACGTTGGCGCCGACAGCCATGGGCTTGAAGGCCGCAAAACCTGCTCGCCTCCGCATCGCTTCGTAGTCCCGCCCTGCGGCTCGCAAAATGCGGCGAGCGGCTGCCTCGGTTATCCATCCCGCGAACCGCAGGCTGCCCGGCGGCTTCCCCGCAGGTTGGAGTTGTTCGCCCGCCCATGAACTCCGTACAACGCTCCACGGGTAGCCGGTGCTGGCGGCGGTATGTACCAACAACACGCCAACCGCGCCCATGCGCGCCGCTTGCTCGAGCTTGTAAGTCCAGCGCCCGTAGTAGGTGAGCGCCTTGCCGCGGAATACAGTCGAGTCGGTGAATCCGGGATCGTTCACCAACGCGACCACGATCTTGCCGGTCAGGAGCGTCCCTTCGTAATCGTCCCAATTCCATTCGGGCGCGGTTATACCGTAGCCGACGAACACCAACTCCCCGTCAGCGATCACCACCGAATCGGGTACCTCCGGCCATGCAACGAAATCGTCGAACAGGCTGAGACTCATCGTCCGGCCGCGCGAGCCGACCACCAGCGACGGCTCCGGCGTGATCGCCACGAGGGGCACCCGTTGGAAGTACGAATCGCCTGCGCCACCCGGCTCAAGGCCGAGCGCCTCGAACTGCGCGGCGATGTAATGGGCGGCGAGCTGGCCGCCCCGAGTGCCGGGCGCCCGACCATCGAGCAGATCGTGCGACAAGAACCGCAGATGACTTCGCAGCATGTCGGTGGTGGGAATGTCGAGCGCCCGGCTGGGATGTGGAGGCGCCTGTCCCCGGAGGCTGCGCGAAGCGGGGCCTAACGCAAGCAGTCCGAGTGCAGCGGCGAAAAATACTCTTGTTGCACCGGGCGCTCGACTACTCACCGGCTCTCCGCCGACGTCGGGCAGGTGGCCAGGTACACTGGTCCGGGGGTCCCCCCCTGCGACTCGCTCGTGAGAACGACCGTCCCCTCGTCTAAGAAATCCACCGCCTCGCCCTGCGGCTCGATGGCGCCCAGCCAGCAGGGGGCGCCGTCGGCCACAAGGCCATTATTCGCCGAACGGCTGAAAAAGTACAGTTCCGTGTACGTCCGAATGACGAGCCGGTTACCGCTTGGAGATATGGCTGCACCCGTGGCCAGCCTGCCGAGTGGGAACTGAGGGACGATGTCGAGTGTGTCGATCATACGGGCCGTGGTCGAGCCTTCGTGCCACGCCGCTCGCGCTATCTCGAATCGAATGATTCCACCCCTCCATCCCTTGGTGAAGAGCGTGAGGTTCCCGTTCGGGGTGATCGCGAGCGACTCGACGTCGTGCGGGCGATCGGGGTATCTGACGGTCAGCCTCCGGGCGCTGGCGACGCGCGGCGAGACTCCGGCGCCAGGCGGCTCGGGTTCGCGGAACGCGTAGATGGCCACGCTGTCCCGCTTTTCCGAGTTGTCACCGGTATCCGCGACATAAAGGCAGTCCGCCTCACTCCACGGGCAACGGCCCAGCGCAATGTCCTCCCAATCTACGGACGCGGTAGCGGCGATATGGTAGCCTCCCAGCAATTCTCCTTTCAGGTTGATCGCGAAAACAAACGGGTCACTCCCGGAGTCGTTATGCGTCCAGAGAATGCCGGGATGCTGTCGACTCACCGCAAGGCCGGAGCTTTCGTCCAGCGCCTCGGAACGGAGCAGTCCACTGCGCTCGAGGGTAGCCACGGTAGGCGATTGCACCCACGCGCCGGTGGCCTCGGCCGTCCCGGTGAGCAGGCAGCTCATTCCAGTGACCGCCAGAGCCGCCAGGCGCGCGAAGGGAACCGGCCTCGGCCGCTTCTCGCGAATCCTACCTGGATCGCGGTGGTACCGAACAGTAGGCATTGGTAATCAGTATTGTAGCGATCAGCTTGCCTTGCTGGCAGGGAGCCGGCAACTTTCGGTCATGATTGACAGTCTCAAACACCGATCCATCGAGCGTCGGCCGAGCTCCGTGCGCTTCGCTGGCCGGGTGCTGTACCTCGTAGATGACGCCGACCTCGTGCGGAGGCAGCTCGACGGGGAGGACCTCTCGTGGCCGGTTTCCTGCACGTTGCGCGACAACATCTCGACCGACGAGATCACTCCCGCGTACATCTGCTACTACTACGACGAGACGCTCGGAGAATTTCCCTACCTCGGACTCAAGGCTGGAGAAGAGTTCCCGATCACTCGTGGAATCGTAAAGGCCGGCGGGTTCGTGTGCTCGGTGAGCGGCAAACGCCGTGGCAAAGGGTCGTCTCGCGAGCAGTCCCCATACGCTGAAATGTGCGCGGGCATTCGTCTAGTGATTGCTGAGAGCATCGAGCGCATTTACAGGGAGAATTGTCAGAATCTCGGCGTCCTGACGAGCACCGATTTCTCGCTCATCGATCGAATCGGTGGGGGTGAAGAGATCCCGCTGTCCGAGTTTACGGCGAACGAGGGGGAGATCACTGTGGGCATCATCGAACACGGCGGTCTTTTCCAGTACAACGTCGCGCGCATCCAGGGCAAGGTCCGCCCGCCGGCGGTCACCACCGCGAAGCGGCCGATGACCCTCGGTGAAAAGATCATCGCGCGACACTGGGTGGTGGATCTTTCACAGGATGCGATTGGAGTTCCGTACGTCAAGCCGGGTGATGAGGGGTTCGTTCGCACGGATGTTCGGTTCAGTCACGAATACGTCACTCCGATGGCGGCGATTTTCTGGCGGGACAACGTGGGAGAAAACGAGCGCATCATCGATCCGGACTCCGTGTTCTTGTTCCGGGACCATCTAACGTTCCTCGAGCTGGCCATGACGGACGAGCGCAAGGCCGACGGGCTACTCGACGTGGCGCTCGAGCTCAAGCGAAAGCAGGAGGAGTTTGCAAAACGACAGGGTGTGAAGTTGTACGGAGAGCTGCCCCGCGTTGGCCGGAACGAGATCGTGCGGGGGTCGGAGGCGATCTGCCATTCGAAGATCCTCGAGCAGCACGCGCTCCCGGGACAACTGATCATTGGGAGCGACTCCCACACGCCGCATGCCGGCGCCATCGGGAGCGTCGCCTTTGGCGTCGGAACCACGGCCATCTTCAACTCCTGGCTCACGAAGGACGTCCGCCTCAAGGTCCCGCCGTCGGTGTTGGTCAGGGTGGACGGGCAGCGGCCGGAGAACATCACCGCCAAGGACTTCATGCTGCAGATCTTGAGGCAGCCGTACGTCAAGAACGGCCATGCGATCGGCAAGATCGTGGAGTATGCCGGTGAAGCGGTGCAGGACCTCTCGATCGACGAGCGTGCCACGATGACCAACATGGCGGCTGAGGTCGGCGCGTTCACCGGCATCGTTCGTCCAGACGAGAAAGCCGTCGAGTTCCTGGCTCGCGAGCGAGGCGCCCCGCCACAGGACGTGCGTCCGCTGCTGGAGGGACTATCCTCCGACGAAGACGCCGAGTACGAGACCGTGATCGAGTTGGACGCCGCGGAGTTGAGGCCGATGGTCGCGCTACCGGGAGACCCCGGCAACGGTCTGTTCATCGCGGAGCTGGGCGGCCAGGTGAAGGTCGACATCGCCTACGCGGGCTCGTGCACGGCCGGGAAGAAATCCGACATGGACATGTACGCGCGGGTCTTCAAGGCCGCGCTGGATGCCGGACGGCGGGTTCACGCAGATGTGAAGTGTTACGTGCAGTGTGGCTCGCAGGAGGTCAAGCGCTACTGCGGGGAGCAGGGATATCTCGAGGTGTTCCGCGATGTGGGTGCTGAGTTCATCGAACCCTCCTGCGGCGCCTGCATCAACGCGGGCCCCGGGGTCTCTTACGATCGGGAGACCGTGACCATTAGCGCAATCAACCGCAACTTCCCGGGCCGATCCGGCCCGGGGCAGCTCTATCTTGCCAGTCCCTACACCACCGCCGCCAGCGCCGTGGCGGGGTACATCACCGCATGGGAGCCGGAGTTCGCGGTGATTGGTTAGGAGTCACTAGTCACTGAACATTGGTCATCGAGCGTCGGTCCTTAGTCCTTGTTCATTGTGCATTGTTCAATGTTTTCAATGCTCAATGACCCATGAGGTTTGGTGACCGATCGGGCACTCGAGGAAAGCAGGGCGGCGCTAGAGGGCCGCTATCGCGTCCAGGAAATGATCGGGCGGGGCGGCATGGCCACGGTCTACCACGCCCTCGACCTGGAAGGCGATCGCGAGGTGGCGATCAAGGTGCTCCGGCCAGAGCTGGCGTTTTCGGTCATGGCGCGGCGCTTCCACCTCGAGGTGGAGATCCTCAAGGAGTTGGATCACCCGAGCATTCTCCCCGTCTACGAATCCGGCGACGCAGCGCAACAACTGTATTTCGTGATGCCGTTTGCGAGGGGGGAGTCGTTGCGCGGCCGGCTCGAGCGTGAGGGGCGGCTACCCGTCGAGGAGGCGGTTGCCATCACCCGGGACGTTGCGGAAGCTGTCGATCATGCGCACGCGCACGACGTCATACACCGCGACATTAAGCCCGAGAACATCATCTTCGATGGGGAGCGGACGATCGTCTGCGATTTCGGCGTTGCGCGGGCGGTCGTCATTGCCGGTGGTGAGAAGCTCTCGTCCACCGGCTTGGTGATTGGCACGCCGAGCTACATGAGTCCCGAGCAGGCGACGTCGCAGCCCGACATCACGGGCGCGGCCGACATCTACGCGCTCGGGTGCGTGCTCTACGAGATGCTGGCGGGCGAGCCGCCGTTCAGCGGCCCGACCCCGTTTGCAGTGCTCACCCGCCAGGTACGCCAGCGACCCGCCTCGCTCCGCAGCACCGACCCCGCAATCTCCAAAAGTGTCGACCGCGCGGTGGCCCGGGCCCTGGAAAAAAAGACGAAGAAGCGGCCCGGGAGCGGGGCGGAGCTGGTGGCGGAGTTGGGGGGCTAGGCTACTGGGAACGGGATCGGGACCACGTGGGTCTACCTCTCCAGTGCAGCCGCCGCCCAGTATACCGTCTGTGATTTGTTGTCTTCCACGTCGAATCCATGAATGCAGAGCTTCCAGTCCCCGGGATCGGGAGGATCGGGATGGCGTGCCCGCTCGAACACGCTCCCCTTAAGTCTTCCTGACGCCCTGGCGTGCCCGGTCTCGTCGATGAGATAGGCGTCGATGTCACTGTGAGGATCGGCCGCACCTTCCGGCCACCAGAGGGCAATGTCGAAGGCGTTCGCGTCGTTTTTGGGAACCTTGAGCAGGATGCCCACCTGCTCTCGGCGTTTGACTGCGATTTTCCCCCACCATACGCGGCCGTCTGTCGGGAGGCGAAGGCGACCTGCCCCGACGCGGTTATCCGTGATGGTAGTGGCGTCCTGTGTGGCAAGTTGGCCTGAGAGAATCATGTACGCGTAGGTCTGTCCGGGATCTGTGCTTCCGCCGTATTTCTCAAGCCAGATTCGCAGCAATGCTGCGGCGCCCCCTGCGAAAGCGGTAGCGCCACTTGAGTGAGTAAACGGCAACAACAGTCCCTCGATTGACTTGTTCGTCGGTGCAAGCACGTCGGGCTTGCCGCGACCGTCCTCCGAGACGCCTCCGTTGTTGGTCATGATACTGGCCCCGCCGACGTGCCCGCCCACCGAAATGACTTTGTGCGCCAGCCCTGGAACCACCTTCGGCTTGTTCCCACCGTTACCCACCGCTGCGATTACGACCGCGCCCGCGTCGAACGCCTTGTCGGCCAGTACAGCGACGACGTGGTCGTGACGATTGGATGCTCCTGCAGGCATTTGAAAGGGTAGTACAACGACGTCCGCAAGGACGTGCACTTGGGCGAGCGCACGAAGAACGGCGTGCTTACGGAGGTTGCACACTCGCTGGCCCTGAAACGTTCCATTCTCGAACACGCTCCACGCGTGTATCGGGAACGCCGTGACCCCCCGATTGCGATCAAGCGTAGCGTCACCACTCAAGACCGCGGCTGACTTGGTACCATGGTTGCAGAAGCTCGCCGTCGGATCGGGGTCGATCGGACACGTGCTGAGCAGACAGTCGCGAGCACTTGTGACGCGCGACTTGACAAGGTCATGTTTGAGATCTGGGAGCTGGTCCACTAACCCAATGGTCCCGCCGCCGGGGCCAATGGGCTTGTATGAGTCACTCGCCATTTCGCGACGACCCTCCCCTACTGAGCCAGCAGAAACCGCCGCCGCCGCGGTATGCATGGCGGTCTCGTCCAGCGGGCTAATCGAAATGACGGTTGGCCAAGTGGCGATTGCTCTAATACCGCCTATGGGCATCCGGGCAATAACGGCCTTTGTGATCCAGAAGGTCTCGGTTACCTCGCCTCCGTACCTGTCCGCAAGCTCTGTTCCGATCCGCTCGTACGCCGGCGTGCGGAGCGCGGCGATGCTATCGATGATCGACTCGGCCGCGCTACTCACGGAGTCAACGGAGTTGGGGTTCTGGCGCTGGAAAATGGTCGGTCGCGGTAGGCGAGGTGTATTAATCGAATCCACAAACAGGATAACAACGAGCTCCATCGTCGTGTCAGGCGCGTCCCCGATCCATTCTTGCAGTCCTTGTAGCAGGTCAGGAACCGGCTGAAGCAACGCGACCGTGTCGGAAGGAGGCTTCTGTGGAGGCGCAGGCCGTGAGCCGGGCATCTGCAAGTGATTGGGACGACGAGGCGACGGGCGCTCCATCCACGAGGTCGACCCAGTGGATGATGTCGAAGGGATCTTCGGTCCCGATCGGGTGGACCGGCACTACGGAGGTTGGAGCAGAGCCGGAGAATAGCGCTGCCAATACGACCAAGGGAACCGTACGGCTGGGCGTCATAGACCGTGGAGTCTGTGCACTAGGCTCTCACTTGTGCAGCGCCCACCCCCGATGATCACCCTCCCCAAGGCGGAGGCGGAGGATCGTACTCGTCCTCGGAGCCACCCTGTACGACTCTTTCCAAAAGATCCCTGTCGCCCGTCTCCAGCTTCCAAGTGGGGTCATCCTTATTGAGGCAGCACTTCGCGAGAACGACCAGCACTTTCCTGACGTTAGTACCCCAACAGTAGAGATCGTAGAACTGGTAGTACACTGCAAAGCGAAGGGCATTCACGAAAAGGCCTGAGCCTGGGCGAGTCTGAAACGGCTTGTTCGCTGGTGTTTCCCTTTCCTTGTCCTCAGTGAGAATTACGGCTTGACCTTGGGCATTCTTGCATTTTCTCAGCGCTGGCATTGCTCGACCCCCGGTTAGTGGTTATCGCTGTTGACGCTGTCCGGCCCTTTCAGTGTGGCCAACCGCCTCCGCTGACTCCCGACCAGCGCACCGAACCCCAACTGTGCGGCGGCTTGCAAACGCACGGCGATACTGGCCGGGAGATGGTGCACGTACGGCAGCGCCGCGGGTGATGCCAAATAGCTTGCGACCTGCATGGCTTTTTCGGCGGACCCATCCTTCAGCAGCAGTTTCGCGAGCAACAGCCTTTCAGGGCCCAATGACTCCCACGGATCCCAGATCAGACGTTGGTGTGGCGCGGTAGGTGTGATTGCTTGCAGGATGTCAATGGCGGTGGCCGTGTCGCCGCTCGAGAGGGCGGTGAGTGCGCGGGCACTCGAACCCAGTACGCTATCCATCCGGCTGCCTCTTTCAGCCCGGCGCTCGTACACGGCCCCAATGGCCTCCAATCCGTCACGGTTCCCCCTGCGGTGTTCCCACAGCCCAATCATCCATAAGAACGGACTCGGCATATCCGCGTAATCCGTTCCCATCCGTTGTACCCAATGCTCAGCCTCCCGCTCGAATTCCCCCCGGCGAGTGCACCGAGAAGGAAGAGTGGCTCCGCCGGTAATGACCACACCGACGTTGCGCTGTCAAGCAGCCGCCTGGTGTCGTTGTAGCGACCCTGGGCGACGAGTAGACTTTGGAGGCCGAGCACCGGACCCCACCTCCGAAAGCCGCCCTGTGCCGTGTCGTGCTGAAGTACCGCACGCCAAGCTTTTTCCGCGCAGGCGGGTTGGTATGCACCTACTGTCAACGACCGGGCGGCCTGCTGAGGGCACCAGGCATGGTCTGCGCCCTAACTCGCCAGCCAACGTTCTCGGGGCCTTCTGCTACACAGTTCCACATGATGTCGATGTGCTTGGCGATCGTGGAATCCGGATCACTTCGCTCGAAGTCGCGCAAAAGCGCCTCGGCATTCTGGATTTCACCCAGTCGAATCGCGGTTTCCAACAGGTGGAACAGGGGCGGACTGAACTGAGGATCCAGGCGCCTGGCCTCGGCGAACGCCGCCGTCGCCTGCGAATCGGGCGTGGGCTCCCGCGGCAACAAGTGCGTGAACACCTCACCCAATGCCATCCAAGCATCCGGCCAGTCTGGATCGATGCGTAAGGCGCGGCGCAAATAATCCACGGCGCCGTCGGCCTTGGCCGCCAGGTAGGCATCGAGCCCTCTGGCAAACAACAGCTCTCTGGTCTTCAGGGTGTTGGGGGAGTTGAGTGCGACATCGACGAGTTGGGCCGCCTCCTCCCGCTTGAGCTTCCAGCTGGCAGCCTGCGCGCCCCGGCGCGCGGCCAGGGCGAAAGTCGAATCGGCGGCAACCGCTTCGCGGTAATGCTCGAGTGCGTCGACGAACCGGGACAGTCGATACTCGGATTCCCCCTGAAGGAAGTGGGCGGCCGCCGTGGGATGGACTTCATTTAGGGAGGAGAGGTCGATTTGGCGTCCCGGCGGGATGAGTGTCGGCAAGAGGCTGCTCACCGCGCGGAGTGCGAGTCGCCACGATTCCTCGGCCGCCCCTACGGCACTCGCGCGAGCGATACTAGAGTCCCCCCTGACGTCATACAGCTCCATCATGACTTCTAATGAGTCGCCCCGATGAACGACGCGGCCGTCCACATACATCGCGGCACCCCGCTCGCGGGCGATCGCGCGCGCCTTATCATCCGTTAAGGTCCGGACGTCCTCCCGCTCGGCGGGGTCGAGCCAGCGCCAACCGTCGAGCCATCTGAGAAAGCCGACACCGTCGAGCGCGTTGCCGATGACGGTCGCCATTCCCTCGCCCACCCGTTCGGCACGATCGGTATCGGTCGAGACGACGAGCGGATACACAACGACGCGGTGGGGATCGAGGAATTCGAACGGCGCGCGGGTCGCGAGTGACGCAAGGACGGTCGCTCCCAGACCGGACATCAACACGACGCGAGGCCACTGAAATCGGGTTCGTCGCTTCGAACGGGGGCGGCTCGCGCCGGCATCAAGTTGGTCGCGGAAGTCGGCGCAAGACTCGAATCGATCCGCCGGAACCTTCGCCAGCGCTCGCTCGATGGCCTGCTGAACGCCTTCGGGAAGTCCGGGCCGCACGATCCGGAGCGGCGGCGGCGGCTCGTGGACGTGCTTCGCCATGACTGCCTGTGGTGTCGCGCCGCTGAACGGCGGCTCGCCGGCCAGCATCTCGTAGAGCACGCAGCCCAGCGCGTAGATGTTGCTCCGGCCATCGACGCGCTTGCTGCCAGCCGCCTGCTCTGGACTCATGTACCTCGGCGTGCCGATCGCGATGCCGCTGTCGGTGAGGCTCTCACCGCCGGCTTCGCTCAGTGCCCGAGCGACACCGAAGTCTGCTACGATCGCCTGCGAGCCCGAGAGCAGAATGTTCTCGGGCTTGATATCGCGATGCACGATGCCCTCCGAATGCGCGTGCTCGAGCGCATCGGCGACGTCTCTCGCGATCTGTAAGGCGACCTCGAGAGGAAGCTGTGTTTCCCGGTTGAGCCGCTGGCGCAGCGACTCGCCCGCGACGTACGGCATGACGTAGTAGGGGATCCCGTCGACCTCACCGGAATCGAGCAAGGAGAGGATGTGTGGGTGCTGGAGCCTCGCCGCGATGCCGATCTCGGCCAGAAACCGCTTGGCTCCCAGAACCGAGGCGACCTCCTCGCTCAGGACCTTGAGGGCAACCTGCCGGTCGTGGCGGAGATCGCGAGCGAGGAAAACGACCGCCATACCCCCGCGGCCGATCTCTCTTTCGACGGCATAGCGGTCAGACAGGGCGGCTTTGAGGCGGGCGAGGAGCTCCATGGCGAGGCGGAACACTCTCTCGGAAGAACGAGCTACAATACGACCTCGTCGGCTAGCTCGGCAGAACGGATCGGCGGGCCCCCTCAGTCTCCCTTGTAGTTCTTGAGCATGAGCTGCATCTCGTCGCGATGCTTGGTCTCGTCGGTGAGCAGGGTCTCGAGCTCCACCTTGAGCGCGATCTCGCCAACGGACTCCGCCTGCTCGATCCGCTTGATGTAACGGCCGATCGTGTCGACCTCCGCCTGATGGGCGGCCTGGAGCCTGGCCTTGTTGGTGCGCGCATCGGGGACCGGGTTCGGATTAGTTCTAATCTCGCCGCCCAAGGCGACGATCTTGTCGGCCAGGAGCTGAGCGTGGAGCTGCTCGTCCGCGATCTCGCTCTGAAAAAACTGCTTGAGCTCGGCACGATGAATTCCATCGACCTGAGCCGCGTAAACCGCGTACATGATCACGGCGGTGAACTCCGCCGCGAAGTCTTCGTTGAGCCCGGCGAGTAGCTCCTTCATCGCGGCTTCTCTAGATGCCACGGTTCCCCCTCGGTGAGGACATCGATAATACTTGACGGTGTTGGCCGGGGGAATCTAACGGGATGTACGGCCAGGGTCACTGACGCCGCTGAACAGGCGCTGGTGCTAGGGGGAGAAGCCGCCGCCGGTCATTATACGCGCTTGAAAGCGGGGAGAAGGTTGGGAGGGGCGCAGCGCGCCCCTGGGGTACACGCCCCGCGCGTTCCACAGAATCCAGTCCGTCAGACCGAGATCCTCGACCGCCCGGATTTGCTCCCTGACTTCATGGTGTGTATACCGCGGCCTCCCGAGCGTGAACGCTTGCAGATATGGCCTGATGCCTGCCCGTCCACCGACCTGTTCCCGCCGCCGGATCCCGTGCTCGAGCGCGCGGCGGACCACGTTGTACGGCTCGGCGTTCGGCCGAGGGTATCCGTACGAACCGCGATGATAATGGGACGGGTAAACCATCGGGAGAATGACGTCGACGATCTGCACTAGGTCCTCCCAGCGCTGGCCGACGCCGACGTCGTTCGTCGCGCTGGTGGTCAACCCGAAAACGTCGATCGTGAACGGCACACCGAGCGCCGCGACCCGGTCGCGCAGCATGGTGACGTTGCGCTTGATGGCCGCGTGCTGCGCTTCGCGGCCGCGCCGGGCAGGGTAGACCGCGTCGATCATCAGCTCGCGCGGCTCGTCGGGAAACCGCACGTAGTCGAACTGAATTTCACGGAAACCCATTAGCACCGCTTCGCCGGCTATGTCCGCCGCGTACGCCCACACCGAGTCCCGAAAGGCGTCCACCCAGGCCGTCTCTTGCCGGTCGAGCCACAAGCCGCCCTTGGCGTGCTGCACGGCCCACTCGGGCTTTCGCTTCGCGAGGAGTGGATCCTTCGCCACGACGATTCGTGCGATCGGGTGGATACCACGCTCGTGGAGCAGCGCGAGACGTTTGCGCGTATCTCTCGCCCGCACGAACTCGTTCGCGCCGATGGCCACGGCGGTAGGCACGTTGGAGTAGAACGTCACGTACCCGGTTCCGTCCTTCACGTCGATCACGAACGCGTTGACTTCGGTCGTGTCCGCAAGCTCCAACAGATCGTAGAAACGTTTGGACCCAAACACCCACGCGTTGAGGTAGAGTCCGCGCACCACGGCGGGCGCCTCCCCCGGCGGCGGCGGCGGGAGATTCACTCCCTGCATCGAGAACGGTGCGATCTCGCTCCAATAGTCGGGAGTCCGGCCGCTGCGGTAGCTCCCATCGGGCCAGCTCCCGCTTCCCCCATTCTGTGCGAGCACCGCCCGCGCCCCGGAGAGCGTCAGGCCCACCACGAGGGCGATGGTCACCGCGCAGCGTGCGTCAGTCGGTACGCGGTTCATGGCCCAACAGAAGCGCATTGAAGAGCAGTGGGAAGGTGGCGATCGACTGCCCGCGGTATTGCGGGCGGAAGCCGAACAGGACCACGCGACCGCGACCGACTGGGGCTTCCACTAGAGCCCCTCCGCCGGCTATCCGCTCGGGGTTGAGTACCCAACCGGACAACAGAATGGTGGACGGGTCTTCGGGGT
This sequence comes from Gemmatimonadales bacterium, assembly GCA_965249575.1. Classification (GTDB taxonomy): domain Bacteria; phylum Gemmatimonadota; class Gemmatimonadetes; order Gemmatimonadales; family GWC2-71-9. Next base: position 1,838,355 of record OZ252244.1, on the reverse strand, counting down.
AGCTCCCGACCACGCGCGCGGCACTCGGGTCGATGACTTCGAACACCGGCCCTCGCTGGTACCACGCGACGCTCCGGCTGGGCAGCCCGCGCGCGATCGCATGCGTGGTGTCCAGCATGAGACGGAAGATGCTGCCGGGCGCATAGAACTCCTGGTTGTCGAGTCCCTCTACCGTGTTCCGAATGGGAAGATCGAAGGCGCCAATCGCGAAGTGCGCCGCGTTGTTCAAGGCGACTAGCGTTCCACCACCCCGCACGAACTCGGTGAGTGCCGCCACGCCGCGATCGCCCAGGCCGCCCGCGTACTCGGCCGGATAGCTATCGGCCGAAAGGCCGTCGCGAATCGCGCTTTCGGACGCGTCCGGAATGACGATTACGTCGAGCTTGGACTTCAGGTCGCCGCCCCGTATGTCCGAATCGACGAGCGACCTGTGCGGTACTCGCCAGGCGTCGAGAATCCAGCGCGTCCATCCCTCGTCCATCGCGCCCGTGTAACTGCGATAAAGACCCACTCGGGGCGCTCTCGCCGCAGTGCCGCCTCCGCCCTTCCCGCTGAGCCCGGCATACGCGTACTCCGGCTCCCCCGAGGAGACTGGCTCGGAGAGCGGCACCGTCAAGCTGTCGGTGACAGCATACGCTTCGATGCCCATGAGCAGCGGCAGCGTGTGGGCGGTTACGTCATAGGGAGCGCGCGGCGGGCCCCCAGGATATTGGCGCAAGTCCGGGTAGTCCTGTCGCTCGAGCAACGCCTTGGCGAACGAACCGTAGGGCTGTCTAAGCGGCACGACGTACGTGCCCGGTGCAAACCGCCGCCCGCCCGCCGTGAACTCGCTCAACGCCGTGCGAACCTCGACGTCGCCTCGAACCAAAATGCCAAGTACCGTGTTCAAGCCGGGCGTGTCCCGGTCGACCGCCGGAATGACGAAAGCGTACGGCCATTCTTCCCATCCCTTCACCGCCCGCTCGCCGATCTTCAAGAAGTTGTGGAGCCACAGTTTCCGGTTGGCGGCTGCGTGCTTCAGCAGCGCGAGCGCGCCCGACACCTGGTAATCGAGGATGTTGGCCATACCCCACCGGCCACCGAGCCACGGATCGGCGTAGTTCCAGCTCGACTCGCGCGGGTTGAACCCGCGGCCGCCGGTATTGATGTCGCTTAGCTCTAGGTCGATCGGCGTCGCCAACCGAGCGGACGCCGTTTCCGACAGGATGCGGACGCCCGCATGGTAGTGCTGATAGGCCCTGGCCGGCGTCCACGCGTCGTATGTCGAGTTGACGACGATGCCCTTCTTCCCCTGGCCCGCCAGCTCCCACGCCATGTAGGTGCCGAGGGAGTTGAACCCCTGCACGATGAGAGGGTCGACGTTGGGCTCGACGGGATCCATGAACGGCGGAAGGAAAAACCGGCTCCCGGTGGAACCCTGTTGGTGGATGTCGTGGACGATCTGCGGGTGCCACGCGTTGTGCATGCTGTCGATGGTAAGCTGCGTCTCGACCTGGGTGAACGCGTACCAGTCCCGGTTGTTGTCGTGTCCGACGTAGTGATGATACAGCTCGGGGGGCGTGGTGCCCTCGCTCGACGTTCCGAGCGTTTGGTTGTACCAACCCGCGACGATGGTTATGCCGTCGGGGTTGAGTGACGGGACGAGTAGGAGAACCGTCTTGTCGAGGACCTCGAGCAGGTCGGGCTCGGTGGTCCCGGCGAGTCGATGCGCGATGACGGCCGGGGCGAGGTGCGTCCCGACCTCGGTCGAATGAATGCTCGAGGTGATGAGCACGATCGCTTTCGCGTCGCCGAGCAATCGCGCACGCTCCTGATCCGAGCCCAGCGTTCGGGGGTCCGCGAGCTTCCCGTTCATCGCCCTGATCTCGTCGAGCTGCGCCATGTTTCGGGCGCTGGAGACGATCAAGGATACGAACGGCGCGCCCAAGGTCGTCTTTCCAAGCTCCCGGTACTCGACCCGATCGCTGGCGCGCGCGAGCTGTTGGTAGTACTCCACCAAGACCGGCCACTCCACGAGCTTCCGGTCGGCACCAGGTGCAAAGCCCAGCACCGACGCGGGAGCTGGGGGAGGTGGGGGCGCCTGCTGCGCCGCCGCGATGGCGGCGGAGAGACCGAGCGGAGACGCCAAGAGCGCAGCCACGAACGCTGCTCGACGGTGCACTACTACACCTCGGAGTTAGCGGCGAACGATGTTGCGGAGCCCGGCGGCGTGAGCCGCCGGGCTGCGCGCTACTGCAGTGGGCTTAACTCTACGCGGCGGTTCTCGGCTCGTCCAGCGCGCGTCGTGTTGGGTGCGATGGGCCGGTCGGGTCCGTATCCCTCCGCGACCATTCGTGACGGGTCGACACCCTGCTGGGCGAGGAAGGCCCGGACGGCCTGCGCGCGGGCCAAGGATAGGCGCATGTTCAGCCGCCTGGATCCGGTGGAGTCGGTGTGTCCCGAAATCTCGATTCTCACCTCGGGGTTCGCGACCAAGGATCCGGCAACCTCCTCGAGAATGCCCTAAGACTCGGGCGTGAGAGCCGACCGGCCGACCTGGAAGTTGACGCCCTTCAGCACGAGAGGTCGGGCCTGACCCTCGACGATCTCGAACAAGACCGGGCACCCCACCGCATCGACCCGCTGGCCCGGAGTCGTGTTGGGACAGCGATCGGCCAGGTCGTGCACGCCGTCACCATCGGCGTCGGCGCGGCAACCAACCTCGTCGACGGCTGTTCCCCGCGGGGTGTCGGGACACTGGTCCAAGGCGTCGGTCACGCCGTCACCATCGGCGTCCGCCGGGCAGCCCCGCTCGTCGACCATCGTGTCGGGCGGCGTGTCCGGGCACATGTCGATGCCGTCGAAAACGCTGTCTCCATCGGTGTCGATCGGGCACCCCACCGCATCGACCGTGGCGCCAAGCGGCGTGTCCGGGCATTGATCCAGTCCGTCGAACACGCGGTCTCCGTCACTGTCCGAGGGACATCCGTTCGCGTCTACCAACGCGCCCGCGGGGGTCTCGGGGCATACGTCGATGCCGTCGAGTACGCCGTCCGCATCGCTGTCGGTGGGACACCCTACCGGATCGACCGTCGCGCCCAGTGGCGTACCGGGGCACTGGTCCAAACCGTCGAACACGCGGTCCTGATCCTCGTCGGTGGGGCAGCCAGTCTGATCAACCAGGGCTCCGAAGGGGGTACCGGGGCATTCGTCGTTCTTGTCCTGAACGCCATCTTGGTCGGTGTCGCGCTTGGGGCCACCGAAGGCAAAGATCGAAACGCCGAGCGCCCCGCCGAAGTTGAATGCGTTGGTGGTGGCGCCAGGCACCGTCGAGCTCGGGACGTACGAGCCCCGCGCTTCCGCCCGTAGGGCGGCCCTGCCGCCGAGGGGCATCCTGGCACCGAAGATCAGATGGCCGCCTGAGTCCTCGGTGTCGTAGGCTCCGCGGTAATAGGTCCGCTCGTATCCGGCGCCGAGATAGAGGGCGGTCGATCCCAGGATCTGCGCGTTCGCGTAGAGCGTGCCGCCCAACCGAGCGAGGTTGACCTCCTCACCGGTGGCCGCAAGCTGGGCAATCGTGTAGTCCCCGCTGGCTTCCAACGAGACCACGCGGGTAGCGAACACTCCAAGCCGTCCCCCGGCTCCCCGGTCCTGGTTCAGTCCCAGGGTTGTTCCGTCATACGCGGTGACGGTGCCGTATGCGCCCAGCTCGACCTGGCCCTTCGACCCGGTCTGAGCCGCAGCAGGCTGGACCAGGAGCAGGCAGACCCACGCCAGGGCCGAAGGGTGCGCGAGTCGCGGGAATCGGTGCAGGTACCCGTAAGCCGTAGTAGCGCTAGGCATTGCCGTTGCTGTCCTTTCGAGCTGGCGACCCGGATGTCCCTTTCCCACAACGACTAACATCGGTGAGTTAATCGTCAATCTTGACTCACGGTGGCCTGCGGTTCAGGTCCCTCGCCGTGTCCCTCGTCACGTTCGGGCTTCTCCCGGACCCCCTCGATGAACCGGGAACCCTCCGCCAGCCGATCGGCGAGGCGCGACACCTCGGCCGCACCGCGGGTCAGATGCTCGATGGCGTGGCGCTGAGCGCCGGTAGCCTCAGCCACCGCCATTGCCTCGCGTGCCGAGGTGGTCGCGGCGTCCCGGGCCTTGGCCAGGATTTCGTTGACCGCGCTAGCCGTTTCGAGGTTCGCGACGGGAATCTGCGACATGCGGTCCACGACCCAGCGGGTCCGCTCCGCCGTATCGACCATCGCGGTGAGTTCGGCTCGCCATTTCGACGTGGACTCTGCCAGGTCGCTCAAGTGGCTCGCAAGCCCCTCGAGGATCCGGGCGGCCCGATCCAGCACCGCGCGCGTCGCCTGGGCGCTGCGGCCCATGCTTGCGGCGGCCTGGGCGCTCTCTTCGGCGAGCTTTCGAACCTCGTCGGCGACGACGCCGAATCCCCGGCCGTGGGCCCCGGCCCGGGCGGCCTCGATGGTCGCGTTGAGGGCGAGAAGATTGGTTTGTCCGGCGATGGCTGCGATGGTTTCGGCGAACAGTTCGACCTCCTTGGAGGCGTCGCGGAGGTGCCCCACCTCCGAGGCGCCTTCTTCGACCGCCACGCTCAGTTGGTTGACCTGATCGACCGTCTTCACGGTCGCATCGCGCAAGTCGGCTGCCGTCCGCCCCATTGCGCCAGTGGTCTCCTGCGTCTCGGTCGCCGCCTCCGTCGCCTCGTTGATCGATTCGAGTAGCTGGCTCAACGCGGTTACCGCCGATTCCACGCCATCCGCTGCCGTCGACCCCTCCTTCTCCGCGCGCGTCGCAGTGGCGACGACGTCTTCCGAGGAACGGCGGATGTCGGCGCTGGCCGCGGTCAGCTGGTGCACGTACGACGCTGTGCGCTTCGAGGTCTCGGCCAGTGGGGCCAGCAACGCGCTCAACGACAGGGACAGCGCGAGCTGTGGAGCCATCAGGTTCAAGAGATCCCCATCGGACTCCCGATAGATGGATGGGTCTGAATGGCGCACGCTCCACAGGCCGACCAGATTGCCGCCCTGATAGAGAGGCACCAGAATCTCCGATCCGCCGTGCCGGTCGTCGGTTCCCGCGTCTGGCGATCCGTTGGTATAGCTGGAGACCACCGGCCCACCCCGGCGTATTGCCAAGGCCGCGTCACCTCCACGCGTGTCGAACCGGTCGGCGGCCTCACCAGCCGTATCGGCCAACAACTCCATCTCGTTGCCGCCTGCGTCATAACGGGCGAATCCCATCTGCTCCCAGGGGAGGAGGCGCCGCGTGAGCATCCGAATCCTCTCAAAGCTTCGTTCGATGCTCACTTCCGCCGCCACCGCGCCCGCGAGGCCGTGCACCAGCCTCAGCTCGGCGGCCTTGACCCCCGTTTGAATGACGTCGTGCGCGACCACCGTCGCGCCGAGCAGAACCGCCGAAATCACCACAGTCGGTAGAGGCGTCAGGCCTGACGTGAGAAGCGCCAACCACGCGAGCGCGAACCCCGCGGACGTTCCGAATACGACCACCTCCCACCGCATCGTGAACTGCGCATCTACCCAGGCGAGCGAGCGGGAGCGGGCGTCGCTGACAATCCGGCTGACGCCGTGTGCTGACGTCTCGAGGTAGTAGGTCAGGTTGGAAATGGCGGGTAGCAGTAGCACGGCGAGTGAGAGGGGAACGAAGTTCTCTTCGGTGAGCGCGTCGGAGCCTGTCCACCCACCGGTGAGGGCGTACAATGTTCCGGCGATGCCCGTTGCGAATCCCGCGTGGCTGCCGTTCGCCAACGCATCTGGAACTCGCAGACGGCGGAGCACGATGTTCCCCAACAGTCACGCCCATCGCGGCCACCCACAACGCGATCTGCCACCCCTGGTGAAGCATCGCGAAGAGGACCACTCCGAGCGTGAACGACGCGAAGCCTTTGCCAGGCAGGGCAATGCCGAATTTTCGCGCAAAGATCGTCGCCGCGACCAGAACGAGGAACTCGACGGCGAGGGCGCTCTGATGCAGAGCGGGGTCGGTGAGGCCGGCAACGGAAAGCCCGAGAAAACACACGGCCCCGAATCCGACGACGACGCGAACCCACTTTCCAGTTTCCTTCCGGCTCGCCTGCGGCATGGTCTCCAAGCTCAGTGCAAACGTGAATGTTGGGAAAGCCTGTGGAAACTGCGAGGCGCGCCACCTGCGGACGGGCCGCCGGCCCGGTTAGCTTATCCCTGAAGAACGGCAGGAGGGGCCATGCTAGTCACGATTCAGTACTGCGTGGTTTGAAACTATGAGCCACGGGCCGCCGGTCTGGCGGCCGAGTTGAAGGCGGAATATCCCGACGCGGACGTCAAGCTCGTCGAGGGGTCGGGGGGAGTATTCGAAGTGGCAGTGGACGGGGATCTCATCTTTTCCAAGGCGAGCCTCGGAAGGCATGCCAAATCGGGCGAGGTCATCCGGCTCTTGCGTCGCCGGAAGGCATAGGGCGGCGTGCGAATCGCGATTTCGACCGGTGGCGGGGATGCGCCGGGTCTGAACGCGGTGATCCGCAGTGTGGTGCTCGCGGCCCACTACCGCGGTTGGGAGGTACTCGGTGTGGAGCGGGGGTTCGGGGGGCTGTTGGGTGAGGGTGAGTTGATTCCGTTGAGACGCGAGAGCGTGCGGGGGATCACCCATCTCGGCGGCACAATCCTCCGTACTACCAACCGGGGGGATCCCTTCGGCTGGCCGGTCAAGCAGCCCGATGGAACCACGTCCGAAATCGATCGCTCGGACGAAGTCCTCGATGCGTTCGGGCGCCACGGACTGGAGTGCCTCATCCTGGTCGGTGGCGACGGGACCCTCGGGATCGGATATGAGCTTTGGAAGCGCGGCCTTCCGATCGTCGGCGTCCCAAAAACGATCGATAACGACGTGGCCGGCACGGTCGTCACGTTTGGCTTCGACACCGCGGTGAGCACGGCTACAGAGGCGATCGACAAACTGCACTCGACGGCGGAGAGCCACGATCGGGTGATGATCGTCGAGGTGATGGGACGCTACGCCGGATGGATTGCGCTCAATTCCGGGCTCGCCGGGAGCGCCGACGTCATCCTGATCCCCGAGATCCCCTACGACATCGAGAGGGTGTGCGCGAAGATCCGCGACCGGGAGGCACACGGAAGGCATTTCAGTATGGTCGTGGTTGCCGAGGGAGCCGCTCCGCAAGGCGGCCGGCCGATAGTCAAGGAGGCGGGTGGGGCCGGCGCCCTCGAGCGACTCGGAGGGATTGGCGAGACGCTCGCCACGGAGATCGCCCAGGGGACCGGAAAGGACACGCGCACACTCACGCTCGGCCACCTCCAGCGCGGCGGCTCCCCGACGACGTTCGACCGCCTACTAGCGCTCCGTTTTGGAGTTGCCGCGGTTCGCGCCGCGGCCCAGAAACAGTTCGGCCACATGGTGGCCTTGGACCCCCCGGAGGTGGTGACTGTGCCGCTTTCGAAATCGGTGAACCGCTCAAAGTGCGTTCCGCTGAGCAGCGATTCCATCCAGACAGCGCGGGAGCTGGGAATAGCGCTGGGCGATTGAGGGCGAGCCCGCGATGACCACCCTCGGTATCTTCCTCTGGTGAGTCCAGCTTCCCATCCCCGAGATCACGCCCTCCCGCCGGATCCCGAGGCCTTTCGAAAGGCAGAGCCCTCCACCGGGCGGATCATCGTGATCGCTCCGACCCGGGCCGCCTGCGAGACGATCGAGTTGGCGCTCGGCCTCGAGCTCGAAACGGTGCTCGAGCGGGAGCACGGTGACGAGATTCGAACGCTGGCCCGCCAGCGGCTGGGTTTTGGGATCGTGGCCGGCACCGGCACCGGGAAGACGTTGAGCATCCGGCCCGTGGCCGAGGAGATCCTGAAGGCGCCGCTCAAAATCGGAGTGGTTAACCGGGAACGGGAAGCCACTCCCGAAACGCCGACCTGGAACGTCGTGATCGTCACCACCGGCATCGCCCGCCGTTGGTTTCAGGACGATCTGATCGCGGCGCAGGACACGATCGTGGCGGACGAGATCCACCAGACGTCCGCGGAGCTCGAACTGTGCCTGGCACTCGGCAAGCGAATCGGGTGCCGGTTCATCTGGCTGTCAGCCACCGTGGATCCCGTCTTCTACGCGCGCTACCTCGATTCGGCCGACGTGCTCGAGACCACGGCGTTCGACCCGGCGCTCTCGGCCAAGGTGTCCTATCATCCTCGCACCCCGCGCCAGTTCCTGAACGACCACTTCGTTCGTCGCGTGGTGCGCCAGCAGCGAGGCGTCGCAGTGTTCGTTCCCACCCGCGCAGAGGTCGAGGAAGTCGCCGCCGACGTGGGCGAGCGATGGATCCAGCTCGACACCGCGTTCTACCACGGCGGGGAGCCGATCCGGGTCATCCGGCCGTTCCTGGAAGGCGACGTCTCGAAGCCGTTCCTGCTTGCGATGACGGCCGCCGGCCAGTCCGCGCTCAACGTTCCAGGACTCGATACCGTCGTGATCTATGACGCGCGCTACACGAATATCGTCGAGGGCGCGACCAACGTGCTCACGCGCCAGCATCTGGGGGCCAACGAGATTCTCCAGATGGCCGGGCGCGTGCACGGGCGCGTTCAGAGTGGCGAGGTCCACATTCTCACCGACCGCGACCTCGATTTCGGGTCGCTGAAACCGACACCGCCGGAGTTCCAGCTCGCGGGCGACGTCGAGCGTGTGGCGCTCACCGCGGCGGCGATTGGGATCGACTTGTCGGATCTCGAGCTGCCGGTTCCGCTCGATCGGAGAGCCTACCGCAGGACGATGCAGCGTCTCGAGGAACGCGGGATCGTGGAGAAGGGCCGGTTGACGGCATACGGGCGGGACATCGAGGCGATGCCCGTAGACCGGCCGTGGGGCGAGCTGCTGGTTCAGGCCGATGAGGACCTGATCCCGTTCGTCGCTGTTTCATCCAACATCGATTCCTTACACAGAATGACGCGCGACCCCCGCAACATCCGGCCTTTCATCGTTCCTGGCAGCGACCATCTGACCGCCTACAACATCTTCGCGACGGCGGTCAAGGAGTTCGGCTACGTCGGCAGAGTCTACGGACTGCCACGCCACCTGTTCGCAGACGAGATGGAGGACTGGGCCGCGGAGCACGGCGTGTTGATCAAGGCGATCGAGGACATCGCTCTCGGTACGGCGTCGGTCTACCGATCGCTCGAGGTGCAGCTTCCGGCCAAGCTGCCACACGCGGGAGCAGCAGCCGCGCGCCGGTTCCGCGACGTGCTGGCCAAGGTGGCCCCGTTCAGTCTGGCCATCGACCAGCAACTGGCCGATGGGGCTCCCGTGCGCGTTTCCCGCGGATCGGTCGCGAGCCCGAACGGAGCGGTCTGCGGCACCGTCCGCTACTTCGCCGACAAGTTCGGCGTGCCCCGGGCGGCCATCGAGGGGTCGAACATCTCCCTGGAGCTGGTGCGCAAGTACGCGAAGACCGGCCGCCCGGGAGTCGAGTTTCACGACGGCCGCCGTCACCTGGGGCTCATGGTGACCCACGAGACCGAGTATGCGGGCTTCGTCTTGGATCGCGAGCGCAAGCCGATGTCCGGGGAATTCCCGGCTGACCTGGCAGATCGGGCGCGCGAGGCGCTCGTGACTGCACTGCTAAAGGATCAGACCCCCCATCCCTCGCAGAAGGCCGTCGCGCGGTCCGTATCGCGGCTCGACGAGTACTGGCGCCGGTCTGGGGGCACACTGGAAGAGGCAGATCCGGAACGGGTTCGCGGCCTGCTGGGCGCACAATTCTCCGACGTTCGGACCTACGAGGAGTTTCTGTCGACGGCCGTTGAGCTCGACGTGACCGAGCTAGTTCCCGAGGAGACACGCACCCAGTTGGAGGCATTGCCCTCGTCGACTCATGTTCTTGGCGATCGAGTGCCGCTGCGCTACGAGCTGGAAGGGGAGCTCGGAGTCGTGCGACTCAACGTGCGGGAAGGACAGGCCCGCCGGCTCCGTGAGCGCGACCTCCCCAGCGTCGATCGCCCGCTCAGGTTTGGGTTGGTTCGGGGGAGCAAAGGTACCGTTCGAGCCGATTCCCTGAACGACCTGAAGCGGGCCGCGCGGTCCACTCCCAAGCGACACAAACACCGCCGGCACCGTACCCGCTGGCGCTAGCCGGCATCACCGGGCCGGCTCCGTGAGCGCCAGAACCCCGACCCAAAGGGCGTAGTAGGCGCCTTCGAGCTCCTCTGCATGACCCCCGGACGCGAGATGAAGGCTCAGGCCGTGCACACTCGCCGCTACAAGCCTACCGACCTCGTTGACCGATGCTCGAAGCCCAAGCCCCTGGTCATCCAGGAGGGTCCCGATCGCTCTCGTAACGGTTCGGGTAAAACGCTCGGTGGCATTATTGACTGTCTGAACAGTCAATTTATCACCGCCAGAGAGCAGCGAGCTCCACGCACGCCAGACGCCGTCGCCCGCCTCGGAATCCAATAGCGCCCAGCTCTTCTTGATCGCGGCATCTGGCGTTGACCCGCTAAGGGCGGCCTCCCAGCGATCCTCACGCCCGGCCAGCATCTGGTCGACCGCCGCGGCCAGCAGCCGTGCCTTGCTCGAGAAGTGATACGTAACAAGGCCCTTAGCACACCGAGCCTCGCGTGCTACGGCATCTATGGTCAAGCTTGCCGCACCCCGTTCCCGCAGCTGGGACTCCGCTGCGGCCAGAATACGGGCCTTAGAATCCCCTGACGATCTAGCCATGAACCGCCTCCACAGTAAATGACTGTCTGGACAGTCAAATATACCGCGGGATGGGGGATTGCGCCCGGGCCTCGTGAAGGTAGCTGGGGTTCGGGTTGCAGCGACACGACCCGCGGGGCCTTCGAAACTCCCCCACCGAATCGGTCGTATCTGCGTTGGATGAGCTATTCGGAGTCTCGGGAGCCCGGGTTGGGATCGGCCACCGACATAGTCGGGCGTTTGGCTGGGACGTTGCTGGATTCGGTCAGCGAGGGCCTGGTCGTGTTTGGCGATCGTGGCGCGATGGTCTACGCCAACCACGCCGCGCGTTCCGTGCTGACCGACAAAGGGGAGCTTGTAGGGCTGACTGAGGCGGCTGCACTCGCGAAGGCGGGTCTTCGGGGGGTCAGGGCCCGGAGGCTCTACGGGACGCCCGCCGATGACGCCTTGGCGATCTACGTTCTGCGCATCCCGACCCTCGCTCGGCTGGCCGACCGGGAGCGAGAAGCGATACTCGAAGCCCTCGCGGCCACCAACTGGAAGCTCACGAAGGCTGCTCGAAGGCTGGGCATCTCCCGGACCACCCTCTGGCGGAGGCTCCGGCAGTACGGCCTTGCGCGCAATCGACGCGGCTCGGGCATAGGGTAGGGCCTCACCCCCGGCGCCTCTTCCCCCTCATCCACTTCCGCAGGTTCCATCCCCCACCTACGTTCACTCGATGTCTTCGAAGCCCTTTGTGATTGACGATTACGTCCGCTGGTCCGACGTGGACTTCGCCGGGATCATTTTCTACGGGGCGTACGTCCGTTTTTTCGAGATCGCGGAGACCGAGCTGTTCCGGTCGGCTGGGATCCCGTACGGCGAGGTCTTCGACCGCTTCGACATGTGGCTCCCCAGGGCACATCTCGACTGCGATTTCGAGTACCCGGCGCGGCTGGACGACCGCCTACAGGTTGCGGTCTACTTCACCCGCTTTGGGACGAGCTCGATATCGATCAGCTTCGACGTGCTGCATGTCGAGCCCAAGCGGCTCGCGGCGGCAGGTCACGAAGTGCTGGTATGCACCGACCGGGTCTCACTCAAGCCGCGCCCGATTCCGAAGGAGCTGCGGGCGCTCCTCGAGCCGTTCACCTGTACGGCTGAGGCCGCCCGCCAATTCCTCGGCGTCGGGCCGCCGGATGCGCCATGAAGAAGGCCGCGCTCGTCGCGTGCGTCTGTATCGGATGCGGTGATGGCGCGAGTGCGGGCGGTGATGTCGGCGCGCCGTCGGACGTCGGGCAAGCCGCAGAGTCGACTACCGCACCAGCTCCGGCGGGCGACCCGCTGGCGGGTGCGGTGGTGGGGCGAGGCCAGCTCGTGGCGGTGAGCCCGGACTTCCCGAAGCTCGGAGGCTCGTGGGAGGCGAAAGCGGGCACCTGCCCCGGCCAGCCGGTGTTGATCATCGAGGCGGAGGAGGGTGGTGCCGGGGCGGTGATCGTGCTTCGGCTGCCGGAAGAGGGAGTGGTCCCGGGCACGTACCCCGTGTACGTCCCCGGGGACAGCGTCGTTCCGGTTCCCGGAGCACTCGCGGCCGTTCAACTCTATCAAACGACCGGATCGTTCGGGTTTCGCGCGCTGAGCGGAGGAGTCGAGCTCGACGAGGTCGGCGATCGTCTGAGCGGACGCCTCACCCTGAACCTGGACGAGGTCAGTGTGGACACCTCCGCCACCCTCTTTGGTGCCTTCGAGGGAATCCCGGTCGGGCAGTTCGACGACGGGACCTGCGCACCCGCCGGGGCCGACAGTAAGACCGTGGGCGGGGAACGCACGGCGGGGACCCCAGCCGCCGGTTAGATTGGACGGCATGGAACAGACGTATTTCCGAAAGGGTTTCGGACTCCGGCGCGACATCGCCGACGAACTGTCGGCCGATTACCACAGCCAGTTGGTCGAGCGCATTCGCGAAGACGGCCACGGTCTCACCGTTGGCACCGTCACCGTGCGTTTGGCGAAGGTGTTCGGGTTCTGCTACGGCGTCGACCGCGCGGTCGAGTATGCCTACGAGACGCGGAAGAAGTTCCCGGGGAAACGGCTGTTTCTCGTTGGGGAGATCATCCACAACCCGCACGTGAATCGAAAGCTCGAGAGCATGGGGATCACCATCGTCGAGCGAGGCGATACCGGCGGTTTCGATTTCCAGAAGGTCGTGACCGACGACGTCGTGCTGATCCCGGCGTTTGGCGTAACCGTGGAGGATTTCGAGCTGCTTCGCGAGAAGGGCTGCGTGCTGGTGGATACCACGTGCGGCTCGGTGCTGAACGTGTGGAAGCGGGTGGAACGATATGCCAAAGAGGGGTTCACGGCGATCGTGCACGGCAAGCACTTCCATGAGGAGACGAAGGCCACCGTCAGCCAGGTAACCAGGATTGCGGGAGGGAGGTACCTGATCGTCAGGAACATGAACGAAGCCGAAATGGTCTGTCGCTTCATCGAGGACGACGCCGACCCGGATCCGTTGACGGAGCGGTTTCGGGACAAGGTGTCCGAGGGGTTCGATTTTTCACGGGATCTCGAGCGGGCGGGGCTGGCCAATCAAACGACGATGCTTGCCACCGAGTCGCTTGCCATTGGAGAGCGGATCGGCAAGGCGATGGCCACACGCTACGGAGAGAGCAGTCTGGATGAGCACCTTCGGAACTTCGATACGATTTGCTCGGCTACCCAGGAACGGCAGGACGCCGTGATCGATCTGATCGAGGAGCCGCTCGACATCATGGTAGTGATCGGCGGCTACAACTCGAGCAACACGAACAACCTCGCCCGGATCTGCTCGTCGAAGCGTCGGAGCTATCACATTTCCGACGCGTCGTGTATCGACCCCGAATCCGGCACGATTCGCTTCAAACCTGTCGGCGGCGGCGGCGGCGGCGGCGCCGGCGACGGCGAGGTCGAGGAGTCGGGGTGGCTCGACGCACCTGCCTTGACCGTCGGTATCACCGCTGGCGCTTCGACACCCAACAACAAGATCGGCGAGGCGATCGAGCGCATTCTCGCGACCAAGGGGCTGGAAGTACCGGCCTGACGGGTCGTGCTGGGCCTTCATTCGCAGTCAGCGACGTTATACTAGCCCCAGTCCTTCGAGCCGGGGGCCACGCTGCGCATCGTCTTGAGGAACGAGTAGGGAGTACGCGACGCGGCCTGAGGCGGGACCTCCGGCATCGTTCGCGCCACTTTCACTTTCAGGGGCCTCACGACTTCGGCGATGACGTTGAGCGTTCCGTCATCCTTGGCGAGCTTGCCGGTTACCCACACGAAAGGCTCTCCTCGGACGACTACGCGGTCCCGCTCGTAGACGTCTGGCCTGACGATCACGTTGATCATCCCTCCCTCGTCTTCGATGAGCAGGAACACGAACCCCTTTGCCGTACTGGGCCGCTGACGGGCGACGGCCATGCCGGCGACGTCGACCGTCGCGCCGTGTTCGATCGACGCGAGCGTGGTGCTCGGCACCACGCTCGATGGGAGGGTTCCCCGCAACAGTTTCAGTGGATGCCCGGAGGCCGCGAACCCCAGGACTTCGTATTCCGCCAGTAGCCGTTCGTCCTCAGCGACACCGGCGAATCGGACATGTTCGTGCGGGTGATCGAGCGCGAGCTCGAGCTGCCGCCGCACACGTTTACCGTTGCCGCGGTCGTTCTTGGGCGGGAGCCAGAAGCCTACCTGCCACAGCAACTCTCTGCGGCTCAGACCAAAGCGATCGCACCCACCGACCCACACGAGATTGTCGATGGCGGTGCGAGACAGGCCAGGTGGCGCCCGGCGAACGAGGTCTCCCAGGCTGCGGTAGGATCCGTTCTTCACACGCTCAGCCACCACGGCCTCCGCAACCTCGCTGCCCCACTCACGGATGAACCCCAGGCCGACGCGAACCGATTTCCCCTCGACGGTGCACCACGTATCGCTCGCCTCGATGTCGGGCAGGGAAACACCGACGTCGTGGCGCGAGGCGTCCCTCACCAGCACATCCACGGAGTAAAACCCCATGGGCTGATTGTTGAACAGCGCGGCGTAGTACTCGACCGGGTGATACTGCTTGAGCCATGCCGATTGATAGGCGAGCAGCCCGAACGCCGCGGCATGCGACTTGGGGAATCCGAACTCCGAGAACGCGACGACCTGCTCAAAGACGCGGCGCGCGGTGGGGCCGACGACGCCCCGCTTCGCCGCCCCGTCTCGAAACTCTTCCCAGAAACCCTCTAGCAGGCTGCGGGATCGCTTCCGGCTCATTGCCCGGCGTAGCGCTTCAGCCTGTCCGGCCGTGAACCCCGCAAGTGCCTGGCATACCTGCAACACCTGATCCTGGTACAGAATGACACCCAGCGTTTCGCCCAGCGCTTCGCGGAGCAGCGGGTGCTCGACTGGTGGCTCGTAAACTCGGCTGCGTCTCCTCGCCTCTCGCTGTGCTTCCCGCCGCCGCACGTATGGGTTCACCGCCCCCCCTACGATCGGTCCGGGCCGCACGATGGCGACCTCGACGCACAGATCTTCGAGATTCCGCGGCCGGGTACGGCGGACCATCTGGATTTGCGCGCGGCTTTCGATTTGAAAGAGGCCCACCGTGTCGCCCGCACAGATCGTGTCGTACACGGTATCGTCATCGAAGTCGATCCGGCTCAGATCGGGGGGCGTCCCGGTCCTGACGGCGATCGACTCCAGGCATTCCTCGACCAGCGAAAGCATGCCGAGTGCCAGGAAATCGATCTTGATGAACCGCGCGTCGTCACAGGAGTCCTTGTCCCATTGGCAGACCACGCGATCGGGCATGGCCGAGCGCTCGAGCGGCACCAGCTCGACCAGCGGGCGGCTCGAGATGATCATTCCGCCGACGTGTTGTGAGATGTGGCGCGGAAGGCCGGCGATCTCCTCGGACAAGTCGCACAGGTCGCGCCAGAGCGGCGCCGCAGACCGTCCGGCAAAGCCGGGAAGTTTTTCGACTTCTTCGCGCAGTGTTCCCGCGGAGTAGTGTTCGGTGAGCCGCGCGACCTGCTCGAGCTCGCCCGCTGGGAGATCGAGCGCCTTTCCGATCTCCCGGACGGCTGAACGCAGACGATACGTGGGATACGAGCAGACCAGCCCAACGTTGTCGTCTCCATATCGTTTGTAGACGCGACGAATCAATTCCTCACGGATCTCCCGCGGGAAATCGAGATCGATGTCCGGCACCGATGCGAGCGTCTCGTTCAGGAATCGGCCGAGAAAGAGATGATTCGCGATAGGATCGATGTGGGAGAGCCCCAGGAAGTAGCAGATGATGGACGACACGGAAGAACCTCGCCCGCGACCGGGCAGGAGGTTCGCGTGGGTCCGCAGGGACCCCCGCCGGACGTCGGTTGCCACCTCGGTCGCGAGATCCAGCAGGTCGTGATAGACGAGAAAAAAGCCGCAGAGCTTGTGATGTTCGACCAGCCGCAGCTCTTCACGAAGACGGCTCTCCGCTGCTGCGCGATGCTCGGTGTCGGGCGGATAGTATTCCTCGAGTTGCTGCCAGCAGAGATCGGCCAGCGCGTGCGGGGCGGTGTTGGAACGGCTCTGCCCCCGGAAGTCGGGGAAGCTGTAGCCCAAGTCCTTCGTGAGATCGAAAGCAGCGCATCGCCCGGCGATGACACCGGTGTTCGCTACCGCGTCGGGCCGGTCGCGGAACAGCGCCGCGACGTCTGCCGGCGAGCGAAGATAAAACTCGCTGTTCGGTTTTCGGACATCGTGTGAGTTGTCCAGCGTCGTACGATGGCGGATCGCGACCAAAACGTCGTACAGCCGGTGTTGCTCCCGGCGGTGATAGTGGACGTTCCCGGTTGCCACGACGTGAAGGCCGCTGGCGTCCGCGATGTCCGCCAGCGCACGGCTCAGTGCCGCGTCACCGTGAACGGCGTTTCGTTGCAGTTCCACGAAAAACCGCTCGCGCCCGAACACCGCCGCGCATCGATCAGCGAAGCGGCGCGCGGCGGTGAACCCCTCGCCGGCGAGCACCCGCGGTAGGAGTCCCTCCCGGCATCCCGAGAGAATGATGAGGCCCTCGTGCCGTCGCTCGAGCGAAGCAAAGTCGAGCCGGGGGTCGCGCCGATCTTCCCGCGCGAGATGCGTCTCGGTAACGAGACGGCAGAGGTTTGCATATCCCTCGGGAGTTTCGGCGAGCAGCGTGACGTGCGATCCGTCCAGCAAGGTGAGCTCCGCGCCGGTAATCGCCTGTAAGTCCATTTGTTTGGCGGCGTGCGCGAACGCCATGGACCCGTATACGCCGTGATGGTCCGTGAGCGCGAGAGCCGGATAACCCAAGTTCTTCGCCTCGAGAACGAGCGTCTCGGGAAGAGCGGTACCGTTCAGAAACGAAAATGCCGAATGGCAGTGAAGCTCGATGTACATGAGCGCGGTGACCTACCTCGTAATCGTGGATGCATTAGGGCATCTGCAGGTACCACTGGTGTGTGGACAGATCTTGGAACAGCACCACGTGTGCACCGCTCCCCAGCACCACCTCGAAATACCGGCGCGAGATGGGGCGTCTCCACCACTCGTCATCGACACGCCACGCTTCGCAGATAGCCACTACCGGACCTTGCCGCGCGCCAGCGGGTGAGGTGGGAGATGGGGAAGAATGCTGCCCGACCACCTTCGGCTCTCCTCGGTGGTTCAACTCGATCGCTACGGGCCGTGGAAGGTTCAGGGCTCGAAGTCGATGAGGGCGTATCGACGCTCTGGGAGGTGCGACCATGGGCTTACCTCGATTACTCGATGGAGCATTGGGCGTTTGAGCCTGGTTTTGATCTCACTCGCGGCGGCGCGAAGCGCGCGGCGGCGGCCCGCGCGCGCGGTGCTCGTGGCATCCCGCGCGAAGAGCTGCATTTCCGTTGTACCGGGCGCGAACGCCACGAACTCGACAGCGAGCCGCTCGACGGCGCCGGCCGGTGGCGACTGCTCGAGACGCGTCAGGAGCGGCGCGACGATGTGGGCGCGATTGGCGGAGGGATCCTTCAACGTGACGCCGGCCAACCAGGACGAGCCGTACTCGAGCGCTGCACGCACGCGTACGGCCAGCACGCGCCAGCCGGCACGCCGCGGATGTCGCAGTGCCTGTTCGATGAGACGCTCGAGCGCATGCGCGAGCATCATGCGGTCGGCGATGGGCGCGGGGAAACCGACCTCGGTGACGATCGGTTCGGGCGTTTCGCGACCCACCACCGGCTCGGCGATCATCCCCGCCGCCAACCGCCACGCTACGCGTCCTTCACGCCCGAACTGCGCCACGACCGCCTGTTCGGGTAGTGACGTAAACCCACCCAGTGTTTTCAAACCCAACTGCCAGAGCCGGCGCTGGGCATCGGAGCTGAGGGGAAGCGACACAATGGATTGAGTGGAGAGAAACGCCGCGCGCTCCGGATCGCGCACGATGATCCCATCGCCGGGTTTTGCGCGCATTGCGGCGACCCAAGCGGTGAACTTCCCCCGACCCCAACCCAGACGGCACGCGGCACGCCATCCATGGCGACCGACCGTCCGCTTGATCACTTCGATCTGCCGCTCGGGATTACCATGCAGTTTGTCCAAACCGTCGACTCCTACGTAGGCCCTGCCAAGGTCTCCCGGCTCGACGACCGGGCTCACGTTGGAGAGATCGTGGAGGAGGCGTGCGAATCGCTCGTCGTAGTAGACCGGATCGGCTTCGCAGAGCGTGAGCGTGGGACACAGCCCAATTGCCTGGCTGATGGTCGTGCCGGGCTTGACGCCTGCGTGCCGGGCCGAAGGTGAGACCTGCCAGAGCCGGCGCGAATCGTCCGGGTCGAGCACGGCGAGCGGCCGCGCAGCGTAGCCGGGCCGCCGCTCCTCCTCCGCGCGCAACGCAAACAGAGGAATCCACACGCAGACAGCGAGATCGCTCACCAGACCAACCGGCCGGCGGCTAGCCGGAGCAGCTGCTGTGGTATGGTCGAGAGTGGGGACAGTCATTTCAGTGCCTATTTTCAGGAGGGCATGGGAGGCCTAGCCCTTGACAGATCCAAAATGGACCCGAATATATCCCGAAGATAGGGTGCGCGCAAGTAACGAAAACAGGTTCCACAACCGCCGCCGCGGTACGGTGTAAGTACCTGATATTATTAGGTTTGGAGTTGCAGGATGGGACTACAAGGACTGGTGGGGGCCGGTCTATCCCGCGTCTCGGCCTCGGGGCTTCGATTCCCTTGCGTATCTCGCCGGATACTTCGACACCATCGAGATCAACTCGACTTTTTACCGCCCGCCCGCGCCCAAATCGGCGGCCGCCTGGGAGCGTCGAGTCTCGGCCAACTCAAAGTTCATGTTCAGCGCCAAGCTTTGGCAGCGTTTTACCCACGACCGGGATCGAGCCTGGACCACGGACGACGTGAACGAAGTAACCACCGGGTTCGCACCGCTCGCCGAGGCCGGACGCCTGGGATGCGTGCTGGTCCAGTTCCCCTGGTCCTTCAAGCGGTCGTCCCAATCCGAGGAATGGTTGGACGACGTCCTGCGAGCCTTTGCCGACTTCCCGATTGCGGTGGAGGTGCGACACTCCTCCTGGAATCATCCGGTGTTCTACTCGTTGCTGTCCGGGCGCGGGGTTGGTGTGGTGAACATCGACCAGCCCATGTTCCGGAACTCCATTAAACCCGACGCGCTGGTCACCGCGCCGATCGGGTACGTGCGGCTACATGGCCGCAACTACGAGAACTGGTTTCGTGACGACGCGCAGTCGCACGAGCGCTATGACTATCTCTACTCTGAGGACGAGCTTCGCGGCTGGCTGGATCGCATCCACGAGGTTGCGGATCGGGCGCGCGATACCTACGTCGTGGCCAACAATCACTACGGAGGGCAGGCGCCGACGAATGCCGCGATGCTCAGGAAACTCCATGGAGACGAGCACGTGAAAGTCCCACCGGATCTCGCCGCGGCCTTTCGAGGGGTGCTCGCGCCCCTCGGCATCGCGTCCGGCGCCGCGACGCCGCCGTCGAAGTCAGAGCCCGCAGAGGGAAAACGGGATGCTGAAGGGGCGGAGGATGCCCAGGGACGCCTGCCACTCTGACTCGCGCGCTGCCCCGGTCTACTGTTCTGCCGACTCCGCCATCTCTGCGAAGCCGATGACGTTGCCGCCCGGGTCCCGTATGAAAATCTCGGTGGCGCCGTAGAACGTCTGCCTTTTTGGAACGGCGACCTCGAATCCCGCAAGGGCGTTCTCGGCGGCGTCCACATCGTCGACCTCGACGTACAAGTTCGCCCGCCCGACACGCCCCTCTGCCAGGGCTGGGATGTCATTCGCCACGCTCGCCCGGCTCTGATACATGACCTCTGTCCCATCCTTCACGAGGATTACGAAGCCCAGCTTGTCGCCCTCCGGCACCTCGACGGTCTTCGCGAAGCCCAGCCGCTCGACCCAGAACTCGAGGCACGGCTCGATTTCGTTGACGAACAAGAGGGGTGTGAGCCTTTTGATGCTAATGGTCTGCAAGGGATTACTCCGGGCGGCAGGGGAGAACAACACCGCATGCCAGGGATCCCGCCAGCAGAGGTGCGACGATTGCCGGCATCATCTCGCTCCTGGGCGGTCGGGTTGCGGTCGGGGATCAGGGGGCGGGTGTTGCTCTTTTGGCGGTCGGGGCTCCCAGAGCGAGAGCTGATGCGCTTCCGTCTCGTCGGACCACGCATCGAGCGCATCACTGGTCTCATAATGTACTGGGATGTCGAATCGCGCCGCGACTCGTTTGAAGCGCAGCCGCACCGCGTCGGCGTATTTCGCTGGAGCGGTCCCGAATCCGCGGTAGGCCAGGCGATACCTCCGGACGAGTTGCGGGAACTCACGCTTGAGGTGCGCGATGAACTCCTTGCGGATTCCGGCGTACAGCCGGAGCGGGCTGGGATGGGCGAACAGCGCACCCGCGGCCTTGGCTGCTTGGATGAGCTCTGTGAACTGGGTAACCGAGTCGCTAATGCCAGGGAGAATCGGGGCCACGATGAGTCCGGCGTTTACGTTGGCCGCCGTCAGCCGGCTGAGCGCGCGAAGCCGAACGTGCGGCATGGGCGAGCGGGCCTCGAAAAAGCGGATGAGATCCGGATCGATCGTGATGAGTGAGATGTGAATCGCCAGACGGTGGCGCTGTTGGAGCTTCCCGAAGAGATCGACGTCCCGGCACACCATCGGGCTCTTGGTGATGATGCCGATCGACAGTCCCCGCTCTTCTGCGAGCCGCTCGAGCACGGCGCGGGTGATGCGGAACTCGCGTTCGGCGGGTTGATACGGATCGGTGGCAGTCCCGATGAGGAGCGTCTCGTGCTTGGGCGAGGCGCCCCGTCCGAGGAGTCGCTCGAGGTCTCTGTCGAGTGCGTCGAGAACCGTGTCGCGACGCTTTACGAAGATACGCCGCTCGAATGCCTCCCAGATGGCGGATTCCATCTCGCGAAGCTCCGCCGGAGCCAGCGTGCCCTGGCTGCTCGCACGCTCGACGACGTAGCGATGCGCAAACCGGGCGTAGCAATACGTGCAGCCGAACTCGCAACCCACGTACGGGTTGAGCGACCAGAACTCCATGCCCGTAGAGGACGGCGAGTTGGCTATCGTCTTTACGCGATGCTCGATGAACTTCGTGCCACGAAGCCGCGATCCGAGCAATGGCCGATACCGTGGAGCTCCCCCTCCCCCTCCCCCTCCGTCCCTCAGCCGCGACGCGATGCCCAGCTCACCCTGCTCCCCCGATCGACTGCCAGGTCGACGTCCCATCAGCCGCACCGAGCCCAGCCACAGGACGGACAGGACTGGCAACCCGAGGCCGGAACCATCGGACCACCACAGTCGGGACAGCAGGGCCCGCCCTGTACGAGAGGCTGAGGCTCATCCCTGACCCGAAGAGGCTCTATCTTCGGGATATATTCGGTCATTTGTCCAGAATATAACCCGCAAATCTGCAGAATCAAGGAGGCTAGTGGGTCAATCTTGACCCAGTACCGAAGGGGGGGCCGGCGTGGGCCCGGGTACAGGTTTGGGGACCTACCTACTCTTCGCGCGCCTTCGCGCCCTCGAGGTCGAGCATCCTGACCCTCGGCGTGTAGTCAACGACCGGTGCTTCGGTCAGGTTGCCGAGCATGCGGACGGTCTTTGCCAAGCGAGTGGCGGAGATATGGATGCCCTTGGCTGCCGTGCGTCCTTCGTACGAGCGCTTCGGCTTGATGGGGGAGCAGCCATGCGGGCGCGTCGAGGCACCCGTGCATCGGGCCGAGAGCCGCCCGGCGCACCGCGCGCATCGCTTCACCGTGGTCGCCGCGCGGCGGGAGACCGACGGACCACCGCACGGGCTCCCGAACGAGGACGAGCTGGTCAGCGGTGATGCGCGGCCAGGGCTCTGAGTCGGTCCCTGACGGAGGCGGAAAGGCCGAAGGCGTGCGCCACCGCTTCGTCCAGGCTTGAACGGTCTGCATGGGGGTTGTGATGGAGGTCCGTGCTCAGGCCCACGAGCGCGGATCGCGCTGGGCCCGGCCCGGTCCGGGCAAAGGAATACTGCCTGCGACTCGCGCGTTGAGGCGACGGTATCCGCCGCGCGCTTCGTCGGCCATTACGACGGCGACCGCGTAGCTCCACGTGGAGTTGAGCACAGCCGCCATCACCAGCGCCGTTTCGCGGTCTGGAACCGCCGCCACGTAGCACGTGTTGAGAGGTATCGCCCGCGGCACGTTGGTCTCGTCGAGCGCCACCGCCCGCGGCGACTTCGCGATGTCGGGCCGCACGACACGTGAGCGGGCCGTCGCCGCGCCCGTCCGAAACAAACTCCACAGCGGACCGCTGCGGTGATCGCTCCTGCGGCGGAGGTTGCCTGCGTGACCCCGCAGATAGGCGGCGACCAGCCGGGGTAGCGACTGCCGGACGCGCCCGTCGTCGTCGTGGGTCCAGACGAGACACTTCGCGGGGGTGACGCTGAAACTCCGGACGTCGCGGCCGCGGAGCGCCGGGCGGAGCAGCTGGGATTCGACACGTACTTCGCCGGAACCGAACCGAACGACGGAGGTCGCCGAATTCTGCGCGACCACCGTCCCAACGAAGATCGCATCGGCTCCGGTCTTGACGCCGAGCGCCGGCGGAGCCCAGCGCGACAGTGGACTACCGGCAGAGAGAAACTCGTCCAGGGCTCTTCTAGTGCGGTCTGGAACCATGACCCAGGGTCCAGGCCGATTCAGATCCTTTTGTGAGACCGTCGGCTTTTGGCCGAACCCCACGCTCACCCGGTGTTGCGCTGGTGGCGGGTCGCGCTTTACGACCACGGCCACCGGATAGGTGGTGGCGCCGAAGCGCGCGGCCTCTCGGGGCGGCAGGCAGTGGACGCATTCAATGCGGGTCTCGGCGACCAGTGTGCGTCGGGCCGCCTCACCATAGTTCCCGGACAGGAACTTGCTCGGAAGCAGGAGGCCGATCGCCCCACCCGGTGCAGCGAGCTCGAGCGCCCGCTCGAGAAACGCGACAGACAGGTCGGGTTGATGCGCGTAGCCAGAAAGACGTGGACGGAGGCGCTGTGAGGGGGCGACGCGCCACGTCGAGAATCGCTCCGAGAGGGCTCTGCGACGACCGGGCTCCAGCCGCTCGGCTCTGACCCACGGAGGATTACCGAACACTGCAGAGAACCCTCCGCGGGCGATGACGTCAGGCGCGTGTACCTCGAATGAAAAGAACGGGACCGTGCCCCTCGCCAGCGCTTCGTGAGCCCGGTCGATAGCGAGCTGGCGGCGCCTGAGCTTGTTGATCGTGGCGCGCTGCTCCCGGCTGAGCCCGGACCGGCGTCCGAACAGGTCGGCGCTGCGAGCGGCCTCGGTGAGGTCTTTGATTTGCGCGTTGGCGCTCGCGTTCGCGGCGTGGAGGATCTCCTTTGCGATCGCCAACTCGACCTCGCGCAGCGCGGCCGCCGGCCGCCGCTGCGAGGTGCCCGAAGCGTCCAACATCGCTCGACGCTGGGCCCGTGCCGCTGTCGCCGATCGGGAGGGGATGTCGCTACCGACCAAATGAAACGCGCGCGCGGCACCGATCGGATCGAGGAGCGAGTCCCCCTGCCGCACGACGCCGTCGAGATTGGGGAGCGGTGAAACCCTTCTGATGTCGGTGGTTGGGTCGTCGGCCACGACGGCGAGCCACAGGCGGAGCTCCGCCAGGCGAACGGCGATGGGGGCTCAGGTCGACCCCGACCAAATTCTCCCGCAAGATTTCCCTGCGGATTTGCCAGCGGGCTGCTGCACCCCCAGGTCGCGGACTCAGGGCGAGCCGCATGCGAGTGAGCGACTCGAGTGCACCCAGGAGGAAGGCGCCAGATCCCACGGCCGGATCGAGCAGGCGCAGGTCGCGCAGCGCTCGGTGGGCGCGTGCACCCGCGGTCCGGTCCCGCGACTTTGCGCCGGCGACGCTCTTGGCGAGCGTTGGGCTCAGCCGGTGCCTGCCAACGAGCGCGGTCTCTATGGCGGCGTCTACGATCTGCCCGACGAGGGATTCGGGTGTGTAGTAGGTACCGGTGTCGCGCCGCTCCGGTGCTTCCATCACCCGCTCGAAGACCCGGCCCAACATGTCCGGAGCGATCGCGTCGACCTGATCGGCTTCGCGCACGCAGAAGTGGAACCGCTCGAACACACCATCGAAGGCGTCGCGCCACAGCTCGTTCGAAAAAACGATCGGCCCGAAGCGCCGCTCGACCGGGTGAGGCTCGAACAGCCCGCCATTGAGATAGGGGATGAGACCTAGGCGCCGACCGGTGGAGCGCGTGTCAGCCGCGCGGTTCAGCGTTCCGAAGAACAGCGGGTGGAGCACCGTGCGGTGAAAGTGCCTTCGCCGAGCGAGCGCGTCGTCCAACAGCGAACGGAGATAGTCTCGCCGTCCGTCGAGCCATCCCTTTTCCTGCACGAAGTACAGAAACAGCACACGACTCAGGGCGAGCAAGACGACCAGCTTTCGATTGGCGTCGTCTCGTCCCGGGCCAGGCGCGACGGAGCCCGCCATTCGTTCGAGCGCGAGCCGGAAGGCGGTGAAGAACCGGTTGCTCACTGCTTCGCTGCTCAGCAGTTCCGCCACGCGCAACGCGTGAGACAACGCGTTGCCCTTGCGGCCCGCCCTCAGGCGTTCGAGCAGTCGGATGGACAGCGGCGTCGGGTTGCCGAGCGCGACGTTGAGCGCCCGGGTACTGCCGCGCGACCTGAGCCTCGGCGCCGCGAGCGCCATCGCTTCTGAAGGCCCTACCGAAACCGCGAGGCCGCGATCAGCGAGCAAACCCATGCGGTTCGCGAGCCACCTCGCCCCATCGGGAGCGGACTTCGAATCGACCGCGAGCACTCGAAATCCCTTCCAGCGTGCCACGAGGAGCACGCCCTCGTCTAACTCGAGGGAATCAGCCTGGTATCCCAACTCCGTGAAGAGGGACGATGTGTCGCGCGCGCGTCGAATGGTGGGCAATATGTCCGCGAGCATAGGGCACACTGCGCAAGAGACGGAATCGGTATGGCATCAGAGTGACGCGGGGGAGAGCAAAAAAGCGAGGAGCCGCGGACGAGGTGGGGAGCGTGAACTCCTCACTCCTTACTCTGGGGGTGGGTGGCGCGGGGTGGCCCCCCTTACTGTCTTCAGGTCCACCTCTCGCACCACCTCCGGCGGCCACCCCCCCGCCCTCACCTCGGCCTCGAGGCGCGTGCGCTCTTCGAGTGCTCGCGCGGTCATTTCGTCCGAGATTGTGCCGGCGTCTACCGCCGACTGAAACTCGTCCTCATCGAGCCAGACTGGGTGGCTCCCGACCGGCATCCAGAGGTCGAGGAAAAGGTCGGTGCTCGACCAGTTGTTCCCGTCGATCTCCACCGGCGTGCAGATATTGGCGTACCACCCCGTGAGTGTACCGTCGTGGAGATGAAACGCGCCGACGTCGTGCCATTGCCCGGGGAAGACGTACCAAATGACCGGCGCACCGCGAGGAAGAATGTGCGCACCCCCTACGGTGAGGTCGCGGCCGCCATAGCTCTCCTGCAAGAGCACCTTCACATCCGGTCGGTCGGCCACCAACCGCTGGTCGTAAACGATTGGATCCCCCCGGCCTGGCCGGCGGTAGACAAAATGAATCAACTGGTCCACGAGATCGGAAAACTGTAGGGCGTGGGGGTGGAGCCGGTAGGGGTGAATCGACGACCGGCCGGGAGCACCGCGCATCCCGCGACGAACTGGCGGGTTGGATGGCGACCCGCTATATCCATTCGACGCTGGAGGTAAGACCCCGTGCCAATGGTCGCTTTCACTCAAAACATTCAACGACACGTGCAGTGCCCCCCGACCGATGCGCCGGGCGCGACGGTGCGGGAGGTCCTAGAAGCCGTGTTCGCGGGGAACCCGCGGGCCCGCGCCTACGTGTTGGACGATCAGGGCGTGCTGCGCAAGCATATGGTCGTCTTCGTGAACGGCAACGCGATCGGGGATCGTGCAACTTTGAGCGATCCGGTGCCGAAAGACGCGGAAGTCTACGTCATGCAAGCACTCTCCGGCGGATAACAGGGATGCTCCCATGAGCGAGCGGATGTACGTGGCGACCCGGAAGGGACTCTTTCAGCTGGATCGGAAGAGAGGCAAGCCGAGCTGGGGAATCGGGCGGACGGCGTTCATCGGTGACAACGTATCGCAGGTCCTGGCCGATCCCAGGAACGGCCGCATGTTCGCGACGCTGGACCACGGTCACTGGGGTGTGAAGCTCCACCGGTCTACCGACGGCGGCGACACATGGGAGGAATGCAACGCTCCGGCGCTGCCCGAGCGTCCACCCGACGCCGAGCCTGAGCTGGACGGTATGGGGAAGCCGGTGCCGGGAACCGTCGGTCTGCTCTGGTCACTGGAGCTCGGCGGGGCGCCGGACGGACGCGAGCTTTGGTGCGGGACGATTCCCGGCGCCCTGTTCCGATCGAACGATGCTGGGGATTCCTGGACGTTGGTGCAGTCGCTGTGGGACCAACCGGGGCGAAAGAAGTGGTTTGGAGGCGGCTTCGATGCGCCGGGCATCCACTCGATTTGCGTGGATCCTCGTAACGCCGCCCGTGTCGCGGTCGGAGTGTCGTGTGGCGGGGTTTGGGTCAGCGAGAATACTGGCGATTCATGGACCTGCTCCAAAGGCATGCGTGCCAGTTACATGCCGCCCGACCGCGAGTACGAGCCGTACATTCAGGACCCGCATCGGCTGGTACAGTGCGCGGGTCGACCGGACCACTGCTGGGTTCAGCACCACGACGGAGTGTTCCGCTCGACGGACGGCGCCGTGTCGTGGAGCGAGATTCACGACGTAACGCCGTCGACCTTCGGATTCACGGTGGCCGTGCACCCGCACGATCCGAACACGGCGTGGTTCGTGCCGGGGCTGAGCGCTGAGCACCGGTCGGCGGGCGAGTCGTCGTCACGCGAACCCGCGATGGGGGACGGTCGTTCGAACTGCTCGAGAAGGGGCTGCCACAGCACCACGCCTACGATCTGACATATCGCCACGCGCTCGCGGTGGACGACACGGGAGACGCGCTCGCGTTTGGGACGACGACGGGCTCGCTCTGGACTTCCAACGACCAGGGCAATACTTGGCAGTGCGTCTCGGAGCACCTGCCCCCGGTCTACAGCGTGCGAATGGTAGGCGGAAACGCGAGCTGATGTTAGAGGAGTCAATAGATGGCCGAGCTGAAGACGCGTAAGACGAATGCGAGCGTGAAGAAATTTCTCGACGGAATCGGCGATGAGGGGAAACGGATGGACAGCCGCGTCGTCGTCGACCTGATGAAGGAGATTACGAAGGAGAAACCGAAGATGTGGGGTCCGAGCATCGTCGGTTTTGGGGACGCGCATTACAAGTACGACAGTGGACGAGAGGGTGACTGGTTCCTCACGGGGTTCTCTCCCCGCAAGCAAAGCCTGACGCTCTACATCACGTCTGGGTTCTCACGCTACGAAGCACTGCTCAAAAAGCTGGGTAGGTTCACGACCGGTAAATCGTGCCTTTACATCAAGACGCTAGAGGACGTCGATCTCAAAACGCTGCGCCAGCTGATCTCCCAGTCAGTGAAGCACATGAAGAAGAAGAGTGCCTGAGCGCTACGCTTCCATCCTTCCCCCCAAGTGCTTGGCCAGGAACTTCTCGGCCGCCGCGTAAAACCTGAGGCGGTTCTCGGGTTTCGCGAATCCATGCCCCTCGTCCGGAAAGAGCATGTACTCATGATCGATCCCCTTCTCCTTCATCGCCGCCACGATCTGCTCTGATTCGGATTGCTTGACCCGCGGGTCGTTCGCTCCCTGCGCGATCAACATCGGAATCTGGATCCGGTCGACATGTGTGAGTGGCGAGCGCGACTCGAGCAACTCCGCGTCGACCTCGGGATGTCCGACCCGCTTGTAAATCGACGCCAGATAGGACGACCAATAGGGCGGAATCGTGTTGATGAACGTGATGAGATTGCTGGGCCCTACGATGGACACGGCGCAGCGGAATAGATCCGGAGTCATGGTCGCTCCGCACAGGGCCGCGAATCCGCCGTAGGAGCCGCCGTAGATCGCGAGCCGCCGCGAATCGGCGATGCCCTGTTCAACCGCCCACTCTACGGCATCGACCAGGTCGTGGTGCATCTTCCCGCCCCACTCCCGGTCGCCGGCGTTGAGGAACCCTTTGCCGTAGCCGGTCGATCCCCGGAAGTTGACCTGCAGGCACCCGTATCCCCTGTCGGCGAGCCACTGCGCCTCGGGGTCGTAGCCCCATGTGTCTCGGTGCCACGGACCGCCGTGCACGTTCAGCACGAGTGGGAGGTTCTTGCGGTCCGGACCCGGCGGGTACGTCAGATATCCGTGCACGGTGAGGCCGTCCCGCGAGCGGAACGAGATCGGCTCCATGGGGCTGAGCACGTACTTCGTGAGAGCTGGCCGAGTGTGGAAAAGGAATAAGCCGGTCTGTGTCTCCCGGTCGAAGGCATGAAACGACATCGGGCCGGTATCGGATTCGAAGCCCACCAGCCACCGGTCGTCGGCGTCGGTGCGGTCGTACATCACGAAATCGCCCCTCTCGAGCCGGCCGATCGCGTCGACGTCGGGTGCGATGCCCTCGTCGAGCACGATCCACTCCCGGCGCGCGCGCGTGAACGAGACCATTTGGACCACTCTCGTGTCGGGATGGGTGATCACGCTGTCGATGTCGTAGGTTGGATCTTCGGCGATCACCGTCGTCGCGCCGGTCGCAAGACTGATTTCGACCAGGCGGCCGGCGTTAGCGTCTCTGGAATCTTCGACGTAGAGGCGCTTGCCGTCTTGCGAAAACGCTAGCGGCCTGCTGTTGAGCGCGTCTTCAGGGCCCCAACCCACGAGCTGTCTCCAGCCTTCGCTTTCGTCGTTTCTGACGAGCAGGTCCATGCCACCGTCGGCGCGCGCGGCGAGCGCTCCACGCACCTTGAGCTGTGCATCCGATACCCAGCCGACGACGTTGCCTGGGTTCTTGGCCGCGAGACGCGGTTCGCCGCTCGTGAAGTTCAGGTCGTACACGTCGTGAAGCTTGGGGTCCTCACGATTCATCCCGATCAGCATGTCGTTCGGGAAGTGTTTGTTGTGGTCGATGATGTGGACCTGCACCCCCTCGAACGGCGTCAAGGCGCGCGCCTGTTCTGTTTCCAGGCCTACCGCGTACAGGCTCCAGTTCTCGTCGCCCGCCGTGTCCTGCAGGTACAGGAGGTGCCGCCGGTCGTGGCCCCAGAAAAACACGCGGATCCCACGGTCCCGATCGTCAGTGATCGGCTGGTAATCGTCGCCGCCCGTCGAGCCGACCCACACGTTGAGCACGCCATCGACCGGGGCGAGGTATGCCATCCTGGAACCGTCGGGAGAAATGAGCGGGCTGGCCCTTTCGGGATTTCCGAACAGCACCTCGCGCGGAATGAGGGGGGGTAGCGGTAACGCCACGTGCAGCTCCTTCGGATGCTCCAGGGTTCCTTCGGAAGACGGAACGGAAGGCGAGCCTGGATGAAGGCGCGCTAATCAGCTCGTCTCAGCCTGGCGAAATATACCGAGTAGGCCCACGCGTTCACCGCGAGCACGAGAACTCCCAACGCGACCTGAATCGAGGACGTGAGGCCCGCCGAATAGATGATCGGGGTGAGATAGTGGGCGATGAACCCGCCCCCGTATCCACTCTCTCCCGCGAGGCGGCGGAGGTGGTTCTCGAGCGGCGTGAGGGGACAAGTCCATCCCATGAACTCGATGAGAGCGCCCCACGCGGCGGCCGGCAGATGCACCCACGCGAGCTCTCTCCAGCGCCATGCGAGGAACCCGCCCACCACGACAAAAGCGATGAAACAGAGATGCAGCAGCACCAGCGCGTCGGCTGCGAAGGAGGCGAACATCGGGGGCCGCTCTCAGTGTCGACGGGCCAGCGCGAGCTGGACCCTGAGGCCGAAGTGATCCGACACCGCCGGCCGGTGCAGACAGAGGGTCGGCGGTTCGGGCCCGCGCTCGATACCGGGCCCGCGATAGAAGACCTGCGTGAGCCGCCGGTCGGGCTTGTGCCAGGGCGCGTACCGCGCATATCGGTTGACGCTCGGCGCCATGGTCACTAAGCCGTCGCTCGATCCCCCTGCAACCTCAACGAACCCAGCCTCGGCGAGCAGGTCGAATCCCGTGGGTCCCCGGTCGGGGCGCTCGAGTTCAGCCGTCATGTTGAAGTCTCCAGCCAGGATGGTGGGTAGCGGCGGCCACCGCTCGGCGTCGTGGGTCAGCTGCCGCACCTGCGTCGTCCGCACCCGCGCATCGGTCGGCCTGGTACCTGCGTAGAGGTGCACGTTCGCGACCGATACCGGTCCCACCGGAGTCTGAACCTCGGTGCGGAGCCAACCCTTCCGTCCGATGCGCTCGTCGATCCGCATGCTCTTGAACGTCCGCGCCGCTGTGAAGACCGAGGAGCCGAACGCCCAGCGCGAGAACGTCAGCAGCCCGCCGGCGGCGCTCAGCGTGATCGGTCCGTGCCGGCGCCGCGCCTCGAGATAGGGATCGGCGTTGAGCCGCGGCAGCGCGGCGGCCAGGCGCTCGCGAAAACTCTGTACGAAGGCCTCCTGAAACAGGAGCAGGTCGGCCGACAGATCGGGAAACTGCTCGAGCATGCGCTGCCGCCGCCGCGTGCGGTCGTGGCGTGGCCAGAAGATCGGAAGATCCCAGAGATTGATGCTGACGAGGCTGAAGAGCACCCGGCCATTGGGCTCACCCGGTTGTTTCATTCTCCTATATTACCCGTCCCCGCAAACGGAGGTTGGCTTGTCCCAGAACGCGACCACCCCACGATGGGCTCTGATTCTCGGCGCCTCGAGTGGCTTCGGCGAGGCATGTGCCAAGGCGCTGGCCAGTGCCGGTTACGACATCGCCGGCGTGCATCTCGACCGCAAAGCCGGTCTCAAGCACGTCGACGAGATCAAGAGGGACATCGAGGGCGTGGGACGCCGGGCGCTGTACTTCAACGTGAATGCGGCCGACGAGGGGAAGCGGGGGGGTGTACTCGACGCGCTGGCTGCGGAGATCGACGCGTCGGGCGGCAATGTGGAGGTGTTCATGCACTCACTCGCCTTCGGTACGCTCAAGCCCTACATCGCCGGCGATGCGCTCACAAAGGCGAATATCGAGATGACGCTGGACGTGATGGCGCACTCGCTGGTCTACTGGGCGCAGGATCTGGTGAGCCGGAAGTTGATGGGTAAGGGGGGGCGGATATTCTCGATGACTTCGTCGGGCTCGACGAGGGTGATCCAATCGTACGGCGCCGTCTCGGCTGCCAAGTGCGCTCTCGAGTCACACACGCGGCAGCTCGCGGTCGAGCTCGCCAACCACGACATTACGGTCAACGCGCTGCGGGGCGGCGTGACCGAGACGCCGGCCTCGCGAAAGATTCCGGGGAGCGCGGAGCTGTTCGCCCAGGGCGCGAAGCGGAATCCGCACGGCAGGCTCACGACGCCGGAGGACGTGGCCCGCGCGGTCGTCGCGCTCTGCGATTCCGGCACGGCATGGATCACCGGCAACGTGATCAACGTGGACGGCGGGGAAGAAATCGCGGGCTGACGGGAGAGTTAGCGGCGCTTCTCGCGCAGCTGTTTCAGGTCGGACTCGAGTTGGCTCAGCCGTTTGGCGACCTCGCCATTCGCCGAATCGGATACGAAAATGGGAACGCCGCGCTGGCTAAAAAGGGTTTCCACGAGGGCGTCGGTGTAGCCCACGACGGCGTTCGCGATTGCGCGGTCCACCAGACGGTTCAGCCGCAGCACGGTGGCTACCGAGTGCCGGGCAGGGAGCGCCGCGATGATCTCAAGCAGTTCCCGGATCAACAGCTCTCGCAGGTGCTGGATCTCTTCCACCACCTCGCCAGCCGCGAGGCCTCGCGCGGCGGCCGTCTCGCCGTAATGGTGGCACGCATCGAACCAGAGCTGCGCGGCCTGCCGGCGCAGCGGCGCAGTGAGCTCCACGAGAAGATCGACCAGGAGGGTGAGCTGGCGTTCCAACGTTGGCCGGTCAATGTGCCGGGCGCTTCCGACTCGCTCCCCGATCCAATTCGCCCAATTCTCGACGAGGTGTTCACGATGGGACTCAATGGCCCGGCCGACAGCTTGTAACGGTGGGTTATCTGTGCGTACCGATCCGCGCGGGCCACTGTCCCTGGCGGTCGTTGACATGAGGGAGGGAATGTACCTCGGGGCCTGAGGGAGGTAAAGCACACCCATGGCGACCGCAGTCAAAACGGCGTTCGAGATTCGAGGAGCCGACGGGGGCCCGTTGCGGGGCCATGTCCGCACTGCGCAGGGGGGGGAGGGGAGGCCGGCTGTCGTAATCTGTCACGGCTTCAAGGGCTTCAAGGGCTTCAAGGACTGGGGCTTCCTTCCCCGTCTCGCAGGCCGTCTGGCCCGCGCCGGCATGACCCCGGTGTCGTTCAATTTCTCCGGGAGCGGTGTCGGTCCCGACGGCGAGTCGTTCACCGAGCCGGAACGGTTCGCACGGGACACCTACACGAAGGCGATCGACGATCTCGGACGTGTATGCGACAAACTCACCAGCGGTGACTTGATCAGAGGTGTAGTGCCACCCACCAAAGTCGGTCTGTTCGGACATAGCCGAGGAGGTGCGGTCGCACTCTTACGCGCAACGGCGGACGAGACCGTGGCCGCGCTGGTCACTTGGGCGGCGGTATCCAGGGGGCTTCGGTGGCCGAACGAGACGATCGAGTCGTGGCGGGCTTCCGGAAAACTGGACATCGTGAATGCCAGGACCGGGGATGTCCTACCGCTGTACACGGACGTGCTGGAAGAGCTCGAACGGTACGGCAACGGAAGGCTCGACTTCCTAGCAGCAGCTCAGAAGGTCCGCGCACCCTGGCTGATCGTCCACGGGAATGAAGATGAAGCCGTTCCGGTGAGCGAGGCGGAGGCGTTAGCGGCGGCGGCAGAAGAGGGAGTAGCAAAGCTCGAGATGATCGAAGGGGGCGGGCACACTTTCGGCGCGCGCCACCCCTGGGCCGGGAGCACTGCTCAACTCGATGAGGCTATGGATGTGACTGCGGATTGGTTCTCGAGGAACCTGCTGGCGTAGGTAGGTTGCTCCGGACGGCCGAGGGGGGCCGTCCGGAGCGCGGGTTAAAGGCCGGCTGCGTAGAGGTCGTCTACGTAACCGGTGCTCTCACCGCCCGGAGATACCTGGAGCGCGGGCCGGCGCTTCGTCAACAACAGGCCGGCCGCCGCGAGCGCGGCGAGAGCGACAAGTCCGACAGCAAAGCCCCGAATATCAACCTCCTGAACGAGTGAACCTCCCTGTCCGCCCATCATCCAACCACTCAAGTTACTCTCGCACGCAAGCCCCGCGTCACATCGAACACCCGCGTCGGGGCCGGGTACGTCTCATCACCGTGATTCATCACCCTCACTTCGAAGCCATTCGGACCAAGCTGGGCCGGGGAGAGCCGGAGCGCGTGACCGGGGCTCGTGTCGTTGAGGCGGCTGTCGCGCTCATCCTGTTGCCGACCTCCGACGGCGACCTCGAGGCGCTCTTCATCAAGCGCGCTGAAGTCGAGGGCGATCCCTGGTCCGGCCAGATGGCCTTGCCAGGTGGCCGCCGGGACCCTGTCGACGACGACCTCTTGGCGACCGCGGCGCGCGAGACCCTGGAGGAGACCGGTATCGACCTTGCTCCGCCGGATCTGCTTGGCGAGCTCGACGAGCTGGCACCAAACACTCCCGTGCTGCCCCCGGTCGTCATCCGGCCCTACGTTTTTGGACTCCGCGACCGGCCCGAAGTTTCCCCGAGCGCCGAAGTCGCCCTGCACGTCTGGGTTCCACTCTCGGAACTCCAGCAATCGGCTACGACGGTCGACATAGAGCTTCGCAAGGCGCGTACCACCCCGTGCAGGCGTTCGTGGTTGGGGATCACGTGATCTGGGGCCTGACCCACCGCATCATCACACCGTTCGTGACGTGGTGGGGTAAGCGCTGATACGACTTGCACTTCTGAAAAGAAAACCATAGCTTAGGCTCACAGAAATTCAATCTACGGCTCACCTCATGTGAGGGGATGGCACTATGGCGGCCGCGGCCCATCCCAAGGGATTGTCCCGCTCCACGGAAGATTATCTCAAGGCCATCTTCGAGCTCGAGTCGGCGTCGGGCGCGGCGCAGACCAGCGCCATCGCCGAAGCACTCGAGGTGGCCCCACCGTCGGTGAGCGGGATGCTCAAGCGGTTGTCCGAGTCGAGCCTCCTGGAGCACGTGCCCTACCGCGGGGTGCAACTCACGGCTACCGGCCGCCGTGTGGCGCTCCGCATGGTTCGGCGGCACCGGATTCTCGAGTCATACCTCATGTCGAAGCTAGGGTACGACTGGGACAACGTGCACGACGAAGCCGAACGCCTGGAGCACGCCGTCTCGGACGATCTCGTCGAGCGGATGGCGCTCGCGCTCGGGCACCCGCGGTACGATCCTCACGGCGCCCCAATCCCCACCCAGGCCGGCGACATCGAGGAATTGGACTACATCGCGCTTACCGAGATCCCGGTTGGGAACGTCGCCGAGCTGAGGATGGTGAGCGACAAGGACCCCGAACGCCTTCGCTTCATCGCCTCCCTAGGCTTGAAGCCCGGGGTCGCCTTCGAGGTGCTCGGCCGCCAGCCGTTCCAGGGACCGACCACCGTCAAGCTCATCGGTCTCCACCACCCCAGGGAAACCGTGGTCGGCAACGAGCTAGCGCGGTCGCTGTGGTGCGCGCAGGTCGACCGGGAGGTGGTCTAGCCGCTCCACTCGACCCCACCCGAGCGGGTGGGGGGTAGGGAGTGAGGGGAGTGTGCCGCCCTACTCCTCACCGGGGGAGGAGGAGTCGGGCAGGGTTCGCGGTTGGGCGAGGGCTCCCGAGATCCTCGCCTCCTCCATTGCTCGGAGAATCGCGGCCAGTCGGCGGTCCCTGGCGCTCCGGATCTGCTCGATATCTCCCCCTCGTAGGTCCGCTGCACGGCGTGCACCAGGCGGTGCCGCTGCTCCTGGTCGATCTGGGTCCACGTCGCCAGGTCACCCCACGCGGCCTCGAAGCTGGCGAGCAGGTGCTGGATGAAGGCGCGGAGTCCGCGATCGCCGGCCGCGAGATGGTAGCTCAGGTGCGGACCGGCAGCGGCCCAGCTGAGCGCCGGCCCGAGCGAGACCGCGCGGTCGAGATCGTCGACGTCGATGACGCCCTGAAGCACCAGGTCGATCGCCTCGCGCCAGACCGCGGCCGATATCCTGCCGGCGACGCGGCCAGGGATCGGTTTCTTGATGGTGACGGGGATCCTGCCGAGCGCGCGGAGCCAGCCCTTCAGCACCTCGACCAGGGCGCCGTCGGTGTACTCGCTCGGCACCAGCTCCACTAGCGGGATCAGCTCGGGCGGGTTCAGGGCGTGCGCGACGAGGCAGCGGTCGGGGCGGCGGCACCGCGCGGCGAGGTCCTTGGCGTCGAGCCCGCTCGATGAGCTCGTGATGGCTCGCGCGTGCGGCGCGACGGATTCCAGCGCCTCGAAGAGCTTCTGTTTGTGAATCAGGTCTTCGGGAATCGACTCGATCACCCACTGCGCATCCTGGCACGCCTGGAGCAGGCTGCGTCCTGCGCGGAGCTTGGCGAATCCCTTTTCGATATGCTCGTGCTCGGCGCGGCCGAGGGCCGCCAGCCGCCTGGCGCCCGCTTTGATCTCGACCGCGGCGGCGTCGAGCGCCTGCGCGTCGGTATCGAAGATCGCCACCGGCCATCCTGCCGCGACGCAGAGCGCCGCCCAGCCTCGCCCGATCTGGCCCGTTCCCACCACTGCGACTTGTACCTGTCCATCTGTCATGCGTGCCTCCCGACCGGTGACTTCCCGCCTAGCCCCCCCCGCCGAAGACTCGCGCGAGTAGGCGCCGTGCGCGCCCGGCGTCTACGCCCGTTGCGAACCGCGCGTGGGAGCCCGTCGGCGCGATCCTTGTATGGCCACGGCCGTCTCCTACGTCAAGATCGACTTCGACTTGGCCCTCCGCGAACGACAGCAGCCCAGGGTCCAAGAGCTCGCTGATCGGGAGCACGTCGTGGACGGCGCAGCCATCGATCCCCAGGGTCCGCCCCTGGAACTGCGCGTAGTAGCGGAGTGCCGAGCCGAGCCACGCCGATAGAGGATCGGTTGACCGTTCGAGCCGCTGCACTGCTGCGGCCCGCACGACCAGCGTTCGTGTCACCTCCAGCGGCACCATCTCGCTCGGTAGTGATGCCGTGAGGACCAGGGCGGCCGCTTCAGGATCGCTCCAGGCGTTGTAGTCCGCCCAGCGGCTGGCGCTTCCCCGGACTTCGAAGCTGCCGAACATCCCGATGTGCCGGCGTACCCGTTCCCGGACGAGTCGTGGCTCCGCCTCGAGCGCGTACGCCAAGGCGGTGAGCGGACCCATGGTGACCAGCGTGACCGGTTCGCCTGCCTCGTCGAGCGCGCGCAGGAGTGCGAGGTCGTCCGGCGCGATCGACTGACTATCCGAGTCGTCGTCGATGCTGGCGTAGCCGGTACCGGTCGGTCCGTGGGCTTCGATGGCCGGCGCTGGCTCCCGCACGAGTGGGCGCGCGGGACCGGCGTGAACGGCGACGTCGTTGCGTCCCGCCCTCCGCAGCAGATCGCGCGCGTTGCGGGTGGTGTGCCACAGCGGCGCGTTGCCGTAGGTTGTCGTGACCGCCACAATGTCGAGCTCAGGCGATCGCGCGGCCAAGGCCAGTGCCACGAGGTCATCAATTCCGGGGTCGCAGTCGATAATTAGGCGCATTCGTGACGGTTACGAGCCGCAAGCGTGGAGGCAGAAAGTGCCGGTTCCCTCTTCCCTGGCCAGCCGCGTGTCCCTAATCTTGAATCATGGCGGACCCGTCACCAGGAGGAGACGACTTGATCGCGCCGGCGTCGGACGATGCCCAGCGAAGGCGGAAGCAATACGAGGCGCTCCTCACGCAGTTCGGGGAGGGCTGGGAACGCGGGAAGGCCGACGCGATGAGCGAAGCGTTCACGGCCGATGCGGCGTTCTATCCCTCGCCATTCGATGACGCGCTCGAGGGCCGGGCGGCCATAGAACAGTACTGGAATGACATCCCCAAGGAACAGGCAGAGGTTTCGTTCAGATTCGGCGAGATTTTCGTCGCCGGGCCCTGGTTCGCCAGCGAGTACAAATGCACGTTTCGCCGGCGCCGCACCGGCGAGTGGATCGACGTTCGGGGAGCGGTGTTCTGCGAGACCGCAGATGACAAGATCTCGGAGATGCGGATGTACTGGCATCGGGGCGGCGACGCGGCGGGGGGATAGGTTTGTCCGCGAACGTCCTGCTCGGCACCCAAGGCTGGAACTACCCCGCGTGGGTGGGCCCCTTCTATCCGGTGGGGACCCGTTCGCCGGACATGCTCGGCATCTACGCTCGCGCCTTCGATACAGTAGAGATCGACTCGACGTTCTACGCGATCCCCGCGGAGCCCGTGGTGGCCGCGTGGAGGGACCGCGTGTCCGAGGGTTTCTTGTTTTCACTCAAGATCCCGCAACAGGTCACCCACGAGCAACGTTTGGTCGATGCAGAGCCGGTGCTGGCCCGCTTCCTGAGGCGCGCAGAGATCTTGGGCGACCGGTTGGGGCCCCTCCTGCTCCAGCTGAGCCCGGAGTTCAAGCCCAACGCGGACACGCGCCGCGACCTCCGCGGCTTCGTCGAAGGACTATCGGACCAGTTCCGCTGGGCGATCGAGTTCCGCCATTCCCAGTGGCTGAACAGCGACACCCTCGACCTGCTGAGGCGTCACAACGTGGCGCTCACGCTGGTCGACGGGCGGTGGATCCGGCGCCGGTCAATGCTCGACCACGCCCGGGACCCCACGGCCGACTTCGGCTACGTGCGATGGATGGGGCACAACCGGCGCTTCACCGATTACTCCGCCGTTCAGGTCGACCGATCCCGCGAGTTGTCGATGTGGGCGATGGCACTCGCGGCTCTCGCCGGGCGGGTCAAGACGATGTTCGGCTACTTCAACAACCACTACCAGGGTCACAGTCCCCACACGGCGCGTGAGTTCCAGCGGATGGTCGGGCAGAGGCCCGTCGAGCCGGAAACCTTGCAGGAGCAGGTGGAATTATTCTAATTAGGCCCGACCGCAGAGAGGGATGACCGTGTCCAGGTACCGTGTGTTGTTCGTTGACGACGATGAGCTGCTGCTCAACGCTCTAGGTGAGTACTTCGAGCGGCTTGGCCACGACGTCTACAAGGCAGGGACCGGTCAGGAGGGGCTGGAGCTCTTCAAGCGCATTCGCCCCGACGTAGCGGTGCTCGACCTGTATATGCCGGATATGTCGGGGATGCAGGTACTCGAGGCGATTCGCCAGGACTATCCCGAAGCTATGGTGTTGTTGCTCACGGGATACGGAGAGGTGGAGACCGCCGTCGAGGCCATGCGTCTCGGGGCCGAGAACTTCCTCACCAAGCCGATCGACATGCCGCACCTGCAGGCCTCGGTCGAGAAGGCGGCCGAGAAGGCGGCGCTCCGGCAGGAGAACGTCGAGCTCAGGGCGCGGCTCAAGCCCAACGTAAAGCGGAGGATCATGCGGTGGGGAGCGGTGGTGCTCCTGTTATTCGCCGCCGCCGCGATGGGGCGCTTCATTGGCGGAGGCGCTGAAGATGTCCGGCCCACCCAGCCGATCCCGGTCCCGATCGAAGGGGACACGGCAATCAACTGAGCGCGCGCGGCCTCTGGATCACCTCCGCGCTTCTTCTCGCCGCGCCGCCCCGCCCAGCGGCGGCGCAGGTGTCAAATGACCAGATCATTCTCGCCACCACGACCTCGGTACGGGATGCCGGGCTACTCGACTACCTGTTGCCACACTTTCAGGGGGAATCGGGCTACACGGTGAAGGTCGTCGCCGTCGGTAGCGGACAGGCGATGGAGCTGGGCCGCCGCGGCGAGGCCGACATTCTCATCCTGCACGATCCCGCCGGCGAAGAGCGCTTCGTCACCGAGGGGTTCGGTCTCGAGCGCCGCCCTTTAATGAGGAACGAATTCATCATCGTCGGCCCGCCCGACGATCCGGCGGGTGTGCGGGGCCTAACGGACGCTCCGCAAGCGCTCGCGGGGATAGCGATGGCCGGAGGGACCTTCGTATCCCGCGGCGACCGTTCGGGGACGCACGTCAAGGAAGACACCCTCTGGGGTCGCTCGACGGCGGCACCCGACCCCGCCTGGCATCTGGAGTCGGGGCAGGGCATGAGCGCGACGCTCCAGATCGCCAACGAGCTTCGGGCCTACACCCTGTCCGACCTCGGCACGTTCCTGAGACATGCGGCGCCCCTCGACCTCATCCCGCTCGCCGAGGGTGACTCGCTACTACACAATCCGTATCACGTCATCTTGACCAACCCGAAAGGCTATTCCTGGGTGAACCACGGCGGCGCCCAGCGCCTCCACGCCTTTCTGTTGTCCGATGAAGTGCAGGAGATGATCGGGGAGTACGGGAGGGAGGAGCACGGGCGGGCGCTGTTTGCCCCCGCCCACGCTCTGCCCCTCCCGTGAGGAGGCCCCGCCCCTCCCCACTCCGCCGATTGAGGAGTGCCAACCAGGCCCGATGCAGGTTGGGAGTGAGGGGAGTGGACTCCTCGCTCCTCACTCGATAGGCGGGGCCGGGCGGCCCCCCCTCACTGTGGGCATGCTATCTTTTCGTAATGCTCCACTTGGCCCTGGCCCAGATCCGCCCCCGGAAGGGTGACTACGCGGAGAACCTGCGTCGGGTGGGAGGCGTGTTGGCGCAGGTGGCGGACATGGATGAGCCGCCCGACCTGGTGGTGTTCCCCGAGACCGCGATGTCCGGGTATTTCGTGGAGGGCGGGGTGCGGGAGGTTGCGGTGACGGCCGGAACGCTGTTCCGCGATCTGCAGGCACAGCACGCTGCGGAGAAGGCGCCGCCGATGGACGTGACCATCGGCTTCTACGAGGAGCTGAAGAACCGCTACTACAACGCCGCGCTCTATGCCTCGCTGGGCGGATCACAGCCGGGCATCCGGCACGTGCACCGCAAGATCTTCCTTCCGACATACGGCGTTTTCGATGAGGAGCGGTTCGTGGACGCGGGGCACGCGGTTCAGGCGTTCGATACCGCGTGGGGCCGAGCGGCGATGGTCATCTGCGAAGACGCCTGGCATTCGATCGTTCCCACACTCGCCGCACTCCGGGGCGCGCAAGTGCTGATCGTGCCGAGCGCGTCGCCGGCGCGCGGGGTCGCGCCGGCGGCGAGAAGGGGTGCGCACCAGGAGGACTGCGACGACGAGCCGCGCGCCGGCAGCGTCCACCTGTGGGAGCGGTTGCTGGTGCGGATCGCCGAGGAGCACGGGCTCTACGTGGCGTTGTCCCAGCTGGTCGGCTTCGAGGGTGGGAAGGGATTCCAGGGCAGCTCGTTCGTCATCGGGCCGAGTGGCCACGTGATGACGCGCGGTCCGTCGTTCGACGAGGCGCTGGTCACCGCTAGCCTCGACATGGACGACCTCACGCGGGCGCGCGCGGCGTTGCCGCTACTGGCCGATCTCGAGGCCAAGCTCCCCAACCTGCTGAGCCAGGCCCGCTCCGGTGACGCGGTGCCCGAGTTCGGCGACGCGGGCGGCACCGGGACGAAGACCAAACCGGCCGGCGCGGCGTCGCTGCCGGTGGTGACCACTACGACTCCGCTCGATCCGCTGGCCATCGATCCCGAGTTGGTCGCGCGGTGGCTGACCGAGTTCCTGAAGGACGAGGTCGTGCGCCGCAGGGGATTCGAGCGGGGAATCGTCGCCCTCTCTGGCGGAGTGGACAGCTCGGTCACTGCGTTCCTCGCGGCGAGGGCCCTTGGCAGGGAGAACGTGATCGGCTTGAGGCTCCCGTATCGGACCTCGAGCGCCGAGAGCCTAGAGCATGGCGAGTTGGTGGTGCAAAAGCTCGGCATCGAGCTCAGAACCGTCGACATCTCCAAACCGGTCGATGGATACTTTTCGGCATTGGGAGAGAAAGGCGATCCCCGGCGTCGAGGGAACGTCATGGCTCGGACGCGCATGGTCGCCCTGTTCGATCTCTCGGCCGGGCTCGGCGCGCTCCCGCTCGGCACCGGCAACAAGACCGAGCGCCTGCTCGGCTACTTCACCTGGCACGCGGACGACTCGCCGCCGGTCAATCCACTCGGCGATCTCTTCAAGACGCAGGTGTGGGAGCTGGCTAGGTACCTCGGCGTCCCCGACGAGATCGTCTCGAAGCCCGCCACCGCCGATCTCGTCCAGGGACAGACCGACGAAGGCGACCTCGGGATCTCCTACGCCAAGGCCGATTTCATCTTGCACGACCTGCTCGAGGGCTGGCGCACCGAGCGCATCGTCGAGCGCGGATTCACCGAAGAAGAGGTAGACGTCGTCCGCGGTCGGCTCTCCTCCACGCACTGGAAGCGGCGCCTCCCAACCGTGGCGATGGTGAGCAGGACGGCCATTGGGGAGTACTACCTCCGCCCGGTGGACTACTGATGCTTTACCTACCCCGTGGATCGCCATTGCGCACCCGGGGTGAGGAGGCCCCGCACGCCCCCCTGCCCAGCCGAGTGAGGAGTGAGGAGGGTACGCCTCGCCGTGATCCGGGGGTTAGGTGGAGCGGCCTCGTTACTCCTTACTCCGGGGCGGGGTGGAACGGGGTGGCCTCCTCACTTGAACTCGCTATCTTCGCCGCAACCCTGACACCTGACACCTGACACCTGACGCCTGACACCTGACACATCCCATGTCCCTCACCCCACGCCCCGTTCGCGAATCCGCCGCCATCATGTCGGAGCTGATGATGCCGCATATGGCAAACGTGTTGGGCAACGTGTTCGGCGGTGTAATCCTGTCGCTGGTCGACCGGGTCGCGGCGGTGGCGGCGATCCGGCACGCGCGCGGGCACGTGGTGACGGTGTCGG
Source organism: Gemmatimonadales bacterium (assembly GCA_965249575.1). Lineage (GTDB taxonomy): Bacteria > Gemmatimonadota > Gemmatimonadetes > Gemmatimonadales > GWC2-71-9. Next base: position 1,796,194 of record OZ252244.1, on the reverse strand, counting down.
TCGACCGCGTGGACTTTCACGAGCCGATTTACGTGGGCGAGCTGGTGACCGCGCACGCGAGCGTCAACTTCACTGGGCGGACGTCGATGGAGATCGGGGTGAGGATTCAGGCGGAGAACCTCATCACCGGTGAGCGGCGTCACACGAACAGCTGTTACGCCACCTTCGTCGCGATCGACGAGAAGGGCCGGCCGCGGCCGGTCGCGCCGGTGGTGCCGGAGACCGACGTCGAGCGGCGGCGGAACGCTGCCGGCGCCGAGCGCAGGAAGCGGCACCTGAAGGAGCGGGCCGCCGGAACTTGAGCGTGCGCTACTCCCGGGTCGTGTGCGTGCTGAGCGGGGGCGGGGCGAAGAGCGCCGCCCACGTCGGGGCTTTGAAGGCGCTGAGCGAGTGGGACCTCTCGCCGAGTCACTTCGTGGGCACGTCGATGGGCGCGGTGATCGGGGCCATCTTCGCGAGCGGGTTGACCTACGACGAGGCGCTCGTTCGCCTGTCGAACGTCAAGCGCCGGGACGTAGCGGCGCTGTCACCCGCAGCGCTGCTCGGTCCGTTCGCCCACCGGCTGCTCAAGAACACGCCACTCCGAAACGCGATCTCGACCCTGGTGCCCGCGCGACGGTTCGACGAGCTGGAGACGCCGCTCACGGTCACCGCCGTGGACAGGGCGAGCGGCGAGCTGGTGTTGTTCGGCTACGGCGGACGCTCTGACATCCCGCTCATCGAGGCGCTCGTCGCAACGTGCGCGCTGCCGGTGTTCTACCCGCCCGTGGCGATTGGCGCCCGGGATTACGTGGATGGAGGGCTGCGCGCGGTGCTGCCGCTCGATATCGCGGCGGGATTCGATCCCGATGTCGTGTTCGCGGTGAACGTCGGCCCTACACTCGCCGAGCCCGAGGGCGGCGGCAAGCCCTTGCCCGGAATGCTGCAGGCGCACAACATGACCACGCGGATTCTGATGGCCAATCAGATCGGCGAAACGGTGGCGCGGTGGCGGGGAAAGGGTATTCCTCTCGTGCTGGTCGAGCCCGCCGTCCAGCCCGGTGCCACGTTCGCCGTCGGCAACATGACCGTCTATTTGGAGGAAGGGTATCGTGCGGCGTACCGTGCGCTCAACGCGTGGAAAGAGGGCCGCTAGCGGCTCGCGGCCACTCCACGACCCATGAGCATGAACCCCGAGATGGAAGCCAAGTACTTCACGCTCGAGCAGGCAAACCGCTCGCTTCCCCTCGTCCGCCGGGTGGTTACCGACATCGTGGACGAGTTCGCGGAGTGGCGCGACTGTGTGCGCGCGTACGAGCTGGTCGCCGCCGGCTCCACCTCGCTCAAGACCGAAACGCCCCAGCAGGAGCGTCTGCGAACGGAGGTGGACCGGAGCGCTCACCGCATCAACGATTACCTCGGGGAGCTGTCACAGATCGGCTGCGTGCTCAAAGGCTTCGAGGATGGCCTCGTCGATTTCTACAGCCGCCACGAAGACCGCGACATCTTCCTCTGCTGGAAGCTCGGCGAGCCAGCCGTCGAGCACTGGCACGAGATCGAGGGTGGATATGCGGGACGGCAGAAGATCACCTCCGCGGTGAGTAGTGAGTAGTGAGTAGTGAGTAGTGAGCAGTGAGTGTGAGTAGTGAGTGGTGAGTGGTTGACGCCGCCCCTACCCACGGATGGGTGGGTTGCCCGCTACTATTGAGCCCGATCCCCTACTGACATCGAGGTAACATGCTCATCCGCTTCGTACACTTTCTCGGAATCAGCCTCTGGCTGGGTGGGGCCGTGGCGGCGATGGTCTTGGCCTTCTCCGCACGTCCGGAACCGCCCGCGGCGCGCGCGGTTGCCTATCGCCTGCTGGCCAAGATCCACGGTATGGTCATCGGCACTGGCGCGATACTCACGGTCGTGTCGGGATTGGTATTGAGCGGTCAGCTGGTGCAGATGGGTCTGGGCGAGCGACTCGGCCAGTCCGGCATCGCGGTCATGCAGCTCTCGGGAATCATCGCTGCGATGCTCGCACTGCTCGTCGGGCTCCCAACGGCGGTCAAGCAAGCCGGCCTCTCGCCGCTGCTGGAAGAAGGCCAGAACCCCGAGATCCTCGAGCGCCTGAGAAAACGCCAGGCCATCGTGTCGTCGATTGCGGGAGTGCTGCTTCTGATTGCGCTGTTGGGAGCGACGGTTATGTAGCGTCCCCCCGACCCCACTCTCCCCAGGGGTTAGGGGTTATGGGTTGAGCTCTTCCCATTTTCTCCCCGTTTTGCATGCGGGCCTCACCGGGCACTCCCCGCATTTCGGCCCGCGTGGCTTGCACACCCTCGCCCCCAGGTCCATCAGCGCCTGATTGAACGCCCATGCGGTGCGGCCACGTTTGGGTACGATGCGGCGCGCGATGTCCCAGAGCGCGTGTATTCCCTTGGCTCCCTTGGGTAGGCGGGGCCGGAACGCGCGGCGGAGCACCCGGGCCACGTTCGTGTCGACCGCCGGGACCGGGCGCTCGTAGGCGAAGCTCGCGACCGCCCCGGCGGTATACCGGCCGACACCGGGCAGCAACTCGAGCACGGCCGGATCGCTGGGGATCTCACCGCTCAAATCGTTCACGACCGTCCGGGCGAGCCGGTGCAAGTTCTCCGCTCGGCGGTAGTAGCCGAGTCCCTCCCACGACTCCCGCACCGCCGCGGGCTTGGCGCGGGCCAGGTCGGCCACGGTGGGATAGCGCTTCAGGAATCGCGTGTAGTACTCCGCCACCCGCGACACCTGCGTCTGCTGCAGCATGAATTCCGACACCACGATACGGTATGGGTCCCGCGTCTCCCGCCACGGAAGGCTCCTCGCGGACTTCCGATACCAGTTGAGCAGCCGGCGCTTGAAGGGGAGGGAGTTGGGGGGTGGACTGAGGAGTGGCATCAGGGCAAGATGTAAGATGCAGGTGCCGGGTGTCAGGTTTCAGGGGTACCCAATGCTAACTTCCATGCGCCCTGCAAGCGACGAAGCCTCCTGGCACCTGAGACCCGGTACCTAGCTGCCACCTGCCACCTGCCACCTGACACCTGGAACCTGGCACCTCTTTCATGGCCGACCCCACCCGCTCCTCCGACGAATGGCGCCTGACGGCGGCGTACAAGCGTCACGACACGACGCTGGATGTCCGCCGGTTGGCGGGGAAGATCACGCTCACGTCGGCGAGCCACATGGGCCGGATTTCCTATCTCATCATCGAGATGATCCGGGGGCTCGCGGAGTGGCGGATCTGGGTGCCGCGGGCGTTCGAGCAGGCGCAGGGCATTGCCTACGGGTCGCTGTTCATCGTGCTGTTGACGGCGGGGTTCGCGGGGGCCGTGATCGCGCTGCAGACCAGCTATCAATTTACGGGCAACATCCCGATTTACATCGTGGGCAGCGTGATCGTCGAGTCGATCGTCCTAGAGCTGGGTCCGGTGCTGACCGCGCTGCTGCTGGCGGGGCGGGTGGGCGCCCGGTTCGCCGCCGAGCTGGGGACGATGCGGGTCACCGAGCAGATCGACGCGCTCGAGAGCCTCGGGCGGTCGCCGGTCACGCACCTGATCATTCCGCGGGTCATCGCCGGCACGCTCATGTTGCCGGCGCTCGTGTTGATCGCCGACCTCGTCGGCATCATCTCCGGTTGGGCGGCGGCGCGCACCTCGTTCGAGATCACGAACGCCGACTTCATCTACGGCGCGCGATACTTCTTCAAGCCGTTCGACATGTACTATTCGATGATCAAGTCCCTCTGTTTCGGGCTGGCCATCACGCTCATCCCCTGTTACATGGGGATGAACACGCAGCAGGGGGCAGAGGGTGTGGGCCGCGCGACCACCGGCGCGGTCGTCAGCGCGTCGGTCTTGATCCTCTTTCTCGATGCACTCTTGACCAACGTTCTGCTCAAGTGATTGCTCAGCTCTCACCAACGTTCTGCTTCAGTGAAGGAGTTCAGTGCTTGACTAGCGTTCGGCACCCGTGATCGAGCTCAAGGACGTCTACAAGCGGTTCGGGGACCTCATCGTCCTCGACGGGGTGGATTTCACGGTCCAGCAGGGGGAGACCGTCGCGCTGCTGGGCGCGTCGGGGGTCGGCAAGAGTGTCCTGTTGAAGCACATCAACGGCCTGCTCAATCCCGACAGCGGCGAGGTCTTCGTCGACGGGTTGAACGTCACGTTCCTCGCGCGGAAAGCGTTGGCTAAGTTGCGGAGCCGGATCGGGTACGTGTTTCAGTACGGCGCACTGTTCGACTCGCTCTCGGTATCCGACAACATCATTCTCGGGATCACCGATCCCGCGATGGCCGGAGACGCTGCGTATTGCCAGAAGCGCGTAGCCGAATGTTTGAGGCTGGTGAACCTTCCGATGGAGACCGCGTCCAAGCTGCCCGCCGAGCTGTCGGGTGGCATGAAGAAGCGTGTCGGGATCGCGCGGGCGATCGCGGGGCAACCGACGTACCTTTTGTACGACGAGCCTACGTCGGGTCTCGACCCAGTGAACGCCGACATCATCGATTCACTGGTCGAGAAGTTGAGGGACGAGCTTGGCGTGACGAGCGTAGTAGTGACGCACGACGTCAGGGGCTCGTTTCGGATCGCGAACCGCATCGCGCTCCTGGTGGAGGGAAAGATTCGCGCCGAGGGCAGCGCGGAGCAGCTCGTGACGAGCGAGGACCGGGCGGTACGGCGGTTCCTCGAGCGGGACATGGACATCACCCTGGCCCAACTCAAGCATTACCGATATGGATCTACACTATAAGCAGGAAATAAGCGTCGGCATCTTTGTCATCGTCGGCATCGCGCTGTTCGCCTTTGGGCTCTTTTGGCTCTCGGGGCGGCAGTTCGACCGCCGGAACCTGGTCGAGGTTCCGGTGCGGTTCTCGACGGTCAAGGGATTGCGTGCGGGCGACCCGGTGCAGATCTCGGGCGTCAGGGTGGGCCGAGTGGGGAACGTCGTGCTCGAGGACGTGGGCCGCGTGATGGTGTATCTCACAGTCGAACGCTCCGTGAGGCCCCATGCGGACGCGCGGGCCGGCGTCGCCTCGCTCGACCTCTTCGGCGCCAAGTTCGTCGATTACGCACCTGGCAACTCGCCAGACCTCCTCGACGACAACGCCGTGATCACCGGGTCCCGCGAGGTCGCGCTCACCGAAGGCGCGACCGACCTCACCGCCCGCGCCGGCGAGGTTCTCGAGGGCTTGCAGTCGCTGCTCGGCCCGAGGATGGCCGACGAGGTGCACGCAACCCTCGCCGCCGCTCAAGAGGCGCTCACCACGCTCCGTGACGTGGGCGAAGGGCCGACGGTGCGCCAGGCGAGAAGCGCGCTCCAGTCCTTGGAGCGCGCATCGAACCGGCTCGACAGCGTGCTCGCCAACCCGGCGATCGGCAAATCGGTCAACCAGCTCGACGAGCTCACCACCAACGTCAACGAGATGACCGTCGGTCTCGCCCACGCCACCGCAGCACTCGGCAACATCATGGCCAAGATCGACAGCAACGAGGGCACCCTGGGCCGCCTGGTCAATGACACCACGGTGTACGGCGACTTGCATGAGTTGTCGCAATCCTTGAAGGATCTGCTGGACGATATGCGCGAGAGGCCTGGGAGGTACTTCAACGTAAAGGTTTTCTGACAGCCGGGGGGTCCCCACCACTCCCCACTCCACCGAGTAAGGAGTGAGGAGGCCCTACCCCACCCGCCGATAGATGGGGGGCGGGGACCCACATTCCTGAGTTCCGCATCACTTTGTCGCTACACCCATCGCTTTCGATGCCACTTATCTGACTTCGTCTTCTCATCCTGCTCTTCATGCGGGACCAAAAGAGCCTTCTCGCCTGGCGTCGGTCGCACGCGGTGGTGCTGGCGATCATCGATGCGAGCCGACGGCACTGGAAGCCGCATGGGGCCGCCGTGTTCCACCAGCTTCAGCGCGCCTCCCTTTCCGTGCAGTTGAACATTGCGGAGGGCCATGCGCTGAAGGGCACGCGTCGCTTTCGGAACCACCTGACCATCGCCTACGGCTCGGTGGTCGAGACGGTAGAGCTCCTAGAGCTTGCTAGGAAGGCGAATCTCATGCCCGGCGAAGTCACGGAGCCAGTACTCTCCACCGCTATCGAAACGCGAAGACTTTTGCTCGGCCTTATCCGGAGACCTCGGCATACACCCGAGGAATAGCCAAGACTCCTCACTCCTTACTCGGTGGGGGAGGGAGTGGTGGGACTCCTCGCTGGGTGGGGTGGTGGCGCGGTTGGGACTCCTTACTTTGCTTCATGCTTTCGCTGACCTTCCTCGGTACTTCCGCCGCCCGCCCGACGGTGGAGCGCAGCGTCTCGTGCATCACCATCGCGCGGGAGGGCGAGACGTTGATGTTCGACTGTGGTGAGGGCACGCAGCGGCAGATGATGCGGTACGGCGTGGGCTTCGGGTTGTCGGAGATCTTCTTCACGCACTTTCACGCGGATCACCTGTTGGGCGTCGTGGGCCTCGTGCGCACGTTGGCGTTGCAGGGGCGGACCGATCCCATGCGTTTCTACGGGCCGAAGGATGCTAGGGACATCCTGAAGGACGCGTTAGAGCTGGGTGTCGAGCGCGCGGGGTTCGAGGTCGAGCTGACGGAGCTGAAGCCGGGGCAGGTGCTCGATCGCGGGGAGTACGATCTCGAGGTGGTGCCGGTCGAGCACGGGCGGAGTGCGGTGGGGTACGTGTTGCGGGAGCACGAGCGGCTCGGCCGTTTCGATCCTGACAAGGCGCGCGCGCTGGGCATTCCCGAGGGCCCGCTCTGGGGCAAGATCCACAAGGGCGAAGCGGTGACGCTGGACGCCGGCCGCACCGTAGAGCCCGCGGAGCTGGTCGGTGCGCCGCGGCCGGGGCGCGTGGTGGTGTTGTCGGGTGACACCAGGCCGAGTGAGAGTGTCGTGGAAGCTGCCTCAGGCGCCGACCTGTTGGTGCACGAAGCCACGTTCGGCAGCGAGGAAAAGGAGCGCGCCAAGGAGACCGGGCATTCCACGGCGGGGGAGGCCGCGCAGGTCGCGCTCGCCGCCGGCGTCAAGCAACTCGCGCTCACGCACCTGAGCGCCCGGTACTCCGCGAACTCGGCGACGTTGCTAGAGGAAGCAAAGGAGATCTTCCCGGAGACCGTCGTCGCACGGGACGGGATGACGATCGAGGTGCCTTACAGTGAGGAGGCCCCGCCCCGCTCCGCACAACCGAGTAAGGAGTAAGGCGGCCGCCTTACTCCTGAGCCCGAAGCGTTTTCTCCAGTTTCTCACCGTCACGCACGCCAAGCAGGCGTTGCGGCGTGGGCTCTCGGTCCTCGCGACGGCGTACGAGGCCGGGCTGTCGGGCCCAGGGCGGTTGCACGATCTCTTCGTCAACGTCGAGGCGGTGACGCCGGGTGAGTACAAGGAACTGGGCCGGGATCTGGTCATACGGCACGGCTTTGCGCCGAGCCCGTTTGGCGAATGCATGATTGCAACGACCGACCGCGGTGTGTGCGGGCTCGAGTTCGTGGTGGACGGCGACCGGCGGGCACCGCTCCAGCGTCTCGAGCGTGATTGGCCCCGCGCGCAATTCGAGGAGGACGATCGCGGTATCGCCGACCTCGCGAGCCGCTTGTTCGGCGAGGCGGAGGGAAGCGCCAAGCCGATCACGTTGTTCTTGAAGGGCACGAACTTCCAGCTGCAGGTGTGGCAGGCGCTGCTTCAGATCCCGGAGGGCGCCGCCACCTCGTACGGCGCAATCGCCGAGGCAATCGACCGCCCCACGGCAGCCCGGGCGGTGGGGACTGCAGTCGGCCGGAACCCGATCGCGTATCTCATTCCCTGTCACCGGGTGCTCCGCGAATCCGGCAGCTTCGGTGGTTATCACTGGGGGCCGGAGCGAAAGCGCGCGATTCTGGGTTGGGAGGCGGCGCGGGCGGGGTAGGCCGCACCGCACCTACACTTTCCAGGAGGCAGGGCCCGCCCATCCTCCACACCACCAGGGGTTAGGGATGCCGTAAGAGGTCGCCCACTCTTGCCCGAAGCTCCGGCCGTACCTACGTTTCCAACCCTCGAATGGGGGGCTGTAGCTCAGCTGGGAGAGCGCCTGGATCGCACCCAGGAGGTCAGGGGTTCGAGCCCCCTCAGCTCCACTGCCCTTCTGCCCCTTGGTGTAACTGGCAACACGCCTGACTCTGGATCAGGAGAGTCCTGGTTCGAGCCCAGGAGGGGCAACTGCAAGCGCGACTGGGAGTTAACCACGGTCGCGTTTGTGCGTCAGGAGTCGATTTCGCTCACTTGAGCAGCGATTTCCGCACACTTTTGCGCACACCGCCTTTCCACTTGGCGTGCCGGCGCGGCTTCTCGTAGTCGACCACCTCGCGAAGCGTCTCTTCATCAACCTGTTGGTAGACATCGAGTAGCGTGTTGATGTCGCTCCAGCCTCCGGCCGCCGCTACGTCCTTCGGCGGGAGGTGCTTCCGCTCCGAAGTCGAAGTCGTCCCACCTGAGCCCGAGGATGCTGCTCAGGCGCCGGCCGGTCGTGCTGGCCAGCGTGATCAAAGCTGGCAGGAACGGATGGACCGACGGAGCGATGCGCAGCAACGCGTCCACCGTTTTGGCTTCGATCATCGGCCGCTTGGGATCGTTCTCCTGCGGCACCTTGAGCTTCTCGAGCGGGTTTCGCTCCAGGAGGAGCTTTCCCCGCACGTGGACCCCGCACGCCCAGTTGAGCGCTGCCTTCAAGATCCTAAGCTCCTGCTTGATGCAGTTGGTGCCTACGGCGCGTCCGGTGATGTCGCCCACCCGCCGAGCCCTCACGTACTTGGCGACCCGGTCGGGCGTGAGCCGGCTGATCTCGAGATCCTCGCCGAAGAAAGCGGCGAGGTTCCGGCCGGTCTTGGCACAGTGCTTCAGGTACGGTTCGGTTTTCAAAGAGCCGTCAGGCAGATACTTGCCATCGGTGACGTACCGCCTGAACAGATCGCCCAACGTGAGCGCTCCGGTACGGCGGAGTGACGGCGCCTTCTCTTTCTTCAAGAGTTTGAGCACCGCTTCCGCCTCGCGCATCGCCTTCACCCGGTCCCGGTGTCCGAGGCTGCTCCGGGATTCCTTCGTGCCGGGCCCCTGGACGGCGATGTACAGCACGCCGCCCGGGGTGCGCTCGTATATCTTGGCCCGCGGCCCACGTCGGGCGCCCACGGTTCTCGACCAGCGTTCAGGGGTGGCCATTCCGGCCCTCCTTGCCTCCGAAGAGGCGGCTGGCGAGCTCGTGTGCGTCCGCATCGGGAATATGGCCGTGATCGGGCTTGATCGGGAGGTCGGCCACGCGAATCCGGATCCTGGCCCTCGAGCCTTCCGGGCGGAGGTCGGGGATTCGCCCCGTGCGGACCATCCGGGCGAGGTGCTCCTCGGAGTATCCCGATCGGACGGAGGCCTCAGCGAGCGTCAACACTTCGCTTCCGTCACGTTGAACGGCGGACTCGACTTGGTCGGCGGCCCACTCGAGCGTGCGGGCGGCGGGCTCGTTGCCGAACGCCTCTCGCTGCCTCTCGGCTTCGGCCCGTATGTCTTTGAGCGTGCAGTCGAGGGCTCTTGCGCTACCATGCCCAAAGGCCGAAGCCGCGCGATTTGGCGCGGCTTGGGGAGTTGAGCCGGTGACAACGGGTCGGAGAGACACGCTACCCGCCTCGCCGCCTGGCCTCGAGAAAGCGCTTGATCTCGCTCAGCCGAATCACCGACACTCCGTCCTCCGTGTGGCTCCTGAGAATGCCCGAGCGAACGTAGCGGTTGACCGTCATGACGCTCACTCCCAGCGCGGCCGCCGTTTCGATCTGCGTGAGCGAGCCGCGCGGCCCTACTCGGGTTTCGTACTCCCGCCCGCGCGCTTGCTTGACGAGCGTGAGCCCCTGCGCCGGACCGGGCGGGTTGTCCCAAAAGCACCTGATCAAGTCGGGGCGGGCTCGTCCCATGTTATGGCGACGCTAACAGCGATAAGCCTTCAGGTCAAGTGGCACCCCTCGGCCGGGACAGACGGCTTGTGGATACGAGGCGGACGGTGCCGTCCTCGGCGATCCCCTCCCTTGAGTTACGCCCTGAGTTTTCTTCTGAGTTTTCCCCTGAGTTACTCCGGACTGTCCCTGGAGTGTTCAATGGAGTGTCAATGGAATGTTCTATGGAGTTTCCGATGGAATGCTGCTCTAGAAGCACCCGGCGTGGCTGGTGACCCGCCGTGCTACGCTCCGGGGCGTATCCCGACGCGGGTTACGAGGGTCGGAGCGCCTTGTCTGCCTCGACGTCCGCCTGAGTGTCCATCTGGCGCTACCCGTGGACAATCTGTGGACATCAAGGGGGATAGCGCACAGCCAACTCGCAGACAACGGTGCACGGGACCGCGTCGGTCTCTCTCCAGCATTCGAGGAGCAAAAGACGGCGATTGCACTAGGGATTCGACCGGTCGGTCTTGTCCCGAGAACGTGGGTTCGTGTCCCAGGAATGCCCTGGTGGAGGTCGTGTAGCGGGACCATTATGGATGGCAGAACATCTCATAATGATCGGCGGAGGACTTGAGGAACCTTTTCCTCATCCCCGGATCCCAAGAGAATGCACGGACGCTCACTCCCGGCGTTTCGTTCCGCGTGATTGAGGAGACGCTGTCCGAGCGACAGGTTGCCGAGTTGAGCGCGCGCGTTGGAGATCAGGATTACGCCCGTTGTTGGGCTGTGAGCAGGAATATGCGGGCAGTTTTCGACAGCATGAAAGATGGTGACGAGGTCCTGGTTGCAATCACGGGAACCGGACGGTTCAAATACCGAGGACAGGTGGCCTACAAAGTGGAATCGCGCGCCTTGGGCCAACGGCTGCCGTGGCCCTACGTGCCAGGGAAACCCTGGGAACTGATCTATTTCCTTCGCGACGTGACCGACGTCGAGTTCGACAAGACGCGACTTCTCACCGAGATCGGATACTCGGTAAACGACAACTTGTCTGGCGCTAGACGTGTGAGAACCGAGGCGATGAGGAGACTACACCGGGAGCATGGGTCGATTGACGACTTCTTGAAGTACGTTTCCGGGCAGACGGAGCCGGTCCTGAAACGCCGAGCTGTGCGGGATCGGCCAAGGCCGAGGCGTTCAGACGTGCGTGAGGACACGGTGCCTGCACTACGCCCGGCGTGGTTGCTACCCTTGCTGGCCGACGTGCAGTGATTAGTCCAAGATCCCGAGCACAAAGAGCGTGCGCACGAATCCCTGGTCGAGAAGTTCTTCCAGCTTCTGGGATATCGGCCATTTGACGAGATCAAGCACCGACAGGGACGAGTTGACATCACCCTCGAGCGGGAGGGAGGTATAGTCGCTGTCGTCGAGGTCAAGAGGGGCTGGGGGTTGACGCGAGAGAACAAGCAGGTCCTTTGTCAGGCCTTCGGTTACGCATTCGAGGTGGGCGCCCGGTACGTTGTGATCACGAATGGCGACTACTACGCGCTATTTGACCGGCGGGTCGGCCTTTCCCAGGATGACAACTTCAGAGGTGAGCTTTGGCTCAGTCGACTGACGGAAGGCGATCTTCCGCTGATTCAAAGAATGAAGGCTCTGCGAGGGATATGAAGCGTATGGCAACTCTCGAGGGCGTACTGGGAGAACTCCGCGCCTTTGCAGCCGAGCGCGACTGGGAGCAGTTCCACGACCCGAAGAACCTGGCCATGGCGATAGCCTCCGAGGCGGGCGAGCTACTCGCGGAGTATCGATGGTTGACGGGAAGCGCAGCTGATTCTTGGTCTCACGAGGACGGCAATCGTGGCCGAGTCGCGGCTGAGGCCGCGGACATTGGCATCGCCCTTCTGCTTTTCAGTGATAGGGTGGGATTCGACTTGCTCGCGGCCATTAGCGAGAAGATCGAGGTGAACCGGAAGAATTACCCCGTCGAGTCGAGCCGTGGCCGCTCGGAGCGACCCTCCACCTAGGCCCTTGCGGCCACCAGGTTTCGCTTGACCGGGAGTGAGCGTGCCCAAGAAGAGCCCCCACCTGGTGGTCCAGCACGTTGAGCGCCTTCCGCGGCGAATCCTTGAGCAGCATCCCGAGGTGGTTCGTGAGTACGTCAAGGGTAAACATGGCGTGTACGCCCTATACCGCGGATCTACGCTCTACTATGTGGGCCTGGCGTCCAATCTCCGATCCCGCCTGAAGGCCCACCTGCGAGACCGGCACGCTGGAGTCTGGGATCACTTCAGCATGTATCTAACGGAGGGGGGGGCCACCTGCGGGAGCTGGAGGCACTAGCTCTTCGTATCACAATGCCGAAGGGGAACAAGTCTAAGACGAAGTTCTCCAAGTCCCAGGACCTGCGGCGGTACTTCAAACGACGGATAAGCGACGCGCAGAAGAAGGAGCTAGCGGCGCTATTTGGTTCTCCATCCCGATCTCGCCGAGGTTCGAAGGACCTAGGGAAGGAACCAGCGCTTGCTGGCCTCTTCAAGTCGCGTACACCGATCCGCATGAAGTACAAGGGGAAGCTCCACAAAGCCACCGTGCGCCCGGACGGCAATATCGTCTTTCGGGGCAGAGTTTTTGCTACGCCCTCCGGTGCCGCGAAGGTCGTCATACGACGTTCAGTAAACGGTTGGAGTTGGTGGAGATTCGAAGCGAGACCGGGTGAGTGGGAGCGTTTGAGCGTGCTGCGCGGTCGCAAAGAAGCGGCGGTTGCGCTAGCGGTTTAGAGAAGGGTGTGAGGAGTCGATGAACCATAGCGAGATCGTCAGCTTTCTCCGGGTGTCACGGACCTCTTCCAGGATTCCTTCAAGAGCGGCAGGTAGAGACACCCAAGCCTCAAGCGCCCTTCCCTAGGAATCTCTCGAGTCGACGCGACAACTTCGCAGGATCGGCCGTCTGACATTCCCAGATGATCAGGATCTCCCAGCCAATATCTCGGAGTCTTCTGACCACTCGCTTGTCTCTTCGGATGTTCTGTGTGAACTTCGCTTCCCAGAACCCGGTGCGCGTCTTCGGAGTCGTGGTCCGACTGCAACCTCTGTGACGGTGCCAAAAGCAGCCATGAACGAGAATAACCTTTTGGAGTCTCGGGAAGACGAGGTCCGGAGTGCCTGGTAGGTCCCGACGATGAAGCCTGAACCGATAGCCGAGAGCGTGGGCGACGCGGCGAACGGACATCTCGGGCGCGGAGTCCTTGCCCTTGACTCGCCGCATCAAAACCGACCTTGCCGGGTCGACGTCAATTATGGAATCCTTTTCAGACATCGGCGCCAAGGTGATTACACACGCTCGTACCACATAGTCAAGTCGGCCCTTCGGCTCTCATTGTGAACAGAGAAACCTTCGCCGTAGACGCTGCACTGCTTGAGGAACTCGGCGAACGACTCATTGGGCGGGCACCGATCGCGTTGGCAGAACTCGTGAAGAACTCATACGACGCCGACGCTGCCACGTGCCGGATCGAATTCGGTGACGACTCCATCGTGGTCACCGATGACGGAATCGGGATGTCTGAGAACTTTTTTCACCCATTGGATGCGCCTCGGGACAACGCACAAAGTGGATGCCCGCGTATCTGCCAATGGGCGCGCGTTCACAGGCTCCAAGGGGATTGGACGCCTGTCGGTGCAGTTTTTGGCCGACGAGATGATTCTGGAGACAACGTCAGCCGACCGACCCGGGAAATGCTTGTACGTCGTGGTGGACTGGAGCACGATCGTCAGGGGAAGGAACCTAAATGAAGTCGAGCTTCTTTGGCAGGAAAGATCCGACGTCCCCGAGTACCCCAACAACCACGCAACCGGCACACGGATAACCCTTACGAAGCTAAAGAGCAAGTGGGACGCCGATGCGCTTGAGGGACTGGGTCGCGAAGTCTGGACGTTCAGATCTCCCTTCAAGGCGCCGCCCGCGACTACCGCCAGCAGAAGAGCCGAGGAGTTTAGCATTGAAGTTGCCGCCCCATCAATAGAGAGCGGTACCGAAGCGTTCGACAAAGTCCGCCGTGCTCTCTTCTCCAATTGGAGGGCACGAATACGGGGCGTTCTCGAGAGTGGCCGTAGCGGAGGCACGGCTACTGTAGTGGTCGAGTTCAAGAGTGGCTACCCAGAGCACGCGGAGAAGCCCGCCTCGTTCCGACAGACCGTCCCCATTCCAATCCGGCCTACCGATGGTGGTCGAATACCGCTAATCGATCAGGCAGGCTTTGAGATCCTGATCTACAAACCGGAAGGGGTGCAACCGGGACGGATCCCCGTCGGTGAGTTGCGCGACTACCTCGCCCGGTTTGGCAACGTCTCCGTCTACGACGCCGGCTTTAGACTCCCGTACTACGGTTCGGGACGGGATGTAACTGGCCAGGATTGGCTCTCGATTGCGCAAGATCAGGGACGCCGCCTGAACGTGTCGGAGCTATTACCGCCACGCCTTCGTACTCAGAACAAATACACGCAGGACCTGCCGGCGCCGGGCCGCATCTTCGGCGCCGTGGACATCAACACCAACCACGAGCGGGAGGTAGCACACAGCGAGAAAGCCAAAGTCGGGGACTGGCTACAGATTCAACCAGGTCGCGATCGTCTTCATGACAATGACGCTTTCGCGCAACTTCGTGATCTTGTTCGCTTGTCCCTCGATTTCTATGCAAACCGCCACCGTCTACGCGCTGTGCAGGCCACCGACAAACGTCGCGCGAAGGAGCCTGCCTCAGGGAAGCATGATCGCGTCGTTGAAGCGCTGGACCGTCACAGAGCAGACATACCTGCGCCAATTTTTCGGGCGATCAAGCGTGAGGCCGTTGACGCTCGAAAGGCGTCTGTACTGGAGGAAGAGGCGCTGGACCAACGTGCCGTACTTCTAGCGCCGTTGGCCTCAGCCGGAATGGTGGCGTTGGCCCTCTCCCACGAACTCCTGAGAGAGAGTCGTGTGCTCAAACAGATGGCAAAAAGTCTCCGACGCATCGCCACGAAACACCGGTTACCGGACGTGAGGGATCTCGCCAAGTCGTTTGACGCCGCTCGCGGAAGACTCAGTGCTTTACAGGAGCTTTTCGCGCCGCTGCTCTCGGAGGTGGACACCGAAGCCACCGATCGACTCAAGGTGCTCGCCGTCGTCGAGCAGGTCGCAGACGCGATGCGTGTTCTGATGCCGAACGTTGAGTACGACTTCTCTGGTATTCAACGGGGTCTCTATTTTCCGGTGGGTTCGTTTGCCGAGTGGAGTGCGTTGTTGCAAAACGTTATGTCCAATTCATGGAACGCCATGCTCGATAGCGACCGCGCGACGATCGCGTTTGATGCCGGGCGACGGGAATGGCTTCAAATAAGCGACACCGGTCAGGGACTCAACATACCGATCGCAGAATCAGCGAAGTTGTTCGAACCGTTCGAACGTCGATTGGAAATCAGCGATGACAACCGCTCGATCGCCATCGGAGGGCAAGGGCTCGGGCTTGCTATTGTCCGCATGATAGCCAGCCGTCGCGGTGCGAAGGTCGCGTTCGTCCAACCGCGCCCCGAGTTTGCGACGACTCTTGAGATGTCATGGAAAGGCTGAGGATGATGAAGGTACTGGTTTGCGATGATATTGGGGAGAGGGGACGCGAAGTGCTCGAAGAACTTGACGAGAGCGGTGTTGCCAATCTCGGGATCACCCCGCTGTTCGGTGACAACCTAGCGGCCGGTCTCGAAGGCCTTTTCGACAGAGTGAAGGTGTGTCTTGAGAAGGACAGGGACGTAAGTAATTCATCTGACCTCCCTTTCGACGGATTTGATGTTGCGCTTTTCGACAACAACCTCTCTCACCTCGATATAAAGGGCGCTCGTCACACCGCGGAGGGCGTTGTCGGCTTCGTGCGCGCTTTCACTGACGTCGGTTACATCGTCTCACTCAACAAGAACGCTGATGTTGACTTTGACCTCCTCTACCTCCTCGGCGATGTCGCAAGTAGGGCGGATTGTGCCGTGAACACGAGGCACCTGTCCAATCGCGCATTGTGGACCCGTAATCGCCACCATGGCAAACGTGGCTTTGCACCATGGTATTGGCCAGAGCTCGAAAGGGCGGCGGCGCGGAGACGCGAACAGATAGCTGCTGTCCGCAACCGATTGGACGCAAGGGTCGTCGAGGCAACCGGGTTTTCGTTGGACGAGGACACTCTGACCTACTTCTCGCTTCACGCTGCCGGCGCCTTGTCCCCCCTCACCGCCGTCGATGGCATAGACGGAACGCCACTACAGGAGCTCGCCTTCAAGGAGGTCTTCTCCAAGGACACGCGCACCCTGTCTGCGGAGGCCGATCGTCAGGCGCTGCTGGGACGAGCAGATGAAGGCGATGAGGGTGCACACGAGATCATCGCACGAGTTCTGGCCGCCCGAATTGATTTCTGGTTTCGGCGAGATGTCGTTGGTCCTCAGGAGATTCTAGTTGACGTACCTCATCTCTTGATGCGAATGCCATTCCTGCTGGGAGAAGATGCGACTGACATCGACGCCTGGAACAACGTGATCGATGTACGCGCCCCGCCGTTTGGCTTGGACCCAGCCTTTTTCGGCCAGTATTTGCGTCGGGCAAGATTCGAGCAGGAAGTGTGGCTTCCGACCCCGGCGTTTCGGCCCATCCTGAAGCAAGACGAGGAACTGAACAACCTGTTCTTCGAGTCTAATGCCGATGCTTGGCTTGACGTGGTCTTCTGTGAGGATCTATCAGCATTCGTTCCGAGATCCACAGTCGCTGATGGTGGATCACCGTATGAGTTCTCGACCCAACTTGAGGGATCTTGGGCGCGCCGACACGTCGCCAAGATCCCAGAGATACAGTACGCCCCACGTAGTAGCTTCGCTGCCGGCTAGTAGAGAAGAGACGAGTGGCTCAAGTGCTGCCAGAAGACCTTCGCGGACTCATGCGTCTGTACGCCCTTCGGGGAATGGCAGAGTGGCAACGAGTCGATACTCGGACCCGAACGCGCGCGATCCAGTGGTTGGGATCCGACATCGCGGAGAATCCGGCGCAAGTCTCAATCACGCTCAACACTGAGTACAACCATACTAATGGTGCGCAACTCAGATTCATTCCAAGGCCAAAGCATCCGCGTAGGCAAGGATTCGAGCGAGCCTTCTTCATCCCCAGAAGCGTACGTGAAGGGGGCGGTCTCACTGTTGCGTTCGAACTATTCTTGATGGTGTCTGGTGACGGATGTCTTGCGTACCGACTTGAGCCGGCCCATCCACCGCCAACGCACCATGGCTACGGTCACGTCCAGTTCAGTCGGCGGTTGCTAAGGCGAACCATCCTCCCGAAGAAGATCCCCGCCTGGATACCGGACAGGTATCCGGCCCATCCTTTAGGGACATCGGACCCATGGCTCCTGTTCCTGTCGATGATCGTGGCCTTACATGGATACGAGAGCGGCGCGCTACGTTTGATCCAGGAAGTCTATCAGGCCGCCAATTCAGCCCGTCAGGCCTTGGTTCATGTCGAGAAACTAAAACAGCTGCTTGGTTTACCTTAGACACGGACGAGCGACAAGAACCTGCGATAGCACCGTAAATACCCACCCTTTACCTGTGGCGCCACTTCAGCCAAAAGCCGTCCGAGTTTACCATCGCCCAGTCTGGCGTACAGCGACTCAACATCATCCTGAGGCGGGCAAATCGCGTAGACTCCATGTGATGGTATGGCGCCGGATCTGTCGATAGCCACGCGCGGGTTTCTCGCAAGTTCGGGCAGGAGGAGTTTCGAACGCTGCCAATCTACCGCGCGTACACGGTCAATTGGTCGAAACCAGGGCGCCCCTCGCCGAACTATGGAGCGTTGACCCAGTGCCCGCCGATGTTCGCTCAACCCGGCTCTCAGGAGGGGAAACCGGTCCAGGTCTACTAGCCGGCCGGTGTCATCGTGCATGACGATGACTCGCCGGCCGTGCCACTGAATGGCTCCTTCTGTGATCTCGGATCCGTCAACCCAGGGGTTCAGCAATTCACTCTCCACATCATGTTCGCCGGGCTGCAACACGAATGCCGAGGTGGGTCCTAATGCTGGGCCGACTTTTATGGAACAGCCGAGTTCGATCAGCGTTTTCCGCGGGGAACGTCTCAGCCTGCGCTTTCTCACAGTGCGTTTGGGCTCTTTCGATGCGATCAGGACATTGGGGTACGACGCAACGCTTGCCTCAAATACGTCGTTGGCACGGACGCTCTCCTCTAACGTGATCTTGAGGTGAGGTAGCCACTTAGCACGGAAGCGTTCCGCGAACGCCATGAACCGCCAACGATTCGAGCACAGGAACCCGCAACGTCCTTTGGTCTGGAGCAGTGCGAAGGAAAGGTCTAGGAACGGCAAGAAGAGATCACCGCCGGTAACGTCCGGTGAGAGCCTCCGATCGTACCGTGCTCTTAGGCCAGGCGGGATCTTAGACCACCTTATGTAAGGGGGGTTACCGACGGCATGGGTGAACATGCCTGGAGGGCTCTTGGTAAGGAGAAAGTCGGAGTTGGTTATCCACGTTCGCGCGCACGCACTGGCGGTAGCATGGTGCACGCTGAGTTGCCGAAGCATGTGCACTATGCGGCAGCGAGCGCGCTTGACCGCTCGCGGGTGGAGTTCGTATGCGGTGATGCAGTCCCTTAGCAACTGTGCTGTCGGGTCTAAACCATGTCGGCGACACGACATGATAAGGCGGCGACCAGCTTCTACAATAAATGCACCGTCTCCTGCCGCAGGTTCTAGAAGTCTCGCTTGGGAGAGGTCGATCTCTTCTCGCCAACCAATACCGTCGAGGATCTTGTCGACAATCTCCGTTTTGGTGTAAACCCCGCAACGACGGTGCAGGGCGTTAATCTCCCGGTAGCGCGACTGGGCTTTTGTGGTAGTCAAAGGTTGGCGATCTCCACTATGGGAGTGGTCACAGGTTAACCCATGGCCTCGGCCAGTCGCGATATCGGCAGATGGTCATTAAGGTTCTCTTGCTAGTCGTCCAAAACCGCGCTGACAAAGGGCAGGGCATTGACCGTAGTGGGTCTCTTTGCTGGAATCGGTGGCCTGGAGCTGGGTCTGCTAAGGGCTGGTCTCGACTCTGCGACGCTGGTCGAGATCGATCCGGCGGCCCAGGCAGTTCTAAGGGCTCGGTTCCCGCAGGCTGAGGTTCGCTCGGACGTGGCCGAACTCAAACAGATCCCGCCCGGTACTACTATACTGACTGCTGGCTTCCCATGCCAAAACCTGAGTATGGCTGGCGACAAGTCGGGCATCACTGGTCTGAAATCGGGGGTAGTGCACAATATCTTCCGGCTGGTTCGGGCATCACGTGTACCGATGGTTATCATCGAGAATGTTTGTTTCATGCTCCAGCTCGATTCTGGTGCTGCCATGACGTGGTTGGTTACGGAGTTCGAGAAGCTGGGGTACGATTGGGCCTACCGCGTGCTTGACACCATGGGATTCGGGTTGCCACAGCGGCGTCGGCGGGTCTACCTAGTCGCGAGCAATGAGATTGACCCTCGAGGGGTTCTGTTCGCCGACGAGACGCCCACCCCGGATGAGCCGTCGCCCGATCTTCAAAGGCCGCTGGGGTTCTACTGGACTGAGGGCCGGTCCGGTGTGGGGCTTACCATTGATGGAATTCCACCGTTGAAGGTTGGATCAGGCCTTGGGATTCCCTCCCCGCCGGCAGTACTCTTCACTGACGGAGAAGCGCTCGTGCCGAGCTTGACCGCCGCTGAACGCCTTCAGGGATTCGAAGCCGGTTGGACCACAATCGGCGGCGATGGGTCGAATCCGAAGCCGGCCTGGCGGATGGTCGGCAATGCCGTGTCCGTTCCTGTGGCCAAGTGGATTGGCAGTCGAGTGAAGTCTCCCGGCGCCGTGCTGGACTTTGATCGGAAACCGATGGAGAGAGGTGGCCGGTGGCCGAACGCAGCTTGGAGCATCTCAGGTGCCTGGGAGGAGGTGACTGCAGGGAATAGGACCGTATCAGAACCACTCCCGTCGATCGCGACGTTTCGGGACTCGACTTGGAGTCGACTGTCGGATCGCGCCCTAAATGGCTTCATCAAACGTGCGTCGGAAGGGTCGCTGCATTTGCCAACAGGCTTCCTCGACGCCCTCCGTAGTGCTCCTCGAAAGCCGCCGCGCCAGAGGACTCGCGCCTGATCGCCGGTGGTCGTGGCCTGCGATTTGAACTGCCTCGACGCGTCTCGCGTTCAGCAACTCGGTCCTAGCGGCGTTTTCAGCAGTTCTTCTCTGCTCAGCGATAACGGCGTCCCGTTCGATCGCCGCCCGAAGCTCGCCGAGATCCCATTGAATCATCTGAGCGTGAGCCAGACTTAGCGCGTCGGTGGCCGAGAGGATTACTCTGCAGTTCCCATCCTTCTTCCCTATTGGCACGGTGTGTCTGACTAGAAGGCCCCGTGGCAACGTCACCAGACTAAAGACCCGTTGCCCCTCGTCGACGCACTCGCCAGCGACTACAAGCTCAGGAGGGGCGGAAGTCTCCGACAGCAACAGCGTTACCATCGCCTCTTTGGGAGCGAATACGGTGACCGCTACGTGGTGGTCTTCGCTGCTCCCCAGCAGGAGGGTAGGCTCGTCGTCGTGCACCACAATCGGGGGACTCGGCTCACTCAACTCCCAGGGATTTGCCACCCCATCCTCAAGAACGATCAGATTTTGAGCTGCGGAGAGTATGACGACTGAGCGTGGCCGAGCCGGCGTTGATGAGCAGGGGCGATCAGAGGCCAGTACCCGACGGATGACCGTTTACGCTGCATGGATCGTTTTTGGGACATCAATGGTTGGTCTTGGGACATTTGAGGCGCGTACCTAGCAATCGCTGCTACATCGTCCACTCAACCCCGGCAAAGGACGACAACGAACTCGCGTGAATAGTGGCAACTTGCCGGGATGTGTTCACATCTAACCACAATTGGGACAATAACTTAGCCACTCTGGATTAGGGGATCGCTGCCCACTGCTGTGCGTGGACCCTAGCTCCGGTGTTTGAAGATTTCGCTTCCGCGCCGGGGTAGGTGTCCCCCAGGGCAGTAAGGCACACCCTGACCTCAACGCGGTAGGGCGAAGTGCCGGATGACACCGGCCGCAATGCGCACGTCTTCTTCCCGAGGGCCGCTGACCGGGAACCGCACCGCGCCCCCTAATTCCCACGCCGGCGCGAACTCGAACCGGAACCCTGGCGCCAACGCCCAACTGGCGGGCCCACCCTGAACCTCAAACTCCACGAGACCCTCGAGAATCGGCGAGACCCCCAGTGGCGAGGTCCAGGAAAGCGCAGCGCTGAACTCCAAGTGGGATTCGGGATCCGCTTCCAGTGGGATGTGTGCGTGGGCCGAGGTCTGAAGCAGCCAGCGTCGCTCCGGTCCGAACGGCAGCCAGGCCAGCAGGAACGGTCCCATGGCCGCGTGCTCCTCTCCCAGGCCCCGGTTTTCGTCACCCGTCGGAAGCTCGAGGTCCGCGCCGAGCGCCAGAATGAACGCGCTCTGGTCATCGACCAGCGCCGCCTTGGCGCCGATGCCGATGTCTCCAATTCCACTCTCGCTCGGGAAGCCGTCGGGCGCGACGTGGTGGAACGGGGCGTGGACGATCGCTGAGAGACGTGGCAGCAACACCCATTCAACCTCGAGTTGTGCCGTGTAATCCTTACCATCGTCGCCCGACGAAAAGAAAACGTCGGGCCTCAGCTTCCGCTCGAGAAATGCATTCTCCGTAAAGAATGCGTCAATGAAGTGGGGTCCCGGACCGCGGTGCGAGTGCGCCCCGTCGTGAAAATGGTCGTGATGGCCCTCTTGAGCCGGCGCAGGTGCCGGCGTGAGCAGTATCGCCGCAACCGCGACGAACATGCAGAACCGCATGATTGCCTCCGCGTCAAAGTCGGATCGTCGATTACTCTGCTGGCAGAACAGTCAGCAGGTGCGCGGAGGGGGGATGTCCTGTTGGAGGGAATGTGTGGGTGAGAGCCGCGATGCGTCTCGACGCGACGCGGTCGCGCTGCCAGTGTAGCTTACCTCGGTAATCCGTTGCCCAGGGAAGCCGGGCGACAGACCGGCGATCGCGGCGTGCTGATGATCGGTGATGCTTCCGTCGTGACACGGCCGGAGATCGTGCGATCCGTGCTCGCCGTGCCCGTGATCATGGTCGGAGCGCTCGCCGTGCGATTGGCTCGCACAGGCGCACGCCCACGCTGGCTGCGCACCCAGGGTCACCAGCAGCAGCAGCGCAGTGGCAATCCTCTTCACCATCCGTATGTCCATTGCCGACTAATGTAACGCAGCGTCCCTGCTGTTCGCTCCTGGCATCGGGTGAGCCCTGTGGCGGCGGCACACCTGTGCGAGGAAAACGGGTGACAAGGCATGACGTCGAGGGCCCAAACGCCGGCAAAGGACGACACGAACTCGCGTGAATGGTGGCAACTTGCCGGGATGTGTGTCAGATGTAACCACAATTGGCGCACTAACTTAGCCCATCTGGATAAGGAGAGTCCTGGTTCGAGCCCAGGAGGGGCAATCCAAACGGCGAGCGTAAGCTCGCCGTTTCCTTTACCCCTCCCGCTCTTTGCCGTCTGCCAGCGCTGCGCGCATCGAGTCCAGGAGGGGCAACTGCACGACACCTTGCCGGCGGTGACTGACGCCGCAGCGCGGCATCGCTATCTTCGTCATGTGTTCCGATCGGAGGATGGCCGATGGACGGCATCAAGGGTTGGTTGTTGGTATATCTCATCGGTTCGGTGCCGGTACTGGCTCTTTACGCCGCGGGGCTGTCCGGGTGGTTCTTTAACTACCCCATGGGGCTCTTTGTTGGAATCCTCCTCCTACTCGCTGTGCCGCTAGTGCTGTTGGTCTTGAAGGTTTCGTCTGCGCCACAATGGAACATTGTGGGACTATGGGTTGGAGCGGGACTGATCTCGGTGCGTCTGCTACACGGCGTGCTGCTCGCAGACCCAGCGCGGTTGACGAAATCGGCTGTCTTGATCATGTCGGTAATCGTGTCCATTGCGATTTCGTGGGCAGTGGTATGGACGAGGTACTTTCTCATCTCTGATCGCGTTGCGAAGACCTTCGCGTAATCAAAGCGCATGCTGTTTATCGACGACTGTCGATGCGCGGGCTGTGCCGCTGAAGCGGGTCGATCGCGTCAGGTGGAGTCAGGTCCTGTACGCCGGTAGGCCCAGAGCGAGGAACCCGCGAGGGGAAGGAAGAAGAGCAGCAGGAGGAGCGACCCTCGTCGCCGGCTCCCTGTTCCTCGCGGCCCTCGCCGCCGCCTGTATCGTGGTCCTCAACCGCGTCGGCCGCGCGATGTGGCTCCCCACCGTCGTCGACGGTTTCCTCGCCCTCAACTTTCGCCATCATCCTCATCGGCGGTCTGGTCACCGACCCCGAGGGCGTTCGCATCAACCTCGGCGAGTACGTCTCGGTCCCGCCGTTTGCAACCGCTTTGCACCATCGGCCCCTGCGATGCCTGGAGGAGACCGACGCTGAAGCCGGCGTACTCGGGGTCGGCCCAGCCGCGTATGGGGGCGACGGAGACCAGGGCCACCACCGGGAGATTGACAAGGCCGACCAGGAGGCCGCGTTTCGTCCAGCGGCGCTTGGCGACGCAGTAGATGAAGATCGAGCCGCAGACGACGAGCGCCGCAGCGCCCACCCAGAGCCAGTTCATACGAGCACCTCCTGCCTGCAAGACGCGGATGCAGAGGCGCGGGTTTCACGCCCGTCCCAGGGAGGCCGCTCGGAGAGCGTGCGTATAAGCCGTTCGAGATTCGGCCGGGTACGTTCGCGACTGCGTCTACTATTATGAAGTGGTCCTGACATTTCTATCGCCGCACGCCCCACCTCCCGAGTGCTTCGATTCGTAGCATGTGCATTGAAACGATGCGGCGTCTCGGAATTTTCATGTGACCGGCGGTAACGGCTCGATGTGACACAACTCCTTTCACAGCGGCAGGATACCGTTACCCGGCGAACGCGGCGGCGGGGTCGTCCTGTTCTGGCTCCGGATTTGCCCTCCAGTAATGACTACCGCCGTTCTTAGCGCCGCGTACGTGCGAGACATGAAGAAGGAATCAAACGTCGCGGCGGCACCGCGGCGGCCCCGATCCGTTGCACCAACCACAACACACTGGGAGTGCAAGATATGTGGGCGAGGACACCGTGTTTGCTCGCCGCCGCGCTCGTGTTCTGCGGCTGTCAGGACCTGACCGAAGCAACCAACATTACCGAACAGCGACCCGCCTTTGCCGTTGCGGGACCCGTGGCGACGCAGATTCTGCCGACACCCGAGACGGTGCCCGTGGACGCCGAGTGCCTGAACACCGCGTGCTTCGGAGACCGCATCTTCTACACCTTCAACCACCCGCAGGGGTTCGGAACGTTATCACAGCGACGCTCCTACACCGAGGCGGGCGAGTTCTTCGGTGCGTACGCACGGAATGCGGTGGGCGTAACACGGTTCACGTTTGGGGCTACGGTTGACCAGATCACCATCTACCAGGCCGGCGCGCATTATCCCGACAACACGGTGGACGGCGCCGCAGTGAGCTTTGACGGGGGCGCAACATGGATTACCCTCGACGCCGCTGCATTTCACCGGGGCCAGCCGCGTGGCGCGACGTACAACCCAAGCGGCCCGAGTATAGCGTACACCGATTTCTGGACGAGCTACGCACCGGGCGGGGCGGTGAGCGAGATCCTGGTCAGGGGTACGGTCGACGAACAACTCGACCTTGTGGGCGTCACGGGCCAGGGGGCACCGGTACCGGCAACGCTATCGCTGATTGCCCCGGCGCACCGGTCCGTCCATCCCGGTGGCTCGCTCGACATTACGGCGACCCTCGACGGCCTGAACGATTGCAAGCCGTATAGGATCAGGATACTCGTACGCGACCTGAGCCTGCCGGCCAGCGAACGGGTTATCGCCAGCGAGTTTGCCAAGGTCTGGAAATCGAAACCAGGCAGCGTAGGGTGTCAGTAACCGATGCAACAGCCTTACGATTCGACCCCGTGCTGGCGCCACGACAAACCGTCCGGCTCCTGACTACCTCACGACTTGGTACTCCAGTCGGTCGTCGGGGACGAACCGGCCGACTGCAGGCATCTCGAGGCGGGACAGGGTCGCCGCGTCCATGATGGCGTCGTCCTCGACGATACCGTTGGCGTTGAGCAGAAACGCGACCAGCCCGTAGACCTGATCGTCGGTGAGGGACCCTGGCGTGTCGAGAGGCATCGCACGCCGCGTGTAGTCGAACAGCGTCGGTGCGTACGGCCAGTAGTTCCCGATCGTGCGCGGGAACCCGTCGGGCCCCACCGGCTCGGTCCCGACGAGCCGATCGTTCGGCCCGCCCTCGCCGTTGGCGCCATGACATACGGCACAACGCGCGGCGTACAGCGCTCGGCCCTCGGCCACGGCGCCGGAGCCCGCCGGCAGTCCCCTCCCGTCGGGTCCGACGTCTATGTCCTGCGCACGGATCTCGTCTGCCCTCGCCGGACGCCCGAATCCGAACGGAGCGGACAGGGCTCCCGACGCGGCGCGCGCCTCCAACGCGACATGTCCGGCGAGGCCGGACGAGGGCGTTCCGTCGGCCGGGGCTCCCGGTCCGCACGCCACCGCGGCCGCGCCGATCAGCGCGGGCAGCGGGACTCTCCATGGGGCCGTCATGCCGTCCACTCCTGCCGGCGGTAGATCACCGAGCCGTCCGCTCGGATGCGCCAACCGGTGGTGGGATTCCGATGGTACGGTCCTGAGGCGGTCGTGCGGGCCGCGATCCACTCTTCCTGACTCGGCTGCACGTAGCCCGTCTCGTCGATCGCCCGACTCCAGATGGCGGTCTCGCGTCCGTCCCAGTTCCACAAGTAGCGGAACCGCGTGTGTGCCTTGGACAGCACCGGCTCTTGCAGGTCGGCCTCGACCCAGGTGTCCCTGTCGTCGAGGCTGATCTCGACCCTGGCGATGCGCCCCCTTCCACTCCAGGCGATGCCCCGGATCTCGATCCACCCCGGCTCCAAGGTTCGCGGGTAGCCGGGATAGGTGATCAGGGACCGCGCGTCCATCACGAACGAGAATTGACGGCTCTTTCCGTCACCGATCGGCTCCGTGTATTTGGACGTCTCCTCCCGAGTCATGAAGGGCCGGTCGGACAGCTCGATCCGGCGCAGCCATTTCACGTTCGAGTTACCCTCCCAACCCGGATTGAGGAGACGGGCAGGGTATCCCTGCTCGGGCCGCAGCGCCTCACCGTTCTGACCGTATGTGATTATGGCGTCGTCGTAGGCCTTGGCTATCGGAATGCTGCGAGTCATCACCGCCGCATCCTGACCTTCCGCCAAAAACCACGTGGCCTCGGGCAGGACGCCAACCTCACGGAACAAGACGGACAGCGGGACTCCCGTCCACTCACTCGTGCTCGTGAGCGGCGCGACCCGCGCAGGGCGCGTGTCCTCCGGCGAGTCGGCGGTGAAGTTGCCAGAGCACTCGAGGAAGTGGATGACCGACGTGGACGGAAAGCGCTCGAGGTCCTCGAGGGTGAAAACCGTAGGGCGCTCGACCATGCCGTGCACGAGCAGCGTGTACTGTCTCGGGTCGATGTTCGGTATGCCCGCATGGTGTCGCTCGAAGTGGAGGTCCGCGGGAGTGATGATCCCGTGGAGATCCTCGTGTGGTGTCCCGGAGGAGTTCGCGAACAGGACGCGCTCCGGACTCTCGTGCGGCGACCTGACGCCCAGCTTGCTGATCGGCCTTCCCTGCCGAGTCGTCGTATCCACCGCCTGCGACTGTGCCGAAGGCGTGGCTTCGGTGGCAGCGAGCTGTCGCAGGACGCCACCTCCGAGTACCGCCGCGCCCGTTGCGCCGACCGCGCCGGCAAGGAGCTCCCTCCGTGTGTAAGTGGATTCCGCCGAGTCGGATTCGGCAGCGGGATCCGCGGGCGAGGGACTCGCCCGACCGTCGAGAACGGACGCGCCCCGCGGCAGATCACGACCGCGAATGGGTGGGCTCCGGCGATCGGACATCGTCGCTCCTTTGCCTCTGTCGGGGATGCGGTGCTCGGCCAGGCGAATCTATCGAGCGGGATGGCCGGGGCACCAGGGCTTGAATGACGCTGCTTCGGTTACGCGAGTGCCCTTCAATGCACGTCCCGGGAGCGCCTTCCCCACCTAGGCTGGTGAAGAGGTGAAGGCGACCTGGTTGGAGAAGTGGAGTAAGGGCGCGAGCGGTGCCCTGGCTGCCGCAGACCGCGCGCCCACCTACCGCTTCCGGGCAACGGCAAAACAACTCGGTATCGCGCCTTTGAGGACTTCGAACTCCAGAATCTGAAATCCTCCGTCACGCATCAACTCTTTCACCTCAGAGATCCGGAACGTCCTCAGGTATGAAAGGATCCCGACCTTGCTGATGAGAGGCAAGAGAGTCCTGAGGACCAACCCAGCCTCCCCCAAGCAGGGCGTACTGGAGACCATGAGTCCTCCCGGACTCAGCAGCTCGGAAGCCCGTTTGACCGTCTTTCGCGCATCCTCCACCAGATGCAGAATGTTGAAGGCCAGGATCACGTCATGCGACTCTCTCCCAAGCCCCTCGTCAAAGATCGTCTTCCGCGCGAAGTGCACATTCGCGACCTCGCGTTCGCGCGCCCGCTCCTTCGCCAGGTCGATCATCCCGGCGGAGGTATCAATCGCGTGCACCTCTTTCACGTCAGCCGCGATCTTGAAGGAGACGACGCCGGTCCCGCACGCGTAGTCCAAAACCGTGTGGTCTGCGTCGAGGTACTTCGCAAAACGCTCAACGGCCCTGTCGTGTGCCTCATCCTTCTGAGCCTGCCTGTCGTATCGCCTGGCTGCCCGGTCCCAGAACCACTCTGACTTCTTCACGCTCGGCGTCATGCTTTGGCGCCTCGACGATGACGGAATTGGCGGTTCGACGAACTGCGAGTGGCGCTGATACCCTGCACCGTCATGGGACCGCTCCAAACACGAAGCTCGATATAGCCATCGTGATGATGACCGCGATCACGATGTTCTCATAGCGTTTGTGCTTCCGTTCGGCCGCGGGCGCGTTCTGCGGCGCCCCGGTTTCTGTCCCTCGATTCCTCAGATAGAGCGTCGGCGCACTCGCGCCGAGCACCGGCGTGATGCGGGGGGCGACGATCGTACCGAGGTGCTTCCCACGCTCGTCGAAGAGGCAGTAGTCCTTCGGACCTCCACGGGCCGGCTCGACTGTCGCCGGCCGCGATTCAAACCGGCCTGCGAGATCCGGCACGGCAGTGCACGTCCCCGGCCGTAACCGGCTTTCCAGTGCGAGCCCTATGCTAGTCATTGTATCTCCCATCACGCTCAGGGTCGTTGTCTTCTTTGGACTTCTCCGCAGCCGGCCCCGAGTCGGGGTACTCGAAGACATCGTCGAGAGGCACGCCGAAGACCCGCGCGATTCGATAGGCCATTTCGAGCGAAGGCGAATACTTGCCTTGTTCGATGGCGATGATGGTCTGGCGCGTCACGCCGACCTTGTCCGCCAGCTGCGCCTGCGTCATCTCTCCGTGCGCGAACCGGAGAGACCGAATGGCGTTGGTGACTCTCGTCGGCTTCACCACGATGGAAAGCCCCGGCGGTAGGCGACGAGCTTCACGGCGGTACCGATCTGCGAGGCCAGGAAGAAAGACAGGTAGATCGCGTTGCCGATCCAGAAGTGCGCCACCTCGGCCATCGTCAAAACCAGCGCGCCCAGGATGCCGATGGAGAGAGCGGTGTAGCCGATGACGTCACCGTACCGCTCGATGCCGGCGTCCCGCTCGTCGGGCTCGAACCTCCTCTCCCCACCTTTGGCCGCAATGATCGCGGCCAGGATGGAGCCCGCGATGGTCGCCACGATCGCGGCCCCGATGGACCAGATCATGGGCCATGCGTAGGGCACGCCGGCGGTGGGGGCGCCCTGCGCTCGCCCGAGGATGACCGCGACGTAGGCCAAGTAGGCGACCGCCGTGACCACCAGAAAGACCCAGCTGCGCATCTCAGTGAAAGACATCTGCGTTCCCAATGTTAAACATTATTGACGTGAATGAAGGTATATCTATCTTTACTTGTTGTCAAGTATTATTTACTTCCATCTTGACGACGACAAGTCCATGGTCTTGGTAACTCAATTCTAGTAAAAGGGTTATGGAAGTGCAGAGTCGTCAAAGCGAACTAGGTAAGACGCCGAAGGCCGTAAAACCGGCGGAACCGCCAGCCTGTCGACCAGTAGGGCGCATCAAGGCGGCCGCGTCCAGCCTTGGGATCGTATCCTGGGGTAGGTGAGGCAGGTTGGCTTTGTATAACAAAGTACTTTACATTGCCTGTCATGCAGAGCCTCGACACCACATTCCCGCCCGCCCACCACAGACTCGGCATCCTCGGCCTGGCCGTCCTCCTCGGCATCCTTGGCGACGGCCTGCTAAGAGCCACACCGTGGGGCATCAATCTGCCGCTGTTCATGGGGGTGGCGGTCGCCACGGGATGGTCCCTGTTGCCCTACCCGGCAAGTAATCGCGCGCGAGTCTCGGGGTGGCCTCTGCTGGCCGTGATGTTCTTTGCCCTCTGTTACGGGTGGCGGGACTCGGGCTTCCTCCGGTTTTGGAACGGCGTCGCGATCCTGAGCGCACTCTCCCTGCCCGCACTGCAGCTGCACGGCGTTCGGCTTCGGCTCGCGCGTATCACTGACTACGCCATGGGACTCGCCGCGAGCGGCGTGAACGCGGCCGGCGGCGCGTTGATGCTGAAGCCCGACGATCTCCGCTGGCTGGGCGGCGGGCGCCGGGCGAGAGCCGCCGCGGTGGGCGTGGCGCTGACCGTTCCGGTGCTGTTCGTGTTCGGTGGGCTCCTGTCGTCGGCCGATCCGGGCTTCGAGCGGATCGTGCGGTCGCTGGTGGATTGGGATTTCACCACCATCGCGTCGCACTTCGTCCTCGCAGGATTCATCGCGTGGACGTCGACCGGTTACCTGCGCACCCTCGCCACCGGCACAGACTCGGTTCTCGCACTCGGAGGCTCGGCCCTCGCAAAGGCTCCGAGCAAACCGGAGCTGGGCATCGTGGAGCTTGGGATCCCGCTGGGAGCGCTGGGCGTCACCTTCCTCGTGTTCTTAGGACTGCAGGCGCGCTACTTGTTCGGCGGAGATGCGGTGATCTTGGAGACCGCGGGCCTGACGTACGCCGAATACGCGCGGGGCGGTTTCTTCGAGCTGGTCACGGTCGGCACGCTCCTGCTTCCGGTGCTGCTCGGCACTGACTGGCTGCTCGACAAGCGCAATCCCCGGACGGTGACCCGCTTTCGGACCCTCGCCGCGACACTCCTCGCCCTCATCGGCTTCATCATGTTGTCGGCGGTGCAGCGCATGCGGCTCTACATGGACGCCTACGGTCTCACCGAAGATCGCTTCTACGCCACGGCGTTCATGGCGTGGATCGGTGTCGTGCTGGCGCTGTTCGGCGTGACGGTGCTCAGAGGAATGCGGAACCGCTTCGCGTTCGGCGCGGTCACCACGGGCTTCGCCACCCTGGCGGTCCTGAACGCCATGAATCCGGACGCCATCATCGCGCGTACCAACCTCGAGCGCGCGGAGGCCGGCGCGGAGCTGGACCTGGAATACGTCACCCGGCTACACACGGCCGCGATCCCCGAGCTGGTCGCCCGCGCCCCCGCGCTGCTCTCACCCGCCCAGTGTGAGGACTTCTGGAAAGCGATCGACAACTGGAAACCGCGGACCGCGGCCGATTGGCGCGGCTGGAATGTGAGCAGGGAGAGACCGAGAGAGGCGATCGAAAGAGTAAGGAGGTCCTGCCCTGCCGCCCCGCCCCAATCCTGACTCCGGGGGGTAGGGGGTAGGGGTTGGGGGTTGGGACTTCATGCCACACGTCGCCTTACCGACAGACTGGGCCGAGCCGCGCTTGCCAACTGCGCGGGGTTTCATAACCCTCTTGGTTCACCACTCACCACTCACCACTCACCACTCACCACTCACCACTCACCACTCACCACTCACCACTCACCACTCACCACTCACCACTCACCACTCACCACTCACCACTCACCACTCACCACTCACCACTCACCACTCACCACTCACCACTCACCACTCACCACTCACCACTCACCACTCACCACTCACCACTCACCACTCACCACTCACCACTCACCACTCACCACTCACCACTCACCACTCACCACTCACCACTCACCACTCACCACTCACCACTCACCACTCACCACTCACCACTCACCACTCACCACTCACCACTCACCACTCACCACTCACCACTCACCACTCACCTTCGTCAGCTCACGGGTCTGGGAGCTCCCTCCGGTCCCCTATCCCAATCCTGCGCGCTCGAGTTGTCGGGCACGCCCCACTGGTGCCCGTTCCAGCCGTCGAAACCGTCCATCTTGAACACCCAGAACCCGGTCCGCAGGTCGCTCACCACGATGAGGCCGTCGGCGTTCCTCACGTCCACTCCCCACGCCCCGTCGCTGGTGCCGCCGACGAGGGTCTTCGGCGCACCGGCGCGCGCGTTCTCGTGCGGGCCGTCGTAGGTGTCGTAGTATCCGACGGTGTAAGGCGCCGTGGGGTCCATCATGTTGATGACGTGCAGGCCGTCCTGATACCCTGAGACGAAGACGTATGGCCAGCGCACCTCACCCTGGTGGGATTGGTTCTTCATCTTCCAATCGGTGGCCCACCACGCGCCGACGGGACGCGTGATGTTATTGACCTCGCCGTCGAGCGCTGGCTTCAAATCGAAGATCTTGTACGGCTGGATCCCACCCGACTTGGAGATGACGTACCGTCCGTCGGGCGTGGCGAGGAACGTGTGTGAGCCGGTCTGGCCCGCGGAGCCGACGATCGACGCGAGGAGCTTGGGCTCCCGGGTGTCGGTGACGTCCCAAACGTAAAAGCCGCCCGTCGGCGTGACCTCGGGTCCGCCACCGTAAAATCGATCCTGCCGCGTCGCGGGATCGTACGCGACGAAGGCGTCGTGGTAGCCGCCGTAGGGTGTACCACGCGGCTCGGGCAGGGGGATCCGCCCCACGAGACCGTCGTTCGGCGCGCCGCTCAGGAACAACTCCATGTCGTAGATGTTGATCCCGTGGGGCACGCTCGGGTGACTCTGTACGGTAGCGAACAGCAGCACTCGGCCGGTCGAGTGCTTGTACGCGTACACGTTGTGAAAGCCGCCCGGCGTCTCGGGCGTTCGAATGCGCCCGGCCTCCTTGATCGTCGACGTATCGGGCAATCCCGTGACGTCGACCACCACCGCCCCCAGGTCGTTGTCGGGGCCCGAGGCTCTGAACTGGAACGCCTCGGCGACGTAGTGGCGCTGGTTCACCTTGAAGTGCCGCACGTCGATGGAGCCGTGACCCTGATGGAGCTTGGGCTCTTCGATGGTCCAGTCGTAGAGGAGCTTTGGACGGGTGGGCTCCTTAATCCCGATGATGCTGAACCCGTAGTGCCCGCCGAGCCGGCCGAACCGCGACACGTAGGCGTAGGGCCGCGACAGCTCTTGCTCCATGTCGATGTCCGCCGCGCTCAACTCACCGCCCAGCGGCAGATGAGCGAGCACGTGAACGTTCGAGCTGCCCTGCTGGCCGGGGGGATACTGCGAGTAGATCGGAGCCGCCCACAGGACTCCGAGAACGGTCAGAAGCACGATTCGCCCACTCATATTGGTCTCCCAGGGGTTAGGGAGTAGGGGTTAGGGGTTGGGTAGTTCATAACTCAAAAGGGGGTTCAGCGACAGGCCGCAGGTGCGGGAGTAAGGGAGCCAGGAGGGCGGCCTGCTCACTGTAGCGGAAGGGTTGCGGTGGGGAGGCACCATAATCAGCTCAGCGATGCGACTGCTCCAGTTTGCTGCGAATGCACTAAACTAGGGCGCGGGTCCTGGAGGAACTGGCGCGTCCGGTAGTCGGCGGAGGTCCGCCGGCGGGTGCGAGCGACTGAACCCGTGGCGGGCGCCACGCCGTTCACCAATGGCAGGCCTCAAAGGAAAGCGACGGACAACTTGGGGTTAACAGTCTCTATTGCTCTTCTCACCCTGGGCGTCGGACCTGCAGCACTGGTCCAGACGACTCATCAAGGCGAATCGGTTATTGGGGAAGTCGGCGCGGCCGATAGCGTCGCACCGCACCGGGATGACGGACCCTTTTTCTACTTCGGGTTGCCGTACGGGAGCGATGCGACCGCCGGTCCTCTGGATGTCATCCTCAATAAGGGTTTTTCGGTCGCTCAGTTGTCCAACTTCAGTCGCAGGATCTTCGACTACCCCTACGGGTGGGGGGCCGTTGAAGAATCGGTCCTCCATCCGGTAGAAGTAATCGAGCGTTGGGGTTGGGAGCGCACTATTGAAAGACACGTCCTTCCGCTCACTTGGGACATCAGCAGTATGAGCTGGGCCACAAACTATGTGGGCCACCTTATCGAGGGAGGTATTACCAATCGGCGGCTGAGTGAGTGGTTCGATGCCCGCGGCGTGCCCCTTCCGGGACTCTTCGCGGCGATTACGAGCCTTACCGCGTCGGTGCTCAACGAGGCTTACGAAAGCCCCGGAATCGAGGCGGGTTATCCGTCGATGGTCGTCGACCTGCTCCTCTTCGACCCAGGAGGAATCCTCCTGTTCACCAACGACGCGGTGGCGCGGTTTTTTTTCACGCACCTTGAAGGCCAGGATTTGGCCCAGCCAGGCCGCTATCACCCTTCCCGATTGGCAGGTCATGAACAACGGGAACAACCTGATCTTCAAAATACCTCTGAGTCCAATTCCCAACACGTCGATCTTTTTCCGCGAAGGGATGGCCGCCCAGCTCGGACTCACATTCCACCGGCCCGGGGGGTTGGATATCAGTGCCGCGATGGGGTGGGATGCCATCACGAGGTTCGAAGATCCGGTTACCGCAGTTGAGTCGGTGGATCTCTGGCTCTCCGGCGGTCTATCGGTGGACCGCAACGGATCCTTGCTGGCAAACCTTCAGTGGAGCGGCTCCGGAGACCGAACGTGGACTATCAACGTCTATCCCGGCGTGATACCGCTGGCGGGCGGAGATTTCGGCGTCTGGTTCGTGAAGACCCGACGGGACGGAATCCAGATAGGGCTTTCGAGCAAACACACGCTCGGAGTGGGTCTCGGATTTGGCCGGTAACGGCGCCGGCGCCGGCCACCGCTCCCTTCCCCCCCAAGGGGTTGGGGAGTTGGGGTTAGGGAACTCGATCAAGGCGTCGCCTATGCGACAAACTAGCCGACCTGCCGTGGCGACCATACGGGCGATTCGCAACCCCCTACCCCCTACCCCTACCCCAATCCCAACCCCCTCGCGATCCCGGTTGCTAGAAACACGATCACCAGCACGAGGCCGAGCTGAACGTAGCTGATGCGCGCGAACGTGGGAGCGAGCGCGAGATCGACCGGCCCTGCCTTGGCTCGCAGCCGGCGCCATTTGACCAGCGCCACCGCCGGACGGATCTCGAGCAGCACGATGAGAACGAAGATCCCGAGCTTGGCGTAGAACAGTGGATGGGCCAGGTAGTACGCGGTGCCCTTCTCGATGCCGCCAAAGGCGCGCCAAACTCCCGTTGCGACCCACAGCAGTGCGGCGACACCCCACAGTTTGTCCGCGAGAAAAACCGCGTCGAGATCGGAGGCCTCGCGGGCGCTCCGAAGTGCGTGTGCCCGCGCGAAGACCGCTCCCAATCCGACGCCCAGGGCCACGAGATGAATCGACGCGATCAGCCAGCGAAGGGTCATGGAGAATACTCGTCTTCATAATTCCGCTAGACAACCCCGTCTTCACCGGTAGCTTACCGGCACTCTCACCCAATCGACAATCCCGGAGGTACGCATGCCCGGCCGCCGTCGCCAAGATCGACCGGTGTTCGGCGCAACGCTACCAGTTGCCTCGGCCCTAGTCGCGATGCTGTTCCTCGGTGCCTGTGGAGATGGCACCGGGCCCGCGGGCGGCGCTGGCGGCGGGGGCGGGGGCGGGGGCGCTGCGGCAGTGGCGACGGTGAACGTCACGCCCCCGACGACGACGTTGGGGTCCGCCGGCGACAACGTGCAGTTGATGGCGAGCGCCCTGGACGCCGGTGGGGCCACGCTGACCGGCAAGACGTTTACCTGGGCGTCGTCCGACCCGACGGTCATCACCGTCGATGGGGCGGGCCTGGCGACGGCCGCCGGTCCGAACGGCATGGCGACGATCACCGCCACCTCCGAGTCCATCGACGGCACGGCCACGATCGACGTCACCACCGGTACCGCGGGCGGCACAGTGTCAGCGGCCGGCGGTCAAGTCACCCTCGTCGTCCCCGCCGGTGCCGTGGCCACGCCGGTGACCGTTACGGTGGCCCCGGTCAGCGTGCCTCCTGCGAACCCGGGTCTCGTGGCGAACACGACGTTCGACTTTGGCCCGAACGGCACGACGTTCGCCCAGCCGGTCCAGCTCACCATCGAGTACGATCCAGCCGACATTCCGAGTGGCATCATGGAGGCGGATCTCTTGCTTCAGGCCGTCGTCAACAGCGTCTGGCAACCCGTGCCGGGCAGCACGGTCGATGAAGCCGCCAACACCGTGACGGGCTCGATCAATAGCTTCAGCGAATACGGCATCGCCGCGGCTCCCATGCCGTCGTCCATCACGGGCGAGTGGAACGGATCGGCCGCCACCAGTCCCAGCCTCGACTTCATCGTGGACGTCGTCGACAACAACGGAACGCTCAACCTGAGCGCCCCGATCAGTTACGGCCTCACGGGCACCTCGCTGGTCGGGACCGGTACGAGGAACGGGTTCGACGTGGTCATGAACTTCGACGAGTTCATGGGACCGACCTATTGGGTGTTCACGGGCGTGATGTCAGGAGACGGGCAGACGATAACGGGAGAGCTTACCGGCCCTGGCAACCCCACCACATTCCCGGCACTGACGTCCGAGCCGCTGGTCCTCATCCGGCAGTAAGATCAGACCCCCCGTCACCCAACTGGGTGGCGGGGGGCCGCCCTTCTCACTGCTCACCACTCACTCTCCGTTAGTGCGGTGTGGCGCGCGGTCCTCCTCACACCTTGATCGGCAGCTTCCTGATTCTCTTCCCCGTTGCTGCGAACAGCGCGTTCACCACCGCCGGTGCGATGGGGGGCAAGCCGGGCTCGCCGATCCCACCGGGGCCTTCGGTGCTCGGCAGGATGTGCGTCTCGACCACCGGCATCTCGTTGATCCGAAGCATCGGGTAGTCGTGGAAGTTGCTCTGCTTCGCCGCGCCGTCTTCAATGGTGATCTCGCCGTAGAGTGCGGCGGTCAGTCCGTAGGCGATACTGCTCTCCATTTGCGCGGCGATGATATCGGGGTTCACGTGTACGCCGCAGTCCACCGCGCAGACGACGCGGTGCACCCGCACCTTGCCGTCCTCGACCGATACCTCGGCGACCTGCGCCACGTAGCTGCCGAACGAGTGCGCCACGGCAATGCCACGCGCCCGGCCGGCCGGCAGTGACGAGCCCCACCCGGCCTTCGTTGCCGCCAGCTCGAGCACACCCAGGTGGCGCGGCGCGGCCGCCAACAACCCCCTGCGGAACTCGTACGGGTCCTTGCCTGCCGCGTGCGCCAGCTCGTCGATGAAACCCTCCGAGATGAAGTAGTTCTGCGAGTTTCCAACCGACCGCCAGAAACCGACCGGCACGCCAACGTCGGCGTGGACCCAGTCACAGTGAATGTTGGGGATGCCGTACGGGATGTCGGCGGCACCCTCGACAGAGCTCGAGTCGAGCCCCTCGGGCAACGGGCCGAACAGCGCCGCGAATCGGGTCATGATGGACGGGCCCACGATCCGGTGTTGCCACGCCACCGGTCGCCCGGAACCATCGATGCCCGCGGCCAGCCGGTTGTAGGTCGCCGGCCGGTAGAAGTCGTGCTGGGTGTCGTCCTCGCGCGAGTAGATCACCTTGGCCGGCCCGCCGATGGCCTTGGACACCTGCACCGCGTCGGTCACGAAGTCCAGCTCGAACCGCCGGCCGAACCCGCCACCGAGCATCGTGGTGTGCACGTCGACCGCGCTCTCGGGGAGCCCGGTGATTTGCGCCGCGATGCCCGTGACGCCGAGGCCGCCTCCGGACTGATACTGGGTCGGTGCCCAGACCGTGCACTTGTCGGCTTGGACCCAGGCGGTGCAGTTCATGGGTTCCATGGTGGCGTGGGCGAGGTAGGGCACCTCGTATTCCGCCTCGATGCGTTTGGCCGCCCCGCGCAGCGCCCGGGCGGCGTTCCCCTCGTTGCGCGCGACCACTCCCGCGCGCGAGGCGAGCGACCTGAACTTGGCCGAGATGTCGGTGCTGCTCAGGCCGGCCATGTCGCCCCGATCCCAGGTAGTCCCCAGGGCGTCGCGCCCCTTCTTGGCCGCCCAGTATCCATCGGCCAGCACGGCGACACCGGAATCGATCTGGACGACACGTCGTACGCCCGGGACTGCGAGCGCGGCCTGCTCGTCGTACCCACTGGCCTTGCCGCCGAACGTGGGGCAACGTGCCACCACCGCCACCAGCATGCCGGGCGCTTGCGCGTCGATGCCGAATCCCGCGCGTCCGGTCACCTTGTCCTCGATGTCCAGCCGTGGGATCGGCTTTCCTATCAGCTTGAAGTCCTTCGGATCCTTGAGCGTGACCGCCTCGGGGACGGTCATCGTCGCGGCTTTCTCGGCCAGATCGCCGTAGCTGGCGCGACGGCCTCCGCCGGTCTCGATGACGTAGCCGTCCTCGGTGCTCAGACTCGCGGCGTCGATGCCCCACTCCTGCGCCGCCGCCTCGACGAGCATGTGGCGCGCTTTCGCACCAGCTTCTCTCAACGGCTGCATCATGGCACGGACGCTCGTGCTCCCGCCCGTACCCTGAATGCCGAAAGCGGGATTGACGTACTCGGGTCCCGCGAGCGCCTGCTCGATACGCACCTTCGACCAATCGGCATCCAGTTCTTCGACGAGTATCTGTGGCATCGAGGTCAGCACGCCCTGCCCCATCTCGGACTTGTCCACGACCACGATAACCGACCCGTCGGTCCCGACTCGAAGCCACGCGTTGGGCTTGAACGGTGTGGGCGCTGCTGCCTGCATGCCGCGGCGCGAGCATCCGGGCAGGTAAATCGCGACCGTCAAACCGGCGCCGGCGGCCACCCCGGCGCGGACGAAATCACGGCGGCTCAAGTTGGTCGAAGTCATGCCGCACCTCCCGCCGCCCGATGCACGGCCTTCCGGATTCGCTGATAGGTACCGCAGCGGCATACGTTGACTTGCATAGCGGTGTCGATCTCGGCGTCGGTCGGGTCCGCGTTCTCCTCCAGCAGGGCCGCTGCGGCCATGATCTGCCCAGACTGGCAGTAGCCGCACTGGGGTACTTGCTCCGCGACCCACGCGCGCTGCACCGGATGGTCACCGTTCCTCGACAAGCCCTCGATGGTGGTGACTCGCTTCCCTTCCACGGCCGAGAGTGGTGTCTGGCAGGAACGGGTAACGGCACCGTCCACGTGCACGGTGCACGCACCGCACAGGCCCATCCCACACCCGAACTTGGTACCCGTGAGCGCGAGCTCGTCCCGAATTACCCAGAGCAGCGGGGTATCGGGCGTCGAGTCGGCTTGGACGCGCTTTCCGTTCACTCTAAACGCGATCATGGAGTACTCCGTGGTTGGTCGGAGTTTGGGAGGAGCGACGGTGGCCCGGGGGCCGGCAACGTCGGCAAGCCTGAAAGTTACGGTCATTCGCGAGGCGGGTAAGGCCCGCCCACCGGCACGGCCCACTCACCACTCACCACTCACTGGTGGGGTGGGGTGGGGTCAGGGTGTGGGGAGGCCCAGCACCTTCGCCGCGTTCCCATACGTCACCTTCTCCACAACCTCCGGCGAGAACGGGTACTTGAGGAATAACTGAAGGTCGTCGAGAGGCCTGAACGGAAACCCGCTCGCATATATGACCTTGTCCTGTAGAATAGTGTTCGCTGCCTGAAAGATCGGCTCTGCCCCCGGCAGGAACTCGTAGATCGACGCCTCGAGATAGACGTTCTCGTTCTTGTAGGCGAGCGCGATCAGCTCGTTGACCCGCGGCCACACTCCATGCGAGCAGACGACGGTGAGTTTCGGAAAACGCTCGGCGGCGTTGTCGATGCTGTCCGGTGGCGCCCACTTCCCGACGATGGGGCCCATCGTGACGATGACCGGGACGCCCAGCTCGGTGCATTTCTCGTACAGCGGGTGCCAGATATCGTCGTCGGGCTTGCGGCGCGACGAATGGGGGTCTATGGAGATCCCACTCATGCCGAGTTTCTTGACTGCGCGCTCGATCTCCTTCACGGCCGCCTCGCCCTTGGTTGGATCGATCCCCGCGAAGCCGAAGAGCCGGTCAGGATATGCCTGGATGCACTCGTGCACGTAGTCGTTGCTCAGCGTATTTACCGGCGTCTGCCGGCCGGTGAAGACCGCCTGCGTGACCCCCACCTCGTCCAATGCCGTGATGAACTCCGCTACCGAGACGGGTTCAGGCCTCGGGCAGTGGAAGAACCTCTCCCATGGACGGGAGTCGGGATACATGCTCATGTACTGCTCGGTATTCGGCCGGGCGCGAAAGTCGATGACGGGCATGGATCTCCAAAAGAGTGCGGGACACTGCCTGGGCTACGGATTCCCTGTTGGGCGATGGGACCGCCTGTTAAGATAGTGCGGGGGTGAGTGGTGAGTCGTGCGATAACTGTGAGCGCGCGGCCAAGAGCGGCGGCTCGGCTGGTTTGTGCCCAAAGCGATGTCCCCACGACTCACGACTCACCGTCCCAACCGCTAACCCCTACCCCCTACCCCATGATCATCGATTTCCGAGTCCGTCCGCCATTCAAGAGCTTCTGCGACCTGCACATCTTCCGGAAGCGGGATGCGAATTACGATCCGGTAACGGTGAGCGGGCTGCGACTGGACTTGCCTCTGTATCGGTCGTTGGAGGAACAGTCGATCTCGGCATTCCTCGAGGAGATGGACGAGGCGAAGATCGACGTCGGCGTGGTGATGGGCCGGCAGTCGCCGTCGCCATACGGATGGATCCCGAACGAGGAGCTGGCGGAGCTGGTCGAGACGTATCCCAAGAGGTTCGTCGCCTTCGGGGGCGTAAACGGATCCAAGACCGACGGGGCCCTAGCGGAGATCGACCGCTGCCGCGGGTTGGGGTTCAAGGGGATCGCGCTGGACAACGGATGGTGCGACCCTCCGCTTTACGACGACGACGAGTCGCTCTTTCCTTTATATGAGAAGTGCATGGCCGACGGGCTGATCGTGTCGATCACGAGCAGCATCTTCGTGGGGCCGGACATGACCTACTGCATGCCGGTCCACATCCAGCGTGTCGCCCAGCGGTTCAAGCAGCTCAAGATCGTGGTGCCGCACGCGGCCTGGCCTTGGACGACGGAGATGTGTGGGGTAGCATTCCAGAACCCGAACATCTACCTGATCCCGGATTTCTACGGACACATCCCGAACACTCCGGGCGCGGAGCAGTACGTGCGCTCGGCGAATTACTTCTTGAGCTACCGGCTGCTGTTCGGGAGCAGCTACCCGGTGCGTCCGCTGAAGCAGAGCGTGGAGCAGTTCAAGGCGCTCGACTTCGATAGCGATGAGATCCGTTCGCGCTGCTTGGGCGAGAACGCGGCGCGACTACTCGGCCTCGATGACTGAATGGGAGATCGGCACGTGCGTCTAACACTCGGCTTGCTTCTATTGATTCCGCTCGTGGTCATCGGTTGCACGGGTGGCGATGAGACGGCGAACAGCGCTGACGGTGCGGCCCTCATGGAGGAGATCTCGCGCGGCGACGAGTCGTGGCAGGCGATCGTCGCGGCGGCGAAAGAGGAGGGCGAAGTCCAGGTGCGGAGCGTGTTCGTGGAGGCGGTGGAGGGAGACCTGTTCCGACGCTTCGAGGACGCGACCGGGATCCGAGTGAACTACAGCCGAAAGGGCGGATCGGCCCCAACGCTCCAGACCTACCTCACCGAGGTGGCCGCGGGCGCGCATTTGGCCGACGTGCTTCAGATCGAGTCGAGCATCGCGGCGAGCACGCCGCCGGACGAGCGGCTGGCGGAGTT
Organism: Gemmatimonadales bacterium; assembly: GCA_965249575.1. GTDB lineage: Bacteria > Gemmatimonadota > Gemmatimonadetes > Gemmatimonadales > GWC2-71-9. Next base: position 1,755,131 of record OZ252244.1, on the reverse strand, counting down.
CACGGTCCCGAACGAAACGAACTATGCGGCGCGCTATCGGGATCGCCGTCCGAATGCGCATCCCATGGTCGCTCTGGTCGTCCCCATCATCTACAACCGCGAGCTGATCGCCGAAGACGAGGTGCCGGACACTTATGAGGGGCTCGTGGATCCCAGGTACCGGAGTAAGATCACGATGGGGAGCCCAGAGAATTCCTCGAACGTCGTGGGTCTGATCTTCATCTGGGAGCGGCTGTACGGCAGGTCCTGGCTCGAGAAGTTCGCGGCGAATCAGCTCCTCGAGACGGATCGAGAGGTCGAAGCCGCCAACTTCATCGCGCGGGGCGAGCGGCTCCTGGGACCGATGAGCCAGACCTCGCCGGCGGCGCAGATCCAGGCTGGAGCCCCTCTGGCTTACCGCTGGGTGAAGGGCACCAAGGTCGATACGTACTGGGCTATCGTGCCGGAGCTAGCACCACACCCCAATGCGGCGCGGCTGTTTGTGAACTTCCTGCTCTCGCAATCTCATCAGGAAGGGGTCGCCCAGAAGTTGAAGGCCTATCCGGTGGTGGAGGGGGTTGGGCCTCCGGAAGGTTTCCCGGAGTTGGAAGCGCTGGACCCGGTCTCCATCGACGCCGAAACTTTCAACGACAACCGCGAGCGGATCATCAAGCTGTGGCGATCCCTCCCCCGCTGACCCGTCGTCGCCGGCCGCGGCGTTCGTAACCGCGCGCCGCGCCGTCATACATCCCCCGGTTCCACTAAATGGCTGAGGTCAGGGTCGAGCGCCTGACGAAGGAGTTCGGTCGCGAAGGCCGCGCGGTGGACGGCGTGTCCTTTACCGCGCGCGAAGGCCGGATCGTCACGCTCTTGGGGCCCAGTGGCTGCGGGAAAACCACCATCCTCCGCTGCATCGCGGGGCTTGAGACGCCGTCGGCCGGCCGAATCGTCATCGGCGACGAAGTCGTGCACGATGGCGCGACTGGCGAGTCGGTTCCGGTCGAGAAGAGGGCGGTCGGCATGGTGTTCCAGTCGTACGCGATCTGGCCGCACTTGACCGTGTTCGCCAACGTGGCGCTAGCGCTCGAGCTGAACAAGAAGAAATCCGACGAGCGGGCCGCGCTCAAAAAGCGAGTCCTTGAGGTGCTCCGGAGCGTGGGGATGGAAGGCTACCAGGAGCGCTATCCTTCGGAGCTGAGCGGGGGACAGCAGCAGCGGGTCGTGCTCGCCCGCGCGCTGGTCTACCGGCCGCGCGTGCTGCTGCTCGACGAGCCGCTGGCAAATCTCGACGCTCGGCTGCGCGAGGCCATGCGCTTCGAGCTGCGGGACGTGCAGCAGCGCTTTGGCCTCACCGCGATCTACGTGACGCACGATCAGGCGGAGGCCATGGCGCTCTCCGATCACGTGATCGTCTTGCGAAACGGGATCATCCTGCGGCAGGGCGCGCCGCGCGAGATCTTCACCGAGCCCGAGCATCCCTTCGTCGCCGATTTCCTGGGTGTCTCCAACCGCCTCGCGGGCGAGATCGTCGCGGTGCGAGACGGTGGCCGCGTCGAGGTCGCGCTCGCCGGCATCCCGCGGCCCATCGTGGCAACCGGCGAGGGCGCGGTGAAGGACGAGGTCTGGATCGCCATTCGCCCGAGCCGCGTCACGCTCCACCAGCAGACCGCCGGCAGCTCGCCGGACGCTTTGCCGGGCCGAATTACCCGCGTGACGTTTCTCGGAGAGGAAGTCGATTGCCTGGTGCAGGTCGGTGACCTGACGCTCAACGCGAGAGACTCCGGCGGCAACGACTGGCGCCCGGGAGAGGAAGTGGAAGTGACGCTCGCGCCCGAGGACGTGATGATGTTGCCCCGGGAGTCGAGAGGTGAGTGGTGAGTGGTGATCGTAGCTTTCAGCGATGGACCAGCCGAGTCGCGGCTCTCAGCCGCGAGTTCCCGATCCACTCACCACCCACTATCCCACTACCGCCTCGCACGCACAGCTTCATCTACCATCTGACACCCCCCCTGATGTCCCAGGTCGCACGCTCTGCGGAGTACATCGATTGCGCGTTCCTCGTCGGGCGGCACGCCGTCCCCGCTGTACAGCATCTGCGCGAGGCTCACACAGCTCGCAGCGTCACCGTCCCCGCAGGCCGTCTCGAGCTGTATGACCGTTTCGTATCGCCATTCGCGGAGGCGCTCGAGGTTGGAGCAGCCCACCTCGAAGCCGAGGTCGCACGCGCGGTCGAAGGCGAGGGCGGCACGCGGCGCGTCGAACGACGCGATCTCCCCCTTGCTCAGAGCTACTCCCAGTTGGTTGCACGAGTTGGGCAGGCCCTGCGCGCAGTAGCTTGAGTGAATCGTCACCAGTGTCTCGCAGGCCCGCTGCGACCCCGCTCCCCCTTCGCAAGCCTGCTCCCAGAACGCCGGATCGCGGGCCTCATGCTCGGCGCCGGCGTGGCCCGTGGCGTAGGCTCCGCCGAAGATCGCCGCCCAGATCGCCATGTGGCCAATGTTGAGCTGCCACGGCGTCATCCCGCGCCCGAGGCGGCCGAAGTCCAGACGTTCGAGCGCCGTGCCGGTGGCGAAGCGGTCAAGCGACTTGACCGCGAGGTTCATTAACGGCACGCACAGGAGCTTGTCGTAGAATGTGGGCTCGCCGAGCCAGTCCAGCAGTCCGTAAATGCCGAACACGCTAGCCCCGTAGAGGCCGCCGAAGATCACGCGGCCCAGGTTGGTCCGCGGGGACGTGGCCGGGTCGGTGACGAGCAGGTGCAACCCGATGAAGACTGCGATCGGGATCGTCGAATCGCCGAAGAAGTAGAGACCGGTGACGCTCTTGTAGAGCAGGCTGGCCGCGAACAGCAGCGCCCCCGCCGAAGCGGTCGTCAGCGTGACGAAGAACAGGGCCTGCACGACCAGCCCCAGCAGGAAGATCTCGAGATAGATGTGTTCGGGCGCGAGCAGCGTATCGGCGATCTCGCGTCCCCACGTGATCCCGGTACCGCCGGTAGCGAGCAGCACCAGCGAGAACGCGCTCAGCGAGAACGCCGAGGGGTTGAAGATGTGGGCGCGCCGGCCGTCCCGCTCCCAGCGGATCAGTTCCTTGCCGAGGTAGCCCACCGCCACCAGCACGAACTGCAGGTAGAACCAGTCGTCGCGGAACCATAGGAACAGGTTCGTGGCCAAGATGATCGGCCACTGCCCGAAGCCGAGAGACCATTGGCCGCGTCTCGACCACGAGAGCAGCATGTCGAAGACGTAGGCGAAGACGATCTGGGCCAAGATGTGGAGCCAATGGGCGTAGACCTCGGGCCAGTACCAGCCCCAGTAGGCGTACACGCAGAGCTGGACGATCGCCTGCACCCAGTGCGATCGTTTCACGCCGGACGCGATCTCGAGCTTCTGGCCCGATAGCGACGTCCGGGTCGCCAGGATGAGGAGCCACATGGCCAGCGCACCGGCAGTGCCCCAGAATGACCAGACGAGCGTCGAGTTGCCGCTGATCGGCGATAGCCCGGTGAGCCCGCCCAGGAGCAGGATGAGAACCAGTGGCAGCAGTAGCACTGACTGCGGCCGCCCGGCGACGGTTTGGTTCGAAGGCATATGGACTCCCTTGAGCCCACCGGGCACGGCTTGTCTGCGGTTCCCGACGGGGGTACCCTGGATCGCGCGAGCCTTGAAACTGCACTCCGAGGTTTGCCACGGCAACGGTCAAACGAGCGTGAAGAATGGATGAAAGGAGTCTTTAAGATTCAATGCACCGGTGCGATGAGCCGATCGCGTAGGTCTCGGTGACGACAGGGATCGCCGCGCTCGGGAGCCGGTGGCGCCCGGACGGGCTGACGACCGCGGTATTGCTTGGGCTACTCGCCGTAGGCGTCGTCACCGTCTACCCCATGATGTGGCTGGCGCTCGGGAGCCTCGAGGGAGAGACCGGCCTCACCCTCGAGAACTACCGGTCGGTCTTCCGGGGGCTCGGTCCCATCGACGCCATGAAGAACTCCATGGTGTTCAGCCTCTGCTCCCTCATCCTCGGCATGGCGATGGCGGCCGTCTCCGCCCTGAGCACCACGCGCCTCAGCACCCCATTCGCGGGCTTGGTCCGCTCGGCGAGCATCATCGCGTTCGTCAATCCGCCGTGGATCACCGCCATGGCCTATGCCTGGCTACTCTCACCGCAAGCCGGGACGTTCAACAAGTGGATGGACGCACTGTTCGGTGTAAAGCCGTTCAACGCGTTCTCGATGCCGAGCATGATTTTCGTCGCGGCGCTGTTTCTCTATCCCTATCTGTATCTCACGCTGAGCGCCGCGCTGGAGAGCGTCGACAGCAGCTACGAGGAGGCGGCGCTCACCGCGGGGGCCTCGCCATGGAAGATGCTCCGTCGGGTGACGCTGCCGTTGGTCACACCGGCGATGGTCACGAGCATCGTCTTCTCGATCGTGATTCTCTGGGAGAGCTTTTCCATTCCCGCGATTCTCGGAACGCCGGGCAAGATCTACGTCTTCGCGACGTATCTCTATCGACTCCTCAACACGCCACCCCCGGATCTGGGCCTTTCGGCGGCGATCGCCGTATTCTTCGCCATCACCGCAGGGCTCGCCGTGTGGGTCGGGCTGCGCGTGGCGCGGCGGCACCACGGCGGCCGGTTCCAGGTGATCGCCGGCAAGGGACACCGCTCGGTGCAGATCGAGGTTGGGTGGATGAAGTATCCGCTCGCGGCCTTCAATCTGGCGGTGCTCGCGTTTGCGCTCGTCGTCCCTTACGTCACCCTCGCCGTGCTGTCGCTGTCGGCTAACATTTACCGCAGCTTCTCCCTGTCGAACCTGACCCTACGACACTACCTGGATCACTTCGGGAGCCCGGTGTTTCACGAGATCTTCTGGAACACGCTCCAGGTGGCGTTCGTCATGTCCGCCGCGACCGGGCTCATCGCGTTGCTGGTCGCTTACCTCGATCTGCGCGGGCGCGGCCCGCTCAAGGACTTGCTGTCGTTCATCGCCACGTTCCCCATCGCCGTGCCCGGTGTCGCCTTCGTGGTCGGGGTGGCGTGGGCGTGGCTCCGGCCGCCGCTGGTTCTGTATGGAACCGTCTGGATCATCATCATCTGCCAGATCTCGCGGTTCTTACCGCTGGGGGTTCAGCACCTGCGGGACGGCCTGAGTCAGATTCGGCCCGAGCTCGAGGAAGCCGCGCGCACGTGCGGCGCGGGGACCTTCACCATGCTGCGGCGGATCACTGTCCCCGTCATCCGTCCCGTCGCCGTCGCGACGTTTCTCCTGCTCTGGATGGCGAGCATGCGCGACCTGTTGACGCCGCTGTTTCTGGGAACCGGAACGCCCGAGACCGCCACGCTCTCGCAGCGCATCTACTTTCTCTGGGGCGAAGGCCTCACTCCGCAGAGTGCATCCCTCGCGGTCATCCTCGTGAGCCTCATGGCCGTTCTCTACGTCGTCATGCGGCTCGCGCTGGACCTGTGGGCGCCGAGGGCCCGGTTGCCGAAGACTGAGACTTCGCGGGCGGTGGGCGCGTAGCCCCGCCGCCCCACCCTGCTCCCAGTGAGCAGTCCCTGCTACGGAAAATACTTCTTGATCCTGAGTACCCCACCGCTGATATACGCCACCACCGGCCCCGTGTCCGTCACTGCGATGTCCCCACGGCTCGAGGTCGGGTTGTCGATAGCGCTCAACGCGTCGGGTAGCTCGGTCCAGTTGGCACCGTCATAGTGGCTCACCGTGAGCCGCGGTGAAGCCGACGATTTGGCGTCCACCACGTACAAGTCGTCACCCAGTACGTCCATCCTCACTCGGCCGAAGATGCCGCTCGCGACCTGATCCGTCCCGAAGGCGATCCAGTTCGCGCCGTCGAACCGGGCGAGGTGCAGTGATGTCTGGCCGTCCTCCATCCAGGCAACTACCGGCCCTCCCTGATAGACGATGATCTCCGGCTTCGTGGGATCGCCACTGAATGAGAAACCCGCGCCGATGTTCTCGTAGAAAGTCTGGGTGGCCCCTCGGTAACCCTTCTTCACATACAGATTGGGACCCTGGCGGGTGACGGCATACCAGCCGTTGGCATCGCCGGCAATCGCCGGGTCAGTCGCGATGTCCTGTCCCACGACCCCACCCCAGCCGCCCCTGAGCCTAGCCGGGGCGCCGGCCGGGATCGGACTGATGACGTGCAGCATCATGTAGTTGAATGGGTTCCCATCGGAGTAGCGAGCCGCGAACGCCATGTACGGCCGGCCCTGAGCGATCGCGACGTCCATGCCCCACTGGTGCACCAGGAAAATGCCAGTAAAGACCACCGTGGGTCCGTTGGCATTGCTGGCGAATCCATAGTCTGGGCTGTCATCGGCGAAGCTGGCTACCCACAATGAACCCTCGACCTCGATGTCGGGTTGGTGGCACTGGTTGGTAGGGTGTGCGATCGTCGTCCACGCGCCGCCGCTCCAGCGATCGAGCCGTCCCTCGTCGCAGATGTCGACCGGTATGCAGTAGAAGCGGTATAGGCTCGCGCCGTCGCTAGCGATCGCCACGTCGGTGACGCCGCCTTGGGATGGGCCGAGTTGAAGCCACCCGGGAAGAATCGTGAAGTCGACTGTTGCCGCTGAAGACATGTTGCTGGAGAGATCCACAGCGGTAGCAGAGACTGAGACGGCGCCGGGCGCGGAGTCGAGCGCGCCGGTCAGTCGCTCCCCGACCGCGCGGATCCCCTCCTCTGTGAGCAGCTCGCCGCGGCGTTCCGGCCGGACGGGGACGATGGTGCGGGCAATCATCCTCCCGTCTTCACGGGGCCTGCCGGCTCCCATGCCGCCAGCAAGCGGTGAGAGTATCTGAGCGCGCGAGAGTTCCACCGGCTCTTTGAACCCCATGAGGAGCGCCAGGTACGGATGGTACCGGTACGACTGCATCGCCGCGTCTTGGTCGCGCGGGAGATCGGCCACGATGTGCCGGGCCATGAACTTCTGGCACGCGACGATGCAGACGCCCGCGCTCAAAGTGTGGGGCTCGCCGTCCAGCATGTAGCTCACGTGTACCTGGTCACCGGCGTTCGCGATACGATAGACCGACGCCGACGTGACGATACGCCCCGCACCCGCCTCCTCCACCCGCTCGGCGAGCCGTTTCGACGCGGGTCCGAGGCCGCCGGGAAACCAGTAGTGACCGTGATCGGCCTGGCGCTGCGTGAGCAGGAGGCCTAGCCCTTCGCCGTTGAACACCCTGGTGTAGAGTACCCCGGCATAGGCGGACAGCTCGGCGCTCGTCCCGCCCATGAACTCGGCGGTCAGGTCGAACCAGCGCACCACCTCCGGCTCGTACGGGCCGAGCAGATCGCGGAATGGAATCCGGTCCAGCTCCTCTTGCCGAGCGTAGGCGTCGATCGCGAGCATGTCCTCCTTGAAACGGTCCCAGCTGCTCCAGCTCGACCGCGGGTTCAACTCCTGAAACCCCTCGCCCCACCGATCGTGCACGATGCGGTCGTCGTACATGATGGGTTGTGTCGCGTCGAAGAACATCGAGTGCCGCTCTTGGAGCTCGAGGCCGACCTCCTCGTAGAGCTTCATAGGCGTGGACATGGAGTGCGTGAAGAACGCTCCCACCGAGTAGGGAAACCCGTCCCACGTCGCGACGCGGGCGTTCCCCCCGACCCACGGCTCGTTCTCGAGGCAAAGAATGTCGGCGTCCAGGAGCCGGTACGCTGCCGTCAGCCCGCTCAACCCGCACCCGACGATCACCGCGTCGACCGAACGCTCCGCGGGTGGCACCGGCAGGCTTGCCCCGTCACGCACCTGGTGGCACACGTCATGGCGCTCGCTCTGCGCCGTAACCGTCTCGCCGGCGAGCATCCCGTCGAACTCACCGGCTCCGTCTCCGTTTCCTCCAGCAAACCGGCAGCCCAACGAGCCGCCCACGGTGCCCACGATCACGGTCTTGATGAAGTCGCGGCGATCGGTCATGTCAGTTGCTCCAGGGCCGCTTGTAATTGGACGGTGGCCCAATCGTCCCATGGTGGCGGGTCACTCGACAGTGCCGCTGCTGCGCGAGGCTGGTACTTCCGCAGGGCGCGTCGCCCCGCGCTACCGCTCAACACTCGCTAACCGCGCCCCTCCAACGGCCACCGGTAAAACCGCGCGGCGTTCAACCCCAAGATCTTCTCGATGTCCGCCGTCGTGAACGACTCGGGTCCGTACCGCTCCGCGAACGTGTTGATGTTCTGCACCTCACGGATCATGTGGCCGGGATCGCACAGCGTGTGCTCGGTGCCGAACAAGATGCGGTCGATCCCCACCAGTTGGCGCGCCAGGTCGAGTAGCTCAACCAGCATCCGCGGCGGGTACCCGCACCAGGACGAGATATCGAGCACGAAGTTCGGGCGCCGCGCCACCACCGTGATCGCCTCGCGCCAGTAGCTCGGGCCGCCGGCGTGCGCGAGGTTCGCCCGAAGCTCCGGGTACCGGTCGCCTACGCGATCGATCGACTCCGGGTTGGCGAACCGGAGGGGGGCCGATCGAAGCGGCGTCCACCCGGTGTGAAACGTGAGCGGCACGTCCAGCTCCACCGCCTTTTCGTACAGCGGGAACAGCCGCTCGTCGTACGGGTCGTAGTGATGGTAGATCGGATACAGCTTCATGCTGCTCAACCCCAGCTCCTTCACCGCGCGCTCGAGCTCGATGTCCGCCTTCCACTCGTCCCGCAGCGGGTCGTGCCCGGCGATGCCGATCAGACGGTCGGGGTACTGCCGCACGGCTTCGGCGACCTGATCGTTCGTGCTTGCATAGACCTGCCGGGCCTTCTGGCGCTTCGCCGCCACCCGCCGGATGTCGAACGGCATGATGACCGACACGTCCACGCCCCAGCGGTCCATCATGCCGATCAGCTCGGTCGCGTTCGGCGTGCTGATGGGGATGCGCCGCACCCGATTGCCGTCGCCGTCGTACACGTGATCCCACGGCGCGTAGATCTCGGCGACCATCTCGCGCAGGTACGTCATCATGTTCGGGTCGGGCATCGGTGTCACGAGGTGTACGTGCACGTCCATCACGAACGGCTTCGCCTGGCTACTCAGTCGGCGAGCCCAACCGTTGGCCGGAAACCCCATGGCCATACCAGCCCCCAACAGAGCGGCATGAACGAACTCTCGGCGACTCGGCTCGAGGCTCGGCCGCTCAGGTGATAAGCGGCGCGTCCTTGGCATTTTCACGATCGACTTCTCCGGAAGGGTGGAGGGACGGTGTCGGGCGAGTGATTCTGCAGGCCGGTGATGGGAAAGGCAAGCCGGAGGAAGTCGCCACCCCACTCGCCGCCCCGAGTGAGGAGTGAGCAGTAAGGAGGCGCCGCCGCCTCGCTATTCCGGGAATGGCATGGGAGCTTCCTTACTCCTTGCTAGGGAGGGGAGGAGTGGAGGGACTCCTCGCGGGTGGGGGTTGGGGAAGGGTTGCTGCCTCCCCTCCCCGCCCGTACGTTCCCCCCGCTCGCTACCAAACTACACGCGCGAAGATCGACCCTCCTCACTCCTCACTCGGTGGGGCCGGTGGGTGGCCGGGACTCCTCACCCTAGGAGACTCACATGATTTCGAACGTGCGCATCGCTTGGACTCTTCTCGTCAGTGTTTCCGTAGTCCTCTCTCCGGCCGCGCTCCATGCCCAAGCTGCGGACCACCAGCTCAAGGCGACACCCGAGACAGTGGAGTGGGGCTACTACTGGGCCGACGCGCCGCCCGTCCTGACGATCAACTCCGGCGAGACGGTAGACGTGGAGACGATGCTGCACAGTGCGGGCTTTCTCTCGCGCCTCGGCGTGCAGGACAAGTGGCTCACGCCTGAGATGCACGCCATGGATGCCGTGGAGCTCCGGGGACCCGGTCCCCATCTGCTGGTGGGTCCGATCTACGTGAACGGCGCGGAGCCCGGTGACGTGCTCGAAGTCCGGATCCTCGACGTGCAGCCCGCGGGAGACTTCGCGGTCAACGTCTTTAGCCCCGGTGGCGGTACCCTTCCGGAGGACTTCCCGTACGCCCGGACCAAGGTGATTCCGCTCGACCTGGCCAACAACAAGGCGATCTTCTCGGACGAGATCCACATTCCCCTGGCGCCGTTTTTCGGCAGCATGGGCGTCGCGCCCCCGCCCAGGAGCGGCCGGGTGAGCAGCGGACCTCCGGGAGTGCACACCGGGAACCTCGACAACAAGGAGCTGGTCGCCGGTACCACGCTCTACATGCCAGTGCACGTTCCTGGCGCGTTGTTCTCTTTTGGCGACGGACACTCCGCGCAAGGTGATGGAGAGATCGCGGGGACCGCCGTAGAATCGGCGCTGACCGGCAGGTTCGAGATCATCGTGCGGAAAGACATGAAGCTCCGCTGGCCGCGCGCGGAGACGCCGACCCACTACATGACGATGGGCCTCGATCGGGATCTGAACATCGCGATCAAGCTGGCCCTGCGCGAGATGATCGACTACCTGGTGACCGAGAAGGGACTGAACCGGGACGACGCGTACATGTTGATCAGCATGACGACCGACACCAGGATCTCGCAGCTCGTGGACGGCACGCTCGGGATCCATGCCATGCTGCCGAAAAACATCTTCGTGAACTAGAGGAGCGATCGATGAGACGGCATAGTTGGTTGAACGTGTCTGGACTTCCATCGCGAGCAGCCTCCGCCCTCCTCACTCGGCGGGGCCGTGGTGCGGTGGGGCCTCCTCACTACTGGGTTTTGGTCGCTGGCGCCCTCGCGGGTCTCACGGCATGCGCCGCTCAACAGGAGCAGCAGAGCACGGAAGAGGCTCAGGCGGAGCTGCGCGAGATTTCGGAGATCACCATCAACCAGAACTTTGCCGAGAACCGGGTCGATCCGTTCGAGCCGTACATCGGGGAAGAGGTGTCGGTGTTCGGGCCCACCGGTCGGGAGCTGCGCGTGGGCAAGGCACCCATGATCGAGGGTCTTCGGGCCGGCGCCGCCGCGAAGACGACAACCAAGTGGGAGGAGTGGGACTGGCACATCCAGGTCTATGGCGACATCGGGATCGTGTCGTTTCTCTACGACCACGAGGGCAGCAGAGCCGGACAGGACTACGCGCGGACCCAGCGCGCGACGTACGTCTTCAATCGGCGGGACGGCCGATGGCAGTTGGTGCACGATCACACCTCGGCCCTGCCGCCCGAACCAGGGGCTTGAGATCCAGCTAGTCTATGACGCTTCGTTCTCCGCACTCACGCTCTGACGCAGCACGCTCGGGGAGGGACGGATGAAAGACAGAATGGACCGCCGTGAATTCATGGGCAGCTCGTTGATGCTTGCCGGGGGCGCCTCACTGCTCGGCACCGGAGTTGCCTCTGCCCAACCGAAGGGCGCCGCCGCCGCCGCTGGCGGCGCTCAAAGGAAACCGTTGAGCGAGCAGGGCAGGCCGCTCGTGATCGACCTCCACGTGCACATGAGCCAGCCCCCGGTGGAGACTGCCTATCGCGACGTGCTGTTCAAGCCATTCAAGGCACAGTACGACGGTGACGGCAAGCGTCACGTGAACCCGAAGCGGTACACGTATCTCCCCGAGGAAATCATCGAGAGGATGAATGACGCGGCCGTCGACGTGTCGTTCGTGATGATGGGTGGAAGCAGGCGGCGGGGGCCGGGCCGAGCCGACAGCTACGACTTCATCGCCCAGCAGATCGAGAAGTATCCGGGCCGCCTGGTCGGCATGCCGACGTACGATCCGCTATACGAGCCGTACCGGCATAGGGACTTCGTCGACATGGTTGCCGACATGGGCTTCAAGGCGGTAAAGCTGTTGGCCCCTTACGAGCAATACAATCCTTACAACGACAAGATCTGGCCGTTCTACAAGCGGGCCAGCGAGCGCGACATCTCGGTGACGTTCCACACCGGGTGGCCGCCGGTGGCCGCGGCGCCGATCTACTGGGCCAACATTGAGCTCGAGGGAGTAGACGAGCTGGGTGCCCGCTTCCCGGACCTCAAGGTGCATCTGGCCCACGCCGGCGGTCCGCACCAGTGGCAGGAGGCGGTCCTGGTGACCGCCAAGCACGACAACTTCTCGCTCGACTTCTCCTCGTGGGGTGCCTACCCGCCGCAGCAGCTGATTGCCATGATCGGCCTCGCGCGTGACGTCGGGGGCATCGAGAAGGTGATGTTCGGGAGCGAGCACAGCGTTTGTGATCCCGCGATGATGGTGGCGCAGATACGCAACCTGAATCTCTGGGCGGAGCGGTTCTACTACGCGCCCTTCACAGACGAGGAGATCCGCAGGATCCTGGGACTCAACGCGGCGGCCAAGTGGAATCTCTCAACAGCGTTGAGGATGTGATGGGTACCCGGTCGAGGCAGTCGAGCCACTTGGCGAGAGGTGCGCAATGACCGACGACAACCGCATGTACACGACGAAGAGCCCGTGGGAAAATGCGACACCGGTGCCCGGACTCGGCGCGAGTAGCGCGTGCGGCACCGGCGGCGCGCCGGCGGTCGCGGCCGGCCGTCAGGGGCGGCCACTCGTGATCGACGTACACGTACACATGAGCGCGCCCCCCAGGAGACAGGATCCGGGAGCGAGCGCGCGCACCGATCTACTCTTCAAGTCGTTCAAGGCGCAGTATGACGGCGACGGCAACCGGCACATCAATCCGAAGAAGTACTCCTATCTGCCGGAGCAGATCATCCAGCGAATGGACGAAGGAGGTGTAGATGTCTCCTTCGTTATGGTGGGCGGCGGAAGGCGCAGGCGCCCGGGAGCGCCAACCCCCGACGAGTTCGGGGCCGAGCAGGTAGCCAAGTATCCCGGCCGGCTGGTCGCGGTTTCTCGCTACGATCCCATCGAACAGCCCTGGCGGTCGCCGGCGTTCGTCAAGCACATCGCTGGGCTGGGGTTCAGGGCAATCAAGCTCTCATCCCCGTACGACCGGTACGAGCCTTACGACGAGAGGGTGTGGTCGCTGTACGAGAGTGCCATCGAGCACGACATCCAGATCATCTACCACACCGGATGGGCGCCGCTTCCGTCCATGCCGATCAAGTGGGCCAACATTCAGCTCGCGGCGATTGACAAGGTGGGTAGGCGCTATCCGGAGCTGAAGGTGCTGCTCGCGCACGCTGGTGGTCCACACCTGTGGAGAGAGGCGGTGCTGGTCGCCGCAAAGCACAACAACTTCTCGCTCGACTTCTCCTCGTGGTGTACATATCCACCACAACAACTGATCGCCATGCTCGGCCTCGCCCGGGATGTCGGGGGAATCGACAAGGTGCTTTTCGGCAGCGAGCACAGCATCTGCGACCCCGGAATGAACGTCGGCCAGATTCTCAACATCAATCTGTGGGCCGATCGGATGCATTACGAGCGCCTCACCGACGGGGACATCGCCGGAATCCTCGGGCTCAACGCCGCGCGCAAATGGAACCTCTCCACCGAGCTGAGAATGTGAACCGGCCATGATCCGCACTGCGAGGCGATCGACTCGCGAAGGAGCAACCAATGAGACCGCATGCCGCTGACTTGGTAGTCTGCATCTTGCTCGCCGTTGGCCTCGCTTCCTGTGCCGCTCAACAGGCTGCGACCAGGGAGCAGGATATCGAGCGAGCCCAGGCGGAACTTCGGGAAGTCTCGGAGGTCACGATCAATGAGAACTTCGCCAACAAGGTGATCGACCCCATCGAGCCGCACATCGCCGAGGATGTCGCGACGTTCGGGCCCAGTGCGCGCGAACTTCGCATCGGCAAGGCTCCCATGATGGAGAGCCTCCGCGGCGGTGTGGCCAACCGCAACACGACCCGGTGGGAAGAGCGCGACTGGCACATCCAGGTGTACGATGACGTGGGAATCGTCTCGTTCCTGTACGACCACGACGGAACCCGCGGCGGGCGAGCCTACGAGCGAACATATCGCGCGACGTACGTATTCCACTGGCGCGATGACCGTTGGCAGATGGTGCACGATCACACCTCGGCGCGGCCGCCCGAGCCCGGAAGCTGAGGCAAGGACGGCGATCGCCGCATACACACCTCTCGGAGAGATGACCGATGTGGAATGACTACTGGAATCGGCGCGGGTTTCTGACCGCGCTGCTGACGGGGCCTATCGCAGGGGCAACGGGACTGGCATCGGTTTCACGGTTGTTGGCCCAGTCCCGCCACTTCGACGACGCTGGGCCGATCCGTCGTAGTCGCACCCAGAACGCGCGGAGAGTGATCGTAGTCGGTGGGGGCCTCGCGGGTTTGAGCGCCGCCTACGAGCTGCGTAATCGCGGGCACGACGTCACCGTGCTGGAAGCGCGGAATCGACCTGGGGGGCGAGTGTGTACGCTCCGGGAGGGGTTGAGCGACGGCATGAAGGCCGAGGCGGGCGCGATGGTGTTCTACGCTACTCACCAGTACTCGGTGCGGTACTGCCTCGAGTTCGATCTTCCGCTCCAACCGTTGTTCCCGGGGCTCGGGGACTTCGGCCCGAGGGGCCTCTCCAGCATCTACTATTTGAAGGGGCAATCCTATCAGGGCTCCGCCGTGCGGGCCGATCCTTCGATTCTGCCCTACGGGTTCACCGCCGAGGATCTCGCCGTCTTCAAGGAGCTCGGCTCCGTTGGTGGGCTGTCCTTCATCGATCGTACTGCCGGAAAGTTCGGCAGGGATCACGTCGATCGCTATCGGGACACCGACCTGGCCGAGATGGAGGACTTGAAGGACCTGGACCAGGTCCCCGTGGGCGAGTATCTCCGGAGCAGGGGGGCGCCGGAAAGGTTCGTGGACTTCTTCGGCAGGTCCCTCGACGGCCTGTACGACGGGAACGCTCTCGAGAGGATCTCCCCTCTCTACATCATCAACGACGAGGCAGTCGGGCTTCGGTCCGGTCACCGCTTTCGGATCATCGGGGGCAACGACCAGTTCCCGAAGGCATTTGCGGAGCGAATGTCCGGCATCATTCGATACGGGTCGCCAGTGACGCGGATCGAACAGGATGGCTCCGCGGCGCGCGTCGTCTATCAGCAGGGGGGTGTTCCCGAGACCCTCTCGTGCGACTACGTCGTCTGTGCGCTACCGCTCCCGATGTTGCGGCTCGTCGAGACGAGCCCGGCGTTTCCCGAGAAGAAGGCGCGGGCCATCAGGGAGGTGCCCTTCTGCTCGAATCACAAGGTGTTTCTCCAGTGTCGCAAGCGGTATTGGGAGGAAGAGGGGTGGAGCGGGAGCGCGTCGACCGACCTTCCCATGGGCAGCTTGGGTCACAACACCTCGAACCAGCGGACGGTTCGAGGGGTGCTACGCACCTATGCTGGCAAGCCGGGTGCCCAGGAGATCGGCTCCTTGAGCAGTCAGAAGCAGCGGGAGGTCGTGCTGGATCAGATCAGCCGGTTCAGCCCCAACATCCGGAAGCACGTGGAGAACCACCTGATTTGGGATTGGGACAAGGAGCTCTGGAACCGCGGCGCCTACGTCGTCTACGAGACCGGGCAGATGAGCACCCACATGCCCGAGTTGATCCGGCCCGAGGGCCGGGTGCACTTCGCAGGCGAGCACACGTCCCGCTGGCATGCCTACATGAACGGCGCGCTCGAATCCGGCAACCGGTGCGTTAGGGAGATCGAACGGCGTGCCGCGAAGGACATCGGGTCGGTGATCAGGCGGAGAGAGATAATTGACGTTTGATGAAGTGAGGAGGCCCTGCCTCTCCACCGCCCGCGGTTGGGCTGGCGGAAGGACGCCTCCCTGCTCCTCACTCGGCGGAGAGGCGTAGAGGGGACTCGTCACAGTTCCACTCTTGGGAGAGATGATGATGGGTTACGACTACTGGAATCGACGCGGGTTTCTCACCGCTCTGTTGACAGGGCCGATCGCGGGGGTGGCCGGGCTGGGTTCGGTTTCACGGCTGCTGGCCCAATCCCGCCACTTCGACGGCATCGAGCCGATTCGGCGCTCGCCGACGCAGAACCCGCGGAGGGTCGTCGTGGTCGGAGGTGGCCTAGCCGGTCTGAGTGCCGCCTTCGAGCTGCACAACAAAGGACACGACGTGACCCTCCTCGAAGCCCGGAACCGACCGGGCGGGCGCGTGTGCACGCTCAGGGAAGGCCTGAGCGACGGCATGAAGGTGGAGGCCGGCGCGATGACCTTCTACGTGACTCATCAATACACGGTGCGCTACTGTCTCGAGTTCGACATGCCGCTCCAGCCGCTGTTCCCGGGGCTAGGCAACTTTGCACCGAGGGGCCTCTCCAGTCTCTATCACCTGAAGGGTCAAACGTATCGGGGTTCTGCCGTGGCGGCGGACCCCTCCATACTCCCTTATGGCTTCACCGCCGACGATCTCGCCGCTTTCAAGAAGGTCGGTTCCTACGGTGGACTGTTCTTCATCGATGGCGTCGCGCGGCAGTTCGGCCGAGAACATGTGGACCGGTACCGGGACACGGACCTGCCAGAGATGGAAGACCTGAAGGACCTGGACCAGGTCCCCGTGGGCGAGTATCTGCGCAGCCGAGGGGCGCCGGAACAGTTCGTCCAGTACTTGGGTCTGCACCTCGACATCTACTACGACGGCAACTCGTTGGAGCGGATGTCCCCGCTGTACATCCTGAACGACGAGGCCGTCGGTCTGAGGTCGGGCCACCGGTTCCGCATCATCGGGGGGAACGACCAGTTCCCCAAGGCGTTCGCCAGTAGGATGGCGCGCATCATTCGGTACGGGGCGCCGGTGACGCGGATCGAGCAGGACGACGATCAGGCGCGGGTCGTGTACCTGCAGGGTGGCGTGCCGCAGACCATCCCGTGCGATTACGTCGTGTGCGCGCTGCCGTTGCCGATGTTACGACTCGTCGAGACCAACCCGGCGTTCCCCGAGAAGAAGGCGCGGGCCATCAAAGAGGTGCCGTTCTGCTCGAATCACAAGGTGTTTTTGCAGTGCCGTAACCGGTACTGGGAGGAGGAGGGGTGGAACGGGAGTGCGGTGACCGACCTCCCGATGGGGAGCATCGGGAACATCACCTCAAATCAGAGGATGGTCCGAGGCGTCCTGAGGACGTACACCAGCGCTCCCGGCGCGCAGGAGATCGGCGTGCTCAGCGAGCAGAAGCAGCGCGAGCTGACGCTCGACCGCATTAGCCTGTTCAGCCCCAACATCCGCAAACACGTCGAGAGCCACCTGATCTGGGACTGGGACAAGGAACCATGGAACCGTGGGGCGTACTGCGTCTACGAGACCGGGCAGATGAGCACCCACATGCCGGAGTTGATCAGGCCCGAGGGCCGGGTGCATTTCGCCGGCGAGCACACCTCGCGCTGGCACGCCTACATGAATGGGGCGCTCGAGTCCGGTAACCGCTGCGTCAGCGAGATCGATTGGCGCGCGGCGAAGGACATGGGGACGGTGATCGGGAGGCCGGAGACGATAGAGGTCTAATGGAGTGAGGAGTCCCCGCCCCACCGCACCCTTCCCGGAGTGAGGAGTGAGCGGGGCAACCCGCGCCCGCCGGAACCGCAGGTGGGTGGAGTCGAAGGGCCTCCTCACTCCGTGGCAGGGCAGGGCCTCCTCACTTAGCGGCCATCCGCACCGCGCCATCCAGCCTAATCGTCTCGCCGTTCAGCATCGGGTTCACCACGATGTGTTCGGCCAGCGCCGCGAATTCGTCCGGGCGGCCGAGTCGATTTGGGAACGGGGGCTGCTTGCCGAGAGATTCGCGCGCCGCCTCCGGCAATCCGTCGAACATCGGCGTGTGGAACAGCCCGGGTGCAATGGCGACCACCCGGATGCCGTGCCTGGCGAGCTCTCGCGCTGCCGGCAGCGTGAGGCCGGCGACGCCGGCCTTGGACGCGGCGTAGGCCGCCTGTCCGATCTGGCCCTCGAACGCGGCCACTGAGGCCGTGTTGACGATGACCCCCCGCTCGCCCTCGTCGTTCGGCTTCGATCCCTGCATGGCTTCTGCGGAGAGGCGAAGCACGTTGAAGGTCCCAATCAGGTTGACCCGTACCACGCGCGCAAACGACTCGAGATCGTGCGGGCCCTCCCGGCCCAGGACCTTCTTGGCCGGTGCGATGCCGGCGCAGTTGACGGTGATGTGGAGCCCTTTCTGCCGCTCCGCCGTCTGCCGGACGACCACTCGCATGCCGTCCCCGTCGGTCACGTCGGCCTTGAGGAACTCGGCTTCGGAGCCGACGTCCCGCGCCAGCTCCTGCCCGAGCTCGTGGTCGAGGTCGGCGATCGTGACCCGCGCCCCAGCGGCCGCGAATCGCCGAACGGTTGCCGCTCCCAGTCCGGACGCTCCGCCCGTCACCAAGACGCTGCTTCCGCTAATGCGCATCTGAGATCACTCCTTGTCTTCCGCAGGTTTCACGCCCAGCCACAACATGGCACCGGCCAGGCTCACCGCCGCGCCGAGTAAGATCGCCCACCGCCAGCCGAACGCGCTGCCTACCAACGGGGTCAAGATCGGCGCCGCGAAACCACCGATGTTGGCGCCCGTGTTCATGATTCCCGCCGCCGTCGTGCCACGCGCCTTCCCCAGCTCGATCGCGGTGGCCCAACAGGGTGCCTCGGCGGATGTCGCGGAGAACATACCGGCGCTGAACCAGATCATCACCCACACCGGCGTTTGGGCCGTCACCCCCGCCACTAGGAAGATGGCGCCCGCGATCATGCCGACAACCGGGACGGTCGCACGGCCACGCCGAAGGCCCCATCGGGCCACGAGCCGATCGGTAATCCAGCCGCCGGAGATCACACCCGCAACCATCGCGAGGGTGACGATGGTGGAGTAGAGCCGGCTGCGCTCGGTTCCGATGGCCAGCACCGTGTTGAAGTAGTATTGCATCCAGTAGAAGAAGAGGTACTCGAAGTAACCGACCGCGACGTACGCCAGAGACACGAAGAGCAGGCTGCGGTCACGCAGCAGAGTCAGCCATCCGCCCTCCTTTGGGGTCGCGGATGCAGGTCCAGCGCGACGATGTGACGGCGCGTCTCCCCCGAAGGCCATCCACAGGATCCCCACCAGGAGCGTGACGCCGCCGGTTATCATGAACGCCACTGGCCAGTCAAAGCGGTCGATCAGCGCACCGAACACGTGGTACGTGAGCGCGATCCCCAGGAATGCGCCGCTCAGGGTGAGTCCGTTCGCCCCCGTGCGGCCCTGCTCCGGGACCCAGTTGGCAACGGTGCGTGCGGTCGAAGGGTGCAGCGGTGCCGATAACATCCCCATTGCGCCCCGCACGATGAGCAGTGTGACCACGACGTACGCTGCCGCAACCGTAAAGCCTACTGCACCGGTGAGCACGCTTCCCGCTGCGAGACCCACCGCCATGACGCCTAGCATGAGCCAAGGTCCGAACCGGTCTGCCAAAACGCCTGCCGGAATCATGCCGATCGTGTAGGTGAGTAGAAACGCCGAATACACCAGGCCCATGCGCGTTGGCTCGATCGCGTACTGCGCCATCAGACGCTCCGCACCGGCCACCGAGATCGCGATGCGATTGAAGTGACCCATGAATCCGAGCGCGGTCAGCAGGATCACGATACGCATTGTCACACCGGCAGTTCGGGTCACATCAGTCCCCACAATCCTCAGCGCCCCGAGAAATCTGGACGCCGCCGCTCCGCGAACGCCCGTGGCCCTTCCATGAAGGCCTCGGTCTCCATGGACTGACGCATGTACCCATCGTTGATCTCCCAGGCGTCCTTCTCGGGCCGGTCCTGTGTTTCGGCGATCAGGCGCTTCATGATGGCCATGGACACCGTGGAGTTTCGCGCGATCGCGTGCGCGATCTCGAGCGCGGTTGCCATGAGTTGGCCACGCGGCACGACATGATTTACCAGACCGACTTCGAACGCGCGGCGTGCGTCGATCGGCGTGCCGGTCATGAGCATCTCGCGAGCGAGCGGTAGCGGAACCCACTTGGGGAGGCGGAAGCAGCCGCCGGCGTCCGCTATCGGGCCGAGCGTCGCTTCGTTGAAGCCGAGCTTGGCATCGTCGGAGGCCACGATGAAGTCACATGAGAGCGGCAGCTCGAGACCACCAGCCAACGCATGTCCGTGCACTGCCGCGATGAGAGGTTTCGGAAAGAACCGCTTCCCAAGTCCCGCCCAGCCGGTCTCCTCGAATATCACCTTGGCGATCAGGCCCGGGCCCTCGCGGGCGAGCCTCTTGAGGTCGAGGCCGCTGCTGAACGACGGACCGGCTCCCGTGAGGATGACGACCCTGACCTCATCGTCCCGCTCGAGCTCGTCGAACGCCTCCTTGACCGCCAGCGCCGTTTCTCCGTCGATGCAGTTGTGGACGCGGGGTCGATTGATCGTGACGATCTCGACTGCATCCCGCCGATCCCGTACAACGAGTTGGTCCATTGCGAGAGGTCTCCCCTCAAGCCCTCAGGGTCATGGTCGGCCCGATGCTCCAAGGATCCGAGCCAGATCCCATGCGTGCTCGGCGATCGGGGCGGCGTGGACGCTCATCGCCTGCGCTTCCCCACTTGCCGCCGTTCCGGATCGGGCCCGCGCTCCAACGCCGAACAGGATGGCCGCGAGCCGAAACATGTTGTACACGATGTAATGCTCCCAGTGCTCCACGACCGCTCTTCCGGTGCGCGCACAATACGCGGCCACGTACTCCCCCTCGTCGGGCAGGCCTAAAGCGGCTCGATCCACCCCCTCGAGGCTCCCGAACGCACCGGCTTGCAGACGCCACTGCATGCATTGATAGCTCAAATCCGCGAGCGGATCGCCGAGCGTGGACAGCTCCCAGTCGATGATGGCCAACACTCGGGGCTCGGTCCGGTGGAAGATCATATTGTCCAGCCGGTAATCACCGTGGATGATGCCGGCTCGGCTATTCGCTGCCGGCATGTTCTCCGGAAGCCAGTCGATGAGTCCCCGCATCGCGGGTAACGGCTCCGGCTCCGTCTGGAGATATTGCCGCGACCAGCGGGAGATCTGGCGCTGAAAATAGTCACCCGGCCGGCCAAAGCTCCCAAGTCCCACCGCGGTTGGGTCTACGCCATGGAGGCCGGCGAGGCACTCGTTCATGGCATCATACACGTGCACCCGGTCGAGAACCCCTAGCTCGGGCAGCTGGGGCTCCCAGAAGACTCGGCCTTCGACGAATTCCATGAGGAAGAAAGAGGTCCCGATCACGGCGTCGTCCTCACACAGGACCAGTGGCCTGGCAACGGGCACTCCGGCGTCGCACAGCGCGCTCGTGACCCGATACTCCCGGTCGACCGCGTGGGCTGATTGCAACAACTCACCCGGCGGGCGGCGCCGGAGGACGTATTTCCCACCTCCGGTGTGTAGCAGATAGGTCGGATTAGACTGGCCGCCCCGAAACTGCTGAACCGATACTACTGAGGGGAAATCACCCAGGCGCTCGGACAGGAACAGTTCCAAGGACCGGACGTCGAAGCCGTGTCCTTCGCGCACCTCGCCGGCACCGGCGAACCGTTCTGCCGAACGCTGCAGTTTGCTCCTCCCTCTCGAGGATCCGCGGGGTGGCTCCACGCTCGGCCTCCCCCGGAGCCACGGGCGGCCTGGGCGTCCCATGTGTTCCTCTCGACAATCTGCAGGGTCTCTTTCCTCACCTTGCCGAGCTCCGTCTTTGGAAGCCGATCGCGGACCTCGATGTATCGCGGTACCATGAACCGGGCCATCCGCTCGGCTGCGAAGGCGTGTAGGCCTGCTGGATCCAGTCTGCTGTCGGGGGTCGTGACTACGACGACCTTGACCTCTTCTTCGCCCAGACTTGAAGGCACGCCGACGGCAGCGCACTCGGTGACGTCAGGATGCTCCAGCAGGGTCGCCTCGACCTCACTGGCGGAGATGTTCTCTCCCCTTCGCCGAATGGATCCCTCGAGGCGGCCGGCAAAGTACAGAAACCCCTTTTCGTCCATGAAACCCAGATCACCCGTGTGGAACCAACCGCCGCGATACGCTGCACGAGTCGCGGCCGGGTCGTCCTCGTAGCCGATCGCCATTACTCCGGACGCCCGAGGACGGATGCAAATCTCGCCCCGTGTGCCGGGCGATACGCGCGAACCCTCGTGGTCCGCAATCTCGACCTCGAAATCGTCCGATGGCAGCCCGCACGAGGCGGTTGGGGGTTCGACGCCGGGCCGACGTAGGGTCACTGGATCAGCCTCGGTCATTCCGTACTGCTCTGCAACGGTAATGTCGAAACGACGCTCGAAGGGTTCGTGCAGCTCTTCGGGCACGCCGGCGATTATGCCGGCGCGCAGGGTGTTCTGTCGATCCCGGGGCGAATCGGGCAGCGACCAGATCATGTTCATGATGGCTGCAAAGCCACAAATCACGGTGGCATTCACGTCAGCCACTTGCTGCCAGAAACGGCTGCGCGAAAAGGTCGGGAAGAGCGCGGTCGAGCCGCCGGCGATCACGGCACACATCGTCATGTGCAACTGGCCACCCAGGTGGCTCAGTGGAAGCCAGTTGTGAAACACGTCGTTGCCGTCGAAGCCGTAGGCGTCGACCAGCCGCGCCGCGCCCCGGCAATACTGGTTGTGAGGTACCAGGACAGCCTTGGACGGTCCAGTAATGCCCGAGGTGTATAGGACGCTCGCGGCTGCGGGCGGATCGGGCCGGCGCGCGTCGCCGAGGGGGGCCTGCTCGACACCCCGGAAAGGCACCGCGCGCGCTCCGGCGACCGAGGTCTCGTCGAGGTCCTCGCCGGCCAGGATGACGGTGTCGATGCCGAGCGCCGGGAGATCCGGTAGGGCGCCTATCGCGGAAGACTCCGTCACCAAGATGCTGGCCTTCGAGCGCGACAGCATGCTCGCCAGCAGGTGTCCCTTGTGCTGGCGGTTGATCGCCACCGAGATCGTTCCGTTCCACACCGTTCCCAGCCAACCCCAGAGCGCCTCCGGCCGATTGCCGAGGTAACTGACCACCCGGGGCCGCCCCTTTGGCCGGGAAAGAGTATCGAGAAAGCCACTGAACCGCTGGATCTTCTCAACCGCCTGGGCGAAGGTCCACCGTTGCCGATCCCAGTACAGGAACGGCTTGTCCGGACTGGCGCTGGCCCGGGCTAGGAGCACGTCGGGAATCGTGGAGTTCTCCGATCCCACAAGCCTCATCAGGCTCTCGACAGCCTTCACCGTGCCACTCTCGGTTGGAGTTCCCCTTGGCTCCGGCCGTTTCCGTCTCTCCGAGTCTCGAGTCGAAGGCGGGCGACTCGGTCGCTCGACTTCACGGAAAGGGTTGGAGAATCTCTCCGTTTCCACGGTCGAGCGCAAACGCTCGATCTGGGCTTGCCTGGCGTGCTGTGGCTGGCGTACCATCTCCCTCTAGCCTAGTGCCGTACGGTGGACCGCGGGCACCGATTTGACGACTCGAGCCTTAATGTGCTCGCTCGGGCGACTTCGCCGAGAATGCCGGGTGAGAAAGCGCCAAATGGATTCCGAATACCCGCCCAATGCCAAAACGCTCCAGGCGCGTCTTCACGCGTTCATGGACGAACACGTCTACCCCAACGAGAACCTCTACTTCGAGCAGGTCGAAGCCGGGGCGAGTCGCTGGGTGGACCCGCCGATCATGAAGGAGCTGCAGTCCAAGGCGAAGGCGGCCCAACTTTGGAATCTGCTCATGCCCGACACGACACACGGCGTCGGACTCTCGAACCTGGAGTACGCCCCCCTCTGCGAGATCATGGGACGGTCACGGCTCGCTCCCGAGGTCTTCAATTGCTCCGCACCGGATACCGGTAACATGGAGGTGCTCGCGCGGTACGGTTCGGATGAGCAAAAAAGAGAGTGGTTGGCGCCCCTTCTCGAGGGGGAGGTTCGCTCGGCCTTCGCCATGACCGAGCCTGAGGTGGCCTCCTCCGACGCCACGAACATAGAGGCCAGTATCGAGCGGTCCGGAGACGATTACATCGTTAATGGTCGCAAGTGGTGGGTAACCGCGGCGGGGCGAGACCGCTGTCACATCTTGATTGTGATGGGAAAGACCGATCCGAGCGCGGCACGTCACGAACAGCAGTCGATGATCCTGGTACCGAGAAAGACCCCGGGCGTAACACTCGTGCGGTCCCTTTCGGTGTTCGGTTACGATCACGCTCCGATCGGACATTGGGAGGTCGCGTTCGAAAACGTGCGGGTCCCGCGGTCAAATCTCTTGCTAGGCGAAGGGCGAGGCTTCGAGATCGCTCAGGGCCGACTCGGCCCCGGGCGAATCCACCATTGCATGCGCCTGATAGGGCTGGCCGAGCGATCGCTGGAGGAGATGTGCGCCAGGGCTACGGGGCGCGTGGCTTTCGGCAGATCGCTTGCAGAACAGGGCGTGGTCATGGAATCCATCGCTGACTCGCGAATGGAGATCGAGCAAGCCAGGCTACTCACTCTGAAGGCCGCGCGGATGATGGACACTGACGGGGCAAGGAAAGCGCGGGCTGAGATCGCGATGATCAAGGTCGTTGCTCCGTCCGTCGCGCTTCGAGTGATCGATCGGGCAATTCAGGTGCATGGAGGCGCGGGGGTGTGCGAGGACTTCGGATTGGCGCACGCATGGGCGGAGGCCCGCACCCTGCGGATCGCGGACGGCCCGGATGAGGTTCACCGGGTGACCGTGGCAAAACAGGAGCTCAAAAAGACCGCCCGCCGAGACTAACCGGACACCCGATCCGGCCATTGAAAGCCCGAACCGATTGGCAGATCGAAGGTGGGTGTTACGGTAGTGAGTTCACGCCGATGAGCGTGGCTAGCTCTCCCAGCGCGAGCGCCGGATCGCTCACCTTGACGGTACTCATGCCCAGGGCGCGGGCGGCCTTGAGGTTGGCGCCGATGTCGTCGAGGAACACAGCGTCCGGCGGTTGAATCGCCAGCTCACGGCACGCGAATTCGTACATGTCCGTTTCCGGTTTTCGCCTGCCCAGGCGCCACGATTCCACGAACACGTGGAATTCGGCGCGCAGGGATTCGAAACGGTCGGGGTTGTCTTCCGAAAGCCAGTTGTTGGTGATCACGCCCACTTTGAGCCCGCGTTGCCGGATGGTTCGCACTGCTCGGAGCATAAGCGGCCGGACCACGCCGTGTCTCTCGATTCCCCGCATCAACTCCGGAATCGGAATCTTCACCACGCCCACGGCGGCGGCGGCGGCGGCAAACAGGCGATAGAACTGCTGAATCCCGATTTCTCCGCGCTCGAGCCGGTGCCAGAGGCCGTCCGACCTCCTGGCATAGTCCCCGATCAACTGGCTGACCGCGTGTTCGGGTAGTCCGTGCTTGCGCTCGAACCGGGCAATGAAGTCCATTGGCGATTCGAGCACGACACCGCCAAGATCGAACAGGACCGCCCGGATCAACGCCGCTGAGCGCCGTGTTTCAGCAGGTCGCGAATCCGCGCCCGCCCAACCGGTTTGCCGTCCTTGAGCTCGAGCAGGTGGAGTCCACCTCCTCCGGGCGATACGAGGCGCATCCGATCGAAGAATGCCTTTGGGTCCAGACATTCCGGTGCCCAAACCCCCGGTTCGGGAAGTGCACGGTCAAGCATGGAGAGCACTCCCGCAGCAGCCGGAATTCCGGTTGCATCTTCCATGGCCATGTCCGATCCGGACTCGAACCGGTAGCCCTTCCCGTCGGCCGTCACGTCAATCTGTAAACCGGAGCCGGACCGGTTCTCCACGGAGGCGATGCGGTCGTAGCCCTTGAGAACGTCATGCAAGCGCTCTCCATGGCCGCGGTGCTCCTTGGTGTCCTGGGGGAGCTGCCGAGCCAGGGCCCAAACGAGGTGCTGGTACTCCGGAGGTGAAACGCCACCGTGATTTGTGGCGCTGCGGACCCCCAAGAACCGGGGTAGAGTCAGGGGCTCAGGATGACCATGTCGAATGACCAGTTGACGCCCGATCGGAGAGGGAAAATCGACGTAGTGGGGATCCAGATCTTCCCATTGCGGCACGTGTGCAACCCCGGGGAGAGCCGTTGACAGGCATTGAAACGCGTGGTCGAGCGCAGCAGGTGTCATGTCGGCTCGATCGACGATCCATTTGAGCGCGACGTTGGTCTGTTCCGGCTTCCGGAGCGCGTCGACGGCCGTTCGCACCAGGATGTTTGTCGTTCCCGGTGCCGACCCCATCCCAACGAGCGCACGTGCGTTGGCCACTCTTGCCTCCTCGTGTAGTCCGAGGAGTGCCTCGGTGGCGTCGGCGTCGTCGCAGATATCCAGGTAATCGGTGCCGAGCTCGAGCGCCAGCTCCAAAACAGAGGTACCGATGGCGTAGAAGGGCCCGGCAAGATTCACCACGAGCCGGATGTCAGCACGCTCTTCGATCAGCCTCTGCCTCGACTCGCCGCTCGCATTCCCCGAGATGATCTCTGCACCCAGCGACTCGATCTCCTTGCGCGCCGGGCCGGGCCAACGAATGTCGATCGCCACCGAACCGGACAGGTCGAGCGCGCGGGAAAGCGCCCGCAACATGGCTCGAGCCTGCGTTCCCGCGGCGCCGATGATGGCTAACTTGGGTGCGCTCATAGGGTGGTCATGACGGATGCGACTCCCCGAGGCCCGGCCGCGCCGGTCCCCATCGTCTTCGCGGTCCTGGCCCGGCCGACACGCCAATGAACTTGCCGTCTCCGGCGTGGCCCGCAAGTTGAGTGGATTGCGGAGAGCGGGCGCCGATTGATCCCCGATCGCTGGGCAACGGACCACTGGCCACCCACCGCATCTGGCGACACCTTCACGGTCAGAGGTCGCTATCTTAGTGGAGCTGCGAACGGGCGTGCAGATGCCACTTGACTGGATGCTTTCGTGAACCCGCGGGCGTGCCCCGACGCCCGCGGGGCCGGCACTGGAAGGTTCAGAGTGACATGAAGAATCCCGCGCACCTCGTCTCCGATCCCCCCCACGATATCGTCGACCAGCACGAGGCGGCACGCTGTCTTGGTCTGAGCGCCGCGGAGGCGGGACTCAAGGTGAATTTCCCCGCCCCGGAGGTATGGCTCGCCGATAAGGACCGAGGCAAGCTGGGAAAGGCCGCCCGCAGTCTCGATGAGATCGGCCTCCGCTCGGTGATCCTCGAGGGCAAGGCGCTGCTCGACGTCCCTCCACCCGTGATCGCCAGAAGCGTCGCGTTTACTAAGAAGGGGCTCGTAGTAACTCAGGAAAAATCGAAGGTTCAGATCCCCTACAACGCCAGTGTGCTCGGTGTGATCGGCACCCCGCCCCGTCGGGGCGAGAGCAGGTATCACTCTCCCTCTGCCGCCGATTGGAGGCGCCCGGGCGGAAGCGTGTTGGCGGAGCGGATGGCGGACGACGAAGACAGCGCGTCGGTTGTGGAAGCGACGCGCAATCCGGCCGGCTTCGTCGACCTCTACGGCTCTCGCGGGGGCAAGGTATCCAGAGTCACCGTCACAGAGGACGTCACGGACTTCTCGGCGGTCCCGCGGGAGGCCCGCGGCGGGTCGGAAACGGAGCTGCGCCTATTCGTCGAGCAGTGCAAACGGCTCTTTGCGAAGCTCGACCTCGACCGGCGGCTGGAAAACCTGAGGGTGCGCGGGCGCTACATTTCCGGAATGACCATGCCCTACATCGAAAAGCGCCAACTCTATTCGTTCGGGTCGGCCGCGCTCGCGGACCTCCTGGAATCGGTCTCATCGGATCTAAAGGAAACCACTCAGTACGACCTGGGGTCACGCCTTTCGTACTTTAATGAGAAAGCAGTAAGCAGTTCCTACCCAACCCCAGTGAGGAGTGATGAGTAAACAGGCCCCCCCCGGGCACCCCAACTGCGGTCGGGTAGGGGCAGGGCCTCCTCACTTCTTAATCGGTGGGGCCGGGCGGGGCCGGGGCTCCTTACTGTTTTCTCAGCAGCCAACCGCCGTACAGGAAGGCGCGGTAGTATGTGACTTCCAGCCGCCAGCTCGCGGCACTGCACAGCTCGATGAGGCGCTCTCCCGGCACGTAGACGATTCCCCGCCTGAGGCGAGACAGAAACTCTTCCTGCGCCGTACCCCTGAGCCCCTGGTGCCGCATGAAGCCCTCCCAACCCTTCATGAGGAACCGGAACTCGTCGGACGTGGGATCGCCGTGCAGGTCGACCAGCGCGAGGAGTCCGCCGCTGCGCGTCCGCTCCGCGACACTCGTCAGTAGATCGGCCTTGTCACCGTCATCTTCCAGGAAGTGCAAGACATTGATGATCGTGGCGGCATCGTAGGGCGGTGTGAGCGGGAGATCGCGCGCGAAGCCGTGCACGATCGTAACCCGATCGTCGAGACCCAACTCGTCGGCGCGCCTTTCAGTCATTCGGACCATCTCGGCGCTCGGCTCGACCCCGACGATCGTCCATCCGGGCTGCGCCGCGCCGAACGTAGCGACCTCGGTTCCGGTGCCCGATCCCACCACGAGCACGCGCGCGTCGGAGGGAAGCTCGTTTTCGAACAGGGCAGCGGTGGCGCGGAAGATCTGCTCATAGGCGGGGATGACCTGCCTCGCCAGCTCGTCATACCCGCGGCCGTACTCCCCATCGAAATCGAACGCCTGGCTGTCCTTCATTAGACTGGATTCGTGGCACGTGGAGGTCTGTCTGGGCTCCAGGGCGGGATTACACCAGACTCTACACGCAGGACTGCGATTGGGCCAGGAAAGCCCGCCCAACTCCACCCATCCCCAACCCCAGTGAGCAGTCCACACCCGTCCCGACCCCGAATAAGGAGTGAGCAGGTCACCCTCCCTACTCCAGGCCCTCGAGGTGGGGAGGGTGCCCTCCTCACTGCTCACTCTGGGTAGGGGCGTTCGGTGGGGGATGCGTATTGGGTCGGGTGGGCTGCGGGGAGGGAGGGGCCGTCACCGTCCGAGCCACGACTTCACGTCGAACTGATGAGAGATCTGCATCGCGAAGGAAAAGCCATCGCGGAGAAACGCCTGCGCGCTGCCCTCCGGATCCCAGAAATCGCGGCGGTGACTGGCCTTGATGACCGTACGTCGCGCCAGGCGGTAACCGATCCCGACCTCGGCATTGTAGAAGTTGACGGCTCGAGCCGTCCACTCGTCGGTTCCTCTGGGGCGAATGAATGGGTAGTTGTTCGTTTCGAAACGGACGGCCGTAAAGAGCCTGGGGAACCAGGTGTACTTGACCTCGAGATAGTACGTTTCGCCTTTCACGGGGTCGGCCAAAGTCGGAACGTCATACTCGGAGAACGCCATCTCGCCCTGGAACTCTAAGTAGCCTCGGCTAAAGCGGGCGTCGAAGGCGACGATCTGCTGCTGGTGGTCCGTCCAATCGGTGCCAGCGAGCAGCGATGTCGAGAGTTCGTCGTTGACGTAGGGGCCTCTAGTGAATGACGTGCCGAGCCGGAAGCCGGTGATTAGGGTTACTCCCGCCCCCAGCGCCAACCTGGGTGCGGCAGTCGGAGCGGGCACGTACCGCTCGTTGCTCACCGGTCGACTGGTAAGGGCCACTCGATAGTCGAATCGGGATACAGCGCCGCTTGCCTGTACCGCAAGGGGATACGATACGGGATAGCCGTCCGGCGCCCCGATGAGCGGATTCCGGGTGGAAAACCGGCGGTTTGGGAAAGTGCCGACCGGTGAGGGGATTCGTCCGACGTCCAGGACCAGGGCGGGCGTTGGGGAAAACCGAATCCCCGCCTGCTCTGCGACGACATCGGTTCCTCCATCGCGCCGCGCCCCTCCAGACTCGAGCACTCCCAGGCCATATATGTGGACTGTTGGATGCAGCTCGAGGACACTCCAGAGTCGAAGACGGCCGAGTGGGCTGGGTTGGCCGTCGTTTCGGGTGAGAAACACCGAGTTCGAGTCGGTAACCCACCCCTCCGCATCGAGAATGCCCTGTACTTGGAGCCATTCTTGGCCCGCGAGCGGTGCTGGGGTGCACAGAACAGCCATCGCCAGCGAGAACGATGTCAGGCGCCCGGGAGCGCAGCCTCTCGACGTCCGTTCAGCCGGTCGGTGCCGGGACATTGCGACCCGCTTCCTTTGGCGTGTCCAAGACCTCGCGAACCCTCCGGAGGAGGACCGTCGGCGTGAATGGTTTGGGTAGGAACTCCGTTCCCGGGTCGAGCACGCCATGATGCACGATGGCGTCGTCAGTGTAGCCCGACATGTACAGCACCCGCATCTCCGGCCGCATCGGGGCCAGTCGTTCTTCCAGGTCCTTACCACTCATTAGGGGCATCACCACGTCGGTGAGGAGGAGATGAATCGGGCCGCTGTGCTCGGCGGCTAAGCCGATGGCCTCGTCCCCCGCGCGCGCTGCGAGCACGTGGTAGCCCCGAACCCGCAGTGTCCGCTCGGCAAGCGCACGGACGAGATCCTCATCTTCCACCAGCAGGATGGTTTCGTTCCCGCCGACCGCCAGGTTCTCACCGGACACTCGCCCGGATTCCTTTATCGGTTCGGCGACCCTCGGCAGGTACACGTCGAAGGTCGTCCCCTCACCGGGCGAGCTACGGACCGAGAGGTTGCCGGCCGATTGCTTGACGATCCCGTAGACCGTCGACAGCCCGAGGCCCGTCCCCTTTCCGAGTTCTTTCGTCGTGAAGAACGGCTCAAAGATCCGACCCTGAGTCGCCGCGTCCATGCCGACGCCGGAGTCGGTAACGGACAGCTTCACCCAGGCCCCAGGCGGCGGGGAATCACTCGCCTCCAGAGCGCCCGCTACCGACTCGACGCTCGCCGTGGATATCGTGAGCTCGCCGCCCTTCGGCATGGCGTCCCGAGCGTTGATGGCCAGGTTCATGATGACCTGCTCGATCTGGCCGGGGTCCGCCTTGACGCGCGGGAGCGGACGCTGCTTCACGGTTCTTATCTCGATGTCTTCCCCGATCAGACGTCGGAGCATCTTCTCGATCTCATCGACGGCGGCGTTCAGGTCGATCACCTTAGGCTGCAGAACCTGTTTCCGGCTGAAGGCCAGCAGCTGATTGGTGAGCACGGCGGCCCGGCCCGCGGCTTCCCTCACCTGCTCGAGGTCTGATCGCATGGGGCTGTCCGCACCAACTTCCGAGATCAACAGCTCGCCGTAGCTGGATATGACCGTCAGGAGGTTGTTGAAATCGTGTGCCACACCGCCGGCGAGAGTGCCTATCGCCTCGAGCTTTTGCGATTGGCGAAGCTGTTCCTCGCTCTCGCGTAACGCCTGCTCCGCACGCTCGCGTTCCGCGATCTGCTGCGTGAGAGTGTCGTTTGACCTCGCTAGCTGTTTGGTGCGCTGCTCGAGCTTGTCGTGATTCTGGGCCAGCGATCTGATGAGCTGGGCGTAGGTGTCGTTGAGGCTCCGGATCTCCAGGGTCGATCTCGAGGCGTCGAAACGGCGGCTGTAATCGCCGCTCTCGGCAACGACGCGCATGAACCGCACGAATCCCCGGAACGGTGTGAGGACGGTCTGCGAAACGGCTCCCGCACTTAAACCCGCTAGGACAACGGCGATGGATCCGTAGAGCAGACAGGCGACGAGCAGTGCCTGCTTCGTCTCCTCCAGGGCATCAGTCAACGAGTGGAGTAGGTGAAGGGCCACTTTTTGCCCGGCTCGGTCCGCCCCGAGTGGCAGGCCGGCGATCACGTATTCCTCATCGTCTAGCCTGAAGGTGCCGACGTCCGTCGGTAACTCGCCCATACGGGCCATGAGGTCTTCGAGCTGCGGGGGCCCGATGGCTCCTCCGGTGATCGTCGAGGTGATGATCTCAGCGTTCGTTGCCACGACGATCTCGCCGTCGAAGAACTCTTCGAGCTTGGCGACGTAGGTCCGGTCTAAGCGCTCGCCAACAAGCACCGTCCCGATCGTGAATCCGCGCATCACGATTGGCACGCATCCGAACTGATAGTGGGAGTTCCCGAACTCCAGGATCGCGAAGTTCGATGGGTCGAGGGAGCCGTAGGGATCGAGAGCATGCTGTACGGCTGGCACTCGCGAGAGATCTTCGCCGACTCCTGGGTAGACGCCCGCCCGCGCGGTGGCCGCGAGCACTCTTCCCCGCTCGTCTGTGACGACCAGTTTCTCAGTGCCGAGCCCGGCGGCGATCCCTTCGACCTCGCGTTGGATCGTGGCCAGGAGCTCCTTGCGCGGCGCATTGCCCACCGTGGATTCGACCCGGTAAGTCTCCATGGCGGCTCGGAGCGTCGGGCTTTCGGTCATGACCCTGGATGTCCAAAGCAGCTGTGAGAGGCTTCGGTTCTGAAGGTCGAGGAGAGACCGCTGGTTGAGGCCCAGCTGCTCCGCGAAGAGGCGCCTGGTCCGGGATCGAATCTCGACGCTCAGCGCAACGAACACCGAGCTCACCACCAGGGCGGTGAGTAGCGCACAGATGCCGATGAGCGTGAAGCTCAGCGGTAACGCACGGAGCTGAGCGCCGATGTGGCGCGTTAGGTCGGAGTTTTGACGTGCGAGCCGGGGTGTCGGTTCTCCGGTCACGGCGCCTCTAACCCGTCGGGTAAGGGAATGCTGAAATCGATCCGAGTCGTGCGGCTCGCCTGGACAGCGACCTCTCGGACAACGGGCTGTATGCGTTCGTGCCAAGCCACGAGCCGGTAGGTGCCGGGTGGCAGGCCGTCGAGCGAATACCGTCCCAGCCGGTCTGGCTTAGTGAAGTAGGGGTTGTCGAGCACGAGTATGATCGCGCTCATATCGGCGTGGATGTGGCAGAATGCTTGGACGATCCCCGCTCGGTCGAACCGGACGGACTTTGACTCCCCCCTCGGATACCGCCCCAAATCGAATGCCTGGGTCTTGGACAAAGAGAACACGTTGTGGAAAATCGGATCGTCGTTCGGGAACCCGACGGTCGATCCCTTGACCACAGCCAGTACGTGTGGCGCGAAGCGCTGGTCGGCCTGCCTGACAGCTAGGTCGCCTATGCGGTACGGTGCCGCGGTATGGTCGGAAATCGAATCGACGTAAATGACCACGTTTTGAAGCTCGTTCGCATCAAAGATGTCGCGCGAACGAGATACCTGGGGGCCGAAATCGGAATAGAGTCGAAACCGCATCTTGCGGATCGACAGGTTGGGTCCGAGCACCGCAGTGCCCTCGATGCGGCCGGCTGCCCCGCTCGTTCCTCCCTGTTGGCCCGACGCACTCGCTACGGCGAGCACGAGCAACGCCACTGGTAGCCACACGGTGGCAAGCCGGCTGCGAGTCGTCAGTGACGGGGCTTCTCGCGAACTCGCGACAGGTCTCACGCCTCCTCCTCCCTCAGAGGGCGAACCCGCGGATGGGGTCCGACGATCTTATGCACCTACAACGACTTATCGGCACGAGCGCTGGAAACTGTACCACCACCCAGACTGCCCCACCGGCAAGCAGTCGACACCCCTCCCGACCCCACCGAGGAGGGAGTGAGCAGGCCGGGCCGTCCCGCCCACCCTCAGTTAGTGGGGGAGGGTGGCCTCCTTACTGGGTCGGGTGGGCTGCGGGGTGGGGGAGTGGCCCGCATTTGAGTTACCCATCCCTGCTGCCGATAAGGTGGATTGGGGACAACTGGCGGGCGGCCGACCGCGCATCTAACCGAGCAATTGATTTTCCTGGAGAGAGCGATGGCTGACCAGTTTCCACTGCGTGTGGGCGCGCCGGAGCGGCGCCTCAAGTTCATCAGCCTGAAACTAGACTACTCGTCGCAGCGTTGTACCGCGACGGTCACCCTGGAGCGGGAGCAGGGCCGACGAATCGTGTGCAAGTGCCCGGGCACCGCGTCCGCGGGGGGCGTACGCTTGTCGGCTGCGTCGGCGACGGCCGCCGCCCTCGGCGAGGCGATCGATGTGGGCCCTGACGCCTTTCAGGTAGTGGATATTAAGAAGGTGAAGGTGTTCCACGATCACGCGGTGGTCGTCGCCATCTCCGTGCGTAGCGAGAAGCGCAAGATCAACCTGGTCGGTTTCGGGATCATCGACCCCAAGAAGCCGGCGCGAGGGGGCGTGATCGCGGTGCTCAACGGAACTAACCGTTATGTCAGCGCGTATCTTTCACCCCGCAAGCCGCGGAAGGGAAAGCGTGTCGCAACTCGCTCACGGGTCCGCGTGGCCCAGAGACATGCTTTCGAGGTCAGGTAGGCCGCTGGCTGTGTAGGGATTAGCGTACCCCGACCTCTCCCTTCGCTGCTTCGAGCAGCTTCGCCGAGTCGTAGCCCATCCCTTCCTTGAACACTAGCCTCACGTTCCGGATGTTCGTTGCGCTTGCCTCCAGGTCGCCTCGCACGACGACCAGGTCCGCGAGCTTTCCGGGAGTGAGACTACCGAAGCGGTCGAAGTCACCGAGGACCTTGGCGCCGTTGGCGGAGGCGATCTGCACGGTCTGCGCGAGGGTGAACCCGGCCTCGGCCAAGAGCTCGAACTGCCGTTGATCGCCAAGGCCGGCGGGCGTGCACCAGGCGGGGTCCACACCGGCGGTCAGCAGGCCGCCGGCCTTTACGAAAGCGACCTCATGTTCCATCGCTTTCTGGCGCACGGCCGGCCAGATCGACTCGCCTGCCGAGGCTTTCACTTCGGCGTTGCGGGTAGAGTCTTCTCGGAAAGCCTGCGGCGATAGCGTCGCGAGTGTTCGCTCGTTCCACGTCGGTCGGCCGGGAACCAGGCACTCGTAGACCGCGAGCGTCGAGGTCCTGCCGACGTTATTGGCCACCATGTCCCGGAAGGTGGCCTGCACGCGCTCGCTCCCCATGTTGAGGTCCAACATCGCTCGGTAGTAGGTGGGTTGGGCACTCGTCGGGCTTCTTTTCGGGGTCGTACTCCGCATTGGCGAACAATCCGTGCTCCAAATGGTCGATACCCAGGGCCACGGCTTCGCGGTATCCCACCGAGCAGAGATGGGCGGTCACCTTGATGCCGTGCTCGTGGGCCTCGTCGATCACGGCCCCGAGCTGGGCGCGGCTGATTGTGTTGTAAGCCTTGATCCAGGTCGCCCCTTCCTCCGCCCAGTAGGCGACCGCCCAGTAGGCGACCGCCCGGCGCGCGTCTTCCGGCGTCTTTGCGCGTAGTGCCCCCATCTTTTCGAGCCTGGGATTGCGCGACGGACCGATTATGTAGGGACCGGTAACGTAGATGCGGGGTCCCGGGAACTCGCCCCGCTCGATGGCGTCCCGCAGGTTGATCTCCGCGTAGGGTGACTGGCTGCCGGTGGTGCGGATCGTCGTCACGCCGCTTCCAAGGTAGAGTAACGGCGCGCTGTAATTACTCTGAATGCCGCGTTGCGTGACGTACGTGTAGACGTACGTGTAATAGAATGTGTGGTCGTGCATACCCACGAGACCGGGGATCACGCTGTGTCCGGTCAGATCGAGAACCTCCGCGCCCGCCGGAATTGTGACCGAACCCACCGGCCCCACCGCTCGGATCCTCCCGCCCTCGATCAACACCACCTGGTCGGCCGCCGCGGGTGATCCCATGCCGTCGATCACCTTGACGTGCGTGAGGGCGACCGCCGGAGCGTCGACCGAGACGTACTGGCGTACCTCGTCGGTGAAGTCGGGTGCTTGAGCGGCGAGCGTCGTTGTGCCGACGGCGAGTAGCGAAAGAGGTGTCATAACGCGCATGGTTGCCCCTATCGAGGTGGCGAGTGGGAGCGGCTGCGGCGGAGCAATTTGTTCCTGAGCGAGGGCGTAGGTAAGAGGGATCACCGGAGGCGGCGCCGGCTCGACGCCCATCGCGGCGGCGACGAGGCTGAATGAGCCAATCTGCTCGGGGGAGATCCGCCGCAAGCCCGACTACCGCCTGTTCGACTACGCGCTCGCGGCTCTCGCGCTCGCGTCGAGCCTCGTCGCGCTCCCGGTCACTGTGCGCGCCCCCGAATCAAGAGACAACGCCACCCCTCCGTCGGTCTAGGTGTCGGGTGGCGCGGCCTCCTCACTCCTACTCTGTGGGGTCCTGCTCACCGCGGGGGGGGGCGGGCGCGGTGCTACTGCGCCGGCAAGCCAGAGTTGAAGATGTCCGCCGCTATCTGCCAGGTCCCATCGTCCTGGCGCCGCCAGATCTCGATATATTTGCCCCGATCGTCGACCGGCGTCCCGGCTACGTCCATAGTCATCTCATAGGTTCCGCGCGCGTAGGCGACGTCACCATGACCGTCCAGGTCCCGAATCCGCAGATCGATCAGGGTGACCGGCGGAAACGATCCCAAGGCCTCCTCGACGGCGGCGCGTCCCGTGACCGCGGTGGTGTTGGGCGGCAAGAAGGTCGCGTCGTCCGTGTAGAGGGCGGCCACGATCCCCCAGTGATTCATCCCGGCGTGCTCTTCCCACGCCGCGCTCGCGGTGCGAATGCCCTCGCGGTCGGCGTCCGAGAGCGCCCCGCCACCGGCCTGGCAGGCGGTGAGACTGACGACCAACGGCGCTAACATGAGTTTTGCAGAGCGCCCGAGCATCTGCGCCTCCTAATGTGGATGAATAGGCAACCGGCGAGGGCAGGAGAAACTAGCCGTTGGGTCCGAGGTCTGCGAGCCCCTACCCCGTCCTAAACCGCCACTGGCCGATCGCCCTCCCTACGCCCTACTCCCCCGACCTCCCACTGACGGCCGCCTACGATAGCTGTCTTTCGGCTCCTGCCCCCGCAGCACGACTCGGAGCACGCCGGTCTGGAAGTCGACGTCCCACAGGGTGACCCGTGGGTTGAAGAACTCGGCGAGGTCCTCGAGCGTGAGCGTGTCGGGCGTGGCGTCGAGGAAATCTAGTACGCGCAGGCGCATCGCCACGTACGTGCTGCCGCGCCGTTCCGCCGCGATGCGGAGCCCGACTTGGTCGTCCAGGACCCGTCGGACAGCTCCCTGTGTAACGTCGAGCAGACGCTGGATTAGGTCTGCCATTTCCGCGTCCCCCCGCGCCGCCCCCCGCTCCTCGAGCTCCCGCGCCGTATTGGGGTCGCAGAGCGCAAGCAGTTGGCGTCCCACCTCGGGTTTGGGGATCAGGGCTTCCGCCGAGTTCGCGGCATCACGTTCCGCCTGGGCG
Source organism: Gemmatimonadales bacterium (assembly GCA_965249575.1). Classification (GTDB taxonomy): domain Bacteria; phylum Gemmatimonadota; class Gemmatimonadetes; order Gemmatimonadales; family GWC2-71-9. The sequence continues at coordinate 1,718,299 of OZ252244.1, read as the reverse complement.
CAAGCCGCCAGCTCCGTCCGCCCTAGCTTGAGGAAGGCGGTCATCCTGTCGTAGACGTCAGTCCGGCCGGGGAGGGGAGGGCGCCTGCGTCCCGCGATCAGGTCGGCGATGTACGCGGTGGGAACGTGGGCCGCCTCAGCCAGCTCCGTTGGCGTGCGATTCGTTTCGCGCAAGCGCTTGCGGATGAGTTCTCCTACCCTGACGGGCTTCTTCGATCGAGCAGGCGGTTTCAAGCGGGTTTCTCCTTAATAATCGGGGCGCCGCAATCCCCCCCGCTTCCCAGTGGCGTCCCCGCAATTGCCCATCTAGTTTCGTTCAGAAGCGGAGAGGAGGCCGTTGGTGTCAAATCCGGGGTGTCGCAGCGACTGTCCGGGTTGCCGGGTCGGACTCATCACGTCAACTGGCCGTTGCGTGACCAATCGGACCGTGTTTGATCGAGGTATGCGAATCCGGCTGCGCGATGTCCTGGCAGAAAAAAAAGCGGGACGGGCACTTGGGCCTCGTTCCGCCATATCGCTCGCTCGACGCCGATACTTCGACCGATATCATGTCTCATGGAGGTTACCCAGGCAGCCTCCGATAGTCAAACCCAAGCGGTTGTCAGACATTGATTTGGAAAGACCGGCGACCTTCCCGCGGCTCCCCGATTCCCGACCAGAAGCGATGCCTTGACCACAGCTCTCCTCGCCATCGCGCTCTTCGCCCTGGGCACTCTCATCGGAGCGCTACTCGCGGTCCGCCTGCGGACAGCACGCCGAGGGCCGCCGGTGCCGGAGGGCCTGGTAAGGCAGGCCCTCGACCGCATGCAGTTCGGCGTGACGATCAGCGATTCGTCGGGTGGAATTGCCTACGCCAATCCTGCCCTCGAGGGGATGCACGGATACGGCGCGGGCGAGCTTGTGGGGCAGCCCTCACACGTGCTGGGGGCTCCGAGCGCGCGCCGGACGTTGGCCGCATCTGACCTCTCCGACCGGCAGATGTGGCGGCGGGAGACCCTCAACAAGCGGAAGAACGGCGAGACCTTCCCGGTGCACCTCACGTCCAACGTGCTCTACGACGATGCGGGGGCCATGCAGGGCTTGATCACGATCTGCGAGAACATCAGCGATCAAAAACAGCAGCAGGAGCAAGAGGAGCGGGAGGCGCTGCGGGATTCGCTCACGGGCCTGGCGAGCCGCGGGTTCTTCCTCCAGCTCGTACAGCGGGTCGTGGAGCGCCGGAAACGGCATACGAATCGGCAGTTCGCGGTCCTCTACGTCGATCTCGATCGCTTCAATCTCATCAACGAGAGCCTGGGCCACGAGGTGGGGGACCGGCTCCTCGTTGGAGTGGCTGACCGGTTGGTTGCCTGCGTACGCCCGAGCGACGTAGTGGCGCGTATCGCGGGCGACGAATTCGCCCTGTTGTTGGACGATCTGGAAGGCGAGCGGGGAAGCGCGCAGGTCGCTCAGCGTATCCTCAAGGAGTTCGAAGCGGCCTTCGAGGTGGCGGGTCGCTCGCTCTACGTGAACCCCAGCATCGGAATCGTCCTGAGCGATGCGCGATACTCGTCCGCCGAGCAGTACGTGGCCGACGCCGCGGCCGCGATGAACCGGGCGCGGGCGCAGCGTGAGGGGAACTACGCGATCTTCGATCAGGCGGTTCACCAGCGCGCGACACAGCGACTGCGGCTCGAGACGGACCTCCGCCTGGCGGTCGACCGATCGGAATTCCGCGTGCTCTACCAGCCGATCGTGGATCTCCCAACCGAGGCGATTTGCGGCTTCGAGGCGCTGGTGCGGTGGAATCACTCGGAGCGCGGGATCGTTGGTCCCAACGAGTTCATCCCCGTCGCCGAAGAAACGGGCCTGATCGTGCCCATCGGGCGGGAAGTAATGCGAATGGCGTGCGCGACCATGGTGGCGTGGCGCGAACGCTATGCGGGCATTCCGGATCTGTGCGTCAATGTGAACATGTCGGCCCGGCATCTACGGCGTGAGGACGTCGTTGACGAAGTCCTCGACGCGCTCAAGCAGTCCGGGCTTCCACCGTCCGCATTGAAGGTCGAGATAACCGAGACGCTGCTCATGGAAGATGCTGACACGCAGGTCGGCGTGGTGCGTGCCCTCCGCGACGCGGGCATCGGGGTCGCCATCGACGACTTCGGCACCGGGTACTCGTCGCTCAGCTATCTGCGACGGTTCCAAGTGGATACGCTCAAGATCGATCGCGCCTTCGTGTCCGGTGCCGACGTCGAGGATGCCTGGGCGATCGTTGACATGATCATCGCCCTCGCGCGCGGCATGGAGGTAATCGTGGTGGCCGAGGGCGTCGAGACCGAGCAGCAAAAGGAAAGGCTCAGGGCCCTGGGCTGCGACCGCGCGCAAGGGTTCTTGTTTGGCAGGCCGGTAGAAGCCGCGGTGGCGGGAACGCTGCTCGAAAAACAAGCGCGCGCGGGAGACCTCGACAGCAGGCCGACCGGCCCGAGGTTCTTCGATGGTGGGTTGGGCTCCCCCTAGCCCTCAGCTGTCCGACCCCATGCTCACCCTCGCCCGCCCCCGCGCGCCCGTCGGTCCGTTGTCCCAGTCCTGCGCGCTCGAGACGTTCGGCATTCCCCACGAATGACCATTCCACCCGTCGAACCCGTCGAGCTTGAGCGCCCAAAAGCCCGTGCGCATGTCACCGACTACGATGAGACCGTCCGCGTTTCGCACGTCGACGCCGAACCCGCCGTTGAACACCGTGCCGACATTGGTCCCTCGGGAGTTCCGGCCCGCGCCCCAGCCCTGGATCCGATGGGGACCGTCGAACGTGTCGTAGTAGCCCACGGTGTACGGGTTCGTGGGATCCATCATGTTGATGACCTGGAAACCGTCTTCATACGACGAGAAGAACACGTACGGCCAGCGAATCTCGGCGTTGTGGGAGAGGTTCTTCCAATCGGCGGCCCAAGCGCCGATGGGCCTCGTGATGTTCGTTACCTCGCCATCGAGCCCGGGCTTCAAGTCGAACACTCGGATCGGAGACTCTTCGACCGGCGAGGCGGTGAGCGCGTACCGTCCGTCGGGAGTGGCGACGAACGTGTGGGCCCCTGTCTGGCCCGCCGCGCCGACCACCGACGTGATCAAGCGCGGCTCGTCGATATGGGTGATGTCGTAGACGTAGTAGCCACCCTTCATAGTGACCTCGGGGCCTCCGCCATAGAACCGGTCTTGTCGCGTCGCGGGATCATAGGCCACGTACATGTCATGGTACCCACCCGGCGCCCCGCGAGGCTCGGGTAGCGGCATCCGTCCGACCAACCCGTGCACCGGGTCACCGGCTAGAAACTTCTCCATGTCGTAAATGTTTGCGCCGTGTGGAGTGCTCATTTGGGCCGCGATGGTTGCGAACAACAGGGCGCGGCCGTCGGAGTGCTTGTACATGAAGATGTTGTGGACCCCCCCAGGGGTCTCCGGAAGGCGTATGCGGCCCACCTCACTCACGCCGGCCGCGTCGGGAAGCGACGTGACGTCGAATACCACCGCCCCGAGATCCGCGTTTGGGCCGCTCCGGCCGAACTGAAGAGATTGTACGTCGTAATACCTGCCCCGCAGCTTGAAGTACTTGTTGTCCATGGCCCCCGCGCCCTGGTGCAGCTCGGCGTCCTCGACACGCCAGGTGTAGATCACCTTCGCCCTCGTCGGCTCCCGCAGGTCGATCATGTCGGTCCCTTTGTCCGTCATGCGCGACATGTAAGCGAACGGACGAGCCAGCTCCTGCTCGATCTCGACGTCGCCGCCACTGAATGGCCCGCCGAGTGGGATGTGCGAGAGGATCGTGACGTTCGAGCTTCCCTGGAGTCCCGGCGGGTGCTGTGCGTTGGCGTGACCGCCCGCGAGCAGAACGACCAGCGTTCCTGCGCTCAGGCAGATTCGCGTGAGGGTGTCGGGCTTTGCGGTCATCGAAGTCTTCTCCAAAGTGGGGCTGGTTTGGCGTCGGCTCGTTCCGCGCCGGAGGCGCGAGCCGCATCGCACGCTAAGCCTGCGTCCCGTTCCCGATGCCGGCAAGGCCGATGGTGCAGAGGTACCCGAGCCGCGGGGCGGCCGGTAGTTTCCGTGCGGGCGTCGCGGTGCTGGGTAAAGTGGGTTCACGTTCTCGCGGAGCAACCAATGAGCCACTCGTTTCGTCTCGCGCTCGCGTGCTCGCTGGCGGGCTTTCCCGCCACGCCGGCTGCCGCACAGTCGTTTCCCTCGGACGATCCGGTGATACGGGCGATCTGGGCCGAGGGTACCGATCAGTCCCAGTTGTACTCGCTAGCGCAAGTGATGATGGACTCGATCGGTCCGCGGCTCACCGGGTCGCCGACGATGGCGCGCGCGAACGATTGGGCGGTCGCCAAATTCGCTGAGTGGGGCATGTCGGCCCGCAAGGAACAGTACGGTACCTGGCGCGGGTGGGACCGCGGCATCAGCCACATCGACATGCTCGAGCCGCGGGTTCGCTCACTCGAAGGCATGTCCCTCGCGTGGAGCGCCCCAACTGCCGGACCGGTGGAGGCGGAGGTGTTGATTCTGGCCGACGCCGCGAGTCCCGAGGCCTTCCAGGCCTGGCTACCCGCCGTGCGCGGGAAGTTCGTGCTGATTTCACGTCCCGAGACGAGCTGCCGGCCGCGCGACAACTGGGAGTGGTTTGCCAGGTCTGAGACCCTCGAGCGAGTGCTGGCGGAGCGGGCGGAGGCCGTCGAAGCCTGGGAAGGGCGGGTGGCCAACACCGGGGTTGGGGCGAGGGAGCTGCCCCAGCTTCTTGACGCAGCGGGCGCCGCCGGGGTCATCTCCTCTCTGTGGTCGGAGGGGTGGGGAGTGAACAAGATCTTCGGTACCCGAGCCGAGCGCGCTCCCGTCGTGGATCTGAGCTGTGAGGACTACGGCTTGGTGTACCGCATGGTGCAGAACCGGCAGGGACCTGTATTACGGATCAATGTCGAATCTCGTTCCCTGGGCGAAGTTCCGGTTTACAACGCCCTCGCCGAGATCCCAGGGACCACGCGAGCAGACGAATACATCCTGATCTCGGCTCACTACGACTCCTGGGATGGGTCCTCGGGCGCACTAGACAACGGGACCGGCTCGGTGGTGCTCATGGAAGCGATGCGCATTCTCGGTCGCGTGCTCCCGCGCCCGCGGCGCACCATCCTCGCCGCGCTCTGGAATGGTGAAGAGCAGGGCCTGAACGGTTCACGGGCCTTTGCGGCGGACCATCCGGAGATCCTCGCGAACACCCACGTGGTCTTCAACGTCGATCATGGAACCGGTCCGGTCACGAACATTCCAATGCAGGGATTCCAGGCGGGCGGGCCGCACTTCGCCCGCTGGTTGGCTCACGTTCCGGGCGAGCTGGAGAGCCTGGTCAGGCTCAAGATCTCGACGCTGCCGGACCGCGGAGGGACAGATCACGCGGCCTTCCTCTGTTGGGGCGTCCCCGCCTTCAGCTTCCACGTGGGTGACGGTCGGATGGAAGGCGCCCCGAGCAGCACGAATCGATGGGATACGAGAGACTATACCTGGCATACCAACCGCGACACGTTCGACAAGATCGTCTTCGACGACCTGCGGTACGATGCGTTGGTCACCGCGATGCTTGTCTACCGGGCGTCGGAAGATCCCGAGCGGATGTCGAGAGCCCAGCGTGCGATGCCTACAGACTTGGAATGGCCGCCCTGCAGGTCGCCGGCGCGCAGCTCCTCGGAGAGCGATCGCTGAGGGGTGTCGAGGCACCCGGCCCCGGGTCCGGCAGGCGGTCGTGGGATCCCGCCGAGAGTCCGGAGGAACTACGGAGACGGAAAGAGCTTGGGGAGATCGGCGATCGCGCGCCAGCCATCGCCCAGCTCGACCGCATCCACCTGGATGTCGGTGAAATATTCATCCAGCACGGCCTCGCGCTCCTGAGCGAGGGGTGGGATGCAGTAATCCTCTTCCTCCCAGACGGCCTTTCCGTCGGGCCGGCGGCGGGCGCCCCTCAAGCCCAGGGTGAGCGAGCTCCCGAAGGGCCGAAGATCGGAGAACTCATCCTCGTTGAGCCGGCGCTCGAGCTGGGGCAACCGGTCCTCGACCGGTGAGGCGACCACAAGCCAGTAGGTCATTACCCCAATTTACTTGGCCCTTTCGCGATGACCAGCTGATCGTTACATTGGGCCAGGTGTGAAATGCGCGCTACGCAGCGCGCCGCAAATACCGGAGAACGCTGAAAAGGGGATCTGGCACGCCGCCGGTCCCTTTTTTCGTTACGGATTTCGCGCCGTCCGGGGAACCTTCTCAGGATTGTCCGGCGGCAGCCCACGCGGGGGCGAACACCGCGAACAGCTGATGAGCGATCGGTACGTACGGCACGTCCGCACTCCGACGAACATCAACAAACCTAAGGGAGTACGGAAATGCGTACCAAGGGCACCGTGAAGTGGTTCAATGACAGCAAGGGCTTTGGCTTCATCACCCGTGAGGACGGCGAGAAAGATTGCTTCGTGCATCATTCGGCGATCCAGGGCGAGGGCTTCAAGACCTTGCGCGAGGGCCAGCAGGTAGAGTTCGACGTCGTACAGGGCCAAAAGGGTCCGGCGGCTGAGAACGTTAGCAAGCTCGACGCCTAAACACCGCCTCTCCGGAGGCGATGCGTAGCGGGGCCTCGTCCGGTGTATGCCGGCGGGGCCCGTCTGCTTCATTCTCACTAGGAACGGCGGGCACGATGACGGAGATCATCTTGGGAGAGGCCGATCGGCTGGATTGGGCTATTAAGCACTTCAGGAGAAAAGTGCAGCGCTCCGGCGTCCTGCGTGAGCTCAAGAAGAAGCGCTTCTACGTCAAGCCCAGCACCGCCAAGCGGCTGAAGGCGGAGACCGCCGCGAGGCGCCGCCGACCCAAGAAGCCCAGCCGTCGACGGAGCTCATAGAGCCCGGCGCTCACGCGACCCAACGGCCCGCCTCCGGCGGGCCGGTGCTTTTCATACCCTCACTAGTTCAAGGACGCGCGTTTAGTATCACCTAGCCACATCCTCTCGGGTGCCAGACATGACGAGACAGGCAGACGTGGTCATCATCGGTGCGGGGATCATCGGCTGCACCACGGCCTTCGAGCTGAGCAAGAGGGGATACCGCACGCTCAATGTCGACAAGCTGGCTGAAGCCGGTTCCGGGTCGACGATCAACTCCTGCGCAAACATCCGAGCCCACTACTCCACCTACGAAGGAGTGGCCCTGGCGTACGACAATTTCTCGTACTGGAAGAACTGGGGACGTTACCTCGGGCTCGCCGACCCCCGAGGTCTTGCCCTGTTCGTCAACTGCGGGACGATTCTGCTCAAGACACAGGGTCACAGATGGGAGAAGATCCTGCAGCACTACCGGGATATTGGGGTGGAGCACGAAGAGTGGGACCTCACGACCTTGCGGGAGCGTGCGCCCCTCTACTCGACCAAATCGTACTTCCCCCCGGGCCCCATCGAAGACTCGGGTCATTCGTTCTGGCAGGACTCCGACAGTCACATCAGCGGCGCGATCTTCACACCGGGTTCGGGTTACGTCAGCGACCCTCGCTTGGCGACCCAGAACGTGCAAGCGGCAGCGGAGGCCCGCGGGGCGACGTTCCAATTCGGAGCGAGAGTCGTGGAGATTCGGAGCGACGGCGGCCGGGTGCGGGGCGTGGCGTTGTCCGACGGATGCCGCATCGACGCGCCGGTCGTCGTGAACATCGCGGGCCCGCACTCCTTCGTCATCAACCGGATGGCGGGGGTCGAGCGGGGAATGAACGTCAAGACCCGTGCGCTGAGGCATGAAGTCCACCACGTGCCCCCCCCCGACGGGTTCGATTTTCTGAACCGCGGGCATCATACGTCCGACGGCGACACCGGTGTCTACTTCCGTCCCGAGGCAGGGAACAACATTCTCGTCGGGAGCCAGGACCCGGCGTGCGATTCAAAACACTGGGTTGCCGATCCGGACGTGTTCGACAGGGAGGTGACGGAAGAGCAGTGGAAAGCCCAGGTGTATCGCCTCGCGCGCCGCATCCCGAGGTTGCGAATACCCAGCCGGCCCAAGGGCGTGGTGGACCTGTACGACGTGTCGGACGACTGGCTTCCGATTTACGACAAGTCCGATCTCGACGGATTCTACATGGCCATCGGCACGAGCGGTCATGAATTCAAGAACGCTCCGGGCGTGGGTCACATCATGGCAGGGCTGATCGAGGCCTGCGAGGCAGGGCGGGATCACGACCGTGATCCGCTCCACATCACCACCGCGAACAAGGGCCTTGAGCTCAACGTGGGATTCTTTTCGAGGCTCAGGGAGATCAACCCCGACAGCAGCTTCTCTGTGAATGGGTAGGGTCGGCGCCTGGGTGAAGCTGGCTGATTCGGTCGGCTCAGCAGGTTCCCTCGTCTTCTACCATCCGAATTTCATCAGGAGCGTTGGGCACGACGCATACAAACTCGAAGGGACCATCGACCACGTCGTACGAGTGCGGAGTCCCAGCAGGAATGTAGAGGGTGTCGTTCGGACCGACCTCATGAACCGTGGACCCGATCGTGATGCGGGCGCGCCCGCGCAGGACATACTGCTCGTGCTCCACGCGGTTGGTGTGTTTTGGAATCCCCCCGCCTTTTCCCATGACGAACCGGCGCATCGCGAAGTTGGGTGCTCCCTCTTCCGGACCGACCAAGACCTGCATTTTGGTCTTCACACCGGCCGGCACCTCTTTGAGCGGTATTCGCGCTGCCGGACGCACCACCCCGTCTTTCTGGGACATCATGTAACCTCCTGTCGCTAAACTCCTTGAGTCTCTGTCACCCTGTACTGTACGTCGCGCGGGCCTCGGGCGCTACGCGGTGGCGTGGCTCGGTCCTTGCCACGCTTAGGAACGGGCCCAGGCCTGGAGGTAAGAAGAAGTAGGAGGTGTATCGATGTACCGTGGAACAACGGGCCGCCATTGGCGCCGCCGCTGCAATGTGCGGGGGGTGCCCTACGAGGCTCCGGAGTCCGATGGTGGCGAGTCGGGTGCTGGTTCCGACGGACGAGAGTGCCCGGCGTGTGGGGAGCCCCTGCCCGAGGAATCGGGCGATTCGGGTTCGTCGTGCCCGTGCGACGGTTGAGCGCTTGTCTGACGGACTGAGCAATCCAGGGAGGGCCGGTCACCGAAGCCTGAAATGCGTGAATAGCAAATAGCTGCTGGGGATCGCGCCGTAGATCGGTTCGAGGTCGCGAGGGACCAAGTGGACCCTCCCTGAAACTCCCAAGCCCACCCCGACTGCTCCCCCAAACGGCAACTCGTAGACGTAACCATCCATGAACAAGTCGTACGGGTGCTGCCGGTCTACCAGCGGGTTCACTCCATCGGCCGTCTCACCGGTCTGCAGCAGCAGCGGGTAACCGTCTCGTCCCATCGTCGGCTCGGCCGACAGCATGACCCGGGCTTCGACCCGTCCCGGGCCCAAGCGCGCTGAAAATCCCGCGTCTCCACGTGGGCCCGTGTCATCGGCGAACACGAGGTTGGCGAACCCGTGGATCGTGAGAGACCAGGGCCAGCGTTTGAAGAGGATTCCGCCGTGCGGGCTCGAGGCGGGCAGCCAGCTGGTACCAGAGGCAAACGTCTGCATCGAAGCGTTCCCAGCTCTTTCCGAACCGCTGTGTGGGGCGAGCTGTCCCACTGCCGGCCCAGCGGGCGACTGCCACACACAGCGCCGCCGCGCGAAAGCCGGCGTACGACGTCGCGTCGTCTAGCGGCGCGGCCGAATGCAATCACTGACTGGATCGGCGAAGGCGGGTACTAAGCACCAGTAGAGCGGTTCAGCCTCTCGACTCCGCGGCCCAGTCGCTGGATCCCCTCCGCCAGCCGTTCCTCGTCGGCCGCGAAACACCAACGGACGAACCCCTCACCTTCCGGACCAAAGGCGCTCCCGGGAGCCAGTCCCAACTTCTCGTGCTTTACGAGGTCCTCGCAGAACGCGAACGTCCGTCCGGCTCCTGGCACGGGGAAGAAGGCGTACATGGCACCCGACGGTACCGGAGCTTCCACACCCGCAATCCCGTTCAACCCTTCCACGAGAAAATCGCGCGCGCGGCGAAACCGCTCGCGTGTCCGAGCCACGATTGGTTCGCCCTCCTCGAGCGCCACCAACCCGGCCCGCTGCACGAATCCAGGCGCGCAGGACGTGCTGTACTCGATCAGGTTGGCGAACGTCTGGAGCAACGCCCGGGGCGTAACGAGCCATCCGAGCCGCCAACCGGTCATGAGCCACGCCTTGGAAAACGAGTTGGCGACTATTACCCGTTCCTCGGGTTCGGCGACGTCCAGGAAGGACGGGGAGAGCCCGGACTCGTTGCCGTAGTACAGCCGCTCGTACACATCGTCGGCGATGAGCCACACGCCGTGCCGCCGGCAGTGTGCGAGCACCGCGTCGCGCGCCTCGGTGCTCATCGTCCATCCCGTGGGGTTGTTCGGCGAGTTGATGTGAAGGGCTACGGTCGCCGGCGTGAGCGCGTCGAGCAGCCGGTCCAGGTCGAGATCCCACCCGTCCATGCTGAATGTGAGCGGCACCGTCACGACCTCGGCGCCCATGATCCGTGGAAGCTCGACGACGTTCGGCCAAACGGGCGTCACGACCACTACGCGGTCGCGCGCACCGATCAGGGCTTGCGTGGCGATCATGAGCGCCGACATGCCCGAGCTGGTAACCGCGACTTGGTCGATCGTGGTCGACCGGCGCAGTCTCGATACGTAGCGCGCTAACGCCGCCCTGAGGTCTGGGACGCCTAAATTCGGTGCGTAGAACGTGTCACCATTCTCGAGCGCCTGGACGCCGGCTCGCCGTATGAACTCAGGGGTCACTTCGTCCGGCTCACCGTACCAGAACGCCAGCAGGTCCTTTCGGCCCGTGCCCGCGTTCGCAAGCGCCCGGATCTCCGATGCGCGCAGACGCTGGATGTTGGGCCGCGGCGACGTGGCGCCAGAGACCACTGGATTCGTTGGTGGCGTCGCGGTCATCGGCTGGTCCGGCCCTCCGCTAGCTCGGATCTGTCGTCCACATCGACCGCGCCAATTTTCCAGCTGCCATCGGGCTGTTTTCGGAGCAGCCGCATGAGGGTGCCCTTCCCGGAGACGATCTCGCCGCTCAAGCGGGACCGCGTCGTTCCGCGATAGGTCCCCCACTCAAGCGCCAAGTCGCCCACGATCTCCACGTCTTTGAAATCTTGCACGTACTCGGTCACCTCGAGCGTGTCGAAGTGGCCTCGAGAGGCCTCCATGCGCGCGCGGATGGTCTCGATCCCGACGACTACGTGGCCGTTGGGTGGGAGCATGACTGCGTCGTCCGTCCACAGGGACACGAGCGTCTCGTAGTCGCCCCGCTTCGCCGCCTCCATGTCACGGCGGTGTAAGTCCTCGATCGCTTTCCTGTCGGCCTCGAACCCGGCCAAGAGAGCGGACTGGTCCGTTGACGCGCAGGCCGCCGCCAGCATGACGATTGGCACGTAAAGTGATCGCGTTCGAAACACTGCCGGTCCCCCGCAATAATGATCCCGCGTCAATGCGACAACGGAAAATATCATTCAGGTGCCGTCTGCGCGGGCCCCGGCGCCGTCCGCCGTGGGCCTTGCGAAACCGTCACCGGAGCCGTGTCTTGCAGAGGGCGGGGTGGCTGGGCTCTATTCACCTCCGGTGAGGAGGCAGTTGATGAGAAGGCCACGCACGGTTTGGCGTCAGTGGTTACGGCTCCTGGCGGTACTCGCCGCTGTCCAGGTGCCCGCCCATCAAGCACTCGCGCAATCGCCGCTGCCCGGAACCAAAGTCGGTGGCACACCGAATGTCAAAGTAGTCTCGCACATTCCGATTCGCGGGTTCATGCAGACCGTGGACATCGAGATCGAACAGGAGATGTCCCGCCCCTTCGTGTACCTGTCTCGATCCCGGCTCCTGACTAACGAGGCCGGTTTCACAGTGGTGAGCATCGAAGACCCCGAGAACGCGGAGATGATCTACAGCTGGCGGCTCGAGAACGCAGAGCTGAGTGACCAGGGCTTGGGCGGAGTCGGGGCCAAGTACTTCAAGGTGAACGGCCGGTACTACCTAGTGAACGGATTCCAGTTCGGTCAGAGCGGGCCCAACTCCGACCTCGGCGCCGTTGTCTTTGACGTAACCGGTCTACCGGACACCTCGAGAGTCGCCGAGGCCGGACGCATCCACGTTCCAGACGCACCAAATGGATTCCATAACGTCTATCTCTACAAGCACTCCGACGGCAGAGTGCTGCTCTTCGCCACGTCCGGCGCAGAGGTGAAGATCTACGACATGGAGAAGTTCCTGGCGGGCGATGCACAACACGGGCTCACCGGCCGCATCCCGATCCCGGCGGGCACGCCGTTGATACGCAGGGAGATTCCCGGGTACGTGCCGCCGCCGAGGGCGAGGCGGCCCCTGACTGCTTCGTATCACGATATGTACGTCGGTTTCGATCCGGCGACGAGGCAAGACAAGTTCTACGGTCCGGGGACCGGCGGCTTTCATGTGTATGACGTATCGCGGCCCGAGGAGCCGAAGTTGTTGACGTCCATCCTCAGAGCACCGGGGCTTGAGCGCGGTCACACGTTCACTCCAACACCGGACGGTCGGTACGCCATGGTGGAATCGGAGTATCAGTTTGCTCCGTTGCGGGTGTTCGATCTGAAGCCGGGATTGGACGGCGAGGTCCAGTCGATCTCGCGGCCGATCGGCGGAATCACGGCGGACTGGCGCGCCGTCCTCCACAACATGGAGGTTCGGTGGCCGTATGTGTTCGTTGCTGGGTTCGAGGACGGATTACAGGTATTGAACTGGATGGATCCCGCGAATCCTTACATCGTAGGGTTCTATCACACGTGCGAATGCCCCCATGAATTCGGCTGGGCCGGCAACCGGCAGGCGCCGCGAGGGCGGAGCGTCTACAACGGCGCGGAAGCCATCGACATCCGCAATGCAGATGGCTTGATAATCATCAGCGATCTGGAGACCGGTTTCTGGGCGTTTCGCATGGATGGATTCGACGGCTGGAACGGACACGATTGGGGCATGCCCAATGTCTCGAGCGCGCAGGACTGGGACCATGGGCCAGACGGGGCCCCGAGGCCTCGCAAGGCCGCAGTGCAGTGAGAACCGGGCTGAGCGACGGTCACCATCCCGCGGAGCCCGGCACGCCCTTGAACGGACCGACGACTTCCGGAGTGACCCAACCGCCGTAGAAGTTGCCGGGCTGTGGTTCTACCCGATGCGGACCGACGTAGCATGCGATTCGCGCCGGGTAGAACGAGAAGTAGTCCCGGATGCGCTCGTATTCGGGGAATGGCCGAGGGTAGCTCCACCCAATGTGCTCGAGCAGCGTGTCGGGCAGACGGAGCGACCAGTACACTGCTTCTCCCTTCCACTCGCACATCGACGCGTCGGCGCCCGGCTCGAGCAGGGCCCTGTCTACGGCTTCTGGCGGCAGGTAAAAGGGAGGCGGGCTTGCCGTTTCGAGAATGCGGACCGCACTTCGCGTGTCCGCCACGACCGTTTCGTTCACCTTGACCACTACCCTCCGGTCGTCGCTCGCCAATCTGGGCGGCCGCGGATAGTCCCACGCGGACTCCTGTCCCGTTTCGGAATCGCCGCAAACGGCGGGCGATCCCGTCCGGTGTATTCCCAACTGGAACGTGCCGCTCGTAGCCAAGCCGGGAGGTTCATCGAGACAGCAGCCCGCGGCCGTCCATGAACGATGCAAGATCGGTCGCAACGCGTTTAGCGCCTTGCACATTGAGGTGGACGTCGTCGAAGAAGTAGTCGAGCGACTTCGGAATCGAGGCCGCAAGATCGAAAAGCGGGACTCCGGTTTCCGCGGCGACACGTCGCATGGCGTCGTTGTATTGCTCGAGTGCGGCGTCGGCGGATGCTTCTGGATATGTGAAACCGGCGGCGCGGCGCAGCCAGTGCCAGTTGTTCGCGTCGGGATCGCTCCTGCTGTTCCAGGTGGAGGGCTGCGTCATGAAGATCAGTTGTACGCCGTGGGCTGCAGCGGCTCCTACAATCGTGCGCAGGTTCCGCACGTAGGACTCCACGTCGGTCCGGGGCGGGCGCGGGGCGGTCGGGCTCGATTGGAGGCGCGCAATCGCCGGCCGGTAGTTCGAACGCGCTACGCCATCGGCAATCAGGCCGGAGCCTCCCGTGCGCAGCCGCCGAACGCCGTAGACGACGCGCCTCGGGAGCTGAAACTCGGTGGCGAGCATCTTGGTGAGCGCATTGAAGTCGAAATCGGGCTCCTCGCTCCGAAAATCGGCGCCATAGTGTTCGTAGTCCATTTCGTAAATCGCGGCGATGAGATCGTTGACGCCGGCGAGCACCGTGACGACGTCGGGTTCCTGATGAAGGATCCGGTGCACGATCAGCGATACGTGATCGTCGCTTCGATGCCCGCTGACGCCCGCATTGAACACCCTGACGCGCCGGTCGCCCGTGACGCGGTGTTGTAGCTCGCGCTGCGAAACGGCGTCGAGGCTCTCCCGATCGTCGATTATGAACGTCTCTACGGTACTGCCGCCCACCATGTAGACCCGCCACTCGTTCGCGGGCTTCGGCACGTCAATGGGGGGGCCCCGATAGCCTTTGTTGTTGGTCGTGAAGGCACCCTCTAGCCGCACGCCCGGCAGCCCCTCGTCGATGTCTAGCTTCACTGAATCGCGTGGCGCGTGGTCGGTGCGAATGAATCGGTTGATGCTACGGACCTTTTCCCGTGCGTAGGGATCGGATACGGGTGCGAACGTGCGGAGGCCCAGCTCTGCCATGAGCAGTGTGGCGAGTACGGCGCCGGCAGTGATGAGCGAACCAACCAGCGCCTGCCTGAAGGTGCCGCCCGGTCCGTCGGAGGGTTCGCGCTTCATCCTCGATACCTGTTGACGTTCGGTCGTCCGCCCCGGGGTCTTGGGGTAAATGGCAACGGTTGGGCCGGAGTCCACCGCCGGTGCCAAGTCGTGCGCAAACGTAGCGCCGGCGGTGGGAAGTGGGAAGAAACGAGGGGACGATGGATCGGAGGTGGCCGCTCTCTACAGCTCCTCGGCCGTGATTTTTCGATACATCTGCACGCGATCGATGGCTCCAGGGAGCCTACCACCCTCCACGCGCGTCTCCACCCGCATGAACAGCCCACTGTCGGCGATACCGTAGCGACGCTCGATCTCGCCCACGCCGTCGATCTTCTGCTCCACAACCAACTCGCCGTCGTCCCACTTCGCTTTGACTTCGCGCTCGGTCTCTTCGTCAATCTTCGTTTTCAATTTGCGGCCGTCGAGGTAGAGCGTGAGCGACTCAGATCGCCCGGCGGTCAGGACGATCGTGGAGTCGTCTTGACGGAACTCGAACGAACGGTAGGGCCTGGCGGCGCGCATGAGTATTCGCGTGCGCGCCCGATCTTCTTCGCTCAACTCCCGAGGTCCGCCCCGCCCTCGCGGACGTCCGAAACCGCCGCGCCCTCCTCGACCGCCAAACCCGGGTTGCACACCGCCAGCCCCCGGTGGGCCGCGCTCCGCGCGATCCGGCCCCGTTAGATCGTCCACCAGGCCACCTCGCTCGATGCTGTCAGCCGGTTCCTTGAGGGTCCACCGTCCACTCAGGTCGCGTTCCTGGCCCAGGGCTGGATCCGCGACCCACAGGGTGGTGAGCGCAAAAGCAGCCACCACCGGGAGCCTGGCGTTAATCATGAGATCCTCGCTCTCGTCGTATCGCCCATCACGGCACCTTACCCCTGAAGCGACAGGTTGGTCCCCAGGACTGTTAGCCCTGTCGAACTTTATCAAGGCGGATGGCCGCCCCCCGCCTCGTCCGCGAGCGTTTCCTTGCCCAACACTTCGAGCGCCATCACTTTGAGTGGAACACGCGGTGGCGCCGGTTGGCCGCGTCGGGATCCCCGCGTTCCACGCCTAGGCGGAGCGAAACCTTCATGACGGGCTATGGCAGGTTCGTTACGTCCGTGGCCGCGGCCCTCACACTCCGGGGCGCCTCGGTCTCCTCCTTGGACGACAGCACCCCCCGGGCGAGCCGATCTCGGGCATACCTTTGGCATGCGAGCTTCGAAGCTGAGGAACCTGCTCGAGGTCGTCGCGCTGGCGACGCTCGTTTTGGCGCTGAGCACGGGCTGCGAGGACGGCACTGGCTTGCCCGACGACGTCGGTTCGGCCGGGGACGCCGATCTCGAGGCGGCGCTGGAGTTCATACGTGTGGGGAACGGACTTCCATCGCTGGGGGCGGTGCTCCTGCGCGGGTCCCAAGTGGTCGAGACCGGAGCTGTGGGCCTCCGGGCCGAAGGCTCGGCCGAGCCGGTGACCACCGGCGATCGTTGGCACTTGGGCTCTCTCACCAAGGCCATGACCGCTACTGTGGCGGCGAGGCTCGTGGAGCAGGGCGTCACGTCATGGAGCACCACCGTCGAGTCGGTCTTTCCCGATCTGGTCGGCGGTATCCGGTCGGAGTACCTGTCTGCCTCTCTCGATGAGCTTCTGTACCACACGTCGGGTCTGCCCGACGACGTGACGCGCGTGCCCCTCTGGCCTTCGCTGAGGAGCGACACCAGCTCGCTCGTCAGCAGCGCCGCCGCTGGGCCGCCGAGTTGCTTTCGCTGGAACCCCAGGTGTCACGCGGAACGCACCTGTACCCCAACGCGGGCTACATCGTGGCCGGCGCGATGCTCGAGGAGGTAACGGGGGACGCCTGGGAGGATTTGATGCAACGGGAGTTGTTCGCGCCTCTCGGAATGGCGTCTACCGGCTTTGGACCGCCGGGGTCACCGGGAGTGGGGCCGGACGAACCTCGCGGCCACCTCCGTGAGAATGGTGAGTGGGTCCCGCTGTCTCCTGGGCCGGACGCCGACAACCCGCGGGCCATCGGGCCCTCGGGCACCGTCCACAGTGCCATGGCCGACTATGCTCTGTACATGGCCGCGCACCTGGCCGGAGCTCGCGGCGCCGACGGCCTCGTAACGGCGGCGACCTTTACGAAGCTGCACGAGCCGGCGCCGGGGACGGACTATGCGTTGGGGTGGGGCGTCACGGAGCGAGGCTGGGCGCAGGGCCGCGCCCTCACCCACAAGGGACAGGGACCAACACGCTTTGGTTCGCGACCGTTTGGATCGCTCCTGCGCGGGACGTGGCGATGCTGGTGGTCACTAACGCGGGCGGCCGCGACGCTGCCCGCGGAACCGATCTCGGCATCCAGGCGCTGATCGCGCGTTTCGAGGCAGCATTCTGAGTGCCGCTCCACCTACACCGCCCGAGTGTACCGTCAGCAATCTGCCGAGAGCAGTGAGCGAATCCACCCGACTCGAGAGACATTGCGGGAACGCGTGCGTCGCACGGGACCGGTGAGTCCCAGGGTGACGATGCGGATGCTACAGGAGGTGGCGTGGGCGCTGACGTACGCTCACGACAACGGGATCGTCCACCGAGACGTCAAACCCGACAATATCATGATCGAGCGAGCCAGCGGGCGCGCACTGGTCACCGACTTTGGAATCGCCCGGCTCGTTGACACGGCGGACTCCACGCCACGGGGCGAGGTCGTCGGGACGGCCCGATACATGAGTCCCGAGCAGGCCTCGGGCGACGAGGTGGATGCGCGGAGCGATCTCTACTCCCTGGGAGCGACGGCGTTCTTCGGGCTGACCGGCCACGCTCCCTTCGAAGCGCCCAATGTGTCCGCGCTCCTGGCGAAGCACGTTGCCGAGCCCGCACCGCCGATGGCTTCGGTGAGGGAGGATCTCCCGCCCAAGCTCGCGGCGCTGGTGGACCGGTGTCTCGCAAAGGACTCCGAGGCGCGGTTCCAGACCGGAAACGAGATTGCCGAGGCGATCGGCGAGTTACGGGGGCGAGAGCTGAGGGCGCCGCCGTTGGTACGCAATTTCCTAAGGAACGCTCAGGTCACGACCGCCGTGTTCATCACGGCCGCGCTGGTCGGGCAGGGGAGCAGTAACCCGGGGATCGTGGACCTGCTGCTGATCGTACTACTGGTCCAGCTACTCTCGGTGGCGCGCAGGCTGCTTCGGGATGGTTATGCGTTCGGGGATATTCGTGCGGCCCTGCTCGCGGAAGCCTCGGCACAGGAAGAGGAGGCCGACGCCGCCGGTCAGCGCAAGTTCATGCGGCGCCTCAATGGGTTCTGGCATCGAATCTGGGCCGGCCGGTTCGGACGCTTCTTCTTCAAGGTGGCTGGTCTGGGCGTGCGATCGCGACGGCGTCCCGCGGTTCCGTCCGCCGAGGCGACCGAGACCATCCTCGGCCGAGCCGCAGTGGAGCTGTACGAATCCCTTCCGGGCGATGTCCGGTCCCGGTTGCCGGGGGCTCGGAAGGTCATCCACTGCCTGGAGAACGACGCCGAAGAGCTTCGTAGGGTGGGCGGCGCGGACGGAACACTGGTGACCGCAGTTACGGCTCTGGAGAACGTGCGTGTGGAACTCCTGCGGCTGCAAGCAGGAGAGGGATCGGTGAACGACCTCACCAGCATCCTCGCACAGGCTCGCGAAATCGGGGATCGGATCGACGCCGAGCTCGAAGCGAGGAGTGCAGCGCAGTAAGCCCTGGTCGCAATCCCTACTCCCTACTCAATACCTCCAGCTCAAGGTGTCCGCGTCAGCCGGCCCGTTCTTCCGAATCTGGTCCATGATGCGCGGGATGAACATCTGGTGATAGCGCAGCCGCGAGAGCGCGTTTGGACGGCTTTGATCGCCGTTCCAGCAATGCTCGTCGCCATCGCCGTAGTCGACCTCACCCTCGTAGGGCGGGTCGGTCGTATCCTCGAGGAAATCCTCCACGAGATAGACCGCGTTGTTGAGGTAGTAGTTGTCCATGTCGCCGACGTAAATGAACAGCTTGCCGCGGAGCTTTTCTCCGAGGGTGGCCCAATCCCGGCGTAGGATGTACGAGAGGTCGTAGTTCTCGCGCCAATATGCGGCAACGGTGGGATCGACGACTCCGGTGAGCTTGTCCCAGATCGGTCGGGGGTAGCCGTCGTCCCCGACCGGGGAGTAGACCGCCTGCCAAATGTCCCACTGCTGTCCGGAACGCCCCTTGGTGCCGAGCACGAGTTCCCGGTGATTCATTTCCTCGAGCGTCGCGCTCACGTGGCCCAGCCAGTCACGGCGCCCGGGCCGCGGCGTTCGCTTCCATTGGCTGTCCAGGTAGTAGGCGTTTTCATCCTCGTAGATGTTGACGACTGTGTTCGCCCGGAAGTCGATCGGATCGGGACAAGCGATCCACGCGCCGTTGTATTCCTCCGGGTAGAACACCTGGACCGCCATGGCCTCCCACCCACCCGTGGAGCCTCCATAGAGAAAGCGCGCCCATCCCTCGCCCAGGCCCCGGTATTTCTCCTCGAGGTACGGGATCAGCTCGTGGGTTATGGCATCCCCATACGGGCCGTTGTTCGCCGAGTTCACCGCGTAGGAATCGTCGTAATAAGGGGTCGGATGCTGGACCTTGATCAGCAGGACCCTCGGGAAACCCGGCCCGGTCCAGTCCTCATAGAATCGATGCGCGTGTTCCTGTTGAATTCGGTTGTAACCGCTGAGACGGAAGCGCTCGCTGTAGTCCGGCTCGAGGTCCGGATCGGGCGGGGCCTCGCGGAACCCACCGAAATCGTAGGGGAAGTGGCCGTGATTGACGACGAGAGGGTAGTGCGCGTTGGGATGCGCGTCGAAACCCTGCGGCAGCAGGACGTGCGCGCCAAGATACACAGGCCGGCCCCAGAACTCCGAGAGTAGGGCGCTCTGAATGCGCTCGTGCTTGATCCACGGCGTCTCGGCCGGATCGGGAATCGGGGGAATCTCTTCGTCCAATGAGATGCGAATCACCCCATCGCTCGCTGGGTCGATCGCGACGTTCTGCGGAGTGCTGTAGAGATTGCCGGGTTTCCGGCTCCATTGCTGACCCTCGCCCCTGTCTGGCGGTAGCTTCACGACGTGACCGTCGGCGCGGTGAAATGTCTCATACCGGTTCAGCAGCGCCTGGACGCGATACGTGCCGGGCGGAATCGCACTGATACTCCGCAGCGGATACCCGAATGCGTCGGAATCGATGACAGCGTCTTCTCCTGGTGAGAGACCGTCCACGTCGATGGCAAAGGCGAGCTGCGTCGTCACGCCATCCCGGATCTGAAAGCGCGGCTCCCCCGTCGAGTCGGAAGAAACCATGATGACCAGCCTTCCATCCAGCGGCGTGGCGCTCCTGGCTTCCGGAAACGAAACTGCGAACCGTGGGCCCGATGCCGCGGGGGCTTCCTCGTGCACGGCCCCGGTGTGCCCCGCCACCAGCGCGGGTAGCGCGAACGAGGTCGCGGCGAGCTTCCAACGCTTGACCATTGTCGTATCCCTTCGGTGCGTGGTCCTGGCGTCGCCTGGCGCGAGCGCCAAGTGCCATATAGCAAGCGGCCGGTTGGTACACAAGTCGGCGTGGGGAACGCCCGTTTTTCCGTGTCCGGTCTGGCGCTCCGAAGACCCTCACCGCTCGCTAGATTGAGACATGCTCCGCCCCCTCGTGTTCACGCTGTCACTGGAAGGTCGGCTTCCGGCGCCGAGCGCCCCGCGTGATCCCATTCCAATCGTGCAGTACAATCGAGTGAGCGAACCGCGGCATGTGGTCCATTTGCGGCGCTTGGCATCGAGCGTCGCCGACCGCATTCTGTGCTCCCGGTCTTCACACACGGGCGGCTGCGGCACTACAGCGTCGTGGTCGCGCCCCAGTACCGTGGGGTGGTCCCCCGGTTGGGCTGGTGTCGTGTTCGCACGAATGGGGAGCGAGTAGGGAGGGACTCCGCGCTTCGCCGGCTCCGTTTTACGTCTTCGGGAGAAAGCGAAATGAACATGCGAAACGTAGCACTATCCGTTGCTGCGGTCCTGCTGGTATCCCCTCTGCTCGCACAGCACCCGCCAGGGGAGCAGGGCAGCAGCAACATCACGATCGTGTCCCACCTGCTTCTCGAGCGGATCTCGCCGTTCAGCACGACGGACGTCGAGATCGAGCAAGAACTCGCCCGCCCCTATGCGTACGTCGGGCACCGCCACGAGAACGCGGGGATGTTCATCATCGGGCTGAAGGATCCGAGCAAGCCGAAGCTCCTCTACCGGTGGATCATCGAGAACCCGGAGCTACACGGAGAGCGCGGCGGCTTCGACAATCGGTATTTCAAGCTTCGCGGCCGTTACTACGACGTGCAGTCATTCCAGTTCCGCGCCGGTGGTCCGGATGTCGATCTGGGCGCTGTGATCTTCGACGTCACAGGTCTCCCCGACACGGCGACCATCGAGGAGGCCGGCCGCATCCGCGTTCCGGAAATACCCGGCGGGTTTCACAACCTGTTCGCGTACAAGCATTCCGACGGGCGGGTGCTGCTGTTCGCCACGACGAACGGACCGCAGGCCAACATCTACGACATGGAGAAGTTCCTGAGCGGCGACGGCAGCCAGGGCCTCATCGGCCGGGTACCGGTCCCCGCGAACCCCGCCGCGAGGCAACGTGGGTATCACGACTTCTACATCGCCTACGACCCGAGCACCAGCCAGGACAGGTTCTACGGCGCCGGCGGTGGGGGAGCACTGGTGTACAACGTGACGATCCCGGAACAGCCGGAGTTGATCACATCGGTGACGGGTGTCGCCGGAGTCACGGGCGGCCACACGTTCGTTCCTACACCCGACGGGCGGTACGCCTTGTTCGAGCCGGCACCCACCTATCAATACGCGCCCGTGCGTGTGTTCGATCTGAAGCCCGGACTGGACGGCGACGTACAAACCATCAGCCGACCCATCGGGGCCTGGACTGCCAAGTGGAACGGGGCCACCCACAACTTCGAGATGAGATGGCCCTACGCCTTCATCGCGGCACAGGACGACGCGCTCCAAGTGCTGAACGTCATGGACCCAACCAACCCGTATACCGTCGCGTACTACGACACTAAAGAGGGACCCGAACTGCAAGGCGAAGACCTTGGCGGCGCGATCAGAGACGGTGGCGGGATCTACGACGGTGCTTGGGGCATCGACATTCGCAATGCCGACGGCTTGATCGTGGTCAGCGACTATCGAACGGGATTCTGGGCGTTCAAGATGGATGGGTTCGACGGGTGGAACGGCCACCAGTGGGGTATGCCCAACGCCTCGAGCGCACAGGACTGGGACAACGGCCCAGACGGGGCGCCAGCACCGGCGCGGGTGAGCTGAAGAGTAGGCCTTCCCCGCCCCTCACCACCGAGCGAGAGGTGAGCAGAAGGAAGGCTTCCACACCCGACCGCGCCGATTGAGCAGCACGCCGGCCCGGTCTCGGCCTGCTTTGGACGTGTCGCGGGAGGGGATCGGGCGGCCTCCTTACTCCTTGCTGCTCACTCGGGAGGGGGTGGGCTGGGGGGGGACCGCCTTACTTCTTTAGGTATTCCCCCTGCGCGTCCTTGATGACCTGTATTATCGTGTCCACGACGTTTTGCCGCTGTTTGTCGACTTCGTCCTGGAGCATGACGGCACTGTCGAGGATCGGCTTCTTATGCTCGCGCTGAACGACCGCCTTTTCGAACCCGCTCAGGGCTTCCTGAATGCGGTGTAGCAGTTCGTGTCCCTTTGCCACGGTATCTCCTGTTCGTGAAGGCCCTGGTTTGATCTAGAGTCGT
Organism: Gemmatimonadales bacterium; assembly: GCA_965249575.1. Lineage (GTDB taxonomy): Bacteria > Gemmatimonadota > Gemmatimonadetes > Gemmatimonadales > GWC2-71-9. The sequence continues at coordinate 1,695,650 of OZ252244.1, read as the reverse complement.
TTCGAGGTGCCGCGGCCTCACCCCTGCTGCCAAATGCCCCGCACCCGGCCGTCGGGGTCTTCAAACAGGCAAAACGCCGACGTTTGGCATCTCCTGCCGCTCCACGATGATCTTGGCACCGGCCGCCTCGAGTTTCTTTCGGTGGGTACTCAGGTCGTCCACAGCGATATACAGACACATATCGCCGGGCCACGGCCCCTCCTTGGGCGTCATGATTCCGCCGTTGATACCGTTCTCGCCCCCGGTGTCGACCAGGCGGTAGTCGATTTCACTCAAGTGGTCGACGTTCCAGTCGAATGCCTTCGCGTAAGAGGCGCCGATCCGTTCAGGATCCTTTGACCATAGCTCCCAGTGGACCACAGGCTGACCCATTTAGTGCTCCTCACGGCCGAACTCGATCATTGTGTAGCGGGACAACGTGAAGATACGGTCGGGTTCCGTTAGCGGCGAGTATACCCGGTCACGAGGTGCCGGTTGAGTTTGAACTTGCCTTCCGGCTCGCCGGGTGTGCCGGCGTACTGGCGTGCCGCAGCTGCAAGCCGCGGGGGGATTTGGCCCTAGGGAGGCCATCTGGGGTGGGGCCGCCGGTCGGGACGAATCGGAGACTTCGGGGCTCAACGGCGCCCGGCGTCGAGCGCGCCGGGCTTTTTGGAACGCTCGGTCTATCCCTTAAGCGGCAGCCGCCCTGGTGAACGAGCGCATGTGCATCAGCTTCCCGTCTTCGAAGATCGCGTTGGAGCTGATGACTACCCTACGGTCGGACCCATCGGCGTGCCGGACGGCGGCCTCGTAGTTCATGAGCTGCTGCCCGCCCTCGAGCCAGAACAATGCGTCGTCGATGGCCTGTGGGTCGAGGTGGAACTCGCGGATGTTGTGGCCGACGTAATTCCCCCGCTCGTACCCCAGTAGCTGGAGCTCGGCCTTGTTAGCCCGCAGGATCGTACCGTCCCGAGCCACGAAGTTGACGCCGACCGGCGCGTTTTCGAAGAGATCGTCGAGTTCCCGCTGCGTGCGCTTGAGAGCCTGCATGGCTCGCTCGCGATCGGTAACGTCTCGACTGATTCCCGCCACTCCGGTCACGACGCCCCGGTCGTCCACGAGTGCTTCGACCCGTGCGTCGTATACCCGTCCGGTCCACTCGATCCGATAGGAGGCGGTATCGCCGCCAAGGGCCCGCATGTGCGCGCTGATCGCGTCGGCGTGGGCGCCCAGCGCGTTCGGGCCGTCGAGCAGCGAGATGCCGACGAGCTGATCGGGCGTGAGGCCCACTTCCTCCAGGCCGGCACCCGATGTGGAGGTGATTCGAAGTGCCGCGTCGGTCGTCCAGAGAATCGCGGGCGTCGTCCGCGCCAGGAGATCGAGCCGAGCCTGGCTTTCCCGCAGGAGACTGTTTGCTTGGCGTAAGGCATGCCCTGAGACGCGCCCCGTCGTGTCGTCCATCAAGCCGATACAGAGGCCCGCGAGCTCGAGCGTCATCCGCTCCGGGCTGCGCCTCTCGATTCCGGCCGGGGGCGGCTCGGGGGCGTCGGCCCGGACGGGCGCGACGCACCATTGCCCCCCCTGTTCGAGCCGGCAGCCCAGCCAGCGGCTCCCGGTGCCCCGCTCGATGCCCCAGCTAGCAAGGACATTGTCGAGCTCGACGGTCGTCTCGGTGGGCGACCGATGGGACGAACTGACCGCCACGGGGGAAACCCGCCCGTTGGCTCTGACTTCCCAGACGCCGACGTCACGGCCCTGCAGGGCGATGCCGGCCCGCCGCAACACCTCGTCGAAGTGAGTCTGCTGTTCCTTCAGCACCGCGACCATGTTTTGCCCTCCTCCGCCGGCCCGTCACCGGCGGAGAGACAGGTAATTGAACCGAGAGGACCCCTGATTGGGGTACCTATCGTGCCGGTTCGGCGGCGGCTGTTCTGTGACATACCGCACAATTCGGTGGAGCTGGTCGTCGGAACTCCTGCTGGAACGGGAGGATAGGGCTCGCTGCGCTGGCCCCGAGGGGTCAGCGGGACTTCTTGATGGTATTGCTCAGGTACGACTGGATGGCCTGCAGCGTCTCCGGGTCCTTCCAGGCACGCAGGACCTTCCGATCCATTTCGACTGCGTGCCGCCGGATACGACGGATGGTCGGACCGCGGAGCTGGCGCTTGGCGAGAACGAATCGGGCGGGTGGCCCGGAGACCAAACGGCTGGCGACGTCGCACGCGCGGTCGATCAGGTCGCCGCCCTTCACGACCTCGTCCACCAATCCTCGCCCGGCCGCCTCGTCCACGCGGTACGTCCTGCCCAGATAGACGAGTTCCTGCAAGTGCTCCGCGGGCAACGCGAACCGGACGATCTCGAGCGGAACGAGCGGAAACGGGACACCGACCCGAAGCTCGGGGAGGCCAATCGTTCCCGAACCTCGGGCCGCGACGCGATAGTCGCATGCGCAGGCCAGCACGCACCCTCCCGCGATGGCGTGACCGTTGATCGCAGCAACCAACGGGCGGGGGAACGCGAACACCCGCTGCAGGACATCCGATAACAGCGGCAAGAATTCGTCGATATAACTGCTTCCACCCTCGACGAGGCGGAATAGATCGACGCCCGCGCTGAACACCGAGCCGCTTCCCGTCAGCACGACCGCCCGCCCGATCTCAGCGTCTTCCACGCGCTGAAGCTCGTCATCGAGCGACCGCAGTAGCTCGAGATCCATCGCTTGAACCTTACCGTGTCGCATGCGCAAGACCGTTACCGATGCCCGCTCTTCTCTTTCGATCGTCATGATTCTCCCGCAGGCGTCGATGCCCGTTCGGCTGGATCGGGTTTAGGAGCCTGGCGACGCTGTAGAGCCAATCCGGCGATGTGCACGAGAGCCTCCTCAAACGTGAAACCACCGGCGCCGGCGGATTCCATGAAGGAAACCCCCTCAGTGAGGTCTGGGTTTGGGTTCACTTCGAGTACGTAGGGCTTCTGAGACTTTGAGAGCCGAATGTCCAGCCTCGCGTAGTCCCGGCACCCCACGGTTCGATAGGCCTCGAGCGCCACTCGCTCGACCGTCTGGAGTACTCGCTTCGGGAGCCGGGCCGGGCAAACCGAATGCACGCGATGGTAGACCTCGGCCAGCGGATTCCACTTCGCCGCATAGGTGATGATCGGTGGGTAGTCGGGAGGGAGCGTCGAGAAATCCCATTCGATCACGGGCAAGACTCGGGGAGGGTCGTTTCCCAGAATCGAGACGTGCAGCTCGCCGCCGTCGATGAACTCCTCGATCAACACGGGCGCACCGAACTCTCTGAAGATTCGCTCCACCTGGCTCGACAGCTGCATGTAGTCGCCGACCACAGAATCGCGATCCACGCCGGAACTCGCATCTTCCCGCGCCGGTTTGACAATGAGCGGGTAGCGAAGGCCGTGGCGTTCACGAATGCTCCCTTCATCGACTAGATGAAAGCGAGGTGTGGGGACGCCGTGTGCCTGCAGGATCAGTTTGGTCAGGCCCTTTCGTTGCGCAACCTCGAGAGCAAAGGGCGGAGCACCCGTGTACGCAACACGGTGAAGCTCGTAGAGCGCCGCCACATTGGTCTCGCCGCTCGGATCGTCGCGGAAATGCTCGATGAGGTTGAAGATCACGTCCGGCGGGCTTCTCCGGAGCACGCGTTCGAGCCGCTTGACGTCGTCCTGAATGTTGACGGCCCGAGCGCGAAATCCGCTACGCCTGAGGGCCTTGACGATCGCGTCGTACTCCTCGGTGACGGTTGCAACGTGAATGTCGTACTCGGGCTGAAATTCCAGGGTCGACGGGTCGACCTCTTTCAGCTTCTCGTACTCATCTTCGTCCACGTGATTGTAGAGTACGGCCACCTTCACTCGATCGGTGCTGCCTGACATTTCCCTCCAGTGGCATGTGAGACCGTGTTGCACGCCCTGTTGCCGGCCTGGATCTACGCGAAAGGAAGCAGCGCCCGGCGCGCTGGCAAGTGTCCCGGGCGGCGGCGCGGGCATCGTCCGGCCGGTACATGAGACCTAGCTTCACGAACGATGACCGGCGTCCGATCTTAAATCGAGATACCGCTGGTTGGAACCAATGGCCCCGTCGGGGCGAACTAACAGTAAGGAAGTAGGGTTCGGGAATCTGCGGGGGGTTGTTGGTTGGGGGGGGCGCCGCGAACATTAGGGATGCCCGAAGGGGAATCGGACTCGATGAGCCTGGTCTTTTATCACCGAACCAGCATTGCAGACGCGCGCGCCATCGTGAAGGGCGGGTTCGAGAACGCGAGATGGCAGTTCGGGCAGGAGGACGAACGGACGGGCGAGCTCCTCAAGGTGGTCGGAGTGTGGCTCTCCGATCGTCCGCTCAAGGAGGATGAGGGTCCCCCGGGAGATGCCGTGTTGGAGGTGAAGATGGAGTTGTCGGACGAGGTGTTGGATCGCTTCGAGATGGACGGTGTGTTGTGGGAGGCGCGGCTATGGATCGTGCCCGCCGAGCTGCTCAACCCGCACGCGACGGTGCGCATCCAGGGAGTCGATCCGCGGAGTTCGTGGTTCCACGAGGCCCTCGAGGATGAGGGCGACGACGACTGACCCTCGCGGGGCGCGGAGTCGTGTGAGGCCCGCCTGTGGGCCCCACGTTCCTTTTGGGCCTAGTGCGTGATCAGTGCCCCGCGCTGCCGAACCGCAGACGGATCCCAAAGACGCGGTACCCCAGCCACGCTTGCAGCGGTACGGTCACCACCGTAAGGGCGGCCGGGAGCACCAGTCTCCCCAATACTGGACCGATGCCGCCGAGGAGCGCGCGCAGCCCACCCCAGATCGCCAGGAAGAGTACCATCGTAACGATCAGGCCAAGCACGTGCTGTAGCCCCTTCCCCCCCTCCAACTCGACCGGCCATCCCCCAAGAAACATCGCCGAGGCAATCCAAAACACGGTAAACGGTACGAGCCACTCCAGCATCGGAACCTCCTCTTGAGATCGGTGCGGCCATGGGAATCTTCGCCGCGCCGAATGTGTGGCCGGCCGCAATCGGCAGCAAGGGTAAGCGGTGACACGACGCGGAACGCAGGCGATGGGGCCCACGGCAGTCCGGGCGCGGACGGCACAGCATAGGCCGCCTCTAGAGCATAAGCCGCCTCCATATTGATTACCTTGGATGGGAGTCGAGCTGGGATCGGGTGTTCGGCGCTCACTCAACTCAGGCGGGGGACTATGAAGACGCGTGCGGTTCTGGTCGTGGCAGCCGCGCTGGTAAGCGGCGCTTGTGCGACGATGATTCCGGTGGCACCGCATGTCGCGGTGGGGGGGTTCGGGGCCTTGAAGAGCGGCAGCGACGGCAGGGACTCCGAAAAAGGGGTCGGTGGCCATGTCGTCGCGGGCCCGAGGATCGGTCAAACCTCTCTCCTTGGGCTGCTCGGGTTCACCCGACTGTCCTTCACCGGCGGTCACGACAACATCATCAGCGCCGGCGCGCAGGTCCGTCAGCGGTTCGGGCTCCCCCTTGCGCCCAACCCGTGGATCGGCCTCGAAGGAACGTGGATGAGGACCGGAGGACCGGAGAGCGTCGCAAACGGATCGCTGCCGTGCGGGCCGAACGGCGCCGGGGCACCGACCGCCGATCCCGGCTGCGGCGCAGCGGTGGCGGGAGGCGCAGCCGGTTCGGGCGCCGGACCACCGACCGGAGGCGCCAGACGCCGATTCCATATTCGAGAGAGGACACCGAACGGATCCGTGAGGCGGTCGCGCGGCCGGCAGCGCAGCCGGCGTGCCCGGTGTGTGGCGGCGAGTTGACGCTCGGATACCCCATTGCCCGGGTCGGCGGGACCGTGAGGGAAGTCCGTTGCTGGCCCTGTCGGCGAGGCCTCATGATCGCCGATTACCGCATGGCGCGCACGCTGATCGTCGACGATGAGGACCTGACGCGCGACACGCTCCGGATCGCACTCACCAGGGCGGGTCACGAGGTGGTCGAGGCCTCCGACGCCGACGCGGCCCTCCGCTCCTACCGTGATGGCCCCGCTGACATCGTGATCGTCAACTTGCTGATGCCGTCCAATTCCGGTCTCGAGTTCGTTCGGAAGCTCCGGCGCGAATACCCCGACGCGAAGGTCATCGCGATCTCCGGGCAGCGGCGCTACGGTGCGCCCGATCCCCTTGCGATGGCCAAGACGCTGGGAGCCTCTTACATCTTGAGGAAGCCCTTTACCCCGAGCGACTTGCTGCGGGCTCTCGAGAGTGTTTTGGAGGGAAAGGCGCGCCCAGTCTAAAACGATCGTCGCGGCAATCGTCGCAGCTCCATCCGGCCAGCACCCCTCGACTCAGACCCTCAAATAATCGGGCCGCCAATTCTTGACGCGGCGCTTGATCTCCTCTCGGTCGGTGATTCCCTCGGACCTGACGACCCGCACGAGCTCGACGACCTCGTTGTCGGATCCGAACCTGAGCGCGATCAGCTGGGCCGGGGTCAAGTCGTCGACCGAGCGTTTCAGGTCGTCCGGCAATACCGACCGCAGGCGAAGTCGTTCTTCCAGCCTGATGATGCGGTCCTGAACAATCGTCACGAACGTGCGCGCGTAGACGAACAACAGGACGACCCCAACGGCCAGGAGTGTCGTGACGAGGTTCTGAAGCGAGAACGCGAAGACGACTCTGTACAGCGACCACAGCAGGTTGATTACCAGCAGTCCGAATGCCACGATGTGGAACCCGGGAACGAGTCGCTTGTGGTTCGCGTAGGTCTGGGGCATTTTCTCGGCCACGATCACCTCCTGAAAAGGGCTCACTGAATGGGGGTCCATCCCCACGGAAGACCAGGGGCGCGAAAGTAATCCGCCGTCGCACACCCTGCCAGGTACGATGCGGTTTCGTCGCCACCCTGCGTGGCGGTGGCCCGAGTACATTTCATTCGCTCCAGTCACGAGGCGTTCGGCATGGTCTTTCCCCGGCTGCGGGCCACGGGCTCCCGCACCCTGGCGCTCGTAACGCTGCTGGGCGCGGTCGGTTCTGGTCCCGCGCACTCTCAGCGCCAAACCGATAACGCGATACAGCTTCCGAGCCTTTCGCATGGCTCCCGCGTGCGCATCGAGAGCGAGCGGAGACAGCTCGAGGGTGTGTTCTTACGAGTCGACGCCGGGGCGCTGCTGCTCTCGAGCGATGAGGGCGAACACCGCGTGAGAATGGATTCCGTGAGCAGGTTGTGGACGCGGGGCCGGGCAACCAAGACCGGGGCGATCGTGGGCGCCATAGCCGGCGGGGCCTTCGGAGTGTTCGTTGGGGCCGTGACGAATTCCTTCTGCTCGAGCGGCTTCTTCGACGTGGTCGATCCGTGTCCGGAGGCCATCCCGATCCTCGGACTCGGAGGGAGTGCCATCGGCGGTGCGGTTGGCGCCGGGGTCGGAGCCCTCATCCCGAAATGGCACCGGCGCTACCCTTAGCGGTCACCTCCCCCGCCCCAGCGAGCGCGGGTATCCCGCTTGTCTTCCAGATACCGCCGTTCCAGTGCTGGAGCGGGGTCGCCTATCGAACGCTGCCACGCGGAGAGCCGCGACTGTAGATCGTCCAGCACGTCGGCGTAGGGATGCTCGCCGTCCCCGCGGCGCTCTCCCCGATATTGCAGCAGCGGGACGCGCTTGTAGTGGGAGTAGTAGAGGTTCCGGACCTCGCCAGGATCGGCCGCGAGATCGTACAGCTCGTTTCCCCCGCCGTTCAAGTAGCTCCGCACCAGTTTCCACCGGTCGGTTCGGATCATGCGGCTGAAGTTCATCGCGCCGATCTGGTCGGGTGTGTACTCCGAAAAGACCGCGTCGCGCCATGTGACGGGCTCACCCCGGATGAGCGGCGAGAAGTCCCGGCTCTGATCTGAGGCGTCGATCGGCTTGGGAACGCCGAGCATGCCCAATACAGACGCATACGTGTCGATGTTGGAGACCAGCTCCTCGCGCACGGCGCCGGGCCGCGCGACGCCCGGCCAGCGGACGATCAGCGGAATGCGTAGCGCGACGTCGAACATGTTGACCACGAACACGTTGTTCTGGAGCGTGTGGTTTCGAATCGGCTGGGCCCCACCCTTGCCCTTGAGTCCGCGATGGCCGAACAGGTACCCCTGATCACTCTGGAACATCACGATCGTGTTGCCCGTGAGCCCGAGCTCGTCGAGCTTGGCGAGCAGCCGGCCGAGGTTGCGGTCGACGGAATGCACGCTCGCGTAGTAGCTGTTCACCTTCTCCTTCAATAATTCGACGTGCAGCGCGATGGCCGCCGGGTCTGCGGGCTCCTGATCGTCGTCGAGCAGGGCGTCCGCGGGATCCACCACGGGCACGGTCGGGTCGAGATCGGCGAATGGCTCGAGGTCCGCCTCTGGAACCGGCAAGTGCGGCGCGTGCGGCGCCCTGAAGTGCAGCATCAGCGCGAACCGGTCGGCCCGGTGCCGTTCGAGGAAGCGAATCGCATCGTCCACCAGGACGTCCGGCGTTGGGCCGGGGACTACGCCGATCTCGCCGTCGCGCTCGAGAATCGGATCGATGGGACGGTTGCCTCCGCCCTGGAACCCGTAGAAGTAGTCGATGCCGTAGTTGGTCGGGTGGTTCTCGCGGGTGAATCCGAGATGCCATTTCCCGATAAGCCCCGTCGTGTAACCGTGCTCCTGGAGCACGCGCGGCCAGGACGGGACTCCGAGTGGCAACCCCTCGTCGATGTCCCGCCGATAGGGCACGTCGGGGAAGCCCGCCTGGATTGGGTACAGCCCAGTGAGAAACGCCACTCTGCTCGGCGTGCACACGCCGGAGGCGGCGAAGGCGTTGGTGAAGAGCACGCCCTCGCTGGCCAAACGGTCCATGTTGGGTGTGTGGGCCTCGTCGTAGCCGTAGGCGCCGACCGACCAGACCGCCTGGTCGTCGGTCACGATCGAAATCAGGTTCCAGCGCGCGTCCTGTTGGCGGCTCGCCACTCCGCGCGAGACCGGTGGGTCCTCGAGAGACGTCTGGTTGCGACTCGACCAATCGCTCAGGAGTTGAACGGGGTCTCGGGAACTCCGCCAGCAAGCCGCGGTCGAGAGGAGGCTCAACTGCACGACGAGCGTGGCAAGAGCTCGATGACGGGAACTAGTCATGGGCTTGCTCCGGTGAGTGGCCTGAGGCAGGATCGCTCGACCCGTTTGTCACACGACGTTGAGCCTGCGCATGAGGCGTGCGTGCGGCTTTCGATAGTCGAGCCGCTCGAGCCCCGCCGCGCGGGCGAGGCGGACCGCTCGATGGAACTCGTCGGTGCTCGTCGGCCGGCTGATCTCCGAATGGCGCGATGGGTCGACCTTGCCCGCCGGATGGTACTGGTCCATCACATTCACATACGTGTCGGTGCCGAGCTCGGTGGCTATCCACTCGAAGATCGAGCGCGTTTCATCGAGCGCCCCGGGCATGACGAGGTGCCGGATGAGCAAGCCCCGCTTTGCCAACCCCTGGTCATCGACGGTGAGCTGGCCTACCTGCCGGTGCATGGCCGCGATGGCGGCCCTGGCGCGTTCGGGATAGTCCGGGGCCTTGAGGTACCGCGCGCTGCGCTGGCCGGACCAGTACTTGAAGTCGGGCATGTAGATGTCGACGATGCCGTCCAGCAGCTCGATGCTCTCCAGCGAATCGTAGGCGCTCGTGTTGTAGACGATCGGGAGGTTGAGGCCGTCGCCGACCGCGAGCGCCACCGCCTCGATGACCTGCGGCACGACGTGCTCGGGGGTCACGAAGTTGACGTTGTGACAGCCCAGCGTCTGCAGCTCGAGCATCATGTCCGCGATTTGCCGCGCATCGTGGCCGGGCGCTGCGGCGCCCGGCCGTATCGCCTGGCTGATGTCGTAGTTCTGGCAGAACACGCAGCGCAGGTTGCAGTGGCCAAAGAAGATCGTGCCGGAGCCGTTCCAGCCTCGCAGACAGTCTTCCTCGCCGAAATGCGGAAAGTGACTCGAGACGACGGCGTAGCGCCCGGTCTTGCAGGCGGACCACTTGTTCTCGAGCCGGTTGACCCGGCAATCGCGGGGGCACGCGCGGCAGTCCGCCAGCGTGGCGATCGCGCGCTCGGCTCGCTCGCGTAGCGCGCCGACGCCGGTATCGAGATAGGCCGGTCGAAACACCGGGGAGACGGCGGTGGTGGTCATCGCGGACCCATCAAAGATAATTCACTCGATGAGCACGACCACTTTTCCGAAGTTGGCGTTCGACTCCATGTACGTGTGTGCGGCGCCGACCTCCTCGAGCGGGAAGGTGCGGTCGACGACGGGATTGATCTCGCCGCTCGCCATGCTTGGCAAGACGGCCTCACGGAAGGCTTCCGTCGCTTCGATCTTCTCGTCCTTCGAGCGCGACCGCACCACCGTTCCCTCGAGCCGCAGCCGCTTGCGCAGGATGAGTCCCAAGTCCACGTCGGCTCGATTGCCCGCCGTGAGCCCAACCAGCATGACGTGGCCGCGCGGGGCCATGGACTTGAGTGTCTCGGGAAACAGCTTGCCGCCCACCAGGTCGATAGCGGCCTCCGCGCCCACGCCGGCGATCTTGAGCACCGAATCGGAGAACTTTTTCTGGGCGGCCGTATCGACGCCGGCGTCCATCCCCAGCGCCGTCGCGCGGTCGAGCTTGGCGGCGGTGCGGCTCGTTCCGATGCACCGGGCGCCTCGCGCCTTGATGAGCTGCAGCGCGGCGGTGCCCACCCCGCTCCCGATCGCGTGAACGAGGACCCATTCCCCCTGCGTGACGCACAATCGGACGATCGCGTCGTGTGCGGTGATGAATGCCTCCGGGATGGCCGCCGCCCGCTCGAACGGCATGCCGTCGGGGATCGACACCGCCTGCCCGGCGGGTGCGATCACGTACTCCGCGTACGCCCCGCCCCCCACGATCCCCATCACCCGGTCACCGGCGGCGATCCCCTCGGCGCGCTCTCCCAAGGCATCCACTAGGCCGGCGTATTCGAGGCCCGGAATGTCCTTCGGCACCCCCGGTGGCGCGGGGTAGAGCCCCTTGCGCTGGAGCAGATCGGCCCGGTTGATGCCGAAGGCACTGACCCGAACCCGCACCTCCCCAGCGCTCGGCTCGGGATCTGGGGTGTCCCGAATCTCCAGGACTTCGGGGCCGCCGGGCTTTGTGATGACCACTGCACGCATCGGTCGGTCCTCTCGAAGCCACGAGTGTACATGTTCGGGCGCGATGTGGCGAGGGGTGGGGTGGCTTGGCCGGGGAGAAAAAGGCGGCGCCCGAAGGCGCCGCCCTGTGTGCTCTAGCCCGTTACCGGGCCGTCATCTGTTTGTGCTCGGTACTACGGCGTTACCAGCGTCATTACGTTGGTGGCTCCATCCGTCACGCCCGTTGCGGACGCCGAGAGGGTGTATCCGCTACCCGGCGCGTTGATGTGCAGGCCGGTAAACGTGGCCACGCCGTTCACTGCGGTCACGGTTAGGGTGCCCGAAAGCGCCGCTGGGACGGACGCGAGGGTAACGGCTACCGCTCCGCGCTGCATGTCGGCGAACACATCCGTCATGTCGCCCGTGGCCTTGTCAACCAGGTGGATGCGCTCCGCCCCATTAGTGCCCCTGCTGGCGTAGAGGGTTCCGTCAGGGAAGAAGGCGAGCTCGCTCACGTAATCCTCTGACAGCTGCCCCACCTCGGTCGCGACCAGGGTGGTCGGGTTGATCGTTACCAGGTACCGCTCGTTACTGCCCTGCCCCTGGTACCTCGCGGAACCGAAAATGGTCCCGTCGGTCGGGTCCGTTGCAATGCCGCTCCACTTCTCAATCACGGCGCCTGCGATCGCGACCGAGCCGAGTGACGTCGCTGCACCAGTCTGTGTGTCGATATCGTACAGCTCGTTATCGTTTCTTCCGACGCCCAGTAGCCGCCCACCGGTTGTCGTCTCCCAGGTGAGCCCACTCAGGTCGAAACCGAGGTTGCCGACGGTCATGACTTCGCCGGTTGCGGGATCGATGGTGCTGAGGATCGGGCTCTTGTCGGCGGCGAACAACAGGCCGGTCGCGGGGTCGTACACCGCCGCCTGGATGCCGTCGTGATTGTTGAAAGCCAGGGGTGGGAGTGAATCCGGGGTCAGTGGGTCCACCAGCCACTGGCAGGTGTAGCTGTTGCCGCCCGGGTCGCAGACGTCGGCATCGTCTTGGCCGCTCGAGAAGAAGAGCATGCTGCCCGCGTTGGTCCCGAAGTCGAGCGTCACATCTAGAGTCGATGAGGGAACCACGTTCCCGAACACATCCTGCACCTCGACCTGGAGTGAAAACGGCTTCCGGGCCACCGCGAGCGCCGGCACCGCGCGGAACGCGAGCTGCGAGGCTCCGCCACCCCCTCCACCGCCGACCGTGAGCACGGCGTTTCCGGGCGTCCCCTGGCCAACCGCCGTAATGACAGCCGTTCCGGCGCTGTTGCCGCTCGCCATACCCAGCGTATCGACCGTCGCCACGAACTGATTGGAGGAAACCCAGAGAAACTTGACGGTGACCGCATTGGAGTTGGCATCGACCGCCGCGGCGGTGAACTGCTGCATGTCACCCGGGTCGATGGTCGCGGTACCCGGCGTCACCGTCACCACGTCCCCATCGTCTGGCACGAGCGCTATGAGGTCGATATCGGGCCGCATGTGTTTCCGACCGCTAAATACCGTTTGGTGCGGGACCGCTTGCTCGAGGAAGGGACGGTTGCCGATGCGGACATACATCGCCCGGAGTCCGCCGGTGACGGTGACGTAGGGCTCGTGCACACCGCCGAATACATAAAGAAGATCAAGAGCAGTACCATGACGCCAGAGGAGTTGCTGGCGCTCGAGGTCCCGTTCACTCCCGAGCTGCGAGAGGCCTCGTGGACCTGCGCAAGCGGGTCGACGCTCGCCGGCAGGCTCGCGCTCGAATGCCAGCGCGCCGTGCACCTCGGGGGCGGGTTTCACCACGCCTTCCCCGACCATGGAGAGGGGTTCTGTCTCATCAATGACGTCGCCATTGCCGTCCAGACGCTGCGCCGCGATGGGGCGATCGAGCGGGCGGCCGTGATCGACTGCGACGTCCACCACGGCAATGGGACCGCCGCGGTGTTCGCGAAGGTCGATCAAGTCTTTACGTTCTCGATACACCAGGAGCAGAATTATCCGTTTTGGAAGCCGCCGAGCGATCTGGACATCGGCCTGCCGGACGGAACCGGGGATGGCGAGTACTTGAGCCGGCTCGGTGAAGGCCTCGAAAGAATGTTCGCGACGTTCCAGCCGGACCTCGCGGTTTACCTGGCCGGTGCCGATCCCTACCGGGAGGATCAACTCGGCGGGCTGGGGCTCACGCTGGAGGGACTGTGGCAACGCGATCGCCTCGTCTTCGAGACGTTCGCCGCTCGGAAAGTCCCCGTCGCGGTTGTCCTGGCCGGTGGATACGCGCTCCGGCCAGACGATACCGTGGAGATACATTGCGGAACGGTTAGAGTTGCGAGAGGTGAGTAGTGAGTGTCGTAGTGGGCGGAGTCCGGTTTGCCAATCGCCATTGCCACTCTTGACCTCGGGCCGCGCGGGGTTCAGGCTTTCATACCCGATCACAGCGAGATCATGGAGCTCTACCTAGTTCAGCACGGCCAGGCGAAGGCTGAAGACGAGGACCCGGGCCGCCCGCTCACGGACTTGGGTCGGAAGGAGGTCCTGCGCGTGGCGGACTGGTCCAAGCGCCAGGGCGTGCGCGTCTCGGCCATCTATCACTCCGGCAAGCTCAGAGCGAGGGCAACGGCGGAGATCTTCGCCGATGCCCTGGAGCCGGAGCTCGGGTCATTGCACATGGAAGGGCTCGGACCCAAGGACGATCCGGCCGCAACGAAGCAGGCGGTCAAGCACCTGACCACGCCCGTCATGCTGGTGGGCCACCTACCCCACCTGGGCCGGCTCGCCTCGTTGCTCGTGGCGGACGAGCCCGCACAGCGCCTGATGACGTTCCAGCCGGGAAGTATCGTGTGCCTGGGTGGTCAGGCCGGAGTCTGGCGCGTTCGCTGGACCGTGCCGCCCGAGATGGCGGTCTAGCCACCGGAGCGGCCCGAGCCCCCGATGGGCACTTACGTAGTTGGTTTCCGCAGGTGCTTCTTGAACCAGGTGAGGATGCGGGACGACACATCCATCAGGAACTCAGGCTCGCGTGGGCCGTGCGGCGTTCGAGAGGTTGTAGCCTCGAACGGTCTGCCCGTTGAAGGTCGCCACGTGCTGCTTGAGGCGCTTCTCGATGATCGCGCTCGTTTCCTCGGGTGCGTCGACGGCGAGCACCACGAACGTACCCCCCCCCTCCAGGCGCGCGATGAGGTCCGAGTCCCGAAAGGTCAGCCGGAGTATCTCCGCCGTTTCGCGCAAGACCGACTCGCCTTCCTCGAATCCCCGCTCCTCATTGATCTGGTGGAGGCCGGTGATGTCGGCCGACACGGTGAGGAACTTCCCCTGAATCCGCTGCGTGAGCTGGATCTGCGGCTCGGCGAGCGTCACGAAGCCTCTTCGGTTGTAGAGATTCGTGAGGCCGTCCATGAACGAGAGGCTCTTCATGGCCTTCTCGAGGCGTCCAAGCTGCTGCGCGTAACGGATGGACCTGCCCAGCAAGTCGGGATTGAGCTTCCCCTTGGTGAGGTAGTCTTGCGCGCCTGCCTGGAGCGCTTGGCCGGCGAGCTCGTCGTCCGCCGCACCGGTCAGGACGATCACGGGCACGTCCGGGCTTTCCTCTCGCACGCGGAGGAGCGGTTCCAGGCCGGTCGCTTCTTCGGGGAGGGAGAGGTCGAGCAGCACGAGGTCGATGCCACCGCCCGCCAGTCGGGTGATACCATCGGCCAACCGGGTCTCGTGCGTCAGCTCGCACTGCGGTGCGCCGCGAACCAACCCGGCCTCGTCGAGGGTGTCTCCAAGAAGCTTGGCGTGCCTCTGGTTGTCCTCGATCAACAGAATGCGGGTGGCGGCGGTCTCGGCTCCGAGTCCCGGCCGAGACCGGCGGCTTATTCTCCCCGATCGTCGCGCCAGGCGGGACCTCGCTGCTGAGAGTGGCTGCCGGCTACTGCGCTGGATAGTTGCCCCGGCGCCCCGGCGATTGTCAACAGCAGTGTGCCGGGAGTCGCCGCGCTGTCCGGGCAGCGCGGACGCGTCCGGCGCCGTGTCGATCAGGTGGGGGCGATCGCCAGCACCCGTACCGGACTCCCGCTCCCGTCCACCAGCTTGAGGGGCGCGGCGATCACGATCGCGCCCGTAGCCGGGAGCCGATCGAGGTTGCGAAGACTCGCGAGCCCGAATTTCCCCGCGCCGTGCATGATGCTGTGATTGGGAAACGGTGGCTCGAACGTTCCCGCTTGTCCGGCGTCCGTTCCCACGGTCTCCACGCCGACACCGAGCACGTCACGATCGTTCGCGAGGAGCTCGGATGCCGATTTGTGGAACCCCGGAGTGTGCGGACCATCATCGCCGACGTTCAGGAAGTCGTCCGCCGATTCCCGCTTGCTCCACCCGGTTCGCATCAACACCCACGCCCCGGCCGGGATGCGTCCGTTCTCTTCCTCTCCTCGATCTCGATCCGCTTGGGTGTAAGGACGAAGTCCGGGTCGGCCTCGACCTCCCGCGTGACGTCGATGACGCTGGCCGGGCCGACGAAGCGCCTGGCCGGGATCGTATTGCAAGCGTTGTCGGGCAAATCTTTGCCGGTTATCCAGTGAATCGGCGCGTCGAAATGCGTCCCGGTGTGCTCCCCGAGTCGAATGGTGTTCCAATACCATCCGGGCCCCTTGTCGTCGTACCGGGAAATCTGCTCGACCGAGACGCCGGGTGAGGATGCGAAAATCGGAGGCAACCCGATGACCGGCGTATCCGGCCCCAGTGGCTGCGTGAGGTCGATTACCCTGAGGCTGCCGCTGTTCAGTTCCTCGATGAGTTGCTGGAGCAAGGATGCCATCGCCAGGTACCTCGCGCTCACGTCGGCTGGGTGACGGTCTAGAGAGTCGGCGGTTCGCGCGTGACCGAGTCACGCAGGCCGCAATGGACGGCCATGATAGCTCCCGATCGCGGCCGCGGCCAGGGCGGTGAGCCCGTCGAAGTGCGCGTTGGAAGGGAGGCTGCGGTGACGTTGGCGCGACCGGGAGAAGTCGACCTAGGGATCGGTGTCCGGCGCCGCAGGCTCGTGCGTAGGTGTGTCGCTCGAGCCGGTTCCTCCGCCCGCTGGCGTGGCGTGCGTCTGGAGAAACTGCAGCACGGCCGCCTCTTCCCGGCGGATTTCGGCCGAGGGCCGCGCGCGGCGTTTGCCGGCGGCAGCCGGCGGAGCTTCCGGGACGAGCCCCCGCTCGTATGCCTGGATGAGCGCTGGATGGATGTAATACTTTCTGCACGTGGCCCGGGTGTTTCCAAGGCGTTCGGCTACGCGGTCGACGGCCGTGACCACGTTCGATTTGACCTCACGCGAGTCTTCGCCGGGGCCCAAGTCACGGAGCGCAGCAGCCGCCAGCATGGTGCCGGCCCACGTTCGAAAGTCCTTGGCCGTCACGTCTTCCCCCGTGATCTCGCGCAGGTAGTCGTTGATGTCGCCCGAGTCGATCGTCTGGCGCTTGCCGTTGTCGTCCAGGAACTTGAACAGCTCTTGGCCGGGGAGGGTCTGGCACCGCTGAACGATTCTCGCGAGACGGAGGTCCGTGATGGCGACGCTGCGCACCACGCCACTCTTCCCGCGAAATTCAAACCGCATCTTTGAACCTGAAACCCGAACGTGCCGCCGGCGAAGGGTCGTCAGTCCGAAAGACTGGTTGTCCCGAGCGTACTCGTCGTTGCCAACCCTGATCAGCGTTTTCTCCAGCAGCCGAACGACGGTTGCCAGGACTTTCTCCCTCGGAAGTCCGGGGCGGGAAACGTCGCGCTCAACCCTGTAACGGATCGCTGGCAGTAGATCACTGAACTCCAACATCCTCCCGAATTTCGTTTCGTCCCGGATCTCGCGATACCGAGGGTGATACCGGTACTGTTTCCGGCCCTTGGCATCTCGGGCCGTGACCTGGATGTGTCCGCTGGCCTCGGGGCAGATCCACACATCGGTCCAGGCGGGTGGAATCACCAACGACTTGATACGCTGCAACTCGCCCGAGTCGTTGATGACGTCGCCTTTGGGATCGACGTACCTGAACTCGCCGTCTGTGCGCTCGCGGCGGATGCCCGGCATCGAATCACCGACGTACCGCAGACCAGCTGCTACGGCGGCTTCGATGTGTTGGACGGCGGTGTCTTTCGCCATGACCGGCCCTTGCACGGATCGGTGTACTGGGCTGGACGCGATTGTTGGCGCCCGGCCCGAGCGAACGGCGTCAATATATGGTCAAACAGGTGATTCCAAAGAAAAACTCCGAGCACGGCCGCGGGAGGCGCGGTCGGCGGTCGTCGTGCCTCGCTCGGCGCCGACGCGCCCTACGAGGATCGGTGTGGAGGTGGGCTGTGGCGATCCGGTCGCGGGCTCGAGGGTCACCGCGGCGTGGGTTGTCCCGGACGGCTCGGCCGGACCGGTGGCGGTGACCAGCGCCCTGCCGCCCGGTACGGGGAGTTCGACGAAGCGCTCTAGGCGTGGGACCATGCGTGGCGCTGGGCGCGCCCGCACCAACCATGGACTATATCACCCCGCCCGCGTGCTCGAGGCGTTGGGACAGCCCAGTAGGTCGGCTGAGGCTCATGGCCGGAGCGCTCGCGGAGGCGGGTCTACTGGATCCGCAAGCCCGGCGGGATGCCAGGAGCCGGGGCCTGATTCCCTCGTAGAAAGACGGTTATCCCGCTGGTTCTCACGCCTCCCTGTATTCGTTCTCGAGAATGGACATGATGGTCAGGGACACGAAGCGGTTTCCGTGCCGAATGGCATCCCTGAGAACGCCCTCCTCGACGAAGCCCTCGGAGTGATAAAGACCGCGGGCCCTTTCGTTATGGTCCATAACGTCCAGCCAGAGACGATGAGCACCGAACCGTTTGAAGCTGAGCTGCTTCAAGAGTCTCACGGCCTCCCGTCCCAAACCCTGCCCGTGCTCCACCATCGCAATGCGCATTAGCTCAATGCTCCGGTGCGGGCCATTCAACCCGCGAAGCACCGCGTACCCGGCCAGGCGGTCGTCCGGCTCCGCCACGATGACCGCGTGCATGACCGTTGGGTCGGCGGCAGCCGCCAGATGCTCGTCCCTCGTCCACTGAAATATGAACCGGGCATTCGTGGGGTCGTGCTCGGTTCGCACGACAAAATCCACGGTGTGCTCCGTGGTCGGTCGAAGAATCACTCGCCCCATGCGGCCGATGACGTTAGTCTCCATCGCTGTCATCTCTTCCTTTCCGCTCGATACCTAACCGTCGGGCGACCGGTGGCTCGCGATTTACGGCGGCCTGGTCCCAGCATTGGAGACGCCCATGTCCGAGCAGCATTCCCTCGGCCTCGGTACTCAAGCCGTTTGGGCCGGCGAGACGGCTCGCGGGTGGGGTGGAGCCACCCAGGTTCCGCTGGTACACAGCGTGGCATTCGGTTACGACGACGTCGACGAGTGGCTGGACGTGGCTCTCAGGCGAAAGCCGGGTCACATCTACAGCCGGAATACCAATCCGACCGTCGACGCCTTTGAGGGGAAGATACGCACCCTCGAGAGCGCCGACGACGCGACGAGCTTTGCGACGGGGATGGCGGCCATCAGCGCCAGCCTCTTCGCGTTTCTCACACCGGGGAAACGTGTCGTATCCATCAAGGACTCGTATGGCGGCACCAACGTCATCTTTACGGATTTCCTCCCCCGAATCCAAGTCGATGTTGCCTTATGCGAGACCACAGATCACGCGGCCATCGAACGGGAGATTGAGCAAGGCTGCGACCTCCTCTACCTCGAGAGCCCGACGAACCCGACCGTGAAGGTGATCGATCTGGCGCGTCTCTCCGAGGCGGCTCATCGAGTCGGAGCACTGGTCGTGGTGGACAATACCTTTGCCACACCCGTGAATCAGCGCCCCCTCGCGTTGGGCGCCGACATCGTACTGCACAGCGCCACGAAGTTCCTCGGTGGGCACGCCGACGCCCTGGGCGGAATCGCATGCGGTTCGTCGAGTCTGATCCAGCAAATGTTTCATTACCGGGAGATCACCGGCGC
Organism: Gemmatimonadales bacterium; assembly: GCA_965249575.1. Taxonomy (GTDB): domain Bacteria; phylum Gemmatimonadota; class Gemmatimonadetes; order Gemmatimonadales; family GWC2-71-9. The sequence continues at coordinate 1,676,564 of OZ252244.1, read as the reverse complement.
CTCGCTGCATCCGGAGGCGGCGTACCTCCTGCTGCGAGGGGTCAAGACGCTTCATCTTCGCGTGCAGCGGCAAAACGAGAGTGCACTCGAGATCGCCAGATTCCTAGAATCAGCGTCCGGGGTCTCGAGGGTTTTCTATCCCGGGCTTCCATCGCACGAGAACCATGACATCGCGAGGCGTCAAATGTCCGGTTTCGGTGGCGTCCTGAGCTTTCTCTTGGACGGCGGTTTCGAGGCTGTCAAACGGTTCCTCCCCGCGCTCCGCCTCGCGCATCGCGCGGCGAATCTGGGATCTGTGGAAACCGTCGCCGGACCGCCGGCGACTACGTCGCACGTGGAATGCACAGCAGAGGAGCGTGAAGCGATGGGCATCCCCGAGGGGCTTATTCGTTACTCGGTCGGCATCGAAGATATACGAGACCTAATCGACGATCTGCGGCAGGCGCTGGCTGCCACCGGCTGAGCTGGAGCAGGGTCGCTGAATCCACATGAGGGCGGGCTGGACGCGTGATCTCTGACGAAACCGAACGTGGCGCGCTTGAGGCGATCGACGTCGACGGCATGATCGCCTACCTGCGGCGGCTAATCGGCGTGCGCAGCCTGAGCGGAGAGGAGACGGAGGCTCAGAGGCACGTGGCCGCACAGATGGAACGTTGCGGTCTCGAAGTGGACGTATGGGACCTGGATTTCGACGAACTGAGAAGGCATCCGGCCTACAGCGCCGAGGTCGAGCGCGCGGACGGCATGGGCGTGGCTGGCGTCCTGGGCGGCGGAACCGGTGGTCGGAGCCTCATCGTCAACGGGCACGTCGACGTCGTTCCCCCGGGCGATGAATCCAATTGGCGTTTTCCGCCCTGGCAGGGCACGGTGAGCGACGGACGCGTATACGGGCGCGGCGCCCTCGACATGAAGGGGGGGCTGTGCTGCGCTCTGTACGCCGCAAAGGCGATCCACGACGCGGGCGTGAGGTTGCCGGGTAAGCTGATCATCGAGAGCGTGATCGGTGAGGAGGATGGAGGTGTAGGGACTCTGGCCGCGATCGAGCGCGGCTACCGCGCGGACGGCGCCATCGTGGTCGAGCCCACCGAACTGATCGTCGCACCTGCACAAGCTGGGGCGCTCAACTTTCGCGTGACCGTCCCTGGCCTCGCGGCGCACGGATGCATCCGCGAAGAGGGCGTGTCGGCGATCGAGAAGTTCGTGCCGATTTACGAATCGCTCATGGCGCTTGAGCGGAGACGCAACGCCGCCGTGCGGGATCCCCTCTTTAGTGACTACGCGCTCCCCTATGCACTCTGTGTCGGCACGTTGCGCGCCGGCACGTGGGCCTCCTCCGTGGCCGAAGACCTCACGTTCGAGGGCCGGTTTGGCGTGGCCGTCGGCGAGGATCCGGCGATGGCGCGCATGGAACTAGAGCGGGCCGTGGCCGACGCGGCGGATGCGGACGCATGGCTCCGAACCCACCGGCCGCACGTGGAGTGGTGGGGTGCGCAGTTCGAGCCGGGGGGCATCGAACCGGATCACCCCCTGGTGCGAACCGTGTCGGGCGCGTTTCTCGCTGCTGGGGGAGGGAGTGCCAGAGTACAAGGCATGACGTACGGCGCTGACCTCCGGCTCCTGGTCAATGTGGCGCACACCCCGACCGTGTTGTTCGGCCCCGGAGACATTCGGAACGCGCACCGTCCCGACGAGTATGTCCCCATCGACGATCTCGTCACCGTAACACGAACGCTCGTCCTCGCGGCGTTGCGATACTGCGGCGCCACCGCGTAGCCGACGGATGACGCGCCGTACCCCGACCATCCCACCTGGCGGCCCGGGCCTGCGCGCGTAAGTTGACCGCTCTCTCCAGGCTCAACTCAGCACTCGGAGGAACATGTCCACGGAACCGACCGTATCGCGAGCCGAGCTCGCGAAGGCCGTCGACGCCCGTCAGTTCTTCGCCCTGGCATTCGGAACCATCGTGGGGGTGGGATGGGTCGTCTATCTGGGGTACTGGTTGGAGTTGGCAGGGCCGCTCGGAGCGATTGTGGGCTTCGCCGCCGGCACTGCAATCATCGTCATCATCGGGATGTGCTACGCGGAGATGGCAGGCATGTTCCCGGTGTCGGGTGGCGAGGTCGCATATACCTATGAGACGTACGGCGCCAGGACCGCGTTCGTCTCGGGCTGGCTTTTGGCTCTCGTGTACACGGCGGTCACCACGTGGGAAGCGATCTCCATCTCGCTCCTCGCCGAGAACCTGATTCCAGGCATCAGGGGGCCCGAGCTCTACACCGTTGCCGGCGAGCCGGTCTACCTCGGCACGATCCTGGTGGGTCTCAGCGGAATGGTGTTCTTCACGTACTTGAACTACCGTGGCGTGAAGGGTGCCGCGCGCGTCCAGGAACTCCTCACGGCGGTCTTTTTGATTCTCTGCAGCGTTTTCATCATCGCGGGGTTGGGCTGGGGAGAAACCGAGAACTTGCGGCCGTTCTTCCAACGGAGCGCCACGGGCTCGATCCTGCCGGGCGTGTTCGCGGCGCTGATCACGGCACCGTTTTTCCTTGCCGGGTTCGACACCGTGCCGCAGGTCATGGAGGAGAAGGCGGACGGCACGGCACTCAAGACGGCTGTCACGATGATCGTGTTGGCCATTGGGGCGGCCGGAATCTTCTACTGTCTCATAATCCTGTCGTCGTCGATGGTGGTCCCCTGGCAAGATCTTCTCGATGTCGAGCAACTCCCGGCGGTGGTCGCGTTCGAGCGGGCGTTCGGCTCTCCGATACTGGCCAAGACGATCGTCATTGCGGCCATGCTCGGCCTGATCACGACGTGGAATGCCGTCTTCATCGCGGCCTCGCGGGTCGTGTTCTCTCTGTCTCGCGGCCACATGATCCCGCCTGTCTTCTCGAGCGTCCATTCGGGTTTCGGCTCCCCAACCGCCGCGGTGCTGCTGGTCGGTATGCTCGGGAGTGTGGGCGTGTTCCTCGGGCGCGGAGCGATCGGCCCGATCGTCAACATGTCCGTGATCTGCTTCTCGATCGTGTATCTGCTCGTCTGTTTGGCGGTCATCCTGCTCCGACGGCGGCGACCGAATCACGTCCGACCCTACTTGGTGCCGGGTGGGAACCTGACCGCCGCCCTCGGCGTCGTCGGTTCGCTGTTCGTGCTCGTGCTGACCCTGCGAGACCCGTACGTGAACGCCCGCGGGGGGTTCCCACTCGAATGGACGCTCCTGCTCATTGGGATCGGGTTGGGACTGTTGTTCTGGATCGTGTCGCGGAGAGTTCGAAGCCAGGTTAGCGACGAGGTCAGAAAAGGCCTCATCCTGGGCCCACAGGGCGACTAGCGACACCGGACCCACGGCAGGTGCACCGCCGAACTTGCCTCATGACCGGCGGTGAGACTGGAGGAAGAAGATGTCAACGGAGATCAACGCGAGCATCCGCGTGCGGAAATCGATCGTCGGACTGCTGTTCGCGCTCGTCGCTGGCCAGGGCGTACCGGCGTTGGCGCAGGAAGCGCTCACGGAAACCGACCGGCGGCTGATCGCAGCGCTCGAGAGTTACGTCCCCCACGTCATGCGACAGCACAACACGCCGGGTTTGAACCTGGCAGTCGCGCGCCGCGGGAAGGTGATCTGGGAGAAAGGGTTTGGATTTGCCGATCTCGAGCGCGAAATCCCGATGGCCGCCCATACCGTCATGCGGTCGGGGTCGATGGGCAAGACCTACACGGCAACTGCCGTCATGCAGCTCGTCGAGCGGGGGATCATGGGGCTGCACGATCCCATCAACAAGCACCTGACCGATTTTCAAATCCACAACCATCTGGGCGAGCGGGAGATCACCGTCTACGACCTCATGACCCATCGGAGCGGGCTCACGAGCGGCGCGGCGGGCAGTGAGTTCGCGGTGCCCAAGCCGCTCGGTGAGTTCCTCCGCGATGAATACGCGGAGGACATGTTCGAGAGTTACGACCGATCGCTGCTCCCCCGCTGGAGCGCCAAGGTTGGAGAGCGGTTTCAGTATTCCAACTTCGGCATCGCGACGCTTGGGTATCTGGTCGAAGTAACCAACCCCGACGGCCTGAGCTTTTCGGAGTATGTCCAGAGACACATCATGGATCCGCTTGGGATGACGTCGAGTCAGTATCCACCCGTGCAGAATGCGGAGCACGTCCGGCCGGACATTTACGAGCGTATGTCGACCGGATACGCGCGCTTCGGGCCGGTTCACATTCCGACTCCGGCCATTTACTTTGGTGCCTATCCCGCGGGGACGGTCGTGACCACTCCGGGCGACCACGTCAAGCTCCTGCTCGCCTATCTCAACGACGGCACCTACAACGGGTATCAGCTGCTCGAGCCACACACGGTGCGTTTGATGCTCGGTCCCCGGGCAGCCCGAACGGGCCCGGTGGCGAGGCTACGGCAACAGCAAGAGGGTATCCAGCCCCCGGTCATCGGCTTGGTGTGGTTCCTCAGCGACCAGGGCCAGCCGAAGTTCAGTTTCGGGCACGGTGGAGCCCACATGTTCGGCTGGCGAAACGACTTCCGGGCGTACCCGAACTTCGACGCCGCAGTCGCCGTGGCCACCAATCACTGGGACATGGTCTCGCCGTCTTACGGCATCGAATCCAGCCAGATCGTCGGATTCGTCGGCGAATGGCTGGCACGGGAGAAAGAGAACCTCTCGGCGAACCGGCCGGAACACTCGTGGTCGTGGAAAACGTCCTACGTGATGGGCCTCATCATGGTCGAACAGCTCGTTGGTGGGCTGGGCATCAAAAGCCCGCTCACGTCCGATGCTGTCGACGCCATGGTCCGGGGTGCACGCGTGCGCACCGAGGCGGAGAACGGTGAGTCAGTGTGGAATGAGGCCGGCTTTCGGGCGGGTGTCGATGATATGCTCTCGGTCGAAATGACCGCCGAGGCGATCTTCGAGTTCATGGGATCCGACCGCCTACAGGTAGCGCCCGAGGAACTCCGCATTCTGTACGATGAGATCGGGGGTACCGGCCGGCTGATTCCGTGGCCGGAGTTCGTGCCACAGTAGCTGCGCTTCCAACTGCACGAGTCCCCGGCCTGTCAACCCGCGAGATCGCGCACCGCGCACGCCACCGCCTCGGTTACCCGGGCCATGAACGTGTAGTCGAGCGTGATACCGCGGTCGCTCGGCATGTGGTAGTGTGGATTGCGAAGGAACGCGGTATCGGTGAGCATCAGTGATGGATACCCAACATCCCAGAACGCCGCGTTGTCGGAGAGCCGCGTGTGCGGAACCACCCACCCCCTGAATGGCGATCGAAACGTGATCACCGCGAGGTCCGGTACGCATGTGGCCGCTGTACGCGCGAAGCGGCGCAACAGGCGCGCTGAACGACGGTCGCCGGTGGCGGCGAGGAATGTACCGGTCCGGGGCACGCGCTTCCAAAACAGCGACGCGGGCACGCGCTGGGAGCCCGGACTGGTATCGGTGTATCCCACCATCTCGAGAATCAGCGCCCCCGCGTAGCCAACGCCGCGTCGTTTCGCTTCCGAGGCATACCTCCGGCTCCCCACCCGGTAGGTAACGCCCTGCGCCTCCTCGAGATTGAATCCCACGAACTCGACCGTTGACTTAAGCGCTCGATGGGCCAGCAGCCGAGCGGTCTCGATCAATGCAGCGACGCCGCTGGCGTTGTCGTCGGCGCCCGGTGTTGACGCGACCGAATCGAAATGAGCGCCCACCAGCACTCTCGGTCGATCGGGGTCGGTTCCTTGGATGATCCCCACGACGTTTTGAAACTCGGCGCCGCCGAATTGAAACGCGCGGCGCTCGGTTGCGATGCCCAGTGCGCCCAGATGCTCGGCGACATAGTCCTCCGCCGCCTGGAGCTCCGCGGGGGAAGAACGCGGGTGGCGTGGGCCCTCCAGGGCCGCGACGTGACCGCGAAGGCGTTCCACGTCGGCGTCGGAGCGCGACGCCTTGTCGTCGGTTTCGGGCACGCTTCCCCTTTCGATGTAGATCCATGTAACCACGGTGGGCACCGAGCCTGCCACCCGGGCCGTCGGCTGGCTCCGTGCAGTGCATGGCTGTAGCGCACCGCATGAAAGGAACACGAGCGGTCCGCGAACGTCCCGCTTGATCATACCCGCAGCGCCCAGCTGTGGGTTTGTTGAGGTCGTGGACCCGGCCTGGTCGCGCGAGCCAGGAGCCGTGGCTTCCCGGTGTCTAGTTCTCGAGCGTGGGGTAGCTGATGCCCAGCTGCTCCAGGTATGTCCCGTAGCGAGTCGGGTCGTAGTAGTACTTCTGCATTTCGTCACGGTAACGGCTCATCACGCCCACATTGAGCTCGATGGCCGGCTCGTCACCCGGGCGGATGAGTGGCTGGTAGTCCGTTTCCTTCGTCTGAACGTCCCGAAAGTATGCCCATGCGCTGTCCACCAGGCCGGGCTCGAGCAGCAGGTCCAGCATGGTGAGGGCCTGCGCCTTGGCGCCGGCCGTCGCGCCCTTGTGTGCCAGCGGTGTCGCCATGGCGATCGCGCTCGACCAAGTGATGGCCGGGAAGTCCCGGGATGTTCGACGGGAACCTGAGGGTCACCGTCGGCACCGTCCACGAGATGTCGCCGATGTCGTCAGAGCCGCCTCCTCGGTTGTCTTCGGGGTCGACCGGCGCAGCCAACTCGCGCAGCGTGGTGTCGAGGCCCCGATCGTCCTGTCCGAGCTCCTTCTGGACCGCCTTCGCAAGAGATTGATCGGCCTCACTCCATGTGGGCAATCCAATGCGCTCGATGTTCTTGGTCATGGCGAGCGCTATGGGCTTGTTGAAGTGCCGTGGCCAGGCCGTGCCCAGGATTCGGGTTTGTGTCAAACGGGTGCCGGTCATCATCGCCGCCGCCCGGGCGATCGAGTCGCCGACGGCAAACAGCTCCTGAATGTGCGGGTAGTCGATCTCGCGAAAGTAATACCAGGCCGATGCGGTCCGGGGAACGACGTTGGGCTGGTCACCCCCGTCCCGGATGACGTAGTGCACGCGATGCTGGGGGCGCAAGTGCTCGCGGCGAAAATTCCACGCGATGCCCATCAGCTCGATGGCGTCGAGGGCGCTTCGGCCGCGCCACGGCGATCCCGCCGAATGGGCAGTGCGTCCTTCGAAGCTGAACTCGACCGAGATCAGACCGCTGCCGGACGCCGACCCCCAAGACGTGCTCAAGTTGCTACTCACATGGGAGAACAAAACAGCGTCCGTGCCGCGAAAGTATCCGGAACGGACGAGGTACGCCTTGGTTCCCAGGAGCTCTTCGGCGACACCGGGCCAAATCCTGATCGTTCCGGAGAGCCCCTCACGTGCCATGATCTCCTTGACCGCAACTGCGGCCGTGATGTTCACCGCTTGGCCGGAGTTGTGCCCTTCCCCGTGGCCGGGTGCCCCCTCGATGAGCGGCGCGCGAAAGGCGACTCCGGGCTTCTGTGAGGATTGAGGTATTCCATCAAGGTCCGATCCCAAGGAGATGACCGGTCGGCCCGAACCCCAAGTGGCTATCCAGGCGGTCGGGATTCCGGCGATCCCTTCCTCGATCGTGAATCCGTGTTCCCGGAGAATTCCGACCAAATAGCGCGATGTCTCGACTTCCTGAAATCCCAACTCGCCGAAACTGAACACCATGTCCACCATCTGCTGTGTAAAACCGCTCATCCGGTCGACAGCCGCCAGCGCCTCCGCTTTGAGATCTGCAAGCCGATCCTGGGCTTCGACCTGTCGTGCGGAGATGGCCGCGAGCGTTGTCGCCAGGACAAGCGAGGCGCAGATGCGGCGACTGACCGACTCCGTGCTCGCTTGCTGGAGGTGAAAGGCGATCGAGCTCGACCTGGGATTCATCACACGTTCTCCGGAGAAGCACGGGGATTCGTAGAGTGGAAGAGAGTTCGCCCGACGTCAACCGGACCGGCCGTCGGACCGTTCTTGTCAGCCTCCGTTAGAATCCTCTAATCGTCATGGCTTCCCGTTGCCCGTCCGAACCGAATGCCCCTAGCTTCACAGCATGCGGATGTTGCTTGTAGAGGACGACCGGAACCTCCGCGGGTTTCTCAAGCGGGCGTTCAAGGAGGAGGGCTACGCCGTGGACACGGCGGAGTCCGGTGATCGAGCGCTCGAGCGCGCCCTGGAGGTCAAGTACGGCTGCATTGTGCTCGACGTCATGCTGCCGGGCCGCGACGGATTCAGTGTCGTGACCGAACTCCGGGAGCGTGGCGTCACGACACCGATTCTGCTGCTCACCGCGCGCGACGAGCTCGAGGCCAGGGTTCGAGGACTAGAGGGCGGGGCTGATGACTACCTGACCAAGCCATTCGACCTGCCGGAGCTTCTCGCGCGCGTGCTCGCCCTGGTGCGGCGAGCACGTCTGCGTCATCAGGACACGATTCTGTCGGCTGGCGATATCACGATCGATCCGTTGAAGCGAAGAGTCACGAAGGACAGTCGAGCGGTTGACTTGAGCGCCCGTGAGTTCGCCCTCCTGGAGTTCCTCATGCGAAACGCGGGACGCACGGTTTCCCGGTCTCGGATCGCCGAGGCGGTCTGGGATTATCATTTTGATACGGAAACGAACGTGGTCGACGTGTACATCAACTACCTGCGTAAGAAAGTCGCGTATGGATCTACAGGTGCGATGATCCGGACAGTCCGAGGCGTGGGATATCGATTGGAGGCGACGTGATCGAACCCCGCCTGGGACGAATCCTGACCGTACGCTTCAACCGCTTGGTGTGGTCGACCCTCGCGGCGTATGCGGGGCTCGTAATCACCGTGTTCGCGGCGATGAACGAGCTGAGTCTCCGACGGTCGCTCGAGGAGGCGGCGGACGTTATCGAATCGCTCCTCGGCCTCTATGCTGATCCGGGGGGTGAGCGGACCACCGTCGCCCCCGTCATGCTGGCGGACCAACTCCTGGGGATGGGAGAGCGATTCCTGATTACGCGCACAGTCTCGTCCGATGGAGCCGGGAGGAAGGTGTACTTCCTGTCCCCCACGATGCCCGCAAAGGAGATCGAATCGCTCGCTGCGGGGGCCTCGGCAGGTGAGGTCAGGGAGCAGGTCGTCAGCGTCATTGCGGAGCGAGGCCGGTGGCGTTATCGCGTTCTGCACCGTCGCGCTTCGGAGTTCGACATCTTCGTCGCGGGGAGCCGCCTACCCGGTGTGCTTGCGTTGCTGGGCCTTGGCGGGGCGGCGCTGCTGCTGCTGCCACTGACTGCGCTGGTGGCCCGGGTCTCGAGCGGCCGCGCCGTCACTCGGGCACTGGCGCCGATGGCCAGGGTCGTCGAGGAAACCCAGGCGATCGGCCCTCACGACTTGAGCCGCCGAGTCGGCACCCCGACCGGTGTGGCGGAGGTGACCGAGCTCGCGAACGCGCTCAATCGACTGATCGAGCGAGTCGAGCGCTCGCACCGCGCGTTGGAAGCCTTCACGGCCGACGCGAGCCACGAGCTTCGGACACCGCTCACGCACCTACGAGCCCAGGCACAATGGGCACTCGCCGATAATCGGGCCGTGGACGAGATGCACGAGTCACTCGCCGCGATCACGAGGGAGGTTGAACAGACGGCGCGCATGGTGGAAGATCTGCTACTCATCGCCCGCGGGGACAACCGCCAGCTGCCGATGGAGAATCTCGAGTTCGACCTGGTCCCACTGGTGCTCGAGGTGGAAGAGATCGCGCAGGCCATGGGGGCAAGCCGCGAGCTCGAGGTGCGCGCCGACGTGAACGACCCTGCGCGCGCGATCGGGGATCCGAATCGGGCACGCCAAGTCTTACTCAATCTCGCATCGAACGCCGTCCGATATACGGTCGACGGGACCGTTACCTTCTCGCTGGACCGAGCGGATGGGATGATCGGGGTGGCGGTTCGCGACACCGGGTGTGGCATCGGCCCGGACCATCTCGATCATATCTTTGACCGCTTCTATCGCGTGGATCGCTCTCGTAGTCGAGCGCACGGGGGTGCGGGACTCGGGCTCACCATCGCCCGTCTGTTGGCGGAGCTGCAGGGTGGAAACATCAGCGTGCGAAGCTCACCGGGAGAAGGGAGCACGTTCGTTTTCTGGCTACCTACCACCGGTGGAGGGCCCGTAGCTTGAGTCGCTGAGGCGTGCTTGGCCCCACCTCCCCGAGTTTCGCTTGACAGTTGTGACGGACTCCCAAACATTGCGGTTATCCCGGCGCTGAGTCGCGCTCCCAACCACACCTTCGAGGGATAAACCCGCTATGAGCGCCAGAATGATCGTCGGCATGTTGCTGGTTCCCGCGTTCCTAGGCTGCGCCACGATCTTGGCCAGGAAGACTACGTCGGTCTCGATGAACTCGAACCCCTCCGGAGCGGAGGTGTGGATCGACGGCAACCGGGCTGGAACAACCCCGGTGTCCATCACGCTGGACCACAAGCACGAGCACGTGGTCGTGTTTATCATGGATGGCTACCAGGAGGTTTCCTGCCGGCTCAACCGAAAGGTCGGGGCCGGCTGGGTGGTCCTGGACGTCCTGTTCGGGTTGATCCCCGTGGTCGTCGATGCCGCTACCGGTTCTTGGCACAGCCTCGATGGGGACGTGTGCAACGTGACCTTGCAGCGGGAGCCCGGAGCGTCCTGATCCGGGGGGTCGCCCGAGCGGCCCTGGCGACGGTGCTGATCCAGCCGGCGTGTGGTGCTGGAGCGGCGCAGAAGTGCCGGGCGGCATCGGCGCGCGAGGCGGTCTACCCGTTCACTGGGACCTGGTCGTTCGCCGACCAAACCCCATTATGCCTGTTTCAGCAAGACCCCCAACACGTGACCGGAGAGCATGATGGGTTTGCGGCCGCCGGCATAGTCCGGCAGGATGGGGAGCTCCTGCTGAGCGTCGCAGGTGTTCGTGGGGCGGTCACCGTATACTCCGCTCGGTTGTCGGGAGGGGACACCCTGGAAATCGAAATGCGGGTTGCGGCTCCAGCTGCGAGCACCGGTTTGGCGAGGCGAGCCCTCCGTGATGGAGCCGGCCGTTAGAGGGGCAGGCTAGTCGTCCCTTCGGCTCTGCATCACCCGCACCCTGGTCGCTTCTCCCGCCTTTATCTCGACCCGTCGCTCGAACGTTTCGTAACCGTCCCGCTCGACGCGGATCACGTGCGGGCCCACGGGGAGGGTGTGGCTCAGTCGGGTCTGAAGCTTACCGTCGATGTAGAGTTTCGCCCCGCCGGCCAACCCACGAATTCGCAAGAGACCCACATTCGCCTTTTCGGCCCTGGCCTTCAGCGAGTCCACGAGCTGCCCCGGTCTCGGGGCGGGGCGTGCGCCCGGGTCCGGCGGGGTCGGATCGGCCAATGGTCGCGTCGGTGCCGTGTCCCGAAGCTCCCGCGGAGCGATGGCGCGCGCTCCGGGTGAGTCGGCGACCGGGGGAGGGGGAACCGCAGGCGTGATCGGCGCCCTCGTCCTGTTGGCTGGCTCGGTGGGCGGCTGCCGGTCCGTCCTCACGTTGGGCTCGGAGGGGCGCTCGGGTGGCGCGACCGCCCGAACCGGTTGTGCGTCGGGGGAGAGGGTCGGTGCCGCTTCGCCCTCCGTCGCTGCCGACCGGTTACCGGCCGGGGGATCCGTCGCCGTCGCGGCCTCGCTCGGCCCGCCGGCGATGGTTACGGCTGGGGTGGAACCCGGGGGTCCAGCTGGGGTGGAGCCGCGGTTCAGAGCAAGCCACCCGCCCCCGACCCCCACGATCAGCACCGCCGCGCTGACGAGGGCTGGGATATGGCTGGGTCTCCTGCCACGTGGTGCCGAGCCATGCTTTCGAGCCGGCGGTGGCTCGACTGATGAAGGCGGCATTGGGGTGGTAGGCGTTTCCGGCGTTTCAGCCGGTCTTTCGTATTGCGTGGGCGCGCTCGAGTCTACGGACGCGGTCGGAATCGCGGAAGCGCTGATTGCCGGAGCGGAGCTGAACGTGGGACCCAGCTCCTCGACAGCACGAATCATCTCTTCGGCGTTGGGGAAGCGATCATCAGGCTCTTTTTCCATGAGCCGTGCGACGACGCCGAAAATCGCTTCGTGCTCTGGTGTCTCGAGCTCGGGTCTCGGGAGTGGCTCGGTGATGTGCTTGATGCCGATGGCGAAGGAATCCTCGGCGTCGAAGGGCACGCGGCCGGTGAGGCACTTGTAGGCCACCACACCGAGTGAGTAGAGATCGGAGCGGCCGTCGACCTTATGGGCCCGGGCCTGTTCCGGGCTCATATAGTGCGGCGTGCCGATCGTCGTACCGGTGCCCGTGAGCTTCGACTCCGACGCGGCTTTCGCAATGCCAAAATCACACACTACGACGTGTCCCGATTCGTGAAACATGATGTTGTCGGGTTTCACGTCTCGGTGGACGACGCCGTGCTGGTGTGCATACCCAAGGGCGCTACCGGCTTCTTTGAGCAGCCTGCGGATCTCGTGTGGCTGAAGCGACTCCCGGGTGATCGAGCGGGCGAGCGACTCCCCGCGCAGGAACTTCATGGTGAAATAGATCACGTTGTCGGCTCGGCCGACCCGATAGATGGGGATGATGTGTGGGTGCTCTAGGCGGGCGGCCGTTCTGGCCTCTCGCTGAAACCGTTCTACGAAGTCGGCGTCGAAGGCGAACGTAAACGGGAGCACTTTGATCGCCACCTCGCGGCCGAGCGAGCGCTCGGTCGCCCGGTACACGATGGCCATTCCTCCTCGACCGAGCTCCTGTACGATCTCGTATTCGCCCGCCAGCGCCTCTGAGACGGCTGCCAATTCGTTACCCGACGGAGGTACCACGGCCGACATCGGGGTGGTTGAGGCTACTTCCCACCCGCAGGCCGCGCAGCGGCTCTCTCCCGTTGGGACTTCCGCCCCGCATTGTTGACAGTACATGTGATCGCGCAATTGAGCCCAGTAAATATAGTGATCGGTCGCAGCCTGGATGTGATGTAGGTACCAGCGGGGGCGGGCGGATCAGGAGCTAGGCGCCCCCGGGGAACTCCCCTGGTTGCGGGCGGCGTCCATGAAGCGTTCTTGCGCACTGAACAAATCGACTCCGGTCGGCGCGGCGACCCGCTCGTACGAGCCGTCCGGGTTGAGGCGCCACGCGAGTGGATCGTCGAGCTCGGTTTCGAGAATCCCGTCGAGTCGGTCTCGGGCTGCCGGGTCGAGCACGGGCGTGACTGTCTCCACCCGCCGCCGGAGGTTTCTGGGCCGGAGATCGGCCGACCCGATGTAATACTCTGGCTTCCCTGCGTTTCCGAAATGGAGAATGCGCGCGTGCTCGAGGAACCGGCCGACGGTGCCTACGACACGTATGCGATCGGACAGGCCGGCTATGCCCGGCCGGAGCGAGCACGGTCCGCGAGCGATGATGTCGATCTCCACGCCGGCCTGAGAAGCCTGGTACAGGGCGCTGATCACCTCCGCGTCTTCGATTCCGTTGATTTTCATGCGGATCCGGCCGCCCCGCCCGCCTTGGGCGTGTTCCGCCTCCCGGCGCACGAGATCGAGAATGCGGCTCAAGAGGTTCCCGGGCGCAGTGAGGAGCGTTCCCTCGACGGGGTGGGGGGGCTGAGGGGAACCGGTGAGGTCGTTGAACAAGGCGTTTAGGTCGCGGCCGATGTCCTGATTCGAGGTAAGGAGCCCGACATCGGAGTACAGGCGAGCAGTTTGACCGTTGTAATTGCCGCTTCCGATGTGCGAATAGTGTTTGAGCACGCCTTCCTTGCGCCTCACCACGAGTGCGGCCTTGCAGTGCGTCTTGAGGCTGACATATCCCGTGACGACATGGGCGCCGGCCAGCTCCAGCTCGCGGGCCCACTGGATGTTTTGGACCTCGTCAAACCGTGCCTTGAGCTCTACCACCACGCACACGTCTTTCCCTGCGGCGACCGCGCGGCGCAAGGCGTTCGACAACTCCGGGAACCCGCCCGTGCGGTAGAGCGTGAGCTTGATCGCGAGTACCTCGCTATCGTCGGCCGCCTGCTCGAAGAAACGCTGCACTGTCGACTCGAACGCGTCATACGGGTGGTGAACCAGCACATCCTCCCCGTCCAACACGTCGAACACCGACCCGTCCGCACGCAGGATCGAGGCTCCATCGAAGTCGGGGTAGCGGATGGCCGGCAACGGGAGTGACGCGATCTCGCTGAGGCAGCCGAGATCCAGCATGCCGTCGATGTCGAACATGTCGCCGGCGCCCAACGCTCGCGCCTCATCGACGGCTTCGAACTGAAGCTCCTGCAGGAGAAGATCGCGTACCGTACGCGGCATCCTTCGGTCGACCTCCATCCGCACGACGGCGCCGAGCGGCCGTCGTCTCACTCCCTCCTCGACCGCATGGACGAGATCGGCGGTCGCCTGTTCGTCCAGCTCGAAATCGGCGGCCCGGGTGAGCCTGAAGGGGTGTACTCCCGCGACGTCGCGCCCTGGGTAGAGATCCGGAAGATTGGCTCCGATGACCTCCTCGAGCGGGACGTAGTCGCAGCTCTCTCCGCCGAGAGGCACGAGTCTGGGGAGCGAGTCGGGCATTTCGAGCTGGGCAACGTGCACGTTGGCGGTCTCCGGATCGCGGATCACGACTGCCAGCGCCACGGCCAGCTCGCGAATGGTCGGGAACGGGTGCCCGGGAGCTCGCGTGATGGCCTTTGGTGTGAGAGCTGGTGCGATCTGCTCCTGAAACAGGGCTCGGAGCGCGGAGCGCTCGGACTCTTCGAGGCCAGCCCATGCGCGAATATTGATCTCGTGGGAGGGCAGATGCCGGTCCCTGAGGTCCGCGAAGCACCGATACGACCGCTCCACTAGCGCGGGTTTTCACGGCCAGAGCGTCCAGGGTGTCTCGTGGCGTGAGCCCGTCGGGGCTCGCGCTGGGGGTTCCCTTCACCGCGCGGCGCTTGAGATCCGCGATGCGCACCATGAAGAACTCGTCGAGGTTGCGGCAAACGATCGAAAGGAAGCGAAGCCGCTCAAGAAGAGGCACGCCAGGGTCTTCGGCGAGTGCGAGTACCCGGGCGTCGAACTCCATCCAACTCAAGTCCCGGTTGATGAAATGCTCCGGCACCGATCGCCACGGATCCAGCGCTTCCTCCGGCAACGGGACCGCCTTGAGGTCGTCGAGCGACCGTCGAGCCCGTGAGGCCGGCTCCGAGCTCACCACGGGTGTTCGTCTCGGTGGGCCGCCAGTGGCATCCAGTACCGTCCACTCCGGCATGAGGTCCGAGCGGGCCGCCACGGTAAGTGCCGCGAGGGTGCGTGTGTCCTTCAACACCGGTGACCCCACCCAGTTCACCAGCTCGCCAGGAGTGATCCACACGATGTTCTCGTCCTCTTCGGGAGTGGGATCACGCCTCAAATCTCGGGCAAGCCATACCTCGAGAGCCGGCCGTGTCTCCGTCGCCGGCACCGGTCCGAGCAATCGCAACCGTCCCTCGGCGCTCCCGAAAGCGCTCCGCATAGCCTGGCGGCAGGTGACCTCGCCGTGCCCATCTTGAACGGGTAAATGCAGGCCGTCAGCCGCGGCGTGAAGGGCAACGTGCCCCTCCTCGAGCGCGATCAATGCGACCGCGTGCTGCCCTTTGACGAAACGCGCCAGCTCCTCGCCTTCCGCCGATTCGAGCAGCCGTTGTCCGCGCTCGAAACGGTCGATCATGAGGGGGCTCAGTTGGTAGGCTGTTTCGAGAGCGGTGGCCAACTTGCCTAGCCGCCGGCGCCCGGCCATCCGTGGGCTTGCCGCGACTTCATGGAACCTTGTCACACGCTCACCGCGTCGCACCGTCACCGAGTCGTACGCCAGGTCGATGAGTGGGATGCGAGAGAATCGCCCACGCGCAACGCGGCTCACGCGCTCGACCTCGAGCTCCAGGCGGGGTCCCAACACGTGTGGGTTGACCACGGCTTGGAGGGGCGTCGAGCCGGTTCCGACGACCCGCTCAGCGCCTCACGGGGATCGGTGTCGGCAACCTCGGCGTCGAATTGGCGGCTCGACCCGCGTGCACCTGGGGCGCGGAGGCCAGCCGGATCGCGAATATCGATGGTCAGGATGCGCCGGTCCTGCACGTCGATTCGGAAGCGGCAGGTGACGCCCCGATTCCGCAAATCGCCTTCGGCCGTATCGAAGTATATGTCCCGAAAGAACCTACGCTCTGGCTGGCCGCTCCACATGCCCAGAGGGAGACGCTCCTCCGTAAGCCTCGCGAGTAGGTCCCGGCTCGGGACGTCCAGCGGTATTCGGGCGCTTCGGGCATGAGCAGGTAAAGAACGCTGTAACGGTGAGCGCGGCTGTGGGAATGATAGTGGCCGCGCTCCTCGCGCTCCCCGTGGCGTGGATTTACATCATGACGCGACGGAAAAAGGGATATCGGCAGTCGATCGTCCACACGCTCATCACCCTTCCTGTGGTCATCGCCGGTGTTGTGGTGCTCGTAAAGAGCAGTCTGGCCCTGGCGTTCAGCTTGGCTGGCATCGTGGCCGCCGTGCGGTTCCGGAACACCCTCGAGGACAGCAAGGACGCGGTCTACATTTTCGTCGCCACGGGAATCGGCCTTGCGGCGGGCGTCGAACTCACCGTGGCGGTGGTTTTGTCGGTCATTTTCAACGCCGTCATCCTGTTCCTGTGGTACTCCGACTTCGGCCGCACGCCGGCTGTTTTCGAGGGCGGTGTGGCCGAGCGACGGCTCGAGCGGGCCCGGGCGCACGCCAACCGGGCCAGCAGTTTCGTCGCCAAGTTGGACGAGGACGTTCTCAAAGCGATGTCGTCGGAGCAGCTCGACGCGCTCGCCGACCGGGCGTGGCGACGTCGCAAGCGGCACGAGCCTGAAATGGAGATCGACGATGACGAGAGGCGGTTCGAGACCATGCTGCGCGTGCGCACGACCAACGTGGACGCGGCGATGCAGGTTACGGAATCGGCGCTGGGCGACCACTTGAAGCGGTGGAAGTTCGGCGGGATCGTTCACGAAGAGGACGGCAACCACGTCATCGAATATGCGGTTCAGTTGAAGAAGAGCGTGGACGCCAAGACGTTCGTCGACACGCTCAGGGAGAGGGGGGGGGCGCAAGTGGTGAGCGTGGAGCTCCACTGAGGACGCGCCACCGCCACCGCCCGATCGGCAGTAATCCGTTCGCAATCGCCCCGCACCCACGGGAACAGGGGGCGTCGCTCCACCTCGGAGGCTTTATGCAGCGCGCTTTTCTCCATTCGATCGCCGGTGCCGCTATCGTCTTGCGGCTCTTCAGTCCCGGACACATCCAGGCCCAGGCCACCGCGACGGGCGGAGACGAGGCGGTAGAGGCGCCGCTGTTCGCGTCCACCGGCTTGGTCGAGTTCACCGTAGAGACTGACCTCAAGACCCTCCTCAACGACCGTGATTCCGTAAAGTCGAAGTACCATCCCGCGAAGTTCACCTATTCGGAACCGGACGGGACGCCTACGACCATCAATATCGAGGTCAAGACGAGGGGCCACTGGCGGCGCCAAAAGAAGAACTGTGATTTCCCTCCCCTTCGTTTGGATTTCCCCAGGAAGAAGCTCGAAGGCACCCTCTTCGAGGAGCAGAACAAGCTCAAGCTGGTGACGCCCTGCAAGAAGAAGAACAACGACTACGAGCAATACGTGTTACGCGAGTATCTCGCGTATCGGGCGTACAACCTCATGACACCCTGGAGTCTGCGAGCACGGCTCGCGCGGACTACCTACATCGATGTCAAGGGGAAGGAAGACACACTCACGAAGTACACGTTCGTCATCGAAGACGAAGATCAAATGGCGGAGCGCAACGGTGGGACTCTACTCGACGTGCGAGGCGCCCGCTTCGACGATGTAGAGCCGAACCAATTCGCGTTGGTGGGGTCGTTCTTCTATATGATCGGCGCGACGGATTGGTCGCTCATCGGGCTGCACAACGTCGTGCTGGTGCAGGATCGGAAGACTGGAACGGTGTACCCGGTCGCGTACGATTTCGACTGGACCGGGATCGTGGACGCGCGCTACTCCTTCCCCGACCATCGGCTGCCGATCAAATCTGTGCGAGACCGGCTGTATCGCGCGAATTGCCGCACGGCCGAGCAATGGGAGCCGATTCTCGCGAAGTTCCGCGGGCACAAGGAAGCCATCTACGCGCTCTACACCGATCAGCCTGGTCTCGACGAGCGTTCCATCAAGCGGACCCACGAATACTTAGACGACTTCTACCGGACGATCGACAACGAGGGCAGGATGAAAGGCGAGCTGGTGGGGCCCTGTCGGACGTGCGAGATGTAGCGCGTCGCCGTTTCAGCAGTCCCGCTTGTGGACCCCGAAAGAGACTACCGCTTTCCAAGAACGAGCGGTAGCAGACTCCGGCCGTCGATCCCCTGGGCGGCCGGAATGCCAAGTATCTCTGCGAGCGTCGGTGCGATATCCACCGTTCTTACGGCGACGCGGTGCCTTCCGGCCACAGCTCCCCCACCCGCGAAAACCAGCGGCACCAGCGTATCCCACCGGTAGGGCGATCCGTGACTGGTGCCGCCGGGATAATCGTCGATGATGGTGAAGGGCGCGAATCGGATAGCCAAATCGGGTGATCGGCCCGCGAAGAAACTCTGCCGGTATTGCCGGGCATACGGGCGCTCTGCGGCTTCACCGGACGTCGCCTCGGCGGCGTAGACGTCCGCAATGACGGGCAGCTGCCGCAAGCTCTCAGCCAGGAGGTCCAGTAACCGGGACCTGGTGACTGTGCCCCCGGTGGCCTTAGGGTTGATGACGAGTCCGCGCCAGACGTACTGAAACGGAGGATCGACGGTGCCGAGGTCGTGCGTGACAAACCTCGCGACGGAATCGAGCTGGTCGCTCAGAAGCGTGCGGAAGAACACGCGCCTCGCCGGCACGCCGCGACGCTGGAGCTCCTCGGGTACGGGAAGCACTCCGTGGTCGGCGGTCAGGACGACGGTGTAGTTGGAGACGCCGATGTGCCCGTCCAGGAAATCGAAGAACTCCCCCAAATACCCGTCCAAACGCAAGAAGTGGTCTTGGACTTCTTGGCTGAGCGACCCGTATCGGTGTCCGATGTAGTCCGCGGCGGCCAACCCGATCCACAATAGATCCGTGGCCTCGTCAGCGCCGAGCTCCTCGTTCAGTACCAGAGACCGGGTGAACTCCATGAGGAGTTCGTCGGAGAACGGAGTGTACAGCAACTCGTCGTATCTCCGCGCCCAGACCGCCGGCTCGCTGAAGACGTGCGGGAAGGTCACGTGAACTCCATCGTATTCCGCCGGAAAACTGTCTTCCCGCGACACGAAGTAGAATTCGACCGCCTTTAGTTTCGTCCAGCCGTCCTGAAAGTGCCGGTCAGCAGGACGCGCGAGATTGAACGAGTCCACCCACGAGGGGTAATCGCTCCGATAGTAGCTCGAGGTTTCGAAGGACCCGTCAGTAGGGTTGTACCAATAGACGCCGTCTGCCCGGCGACCCGCCGACAGGATTGCCGATCGGTCCTTGGCTGCCACTGAGAACACCTTGCTCCCGGCCGAGGACTCCTTCAACCATTCTCCGATGGTACTGCGCCGGAGTTTGCTGGGGGAGCGTCCGGGCGCACCCGGGTGATCGAGAATACGGGTGGTGGCGTCTTCTACTGAATACATGTACCGGCCGAGCGCGACGTCATACCATTCGTTCGCCACGATGCCGTGGGCTGATGGGAACGAGCCGGTAGCGATCGTTGCGTGGCCCGGTGACGTCTCGCTGCGGGCGTGGTCGTGCAGTGCCTCGGTAAAGACGGCGCCGGTCCGGAGCAAACGGTCGAGACCGCGCTCATAGTGGCCGGCAAACCGTGTCAGGTGGTCCGCCCGCATCTGATCCACGACCAGGACGACAGTGAGTCTCGGCGGTTGCTCCTGGCCCCTGACGCCTACCAGCGGCGCTGAAACACCGAGGAGACCGAGTACCAGTGGAAACGAACACCTCGCGTTCATGCGATCACTCCCTCGTCCTGGGCGACGCAGCAAGGCCGCGCGTGGAGTTGTGCCTGCGTAGCCCGCTTCCCCGCGGGCCGAATCAAGGGGCGAGATCGGTTACATCGAAAATCAGTAGCTCCGGATCTGGCTGGGGACCCCGATTCTTGGCCGCAAACGCGTAACGGCGTCCGCCGATGTCCGCAAGGGTCGACGTATGCACCCCTTCCGTGCGAAGTGCCTTACCGATGAACGAGGGTTGGGCAGGGTCAGCGAGGGAGAAGAAATGCACCCCCGCGTTGGGGCCTATCTCAGCGCTGAACATGAGGAGGGTGCCGTCGTCACTAACCTGGACATCGCTGACGGTTCCTATGTCGGGCGTGACGATCGAGTCGATCAACGCCGGGGCTCCGGAGGAGTCCAAGCGCCAGATCTTCAACGCGTTGCCCGGGACGCCATTTCGGGGCGTTCCGCCCCACGTCCCGGTATATGCATACTCGCCGTGAAGCCAGAGGTCGGAGCTCCAGCGGTCTGAGACGTTGTTCCCGCCGCTCAACACGGAAAACGTATTCCCCGAGAGCTGGAGCTGGTACAGGCCGTTCCGAAAGTCGATGGCATACAGCGAGCCGCTGTGTAGTTGAACGCCCCATGTGTACGCGGTTGGATCTGGAGCGATTCGAGCTATTTCCCGGCCGGCGAGATCGCCGGCGAGCGTTCCCGACACGTCGAGCGCAACGACGCCACCGTTGTAGTAGGCTGCGTACAGGGTTTCGGCCTGTTCGTCCATCCAAAAATTGTGGGTGCCCGCCGAAGCGGGGGTTCCGGCCATGTGGTAGAAGGCGACTTCCACCGGCTGGGAAAGGTCCGAAACGTCGACTACGTGAATGTCGCCGGAGGACGAGCTCCCGATCACGGCGGGACCCTCTTGACCGACGAAGACATACTTGCGCTCGCCGGTGTTCGGATTGTGGAACCACCAGGCATTGTGGACGTGGGGACCAAAGGAGGGTCCCGCCGACGTCGCGATACGCGAGATTTCCACCGGGTTTTCCGGGCTGCCGCCTTGAATCCCGTTACCGACGTCGAAAATCATGAGGCCGGTATCCCAAGCGCACACGAAGGCGAGGCCGTCACGCACGTACGTGTCGTGAATCCCGAAGTTCGGCGGTATCGGCACGGAGGCCACGAGCAAGGGATCGACTGGTTGAAGAGCCAAGCTGGCATTGGGGTCCACTATTTCATCGCCGTCACATGCCCACGCGAAAAGGCACCCGATGAGTGCCATACCCGAAAACGCCTTCGGCGGTCGGCGTCGGATGCACTTAGCAAAAAGTCTCATCGAACTCCCTTTCGCGTATGCGCGCGCGCGGGCGCCAGGAACAGCACTCCGTAGCGTCCCATGCGGTGTGGTGGCGTTCCCGGGACGCGGAGGCGGATGCCGGCGGTAACGGACCAAAATGTGGTTCTCCCATAGAAGGAGCGCGTGTCGAACGCGCCGCCGCCGACATCGGCAGCAGTCGCATGAGACAGCTCGACGAGCGGCTCGAGCCAAGCCCATCCACCGAGGGCGCGGGCGCCCATGCTATACCCCGCCGTGTGGATCGTCCAACGGGTGACTCCGACGATCGAATTCTCGAGGTGCGGTCATACCGATCGGAACGGGTTGAGCTGGCGCTCCTCCTCAGGACGGTCGGTCCGTTCTATCCGATAATAGAGCCGTTGCGTCCGAGCGGCCCATGAAGCCTCTGCCAGCAGGCTGCTGAATTCGAAGAACCCGTCTGCTTCGGTTGTGCGAGCCCATTCGGCGAGTCCATACAGCCGGCCGGAGCCCAAAGGACGTTCAACGCGGAGGGAAGCGCTCCACTTCCGCTGGTCCGTGCCGGCCCCCGGACGGTGCTCCGGCGAGTTGACGTGCGCGCGGGAACCCTGCACCTCGAGCCAAGGGACGGGCCACACGGTAAGCCGGGTCGCCCAGGAGTCGCCGAACCGACCGGCGATACGGGGCCACTGCCCCGGCCGCTCGGGTTCGTCTCCGTTGAATACCGTCCCCTCGACTGCCACCGCCCCCGCGCGGACCCCCACGATAACTACCCCCCTCCAGGATCTGGCTCCAGTGGTGGTTCACCGGGTAGCGGAGCGCCGGACGGCTCATCGGGTCGTCCGTACCAAAGGCGACGAATCCCTTACCGGCTGAAACCGAAACGCTCGCGTCTCCGTCGACGCTACCCAGGACGTCCGTTCCCGAGAGCATCAGTTCGTGGACGTACGTGTGCGGGTGGCGCCGGTCGTTGAACCCTTCGCCCCACCCTCCAACAGTGAGTACGCCGTTGGGGATCGTCCACCCTTCGAGATTGACGGTTGCCCGAGCAGAGAGCCGGCCGCTTCGCGTCCCAGCGCTGAGCATGACCATGGCCTGCTCAACGCTGAACTCAATGGTGTCGCTACTCAGGGGGATCGGATCGGATCGCGTCAATGCCAGCACAGCCTCCGCCGACCCGCTGAACCACTTTCGTGCATGCTGAGCCGCGGCGGGCACGGGACCGGCGGCACAGGTCAAAACGACGAGGGTCGTCAACGTCCGCACCCGACCATGCGGGAGCCGCTTGCCCTTCCGACGGGCGGCTCGGCCTCGACACGGGGCCTCTGGTGGTGTGAACATCAATAGGAGAGACCCCGCTACCCGCGCACCTGTTCCTCGAGGTCGTCGATGGTCCGGGGCCAATCCGATTTCAAGAGCCGTGAGAGTGCGCGGTCCATGAGCAATTTTCCGCCAGTCTGGCATCTCGCGCAGTAGTTGATCTCGTTGTGGGCGTACACGATTCGCTGGACGGGACTCGCACACGATGGGCACGGCTCCTTGTACCGGCCGTGCACCGCCATCCCGTTGCGGAACGCGGTGACCGTGGTTGGAAAACCGGAGCCGACCTGTTCTCTGAGCCTCTCGATCCAGGAGCGGAGGGTCGCCCGGGTCGCCTTGTGCAGCCGCACGATTTCATTGTCGACCAGTTGCCGGGTCAGCTTGAAGGGGGACAGTCTGGCGGCGTGCAGGATTTCATCGGAATAGGCGTTGCCCACCCCACTGAGGATGCGTGGATCGGTGAGCGCGCGCTTCAGTGTATGATTCTCCGACAGGATCGCTTTCTTGAACTCATCGACGCCCGCCCCGAGCACCTCCAAACCGCCCCGGTCGTGCGCTGTGAGTTCAGCCTCGCCCTGCACCACGTGGAGCGACGCCCGTTTCTTGGTCCCGGCTTCCACGAGTGCGAGCACGCCGTTGGGAAAATGGAACTCGGCGAGGTGAGTCTTGGTTGGCTTGGGACGAGCCCGGTTCGCCCAGCGGAGGCGCCCCGCTACCATGAGGTGAATGACCAAGAACAGGTCGCCGTCAAAGCCCATGACGATTCGCTTCCCGATCCGGCTGAGAGAGCGGACGCGCCGTCCCTCGACGAGCGAAAGCGGAGGCAGTACGGAGCGGAGCACAAAGGGGCTTTTGAGGTGGGCCTGCTCCAGCGTCTCATTCAGGATCCTCGATTCCAGCGCCTCGAGGTACACCACGATGTCTGGGAGTTCGGGCATAACGTGTCAGCGGGAAGCGTGAGGCCGCGAGCGCCTCCGCTGGAGGTTCCCGGCGGCGCCGGTAGATTTGCAGCACTCAAAGGAGGCCGTCATGCGAACGTTGGTGTGGAGCCGTGTCTGGGCCTGTTTGGCGTGGGTGTCGCTCTATCCTGTGTCATCTGTCGCCGGGCAGAGCGCGCTGGAGGCGGACCGGGAAGCCGTGACCCAGGCTGTCCTCGATTACGTGGAAGGAATCTACGAGGTGGAGCCAGACCGCATTCAGCAGAGCGTTCATCCGGACCTCGTCAAGCTTGGGTACTGGCGTACGGCCGACCAGCCGTATGAGACCTCGCCGATGTCGTTCGACCAGCTCGTCGAGATCGCCGAGACTTGGAACGCCGATGGCCGCGTGTCAGCCGAGACCGCAACCAAAGAAATCGTCGTCTTCGACGTGCTCGACCAGACGGCCACCGCGCGACTCACGGCCGATTGGGGCGTCGACCACATGCAGCTCGCCAAGTACGACGGCCAGTGGAAGATCGTTCACGTGCTCTGGCAATCCCATCCACCCGAGTAGAGGCGGCTGCTCTGTCGCCGCCCCGATATTAAAGGCCGTGCGGTCTCCTGCCGATACCGATGTCACGGGGGGCCGCACCCCTGTGTGCTAGTAGGTGGGCTGGCCGTGGGGCGACTCGAACGGAACCCGGTGGGCCGAGTGATGGCAAGAGTACTGATCGCAGACGACGACGAGATCATGCGGTTGGTGTATGGCGCCGCGCTGGAAGAAGAGGGTCACGAGGTGTGCTACGCCGCCGACGGAGAAGCGGTGCTCGAGCAGTATCGCGGAACAGCGTTCGATCTCGTGATTCTGGACATGTGCATGCCGGTCAAGAACGGCGTCCTGACGCTGAAGGAACTCATTTCGGTGGATCCCGCGGCCCGCGTGATCGCGGTCTCAGGGAAGAGCGACCGGCAGCTCGAAGCCGCGAAGGAGAATGGGGCACTGCGGGCTCTCTCGAAGTCCGCGACGACGGAGCAATTCCGAAGGGTCGTTGCCAGCGTGCTGCGGGTCTCGCGGGGCTGGGACAAAGTGCACATCTAGCCGCCGGAACCTGCACCGTCGCTGTCTTCAAGGCTTCCTTCTACAAACTCGCCGCGCTCAGCAATTGCGCTTCCCGTCCGAATCGTCGCTTCGTCAGGGCATGCGCGCCACGGCCTCGCGGGCCATCGCTTTGACCGCCTCGAGGTCGACGTCAACGGCTCCCGCGATAACGAAGGTGAGCAGAGCACCGTGTGCGTACACGGTGAGCTGTTTGGAGTTCGGCAACCACGCCGCACCTTCTCCGATGTCATCGATCAGCTCGAGTGGAAACAGCGCGCCGAACCGCTTCCGGAAGTCCGCTACGTAAGTGTCCCATGGGTCCGGCGCGGTCGTTTCGCTGTTGGAGAGCCGAGCCAAAACCAGTGTCACGCTTCGGTGTGGGTTTCCCCGCTCCATCGAGTAGGTGCACGTCGAGACGCGGTCCGAGTGCTCCGCTTCCACCTGCGCATCGATCAACGGTGGATCGCTGACCGGACCACCCAACACCCGCTCGGCATCGCCCCTGGCAAGGAGAGCGCACGCTCCACGAGCGCCGTCGCCGCAGGCCACGACGAGCGCACAGGCCAAGCAGAGCAGCCCGACGGGTCTGCCCCGGGTCCTACGCATCACCGGAATTGCCACTCCGGGCAGGTGACGAGCTCGGCTTAGGAGCGCCGGCCCCGGACGATCTCTCGGGCCGTCACGACGGCGGCCGCCGAAACACCGGCGACTGCCGCCGCCTTTCCGGCACTCTTCAGGACCTTGCCGTTCTTCTGCAAGGAGCGCTTGACCTTGCGGCGCGCCACCGTTCTCTTCACACGCTTTTTGACTTTGCGCGCGGTACCGCTTGCCTTCGTTGCGGCCTTCTTTGCGGCCCGCTTGAGCTTCCCCGCCCGCGCTTTCAGGGCGGCGCGGGCCTTCTCGGCCATCTTGGAGACTCTCTTCGATCCCTTCGCCGCGCCCCGGACCGCCTTCTTCACCGTGCGGCTCTTGGCGGCAGCCCGCCCAGTCTTCCGAGCAGACTTTGCAGCTTTCTTCGTCTTGCGTGCGACGGCTCGGGCAGTGCGTTTAACACTGTGCTTGCGGGTCGCCAAATTGACCTCCTCTCGAGGTTCGTGCGTTTGGTGAAGCACACCGGTCATTTCATTCCATGGATTCTAGCCGCGCGGCGGCCGGATGTCATAGTCTGCGTTCGTCAGACTCGATGGCGATGTCCTCCTCAGTCGGCATGTATTGGCTCGTCACTTGAACCTGGCGACCCCGGAGTTGTCCGGGATGCCGGTCTCGCATATTGATCCGTCCGTGAACGTTGAATTACAGGTAGCCGCCTTCAAGCGGTCGTTCTCGTCGGCCGGGAGCCCGTCTCGCGCGCGGGGTGAAAGGGCCTACCTGAAGAGCGACGCTCGGTTTCACGGCGTGACGGTTCCGTTCATCCGACACACAGCCGCTCGTTTCAGGCGTGAGAATCTCCACCTCGCCCGGCCCCGGCTGCTCGGGCTCGTGGCACGTCTGTGGCAGTCCCCGTATCACGATTTGCGCTCGCTCGGCATCGCGCTTCTCGAGGCCTACCAGGAACTGCTGCGGGCCGGCGATATCTCCGTGGTCGAGGACATGCTGCGGAAGTCGCGGACCTGGGATCACGTCGACTGGCTTTCGGTGAAGGTGGCCGGATCTCTCGTGCGGCGGTTCAAGAGCAGTAGGCGAACACTCGTCCGATGGTCGAAGGACGACAACTTCTGGATCCGTCGCGCGTCAATGTTGGCTTTGCTCGACGTCCTGCGATGGGACAGCCGCGACCTCCAGCTGTTCGAGCGGTTCGCGAGCTGCATGATCGATGAAAGGGAGTTCTTCATACGGAAAGCCATTGGATGGGTGCTGCGGAAGGTGTCCAAGAGGGATCCGGAGCCGGTCGACCGGTTTCTCACCGCATACATCGCCCGGGTACCCGGGCTCACTCTCCGCGAGGGCTCGAAGTACCTCCCGTCAAAACGGCGTGACGAGTTGTTGGCGGCATACCGGAGGAGGGAACGGCCGGCGCGCGGTCGGTGATCTCAGCCGAAGATCTTCTCGCCGTCGAATCGGCCGTTCTCGATGAAAATGTCCGAGGTATCCTTGCCGGCGGTGATACTTCCGGCGACATAGACGCCGGGCACGTTGGTCTCGAGGGTGTCGGGGTCGTGGGTCGGAGTCAGTGCATCGCCTACGAGCTCGATGCCGATGCGCCGAAAGAGGTCGAAATCGGGCTGAAAGCCCGTGAGGGCGTAGACCCGCTGAGCTGGGATCTCGTCGGCCCGCCCGGCGTCCCTTCGAATCACGACTGAGCCAGTCTTGATCCGAAGCACTTCCGCCGGCATTCGAGCTGAGATTTCTCCCGCAGCGATGCGGTTCTCGACGTCGGGCTTGAGCCAGTATTTCACGCTCGGCGGGAACACGGCACGGCGGTACACGAGGGTGACGCGGGCCCCCGCTCGGAAAAGGTCCAGCGCTGCCTCGACCGCGGAGTTCCGGCCGCCGATGACCGCCACGTCCAACCCGTAGGAGCGATGTCCCTCGTCGAAGTAGTGACTGACGTGGCCGAGATCTTCACCGGGCACGCCCAAACGGTTCGGCCAGTCGAAATAGCCGGTGGCGAGAACCAGCCGACGGCAAGACATCTGCAGTGTCGTTCCCCACTCCTCGAGCTCGCACGAGATGGCGCTCGGCTCAGGCCGGGCCGATACGAGCCTGGCATGGGTCCGGACGCGAATCCCGTTGGCACGCACGACTCCGCGGTAATACATGAGCGCTTCCTCGCGGGTCGGTTTTTGCGCCGCACAGACCAATGGATGTCCGCCGATCTCGAGGCGTTCAGGTGTTGTGAAAAAGGTCATGCCGATCGGATAGTGGACGATCGAGTTCACGACGGCGCCGGCATCGACGACCAGCGGATCGATCCCTCGTACCTGGGCCGAAATCGCGCAGGCGAGGCCGATTGGTCCCGCCCCGACGATCACCGTGTCTTCAGCGGTCATCGGGATGAAGGGAAAGCGGGCTGCGGATGTTTGTCAGTCCTCTGCCGGCCGCACGTCGACTCGGGCGTCGTTGAAGCAAGCGCCTCCGCCAACCTCGCTGATGGTGGGAGGACATAGGGCCGTAGACGTGCGGTCGTTTCGGGACGCCTGCTGCCACGCGCCCTTGGGGAGGGAGACGACCCCGGGGCGGACGTGATTCGACAGGCGTGCTCTGCAGACCACCTCGCCAAGTGCGTTGAAGACTCGTACCGCGGTTTTGGCTTCGATCTGGCGATGGGCGGCGTCTTCTGGATTGATGCTCAGCCACAGCTCGGGGTAGTTGAACTCGGCAAGAGTGCTGGAGATCATCTTGTTGTTCGCGGGCGATATCAGCGCCAGGGGAAACTGGCCATCCGCTAAGGGCTGGTACCGGTAGGGTGGGCGCCCCAATTGGGTTGGTGCGAGATCGACCTTTGCATCAGCCGTTTGCGGAAGCGCGGTTACGAACTGGACTGGGGTTTCTCCAGGGAAGTCGTACGACGTCCCGTCACCGATCACTAGCGAATCGGCTGGGGCGGGCCGATCGGAGAGATCGAGAGCAGCCGCCGTGCGTTCTAGCCATGTCGATTCGTCCCACGTGAACGGCTCGCAATGCCAGCCCATGGCTCGGCCCAGTGCCCCAAAGACCGCCGGATTGGAGCGGGCCTCCCCGCGAGGGGTAATCGCGGGTCGGACGCGGCCGACATAGTATCGCCCGTATGCCCTGCGGATGTCGTCGTGCTCGAGAAAGGTTGTCGCGGGTAACACGACGTCGGCGAACCGCGCCGTATCGGTCATGACCTGCTCGAAGACGACTGTAAAGAGATCGTCGCGGGCCAGGCCGGCAATGACCGCGTTTTGATCCGGTACGGTCGCGACAGGATTGCAGTTATACACGAAGATCGCCTTGACCGGCGGATCGACCGCGCCGTTCAGCACCTCGCCAAGTTGAGTCATATTGATGGATCTGCTCTGCCACGGCGTCCCGCTGAACCAGCGCTCCCTGTCGACTTCGGCGGCTCCGCTGTTGCTCAGCGTGTAGCCCCCACCCCGCACACCGAACTTGCCCAACAGCGCCGGCATGCCGAGGATCGCGGCCGCAGCCTGTCCGCCATTGCGGTTCCGCTCCAGTCCCCACCCCACTCGGACGACCGCGGGGGCCGATCGTGCGTACGCCGCCGCCAGTCTCTCGATGTCCTCCGGATCGACTCTCGCCTCCGCTCCCGCGCGATCGAGCGGCCACGCCTCGGCCTGCTCGAGAAGGCTGTCCCATCCCCGCGCGTGCGCCTCCAAGAAACCCTGGTCGAGCAACCCGCCCCGTCGCCACTCCCGGATCATCGCCAGTGCGACTGGGAGGTCCGTACCCGGATAGACCGGCAGGTGGAGGTCGATCTCGGAGCCTGAGAAGTTCCGTTTGGGATCCACCGCCGCGATGAAGGCACCGCGCCGCTTGGCCTCTCGCAGGAATGGCGTGAGGTGAATGTTGGATGCCTTCGGATTGGCTCCCCACACGATGATGCATCTGGCGTGCACGAAGTCGTCGAACGCGACGCCGGGCATCTTGCCATACATCGCGGTGGCTACCGTGGACGTGGGCGCGGCGCAGATCGTCTTTGCCAGTCGGGATGCGCCAAGCCGAGCGAAGTACTCGCTGTCGGCGGACTCGTCAGTCATGAGGCCGTTTGATCCGCCATAGTGATAGGGTAGGATGGCCTCCCCACCCCATCTGTCACGGATATCGCGGAAACGATTCGTGATCTGGGCAATCGCCTGGTCCCAGGTGATGGGTTCGAAGGTCCCCGTACCCTTCGTCCCCACCCGCCGCATCGGTGAGAGGAGGCGGTCTCGGTGATACACCCGCTCACCGAAGCGCGCGACCTTACTACAAATGAATCCGCGGGTGCCCTCTCGGGCGGGGGCGCTTCGGATTTCGGTCAGTCGGCCACCGTCCACCGACACCTCGAGCGAGCAGGAATCGGGGCAGTCTAGCGGGCAGGCCGTTCGAGTTGAGACGGTCATCGATCCCTTCAGAGGATGAGCGTGTCACGCCTCTGAATCGTAGCAGCGCGTGGGGAGGATGCCTAGGCCGGTCGTGGCGGTTGCGACGCCGAAGGGCGTGGGCGGCCCGAGCTAAACGCGGTCATGCCTTCACAGCCGCTCAAAACGGTCAGCCTTCCGATGCGGCGATGGAGATCTTGAACCCATCTGGATCCACGATCCCGAAATCTCGCGCCCCCCATGGCTGGTCGGTTGGCTCGTGCGCCAGGATCCCGCCGCGCGCCTTGATGTCCTCCGCGATCTGATCGAGGTCCTGCCGGGTCGGGCAGTAGAGGCGAACGCCGACGCTCTTTGAGCGATCACGACCCTTGGCGAAGTCGTCCTGACTCAGCAAGATGTCGACCTCGCCAGCCCGAATCGCCGCACCGAGGAGGGTCTGGTCGTCCTTGAACTCGTCGGCGACGATGAACCCGAGCACGTCCCGGTAGAACGCGAGGGATGCGGGGAGGTCGTTCACGGTCAGCGTGGGTACGACCGATCGGAGGCGCAGGGTCTCCGGCTGCTTACGGAGCGCCTTGGCGGGAACGACCTTGTCCGATGCGGTTCGGCGGGGAGCCGTCTTTCGCTTCTTCCCCATTGCTGCCCTCCTCATCTGATCCGTCGTGCCGAGACGGGCCGGCAGGCGCCGACTTTGGGTCCACCCGATTGGCAAGCAAGGTAAAACCGATCGTGAGGTGCTCCAAAGAGTATCGGCAACCGTCGTAAACCGCGGATTGCGTTCCATAGCATGAAATATTATCATGCGTAAACCATGAATTATTTTGTGGCACGTGATGGCTGAGCCGCATCCATTGACCGTCGGCCGTCCAAAGCGTAAACTCGCTCCACCAAAGCACTTACTCACCAGCAGGATCCGACGGCTCATCAACCTCGCGCACCGGGGTAACCTCTCGGCCGCGAGCCGGGCCACCGGCTTGCCCTATGGGACGGTGCGTGACCTGTACCGAGGCGCCACGCTGAGCCCCGGCGTGCCGACATTGGACACCATGTCCCGGGCATACGGTATCCCGCTGGATTGGTTCACGGATGACTCGCAGGGGATCGATGTGCCGGAGACTGGGTTTCTAGGGTATCTGGAGCTGGAGGAGGGGGCACCGGAGGGGCTGCCGTTCGTGCGGCGGGTCCGGATCCCATTGGCCGCCTGGTCCCTGTACCTAGTCTGCACGACGCTCGCGGAGCGGACTCGGTCGCCTGCCCAGGTCGGCAAAGCGCCCGATCGTGGGGGACGCCGCTGACAAGCGGGAGTTCATCAAGCGGCTGACCACGTTCCTATTTCAGCCGCTTCTTGCGGCCGAGCGGCTGGGGGAGCCGGGGGTTATCGTCCCGCTCCTCGCGGGGGAGGGCTTGGGGGCATCGGACCGACGGGCCGAAGGGGAGTGGGTGGACCGGCTCCGGGCGCTCGGCGACCTATGGCAGGCCGCGTTGCCCCGCTTGCTGGAGGGCCTCCCGCTCCGCTGACTTCGCGACGTGGGCGCTCGGCGGGGTCCCCCGGCCCAACCCTTCTGATCTGTGGGATGAGAGGATAAGATAGTTCGCTTGTGTCTAAACGGTATCGACCATCAATGGAGCCGACATTCATGAACCGGACAGCAATGATCGCAGTCGCCATGCTGCTGGCGGTGGGCCTGGCCCACACGCCGGCGGTACTCGCCCAGGGGGACGCCGTGCACCCCGAGCCGGGCGAACAGGGCAGCACCAACGTCGAGATCCTGGCTCACATTCCGCTCGGCATGACGATGTCCATCGCGGACATCGAAATTGAGCAAGAGCTGTCTCGTCCCTACGCCTATGTTTCGCGGCGCCTCAGGCCGTCCGGGTTCCAGATCATCGATCTGCGAAACACAGACAACGCGGGGTTGCTCTATTCCTGGTGGATAGAGAACCCAGAGACCCACCAGGGCGCCGGTGGGCTCGATGGGAAGTACTTCAAGCTCAAGGGCCGGTATTACTACGCCCAGTCTTTCCAGTTCCAGGCCGGAGGGCCTAACGTCGACCTCGGAGCGGTCGTTTTCGACGTGACCGGGCTGCCGGACACGTCCACCATCAGGGAAGTTGGCCGCATACGAGCGGCCGCCACGCCTGGCGGCTTTCACAACATCTTCGCCTACAAGCACTCGACCGGGGAGGCACTGCTGTTCGCCACCGTTTCCGGCCCTTTCGCGAACGCCTACGACATGGAGACCTTCCTGGCCGGCGGCGCAGACCATGGGCTGGTGGGCCGCGTCCCAGTTCCCGGGAACCCAGCAGAGATCAGCCGCGGTTACCACGACTTCTACGTCGCGTACGATCCGGCCACGCGCGTCGATCGGTTCTACGGTGCGGGCGCCGGCGGGTACTTTGTCTATGACATAACCGACATCACGGCTCCAAAGCTCCTGACGTCGGTCACGGGCGTTGCCGGCGTGAGTCGCGGTCACACATTCGCGGTCACGCCAGACGGCCGTTACGGGATTGGCGAGACCGAATATCAGTATGCGCCGCTACGTCTGTTCGATCTAAAGCCGGGCCTCGATGGAGACGCCCAGAACATCTCGAGGCCCATCGGAGCGTGGACCTCGAACTGGAAGCACTTGCCGCACAACACCGAGATCCGCTGGCCCTACGTATTCGTGTCGTCCTACGTCGACGGGCTGCAGGTCTTCAACATGATGGACCCGACCAACCCCTACACTGTCGCGTACTACGACACTTACGACGGCCCGAACAACCAGGGGGGGTGCGGGGGCGTGTGCAACGGCGCCTTTGGCGTGGACGTTCGCAACGCCGATGGCCTGATCGTCATCAGCGATCTCACCACCGGATTCTGGGCGTTCAAGATGGATGGGTTCGACGGCTGGAACGGCCATCAGTGGGGGATGCCGAACATCTCGAGCGTCCAGGACTGGGACAACGGACCGGAGGGTGCGCCGAAGCCCGCGGTGTGAGGGCGCCTCAGGACGAGGGGTCTTCCCTCCCTCACCTCCGTGAGGAGCCGGGAGGCCCCGCTCACAACCCAAAAGTGCTTGGGGGATCGGCCTCCTCACGACTCTCCTTACTCGGAGGAGGGGGGTGGGGGGGCGCCTCTTCAGAGGGGACGTCATGATGGGGCGACTCGTTCTGGTAGTTGCATTCAGCATCCTCATGGCCACGACCCTCGCCGCTCAGTACCCCCCCGGGCAGCAAAGCAGTTCGAACGTCCGTGTGGTCTCGCATATCCCGATGGCCGTTGCGGACATCGAGGTGGAGCAGGAGCTGTCGCGGCCCTACGCATACTTGGCGCGGCGCGACCCTGCGACCGGAGTGGGCACCGACATCATCGATGTGACCGACCTGAGTCGAGCGAGGGTGATCTTTTCCTGGCGAATCGAGAACCCTGAGCTGCACCAAGGGAGCGCGCTCGACAACAAGTACTTCAAGACCGGTGGCAGGTATTACGACGTCCAATCCTTTCAGTTTCGACAGAGCGGGCCGGACACTGATTTGGGTGCCATCGTGCTCGATGTCACCAGCCTACCTGATACCGCGGGCATCCGCGAAGCGGGCCGCATCCGGGTGCCGGACACGCCTGGTGGGTTTCACAACATCTTCACGTACAAGCATTCCGACGGACGAGTCTTGCTACTCACAACGGCTACGGCTTCGCACGCGAACGTCTACGATATGGAGAAGTTCCTCGCCGGCGATGCAGACTATGGACTGATCGGTCGGATTCCCCAACCCACGAGCGACCCCTACGGGAAGGCACCCGCGGTCAACGCGCTCAACAAGTTGCTGACGCGCGCGCTGCCCGGATATCACGACATCTACGTTGGATACGACCCGGCCACCCGCCAGGACAAGTTCTACGGACCTGGGGCCGCCGGATATTACGTGTACGACATTACACGCCCGGAAGAACCGAGGCTGCTCACGTCCATCACCGGTGTGGCGGGGGTACCCTTCGGACACACCTTCACGCCGGATCCGACCGGCCGGTATGCCGTCACCGAAGTCGAGTATCAGTATGCGCCGCTTCGAATCTTCGATTTGAAGCCGGGACTCGACGGGAGGGTTGAGACGATTTCCCGTCCTATCGGTGCGTGGACGGCCAACTGGAAGAACCTCGCGCACAACCACGAGGTCCGTTGGCCCTACGTTTTCGTCTCGGGCTACAAGGACGGCCTCCAAGTCTTCAACATGATGGATCCTACGGCGCCATACACGGTAGGGTACTACGACACCTACGACGCGCCCGACGGCTCCGGTCACGAACGGGCAGGTGTGCTCGGCGCCATGGGGGGCACCTTTGGCGTGGACGTCAGAAACGCCGACGGCCTCATCGTCTTGAGCGACTCGCGGACCGGGTTCTGGGCATTCTTCATGGACGGGTTCGAGGGTTGGAATGGGCACCAGTGGGGCATGCCCAATATCTCCAGCGTGCAGGACTGGGATAACGGCCCTGATGGGGCGCCAGCCCCCACCCAGGTGAGTGTATGGCGGCCGTGAGCAAGCATGGGGTACCCTTCACTGCTGAAGAGTGATCGCATGAGCGGCCGCATCGCTTGGCTCTTGGGCATGGGAATCCCGCTTGCGAGTTCTGCTCCGGCTCAGCGGCCGGACCAAAGCCGGCCCCCGGCTCATCCCCCGTACGGGCAGGCCTCGATTCATCCCGCCCCGGGCGAGCGCGGAAGCGGGTCCTAAACCCCCTCCCGTACCACAAAGCTTCCCATGACGATCCGTGCCGCCGTGATGACAGCTCCCGGCAAACCCGTCGAGATCTGGGATATCCCCGATCCCGAGCTCGAGCCGGGAAGCGTCCTCCTCGAGACCATTGCGAGCGAGGTCTGCGGAACCGACGTCCATCTCCACCACGGCCGTCTGGCGGGCGTGCCCTATCCGATCATTCCTGGCCACGTGAGCGTGGGACGAGTACTCAAGTCGCGCGAGGTGACGACGGACGCGATGGGTGTTCAGATGTCCGCCGGCGATGTCGTGACCTTCTATGACGTACACGGCGTGTGCCATGTTTGCTGGCAGTGCTCTGTTGCCCGGCAGCCCAACCGGTGTCCGAACCGTCGGGTATATGGCGTCACCTTCTCGGTCAGCGACAGTCCCCTCGGTGGCTGGGCGGAGCGCATTTACCTGAAGCCGGGCGTCCAGATACTGAAGCTCCCCGAGCCGCTCACTGCCGACGACGTCATCGGAGGTGGCTGCGGGTTGTTTACGGGCTACGCGGCCGTGGAACGGAGTGCGATGGCGATGGGCGACGCCGTGCTGGTCCAGGGGGCGGGGCCAGTGGGGCTGGCGGCGGCTGCGTTCGCGGCTCTCCGCGGGGCGCGAGTGGTCATCGTCATTGGGGCCCCGGCGGCGCGGCTAGAGATCGCGCGTTTCCTGGGCGCCGACGTCGCCCTCTTGTTCAGTGACGATTCATTGACGGCGCGCGGGGACCGCGTGCGCGAGCTGACCGGAGGCCGGGGTGTCGACGTCGCGATCGAGGCGACCGGGAATCCCGATGCGATATCGGAAGGGCTGCGCCTGCTGCGGGATGGGGGAACCTACGTGATTGCGGGACACTACACCGACACCGGTACGGTGACCGTCAACCCACACGTCGACATCAACCGCAAGCACGCTTCGGTCCTGGGTCAGTGGGGAACGGATTTTCGTCACGTGTGGCGCGCCCTGCACATGCTCGCGTCACGCCATGCCGAGCTCCCCATGGCCAGAATCATCGGTTCTCGGTACTCGCTCGCCGACGCCAACCTCGCCCTTGCCGATGTCGAGGCGCTCCGGGTGACCAAGGCGGTCGTCACTCCCTCTTGAGCGATCGAAGCTTCTCCTGTAAGGCGTCGCAGACCGTCTTGAGGACCTCGATCCGGGCATATCGTTTGTCGTTGCCGGCGATCAGCGTCCACGGCGCGTATTCGGTACTAGTACGCTCGACCATTTCGTTCGCCGCGAGCTCGTATTCGAGCCACTGGTCCCGATTCCGGAAATCTTCGTCGGTGATCTTGTACTGCTTGAACGACTTGCGCTCACGCTCCTTGAAGCGGCGCAGCTGCTCGTCGGGATCGATGTGCATCCAAAACTTCAGCAACACGACTCCGTGCTCTGACAGCTGTTCCTCAAACTCGTTGATTTCCGCATAGGCTCGCATCCATTCCTCGCGGGTCGCGAACCCCTCGACCCGCTCCACGAGCACCCGGCCGTACCAGCTCCGATCGAAGATCGTCACCCGACCACTCTGCGGGAGATGTCGCCAGAAGCGCCACAGGTAGTGATGAGCTTTCTCTTCGTCGCTGGGCGCGCCTATCGGGATCACCTTGTAGTCGCGAGCGTCGAGTGCGGGAGTGACGCGCCGAATCGCGCCCCCTTTGCCCGCGGCGTCCCACCCCTCGAGAACTAGAATCGTAGAGATCTGGCGCTTCTTGGCTCGACGATAGTGCCGGTTGAGACGGCCCTGATACTTCTCGCGGGCCTTGACGTAGTCCCGGTACTCGAGCTTGCGCGACAGATCGACGGTGTCGAGGATCGTGAGAACAGGTTTCGGCTTGGCCGCACGCCGCCGCCGCGGCGCCCGAGCCGAAGCGCCACGCTCGATCGACGCGATGTGCTCGCGCATCTTGCGAAGCAGATGCTTCCCGACAGTGAGCGACCTGTACCGCTCGTCCGTTCCCTCGATGACGGTCCACGGGGCTTCCCCGGTACTAGTAACGCGCAGGGCTCGTTCCGAGGTCTTTCTGAAACGGTCGTACAGCTCGAAGTGCTTCCAATCCAGCTTCGTGACGCGCCAACGTGTGCTTGCGCTCGCTTCAAGGGTGGTGAGGCGTCGGTGCTGAGCTTCCTTACTGAGATGGAGCCACAGCTTCACGATCAGCGCACCGTCGTCCGAAAGGGCTTTCTCGAAGGCGGTGAGCCGGACGAGGGCGGCGTCGAGCTCGGGATTCCTGGATTGCTTGTACACGCGGCGGATTATTGGATCCGTATACCAGGATCCGAAGAAGATGCCGATCCGGCCGCGGGGTGGAAGCGCACGCCAGAATCGCCAGAAATCCGGTCGATCCCGCTCCTCGTCGGTCATTGGTCCGAACCCGTGAGTCTCGAGATACCGCGCGTCCGTCCACTCATGCAGCAGGTTGACGGTCTCTCCCTTTCCCGCCCCGTCGACGCCGGCCACGACCGTGATGACTGGAAACGGCGCGCTTTTTAGCTCGTCCTGCACCCGCAACAGCTCCGTCCTCAGCTCAGGCACCTGGTCGTCGAACTTCTTCTTAGAGACCTTCCGCCCGAGCTCCGCGGTTTCAAACATGTTTTCCCTCCCGCTCCTCAAGAAGCTGAGCGTGCCTCCGGCGAGGCCACTCGGCGAGGACCGGTACCGCAACCTCGGCGGGGCGAACGCTTTTTCCGACTGTGGATGGGGGATTCAAAACGGTGCTGCGGGGTGCCCGGGGCGGCTGCGCTCAGCTCTCGGCGGCGGCTCGAGCGATGGCGTCGAGCGTTGCCTCGATTTCTTCCTCTGGGATCCATCGACCGCGGAGCATGACCCCCGCCTGCTTACCGACGTTCGTGATGTCGTCGAGCGGATTGCCCTTGGCCAGGATCAAGTCGGCACGCTGCCCCACCGCGATCGTGCCGAAATCCGCCGACTCGACGAGGTACTCGGCACCCGCCCGCGTCGCCGCCTCGAGCACTGAAAACGGGCTGAGCCCTGCCGTGACGAGTGTCTCGATCTCGCGGTGAGTCCCAAAGCCCGGCACGATGAACGATGCCCGCGCGTCACTTCCGACGAGCAGGCGGGCGCCGCCTTCATGCAGACCCTTGGCCAGTTTCCGTCTCAGATCTACGACCGTCGTCACCGTCTCCACTTCGAGGCCGCGGCGCACCATTCTCCACTTGTTGAGGATCCACGCCTCGATGATTCGTGGAGCCACGTACCGCATTTCGGGATACTGCGCCTGGACCTCAGGGGGCACGCGCGAAAGTGCGGCCTCGTTCAGGTACAAGTTGGGGACGACGGCCACCCGGGCGTCGCGGAGCCGCTTGGCGATCTTGGGAATCTTGCCCTCGTCCAAGTACTTGAGAAGCAGCCGGGATCGGGTGACCGGGTCGGCATGGCGCAGCGGGGAATCGTCGGCTTCCAGCTCTGGGAGAAAGGCGCCCAATCCCTCGATGGACGATTGCTTTGACTTGAGGACGCGCTCGAAGCCGACGCCGTTCGGCACCCCGCCGGCGAGCCGTATGTCTCCACGCCGCGCGCCCCGCACGAGTCCTTCGTATTCCTCCCGCATGAGCGAACCGACTTGAATGAAGTCGTAGCCGGCCGCCTTCATCTGCTCCGCGAAGCGTGTGGCCTCCTTCGAGGTCAGCACTCGTCGCATGTCCAGTGTCGAGTCCAAGGATCCCACCGTGGACCCCGCGACGTAGATGGTGGGCCCGAGGAGCTCGCTCCGCGCAACCTGCTCGCGAATGCGTAGGTGGACGGGGCGGCCCGTCATGACCCGCACAGTGGTCACCCCGTTAGCGACAAACAGTGACAGATAGTTCGCGATGGCGCGCTCGTCGGTCGTGTCGCGGAGGTGGACGTGCATGTCGACGAGCCCCGGCAGCAGGTACATCCCGGCACCGTCGACACGCACGGCTTCATCGGGCACTGCGACCTGACCGTTGGGCCCGAGCTGATCGATGCGATCGCCGCGAACCACGACCGTATGGTGCTCGAGGATCCGCTCTCCGTCCATCGGGAGGACGTGGACGTCTTCGAATACGACCGCGCCATCGCTACCGTTCGGCCCGCCGCCTTGGATGCCGGCGGCTGGAGTGACCGCTCCCGCCAACGGGCTCAGGACGAGGAGCACGTTGAAGAGCGCCTTCATTGGTTTGTTCTTAGGCGGCGACACGACGTGCCCGAGCACCGAATGCAAGGTCCTCGGGGCTTCGAATAGGTCGGGAAACACGCAAATCGGAGCGTGGGCGCCTACGCGACGTGGCGATGTGGTGGCGAAATCCAAGCACTCGCGAAGTCTGGGTTTTCGACCCGGGCCGCGCAACCCTCTCCCCAACGCACTCCCGAATAGGCGCCATTGACGCACGGTTGACCGTTCCTAAGCTTCTTTAAGGTAGGGTGACTGACCCATCGGAGGCGCCCATGATCGCTCGAGGTTCTCGTCGCCGCCGCAGGCAGGCATAGCGCTCCTTCGATGCGGGCCCGCCGGGGTGAGCCCACTAAGCGAGCGTCCGTCAAGGCGGCGTGATATCTCAATGTGGACGCCGCGTTCGCTTTCTCAACGCCCGGTACACCATGGCCTCGCGACCCCCTACCACCACGTGCCGGAGCCTACCGTCGTGTGGTCGCCCGGCAGACGCACGCGTGGATGGGTGCAAGAGGCGGCGATACAATCGGAAGTGATTTGGCAGCGTCGAGAAGTTCAGATACAACGCCATGAACCCGGTCTTGAGCCCCGACATCGCGATCACGACCTTTCGTAGATCAATGGGCATGGGCTTGGGAGCGGGCGCGAGTAGTCAGCGGAGGTCAGGCGACTCTGATTTGGACGCGGGATACCGGGGACGGGCTCCGGGAGATTACACCGAGCACACGTTCCCGTTTCGTGAAGCAACCGTAGGCACGGTTCCTACCCAACCCATCTGAGCTAGGAGGTCGCGTTGATTCGCTCAATACTCATAGCCGGAGTCACCGGTCTGACGCTGGCGGCTTGCACCCAGGACCTCGGTCTCCAGCAGCGGCGCGTCGAGGAGGAGGCGATACGTGAGCGGCTTCGGAGCTGGGAACGGGCCGTCAATTCTCAGAGCCTCGAAGTGATGAACGCCTTTTCCCATCAGACTCCCGATGTCACGTTCGCCTGGTCGGACGGAGTCCGGACCCGCGGCTGGGCGGAGGAATCCATCGTACGGAACGAGCGCTTCACCAACATTTCGGAGTTCAACTTCGTGGTGCAGGAGTCAATTGTCGATCTCTTGACCCCGGAATGGGCGCTGGTGACGTTCCGATTCTCTCTCGACCAGACCGAAGCGGGCGGGCGGGCGCTTCATGCCGGGCAGACCTCTCATTTGTGGAGCAAAGACAGGTCGACGGGGGAGTGGAAAGTCTACGCTTCGCACTCGTCGCGAAACTACCCGCGCCAGTGAGGTGGTGGTCGGCGGGAAGAGTGGGGCTGCTCCCCACCCGAAGCCATTCCATCGACAAGATGTAAACGAGACGGCAGCCGTTTCGGACGCGAAAAGGCCGACCACCTCCGCGGCCGGCGGGCGAGTAGAGCACATGTCGAGCTTGAAGGGCGCTTGTGCGCGGCGCCACGTCATTTTATTGTACCGAAACCTTCCAGCGGAGGCCCGGCAGATGTCGGACCCCTTCCTCAGTTCAGACGACTACGGCGAGCGGGCTCACGGACTCTACAATGAGGGTCGATATGAAGAGGCCATCGACGTGTTGCGGCATGGGCTGGAGTCATACCCGCAGGCTCTCGAACTGCATATAGGGATGGGATACGCCCGGCTCGCGCGAGACGAGTTCGCGTGGGCTCGCGCGAGCTTCGAGTACGCTGTGGCGCTCGACGCTAATAATGAGGATGCCCTGGCTGGTCTCGGCGAGACGCTACTCAGGTTCGGAGAGCGAGACCGGGCGTTAAAGTACTTCGACCAATTGCTGGCACTGGGCTTCCGTGAGGATCACGACCTCATGCTCCAGGTCGGGAGGGCGCTGTTCCGTGAAGGCGTTGTCGATCAGGCACGCGGATTCTTCGAAATCGCCGTCGAATGTCATCCAAACTCCACCGACGCGTGTGCGTGCCTCGGCTACGCCGCACACCGGGGCGGCGATGAGGCCGGGGCGCTGCTGTGGCTACGGCGTGCGCTCGAGCTAGACGGTGGTCACTCAGAGGCGAGAGTCTACCTCGGCAACCTGCTGTACGACCGGGGCGAGTACGACGCGGCCTTGTATCACCTCGAACGGACTGAACCGCAGGAACACCTCGAGGAGCTTGCGCTCTGGCGGCTCATTGAGCTCAAGAAGTCCGTCTACCGGTTGAGCGCTGGCGATCCTGAGCTTCGACCCTGGACCACGCGCCTGCGACGACTCGGGGAGGCTTCCGACTCCGTGGAGCGTCTGCTGGCTGAGGTTGAGTCCAAGCAGCCCGACGGTACGATACGGGACCCGCGTCAGCTCGAGCTGTTTGGAGCACTGGTGGCGGAGCTACACGGAATGCGTCGGCCGGCCCAATCGGACCTCCACCGCGTGCGTATGGCGGATGGCGTTACCTACACAGGAACGTGGGAGCAGATCGTGTTTCAGATGCGGAGGGACGACCGCGAGTGCACGGGCGAGTCCCTCGTCCAATACATGGAACAGGTGGCGCAGCGGAGCCGCGCGGAGACCGGGATCGTGATCCCCGTTGCCGATGCGGAGAGCTTCCTCCGTGGCGCAGCAGCGGCTGGCCGGCTCGTGATCGCCGGCTGAAAGGGACCCACGCCCGTCGATTCGCGGTCGACGTCTTAAGTTTCGTTCTCCCTCCCTCAGCGTGACTGCGCATGTCCTGGACCAGCGGCGTCACGAAGCATGTTCTCCCAAACGGTCTCACCGTCCTAGCTCATCGCGACGATTCGGCCCCAGTGGTTGCCGTCGTTGCGCACGTTCGAGCCGGATACTTCGACGAGCCGGACGAATGGGTGGGGATCTCGCACGTGCTGGAGCACATGTTTTTCAAGGGAGCTGGGGGGCGGGGTCCCGGTGAAGCCGCGCGGGAGATTCAATCGCTCGGCGGCTATCTGAATGCGTCGACCATTTACGACAAGACGGTCTACTACACCGTTCTGCCGGCCTCCGACGGCGCGCTCGACCACGCGGTCCGACTTCAAGCGGATGGCCTGATCAACCCGGCTCTCGGCGCCGACGAGCTCACGCGGGAGCTGGAGGTCATCGTGCAGGAGGCAAAACGGAAGCTGGACAATCCGTCTGCCGTCGCCGGGGAAACCTTGTACGAGCTCCTGTTCCAGGTTCATCGAATGCGCCGCTGGCGGATCGGTACGGAGGAAGGGTTGAGGCGTCTGTGTGCCGCGGATGTCAGGAGCTACCACGAATCCCGCTACTCTCCGGAGCGGACCATTCTCGCACTGGTGGGGGACCTAAGCGTTTCGTCGGCCATTGCCCTCGCCGAGCGGGTCTACGGAAAGTGGACGGGTCCCCGAGCCCCCGTGCCGGGTTGCCCCCCGGAGCCTGCAGGTGCGAAGCCGGCCGTTCGCGTCCTGTCCGGCGATGTGCAGGCACCCCTTGCCGTCCTGGGGTGGCGAACCGATGGCCCGCTCCATCCGGACGCCCCCGCTCTCGACGCGGCGGCCGCGGTGCTTGGAGCCGGGCGCGGCTCGTGGCTCTATCGCGGGCTCAGGCGTCCCGGACTCGCCAGCGGGGTCCGGGCCTTCCACTATGCGCCGACCGAGGTCGGCGTGTTCGAGATCTTGCTAGAGGGCGAGGCGTCCCGGCTCGACGAGGCGGTGACGGAAGCCATCGCCCTGACGCGCGGCTTGGAGACGCATGTCGCCGACGCGCTGGACCTCGAACGTGTTCGTTCCCTGCTGGCGGTGAGGTGGGCGAGGCGCTTCGAAACCATGGAAGGACGTGCCGCTTCCCTGTGTGTGTACGAGGCGCTTGGAGACTTTCGTTTGGCGGACGAGCTGTACGACCGGTCGATGGGGGTCAGCGCCGATGATGTACGGAACGCTGCATCACGATATCTGGATCCAGAGGCGTCTTCTGCAGTCTTTTACCTACCTCCCGAGACCGAGACACGTTTCTCGACGCCACTCTGGCCCCCG
The DNA here is from genome assembly GCA_965249575.1 of Gemmatimonadales bacterium. Classification (GTDB taxonomy): domain Bacteria; phylum Gemmatimonadota; class Gemmatimonadetes; order Gemmatimonadales; family GWC2-71-9. The sequence continues at coordinate 1,634,168 of OZ252244.1, read as the reverse complement.
GTAAGGAGTGGGACTGTCCCAGCTTGCAGTTCCCCTGACCGTCGAGGGCATCAGCGGGCCCGTTCTGTGATCAGTGGTCTCACGACCGCACAGCATGGGCGGGCCTATCACGTGGCACTCGCGGGCGCCGACCTGATCGTGCGCGAGAAGCGCGGGTCCGGGTTGGCGTCGGTCGGCGTGTACATTCCGAGCTTCCGTGATCGCGAGTCGAGCGAGACAGCGGGCCTAGCAGCGCTCATGGCGCGAGCGGCCCTGCGCGGAGCCGCGGGGTTCTCGGGCGATGGTCTCGCCGCAGCCGCCGAACGGCTCGGCGGACCGATCACACCCTCGGTGGGCCTCGATGCGGTTGGGTGGGAGATGACCGTTCCCAGCGACTCACTCGTCGGCGCCGCCGAGTTGTTGCTCGGAGTCGCGCTCGAGCCGGACGTCGCCGCGCGGGAGGTGGCCCTCGAACGCGCCCTGCAGGCTGAAGACGCACGAAGAGAGCGGGACGACATGTTCCGGCACCCCGTACGTGCCGTGCTGGGAGCGGCGTTTCCCAACGATCCGATGGGACTGCCACCCCTTGGCGATCCCGACTCCGTGCGGGCCATTGATGACGATGCGGTGCGCGCCGCCACCGAGGACATTGGGCGCAGCAGGGCGGTAATCGTCGCGGTAGGGGATGCGAGCCCCGAGCGCCTCCTCGAGGCGCTCGCCCCGTTCGAGCGTTGGCCATCCGTGAGGGCCGGTGCTGCAGGAATACATGACGCGCCGACCTGGTCAGCGGGTCGGATATCAGAGCGGCGGGAAAAGGCGCAAACTGCGCTCGCCATGGCGTTCCTTGCGCCTCCCTACCGGTCGCGAGATCGATTCGCCTTGGAGGTGTTGGGTGGGCTGCTGGGTGGGTTGGCGGGAAGGCTGTTTCGCGCGCTGCGGGACGAGCGGTCGCTTGCCTACACGGTGACGGCGATACCGTGGCTGCAGCGTCGGTCCGGGGCGTTCCTTACGTACATCGCAACGTCCCCGGCGCGTGAGAGCGAAGCCCGGGACGCGATGCTGCATGAGCTCGCGGTCGTCGCTCGGGACCCGGTAGGGATGGCTGAACTGACCCGGTCTCGAAATTACGCGGCTGGGGGAGTCGAGCTCAGGCAACAATCGACTGGATCGGTGGCAGCGGACACGCTACATGCGTGGATCCACGGCGTACTCGATGATCTGGATGGGTTCGCGGACGACCTGCGCGCCGTGACTGCCGCGGATCTGAATCGGGTAGCCGCCGAAGTATTCCATCCGGAAGCCCGCGCTGAGTTCGTCGCGCGCGGGTCAGGCGTGAGCCGCTGAGATAGCGGCGCCGGTGCGTCACGAGCACCGGAGGCTGATTCCTAGAACATCGACATGGCGAGGAAGGAACGCAGGTTGTCATTCGTGATGCGCAGACGCTCACTCAACAGGCGGACCACAGACCACAGGACCTTATAGGCTATGTCGCGGTTGAAGTCGAGCAGAATCTCGAAATCGGGCCGGGTGATGGTGACGAGCGTGCAATCGGTGTTGGCAATCGCGTCGGTGGAGCGCTCGGAGCGGTCGAACACGGACATCTCGCCGAAGCATGCCCCGGGCTTGAGGACGGTCAGCGCTTCCTCTCCGGAGCCCGGCACTTGGCGGGAGATTCGGACGTCTCCCTTCGAAACGATATACAGCCGGTTCCCGGGCTCACCTTCCTTGAAGATAGATTGCCCGAACTTGAACGTTTGCTCCTTGCAGATCTCGGCCACTCGAGCCAACTAGTCGTCTTCGAGGCTCGAGAAAATAGCGGCCTGCTTCAATAACTCGAGATCCATGGGCTCCTCACGGGTGCTGCGCTGTGCAAGATATGGAAGCTAAAGGAGTTGGGGAGACCGGGCAAGCAAAGCGCCTCGTGGGACCGCCGGATGTGCTAACCGCCCTGCGGATTCCGCTCGCGGTTATCTTTGTCGCGTCGACCGAATGGGTTACCCGATTGGGTGTCGTGGCACTCGCGGGAGCCAGCGACGTACTGGACGGGATCTGGGCGCGCCGGATCGGCGGTTCGCGGCTCGGAGCGGTGCTGGATCCGGTGTGCGACAAGGTGTTTGTAATTGCCGCCTTCGCCGCGGTAGCAGGCAGCGGGTTGCTCTCCCCGCTCGAGATCGTTGGGGTTCTCCTGCGGGACCTTGTGGCGATTCTCGCCTTCGCTGGCGTTGCGGCGCGGGGCCGACCCACGACTCTCCCGGCGCGAGCTGGAGGGAAGGCCGTCACGCTGTGCCAGATGCTGACGCTAGTAGCGTTCGTTGCACAGTCGGAGCTGTTACGGCCACTCGCGTGGTCCACCGCAGCCATTTCCGTGTACGCAATCGCCGATTACAGTCGCGCGGCGTGGCGCACATGATGGGGACCCAGACGTGCCGAGCCCTCGTCATTCTCATACTGTTCTGGCTCACGACCCCGACGGCGGCGGCTCAGGAGTTCGTGCCGCCCGACGCAGCCGGCGGTTCGCAGAGCCAGGGCGTTCGCCTCGGCTTCTACGGGTTTGGTGCGCGGCTGGGGCCAGACTTCAAGGGAGACAACCAGGTCGTTGGGAGCCTGACGCTGGACTTCGGCCACCTCTTCACCGATCGCGTTCGGCTCCGCCCGTCAGTGGAGGTCGGTATCGGAGGGGGCGTCAACACGTATGTGATGAACGCGGAACTCATGTACCGGTTCACACCCGACACAGAGATCGCCGTACCCTATATCGGATTCGGTCTTGGCGTATGGGGACATCAGGGTTGCGATCTCTCGCCGGACTGCCCGAGCGTCTGGCCCCAGTTTGCCTTGGGGTTCGAGATTCGGCTACGACGCCACATCAACTGGATGCTCGAGTATCATGCGGAGGACGCCCTGCGGAGGCATCGTCTGTTCGCCGGGCTGACGACGCGCAGAGTTTCCGGTATCAGCTGAAGGGTGCAGGACTACCCGTTGCCAAGGCGGAGCGGGCCGTGAAGCTCTCGCTGGAGAAATACTGTTCGGTCGTTCACTCGCTGGCCCCCGACATTCCGGTCACCTGGGAAGTGCACGTGGCGTAACGGGGTGCGCCCACAACAGGCGTCAGTCCCGCATGCCCCCCAGGCGGGTGCATCTCAGGGCCGTTAGAGGGAGTAATTTTTGTCAGCCGGATACAGAAGCGACCGCGTCATCCCGCTGGATGATCGGTCGGCAGTACTGCTCGCCCAGCCTTCGCAAGCCGACCAAATCTTCGTCGCTCAGCCGGTCGTAGCGTTCGGCCAGGTAGTCCATCGTGTCGTCGAACCACTCCTTTTGATGCTCGACTGATGCTTCAAGAACCCCGCAGCGCAAGATATGGCTGAATAGTTCATCACGAGCTTGGTCGAATAGGTTTGGAGCGGAGCCTGCTTGCTGGGGGGGTCTCTTGTCGGTCATGCCGGGGACCTCAAATCGGGCTGAAGGGGGAGGAGCGAGCAGGCAATCTAACGGGGCGTCCAGGGCCATGCAAACGGGGTAGCTTCTGCCCGAAACGCCCGTTTCGAACAAGTGTATCTTCTCTAGAGACTCACCTGGAGGCGTCATGTACGATCAAGTCTACGATGCGCAGCGCGCGCAGCGGTTGGTTGAGCTGCTGCGTGGGTTGGCCGCTCACATCAATGCCATTGAAAGCGATCGGGAGCTTCTCGCCGCGGGTCCCGGGCTGCTGAAGTTGATGGGTGACGCGCGGAGCGAGTTATTCCATTACGAGGTGCGGACAACCTACGACTCACCGGAGGTGGCCGAGAGCCGGCGCATCGTCCGGGAAGCGGCCCAACGCTCCCGGCACGTCGGTGAGGGAGACGACTTTGACTCCGAGGAGGATGCTCCATGGCGGGGCCGGTAGCAATCAAGCGGTTCTATTATGGTCTGGGCGCGCTCGCGCTCGTGGGGGCTGGGATCATTTGGTGGGCGGCCCGGGGGGATGATGGCGTCACGGTCACGACGGCGATGCCGCCGGGCAGCCCGGTTGGTGCGGAGGTGTTGCCGGGATACGTCGTTGGCAGTGATTCTGCGCCCGTCGAGGTAATCGAGTACGCGGATTTCCAGTGTCCGGCCTGTCGCGTCTTCACGATTCTCACCTTTCCGGATGTCTACGAGCGGCTGATAAAGACCGGAAGGGTCAAGTGGCGTTTTCGCGACCGTCCCCTCTCCGGGCATGATCGCGCCCCGCTGGCCCATCATGCAGCCGCGTGCGCCGGGGAACAGGATCGGTTCTGGGGCATGCACGACCAGCTGTATCATTTCCAGCCCGATTGGTCCACGGGTCGGGGTGTCGCGCGCAAGTTCCGAAACTATGCCCGCACGGTCGGGTTGGATATCGACCGCTACGAAGAGTGCATGGACTCGAATCGGTTCCAAGCCCGAATCGCGGCAACGGCGCAACAAGCGACCAACGACGGGGTGACCTCCACCCCCACCCTGGTCGTTGGGGGTGTGAGGGTGTCGGGTCGCGTTGCCTACGATCGCCTGAAGGCCATCATCGACAGCGTGGCCGAGCGCTCCACTTCGTGACGCACCGGATGGTAATCGCTGCGCTGGCCCTCGTCGGGTTCTTCGTAGCGCTTTACCTCTGGTTCTGGAAGATCGGACTGGTGGGAGACCTTTCCTGCGGCGCCGGCGGTTGCGAGGCCGTTCAGACCAGTCCCTACGCGGAGTTTCTCGGAATACCCGTCGCGCTCATCGGGGTTGGCGGGTACCTGGTTTTGCTGGGTGTGAGCGTCGCGGGGCTCCAGCCCCGGTGGGCCGTCCGACGCTGGCCGACTGTGCTCCTCCTGGTTCTGGCGGGTGTCGGTGTGACATTTACCGTCTACTTGACGTACCTCGAAGCGATGGTGATCGAGGCGTGGTGCCGCTACTGTGTCGCGTCAGCGGCGGTCATCGGGTCGATTTTCATGGTGGCTGCTGCAGGGCTCAAAGCGTCCGACTGACCTACGCCTCGTGCTCTTCCTCGTATTTGTCCCGTAGCGCCGCTACCACCGTGGGGTCGGCCAGCGTCGTGACGTCACCGAGCGTGTGTCCCGCCGCGATGTCCTTCAGCAGCCGCCGCATGATCTTACCACTCCGTGTTTTTGGGAGATCGGCCGCCACGACGATGTCGTCCGGTTTGGCGATCGCGCCAATCTTCTGTGCGACGTGTTTCTTGAGTTCGCCCTCGAGATTATCGGTTCGTTCGTAGCCGGAACGAAGGATGACGAAGGCCGCGAGGGCCTGGCCCTTCAACTCGTGCGGCTTGCCCACCACGGCGGCCTCCGCGATGGCGGGGTGATCAACCAGCGCGCTTTCCACCTCCATGGTCCCGATTCGATGGCCCGCGACGTTCAGCACGTCGTCCACTCGGCCGAGTATCCAGAAGTATCCATCCTTGTCCCGCTTCGCGCCGTCTCCGGTAAAGTAGACGTTCGGCCACTTGCTCCAATACGTGTCCCGGTACCGCTTGTCATCACCGTAGATGGTGCGGAGCATGCCGGGCCATGGAGCCGTGATGGCGAGAAATCCCCCGCCCACTTTGATGGGCTCGCCGGATCCATCGAGGAGAGCGGCTTCAATGCCGGGAAACGGGTTCGTTGCCGAGCCCGGTTTCGTCCTCGTCACGCCCGGCAGCGGCGTGATCATGATGCCGCCGGTTTCCGTCTGCCACCACGTGTCCACGATGGGGCACCGCTTGCCGCCGATGTGATGGTGGTACCATATCCACGCCTCGGGGTTGATGGGCTCGCCGACCGTCCCGAGGAGGCGCAGCGTGGAGAGATCGTGCCGCGATGGAAACTCGGGGCCCCATTTCATGAACGCGCGGATTGCGGTGGGGGCGGTGTAGAACACCGTCACCCCATAGCGCTCGACGATATCCCACAGACGGTCCTTGTCCGGCCAGTCTGGCGCGCCTTCATAGACCACTACCGTCGCCCCGATCGCGAGTGGACCGTAGACGACATACGTGTGGCCGGTGACCCAACCGATATCGGCGGTGCACCAGAAGACGTCTTGGTCCTTGAGATCAAATACCCATCGCGTCGTCACCGCGGCCTGGGTCAGGTACCCGCCTGTCGTATGCACGATTCCCTTAGGCTTCCCGGTCGTTCCCGACGTATACAGGATGAAGAGCGTGTCCTCCGCATCCATGGTCGCCGGCTTACAGTGAGCGGATGCGTTCTCGAGCAGCTCGTGGTACCAGTGGTCCCGCCCCTGCTCCATGTGCACGAGCGAGCTGTCCCGCTCGACCCCGTGCTCCCGCTGCACCACGACGACGTGCTCTATCGATGGGCATTCAGCGACTGCCCGGTCAGCGCCCTGCTTGAGGGGTAGGAGCTGGCCGCGGCGATAGCCGACGTCGGCCGTGATGAGCGCTTTTGCCTCGGCGTCGTTGATTCGGTCCCGCAAGGACTCCGAGGAGAATCCGCCGAAGACGACGCTGTGGGGGGCGCCGATGCGGGCGCACGCCAGCATGGCGACCACGGCCTCCGGGACCATCGGGAGATAAATGGCTACGCGGTCACCCTTTGAGACACCCAAATCTCGCAGCGCGCTGGCGAAGCGGTTCACTTCTCGATACAGCTCCCAGTACGTCATGACGCGTCGATCCCCCGGCTCGCCCTCCCAGAGCAACGCGACCTTGTTTCGTGTCGCGGTTCCGATGTGACGGTCGAGGCAGTTCACCGAGGCATTGATTTTTCCTCCGACGAACCACTTGGCGTGCGGCGGCTTCCAATCGAGCACCTTTTTCCACGGCTTGATCCACTGGAGTTCGCGCGCGCGGGCCGCCCAGAAGCGGAGCCGGTGCTGCTTCGCTTCCCGATATACGCTGTTGCTGCGAAGATGGGCGGCGCGCTTGAAGTCGGCCGGTGGCGAGAACGATCGCTGCTCCTTGAGCAGCGTGTCGATCCGGTCCGTCATCGAAATCCCCCAGGTACTCTGGAAAGCACTGTCTGTGTTGACGTTACGAGGTGCGACATCTATACTCACCGCGCTTTTGGGGCACCCTCACCGGAAGCTCCCCGCAGATTCCAGCGACATGAGAGCACCCATTGCGACGGCTGCGGAGCGAGTAACGTATGTCCCGCATCACGGGCACGGTCAAGTGGTTCAACGGCGCCCGGGCGTCCGGCTTCATGAGGAGGATGGCGAGTCGGATGTGTTCGTACGCCACATGGTGTTCCAGGGGGTTGGGTTCCGGTCACTGCAAGAAAACGGACCAATGAGAGTTCGCGGTGCGCGAGGGTCCGAAGGGGTTGCAGGCGGCGCACGTGACGAAGCCAAAGCGCCGCGTCGCTCGACGCTCGCGGCACGTTCGTCCCACACGCCTGGTCATCTTTGAGCTTGTCGTTGCACTGAGATGACTCCACGCAGGCGGCGCGCAGTATATTGCAAACCATGAGCAGTAAGACGCACTCCGGCGAATCCCCCGGTCGCCGCGTGTTATTCGTGGAAGACGAAGCCGGGTTGCGGAAGGCCTACGAGCGCTTTTTCGCCTCCCGGTATTGAGATGGCCTTTGCGGGGACGGGTGTCCAGGCAATGGATGAACTGCAGGGGTTCGTTCCCGACGTCGTCGTAATGGACATGCGTCTCCCAGACACGGACGGTATCGAGCTGCTGAGGCGAATGCGGGCACACCGTGCGGACCTCTCTGTGATCATCACGACCTCATATGTCAGCATGGAGCCGATGGTCGAGATGCTCGGCATCGGGCACAGCGGCTACCTGGTGAAGCCGTTCGATCTCGACGAGCTCAGCGCGCGCATAGATGCCGCCGGTTGACCCGGCGCTAGCGGCACGCGGCGTTTCGCGCCGGTTTGCGTACCGGCACGTGCTCCGTGACGTGACGCTCGAGATCGCCAAAGGCCAAGTTGTAGTCCTCGTCGGCCCCAACGGCGCCGGGAAGACCACCCTTCTGCGCCTCTTCGCGGGGCTCTTGAGGCCGTCCACCGGCTCGATAGAACGTCACGGCTCGGTGGGGATGGTCGCGCATCGTTCCATGTTGTACGACGCGCTGTCTGCCCGGGAAAACCTCACGTTTTTCGCACGGCTACACGGTTTGCGGCAACCCAAACCTGGCGACGAGTTGCTGGAACGGCTGGGGTTACACGGCCGCGCGGACGAGCCCATCGCTGGGTTCAGCCGCGGGATGATTCAGCGGCTCGCGCTTGCACGGGCGCTTGTGTTCGATCCCGACATCCTCTTACTGGATGAGCCGCTGAGCAATCTGGATGAGGCCACATCGGCCATCGTGCTGGACGTGTTCCGCTCCTATCGCGACCACGGCCGGACTATGGTGATTGTCACCCACCACTTCACAGACGTCGTGGACTTGGCGGCTTCCATCGGGTTCCTCGCCTTCGGCCGGGTGCTCTCCCTGGAAGCACGCTCGGGTCGCGACGCGGCGGCGGTGGCCGCGCGATACCGCGAATTGATTCCCGATGGGTGACGCGGCCCGTGCGGTGTTTGCGGTGGCCCGAAAAGACCTCGCGGTGGAGTGGCGCACCCGGACGGCGTTTGCCTCTGCGGTCGTGTTCGCGGTCCTGGTCTTGGCGATCCTCTTCTTCGCGCGCGACCCGACTGGGGTGTCAGCCTTTGAGGTCGCGCCAGGCGCCCTATGGGTGACCTTCACGTTCGCGGCGATGATCGGATTCAATCGCGGTTTCCTGCTCGAGCGGGAGAATTGCTCGCTTGACGCGATACTCATGAGCCCGGCACCGCGTTCTTCCATTTTCATCGGAAAGGCCCTAGCGAACCTCGTATTCGTCGGAATCGTCGAGTTGGTGACCATTCCCCTGTTTATCCTCTTCTACGATGTCCCCCTTTGGTCGCGGCTTCCGGAGCTGGGGCTCGTCGTGTTGATGGCGACTCTCGCCTTCGTTCCGGTCGGCACCCTTCTCAGTTCCATGACCGTTCGCACCCGATTCGCCGAGCTGATGCTCCCCGTCCTGATGCTACCCTTCCTGGTGCCGCCTCTCATAGGCGGGGTACAGGTGACGGCCCGCATTCTCGCGGAGCGACCCTTGAGCGATTCGGTCGGGTGGCTTAAGTTGCTCGCTGCGTTTGACATCGTGTTCTTCGCCCTCTCCGTCCTACTCTTCCCCGCGACCCTCGAAGAATGACGCTGCGCGAAAACGGACTCAGGCTGGTGAGCCGCGGCAACATCATCACGGCCCTCGGGGTTGCCGCGCTCGGGATCTCGTACGTTCGGGCGATCTGGTTCACTCCCATCGAGGCAACGCAGGGCCCCGCGCAGAAGATCTTCTATCTGCACGTCCCCTCGGCCTGGAGTACACTCCTCGCGTTCGTCGTCACTGGTATCCTCGGCCTTCTCTACCTATGGCTGAAGGACCGGCGAGTGGACCTGGTGGCCGCGTCGTCGGCGGAAGTCGGCGTCACGTTTTCGATGGTCATGCTCACGACCGGACCTATCTGGGGGAAGCCGATCTGGGGTACTTGGTGGACCTGGGATGCGCGGCTCACCTCGACCCTCTTCATCGCGCTGCTCTTTGCGGGCTACTTGGTGATGCGAGGAGCCATAACGGACCATGAAATGCGTGCACGCTTTTCAGCGGTCATCGGAGCGCTCGGCCTGGTGCTCGTGGTATTCATCCACCTCTCCGTGCAACTCTTTCGGACGCTGCATCCACAACCCATTGTTTTGAAGCCGAGCACTCCTTCCTTGCCGGCAGAGATGCTGATGACGTTGGTGGTCTCACTCGGAGCCTTCACGCTGCTCTACACGGGTCTGTTGACGCTGCGCTACGGCCTCGCGTTGCTGGAGGAAGACCGTACGGAAAGGATAGCGAATGAGTTATCCTGACAACGGTGCGTACATGGTCTCGGCGTACGTGGTAACGGCCGTAATCGTTCTCGCATACACCGCGTTACTGGTATACCGCGGGTGGAAGATACGTACGCGCCAGTACTAGTCCTCCCACGCGCGCCCAGTCTCCCGCTCCCACAAGGCCCGGGCCTCGGCAGCGGCCGCCACGTCTCCGGCTGCGTGCAAGGCTTCGGCGTTCGCAAGCAGTGCATCGGGACCTCCACCAGCCGCGTACGCCCGCGCGAAACGCGCGCCCGCGGTTACCAAATCTCCCTCCCGCCGGTAGAGGACTCCCGCTGCCATCGCGGCGTCCGACCGCTCCTCGATCTGTAGAGCTCGCTCGAACGCCACAAGTGCATCCCGAGGTCGGAACGCGTCCAGATACGCCTCGCCCAGGAGTAGCCACGCGTCGCCGGAGCGCTCGAACCGGCGCACGACCCACTGCGCTACGGCCAGAGCACCGAGTCGGTCGTCGGCTTGACGTCGGGCCTTCGACAGCGCCCGGTGGACCGAATCGAAATCAGGGGCGACCCTGCAGGCGAAGCGAAGCCATCGTTCGGACGAGGGGGCGTGCTGAGGCTCGAGTCGCGCCGCGCGCCGCGCCGCGCGCCTGGCGACCAACCTTCGAAACCTCCTCCAGATGCCGGCACGACGGGTCGTCATCGCTTGATAATGCCCGTGCGGTCCGGCATATTGCAATTTCCCACCACCGATCCGCGTTTGAGTCCGATCATCTCTCGGAGACCGGTCCACCCGTGACAGCCCTGCGAATCGGAAGCAGAGGGAGCGCGCTGGCGCGTTGGCAGGCGGATCGGGTGCGGGTGCTCCTCGAGCGGCGCAACGTCGGTACCGAACTCGTGATTGTGCGCTCGTCCGGCGACGAGGGGTCGGCACACCCTAGAAGCGGCGTTGCCGTCAAGGATCTGTTCACCAAGGAGCTACAGGATGCGCTGCTGGAGGGGCGAATCGACGCGGCGGTGCACTCGCTCAAGGATCTGGGTGCCGTGTCACCCGAGGGGCTGATCTTGGCTGCCTTTCCCGAGCGGGAAGATCCGCGAGACGCGCTGGTGAGCCGCGCGGGTTGGGACCTTGCCGACGTACCCGAGGGTGCTAGAACCGGAACGTCGAGCCTTCGCCGCCGCGCCGCGATCCTATCGGTCCGTCCGGATCTTCATCTGAGCGAGTTGCAGGGAAACGTGCCCACGCGAGTCGATCGAGTACGGCGCGGCGAGATTGATGTGGCCGTGCTGGCGCTCGCCGGCCTCAAGCGACTGAGTGTCACCGGCGGTGTGGTGCCGCTCGATCCTTCGCTGGTGGTTCCAGCACCTGGCCAGGGTGCACTCGCCGTCGAGATCCGAGGCGACGATCCTCGAACCGCTGCTAGCGTTCGACCGTTGGATGATTCTGCGGTCCGCTTGTCTGCGGAAGCCGAGCGATCGGCGATGGCGGAGCTGGGAGGTGGCTGCCGCTCGTCAATCGGCGCCCTGTGCACGGTTACCCCCGACGGCGCCGTTCTACACGTGCGTGCGTACGCACCGGATGGCTCGCGGTACGTTGACACGCGCGTCAGCGTCAACCTGCTCGAACCGAGCGCGTCCGGCGCGTCGGCGGGGCGCGATCTGTTGAAGGCCGGCGCCCGCGCGCTGATGGCCGGCGAGGGGGCCGGGCTCGAAGGGGGATCGAGCTGGTGAGCGGTTTTCCGATCACCCGCATGCGCCGGCTCCGCCGGACTGCCGCACTGCGGCGCCTCGTTGCGGAGGCACACCTCGACCCGGCGCAGTTGATTTGGCCGCTCTTCATCAAGCTTGAGGGCCCGGCTGTTCCGATTGCGGCTATGCCCGGCGTGTCCCAGCATCCCCTCGAAGAATGTGCCGCGCTGGCCCACCGCGCCGCCGATCTGGGACTAGGGGGTGTGCTGTTGTTCGGTATCCCAGACCGAAAGGACGATGAAGGCACCGGAGCATTCGACGTTGAGGGAGTCGTGCAACGCGCCGTGCGGGCGATGAAAGACGAGCGTCCCGACCTGGTCGTCGTGACCGACGTGTGCCTGTGTGAGTACACGTCTCACGGCCACTGCGGCGTCCTGGACGCCGGGACGGTGAATAACGATGCTACCCTCCCGATACTGGGAAGGGTTGCCGTTTCTCACGCGGCGGCGGGGGCGGACATCGTAGCCCCGAGCGACATGATGGACGGCCGCGTGGGGGCAATCCGGTCGGCGCTCGACGCGGCGGGATGGAAAGAGACACCGATCCTGTCCTACGCGGCCAAATACGCCTCGTCGTTTTACGGCCCGTTTCGCCAGGCCGCGGCCAGCGCGCCTCAGGTTGGTGACCGGCGAGGGTACCAGATGGACCCGGCGAATGCCGACGAGGCGCTAAAGGAGATCGCTCAGGACCTGGCAGAAGGCGCAGATCTGGTCATGGTGAAACCCGGGATGCCTTGCCTCGACATTGTTCGGCGGGCGAAGGAGCGGTTCGGGGGGCCGCTCGCAGTCTACCAGGTGAGTGGGGAGTACAGCATGATCAAGTTCGCGGCTCAGGCGGGCGCGGTCGACGGTGTCCAGGCTATGCGCGAAGCGCTACTCGCTATCCGGAGGGCCGGCGGGGACATCATTGTCACCTACGCCGCGCCGGAGGTCGCCACCTAGGCCGAAACCCCGTTCAATCCCGCGGCAACAATATCTTCGACCAAAGCAGCGCTGCGACGACACCCCCCAACAGCGGCCCGAGCCAGTACGCTATGTGTCCGTGCCAGTCGTTTGCCACCAGCGCGGGCCCCAGGGCTCGCGCTGGATTCATCGCCGCGCCCGTGAGGGGGCCGCCGGCGAGGATGTCGAAGAGCAGAACCAGTCCTATTCCGAATCCACCCACCTTCGGCGCCTCAGAGGAGACCGCGGTCCCGAACACGGCGCTCACGAGAAACAGGGTCAGGATGCCTTCGATGACAATCGCCTCGATGATCGTGATGTCTCCGGCGATGCGAGGGACCCCGTAGCTCGTGGCCTCACCGGCCATCGCCGGATACAGGGATTTGACCAGCAGGGCGGCGACCACGCCGGCGAGAAGCTGGACCAGGACGTACCAGACCGCCCTCCCCGCGGAGATCTTGCTCGCGCTCCACAGCGCGAACGTGACGGCCGGGTTCAGGTGTGCGCCCGAGATGTTCATGAAAGCCGTGACCATGACCGAGAGGACCAGGGCGTGCGCCAGCGCTATGCCTACGAGGCCCAGCGCCTCGCCGGTTGCCGCGTTTACCACGACAGCCCCGGCACCGATGAACACTAGGCCGAACGTCCCGAGAAACTCCGCCACGAGCGGCCGAACGAGCGTGATCATGTTGTGTGCTCCTCGCTTGCAAGACCAGGTCACATGAACCGCGAGTGAAGATAACTCACGCGGTCATTCGTCCGCCAACGTCGTGTATCGACTTCGATAATGTACTAACGGCGGTCGATCGAACACCGCGCCACCTACTACTTGGCCGAAAAAGATTGTGTGGTCGCCGACTGTGCGCTGTCCCCACTTCGAACAGAAGATGTGGGCAGTGACTCCCGAGATCAGCGGCTGGCCGTTGGGTCCCATGTCGTAGTCGAGCTCGGCGAACCGGTCGGTCCCCTTCTCCGCGAACGTCCGCGACAGCGGTTCCTGGTCATTCGCCAACACGTTGAGCGCGAAGGCGTCGGCGGTCGCGAGCGCTTCGTGGAAATCAGCGGCGTGTGAGACACAAACCAAGAGGAGTGGTGGTTCGAGCGATACGGCCGATACCGCGCTCGCGGTCATGCCGACGGGTCGCCCATGTCCATCGACGGTAGTAGCGACTGTAACACCAGTGGCGAAACGAGAGAGCAGCTGGCGGAACTGCGCGAGATCCGCCGTCATGGGCGCTCCTCCGGGCGTGCGTACGCAGCAGTCGCTAGAGACCGGAGGCTAACGCCCACGCACACGCCGCGCCGACCGCAGTGGACGCAAAGTTGACTGCGTCGTTGTCGAACCAACGCCAGCCGGCCTGTAGGTTGCTCCTGTCGCCGCAACGATGAATGCGAAGCTCCGTATCCTGTTCGCATGCCCGGCATCGGAAACGCGCCTGGATCGTAGCCCCTAATACGGAATCGCTCAGCAAGCCGGCAACGCCACCGATGCCCCCGGCGACGAGGCTCCTGGTTGGTACCCCGACCGTGTAGGCAAGCACCAATATCGAGATGCCACCGGCAAGCCCGCCCAACGAACCCAGGGCGGTGACCCCGCCCGACGTGCCCCTGGGGACCTCGCGGCCAGTCGTTATCAAGCGGGGACGGCGGGGGGCGTGCGCGCCGATCTCCGTTGCCCACGTGTCTGCCTGCGCCGACGCGAGGGCGCCGACGAAAAGTGCCCACCCGCGCAAGGGAGAGAGCCCGGTAAGAAGGATCCGGCCGCAGCCCAAGCGCCATTCGCCAGGACCTGCTTCGCGTCCCGTCGCGCTCCCTTGGTATCGGGGGCAGCCAGCGCGCGGTGCTCGTTCCAGCTGGTAAGAGCGCTGGACGAGAGGAAGAAGAACGCCAAGAGCGAGCCACCTTCCTGGCCGGAGCCCGCGAGCACCGTGCCGCCGACGAATGCGGCGGCCGCGGCACCGCCGGTCGTCAACCAACCAGCCACGCGCCCGCCCAACGCCAACCCTGCGGAAATCGCTAGGGCAGCCGCCGGACTCATTCCGATCCCTGCGAATCCTCACCCCAAATGGTTGTCTCGAAAATCCGTTTCTTGAGCTCATTGGGTGCCCGCATGGCGGCCGTTCGAGCGTTCAGAAACCCGAGGAATACCCCCTCGAGCTCGAATACTCTGAAGCACTTCGCGCAATCGGCCAGATGTTCGCGAACCGCTCGTTCGTCTGCCGTCGTCAACTCCCGGTCGAGATACGGGTAGAGCTTTTCCGCAGCCTCGCGACAGTCGATCAGACGCGGCTCGGTCACCCCGTCACCTTCTTGATGTACCCCATCTCGACGGCATACTCGTACAACTGGCGCTGGAGTGCCTTTCGTGCTCGAAACAACCGCGACTTCACCGTGCCCACCGGCACACTAGTGATCTCCGCAATCTCCGCATAGGCTAGGCCCTCGACGTCACTCAAGACCAGCGTTTCCCGGAACTCCTCGGGCAGGGCATCGATTGCCTTGATGACGGTCTCGTCTACGATCCTATCGAAGAAGCTGCCCTCTGGGTCGACGTCCTGAACCTCAGCGAACAGAGAGAATGACTCGATCTCACCGATATCGACTGTCGGAGCACGGCTCGACTGTCGCCGATACTCGTTGATGAATGTGTGGCGCAATATGGTCAACAACCACGCGCGCACATTCGTCCCGGTCTCGAACTGATGCCAAGCGCGATATGCCTTCAACATGGTTTCTTGCGTGAGGTCTTCGGCTCTCGAGGGATCGCCCGAGAGGCGAAGGGCCACGCGATAAGCGATGTCGAGATGTGGAATCGCTTGATCTTCGAAAGCTCGACGCTTTTCGTCGTCGGCGGACATGGCGCTTAGGATGGCCACATGCGGGGGTCAGCGCAATGGCCCACTAGCAGCCTCGCACGGGCCCGGTTACCTTCCGCGCCGCCACTAACACGGAGTGAACTTCTCGTCGAAAATCCGGGGTGTGGTGCCGTGACCAGGCCCAAGAAAACCACCACGAACGACATAGCTATCCCAAGGCAAATGGTGCATACCGTCATCCCGCTGTCGATTCTGGAAGCTCTGCGGTCGTCCGACGCACCCGATGGAGGCGGAGTGGACGAGCTGTCGACCGAGCTGGCGTCGAAACGGCTCGGGATGAGCCCCACGATCGCCGCGCAGATCGCTCGATATCGGCGGCTGTTCAGACGGGGCGCTCGGGCCGATGCCGACGAGGTAGCCGGACTTCTCCGACTCGTCGAGCGGCGCCCGGACGCGAGCGCGGTCGTGAGGGATGCCGGCCGCCGCGCGGCGCGGCACGCGGCGCCGGTGCTTGGGAAACGGGTCGCACGGCCCCTGCACGGCGTGCCGCTCGTAGGCGCTCCGCTGTGTTTGGCGATTGCTCGCCGCGCCGCTGCACGGTTCCTGGACCTGGACGTGGATCGCGCGGACGGCGAACCGGTTGCAACCGCCGGTGCCGCAGCGGGGGCGCCAATAGGACCCCTGGTCTGCGGCCTATACGAGGCTGCTTTCGAAGAGCTCTTACGAGTCCTGACCGATTTCGACGGCTCGGTCATCCACGTGAACTGCCGGGCAAGGGGGGACGTGATGTGCCAGTGGCGTGCAAGGCCGAGCGGGCCGGGAGCGTAGGAGATAATCGGAACCCGCTATGTCGGCTTAGAATGCGTCCCGGTCGGCGCTCTATTCAAGTGTGGGGGTGCCCCCAGCAGCGTAAATTCCAGGCCGCCCCAGCCCATCCCGTGGTCGCTCGACGGGCGCTGTGTTGCACCCGGCGGAAGGGTATGCCGGCCGTAGCACAGCAATGCGAGTATGGAGGGTGGCCTAAGATGCCAGCTGGCCCAGGCCAGCGGCGAATCTCCGTTCATGTCCTTGGCGTCGACTACAGCTCCCGCGTCCAGGAGAAGCTGGATGGCTTCCTCGTCGCCATACGCCGCCGCGCGGTGGAGAGGAGTTTCGGCCCTGGTTCGGCAGTCACGCATGAACGCGCCCGTTTCGGTGGATGGCTGCGTCGACCGATTCGGATCGGCCCCGTTGGCAAGTAGCACTTTGATCACGTGGTTGTACGAGGGGCGATTCGCCTTGCACAGGGCCGAGTGCAGCGGCGTCTCTCCGGTGGTGGGCAGGGAATGGTTCACATCGGCGCCGCTCTCGACTAGGAACTCACACAACCGCCAGTGCGCGTGGAAACAGGCCCCGTTGAGGTCAAAGTTGTTTCCCAGCGACGCGGTGGATTCGCCGTTTGCGAGTAGGAACCTCACGGCACTGACATCACCGTAATAAGCGCACCATTTCATAAGCGAAACACCCTGTTCGTCGGTCGACTTGGCGGAGTGCCCTTCCGCCAGATAGTCGAACACGAGGTCAGTGCGTCCGGCTGCGATTCGATCGAGCATGTTCGTCTCCTCCGACCCGACGAGCCGTACCTAAGACCCGGAGCGGGCCGGCGCGGCAGATTCGATCGGCAGGGGGTTTACCTCCCTCCGCACTTGCCAAACGAGGTATACGAGCGCTGCCCACAACGCCGTGCCGACTGCAGCATGCAGGCCTCGCAACGCTGGCGGGAAGAGACTCAGTATCATGGCCGCGGCCACCGCGATCTGGAGCACGACTATCCCGAACGCCGCCCATGCCGCCGCCAGGATCCGCGGCGGTGCTGCTTTTCTGCGCGCCGCCATCGCCAAGCCCAGTGCGTGGAAGAAGAGCGCGTATGCCACCAGCCGGTGCGTCCAGTGGATGTGAACGAGGCCGGGTCCGCTCGGCCAAACTTGGCCATTACATAAAGGGAAGCCCAAGCAGAGGGGACCGGCCCCGCTGGTTGCCGTCAAGCCACCGAGGAGAATAGCCGCCGCACCGAGCCCTGCGGCCACGTGAGCGCTGCGTCGCGTGCTCGCACCGGCGGATTGCGCTGGATGTTCTGCTCGAGTGCCTGCCCTGAGCCCTGTGATGAGGAGGGCCGCGAGCAATGCCATCGCCGTTGCAAGGTGGAGTACGACTGCCGCGGCGGCCAAATCGAGCCACACTGTCACCGCCCCGAGTAGGATCTGGACGACCAGCAGGGCCGTGGCCACCATGGCGGGTGCAAAGGTGCCTCCGGCCCCGGATCCCCCCGGCTGCCGGCGCTGCGCGATTGCCAGCCCGATGAGGACCACGACTAACACGCTCAACCCCACCGCTGTAAGGCGATGGCCGTATTCGATGATCACGGCTACGTCGTCCAGTGGCGGGATGATTCGGCCATTGCAGAGCGGCCATTGGTCACCACAACCGAGACCAGATCCGGTGATTCGCACGAACGCGCCGAACACGATCAGCACGTATGCGAAGAAGGCACAGACATAGGCGGTGTTTCGAAGTGCTCGCATGCGGCGGAAGCTAAAGGGTCGTCGGGCCGGTGTCAGGGTCACGGGTTAGGTGTTCGGCGCGGGTCCCGTTATCTGATCATCGACCGCGATCCGTATTAGGTTCCCTCCGTGCACACACCGGCGACGGATCAATGGGGTGACCGTCTCCCCCGCAAGCTCGGCCTTCTGAGCGCCATGGCCGTTGTGATGGGATCGACCATCGGGAGCGGGATCTTTCGCACACCCGCGGTCGTGGCGGAGCGGATCGACGTTCTTTGGCTCTTTGCCCTCGGATGGGTTCTCGGAGGCGTCATCGCGCTCACCGGCGCCCTGACGTTCGGGGAACTGGCGTCGTCGCTTCCACGGACCGGCGGCATCTACGTCTACATCCGCGAGGCCTTTGGACGGCTGCCTGCGTTCCTCTTCGGCTGGGCCGAGTTGTTGATAATCCGTCCGGCGGCATACGGGGCGGTGTCGATCGTATCCGCCGAGTACTTCTGGCGCTTGTTGGGTCGAGATGGCGGGACCCCGGTCGGTGGGCTTCCCCTTTCCGTTGCGCAGGCCACCGCGGTTGTGTTCATCATCGTAGTGGCGACCGCGAATTACCGCGGGGTACAGTTGGGGGCGGCCATTCAGAACGTGAGCACCGTCCTCAAGGTAGGTGCGCTCCTCCTGTTGGTTGCTCTCGGGTTCGCACTTTCCCCGAACCCCGACGCGGTTCCTGCTGCCGTGCTCCCGCCCGAGCCGTCCGGCCGATCAGCTGTTTCGGCGTTCGGGCTCGCCATGGTCTCCATGTTGTGGGCGTATGACGGTTTCGCGGATCTCGGATTCATGGGTGGCGAGGTCAAGGATCCCCAGCGCGCACTCCCACGAGCCCTGTTCCTTGGGACGGCCGGAGTCGTCACCGTCTACCTGCTCGTCAACGCCGTGTACCTGCATTTGGTCCCGCTCGACCGAATGCCGGGATCGCCACTCATAGCGGCCGATGCGGCCCAGGTCATCCTGGGACCGCTGGGCGTAACGTTCATCTCGGCCGCAGTCATGATCAGCACCTTTGGGACGCTCAACGGCTCGACCATGACCGGGCCGCGAGTCTTCTACGCGATGGCCGAAGACGGGCTGTTCTTCCGAAAACTGGCGGCCGTGCACCCCCGATTCGGCACCCCGGGCGGCGCGATCGTGCTCGCTGCCGTTCTCGGTATCGTCTTCGTCTCCGTGCGAACGTTCGCGCAGCTCGCCGACCAGTTCATCATTGGTATCTGGCCGTTCTACGCCCTCGCGGTCGCGGCCGTGTTCGTGCTGCGTCGCCGCCGTCCCGACCTGAGCCGACCCTACAAGACCTGGGGCTACCCGGTCGTGCCGGCGCTCTTTCTCATCGCCGCGCTGTTCCTCCTTGGCAACTACATGATCTCGGAACCGCTCGTTTTCGGGCTCGACGTCGCGGTCGTGTTGTCGGGAGTGCCAGTTTTTTGGTTGTGGACGCGCAGGAGAGCCCGGTGAAGCGCGGAGCGGCTGAGGCGGGAGGCGGCCGCCAATTGATGCGTCATTGGCCCGTCAGGTCGTGAACCCCCTACTGTGGCCGGAGCAACTCCTCCAGCTGCACGGCGGACTCGGTTCGCGCGTCGCGATACTTGATCACGACCGGAGTGTACACGGAAAGGCCGAGCTCTTTCCCGGGTCCGCGGGCGATCGGGCGCGATCCCGGCACGACCACGGCTCCACTCGGGATCTCTAGTGGCCGATCGTCGGTGCGCCGGTACACCTCGTCGTGGACTACGTCGTATACCGGCGTGCCGCTGGTGAGGATGGTCCCGGGCGCGAGCACGGAGCCCTCCCGCACGATGGTGCCCTCGTAGACACCGCAGTTACCCCCCACGAGCACATCGTCCTCGACTATCACTGGTAGGGCGCCGGCTGGCTCCAGCACCCCGCCGACCTGTGCGCCGGCCGATAGGTGCACGCGCTTGCCGATCTGAGCGCACGAGCCCACCAAGGCATGCGAGTCGATCATTGTCCCCTCATCGACGTACGCACCGATGTTGACGTACATCGGTGGCATGCACACCACGCCGCTTGCTACGAACGCTCCGGAGCGGATCGACGAGCCGCCCGGGACGATCCGCACCCCGTTGTCTAGCTGGAGCGGCTTCAGCGGAAGCGTGTCCTTGTCGAAGAACGGGAGGGCACCACTTCCGGTCATATCGGCGATGGTTCCCAGCCTGAACCCGAGCAGGATGCCTTTCTTCACCCACGCGTTCGCCCGCCACGTGCCGTCACTCGAGCGGGTCGCCGCCCTCACTTCGCCTGCGTCGAGTCGGCTGAGGAGATTCGAGAAGACACGGCGTGCCTCTGCCTCCCGTCCCGGCGGCACGCCGTCCGCGAGGGCGAGGATGTCCCGCTCGAGCTCGTGCGTCACTCGAGCGCTCCGGCCTCGCGGAGGGCGGCAAGTAGGGGGGGGCGTTTGGCGTCGGTCAGCGGAACGAGGGGGAGCCGAATGCCTTCGGCAATGCGTCCCATCGTGTGGAGAGCGGTCTTTACCGGAATGGGATTTGGCTCGAGGAAATTCGCGTTCATGAGGGGCAGAAGCCGATAGTGAATCTGGCGTGCGCTCACGTAATCACCTTTCAATGCCGCGCGGACGAGCTTCACCATCGCGCCCGGTAGCTCATTCGATACGACCGAGATCACGCCGTCGCCGCCAACGGCCATCAAGGCAAGCGCGGTCGCATCGTCTCCGGAGAGCACGCTGAAGTCGTCCGGTCGGCCGCGGACGATCTCCATGATCTGGCCGATGTTGCCGCTCGCCTCTTTGATCGCGGCAATGCCCTCCCGTGCGGCCAGGCGTAGCGTCGTGGCGGCGTCCATGTTCACGGCGGTCCGGCCGGGCACGTTGTAGAGAACGACGGGTCGCCCCGCGGCATCGGCCACCGCCCCGAAGTGCCGGTAGAGCCCCTCCCCCGTGGGCTTGTTGTAGGGGGGTGTTGCCGACAGGATGAAGTCGGCGCCGGCGTCGGCCATCGCCTTCGCATCGCTCGCGGCCACCCTCGTGTCATTCGACGTCGCGCCCGCGATCACTTTGACCCTTCCGGCCGAGGTCTGCACGACGGTCCGTACGACGTCGCGCCGCTCGTTCGGCGACAGGGTAACGGCTTCACCGGTGGTCCCGCAGGGTACGAGGAAATCGATGCCGTCGGTGATTTGCCACTCGACGAGTGCCTGGAGCGCCGGCACGTCGATGGCCCCGTCGGGTTTCATCGGCGTAACGAGCGCGGTTCCGCACCCCTGAAGTCTGGTCATCCGTCCGTCCCGAAGAGCACGTCTCGGAATGTAAAGACGCCCCGGCGCCGACTGGCGGCTAGCCAGCGGGCTGCCACCAGCGCGCCCCGGGCGAAAATCGTTCGGTCGCGCGCAGCGTGCGCGATGGTCAGGGACTCCCCCGGCCCCTCGATGCGCAGTTCGTGCGTCCCCGGCACATGCCCAGCACGCACGCTGGTCACCGGGTACTCGCGGCTGGGGTCCGCGGCGCGGACCGTATCGCGAAGGTGGACCGCGGTGCCTGACGGCGCATCCTTTTTCTCCCGATGGTGAGTTTCAATGATGTATGGCTCGAACTCGGGTCGCGAAGCCAGGACGCGGGCTGCCTCGCTAGCGATTTGAAGCAGAAGTTGCACACCGACCGAGAAGTTGGGCGCATATACGAGCGCCGAACCCGCGTCGTCCACGGCGTGCCGAACCTCGGGGAGCCGGTCATACCACCCTGTCGTGCCACTCACGACCGGGACGCCGAATGATGCGAGCTGGATTAGGTTGTCGGCTGCCGCGAGTGGTTCGGTGAACTCGATCGCCACATCGGTCCCTGCCACCCCCTCGCGCGACAAGTCCCCGACATCGAGCTCGGCGACGACTTCCTCGCCATCGGCTCGCGCCAGCTCCGCCACCGTTCGCCCCATTTTTCCGTAGCCGACGATCGCTATGCGCACGGGCCCCAGTCAGGCTGGTGGAAAGAACTCGGCGTGGAGCCTCCTCACTACGTCCTCCGCATGGACGTCCTGGACGACAAAGGTCACGTTGATCTTGGACGCCCCCTGCGAGATCATCTCGATGGTTACCGATTCCAGCGCGGCGAAGATGCGCGCGGCCACGCCGGCCGCATCGCGCAAGCCCTCCCCGACCACACAGACGATGGTGCGGTCCCTCGCCACCGTGACGTCGCCAAGAACCCCGAGGTCGGCCAGCAACTCGCTGCCCGCGGATCCGTTCTCCAAGGACACGGACACACTGACCTCGCTGGTGGTGACGACGTCCACCGCGACGTGGTGCCGGTCGAACACGTCGAACATGGCCCGCAAGAAACCGTGCGCCCCGAGCATCCTGGGCGCTCTGAGGTTGATGGTGGTGACGCCGCGCTTCGAAGCGATGGACTTGACGGTCGAATCGGTTGGATGAGCGCGCGGGGTGATCTTGGTTCCCTCAACGTCGGGTTGCAGGGTGTTCTTGATTCGGACCGGAATGCCCCGTTCCACCACCGGGAGGATGGTTGCGGGGTGCAGGACGTGCGCGCCGAAATACGCCAGCTCAGCCGCCTCTTCGTAGCTCGCTTCGGGCAACGTGCACGCCTCGGGGACGACCCTCGGATCGGCCGTCATAAGGCCGTCTGCGTCGGTCCAGATTTCCACCTCCTCTGCTCCCAGCGCCTCTCCCAATAGCGCGGCCGTGTAATCTGATCCGCCGCGGCCGATCGTGGTCGGGACACCGTCGACAGTGGCACCAACAAACCCCTGGGTGACCGGTATCCGGCGTTTTCTGATCGCACTGGCTATATGCGCGTGGGCGCGCTCGGCCAAGAGGGCACGGTCCGGTACGGCCCGGCCGAACCGGTCGTCTGTGACGATCACGTCGCGCGCGTCAACGAACGTTCCCGGCAGGCCGCGCGCCTCGAGCGCCCGGGCTAGAATCGTGGCGCTCCATAGCTCGCCGTGTGAGACGACGGCATCTTGGGCCCGCCCGCCGCCCTCACGCAGGAGCGCGAGGGCTTTGAGCATAAGATGGAGTCCATTGAAGTGCTTTTCCACCGATTGCTGTGCGAGTTCCCTCGGCGTTGGCTGGCAGACGGCCCGATCGATCGCTTCGAGATGCAAGTCCTTGAGCTCTCGCTGAATCGCACGCGCCGACCGCAGGTCGCCCTCGGCTGCTAGGCGTGCCGCGTCGAGCAGTCGATCGGTCACGCCCGCGATGGCCGACACGACGACGACCGGCTTGCGTGCCGCCCGCGATCCGATGATGTCGGCCACCCGGCCGATACGCTCGCCGTCGCCGACCGACGTGCCACCGAACTTCATCGCGATCATCCGCCTGCTCCCGCGACGAGTTTTCGGGACACCAGCAGCTCCGCATTCAGGATCGCAGCGCCGGCGGCGCCGCGCACGGCGTTGTGGGCCAGGGCCGTGAACCGGAGATCGAGGATTGGGCACGGGCGTACGCGGCCTATCGTAACTTGCATCCCACCGCCGAGCCACGCATCGAGTCGTGGCTGAGGGCGGTCTGGCACCTCCGTCACGACGATGGGCGGACAAGGGGCGCTCGGCAAACCCTCGACTTCCGGCGGCCCCCGAAAACGGCGGAAAGCGTCGGCCGCCGCCGCCGGGGGCACCCGCTCACCCAGCCCTACCGACACGGACTCCGTGTGACCGTCGACTACCGACACGCGATTTGTGTGCACGCTCAAATCGATGTCAGCGCCAAGGATCTTCCGGGTCTCCCGCTCCATCTTTCCCTCTTCCCCCGCCACGCCTGGGATCACGTTACCTAGCAGGTCGAGTGCCGGAACGCCGGGGTAGCCAGCACCAGAGGCTGCCTGCATGGTGCTCACGAACACCCGTTCGACACCAAATGCCCGGTGCAGGGGCGCGAGGGCCATCGCCAACACTACGGTGGAGCAATTGGGGTTCGTTACGATCCCGCCGGTCCAGCCGCGATCCCGCCGCTGCTCGGGCAGCAACGCGAGCGTTTCGGAGTTGACCTCGGGAATCACGAGCGGGATATCCGCCTCCATGCGGTACGACCGGGCGTTACTCACGACCATGTAACCAGCGG
This sequence comes from Gemmatimonadales bacterium, assembly GCA_965249575.1. Classification (GTDB taxonomy): domain Bacteria; phylum Gemmatimonadota; class Gemmatimonadetes; order Gemmatimonadales; family GWC2-71-9. The sequence goes on along the minus strand of OZ252244.1, from coordinate 1,610,248 downwards.
CCGCGAATGCCCCTTCGATCGACTCAGCCACCCCCGCATCCAACCCGGAGAATGCGATTGCCCCGGGGATACCCGGCTCGCACCGGGCGACTTCGAGGTTGCCAAGGTGAGATGGGAGAGCAGTCGGCTCGAGCCAGCGGGCTGCGTCGCGGTAGCGCTTGCCGGCGCTCCGCTCCGAAGCCGCCACGGAGGCGATCTCGAACCAGGGGTGGTCGCTGAGCAGCCTCACGAACTTCTGGCCAACAGTCCCCGTTGCGCCCAAGACGGCGACCGGTATTCTCTCGGACGTCACGAGCCGTCCCGCGCGAGCAGCGTGGCAACAAGCCGGTGATACGTCTCCACTCCGTCTAGTAACTCCTGCTTCTCGACCCGCTCCTCGTTCGTGTGCGCGACGCGGATCGAACCGGGTCCCAGCAAAAAGCCCTCACCCCACGAGTGATGGTACGGGAGGTCGGTGGCGAATCGGACGACGGTGGTCTCGAATCCCGGCGGGGCCTGCAGTCGGACCCACGGCATTTCCCAGGGAAACTCCACCGTTATGTCGTCGCCGCCGGCCCGAACGATCGCGGTCCGGAGCTCCGCGGAATCGCGAACCGTTCTGATCAGGAGCTCGCTCGCGCACGCGTCCGGGATCACGTTGGGACGGATCCCGCCGGTGATTGTGCCGATGTTCAGGGTGCTCTCCCCCAAAACGTCGTCCACCGGGAGAGGGATTTCGCGTATCCGGACAAGGGCGTCGAGCATCCCATCGACGGCCGAAACTCCTTCTTCTGGATAGGCGGAATGTGCTGTGCGGCCGGCCGCGGTGAGCTTGACGTATAGCGCTCCCTTGTGTCCCAGGGCGAGACGATTGTCCGTTGGCTCTCCGTTGATGATGAACTCGCCCTTGGGCTCGAGGGCCGCAGCCGCGCGCGCCCCGTCGGATCCGTACTCCTCACCAACAACGAACAGGAGAGCAACCCGGCGCTCGCCGTCTGATGCCAGTCGCTCTGCCGCCGCAACCTGGGCGGCAGCGATCCCCTTTGCGTCGCATGCTCCCCGCCCGTGGAGGTGGGTCTCATCCTCACGAAACGGGAGCGTCGGAGGGACCGTGTCGATGTGGGTTGAAAAGACGACCTTCGGGGCCTCCCTCACGGCGTACAGATTCCAGCGTCCGGGCGTCACCTCCTGCCGCTTCACGGCATACCCAAGACCCTCCAACTGCTCCGCGAGAAAACGCCCTACCGGGCCTTCCTCACCAGTGGGCGAATCGATTTGAACGAGCTCACGCGTGAGAGCGATTGGGTCCATTGAATGGCTTGCGCGTATTGGTGGATAGAAGGGATAGGTGGGAGGGAGGAGATAGGCAAGGCCGTGGAGCGCCGTTAGGTCGGGGCGCGTACAAAAAGCACGAGACCGATCGATCCAAACACCGCGTTCGGCATCCAGGCCGCCAGGGTGGGAGGCAGCACACCACCCGAGCCGACGGCGCGGGAGAGCTGGATCAACGTGAGGAACATGATGGTGGTACCCAGGCTGATCGCGATGCCGAGGGCACCGCTCGCACGCGGCGACGTAATGGCCAAGGGAGCGCCAAAAAAGGCGATGACGAGGCAGGTGACCGGTATCGCGATTTTCAGGGAGTGATCGACCCGAAGTTTCCGGGTGTCCGCTCCCGAGCGCTCGAGCGCCTTAATGTAACGGGCCAGCTCGCCGTAGCGCATCTCCTCCGGGGCCTTCGGTTCCGCGAGCAGGTCGGCCGGGGACTCGACCAGGCCGCGGTGATACATGGAGTCGAATACGAACGTCAGTTCCTGGGGCTCGCCCGCGACTACCCGAAGGTGACCGTCCCCCAGCCGCCAGCGGTTCAATGAATCGACGTACTGCGCGAAGTAAGCTTGGACGGCGAGCGTGGGGTAGTCTTCCCCAACTCCTTCTCGTGCGAGGACGATGTCCCGCATAATGCCTTCTTCGATTTCGAGCGAGCGGATGGTGTAGACCCAACCCTCGTCAGCGCGGTATACGAAGTTATAGCGGGTCGGTTGCGTCCGATCCCGGCGCTCGCCGAGCAGTTCGAGCTGCCGGCGGGTTGCCGGGGGCGCTATTTCGGCCAGGACCAAGCCGGCGAACGTGGCGAACAGGCCGGCGAGGAGGACCGGCGCGACCAATCGGTGGAAGCTCCGGCCAGATGCCTTGGCAGCCGTGAGCTCGGAATGCCGGCCCATGGATCCGATGCTGAAGACGGTAGCGAAAAGGACAGCCGCGGGCAGGATCATGAAGATCTTGTCCGGCACGGCGAACAGATAGCTCATCGCGATGGTCTTCGGCGAGAGGCCGCGTGACAGGTATCGGTCGAGCTTGTCGGTCAGTTCGATGGCGATCACGATTATCGGGAACCCGAGCGCCGTGATCAGGAAAATCCTCCGCCACTCCCTCAAGAGGTAATGATCGAGAATGTTGTAGTACCTCACGCCGGTGCCCGCCTGAAGGGCCGAAGGAGCACTCCGAGAATCGCCGCTCGAGCCTCCTTCCAGTCGCCTCGCGAGGCCGGTGCAGCCCCGCGTCCTGAGCGCCATAGCCCCCCAAGTCCCAGGGTGGCGAACAGGAAGTTCGGAGTCCACATCGCCCAGAAGGGAGGTACGATCAGGCGATTGCCGAGTGCCTCACCCGCGATCAGGCCGACGTAGTAGGTGGTGAAGACGACCATGCTGAGGCCGATCACGAGCCCGACGCCCCCGCGGGGGAACCGGAGAGCAGCGGGTACGCCGACCAGCACGAAGACGATGCAGGCGGCCGCGATCGCACGCTTCTTATGCACCTCGACCAGGTAATTAGCCGCCCGAATGTCCGCGCCTTCCGCCCGGTCGCGGAACGCGCCCCACTCCCCGGAACGCCGGCGGGGGAACACCCCGCGAGCAGCCCCGCGGTTCGAAGCGTCGAACGCGCGCCCAGTGACGACTCTCGGGGGGGACCGGTTGCGCGTTTGCGCCTCCGCGTCGGACGGCAACAGCCAATCAGTCATCCAACCAAGGGATCGGCAATAGAGCGTCGGCCGCTCTGTGCGGGTCGTCGTGTCGAGAGGGACCGGTGCGAGCCCCACGATCGGTCGGATGTCGTTGGCCCAAACGGTGCGGGCGCGCTCAGCGGAGAGCCGCCGCTCCCGGTGGGCATCGCGGATCACCGCTTCCATCTCACAGACGCCCATCTCGCGGTCCCCCCGGTAGGTGTCGGAGATGGTGCGACTGAGCTCATTCCCCACGCCCTCGACGCGAATTACGTCCTTACGGAAGCCGATGTACTGGAACATCTTCGGATTATAGCGGTCGAATTCATGAATCGATCCGTCATACAGCGTGAGGTGCAGGTCCTGCTGATTCGTGGAAAACGCCATGTAGCCGCTGTCGGCATAGACGATTCGGTTGCGCTGCGGGTCGGCGAGGTCGTAGATAGTCACGTCCCTGAGCCTGAAGATCGACTGGTCGATGCGCCCGGCTCTCAGGAAAAAGCGGTTGGGCTGGACTTCGTTGATGACCTGCTCTTTCAGGGAAAAGGTCGGCTTCTTGCGGCCGATGTCCATGAGCAGGGTGCGGAGGCGATGGTTGGAGGCCGGCAGGACGTGGTCGCTAAACAGGAAGGCGAGCACCGACGTGATCGCCGCCGCCAGGAGCACGGGGCGAACGAGATGCCACAGGGAGATACCGCCGGCCCTTACGGCCGTGATCTCATTATCGGCCGCGAGGTGGCTGAATGCATAGAGCACCGCGACCAGCACAGCCATCGGCAGGGTCATGGCGACGAGGAATGGCACGGAAAGGGCGAAGACCTCGAGAATGACGCCCCAGGGCAACCCCTTCCCAACCAGGTCGCCGAAGCGTTTCGCGACTTGGTTCAGGAGCAGTATGCTCGTGACCGCGGACAGCGCGAATACAAACGGTACGGCGTGCTGCTTGAGGATATACCGGCTGAGAATGTTCACGTCTTGCCGTCGCGTTTTGGCCGATGGTCGACTGGCGGAAAGTCGATAGCCGTCAGCTAGATGTACCCCACGTCCGGATCGAAAGTGTCCCGCGCCGCCCTCGTGACAACCCTCGCGCTCCTCTGCCTCCCGGGCACGAGCCTTCGCGCACAAGGCGACACCCTGCTTCCCAGGATAACCATTCGGCTGGGGACCGATACCCTGGCGCTCCGGCGGGATCCCGCGCTTGAGCCAGGTGGGCGCTTGGGACTCCGCACCCCGCCCCGTCTGGCCGTCGAGCGTTGGTTAGCCGAAACCCTGGCTCAGGTGGCCATTGCGCGGGCCGCGCGGCGGCGAGCCCGGCTCCCCGACCCAGGGTTAGTCGCACTCGCAGGCGCCCCAACCGACACGATCGCCGACGGGCCGGGCCCGCGGCCCCCCGCTCCCCTGCGGGCGCTGGGGGAGGCCGCAGATCTCGGTGTCGACCTGCGGGCGCGATTCGAAGTGAAGTTCGATCGTCTGAGAAACGAGCGTTGTACCGCTTTCGATCTCTCCGATCCCCTCTCGAGCTGTCGCGGGGGGGTTCCGACGCCGGAGTTTGACCAGCAGATCGCGCTGCGTGCCGGCGGGGTGCTGAGCCAGCGGCTTCATGTGAACGTGGACTTCGACAGCGAACGTGAGTTCAATGCCAACAATAACGTTAACGTTTTCTACCAGGGTCTCGAAGATGAGATCCTGCAGCGCGTCGAATTGGGAAACGTCACCTTTCGAGCGCCATCATCGCGCTTCATCACGTCAGCCATCCCGGCGAACTCGTTCGGCGTACAGGTCGAGGCCCAGGTGGGCGCCGTGGAGCTGGGTACCATCGTTGCCCAGCAAAAGGGATCCTCGCTCCGATCGAGAGTGTTTACGGTTGGCGACCAGACCACCCAGTCCATCGACCGTGAGCTCCGCGACCTCGACTTCGAGACCGGACGTTTCTTTTTCACGGTGGATCCCCGTGGGCTGCCGGGATATCCCGGGATCGACATCCTGAATCTTGGCGTCGAGGCACTTCCACCCTCATCCCGCCCTGCAGAGGTGCGTGTCTACCGGCTACGCGCCCAGTTCGGGCCCGCAGGATCCAACCCCAATCTCGGCGGAATCGATGCGGTCGCCGTCAGACGCGACAGCCCTCAGCGCGTCGGCCCCTTTTCCTGGGAGCTGCTGGTCGAGAGCCGTGACTACTACCTCGACCCTTCGGCTACATGGTTTGCCCTCGCGACCAGGGTCGGTAACAATGACTTTCTGGCGGTCTCGTACATCACCGCGGCGGGCGATACGGTCGGGACCTTCCCGGCGATCAACGGCTCCGGCGACACACTCGAGCTGGTGTACGAGCCCCGACGGGGACCCGAGGTCCCGACATTCGAGTACGAGTTGCGGAACGTCTACCGCATCGGTGGCCGCGACGTCTCCCGAAGTTCGGTGAAGCTGACGGTGCTCCTCAACGAATCGGAGCGGCCGCTGAGGGGTGGCGGTACATACCTATCGCGGTTGGGACTGGCGCTATCGACCGATCCATCGACGTTGAACGAGTTCAACCGGGTGTTCCCACGCGAGAGAGATCCCAATGGCGGGGCCCCGGTTAGAGACCTCTTCGTCGTATTCCCTCACTTGAGGCCGTTCGACGATGGGGCCGTGCTGCTCCCAGCGGAGCGAATCGACTCGCTGTACCGCACCCCGACGTTCTTGCTGAGATCCCAGGGCCCCCCTCCCCGGTTTCGATTGCATCTGCGGTATGAGGCCTCGGGCGCCGGCGACCGCACGGCGCTCAACCTCGGCGCGATTCAGATTCGGGATGGGAGTGAGAGGCTCTTTCTGGGCAATCGCGAACTGGTGCGTGGGCGCGACTACGACATCTCGTATGATCTGGGACAGGTCACGTTCCTGAACCCCGGAGACCTGTTTACCGGTCCGTCACAGATTCGGGCTGAGTTCGAAGAAAACCAGCTGTTCGACATCGCTCCGAAGAGTACGTTGGGACTGTCGGCGACCTACACGCTGGGGCCGGACCAGCGAATCAGCGGCGTCGCTCTACTGCAGCGCGAGCAGTCGGTGTTCACGAGGCCTCCGCTCGGTTTCGAGCCGCAATCCAACCTCATGGCGGGGATCACTACCGACCTGGTGTTTCGCCCTACGTGGCTCACGAGGGCCCTCGATGCGCTGCCGTTGATATCTACGTCCGTTCCCTCTCAGCTCTCGGTAAACGGAGAAATCGCGATATCCCGCCCCAACCCGAATCAGGCGGGCCAAGCATACATCGAGGAGTTCGAAGGCGAGTCGGGTCGCACGATTCCGCTGATCCAGAACGCCTTTCAGCTGGGGAGCGGCCCCTCCTCGGGGCGCGGCCTGCCCCTCACGCACTTGAGCGGAACCGGCGGGTTCGCTCCCGGTGACGCGGCGGCGCTCGTGTGGCAGAATTCCGTGCAGACGAGCGCCGGGGTGCTGGAGTTTCAGCCTCAGCAAATCGACTCGACCATTGTCCTGACCGGCGCGAGCCGCCGTATCGAAACCACTCTCTGGATGACCCTCAAGCCCGACACGGTCGGCGGTGTTCCACATCCCACGAGCGGGCGGCCGCGGTGGATCCGACCCCACACTCCCGGCCCTCGATGGCGCAGCATCACTCAGCCCCTCGATCGATCAGGACTCGGAGTGGACCTCTCCCGCTCGGAGTTCATCGAATTCTGGGTTCTCGAAGACGCGAACCGATCGGCGCGGCGCATGGGTGTCACCTTGATACTCGACTTTGGGACCCTGTTCGAGGATGCCGTTGCGCTGGCGCCGGACACGCTTCGCGTCCAAGGGGCTGACACCGTGTTCTCTGGGCAGTCCCTCGTCGGAGCGGGGCGGCTGGATTCCGAAAAGGACTCCTTGTCCAACGTATTCAACGCCGCGGTCAACGATGTGGGGATTCACGGCGACCTCTTGGACTCGATTGTGGACGGCACAACCGGACGGTTTGTCCAAGGCATCGCGACCTGCCAGCTCCGCAGCTCGGGACTCCTGCCAACCTTCCCGCTGGGCGACCTCTCCGCGAACTGCACTAGGCGGAACGCCCTCGCCGACACGGAGGACTTGAATGGCGACAACCGTTTGGACCGGGACGTCGGAACGAACGCCGAGGACGCCGTTCGGTACGTCTTCCCCGTCGGTGACGACCGCACTTTTGTTCGGAATGGCGTAAGCTTCCCCGACTCGAGCGGTGCCCTGCTCACGTGGCGTCTGTATCGCATTCCGTTCCGCACGGACACCATCCAGATCGGTACCCCCAACCTCCGACAGGTGCGCGCGCTGCGCATTACCGTTGCCGCTCCCGATCAGGGACCGCGCGAGGAGGCCGTGTCCTTCGCGCTGGCGCGCCTGCGGCTCCTTGGCGCTCCGTGGCTCAAGCGCTCCCCGACACCCATTGCGGACATCAGTGGGATTCAGGGAGAGGCGCACGGGGAAGTCGTCGCCTCGATTGTATCGACCGGCAACAACGACCTTGGCTATACCCCGCCGCCCGGAATCGTAAACGAGGCCGATCGAAAGGGAGCCGAGTTCGACCTGGCGTCGGCCGAGATCAACGAGCGTTCGCTCAGGCTTCTTGCCAGCGACCTCCGCGTCGGCGAGCGGGCTGAGGCTTTCACTCGTTTCGTCGATGAGGCGGACAAGAATTTTCTCAGGTACGGCCGGCTCCGGGTGTGGGCGCGCGGGAGGGGAGTCGGGTGGGAGGAACGGGACCTCGAGTTCTATGTCAAAGTCGGGCGTGACGCGTTCAACTTCTACATGTACCGGACGGCGGCTCGCAGCACGAGTTGGGAACCGGAGGTTGCGGTCGATTTGGAACGATGGCTCGAGCTACGGGCCGAGATCGAGACCGCGTGGCTTCGCGGCGATCCGCCGTCCGGCGCGAGCGTATGCGGAGGCGACTCCACGGCGTACGTTGCGTGCGACGGGCCTTACATCGTGCACGTGCGGGATCCGGGGACCGCACCGCCCAATCTGGCGCGGGTGTCGGAAGTCGCCGTCGGTATGTTCCGTTCCCGCGGGACCGTCGCGATATCCCAGGCCGAGCTGTGGGTCGATGATATCCGCCTGACGGACGTCGTGGCCGACGCCGGGATTGCGGGTGCGATAGATATCAGACTGTCGGTGGCCGATTTTGCCGACGTGACGGTGACGCACTTGCAGAAGAGCGATCGCTTCCGGCGTTTCGGTGAGAACCCCACGTTCACGACGGACGCTGCGACGAGCGTGCGTTCGACCGTCCGGTTGGACAAACTGATGCCGGAAACCTGGGGGTTGAGCGCACCCCTGAGCGTTCAACACACGCGATCGTCGATCGATCCGTTGTTCATTAGCCGAGGAGACGTTCGCGGAGACGCGGTGAGCGGGCTCCGGAAACCCGAAGGGTCGACGACGGCCGTGGAGCTCTCGATTCGTCGCACGAAGAGAGGCGGTACACTACTCGAGCGCATGCTGCTGGATCCGCTGAGTGTCACCGCTCGGCGTCAGTCCGGGCAGGCCGCTACCGAGCTCACGACCTCAGGGACCACCAACCGCCAGCTCGATGTCTCATACTCGAATCTCGCCGGCTCGCGCTCGTTCCGTGCGGTCCCGCAGTTCCTCGTCAACTTCGTCAACAGCCTCCCGCGGTGGATTCGGGATAGTGATTTCGGAAGGGCCCTTGGGACCTCCCGCATCCGGTGGAACCCGTACCAATTTCGTTTCTCATCCACTCTCACCAACAACGTGACCGACCGATTCACGTTTAGGGTCCCGGTTGAGGTTCCCGGAGACAGCGTGTTGAAGCCGCTGACGAGCGTCGTCCACACATGGCGCACGAGCGCCGGGGTCGAGTTCCGGCCTTTCAATACACTCGTGGCGCGGGCCGACTATTCGACGGTCAGAGATCTGCAGCGTTACGGCGATTCGACGGCGGTCGGACGCCTCTTGCGGCGCGAACGTCAGAGCCTTCTCGGCCGCGATGTCGGTTTTGAGCGCGCGCGGCGGCTCCAGACCGCCGTCAATATCGCGCCGGTGATCGGAGGCTGGATCGCGCCGCGCTTTTTCTTCGGGAGCACGTTTTCCCTCGCGCGCGATCCGAACGCCACGAGCCCGGTGCGCGTGAACGGGGACAGCGCGGGATCCTTTCGCGTTCCGGATGCCCTCGCAAACTCCCGCCGGAGGGAGCTCGGTTGGACCGTCGATCTCGGCCGCCTCGCGCGAGGACTGACCGGGAGGGCATCCGGCGTCGCGGCGGTGTTCGGCAGTCTGTTGCCGGCCGACTTCTCGTTCGTTCGCGAGCGCCGGTCCGGGCTCGATCGGGCCCCGTTCTCTCCCAGCCTCACCTATCACTTGGGTCTCGGTGACCTGGAGGACTTCCAGCGGCCCGACGGCATTCTGTCCACCACGGCGGTCGAAACCAACACGCGCAACATCGGTGGCGGCTTACAGATCCCGCTGGGCTTTCGTGTGCGCGCCAACTATGCCAACCTCGACGCCAACACGTGGTCGCGGCGGGGCGAATCACTGACGCAAACCAGCCAGATGAGCCGGGAGTGGCCGTCGGGGTCGGTTTCGTGGCTGTACACGCCTCGCTGGGGACTGCGAAAACTGCTGTCCAGCATCACGGCGCAAGCGCAATACCGGCGCGTCGAGGCGTCGAACGTGCAGCGCTCCAATCTTCCGGTAAACGGCGCGGGATCGGGCCCCAACCGGGCCGGCGCGGAGGTGACTACGGAGAACCGGTCCTCGACCGTCGCCCCATCCGTGACGATTGCCTGGCTCGGGGGCGTGGTGACCGCCGGCCAGTACGTGCGCGGGAAGCGAGAGGCCGTGACGTCGGGCAACGTGACGCGGACGGATCGTGAGGACTGGACGGTGAATCTCAGCTTTCCGTTGCGGATCCCAGAGTCGTTCGCCCGTCTCCCAAACGCGGTCCGGAGCGCCCTGTCCTTCAGCTCTGCCGACGTGTTGGTCTGCTTGGTTCGGGCCGGGACCGCCGATTGCTCGCCCGTCTCGGAGGCCCGGCGCCGGCAATTCGATGCTCGCCTCGATACTGGGCTGTCGCCCACCGTCACCGCGGGGACCAGTTTCAGTTATGTTCTAACCGAACAGCGCCACACCTCGACGAGGCTCTCCCAGATCATCTTCACCATTTTCGCGGAGATCAATTTCTTGGCGGGTCCGATTCGATGAGGGGGGTTCTCTACTCGTTGCTCGCGGGCGGGTTGGCCTGCGCCGCTGTCCGGGACAGGCCACGCGAGTTCGATGGCGCGGCGGCATTCCGGTACATCGAGCAGCAGCTTGCGTTCGGGCCACGGGTGCCAAACACCGAGGGCCATCGGCGCACTGGCGATTGGATTCTCGAGCTGCTGCACGGCCGCGCCGACTCCGTCGAGGTTCAGGCGTTCACTCACGTGACGGCAGCAGGCGATACCCTCGAGCTGCGCAACTTCATCGGCCGGTTCCGGCCGGAGATGGTTGAGCGCGTCTTATTCGTGGCACACTGGGATACTCGGCCGAAAGCCGACCTGAGTGCGAATCTCGGCGATCAGATGAAGCCCGTTCCGGGCGCCAACGACGGTGCATCCGGCGTGGCGCTCCTCTTGGGAACGGCAGACGCGCTCCAAAAGAATCCCCCCGCGTTCGGCGTCGATCTGCTATTCGTCGACGCTGAAGACTACGGTGACTTCCCGACGAACACGGACGTGCTCATCGGGTCCCGATACTACGCCGCCAACCTGAGTGAGGAGGTGCGACCGCTGTTCGCGATCGTGTTCGACATGGTGGCGGACGCCGATCTGCGCATTTTTCAGGAAGGCAACTCGGTTACCAACGCGCCCGAAGTCGTCGAACGGGTGTGGCTGAAGGCCGACGAGCTTGGATACGGCAAAACCTTTCGCCCGACGGTGGGGTATGCGATCACCGACGATCACATTCCGTTGTTGGAAGCGGGCATCCGCGCGATCGACGTGATCGATTTCGACTATCCTCCGTGGCATACGGCGGACGACACCATCGATAAGGTGTCCGCTGAAAGCCTGCAGATCGTTGGAGACATCGCCGTTGCTCTCGTGAGGTAAGAGGTATCGGCGGCTCGGGTATCCGGATCTCCCGATCTGACCGGCAAATCCTTCCCCATCGCCGTGGCGGACGGCAAGACCCGTGCGGCAATGCAGTAACTAGTCCATCGGTGCAGTCGGGCGATTGTAGAGGCTGGGCACATCGGCCGATCATTGATGATGAGCACCGCAGACGATCGCCGGGCGACTCTCGTCCTGTTGCTGCTGGCGGCCGCGGGGCTGGGCGTGAAACTCGTCGTGACAGATTCGGGGGCGCCGGGCTCGGTGGGGTACAGGGCGGGCACCTCAACGGGTCCTGTGCGCGACTCCGTTGTGGCGCGTGCATTGCAGTTGACGCGTCCCCTGAGACGTGGCGAGAAGATCGATCTCGACCGGGCGACGGCCACCGAGCTCAACCGGCTACCCCGAATCGGCCCCGCCTTGGCCGCTCGAATCGTCACCGAGCGCGAGACGAATGGCGCGTTCGGGTCGCTAGCAGGCCTCTCGCGAGTGCGCGGGATTGGCCCTACGGCCGTCGCAACCATCCGGCCTCACGCCACCTTTTCCGGCCGTGGGGGTAAGGCCGTAGGACTGGCCCCGGGCGGGCCCGTGACACTCAACACGGCGTCGCCGGAGGAGCTCGCGCGGCTTCCCGGGATTGGGCTGGTCAAGGCGAAGGCCATGAGCGACCGGAAACGCCACGGGCCGTTTGTGTCGCTCGACGATCTCACGAGGGTGCGCGGAATCGGTAAAGTGACGGTGAGTAGGCTCGAAGGACTGGTCCGAGTCCCTTGACAGTATCTAGGCTCCCCCTAGCGTATCAGCTTGGGTGGTAACGATTTGAAAGTGTTTTAACACCCCTTTCAAGGCGGCTATGGCGACAGCTGCGGCCAGTACCGAACGGCTCGGCGATCTCCTCATTCGCGAAGGCCTTATCACCAAGGATCAGCTCGAAAAAGCGCTGGCGGAGCAGCGCACGAGTGGGATGCGCCTGGGCTACACGCTGGTCAAGTCCGGATTCGTGCAGGAAACCGAGATCACCAAGATGCTGGCGCGGCAATACCGAATGCCAGCGGTCGACTTGTCCCGATTCGAGGTCGATCCGAAAATCGTCAAGTTGATCCCTGCCGAGGTCGCGGTGAAGAGCACGGTGCTGCCGCTGAAGCGGGAGGGCCGGACGCTCACCGTCGCGATGGCCGATCCCACCAACCTCGGTGTCGTTGACGACCTCAAATTCATCACCCGATACGACATCTTCCCCGTCATCGCGGGGGAGTACACGCTTCGCACGGCCATCGAGCGCCACTACGAACAGACCGATGCCCAACTCCAGACCCTCCTCAAAGACATGGAGGACGAGGATCTCGAGGTCATCGAGGAGGAAGAAGAAGACACGGGCCCGGTTCAGATCGCGGACGACGCGCCGGTCGTGAAGTTGATCAACGGGGTGCTGACCGATGCGGTCAAGCGGGGCGCGAGCGACATCCATATCGAGCCGTTCGAGTACGAGATCCGCGTGCGCTATCGCATCGACGGCGCATTGATGGAGATCATGAAGCCGCCCGTGAAGCTCAAGGCGGCGCTGACGAGCCGCGTCAAGATCATGTCCTCCCTGAACATTGCGGAGCGCCGGGTGCCGCAGGACGGCCGCATCAAGCTGAAGATGGGCAAGCGGGTCATCGATTTCCGGGTGTCGACCCTCCCGGTCATCTTCGGCGAGAAAATCGTCCTCCGAATTCTCGACAAGTCGAACCTGACCCTCGACCTGAAGAAGTTCGGGTTCGAGCCCAAGGCCGAAGAGGATCTGATGCGCGCCATCCTGAATCCGTACGGGATGGTGTTGGTCACCGGGCCGACGGGGTCGGGTAAGACGACGACGCTGTACTCGGCGCTGTCCCAGGTGAACCAGATCGACGTCAACATCATGACCGCCGAGGACCCGGTCGAGTACAACATTCACGGGATCAACCAAGTGCTCGTCCGCAACGAGATCGGTATGTCGTTCGCTGCGGCGCTCAAGGCGTTTCTGCGTCAGGATCCCAACATCATCATGGTGGGTGAGATCCGGGACATCGAAACGGGGAGCATTGCGATCAAGGCCGCGCTGACTGGGCACCTGGTGCTGTCGACGCTCCACACAAACGATGCGCCGTCGACGGTCACCCGCATGATCGACATGGGGATCGAGCCGTTCAACGTAGCCAGCGCCGTGAACCTCATCGTCGCCCAGCGGCTCATCCGCCGTATATGCTCCGACTGCAAACGAGAGCACACGTACAGTGCCGAAGAGCTCCACGCGCTCGGGCTCGCGCAGGACGAAGCCGAGGGCATCACATTTTACAAGGGAACCGGGTGCGATTCCTGCGGGAGCACCGGCTACAGGGGCCGTGCCGGTCTCTATGAGATCATGGCGCTCTCCCCGGAGCTCAGGCGCCAGATACTCCGCGGGGCCTCGACGACCGAGCTGTCGGATCAGGCGGTGAAGGAAGGAATGTTGACGTTGCGTATGGACGGCATGGTGAAGATCAAAAAAGGTGTGACCACCCTCGAAGAAGTCGTCAAGGAGACAGCAGGCTAGCCAAATGACAGCGACTCAACCAAACACTCAGGCCGGCTCCGAGAGCATCAACTTGCGTTCGCTCTTAGAGGAAATGATCGAGCCCGGTGCCTCGGACCTGCACATTTCGGCGGGCGAACGGCCCAAGATCCGAGTTGACGGTGACATCACCAACTCGAAGCGTGAATACACACTGTCACCGAAGGACACCCTGCAGCTGGCGTATTCGGTCCTCACCGAGAATCAGAAGATGCGGTTCGAAACGGAAGACGAGTTGGACTTCTCTTTCGGCATCCAGAACTTGGCGCGTTTTCGCGGCAACTGCTTCAAGCAGCGTGGCTGCGTCTCGATGGTGATCCGCCAGATCCCGATTTCGATCAAGACCTTCACGGAACTGGGGCTTCCCGCAGTGCTCGGAAAGCTGGCGGAACGGCCGCGTGGGCTCGTCCTGGTCACGGGACCGACCGGCTCCGGTAAGTCGACGACGCTAGCGGCGATGCTGGACAAGGTCAACAAGGAGCGCCGGGGCCACATCATCACCGTCGAGGACCCGATCGAATTCATTCACCGGCATCAGGGGTGCATCGTCAACCAGCGCGAGATCGGCACCGATACGAAGTCGTTCTCGAACGCACTGAAATATGCCCTCAGGCAGGACCCCGACGTGGTGCTCATCGGTGAGATGCGCGACCTCGAGACCATTCAGGCCGCTCTCACGATCGCGGAGACCGGCCACTTGGCATTCGCCACGCTGCACACGAACTCGGCGGCCGAGACCGTCAACCGGATCATCGACGTGTTCCCCGCGCACCAACAGTCGCAGATCCGGGCGCAGCTGTCGTTCGTACTCGAGGGCGTCGTAACGCAAACGCTGCTCCAGAAAGCGAGCGGTAAGGGCCGGGTCATGGCGTGCGAGATCATGATTGCGACCGCGGCGATCCGCGCGCTCATTCGCGATGACAAAGTGCACCAGATTTACTCGGCGATGCAGGCCGGCAAAAAACACGGAATGCAGACGCTCACCGATTCGCTGTACACGATGTACATGACGCGGGAAGTTTCACACGAGGAGTGCCTGCGGGTCGCTCCAGATCAGAACGAGTTCCTCAGGGTCATTGGGGAGCCCGTACATGAGGAACGCGAACCGGCGGCCGGGTCGAAGAAGCCCGCGATGGGCCGGCGCTAAGCCCTGCGGAGATAGCCAATGCCTGCTTACGAATACACCGCTCGCACGGTCCGGGGGGAGGAACAGACGGGGACCATCGATCTGCCCTCACGGGAAGAAGTGGTTGCCCACCTCCGTAAGAACAAAATGGCCGTCGTACGCGTTCGTGAGGTCAAGAGGTCCAAACGACGTGGTAAGATTCCGACCCGGGACGTCGTGGTCTTCACTCGGCAGTTCGCAACCATGATCAACTCCGGGTTGCCCCTGGTCCAGGCGCTCGACATCCTCGCGCAGCAGACCGAGAACAAGATCCTGGCCGAAGTCACGAGGCAGGTCGTGTACGACGTCGAGAGCGGAAACACGCTCGCGGACGCGCTCGGCAAACATCGGAACGCTTTCTCTGAGCTGTTCGTGAACATGGTGGCGGCGGGCGAGGCCGGTGGTATTCTCGACACCATCCTGCTGCGCCTGGCCGGCTTTTTGGAAAAGAATGACGCGATCATTCGGAAGGTGAAGGGCGCGATGATCTATCCAATGGTCATCCTGTCCGTCGCGATCATCGCGATCGTCGTGCTGCTGGTCTTCGTCATCCCGACCTTCCAGCAAATGTTCGCCTCGGTGAACCTCACGCTGCCCCTTCCAACGCGGTTCGTGATTTTCCTGAGCGAGTTCGTCCAGCAATTCTGGTGGCTCATGATTCTCACTGGCGTCGCAATAGTCTTTGGCATAAAGCAGTACTACACGACGTCGGGCGGCAAGCTCGTCATCGACCGGTTTCTGCTGCAGTTGCCGGTGCTGGGTGACTAGCTCCGCAAGTCGTCCGTGTCGCGATTCACGCGCACACTCGGCACGCTCGTCTCTTCGGGCGTCTCGATTCTCGACGGGCTCGAGATCACCGCCCGCACCGCTGGCAACCGGGTCATTCACGACGCGGTCATGGAGTCGCGCGCGTCCATCGCCGGTGGCGAGACCATCGCGGGTCCCCTTCAGAAGTCCCAAGTGTTCCCGCCCATGGTGACTTCGATGATCGCGGTCGGTGAGGCGACAGGTGGTTTGGACGAGATGCTGTCGAAGATCGCCGACTTCTACGACGACGAAGTAGACGCGGCGGTAAGCGCGCTTCTCTCACTCATGGAACCCGTCATGATCGTCGTCCTGGGTATCGTCGTCGGCGGAATGATCGTGGCGATGTATCTGCCGATCTTCGACATGATCAACGCGGTCGACGCCTAACGAACAGGCCGTCCGTGTGTTGGGGCCCGGCCAGACGGCCGGGCCCCGGGCTTTTGTGGCCAGTGCCCGCTCAATAGCCGACGTCCCAGAAGCGCGTTGACGCTCCGGGGACGTCGGGGAATTCGCCTGGTGATGTGCTTAATGAAACGGTGATCTAGGAGTTGGGTTGTGAGGTTGTATTCGCGCCCGGTGTCGTCCCTGGCCGGGCGCCCAATGCGTCGGCCACCTCTGTCCCGAGATCGTTACTGTCTTCGTGCGGGTCCAGCGGCGCCTCCGGCGCCGTGAAGGCCGCGTATCTGGGCCGGATCTGTCCTCGGAGCGGCCACCGAATGGCCTGATCGGCCGCGCGGGCAATCTGGCTCTGCGTCCACCAGCACGCGACCCGGGCGTTCACCTGAACGAATTGGACTGCGGGTGCGCGGGGTCGCAACGCTTCCTGAATCTCCGCGTGGGACATGTAGCACGATTCCTCGGGACGACCTTCGCCGACGTGTGGGTGGTTGAGCCAGCGGGCGATCGTAGCGAGTGGACAGGGCTGATATTCAGCATGCCCGTCCTCGCTCGCGCTCGTTGGCGGCTTCCAGGCTAGGTCGATTGCTGCGCGCTCGTGCTCCACGATCCCGATGAGACAGCGCACGGTCTTGACTCGCAGGCTATCGGCCAGCTGGTCTAAGTCCTCTACAATGTCCGGAGCAATGATGAGCTGCGCGGGGCGCCGCGGCGTCGGGGCGGCGCGGTCCTGTGTCTCTTCGACTGGCGCGACAAGCGCCAGCGATGCGAGCAACGGCATCATCGTGATCATGGCTAACCTCCCGCTCCTATCCGTCAGCGCTTTGAGGGGAAGAGGTTCCCCAGGGCGCGCCGCCAGCCCATCTTAGGCTGAAGTTTGCAAATCCCGTACCGGGCAGTGAGTCAGTGTGGTCGCGGCCTTTCCAGCCGCCTGCCCCCGGCGGGACTAACGCTAGAGTGAACCGCCACTTAAGTCGCGGTCCGTGAGGTGAGTCACCATCGTCGCGTGACCCCGTGTGACAGACGATTGGTGACCGCGCCCGACCTGTATAGAGTGTCGGACAAACCATCGGCGGACTGAAATCAGGAGCCGGCGAAGGGCGCGTCGCAATAGCGCACAAGCCGTGCGTTTTACGACCGGGACACCGGTAATAGAGACCAGTAGAGAAACCTCGAGGGCTGTCACAACGATGGCTGGCGGGAACGCGGCGGATGTGACCGGTGGCGGGCGCGGCTATACCATCCTGCTCGTCGATGACGAGCCCCAGGTCCGGGCTCTCGTCGTTGAAGCACTGAGCGGACAGGGGTTCACAGTGCTTCCGGCGGCGGACGGAGGCGAAGCGCTTTCCGTCTCGGAGGATCAGGGTGACCGGATCGACTTGCTGCTGTCCGACGTCGTGCTACCTCACATGAATCCCAGGGAACTCACCGAGCGGCTGCGGGAGCAACGCCCCGGGCTGCGAGTCCTGTACATGTCCGGCTATGCAGAGAACCTGGTGCGGAAGGGTGTACTCGGAAAAATGTCCCGTTCCTGCGGAAGCCGTTCACGCCCAACGAACTCGTCCGCAAAGTTCGCGAAGTACTGCGCCACAGCGGCGGAGGGAGATCGCCGCCGGCAGAGCCCTAGTGCCCCACTGCCACGCCGTCCTTGCGGGGGTCGGATGCCGCCGCCCAGCCCTCGTTCCACCGCATGACGGCCTGCGCCCCTCCGAAAAAGACATCGGATTCCGAGGTGATGTCGTGACCCAGTGCTGCGAGCGCCGTCCGGACTTGGTCTGGGATCGGCGCCTCGAGGGCCAACCGCCTACTCTCCACGTGCCGAAAACGCGGTGCGTCGACAGCTTCTTGTAAGTCCATGCCGAACAGGAGGAGATTCAGCAAGAGTTGGACGTGCCCCTGGGGTTGCATCGAGCCGCCCATCACACCAAAGCTGAGCTCCGGGCCCTCTTGGCCCGAACCGTCCACTCGTGTCACGAATCCTGGAATGAGTGTATGAAGAGGCCGTTTGCGCGGGCCGACGGTGTTCGGAGTGTTTGCGGCCAGTGAGAATCCGGTACCGCGATTGTGAAGCGCGAACCCCGTTCGCGGAACCACCACGCCTGACCCAAAACCGTGGAACAGACTGTTGACGAACGACACTAAGTTGCCGTCTCGATCGGCCACGGACAGGTAGACCGTGTCGCCCGGCCCGGATTGTCCCATCCCGCCTAGATCGGCGGCGCTTGTGGGGTCCAAATGTGCGCGGCGGCCCCGGATGAAGTCCTCTTCGAGCAAAGAGTGTGGGGGCATGATCATTTCGGCTGGCTCTCCAACCCGCGACTCAAGGTCCTCGAATGCGAGTTTTTTTGCCTCGATCAGGTGATGGAGGTACGGCGCGGAATTGTGGCCCATGCCTCGCAGCTCGAATGGGTCGATGATCCGCAACATTTCCAAGACTGCCACCCCCTGTGTTACGGGTGGAAGCTCCCAAATCCGATGGCCCTCGAACTCCACCATCAACGGGTCGACCCAGTCCACCGTGTGGTTCCGGAGGTCTGCGTCGGAAAGGAATCCACCGAGTTCCCGCACGTGCTGGGAGATTCGCGAGCCGAGGTCGCCTCCGTACATCGCTCCCGCCCCTTGCTCCGAGAGCAACGCCAGGCTGTCGGCGAGATCGGGGTTTCGAAACCACTCGCCGGTCTGTGGGCTGCGCCCGCCCTCGACGAGGAAGGTTCCCCGCGCGGCGTCATCGCACCTGAGCTTCGCCACCTCTCCCGCCCACTGGCGCGCCACGACCGGCGACACGGGGAAGCCCCTACCCGCGAGAGCCACTGCTGGCTCGAGCACCCTGGCAAGGTTCAGGGTTCCGTAGCGCTCGAGTAGTGCGACCCAGCCCGACACGGCACCCGGGACCGTAACGCTCTCGGCTCCGTGCTCGGGCACAGCCTGCCGGTTTCGGCCAATGAACACTTCCCGACTCATCGTGCTGCCCGACCGGCCGCTAGCGTTCAGGCCAACGAGTTTCCGCTCTCGCGCGAACCAAATCATGGCGAACACGTCCCCGCCGATCCCGGTCATGTGGGGCTCGACTACCGACAGTATCGCTGCTGCGGCGACGGCAGCGTCCACGGCGTTCCCGCCGCGATCGAGAACCCGGAGACCGGCCGTGCTTGCGAGCGGGTGGCTCGTCGCGATTGCTGCGTGCGGCGCAAACAAGGTCGAGCGTCCGGCCAGTGTGCTCGGTCGAGCTGGTGGCGATTTCATGCGGTGACGTATTGCGTTGTTTGCTCCATCAGTGCACAAGATGGAGGCCGTACGGAATCGAGCGCAGCCTCGCACGGAATGAACAAGGATAGCCGAGACGCCGCCTGCGCGCGTCTCGGTCACTTCGAGAGTACCGAACAGTGGAGAGGCGGTAGGCATGCTGGAGCATCACATCAGCGTTCCGCGAACCGCTCGTTACGTGACGCTGGGGGACTTCGGTCCGGCGGCGCGAGAGGTTTGGATCGTGTGTCATGGCTATGGACAGCTTGCGGCCAGATTCCTCAAACGGTTTGAGGTCCTCGACGACGGTCACCGACTCGTCATCGCCCCCGAGGGTCTGTCGCGGTTCTACGTCCGAAACTCGGGCGGCCAGGGCGTTGTGGGCGCCTCGTGGATGACGCGCGAGGACCGGCTAACCGAGATCGAAGACTACGTCGCCTATCTGAACGCCTTGTATCTGGAAGTCTTTCGACGAGTCGATCGGGGAGCCGTCACGCTGAGCGTGCTGGGCTTCTCCCAGGGCACCGCGACCGCGACCCGCTGGATCGTGGCGGGGGCGCCGGCTGCGGACCGGCTGGTTCTTTGGGGTGGGCTCCTCCCTCCCGAGGTCGACTTTCGGGCGGCAAAACGTGGGCTCGGAACGGCCGATTTGTCCGTCGTTGTCGGGGACGAGGACCAGTCCGTCGATCGGGCGCTTCTGTCAGATCAAATCGGGGGGCTCGAGGGAGAGGGGGTTGGGGTGCGGCTCGTGACCTACGCTGGGGGGCACGATATCGACGAAGTGGCACTGCGGGACATCGTGGGGGCATAGGACACAGGGAAACGGGGGGTGCCGGGGGGGGGGGCAATAGACGGCCGGTCGAGCGTGGCAGCTATCTTGCAAGGCGTTGCACTTTGCCACGATCGACGAGATACTTGCACCTATGCGTTGGACTGGCGGCAGCTTACGGGCCGATCTGCAGCAGCTCGACGTCGGGTGGGGAGTTCCGACGCCGCCAAAGTTGCTCCTCTGGGTCTACCTTGGGCGCATCTTGGTTGCGGTCGTGGTATTCGTGGCCGCAGCCTTCTATGTAAAAGCGGTCTCCTCGGGAACGATCCTCACAGTATCAGTCGCCGCTCTTGCCGCTGTCGGTATGAGCGGTTTTTCGGTCTGGTACACTCACGTTCGCCGCGTCCCTCCGACTCTTTCGTTCCTCTATGCCCAGGTGCTGTTCGATTTGGCGCTCGTGACGACGGTCGTGCATGTCACCGGCGGAGCGGAGAGCGACCTCTCCTCCCTGTACATCCCGGTCATCGCAGTCAGCTCCGTTTTGATGCCGCTTCGCTCGAGCCTGCTGATCACCGTGCTGGCGGGTCTCTCGTACATTGGCGACGTGGTTTGGGGGGGGCAGCCAGTCCAACCCGGAGTTGCCATTTGGCTACAGATCGGTGTGTTCGCTGGGGTGGCCCTGGTCACCGGCTGGATCACGAGCCGGGTTCGCGTCGTCAAGGACGAGCACGCCGTGCTGCAGCAAGAGGTGCAGCGCCTATCCCTCGAGGCGAGCGACATCCTCCACAACATCGGGAGCGGCGTCGTGACCGTCGATGGAAACGGCAGCCTTCTCTACGCGAACCCCGCCGCCGAAGGCCTGCTTGGATTCGTGGCGGCCGATCTCGAGGGGCGATCGGCGGGCGGCGTATTATCTGGGTGCTCTCCCGCACTGTGGGAGGCCATCACAGCGACGCAACGCGGGCGCCATCGCACATTACGCGCGGAAGGGCTCGTGCGGTTGCCCGGGCGCTCGTTTCCAATCGGTCTCACGACCACCGCTCTCTCGACCGGCGCGGATGAGTCAGATTCGAGTCCGACAGTTACTACCATCTTCCGAGACATCTCCGATCAGAAGCGGCTCGAGGAGCTCCATCTTCGCACGCAGCGGCTGGAGGCCGTCGCGGAGCTGTCGGCATCGCTTGCGCACGAGATCCGCAACCCCTTGGCATCGATCCGAACCTCGGTGGAACAACTCGGCAAATCGGTTCACACCGGTGCAGACGAACGGTTCTTGGCCCAGCTCGTTGTGCGCGAGAGTGACAGGCTGAGCCGCATTCTGAGCGAGTTTCTCGATTTCTCACGCGTGAGAGTGACCAGATGTCGCCCGGTCGATTTGGGTGAGGTTGCCGATGGCGCCGTGGACCTCGTGCGCCGGCATCCGGCTTGCACGTCGGAAACCACGATCGAGGTGGAATGCTCCGGCGTGGCAGTCGAGGGCGACGCAGACCTGCTGCATCGAGTCGTAGTCAACCTCGTGCTCAACGCCGTGCAGGCAACCGACGGCTCCTGCCATGTCCGCGTGGAAATCCGCGAGGCGTCCTCAGGCGATCTCCCACGGGGCGCGGCCCTCGAGAACCCCGTGTTGCTGCGAGTCACCGACGACGGACCGGGGATTCCGGCGCAGCTGCGGAACCGGTTGTTCGATCCATTTGTGACGGGCCGCATTGGGGGAACGGGCCTCGGGTTGGCAATCGTTCAGCGGGCGGTGCAGGCCCACCGCGGATTGGTGCTCGTGGATTCACAGCCCGATCGAGGCACGGTCTTCAGCGTGCTGTTCCCGGCTAAGCGGGCGGCGGAGGTAGCAGCATGAGCAGGCAGCTGCCCTCCGTGCTTGTCGTCGATGACGAGTCCGGCATCCTCGGAACGTTGCGCATCTTGCTGAAGAACTCTGGGTTCACCGTCGAAACGGTGCAGGGGGGAAAGGCTGCGCTCGAGGCCATCAAGAGCACCGCGCCCGACATCGTCCTTTCCGATGTCCGGATGCCGCAGGTTTCGGGTATCGACATCCTCAACGCCGCACGGGAGCAGGATCCCGAGACGCCAGTGATTCTCATGACCGCCCAAGCGTCGCTGCAGTCGGCGATCCAGGCGGTCAATCAAGGTGCGTTCTACTACATCCAGAAGCCATTCTCGAACGACGATCTCCTCGCCATCCTGCGCCGTGCTTCGGAGTACCGACAGCTGCGGTCGGAGAACAAGCAACTCAAACGGGAGATCAAGCGGCGAGACCGCACTCGGGGGAGGAAAGTCCTAGGTCAGGCCAAGCGCTTCACCGAAGTACTTCGTCTTGCGGAAGAGGTGGCCCCTACCGATTCAACGGTGCTTATCCAAGGCGAGAGCGGAACCGGCAAGGAGGTCGTGGCCCGCTACATCCACGAGCTTTCGCAGCGCAATGACGGCCCCTTTCTCTCACTCAACTGCGGGGCACTTCCCGAGAGTCTCCTGGAGTCGGAACTGTTCGGCCACATGAAGGGGTCGTTCACCGGTGCGGTGCGCGACAAGCAAGGGCTCTTTGCGGCGGCGCGAGGCGGCACATTCTTCCTGGATGAGATTGCCGAGATGACGCCGGCGACGCAGGTGAAGCTCCTGCGGATCCTGCAGGAGCGCGAGGCCCTGCCAGTGGGCGGGACCGAGCCGATTCCGGTCGACGTCCGCGTCGTCGCGGCGACCAACCGCGATCTCGATGAGGAAATTCGAAAGGGCCGGTTTCGGTCAGATCTATACTACCGGCTCAACGTGATTGCGCTCCACCTGCCGCCCCTCCGCGAGCGGCGCGAGGACATCCCCATTCTGGCGGATGCTTTTCTCCAGAACATTGCGAAGGAGCGATCCGAGCCCACGAAGCGGCTCGACCCGGACGCGCTCGATACCGTTCTTTCGTACGACTGGCCCGGCAACGTCCGGGAACTTGAAAACGCCTTGGAGCATGCGGCGATTTTGAGCCGGGCGACCGACATCTCTCGCGCGACACTACCCGAGCGAATCACCACTCGTAAGGCCCGTCCGGTGGTGACTGAGCGTCCTCACGAGAACCCAACGCTCGAGATCATCGAACGTGCCTACATCATGTGGGTTCTCGCCGCTGAGGGCGGGAACAAGAGCCGAGCGGCGGACGTGCTGGGCATTGATCCGTCGACGCTCTACCGAAAGCTGTCGCGCTACGAAGAGCCGTCATCGCCGGCCTCGCGAGACCAAACAGAATAAGGCTGGACTAGCTTCCGCTCCGACTCCGTCAACCGTTTGGCCGGACGCGAGGTACCCCGGGTGAACTCAGTCCGCGACTGGAATGACACCGTGGTATCCGTCGTCATGCCTGCCTACAACGAGGAGGCGACGATCGAGCACGCCGTTTGTCGTTTTGCCGACGTGCCGCTGAGAGTGGAGATCGTGGCCGTGAACGACGGCTCTGCCGACGGGACCGGGGCGATCCTCGACAAACTGAGCGAGTCGGGCGCCCTCCACCGGGTTATCCACCATGACGGCAACCGTGGCAAGGGGGCGGCCGTGCGAGCCGGCATCGAAGCAGCGACCGGGGACGTGATCGTCATCCAAGACGCCGATCTCGAATACGATCCACTGGAATTGCCGAACCTCCTGGATCCCATACGGAGCGGAAAGGCCGATGCCGTGTTCGGCTCGCGCTTTCAAGCCGGGCCGCACCGGGTGCTGTACTTCTGGCACTACATGGGGAATAAGCTGCTCACGCTTATCTCCAACATGTGCACCGACCTGAATGTCACGGACATGGAGACCTGTTACAAGATGGTTCGGGCCGACTTGATGAAGTCGCTGCCTCTGGTATCTGATCGTTTCGGAATCGAGGTGGAATTGACCGCGCGCCTGTCGAGGGCGCACGCTCGCATTTGGGAAGTGCCGATCAGCTACAATGGGCGCACGTACAGCGAGGGCAAGAAGATCGGATGGCGTGATGGGATCGCCGCCCTCTGGCACATCTTCCGGTTCAATGTGTTTACTCCAAAAGCGCGTCTGAAATGAGCCAAGGGGTGGCGCGGTGGACATGGCGCACCATAGGCATGGCGCTCATCGTCCTCCCCGCCGCTCCGCTGGCCCGGTGGATTGGCGCGACGGATCAGGGTCCGGCGGCATGGGGTCCGCACGTCGCTGTTTGGGGATACGGGATCGGACTCACGCTGGTGGGTGCGGTCCTGGCGGGACGCCTGGCCCGCCAGGTTGTTCCAACCGCCCGCCTGCGAGTGGGCCTGTCACCACGCGCGCTCGCCTTCATTCTGCCGCCCGCCTTCACAGTACTCGCCGCTTTCACCATGGTTGCCGCCTTCGCCCGCAATCCACATCTGATCGACGAGGTCGCGCAACTATTTCAGGCGAAGATTCTCGCGTCGGGCCGTCTGGCGGCGCCGGTCCCGGAGCCAGAGGCGGCGTTTCTCTTCCAGTTGACTTCGATCACGCCCGCGGGATGGGTATCGCAGTTCCCGCCGGGGGAAAGTGTCCTGCTCGCCCTTGGCTGGCTCATGGGTGCCGAGTGGCTCGTGAACCCGGTGCTGGGGGGCGTGAGCGTCGCGCTCGTCTACTGGCTCGCGCGCGGACTCTACGGTCCGAAGACGGCAGGCGTCGCAGCGTTTCTATGGGCGGCCTCGGCCTGGGTGATGTTCATGTCGGCCACGTACATGAACCACGTCGCCGCCGCCACGCTCGCACCTTGCGCCTGGGCGTTCGTTTGGGGAGCACGGCAGCCGGGGGTGGCACACCTGCTTGGCGCAGGCTGTTCCCTGGCGGCACTCGCCGCCACTCGTCCGCTCGATGCGGTCGCCGCCGCCATGCCGATCGGTGCGTGGATTGCATGGCGGAGCCGCTGGCGCCATGCGCTCTGGTTAACGATTGGAGCGCTGCCGATTCTTGGTGCCTGGGGTTTCGTGAACTGGCGCCTGTATGGGAGCCCGGCGCTGCTGGGGTATACCACACTGTACGGCCCCGCACATGGCCTCGGATTTCACATCGACCCGTACGGAGAAGCGTACACACCGCTGGTTGCCCTCAGCAACATGGCCGTCGCCATTCAGCGATTGCACATCTATCTATACGAATGGCCCATACCCGCGCTGCTGCCACTCGCGGTGTGGGCGCTGGTGGCGAAGCACCGCCATCCGGCCGATCTCGTCGTCGCGATCGGCGTAGCCGCCGCTCCAGTCCTGTACGCCCTCTACTGGCATTCCGGGTTCTACCTGGGACCCCGCTTCTACTACGTGGCCGTCCCCTTTTTGGCGATCGCAACCGCGCGGGGATGGCGCTGGGCCCGACGGCTGGCGTGGCGGGCCGATTCCCACCTCCTCCACGCAGATGCGAGTCTGATCGCCGCCGCCGTCATCGTGCTGGTTTGGGGATGGTTGAGCTTTGTGCCGGCTAGGTTTGCGAGCTACCGCGGCAGTCTCCCGTCGTTCAAACTTCACCCGGAGCAGATCCTCGAGGAAGCCGGCGCCGGCCGCGCCCTAGTCCTCGTCGACGAGAGTTGGGGCAGCCGGGTGGTCGCCGAGTTGTGGGCCCTTGGGGCTCTACCCGGCTTGGTGGAGCGAGCCTACAGGCGCGTTGACCTCTGCGACCTGGACGGCCTGGCACGTGACGCCCGGGCCAACAGCATGACCGCCGTCGAACTCAACAGCCAGCTCGAGCGGGCGACCCAAGACGCAGTGCCGGCAACGCCCCGCGTGCCCGGGGCACCGGATCCATCGCTCCGGCTGCGAACCGATCGGACCTTGCCTCCAACGTGCCAGACGGAGCTTCAGCGGGACCTGGCTGGTTTTACGGTCTACGGCAATCTCGCCTGGCGAAACCCGGTGGATCTCGAGTCGGGGAACGTGTGGGCTCGAAATCTATTCGACCGGAACGCCGGCTTGCTCGAGCAATATCCCGATCGCGAGGTGTATCGGTGGACCCCCGGCTCCGCTCACCCGGATTCCCTCCCCAGGCTGACACGGGTGGGTAGGACACCGGGCGTCGTGGGCGCAGCGCCGTGAGGCTGCTTTCGTCTCGGGTGCCCGCCGAGTGGCCGCAGTTCCTTGCACTCGGCGTGTTTCTCATCGCGCTCTGGGCGCAGACCGACAGTCTGGTAGGCGTGTTCTTCGACGACGGGGTCTACGTCGCGCTGGCCAAGGCAATGGCCGAAGGCAGCGGATACCGCTACCCCCACCTGCCGGGGGCGCCTCCAGGTCTCCATTACCCGTTCTTGTATCCAGCGGCGCTCAGCCTCCTCTGGCGTCTCTGGCCGGCGTTCCCGGACAATGTCGTTCTGTTTCAGATCTTCGACTCCGCCGTCCTGGGGGGAGCGGCTTGGGTCATCGCAAGCCATGCACGGCGCTGTGGTGTCGAGTCCGTCGGCGGGCACCTTGTGCTTGCCATCGGGTTCACCGCCTTTCCGTTGCTCACCGTGGTTGGAGTCCGGTTTTCGGAGGCGCTCTTCCTGCTACTCGGGGCTTCGGCGGTGGCATTCGCCGATCGCGAAAGAGTGACGCTCCCGTCCGCAGTTCTCGTTGGAGTGCTCGCTGGGGCCGCGATGCTCACTCGCAGTATTGGTGTCGCAGTCGTAACCGGAGTCACCCTGGCCTTGTGGATGCGCGGACAGAAGCGGGCCGCCGCCGCCGCCGCGGGCACCGCAATGGCCGTCGTCACTCCATGGCTTGTCTGGCTCGCGCTTCACGCGGGCGAAGTCGAGCCTCCGATCGCGGCAAACTACGGCAGCTACTTCACCGAGGCCCGGCAAGCCGGCATCGGCGCCTTTGCTGCCGGATTGGACCTGAGAGGCCTCGGGCCAATCGCGAGACTCACGTTGCCGGCGGCGCCCGTCTGGGTAACCGCTCCGCTTGCCCTAGGGCTGTTCGGAGCCGTCGCCCTGGGGGCACGTACGCTCTTCCGAAACGCGCCCGCTTTGGTTTGGTCGCTTGGTTTCTATGTGTTGGCGGTCACCCTGTGGCCCTTCGCACCCGATCGTTTCATGTGGATCGTCGTGCCGTGGGTCTTCCTGCTGGGCGCCCGTGGTGCGGGGGCTGCGTGGCGGTGGGGAACCGCCGGGAGGGCGTTCGTCGGCATTCTGATTCTCGCGCTCGCGTTCGGCTTTGGAAGGCGGCAAGCTGTGTCGCTGATCGAGCGCGGGTTCGCGCAGACGTCGGTGGGTATCAGCGATCCTCTCCGGTGGACCGTCTCGGCGGTTGCGAACTCAACGCCCTCTGACGCCGTGATCGCCTCGGAGGGCGAGGCGTTGTTCCACCTGTATACGGGCCGCTTGACCGTGCCGAGCTACCTCTTCAGGTGGCACGGCCGTGACACCGAGCCATTGGGTCGGCCGACTACGCTGGAATACTTTTGCGCGAGCGGCGTTACCCATGTCCTGCTGACCGGGCCCGACACCGAGGCGGCACCGCTCGTCAACGCGCTCGCCGCCGACGACCCATCGCCATTGGTCCTAATGTTCGAGCTCGCCGACGGGCCCGCGCTGTATCGCTTTGAGTGTCCCGCGTGACACAGAAACGGGCGATTTGGATCCCCGTAGCGGTGGCGTGCCTCGTGTTTGCGGCCTCCCTCGCGAACGGGTGGGCCGGCGATGACCTCGCCGTCATTCGAGACAACGCGGCTGCTCACTCGCTCGGTGGTGCGCTCGGGAACTGGTTTGCTCCCTATTGGCCCCCCCCGCTCGTTGCGGCCGGCCTCTATCGGCCCCTGATCGTCTTGTCATACGCGATCGATTGGGTGATCGGGGGAGGCGAAGTATGGGTATTCCACCTCACGAATGTCGTGCTGCACGCGGGAACAACGGCGCTGGTCGTTCTCGTGGCGCTTGCGTGGCTGCCGCGTGTCGGTGCGGCCGCCGCTGGGTTGATTTTCGCTGTGCACCCGGTTCATGTCGAGGCGGTCTCCAACGTGGTCGGGCGCGCCGAAATCTTGGCGGCCGCCGCGCTGCTTGGCGCCGTGCTCATGGCGCGGCAATACCGCCGCTCCGACCCCGGACTGCGATCCCGCCTCTGGTTTGTCGGATCGCTACTGACGGTCACCATCGCACTGCTGGCAAAGGAGCATGCCGCGATCGCGGTAGTGATCCTCGGGCTCGACCACTTCTTCGATCCGGAGCCGGCGCGCCGGAGCGCGATGGGGTCCCTGTACGCCGGAGCGTTGGCGGTCACCGCAGCCTGGCTGTTTCTTTGGCGGGCGATCGTTGGCGGGTTCGTTGGGACCGGCGCCACGGCGGTCTTCTATGACCTGACGGTCCTCGAGCGGGCCGCGATGATGCTCCCGGTTCAACTGGACGTTATCCGTCTCTTGATCTGGCCGATGGATCTCTCGTCGGATTACAACCCCCAGGTCATTCCGTTTCGGACGAGTTTCACGGCGATCGCCGCCCTGGGTCTTGTCATGGTGTCCGCCGTTGTCGGGCTGGGCCTTGCCGCCTACCGCCGCGCGCCTGCGGTGAGCTTTGGAATACTGGTCGCAGCCGCAAGCTATGCGCCAACGTCGAATCTGATGTTTGCCTCGGGGGTGGTGCTCGCGGAGCGGGCGCTCTACCTGCCGGTACTCTTTCCCGCCTTGGCGGCGGGATGGCTCCTCTCGAGGGTATCGCAAGAGCGGCACGTGCGCCTGGCTGTCGGCTCGCTCGTTGTCGTCTCGGTCGTGTTCGGTGGCAGGACCGTCACCCGCACTCCGTTCTGGCGCGATCCCATCACACCGGTCATCGAAGAAGCCACGGATCACCCAGAGAGCTATCGCGCCCGGCTGCTGCTGGGGGATCTGATCGCCCGCGCGGGGGACTCCACGCGGGCCCTGAGCGAATACCTGGTGTCGGGGGCTCTGTTCGATCGGGATCCGTTCGTTCCCATTTTCGCCGCGCGAATGGCGGACGCCGTCGGACGTCGTGGAGTGGCCCTCGCTGCAAGCGAGCGAGCCTATGAAATCGCGCCGCGCGAACCGGTGGTGGCGCGGTCTCTGGTGCAGGCCCAGCTCAGCAACGGCCTCGGCGGCGCAGCTGTGAGGACGTCACTCGAGGGGGTCCAGCGTGCTCCGGCCAGTGTAGCCGCCGCCGAAACACTCGTCGGTGCCCTGCGCGCGACGGACGCGGAGGAATGGCGGCGCCTACTCGCCGAGGCCAGGCTTGCGTGGCTGATAGGCAGACCGATCGAGGCGATCGATCGATTGGACTCGCTGTCGGCAGATCTTGCCGCATCCCCACCCTCAGTGACGCACTGTCCCGAGATCGAGATCGCGCGGCCGACCCTGCGGATCCTCACCCCTTCGCTCGGCCCGGGCCGAGCTGAGCGCTGGGAGGCGGCATTCCTGGCCTGCGACGGCAGTGCCGGCCACCGGAATCGAGCTTGATCGGCCGTAAGGTTTTTGTCTACAACGGCTTGCGGGGACCATCGCCCAGGGTCTTGCGACTTCCGAAAGGCCTTGCATTAAGCGGCCTTGAGGGGTGAAAATGAGCAGGGTGCCCGGCCGCTCGCGACAATGTAATCCTATAATTATCAGTTGGTTACGCTGCAGGATCAGGGCAGGGCACAGCGCTTGCTTCAGGGTGTTGCCGGCGGCCTCTTCCCGTCAGAGGCTCGGCAGCAACGTAGTTGGAGTCGTTCACTTAAAGCAGGAGGAGCAATGTTGAACCGCAAGGGCTTCACCCTGATCGAGCTTCTGATCGTCGTGGTCATTATTGGTATTTTGGCCGCCATCGCGATTCCGAAGTTCGCCAACACGAAGGAGAAGGCTTATCTCACGACGATGAAGTCCAACCTCCGGAACCTCATCACCGCTGAAGAGGACTATTTCTCCGACAACACCGCATATACCAGCGCCCTGGCTGCTGCGGTGTACACGGTCTCGAGCGGCGTTACCGCGCCGACGATCACCGTTACGGCCGATGGCTTCACCGCGTCGGTCGGTCACAACCTGACCACGAAGACCTGCGCGATCTACGTGGGTACGACTGCCTTGGCGCCTGCGACCCAAGAAGGTGCGCCTAAGTGCACCTGATGTAGCCTGCGTGTACCGGGGTGGTGGCGGTTTCGGCCGCCGTCACCCCCGGGGCGCGCAACCTACTTCACTTGCACCTACGGGATGGGGATATGCGCTCGCGACGAGACGGCTTCACGCTCATCGAACTCCTTATCGTGGTGGTCATCCTTGGCATCCTCGCGGCGATCGCGATCCCGAAATTCGCGAGCAGCAAGGAACAGGCGTACCTGTCCACGATGAAGTCGGATCTCCGGAACCTCGCGACCGCACAGGAATCCTACCAGTACGACAATCAGGCGTATTACGGCGGAGCCATACCGTCCGCGAGCCTCTTCTACGTGGCTTCGACCGGTGTCGCGGTGGCTCTCTCCGGAGCAACTCCGAGCGGATGGCAGGGCACAGCCTCGCACACGCAGACCCTCAAGCAATGCGTCATCTACGTAGGGAGTGCGGCCCCGCTACCCCCCGCGATCAAGGAAGGCGTGCCCAAGTGTGCGTGAGGACATCCCGCACGACGACTTAGGCCGCGCAATTCCGCCCCGCTGAACAAGAAAAGGTAGCCCTCGAACCGCTGAGTCGGCCTACCTTCGGCAGCCTGTCGAGTCGAAGGAGGCATGAGGTGCGTAGCGTCGGTGGCCGGGCCGGCCTTTCCCTGATTGAGGTGTTGGTCGCGATCACGGTTCTCGGCGTCGGACTCGTCGGGCTCGCCCACGGTTTTGGACTCACTTATCTGATGATCGGACAGGGAAGGCGCTTCACGGAGGTGGCCTCCCTGGCCGCCGCGCGCGTCGAGACACTGCGAGCGGGTGGGTGCTCCCGGGTGGATCAGGGGTTTGAGGTCCGAGGTCGCTACTCGCTCTCGTGGACGTCTGCACGCGTGGGCGGCCGGCGAGCCCGTGTCTCGGTATCAGTTACGTCCCCCACGGCGGGGGCACGACGGGTCGATCGATTCGTAACCGACATTGGGTGTGATCCGTGAAGCGATTCGTGACTGGAGGCTTCAGCGCGGTGGAGCTGGTGGTCGCCTTGGCGCTTGTGGCCTTGGTCGCGACGGCTGCCGCGAGAATGTTGGCGGGCCATCAGAGAGCGTATCGCAACCAATCCGAACGGCTCGCGATGGCCCAGAACGTACGAGCCGCTTTGGCGGTCTTGCGATTCGAGCTTCGCGAGCTGGGTACCGATCCCACCGCCGGCGACATCATCGACATGACCCCGCATTCGATCAGCTACGAGGCCGCACGCGGTGTCCTTCACCTATGCACTCCCCCTGAATTGGCGGCACGGAAAGTGACTCTCGCGGCGCGCGGCACCGCCCTGGGATTCGGCAGTCCTGACCCGGGAGTGCACGGCGTCCTCCTGTTCGCGGAGAACGACTCCGCCGGCTTCCCGGCAGGACGCTGGCTTCGGGCCTCGATCGCAGATGTTCGCGGCGGGCGTGGGTGCCCTCGCGGCGAGCCCAGCGTCCTGCTCGTGCTTGGCGGCCTGGGCGGTTCAGAGCTCGGTCGCGTGCTCGACGGGGCCCCGGTTCGCTTGCGGGTCCGAACCAAGCTCTCCGTGTACACAGACGCGTGGGGAGATCAGTGGATCGGCTTGCAGACTCAATCCGCGCCAGGCAATTGGAGCCGCCGGCAACCCCTGGTCGGGCCTGTGACCGCTAGGGGACTC
The DNA here is from genome assembly GCA_965249575.1 of Gemmatimonadales bacterium. Lineage (GTDB taxonomy): Bacteria > Gemmatimonadota > Gemmatimonadetes > Gemmatimonadales > GWC2-71-9. The sequence continues at coordinate 1,578,574 of OZ252244.1, read as the reverse complement.
CGCTTTCAGTATTTCGACCGACTAGGTATTCCCGCCACAAGCCCCGCATCCGTCGCACGGGTGGGGGTGACTGTCAGCGGGCGATCTTCGGTCCCAATCCGCGGCCTATCGGGTATACTGGCGTTTTCGACGTTCACCCTCCACGAGCAAATCGCGCCGAGGAACGCCCGCCCCTGACCCATCGCATCCGAACGGGGGCGCGGAACCCGTCCCGCAGGCGTCCGACCACGCCTCCACCGACCACTTCGCACGCGGCGGTCCGCGCTCATCCCGCGAGCCTGACCGCCGGCCCTCCGGGATTTGCGCTGGGGGCGGTCGTGCTTGGGATGCTGATTCTGGCTGGCCTGGTTTCTGCGGTTTTCTGGCTTGCCGTGCAGGAACAGCGCATGGGGCGAAGCTCGGTGGCATCGCGGCAGGCCCTTGATGCGGCGGACGCTGGCGTCGAGCGGATACTCGACGAATGGGACGCCGTCCAGTACGGCATGATCGCACCGGGACTCGAGACCTCGATCGGGCGAGTAGTTCTACCGAGCAACTCGGGTTGGTATAGGGGGTCGGTTAGGCGGCTCAATCGTCGGCTTTATCTCATAAGGGCCGAGGGATTCAACAGCGATAGCACGGCGCGGCGAGAGGTCGGACTACTGGCACAGATCGAGACGCTCGACTTGGGCGTGCACGCCGCGCTCACGACCGTGGAAGCAACCACGCTCGGTACTGCCGGCGTGAGCGGCCATGATGTTGCACCGGGGGGCTGGCTAGGCTGCCCGCCACTCCTGCCGTCAATTCCCGCGCTCAGGACCGCCGCGCTGGATACCGCGCGTCTCCAAATGCCTCTTTGTCCCGGCCTGACCTGCCTTCGCGGGAGCCCACCCTTCGTCGTCGATTCCCTGTCGAGCACGCCGATAACAGTAGGAGATGCTAGGTGGCGTGAGTTGGTCGTGCTGGCCACCAAGACCGTCGGGGGTGGCACCTACGCGGGCATCGGCCCAGTAGAGACCGGGGGGAAGTGCATCGAGACAGCTCCCCTCAATTGGGGGAACCCGGCGGCTCGGGGTGAGTGCGGACGATACTTCCCCATCGTACTGGTGAGCGGGGACGTGATCCTGCGCGGAGGGAATGGGCAGGGCGTTCTCCTAGTAGATGGCAATCTCGCCGTCGAGGGAGGCTTTCGATTCGTGGGCGTGGTTTTGGTTCGCGGGGGCGCATCCACGAGCGGAACCGGGGGGCTATTCGTGGGAGGTGTTGTCGCGCGAACTGCCAATTTTCGGCACCACACGGTGGCCAGCACTCCAGTCGTCCAGTACTCGAGCTGCGCGGTGCGGCGGGCTCAGCTGTCCGCCCCGAAGGGGGGAATCAGGCTTAGTCGCGGCTGGTTCCACGTCTACTGAGTGATGTAAGTCACTGCCCAAGATGGACTTGTTGGTCGTGGCTTAAAGTAGGTTGGAGTTTGACAAAAAGAGAGGTGTTCGGTACTGTAGTGTCCCGCTCGCCGGGCTATCTCCTTAACCCGTGGGAAGATATGGCTCTGTTTGGGCTCGGAGGACAGAAAAAAACGGTGGGTCTCGACATCGGCAGCGGGCTCATCAAGCTCGCGGTTGTCGAGCATGCTACAGGCGAGCCTGTGCTGGCCCGGGTGGCCCATACCGAGGTTCTCGCCGACGCGATCGTCGAGGGCGAGATCATGGATCCCGGTGTAGTCGCGGAAGCGATTCGAGGTCTCTTTTCGAGCGCGGGAGTGAAGCAGAAGGGTGTTGTGGTGGCGGTTGGCGGGCGGGACGTGATCGTCAAGAAGATCCAGGTCGATCGCATGAAGGAGAGCGAGGCCTACGAGGTCGTGCGGTGGGAGGCGCAGCAATACGTCCCCTTCGACATCGAGGGGGTCGAGTTGGACTTCCAGGTGCTGGACCCGGAGGGCGAGGGTCTGCAGATGGACGTGCTGCTGGTGGCGGCGAAGCGGGAATTGGTGGAGACCAAGTCGGCGCTCCTTGCTGAGGCCGGTCTCGACTCGGTCGTCGTCGACGTAGACGCCTTTGCCCTCTACAACGCATTCGAGCTCAACTATCCGGAAGCGATGGAGGGGATCGTCGCCCTCATCAACATCGGGCACGAGGTGACGAACGTCAATCTCCTCCAGGATGGGGTACCCCTACTCACCCGGGATCTGAGCATCGGCACCCGCAAGTTCAGGGAAGACCTGCAGCGCGAACGGGGGCTTTCGGCGTCGGATGCCGACCAAATGATCCGGGGTTTCGATCGCACGCCGGAGCTGGATCCCTACGTGCAGAGCCGGGGCGAGGAGATTGCGGTCGGCGTCGAGCGGGCGGCGGCGTTCCTGCAATCCGCATCACGGGACGCCGGCGGCATTCAGCGAGTCTACTGCTCTGGTGGCGGGGCTCGGATTCCAGGCCTGTCGGAGGTGCTGGGAGAACGCCTTCGGCTTCCCGTCGAGACAGCCAACCCGATTCAGCGTCTGGCCGTGAAGGACGGCGTGTTCGACGCGCTGAACGTCGACGAGATCGCCCCACTTCTCATGCTTTCTGTGGGCCTCGCGTTGCGTAAGGCCAGTTGAGAGCGAGACCGTCACGATGATAGAAATTAATCTTCTTCCTGGGCAGAAGAAAAAGAAGCGAGCCGGCATGGGGTTCAAGCTCCCGGACGTCGGCGAGCTGATCTCCAAGGTAAGAGACCCCCTTCTTCTCGGAGCGATCGGCGCGTGGACGGTTTCCGGGCTCGCCGTGGGTCTCTTGTTCTTCGCGCAGTCGCGAAAACTGGGGGCGCTCGAAGAGGATTTGACGAGGGTTCAGGCGGAGGCAAGGCGCTTCGCGGCCTTGATCGAGCAGAAGCGGAAGGCCGAAGACCTTCGAGACCTCTTGGTCGCCGAATTGGAGGTGATCCGGGGTATCGATGCGGACCGGTATGTTTGGCCGCACGTTCTCGAGGAGGTCACCAAGGCGCTTCCGGACTACACATGGTTGGTCGGCGTGGAAGTGCTCGCTGCTCAGACCGTCGATGCGGACACGCTGGGTCCGCAGCCGGTCAGGTTCCAGCTCGATGGCAGAACCGCCGATATCCAGGCGTACACTCGGTTTCTCCGGCAGCTGGCGAATTCGCCCTGGGTCTCGAACATCGTAGCGGGCGCGACGCAGACGGTCGTGGAAGACGATCGCCCGGTGACCGCTTTCAGCCTGACGGGGCAGTTTCGCCAGGCCGACTCCGCGTACATCCGGACGGCACCGCTGCTCGAGACGGTGCGGTAGGGGGCTCCTATGGCAATGGTTGAGAAGGACCGCAAGCAACTACTGGGATTCCTCATTGGGATTGCCGTCCTCGGTGCCGGGGCATTCTGGTATTTCTGGTATCAGGGAAAATCGGCCGAAGCGGCGGTCGTGCGAGTTCAAATCGACTCCCTGCAGGCGGGCGTCGACTCGGCCCGCCAGGATCTGGCGCGCGGGAGCATCGAATCGCTCCGGAGGCGCGTTGTCGAGTACGAGGCGAGTGCGCAGCTCATGAGACGACTGGTCCCCGAGGGAGGCGAGGTTGCGAACCTCATCGACGACGTGGCGTCGAAGGCGAAGCTCCGGGGCGTGGAGATCGGGCAGCTGACGCCGTTGGCAGTGGAGGACGGATCACCGTTCCAGACGCACCGGTATCGATTCCAGGTCATCGGTCACTTTGACGCACTGGGCGAGTTCCTGTCCGACGTCGCCTCGCTTCCCCGGATCATGGTTCCACAAGACATCTCCCTCACGCCCGCGAGTCAGACCGCCGCCCGGGCATACGGCGATACCACGGGAGCGCTGGTTGAGGCGACCTTCCAGCTGAGGACCTTCGTGAAACTCCCGTCCGACAGTCTGGGAGAAGCGGAGTGATCTTGCGGAGATCGGGTGTCAGCTTCTTGCTCGGCGTGATGCTCATGGCCGCCTGTGGAGGCGAGGAAGTCCCGGATACGCCACTGCCACCGCCCGGCGCCATACCGGATGCCGCCCAAGCGCCAGACACCACCGACGTGCAGGGACCCGACTCGACTCAGCTGGTGCGCGAAGTGTTTTCCTATCGTGGGTCGGGCCGGGACCCTTTCATGTCGCTGTTGAAGTCTGGTGATGCCCGCCCGCTGCTCCAGGACCTCCGCGTCAGCGGGATCACATACGATTCGCGGTTTCCGGCGCGCAGCGTCGCGATCCTGCGCGATACGACCGTACAAAAGCGGTACTCCGTGCGCGTCGGCGACGAGTTGGGCCGTTTGCGTGTTTCGGAAATACGCCGCACCGAGCTCGTTCTCACATTCGATGATTTTGGCGTCGAGCGGCAGGTGACTCTGCCGATCAGGCGAAGGCAGGAGGGAACACCATGAAGCAGTCCGTACTTCTCGCCGCGGTCGGGGTCGCCCTCTTGGCGCCACGGACCGTCGCCGCGCCCGCTCCGGGGGAGGTCATGTCTGTTAGCGTGATTCCCGGTCCCGGCGCAGCTCATGTGGTGATCGACGTGCGAGGGAGTGTGGGGGTCCAGGACTTCACCCTGGCCGACCCCGCCCGCCTGGTTATCGACGTGACCGGTGCGCAGCTGCGTGTGCCCGCCCTAACCTACGACGGAGCCAATCGCGGCGGCATCGTCAACGTCCGGTTTTCGCAGTTCCGGCCCGACGTCGTGCGCATCGTGCTCGAGCTGGAGTCCCTCAAGGACTATCACCTCGAGTACGAGGCGGAGGCGATCCGCGTCGCATTCGGTACCGACCGGCGGTTCGCGGCGTGGTCTTCGGTCGCCCCAGACGAGATCCCGCTCCCGCAGCTGGAGCCAATGGCCCTCACGCCTGAGACCACGGCCCAGCAATCTCAGCAGCCGCTGGTCACCGTCACTTGGGACTCCGCGTCGGTCTCCGAGGTCATGGCGGGCTTCGCTGCGTTCAGCGGGAAGACGATCGTCTTGGGACGCAACATCGACGGAATCGTCTTCGCGGAGATCAAGAATCAACCGTGGGACGTCGCGTTTCAGGCCATCCTCGAATCCCAAGGCCTGACGGCTGAGGAGCGGCCCGTCGGCATTATCCGCGTCCAGAGCCAGGCGGCGCTCGCGGCGCGCGACTCGCTTGAGCCACTCCGCACGACGCTGGTAGACGTCAACTTCGCCCGCGCCGGATCGATGGCCGCGTCGGTCGCGGGTATCCTCTCGGCCCGGGGCAGGGTCACGTCTGACACGGCTACCAACAGCCTCATCATCACCGACGTCGAGAGCCGTATCAATGACGCGGTCGAGTTCATGAAGGAGCTGGACCGTCCGACGCCGCAGGTGTCCATCCAGGCCAAGCTGATCTTCGTCGACCGAACGGACATTGAAGAGCTTGGCGTGCGGTACGATTTGGGGACGTCGGACCAGTTCTTCAACAAGCTCGTGCAGCGACCAGATCCCAGCACTGCGGTCCCCGTCGACACCGATGGTGACGGCGTGCCCGACGCGCTCCAGGCTGAGGAGTTCTTCGATTCCGATCAGAACATCATCAATCTCGGTGGCAACGCGCTGTCCGCTGTCGGGAACGCGGAGGCACAACTCTTGTCCCCGGCGCTCGAGCTCATCTTCTCGACCGCAATCGGGAACTTCAACCTCACGACGTTCGTCAACGCCCTACAGCGGGTGGAGCTCGCCGATCTTCAGGCGGAGCCGCTCATCTCCACCGCGGACAACAGCCGGGCATCGATCCTCGTGGGCGAGCGAACGCCGATCCGTCAGATCGACGTGAGCTCCCAGTCGGGGGCCGGCGATGGTGCACCGCGCGCCGTGACGACGATTGTCCCCACCGGCATCCGGTTGGACGTCACACCGCACGTGACCAATAGCGGTCAGGTGTTGATGACGATCCACGCCGAAAACTCCTCGATCAGGGCGGCTCCCGCGGACGTCGGCTTCACGTTCCAGACGCAAGAAGCCGATAATACGCTACTGGTGAACGATGGCGAGACGGCCGTCATTGGTGGGCTCACGGTGACGCAAGTCACTGTGGCAAAGAGCGGAATACCGTTCCTTGTAGACCTGCCGATCATCGGACGGATCTTCGGCTTTTCGTCCCGGCGGGAGCAACGGCGAGATCTACTCATCTTGGTGACGCCTCACATCATCAAGAACCCTGGGTCCAGGGCCCCGGCGAGTAGAGGCAGCCAACGGGAGACAACTGAGGGGGAGCATCATGCAGCGGCGAACGCTACTGGTACCCCTGCTCGCCCTTGCCGGCAGTGCGCTTCTCGGGGCGTGCAACGAGCAGGCGGTACAGACAGGTTTCGAAGGCGATCAGCTATCACCTGCGGTCTTGGTCGACAAGTCCTCGGGTGACACGCTCGGTGTGGCCGATGGTATCAAGTTCACCATTGCCGCGTCGGACAATCTGGGTCTCAGGACCCTGTCGATTGCGCTCAGCGGCGGTTTTACCCTACGGATCGACTCGGTGTTCAGCTCGGCGGTGACCACCATCACGCTGCCGATCGATATCCCACTACCAGTCAGCACGACCGCGGGTGGCGTGATCGTCATCACGGCCACCGCCATTGACGGAAACAACAACTCGTCCGTCGCGGTCGATTCGGTGTTTCTCGTTAACAGCCAGGCACTCTCCGTGAGGCTCATCCGGCCCGGTGTCGCCGCGGTGACTTCGCCCGGCAAGCAGATGCTGGTGCAGGTAGACGCCAGCCAGAACACGGGAATCAAGAAGGTCGGCTACACCGTGACCGGTAACGTGACGGACGCGGACTCGATCTTGCTTGGCCTCCCGCTCCCCGATACGGTGAGCTTCGAGGACACGCTCCTCGTACCGGCGGCGGCGGCCGCCGGCACATTCATCATCAGCGGGTTCGCTGAGGACTCGGCCGGTAGGCGCGCGACGAGTACCTCCGTTACGGTGACCATCCAGTCGGTCGCGACGGACGCGACGCCACCCGTGGTCACGGTCCAGGTGGCCAACCGGGGCGAGGTTCGGGATTCCATCAACGTGCGCGCGACCGATCCCAGCGGCATCACGCTCATTGGGTGGCTCGCGACGGACCGCGCGACCGGCGGCGTAGTGGGCGGCGATTCGACTACGAGCAGTGGCGCGCTCACCGATTTCAGTCAGACGTACAACCTGAACTTCATGTTCGCTTCGTTCCCGCAGGAAGTGATCATTAGCGCCTTCGGGGTCGACGCCGCAGGCAACCGGGGCGAGGCACGGGCAGATACCGCAGCCTCGGCGCCGATCAAACGCGATACGATCACGATAGTGAACGGCATCACGAAGGCGCTGCCAGCCGGCGGTCGGGTTGCCGATGCGATTTACAACAGCAACTTGAACGAAATCTACATGACGAACGTGGAGCTCGACCGGTTGGAGATCTTCCAGGTGACCGACACCTCGTTCGCCACCGGGATCCCGATCGGATCGCGGCCTTGGGGCATTGCGCTATGGCCGCGAGACATCAACGGCAACAACGCCGACTCGGTCCTGGTGGCGAACTCGGGCGGAACCAACATCTCCGTCGTGGACGTGCTCGCCAGGCGGGAGATACGCCGCCATCGTCTGCCGAATTTCCTGGTCCAAACGGTGCAGACGGAAGTCGATCCGGCGACCCAGCTGGTGAAGATCAAGATCACCGAATACGACTTCTCCGATCGTCCGGAGTATCTCGGAGCCATCTGCCGCCCGAACGCTGGCACGACGTGCCCAACGGCGGCTGAGGTCTACAGCGTGTACTCGACCACGCCCACGCTGGGCCAGAGCGGCGATTTTGCGCTGCACGGGACCGTGCGCTGGGAAAACATAAACCAGGCGCTGCAGTCCTCTCACTTCTTCTGGGAGCATGCCGAGGTCGCGCCTTCGCCCGATTCCGATACCCTGCAGATCATCGTCGATCGGGGCCCGGGAATAGCCCAAGAGACCATCCTTTCGGCGGCCTGCGGTATAACGGTGACGACTCCCGAGTTGGCGTTCCTCGACACGACCTTCGTCCGGAACTCCGGCGATTTCACCCACGCATTGGTGGGCGAGGGCGGCGTCGGAGATCCCGCGGCGGTCTTCGCCCGGGCGATCGGCTATCAGGGCAACGCGCCGGTGACGACGTCGACCTGCAGCGCGACCGTAGCGGGCGTCACGTTCTCGGGTCCGGTGATTCGGGACAACGGCATCTCCCCCTCGATTCGTGTGCGGGACTTCATCAGCAACACCGCAATCGAGGTGAACGCCATCGCCATCAACTTCAACGGCCTCACGAATCTCATTCGGACGACCGACTCGGTGTACGCGTTGGACGAGGGCCTGCGCCTCATGGGGACGATCGGGGTGCCCGGTGCCAACCCAGGAATGGACATCAATTTCGACCACGCGTTCGACGCGGGGGTCGGTGGCACGCCGGGCACGTCGGGTGGCGGCCTCAGCCCGAACGATCGCCTCGTGTTCCTCGCCCGCCAGGACGCCAACATCGACGTCTTTGACACTTGGTTCTATCAACGCGTCGCCCAGGTGCTCATCCGCGACCCGGTCATCGGTCCGCTTCGCGTCGCCAAACTGGCATCGGGTGAACAGGTGCTGATAGGTGTGACGTTCCGAGGCGTGGTTACGGTTCGCCTGCCGGCAATCGCCAACGTCTTGCCGTCTCCGCAGTGGGGGTTATTCTCACCGTAGCGGAGCGTAGTAGCCGCTAGGATGCTCGAGCCCGGCTCCCAGGCCGGGCTCAGCTATTTTTGTGGAGGTCCGCCGTTAGGTTTCCGTGGTCCGATTAGGCCCTTGAGGGGCGACGGAGAGAACACCAGTTGATTCGGTTCACGACAGCAGGCGAGTCCCACGGTCGCGCCCTCGTGGCGATCCTCGAAGGCATCCCGGCTGGTTTCCCCCTTGTTGCCGAGGACGTCGATCGCCAGCTCCGGCGACGCATGGCCGGGTATGGGCGGGGTGCCCGCATGAAGATCGAGGCGGATCGAGTCGATTTTCTGAGCGGGGTGCGCGCCGGCGAAACGCTGGGCTCTCCCATCGCTCTACTGATTCGAAACCGCGACTGGGACAACTGGGCCGACATCATGGCTGCAGAGCCGGACCAGCAGGAGGGGGGTCGGCGCCGCAAGCTGCTCCGGCCCAGGCCGGGGCACGCCGACCTGGTTGGCGTGCTGAAATACGACCGCACCGATGCCAGAGACATTCTCGAACGGGCAAGCGCCCGGGAGACGGCCGCCCGCGTGGCGTGCGCTGCGGTATGCCGCAGGCTGCTCGAGGAATTCGACATGGAGATAGGGAGTCACGTCGTGGAGCTCGGTGAACACCGGGCCACGCGCCCCGATCCGCTTCCCGCTCCCCTTAATCAGCAGTCCGATGATTCTCCCGTACGCTGCCTCGACCCCGAAGCGACGAAGGCCATGGTCGCGAGTATCGATCGGGCAAAGAAGGCCGGCGACACCCTGGGGGGAATCGTCGAGGTCGTGGCGCGTGGGGTGCCTGTTGGACTTGGTTCCCACGTATCGTGGGATCGAAAACTCGACGGGAGGTTGGCGGGCGCGCTGCACTCCATCCCGGCGGTAAAGGGCGTGGAGATTGGGTTGGGATTTGAAGCGGCCCGGAGGCCGGGGTCAGCGATCCATGACGAGATCACGCGCGCCGAATCGGCTGACGGGAGTCCGGTGGCGAGAAGCACGAACCGGGCGGGGGGCCTCGAGGGAGGGATGACCACGGGAGAGCCCTTGGTTGTGCGTGTAGCGATGAAGCCGATCTCCACGTTGATGCGCCCGCTGGCCACGATCGACCTCACGACCGGGCAGCCGGCGAAGGCGCAGGCAGAGCGGTCCGACGTGACGGCGGTGCCGGCAATGGGGGTGATCGCCGAAGGAATGGTCGCGATCATCCTGGCACAGGCCATGACCGAGAAATTCGGAGGGGACTCCGCCGCCGACATGCGGGGGAGCTTTGAGGCCTACATGGAGCGAGTTCGGCGACGCTGGGATTCGGTCACGAACCCGGAGTGAAACGGCACGTTCTCCTCATCGGTCTGCCCGGCTCCGGCAAGACCACCGTCGGGCGCCTGGCGGCGCACGCGCTCGGGTGTCCGTTCGTCGATATCGATGCGGAGGTTGAGCGCCGGGCGGGGATGCCAATAGTGGAGATATTCGACCGCCGGGGAGAGGCCGCGTTTCGGGAATGGGAAAGCGGCGAGGTTGAGCGCGCCGTCGAGCGTGACCCTGGCGTGGTCGCGCCTGGCGGCGGGTGGGCGGCCCACCGCGACAACCTCGAGCGTGCGCTTCGCTCGACGTTCGCCATCTTCCTGGAAACAGATCCGGTTACCGCGGTGGAGAGGACCGCGGCTGAGGCCAATCGGCCGCTGCTGCTGGACGAGCCGTTAGAGCGGATGAAGGCGTTGCTGCGCATTCGAGAGCCGTTCTATCGGCGGTGCCACGGTACCGTCGGAACGGCTGGGCGCACCGCCGCTGAAGTGGCTGGCGACGTGGTCCGGCTTGCGCGATCCCAAGCGGGGTGGTAATAATGCGCGCCCCCGGAGGGGAGTCCCAGCCGCGTTTGAGGCGCCATAAGATGTTGTGTTACAATCATTTATGGGTGTCGCACACGGTGGTGCAGGCTGGGAACCGGGAACCCAGGGGCGTTATGCGTGGTAGGCCCCGTTGACCGATCGTTGAGTGTGGAGTGGCAGCGAGACGGCGGCCACCAGGCATATACAGTAAATGAAGGAACTCGACCCGATTCGGCGATCGGGTCTGGCGAGTAAAGGAGTATGATGGCGAAGCGGAGGAATGCGTTGGTCGTAGTGGAATCGCCCGCGAAGGCGAGGACCATCGGGCGATACCTGGGGGCGGGTTACACCGTCAAGGCGACGGTGGGGCACGTGCGGGATCTGCCCCAGCGGGAGCTTGGCGTGGACATCGAAAAGGGATTCGCCCCGAAGTACATAACGATTCGCGGCAAGGGCAAGGCGCTTGGAGAGCTCAAACGCGCCGCCAAAACCTCCTCGGAGGTGTTCCTCGCGACTGACCCCGATCGGGAGGGCGAGGCCATCGCGTGGCACGTGGCTCAGTATGTCGGCAACGGCGAGCGGATGCGCCGGGTCCTGTTACGTGAGATAACCAAGGACGGCGTCCAACTGGCCATGTCCAATCCGGGCAGCATCGACGATCGCAAGGTCGAGGCCCAGCAGGCCCGCCGCATTCTGGATCGCCTCGTTGGATACAAGGCGAGCCCGTTACTGTGGAAATCGGTCAAGACCGGGCTATCCGCTGGCCGGGTTCAGACGGTCGCACTCCGCCTGATCGTGGAGCGCGAGGCGGACGTCCGTGCCTTCAAGCCTCAGGAGTACTGGACGATAGAGGCTCAATGCGAGGCCGAGAAAACCGAGTTCGTCGCGAAGCTGCACAAGATCGATGGCAAGAAGCCGGAGTTGCACAACGAGCGCGACGCCAAGGCCGTCGTGAAGGCCGTCAAGGGCAAACCGTTCATCGTATCCGACGTTACGCGCAAGCAGCGGCGCAAGCGGCCGCGGGCGCCCTTTACCACCAGCACGCTGCAGCAGGAGGCCGCCAAGCTCCTGGGGTTCTCCTCTCGCCGCACGATGCGGGCGGCGCAGGACCTCTACGAGGGGATCGAGTTGGGGGAGGAAGGGGCCGTGGGGTTGATCACCTACATGCGTACCGACTCGACACGGGTGGCGCCCACGGCGATCGAGGCAGTCCGGGAATTGATTCGCAAGCAGTACCAGAAGGCCTACCTGCCCGAGAAGCCGAACGTTTACACGGCCAAGAAGGGCGTGCGCACCCAAGACGCGCACGAAGCCGTCCGCCCGGCTGACGTAACGCGGCGGCCGCAGGAGTTGAAGAAGGTCTTGACGGCAGACCAGTTCAAGCTCTACCAGCTCATCTGGCAGCGATTCGTTGCGTCGCAGATGGCGCCGGCGGTCTACGATACGACAGCGGTGGACTTCAAACTGGGGAAACACTTGTTCCGGGCCACCGGGTCGATTGTAGTGTTCGATGGATACCACGTGCTGTACGCGGAGGCCCGGGAGGCGGGGGAGGGAAAGACGCTCGACGATTTGCCTCCGGTCCCGGCGCTCGAGGTCGGCGCGGAGGTCAAAGTATCGAAGATCGAACCCAGCCAGCACTTCACCGAACCACCCCCACGGTTCAGCGAGGCGAGCTTGGTGAAAGAGCTGGAACGCCTGGGCATCGGCCGCCCAAGCACCTACAGCTCCATCGTCTCGACCCTGCGGGCCCGTCACTACGTGGAGCTCAAGGAGCGGCGCTTCTTCCCGACATCCCTCGGGGAGACAGTCGCGAAGGTCATGGTGAGTCGCTTCCCGGACATCTTCAACGTGGAGTTCACTTCCGGGATGGAAAGTGAGCTCGACAAGGTCGAAGAGGGCGAGTTGGGCTGGCAGCGGGTGCTCGAGGACTTCTACGGCCCATTCTCCAAAGCGCTGGACAGCATCGATACCGATGCGATGATTCGCGAAGCGCACGATGTCGGCGACCTCGAGCAACAGGCCTGTCCAAAGTGCGGAGGAAAGCTGGGCGTTCGGAGCGGGCGGTTCGGTCCTTTCATCGCGTGCACGACGTATCCCGAATGCAAGTACACCAAGCCACTCAAGCGGGACAAAGTCCCCGATCGGCCGACGAAAGAGAAGTGCCGAGAGTGTAAATCGCCCATGGTCGTCAAGACCGGTCGGTACGGTGAGTTCCTGGCCTGCACTGCCTATCCAAAATGCAAGCACACGCGTCCCATTCCGCTCGGTGTGAAGTGCCCGAAATGCAAGGATGGCGACCTCGCGGAGCGTCGCACGCGGAAGGGTGGGCGGGTCTTCTTCGGCTGCTCGACCTATCCCGACTGCGATTTCTCGACGTGGCACCGGCCGCTTCCCGAGGCGTGCCGGGATTGCCGTAAGATTGGTGTCGAGAAGCGGTTCACCAAGGCGCGGGGCGATTACCGCCGGTGCCTTTGGTGCGAGACGGAATACGACGTTGCGGAGGAGGCCGCGGCGACGGCGGGAACGTGATCGCCACGGTCGTCGGAGGCGGCCTCGCCGGTTGCGAGGCGGCGTGGGCGCTGGCCAATCGCGGCGTTCGGGTAGCCCTGCATGAGATGCGTCCGCTTGTACGGACTCCAGCACACCAAACGGACTCCCTCGCTGAGATCGTCTGTTCCAACACCTTCAAGTCGACTGACCTTGCGAATGCACACGGGCTGCTCAAGGCCGAGCTCCGGGAGCTTGGCAGCCTCCTGTTGGACGTTGCCAATGGGGTCCGCGTTCCGGGGGGATCGGCGCTTGCCGTCGACCGAAACCTCTTCGCGGCCGAGGTCACTCGGCGCATCGTGGCCCATCCGCGGATCGAGCTGGTCCGCGAAGAGGTCACGGAACTGCCGTCACCCGGTATCGTGGCCACCGGGCCACTCACGTCCGACCGCCTGGCCCGGGCCATTGCTGCGCGGCTCGGCGTGAAATCGCTGGCCTTCTACGACGCGATCGCGCCCATCGTCAGCCGCGACTCCCTCGAGATCGGGAAGCTGTATCGGCTATCCCGCTATGGAAAGGGAGACGGAGACGATTACCTGAACGCCCCCTTGACGATGCCGGAATACGAGGCGTTTGTCGACGCGCTGATATCGGGAGACCAGCACACGGCACACGATTTCGACGAGGTCCCGTACTTCGAGGGTTGCCTGCCCGTCGAGGAGATGGCACGGCGAGGCCGCGAAACGCTCCGCTTCGGACCGCTCAAGCCTGTCGGCCTTCCGGACCCGCGAACCGGAAGGGAACCACACGCAGTCGTGCAGCTACGCCAGGAGGACCGCGCGGGGCAAATGTGGAACCTCGTCGGCTTTCAAACACGCCTGCGGATCGCGGAACAGAAGCGCGTGTTCACCTCGATTCCGGGGCTCGCCAGCGCTGAGTTCTTCCGCTTCGGGTGCGTTCACCGAAATACCTATGTCAATGCCCCCGCCGCACTGACCACGCACCTCTCGGTTCCCGATGACCCGCAGCTCCTATTCGCCGGCCAGCTCGTGGGCGTGGAGGGGTACACCGAGTCGCTGGCAACTGGGCTCTTGGCAGGTCTGAATCTGAGCCGGCTGATGTACGGAGCCGCTCCACTAGCGCCTCCTCCCGAAACCATGCTCGGGGGGCTGCTGCGGTACGTGCACGAGGCCGACCCAGGACACTTCCAGCCCATGAATGCGAACTTCGGCTTGCTGCCCGAGCTGTCCGAAAGGGTCCGCGACAAGCGGCGCAAACGGGAGTTGCTTGCCGAGCGGGCCCTCGGCGCCATGCGAGAGTTCGCGCCCGAGGCCTCGGCCGTCCCGACATCATGAACACTCGCGCGAATGGGGGCGGTCTAGGGCGATTGCGACCGGAGGTCATGGAGTTTCTGTCTTTCTTGACGAACGAGCGCAACGACTCACCCCACACCGTGAAGGCGTATGGGCGGGACCTCGCGGCGTTTCAGGCGTACTGCGACGGCCACTTTGGGAGTCCCAAGAGCTGGCGTTGGTCCAAGGTCGATCGGGCGGCGCTCAGGGGCTTCATGGGTGACCTGGCGCGCGGGGGACTTGGGAAGCGATCGGTGGGGCGGGCGGTGTCGGCCGTCCGGAGTTTCTACCGATTCCTGTGTGCGCGGTACGACCTGAGCGTGAATCCCGCAGCGAGTGTGCGCACGCCGAAGGCCCCACGCGGGCTCCCGGGGTTCCTCGACACGCAGCAGGTCGAGCTCTTGTTTCAACTGGCGGAGCAGATGGCCACGAGCGGAACCTTCCGAGCACTACGGGACCTAGCGCTCGTCGAGCTATTTTATTCAACAGGCATGCGGCTGAGCGAATTGGCGGGGCTCAACTTGGGCGACGTTGATCTGGTGTCCGAACAAGTGAAGGTCCTCGGCAAGGGACGAAAGGAACGCATTCTGCCGATTGGAGACCACGCGACGCGCGCCCTCCGCCGCTACCACGTCGTTCGTGAGGAGCTCCTAGCGGGAAGCGCTGCGCGTGGTGTGGACCGAAAAGCGGTGTTCCTGACGGCCCGGGCCCACCGTCTGTCGCCGAGAGGCATTCAGTACGTCGTGCAGCGGCTCCTGCGTCTTGTGGAGCCCGGTGGGACCCTCAGCGTTCACAGCTTGCGCCATAGCTTCGCGACCCACATGCTCGACGCCGGTGCAGACCTACGGGCAGTTCAGGAGCTTTTGGGCCACGCATCGCTCAGCACGACGCAAGTGTATACGCACACGAGCGTGAAGCGGCTCAAGAAGGTGTATCAACAGGCTCATCCCAGGGCATGACGCGACCGATTGGAGGCGCGAGCGTGAGGCACCAGGTCCACTCCACGACGATTCTGGCGGTGCGCAAGGATGGCAAGGTTGCGATGGGCGGTGACGGCCAGGTGAGCGTGGGCGAGACGATCATGAAGTCGCACGCAACCAAGGTTCGAGCGCTTGCGTCGAAAACCGTGCTCGCTGGGTTCGCTGGCGCGGCCGCCGACGCCCTTACGCTCTTCGAGAAATTCGAGGAAAAAGTCGAGCGGTATCCAGGGAATCTGAGCCGCGCGGCGGTCGAGCTGGCCAAGGACTGGCGCAGCGACCGCGTCTTGCGGCGGCTCGAGGCACTGCTCGCCGTCGCCAACCAGGAGCACGGCTTTGTGATCAGCGGGAGCGGCGAGTTGATAGAGCCTGACGACGGAATCGTCGCGATCGGGAGCGGAGGGAATTACGCGCTCGCGGCCGCCCGTGCGCTCAGGGTGAACTCCGAGCTGTCGGCGCGAGACATCGTCGAGCGAAGCCTGGGTATCGCCGCCGAGATCTGTGTTTTCACTAACCACAACCTGACGGTGCTGGAGCTGTAGGGCCGTAGCGCCGAGACGACTGAGACATGACGCTTCCCGCAGGACACAAGCCCGCTCCCACCCCGACCGGGCCGGATACGCCCGCGCCGGCCCCCTGGCTCGAGGAGCTTCCGCCACGTCAGATCGTCGCGGAACTCGACCGTTACATCGTTGGACAGGAGGCGGCGAAGAAGGCCGTAGCCATTGCCGTCCGCAACCGTTGGCGCCGCGCTCAGGCACCCGAGGAGATTCGGGACGAAATCCTACCGAACAACATCATCATGATCGGCCCCACCGGCGTCGGCAAGACGGAAATCGCCCGGCGCCTCGCGCGGCTCGCAGGCGCGCCGTTCATCAAGGTCGAGGCATCGAAGTTCACCGAAGTGGGCTACGTAGGGCGCGATGTGGAATCCATGGTACGGGAGCTCGTCGACGCCGCGATCAACATGGTTCGTGACGAGCGCGAGGAAGAGGTGTACCCGGTCGCCGAACAGCGTGCCGAAGAGAGACTGCTGGATCTGTTGCTCCCGCCTACGCCTTCCCTTCCAGACATGGTGACGAAGGGCAGCGAGGGGGCGCAGCCTGAGTCCAAGGAGGGTCCCGATTTCGTGGTGTCCGCTGAAGGCGAGGCGCGGCCACAGCCCGGGGGTAGCACCGAAGCCGCCGCCGATGCGGAACGGCATGGGCGAACTCGTCAAAAACTCAGGGGGTTGTTACGTGATGGAAAGCTCGAGGACCGCGAGGTAGAGATCGACATCACTCAGCAGAACTTCCCCGCGCTCGAGTTCATGCAGCCGCCCCTAGGCATGGAAGGGACCGACATCAATTTCACGGAAATGCTCCAAGACATGCTGCCCAAACGTAAGAAACGACGGGTGGTTCGGCTCAGTGAAGCGCGCCGCATACTCGTCGAAGAGGAGTTGAAGAAACTCGTCGACATGGATGACGTTGTGAACGAGGCTCTCGATCGGGTGGAGAATCACGGCCTGATATTCATCGATGAGCTGGACAAAATCTCGGGCGAGCGCGGGGGGGCCGGGCCCGACGTATCGCGGGAGGGCGTGCAGCGCGATCTGCTGCCAATCGTCGAAGGCTCAACCGTCCAGACGCGATACGGCTACGTTCGGACGGACCACATTCTGTTCGTCGCCGCTGGCGCGTTCCATGTCTCGAAGCCGTCGGACCTCATCCCGGAGCTTCAAGGGCGTTTCCCCATCCGCGTGGAGCTATCGCCCCTCACCCAACAGGACTTCGTGCGGATCATGCAGGAGCCGGAGAACGCGCTCACGAAGCAGTACCAGGCCCTCTGCGCGGCCGAGGGCGTGACGCTGGAGTTCACCTTGGACGGCGTCGAGGAGATCGCTCGCATCGCCTCCCTCGTCAACGACCGCCTCGAGAATATCGGCGCGCGGCGGCTGCATACCGTCATGACGACCCTGCTCGAGGATTTGCTCTTCGAGCTTCCGGGGCTGCCTGAAAAGCTCTTCGTGTTCGACGGACCGACGGTAAACGAGCGGCTCATGAAGATCGTCGAGGACGAGGATCTCCGGAAATACATTCTGTGATTCTCGGGCCCCGACCGGGGGCCGGTGGCCCAGTCCCATCCAAAGCCCTGGATCATCCTTTTACACCCGATAGCCCGCTTTACTTACGAGTACCGTCCAAGTAGAATCCCGCCATCGGCCTGTCATTTTGACATATTAAGGGTGCTGCATGACGAAGCGCGATTTTCTGAGCCTCGCTGATCTATCTGCATTGGAAGTTGCTGATTTGCTTGAGCTTGCGGGTCGAATGAAAGCGGGTCGCTATGCGCGCGAGCCGCTTGGTGGAAAGACGCTCGCCATGGTGTTTGCCAAGAGCAGTACCAGGACCCGGGTGTCGTTCGAGGTCGGCTGCTATCAACTTGGCGGGCACGCCCTGTTTCTCTCGTCGCGGGACATCCAGCTCGGGCGGGGGGAGCCGATCAAGGATACAGCGCGAGTTTTGTCGCGCTACGTGGACGGCATCATGATCCGCACGTTCAGCCATGCGGAGGTCGTCGAGCTGGCACGGTGGGCAGCGGTGCCCGTCATCAACGGGCTGACGGACCTACTCCATCCGTGTCAGGTTCTCGCCGACCTGCTCACGATTCGGGAGTCGCTCGGCGGCTGGGAAGGCAAGACCATCGCCTGGGTGGGCGATGGCAACAACATGGCGAACTCCTGGTTGAACGCAGCGGGCGTCTTGGGGTTCGAGCTCCGGATCGCCTGTCCCAAGGGGTACGATCCCGATCCCGAAATGCTCGATCGGGCGGGAGCGCGCACGGTCGTTCGCGTGAGCCGCGATCCACAAGAAGTGGTCGAAGGGGCTCACGTCATCAATACCGATGTGTGGGCATCAATGGGTCAGGAGCAGGAAGTCGAAGCTCGTCGGCGGGCGTTCGCCGGCTACTTCGTCAATGACGATCTCATGAAGACCGCGGCGGCCGGCGCCATCTTTCTGCATTGTCTGCCGGCGCACCGTGGCGAGGAGGTCGCCGATGAGGTCATCGAGGGACCTTGGTCCCGGGTGCTGGATCAGGCGGAAAACCGGCTGCACGTACAAAAGGCCTTGATGGCCACACTGATGGGGTGAGCAACACATCATGGACGGGCGAGCATTGAAGCGAACGCCGTTTTACGACCTGCACGTAGCCGCAGATGGAAAACTCGTGCCGTTTGCCGGATACGAGATGCCGGTGCAGTACCCGACCGGTATTACGCGGGAGCACGAGATCGTCCGAACCGCCGTGGGGGTGTTCGACGTGTCCCACATGGGCGAGTTCGAGATCAGCGGGCCCGACCGGAACGCGTTCGTCAATCGCATCACGTGCAACGATGTGGGAGCGCTGTCCGAGGGGCAGGCCCAGTATTCCGCCATGCTCACCCCCGAGGGCACCTTTCTCGACGATTGTCTGGTCTATCGCTTCGACGACCGCATCATGATGGTCGTGAACGCCGCCAACACCGAGAAGGATTGGAAACACATCGTCACGCGCAAGGGGTCGGCCAACATCCGAGTGCGAAACATCACCGACGACGACGCGCTCCTCGCCGTGCAAGGCCCGATGAGCGAGGCGCTGGTGCAGTCGCTCACTCGCGTGGTTCTGGCCGAGATCCCGTATTACCACTTCGCGACGGGGCAGGTGGCCGGCGTCGAGTGCTTCGTCTCCAGGACGGGCTACACCGGTGAAGACGGCTTCGAGTTGTACTTCCGGATAGCGCACGCTGAAGTCATGTGGCACGCGCTGGTGGGTCATGGGCGCGCGGCGCCGATCGGGCTCGGGGCTCGAGACTCTCTCCGCCTGGAGGCCGGTATGCGGCTCTATGGTAACGATATGGACGAGACGGTCACCCCGTACGAGGCGGGCCTGGGCTGGATTGTGAAGCTGACCAAGGGGGCGCCATTCGTTGGGCGCGCGGCCCTCGAGGCGCTCAAGCCAAAAGGCCCTGGCAGGCGGCTCGTTGGGTTCACGTGTCCGGAGCGGGGCGCAATACCGCGCCAGGGGTACGAAGTCTTTTTGGGCGGGCGCGCGGTGGACGTGGTGCGGAGCGGAGGCTTCAGCCCGACACTGAAACAGGCCATCGGGACGACTTACCTCCCTACACATTCGACTGCTCCCGGAACGCGTATCGAGATCGGCTACCGGGGGAAACGAGTTCCGGCTGACGTGGTCAAACTGCCCTTCTACACTCGCGGGACAGCGGGACCCGGATAACGGGATCGAGCGTTGAGTCCTCCGATTCGTGTCGGCATTCTCACGGTGTCGGACCTGGGCGCTGCCGGGCGGCGTGACGACACTTCAGGCGCGGCCATCGCTGCGTGGTCCCGGGATCTCGGGTACGATGTGGCGGCCCGCGAGGTCGTCCCAGACGAGACCGATCTCATCGCGGGTGTCTTGACTCGCTGGGCAGACGAGGATGTCGCCGATGTTCTGGTGACCACGGGAGGCACGGGCCTCGGCGGCCGAGACGTTACACCTGAGGCCACGCTCGCGGTGCTGGAACGCGAAGCGCCGGGCATCGCCGAAGCGATCCGGGCGGCCGGTCTGGCGAAGACACCCCGCAGCGCCCTCTCGCGAGGTGTGGCAGGCACGCGCGGCGCGGCGCTCATCGTCAACCTGCCGGGCAGTCCGACCGGCGTGCGGGACGGGCTGTCCGTGCTCGCCCCTATCTTGGAGCACGCGGTGCAGCTCCTCACCCGGCAGCCAACGGACCACGGATGACCGATAGTGCCCTCGTCACGATGGACGACCTCGAGGCCGCGGTGCGGATCAACGCGGCGTTCGAGGAGGCCAGCTTTGTCACGGAAATGGTGTCGTCGCTCGACAACGTGGGCGCGGCGCTGAAGCGCTTCAACCCAGACGTGGTCGTGCTCACGGGTTCGGTACACGAGCGCCCCGCCGCTGAGCTGATTTCCATGGCGCGGGACCGATCGATATCGGTGCTCGGGCTGCTCGAGCCGACCGAGAGCGATCCCACCCTCAAGGCGCGACAGCTCGGGCTCACGGCCTGGGTGGTCAAGCCCAGCGATCCATCCGAGGTGATCGCGACCGCCGGCCGGCTCATCGAGCGACGCCGCATGCAGGAGCGGACGGGCATCGTGGGCGAGAGCGCGGCGATTCAGGAAGTCCTCGTCCGCATAGGGCAGATGGCCCCAGTGTCGAGCACCGTGCTCATCTCGGGAGAGTCCGGCACGGGGAAGGAGCTCGTCGCCCAAGGCATCCACCAGCTCTCACCACGGCGGGAGAAGTCCTTCATCGCCGTAAACTGCGCCGCGTTGCCGGAGTCGCTGCTCGAGTCGGAGCTTTTCGGGCACGAGAAGGGTGCCTTCACGGGAGCCGCCGAACGCCGGTTGGGCCGCTTCGAGCTCGCGGACGGTGGCACGATCTTTCTCGATGAAGTCGGCGAGATGCCGCGGGCCACGCAGGTCAAGCTCCTGAGAGTTCTCGAGAATCAGGCGTTCTTCCGCGTGGGCGGGACCAAACCCATCAGGGTGGACGTACGGGTCATCGCGGCCACCAATCGCGCGTTGAAGGAACAGGTAGCGCTCGGCCATTTTCGCGACGATCTGTTCTACCGGCTCAACGTGCTGACCATCTACCTGCCGCCTT
Source organism: Gemmatimonadales bacterium (assembly GCA_965249575.1). Taxonomy (GTDB): domain Bacteria; phylum Gemmatimonadota; class Gemmatimonadetes; order Gemmatimonadales; family GWC2-71-9. Next base: position 1,557,640 of record OZ252244.1, on the reverse strand, counting down.
TACGGGAACGAAAGTCCGATATCCCCATACTCATCCGGCGGTTCACGAAGGAAATCAGCGAGCGGCACAACCTACCGTTTCCGGGCATCACGAAGGGCGCCATCCAACTCCTCGTCAACGCACACTGGCCGGGGAACGTCCGGCAGCTGCGAAACCTCATCGAGTCGATGGTGGTCTTGGCTCCGGGCCGCAAGGTCTCGTCCGAGGACATTCCGCTCGACGTCCGGCAGGGCGGAACCCGGCTCCTTCCGGTCCGCGTGTCGGGCGCAGCGGGGCAGATGCAGGGGCACGAGCTCGAATTCATCTTCCGAAGCCTGGTCGAGCTCAAACTGCAATTCGAAGAGCTGCGCCGAAGGATGGACGGGGGCGCAGGGCCCATCGAGGTGATCGATGTCGGGCGCGAGGCTGAGTCGCCCGAGTTCGAGGAGATCCCGCCCGAAAGTTGGACTGAGGGCAGCGAGCCCGAAACCGAGCCGGTACGGGAATCCGAACGGCCGGTGGTGTATCGCAGCGGCATGACGATGTCCGACGTGGAGCGAGCGGCGATCGAGGCGGCGCTCGATGAGACGAACGGCAATCGGCGCCGGGCGGCGGAGCGTCTGGGCATCGGCGAGCGAACGCTGTATCGCAAGATTCGAGAGTTCGGACTGAGCTGATCGCGAAGCACCCAATCCGGGGAGTGCCATGAGGTTCGGCTGCATCGTCGTGCTGTTGGCTGTGGCGCTCGCCTTACCGAGAACCGGGCTTGCAGGTGCGACTGGGCACGATCTGGAGTACGCCGTCGCGGGACTGGTATTCCACGATGACGGCCCCTTCGAGATCACGGTATCGTTTCACGTCGCCGCCTATGTACTGGAAGCCGAGCCAGCGCATCTGTCGCTCGACGACTGGGTGCGCCTTCGCTCCATGTCGGACGGTGAGCTGCGGAGGCTAGTCGCGCATGCACGTGAGCATTTCATCGACCGACTCGACATTCGGGTCGATGGCGCCGCCGCGCAGCGGCTCTCGGTAGCCTTCCCCGACGAGCGGTGGATTCGGCGGGACGGCCTGTCAACGGCTCCGGAGCGGGCGCCGCCCGTGGTGATCCGAGGCCGGGCGCCAGCCGGTGCGCGACACGTGATCACCGCTTTCCCTTACCAAATCGGACCGGTCCTGATAACCGCCGCCAGGGACGATTCGGTTGTGGCTACCCAACTCGTCGGCCCGGGGCTGGCCAGCCTACCGGTGCCAATGGCCGCCGGCTCGAGTAGCGATGAGGGGGGTGGGCCGTCTTCCGCCGGTATTCTCATGCACTACGCCTCGCTTGGGTTCGAACACATCCTGCCGCGAGGACTCGATCACATCCTGTTCGTGTTGGGGCTCTTCCTGCTCAGCACCCGGCTCAAGCCGCTGCTATGGCAAGTCAGCGCCTTCACGGTCGCGCACTCCGTCACTCTCGTTCTTGCGGTGTACGGCGTGGTCTCTCTTCCCGGCTCGGTCGTCGAGCCCCTCATCGCGTTGTCGATTGCTGTCATTGCGGCGGAGAATCTCATGACTTCCCGGCTCCGAGCCTGGCGGCCGGCGGTCGTGTTCGGCTTCGGACTCCTGCACGGCCTCGGGTTCGCGGACGTGCTGCGTGAGCTCCGGCTTCCAGCGGCCCAGACGGTCCCCGCACTGGCGGGATTCAATCTCGGTGTCGAGGGAGGCCAGGTAGCGGTGATCACGTTCGCGCTGCTCGGCACCGCCTGGTTCCGGTCTCGGGAGTGGTATCGAATCGGCTTCGTTGTTCCCGCGTCCCTCGGGATCGCGCTCGTCGGCGTTGTGTGGACCCTACAGCGCGTATTGGAGGTTTCGTGATGGTGGCTAGAGGACTCGGCGTGCGCACGCCGGTCGCGTTGCTAGCGTGCGTTGCCATGGCCGGCTGCGAGTCGACGGGTGGGCGAGCCGCGGACTACTTGTCGCCGCCCGTGCGCGTGGGGGTGGACCGACTCAAGGCCGAATGGGCACAGGAACTCACGTCGCAGGAAAACGTCGAGGAGCGTGTGCGGCTCATGTGGGAGTGGTCCAACGCGCTGTCGATGACGGGTGCTCCATTGAATCCCGATCTGCCGGCCATCGTGGCGGGGGTCTTGAATCCCGATGTCGATTCCGTCGGCGCACGCGTGTTGGCCACGGTTGACATGCTCATCAACGAGCTGCGCATCCGGGACGAGAACCCTCCGTCGGCGTTTGGCACGCTCTCCAGCGACGCCGCGTCACCGTGCGTCGCGGGGAGCCATCAGACCATACACCTCACCTACGTCGTCGGTGACATTCCCATCCAACCCGGTGGTGGGTTGCTCGTCGGCCGCCATTTTCAGAGCTACCCGTTTCCTGACGGGACCAACTTTCAGACGCACCGCCCGGACGGAGAGGGATACGTGTCCGTCGACATTTCGCGCGGCGGTACGTCCCTGGAGCCTGACACCCTGATGTGGTACGGATTGCATGGCCGGGCCGAGGTGGGGACGATGCCGCCGGTGTTTCGTGTGGTTGGGAGTCCGCTGGTTGGGGGAGACACCATAGCCATCACCTACGGTGATACGACTAGCGGCTCGAAGGGCGTGCGGATCCAGGACTACAGCAATGATGCGGTGCCGCTGCCCCTCTACGTCGACTTCGACGGCTCGGACAATTTCGTCACCCTGCCGCTACAAACGTACCAAGTTGCGGGGCAGAGCGTCTTCGCCGTACACGGCTTCGCGCCTTCGACCGTAGACGCGGGCCTTCCCTTCACACTGTCGGTGCGGAGCGAGGACCGGTACCTCAACAAGGCCAGCGGTCCGATTCCAGCCTACGAGGTCCGACTCAACGGCGAGGCGTTTCGAACGATTCCAAGCGGTGACTCCGCCATTACGGCCATCGAAGGCATCCGGCTCGACGACCCGGGCGTCTATCGGTTCACGTTCCGATCACCGGACGGTGCCGTTACCGGCCAGAGCAACCCCGTCTGGGTTCGCACCGACCCGGCGTGGCACGTCTACTGGGGCGATACCCACGGCCATTCCGGATTTGCCGAGGGGCTGGGGACGCCGGACGGATACTACCGATTCGGCCGGGACGAATCGCGGCTCGATTTCATCACCCACTCGGAGCACGACGTGTGGCTGGACGACCGCGAGTGGGAAACGTTGCGGGAGAACGTCCGGCGCTACCACGCGGAGGGCGAGTTCATCGCGTTCCTGGGGTACGAGTGGACCGTCAACCGGCGCCGCGGGGGACATCACAACGTCTTGTTCCGAACCCCCGACGGCCGGGATCGCGTGCCCCTGCAGACGGCTCCCGTTCAGTCAGAGCTCTATCGACGCCTGGCCGAAGAAAACGAACTCGACGACGTGCTGATCATCCCGCACGCGCATCAGCCCGGGGACTGGCGGGCGAGCCACTCGGAGATGGAGCGGCTGGTGGAGGTGATGTCGGGCCACGGTAACTTCGAATGGTACGGACGGCGGTATCTCGGGTTGGGTCGTGGCGTGGGGTTCATCGCCGCGTCGGATGATCACTTCAGCCATCCTGGCTACTCCGCGCCCTTCTTGTACGGTTATACGCAGCGGAGCGGCTTGGCGGCGGTGCTGGCACCGGAAAAGACCTCAGACGCCATCTTTGACGCGCTCCGCGGCCGTAGGACCTACGGCACGACGGGACAGCGAATGATCCTCGACGTCAATCTCAACGGGTCGCCCATGGGGACGCGGGCGGAGTTCGACTCCACCCGTCGTGTGGCTGGCAGGGTGATCGGTACGGCCCCCATAGACAAGATCACGCTCGTGAAGAACGGACAGGACCTTGAGACTCGCGATCTCCTGACGGCGCCGGCGGGGTCATCCGATCGGTTCGAAGTGGTTTTTTGGTCGGACTCCGATCCGCGAGTGTTCGACGTGCCGCGCGGATGGCGCCGGTGGGAGGGGAGCCTCCGGCTGCGGGGCGCCGAGCTAGGATCGTTTTCGACGCCGTCGATTCAAAATCGGGTGCTGCAGTCGGTCACGGTGCGGGAGGACGATCGCTCAGTGCTCGATTTCGTCGTCATGACGCGTGGCTCGGAGAAATCGATCATCCTCGAGCTGAAGGACGTGCGCCCCGATGCGACGCTCGAGTTGACAATGCACGCGGCACCGGAAGCTGTCCGTGCGTTCTACGCTCGGATCGCCTACGCCGAGCCCCGGCACCTCATCAGCCTGCCGGGACGGGCGTCGTTCGCGCTTCGGGATCTGGAGAGCGGTACCGTGTCCCGCGTGTTCCCCGACGATCCGTTCCGCGATACGGTGTCCTTGCGCCGCATTCGGGAAAACGCGTCCCTGGAGCGCGAGTTCGAGTTCGTCGATTCGGCTGAGCCGTTACCAGGAGACAATTACTACGTGCGGGTCACTCAGCTCGACGACGGGGTTGCCTGGTCGAGCCCCATCTGGGTAGGCGGGTTCGCCCAGCCCTGAGCGACCCGGGTCCACGCCCTTCGGGGAAGTCATATGAACCAGATTCGTAAGCAACGGCGGGAGCGGTAGGGTCGGGACCCTAATCCTTATCTTGGTGTGCTCGGAGGTGAACCATGCGAATCGTCCAATGTATCGCACTCCTCGCGGCGGTAGCGTGCTCGTCGGAATCGGCCGACACGAGCGCTGGCGACCCGGTCACACAGCAGCAACGAGACAGTGCGATAGGCGCGTCCGCCCTGCCAGGAGCGGGGGTCGTGCGGGGTGCCATCGGAGTGACGGATGCCGCCGAGGCCCGGCGGGCGATGGAGGACTCGCTCTCGCGATGATCGAGCGGGTCGCGCGCCGCGCTTGAAAGCCGTCAGGGTACACTCACCGGGCGGGATCGACGCCATGCGCGTCGACGATGTCCCCGATCCAGACGCCTCACCGGGTCACGTCGTGGTCGAGTTGGAATCGATCGGCGTCAATTTCATCGACATCTACTTCCGCTCCGGGCTTTACCGGGCCGACACGCCATTTACTCTGGGGCTTGAGGGCGCGGGCACGGTGATGGCCGTGGGGCCTGATGTATTGGGAGTGGCTCCCGGCGACCGCGTGGTCTATACGGGGATTCGAGGTGCCTACGCGGAGCGGCACGCCGTGCCGGCCGACCGCGTGGTCCGGATTCCCGATGGTCTCTCCACTCGAGACGCGGCGGCCGCGATGCTCCAGGGCATGACGGCGCATTACCTCACCGTCTCGACACACCCGCTCAATGCGAATGACGTCTGTCTCATCCACGCGGCCGCGGGCGGTGTCGGCCTGCTGTTCTGCCAGATCGCCAAGCGCCGTGGCGCGACCGTCATCGGAACGGTGTCCACCGACGAAAAGGCGGCCCTGGCCCGCGCAGCCGGGGCGGATCACACCATCCGGTACACCGATCAGGACTTCGAGGCGGAGGTCAAACGGCTCACGGGGGGAGAGGGTGTGAGCGTTGTGTACGACAGCGTCGGCGCCGCGACTTTCAACAAAAGCCTCAATTGTCTGCGCCGGCGCGGCATGATGGTGCTGTTCGGCCAGTCGAGCGGGCCGGTGCCGCCTTTCGACTTGAACGTCCTGAACGCAAAGGGATCGCTCTTCGTCACGCGGCCCAGCCTCTTCGCGTATATCGCGTCGCGCGACGAGCTGCTCGGGCGCGCGAACGAAGTGCTCGGCTGGGTCCGCGATGGCTCGCTCGAGCTTCGGATCGAGCACGAGTTCCCGCTGTCGCATGCCGGCGAGGCCCACCGCGCTCTCAAGGGGCGCAAGACGACCGGCAAGGTGCTGCTGATCCCGTAGCCTCCACCGCGATTCGCGCGCTTAGTGCCGCCGTGCCAACTCATTAGAGAACCGTGAGAATCCTCTAAGACTCCCTCCTCCCCTCTGTCGAGCGCTGGGTCGCGAGCCCAGGTTGCCGGAGCACGTCGGCACTCGCCGGCGATTCGATTCGCCTGAGGAGGAAATGATGAAGAGGTTGTCGAGTCTTTCACTGATCGTGGTGCTCGGCCTAGCGGGCTGCGCAGAGCGCTCCGACATCACGCAACCGGATGCGACCGCCACGCCGGACTTCTCGGTGGGTGGGGGCGTCGCACACGCGCCCCCCGGCGCCGTCACCATGTACGAGGTGACGATCGAAAACCTCACGACGGGCCAGCCGTTTTCTCCGGGTGTCGTCGTAACACACGCGAGGGGGCACACGCTGTTCAAGCGCGGGGACCCCGCGTCCGAGGGCATTCGCCTCATCGCTGAGAATGGCGACCCATCGGTTGCCGAAGCGGACCTGAGCGGAGCGCCCGGAGTGCACGAAGTCGTCGCCACCGCGGCGCCGGTCCATCGCGTCGGCGGGCCCGGCCCGAGCTCGCTCACCGTCAAGATCGGCGCGAGCCCTGGCGCCACGCACCTGTCGCTCGCGGTCATGCTCATCTGCACCAACGACGGGTTCGTGGGCTTGAACAATGTCCGGCTGCCGCAGGGATTCCGGACGATCATGCGGCGCGGACATGCGTACGATGCGGGCACCGAGCTCAACGACGAATTGTTCACCAGCATCGTCGATCCCTGTGGTGCCATCGGGCCGGTGGCCGCCCCGGCGGACGGCCTGAACGACCGGACGGCCACGCCGGATGAGGTCGTCAGAATGCACCGCGGGATTCGTGGTGGCGGAGACCTCTTCCCCGACGACCACGGCTGGGTCGGACCAGCCGCCAAAATCGCGATCCGGCGTATCCCGATGGAGCGGATCTATCGCGTCAGCATCGAGAATCTGACCAGCTCGCAGCCTTTCTCTCCCGGTGTGGTCGCGACACACGTCGCGCGGCAGCGGTTGTTTCGTGTCGGGCACGCGGCGTCCGAAGGCGTTCGCCTGATCGCGGAGAACGGAGACCCTTCAGTTGCCGAAAGCGAGTTTTCAGGCGCCCGGGGAGTGCACGACGTCGTCGGCACGGCCGCTCCCATTCACCGGATAGGCGGCCCAGGTCCCAACACCCTTTCGGTCGAGGTGGCCGCGCTTGGGAGGGCCAACTTCCTGTCCTTGTCGGTCATGCTGATCTGCACGAACGACGGCTTCGCGGGTCTCCCCGGCGTCTGGCTGCCTGTCGGGTGGGAGCCGAGGACGTACTCGGCCCGCTCCTATGACTCGGGAACCGAGCTCAACGATGAGCTGTTCACCAGCATCGTCGATCCGTGCGGCGGCATCGGGCCGGTGGCGGCGGCGCCCGACGGGGAGAACAACCGGACACCCACCCAAGGCGTCGTCAGGCCCCATCGAGGAATCCACGGCGTAGGAGATCTGTTCCCCGACGATCACGGCTGGAACGACCCGGTCGCCAAGGTAGCGGTGCAGCGCATACAGTAGCCGGACCTTTTCAAGGGGGGGGCGCGGGTGTCTCGCCCGCTCCCCCTTTTTTTGCCCTCGGGCAGGGAAGCCTCTGCGCACCGTCACGGCGCAGAACAACTGTTGCCGGGTAACCCGCATCCGCCCTCCCCCTGGAAATGCGCATTTGAATTCGTACGCGTCGCCGCTCCAGGCCAGTGGGGAAGCAGAAGCCAGGGCCTCCAAACATTCGGAGCCCTTGTCATGCCGCCCAGCCCCACCCTTTTCGAGTTGAACACCGCGGGTTCGGACATCCTGACTGAGCGATTGCCCGCTCAAGGGGCGCAATCATCTCGCTTCGTTTGCGGAATGGAGTAACAGCCGCGGCGCCGAAATCGGCGCAGTACTGCGGCGCTTGCGCAACAAAGAGGCGCCCAGGATGTAGCCCGGGCGCCATTCCAGTTCATCTGGGCCAGCGACCCTACCCTCCGAGCAGCCTCGCCACCCGCTCCTCGGTGGGCGGGTGGGTACTAAAAAGCGACATCAGCCCCGCGCCCGAAAACGGCTTCACGATGAACAGGTGCGCGGTGGCGGGGTTTGCGGGGAGCGGGTGGCGTTTCGCCGCCGCCTCGATCTTTCGAAGTGCCTGGGCCAGGCCATCGGGGCCACCGGCGATGTCCGAGCCTCCCCTGTCGGCGGCAAACTCACGGGACCTGGAGATTGCCGCCTGGATGATCATTGCCGCCAGTGGCGCGACAATGGCGGTGGCGAGCAGCGCGATGGCGTTCCCCCCGTCCCGTCCGCCACCCCCACGGCCCCCAAAGATCATCCCCCAGCGGGCGATAGAGGCGAGCATCATGATAGTTGCCGCGATCGTCGCAGCGATAGACGCGATCAGGATGTCTCGATTTTTTACGTGGGCCAGCTCGTGGGCGATCACCCCTTCGAGCTCCTCCCGGCTCAGGAGCCGCATGATCCCGGCGGTGGCCGCCACCGCCGCGTGCTCGGGGTTTCGCCCGGTCGCGAAGGCGTTCGGCGCCTCAGTCGGTATGACGTAGACCTTGGGTGTGGGGAGGCCCGCGCGCCGCGAGAGCCGTTCAACCATTTGGTGGAGTGGCTGCTCGGGCCCCACCTCCTGCGCCTTGTACATCTTGAGGACGATCTTGTCCGAGAACCAGTAGGACCCGAAGTTCATGGCCAGGGCGAAGATAGAGGCTATGACGAGGCCCTGCTGGCCCCCGATTGAGCCCCCGATGAACAGCAGGAGGCCGCTCAATAGTCCCAGCAGGGCTGCGGTCTTGAATGTGTTTCCCATGGCGTGGTTTCTTGCGGTCGTTCTGGGGAATGAGTGCGGGGCGGCCCCCGTCCCGCAGGCTCGCCTTTTGCTTGCGGGAATATACACCCAAGCCGGCTTCTTGCTCCAAACCGAACGGCGCGCTGCGGCCATAAGTCACGGTGCTGCAAGCAGGTCCGGCGGTCCGGGACCCATTGACAGTGGGTGGTCCAAATCCCATGATTCTGCCGATTCCGTTCTTCAATGAAGTGCCTCCTTCTCCGGCCGGCGGGTTGCTGACACGTGTATTTCTCTGTCGATCCCGACAAATGTGTCTCCTGTCTGGCCTGCGTCAGGGTTTGTCCGACTCAGGCCGTCGCGGTAGACGGGGCGAACGTCAGGATCGTCGACGAGGCGTGTATCCGGTGCGGGGAGTGCGTCCCGGCGTGTCCCCATGAGGCCATCACGGCCGGCGGCGAACTGGAGCGCGCGACCGCTCTGTTGGAGCTTGGTGATGCGATCCTCATCCTGAGTGTCGAGGCGGCGGTACACTTTCACCCCCATTCGCCCGAGCAGGTCATCAACGCGTGTTACGGGGCGGGGTTCCGCGAGGTCTATCATGGCGTCCTGGGCGACGAGCTGGTGGCCGGGGAATACCGAAAGTTGCTGGCGGATCCCGAGTGGGGCAAAACATCAGCACTGACCGGATCGATGTTCTGTGCGTCGTCGAATCCCACTAGCATCGGGTCACCGTCGCTCACGGCCACGAGCATGTGGAATACCGCTTCCGCGAGCCGAACGCGCGATGACTCGAGCGGCCCGTCTGAAGGATCCGGGATACCGGGATAGCTCGAGCGAAGTCCTGGATTCACGCGACTCGCTTCGGCAAGCCAGATCGGATCAGTACCGCCTAGGGCGGATTCCCGTGCTAGTTCGGTGATGAGACCAGCGACCGCAGCGAAGGGAATCCCTTGAGCGATTTCTTGGCAATTCACGATCAGGACGGGAGCTCCACGGGCCGTGATCGATGCGGCGAACGCGCGGAGGAGGGAACTCTTGCCGATTCCCGCCGGGCCTCGAACCAGACAGGTCGCTAGCGTCCCCGGCGCCGCACTGTGCCATAAGGATTCCATCGCCGCCAGCTCAGTGCAGCGACCAAGCAAATCTCCGGTGGTTTCGTTCTTCCCGGAATCGACCGCGTCCGCGGAGAAAGCGGCTACTCGCCGACCGACCGCTTCGATCCGATGCAATAGGCTTCGCAGGCCAGCCGGTCCTGGCACGCCCAACTCGTCCTTCGTTCTCGAAAGGCAAGTCCTGATGATGCGGATAGCTTCAATCTCGTCGCCGCGCGCTAGCGCGCGTTCGGCGAGGGCGTGAGCGGCGGCGTCTGACAACGGGTCGACTGCGTAGAGCACCTCGGCGGTCTCGTGTACGCGCGTGAAATCCCCGGCAGCTCGGGAACGGTGCATGGCTCCCAACAATGCCTCTCGGGCGACGCGGCGGCACCGGACCCTTATGCCCTCGAGCCAATGGGAAAAGCCGAGCCCCGCGCAATCGTCGAAGCCCATCAAGGGGACGGGTGAGATCGAGGTCGCCGCTCCCCTCGAGCCCCGCCAAGTCGAGGTCGGTGGTGAGGGGCGCGGTCAACTTAACCGTGGAGTGGGACGAGCGGACGGAGCCCGCGCCGAGCACGCCTCGTATCGCCGTGAGTGCCTGAGAGAGAGAATGGCGCCCCCGCCGTAGGTCGCCACCCGACCATAACAACTGAACGAGCTCGTCCCGGTCGGCCCCTCGGCTCCGTGACCCCAATGCGAGATAAGCGAGGAGGGCAAGCTGTTTCCTGGTCCGGAGTCGGACGGCCTGCCCCGCCGGATCCCGCAGCTCGGGTGTGCCGAAGATCTTGAGATGAAATGTGTCAGCCACGCGTCCCGCCGTGTTCTCGACGCTAAGCAAAGAATGCAGTCCCGGTCAACGCGATGTCAACGCGTTGTGAGCGATTACGTTACAATGGTGCGGCCTGGGTGCTGGAAGCGGCCTCTAGGAATCAAATCGGGCTTGCCTACGCCCCACTGCTGGTGCACCACGAACTAGTACGCGAGCCCCAAGTACACCCTGATCTTCGTCTCCTCCCCGCGCGCGAGCACCGCGCTCACCGTGTAGTCCCGGTCGAACGGCGCGATCCATACGCCCCCGCCGGCCGAGGCGTGCCACGTCGACGATAACTCCCCCTCCACGAACACGCGGCCCACGTCCACCAGCGAGACCACGCCGACTTCCAGTGGCAGCCAGGTGCCGAAGCGCGTGACCGGCACGCGCAGCTCGGCGTTGGCGAACAGTGCGGCGTCGCCCGCGTAACGGTCGGTCTCGAAGCCGCGGAGCGAGCGCCGCCCGCCCAGGTACGCAGCCTCCTGATAGGGCACTCGGCCCCAGGTGCGCTTGCCGCTCAGGCGCACGGCCAGCACCGGACCGATCGACAACGGCAGCGGGAGATACGCCGAGAGCGAGCCGTGGAATTCGCCGAACGCCTCGGTCGCGCCGAACAACGCCGGATACGCGCTCCCGCCGATCCGGAACGTGAAGCCCCGCGTGGGCCAGTGCGCACCGTCGCTCCGGCCCCACGCGCCGTCCGCCGCGACACCTGCCAGGCCGAACGCGCCCGAGCCGTACGGCAGGAGTGAGTCGATGACGCGGCCCGGGTCGCGGCTGGTGCGGTAGAGCTTGAGCACCGGGCCGAAACCAACGCGGAGGTCCGAGCCCGACCGGGCGGTGAGCCTGGGCTCGACACGGAAGTCGTATCGGCGCACACGGTGCACGCGGTCGGGGCCGTTCGCCGTCTCGTTGCCCCGGCCAAAAAAACGGTGCTTGCCGATGCCCGACACGATGACGTTGACGCCCGCGTCCACCGAGCGGCGCACGTCCCGGAGGTGGGCCTCGAGCTCGAACGCGACCCGCCCCGCGGTCGAGGCGCCGCCCCGGACCAGCACACGCGAGGCGTAGGGGTGCTTTCGGAATCCGTACGCGACCCGTTCGACTCCGAGCAGCAGGGCCAGGCCGGCGTCGCTGTTAAAGTCCAGCCTGGAGGCGCTGAAGAGCCACCCGCCCCAGTCCTGGGCGTACTGGTGGAAGGGTGGCGGGCCCGCCGGCCGCTGGTAGGGACGCTCGCTCACACTCGCTCCACTGGCCCGGTCGAACCGGTCCGGCCCGCCGCGTCGTAGAAGCGGGTCTTTCTTCCCCGGGCCGTAGAGGAATCGACCAGCTCGTCGTCCCCCGCGCCGCCGCTGCCCGCCTCCTCGTGGAGGGCGCGCTGCGCGGCCGCGAAGGCCTCCCAGAGGACGACGTCTGCTCCCGATGCCAGGGTGAAGGTCCCGCCCGGGTAGTGGGGCAAGATCCGGTCGATGTCGTGGGTGTTCCAATCGGCAAAGTAGCGCTCGACGGCCTCGCGCACCTCCTCCTCCACCGCCGCGCGCCGCTCTTCGCTGATTACCGCGGACGAGGAGCGGCAGGAGTACGTCGCAATGAGTGGCGCCGCCATAGCGGCGAACAAGAGTCGGTGGCGCAGCGGGGACCTCCATCTCGGGTCGGCGATCGCCGGCTGTGCGATCCCTCCAAGATCGGTCCCCCGGCGGCGGCCGCAATCGGGGTGAACCCCGCATCGGGATGGGGGATTCCCCCATGAGTCATTGGCCGGCCGGTCTCGGCTGAGGGCCGCGCCTCCGCTGGTCTGTCGCTGAGAGCGACGTTTCCAGCGTTCGTCTACGCGAGTGCTTCCCCGCGACTCGGCCTAACAGCCGCACTTGGGATCGACTATCCCACTTCGCTCGACCGCATCCAATACGCGCTCCTTGCTGCCGGCGTCGACCGCCACCAGCTCGACGCGCGCCTCAACATCCACGGCATGGAAGTCTTTGATGGCGTCCCACACCGGCTGGTCCAGCAGGTCCACCGCGCCCGTTACGACAACGGGCTTACCGGACCGGAGGGCCTCGTCTGCCGCCGGGTCGACCTTCGGGTTGACGACATGCGTGCCGCCGTCGGGAGCGTGGAAGGTGGTGCCGGTCCGGAGGGCGAACCACTCCCCCGCGCCGATGTTGGCGCTGCCGATGCTCACCTCCACCGGGATCTCGAGCACCCGCTGGATCGTTACGCCGTCCTTCATGGTCGAAACGAGCCGGATGGGCGCCAGTGGGGATTGACCGATCAGCAGGTTTGGAGACTCGTTGAGACTGCTCGCGGGGGCGGTCGGGCTCTCGGCGCAGGCGGCGACCACCAGCAGGGCCATGATGGCAGGGCGGGATGTCGGAACATCGGGGCCTCCCGGATAAAGGCTCGTTTCAGGGCTTCTATCTGGGAGTGCGCAAAATCGGGGCGTTACCCGCCATCGGGGGGGTGGGCGAGTTGCGGGTTGACCCCACGCGTCGTTTCGCCGCTCGGCTCGTCTCCCGCGGAGCGCGACACCGAGGCTGGCGATGGCGCGACGCGAGCCTGATACTTCCATGACTCGTCCGCCTAGAAGGGGAGGCATGGCCAAGGCAACGATCATCACGTGTGCGGTGACCGGGTCGGGAGACACGGTCGGGAAGAATCCCGCGGTGCCGGTGACGCCCGAGCAGATCGCCGAGTCCGCGATCGGGGCCGCCCGGGCCGGTGCAGCCGTGGCGCACATCCACGTGCGGGATCCGGAGACCGGTGTGCCCGCCATGGACGTTGCGCTCTACCACGAGGCGGTCGAGCGGATTCGCGGGTCCGGTACCGACGTCCTGATCAATCTCACGACGGGGCCCGGTGCCCGGTTCGTTCCCGGCGACGACGATCCCCTCGCCGCGGGTCCCGGTACGACGCTGGCGAACCCGGAGCGCAGAGTGGAGCACATTCGCGCGCTCACTCCCGACATTTGTTCGCTCGACGTCGCCACCATGAACTTCGGAGAGCACGCCTTCATCAACGTGCCCGCCCACCTGCGGAAGATGGCGCGCTCTATTTGCGAGGCGGGGGTGCTCCCGGAGCTGGAAGTGTTCGATGCGGGGCACGTCCGCCTTGCCGCCCGGCTTATCGCCGACGGCCATGTGCCGCCGCCGCACCTGTTCCAGATCGTGCTCGGTGTGCCCTGGGGCGCGCCGGCGACCCCCGAGGCGATGCTCTTCATGCGGGACCAGTTGCCCGAGGGGGTCAATTGGGCCGCGTTCGGCATCTCGCACCAGGAGTTCCCCATGGTCGCCCAGGCGGTGCTCCTGGGCGGTCATGTGCGCGTGGGACTCGAGGACAATCTGTACCTGGAGAGAGGCGTGCTCGCGCCGAGCAATGCCGCGCTCGTCAAGCGCGCGGTGCGCATCGTTCGGGAGATCGGGGGGACGGTGGCGGAGCCGGCGGAAGCCCGAGAGATCCTCGGAATCCAGCCGGCGACCGTGTAGGGGTCAGGCGAGCGAGCGCAGGTAGCGGTCCAGGCGATCGTAGCTCAGAGACCAACCCTTTTCATCAGCGCTAGTGGATCGAAAACCAGTACGCGATCTTCATCGCGAAGAAGTTGTCCCCCGACGCTCCGAGCGAGTCCCACAGGTCCCGCGGCCTGATGAGATCGCCGATCGTTCGGTCCTCCCCCCGGTCTTGCTGCCAGATCGCGAAGAGAGTGCTCCCCGGGAGGAACTCCCAGCGAAGTACGAGATTCGACCGAAACGACAGATTGTTGAAGTCCAGGTTGTCGATCGTGAATGAGTCGGCCCCGTCGGTCACCGTGTGGGAACCATCGGTTTGCCGGGCGATCGTCGTGCCGTCCGTGCCGTACGTCCTGAGCGAGCGGCTCTGGGCGGCTCCCAGCTCCCCGAAGTCGGAGAATCGGCCGCTCGCAGCGAAGGGTTCCGCGTAGGCTTCGAGCGTGAGGTCGGGAGTGAACGCGTAGTTGAGGCGGATCTGCGCTGAGAGCCTGCTCCGCTCGATGAATGCGAAGACGTAGCGGGAGCCAAACGTAAGGGCCGAGCCGCCGGCCTCGTCCTGGATGTGCTGGCGTGCATTGACCGATCGCACGTACCTCGGCGCGATCTCCACCGCCCACCGCGTCCCAACACGGAACTTGAGGCTAGCCCCGAGGTCGTAGCGCCACCCGCCCAGCTCGTCTCTCCCGTACTCGGCATCGACGTCCCAGCTGGTGGCGGCCGCGAAGAAGTTTCCGAGGCTGAGGCTCGTGTTCCACCCGCTGCCCGTGCCCATCAGGGGCCCGCCCCGGGTGAGCGAGTCGCTCAGCGCCCGGGTGCGAATGGTGGTTCTGGCCGTCAGGTTCCAGAAGTTGTGGAAATCGAGCCGCGACGATTGGATGAAGTGGGTGTACTGGCGAATGCCGCCGAAATTCCAGCCGGAACGGATGACAAAGCCAAATCGGTAGCTTCGCAGCAGCTTGCTCGGCTGCGTGTCGCGCAACTGGATGTCGGCGTTGAAATCGACGGCGTCGGCGCTGTTCATGCGGCCAAAGTCATTGATCTCGAATCCCGGGGATTTCGCCGAGACCTGGATGCCCCACAGGGTGAACCTGCCGGCGTTCTTGTCGCCCCGGACCGACGCGGTCCACCCGGTGAGAGCATTGCGGGTTCCCAGGCTCACGTGATCCTGGTCGGGGCGCTGGTAGTAGTGCCGGCTCGACTGCTGCAGTTCGTCGAGCGCCGCCGGGTCGCCCTCGAGACGGCTGAAACCCGCCCACCCGGTGAGCTCGTACTTGCCTTCTTGAAACCGGATCTGCCAGTCGGTGCCTCCTGCGTATGCGGCTCGCACCAACTCGTTCTGCAACGAGCCCCCGCCGAACGCCCGCCGGACAGCGGTCACGGTTCCACCG
This sequence comes from Gemmatimonadales bacterium, assembly GCA_965249575.1. GTDB lineage: Bacteria > Gemmatimonadota > Gemmatimonadetes > Gemmatimonadales > GWC2-71-9. The sequence continues at coordinate 1,542,272 of OZ252244.1, read as the reverse complement.
ACGACCGAGCGGTCACTGCCGACCTCTTGCTGGACGCGGACGACCCCGAAGCCGGTAACCGGCTCGACCTGCACGTCGGTGAATCGGTTGAGGAGCGTGTCGTTGGCTCTCGCGTACTCGCGCGCGGTGACTGACGTGAGGGCCCCGACCGAGAGCCCAGATGCGAGTCGGCCGGAGAGCTTGGCCGCGCCCAGGATAGTCGAGTTCGAGGGGGTGCGGACGTAGTGTCCCGCGGCCTCGCCGTGCGGGCTCGCGCCGATCCGGCGGGAGTAGTAGTAGGTCGGCCGCCCCAAGAAGCTGGCGCCTCTGCCGGTCAGCAGCTCGTTTCCCTCGATGAAGAACGGCCGGCGTTCGTCGAAGAAGGTCTCGAACGCCGAGAGGTTGACCTCGGCGGGATCGGCCTCCACTTGGCCGAAGTCGGGGTTCACCGTGGCGTCGAGGGTGAGGTTCGATCCCACGCCGAGTTTCATGTCCGCCCCAACCCGGCCCGCTGTTTTGTCGTCGAACGGGTCGCGTGGGTCGAGGTCCGACCGAAACGTGAGGTCGCCGGCTGTGTACGGTATGAGCTCGATGCCGCGGGCGGGGGTGATGCCGCTAATGCCGTGCAGCGTGCCGAACCGGGAGCTCCACCCGTTCAGCGCGCGAGGGACCATCACCCAGAAGATGTCCTCGTTCCGGTCCGGGATGAACCGATCGATGTTGAGACCCCACACCTGTTCCTCGGCGGAGGTGAACCGGAGCTGGGAAAAGGGAATCCGCATCTCGGCGGCCCAGCCCAGCGAGTCGACCTTCGCCCGCGCGAGCCAGACCGGGTTGAACTGCATTTCCCGGTCACGCACCTCTTCGTCCCTCGGGTGGTACCAGTCTCCGCGCACGCCGCTGCTCGTGACCGAGAATGAGTACGCCGTGCGCCGGTCGAGGTACGTGTCGAGCGAGATGATGATCCGCTCGCCGCTGCGCTCGTCTCGCCTCGTCAGGGCTACCTCGATCTTGGAGGGATCGTCCCGGTACATTCGGGCGGCGACGTAAAGCGCCGCGTCGTCGTACAGGAATCGGACCTCCGTCGCGGAGCTGGGCTCCTCCCCTTCGACCGGCGTTCTCGCCGTGAAATCGGTGATGGGAGGAGCGGTCTGCCATGCGGGATCGTCGAGCACGCCGTCGACGGCGGGTGCGCGGCCCTGGATGCGAATCGCGGTCGCGCGTTGGGCAGATCCTTGGCCGTAGATCTCCGCCGGACCGAGCGCGAGCGCTGCGACGAGCCCAATGAAATGGCTGGCGCGGACCTTCCGGAGGATGCTGTTATTCGAGATTCTGTGTTGGCCTGTCACGGACGTATTCCCACCCCTCAAGTCGAAGCCCGCTTGCGCGGGCGTACACAGGTGCTACGTAATCTGTCGAGAGGTTGCCATCTCGGCAAAAACCGGCCCCCGCGGGATGGGAAAGGAGCTTTACCGACTTTCAAGCCTCGACGATGGTAGCGTTGGCCCTCGATCGCGCGATGAACGGTGTCTCGTACCGAGACGACCGGGTGAGGTCGTCAAAGCCGACTGCGGCGAGATTCGGGATGCGCACGACTCCGCCCGTGCCCGCGAGCACGACGGGTGCGTCACCGCGAAAGTGTTTTCTTCTGTGCAAGACGTACGTGAATCCTTCGGGAATCTGAAAGCGAACCGAGGACACTCTCCGTCCGAACTTCGCGCCCTGCACCCGGATCTTCCCGTAATTCTCGATCCGGGCGTCGGCCGGGCCGACGATGCTGAGGTGCCTGCCGTGGAAGTGTGGCTGGTCGAACAGCTCGATCCACGCATTCTCGATCTGATGGACCGTGGGCAGACCGGAGCCACTGGTGGGCCGGAACTCGTTGAACTTGAGGACGAGCTTGCAGGGGAAGCTCCAGAACCTCGTGCGATGCAGGTAGTGAAAGGCCGAGTAGATGGTGAGCCGGCCGCCGGTCCCATGAAGAGGCCGGTCGCTCCGTCCATGTTGCACTGCCGGTCGGGGCATGAAAACTCGCGGCGCCCCACTGCTTCGATGGTCGGCTTCGGAACGTTTTGGGACGTGTCACTGGAAAGGAATACCTCGGGGAACCCCAGGCGAAACAGCTGAGCCGAGTCGATGCCCGGCTGAAGCGGGGCCAGGGCGGCTGAGTTCTCGAAGCCAATGAGGTAGAGCTCGCCGTCTTCCTGCCAGACGAACGCTAGTGTCTGGTACTTGCCCAGTGCGGCGACCTCTTCGACGCAAACCGTCGGTGGGCTTTGGAATCCGTCGACGAAATCGCTGCTGTGCGAGACGTAGAGGTCGAGATGTTTCCGCGGCTCAACGGGATCGGAATCGGTCCAGACCGCCGCGAGGAATCGCCGGGATGGCAGCCTCGTGAGCGCGACGGCCCCCGCCTTGGATGCCTCGCGGACGATGCGGTGCGCGAACACGCTCGGCTGGGCGGGCTCGCGCATGTTGTAGAACACCACTTGCGATTGCCCGGCGCCCGAGTTCTCCAGCGGTACGGCGAGCACGTCGCCCAGGGTGTTCATCCCGCCCGCATGCCAGAATGTCGGATCGATGTCGATCGTCCGGACGATGCGGTCCTGCAGCGGGGGTTCCGGAGCCCGGAGCACGTTCGAGCCCCATCCTCCATCGCCGAGCCGTGAGTCCATCCGCACCACGAAGAGGTGCGACGCGGGCTCGTAGGGATCGCCGCCGGAGACTACTGCATGGTTTCCGGTTCGGAGGCGTTCGAATCCCTGGAAGTGATTTTGGTACCCGTGGTTGTTTTCGGCGTCGACGTCGGCGTATCGGTAGGAGCGAATCGCCTGTCCAGGCCATGCCGCCAAGTAATTGCCGACGCTGCCGAGGCTCCCGAATTGATCCTGGACGCTCCCAACGGCGGGCTCCGCGAAATCCACAGGTGAGCCCGGCGTGCAGACGGGGACGGGTTCGTGCACGGGATAGGCGGGAACGCGAGCCACCAACTGCCTCCTTACGGGCGATGTAACGCCACACCCGCAAGCTAGCGTTCCGCTTCGGACGAGGTATCCCCAACCCCTTTCCCCCGCCCCTCGCCTACACCACACCCCAACCCTTCCCGCCCGTTAGAATTGCTCGATGAGCTTCCGTGTGCTCGGCCACTCCGGGCCTGCCGGACGCCGGCCAGTTGGTCAGTGCCTTCGGCGTGCGGCATCACTTGGCCTCGCGGGGACCTGGATGGTCGTCGGTGTCTCCTTCGCCCAGTCCGATCACGGCGGACCCGGCGGCAGGCCGTCCTCACCGGCCAGCGAGGAGATTCGGGCCGTCCGAATCGCCGAGGACCTGCGTCTCGATGGGCGTCTGACCGAAGCATGCTGGTCGAGCGTGCCACGGGTTTCCGATTTGATTCAGCGCTCGCCGGTGAGGAACGCGCCCGCCACTCAGCTCACGGAGATCGCATTCGTCTACGACGATCAGGCCGTCTACGTGGGCGGCCGGATGTACGCGGACCGTCCGGAGACCATCAATCGGCTCATGTCCCGCCGCGACGAGCCCGGCAACGGCGACCGCCTCATCGTCACATTCGATACCTACCACGACCGCCGGACGTCGTTCAGTTTCGGCGTCACGGCAGCCGGCGTGAGGCTGGACTGGTACCACCCTCACGACAGCGAGAGCGACAGCGACCCGTCTTTCGATCCGGTTTGGGAGGTCGAGGTCACCGTGGACTCACTCGGATGGACGGCGGAGATGCGCATTCCGTTCTCCCAGCTTCGGTTCAATCAGGTGGACGTACAGACATGGGGTGTGAACGTCAGCCGTTACGTACCGGCCCGTAACGAATTGGACTACCTCACGATGCCGCGGCCGACACGGTGGGCGTCGAATTTTCGGCGCCTGGTTGGGATCGAAGGCGTGCGGCAGTCGCGCCGGCTGGAGCTCACGCCTTTCGTTGCCGGGGCTGGAACCTTTACCGCCGATCCGGCCCTCGGAGACCCGTTCGACGACGGTAGCGACATGGAGACGAGGGTTGGACTCGACATGAAAGTGGGCCTCGGGCCGAACGGCACGCTCGAGGCGACGGTCACGCCGGATTTCGGGCAGGTCGAGGCGGACCCCGCGGAGGTCAACCTCTCGGCGTTCGAAACGTTCTTCCCGGAGCGCCGCCCGTTTTTTCGAGAAGGCGCGGCGCTGCGCGAGGGCGGGGGCCAGGGATATTTCTACTCCAGACGAATAGGGGCGGCGCCACCGGGGAGTGCATCCGGTCACTTCATCGATCAGCCCAAGAACTCCACCATCTTGGGTGCGGCGAAGATCACCGGCCGGCTCCGATCCGGACTGTCGGTGGCCGCCCTCTCCGCGCTGACCCGCCGCGAGCACGCTCGGACGCTCGACACCCTGGCCGGGGCCTACGGTATGACCGAAGTGGCGCCGGTGACGGGCTACGGTGTACTGCGGTTGGAGCAGGAGCTCGGTCCCTCCGTCTCCACAGCCGGGCTCATCGTAACCGGCGTGAGGCGCGATTTCACATCCGGCTCCTCGCTCGGCTCGATTCTGCCCCGGCAGGCGTACGCTGGTGCGATGGACTGGAACCTCAAGCTCGTCGGTAGTCGCCACGAGCTGGGAGGACACACGGGGTTCAGCCTGGTCGAAGGCGATCCCGCCGCCATTCTCGAGGTCCAGCGTGCGAGCGCGCATTACTACCAGCGCCCCGACGCAGGCCACGTCCGGTTGGACTCGACGCGCACGTCGCTCACGGGCTATACCATGGGTCTCCGGGTACGGCGAAGTGCAGGCCCGCCCTGGCGACTGTCTGGGGGCATCACCTTCGAATCGCCGGGCTTCGAGCTCAGCGACTTGGGCCGTCAGTTGCAGTCGGACGACATCGACGCCTTCGCGGACATCCGCTACTTCAACCCCAGGCCGGGACCCCTGTTTCGGTTTTACGCCGTCAGCCTCGGGGTGCGGAGCGGGTGGAATTTCGGCGGCACCCGCCAGTTCTCGCGGCTCTCACTCGAGGCGCGGACCACATGGCTGAACTTCCTCGCGACTACCGCAAGTGTCGGTTTCAGCGCGAGCGCTCTGGCCGACAACCTGACACGGGGCGGTCCGCTGATGAAGACGGGCGGTGCGTGGCAAGTGAGCGGTGGCCTCGCGACCAACAGCAATGCGAAAACGCGTTTTCGCGCTGACGCGACATACTACAACAATCGAACCGGCACCTGGAGTTCCGAGGTTGGAACCGGTCTGTCACTCCAGCCGTCCGCACGGTTCACCGTGTCCGTCGATCCGAGCTACAGCCGGCTAGTGGAGTCGAGGCAATACCTCACCGCCATGAGCCGTGCGGGGGCCGCGACGTTCGGTAGCCGTTACGTCTTTGCGTTTGTCGAGCGGAGCGAACTGGCGGCCAGGTTCCGGCTGAGCTACTCGCTAACTCCCGATCTGAGTCTCGAGGTCTACGCCGAGCCGTTCGCGGCGAGCGGGAGGTTTTACGACTTCGGTGAGCTGGCCGCCCCCCGCACCAGCCAGCTCCCCCTGTACGGAACCGACGGCACCGGGATCTCCCGGGTCGCAGGGGACTCCGTCGAGGTGACTGACGGCGCCGAGTCGTTCCGGCTCGCCAACCCGACTTCAGCGTCCGCTCGTTCCGCAGCAACATGGTGCTGAGGTGGGAGTGGGTCCGGGGCTCGACGCTGTTCATCGTCTGGCAGCAGGACCGGCGAGATGATGCCGGGCCGGCCGACCTGGTGCGGCCTGGAGACCTAGTCAATGCGCTGACGGCGGCGGGAGACAACTTCGTTGCGCTCAAGCTGTCGTACTGGTTGCCCGTGCTCTAGGTTACGCGACCTCCGGCTCCTTCTCCCCGACGTCCCTGCCGGGCGCCATGGCCCCGACCCGGCGGAGCACCATCGCCACCGCTGACAACAGCTCGCCGACATCGTATGGCTTCGCCACCACGGGCTGACCGGACTTCTCGAGAAACTCGCGGGACGCAGGGCGGGTGTAGTCGCCGGTAACGAACACGAACTGCGCCGCGACGTTCGGAAGCTCCTCTTCCAGCTGCTCGTACAAGCTCTTGCCCCCGAGGGTCGGCATGTTGAGGTCGCTCACGATGCAGTCCACCGGTCCCGACCGAATGACCTCGAATGCCTCGACCCCGTTCGAGCACGGGGTCACCAGGTGCCCGAAGTGCTGAAGTAGGCGGGCTACCGCGCGACGGTTCGCGCTGTCGTCGTCAACGACGACGATGTGGGCCGCTCGTTCGGGGGGCTCCACGAACGGCTCCAGGATACCGGGCACGGTCTCGGGTGCCATCGCGTCGGCGCGGCGAAGGAGCCGCGACGTAATGTTCACGGCTCGCTTGACTTCGTCCTGAATCCGCTGGATTTCGACGGCGCTTCGCGGCCCCGACGAGATGCTCTGCAACTCCCGGGTCGACGCGAGAATAGCGTTAAGGCGGTTGTTGAAGGCGTTCACCGAGCGGGCGACGTCGTCCCGCATGAACTGCACCCAAGCCTGGCTGATGTCGCTCGGGACGTTTATCGCAGCGTACTCGACGTCGAATTCGGCCGTGGCCTTTGGCATTTGAGACTCGGACTTGGCCCTGGGCGTTCGTCCCCTGAACCACACCGATACGAGTTGCACGCTCGTCGCAACGACGATCGCGATGACGAACGTTACGAACACGGCCGACGGAGTCATCGGTCGCTGGGGCTGTCGCGCGTGGGGATCACGTCGTCTCGCATAGTCCTCAGGGAGTATCGGACTGGGGGGCGGTTTCGTTGAGCCTTGGGTGCGAACGCATCGAACTCTCAGTCCGCTCGCGAATCCACACGCCGGGTTTCCTCTTTGTAGACGCGAAACCCGCGCGACAGATAGTTGCTCAAGGCGTCCGGGTGATCCAGGGAACATGTATTCACGACTACACGCGACGCTCCCATCGCCCAGGCGTGCCGGACGGCGTGGTCGAGGAGGGTGCCGCCCAGACCACGTCCCCGGTACTCCGCGAGGAGCCCGAAGAATTTGATCTCCACGTCGTCCGAGGCCTGGCGCTCCAGCTCGAAGTATCCGGCCGCGGCGTCATTCACCGTCGCGACCCATGTCTGGACCTCCGGCCGGTTGACGTAGTCCCGCCACTGGGGTCCGGACCAAGGCAGCCGGTCCACCCATTGCCACTCGCGGCCGATTTCTTCGTAGAACCGCTTGTTGAGCGCCGGATCGGGTGGCTCCGCTTGAGAGACGGCCAATGGGCCAGGCCCTCCTCGGCGGAGGTGCTCGCGCGTCGTGAGCTTGAGGTAGTAGGTGCGCACCTCAGCATGCATCGCCGTCAAAATACGCAATCCGTCGTCGCCGCGATGAGACGCCCCGGATCACCTTGCGGAATCGGCGTCCCCGGCGAACCTTTGAGCGCCAGCGCACACCACCTCGCCGATCGACTCGACTCACCGATCTCAACGGCGGACTGCGATGCCTCCACCGGAGCCAACGGGCCAACAAGCGCCAGACGAACCCTACGTCAGCGCGTCCGTAAGCCTTCCCGAAATCACCGTCCGTGCGCTGTTGCTCGGGGTGGTCTTGTCGGTGCTCCTGGCGGGCGCGAACGCGTACCTCGGACTGTTTGCGGGCATCACGGTTTCGGCGTCCATCCCGGCAGCCGTCATCTCGATGGCGGTGCTCAAACTGCTCCGTAACTCGAACATACTCGAGAACAACATCGTCCAAACCGCCGCGTCCGCCGGGGAGAGTCTGGCGGCCGGCGTCATCTTCACAATCCCAGGGCTGATCATCCTCGGTGCGTGGACGGACTTCAATTACTGGCAGGTCACGATCATTGCCGCGCTGGGTGGACTGCTTGGGGTGTTGTTCACCATCCCGTTACGCCGCGCGCTCATCGTGGAGAACCCACTCCGGTTTCCCGAGGGCGTTGCCACGGCCGAAGTCTTGAAGGTCGGCGACCAGGGCGGCGCCGGCATCAAATACCTGGTGACGGCGGGGCTCATCGGTGCGCTCTTCAAGATCGGCGAGACGGGGTTTCGGCTTTGGGGGGCGGTGTTCGAGCAGGCGCGGTTCGTCGGGGGCTCCATCGTGTACTTCGGAACGAATCTGTCGCCGGCGCTCGTAGGCGTTGGCTACATCGTCGGACTCAACATCGCCACGCTGGTGTTCCTCGGAGGCGCCATCAACTGGTTCGTCGCGATTCCCATCGCGGCGGCGGTAATTGGCGTGCCGGAGGGCAGCTCGGCCGTCGACGCGGCGAATCAGATGTGGTCGACCCAAACCCGATACCTCGGCGTCGGGGCCATGGTGGTGGGCGGAGTGTGGGCGCTCCTGAGCGTCCGGCGCAGCCTGATTGACGGCATCCGGTCCGGCATCGAAGCATACCGCCGCGTGCGTGCGGGGACGGGCGCCACCAGCCGAACCGAGCGGGACACCCCGATGCAGTGGGTGGGCATCGCGCTCGCAGTCGCCGCCTTCCCGCTATTCGCGGTGTTTCACTTCGCCACCGGCAATTTCGGCGTCGCCGCAGCGATGGCCGTGATCATGTTGATCGCCGGGTTTCTCTTCTCTGCGGTCGCGGGGTACATGGCGGGCCTGGTGGGCTCGTCGAACAATCCGATTTCGGGGGTCACGATCGCGACCATTCTCGTGTCGGCACTCCTGCTCCTCGCATTCCTCGGGACTCAGAGCACCGTCGGGCCCGCCGCCGCCATAATGATTGGCGCGGTCGTGGCGTGCGCCGCCGCGATCGCGGGTGACAACATGCAGGATCTCAAGGCTGGCCGGATCGTTGGGGCGACACCGATGCGCCAGCAGATCATGCAAGCCGTGGGCGTATTGACGGCTGCGTTCGTGATGGCGCCGGTCCTCACCCTGCTTCTCAAGGCGTACGGTATTGGCGTGTCCACCGCCGCCCACCCTGATCCGCTGCGCGCTCCCCAGGCGACCCTCATGGCGGCGGTGGCGGGTGGAGTGTTCGGGGAGGGCCTGCCGTGGACGATGGTGATCATCGGTATGATCGTCGCGGCCGCGATTATCGCGCTCGACGTGACGCTCGAGAAAGCGGGAAGCAGCTTCCGAACACCGGTGCTCGCGGTGGCCGTGGGAATCTACCTTCCACTCGAGCTCTCCGTCGCGATCTTCCTGGGCGGGATCATCGCATGGGCGGGCAACCGCTACTTCGCCGGCGTGGCGACTCGACATCGCTCCGATCCGCGGGTGGCGGAAGCACGCGCTTCGGGCGAGCGCCACGGCCTGTTGTTTGCGGCCGGACTGATAACCGGCGAGGCGATTCTGGGGATTCTGCTGGCTGTGCCCATCGTCGTGGCGGGCCGCTCCGATCCGCTCGCGCTGTGGGGAACGCACAGCGGGACGCTGCCGGGTGTGGTCCTGCTCATCGTCGTGATGTTTGCCCTTTACCGGGTATTGACGGGAGAAGCGAGGAAAGTGGGGGTATAGGGGGTAGAGATAGCTGGACGGCCGGCATCTGCGGCATAGATTGATGCGCTCGCATGACGGGGAGGACGCTTGAAGCTACACAACAAGATTCTGCTGGGTCTCGGTTTGGGGGCAGTATGCGGGGTCGCGGCGAATGCATTTGCCGCAGACGCCGGGTGGGTCCTTTGGCTTGCCGACAACGTCGCCTATCCCGTCGGTCAGGTCTTCCTGCGCATGCTCCTCATGACCGTCATCCCATTGGTGTTCGCATCAATCGTTTTGGGCGTCGCGGGGCTCGGTGACCTGACTAAACTCGGGCGAGTCGGCGGGCGGGCACTCGGGTACTTCCTGGTGTCCACCGTGATCTCCGCCGTCCTCGGCCTCACCCTCGTTAACGTGTTTCAACCTGGTGCCGGGATCGATCCCGTACTGCGGCAGCAGCTCTTCGAGACGTTCCGCGGGCAAGCCGAAGGCGTGCAGGCCTCTGGAACCACTGAGTTCGGCGTGGGCATGTTCCTGGACATCGTGCCGCGGAATCCGGTGGCCGCCGCTGCGGGGTCGCAGATGCTCGGCGTCATCTTCTTCTCGATCGTGTTCGGTGCTGCGCTCACCCTGATCCCGAGGGACCGGGCCGAGCCGCTCATCAAAGTCGTCGAGGCGCTGGGCGAAGTCGTGGTGAAGATCATCGATTTCGCCATGAAGATCGCGCCGTACGGCGTGTTCGGGCTGATCTTTGTCGTAACATCACGGTTCGGTTGGGAAATACTCCAGCAGCTCTCTGCCTACGTAGCGATCGTGGTGATCGGTTTGTTCATTCACGCCTCGGTGGGGCTGTCCATTCTGGTGCGCGTCTTTGGCCGGTTGAACCCGCTGGTGTTCTGGAAGAAGGCACGGGCCATCGTGATCACGGGCTTCTCCACGAGCTCGAGCATGGCCACGCTGCCCACCAACATCGCGGTGGCTGAGAAGGAGTTGAAGCTCCCACCGAAGATCGCCGGCTTCGTACTTCCGCTGGGCGCGACCATGAACATGAACGGTACGTCGCTCTACGAGGGCGTGACCGTACTGTTTCTCGCGCAGGTCTTCGGCGTGAACCTCGATCTCGGGCAGCAAGTGATCGTGATCATTCTCTCGGTGATCACGGCGATCGGGGCCGCCGGGGTTCCCGGAGGCTCCCTGCCCCTGATCATGGTCATTCTCGCGACGGTCGGCATTCCGCCAGAGGGCATCGCCATCATTCTCGGCGTGGATCGGATCCTCGACATGTGTCGTACGACGCTCAACGTCTCGGGCGATCTTAGCGCGGCCGTCTACGTATCGCGGGTGGAAGCGGGCTGGCGGCCCGAGCAGGCTACGGAGGAGCCGGCGGAGGTCGAACGGGTCGCTGCCTGACCGGGCGTAGTCGATGCTGTGGCTCGTTTTTGGACTCGTGGTCGTCGCGATGCTGGCCGTCGACCTCGGCGTTCTGCATCGCAAGGCGCGGGAGGTGCGCCTTCGGGAAGCACTGGCATGGGTGGGTGTGTGGGTCGGGCTCGCGCTCCTGTTTATGGTCTTGGTGTGGGTTACGCGCGGGCAGCGCGTGGCGCTCGAGTTCCTCACCTGCTATTTGATCGAAGAATCCCTCAGCGTAGACAACCTGTTCGTCTTTCTCGTCATCTTCTCGTACTTCAACACGCCGTCCCACCTCCATCACAAATGTCTGTTCTGGGGCATCATCGGCGCGGTCATACTCCGGGCGATTTTCATCGCGGTGGGCGTGGCGGCGATCCAGCGGGTGGAGTGGTTGGTGTACGTTCTGGGCGTGCTCCTGGTCGTGACGGGCATTCGGCTGGGACTTCAAAAGGACCGCGACGTGCACCCGGAGAGAAATCCGGTTCTCCGGCTATTCCGCCGTGTGTTCCCCGTCTCCGAGAACTACGACGGAACCAGGTTCTTCGTCCGCCGGGCCGGTCGGATGGTTGCTACACCGCTCTTCGTCGTCCTGATTGCCATCGAGAGCACGGACGTGGTCTTTGCCATCGATTCGGTACCCGCCGCGCTGTCCATCACCCTGGATCCCTTCGTGGTGTACACCTCGAACGTGTTCGCCATTTTGGGCCTAAGGTCACTCTACTTCGCGATTGCGGGCATCATGCCGATGTTCGTCTACCTCCACTACGGCCTCTCGGCCATCCTGGTCTTCACCGGCGCGAAGATGCTGGTGTCCCATGTGTTCCGGGTTCCAATCGGTGCTGCGTTGGGCGTGGTCGGTGGGATTCTCCTGCTCTCCGTCGCGGCGTCGATGATCCGCAACCGGCTCGCCTCGTCGCCGATCAGAGACGAGTAGGAACAGCGTTCTCGAAAATGGGGGCGCCGGCGCGCGTCTGCGCGCCGGCCGTCTTCACCTCAGGCTGTGGTTACCGCTGACCAGTTCGCGCTGGCGATGAGCTCCACGCAGATATCAGGGGCCGACCGTCCGGCGGCTTCGGCGGTGAAGTTTGCGACTACGCGATGCCGCAGCACCGCCAACGCGACGTTTTTCACGTCGTCGAGGTCGGCCATGGGCCTTCCGTCGAGCGCTGCCCGCGCCTTGGCTCCGAGCACGAGGTACTGCGATGCGCGGGGACCCGCTCCCCATGCGACGTACTCCTTGACCACCTGTGGCGCATCCGAGTCCGATGGGCGGGTCATTCGTGCCAGGGACACCGCCGCGCGCGTAACGCTCTTCGGCACGGGGATACGCCGCACGAGGTGCTGGATTTGGATGAGATCCTTCGCGTCCAGCACGGCGCGCACGTCGTGGCCCTCGTCGCCGGTCGTCTCCTCCACGATGCGTTCTTCCTCGGCGCGGTTGGGGTACTGCACCATGAGCTCCAGCATGAATCGGTCGAGCTGGGCTTCCGGGAGCGGATAGGTGCCTTCCTGCTCGATGGGATTCTGTGTGGCCAAGACAAAGAACGGCTCGGGTAACGGGTAGGTCTCGCCCGCGGCGGTTACCTGGTGCTCTTGCATTGCCTGAAGCAGGGCCGCTTGGGTCTTCGGGGGCGTCCGATTGATTTCGTCTCCCAGGACGATGTTCGCGAAGACGGGGCCGTGAATGAAACGGAACGCCCGCTTTCCGGTGGTCAGATCTTCCTCGATGATCTCCGTGCCGGTGATATCGGATGGCATGAGATCGGGCGTGAACTGAATTCGCGTGAATTTGAGATCGAGGGCTTCGGCGATAGTCGAAACCATAAGGGTCTTCGCCAGGCCCGGAACACCCACGAGTAGCGCGTGCCCGCCGGAGACCACCGCAGTGAGGATACCTTCCAATACCTCATGCTGACCGACGACTCGGTGAGATACTTGTTCAAGTAACCGCGCCTTCGCCGATGCCATTCGGTCCAGGAGTTCGACGTCGTTGTCGGCGACGCGCACCGGGTCTGCGTTCACGAAAACGAATGCCCTCAAGCGATTGTGGTGAAGGGATTGGCCGGCACCCGGCAGAGTGGGTGTCCAAACGGGCCCCTTCAGGTTGAGCATCGAATGGTACTGCGAAAAACGTGATTCGGCCACCGGGGTTTGCTTGCGAATTTTTTCACAAGCGGTACATTTCCGGCCTGCAGATGGAGCCTAACCCCGGGCCGGACAGGCAGGTAGGCGACAGTTACCGTCACATGGCGCTGGGGTGCACATTCGCCGCCGCCGTCATCATGTTTACGGCCGCCGGTTGGGCTCTGGATCGATGGCTCGGGCTCACACCGGTCTTCACGGTGGTCGGGGCACTCGTGGGGGCGGGGCTCAGCTTTCTGAGCGTGTACCGCAGGGTCCTCGAAGAGTTGGAGTCGCGGCGCAAGCCGCCCCGGGACAAGCGCCGATGACCGTCTTGGTGGCCGGGACTGTGCTGACCGCCCTCGTGTCGGCAGCGCTCTGTGCGGTGTGGGGGCGTACCGCGCTCCTCCCCGGCACCGTGTTTGGTTTCCTGGCCACCGGGATTCAGGCAAGCGTCCATGCGTTCTTTCGCCCGGTGGTCAGCGCACCTTTACGGGACCTCATGAGGCGCTACGGGATCGGCATGGGGCTGCGCCTGGCAGGGATTGCGCTCATCCCGGTGGTGGCGACCGTCGCTCCCTCGCACTTCCCGCCGCTGCCCACGGGGCTCGCGTACCTCGGGGTTCTCATCCCCCTTCACTTTGCGGAGATGCGCTTCTTCCGATGACGCAGCGTCCAGATATCGGCGAAGTCGTTCTGCACCACACGGCGGATGCGTGGGAGCTCGACCTGTATCCCCTGGGGCACGTGGCGCTTCCGCGATGGCCGGACATTCACATTGGCTCGCTCACGCTCAACCTGAGCCCCACGAAGCACGTGGTATTCCTGTTCATCTCGGCGCTGCTCGTGTTCCTCACGATGTGGGTGGCGGGGCGCAGGCTCGAGCGGCAACGCGCCGGCGACATCGCGCCCAAGGGTTTCGCCAACGCCATCGAGGCGATGGTTCTCTTCGTTCGCAACGACATCGCTATCGCCAATATCGGCCATGACGGTGTGAAGTTCGCGCCGTACATCATGTCGCTGTTTTTCTTCATTCTCTACGCGAACCTGCTGGGCCTGATACCATTCGGATCGACGGCTACCGGCAACCTCGCGGTGACGGCGTCGCTCGCGATCTTGTCGTTCCTGACGATAGAAATCAGCGGCATGTTGAAGCTCGGCGCAGCGGGATACCTCCGCACGATCTTCCCGCGTGTCCCGGGCTTGTCGGGTCCGGGCGCGGTCGTCATGTCCGTGGCTATGGCGCCAATCGAGATACTGGGCAAACTCGTCAAGCCGTTCGCTCTTGCGGTTCGGCTATTTGGCAACATGACGGCCGGCCACTTCGTGATTCTATCTCTCTTTGGCGTGATATTCCTGTTCGGGCACCTGGACGGATGGAATATCGGTATCGGGCTCCTCACTGCGGCGCTGGTACTGGGCATTATGCTGTTGGAGATCTTCGTCGCTTTCTTGCAGGCGTACGTGTTCGCGCTGCTGACATCGGTATTCATCGGGTTGATGCAGCACGAGCATTGACAATGTCATTTGATTGTTGTCACCGGAATGGCGGTGCGCTTCCCCCATTCCGTCGTGTACCCGGTCGGGCGACCGGGGATTCCCGCTGGCCTCAGGCCGTTGGCGGGTTGCCGTGCCGGGGCCGTTCGGGAGAAACGGCACGCGGTGCGAGAAGCGCTGTGGCTCTCAATCTCCCAAGACATGGGGTCGAGTTCACATGTTGAATCTGTTGACGGTAGTCCAGCAAGCCGCATCCGACAGCGCGAGCCTGGCGGCGATGGTCGAGGCGGCCAAGAACACGAATGCCCTGCTCGGCGCCGGGATCGGTCTGGGGCTCGCCATTGTGGGTGCGGGACTGGGACTGGGCCGTATCGGCGGCCAGGCCGCTGAGGCGATCGCCCGGCAGCCCGAGGCGGGCGCCGAGATCCGTGGAGCGGCATTGCTGATCGCGGTGCTCCTCGAAGGCGCGACAATCATCGCGCTGGTATTCGCGCTGCTCTTCAAGCTCGTGGCCTAGTATGCACGCCGTGCTCGCTTTCGCGCTGCTCGCGGCGCAGGAACACCAGGATGGAGCACCGGCATCACCCTTCGAGGTGAATTTCGGCTTGTTCTTCTGGACGTGGGTCGTCTTCATTGCCCTGTTCTTCGTCCTGAAGAAGTTTGCCTGGCCGCCAATCCTTCGTGCCACGGAGGAGCGGGAGCGACGGATCGCCCTCCAGCTGGAGGAATCCGAGCGGTTGAACGCCGAGGCCAAGGCGTCTCTGGAGGAACACCAGAAGCTCCTGGCTGGGGCGAAGAGCGAGGCGCAGCAGCTTCTCAGCGAGGCAAAGCTGGTGGCCGAGCAGGAGCGTGACACGCTCCTGGCCAAGACTCGGGAGGAACAGGAGCAGCTGCTGGAGCGGGCGCGGCGTGAGATCCAGAACGAGCGGGAGCGCGCGGTAACCGAGCTCCGACGGGAGGCGGTCGACCTGTCGCTGGCGGCCGCGTCCAAGCTCATTCGCGAGCGCCTCGACGACGAGACCAACCGCAAGATCGTTCGGGATTACATCGAATCGCTGGGGAGTGGCCGTTGAGAGAGGCGACCATCGCGCGGAACTACGCGGAAGCGCTGTTCGAGCTCGGCGAGTCGTCGAGGCAGACGCAGGCGTTTGCCGACTTGATCGACGCTCTGGCGGGTGCCATCGAATCCGACGACCGGATTCACATGGCACTCGACTCGCCGCGCGTCCCCAAGGCGCAAAAACAGGAGTTACTGGCGAAAGCCTTGGCTGGTCGGGCATCGGAAACGTTTATTCGGTTTCTTGCGGCGGTCATCAAACGAGGCCGGCAGCGGATCTTCCCGGCGATCCGAACGGAGTATCTGCTGCTGGTCGATGTGAAGTTGAACAGGGTGCACGCTGGCGTGGCGATCGCGCGGGAGCCGGACAGAGCTCTGCAACGCGCCATCGCCACGAAACTGTCGGAGGTCCTTGGCAAGGAAGTCATACCACACTTCAGTCTTGACGCCGCCCTTCTGGGCGGCGTCATCGTGCGGGTGGGCGATCGAATCATGGACGGCTCGTTGCGGCGGAAGCTGGTGACGCTCCGAAGGCAAATGCTCACGGTGTAGTTGATGGTGCGTGAGTGAAGAGGGGAGGGGGGCGCACGCTGTTGCCGCGCGGCCCTGCTCCCCTCTCCCCGTTCACGGAGGGGGTAAGGTGGCAACGACGCGGGTTGGATTCATCGGTTTGGGCGCGATCGGCCGCCCGATGGCGGTGCATGTTGCGAAGCAGTTCGACACCACGGTGTGGAATCGCACGGGCGAGAAGGCGCAGACGTTCGCGCGGGAGACCGGAGCACAGATTGCAGCGACTCCCGCCGAGGCAATCACCGGCGCGACGGTGGTCATCACTTGCCTGCCAACCTCGCGCGAGGTGAGGGAGGTCGTCGAGCGTGAGGCGAACGGATGGAGTGAGGGGCAACTCCTGATCGACGCGACGTCGGGTGACCCCGCATCAGCGCGCGCCACTAGCGCTTGGCTCGCCTCGCGCGGTGTGGGATTCGTCGACGCGCCGGTGAGCGGCGGAACGTCGGGTGCCGAGGCAGGCAAGCTCACGGTGATGGTCGGCGGTGAGCGAGAAGCTTTCGAACGTGCTAAGCCGATCCTCGAAGCCTACGCGGGCACACTGGCGCACGTCGGCCCGGTTGGCGCTGGTCATGCGCTCAAGGCCATCAACAACGCCCTCCTGGCCGTGAGCATCGAGGCGGCAGGTGAGGGACTGGCTGCCCTGGTCAAACTCGGCGTCTCGGCGCAGACAGCGCTCGATGTGATCAACGCGTCGAGCGGCCGGTCGAACGTCACCGAGAACCTCGTCCCCGAACGGGTAGTACCGAGAACATGGCCCCGCACTTTCCGCCTGGCTCTGCTCGACAAGGACGTGGGGATCGCGCTCGACGTGCTCCGGGAGACGGGCGTTCCCCACGAAACGATCGCCGCGGCCAAGCACGCGATGGAAGAGGCGAGGAAAGCTCTAGGGGAGGAAGCCGATCACGTTGAAGCGATCAAGCTCATCGAGCGAGCGGCCGGCGTGGAGATAAAGTAGGGGGTAGGGAGCGGGGGGTGGCTCCCCACCCCCTGTCCCCTACCCCCTATTCCCTACCTCAGCCCCACTAACCCTCTGACCGCAGCGGTCAGCTTCTCCGGGTCGTAGCCAAGGCCCCTCCGGAACACGTCCGTAACGTTGGTGATACTGCGAGGATCGCTCGTGATGTCACCTCGGAGCACGACGAGATCGGCTTGCATGCCCTTCTCAATGGTGCCGACACGATCGGAAATCCCGAGGACGTTTGCGCCATTCGCGGTCATGATCTGGATCGATTGCTCCGGGCTGAAACCTGCTTCGACCAGTAGTTCGTAGTTCCGTTGATCCGCGTAGCTGGCTATCGAGGAGAGGCAGCACGGATCTGACCCCGCTGCCAGCAGGCCGCCCGCTCGCACGAACTCCCGCTCGAACGCCATCGCATTCCTGAGTGCCTGGCGCGCGAGGGAGTCGTCCACGTCCTTCGCATTCTCGAAGTAGCGCTCGACCATGCTTCGCGCCCCGTCATAGAGCGCGTCGAGCACCCGCTGGTCGGCCGGGACACGGCTCGGGGAACCCAACTCCTCGACGGCCAGCGTGGAGGTGAGGGCGACCCCGTTGGCGACCAGCAACCGGATCGTTTCTTGGACCGATTCACTCTGAACGTCGAGGCGAGCGTAAATGCTGTCGCTGCGCCCGGGAGGGCAGACATCGGGCATCTTGCCGGGTAGGAAGTCCGCGTTGGTGGTGAAGCCATGCTCCAGGTTGTCGATGCCCGCGGCCACGGCTTCCCGGAACCCCACCGAACATAGGTGTCCCGTTACCTTGACCCCGTGCCGGTGGGCTTCGTCGACCGCAGCGGCCAGTTCGGCCCGCGAAATCTGTGTATACGCTTTGAACCAGTTGACGCCTTCTTCCGCCCAGTACCTGACCACGCGGCGAGCGTCTTCCGGTCCGGTCAGCGGATGCATCCAACCCGGTCCGGGTCCCGGACCTTGCAGGTAAGGTCCCGTCACGTGGATATCAGGCCCGGGGATTTCCCCGGCCTCGATCGCGCTGCGGTGGTTTAGCTCTTGATAGGCGTCGCGGCTTCCGGTCGTGCGAATAGTCGTGACCCCGGCGGCCAAGAACAGCTTGGGATAGCTGAAGAACATCGGCTGCTGGTAATACAGATGGTCGTGCAGTCCGATGATCCCGGGAATCAAGGAGTGGCCGCTGCGATCCAGTACCTTCGCTCCGGGTGGGATCGCTACGGTACCTGTCGGTCCCACGGCCGCGATCCGCTCGCCCACGACGACGACGGTTTGATTCTCTCGTGCCGGCGAGCCCGTGCCGTCGATCAGGCGTACGTGAGTGAGCGCCACGATGGACGCGTCGAGCTTTACGAACGGCCGTACTTGCTCGCCCACGACCCGATCTTGCGCGTGCAACAAAGGCATCGAGGTGAAACAAGCGGCGGCGATCCCGCACCCGAACAGCGCCCGAGCCGCCGTAAACGCTCGAGTATCAGTTGAACTGCACACTCGGGACTTCCCGCGCGCCTGGCTGCGCTTCGAAATACTCCCGCGGCCCGGCGCTGATCGCCTTGGCAGTGAGCACCTGCGGAAACCGGCGGATGTAGGCATTGTAGCCCCCCACCGCGTTGTTGTAATCCTGTCTCGCGGTACCGATCCGGTTTTCGGTGCCCTCGAGCTGATCCTGCAGCATGCGGAAGTTTTCGTTCGACTGGATCTCGGGGTTGTCCTCGGCGATGGCGATCAACCGACCGAGCGCGCCTGTCAGCGTTTGGTTAGCTGCCGCCATGGCGGCGAGATCCCCGGCTTGGATGGCGCCCCCCAGCTGCCCGCGTGCCGACGCCACGGCGTCGAAGATCGCCTGTTCCTGGGCGGCAAACCCCTTGACGGTTTCCACCAGGTTCGGCACGAGGTCCGCGCGCCGCTGCAGCTGGACTTCGATCTGGCTACGGAATGCGCTCGCCTGTTCGTCGAGTGTCTGGATCTGGTTGTACCCGCAACCCGCGGTGAACAGGACAACGAGCGCGATGGCTCCCTTCCTCATATTCGTCGCCTCCTTCGCTCGGTTCGTGGGCGGAGCATCAGCTCTGATCCACGAAGTGCGCGAGCTGTTGAATCGCTTCCAGATATCGTTCGCCAACCGGGTCGAAGGGCTGGAGAGCCGGTGTCTTCTCTTGGGACAGCCGCTTGAGCACCCAATCGAATGCCCCGGCGTCGATCCCGGCGATCTCCGCGGTCTGCCGTACGAGCGCGGTCGGGTCCGGGGGGGGTGTTTGGTCCTTCAGACGGAGCATCGCTCGAAACAGTACGAAGAAAGTCTTTGCGGAGGCAATGAGCAGCTCCCCTAGTCTCTTGCCGTTCGACTCGGCGGCGACGTACTCTGTTCGCAGCTGCAGCAGCTTGCCTCGAACCTCCCGTTCCAACTCGTGTCGCAGGTCCCCTGGGGTCGTTGTCACGTCTGCAAAGGGGTCGCGCCCCTGCACCAGGCGATGTGCCTCGCGCATTTCTTCGATCTCGATGGGGAAGACGTCGGTCGACTGACGCCAGCCGGCTTCCTCGAAGACCAGGGGGGGTGTGTGTCCCGCACTTACCCAGTGGGCCACGGCTGGCCCGAGTCGGCGGAGCGACGGCGGGCTGGCGTCGCGGACGATGAGGAGTGTGTTCGCGTCCTCCGGATCGCCTACGTAACCCGGACGAACCGCGGAGCCGAACAGCACGAGTGACACGAGATCCTCGCCTAGCGCATCGCTCAATCGCCGGGCGAAGCCGTCCACCTGTTCGCTGAGATCTTTAGCCATCAGAATCTGCCTCCAGCGCCGCCCCCACCGAATCCGCCCCCGCCCCCGAACCCCCCGAAGCCGCCGCCCCCGAAGCTGCCGCCACCCCAGCCGCCGAATCCTCCGCCGTGACCTCCCCGGCCGCCGAGCAGCATACCGAGCAGGATAGCCTGACCCACGCCTCCGCGAGACCGGCGACCGCGGCCGCGCCCACCGCCGCCGAAGCCTCCCAACAGAATGAGGAGGACGAACAGCAGCCAGATGATGCGGACCGGGAACCCCCGCTGCGGAGACTCCGGTGCCTGTGCCGGCGGAGGCCCGCCGGCCAAAGCGAATCCGAACTCGTCGGCGAACGCCTGTGCGAGCAGTTGCACGCCCACGACCAGCCCGGCCGCGTAACTGCCGGTCTCGACCGAAGCGCGGCCGATCGCGTCGCGGATGCGTCCGGCCCGGGCGTCGGTGACGAACCCTTCAGACCCGAGACCTGTGGCGATGAAGATCTCTGCGCCGCCGTCCCCCGGGCGCTCCCCCGGCTTCAGAAGGAGAATGACACCGGCATTCCGAGCGCTGTCCCCGGGGCCACCGGTGGCTCCGACCCCCCACTGCCTTCCAATGTCCCGAGCGACCTGGGCGCGGTCACGGCCGCTGAGGTCACTCAGCGTCACCACGACGATTTCACCCCCCGATTTCGCGCGAACCTCGTCGATGAGGGCGCCCATCGTCGAGGCCGACGACGCGTCGAGGATGCCGGCGAAGTCGTTCACAAAGCCGACCGGACTGGGAACCTGCAACTGCAGGAGGAGCGCGAGGCCCGTCGTAAGCATGGGGAGACAAGATACACAGTTGGTGCGGGTAAGCGGCGCTGCCCGCTGGGTTGGTCAGGCGGCGTGCCGGGGCTCGGCTATCTCGACTCGGTTGCGGCCACCCCGCTTGGCACGGTAGAGCGCGTCGTCGGCTGCCGCGACCAAACCGTCGGGGACGGCGGACGCGTCGGGTGTGGTGGTCGCGACCCCTGCGCTGATGGTCACGTCGGCCTCGAGGTCGCACGACTGGTGGTCGAGCTGCTCGATCCGGGCGCGCAGGCTCTCGGCGACGCCGGCGGCTCCGTCAGACCCTGTGTCGGGAAGGACGACGACGAACTCCTCACCCCCGTACCGGGCGACGAAGTCGGCGGGGCGCCTGATGGCCTCTGCGAGCACATTGGCCACGCTGCGCAAGCAGTCGTCCCCGGCGAGGTGGCCGTGCTCGTCGTTGTAGCGCTTGAACGAATCGATGTCCAACATGATGACCGAGAGCTGTTTGCTCTCACGCTGGCTTCTGCGCCACTCCGTGGCGTAGCGCTCATCGAACAGGCGCCGGTTCGGCAGTCCGGTGAGTCCGTCGAGAGACGAGAGGCGCTGCAGCTCGGAGTTCGCTTGCTCGAGCAGCCTCGTGCTCGTCTGTATGCTGCGAACCATCGGCTCGAAGATGACGACCGCGACCAGTGCCAGCGCCGCGAGGGTGGCTACGAGCACACCGATGGCGAGCGTGCCAAGGCGCGCTTCATCCCGGCGGTTTTCCTGTTCGTACCGCGCGACGAGCGAGTCCAAGATCCCTAGCAGTGGCTCGCTCGCGGCCAAGGCCACTCGATCGGGACGGGTCGGCCACCCGTTCGGCGAATGCGGTCGGTCCAGCGAGATATCGATCAGGTCGGAAATGGCGCTCGCGTAGTCTCGGAAACGGTCGTCCCCGTTCCCCGGTCCGAACAACAGACCACGGACCTCCGCCGGGACCGCTCCACCGACACGTCCGTTGCGGCTGTCGTCGGTGAGACGGGCGTGGTTCTGGCGCATTTGGGACCGGAGCTCGACCAGCTCCCGGTGCGGGTTCATGCGGGAGACCGAGTCGGGCGCGTCGACCACCGCGTGGGCTAACAGGGCCGACTCGAGTACCAGCGCGCGCTGCCGCTCGCTGACCTCGATGGCGACTGCGCTCGTCTGCTCGGTCTCGAGGATCTCACGGAGGAGCAGATACGCGGCGAACGTCAGTAGGCCCAAGATGCCGAGCGCGCTGAGGTACGTGCGCCGGAGGGACGCCCTCGATGCCGGCTGTGTCTGCAGGTCGTCGTCAGGCACCGAGACGCCTTCTATACGACATTGTACTCCGCGACGTCGGCTCCGGTCTCGAAACGCAAGCCAGGCCCTGCTGAAATCCGTGGCCGCGAAAACCCATGCAGGCAATCGCGCCCTCGGCGTGCGGCAGGCGGCCGAGAATGGGCTGGTCGTCCGGTGTCAGCTCGTACAATCCCGCCCACTCCGAATTGCATCGTTGCCTGTACGAGTAGGGACCCGGCGCACGGCGCGCTCGAAGTGCGCGATCCTCCACCCCTCAACGATCGAGTATCGAAGCCAGGCGCCTTCCGCAGTCTCTCTCAGTTGCACACCCTCGTGGTAAGGGCCGTCCCGGATCGAACATCGGGAAGATGATGGTGCCGGCACGGGACGGCAACGCGTGACTGGATCGGCTGGGCGTAGAGGTCTCCTAGAATTCGAAACCGGTCGCGAAGTTGACGTGATTCACGCTCAACACCCGCATCGGGGCTCCGTATGTCGTCTCGATGCGCCGGAACTCGACGCCTACCACTATCGGCAACGGTTTCCAGTGAATGTGCCCTTCGTAAGTCACGTTCTTGAGTAGAATATTCCCGGCCACCGGATCGAGATCCCTGTCGTCGGGATCGTCCTGTCCGTAGCCGCCTCCGAACTCCCACTCGGGTGCCGGTTTGAGGTTGAGCTGAGCCCAGCCGCCCTTCGTTCGCACGGGTGTTTCGCCGATCCCGAGGTTCTGGCCGATACCCCCCCCGCCGAGACCGGCCAGTGCCTCACCAATGAAGGCCTCGCCCCTGACCTCGACGTATGGCGTGACCGAGAAGCGCGTGGTGGCCGCCGCCGCCCTGGAAACGATCAGCGAGTCGAACGCGGTCGCGAGCCATCCATAAGTGCGCTCCCACGCTGAATTCACCGGTGGTGTTCGGTTGGTCCCAGCGGGTGATGACCCTGCCCTGCAAATAGGGCCGGCGGCTGCGTTCAGCTCGATCCGGCGTCGGCTCGAAGGTTCCGCTCATGACGTCGTTCGATACGGGTGAGAGCGCCGTCGCTTCGAGCCCAATGCGGATAGCCTCACCGGCCGCGACGCCGACGCGGATTTGCGGAATCCAGAACCAGAGGTTCCCAGAAGCCGTGAACCCGGGCAACGCGATGGCCGCGAGGGTGGAGGGGTTGATCTCCGATATCGGGGGGGCCTCCTGGCCCACCATTACGTACGCGTTGGGCCATGCCAGCTCCGCGCGCGTGCGCCGGAGGTGGAGGAGGGGAAACAGCCGCCCGAACTTCAGGTGGCCTCCCGCAAAATCGACGTCGATCTCTCCACTGAAGGATCCGCCCAGCACGTCCGGGGCGAACGCGGTGAGCGTGATGCGGCTTTGCCGCGCAGATCCCCCGAACGCGCTTGCGGGAAGCCCGCCGGCGGGGTCCGGTGCAGACACGTAACTCGGGCTATCGCTGTAGTTCACTTTGGCGTTGTTGTAAAACCCGTTTGGCAGGACCGTGCCTCCCAACTCGACCAGGTTGCGCGAACGAGGCTCTACCCTCGCGACTGCCTGGTCCGCGATCTGGCCTTGGAGGAGCTCGATCATGCGCTCAGCCTGCTCGAGGCGGCGCACAATGGCCGTGTCCACGGCTTCCTGAGCCCCAGCCGGGCCGGCGAGAAGCAAGGCCCAGGCAACCCCGGCCCACAGATGATTCCTCATGATTCGCTCCCGTGTTGACGGGCCGCTCAGGCCCGGGTAAGCTTGCGATTGATAGCCATTCCCAATTTGGCTCGGCTACTGCACAGGGTAATTGCGATGACGCCTCGAAGCCACGCTGTGATGTCCGTCGCACTGGCGGGACTCCTGTTCGGCCCGCCACGGCAGGAGGCCGTGGAGGTTACCGGCCGGGTGACGGTGCTCGAGCGTGGCAACCGGTCGGCCAAAGACGTCGGCGAGGCCGTTGTATGGCTCGAGTCGCGTCCGGACACGGCCCTCGAAATCGACACGGTGGAGGTGCTCACGGAGCGGAAGCAGTTCCGTCCGCAGGTGACCGTCATAACCGCCGGATCTACGATTTCCTTCCCCAACAAAGATCCCTTCAATCACAACGTGTTTTCTCTGTCGGAGGAAGCGTCGTTCGATCTCGGACTCTATCCCCGGGGGAAGTCGCGGTCGTTTACGTTCAGTCGGCCCGGGATCGTGCGGGTGTACTGCAACGTCCACGCGAAGATGTCCGCGTACGTGCTCGTGCGGGACAATCCGCATTTCACCCGCCCGGACGCGGACGGCACGTTCAGGATGTCTAACGTTCCGCCCGGCCGCTACGTGCTGCATGCCTGGCACGAGCGAGCGCGGGCCGTGTCGCGGGACATCCGGGTTCGGGGTCGGGGCGAGGCCCCCGTCACTCTCGAGCTGGACGCGCGAGGGTACAAGTTCGTCCAGCACCTCAACAAATTCGGACAGCCGTACTCGAGAAGGGGCGCTCGCTATTAGTCGGCTCCGTCTGTCCGGCCTCGGTGTAAAAATCTTTCTGGCCACGGCGCTGGTCGTCGTGGCCGTTCTCGGTGGTGCACTGCTGCTCACCAAACGGCGCGCCGACCGCGTAGCGGACGATTCCATTGCCCGAGCGCTGGCGGCGACGCAGGCATCCATCGAGGACGCGCTCGCCAGCCGCAGCCTCGCGCTGCGCCAGCTCGCCGCAGGGCTCGCCAGGGTGCCGACGTACGTGTCGCGGATCGGCGAGGCGCTCCGGTCCGGCAACCGCGCCAATCTCCTCGACCAGGCGGATGAGTTTCGGGCGCAGACGGGGGCAGAGTGGGCGCTCATCATTGATAATATCGGCGTATTGAAGGCCCGAACCGACCAGATCGACGTGTTTGACGAGGATTTCTCCCAGGGATCCCTCATCGGCATCGCATTGGGTGGGGAGGAAACCGAGGGGATCTGGATCGAAGGGGGTCCGGACGGTGACGTGCTGTATCAGGCAGTGGGGGTGCCGATTCTCAGCCCCGGCCGGACGGCCCTCTATGGGATCCTGGTCGCCGCCGTTCCGATCGACAGCAACTTCGCTGGGGAACTCAAGCGGCATACAAATTCCGACGTCGTCTTCGTCGTTCTCGACACACTGGGCCTGCCCGCCGTTGGCGTCGGGACCATTCCAAAGGGCTCACTGGTCGCGGCCATGGGGCAGGAGCCGAGCATCGACAGCGTGCTGGGCGGACTCGAGTCCGGTGCGAGCGTTCGGTGGTCGGTGGACAGCGAAGACCTGGTCGGGGTCGTCGGACCACTGTCGACGGCGTCGGGCGTCACGGTGGGTGGTTTTGTCGGGCTGCGTTCGCGGGATGCCGAGCTGGCGGCGTTCACGGAGTTGAGCGAGACCATTCGGCTCGTCTTCATCGCCGGCCTCGCGCTCGCAATCGTGTCGTCCGGTCTGGTGGCGCGCCAAATCACCCGGCCCGTACGGCAACTCGTGGCTGCGACGCGGCGGGTCGGCGAGGGTCAGTATTCAGCGGAAATCAGTATCGGGTCGCGAGACGAGATCGGGCAGTTGGCGACGGCCTTCAAGCAGATGGTGCAGGAATTGAAGGACAAGCAGAACCTGGTGGAGTACTTGAGCGGAGCTGGCAAGACGATGGCGCTAACCGCCGAGCAAGCGGCCCAGCTCACTTCCGGCGACGCCGAGGCGACGAGGGTGCTCACGGAGGCCGGGCGCACTGGCATGCTGACACCCGGCATGACGCTCGCCAATCGGTACGAGATCAAGAAGACGCTCGGCATCGGCGGGATGGGGGTCGTGTACCGCGCCCACGACCGCCAACTCGACGAGGTAGTCGCTATCAAGACCCTCAGGCCGGAAGCCCTCGCAACCGATAAGTCGAGCCTGGAGCGGTTCAAGCAGGAGATTCGCTTGGCCCGCCGTATCACCCACCGGAACGTCGTGCGAACCCACGACCTTGGTGAAGTCGCCGGTATGCACTACATCACCATGGAATTCGTCGAGGGCGTAAATCTCAAAGACCTGATCAAGAAGCGCGGCTCTTTGCCGCTGCGGGTGGCCGTGACGGTCGGGAAGCAGTTGTGCCGGGCGCTCGAGGTTGCGCACGAGCAAGGCATCATTCACCGCGACGTGAAGCCCCAGAACATCGTGGTCGATCCCGGTGGCTTCATCAAGGTCATGGATTTCGGAATCGCTCGTCTTGCGGAAGCGAAGCAACCGGGTCAGGAGGGTCTCACCGCCGCCGGAGCCGCCATCGGCACGCCGGAATACATGGCTCCGGAACAGTTGATGGGGGAAGAGCTCGATACCCGCGCCGACCTGTATGCGACCGGGGCAGTGCTCTATGAATGCGTGACCGGACACACCCCGTTCAGCGCTCCAACGATCCCCGCGCTCATGTTCAAGCACGTCGAGGAGCCACCCGAGGATCCCCGTGTCGCTCGTCCGGACCTCCCGCCCGAGCTCGCCGACCTCATCCTCAAGGCCCTTGCAAAACGGCGAGAAGAGCGGTGGCAGTCCGCCGAGGAAATGTTCGATGTGCTCGATCAGATGCGCTCGGAGGCCGGGGCGGCGACCTAACCTGTGCCAAGCATCCTAGCGCTCATCATCGGGCCGGTTTCCGTCGCGTCGGGACTCCCCGCGGTACCCGATACGTCCCGCGCCTGGCATCAGGGCGTACGCTATGAGTTGAGTGCGACGATCGACGATCCGACGGGGACGGTCACCGGGCGTGGGGTGATCTACTACGTCAATCACTCCCCCGACACCCTGCGGTCGATCTTCTTCCATCTTCACCTGAACGCCTTCCGGCCCGGATCGCGCTGGGCCGCGCGCGACGCGCAGGAGGGTCGGCACCGCTTCGACCGGCTGGCGAACCTGGAATACGGGTACGAGCGCGTCGGCCGGGCGAGCATCAACGGAACGTTGGTGTTTCCATTCTTTCCTTACGCACCGGACTCGACCGTGGCCGGGTTCGGACTGCCGAGCCCGCTGCTCCCGGGCGACACGGCCGAGATCCGCCTCGTGTGGCAGTCGCGCCCCAGCACGGTTCCGAGGCGCCAAGGGCGGCGCGGACGGCGTCTCGACTTTGCCCACTGGTACCCACGGGTGGCGGTGTACGACCGTCAAGGATGGCAGGCGCATCCCCTGTACCCCGCGGGCGAGTTCTATGGGGAGTTCGCCACGTACGACATCGTGCTCGACATGGCGGAAGACCAAGTAATCGGCGCGACCGGAGTCCCGATCGAAGGGGATCCGGGATGGGCAGCCGCGTCGGCGAGCCCGGACCTGAGAGTCGATTATGAGCGCGACACCTATCCGGTGCGCCTGGCGGCCGGCTGTGGGGCCCAAGTGACATCAGGTCCGGGACGCAAATGCGTACGATTCTACGCCGAAAACGTCCACCACTTCGCGATGTCACTCAACCCTGTCTACATCTACGAGGAGGGCCGGTATAACGACGTGGTTGTCCGCGTCCTGTATCTGCCCGACGATCGGGTTTCTTGGGGGAACGGACGCGTGGTGGGTCGCACGGTTGAAGCCCTGCGGTGGCTCGACACTCTGTTCGGTCCGTTCCCGTGGCCGCAGATCACGGTCGTGCACCGAATCGAAGGAGGCGGTACCGAGTTCCCCATGATGGTCATGAATGGGGGGCCGGGACTTGGCTTGATTCTGCACGAGGTTGGCCACAACTACCTCATGGGTGCCCTAGCGAACAATGAGTGGCGGGAAGGGTTTCTCGACGAAGGGTTCACCAGCTTCCAAACCTCGTGGTACTTCGAGGAGCATGCACCCGGATTCGACGGATACGCGGCACAGGAGCGGTTCGTTCTCGGATTGGACCTCGATGGCTGGTCGCAGCCCGTCAGCTTGGTGAGCGAAGACTATCGCGACTTCAATACGTACGGCGCGATGATCTACACCAAGGGTGAGCTGTTCTTCCATCAGCTCCGTTACATCGTTGGACCGGAGGCGATGCGCCGCATCCTACGCGAGTACTATCGTCGCTGGAAGCTCAAGCACGTAAACGAGCTGGCCCTTCTCGAAGTCGCCGAAGAAGCGAGCCGGATGGACCTCAAGTGGTTCTTCGCGCAGTGGCTGCACGGGACGCCACTATATGACTATCGCATCGGCAAAGTCCGCCGCCTACAACTGGCCGATGGCACGTGGGAAACGACGGTCGAGGTCGAACGAAAAGGCGACGGCCGAATGCCGGTCGAGATCGGGGAGAGAGGGCGGACGAGAACCGGTGCTGTGGTGTATGCGCGGGCCGAGGGGCGCGCGGCCAAGGAGCGGGTGACCTTCCGCAGCCAGACCAAGCCGGGCACCCTGGTCCTTGATCCGCGGGTCACGAGCCACGACTGGAACTTCATGAACAACCGGGAGCGCCGCCTGTTCGATTTCGGGAAGGCGAGATGGCGATTCGACACGTTCTTTCGCGAGCCCGCACTACGGGATCGGCCGGTCATCTCGCTGGCGCCGACGGTGTGGTATAACGATGCGTCGGGCGTCGTCGCCGGCATTCGCCAGCGCTCGAACTATCTGGGCCGATTCGATCGAGCCACCCTATGGGTACGCCGGGGTTTCGAGGGTGACGTGCCGAACCCAGACGACATCGACGTACACATCAAACTGGAGAATCCCAGGTTTTTGTACCGGCCGCGGTCCACCCAGTCCGCGGAGTGGTGGCTTGCGGAGGGCCGGATCGGGCTGGGCGTGCGTTGGGAGCGGGAGCGCCGGAGCTCGTGGTGGTCGACCGACGTAATGCGTACGGGGTGGTTAGGGCAGTGGGTGGTGCCGCGAATTACCGATTACCTCGATCCGTTGCTCTGGGAAAAAGCGGGAACGGCGGAGATCGGGCGTTTCGCCGAGTGGGACGCGCCCTCGGGCGTCACACACTGGAAGTTCCGCGTCAACTACGGTGGCGGGGTGACGTACACCCGCCGCGGACGGGGCACCCGCCTGGACGAGCGGTTCGATGTCGAGCCTTTCGGGCGCGCGACACTCGGCCTGTCCGTTCGAGCACGGCGAGGGGCGTTCACGTTCGGGGCGCGCGTGTTCGGCGGCGGCTATCTGGCTGCAAGCAATCCACCCCTCCAGCGTGCCATCCCCGTCAGCGGTGCCGATCCGTACGAGACGCTACAGAACCCGTTCGTCAGGTCGCGCGGAGCGCTGTTCGTTCGTAAAGACGTGTTCTATCACTCCCCCGGGAATGCCAATTTGAGAGGTTACGCTCCGGGTCTTGGTGGGCGATGGATCGGCGCGGCCAATCTCGAGCTAGAGGGTGACCTGTTCAGGCGGTTGACGGGCCCGCTGCGAAGAGTGGCCGTCGTTCTGTTTGGCGATGGAGCGCTGACGGACACGCTCGCGGTCCGTTCGCTCGAGCGCCGAGCGTGGACGCCGATCACCGATGGCGGTGCGGGCCTTCGGATGTGGCTCCGACTGGGCGATATCGATGTGCCGGTGCGCGTAGAGTTTCCCTTCTGGGTGAGCCGCCCCGCGCTCGCCCACGACACGCGTCTCGGAACCCGGCAGTTCCAGTTCCGATGGCTCGCGAGCTTCGAACCGACTTTCTGACGGGCTCGACGGGCGATCGGCGGACGTTTCTGCGCGAGACCGTCGGCCGAGCCATCGAGCAGGCCGTGGCGCTCGCGGAGCGCCGGGTGGTGGCCCGACGGTATGTGCGCCCGCCCGGCGCTCTGCCCGAGATGGCGTTCCTCGGAGCATGCACCCGCTGCGGAGAATGTGGTGCGGCGTGTCCCGTTGGAGCCATCGTTACCGAATCGAGTCACGCGGGCCTGGCAGCCGGGACCCCGGTCATCCGCGCGGCTACGGAGGCGTGCATCGCGTGCCCCGACATGCCATGCGCGGCGGCGTGCCCGACGGAAGCACTGAGCGTTCCCGAGCTCGGATGGGTGGGGCTCCGGCTCGGCGCGCTCGAATTGGATCCCGAGCGGTGCATCGCGTTTCATGGCTCGGAGTGCGGGGTCTGCGCCCGGGAATGCCCGATTGGCGAGGCGGCCCTGTCGCTCGATGATGAAGGCCGGCCGGTGCTCAAGGCCGAGGGCTGCGTGGGATGTGGGGTTTGCGTACGCGCGTGCGTCACGGCGCCGTCTTCGTTGTCCCTTCACCCGCTGGAGCGGTGAGACCCATGGACGTACCGTATCGCGTCGAGAAACCCTGGGGGCATGAGTTGGTGTGGGCTCGAACCAGCAAGTATGTGGGCAAGGTCCTGCACATTGAGCCCGGCCACGTCCTTAGCTTGCAGTACCACGAGAAAAAGGACGAAACCATTCACGTGCTGAATGGAGAGATCATCTTCCGAGTGCAAGAGGGAGATGATCTCTCCGAGCGCACCATGACCGAGGGAGAGAGCTACCACATCACGCCGCATACGATCCATCAGATGGAAGCGGTGACGGCGGCCGACCTACTCGAGGCGTCGACCCCGGAGGTCGACGACGTGGTGCGTCTCAAGGACCGATACGGAAGGGTGTAAGTGAAAGTCGTCATCCCATTGGCAGGGAAGGGCACGCGCCTCTTGCCCGTCACGAAGCACGTCCCCAAGCCGCTCATCAAAGTGGCAGGGCGCCCGGTCATGGACTACGTAATGGACACGGTGGATTCGTTGGACGTCGAGGAGCTCATCATCATCACGGGGCACCTCAAGGACCACGTCGAGGAGTACGTTCGGTCGCACTACAGACAGCCGGCGCGATTCATCGAGCAGCAGGTCCAGGACGGCACGGCTGGGGCCGTCGGCCTCGCCGAGCCCTTCGTGGACGGGCCGGTGCTGATCATCTTCGTCGACACCCTGTTCGATGCCGACCTCACGCAGATCGCTCGTACTGATGCCGACGGCATCATCTGGGCCAAGGAAGTGGAGGACTACCAGCGCTTCGGTGTGATCGTCACGGATCCCGACGGATACATGGAGCGCATCGTAGAGAAGCCGTCGGAACCGATATCCCGGCTTGCAAACATCGGTCTGTACTATATGCGGGACTGGAAGACGCTCTTCGAAGGGATTGCCTGGACCAAGAGCCGGCCAAAGGTGCTAAACGAGTACTTCCTGACCGATGCGTTTCAGTTCATGATCGACCGGGGTAAGCGGATTCTGACCGCCGAGGTCGGCGGATGGTACGACTGCGGCAAGGTGGACACGCTACTCGACACCAATCTCCATCTGCTGCGGGACGGGGGGCGATCCAGCAGACCAGCACCCCGAAAGGGAATCGAGATCGTGGAGCCGGTGTACGTCGCGGGCGGGGTCGAGCTGGAGGCGTGCACGATTGGGCCGAACGTTTCCCTGGATGCCGGTGCGGTCGTGAAGGACTCGGGGCTCGAGCACACGATCGTGGGTGCGGGTGCTCGGATCGAACGGTCGAACCTTCGCTACACCCTCGTGGGTGCGGACACCCGGATATCTGGGCAAGATCTCGAGCGCATGGTTGTGGCCAAGGACGAGCAGGCGCCGGCCCGCTGACGGGCGTATCCGGGCGAGGTGTGCCTAGTCGCTGAACCCTGCGGCTGCGGCGATCACCAGGGCAGCGCGAAAGAGGCCCAGCGGACCTTCCTCGTTTTCATACCACTCCGTTGCGAGATGCACCTCTCCTCCGTAGCCGCCGGCTCCGATCGCGATTGCCGGAATCCCGAGCGCCATTGGAACGTTTGCATCGGTCGAAGCCGCGACGAGGGCCGGCCGCCGGCCGATGAGGCGTGTCGCCTCCACTCCGGCGACGACCAGCGGATCCGTCGCCGGGGTGACGCCGGTTGGCCGGTCACCGATGACGTCGATGGAAAGGTCGAGAGGGGTGGACCCCCGGGTTCGTCGGGCGTTCTCCGCATCGACGGCGGATCGCGCCCGCGACGTAATGACGCTGCCCAGCGTGTCGATCGCCGATGATTCTTCGCTTCGCAGGTCGATGTCCACCAGCGTGTCTTGCGGGATCGTATGGAGGCTCTGCCCGCCGCCGATTCGCACAACCGAGCACGCGGTCCGCTGCGGGTCCGGCACGGCGAGGTCCGCGATGGCGGACGCGAATCGCGCCGCGGCGTGTGCCGGGTTTACGATGCCGTACGCGGCCCACGAATGCCCACCGGGGCCCCGAAAGGTGAACCGGGAGCGTCGCGACCCGAGTGCCCGGTGTACGACGCGGCTGTCGCCGGCGCCGTCGAGGGCCACCGCGGCCATGGCGGAGATCCGCCGCGTACTGAAGAGGTGCTTGGCCCCCCTCAGGTCGCCCGCTCCCTCTTCGCCAACGGTCCCCACGAAGAGGATCGGCCGCGCAGGTCTCCATTCGGTCTCCGCCATCGCCCGTGCGAGGGCGAGCATCCCCGCGAGCCCGCGGGCGTTGTCACAGATGCCGGCGCCCGAGAGGCGGGATCCGTCACGCCGTACGGTGACGTCGGTCTCAGTGCCGAACACCGTGTCGAGGTGCGCCAAGACGGCCGTGGCCGCCGCTCCGTTCCTCCCCAGCCAACCGCTGACGGTTGCCCACGTCGTCGATGGTCACTTCGTCCAGCCCGATGCTCTTCATGACGTCACACACGAATAGGCCACGCTGGCGTTCGGCACCCGTTGGAGACGGTATCGTGCTCAGGCGGGCCTGAAGTGCGAGCGTGTCTGGGTCGGTTGCGGCCAGCCGGGCGCGAACCGCAGATACGGCAGGGTGCTCGGCGAGCGTTGCGACGGCGTTGTTCATGGCTCGCGCGCATGTTACCCTGGGCTTGAGCGCTTCCGCAACCGTCCTTGACTGACCCACCACCGCTGGCCAGACTTTGATCATGGACGAATCCTCTCTGGTGTACGATTGGAATCGCCGCGACGGGTTCGATTGGTCGACCGTGACCGTCGAGCTCGACGACGAGACTCTTCGCGACGGGCTTCAGTCCCCGTCTGCGATCGACCCCCCGATGGACGCAAAGATCCGTTTGCTCCATTTCATGACCGACCTCGGCATCACGGCGGCGGACATCGGCCTCCCCGGCGCCGGCCCGCGCGTCGTGGACAGCGTCCGCGCGCTCGCGAGAGAAATCGTCGAGGCCAAGCTGCCCATCGCGCCGAATTGCGCGGCCCGTACCCTCGTGGTAGACATCGAGCCGATCGCGAAGATCTCCCAGGAGGTCGGACTCCCGATCGAGGTGGCGACGTTCATTGGAAGCTCACCGATTCGCCAGTTCGCCGAAGACTGGACCCTGGATCGGATGCTCCAGAACACCGAGGAAGCGGTGACGTACGCGGTGGAAGAGGGCTTGCCGGTCATGTACGTGACCGAGGACACCACACGCGCGCTTCCCGAGACGATCACAGCGCTGTACGGCGCGGCCATCAGGTGCGGCGCGCGTCGCATCTGTCTTTCCGACACGGTCGGTCATGCGACGCCAGAAGGCGCCCGCGCTCTCGTCCGTTTCGTGAAGGAGGAGATCGTCGCGCCCTCCGGAGAATCGGTCAAGGTCGATTGGCACGGACATCGCGATCGCGGGCTCGGGCTCGTCAATTGCCTCGCCGCCATCGAGGCCGGCGCGGACCGCGTGCACGGAACGGCTCTGGGAGTCGGCGAGCGGGTGGGGAACGCGGAAATGGATCTGCTGATCGTCAACCTGCACCTGCTCGGTGCCCATCGCCACGACGTGTCTAAGCTCCGCGAGTACTGCGAGCTTGCCGCTGAAGTGATCGGTGTGCCCCTGCCGCCCAACTATCCGGTCATGGGCAACGATGCGTTCCGAACCGGGACCGGCGTACATGCCGCTGCGATCATCAAGGCAAGGCGCAAGGGCGACGCATGGCTCGCGGACCGCGTGTATTCCAGCGTGCCCGCCGGCTCGTTTGGACTGAAACAACGGATCGAGATTTCCCCGGTCTCGGGACTCTCCAACGTGCAGTGCTGGCTCGAGGAGCACGGATACGATCCTTCAGACAAAGCGCTATGCGAGCGACTGTTCAACGCCGCGAAGGTGGCTGATCGCGTGCTGGCCGACGAGGAGTGTCATCGCATCGCCAACGGTACGCAACACGAGACGAGTGCTGGCGTTGGCCACCCCCGATAGTCTCGCGGGCCTTGTCGCTTCCTATCTTGATCTCAAGTGGAACATCGATCCCGTCGCAGCGACCTTGGCGGGGCTCACCGAGCACGACCACCGGCTCGGGCGATACTCGGAAGAGGACACCCGGCAGCACGTCGCGGCGCTGAAATCGATGGGTGCCGCGCTCGAAGACGTCTCGGTCTTGACCCTCGACGACGAGATCGACCGGACCGCGCTGTTGAACGAGCTTCGCGTTGCGGTCCAACGCCTCACGAAGGAACGCCCACACGGCACCGACCCGTCTTTCCACCTTGCGCATCTTCTGGACGGACTCTACACCCTGCTGGCCGCTAGGGATCGATCGAGTGATCATCGCGCGAGGGCCGCGGCCGGACGGCTCAGGGAAATCCCAGCATTCCTGGAGACCGCCGAAGACACCCTCGGTGAATGCCCCAAGGTGTTCGTCGAAACTGCGCTCCAAATGGTGGAGGGCGGCGCACGGCTCATCGCCGATGTTGCCGCGAACTTGAGACCCACAGGCGACGAGCAGTTCGGCGCGGTCCGGGAACGGGCCGAGGCGAGCCTCGGATCCTTTGCGAGATACCTCTCGGACGACTTGCTGAAATCAGGTAATGGCAGCTTTGCCATTGGGGAGGATGCGTTCAACTTTCGCCTGCACTACCAGCACGCACTCCGGCACACGGCGCCGGAGCTTTGGCGATACGGTGTGCGGTTAGTGGAGGAAACGAATCACGAGCTCGAGCGGATGGCCCGCGACTTGGACACGGGCGCACGGTGGCCGGACATCGTGGACCGGCTGAGGGGCCAGCACCCGACTAGATCGGAGCTGGTCCCGGCCTACGCCTGCGAGATGGAGCGGGCCTACAAGTTCGTGGTCGATCGCGAGCTAGTGCCGGTGCCCGCTGGCCCGCTGGAGGTCTTGGAGACACCGTCGTTCTTGAAGCCGCTCACGCCGTTTGCGGCCTATCAGCCCCCTGGCGTGTTCTCCGCGGACCGGTCCGGTCGGTTCTACGTCACGCCTCCTGACGAGAGCGTCGAGGCAGCGGTGGCCGAAAAGATGCTGCGCGACCACTGCGTGCACGAACTCGCCTGCACCGCGTTGCACGAAGGGTATCCAGGCCATCACCTGCAGTTCCTCGTCGCACAGTCGCAGCCGCGCTTGGCCCGCAAGATCCTGGGCACCCCGCTCACGATCGAGGGCTGGGCCCTTTACTGTGAGGAGATGATGGGTGAGGAGGGCTTCTACTCCCCGGAGGAGCAGTTCTTTCAGAAGGTGAACTTGTTGTGGCGGGCGGTGCGAATCGTGCTCGACGTCGGGCTTCACACGCGCGACCTGGCGTTCGACGAGGCGGTGTCCTACCTCATGGAGCAGACTCACTTCGAGCGCCACAATGCCGAGTCGGAGGTACGCAGGTACTGCGCCTATCCCGCCTACCAGTTGAGTTACGCGGTGGGGCGGCGCGAGATTCGAGCGCTCCGCGACGCGTTCCGGGAATCGCGAGGAGCGGATTACTCCCTACGGAGCTTTCACGAGGCCGTGCTTCCCTACGGCGGGTTGCCGGTGAGTCTGATGCGGTGGGGGCTTGGCCTGGACGAGTGACGGGCGCAATCCCGAGCCAGCGACGGGGTCCGGGCGTTCCGTAAGAGTTTCGATTTCCACTTCACAAGAGCGCATTCCGAAGGTCGTCTTCTCGCTGGGCGCCGTGTCGTTCTTGAACGACCTGGCGAGCGAGATGGTGTATCCGCTCGTCCCGGCGCTCGTCACCCGGGTACTGGGCGGCGGTGCCGTCACACTCGGCCTGTTCGACGGGATCGCGGAGACGGTGTCCGCGGGATCGAAGCTCGCATCCGGGTGGATTGCCGACCGCCGGGCCTGGCGCCGCCCGCTGGTGATCACGGGGTACGCCGTGGCCTCCGTCGCTCGCCCGGCGATCGGCATGGCGGGTGCCGCGTGGCACGTGATCGGGCTCCGCGCCGCGGATCGTTTTGGCAAGGGTGTTCGGACTCCGGCCCGGGACGCGGTCATCGCGGATGCGACGCCTCCGACGGTTCGCGGGCGCGCCTTTGGGATTCAGCGGGGAATGGATCACGCAGGCGCGGTCGCTGGCCCGGTCATCGCATGGGCGATGCTGTCGCTGGGGTCCATGGCTCCCGACCGGGTGATCCGGTGGACGCTCCTGCCGGGCGTGCTCGCCGTGCTCCTGGTCGCATGGGCGCTTCGAGCGGAGGCCCGCGAGGCGTCGGCCGATGCGTCCGGGGCTCGGCCCAGCGACCGACCCGCCGAGGCACCCAATGCGGCAACACCCTCGCTTATCGCGTTCATCGTTGTCTTCGCATTCCTTCGGTTTCCCGAGACCTTGCTTCTCCTCCGCCTCCAGGACCTTGGCCTTGCAGTTTCGTTGGTGCCGCTCGTCTGGGGCGCATTGCACGTCGTGCGCTCGGTGGCGAGCTATCCAGGTGGGTTGCTGAGCGATCGGGCCGGCGCCGCGCGCGCCATGATCGGTGGCTGGGCGATCTACGCCGTGGCTTGCGGCGGCTTGGCGGCAGCGGCCTCCTCCGGAGCTGCGGTCGCGTGGTTCTTGATGTTCGGCTTGGTAGCGGCGGCGACTGAAGCCGCCGAACGCGCGTTCGTCGCGGCGCGCGGTGGCACCTTCAGGCGGGGCCGCGCGTTCGGTGCCTATCATGCGGGCGCAGGGATGTCCGCACTGCCGGGAGGCCTGCTGTTCGGGTTGCTGTACTCACAGCTCGGCGGCAGCGTAGCGTTGATTGCGAGCGCCGCAGGCGCGGCGGCGCTGTGCGTGGTGGGCGCCAGGTCCGTTGAATAGTGAAGGCGGAGTCAGTTCCCTTTACTGCGCCGCCGTCCCGGTCGTAGCTTCGAGCGCGCCCCATTGCGAATGCGAACTCCCTAACTAAAGTGGAGCACGATTCGATGCGGATTCACACCAGGATGTTTCTCGTTGCCCGGTTGGCCCTGCCGGGTCTTGTGGCGGCGCCGTGGACGAATCCGGTCGCCGCACAGGTTCCCGTCATCTCCGACTCAGCACCAGCGGTCCAGCGATCGCTCCTTTCCACTACGTACCACTCTGTGCAGCGCATCGAGTACGAGCACTACGTGACCAACTCCCTCGCCACCGGCGGTGGCCTCACGTCGGTGGGAGACGGCTATCTCCTCGGGACCGGGGATGGCGAGCTTTATCTCTTCACATGGAACGACGCCGACTCCCTGACAGTCGACACGCTCCGGCAGCGAGTGCCGATCAACTCGGGTGTCTTTCGGTCGGAAGTCGGGATACGGAACCAGTGGTTCCGGGTCGCCGACGTTTATGCTCGGGTCGCTGGAGGCAGGGTACGTGTATTCGCGACGCATCACGTCTGGAAGAGCGACGAGGAGTGCTTCGTGCTCCGCGTCTCGGTCATGGAGGCTCAGTTGCCGCTCACGCCTGGGACGGAGGCGCCGTGGTCTACTGTATACGACACGCAGCCCTGCGTGAGTCTCAAGGTTCGTGGGCACCCCTTTGCCGGAATTCAGAGCGGTGGAAGGATGGCGCTGCTCGACGACGGCCGCCTGCTGGTGACGGTCGGGGACCATCAGTTCGACGGCGTCTTCGACGAGAAGCTGTATCCCCAGGACATGGGGGTCGACTACGGCAAGACGTTGCTGGTTTCGATCGGCAATCAGACGGCGGACCTCTTCACTTCGGGGCATCGGAACCAGCAGGGTCTCCTCGTCGATCCGGACGGCACGATCTGGCTCACGGAGCACGGCCCCAAGGGAGGAGACGAGTTGAACGTGCTCCGGCAGGGGGCCAACTACGGGTGGCCGCTCGCGACGTACGGGACCGAGTACCGCAGCACGCGATGGCCCGTGGCGGTGCAGCATGGCGAGCACGACGGGTTCGAGAAGCCGTTCTTTTCCTGGGTGCCGTCGATTGGCGTCTCGGGCCTCCTGCGTGTCCGTGGAGAGCAGTTCGAGGACTGGCGCGGGGATCTTCTGATATCGACACTGCTCACCGAAAGCGTCTTCCGGATGCGCATTCGAGACGGCCGAGTTGCCTACGTTGAGCAGATAGAAATCGGGAAGCGCATTCGCGACGTTGAGGAAGGAGCCGACGGCCGGATCGTCCTGTGGACGGAAGAGGGGACGATCGTCTCGCTCCGTCCGGATCCCTCGACCGATGTGGCCCTCGCCGCCTACGGCAGCTGCATCGCCTGTCACGTGGCGGGCGACGGCACGAATCATCGCCTCGGACCCGACCTGTTCGGGATCATCGGAAAAGAGATCGCCGCGAGCCCGACCTACGAGTATTCACCGGCACTGAGCGCCGTTGGGGGTGTGTGGACCGAAGCCACCCTCGACGCGTTTTTCGAGAATCCCGAGGCATTCGCTCCCGGGACGGCGATGAAGTTCGAGGGGATAGGCGATGCTGACGTGCGGGCGAAGCTCATTGCGTACCTGAAGACCTTGAAGTGAGCGGTGAGAAGTGAGAGGTGAGATGGGCGCGAGGGATGATTGCCATTGAGAGTTATCCGATTCGACGACGTCGACTCGTTTCTTGAGCGCGCCGAGGGTTGGCTGCGCCAGGCGGAGGCCGAGAACAACCTCATCCTCGGCGTGGCGCACCAGGTGCGCCGCGGCGACCATCCCTTCGAGGAGCCGATCTACCTCGCGGCGGTGGTAGAGAACGAGTCGATCGTGACGTGTGCCTTTCGCACGCCGCCGTTCAAGTTGGGGCTCACGCGCGCGCCCGAGTCGGCGATCCCTCGCCTCGTGCGGGACGTTCGGGAAGTGTACGGCTCTTTACCGGGTGTCCTCGGTCCGGAACCGGCCGCGGTGCAGTTCGCCGACCTGTGGACCCTTGAGTTCGGTGGGGAATGGGAGCGGGGAATGCGCCAAGGCATTTACGCGCTCGAGGAGGTCATCTCTCCGAGTAAGCCGGCGCCAGGCGGTCTTCGACTCGCTACCGATGCGGACCTGCCATTGGTGCTCGATTGGGCCGAGGCGATGATACGTTTTGCGGGGGTGCCGGCGGGGAGCCTCGAGCGATTGACCCGAAGTCTCGTGCGCTCGGAGTCGATGTTCTTCTGGGAGGACGGCGAGCCTCGGTCGATGGCGGGCGTCACCGGTAATACGCCGAACGGCGCACGGATCGCGTTCGTCTACACCCCGGAGGAGCTGCGGGGACGCGGGTACGCATCGAGCTGCGTCGCCGCGCTCTCCCAGCGCATGCTGGACCAAGGCCGTCGGTTCTGTTTCCTCTACGCCGACCTGTCGAACCCGACGTCGAACTCGATCTACCAGCGAATCGGGTACCGGCACGTACGCGACGCGCTGGAGATCCGGTTCATTTGAGATGGCGAGTGGCGACATCGCCACTCACCACTACTACTCACTACTCACCACTTACTACTGCACAATGAACTCCGTGTCCCCAAAGCCCGTGCACACCTGCCCACCGGCCCCATCGTCGTAGCACAGGAATCCGTCGCTGGCTCGACGTGTGTACCGCCTAAGGTTGCCCGCAGCGTCCCTGAGCCTTAGGAGGAACAGCGGCCAGGAGCCCGTCGCGGCGAATTGCGGCAGCGTGAACAAGCACTCCCATGTGCCGTTGATCGCATCGCCTGCCAGGGGGGCAAAGGCTTGGCAGCCCTGGAACTGCGATGGGGCGATTGCGCTCCGGAAGGAAACGTCCATGCGAGTCGTACCGCTGACATCCTCGGTCACCGTCGTGGTGACGGTAACTGTCGCGTCCACGACGCTCAGCTGAAACTGCGTGAGGAGCGGAGCGTTGAGGTCGGAGATGCTGGTGACGTCAACCGTGGCGTTGGGTATACACGGTCCAATGGACGGGCAAAGCTGCCCAGCCATGTCAGTTCCATATGTGACGCGGTTTCCAACTCGGTCGAACAGAGGGACAGACGAATACGACCATGGCCCGGACTCGCTGAACTCCGGAATCGTCGCGCCGCACTCCCAGATGCCATCGGTGGGACTTCCTTGAACGAGTGAAAGGAAGAAGCAGGCAACCGTTCGTAGGCCACTAGGGCTGCGCAGGCCCACACCCGCACTCTCATTTCCAATGTTGCCACTGAGATCGTCCGTTAAGTGCATCCTGAAAACGATCGGCTCTGGCCCCGCGGTCACATCCACCGCGATGTTGCCGCTGATCGTCGGCGTGGGGTCGCTCGGCAGCCCGAACCCCGCCTCGACGATCGCCGGGGGCCCTTGGTCGAACGGGTTGCTGCTCACGACCACGATGGGTAGGGGGGGCGTCAGGCACTCGCCACCCGTTGTACACAGCGTGTTGCCGGTAGCTATGCGGTACGACGCAAAGTTGCCCGCTTGGTCCCTCGCGGTAACACGAAGCTGCCAAGGACCCGGCTCGCTGTACTGCGGCCAGGCTATCTGGCATTCCCATTTCCCATTCGTGTCGCTGCCGGACGAAGGGACGAGGCTGGCGCAGGATTGCGCTTGGCCCGACGTCGGGCTCCTCGTCGGACTCAGGTAGGCGATCGACACAAAGTTCACGCCGGAGATGTCGTCCGTGGCGCTTACCCGGAATGTGAGTGCCACGCCACTCGCGGAGACGTCGATTGCCGCCGCATCCCCGAACATGCCGGATTGCGGGTCCTGTACGGTCACGAGGCCGACCTGGGGCAGGGTAATGTCAGTGGGGCTGCCCGGAAAAAGCCGTTGGAGCAGGACGTATATACTGAACCCGTCGGTGAGGCCCGAAACGGTTTTGTTGGCGAGGTCCACCAGGCCTGCGTCGAGCTGGACGTATTCGCCGTTCACCAGCTTGTGGATCCGCAGCTCCGCTTCGGGCACGCCGGGTGAGAGCATTGCAGGATCATACGAGATCGTGAGCCGGATCGGCTCGGCGAAGACCGTCCCATCCGGCTGGAGGTCGAACGCGGTGCCCGGGATCGGCGTGGGACTCGGCGGCAGCGTGGAGGGATCGGTGACGGGGACCGCGTCCACCGCGATCGGCCCGCCAACGGCACCGGCCGGGATGTCCAGCATCACCTGCCCGCCCGCGAGCTCCGTCTGGCCCCCGCCGGCGCCGACCTGTGCGATGGCACCCTCCTCGACTCGGAACTTGATCGGCAGCGTGCGGCCGTTCTTGAGGGGGATGAACTCGCCGGTATTGACGTTCTTGAGCTCCTTGCCCTTCTTCACCACGTCGACGTCCGCGTGCCCTAGCTCCACTCCCGAGGCGAGCACACGGATCCGGTAATCTGCGCTTGGGTCCAGGTCGGACTTTTGGGTCTTCCATTTCACGGCGTAATGCTGCTGGTCATCATCGTCGTCCTCATCATCCCCGTCTTCGTCATCATCGTCGTCGTCCTCGTCGTCATCTTCGCCCTTGATCCGAATCACGCGACCGTCAGTGCCCTCCTCGCTCGTGAACCGCGCCACCAAGGGAAGCACGCACCCCGACCCCGTCCATTCGCAGATCTCCACGGCCAACAAGGGTAGAAGGGATGGGTCGAAGGTCCCGTTGCGTGCGGGTTTGGCACCAGGGGCGGCAGGAAGTAGAAGCCCGCTCGTCCTCCGCTGTGTGCCGCATCGGAGATCGCCAGGTCCGGTTGGTCTTGCTCGAAGGGTTGGACGGGGAGGTCCGATTCGCAACCGAGCACTGCGAGGGGTAGGAGAAGTGCGGGGGTCCACTTCATGGATGCTACTCCGGTGGCTTGGGCGGCCAACATCGTGGCGGAATCAGGCGTGCGCAAGAGTGGCATGCACGCAACACGTGGAGAATGTAAGAACCCAAACCGCGCACCTGTATCTGCGTAGTCGCGCAATTCAGCGACGAAAGCAACGTCGCCGCTGGCACGATCGCTGCACCACTAAGTGCAACGGTAGACTGTTGCGCGCGTGCACTGCTGCGCGCGTGTCGCAGTTCCAACGCTCGACATCTGAGCTTAATGCGAGGGACATCCCGTGAGCGGTATCCGAAGGCTGGGCCGTTTTCCAGCCTTTGTAGGCGTTTCGGTTTTTCTTACGGCCTGCATCGATCGAGAGTCGGTCACTGCACCGAGTGCGACCTCGTCAGTCGAGGTCGATTCACCGACTTCCGTCCGACCCGTCGTTTCTCCTGAAGGCTCCCCAGTTGCGTTCGCCGTTGCCTGCTCCGCGGACATGGGCGACGGCTCGCTGCAGTGCGCCAAGTCGGATGCGCCGCTGGCTCCGGGCGCCACTTCGTTGATCGTTGGAGGTCAGGGAGTGTTCGTTCGACTGGCATCCTCGAACGCCGGTTACGACGACGTTGCGGAGGTGTTCTCGGCGGACGTTACAGTCCAGAACTTGCTCGGACAGGCGCTGGGGACCCCGGACGGTGGTGTGCCGAGCGGGGTGAAGGTCTTCTTTCATGACGGTCCGACGGTGACGTCGGGATCGGGCGTCGTTACGGTCAAGGATCCGAGCGGCACTGGTACGTTCACGGGATCGAATCAGCCGTATTTCGAATACGCTGGGATGTTGGTACCGGGACAGATGTCCACGAATCGCAAGTGGGAGTTCAACGTCCCACAGACGGCGACCACCTTTTCCTTTCAGGTCTTCGTACAGGGCGACGTCCAGTATCCAAATGGGTACGTCGACGTCACCCCCATTGGAGGTCTCGTGAACGTCGGCGCGAATCTCCCACTGAGCGCCGTAGTCCGGGACGTCGTTGGGCGGGACGTGGGCGGCACGGTCACGTGGTCGATCTCGAATAACCTCATCGCCAGCATCAGCGGCAGCGGCGTCTTAACTGGTGTGTCTGACGGCGTCGTCCTCGCTACGGCTTCCACGGGAGGTGTCGAGGCAGACGGAGCCACCCCGGTGACGGTGTTGGGCGTGGTTGACTGGGTCGGGTATGATATCGAGCTCCGCTTCTTGAGCCGCGTGACCGCCACGCAGCTCACGGCATTCACCGACGCGGTCGCGAGGTGGGAGGAAATCATCACCGGAGATCTCGGCCTGATCTTCGGCGGTTTCACCCCAGGTTGCGGCCCGCACATCAGCCAGGTCATCGACGATGTGATCATCTTCGTCAACGTCGGCCCGATCGACGGGCCGAGTGGCATCCTGGGCCAGGCCGGGCCGTGCGTCGTCCGAACCTCCAACCTCCTTCCGGTCGTCGGCAGCATGACGTTTGACGTCGCCGACCTCGACGGCCTGGAGCAGAGCGGACAACTGGACCTCGTGATCCTCCATGAAATGGCGCACGTGTTCGGGTACGGCTCCCTCTGGAACCTGTTCTCTCTGGTGCTCGGGTCGGGCACGGCGAATCCTGTCTTCAACGGGCTGGCCGCAAGCATCGGCTACGCGGCGGTGGGAGGGCCCGCGAACACCGCGGTGCCGCTCGAGAATATCGGCGGACCTGGCACCATCGAGAAACACTGGAGGGAGTCGGTGTTCAATGACGAGCTCATGACCGGCTATCTCAACTCGGGGTCGAATGCTCTGAGCGTGGTGAGCGTCACGTCCATGGTGGACCTCGGTTATGCGGTGAATACCACAAAGGCGGACACGTACACGCTACCGACACCCCTGGCTGCGTCGCGCCTCGCGGGCCGGCTATTGCTCCTCGACGA
This sequence comes from Gemmatimonadales bacterium, assembly GCA_965249575.1. GTDB lineage: Bacteria > Gemmatimonadota > Gemmatimonadetes > Gemmatimonadales > GWC2-71-9. The sequence goes on along the minus strand of OZ252244.1, from coordinate 1,498,824 downwards.
CGTCAAGGTCTGGCCGATCGACTTCGTGGACGCGAACGGCACGCTTTCCAGCGTCAGATAGTATCCCGAGCGGCCCTCTTCTCGGGGCGACTCCCTGTCTCTCCCGTCGGGTTCCCTACCTGATCAGCGTCGTAGTACGTTGGACCCCGAGTCCAACTGGCGCTCGCGGCCGAGCCCCATAAAAGCCCAGCGGCGTGGCACCCGCTCCACCCGCTTATGTACGCAGGTAGACCGACAGTGCGTGCACCATGAGCTATTACCGCCCACTTTGGCGCTTTTGGTAGATAAAGAGGGATAGGAGGGCACCGAATGGATTCCAAGGAAAGAATCAAGATCGCCTTCGATCGGAACGCCAAGGCCCTTTCCTTGCGGCCTACGTTAGGAACCGGCACAGCTGTGACGCGGGTGCGACTCCGCGAGGGCTTGACCTGCGACATCGAAGATGGCGAGTGGAAGCTCACCGCCGATATGGGTGAGAAGTCGGGTGGGAACAACCAGGGTCCGAACGCCGGGGTGCTCGGCCGGGGGGCGCTGGGCTCCTGCCTCGCAATGAGCTACGCGCAGTGGGCCGCCCAACTGGGCGTGCCAGTCGCAGGGGTCGAGGTGGAGATCCAGGCGGACTACGACGGCGGTATTCAGCCAGCCACAGACGCTCCGGCGAGAGGTGCGCGTCGTGGCGCCGAAGGGATAACGATGGACGCGAGATTGCAGCGCAGGGTACAGCGCTACGGATGGGACAAAGCCGCCGACTACTACGAGGGCTACTGGAGCCGGCAGCTCGCGCCGGCGCAGGCGCGGCTCCTGGAACTTGCGGCCTTGGCTCCCGGTGAGGGGGTGCTCGACGTGGCCTGTGGTACTGGGCTCGTAACGATCCCGGCGACTCACGCGGTAGGTCCGGGGGGCGAGGTGGTGGGTACGGATATCTCGGACAGCATGGTCAACAGGGTCCGGGAGGCAGCGGCAGAGCGAGGTGTGGACGGCGCGACGTTCGCGCGCATGGATGCGGAGGACCTCCAGTTTCCGGACGCCTCGTTCGATGCCGTTCTCTGCGCGCTGGGGCTCATGTACTTTCCCGATCCGTTGAAGGCGCTCACGGAGTCGCATCGCGTTCTGAAACCCGGCGGACGTGCCGTCGCCGCGGTATGGGGCGCGCGCGACGCGTGCGGTTGGGCGGAGATCTTCCCGATCGTCGATTCCCGGGTACGAAGCGAAGTGTGTCCGATGTTCTTTCAGCTCGGCACGGGGAACCTGCTCGAGAAGACCTTCGGGGCCGCGGGATTTATGGGCATCACGGCAGATCGGCTGTCCACCATCCTGCGCTACGACTCGGCAGAAGCCGCGTGCGGCGCCGCGTTTGCCGGCGGGCCGGTAGCGCTCGCGTATTCGCGGTTCGATGAGCAGACGCGGGAAGACGCACATGCCACTACGTCGCGTCCATCGAGCCATATCGAAACGGCGCAGGGTTTGCTATTCCCGGCGAGTTCGTCGTCGTGCGCGGTGTCAAGCGGTAGGTCGCCTACGCTGCGCCCTCCGGCGGTTAACTTCCGGATCACCGGGGCAGAAGGACCGTCAAAGATTCCTCATCAAGCACACGGCAGCGTAGATCGGCAATCCGGAGGGCGCTGAGGCGAAATGTTAAGCGCCCTTCATTCTGCACCGCTGCGAATCCACAAAAGGCTACTCCCTGAGCTATGCCTGTTCTCCCGGGACTGATCCTCGCATTCATTCTGGCAATCGCCGGCCAGTTTCTGTCGGAACTGATCGGTGTTGAATTGATGGGGCTGCCAAAAAGTCCGATCAGCGCCATCATGATGGCAATTCTCCTGGGTATCCTGATACGAAACACGCTCTCACTGCCCGATTCCGTTCAGCCGGGCATTCGGTTCGGACTCGTACGAATATTGCGGCTTGGCATCGTGTTCCTTGGCATCCGCCTGAGTCTGGGCGAAGCCGGTGCCATCGGTCTTCGGAGTCTGCCGGTCATCATCGGCGCCGTTGCGGCAGCCCTTTTGGTCGTCACGTTTCTGGCCCGCAAGGTCGGCCTGAGCGGACGGCTCGGTACACTGATTGCCGTTGGCACCAGTGTGTGCGGTGCAACCGCGATCGTCGCAGCGGCACCTGCCATTGGCGCAAGAGACGATGAAGTGAGTTACTCCGTCGCCTGTATTACTTTGTTCGGTGTTGTCGCGATGCTTGCATATCCCTTCGCCGGTCACTGGATCTTCTCCGGCGATGCCTTCGCCAGCGGGCTGTTCCTCGGTACGTCCGTTCACGAAACAGCACAGGTTGTCGGTTCCGGCCTGGTCTATCAGCAGTATTACGATGATCCACAGGCGCTCGACGTTGCGACGGTGACCAAGCTGGTGCGTAACCTCGGTATGCTGATCATCATTCCATTGACGAGCATCATGTATCACCGCAATTCGGCCGACGCCGGCGCGGCGCCGAAATGGTGGACGATGATTCCATTGTTCGTCGTCGGGTTCGCCTGCATGAGCCTTTTGCGGACCATTGGCGACTCAGGCGACCTGGCGTTCGGGTTTCTGCAGCCTGATACGTGGCAATTTGTCGCCAACTATACGGAGCGATTTGCCGAAATTTGCTTGGCCATCGCAATGGCGGCCGTCGGGCTGGGCACGAGCATCAAAGGTCTGAAGAGCATTGGCCCGAAACCATTGGCCATCGGACTTTTTTCCGCGTTGCTGGTCGGCGGTGTGAGCCTCTCTTTGATTACCATGCTGTACTGAGGCATCGGCAGACGAACTACTGGAATACCGAAAACTGGAGCGAGTCAGTGTCAGCGATGCCATAAGCTCGACTTCTACGGGTCCGAGCTGCGGCGAGACAACCCTCGCGGCTCGAGTCCCGCACCGTCCACAACACGCGATCAGGGTCGACCCCTCGGGCCCCGGCCGCCAGGGTGACAACAGGGGTGGATGGTTTTTTTCATGAATGGGAGGGATTGCGATGCCGATTGAGGTTGGCAAGGCCGCGCCGGCGTTCAAGCTCAAGGATTCCTCGGGCCAGGCCGTTGCGCTCAAAGATCTTCGCGGACGGGACGTGATCGTGTATTTCTATCCCCGAGACGACACGCCGGGGTGCACGAAAGAGGCCCAGGGGTTTCGGGATCTATGGCGGGAAATCCAACAGGCCGGCGCTACGGTGCTCGGCGTTTCACCGGACGGCGCGGAATCCCACCAAGAGTTCGCCGCTAGGTATGAACTGCCGTTCCCGCTGCTCTCCGACCCCGACCGGAAGGTCATGACGAAATACGGGGCGTACGGGGACAAGATGATGTACGGCAAGAAGACGAAGGGCGTCATTCGTTCGACGGTGTGGGTAGGGTCGAACGGGAAGGTCAGGAAATACTGGCCCCGGGTGGCGAATGCTGCGGCGCACCCGGCGCACGTGTTGGAAGCGCTACAGCACGAGGGTGGGGAATGAGGACGTGATGCGGGCCCTGGTCCTGCGCTCGCGGCCTACGCTCCTCGCGCCGCCTGCTTCTTCAGCCACAGGATCCCGCCCCAGAAGCCCCCGATCAAACCCAGCCCGAGAACGACGAGTGTCGTGTACCGCCGTACGGTCACCACCGTCGTCATGGAGCCGTCGAGGTCGATCCTTCGAATGCGTGGCGTACCGGCCAGATCGGACACGAAGGAATACATCGTGAGCGGTAGCACCCAGCGGCCGTAGTAGTCGCCGGCACGCTCGAGGACGAAGATGTCGCTCCCGCTGACGGCAACGCCCGCCGGCCTCCACAGCCAGCGGCTGCGGGCGATGGTGGACACCGTGCCGTCGGTGGTGATCCGGCGAATCCGTTGGTTCCCGTAGTCGGCCACGTAGAGCGTGCCAGTCGAGTCAACAGCCAGCCCCATGGGCCGGTAGAACTGGGCGGCCTCGCCGGCTCCGTCGGCGTAGCCCTCGGCGGCCGACCCCGCGATGGTGCGCACTCCGTCGCCCGGTCGGGCGACCTTCACCGCGTTACTGTCCACGAAGTACAGCCCGCCATCCGGACCCAAGACCCCATACCCAGGGCTATCGACGGTCACCGGACGCGCCCAGGCAGAGGCCTTGCCTTCGGGCGACAGGCTGATCAACTCAGTGAAGCGCCGGTAATAGATGGTTCCGGACGAATCGATCGTGATGGCGCTCGAGATCGGTATGGGGCTGCTGCGCTCGGTCTCGGTTACCCCGCCATCGCGACCGATGGTGTGAATAAGCCACCGCATCTCAATTGGGAGCGCGCGATGAATGAGAAAGGCGGTGCCGTCTGCTCCCACCGCAACGAAGTCCTGGTACTTCCCGTGCGCGACCGTGAGTAGATCGTCCCCCGGCTCCCACCTCCATATGCGTTCTCTCGACAGGTCCACGAAAAACAGGCGGCCTTCCCCGTCGGCCGCGATGCCAGAGCCGGCTTGGGCGAGAGCCGGCTCGCACACGATGAGCATGGCCGCCGTCAGCAACGAAAGGGTTCGAATCACAGTCTCCCCACTGGTCTCGGGAACCCAGGAATCTAGCGTTCCGGGATCGCATGTCAGCCCGTTGCCTCCGTAGGCGCATCGACGCGCCGCTGTGAGTCCGACGCGCCCCCCTTCCCGCGGGCAGCATCGGGTCGTACGTTCGGGTCCCCGTCAATCTGGTGGATAACTCATCCAGTACTCCTCCGCCCATCCAAGCCAGGAACACGGTTTTGAGCCCGGCGGTGGCCGGCCGTCGGGGGCGGCCGTCATTCCACGGCCGGAACAGGCCCGCCTGGCAGCGCGGGACATGAAAGGGAACGTCGCTTTCGTGACCGGGGGCGCTTCCGGGCTCGGGCGCGCCATCGCCCTCGGGTTTGCCCGCCGCGAAGTCCACGTCGCCTTCAACTACCTCGACCTCCCGAATCGCGATATCGGTGCGCAGGCACTTCTCACCGAAACCGCGCTCCGGGCCCTGGGCGTACAGGTCTTTTGCGAGCCTTGCGACGTTCGGGACCGGGATCAGGTGCAGGGTTTCGTAGGGCGGCTGCAGGCGGAGTTGGGCGGGGTACACTATCTGGTGAACAACGCGGGCATTGCCCGCGACGGGGCGCTCTGGCGCCTTACCGACACGGCGTGGTCTGAAGTGATGGACACCAACGTGACCGGAGCATTCCACTGCATTCAGGCAGTGGCGCAGCCTTTCCGTACGCAGCACTATGGAAAGGTCGTCAACGTTGCTTCCCATCAGGCTTTCTCGCCGAGCTTCGGTGTGTCCAACTATGCGGCGAGCAAAGCGGCGGTCCTCGGCCTCACTCGCGCAGCGGCGGTCGAGCTCGGACCGTCGAACGTGAACGTCAATGCGGTCGCACCAGGTTTCGTGCGGACCGAGATGCTGGACAACCTTCCCGACGACGTGGTGGAGCGCGCCAAGAAGCGCGCCGTGCTCGGCCGGATGGCGGAGCCCGATGACATCGCCGAAGTCGTATTGTTTCTCTGCTCAGAAGAAGCCCGGCACATCACTGGTCAGGTCATCCTGGTGGATGGGGGATTGACCGTCGCCTGACTGATTTGGGCTTTGACCAGCAACCAGTGGTCGCTAAGTTGATCCGAACGCTGGTCTCCGTCTTTCATTTCGGTGGCTTCGACGTCCGAACACCCACAGCACAGGGGCACCGGCCGTGACATACCGGTTTGTCCAGCCGACGTTCGACGGCGCGGTTGCGACGCTGACGCTCAAACGCCCGCCGCTCAACGCCATGAATCTCGACATGATGGACGAGATCGCAGGCGCGTTGCTGGACTTGCGTTCCAACAAGGAGTTGAAAGTCCTCGTCGTGCGCGGGAGCGGCGACGTGTTCAGCGCGGGTCTGGATATCGGCGAGCTGACCCGCGACAAGACGGCGCGGATGCTACAAGTTTTCCACCGGATTTTCGAGACCCTCCGCCTGCTGGACGTCATCACGATTGCCGCGGTCCATGGCGCCGCCATCGGTGGTGGGTTCGAGCTGGCGATCGGTTGCAACCTGATGCTGGCCACGGAGTCGGCCAAATTCCGCCTTCCCGAAGTCAATCTCGGAATCTTTGCGCCTCTAGCCTGTGTGGTGCTCCCCCGCGTGATCCCCAGGCGGAAGGCGATGGAGTGGATCCTCCTGGGCAACGAAATATCCGCTCAGGATCTCGAGCGGTTTGGGTTGGTCAACTGGGTGCTGCCGGACGACGAGTTCGAATCCGGTCTCGAGTCGGTCACCAAGCAACTGACGTCGAAATCCGGCCCCGTTTTGCGGCTCGCACGGCGCGCGCAGTGGGAGTCGTATTACGCGGGCTTCGAGGAAGCGCTGTACAAGGCGGAAAGCTTGTATCTTCGGGATCTCATACCTCTGGCCGATGCGCAGGAAGGCATTGCCGCGTTTCTCGAGAAACGGAGTCCCCAGTGGCGCGACGCCTGACAGCGGCATTGTCGTTGACTGCGGCGATTGCGGCGGCCGGCTGCGGCAAGCAACAGCCGGCCGCCGACGTTCCACCCCCCGCGCTGCCGCTCCCCACCGCCGGGATCGCGGGTCAACCGGTCGCGGTGTACCCGCTGACCCTCATCGCCTCTGACGAGGCGCTCGGCTGGCAAGACGATTTCAGACCCCGGCGCGAGGCACTGACCCGCGCCGACAGTATCATTGCATCCGGGTTGACCGAACGGTCGCCGGAAGTCACCTGGGTCTTGCCGGACGTGTTGCGTCGCGGCGCAAATCAAGCGCCGGGGCTGCTGGCCAACCCCGATCAACTCGGGACCGCTATGCTCCGCGCGCGAAATCTGGCAAAACTCCCCGATCCCCTGTGGAGCCAGATGCGCGGGCTCACGGCGTTCGCGGGCGCGCGATGGGCACTGGTGCCGGCCAGTCTCATCTATAGCGTAGAGGCCGCCGACGGGCAGGCGGAATTGGTACTCGTGCTGGTCGATGTGAGGTCCGGAGCGGTAGGGTGGCGCTCGCATGTCAGGGGTACTGGAGACGGTCCATGGGTCGCCCTTCGCGCGGCGGTCAACGAGCTGGTACCGGGGCTGCCGTGAGCCGCGAGGCTACGCTCATCAGAGGCGACGGGATCGGTCCAGAAATCGTCGACGCGGTGTTACGAGTACTCGACGCCGCCGGTGCCGAGTTCGACTGGGACGAACAGCTGGCTGGCGTATCCGCACTCGAAGAAGCCGGCACGCCGCTCCCGGACGCGACACTCGAGAGCCTCCGCCTCACGAGGCTCGGACTCAAGGGGCCGCTCACGACACCCGTGGGTTCCGGGTTTCGCTCGGTCAACGTCGCCCTCCGCAAGGAATTCGATTTGTACGCGAACGTCCGGCCTGCCAAAACCGTCCTTTCGGGAGGGAAGGCCAATCCGTCGGCTCTCCTGCTCGCCGCGTGCATGATGCTAGACTATCTCGAGGAAAGGGAGCGCGCCGATCACATCCGGGCGGCGCTCCTGAGTACGATACGCGATGACAACGTTCGCACTCCGGATCTAGGTGGTGATGCTTCGACGATGGGATTCGCAGACGCCGTTAGCCGGCGTCTTGCGTGAGCACCAGTGCCCTCGATGCCGCCGGGAGGTAGACCTTCCGCTGGGGCAGCTCTGCCATGACTGCCTCGCCACGGTGCATCGCCGTGCCACCCGTATCGCTCGACGGGCCGCCCTCTGGTCGACCGCACTACTGGGACTCTACATCTATCTGCAGGTGCCTCGGAATCAGGCCGCGACGATGATCGCCGCGGCGGCGGCGGTTGCGTGGTATGGTCTCAGTTATCTTGTCGCGAAACGAATCGCGAAGGAATTCCTGAAATAGGCCGGCGTCACCGGCCCGCACCGACGCGGAGAAGCGCGCGTGGCCTTTACGCTCATTCACCTGACTGATCCCCACTTCGGCGGTCGAGCGGACCTCGGACAGATCGATGCCGTGGAATCGCTGCTCCCGGATCTGGACCCCCAGGTGATCGTCCTATCAGGGGACCTAACCGTCAGGGCACGTCATGGAGAGCTGCAGTGCGCGCGAGCGTTCGTAAAGGAGCTGGAGCGTACCGCGCCAGTCTACGTCATGCCGGGCAATCACGACGTTCAGTGGTGGTGGCGCCCTCTGATCCCGTTCTCTCCGGAGGCGAAGTACCAGAAGTACCGGCGCTACTTCGGGCCCATCCTCACACCGACCATGGACTTGGGCGAGGCACTCATCGCCGGAGCGCTGACCTCTCATGGCGTCGCTTGGGGCTCGTTGACGCCGCGACCGCGCGACATCGCGGTCAAGGGCCACCTCCCGGTGCGAGAGGTGAGGCGCGTGCAGGAGCTCTTTGGCCGGGCGCGGCCCGAGCAGGCGCGGATTCTCGTCGTGCACCACAACGTGCTCCGCGGCGACCTCTCGCAGCGCATGGGGCTTGCCCGGTGGCGGCAGGCCCAGCGGCACATCCTCGAAACGGGTGCGGAGGTGGTGCTCTGCGGGCACGACCACCAGGAGCAAATCGAGTTGCTCGAGGGCCGAGTGCTGGTGTCGTGCGCGAACACCCTGAGCAGCCGGTCGCGGGGAGAGCGCCCAACGTCGTTTCATCGACTCACCATCGACGACGAGTCGATCCAAGTGGAGTTATTCCGGTGGGATGCTGCCCGGAGACTGTTCCGGAGGTCCGACGTGTTCGCGTTTGCTCGGCACCGAGAGACCGTGGAGAGTGATGTCCCTGCAGCTGTGGGATGACGAGACGGAGGTACGTTGCCGGCTCGGGTCGCTGGGGATTTCCGGAATCACGGGCGTGCGTCTGCACGAGAACCGAACCGTAATGGTCAGCCTAACCGACCGGGGCATACTCCGACTCCACCGGGGCTTCGTGTACGCGTCCGACCGTGTTCTCCGTGCGGTGGTAGCATTCGTGAACGGAGGCGGGCGGGTGAGGCGGGCGGAGCAGACCGTGTTGGAATTCCCCGTCGACCAGTTCGTTCCACCGCCGAACGGCGCGGAGCCGCGACCCGCAGAGGCGGACCGCTCGATCGTAGGGGAGCTGGACCGGAGGCACGGGCTACTCAACCAGGCACACTTCGGTGGGCGGCTTTCGCCTATTCGGTTTAACGTGTCACCGCGCATGCGGACGCGACTTGGGGACTTGACGCTCGATTCGCGAACCGGCCAGCCCACACGCATTACGGTTTCCCGCCGGCACGTCTTTCGGGATGGTTGGGACGAGGTCGAGCACACGCTACTGCACGAGATGGTCCATCAGTGGCAGGCGGAAAAGGGACTCCCGGTCGATCATGGATCGACGTTTCGCGCCAAGGCCCGGGAGGTCGGGATTACACTCCACGCGTGCCGGGAAGTCCGGCCGGCGGCGCGCGCGGGCGAAACGGTCGAGACACTTCCAGCGGAGCGCTAGTCGAAAGAGGAGTACATGTCGTTTCAGGGCGTCGATTTCTACGGGCTTGATGCGTTGCTGTCAGAGGACGAACGGGCGGTACGTGACACGGTCCGCCGCTGGGTCGATGACGAGGTGATCCCCATCATCGGCGAGCATTATGTCCAGGGCACGTTCCCAAAACCCCTGATACCAGAAATGGCCGGTTTGGGGCTGTTCGGCGCCAATCTACCGGAGACATACGGATGCGCCGGACTCAACAACGTAGCGTACGGCATCATCATGCAGGAGCTCGAGCGGGGCGACAGCGGGATCCGCTCGTTTGCGTCTGTGCAGGGCGCGCTGGTCATGTATCCCATTCACGCCTTCGGGAGTGAACAGCAGAAGAACGAATGGCTGCCGAAGCTGGCGAGCGGCGACGCCATCGGATGCTTCGGCCTCACGGAACCGGACTACGGATCCGACCCGGGGGGAATGATCACCACGGCGAAGGAGACCGACGACGGCTGGGTGCTGAACGGGGCCAAGATGTGGATTACGAACGGCTCCACGGCCAGCGTTGCAATCATCTGGGCGAAGACCGGCGACCTGGCCGACCGCAAATCGATCCGCGGATTCATCGTGCCAACCGCGAGCGAAGGCTTCAGCTCTAAGGACCAATATGGCAAGCTCAGTCTCCGCGCCTCGGACACGAGTGAACTCGTGCTGCAAGACGTGCTCGTTCCGAGAGACGCGCTCCTGCCCGAGAGCGAAGGCCTCAAGAGCACGTTGATGTGCCTCACGCAGGCCCGCTACGGTATCGCTTGGGGTGCCGTTGGGGCCGCGATGGCGTGTTACGAGGAGGCAGTGAGTTACGCGAAGAACCGGGTGATGTTCGGCAAGCCGATTGCCAGATTTCAAATTCAGCAGGCACGCCTGGCGGAGATGTTGACGGAGATTACGAAGGCGCAGTTGCTCTGCTTACAGCTCGGCCGGCTGAAGGACGCCGGTACGATGAGACCGGAGCAAGTGTCCCTCGCCAAGCGAAACAATGTGAACATCGCAACCGAGGTCGCACGTGAAACCCGGCGTCTCCTGGGCGCGAACGGTATCCTGTCCGAGTACCAGGCGATGAGGCATCTTGCGAACCTGGAAAGTGTGTACACCTATGAGGGAACCCACGATGTCCACACGCTCATTCTCGGGCAAGCGATCACCGGATTGAGCGCGTTCGGGGCATAGCCCCCCAAGCCAGCTACTCGCGAATGCCGACCGAGTCCAGCATGAACGCGTAGTCCAACGCGATCTCCTTGAGCCGGTCGTACCGACCTGAGGCACCGCTGTGTCCAGCGTCCATGTTGGTGATCAGGAGCAGTGGGTTTCGATCGGTCTTCAATGTCCGGAGCTTGGCGGTGTATTTCGCTGGTTCCCAATACATCACTTGACTGTCGTTGAACGATGACTTGACCAGCAGCGCTGGATAGGATCCCCGCGAGAGGTTGGTATAGGGATCGTACCCGCGGATGTAATCGTGTTGTGCTTTTACCTCTGGGTTTCCCCATTCCTCGTACTCGCTGACCGTCAAGGGGAGCGAGGGGTCCGACATGGTGTTGAGGACGTCTAGGAACGGCACCTGCATCACGACTGCGCGGAACAGGTCCGGCCTCATGTTGACGACGGCACCCATGAGCAGACCGCCCGCGCTTCCGCCCTCGATCGCGAGCCCTCGGGATGACGTGTATCCTCTCTCGACGAGATGCTCCGCCGCCGTGAGGAAATCGGTGAAGGTGTTCATCTTGGCCATCATCCGTCCCTGATCGTGCCACGGGCGGCCGAGGTCGCCGCCCCCGCGGACGTGTGCGATCGCAATGCCGAAGCCTCGATCGAGCAAACTGAGTCGATTGGAGGAAAACGACACGGGGTACGGGATGGCGTACGATCCGTACGCGATGAGTAGCAAAGGAGACTGCCGGTCCCGCGTCCGGCCGCGACGGTACACGAGCGAGACGGGAACGGCGGTTCCATCGGCGGCGGCGGCCTCGAGCCGCTCGGAGACATAATCTTCCGGGTCGTAGTCGCCGAGCACGGGGGTTCGCTTGAGCAGGGTGTCCGTCCGCTGCGTGACGTCGTGGTCGTAGATAGAGAGCGGAGTGGTCAGCGACTCATAGTAGTAGCGGTACGTATCCGACTCCCACTCGCGGTTCGTCGCTTGGCCAGCGTCATAGACGGATTCGGGAAACGGTATCGGGTGACTCCGTCCCGAGTCGAAGTGCGTGACGCGAATCTGCGGCAGTCCGGCCTGCCGTTCGAGAACCACATAGTGCGCGGCGAAGACCTCGCACCCCTCGAGTATGACATCCGGCCGGTGCGGTATGAGCTCGTCCCAGTTGTGCTCGCCGGGGTCGGTGACCGGTACGGATACCAACCTGAAGTTGCGGCCGGTGTCGTTCACCCGGATGAAGAACCGGTCGCCGCGGTGATCTACATCGTACTCGCGCTCGTGGCGGCGGGGCGCTAAGACCTTCCAGTCGGCGGTGAAGCTCTCGCCGGGCAGGAATCGTACTTCGCTGGTAGTGTGGCTCTCCGATGTGAGCAGGAAGTACGCCTTGCTTCGGGTGCGTTCCACGTAGACTCGGAAGCGATCGTCTGATTCTTCGAAGATCAGGTCGGGCTCGGCGCCGCCCAAGACATGCCGATAGAGCCGATAGGGACGCTTCGCCGGATCGTCCACGGTGAAGAACATCGTACCGGGGTCGGACCCCCAGGCAAACGACCCGACCCGCTCGATTCGGTCGCCGAGCAAGCGACCGGTCCGAAGATCCTTGAAGCAGAGCGTGTACTCACGAAAGCCGGTCGAGTCCGTGGAGTAGGCGAGGATAGATCCATCGTCGCTCACCGCGTACACGCCGAGTGCCATGAAACTATGGCCCTCGGCCAGGGCGTTTACGTCGATCGTGATCTCCTCGGGCGCCTCCAACGACCGTTTTCTGCAAAAAATGCGGTACTGCCTTCCTTCTTCGGTTCGTGAGTAGTACAGATAGAGGCCCTCCCGATACGGTACGGACTCGTCGGTTTCTTTGATGCGTCCCAGCATCTCTCCGTAGAGCACCTTCTGGAAGGATTTCGTGTGTGCTAAGCCGGCATCTGCGTATGCGTTTTCCGCGGCGAGGTATGCCGCTACGGCGGGATCGTCTTTTTCGCGAAGCCAGGAGTAGTCGTCGCGTATCGAGTCGCCGTGGCGCTGGATCACGCGAGGGCGTTTCTCCGCCATCGGCGGCTTGAGTGGATGTGACCCGATCGCCTTGCGAGAATGAAAACCCATAGAGTGTATGAGGGATCAGTCGTGAAGTTGCGGGGAAGCCAGTTACGCTAGTTTCGTCACGGGTTTTCGCAATGTTCCTCGCTGACCGAGGTAGGAGCGCACGAGAGGGGACGCGCATCTCTTCTGGAGCGCGGCGCGGTAGGCTCTTTCGTCGGCCGGGGACGGCACCGCCGGGAATCGCACGGTCGATCCCTTCCCTTCCGAGATGGCGACCGGCACGCCGTCCTGAAACAAGATGCGATTGGTGGCTAGCGCCGGTACGGTCGGTCCCGGCGTGATAATGCCCGCGAGGTTGAGCGGGTCCGCCCCACTGACTGCGATCAGCTCGCCGGTGCATTTCTGTCGGCGCGTTGACCGCAGAAGGCCGACGGCCTCGGGAAGGGCGTACTGCTCTCCGGAGAACCCGCCAACGAATCGCCCGCCCCGCAATTCTCCGCGCGCCTCGAGCCGCCGATATACCGCCAGGAGATCACGCCAAGGTGGAAGGACGGACTCGCGGTCGAGCAGGCGTCGAAACACGACGCCGTAACGCCGGAGGAGCTGGCGGGCGAGGGTCTCGATTTCGGCGTCCCCGTATTCCTCGGATGGCTTTGCGACGGGGGCCCAGCGCCCGGCGGTCTCCACCCCGAAAGGCGCGCGCGGGCGCCGCGATCGGCCGCCGTTCAGTTTCGGCCTGCGGTCGGAAGGTACGAGCAGAGCTCGAAGACCGGCGTAGCTGTCGGAAGTCACCTTGCCGCGGGCGACCAGCTCGCCCAGACCCCGCTCGACTTCGGTTCGGAGGAGCCCGGTTGTCTGGACGAGCTCTCCGAAAAACGAGGCGCCGCGGTTTTCCAGCGCGTTCAGAATGGACTCTCCGGCTGCGGTCAACTCGGACGCGTCACTTCGGCCTTTGCCGGCCAGCGCACGCCACGAGCCGGCTCGCTCACGCCGGTACAGGGCGATGGGCGTGGATCGGATTGGCCCGGGCCGCCGGCCTTCGGCGTGCGCCGCGCCCGAGGCCCGGAGACGCCCCCAACCCCACTCCCCCGAGAGGCAGAGCGCATCCAACTATACTGGATCGTAATCGCTGGTTCGAGCCGGAAGCACGTCCGTCTCCCACCCCGCCGCTGCTACCTCGTATCCCTCAAGGAGGTCGAGGACCGCCCGCAGCCCTTCGGGGCCTACCGCACGCGCGTCCGGCGTGGCGCGCTGCCAGGCGAGCAGGAATCGCATGAAGTCCGCTGCCGAGACCGGCTCGATCTCGCTGCGCAATCGGTCGAGCGTGTAGCGGTGGATGCGTGAGAGCAGACGCCGCTCGCACCATTCCAGCTCGTCGGTTTCCGTGGTGAACCGGCCGCGCAGCACGAAGCCCTCCCGCTCCAGTGACGCAAGAGCGATATCGACCTGCGGCGGGTCCAAGCCGAGTGCGTCGGACACCTCGGTGCGCGTGGTGGGCCCCACGGCTTCGAGCCGGCCTCTGACGAGCTCCCGCGCGGCGTCCTCAGGTGACCACTCCCTCCGCTCTCCACGCGGTACCGGGATCGGCTCGTGGGTAGCCCCGTTCGGGAATACTGCGCCGATGAGCGGGAGCCGCTCGGCGGCGATCCAGAGCGAGTTGCCGCTCCCCGATCGGAACACGCCTGCCCTCCCGTCGGCCGAGAGCTCATTGAAGAACTGGCGCCATGACGTCCCGTCCCGGCCGCGATCGCCTTCCTCCTCGGTCATGCTTCCCATCACCAGCAGGGCATCGTGCAGCTCGTCCGCAACGGCGACATCCGGCCAAGCCTCATCCCGCACCCGAGCAATCGCGTTCGCGTCGAGCCTAGCGAGCTCATCTCCGGTCTTCACATCCAGCGAGCGCCGCGTCGCGACGGCCTGCGTTCGGCGCTCCTCCAATGGGGCGTCGTCCAGAAAAGCGTAGGGCTTGGCGTTTAGGATCTCATGGGCCAGTGGAGACGGCTCGGTGGTGTCCCGCGCCTCGAGGCGCAGGCGTCCGCTCTTGATTTGCTCGAGGACGTTCAGAAGACCTGCGAGATCCATGGCCTCGGTGAGGCAGTCCTGGACCGCCTGGTTGACGAGCGGGTGGTCGGGAATTTCGCGATCGCCGACCAGGTTCTCCGGGCAGGCGGCCTGGTCCGGAAAGACGGCGGCGGCTAGATCTTCCGATTCCATTCGCTGAAGGGGCGCCGGCACTCGCCGCCCTCCACGTCGCCGCAACACTGCCAGCGAGCGCGTGGCATTCCAGCGCCAGCGGGTTTGGAACATCGGCGCGTCGAGGAGCGCCTGAATCAACAGCGGCTCGACCGTATTCGGATGGAGGTAGTGGAACACGTCCTCGGGCGGAAAACTGTGCTGCGGTCCTAATGAAAGGACGATGGCATCTTCGGAGGCTGCGGCCTGGAGCTCGAAGTTGAAGTTCCGACAGAGGCGCTTGCGGAGCGCCAGCCCCCAGGCACGGTTGATGCGGCTTCCAAACGGAGCGTGGATGACGAGCTGCATGCCGCCCGCCTCGTCGAAGAAGCGCTCCATGACCAACGTTTCCTGCGTGGGAACGACCCCGAGTGCCTTGCGGGAGGCGTCGAGGTAGTCGACGACTTGCTTGGCCACGGCGTCCCCGAGGCCCGTAGCCTTCGAGAGCCACGATGTTGCCCCCGCTGCATCCTCCAGGCGCTCGGCCACAGCAGCGCGGAGCCCGGAGACCTCCGCGGAGAGCTCGGCCGTTCGGGCCGGCGCCTCTCCCAGCCAGAACGGAATAGTCGGTGGCTGTCCCATTGCATCTACGACCCTGACTTGTCCCTGCTCGACACGGGACATGCGCCAGGAAGCGTTACCCAGCTGAAAGATGTCCCCGGGCATGCTCTCGATGGCGAAATCCTCATTCAACGTACCGATGAAGATCTCGGCTGGCTCCAGGATTACCCGGTAGTCGGCGTTGTCGGGAATCGCTCCACCAGAGGTAATCGCCGCGAGTCGCGCACCGCGCCGGCCGCGGATCCGGCCGTTCACCGCGTCGTAGTGGATGTGAGCACCCCGCCGCCCGCGCCGGGTCGAGAACCCGTCAGCCAGCATGCGCACGACGTCGTTGAACTCCCCGCGTGTCAGAGACCGATAGGGGTAGGCCCGTCTAACCAAACGGAACAATGCCTCTTCGTCCCAATCCTGAGCCGCCGCTGCCGCGACGATCTGTTGCGCCAGAATGTCCAGCGGCTTCTCCGGGATGAGGAGCCGGTCCAGGCGGCGGCTGCGAGTCGCGCGAACGAGCGCGGCGCATTCCACCAGGTCGTCTCTGCTCAATGGAAAGAGCCGTCCTTTGGGCGTGGCCCCCAGTGAGTGGCCGGAGCGTCCAACTCGCTGCAGCAGCGTGGCGATGGAACGAGTCGAGCCAAGCTGGCACACCAGATCGACCGAGCCGATGTCGATTCCGAGCTCGAGGGATGCCGTCGCGACCAGAGCGCGGAGGCTCCCGGTTCTGAGGCGGGATTCCGCCTCGAGGCGCTTCTCCTTTGACAGGCTTCCATGGTGCGAGGCGATGCGCTCGGGGCCCAGCCGATCCGAAAGCCGCGCGGTGACGCGCTCCGCGAGGCGTCGGGTGTTGACGAATACGAGCGTCGTCCGGTGGCTCTCGATGAGCCGCGTCAGCCGGTCGTAGATCTCCTCCCACACTTCGTTTGTCATCACGGCCTCTAGCGGGGAGTCCGGTATCTCGATGCCGAGGTCGACCGGCCGGGTGTGCCCCTCGTCGATGATCTCGCAGTGGGAGTCACCCGGTTCGGCCGTGCCCGCACCCACGAGGAAGCGGGCGATCTCTTCTATGGGTTTTTGGGTCGCCGACAGGCCGACTCGCTGCAGGGGTCCGTCGACCAGATCGGCGAGACGCTCGATCGACAGCGCCAAGTGGGAGCCGCGCTTGTCACGCGCTACCGCGTGAATCTCGTCGACAATCACCGTGCTCACCGTTCGGAGCATGGCGCGACTCCGCTCGGCGGTCAGCATCAGGTACAGTGATTCCGGCGTCGTGACCAGGATGTGGGGAGGCCGGCGGATCATTCCCTGGCGTTCGGTTTGGGGCGTATCTCCTGTGCGCACCAACGTGCGGATCTCGACCTCAGGCACGCCGAGCTGCGCTGCCCGCTCCGTGATCTCCGCCAGTGGCTCGGATAGGTTCACCTTGACGTCGTTACTCAGCGCCTTGAGCGGAGAGACGTATACGACCCGAGTCTCGTCCGGCAGGCCGCCTTCGACTCCGGTCCGGAGGATCCCGTCGATTGCGGTGAGAAAGGCGGCGAGGGTTTTCCCTGATCCGGTCGGGGCGGCGATCAGAGTGTGGCGCCCGGCCGCGATGTGGGGCCATGCGCGCACCTGCGGTGCCGTTGGGGAGGCGAAGCGCGTCGCGAACCAGTCCCGCACTGCCGGGTGAAACGTGTGAAGTACGCTGTCCGGCGCCGTGGGACGAGGGGTAACGCTCATGGTACCAATATCACCACCCGGGCGGTTCCGAGCTACGATGATTCCGGTGTCGCGCGGTCGAGGGCGGCAAACCATCGAGCGGCTTGCCGGAGTTCGACGTTCCCGCCACTGATGACCACCCCAACGCGCCCTCCCGAGGCCGTCGCTACGCCTTCCAGAAGCGCGGCGGCGGCCAGGGCGCCGGTCGGCTCGATGACGACCTTCATGCGCTCCCAGAGGAAGAACATCGTACGAAGGAGCGAGTCGTCGGATACGGTCACCATGTCATCCACGTAATTGAGGATCACGGGGAAGGTGATCGCTCCCAGCGAGGGGGTGCGGGCCCCATCGGCGATGGTGTCGGGGTTATGCACGGTCTTCAGGGAGCGAGAATGGAACGAACGCGTCGCGTCGTCGCCCTTCTCGGGCTCGACACCCACTACACGGCATTCGTCGGACAGGGCGTCGGCGGAGAGGGCACACCCCGACAGGAGGCCACCTCCTCCACACGGAACGAGGAGCAGGTCCAGCGCGCCAACCGTGTCGAAGAGCTCCTTACCGGTCGTTCCCGCACCCGCGATGATGTGTGGGTGATCGTACGGGGGTACGATGGTGAGGCCGCGCTCATGGGCAATCTCGAAACCAAGCTCCTCGCGACTAAACTCGCTTCGATCGTACAGCAGCACCTCTCCGCCGTACCCTCGGGTCGCGTTGAGCTTGACGGCCGGTGCGTCGTTTGGCATCACGATCGTCGTCGAGATGCCCAGCAGCTTCCCGGCCAGGGCCACCGCTTGCGCGTAATTCCCCGACGAGAACGTGAGGACGCCGCCTCGCTTCTGATCGGCCGAGAGACGGGAGAGGGCATTGAACGCTCCACGGAACTTGAAGGCCCCCATCCGCTGAAAATTCTCACACTTGAAGAACACCGAGGCCCCGGTTTGATCGTCGACCGTCCGGGACGTCATGACCGGCGTCGCGTTCGCGTGCCCGGCGATGAGTGCGGCCGCGTCCTCGACGTCGGAATACCGAACGGGTATGGCGTCCCTGTCTAGGATCCCCGCCGCTCCGGCTGCAGGCTCCTTCCGGTGACTCATCCGACCCCCTGTCTGCTGATGCTGTCCGCCCGCCCGGCGATCCCGGTCGACCTCGGGATGGGTAACAGTTGCCCGCCGGTGCCGACGATCGCAAGGTAACCGCTCAGCCCCGGTTATCTTGTCGAGGGCAGGGGCGACGCCACGCCGCAAAAGGATTACCCGTGCTGCTGCTCCCAGTCTTACTCTTGCACACTGCCGTCTTGACTCAGCAGATCGAGGTCTCGGCTGCGGACGTCTGGCTTCACGTGCGCGTGGCCCTCGCGGGAACGGCGATACGCCGCGTGCGCGTCGAGGTCGAAGGGCCCGAGATCCCCTGGGGCATCACGTCGGCGCTTCGTGTCTCGGGCGGCATCGCCTCCGGAGCAATCGAGGTCCCGGCATCCCGCGGGAGCACCGTGACGGTACGCGGCTATGACGCTATGGGCACCGAGACGCACGCCGCGGCCCAGACCATGGACTTCGCGCCCGGAGCCAGGGTGCGGCTTGCCATATCGCTAGTTCCCTCGGACGAGAGCCGCGACCGATCGGCCGATCGTGAAGATTGGGTCGTTCGCGTGGCGCCGGCGCTCAGCGAGCTGACGATTGGCGGGCAAATTCAGCTCCTGACATCGGTGTTCACGGCCAGAGGTGATACCGTGGGCGGGGCCGCCCGGTTCGTCGACTGGGCCGTGCTCCCACGCAGCGTCGTCAAAGTAGATAGGGACGGCCTAGTGACCGCCCTCGATTCCGGGGTCGTGGATGTGGTCGCCCAGTATGGAGGGGGTGTGGGCACCGCGCGTGTCAGGGTCAGCCTCGGGACGACGGCGGCAGGGTGTCCCGCGAGCCTCACGCAGCTCGCGGCGGATCGCATCAACGAGGAACGGCGGGCGAGGGGTCTCCGCCCTCTGGGGATCGATACTCGGCTGGCAGCCGCAGCCCGATGGCACGCCGCTGACATGGCGGGCGCCGGGTTCTTGGGTCACCGGGGATCCGGGGGGGCGACGATGCGAAGCCGCCTCGCCCGCGCGGGCTTCCCCTGGCGCAGCGCCGCCGAGAACGTTGCTGGGGGTCAGGACTCCGCCGAACACGTGGTGCGATCCTGGATGGAGAGCCCCGGTCATCGGGCCAATATCTTGGGAGCGGATTTCCAGCAGGTCGGCCTGGCATACTCCGTGGGAGTGGGTACCAAATACAGCCGGTATTGGGCTGCGGAGTTCGGCGCGGCGAGCGACGGCGGCAGGGTCCCGCCGTCGGGGTGCCATCCGTGAGGCGTGCGCGCTTGGAGCAGATGGTGGTTGCGGCTTCGGTTTCGAGTAACTTGCTCTGGGTACGCCCGACGGAGACATTGGGTATCGCGCGCTGATGGAGCACGACGTCTCGCATAGCTCGTTCTTACGGATTGCAACCGAACATTGGGGGAAAGCGTGAGATCAGGCAGTCGACTCGTGTGGTCGTTAGCCGTTGCGGTCGCCGTCCTGGTGCCGACTGCAGCCTCCGGCGTAACGCAACAGCTTCAGCACCTCGGACAAAAGACGGGCCACAGCCCAAACGTGAAGGTGGTGGCCCATCTGCCGCTGGCGGGTTGGGGAAACGTGACGGATCTCGAGGTCGAGCAGGAACTTGCGCGACCCTACGCCTATGTCGGACGACGGTTCGACATGAACGGCTTTACCGTGGTGAGCCTCAAGGATCCGGAGCGGGCTGAGGTCATCTACAATTGGAGTATCGAGGACACCGACCTCCACTAGGGTCGGGGGGGCATGGACGGGAAATACTTCAAGCTGCAGGGCCGCTATTACTACGTGCAGGCGTTCCAGTTCGGACAGAGCGGCCCGGATGCGGATCTCGGAGCCGTGGTTGTGGATGTCACGGGTCTCCCGGATACCGCGACGATACGAGAGGTGGGGCGTATTCGGGTTCCGGAGGTTCCGAACGGCTTTCATAACATCTTCGCGTACAAACATTCGAGCGGCCGGGTCTTGCTCTTTGCCACGTCGGGGCCGGAAGCGAAGGTCTACGACATGGGCAAGTTCCTTCAGAAGGACGATATGCAGGGCTTGGTGAGCAAGGTGCCGGTGTTGGATGCGCCCTCGGGGCGTGGCTCCTACCATGATTTCTACGTTGGGTACGACCCCGCGACGCGCCAGGACAAGTTTTACGGCGCTGCCTGGGAATCCGGTTACTACATCTTCGATGTCACGCGCATCGAGGAGCCGACGTTGATTACCGCGATCACCGGTCATTCGGGTGCCGGAAGCAGCCACACGTTCACCCCCACACCCGACGGACGTTACGCCGTCACCGAGTCGGAATACCAGTACGCCCCGCTGCGTATCTTCGATCTCAAGCCCGGACTCGAGGGCTCGTCACCGACGATCTCCCGCCCGATCGGCGCCTGGAATGCCGATTGGAGAGCGCTGGTCCACAACCACGAGGTGCGGTGGCCGTACGTGTTCGTGTCGGGCTACGAGGACGGGCTTCAGATCTTTAACATCATGGACCCCACGAATCCCTACACCGTGGGGTACTACTATACCTATGGCGGTCCCCACGCGGCGGGCGTGACGTACCGGACGGCTCCGCGCGCGGCCGGTAGCGGTAGCATCGCCAACGGTAATTGGGGGCTGGACATTCGAAACGCCGACGGTCTGATCGTCGCGAGTGACAAGGTCACTGGGTTCTGGGCCTTCAAGCTCGACGGATTCGACGGCTGGAATGGGCGCCAGTGGGGTATGCCGAACATCTCGAGCGCACAGGACTGGGATAACGGGCCGGAGGGTGCACCGGCCCCTGTGAGCTAGGGGATTGGGGGTCGGTACGGGGGGTGACCAGCGACGCGGCCCCTCGCTCGATCGGCAACGCCCACCACCCGAAGTTCCTATTAAGTTTGGCAGTACCTTGCGGGGCGGGATACGGATATTCCGCCCATCCGTTCACCAAACCAAGGGTTCGGAATGGCTGCCCAGGAAACGACATACCGCCTCGTCACCAGGAGCGACTTCGACGGACTGGTCTGTGCCGTCCTGCTGAAGGAGCTCGGGATGATCGACGATATAACCTTCGTTCACCCCAAAGACATGCAGGACGGGAAGGTTCAGGTCTCGGACAGAGACATCACCACCAACCTCCCGTTCGTGGAGGGTGTGCACCTGGCCTTCGACCATCACGTGAGCGAGACAACACGGGTCGAGGCCGGCAAGAAGAACCACATCATCGATCCGAAGGCCCCCTCGGCTTCCCGGGTCGTCTACAATCATTTCGGGGGTGCGAAGAGTTTCCCCCGCGTATCCGAGGATCTGCTGAAGGCGGTCGACAAGGCGGATGCTGCCCAGTTCACCCACCGGGAGGTGATCGACCCCGGAGGATGGGTGCTGCTCAACTTCATCATGGATGCTCGCACGGGCCTCGGGAGGTTCAAGAACTTCCGTCTTCCCAACTACGATCTCATGATGGCGCTGATCGATGCGTGTCGGGCCAAGTCGATCGACGAGATCCTCCAAATCCCAGATATTAAAGAACGGGTCGATCTCTATTCTTCCCATAGAGAGGCGTTCGAGGCTCAGGTCCGGCGGTGCGCCACGGTACTGAGAAATGCGGTGGTGCTGGACCTACGAAACGAGAAGGTCATTTATTCTGGGAACCGGTTTGTTGTATACGCGCTCTATCCGCAGTGCAACGTGTCGGTCCACGTGCTGTGGGGTCTCAAGCAGCTGAACACCGTCCTCGCGGTCGGCCGGTCCATTTTCGACCGGAGCTCGGCGACGAACATCGGAGACCTGATGCTCCGATACGGTGGGGGAGGGCACGAGGCGGCCGGCACCTGCCAGGTTGCCAACGACAGGGCCGAACAAGTTCTCGTAGAGGTGCTCGGGCAGCTCCACGCGGATGGTTAAGCCTCCGCGGGGCGGCTTGGTGTCCCTCAGCTAGCGCACTCGCCCTCGCCGCGCTCGACCTTATAGATGCCGGTGCGCTCCCAATCTTGGTAGGCACCGAGGTGCTCGGGGTCGAAGCTTGGAACCTCGGTGAATTCCGCGATCACCCGCTCGAGGCCTTTCTTCCCGACACGATCCACGAACGCCGGAAACACCTCGTCCGGCTCACGCTCCTCCCGATAGAAATCGAGCACGCCGCCCACCGCCGCGGGCACGTTCTTGGCCGGTACGCGTCCCTTCAGACGCATGCCGTAACGAACCTGGCTATCCTCGTACATGCCTCCGGCGAAGACTTCGTATGCCGGTAGATGCATTTTCTGGTCGCCCTTGACCGCCGCGCCGTGGAACCCGAGGTCTGCGATGTGATGTTGCCCGCAGCCGTTCGGGCAGCCACTGATCTTGATGTGCATGGCGGAGACTAGCCGGTCGCGGCCGTATTCGGGGTTTTCGAGCAGCACCTGGCGCACGGCCCGATTGAGACCCATGGATGCCGTGATGCCCAGCTTGCAGGAATCCGTCCCGGGGCACGAGACGACGTCGGTCACCGTTCGCGCGCCCGATTCTCCCAATCCCGCGTCCAGAAGCGATTCCCACAACCCATGCAAGGAAGCTCCCGGGACCCACCGAATCACCAGGTTCTGATCGTGCGCGACGCGCACCTCCCCCGCGCCATGTTCGCGCGCGGCAGCGGCCAGTGCGGAGCACTGCTCGGGGTTGATGTCCCCGGCCGGGAGCGTGACGGTGGCACCGTAGAAGCCGGGTTGCTTCTGCGAGACCACGTTGGTGCGTACCCACTCGAGAAACTTGGTCGACCCATTGCCCTTGGGGGGCGGCACGTAGTCGGATGATTCGGGAATGCTCATCGTACTTGGAAGAATCGACAGTAGGGGATCCATGTCGATGGGTTCCTGGGCCCACGGTTCTTCCAACTCTTGCTCGACCCTTTCACGGAACTCGTCGATACCGATGCGCTTGATCAGCACCTTGATTCGGGCCCGCATGCGGTTCTTCCGCAGTTCGTCCGAGCGATTGTAGATGCGGAGGGCTGCTTCGGCTACCCTCAGATATGCCCCGTCATCTGCCGTGACGAAGTCGTAGAGCACCGGCGCAATGATCGGCTCGATAGATGTTCCACCACCCACCACCATGCGAAACCCGCGAATGGTCCGCCCGTGCTCCTCGCGGACCACGCCGGCGAAACCGATGTCGTGCATACGCAAGACCGCATGATCTTCGCGGCACCCCACAAACGCCGTTTTGACCTTCCTGGGCATGTTCTGCACGAAGTCCCGCCGCACGAAATACCGGGCATAGGCGGCTCCGTACGGGGTCGCGTCGAACACCTCGTCGGGGCACACGCCCGCGAGTGGGCAACCGGTCACATTGCGCACCGTGTTGCCGCAGGCTTCACGCGTCGTCAGATCAACCGTGCCCAGCAGACGCAGCAGTTCCGGCGTCTCGTCCAGCGGGACGTGATGCAGCTGAAGATTCTCACGGGTGGTGAAGTGTCCCTTGCGGAGAGGAGCGTACCGCGCGATGACTCGCCCGAGTACCTCAAGTTGTTCAGCCGTCAGGTAGCCAAGGGGGATTTTGATGCGAACCATCTGCTCGTCCGCCTGGCGCTGTCCGTAGACCCCCCGCCGCAGCCGGTAGAACTGGAACTCGCCTTCGGTTTGTTCTCCCCGTCGGAACCCATCCAGCGTATCGGTGAACTCGTCGACCTCGTCCGGCAGGTAGGGGACAATGCCGGTTACGTTTGGCGTCAGTTCGGTAGTCATCACAGTCCTCCGGCCAGCAGGGCCTCAGGGACGGGGTAGTCGGTGCCCGGCGGCGGCTCCGTTCGCCTCGAATGCGAGACTTCTTCCAAAAGCGGGGGCAACAGGGTGTCCCGCATCTCAACCACTTGGCCCACGATGATCGTTGCAGGCGGTTCCACATGCGCCGCCCGAGCCAGCTGAGCGATCGTCGCAACCTCGCCAACGACGGTTTGTCCGTCCGGCAGCGTGCCGTTGGCCACGACGGCTGCTGGAGTCGTCGGGGGAACATCGTGCGCCAACAAGTGACGCACGATGCCTGGCAACTGCCGCAGGCCCATGAGAATCACCAAGGTCGGGATCCTGGCGAGCGCATCCCAGTCCAGATCGGAGCTGCCTTCGCACTCATGGCCTGTCAGGACGGCAAAGGCGGAGTTGTACCGTCTGTGCGTGACCGGAATGCCGGCGGACGCCGGCACCGCGGTGACCGAAGTGACTCCGGATACGACCTCGAATGGCACGCCGGCCCTTGCCAACGATTCGCACTCCTCGCCTCCCCGTCCAAATACGAACGGATCTCCACCCTTGAGTCGGGCTACCACCAACCCCCGCCGCGCACGCTCGACCAATATTTCGTTGATGAGCTGTTGACTCATTGGAGGGCTGGACGGCTGCTTCCCGACGAAAATGCGTTCGGCCTCGGGGCGGGCTTGCTCGAGTATGGCGGGGTTTACGAGACGGTCGTACACCACCGCGTCGCAGGTGCGCACGATCTCCTGCCCCCGCACCGTGATGAGCCCCGGATCTCCGGGACCCGCCCCTACCAGGTAGACGATCCCCGGGGACGGAGCGTCGTTCAGCGCGCCATGAGGAGTCGGGGCGGATCCCGCAATCGGTCCGCGACTGGAGCGAGTGGGTGCGGCTTGTGCCGCGTCCACGAGCGACGCGATCCGGGAGCGGGCCGCGGCAACGTCACCACGCCGTAGCGCCTCGATGCCTTCGGAGTCGGCGATACGGAACCACAGCGAGGTACGGGCGGCTTGATCGGGGACGCGTGCAGCGATCTCCGCCCGCAAGCTCCCCAGCAGGTCCAGCCACTCACCGTACTCGGGGCCGATCATTCTCGCGATCCGCTGACGGAGCCGGACGGCGAGGGCCGGGCTCTTGCCCGCCGTGGAGATGGAGATGGCGAGGTCGCCCTGGCGGTGAATCGACGGGGCGATGAAATGACAGTGTGGCGTGTCGTCGACGGCATTGAGCAGCACGCCGCGCCGCTCGGCCTCCCGCCACAGCCGACGGTTGAGATCCTGATCCTCGGTCGTGCCGATCGCCAAGAAGGCGCCGCGGAGGTCACCCCGACGGTACCGACGGGGCTTGAGGGTCAGTTTGCCTAACTCAGCGAGCTCACGAATCGGGTTGGTCGCCGTGGGACTGATGACCGTGACGTTGGCCCCGACCTGCAGCAAGCCCTTGACCTTTTGCTCCGCGATCGTGCCGCCCCCAACGACGACGCACCGGCGTCCGCACAGGCTCAGATTGACCGGGTAGAAACTCATGACGCCCCCACGGCAGCCGCCCGGTCCACCCGGTCGGCTGCAAGGTCGCGTGCAGCCTCGAACCGCCCGCCAATGACGTGCAGACCACATTCCCTGTGCTCGGGGCTCTCCCACCACCACCGGCCCGCCCTCCCGTCTTCGCCGGGGGTGACTGCACGGGTACACGGGGCGCAACCGATGCTGGGATATCCCCGATCGTGCAGCGCCTTGTACGGAACCCGATTGGCGCGCACGTAGCGCCACACATCCTCGTCGCCCCAGTCGGCAAGCGGGTTGATCTTGAGGAGCCCCCCGTTGGCCGCATCCCACACGACCTTTCCGACGGCGGTGCGAGTCGGACCGTGGTCGCGCCGGAGTCCGGCGATCCACGCGTCGAGGTCTCGCAGTGCGCGACGTAACGGCTTCACCTTGCGCACCCGGCAGCACATCCGGCGCAGTTCGTGGCTTCGGTAGAAGAGGTTCGGGCCGTGCGCGGAGACCATGCGCTCGAGGTCTTCGGCCGCGGGCGTGACAACTTCAATGGACACTCCGTACCGGTCCCGTACTCGCTCCATGAGGTCGTGCGTTTCCTGCGGGAGCCTACCGGTATCGATGGTAACGATGCGCGGCGTCGTGCCGGTCCTGCTGAGTAGGTCGAGCACAACCATGCCCTCGACCCCGAACGCCGTGCACAACGCGATGCGTGGTTGAAAACACTTGACGGCCCAAGCCAAGAGGTCCTCAGCGGACAGATGATCGAAGCGCGCCGCCAAGTGCCCGGTCACTCCCGATGCCCGCGTCCCATCGGGCACCGGTCGTTGATTTCGGGTCCCCCGCGCATCATTTTGAGTCTGCAGTAGCATCTCTCGTCCTCACGTCCCACGAAAAACAAGCGGCCGTTACTTTGGGTAGCGGCCGCGGCGGTGATCGATTCAGATCGTCTCGAATCCAGAATGCGCCGGCTAGCCGCCCCCTCCACCGAGGTCAGGGCAACAGGTACCACGACAGCAACAACAGCACTGGCTCCCGCACCGTCTCAAAACCGTGCACGTCATGAGGTCAGCCTCGCCGGAGTTGGTGCTGACACATCGAGCTCCACGACGCTCGTTTCGTCGGGGCCGAGCAGCCAGGCACGAGACTGACGGGGCTCGCCTCCCTCCACCGGCACGATCAGCCAGGCGCTGTCCGGCCACAGCCGCACGTACTCCATGTCCGTGCGTGACGGCATGGCCGGAGCGTCGGGATGGGAGTGATAGAAGCCCACGATTCCTTCCCCGGTGCCGCGGAGACCCCGCTCGACTGCCACGACCCTCCTGGGCTCGATCTGGAAGCGGCGGTGGCGCTCTGCCGCCGCGGCGACGTTGGCGCTTGGGATCGATCGGGTCACTCGGAACGTACCCGCGTCTTGCGTACCGATCAGCAGGCCGCAGATTTCCAGCGGATACCCAGCGCGCGACGCGGCGGCTATCTCCCGTTCGATGGGCTCGGGAATCTCGATTCGACTCACGGTTCTCCCGCCCCTCCCGCGATCGATGGAATAATCGAGACCTCGTCGCCGTCCTGTACCGGAGTATCGAGCTCTTCGGCGAAGCGGATATCGTCACCGTTGATGAATACGTTCAGAAACGTGCGGAGCTTCCCCGAATCTCCCGTGATTCGTGACAAGAAATCGGGGTATTGTTTCCCGAGCTCCGCGAAAACCTCGCCAACGGTGCCCGGCGCGACCTCGATCTCGTCTTGGTCCGCGGTGGTTTGCCGGAGCACGGTTGGAATGCGCACGATTGCTCCCATTGACTTCCTCTCCTAGGTGACGGCGGCCGGCGAGCATGTGCGTGACGCGCCGCGCTTGCCGACCAGGTCGGCGACGGACGCCAGCCGCGGCTCGATCACGGCTCCGAAATCGAGCTCGTCGGCGACTGCATCGATGGTCTTCAATCCGTTGCCCGTAATGCACAAAACGATCGGACCCTCCGTCGGTAATCGTCCCTGTGTCGCGAGCTTGCGAGCAGCCGATACCGTCACGCCCCCCGCCGTCTCGGTGAAGATTCCCTCGGTTTCGGCCAGCAAGCAGATGCCCGCGACGATTTCGGTGTCGCTCACCGATTCCCCCCAGCCGCCACTCTCGCGCATCGCCTGAATGGCGAACGGCCCGTCGGCCGGATTGCCGATCGCCAAAGAGAGGGCGATGGTGTCCGGCCGGACTGGCCGAACATCGGCTCCGCCCCCATGGAGCGCCTGCACGATTGGGGCGCACCCGGCGGCCTGCGCGCCAAAGACGCTCACCGCCGCAGCATCCGGGACGAGGCCGTATCGGTCCAGCTCGACAAATCCCTTCCGCAGCTTGGTGACGAGCGACCCGCCGGCCATGGGCGCGACGACTCCGGCGGGCGGTCGCCAACCGAGCTGTTCGGCGATCTCGAACGCGACGGTCTTCGAGCCCTCGCTGTAGAACGGCCGCAAATTGACGTTGACGATGCCCCACCCATATCGATCGGCCACCTCGGCGCACAAACGGTTTACGTCATCGTACACGCCCTTCACGCGGACCAGTCGAGGCCCGTATGCTGCCGTGGCCACGATCTTTTCCCGTTCCAGCGCGTCGGGGATGAAGATCCATGCTTCGAGCCCGGCCGCCGCCGCCTGTGCAGCGACCGCGTTGGCGAGGTTGCCGGTGGACGCGCACCCAACGACAGAAATGCCAAAGGCCAGCGCCTGATTGATGGCCACCGCCACTACCCGGTCCTTGAACGACAAGGTCGGGTAGTTGGTTGCATCGTTCTTGATCCAAAGATCGTCGATTCCCAAGGCAGCTCCGAGACGTGGCGCCGGCACCAGCGGAGTGAAGCCCACCTCGCGCCCGACTCGAGGATCGCCGTCGAACGGCAGCATCTCCCGGTACCGCCATAGGTTCTGCGGTCTCGACGAGATTACGTCCCGAGTGACGTTCTGCTTGATGGCCTCCGTATCGTAGACCACTTCGAGCGGCCCAAAGCAGTACTCGCAGACGTGGGATGGTCCCAGGGGGACCTCCTCGGCGCAGAGCCGGCAGCGCAACTGTCTCCGTTCGGGCAAAGCCACCTCGTTCCAAATAAAAACGCCCCAGCAGGCCGGGGCGGTCTCACTCACTCGATGCTTACTTGAAGCTAAAGCTCAGGTCGATGAGGGTCGCCACCCGCGCCGCCCGGTCCGGGCCGGCCGCCACAGCAGCAACACATACACTCCCTGGCTGAAACAGTCACGTTACCTCGGCTTCTCCTGCACCTTTAGCCTACAGCTACCAAGAACTTAGGATACCCGGCCTATGGGGCCGTTGTCAACCCGGCCGAGCACCCTTCCGCGGAGCCCTGGGGGGCCCGAGGCGGCTCCTCGCACGGGCGTGGCCCGGAACTCCACCGCGGCCATGGGTTAAGGTTCGCAGCATGGTATACCGCACTCGGAGAGACCGCTCGCGGCCGCCGCCGGTCTCGCTCGTTTCGATCATGGCCATTGTCGGCATCACCGCCTGCTCCTCGGCTTCCGGACCCTCCGGTAGCGGTAGCGGGGGCGGGGACGGGGGCGCCCTCGAACTCGTCGAAGTCGCATCCGGCCTGGCGTCTCCGGTGTATTTTGACCGCGCCCTCGGGGGATCCCAGGCTGTTCGTGGTCGAACAACCGGGGCGCGTCCGGATTGTCAACAATGGCGCGCTCGAACCGATTCCCTTTCTCGACATCGAGGGCCGAGTTGGCAGCGGGGGCGAACGGGGCCTGCTCGGGCTGGCGTTTCACCCCAATTATGCGGCAAACGGCTTCTTCTACGTGAGTTTCACCGATCTCGCGGGTAATACGAGAGTCGAGCGCTTCGCGGTGAGCCCCGATCCGAGCGCCGCCGACGTCTCCAGCGCGAAGCTGATTCTCGGAGTCGGTCAGCCGTTCTCCAACCACAACGGCGGCCTCGTTGCTTTCGGCCCCGACGGCATGCTGTACATCGGACTGGGTGATGGGGGGAGTGGCGGAGACCAGCTTGCGCACGGTCAGAACACCGGGACGCTTCTGGGGTCCCTCCTGCGAATCGACGTCGATGGAGGCGATCCCTACGCCGTTCCAGTAGACAATCCGTTCATCGGGCAGGCCGGTCGGGACGAGATCTGGGGGTACGGCCTCCGCAATCCGTGGCGGTTTTCCTTCGATGCGGTTGGTGGCGCGCTCTACGTTGCCGATGTGGGCCAGAACCAGTGGGAAGAGGTCAACGTCGTAGATCGAGATCAGGCGGGCCTCAACTACGGTTGGAACACCATGGAAGGCGCCCACTGCTTCGGGTCGTCCACGTCCAGCGAACAAGGTCTCGTGCTCCCCGCGATCGAGTACAGTCATTCCGACGGGTGCTCCGTAACCGGGGGCTTTGTGTACCGGGGAAGCGCGTTGCCTCAGTTGACCGGTCATTACTTCTACAGCGATTACTGCGATGGGTGGCTTCGCAGTTTTAGGTTCAGCAATGGCAGCGTTCAGGACGAGACCGAGTGGGACGTCGGCGCCGTTGGCCAGGTGCTGTCGTTCGGCCAGGACCGCGATGGCGAACTGTATGTGCTTGCGGCGGCGGGCCGTGTGTACCGGATCTCGGGGGGCAACTGAGCTGATTGGGTGCCGCGCTGGCGGGAGGCTTTGTCCGTGGGTACCCTCTCGGCGCCTATGATTCCATACGCGAGCGCGCCGATCAACACGTGACTCCGATCGGGATTAGGGTCTCGCTCCTGGCCGGGGCCCTGCTCATCGCGCCCTCGTGGGCCGGCGCGCAGTCGCTCGCCCCTGCCGATCGTGCCCGAAAGGAGATGCACGCCCACCGCGTTCCGGTCGAGGCTTCCCCGCCGAGGATTGACGGCCACCTGGACGACGAGAGTTGGTCTCGAGTTCAGTTTTCTTCCGATTTCATTGCCAAGCAGCCAATCGAGGGAGCGGCGCCTCAGGCTCGCACGGACATCGCCTTCGTCTACGACGACGAGGCGCTCTTCGTGGCAGCACGAATGCTCAGCAGGGACCCCGGCGACGTCCGCCCGTCGATGGGGCGTCGGGACCAGTTCGGGCGGTCAGAGGTGCTGATCGTCGCCCTCGATACGTATCTGGATCGACGAACGGCGTACACGTTCGCCGTCACGGCGGCGGGAGTGCGGCTCGACTACTTCCAACCGCGGGATGGAGAGCTGTCAAGAGACTACAGCTACAACCCGGTCTGGGAGGCTCGAACGAGAGTCGATTCCACCGGCTGGACGGCGGAGATGCGGATCCCGTTTTCTCAGCTACGATTCAGCCGCCGGGACGTGCAGGTGTGGGGCCTGAACATCAACCGGTACGTCCCGTCGCGAAACGACGACATCTTTTGGGTCATGATTCCGCGTGACGAGACGGGGTGGTCGTCCCGCTTTGGAAACCTGATGGGAATCGAAGGCATTCGGCCCTCGCGCCGGCTCGAGCTGTTTCCGTATGTGGCGGGGGATGCGACGTTCGGGTCGGACACCGACGCACGGGACCCGTTTCGAGACGGCAGCGAGGTGGCGCGCCGCGTCGGCGCCGACGTCAAGGTCGGGCTCGGCCCGAACCTGACGCTCGACGCTACCGTCAACCCCGATTTCGGGCAGGTCGAGGCCGATCCCGCCGAGGTCAACCTCTCTGCGTTCGAGACGTTCTTCAGCGAGCGACGGCCATTTTTCAGCGAGGGAAACGATCTTTTCCAGGGCGGCGGCCAAGGATACTTCTACTCGCGGCGGGTCGGGGCTCCGCCCCACGGGGACGCGAGCGGTGATTTCGTAGACCGGCCCGACAACTCCACCATTCTCGGAGCCGCGAAACTCTCGGGGAGGCTGGCGCCCGATCTGTCGATCGGCGCGTTTGGGGCGGTAACGGGACGCGAATCGGCGCGGACCTTCGACTCGACGACGAGCCGGTTCGAGAAGGTCCGTGTCGAGCCTGTGACCGGATATGGTGTGGTCCGCGTCGTGAAGCAGTTCGGGTCGTCGGGGTCGACGGCGGGAGCCATCCTGACCGGCGTTTGCCGCGACGTGGCCGTGGGCGATCCGTTGGCTGCCGAGCTGAACCGACAGGCCTACAGCGGTGGCACCGACTGGACCGTCCGTTTCAGCGGGGGGCAGTACGAGATCCGCGCCAACGCCGGGTTCAGCTACATCGAGGGCGATCCAGCGTCCATAGCGCGCATTCAGAACAGCTCGGCGCATTACTTCCAGCGACCGGATGCCGACTATGTCCGGCTCGATTCGTCCCGCACCTCGCTGCTCGGCTACAACGCGACGTGGCGCGTAGGCAAGCGGAGTGGGCGCCATTGGCTCTGGAACGTGTGGGGTGAGATCGAGACTCCAAGCTTCGAGCTCAATGATATCGGACGCCTCATGTCGGCGGACGACATCGACGTGTTCGCCAACCTCCGGTACCGTGAGAACGAGCCTGGAAGCATTTTCTACCGGTACGTCGTCGGGCTCTCCACCAGAGCGGGCTGGAACTTCGGTTGGGTCCGGCAGTCCGCGCGGGCGGAGCTGTGGACCCGTCTCACGTGGCTGAACCTCTGGAGCACCGGCCTCAGTCTCGCGGTGAACGGCCGCTCGCTCAGCGACAAGCTGACCCGCGGAGGGCCGCTCATGACTACTCCACTGCGGTGGCTGGTGCGAGGCGACGCTTCCAGCCATTTCTCGTTCACCAATAGCTGGCGCATCGGTGCGGGATACGAGAACGACGACCTCGGCGGTTGGAGGTACGATGTGAGCGCTCGATTCGGCATGCGCCCGCGCGGGGCGTGGACGTTCTCTGTCAGGCCGAGGTATGAGCGAGAGATCAACACCCGTCAGTACCTGGACCAGCTGGACGGCGGTCGGGCCGCCACTTCCGGGAGGCGGTACGTTTTCTCGATGCTCGATCGTAGGACGCTGTCGGCTCAGCTCCGCCTCAGTTACGCGTTCAACCCCGACCTGATTCTCGAGCTGTACGCGGAGCCCTTCACGAGTAGCGGTTCTTACACGGGGTTCGGTGAGCTCGCCGCCGCGAAGACGAACGAACTCAGGACCTACGGGACCGATGGGACGACCATCGCGCGCACGACGGATGGGTCGGTTGTGGTAACGGACGGACCGGAAACGGTCACACTCGACAACCCCGAATTCAACGTGCGCTCATTTCGGAGTAACCTGGTACTTCGCTGGGAGTGGCGGGCGGGCAGCACCCTTTTCCTGGTGTGGCAGCAGAATCGGTCGGCCCGCGACGAGCGGGGTGTTCCGGTGCGGGGGACGGATCTGTGGGACTCGTTCGCCGATTCCGGGGATCAGTTCCTGGCCCTCAAGATCAACTATTGGCTACCGTTTCGTTGAGCAACGGCGCCCCGGCCAGGGCGAGCCGGGCCGATCTCGGCTCGCTGCTGGTGGGCTGAGCAAGGCGGGGAGGGCCTCGACGCATGGAGAATCTCGAGATCGCCCGAGTCCTCGATGACGTGGCCGATCTCCTCGAGATCGGCGAGGCGAATCCCTTTCGCGTCCGGGCCTACCGCAACGCCGCCCGTACCGTCGAAGCCGAGACCGTCCCGCTCCGGAAGCGTCTTGAGGAGGGAGCGGATCTCACCGAGCTCCCCGCCGTTGGTAAGGACATCGCCGGCCGCATCGAAGAGCTTGTCCGCACCGGTGACTTCGCGCTTCTCAACGAACTCTCCGACGAGATCCCCCGCACGCTGATCGAGGTCATGCGGCTTCCCGGTATCGGACCCAAGCGGGCGTCCGTGCTATGGAAGAAGCTCGGCGTCGAGACGGTGGACGAGCTGGAAGCCGCGGCGCACGACGGCCGGGTTGCGCAGCTCAAGGGCTTCGGGGCGAAGACGCAGGAGAAGATTCTCGGAGGCGTCAAGGAATACCGGCGGCACTCGACTCGGATGAAGCTGGGGGACGCCGACCAGCACGCCCTCCCGTTACTGGAGTATCTCGGGCAGGCACCCGGTATCGAGCGGCTCGAGATCGCCGGGAGTTACCGCCGCCGTCTCGAAACGGTCGGAGACATCGACATCCTGGCGATTGCCAAACATCCCGTGCCGGTCATGGAATGTTTCACGGCCTATCCGTCGGTCAGCAAAGTCCTGGCATCGGGCGAGACGCGTAGCTCGGTCGTGCTGAAATCCGGATTGCAGATCGACCTCCGCGTCGTTCCGCCCCAGAGCTACGGTGCGGCCCTCGTGTATTTCACTGGATCCAAACAGCACAACGTAAAGCTACGGACCTTATCGCTCAGCCAAGGCCTCAGCATCTCGGAGTACGGGGTGTTTCCAGTCGACGGCACAGGGAAACAGAGCGTTCCGGTCGCGGGGCGATCGGAGCGGGACGTGTATGCGGCTGTCGGCCTCCCAACGATCCCGCCGGAGTTACGCGAGGACCGGGGTGAGATCGAGGCGGCACGCGAAAACCGGCTGCCAAAGCTGATCGAGTCGCGCGACTTGAAGGGCGATCTCCAGATGCATACCACCTGGTCGGATGGGAAGGACTCGGTGGAGGACATGGTGAAAGCCTGTGTGGCAGCTGGCTACAGCTACATGGCACTCACCGACCACAGCCAGGCGCTCGCCATGACCGGAGGCCTCGATGCGGTCCGGATGCGCGAACAGTGGGAAGAGATCGCGGAGGTACGAGCGCGGTATCCCAGAATTCGCGTCCTCCGAAGCATGGAGGTCGACATCCTAGCGGACGGTCGGTTGGATCTGGACGACGATTCCTTGGCCGAGCTGGATCTCGTCCTCGCGTCAGTCCACTCCATGTTCGACCTGCCGCCGGCCAAACAGACCGCTCGGATTCTCGAGGCCATCAGCCATCCGCAGGTGAACATCCTCGCCCATCCCACCGGACGACAGATAAACAGACGGGAAGGTCTCGCGTTCGACCTGACCGCGGTTTTGGAGTGTGCGGCCGAGCAGGGGGTGGCGGTGGAGTGCAACGCGCATCCCGACCGGCTCGACCTGAGCGACGTGCATCTCATGGCCGCGCGTCGGCTGGGAGTGAAGGTCGTGATTAGTACGGATGCGCACCGCGTGTCCGATCTCTCGTTGATGCGTTATGGGGTCGAGCAGGCCCGTCGCGCGTGGCTGGAAAAAGACGATGTGTTGAACACCCATCCGGTTGCGCATCTGCTCAAAGCAATCGGGCGCTGAAGCGCGTCGGTAAGGGCGTTGATGGCCGTTGCGACGCCTGCATCCCGGGTATAGTTTCCTCCGGCCCGTAGTATTTTGCCTCTCTGCTTCCCACTGCCAATTCGATGTCGACGGGGTAACGGTGAAGATTGCAGTATGTGTGAAACGGGTGCCCGATACGGAGACCCGGATCAAGATTGGGGCTGACGGCAGAACCATCGACGAGGGCGGTGTGAAGTTCGTTCTCAACCCATACGACGAGTTTGCCGTCGAGGAGGCTCTGAAACACAAGGAGAGCGCGGGAGACGGAGAGGTCGTCGTCGTGGCCATGGGCGCGGATTCGTCTCAAGAGACGATCCGCACGGCGCTCGCGATGGGAGCGGATCGCGGGGTACTACTCCGGGTGGAGCGTGTCCCGCTCGATCCACTGGTCACGAGCCGCCTGCTCGCCAAGGAGCTCGAGGGCCAGGGCTACGATCTGATTTTATTCGGCAAGCTCGCCATCGACGACTACAGCCAGGCCGTGGGCACCATGGTGGCCGAACTGCTCGGCATTCCGTGTGTCAGCGCCATCGCGCACCTAGATATTGCAGACGGTAAGGCAACCGCCGAACGGGAAATCGAGGGCGGGCTGGAGGTGGTGGAGTTTTCGCTACCCGCCGTACTGACCGCTGACAAAGGATTGAACGAGCCAAGGTACCCAGCGCTCAGGGGAATCATGGCGGCCAAGAAGAAACCGCTCGAGGTCAAACCGGTGGGCGCCGTTGCGGGGGGGATCGAGATCCAAGAGCTCCAGCTTCCGCCGCAACGGAAGGAGGGCCGGATCGTCGGTGAAGGAGCCGACGCGGTGCCGGCACTCATCGACGCTCTGCAAAACGAAGCGAAGGTAATTTGATGGCCCGAGTGCTGGCGGTGCTCGAACAGCGGGACGGTGTGATCAAGAAGGTCTCGCACGAGGTATTAACGGCCGCGCGAAAACTCGGCGGTGATCTTGGCGGGTCGGTCGACGCGCTGCTCATCGGGCCGGATGGGCTTAGTGCCGAGGGGTTGGGGAACTACGGCGCAGAGCGGGTTTTCGTGGTAACCAGCGATGAGCTCAAGCTGTATCAGCCTCAGCAGTATGCCGCGGCCGTGGTGGATGTCTTCGGGCGAGGGGACTACGCGGCGGTTCTCCTCGGGGGCACGGCCCTTGGGAAGGACCTCGGGCCCCGTGTCGCGGCTCGCCTGGACGTTCCGCTGGCCGCGGACGTGACCGACATCGAGTATCGAGATGGGATTCTGGTCTCGCGGCCGGTGTATTCCGGGAAAGCCCTTTTCCGGCTGAAGATCACCGCGCCGCGAAGTGTGATTGCCGTGCGTCCAAACGTATTCACGCCGGCGGAGTCGTCGGCGGCGGGTACCGTCGAAATGGTCTCCCCCCCCCACGTCGAGGCCCGGGAGCGGACCGTCTCGATCAAGGAACCCGAGACGGCAGCGCTTGATGTTGCCGAAGCCTCCGTCGTCGTGAGTGGCGGACGTGGTTTGAAGGAGCCGGCGAACTTCACGCTGCTCGAAGACCTGGCGGCCGCGTTCGGGAACGCCGCGGTCGGTGCTTCCAGGGCGGTGGTCGACGCGGGCTGGCGTCCGCATGGCGATCAAGTGGGCCAGACCGGAAAGACGGTGAGCCCGGGGCTCTATGTGGCGGTGGGTATCTCCGGTGCCATCCAGCACCTCGCGGGCATGCGTACCGCGAAAGTCATCGTCGCGATCAACAAGGACAAGGACGCGCCGATATTCAAGGTGGCGGACTACGGGATCGTCGGCGACCTGTTCGAGATCGTGCCCCGTCTGACGGAGGAGATCAGGAAAGTGCGCGCGGGGTGAGATGACGCGTCCCCCCCCGCTCGTGCCCGCTCAGTTTCAGCCTCCCCTTCCACAGGATCGCTTGATCCTAACGGATCCCCCCGACGCAGAGGCCATCGAGCTGGACGTGCTGTTCGTCGGCGGTGGTCCTGCCGGGTTAGCCGGTGCCATTGAGCTGGCCCGCCTCGTCAAGAAGGATGCTGAAGAAGGCGACGGTCTCGGAGACGTCAGCATCGGTGTGCTCGAGAAGGCGGCGGCGCTAGGCGAGCACTCGTTGTCGGGAGCGGTCGTGAATCCCCGGGCGCTCCGGGAGCTCTTCCCCGACGTCGAAGTCGACAGCCTGCCCCTGCGCGATTCCGTAGGGGCCGAGGCCGTCTATCTCCTGACCAAGGGAAGCTCGTTCCGACTGCCGACTCCCCCGACCATGCGCAACAAAGGGCACTACGTCGCGTCCTTATGCGAGGTGGTACGCTGGATGGGCGAACAGGCCGAGCAGCTGGGCGTCGACATTCTGGCGGGCTTCCCCGCAGACGCACTGCTGGTCGATGGCGCTCGCGTGAGGGGAGTGCGCACCGCGGCTACGGGTCTAGATCGCGACGGCAACCCCATGTCGAATTACCTGGCCCCCACCGACATCGTTGCCAAGGTCACGGCGCTTGCGGAAGGCACGCGGGGTCTCCTCTCACAGGCATACCTCCAGTGGCAGCATGTCCGGTCGGCCAACCCGCAGATCTACGCGCTTGGTGTCAAGGAGATCTGGGAGACCGAGCATCCGCTGGACAAAGTAGTGCACACGTTGGGGTGGCCGCTTCCGCGCGACGCGTTCGGCGGGAGCTTCATGTACCCCCTCGAGCGCAACCTGTTGGCTCTCGGGCTCGTGGTGGGCCTCGACTACCGCGACGCGGCCCTGGACGTGCACGTACTGCTCCAGCAGATGAAACTGCATCCGCTCTTCCGTCGCATTCTCCAGGGTGGGGAGATGGTCGAGTGGGGTGCGAAGACGATACCGGAAGGCGGTTACTACGCGGTGCCGGAAAAACGGCACGGCGATGGCGTCGTGATCCTCGGCGACTCGGCAGGGCTGGTCGACGTGCCGTCACTCAAAGGTATTCACTACGCGATGCAGTCAGGCATCTTCGCCGCCCGCGCCATTTTTCGGGCGTTGAAGGCAAACGATACCTCCGCGAGCCGACTCGCCGAATACGATCTGCTGGTCGACCATTCGTATATCATGGAGGACCTATTCCGGACGCGAAACATGCGGCTCGCGTTCAAGGATGGCTTCTTCGTGGGCGGTTTCAAGGCGGGCTTGATGACCGTGACGGGTGGCCTTTTTCCCGGCAGTCGCATTGCGATGGACACCGACGCGGCCGCGCCACGCACCGTGGGCCCCGCTGCGCCTTTCACTCCCGATTCGAAGCTGACGTTCAGCAAAGTCGACGCCGTGTTCAAGTCGGGCAACAAGACCCGCGACACGATCCCGACGCACTTGCTCACCCAGGAAGTGGGGCAGGAATTCGGGTTACTTTACACGCACATGTGCCCGGCGGGCGTTTACGAGTTCACTGGTGGCACCCTCCGCATCAACGCCCCGAATTGTGTCGACTGCAAGGTGACAGACGTGCTCGGGCCGCGATGGACCCCCCGCGAGGGGGGCAGCGGCCCGGCCTATAAGCGGATGTAAGCCCCGCGCGCATCCTTGTGCTCCTACTTTGGAGGATTCCCCCCATGCGGTTTGCGCGACGTGGCGCTCTCACGGCCGTCGGGCTCATAGCCCTCGTGGCTTGTGGCTCGGACGACGGGATTCCATCCAACTCGGCCCCGGATCCCTCGATGACTACTTTCGCCACCAAGCTGGGCGTCGACATCGCATCGATGTCGAAATCGCCTACCGGTCTCTACCACAAGGACATCGTCGTCGGATCGGGCGACGAATCAGTAGCCGGACAAACGGTCTCGGTACACTACACTGGCTGGCTGCCAGACGGCACCAAGTTCGACAGCTCCAAGGATCGCAATGAGGCCTTCGAGTTCTCGCTCGGCCAGGGGCAGGTGATCCGTGGGTGGGACGAAGGGGTCGCGGGCATGCGAGTCGGCGGTTCCCGCAAACTCGTCATCCCTTCCGAACTGGGGTACGGTGCCCGAGGGGTTGGACCGATTCCCCCCAATTCGATTCTCGTCTTCGACGTGGAGCTCCTCGGCGTGCGTTAGCCAGGGCGCGCCTCAGAAAGGCACGTCCGGCACGTGGTGCGGGTCATCCAGCACGATCGCATCGAGTGTCTCACCGGTGTCGACCGTTGGTCGATTCTCCGGCACGATTAGCAGCGCCTGCGCCCTAACCATCGACGTGAGAATCCCCGAGCCCTGTGCCCCTGTGAGCCGAGCCACCAGCGCCCCCTCTTCGGCCGATAGGGTGACTCTCATGAAATGCCTGAGGCTCGTGCCGAGCTTGATCGGGTCACCAACACGCACCCTTGTCGTGCGGCGGAAGAGAAGGGAATGACCCAGCATCTTGCGCACCGCCGGTCTGACGAAGAGCTCGAAGGTAACCATCGTACTCACCGGATTGCCCGGGAGGCCGATCCAGGGCACGCCCTGTAACAGCCCGAATCCAACCGGGGCTCCCGGGCGCATCCCGATCCGCCAGAATTTGAGATCGATGCCCAAGTCGTCGAGCACCGATCGGATGTAATCGTGCTCGCCTACGCTCACACCCGCGGACGTCACGATGAGGTCGCTCGACAGGGCTGCGGTGAGCTTCGCCCGGACGTCTTCGGGGTCGTCCCTGGCGATGCCCAGGTTTACCGGCTCCGCGCCCGCCAGCCGTATCATCGACGTCAGAGTATATGTGTTCGATGATGCAATCTTCTCGCCACGAAGAATCGCGTCACGCTCGTCCATATCGGCGATCTCGTCCCCCGAGGCGATGACGGAAATGCGAGGCCGGTCGTGCACCCGCACCGGATCGCGTGCGACGGATGCCAAGACACCTATCTCCGCCGGGCCGAGGGGTGTGCCCTTGGAGAGAATCAAGGAGTCTTTCCTGATGTCCTCCCCCCGAAGCCTGATATTCCGTCCCGCGTCGCGCGTCTTGTCGATCCGGACCAGGTCCCCAGCTAGTGCCGTCGTATCCTCTTGCCGGATGACGCCGTCACACCCCTCCGGTAACGGCGCACCCGTGAAGATGCGCGAGCATTCGCCGGTGGTGATCGCTTTCGTGGGGAAGGCTCCGGCTGGAATGGTCTCTATGATGTGCAGCTGGAGGGAGCCCTCGTCGTCGGCGCTTCCACGTATATCCTCGCTCCGAACCGCGTAGCCGTCCATCGCCGAATTGTCCCACGCGGGCAGGTCGATTGGGCTCGCCACGTCAGTAGCGAGCACGCGGTTGAGCGCCTCGTTTAGCCTCACGTCTACAACCGGTTGGGGAGTGACTTCCTGCAGAATAGCCCGTGCCGCCGCTGCCGGGGTGAGCATGGCTACATCATCGCCACGTTCGTGCGGGTGGCCAGATCGCCCCGCTGTTCACGGGTCGCGGGTCTCAACGACCTTCGCGTTATCCCAGGCGAGATTCGAGAGTGAGAACAACCAGGCGGTGTCCTTGAATCGAAACACTGGACAGGAAACCCGCAGCGTATCCGCGTCCGTTACTATCGCAATCCAGGTTCCCGCGTCCTTGCCAGGCTCGCTGATGAGCGGCTTGTCGTGCGCCTCGGTGCGGTGCACCTCGATCTTGGGAAGCGCGGCGCTCTTGAATCCTTCCACAAGCACGATGTCGGCGCCGGCCATGTAACGAGCCACCAAGGTCTCCGGGTCGGACTCGTGATCGGTGCGTTCGAAGAGAACGCGATGCCCCGGGGACTCTATGAGCACGGGGCTGGCCGATCCCTCGTTGTAATGCCGCCACGTGTCTTTCCCCTCGGTGTCGATCAGAGCGGGGTGATGTCCATGTTTGATCGTGGCGACCCGCCGCTTGCGTCGGTTAAACTCTGCCGCGAGGGCCACGAGGAGGGTCGTCTTTCCCGACCCCTTCTTTCCGACGATGGAGACTATCCGAGTTGTCGCCACAGTTCCTCAGCCTTTGTCAGGTCGTCCCCGGTGTTGACGTTGAAGAACATGACCCCGGGATCCCCGTGCTGCTCAACCTCCGCCCGGGTGAGCGTGCCGGCGCGCACGGCCTCGTGGAAGCCGATCGCGCGGTAGTCCTCATTGTGGATGCGCTCTCGAATGGCCGGCGCACACTGCGGTCCGTACACTCCGCAGAGAGGCTCCACGCCCCTCCTCCCGCCGCTCTCCGGCAGAAAGACGTCGTAGGCTTCCGCGCCTTTCACCAAGGCCGCGAGCAGTGTAACCGGAATGAACGGCATGTCCCAGGCAACGAGCAAAACGGGTCCTTCGGCGGCGGTCACCGCGGTGTAGATGCCCCCCAAACTCCCACATTCACGGATGGGGTCTTCCACGACCTGGAGATCGTTTCGCCACGTCGAAGCCTCCTCAGCATTGGCGATCAAGAGGGGCGCTTCGCCCGTCGTGGATTGGACGACCTGCACCACCCGATCGAGCATGCGCTCGCCGCCGATTCGCTCGAGCCCTTTTGGTCGGCCCTCAAACCGGCTCGCCGCTCCCCCGGCCAGCACCGCCCCACGCATCTACTTGACTCCCAATGACGCCCTGCCCGACCCCACGCGAGGAGGCGGCGGGACCCGAAACGCCCATCCGCCCGGGGCGGTGCTACGCGCGTTCTGAGGGGTCATGGAAATGTGGTGATCCACTGACGGCTCGGCCGATCAGCGTCATGCCTGCGCGCCGAGCGACCGTCACGGCAAGGGTGGACGGCACCGAAGGCGTGGCGATGTACGCCAAC
Organism: Gemmatimonadales bacterium; assembly: GCA_965249575.1. Lineage (GTDB taxonomy): Bacteria > Gemmatimonadota > Gemmatimonadetes > Gemmatimonadales > GWC2-71-9. Next base: position 1,457,634 of record OZ252244.1, on the reverse strand, counting down.
CCGGCTCGCGCTGCCTTGAAAGACAACTCCGCCGATATACGCCCCGTGACCAGGAGACCGAGACCCGCGAGCGCCCGTTTGGCGAGGATGGCTCCCCCGATGACCTTGTCGACCGCGTTGTGTCGCCCGATGTCTTCTGCATGGTGGAGCAGACGGGTACCGTCGGTCAGCGTCGCGGCGTGGATCCCACCGGTGCTTTGATAGCGCTCTCCCTGCTGAAACAACTCCTTGAATAAAGCGCGCAACCGGTCGAGTGGCGGAATGTCGCCGCTGGGAGGTGTCAGGGGAACCGTCGCAGGGTCGCTCAGGAATATCGTCACGGCACCGCATCCGGAGGCGAGCACTTGGCGGCGCTCTTCCGCGTCAACGCTCTCGACTCTCTTCGAATCGACGTCCGCCCAGAAACCGAGGTCGCTGGCGCAGGGCCGAAGACCGGTGAGGTCTTCCAGCGAGGCGATATATCCCTCTCCGTGGAGCCACCCGATGGCCAGTTCCTCCAGTTGGTGCGGTGTGCACATCCAGGTCACGGCCGGTCGCCCGTTCACCTCCAGCCATACCGGAACTTCCTCCACCACCGCCCGGTCCGCGAGCATCCGGCCCCGGCGCTTTGGCGGGCGGCTGGGCGTGGTGTCAGTCCGCTCCGTCGTATTCCGCGTAGAGATGTGGCCCCTCCTCAACACGTACTCGGTGCAGGCGCACGTCCTCGGGCAACCGCCGCGCAACGCGCTGCCACACCAACAATGCTAGCTGTTCGGCGGTCGGGATTCGCTTCCCAAACGCGAACTCCGGCACGTCATGGTTCAGGTGGCGGTGATCGAACCGCCTGGTGACTTCATCCTCCAAGATACGGTCCAGCGCGCGAAGATCCACGAGCATACCGGTCTCCGCGTCGATTTCACCGGTCACGGTCACACGGCATTGATAGGTGTGGCCGTGGCCATGCTCCCCAGCGCAGAATCCAAACACTTCGGCGTTTCGCTCCGCCGACCAATCCGGACGGAAATACCGGTGGGCCGCGTTGAACGTGACGGCTCGGGTCAAAGAGGCGGTGGGCACGGCTGGAATGTAGCGAACACTCAGATGACGCGCACGGCCATTGCCTTGATCGACAGCACCACGGGCGATCCAACGGTTATCCCCAACTCCTCGAATGCCGCGCGGGTGATTCGGGCAATCAAGTCGACACCCACGTCGACTGTCAGGGTGATGGTGCCCAGACCGTCCTCGGCAGCCCGGACGACCCGGCCGGCGAACTGATTTCGCGCGCTGGAGTGTAGCGGTTCACGGCTCACCACGATGTCGTTGGGGGGAATGGCAATCGTGACTGATCCTGTCCGATTGGTGACGATCTGGAGTTTCAGCGGGCCGGCATTCACGACTTTGGGGCCGTCAGCGACTGGCGCGAACGTACGGAAGAGATTCTCGGGTGTGATCGCGGTGGCGGATCCCGCCGACAAAGACAGGATGTTGTCGGACAGACGATAGGCGTCGTCGAGCACGTGGGTCGCGAAGCAGACCGCCAGCCCGCGATCCCGCTCCTCTCTCAAGACGGTCGTAAGATGCAATAGCGACGCTCGGTCGGCGGCACTTGCAGGTTCGTCGAGCAGCAGGACGCGAGGGCGCAGCGCGATGGCGCGGGCAAGGGCGACGGTCTGGGTTTGTCCTTCGCTGAGCTCGCGTGCGCTCCGGGACGCAAGCTCGGTTGCTCCGAGTCGGGCGAGCGCTTCCAGGCTACGCGTTTGAGCCGCTGAGGCCGCCACGTCGTGTAGCCGGAGCGCGTATGTCAGGTTGCGAAGCACGGTGCCCCGGAACAGCAACGGGCGCTGCTCGATGAGGGTCACGGCCTGTCGGGCGACCTGCCGCTCGACGTTCGTCGCGACGGCCGCACCGTCTAGCTGGAACCTTCCTTCGACGGGTCGTTCGATGAACCCCAGAATACGGAGGAGGGTGCTCTTTCCCGAGCCGTTCGGGCCGACTACGGCGGTGATGCGGCCCGCCACGATGTCCATGGCGTCAATGCGCAGCACCGGACGCCCGTTGTAGGCGTGCGCCAGACCCCGGACCCTAAGCGTGGCCCTGTCCCTGGAGGATCTGTAATACCACGTTCGCCGTGAGCGCGATGGCCAAGAGGACCAGGCCAAGCGCGACCGCCAGGGCGAAGTTCCCCTGGGAGGTCGCGAGCGCCACCGCCGTGGTGAGCGTCCGGGTGTGATGGCGAATGTTTCCGCCGACGATCATTGCCGCGCCGACCTCCGACAGCACTCTGCCGAACGCCACGATGACCGCGGAGATTAACGCGAAGCGAGCCTCCCGGGCTACCGCCAGGGTTGCCTGCAATCGGCTCGCGCCGAGGGTGAGCGCCGTACGTCGCACTCGGGGGTCAATCGACTGCACCGCGGCCGCAGTGAGGGCGGCGGCGATCGGTACCGCGAGCACTACCTCGGCAATGACGATCGCCCACCAGGTGTAGAGTAGTCCCGCAGCTCCCAGCGGCCCACGGCGGGCCAACAACCCCCAGATGAACAGTCCGATGACCACGGTCGGTAGGGCCAGCAGGGTGTTGAGGAGGGTGAGGGTTGCCCGGCGGCCCCGGAACGCGGTGGTGCCGATAACGAACCCGATCGGGATTCCGAGCGCGCAGGCGGTGAGTGTCGCTATCACCGCTATCCGTAACGAGAGAAAGGTGACGCCAAGAATGTCAGCGTCACCGGAGAAGATCAGTTCCGCGGCCTGGCGGAGTCCCTCGAGGAAAAGATCCAAGCTCGGGTCAGAAAAAGAACGTGTAACCCAGCGACAGCGCGACTGTGGCGTGGTGCGCCCAATCGGTGTTGTCGTCCACGTTCGGATCCAAAACCGGCTCTGTGTTGGTCCCCGACGCCGTGAAGAAGGTGTTGGGATAGGACAGCCGCCACAAGAAGTCCCGGGCTTCGACCTTTACGGCGACCGCGGGGGTGGGATACCACTTGATCCCGAACGTCGGCGCGAGATAGAACTTCGATCCGAACTCGTATCCGCTCAGATCCCTGCTCAGGCCGGTCTGGAACGCAATCCCGAATCCGACCCCCGCGTAGGGCGCCAATCGGTGCCAGGTCTTGCGTCCGGGCAGCACCACATGCATCCCAGCTCCCAGGAGTATGAGGGTCTCGTTGATCGGTCCAAACGTGCGGGCACTCACCGGCGCGTTCGGGTCGACCGCAAAGCGTTCGAGGTCGGCAACCGACATCGCCACCAACACCTCGAATGCGCCGCCAACGGCGCGGTCGTAGCGGAGTTCGGCGATTCCTCCGCCCGCGGGCCCGACGCCGATTTTCCCGCGGGAGCCGGCAAGATAGCCCACCGAGAGGCTCAGCGATTGCTTGGTCGCCAGATCGGAGTAGGGCGATTTCGCCGGGTCGTGTCCCACCTGTGCGGTGAGCGACTCGACCATCGCCAACATCATGATCCCCGCCAGGGGTAGTCTCTTCATGGGGTCAGTTCCGCCACCGCTTCAATCAATGTCAGCATTCCTAGAACGGTACCCTTTGACTTCGTCAGGGGGTCCTTCTACAATCCCTCGCAGGTAAACGGATGAACCGACAGTCACTCCACGGACGCGGGGGCTCGGTGACCGAAAGTCCGACTGCGCGCTGGTCCTCACCTGCGAAGATGGCCCAATCTAGCGTCGCGTCAGTAGCGCTTCCACCCTGGATCTCGCTATTCGCCTGTCTGCTTCTGGCCCAGCAAATCGAGCTCGCTGCGCAGGTCACGTATCGCGTCGTTCGCGCGGAGAACTTCAGGACCGAGCCCAGCCCAAGAGGGAACCTGCTAGCCGCCGTTCGAGAGGGGGCAGAGGTGCGCGGCGGTGATGCACGGGACGGCTGGGTGGAGATCCGCTTAGAGGGATGGATTTGGGGCGCCTCCCTCGGGCCGGATCCCAGCGGGGCGCGAGACTTGACGGTTGCGGCCCGTGGGGGGGAGAACCTGAGGACCGGCCCAAACGGCAGGGTTCTGGCGCGGCTCGAGCGGGGCTGCCTGCTGGATGAGCTGGCCCGTGACGGTGATTGGATCCAGGTGAGGAGGACGGGCTGGATGTGGGGTCGCTCGCTCACTCGAGCGGCTGGCGGTGCCGGGGATGCCCCGACCGTGGCCTCCGCCGTGGACCGAGAAGCGAACGGGGAGGGCACGCTCGATTGGGCCGTGACGAGCACGTCGGCGGCGTTCACGCGAACGCCGGACACCACGTCGTCCATGACCCTCGACCCCGAGACACCCGTGCGGGTGCTCGCCCGCTCGGGCGAGTGGGTGCGGGTGCGTGTCGAGGGTTGGGTCCGCGAGGAAGAACTACGTCCTGCCGCCGCCGGAGTGTTGGTCGGAGTGACGGGCGCGGAGGTGCGCGCAAGTCCGGGAGAGTTCGAAGGAAAGATGATCCAGTGGACCGTCCAATACTTGTCCCTGCCCACTGCTGACGAGTTGCGTCCGGAGATTCCGCGGGGCGAGCGTTACATGCTTGCCAGAGGCCCGATGCCTGAGGCCGGCTTCGTCTACGTTATGCTCACCCCCGCGCAGTTGCAGGAGATCGAACGCCTGGCTCCCCTCGCGCAGCTCCTGATCGTCGCTCGCGTTCGCAGCGCGCGCTCCCGGTACCTTGGCAATCCGTTAGTCGAGCTCGTCGACATGTCGGTCCGGAAACCGTAGTCGGGGCGGCTACGTCGGGTGGGTTCATTAGTGGTGAGGCGTTGTCGCGTCACCCGGAGGAATCGCCGATGCTGGATGTCCAACGCGAACGGATTCTTCGAAAACTCGAGGGCCTGCCCGACGAGAAGATCTACCAGGTGCTCGACTACATCGAGTTCTTGGAATCGAAATACTCGGCCGGTGCCGGAGACGCGTCAGCCTTTCAGAAGATCGCCGAGACCGTGGAAGACACGCTCAGAGCCGGCCGCCTGCCCGCCGCCGCCATCAAAGGGACGATGGGTGCGGTGGACGCCGCGGGACGGGTCATGCGGGGGTTGAACGCTGCGGGGCAGGCCGCTCGAAAGGAGTTAGGAGACGCATCGCCGGAAGACGCGGAGCAGGGGAAAGGGCAGGGGAGTGCGGATGATTCGACCGGCGGTGACCCGCCGGGTTGACCGACCGGGGCCCGGCCGGCTACCTTCGACTATGGGTACCCCGACCCGCCCGAATCGAACCCGCCCGTGCTCTGCGCGGCGGGTTTTTGCGTATGCGGGGAGGGCGACCGCATGAGCACCCTCCGCCCCGGATACGCCCTCACGTTCGACGACGTGCTGCTCGTGCCCCGGCATGCCACGGTTCACCCACGTGACGTGGACGTGCGGAGCATGTTCACGCGGACCATCTCGCTGAACATTCCTTTGATTTCCTCCGCCATGGATACGGTGACGGAATCGGACATGGCGATCGCCGTGGCCCGCGCTGGGGGAATCGGCGTAATCCACAAGAACATGCCGATCGACACCCAGGCGGCCGAAGTAGATCGCGTCAAACGCTCCGAGAGCGGCATGATCCTCAATCCGATCACTCTCGGACCGGACAGCGCGATCCGCGAGGCGGCGGCGCTCATGGCGCGGTTCAAGGTTTCGGGTATCCCGATCGTGGACGAGTCGGGCTGCCTGGTCGGAATCATCACCAACCGGGACCTCCAGTTCGAGCGGAACCTCGACCGGCCGATCAAGGACGCGATGACCAGCAAACGGCTGATTACTGCCCCCGTCGGGACGACGCTCGACGAAGCTGAGCGCATTTTGGGTGAGCAACGAATCGAAAAGCTCCCCGTTGTCGATGACGATGGGACGCTCAAGGGATTGATCACCGTCAAGGACATCTTCAAGCGCCGGCAACACCCAGATGCCAACAAGGACGAGCACGGGCGTCTACGGGTCGCAGCGGCTGTGGGTGTTGCGGAGGATACCGTCGATCGGGCCTCGCAGCTCTTGGACGCGGGCGTCGATGCGCTCGTGGTGGATTCCGCGCATGGCCATTCGGAGGGCGTGCTCGCAACGGTGGGTATGCTCCGCGAGTCCTTCCCAGAGGCCCAGATCGTTGGCGGAAACGTTGCCACGGTGGACGGGGCCCGCGCCCTCGTCGATCGCGGTGTGGATGCCGTCAAGGTCGGCATCGGGCCGGGCTCGATCTGCACGACCCGAGTCGTGACTGGTGTGGGCGTTCCTCAGGTCACCGCGATCATCGACGCGGTACGCGGGGCGGGGGAGACGCCGGTCATCGCGGACGGCGGCATCAAGTATTCTGGCGACGCGGTCAAAGCACTCGCGGCCGGCGCGGCGAGCGTCATGCTCGGCTCCATGCTCGCCGGTACCGAAGAGAGTCCAGGGGAGAGCTTCCTTCTCGAAGGGCGCCGCTTCAAGACCGTGCGCGGGATGGGATCGCTGTCGGCCATGCAGGACGGCTCAGCCGATCGCTACTTCCAAGAAGGCGACCTCGGCGCACCCAAGTACGTCCCGGAGGGTATCGAGGGTCGAGTGCCGTATAGGGGCCCGGTCGCCGACGTCATCTTTCAAATGGTCGGCGGGATCAGGAGCGGCATGGGGTATTGCGGCGTCGCCGACCTGGGGCAGCTGCGGTGCGACACCGAATTCCTCCAGACGACCGCCGCCGGCTTGAGGGAATCTCACCCCCACGATGTCCACGTAACCCGAGAGGCGCCCAACTACAGCGTCTGAGGGTTCGGGCTCCGACTACGTCACGCCCGGTGCTTCTTTTCCGCTTTTAGCCGGCGATGTACCTCGGCGTTCTCGATCCATGGCTTGCGCTCGAAATAACTCTTCGTCAGCTCGGCCACCTTGGGTGAGAGGAGTACGAGCGCGATCAAGTTCGGGAGGATGACCATGCCGAGGAATACGTCCCCGAGGTCCCACACAACGGCGAGCGAGAGCACTGCCCCGACAAAGTGCATGAGGATGTAAGCGATCTTGTACGGAAGCACCGCCTTGGCGCCGAAGAGATAGTTGGCGCACCGGTCGCCGTAGTAGCTCCACGCGATGGCGGTCGAGATGGCGAACAAGAGAACGCTGAGGACAACGATCAGCTGTCCCCAGTCGCCCGGGAGCCCTTGCTGGAATCCAAGCATGGTCAGAGGTGCCCCACTTTCGACGGCCGACGCATACAGCTCGGAGCGGACGGCTCCGGCCGCCGATACCGCCACGCCGTCCGCCGGACGAACGACACCCGTGAAGGGCACGGTCTGGGCCGTGTCCTCGTAAACGCGCTTGAGGTGTACCTCGTGCCAAGCCAGCTGGGCGACCCCGGCGCTGGTGTCAGCGTGGAATCCGTTCTCGATCCGGATCTCGTCGGGCGCCGTCGCGGAGCCGTACCGGCCCTCCCCGGCGCTCGCGACGTAGCTGAGGTCGCCGCCCGTGAGCGTGATCGCCGTGGGCACGCGTTGGTTCCACACTCCCGTGATGATGATGACGAGCGCCGTCATCGTGACGATCACGATCGTGTCGATGAACGGCTCGACCAATGCAACGACGCCCTCGGACACGGGCTCATCGGTCTTCGCGGCGGCGTGGGCAATGGGCGCGGAACCCTGCCCCGCCTCGTTCGAGAAGAGTCCACGTTTGACGCCCCACATCATGGTAACGAGGATCGCTCCAACGCCGGTGCCGGCTATTCCAGCGGACGGATTGAACGCTTCACGAAAGATCAACCCGAATGTTGGTAGGATCTGATCGTAGTTGCCGAGAATGATGACGATTGCACCAGCCGCGTAGATGGCAGCCATCACTGGCGCGAGGATCCCGGTCACTTTCCCGATGCGAGAAATGCCGCCGATGATGACGAGCGCTACGACGGTCGCCGTGAAGAGTCCGGTCGCCCACGGCGGGATTCCGAAGGTCGTGTTCATCGTGTCTGCGACGGTATTTGCCTGGACTGCATTCCCGGTCAGGAAGGCCGTCGTTCCAAGCAACGCTGCGAAGAGGACCGCGAGCGGTTTCCAGGCCGGGCCGAGCCCCTTCTCGATGTAGTACATGGGGCCACCAGACACCGACCCCTCCCACTTGTGGGGGCCCTGATCGGGCGACTCGAGGTGACGGTAGTGTTGAGCGAGGGTGACCTCGCCGAACTTCGTTGCCATGCCCAAGACTGCCGTCACCCACATCCAGAAGAGTGCCCCGGGACCACCCCAGTGTATCGCGATGGCGACACCCGCGATGTTCCCGATGCCTACGGTGGCCGACAAGGCCGTAGTCAGCGCCTGAAAGTGTGACACGTCGCCCGGCTCGTTCGGATCGTCGTACTTGCCGCTGGTCACTCCGAACCCGTGGCCCAAGTGGCGGAGCTGCACGAACCCGAGCCTGAAGGTCAGAAACAGACCGGTGCCGATCAGCGCGATCACGACGAGCGGAACGGTTTCCTCTCCCGCCGGGATGCCAAAGCTCCAGATTGCGTTGTTCAGCCAGTCGACGATCGAACGAAAGTATTCCATGTGGGTTCCATGCGTGAAGGACGAGGGAGTATTGCTTCGGAATACCAAGGGTGCAAGTGTTGGGTCCGTCGCTCCGCTGGTCGGAGAAGTGTGAGCCGCCGTCTCGTCCGCGCGGCCGCTCGTCGTATCCGCCGATGGCAACGATCACTACCCGATTCCCCGTGACCCCAGCTACCTTCCACCATGCCGCGGGCCAGAACCACGACGGCGGGACGCGCCGTCTCAGTTCCGGCGGCCAGACAGCGGGCCGCGAAGCAGATCGGCGCGATTCTCACGCCCGGTATGCGGGTGGCCCTCACGACGCACGTCAATGCCGACGGCGACGGGGCGGGCAGCGAGGTGGCGTTGTGGCACCTCCTCACGGCTCGTGGCATCCGGCCGGTGATTGTGAACCCGACTCCGTTTCCCGAGCGCTACACCTTCCTGCTCGACGGCGCCGACCACGCCGACAAGTCCCGCCACGCCGTGAAACATCTTCGCCACGCCGAAGCGGTCGTAGTGCTCGACATTTCCGATCTCGGGCGGCTGGGACAACTGGGGCACGCGCTGGCCGCTATCGATGTTCCTGTCGCCTGCATCGACCACCACGTGAGTAAGGCATCGCTCCCGTCGGGGCCGCGGTTGGTCGATGATGCCGCGTGCGCCACCGGCGAGCTGGTCTACGATCTCGCGCGTACGCTCCGCTGGCAGCTGTCACCCGCAGTGGCCGAAGCGCTCTACGTGGCGCTCATGATGGACACCGGCGGGTTCCGGTTTGCCAACACCACTCCTCGGGCGCTGCAAGTGGCGGCCCACTTGCTCGGGCACGGCCTCGACGCAGAGGCGATCTACCGGCATCTATACGCAAATGCGAGCGAGGGGCGGCTTCGACTGCTCGCCGAGGTGCTCGAGACCCTGGTTGTCGAGGCGGACCGTGGCCTCGCATGGGTGACCGTTCCCGACGGCGCGTTCCAGCGCTACGGGGTCGATGCCGAGGACCTGGAGGGTGTCGTTGAGTTCCCCCGCTCCATTCAGGGCATCCGTCTCGCCATTTTGTTTCGCCCGCTCAGCGGATCGCGCATCAAGGCCTCGTTCCGGTCGGTTGGCGACATTGATGCCGCCGCGCTCGCTCAGACGTTCGGCGGGGGCGGCCACCGGAAGGCCGCCGGTGCGGCGGTTGACGGGCCACTCGCCACTGTTCAGGCCGAAGTGCTCGCCGCGGCGCGCAGGTTGCTCGAGACGGTTGCCTGAGCGAGCGAACCACCCTTAACATTCGATCCACAATGGCGAAAACACTCGAGGCTCACGTAGCCAGCGCGCTGACCAACGTGCGGAACGACCGCGTCGATAACGATGTTATGTCGGCCGGTATGGTGCGGGACCTCGCGGTCGACGACGACGGCCTCGTCTCGATCACCTTCGTCCTGTCCCGAGAAGACCCGGCGGCGATCGTGCGCGAGGTTCGGCGGGCGGTGAGCGACGTGGATGGCGTTTCGACGGTCAAGATCAAGGTCGTCGAACCGCAAGGCCCGAAACCGGCCAAGGCTCCCGCTGCACCCCCTCCAGGGCCGGCCGAGGCGGGCGACCTCGGCCATGTTCTGGCGATCTCCTCCGGAAAGGGAGGGGTCGGGAAGTCGACCGTTGCCGCGAACATGGCGGTCGAACTCGCCCGGAGCGGCCGTCGGGTAGGGCTCATGGACGCGGACGTCTACGGGCCGAACATCCCGCGCATGTTCGGCGTAACCGACAAGCCACCGGTTCGAGGCGGGAAAATACAGCCCCTCGAACGATACGGCGTCAAGGTGATGTCACTCGGTGTCCTGATCGAGCGGGACGCTCCGGCCATCTGGCGGGGGCCGATCATCATGAAGATCATCCAGCAGTTCCTGCGCGACGTCGAGTGGGGCCCGCTGGACTATCTGATCGTAGATCTCCCGCCTGGCACTGGGGACGCACAGCTTTCGCTCGTCCAAGCCGTACAGGTGCGTGGGGCGGTCATCGTCACGACCCCCCAGGAGCTTGCGGTCGGGGACGCCCTCCGCGGGGTCAAGATGTTCGAGCGGGTGAACGTTCCAGTCATCGGGATCGTGGAGAACATGACGTTCTTCACCTGTCCCAGCTGCGGGGAGCGGACGAATATTTTCTTAACCGGTGGTGGGGAGCGTCTTGCCCAAGAGGCCGGAGTGCCACTCCTCGGACAGGTGCCATTACAGGCTCAGCTCGCGGACTTAGCCGACGCTGGCAAGCCCATTGTCGTCGCCGATCCTCGTTCTCCGGCCGGTGAAGCGCTCGCGGCGATCGCAACTGAGGTCGCGGAGCGCGCAGGCTCGCGTTCCATTACGCTTCCTATAGTCAGCGGCTAGCGCGCCCCCATGGGCGCCCTGATTACCCTGCTCACCGATTTCGGCACGCGAGACAGTTATGTGGCCGAGGTGAAGGCCACGCTCCTGCAAGGCGCACCCGACGCGACGCTCATCGATATCTCGCACGATGTCCCCCCTGGCGACATCGGCGCTGCGTCTTTCGTACTCGGCCGTACTTGGCATCGTTTTTCTGATGGTGCAGTGCACCTCGTCGTCGTAGACCCGGGCGTCGGGAGCGACCGCCGGGCGATTGCCGCCTCCAAGTCCGATCATGCTTTTGTTGGTCCGGACAACGGCGTGCTCAGCCCCATACTCGACGGTTCGGAGGTAGTCGAGCTGCCAGTCCCGCCGTCAGCCTCTCCCACGTTTCACGGGCGGGACGTTTTCGCGCCGGCGGCCGCGAAGCTTGCCCGTGGAGATCCGCTCGGGCATCTCGGCAGGCAGGTAAAGGACCTGGTCACAACGCCGGTCGCGACCCCTCGGGGCGTGGGCGGTGACATCGTCGGCGTGGTCGTCTACATCGACCGCTTCGGCACACTCATTACCAACATCCCCGGACAACGGGTCGAAACCGACGGAACCTGTATGGTGGGCCAACGTGACGTGGGGCTGGTGCGCCGAACCTTCGCCGACGTTCCCCCCGGGACCGTGACGGCCCTCGTGGGGTCAGGAGGTACGGTCGAGGTGGCCGTGCGTGACGGATCGGCCGCAGCGGTTCTGGCGGAGAGGGTGGGGACGGAAGTGCGAGTGAAGGCCGCGCCTCCGTGAGTATCGCTGGCGGTCCGTTTTTTCGATCACGCTCGCGCTAGTTGTCCAGCCAAACGACGTCTATGGTTCCCAGCGCCGCGGTGATGTCCAGGTCGAGCTTGGTAGAAGCAGTCGCGTAGTTGCGGGAGTAGTACTTGCCCCCCCGGCGAGTGAAGCCCGACCGGTCGAAGGTCGCCAGGAAGCGGCTGACATCGACGGACACGCCGAGGTCGGCTGGGAACCGCAGTGTGAGCGAGCCGAGGCCAACGCCAATGTCTGCGCGCGCGCGGCCGACGGACCCCCAATCGCCTGAAAAGTCCAAGGTGAGCTCACCGGCCCCCGCGGCTAGGTCGATCCGCTCGCATCGCGCGTTGCCCAATTGCTGGGCTCGAAATTCCGCGGCTCCCACCTCGAACGAAATCCGGCTGCACGTAATGCGATTCGGGTCGCTGAACCGCACTTGGCTCGAGCTCGCCCCCGTTGCAATGTTGGCCGAGGCGAGCGTCAATCCGCCCAGCTCGATGTCACCTTCACCCGCCCCGAACTCCACGTCGATGTGAACGGGAACCACTCGAGTGACGGCGAGTTCGAGGCGTTGCTTCGACCGTTCGTGGTGCTCGATGCCGCCGCCGAAGTGAAAGGATCCCACCCGCACGTGCAGCTCGCGGTATTCGGGGTCGTAGCTGATCTCGGGGTCGAACATGTCCCCGTCGTAGACCATCTCCCCTCGATACAGAGCGCCCGAGTCGTCGGGATAGAGGCGAAAACTTCCGATGGCGAACTCGACGTCGACGTCCAACCGATCTTCTCCGCGTACTTGCCGTGATGAGGAAATCGTCTGGAACGACTGACCTTCCGCATCCGCGGAGGGGACGCCCAGTCCGAGGTGGAGAAACAGTCCGAGGCCGATAGCCCGTGAGTCCAACATAGTTACCCCGTGAGGTTGTGCTCGCCCGCCCGCTCCACGGCGGGCGCTGCGGCCTGCGGAAATTGTGGCGCGAGTTCTGGTCGATGACGGCGAACGAAGGCACCGCGAAGGCCGGCGCGAGACAGCAGTACTGCCCCGAAGCCAGCCGTCCCGACGATCCACGTAAAGACCGCGGCGGTCCCGAGTAACATGGGCCCGGCGACCGGCACCCACCCGAAGAATGCGCTCGGAACCCAGATGGCGAGCAAGGAGCCGACCCCGACGAGCAGGTACCGGTACGGAGTTGGTGTGCCGATGAGGCCCTGCCGTGTCAGCCGGCGGCCCACGACGAATTCGCCGATGGAACGGGCCGCAGCGAGGTAGCCCCCCAGCACGGCGACGAACAGCACTACCACGAACGCCGCTACCACGAGCGGCACGGCAACGATCCCGACAACCGTTAGTACCAACGCCGCCACGAGGATCAGCAGCGCGGGCAACACGAGCGGCTGGGCGAGTAACCCCGCGAAGAACGAGCGGGCGAACGCTTGCGTCACCGTATCGGAGACGATCTCCAGCTCCCGCGGCAGAAAGAAAACGAGCCCGAAGCCGATGCAAGCCAGCGCCACGAATGACCCCAGCAGGCCGGCGGCACTCTCGGCGATCGTGCTGATTGCGGACGGTTCGATGGCCGACACCTCGACATCCGGCTCCGTATCTCGGCCAAACTCGAACTCGAAATCGGGATTGCCGCTTCTCACGACGCCACCGACCACCGCACCCTGCCGCTCGACTTCGCCGTCGATTGCGATCGCGTTTCCATCGATCCTGGCGCCGCGCGTGGCGAGCAAGTCGCCGTCCACGGTCACGACGCTCCCCGTCACGTGGCCTCGAATCTCGGCGTCACCGTCCAGCACCAACAGACTCCCCTCATGCCGTTGGGCGCTCGGCAACTCGAAGTCGCCAACGTGCACGGTCCCGTCCCGGAGGGCATCCGCCCTTCGCGCGGGATCGCCGGCCAGCGTCTTCACGAGCGACAGGAGCGAGGCGGCATCGTCGAGGTCATTGAGATCGATCCCAGCAAGTACCGGGGGAACCGGGGGTGGACCCGGTGGGGGCGGTGGTGACGGCACCGCCAGCGGCGCGGGCTCGGCGAGAGTCTCGAAGGCGCTGGTGACCGCATCTTTCGCCGCGAGGTCCGTGTCGGCGAGGGCCTCAACCGTCCACCCCCGCACGGCCCGAACCAGATCCGCGGCGCCGAGCCTGCCGGCGCGCGCCACGAGATCACGCCACCCGTTCTCGAAGGCTCCCCCCGGCTGGTAAGTCGCTGCGTCAGTGCCGTTGATCCTGACCTGGCCTCCCGAAAGCACCACGGACAGCATGGTTCCGTCCGAAAGCTTGAGCTCCAGCGAGCCGCGCTCGGCTGAGAGAGAGGCGGAGTGCCCAACGACGTCCTGCGCGATCGCCGCCGGGGCGGTCACGGCGAGAAACGCAGCAACTAGGAGCTGGACTCGTCGAAGGCTAGCGCGTTGCATAGACTCTCCCGGTGCGTGGCGGCCGCATGAGACGGTGGAGTCCCCAGGCGCAAACCGGCGGTAGGAAGATGCCGATGACCGCGGCCGAAAACATCGCCGGCAGGAGGGTCCCCGACAACACGTAATTGACTACTGATAGGGCGGCAGGGAGCAACGATCTCAGGATCTCGCGCCACAGGGGAACCGCGAGTTCTGCCACCAGGCCAGCCACCCCGGAACGAATAGCATAACTGTTTGCCGTTAGCCAACTTGCGGCCATGCTGCTCCAGAGAATCGTGCCGGCGGCGGAGGCGGCTGCCAGCGCCCACGCCCCGCGAGATCCCAGCACTCGCACCATCGCCTGCGCTCTTCGAATGGCTAGTGGTGAGGGCCTCCGCACGCGAGCCATCACGCGGTCATCGAACCCCGGGCGGGGAGTGAAGGCCGGTAGTGTCTCCAGGAGCCGGTCGAGGCTGGCATCGGCTTCGGACTCGGATTGAAGCGGTCTGTCGTTCATACTCTATCCCCTACGGATGATGCTCTCCACGGTTTCACTCTCTGATCGGAGCGAGCGACGAGCGCAATTCGGCGCGGGCCCGGTGGATATAGGTCTTCACGGTTCCCAGTGGGAGCCCGAGGATCTCGGCGACGTCCTCGTACGAGCGTCCCTCGACGTGCCGCAACACGATGCAGCTGCGATACTCGGGTCGAAGTCTTCCGATAGCTGCCTCGATGGCCGTACCCAACTCCCTCGCCTCCAGCTCCTCGAGCGGGGTCTCTGACGGGTCCCCGACCTGAATGGATGTGGCTTCTGCGCGATCGGCGCTGGTCGCGTCGCGCGCTCCCTCGAGCGACAGGGTGTCGAGGGCGCGGCGTCTCAGGTGGTCGATGGCGGTGTTGTTTGCGATCTTGAAGACCCACGACGAGAACTTGTACTCGGTGCGGTAGGAGTCCAGGGCGTTCAGCACTTTGACGAATGTGTCTTGAGCAAGATCCTCCGCCAGTTCGCGGTCGCGCACCATGCGGTAGAGGAGCGAGAACACTGGTCGTTGGTACCGTCGCACCAGTTCCCGGTACGCGGCTTCCGTACCGCCCAGCGCCCGGCGGACGACGGCGACATCGCTAGCGTTCGGTAAGTCTTCCCGAGAAGGCATGTTCCGGCACCCTACGCCCGTCGCGAGTGAGAAGGTTCAAATCGAACCATTCTTGCGGCAAGTTCAAACGTGCCAGTATCTTTGGCGCCTATGACCCCCGCGCCTCCGACGGTTGTGTCGCTGGCCGGCGACGCAAAACGGTCGTACGTGCGCGGGATGTTCGCCGCCATCGCCCCCCGGTACGACCTGCTCAATCATGTCCTGAGCTTGAACATCGATCGCTCGTGGCGCCGCCGCGCGGTTGCCCGGCTCGGCTGGCAGAGGGCTCCGGACGGCATGTATCTCGACTCGTGCGCCGGTACGCTCGATCTCGCCGCGGAACTGGCGAAACAGCGTGGGTTTACCGGTCGGATTGTGGGCGCCGACTTCGTCGTTCCGATGCTCAAACTCGGGCGGGCGAAGTCGGTGCGCCTCGAGGCGGTCGGGGCGGACGCCCTGGACTTGCCGTTCGCGGACCGGCTCTTTAATGGGTGCATGATCGGCTTCGGCGTGCGAAACCTCGCGGACCTCGAGCACGGCCTCGCCGAAGCGGCGCGCGTGCTCAAACCGGGGGGCCGGTTGGTGATCCTGGAGTTCTCGACGCCGAAGACCCGCTTTGCCAGGGGGCTGTATCTCTGGTATTTCCAGCGCGTGCTACCGATGATCGGACGCCTCGTGTCCAAACATACGACCGCCTACAGCTACCTGCCAAACTCGGTGTTGGAGTTTCCCTCCCCCGCGAAGCTCGGCCAACTCATGTCCGCCGCCGGGTTTGGCGAGGTGCGCTTTGAGCTGCTTTCCTTCGGGATCGCGGCGCTTCACTGGGGGCGTCGCATTTGACGGCGTCGATCAATAGCGTGCGCGATTTCGTCGCGCGGATCGAGTCGATTGGGGAGCTGGTACGGGTCACGCCGCCGGTGAAGGTCGACCGCGAGATTGCGGAGATTGCCGATCGGTGTATGAAGAGCCGGGCGGGCGGGCCGGCGCTCCTGTTCGAGCGTCCGTTGCTGGGGGATGGGCGCCCGGCGGAGATGCCCGTTGGGATCAACCTCTTCGGATCGATGCGGCGCGTTGCACTCGCGCTGGGGGTGGACGATCTGGGCAACATCGCATCGCGAATTGCAGCTCTCGTCAATGTCAAGGTGCCCGAGGGATGGCGCGAGAAGCTCGCGATGCTCCCGAGGTTGCTCGAGTTGGCGAAGTATCCGCCCCGAACCGTGAGCCGGCCGGCCTGCCAAGAGGTGGTCACCACCGGTGGGGACATCGATCTCGGCGAACTCCCGGTCATCACGTGCTGGCCCGAGGACGGCGGCGCGTACATCACGCTCCCCCAAGTCATCACTCGCGATCCTTCGTCCGGTATGCGAAACGTGGGGATGTATCGCGTGCAGGTGCTGGAGCGCGACCTTCTCGCCATGCATTGGCAGCGTCACAAAGTCGGGGCGGCGCACTGGCGCAGTATGGCCTCACGGAGAGAGCGGATGCCGGTGGCCATTGCGTTGGGAGGCGACCCGGCGTCGATTTACGCAGCGTCTGCGCCCCTTCCGCCGGGGATCGACGAGTACATCTTTGCAGGGTTCCTCCGCCGGGAACCGGTGGAGCTCGCACGCGCCAAGACGTGTGACTTAATGGTGCCGGCGCACGCGGACCTCGTTATCGAGGGGTTCATCGACCCGGCGGAAGACCTCGTCGTGGAAGGGCCGTTCGGCGATCACACGGGGTTCTACTCGTTGGCGGACTACTACCCCGCCGTGCACGTCACCGCCGTGACGCGCCGCGGGGACCCGATTTATCCAACGACCATCGTGGGCCGCCCGCCCATGGAGGACTACTACCTGGGCCATGCGACCGAGCGCATCTTCCTCCCGCTGCTCAGACTCACGGTCCCTGAGATCGTGGATTACCACATGCCCGCGCCCGGAATCTTTCACAATCTGGTGTTCGTGAGCATCGACAAGCAGTATCCCGGGCAGGCTTGGAAAGTCATGAACGCGTTGTGGGGGATGGGATTGATGTCGCTGGCGAAGCTCATCGTGGTCTTGGACCGAGACGTGAATGTACGGGACCCGGAGGAGGCATGGTGGGTCGCGCTCAACCACATCGACCCGCAACGCGATATTCGGTTTACGAATGGACCGATCGACGTCCTCGATCACGCGTCTCGTGCGTTCACCTATGGGTCGAAGATGGGGATCGATGCCACGGCGAAATACAAGGAGGAAGGGTTCGATCGTGAGTGGCCGAAGCGCATCGTGATGGATGACGAAACGCGGTTCCGTGTGGAGGCCATGTGGCCGGCTCTCGGCATCCACCTGGAGCCCAGAGGTTGAGGGTGAAGCGGGAACGGAAGACCGCACCTTGGAGCTCGGGGCTCCGCCCGGTCATCGACCCGGCGTCCCTGCCCACCCCGGAAGCGCAGACCTTCCCCGGCGAATCGCTGCTCGTTCGCCTGGCGAACCTCGTCAAACTCCCACATACCGTCTTTGCTCTCCCCTTCGCGCTGGTCGGTGTGGTCTACGGGTCTTACGCCGACGCTGTGGGCGTCCTCGACGTCGTGTTGGTCTTGATAGCGTTCTCCGCGGCGCGGTTTGCCGCGATGGGATTCAATCGCATCGTCGATCGCGAGATGGACGCCCGGAATCCGCGCACGAGCGGACGAGAGATCCCGACGGGGCGGCTCACGGTCGGCCAGGCTGCGGTGGCCGTCGGGGTGTCCTCGATCGTGTTCATGGTCGCGGCGGGCCTCTTGAACCGGGTGTGCCTCGCGTTGAGCCCTCTGGCGCTCATTTGGATCCTCGCATACAGCTATGCGAAGCGCTTCACGAGCTGGTCCCACGTGTGGCTCGGGGCGGCGCTCGCCATCGCACCCGTCGGAGGATATCTGGCGGTCACGGGATCGTGGAGCACGCCAGCGTGGACGCTGTTCGCGCTGTCGGGCGCCCTCATGAGCTGGGTGGCGGGATTCGATATCTTCTACGCGCTGCAAGACGAGGTATTCGACCGTGCGCACGGCGTTCGGAGTGCGGTGGTCGCACTCGGCGAGCGCAGCAGCATCGCGGCAGCTCGGCTGATGCACGGACTGGCTGTCGTGCTATTGGTGGCGTTCGGCGTCGGGGCTCAGCTCGGCCTGGTCTACTACGTCGGCCTCGCGGCCGCCGCGGCATCGATCGTCTGGGAGCACCGGCTCCTTCGTCCCGGCGACCTGAGCCGCCTGAACGCGGCGTTCTTCACCATGAACGGGGTGGTGAGCATCCTGTTCTTCCTGGGGACGTTGGTGGATCGCCTGCTGTGACGCGATGTCGCCCGGGCGATCCTGGGGGTCGACCGAGAAAGCGGGCGCCCGCCCGCTCGCGGCGATCCAGAGGCCGGCGAGAAATTCGGCCACGAGATCCGCACCCAGTGGCGCCGTCGCCGTTTCCCGTCAAGCACCCGCCCCGCTCACCGACGCCTAACCGGAGAGGGAGCTGACGGCGCTTCCGTGGATCCTCGCCATCACCGGCGCATCTGGGGCGCCGTATGCGGTTCGTCTTCTGGAGCAACTCGCGCGCGGTGGCATTCCCGTCCAGTTGATCGTCTCCGGTCACGGTTGGCGATTGTTGCAAACCGAGATCGGGATTGGGAGCGTCGATGAGCTGAAAGACACCACCGGCGGTGACTGGGCGCGTGTCGACGTATTCGATGACGGCGACCGAGGAGCCACGCCCGCGTCCGGGTCAGCGCGAAGCGCCGGGATGGTCATCTGTCCCTGCTCGATGGGAACGGTCTCCGCGGTCGCGCACGGCTCCAGCCGATCGCTCATCGAACGGGCGGCGGACGTCGCTCTCAAAGAGCGGCGGTCCCTGATCCTCGTGCCCCGCGAAACCCCGTTTTCGCTCGTGCATCTGCGCAATCTCGCCGCGGTCACGGAGGCCGGGGCGATCGTGATTCCCGCAGCTCCGGGCTTCTATCACCGCCCGACCAGTGTGCAGGAGCTGGTCGACTTCATCGTGCAGCGGATTCTGGATCACATGGGGGTCGAAACGTCGCTGGTCCCACGTTGGAAGGGGGGGACGTGAGGAACTGGCGCGGGTTCCTGTCGAACTTGATGCCACCTGCGGAGGTGGCATGCGTTTGGGGGTGATCGCCGACACTCACGGCCAGCTTCGCCCCGAGGTCTTCGAGGTGTTCGGCCGTGTGGATCACATCCTCCACGCGGGCGATGTCGGCCCCGCGGATCTCCTGACGGAGCTCGAGGTGTTGGCGCCTGTGACGGCGGTGTACGGAAACACCGACGGTCCGGTCGTACGCGCCAGGTGCTCGCGTGTCGCCGAGCTGGAGCTGGACGGTCTGAGCATCGTGGTGACGCACGGGGACCAGTTCGGATCACCCACGCCTTCGTCACTGCACGACGCCTACCCAGCGGCGGAGGTTATCGTGTTCGGGCACACCCACCAGCCTCTTTTGGAGCTCGTCGACTCGACGGTGACGATCATGAACCCCGGGGCCGCCGGCCCCCGGCGATTCGATCTCAAACCCTCGGTGGGCATCATGGAGTTCGAACCTGGCCTACCGCCGCGGGCGCGTCTCGTTTGGTTGGAAGAGCGAGCGGGCGCCTGAGCGCTGCTCCGAGCGCTTGGTGCCGTTCATTGCTAGCGCCACTCGCCTAGGGGGATCGTGCGGAGCATGGCTCCCGGGTGCTGGCGGAACCAGCTCATGAGAAGGAGCATTTCGTCCATTGACTCCACCGGCAGCGGCCCGGGCGCGGGCTCCGGATCTATGTGCTCAGCGATCAGCGACTTGAACGCCTCTCGTTCGATCGGGGTGTGGGGGGCGCCGGCCGATGCTCGCACGGTGGCTCGCCGTATGATGTAGGCGTGATCGTCCCCATACGCGCCCGGGTCCAGGTATATGAATGTGAGGGCCTCGATGAACGCACGGGTGCGGCTCACCGCGCCCAAGAGCCACTCCAAATCGTCAAACCGCTCCCGCCACCGGGCAGCCAGCTCGAACTCGTTCGCATCACTGGCTTCGATCATCCCGGCCACCACCCGATCCACCGGGCTCACCCCCCGCCCTTCCAGGAAGGCCACCGCGGTCCCGACGCGATCGAGATACTCCCGTTTCGTGACGAAGCCGGCACATGGGCCCGTGCACGTGCCAAGCTCGTGCCGCATGCAAGCCGCGCGGCGACCGCAGGTGAACAAGTCGCACTGCTCGGCGTAGACGATTGGCGTGGTGAGCGCGCAGTCTCGGAGGCCGAGTAGGTCGTTCAGCGTGCGGACGACGCTCGTGAGTCTGAAAGGGCTCCCAAAGGGACCATAGTAGCGCGCGTCGTCCGATCCGACTGAGCGCACCGCGTAGATTCTGGGAGCCGCGCCGCCGGATACTTTGAGCATTGCCGCTCGCCGGGCACGGTTCATTCGGACATTGAACGGCGGTCGGTGACGCTTGATCTGTCGGAGCTCAGTGAGGTGCGCGGCGAACTCCGAGGGTGTGTAATCCCACTCGACGTTTTCCGCGGCGGCGACGATGCGCCCTGCTTTGTCGTCGGCCGCGTTGGCTCGAAAGTAGGACAGGAGCCGGGCCCGTACCCGCTTCGCTTTCCCCACGTACATCACGCGCCCTGCGCCGTCGAGCATGCGATAGACCCCCGGCCGGTTTTCGGCGAGGGCGGCGATCCGACGCTTGAGGCGGGTGGTGTCTGAAAGCGCGAGCGCCGTCTGCGTGGTCATGGGGCGCGGGACCGCCCGGAGGCGGCGCCAGCGCGTCTCCCCCGGAGCCGACCCGAGACACTCCTGCAACCGAGCCCTATTGCCATCCCCTCAGCGAGCGCACGTAGTCGTGCAGGGCCAAGAACTTCTCGTAGACCACGACTTCCTTCCGCTTTTGCCCCAGCTCCGCAAACAGCTCGCGCAGCCGTCCCCGTCTGGTCACGTAGAATCGAAAGGTTTCAGCGAAGTCCTCCTGGGGGTGCGTCGCCGCGTACCCGCTGACGTGGCGCACGAGCGTCGTTGCGATTCGCCGGCGCTGGAAATCCACCCACGTATCGTCGACGCCGCGGTACGCCTGGTCGACTTCTCCAAACGCTCGCCGAAACCGGGCGCTCCTCGCCCAGCGCCAGTGGTGACACAGGAACGAATGCCCCAGCTCGTGCGTGATAAGGCCGACCATCATCGACCATGAGATCTCGTCTCGTTTCCGCTTGCCCACGACGTAGCGCTGATCGATCTCGACGATCTTCGGCCAGCGGGGGTCGACGCCGGACACGCCGGGACGCAGCAGTACCCGATATCCCCAGAGGCGGATGCGGGACGTCATGAGGAGTCTTCGGACACGAGTCAGTGCGCGGGGAATTTGATCCTGTCCCGTGGCGTTCTTACCGCACCATGGGCAGGTGTTCATCCAGTCGTCCACACCCCGGGAGCAGTGTGGACAGTTGCCTTCGAAGACGCCCTCGTCGCCCCAGGTCTGCTCTTCCCCGCACCAGGGGCAGTGCGGCATGGGATATTGTACGCCGCCACCGCAGCCGTGATCGCACCGCGCGTGATACCGGAATCCACCGGGGGCTTTGAGTGCTATCTCGCTCGAGTGTCCGGGCTCGTAGATGTCTGCGCCGCACCAGGGGCAATACGAAAAGCGGTCGGAGACAACCCATCCGCAGCGGTAGCACTCCGCGCCGGTCTGATGCGCCTCATCACGCCACGTCTGCGGACGGGCGCAGCTCGGGCAGAAACGCCAGAAGCGCCCCAGCTCGTGTCCGCAGACGCAACGTAGTTCGGGTTGAGGGGCGCGGGTTCGGCGCCGGGCGCGCCTAGCACCCATATCTGCCCATGGCCTCGTCGACGATCCTCTGCACAAACTGATAATAGTCCATGCCCGCCTTCTCGGCGGCGTTGGACATATCGTGCCCGTAGCCGATGAACGGATTGGCGTTCGCCTCGATCACCCAGGCATCGCCGGCCTCCGTCAGTCGCACGTCCAGACGGGCGTAGTCACGCAGCCAGAGGGCTCGATAGGCCGTCTTACAAATCTCTTCGATGCGCTCCCGCACCTGGCGTGCGATGGGCCGCGCAAACACGTTGCGGATTCCTTTCCGGTCCCGATACGCCACGTTCCACTTCGCCGACTTGGTGGCGATCCGCTCCTCTGGCTTCGTGCGCCGCTTGTCGAAGACCATCTCGACCATGGGCAGTATTTCGAGGCGTTCGCCGTTACCAACCATGCTCACGTACAGCTCTCGGCCTTCGACGAATTCCTCGGCGATGGCGGGCTGGGAGAAGGCGCTATGGACGAAACTCACACGCTCCCCGAGCGAGGAGCGGTCGCGCACGACCGACGCCTGAGCGATTCCTGCAGAAGCGTCTTCCTGCAAGGGCTTCACGATGAGCGGAAACGCGAGCCCGGGATCGCCTGTGACGCTCTCTGATATCCGGTACGTGGCGAATCCCGGTACCCTGATGTCGTGATAGGCCAGCACCTGCTTGCTCATGGCCTTGTTGCGGGTCGTGAGTAGTCCCAGCGGGGGCGCGCCCGTGAAGCGATATCCCTCGGCCTCTAGGAGCGCCGGGACGAGGTAGTCGTGTGTCGGATCGTCCCGAAAGGCCTCGACGCAGTTGAAGACGAGATCGGGCGAAAACTGCTTGAGGCTCTCGAGCACATGATGGAGGTCGGCATGCACCCCGACGAGCAGCACGTCATGCCCGTTAACCTGGAGTGCGTCGGCGACCTCGTACTCCGCATCTTCGACATAGTCGGGGTCTTCACGCGCGTCGAGGCCCGCCATGTCCTCTCGGAAGTCCTCGTCTTCCCATCCCTCGTATGGCGTATCGAAAACGACTGCTATCTTCATTGATGTGCGCCCTGACAGCGCCAGCAAAAAGTGGTGGATCGGCCGTCGATCGCGTGCGTCGTGACCAGCCGCGTTCCGCACCGGCGGCAGGGGCGCCCTCCCCGCCCGTAGGCGTGGAGCGCGAACTGAAACGCCCCTCTTTCGCCGGTGCCCGTGCGATAGTCGCGGAAGGTCGTGCCTTTCGCCTTGATAGCTCCCCGCAGCACGCCTCGGACCGCGCGATAGAGCCGCGCGATTTCCTCCGGCAGGAGATCACGTGCGGGTCGGGAGGGATCGATGCGGGCGCGAAACAGGGCCTCGTTCGCGTAGATGTTGCCCACACCCGCGAGCTTTCGCTGATCCATGAGCGCTTTCTTGGCGGCTTGGCGGCTCGTGCGAAGCTGTGCCGCGAACCGGTCGACGCTGAAGTCCTCGTCCAGCGGTTCCGGTCCGATTCGATCAGTATAGGCCTGCCAAGTCCCTTCGTTCAATAGGGAGATCGTTCCCAGGCGTCGTACGTCCCGATAGACGAGCAGCGATCCCCGCCCCACACGGACCTGCAGCACCGCGTACCGCGCCTCCTCCTGTGTGAGTGCCCTGTCGTAGATCAACAGAGCTCCGGACATTCTTGGCTGGATCACCATCCGATGGCCGGTCTCGAGTAGGAACACTGCGTGCTTGGCGCGCCGAGAGAGGTTGACGACGCGGGTGCCGTCGAGCGCTCGCGCGAGTCGGCGGGCACTCACGCCCCTCAAGACGTCGTGGTGAAAAAGTCGTGGTTGGGACAGGCGCCGGCCGCGAACGTGCGGGTCGAGCTCGCGGACGATGGTCTCGACTTCAGGCAGCTCCGGCACGGGCAACCTCGCGCCATGCGATGTCCCGCCGGAAGACCTTGCCGTCGAACTCGATCGCCTCGGCGAGGCGCTGGCTGGCCGCGCTGGCACCCACGATGTCGACACCCACTCCAGTGGCGCAGAGCACCCGGCCGCCGCCCGTGCGGAGGACCCCGTCGTCGTCGAGTGACGTCCCAGCGTGAAAGAGGAGAGTGTCGTCGGGCAGTGGGGCCGGCAGCGAGATCGCCGCGCCCTTCCGTGGTGACGCTGGATAGCCGGGTGCCGCCAGCACGGTAGTGACGGCGGCCCCGCGATGGGGAGCGGTTTTCCGTTCCGGACGCCACGCCTCAGACGCGGCGATGGCCCACAGGTGTGCCAGGATGCCGTCCCGGACTACAGGGAGTACGACCTGCGCCTCGGGATCGCCAAACCGGCAGTTGAACTCGACCACGGACGGCACACCTGAGTCTGAGATCATCAGCCCGGCGTAGAGGACGCCGCGATAGGTCGCGCCATCGGTTGCCAACGCTCCCAGGACTGGGAGAAGGATCGTCGTTCGGATGGTGTCGAGTAGCACGTCGTCTGCGAGGGATACCGGGGCGTATGCGCCCATGCCGCCGGTGTTCGGCCCGGTATCGGATTCTCCAAGACGCTTGTGGTCTTGAGAGGGCGGGAGAATGAGGACCTGCTCGCCATCGGTGAGCGCCAGTACCGAAAGCTCCTCGCCGCTCAGGAACTCCTCAACGACGATCTCGCGGCCCGCGCTGCCAAACCGACCAGCGAACATCTCCCGCGCCGCCTTAGTGGCCTCGGAGCGGCCCTCGCACACGATCGCGCCCTTGCCGGCAGCGAGGCCCGAAGCCTTGACCACGAGCGGCTCGGAGTGGGCGTCGATGTACCGCAGCGCTTCGCGTTCGTTCGTGAAGCTCCGGCTTGGCGCGCACGGGACCCCGGCCCGCTCCATGATTTGCTTCGCGTATGCCTTCGACGCCTCGATCCGAGCCGCCCGCGCGCTTGGGCCAAACGCCGGGAGGCCAGCTGCCGAGAGCCGGTCAGCCAGTCCGTCCGCGAGCGGGCCCTCGGGGCCGATCACGGCGAGGTCTATTTCGTGCTCTCGGGCCGCGTCGACGATGCCGGCCTGGTCGGTGACGGCAACCGGGAGGTTTGTGGCTACCTGCGCGGTGCCCGGATTGCCCGGCGCACAGAGGACGGTGGCCTGCTGCGAGAATGCCCACGCGAGCGCGTGCTCGCGCCCGCCGCCCCCGACGACGAGCACCTTCACCGCTGGCCGGGATCCTTGAACGCGTCGGTGAACGCCTGCGCGGCGCGCTTGGCGGCATCGGCGACATGTCCAACCGTCTTCCGGGCTTCATCTGCGTAGTGGGTCGCCGCCTCCCCGAGATCCTGTCCGAGCGAGCGGTCTTCAGGCTCTGCGCCGCGCCGTGTGTATTCGCCGTTCAGGATTTTCTGGTAGGCACCCGCCTCTGTCCACCGATCGAGTTCGGCTGCCCGGAGCGTATTGAATGGGTGTGTCGCACCCAGAGTGTTCAGGATCTTGTAAATCGTGTCTAGGGCGCCGCCGGCATCTTCGTACTCCCGCGCCTGGGCCAGGAACGCGTGGAGGTCTGTGTCCTCGCTAGATCCTCCACCGGCGAGTTTCAAGAAGACTCCCATCGACGCGTCCGGATCTTGGCTGCCGAGCAGCCCTGCACGATCGGCCGAGAGCTCGCTTTTCCGGAACCACTCCAAGAGTGCCAGCTTGATTGGCAGCAGGGCGAGCCCGGCGAGAAACGGGAGATTCTGAAACCCGAGGGCCAGCAGGAGGATCAGCACGGTCCGGTAGAGCGCGTGGCCGCTCATCACGTGTCCCAATTCGTGCGCGATGAGGACCCGCGTTTCGTTTTCGTCGAGCAGGTGAACCGCACCCGAGTTCAGAACGATGAACGGCTTGTCCACGCCGACGGCGCCAGCGTTTACCAAGGGCGTCTGGGTGACGTACAGCTCTGGCCGGTCGGGCCAGTCGAGCGTCGTCGCCACTTCGGTCAGGAGGCCGTCGAGTGTGGGGAACTGAGTCGGCCCCACCCGCACGGCGTTCGCCTGGAACAGGAGTCGGATTCCGCGCTCTCCGAAAAACCCCACGATTTTTCGCACCGCTTCATCGAACCCGGGTACTGCGCGCAGTGCTTGCAGCGCAGCGCGATCGGCGGGGTGCTCCCAACTTACCGGCGCGATTTCGGACAGGACGACTCGAGGGCGAGCGCCCGCGCCGCCGTCAGGTGAGTCGCTCATAGTTGCCTCCGCATGTAAGGTTGCGTGACGCGTGGCCGCTATCACGCCGTACCGTACGCGCGGCAGCGCGCGCGGTTTCAGCCGGCCGGTCGCTGACCTACGCGATTGAGCGCGCGTTCCAAGTCGGCAATCAAGTCGTCGGTGTCCTCGATGCCCACCGACAGGCGCACCAATCCGTCGGTCAGCCCCATCGCCTCGCGCATCTCCGTTGGGACACTGGCGTGGGTCATGCTCGCGGGGTGTCCGATCAGGCTCTCGACACCCCCTAACGACTCGGCGAGGGCGAACAGGGTCGTGCTCTCGGACACGACCCGGGCGTTCGCGAGCGAGCCCAGCTCGACCGAGATCATCCCCCCGAATCCCGACATTTGCCGGCACGCGAGCTCGTGCTGTTCGTGGTCCGGCAGTCCAGGGTAGTAAACGTGCTGGACCGCTGGATGCTCGGTCAGCCACGATGCGATCCGCCGGCCGCCGGCGTCATGCTGCTTCATTCGGACGGCCAGGGTCTTGATACCACGGAGCGCGAGCCAGCAGTCCATTGGTCCTGGAACGGCGCCAGTCGCGTTTTGTTGGAAAGCGAGCGCGTCGGCGAGGTCGTCGCGATCGGTGACGAGAACGCCGCCGATCATGTCGCTGTGCCCATTCAAGTATTTCGTGGTCGAATGCAGCACGACGTCCGCACCCGCGCGAACGGGGAGCTGGAAACACGGGGTTGCAAACGTGTTGTCCACCACACTGATGAGATCGCGGTCTCTGGCGAGCGCGCACACCGCCTCGAGATCGGTCAATCTCATCATGGGATTCGTCGGCGTTTCGACGAAGATCATGCTGGTGGCGGGCGTTAGTCCGGCCTCGATGCCGGCGATCGAGCGCGTATCCACGAACGTGAATGCCAACCCCAGGCGCGCGTACACTTGCGACATCAAGCGGTGCGTACCGCCGTAAAGGTTTTCCCCGCAGACCACGTGGTCCCCTGCCGACAGCAGCTTCAACACGGCGTCAGTCGCGGCCAACCCCGACGCGAACGCGAGCCCGTGCTGGGCTCCCTCCAAGGCGGCCACGTTACGCTCGAACGCGTCCCGTGTGGGATTTCTAGTTCGGGCGTAATCGAAGCCCTTGTGCTTTCCCAGCCCATCCTGGACGTAGGTTGACGTCTGGTAGACCGGAGGCATGATCGCCCCGGTCGACTCATCCGGACGTTGCCCGGCGTGGACGGCTCGGGTGGCCAACGACCCGTTCAGATCCTCATCGAAGATTCGCGTCATTGAATTCTCAAACCGATGGGAAAGCGGAACATAAACGCGGCCTTACCGCTGCAGCAAGGAGATCGGCGAGGCGTGCTTGACTCCCGCCTGGGCCACCCCACGCTCCGCATGCGAGGTGCCGAAAACAGGAATGCCATGGCACACGCCGGCCGCGGTGGCGAGGAGCCCAGCCAACAGTGTTAGGGGTAGGGGATGGTTTGAGGGGGGGTGGCGGCATGCATGACGAAGCCCTCCCGCGATCGTTGAAATCCACGGGAATTCCGGCCTCCCGAATCCTCACCGGCTAATCGCCTTGATTACAGTGGTTTTTCCCCTTCGGTCGGCTAACTTCTGGCATGAGTGAAACGCTCATGATCAGCGTTTCGGGCGTCAGAGGCCTCGTCGGTACCGATCTCACGCCAGAGTTCATCGCTCGCTATGCGGCGGCCTTCGGCTTTTTGGCCCGCTCGGACGCGGCCCCGGTGGTGGTCTTGGCGCGGGACGCCCGCACGTCGGGCCCGATGTTTGCTGCCGCAGCCAGCGCCGGGCTCCAGTCGGTGGGCTGCCGGGTCATCGACTGTGGGTTGGTACCCACGCCGACTGCGCAGCTTGCGGTCGAGCATCATCGGGCGGGCGGTGGCATCGTCATCACCGCTAGTCACAACCCCGTCGAGTGGAACGCCCTCAAGTTCATTGGGCCGGACGGTCTGTTTCTCGATCGGGACAGCGGTGAACGGCTGAGAGCGGCGGCGGAGAACGGCGCGATCGAGCGTACGGCATGGGACGGAGTCGGCTCGCTCGTCGACGACCCCGGGGCTGTGCAGCGCCACCTCGACGGTGTCCTGGGCATGTCAGAGCTCGAGGTGGAGCGCATCCAGTCTCGCGGCTTCACGGTCGCACTCGACTGCGTGCGAGGAGCCGGCGGCACGATGGTTCCGAAGCTGCTAGAGGCGCTGGGATGCCACGTTCACGGCATCAATCTCGAGGCCGACGGCCGGTTCCCGCGTCCCCCCGAACCGGTGCCCGAGAACCTGCAGTTGCTGGGCGCGCTCGTTCGGGAGCAGGGTGCGGATGTTGGCATGGCGGTCGATCCCGACGTGGACCGGCTGGCCATCACCGACGAGCACGGCTCGGCCATCGGGGAGGACTACACTCTGGCCTTCGCCGTGCGGGCGGTTCTCCCTGACCGACCAGGCCCCGTGGTCGCGAACCTCTCGACCTCGTTGGTGGTCGAGGACGCGGCACGCGATTTCGGGGTTCAGCTAGACCGGGCACCGGTCGGGGAGGCCAACGTGGCGCGGGTCATGCGCGAGAGGGGTGCGGTGATCGGTGGAGAGGGGAACGGAGGTGTGATTCTTCCATCATTGCATCTCGGTCGCGACGCGCCGGTAGCGGCGGCGCTCGTCTTGACCCTCCTCGCTCGTACGCAAGCGCCCGTGAGCCAGCTCGTGTCGTCGCAACCGCGATACAACATCGTGAAGGACAAGGTGCCGACGGGCGGCGAGCTGGCGGGTCTCTATGAGGCGCTCGAGCAGGGTTTTCCTGACGCCACAGTGGACAAGCAGGATGGTCTTCGGCTGGCGTGGCGAGATCGGTGGCTGCACGTTCGGCCATCGGGCACCGAGCCGATCGTGCGGTACATTGCCGAAGCCCCATCGGGGTCCGAGGCGACGGCGTTGATCGACGCGGCCCGGAAAGCGGGTCAGCGCTAAGTGAGGAGTGCGCCTAGATGTGCGGGATAGTCGGATATGTCGGGAAACGCGAGGCGGTGCCCCTGGTCTTGGAGGCGCTGAAACGGCTCGAGTACCGGGGCTACGATTCCGCCGGCCTGGCAGTGGTACAGGACGGAAAGGTGGTCGTCGAGAAGACGGCAGGGAAGATCGGGGCGCTGGAAGCGCAGCTGGATGGGCGCGCCCCTTCCGGGCACGTCGCGATTTCGCACACCCGTTGGGCCACCCACGGCGTACCCAATACGACGAACGCGCATCCTCACATCAACTCGAGCGGAACCGTTGCGATCGTCCATAACGGGATCATCGAGAACGCCACTGTCCTCCGGACCCGCCTGGTCGAGCAGGGGCACACCTTCCGTTCCGAGACCGATACGGAAGTCATCGCGCACCTCATCGAGGAGGCCTACGACAACTCGTTGGAGGGGGCCGTGGCCGCCGCGCTGAAGCAGGTGGACGGCACCTACGGCATTGCGGTCGTGTCAGCGCGGGAGCCTGGGAAGCTCGTGGCGGCCCGGAACGGCTCGCCGCTTCTGGTCGGCCTCGGCGACGAAGAGTACTTCGTCGCCTCCGATGCGGCGGCGGTCCTGCAATACACCCGATCCGTGGTCTATCTGGATGACGGCGAGGTCGCGGTCATCAGCGGGAAGGGGTATGCGATCACCGACCTGGACACGAAGGGCGTCCAGAAGCGGGTGAGCACGGTGGATTGGGACCGAGATACGGTCGAACGTGGCGGATTCAGGCATTTCATGCTCAAGGAGATCATGGAGCAGCCGGACAGCGTCCGGAACACGCTCCGCGGACGGCTACTCGAAGATGAGGGAAGCGCCCGGCTGAGCGGACTGAACCTGTCTGATGAGGCCTTGCTCTCTGTCGATCGCGTCGTCCTGACGGCCTGCGGGACCTCGTGGCACGCGGCGCTGATCGGTGAATACATGCTTGAAGAGTTCGCCCGGATTCCAACCGAGGTCGAGTACGCCTCGGAGTTTCGGTATCGCAATCCGATCGTGAACGAGCGGACGCTGGTAGTTGGGATTTCTCAGAGCGGTGAGACCGCAGATACGCTCGCGGCTCTGCGAGAGGCGCGGCGGCGCGGAGCGCGGACGGTGGGGATCGTCAACGTCGTGGGCAGCTCGATAGCCCGAGAAGTATATGGCGGGATCTACATTCACGCGGGTCCCGAGATCGGGGTTGCGAGCACCAAGGCGTTCACCTGCGAGATCGTGGCCCTGGCCATGCTCACCCTGCGGCTTGGCAGGCTGCATGCCCTCTCCGTGCTCCAGGGCCGGGACGTCGTGAGAGCGCTGTTACAGCTGCCCGACCAAATTGCCGAGGTACTCTCACGCGCCGAACAAGTGGAGCGACTGGTCCCCGCGTTCGCGGGGTGCTCCAATGCCCTCTATTTGGGGCGTGGCGTCAATTTTCCGGTGGCCTTGGAGGGTGCGCTCAAGCTCAAGGAAATTTCGTACCTTCACGCCGAGGGATACCCGGCTGCCGAAATGAAGCACGGTCCCATTGCGTTGATAGATGATTCAATGCCGGTGGTGTTTATCGCTCCGCACGACGCGGTGTACCGGAAGATCGTTTCCAACATCCAGGAAGTGAAAGCCCGACACGGTCGCGTCATCTCGGTCGTTACCGAGGGGGACGAGGAGATCGCGGGACTCGCCGATCACTTGATCACTATTCCAGGGGCCATCGACTTGCTGACGCCGGTATTGAGCGTGATCCCCCTGCAGCTACTAGCCTACTACACCGCTGTCGAGCGCGGCTGTGATGTCGATCAACCGAGAAATCTCGCCAAATCCGTGACGGTAGAGTGACCCCCGGCGACATTGTACGGGGGCCCGTGCGCTGAGAGCCGTGCTGCAGCGGGTGTCGCGTGCCTCCGTGACCGTTGACGAGGAGGTGGTTGGCTCCATCGAGCGCGGCTATCTGATTCTCGTCGGGTTCACCGGGAGCGACGAGGATACGCAGGTGGAATGGATGGCGGAAAAGATCGCGGGACTGCGGCTCTTTCCCGATGAGGCCGGGAAGATGAACCAGGATCTCGCGGAGGTGGGCGGCGCGGTGCTAGTGGTGTCCCAGTTCACGCTCTATGGAAACACCGATAAGGGCCGGCGGCCATCGTTCGTGCGGGCGGCGCCACCGGAGCGAGCCATCCCGTTATACGAAACGTTCGTCGACGCTCTTCGGCGTCGTGAGCTTCCAGTTGCGACTGGCCGGTTCGGCGCGGCGATGCAGGTCGAGCTCGTGAACGACGGGCCGGTGACCATCATCCTCGAGCGATGATCGTTCTGGCATCGAGCTCGCCTCGCCGCACACAGCTACTCGACATGCTCGGTATCCCGCACGCGGTGGAGCCGCCAGAGATCGACGAGCGCCAACACGTGGGGGAAACCCCGGCCGAAGCCGCGACACGTCTCGCGCGAACAAAGGCACTCGCGATCGCCCGCCGCCGCCCCGCCGACCACGTGCTGGGGGCGGACACGATCGTTGTCATTGGAGGGGAGCCGATCGGCAAGCCGGGCTCGGCGGCGGAGGCCGAGGCGATGTTGTCTCTACTACAGGGTGCTGAGCACGAAGTAGTGACTGCGGTCGCTCTCGCGCACGGCGACCAGATCGATGACCGGCTCGATGTGACGCGGGTGCGGTTTCGGCCGCTCGATGCGGAGATGGTGCGCGCCTACGTGGCGACTGGGGAGCCACTGGACAAGGCCGGAGCGTACGGGATACAGGGGTTCGGCGCGGTACTGATAGAGCGGATCGACGGAGATTTCTTCGGCGTGATGGGGTTGCCGCTCCGTCACGTAGTCGACCTGCTCGAAGGGGCGGGACGGCCTTATCGCTTCACGCGGTAGACCGGAACTGCTTGCGCTTTGCCCTTGAGCTGCAGGGGCTCCAGCGCGTCGACGTCGGGTGGGCTTTTCAGCGCCTTGTAAAACGGCTCGGACATCAGGATCTCTGTAGGGCCGGCCTTCGAGCAGAGTCGCGACGCCGTGTTGACGGCGTCTCCGATCACCGTGTACTCGAGGCGGCGATCGCTCCCGATGTTTCCGGCGAACACCTCACCGAAGTTGATGCCGATGCCGATCTTCACGGGCGCGCGTCCCTGCTCGGCCCATTTGGCGTTCAGTTCCTCCAAGACGCTCTGCATGTCGAGCGCCGCGCTCATGGCGCGATCGGCGTCGTCGTCCTGCTCCAACGGTGCGCCCCAGAGCGCCATGATCGCATCGCCCATGAACTTGTGGAGTGTGCCCCCGTGCTGGAAAACGATCTCCACCATCTCCGTGAAATATTCGGTGAGCAATGTCGCGATATCGTCGGGCACCATCGACTCCGACATTGCCGTGAAGCCTCTGGTGTCGCTGAAGAACACCACCACGGGACGCTTCGATCCGCCGAGCTGGATCACGCCCTCCTGGCCGGCGATCTGGTCGACGAGACTCGGAGCGAAGTAGCGCTGGAAATTCGACAGGACGACGGCCTCCCTCCGGACCCGCTCCGTGAGCTGTCCGTTCTCGATGGCGACGGCCGCGATGCCCGAAAACGCGATGAGAAACTCCAGGTCCTCGTCCCCGAACGAATTCGTCGCAGTCATGTTGTCCACGTAAATAATCCCAAGCACGTTTCCGTCCCCACCCATGAGCGGGCTGCACATCGCACTTCGGACGCTCTGCATGACGATAGACTTGCCCTTGAACCGTTCATCCGCCGCCGCGTTGTCGGTGAGGATCGCGAGACGCTCGTTCACGGCCCGGCGCGCGATCGATTGCGGCACATGGCGGCTGCCGCCCGAATCTCCGAGGCGGTTCTTCGACACGCGGGGCACCAGCTCGCCGGAGACTTCCTCGACCATCAGGATGGAAACGCGGTCGACGCTCATCACCTCGAAGGTGATATCGACGACTTTCTCGAGCAGCTTGTCGACTTCTTGTTGCTTTGAGAGCTCTTTCGAGATGTCCAGGAGGAGGCTCAGCTTTTTGGCTTGCCGCTCCTCCACGGACTCGCCAGTCAGTTTCAACTGCGCGGCGGCGCTGGGGCGGTCCCCCACGGCCGAAACCCCTCCGGAGTCCGGCATCTTCCGAACGATGGTCGCCCCGGGCGGGGCCTTTGCGCCGAACGCGGACTCGTCCGGTACCGCCGGTCTCGCGGTTGGCGGCGTGACCGCCCGGACGTTGAATGCGACCTTGCCGAATGCCACGACATCGCCCTCGGTGACCACCGCCTCTGCGACGCGCGTGCCGTTCACGAACGTTCCGTTACTCGATCCGAGGTCCTTGACCTTTACGCCGCCATCTGTCTCCGTGACCTCGGCGTGGCGGCGCGAAATGGTGGGATCGTAGATGGGGACATCACTGGTGACGGCACGCCCAACCACGAGCACGCGACCCAATGGTAGGTCGACCGACTGTTCTCCCGTCGTGCCGATGAGTTTGAAGGCGGCCAATGCAGGGCTCAAGCGTCAGAGAGACGCAATATATGCCGCGAGTCGAGCCCACGCGAACTGGACTCGGCCAACTCGAGCGCACGCAGTACCGCGCTTGCTTTGTTCTCGGTCTCGATGTACTCCCGTTCTGGAATGCTGTCTGCGACGATCCCGGCGCCCGCCTGCACGAACGCGCGGCCCTCCCGAATGACGGCGGTCCGGATGGTGATGGCCGTGTCGGAATTGACCGCACCCCAGCCAAGGTACCCGACCGCACCGGCGTACGGCCCCCGGCGCGTCGGCTCCAAGTCATCGATGAGCTCCA
The DNA here is from genome assembly GCA_965249575.1 of Gemmatimonadales bacterium. GTDB lineage: Bacteria > Gemmatimonadota > Gemmatimonadetes > Gemmatimonadales > GWC2-71-9. The sequence goes on along the minus strand of OZ252244.1, from coordinate 1,423,888 downwards.
TCGCGCGCACCTTGGGCGCCCCAGTTACCGTGCCAGCGGGAAAACACGCGCGCAAGGCATCAACAGCGTCGAGCCCGTTTCGCAAATCCCCCCGCACTTCGGAAACGATGTGCTGCACGTGTGAATACCGTTCGATGACCTTGTCTGCGGTAACGCGCACCGATCCGTACTCGGCGACACGGCCTACGTCGTTCCGGCCGAGATCCACGAGCATCATGTGCTCGGCGAGTTCCTTCGAGTCCGCCAGAAGCTCGGCTTCGAGGCGCGCGTCTTCGTGGAGCGTTCCGCCCCGGGGCCTCGTTCCGGCGATTGGACGGACCGTGATCTCGCGGTCCTCAACGCGTACGAGCACCTCCGGCGAGCTACCGACCACCGACACGTCGTCCAGCTGCAACAGATAGAGGTAGGGGGCGGGGTTGAGGCTCCTGAGTGCTCGGTAGACCATGAGTGGGTCTGCCTGGCATGGGACCTCCTGGCGCCGAGACAGTACAGTCTGAAACGTGTCGCCGGCGCGAATGTGCTCTTTGATCTTCTCCACGCCCCGCTCGAACGTCCGCCGGGTATAGGGGGAGGACGTAATCGGCGGGTCGGCTCCGCCGAGCGCGAGGGCCGGCAGCTTCGGCGGATCGGCCAGCCTGGTGAGGAGCGACTCGATTCGGTCCATCGCTCGGCCGTACTCTCTACGCAGCTCGGACGCGTGAGCTCCGGGAGCGACGTTTGTGTTGGCTACTACGATCGCGCGTCCGAACGCGTTATCGATGATGACCGCGGTGTCGCAGACCATGAACAGCGCATCGGGCAGCCCGAGATCGTCCTCCGGGCCTCCGGGCAGTTTTTCGATGAAGCGTACGACGTCGTATCCGAGGTACCCGACGGCGCCGCCGCTGAACCTCGGAAGTCCGTCGATCGCTACGGCCTGGAGCGGCCGAATGCGTCCACCGATGTGGGCCAGCGGATCGCCGCAAGGACCCAGAGACTCCCACCCAGCCCCTGGAGTCCAGCGGTCCACTTCGCCGTTCCCATACCTCCAGGCTTCGCCGGGCTCGGTCCCAATGAAGGTGTACCTCGCCCAGCGCTCGCCCCCGACGAGCGATTCGAGCAGGAAGGCGAACGGGGGGCGGGCGACCGCCGCGAAGGCGACGATGGGGGTCAGAGTGTCAGCCGCGAATTCCCGAACGACTGGGACGATCCCTCCGCCGCGGGCCAATCGGCGGTATGCATCGAACGTGACGCCGAGGGTCACCGGGGCGCAGCGACCGCGTAATCGCCGGGAGCTTCAATCTGCGCCTCCACCGCATCCGTGCCGGCGGTTCGCGATCCGGTGGCCATGCTCCAGCCGTCGGCGGTCACCTCCCGCCATACGTCGAGCGCGGTCGCATATTCCTGGGCGCTTGCGTAGCGCGTCGACGAGCCGGCCACCGTGAAATCGCCATAGCGACCGAAGGAAAACACCACAGTCGGCAGACTTCCCGCGCTCAGCGACAGGCCGCGCGGCGATATCGTAATACCGTACTGACCCGGTCGAGCCTGCACTGTTACCAGGACAGAATCGCCGGACCCCAGCGGCTGGCCATTCAACGAGGCGAGGCTCCCCGCCGGGAACAGCAGCCGGGCATACTGCGTGCTAAAGGCATCGGCGTGGATCAGGTTTCGTACGGTGCTTCGGCCATTTGAGACGAAAAAGGTGGCGGGAGCGGGTGCCGGCGCCGCCGTCTGCACGGGGAGTACGATCAGCTCTCCCGTGGTGAGCCTGGGACCACCGGGGGCGACGAGCTTCTCGCACGCCGCCAACCCGAGCGAGAGCGTGGCGATCGAAATCGCGGCTCTCGACCTCGCGAGTGGCATTGTGCGGTTCACAGCCAGAGGGCCCCCGCCGGACGTGGCTCGGGGTCGGCGGCCCGCGAGGGGCCGCCAAGGCGCGGACAGGATTCCAAGCATCATGGGCACGATGTATGCGGCGCAGTGAGGTAGGGTGGCGGCGTTGAATCAAGCCGACTCCGGTCCGTTTGCGCCGCCGCCCCGCAAGTTATTTGAAGTCTGGGCTCAGGAGCAAGGTGGGGTGCCACGTCCCGTTCAGTGGCTCAACCGGCGGGCGATGTTTAGCTTTCCACGTTGGGCTCTTCAGAGGACTCAACGTGGCGGAAGAACGATTCACGGACGAGTGGTTGGCTCCGACCCTGCATTCGCTTATCGGGGAGGAGAAACTCGACGAGGTCCGTAACGGCGAGGATGCCAAGGACTCGCTGTGGGACTCGGTCGTAGCGTCCGGTCTCGCAACGGACGAGCTAGTCATCGAGACGCTCGCGGAGCGGTTTCGGCTGAAGATCGCCGATTTTAGCCTGAGCGAAGGTGGCGCGCGCGAGCTGGTCCCCGAGCAGGTCGCCCGGCGCTATCACATCGTGCCCATGGTTGTCACGGATTCTTACCTCGAGATCGCGGCCTCGAACCCCTTCGACCTGGACTGCGAGAAGACCTTGGCGTTCGCCACCGGCCGGGAGGTTCGTGTCCATCTGGCCAGCCCCTCCAAGATCCGGGAGGAAATCGACGAAACGTACCGGCCAGAGAACGTCATCGGGAAGCTGCTGGAAGGAATGGAATCCGCTGCGGAGGTCACGCACGTCGAGGAGGATGAAACCGACGAGCTGATCGTCTCCGAAGAAGAGGCATCTCAGCGGCCGGTGGTTCGACTGGTCGACCTGATCCTCTCGGAAGGCATCGTCTCGCGGGCGAGCGACATTCACATCGAATCTGAAGAGGGCGGGATCGCGGTCCGCTACCGCATCGACGGTGTGCTCCGGCAGGTCATGAAGGTGCCCCGGGCGGCCGGGCTGCCCTTGATTTCCCGAATCAAGATCATTTCGAGTCTCGACATCGCGGACCGGCTCCGGCCGCAGGACGGACGCGCGCGAGTCGCCGTGAACGGGATGCCGGTCGACCTGCGCGTCTCGACGCTCCCCGCGTCTCTCGGGGAAAAAGTCGTCATCCGCGTTCTCGACTCGCGGCGCACCGTGCTGTCCCTCGAAGCGCTCGGCTTGAACAGGAACGAGCAACAAAACGTCGAAGAGTTACTGGAGAACAAGGACGGCATCATACTGGTTACCGGTCCAACGGGCTCCGGCAAGACAACCACGCTGTATTCCGCCATCCGGTTCGTTCAGAGTGAGGGAGTAAACATCGTCACGGTCGAGGACCCGGTCGAGTACCGGCTACAGGGCATCGTACAGGTCCAGGTTCACGAGAAAGCGGGACTCACCTTCGCGACGGCGCTGCGGTCTATTCTCCGGCAGGACCCCGACGTCGTGCTGGTTGGTGAGATTCGGGATCGGGAAACGGCGCAGGTCGCGCTCCAGGCGGCACTGACGGGGCACCTCGTGCTGTCGACGTTACACACCAACGACGCCGCCAACGCGGTCACCCGTCTCATCGACATCGGACTCGAGGGCTATAAAATCGCCGCCGCCATTCGCGGTGTCGTAGCCCAGCGTCTCATGCGCCGGCTCTGCCCCAGCTGCAAAGAGGTTTGGGTCGAGGCGATCCCGCCGAAGCTACAACGCTGGATCGCCGCGGACACTCTGCTTTACCGCGCCGCGGGATGCTCCGAATTCGCCATGACCGGGTATCATGGCCGGTTCTCGATTGTCGAGGTCCTTGCCGCGACGCCGGAGGTCGAGCGCCGGATAGCGGCGGGTGAAACCGCCGACCGGATCCATGACGCCGGGGTGCGTGGCGGGATGAAGTCGCTCTGGGATTCGGGCCTGGCCCATGTGCTCAGAGGTGAGTCGACAATCGATGAGCTACTTCGGGTCGTGGACGTCCCGCCGACGGATGAAGAACGGGAGGAGGCGAAGCGAGAGCGGCGCTCCTCTGGGAAGTCGCAGCGGATATCGGGGTCCGGTGTGTCCACGGAGCGCGACTCGGGCGCCGATGCCGCGCACCCCGAGACCGGGTTCGACCTCATCGAGACCGCGGGGGGGGACGGGCGTACGGCGCCGTCAGCCAAGGTCCTGCTCGTAGATGACGAAGATCAGCTGCGGCGGGTGATGCGCGATCTCCTTGAGCGTGAGGGGTATACCGTTACCGAAGCGAGAGACGGGGTCGAGGCCCTCGACCAGGTCGACCGGCACGGACCCGACATCATCGTTCTCGATCTCAATCTGCCGGGGCTCGACGGCTACGGGGTCCTCGCGCACCTGCGGTCGCGGCCGGCCACCGCGAAGATCCCGGTCGTTGTGCTGACGGCGAAGGGCGATGAAGACAACGAGGTCCGAGTGCTCGAGCTCGGCGCGGACGACTTCTTGAGCAAGCCTTTTCGAGCCCGCACACTGTCGGCGCGTCTCAAGACGATACTCTCTCGAACCCGCCGGCACAGCCACCAGGAATAAGTCGCAGAAGCGCGCCGGCGGGGCTCCCGGCGTCCCAGCCCTCCGCGCGTCCTAGCCGGGGTCCGCGTCCGCGGGCTCCAGCATCTCGGCGGCTTGTGCTTGCAGCTCGCTCACCTTGAACGGCTTGCGGAAATAGCGGCACCCCAGCCGCTTGAGCCATTCGTCGGTCTCACTCCTGACATCCCCCGTCACCAGTATGGTTCGGTCCCGGAGTGCGGGCCAACGTCTCAGGAGCACATCGGCCAGCATCTCGCCTGCGGAAACCGCAGCTCGCGGATCAGCGATCACCAGGTCGAAGTTCCGCCGTTCCAGTTGCCGGAGGGCTTCGGCCGCGCTCGGAGCCTCCTCAACCAGCTGCTCGTTTTTCGAGAAGATGACGTGGATCATCCGCCGAAATGCCGGGTCGTCGTCCACCAGGAGAATGGTCCGTTTTCGGTTAGTCGGGTCGCTCTGGCGCGGTGCCGCCGACCCGGGCGCCGCGGTCGCACTCGACGCGTTCTCGCCGCTGGATCCGGCGGGTTCCACGGCAACGGCCGGCAGAGTGAGGGCGAACAAGGCGCCTCCGTCGGGCGCACGCTCGGCGTTCAGCCGACCCCCGTGGCGTTCGACGATGCCGAATGAGACGGACAAGCCGAGCCCGGTCCCGTGGCCGGCCTCCTTGGTGGTGTAGAACGGCGTAAAGATGTGGGGGAGGGCGTCGTCGGTGATTCCGGGACCTGTGTCGGCCACCCGCAGAGTGACGGCGTCCGGCGCCGCGGTGGTGCCGATCCGTATGATCCTGGGCCGACCGGGGGGGTTGTTGCCTACTGCCTGGACGGCGTTCGTGAGCAGGTTGACGACCACCTGCTGGATTTCGTACCGATCACCGGCCACGAGCGGAAGGTCGGCGGCGAGATCCGCTTCGAGCTGGATATCTCGCAGCCTTAGCTCGTAGCCGACCAACGCTACGGTTCGCTGGGTGACATCGTTTAGGTCGACCTGGTTGCTATCGCCGGAGCTGGTTCGGGCGAAGGTATGACAGCTCCTGGAGGGAAAACAGCTCGTTGATGCATTGCGCCAGCTCGTGCCGCGTGCGAGTTAGCTCGGTGGCGGCGGCGCGTCGAGTCCGGACCGTCGCGATGAGGTAGGCGGCCCATGCGATCACCACGGCAGCGGACGCCGCCAGTAACCAGCCGGTCACGACGAATCGCCTCGCCCGGGGGATTTCTGGGTCGTGGAGGGCGGTGCGTTGGGCTTCACTTTGACCGTGCGGGCGGGCACGCCCAATGCAACGTGATAGGGCTGGACGTCCTTCGTTGCGACCGCTCCGGCCCCCACCATTGCTTCGCGTCCGACGTGCACGCCGGCGAGCACGGTCGCATGGTAGGTGATGCGGACCCCATCATCGAGCACGGTCTTCGAGTCGGTCACGTCTTGTTGATCGACGATCGAGTGGCTGTGGCTATAGATGTTGGCGTAGTCCGCGACGGAGACGCCATTGCCGAGCTGGATGCCGCCGCGGTCGTCGAGCAACACGTGCCGGTGGATCACCACGTCGTCGCCGACCTCCATCAAGTATCCGAACGAGAACTCGACGAACTGAAAGCATTTGAAGTTCGTGCCGCAACGGCGAAAGATGTAGCGGGCCAGGATCCGCCGAAGCTGGACGCCGAGCGCGACGTTGCCTCCACCCAGCGGAGAGCGGTCGAAACTCTGCCATAACCACAGGAGGGGCTTGACCGCCACGTATCGGTCGGGGTCGATCTCGCCGTAGTACTCCGGCTCCAGCGTGACGTGGCTGGCATCGAGAGCCAGGAGCGCGGCTCGCGTCGCCGCCGGGGTCGATGGGTCCTCGATGAGGGTGTCGACGTCCTCAACGCCGGGATAGTAGATCCTCCTGAGGTGTTCGCGGCACAACCGGTACCGGTCGCATTTTGGATCGGCGAGGCTCGCTTCGATTTCCTCGAGCCACGCGTCATTGACGTACGCGGCCGGCTCGGGGGTGGCCAGCGTTCGTAGCGGGCGAAGGACCATGATATCACTCCCCGACCAAGGCTCGGGCGGCGCTTGACACTCGAAAAGACGATAGATAGATTTGGGATAAAGCTAATTGAGAATGATTCTCATTCGCTTTCGACGCCCATAACCGCAGCCGCTCGAATGCTCCGGCCGCAGTGGGATTGGCTAATAAACGGGCTCTCGCCACGCCACTATGCTAACGCCAAACCGCTCCTGTGTCTCGCTGTTTCTCCTGGCGAGCGTGGGCTTGAGCCTGCCTCGGCTTGCCGAGGCACAAAGCGTTACGCCCGCCGGTGTCGCACCCTTGATCGCGAGGCGGGAATCCAGCGATCCCCCCCGGACAGGAGGCGCTTGGGTCACGCGCGAGATGTTCCTCATGGGCACGTCCCTACATGCTCGCGTCCGGGCAGCCGACCGAGCCGAAGGGCACGCCCTGCTCGAAGGCGTGTTCCAGGGAGTGCGCGGGATGGAGTTGATGCTGAGCACGTGGCGGCCCGACACCGACCTGGCGCGTCTCAATGCATCGCCGTCAATGAGCCCGGTGCCGCTACCCACCCGCGTGTTCGACATCGTCAAGGCGGCGTTCGACTGGCACACACGGACGTCCGGTGCGTTCGACGCGACCGTCGGGCCGCTCATCGACGCGTGGGATCTCCGCGGGTCCGGCAGGTGGCCGACTGATGCGGAGATCACCGCTGCCCTCGCCGCAACCGGGAGCGAGCGGTTTGTCATCGATCCCGCTGCCCGCACGGTCGCTCGCATGTCACCGGCCAGCTGGATCGATGCAGGCGCTTTTGGAAAAGGGGCGGCGTTGCGGGAGGCGGAGCGCGTGCTGCGGGAAAAAGGGGTGCAGTCGGCGCTCCTCAACTTCGGCGGCCAGCTGCTCGCCATCGGTCGCGCCCCATCGGGTCGGGCCTGGGAAGTGGTGGTGGCCGATCCGGCCCGGCGCGGCCTTCGGGCCCAGCGGCTCGAGCTCAGCGACCTCTCAGTCGCCACCACCTCGCAGTCGGAGCGGTGCGTCGAAGCCGCGGGGCGGCGCGTGGGACACGTGCTGGATCCGCGCACCGGCCGTCCAGTTCGCCCGTGGGGAAGCGTCACGGTGGCTGCCGCCGACCCCCTAATTGCCGACATCCTCTCGACGGCGCTCTTCGTGCTCGGTCCGGAAGCCGGCTACCGCTGGGCCGACAGCCGCGGGGACGTGGGTGTTCTCTTCTTGATCCGGCAGCCCGATGGTCTTCAAGCGCGATGGAACGCCGCCATGCAACCCCTCATCCTCGACCCGGCCGCGGACCTCGCTGTGACTCGAGAGATCTCCAGGCGTGCGGTCCGGTAACGGGTTGGTGCCGCCGCGCTGTGTCGCACTCATCGGGTTGGCCCTCGTTGGTGTGGGCCTCGTGTCGACGCCTGCGAGCGCCCAGGACGATGAGACTACGAGAAGATTAGACGGGCTCGAGCGCCAGGTCGAATTGCTCCGCGGAATGCTGAAGCGAGAGGACACCCTCGCCATTGCGCGGCAGGCCGCACAGATCGAGGCCCTTACGCGCCAGCTGGAGGCGATGGCGCTCGGGGCGGACCTCGTTGCGCCAGCCGATACCGGTATCCTCGGCTTTGGCCCCGGCGCATCGATGACCTACAAGGTCCGGCAGGGATTGTCGATTGGGGGCTACGGAGAGTTTCTGTATCAGAATTTTCGGCGCGAGGGGCAGGACGGCACTCCATCGGGCAAGGCCGATCAGATCGATGCCCTCCGTGGGATCGTGTACGTCGGATACAAGTTCAACGGGCGGTTCCTGTTCAACAGCGAAATCGAGCTCGAGCACGCTTCGACGGGGCAGGCAGGGTCGGCATCGCTCGAGTTCGCGTACCTGGACTATCGGCCAAGCGACCATTTCGGTCTGCGAGCCGGTTTGCTCCTGTCACCGATGGGATTCGTCAATGAGCTTCACGAGCCGCCGGTGTTCCTCGGTGCGACGCGTTCGGTAACCGAGCAGCGGATCATTCCCTCGACCTGGCGGGAGAACGGGATCGGCATTTTCGGTGAGGCGGCGGGGTTCTCGTACCGCGCATATATGATGAACGGACTGGATGCCGTTGGGGGCAGTGCCTCGCGGGCGAGTGGCTTCAGCGCGGCGGGAATCCGCGGTGGGCGTCAAAAGGGCTCGAGAGCGGCGGCGGAAGAGTTCGCCGCGGTCGCGCGGCTCGATTATTCGACGGCAGGTGCTCGTTTTGGAGGGTCGGTGTACGCCGGCAACTCGGGTCAGAACCACGTCGTCGCTTCAAACCCGGCACGGCGAATCGGAGCCCGAACGGTGATCTGGGAAGGACACGCGGAGTATCGCGCGTATGGGTTGGATTTTCGAGGTCTCGTCGCCGGCGCGAGTGTTGACGAGGCGGCACTGATCAACGAAGCGCGGCAGCTCTCCGGATCGGCATCCGTGGGCGAGCGGCTTCTTGGGTGGTACGTGCACGTGGGCTACAACCTGCTTCGGCATGCTCGCACTGATCACGAACTGATTCCCTACGTCCGGTACGAACGGATCAATACGCAGCAACGCGTCCCAGCCGGGTTCGCCCCCGATCCGGCGAACGACCAGGAATTGATTTCGATCGGTGCCGCCTGGCGTCCGATCCCCAACGTCGTACTGAAGGCCGATTACGTGTTGCAGCGGAACGAGGCCGATACCGGCGTCGATGAGGTCGACGTCGCCCTGGGGTACCTGTTCTAGTGATGCACACCGCCGCGAGACACGGACTTCTTGGCTCGGTGTGGGTCGCGCTCGTCGTGGCGCCCGGCTGGACTCATGCCCAGACCCTCACCCAAGAGGAAGCACTCCGACTGGCCTTCCCGGCCCCGGCGGCCGTCGAGCGGGAAACCGCGTTCTTGACTGCCGAGCAAACCGGCGACGTCGGGCGAATCAGCGGTCAGACGGATTTCGAGCAGCGGGTGGTGACCTACTACGTGGGCACGCTCCACGGCACACGATTGGGAGCAGCCTACTTCGATGTCCATCGGGTGCGCACGCTTCCCGAGGTGCTGATGGTGGTCGTCACACCAGACGACACTATCGAAAGGATCGAGGTCCTCCGGTTTTCCGAGCCGCCGGACTACAGGGCGCCGGAGGGATGGCTGGCGAGTTTCCGCGGTTGGGCGTTGACGGATGGCCTCTCGCTCAAGAGAGACATCGTGAACGTAACCGGGGCGACGCTCACCGCACGGGCCGTGACGGACGCATCACGGCGGGTACTGGCGCTGCATTCGGTGATCCAGCCCTTCGGTCGACCCCGGAGTGTCGAGCGGTGAACCGATTCACGAGTCGGCTCCTCGTCTCGAGCACAGTGGCCACGACGCTGACTGGCGCGGGATATTTTTGGGCGAAGTACCTCGTCCGTGCGGATGATCCCTGGGCAGCGATCAACCACCCGCTCGAGCCGTGGTTTCTCAAGGCGCACATCGTTGTGGTGCCCATTCTTCTCTTTGCGCTTGGTCTGTTCGTGGCGCAGCACGTCAGCCGGCACTATGCGCTGGGGACGCTTCGGGGCCGCCGGAGCGGGGTGGCTATTACGCTGCTGATCGGGCCGATGGTCGTGACGGGCTACCTCATCCAGGTACTGACCCACCGGGGGTGGCTGCAGTCAATGGCGATTGCTCACATCGTTCTGGGGTCGATCTACGCACTCGGATTCGGGCTGCACTATCTCATAATCGGTGGGGAGAAGCGGCCGGCGAAGAGAGAGGTGCGCGAAATCAGGGGGGGGCTCGTGGACTTCGGCACGGAGCCGGAGTCCGTTACGGGCGTTCGCCTCCAGACGCCCGCGAAAAGACGCGCGACCGCTCCCGCTCCATCACACGCAGCACGCTCGACCACCGGTCGCTAGAGGTCCCCTCGTAGGAAACGGTGAGTGGTTCCAGCAGGTCGACGCTGTTCTCGTAGAGGAACACAGCGGTCACGGTCTCCCGCTGGTTGACGCGGAGGTCGCCCCACAGGGGCGAGAGGGGAAGCACGGCGAGGGGGCGGAAAAACCGGTTTTGGTTGGTGATGTTGACTTCCTCGGGCCGAAACCTCGCCTGGTCCTGAAGTCCGAAAAACGTTACGACGAACAGCGTGGGCTCGCGAATGCCGTGCGCTGCAGCCGCGTCGGCGATTTCCTGAGCCTTGGAGACCCTCAGCCGGTGCAGTGATTCGAACGAATCGCGAGCGAGCAGGCGTATGACGCCCTCGTCTAGCGGGAACACGGTCAGCTGCAACGTCGCGGTCTCGAGACGGACGCTGATGTTCTCCCGGCGAAGGGTTCCGAAACCAGAAGGCGGGAGCGTGTCGGTGAGGACAGCCGCGCCTCCGCCCGGCGCCTGAGCGGCCCCTGGCGCCGATGTGCTCGCGGTAATGGCGATCCACACCGCGCACACAGCGCGGTAGCGGCCTCGATGGTTCATCAGTGTTCCCCAGTACGCTGTACGGCAAACCCGAAGATCGCGTCTCGGAGATCGTCGATTCCTTCGCCCGTCTTCGCACTCGTCAGCGCGTATTGATCCTCCGGCACCTTCAATCCCCCCAAGATGGTTCGCACCCGTGGCAAGCGCTCGGATCGTTTCAACTTATCGACTTTGGTGATTGCCACTAAGGTTGGTATGCCGCTGCCTTCCAACCGTTCCCCTAGCTCGAGATCCAGGGCCGATGGGTCCCGGCGGGCGTCGACGAGCCATACCACGCCCGTCACCGATTCCCGCCGCGAGAGGTAGGCTTCGAGTAGGCGGGCGAACCCCGCACGCTCGACGTGGGACGCACGGGCGAAACCGTATCCTGGCAGGTCGACGAGGTAATACCTCCCACCGATGTCGAACACGTTGCAGGCCCGCGTCTTACCGGGCGTCTTGCTGGTTCGGGCGAGACCGCGCCGCCGCGTCAACGCGTTGATAAGAGACGACTTCCCGACGTTGGATCTGCCGAGTAACGCCACCTCTGGGAGTCTGGGCTGAATACGGAAATCGGCGGCTGGGAAGCTGCCGACGAAGCTCGCCTCGGTCAGGCTTCTTTCTTGGCTCGCGGCCGCTCGGTTACGAGCAGTGGGGGACGCCCGTGGGCAATCGATTCCTTGGTTAGAACCACTTCGCGCACGTCGTCGCGGCTGGGGAGGTCGAACATGATGTCGGTCATGACCTCTTCGAGGATCGCCCGGAGCCCCCGCGCGCCGGTGCCGCGCTCGATGGCCTGTCGAGCGACCTCGCCAAGGGCCTCGGCATCAAAGGTGAGACGCACGTTTTCGAACTCGAAGAGCTTCCGGTACTGCTTCGTGAGCGCGTTTTTGGGTTCGAGGAGGATGCGAATGAGGTCGTCTGCATCCAGCGAATCGAGCGACACCGCGACCGGAAGTCGCCCGATCAACTCCGGAATGAGTCCGTAGCGAAGGAGGTCATCCGGCTCTACGTGGTGAAACGGGTTCTGGTCGAAGTCGTCAGCTTTGCCGGCCTCGACCTCTTCTTTCGTGAAGCCGATCTGGCGGCGGCCGGTTCGAGATTCGATGATCTTGTCCAGCCCGTCGAACGCTCCCCCACAGATGAACAGGATGTCCTTCGTGTTGATCTGAATGTACTCCTGTTGTGGATGCTTCCGGCCCCCCTGGGGTGGCACCGAGGCCACCGTCCCCTCCAGAATCTTGAGGAGTGCCTGCTGGACGCCTTCTCCAGAAACGTCCCGGGTAATGGACGGGTTCTCGCTCTTCCGTGCGACTTTGTCGATCTCGTCGATGTAGACGATACCGTGCTCGCACTCGCTCACGTTGAAGTCGCCGGCTTGAAGCAGCCGAACGAGGATGTTCTCGACGTCTTCGCCGACGTAACCGGCCTCCGTGAGCGTTGTGGCGTCGGCGATCGTGAAGGGGACGTCGAGGATCCGCGCAAGCGTCTGCGCGAGCAGCGTTTTGCCGACTCCGGTCGGGCCCAACAGCATGATGTTCGATTTCTCGAGCTCGACGTCTCCTTCACGAGCCGGCTGCGAGTTCGTGCGCTTGTAGTGACTGTAGAGCGCGACGGCCAGGGTCCGCTTCGCGCGTTCCTGGCCGATGACGTACTGGTCGAGCACCTCTTTGATCTCGGCGGGTGTCGGGACCTGCGTGATCGCCTCGGCAACCTCCCGCTCTTCGTCTTCTGCGAGGATCTCGTTACAGAGCGCGATGCACTCATTACAGATGTATACGGATGGTCCGGAAATGAACTTCCGTACCGAGTCCTTGGACTTTCCGCAGAAAGAGCAGCGCAGGTGCTTATCGTGTGGCATCGGCTAGTGGCGTTTGGGAGGACCTAGTATGGCCCCGGGCCTGGTGACCGTCAAGTCGTTTTGCTCCCATCGAGGTGCATGCGTTGCTGAATAACGCGGTCGATGATCCCGTAGCCAACCGCTTCTTCAGCCGACATAAACCGGTCCCGATCCATGTCCTTCTCGATCTGCTCTACCGGCTGGCCGGTGTGCTGGCTGTAAAGCTCGTTGAGCTTTTGTCTGAGATACAGGATTTCCCGCGCCTGGATCTCGATGTCGGCCGCGGTTCCCTGCACGCCGCCGGAGGGCTGGTGCATCATGATCCGGGCATGCGGCAGCGCCGCCCGCTTGCCCTTGGTGCCGGCCGAAAGGAGGAACGACCCCATCGAGGCCGCCATGCCCATGCAGATCGTATTGACCGGCGCCCGGAGGAACTGGAGCGTGTCGTAGATCGCCATGCCGCTCGAGATCACGCCCCCTGGCGAGTTGATGTACAGGTAGATGTCCCGCTCGGGGTTGTCTGCCTCGAGGAAGAGCAGCTGTGCGATGATGATATTGGCGACGTCATCATTGATCGGAGCGCCGAGGAAGACGATCCGGTCCATGAGGAGTCGGGAAAAAACGTCGTAGCTCCGTTCGCCACGACTCGATCGCTCGATGATATAGGGAGGATAGAGAGTCGCCATAGCTCAGGTACCGGTCACGGTTGATTGCTCGAGAAGATGGGTAAACACCTTCTCTTCGGTAATGTTCCGGGCGATCTCGCCCAGCCGGTTGTTCTTTTCGAGGGTTGCGTAGAGCTGCTCGGGATCCAGGTTTCGCCGCGCCGCAGCCTCTGCGACCTGTTTTCGGATTTCCTCGTCCGTAGCCGAAATTTTCTGCTGCTCGATAATCTCGCTCACCACGAGGTCCCGCTTGACCTGCGCCTCGGCGATGGGGGCGAACTCCGTCCGGAACCGTTCGACCTGGTCGTCGGTCACTTTGTACGCCTGCGCGTATGCCCCGAGGATCCGTTCGACCATGGGCCGCGGCGCCACGATGTTGTTCGCCGCCACAATCTGCTCGATCATTTGGCGCCGCACGTCTGCGTCGGCTTCCCGGGCCGCGTCCCGCTCGAGGTCCGTCTGGACGGCCGTCCGCAGCGCAGCGAAGGAATCGAAATCACCCAACTCGCGCGCAAACGCGTCATCGAGTTCCGGCAAATCCTGCCGCTTGACCTCGTGTAGCGTGATTCGGAACGGCGCACTGGTGCCGCGCTTGGCCTCGTCCGGGAAGTCGTCGGGGAATCGGATCTCTGCATCATCCGTCTCGCCCACCGACAGCTGCAGGATCCGCTCCTCGAGAGCGGGGAGCGCCTCCCCACCGCCGAGCACGAACTGACGCGGCTGGGCGTCGGCCGCCTTCCCTTCCTTAATAGGGGCGATGCTCACCTGAATCAACTGCCCGGGGACCGGCTTCCCCGACTGCACCGGCACCCAAGGAGCCTTCTGCGTTCGCAAGTGCTCGATCTGCGCATCCACCGCCTCCTCGGGAACGCTGACCGGGCGGCGCTCCAGCGTGAAGCCGCCCAAGCGCTCGAGACGGATGTCCGGCTTGACCTCGACGTGGAACTCGAAGGTGACCGGCGACCCCTCCTCGAACTTCAAATGGTGTACGTGCGGCTCGGCAAGCGGCTCGAGGCTTTCCTGCTCGAGCGCGGAGCTCCAACTCTCCCGCACTAGCTCGCGGACCACGCGCTCTCTGATTGCGTCCCCGTACCGCTTTCTCACTACCTCCAGCGGCGCCTTTCCGGGCCGGAACCCCGGCAGCTTCCCCCGCTTTGCGAAGTGCGAGGCGGCCAACCGTTCTGCAGCACGCACTCGGTCCACCGGGATCTCGACGCGCAGGCTCCGGGCCCCCGGCTCCTCGCCGGCGGCCGTGATCTGGATGTCGGTCGTTTCTGTCGTCATGTTCTCCGCAAGGGGCGAGCCACAGGGCTAAATGTAACCCCAGTGGGGTATCATGGGGGTGTAGAGCGCAGAGTGGCGTGATTGGTGCAGCGGGCGGGCCCAACGGCCAAATTGTCGAGGCCGTTTTCGTCGCACCGGCAGGCCGTGGCGGTGGGAAACCGGTTATCTTTAGTTGCTAGCCCCGACAAGAGTGACCTGGCAAGTTGGGGGATGCGACCGTAGGGTGAGTATCGGGCCGGGCTTGGTCCGATGCCCGTAGAACGAGTGAGAAAACATGGCGATACCGGTACCGGTACTAGAGATCGACACGTCGACGCCCGAGCGGGTGGCGGCGTTGCAGGAAGAAATTCGCGCACTGGCCCGTCAGCGTGCCGCCGTTTTGCTGGCCCACAATTACCAGCGACCCGAGGTGCAAGACGTCGCCGACTATGTGGGCGATTCGTTGGGCTTGTCGCGGCAGGCGGCGGGGACGGAAGCGGACGTGATCGTCTTTTGCGGCGTGCACTTCATGGCTGAAACGGCCGCTATGCTCTCTCCCCAAAAACGCGTACTGCTCCCGGACCTGCGCGCCGGGTGCTCGCTGGCCGCGTCGATCACGGCCGAGGACGTTCGCCGGTGGCGGACGGAGTTTCCCGACTATGTCGCGGTCGGGTACGTCAACACGACGGCCGAGGTCAAGGCAGAACTGGATTATTGCTGCACAAGTGGCAACGCCGTTTCCGTGGTCGACGCCATCCCAGCCGCCCGCGGCATTCTCTTCCTGCCGGACTTCTTCCTCGGAGCGCACATCAAACGGTTGCGTCCGGACCGGCGCATCGAGGTATGGATGGGCGAGTGTCACGTTCACAAGAACATCAACGCGGTGCGGGTCAACGAGCGCCGGAGCGAATTGCCGGATGCCGAAGTACTGGTGCACCCCGAATGCGGGTGCGCAGGCCAGCTCATTTACGGGGTTGGCACGGGCGACGTCGATCCGGACCGGCTGCACATCGCGTCGACGGAGGGGATGGTGCGTGTCGCGAAAGAGAGCTCGGCTTCTACGTTCATCGTCGCGACCGAGACTGGTATTCTCCACCGGATGCGGAAAGTCGCGCCTGAGAAAGAATTCGTTCCCGCCGATTCCGAGGCCGTCTGCGCCTTCATGAAGACCATCACCCTCGAGGGCGTACGTGATTCATTGCTCCACGATCAATACGTCATTTCCGTTGTGCCGGAGGTGGCCGAGCGTGCGCGCGCCGCGCTGAACCGAATGGTTGCCATTGGGTAGTGGGGTGTCCATTCCCACGAAGGCGTCCGTTGGCGACTCCGACCTCTCTGCTGACGCCCGGCGCGTGGCGGAAGCCGCCCTTGCCGAAGACGGCAGCATCGATGTAACCAGCGAAATCATCCTGGCAGACGGCGTCACGGCGATCGGCTCGATCCGGTTGCGGTCGGCTGCTGTGGTAGCAGGAACTGCCTACGCTGGTGAGATCGCGCGTCTGTGTGGGTGCCATGCGAAATGGGCTTTGCCTGACGGAGCCGACGCAAGAGCCGGAGACGAGATCGGGCGCGTACACGGCGACCTCGCGCGAGTGCTCCGAGCCGAGCGCCCGCTTCTCAACGTCCTCCAGCGCGCCTGTGGAATTGCCACGGCCACTCGCGAGTACGTGCGGGCCGTGCAGTCGACGCGTTGTATCGTATTGCACACCCGCAAAACGGCGCCGGGTCTGCGAGGGCTCGACGTGCGGTCGGTGGCGGCCGGTGGGGGTGGTATGCACCGGACCACCCTCGGCGACACGGTGCTGGTCAAAGACAACCACTGGCGTGCCCTCGCCGGGGACGGTGATCTCATCCGGGCGTGTGAGGTGGCTCGGGGGCGCGGCGTGCAGGACATCTACGTGGAGGTCGAAAGCGAAATTCAGTTGCGGGCGGCCTGCGGCGCGGGCGCTACGCGGCTCCTGTTGGACAACCAGCCGGTGGAGGTCTTTCGGCGGTGGGCTAGGATTGCGCGTGAGTTGGTCCCGGATATCGAGATCGAAGCGACCGGTGGCATCACCCTCGCCACGATCCGCGACTACGCCGTGGCCGGGGCGGACTTCGTGTCCGTTGGATCCCTCACGCACAGCGTGGTTGCGGCCGACGTGACAATGGACATAGAGTAGGGATCGATACGGCGCCTTGGAGTGTGACTGTACAAGCTCTCGCGCTGCCTGGTGCGCTCCCACCTAGGGATTTCGACTTCAGTTTGAGGACAATTACCATGCGCGTAGCCTATCGTTTGCCGTTTCTGCTCGCCGTAACGGTTTTCATGTTTCTCCCGCTGTCAACGGCGCGGGCCCAGCTCCCGGGCCCCCACCGGATCCCGACCGGCAAGCCACCGACGGTTCATCCCGCGCCCGGTGAACATTTCAGCCAGAACATCCGGCTCATGTCGCACATCCCCATCGGCGGGAACGTGAAGGTTTCCGACATCGAGATCGAGGCGGAGCTATCGCGGCCGTTCGTGTACGTGTCCAAGCGTTACGAGAGGACCGGCGTCGACATCATCAGCGTCAAAGATCCCAAGAACGCGAAGCTCATCTATCGCTGGTTGATCGAGAATCCCGAGCTGCATCGGGGTTCGGGCGGCCGCGACGGGAAGTACTTCAAGCTCAACGGCCGGTACTATTTCGTTCAGTCGCTGCAGTTTCAGGCCGGCGGCCCGGACAACGACCTCGACGCCGTCGTCTTCGATGTGACCGGGCTACCCGACACGTCGGCCGTGCGCGAGGTCGCGAGGATACGGTCTCCCGAGGTCCCGGGCGGCTCCCACAACATCTTCGCCTATAAGCACTCCGACGGACGGGTACTGCTCTTCACTACGCAGTCCGCGCCGTACGCCAAGATCTACGATATGGAGCGGTTTCTGAGCGGTGACCGCACGCCCGCCGCTAAGATCGGGGTTCCGGAAACCGCGACTGGGCGGAGGATCAACTACCACGATTTCTACGTGGCCTATCACCCGGCGTCCCGCCAGGATCGTCTCTACGCGTCGGGGACGGGCGGATACTACGTGTTCGATATCTCCGAGCTGTCCGACCCGAAGCTCCTCACTTCGATCACGGGCGTTGCCGGCGTGACGCAGGGCCACACACTCACGCCGGACCCGAACGGCCGGTACGGGGTGACCGAGACCGAGTACCAATATGCGCCGCTCCGGCTGTTCGACCTGAAGCCGGGTCTGGACGGCGAGGTACAGACGATCTCACGCCCCATCGGCGCGTGGTCCCCCAACTGGCGGAACCTCACGCATAACCACGAGGTCCGCTGGCCTTACGTTTTCTCGGCGGGCTACGAGGACGGGTTACAGGTGTTCAACATGATGGATCCGACCAATCCCTACACGGTAGGCTTCTACGACACCTTCGACGGCCCGCACGCGACGGGACTGTGCCCGCCGACCGGAGTATGTGAGGGAGTGTTCGGGGTCGACATTCGGAACGCCGACGGCCTGATCGTCGCGGCCGATCTCACCACGGGGTTCTGGGCGTTCAAGATGGACGGCTTCGACGGCTGGAACGGGCACCAATGGGGGATGCCAAACGCGTCGAGCGAGCAGGACTGGGACAATGGCCCGGATGGTGCGGCGAGGGTTAGGGACTGAAGAATTTCGAGTGGCGAGTGGACGTTTTGACGTTCATTCCCGCTTCAATAACCAAAACTGGGCTTCGTACGTCCAGGCGGTGAAGGCGAGTCGCCCTCCGTCCGGCGAGTAGGACGGCTGGGTCTTGTTGACCGGGTCGAACGTCAGCTGTTCCGGCGTGCCCCCAGATATTGGCACGCGAAAGATCTGGAAGTAGCCGTCGGAGGCGGGCTGGACGAACGCGATCCACCTCCAGTCCGGAGATACGCCGATGCCCGAGATCCGGTGCTCGCTGACGAATGCGTGCACGCGCTGCAGCCGCCCGCCCGTCCGTCTGACGGTGTAAAGGGTGTGCTGGTCTGGCTCTTCAAACCCCTGGACCACAAGACGCTCGCTATCGGGGCTCCAGTCAGCGGCCCGCGCGTCTCCTGCGAAATCCAGGAGTGGAATGACCTCTTCAGGCTGGGTCACCTGGCCGGTGTTCTGATCGACGCCGGCAAGGTAGAGCACTTTCCGGCGGGCGCCGTCAACGAGCTTCAAAGCGGGAAACACGATCCATCGGCCGTCGGGTGACCAGCGGGGCCATCCCGCCTCGGCTCCACGACCGAGGTGTGTAATGCGTCGAATGGGAGCGGAACCGTCGGCAGGCTGAATCCACAGATCGTCGGACAGCTGCTGGTGGGAGTGGAACGCGATCCACTTGCCGTTGGGCGACCAGAACATCGACTGGTCTTCGGATTCCGAAGCCTCGACGATCCGGGCCGGCTCGGTCGCGGTGGTTTCCCAGTCGACCGCGATGATCCCCACATCCTGGTCGATGTCGGGGTAGCCCACGTCGTCCACGACCCGCCTCCAGTTCCCGTACGTCAGGCCGATATACCGCCCGGTGGGGTCCCACGAGGGCGTCTCGGAGGTAAAACCCGCCAGGGCCGTCGTCGTGCCACCGTCGGCCAGCACGCCGGCCACGTGCGTACGATAGATCTGTGTTTTGAATAGCACGACATCACCAGTGGCAACGGTGGGGGCATACGCATCGCGCGAGAAACCGGTGAGCCGCCGTCTGGTGCCGGTCGCCAGATCGCGCGACCAGAGATCGAGCACTCCACGCTCATTCGGCACGGCGTGGTACAAGAGCCGCCCGCCCGCCGCGAAGGCGATGCGGCCGTACGCTTCGGGTCCGTCCGCCGCGTTGGATGCATCGGTGCACGGTGAGGCCATGCGGGGATGGTCTTCGGTATCCACTAC
Source organism: Gemmatimonadales bacterium (assembly GCA_965249575.1). Lineage (GTDB taxonomy): Bacteria > Gemmatimonadota > Gemmatimonadetes > Gemmatimonadales > GWC2-71-9. The sequence goes on along the minus strand of OZ252244.1, from coordinate 1,404,462 downwards.
GCAGGCCAGGCCATCCCCCGCCCCGGTCCACGTCGGGAACGAGAGCCGCGCGTCGCTGCGGTGGACCTGCGCCTCTCGACCATCATCGCTCACGATCCAGAGCGTCGCGCCATCTCTCTCAGGGACAACGCCCGCGACGGACTCACCGTTCGGCGACCAGGCGAGCTGCAGGACGCGGCTCACCGGGCCGGCAACCGCGTTGCCGGAGCCGTCCGTCCCGCGGAGGCTGTCGACATCCGCCCAGAGCGGTTTGCGAGTGTGGTCTCGAGTGTCGTGCAGCCACCACCGCCTGCCTCCCTGTTCGTAGACGGCCACATGCCGACTGTCCGGCAGCCACGTGAGATACCGTATCCGATAGTCGCCGTAAGAAAGCTCGTTCGGCGGCCCGCCCTCGACGCGCGTAACCCAGAGATGACGCTGAACCGCATAGGCGAGCCTTGTTCCGTCTGGAGATACGGCGCCTACCGGGTCCCGGTACCCAACCGGCCCGAATTGACGCGCGGTGGTTACGTACTGGAGGCTCGGCAGCTCCTCATCCGGCGGCCCGGAGCACGAGAGAGAGAGCAGAGAAAAAAGGAAACAGGACACGGCCGAGTGTCGTGGGAGGCACGCACGCTCGTTAGCGTAGCTCAGATACGGAAATGAACATCCCATAGAGCGAGACATCAGCTGAGAGGGAGGAGCGACTTGGGGAGAAGGTAGAACCTGGAGTATTGAATGTCGAATGTCGAAAAGGGAGCGGTGTGCCGGGTCCTACGCTCGTCGTTCTATCCTGAACTCATCCCGGCACGACCACCACACCCAACGGTTCGTTGCCGACCCGGTAGGTGGCGACACGGTTCGGTATTCCGTATCGATCATCGACATGCTTCGCGACCGTCCGTTCGTGACGAAGGCGTAGGCGCCGTCGGGTGAGAATGCCACCGCTGTCGGGGACCTGCCAACCGGCACGGTCGCTACTACGGTGTGATTCGTGGTCTCGATGACCGTGACGTTGTTGGAGTTGAAGTTCGCGGCGTAGAGAAACGCTCCATCCGGTGACAGCGCGATTACTCCGGGTCCGTCCCCGACCGAGATCTGCTGTGTGATTGTCAGCGTGGCGGTTTCAAAGGCCCGGACCACGTCGGCAAAGATATCGGCTACGTAGGCGACCGCGCCGTCTGCGGTCAGCACGATGCCGAACGGTCGGATGCCAGCGAGAACCGAATCGACCTGTGTCAGGGTGGCAATATCGATCGAAGAGACGGTTCCGGACCGCGCGTTGGTGACATACGCCAGCACGCCGTCCGGGGCCACGGCCACCCAAACCGGTTCCTCGCCCACGTCGATCGTGCCCACCAGCGAATCGGTCGCCGTCGCGATGACGGATACGGTGTTCGAGATGAAGTTGGTGACGTAAAGCGAGCTGCCGTCCGGTCCGAGCGCCATGCCGTTCGGTCCGTCCCCGATCTCAATTGTGTCGGTCACGGTGCCCGCTGTGATGTCGAAGACCGAAACGTTGCTCGACGATCCGTTCGCGACGTAGGCCCGGGACGCGTCGGCCGTCGCGATGATACCCACGGGGCGGGTCCCGAGGCCGAGGATGTCCGCGGTTACCGCGTCTTGCTGGAGGACCGCTCGAATGCCCTGCGGGCCAGCGAGCGTGAGAAGCGTGCCGGGCTCGATTGTCGAAACGCTGTTGCTGCCGGTATTCGCCACGAGCGCCCGCCCGCCCGCCTGCCGCAGCGTGAACGCGTCGACCGCCTCGAGGTCGCCACCCCTGAACTGAATCCGGCTTCCGTCAACGGTAATCCGGCCAAGACTGGGGTCACCGTCTTCGACCCCATCCACTCGGTAGAGGCCGCCCGCCTCTATGATCAGGGTGACGCGTTGGCCGGGGGCGATGAGCTGAGGGGTTCCGGCGAACTCAAACAACGTTGCGGTCCAGGTTCCGACGAGCTCCGGCGGCAGCTCACCCGCTGGACCCAGAGCGTCGCCGTCTCCGCAGCCGGCAGCGAGGCCCAGCACGATCAGTGAAGCGGGGAGCCGTCGCAACAAGTAGTTTCCTTCCTCAGGTAAGTCGGCGAGCTGTGAGTCGCGTCCCCGCTCGCCGGCAAATCGTTGGCAGGCGATACCGCGGTTGCGAGGCACCATGTCACAGGCCTATGACAATTCGGCGAGTGTTTTGCACCTGCTGGATCGTACGCACGCGTGCTCGAGAGGGCAACGCCACCGGCGCGTCAATCGGGCGGGGGTCGTCCTTGCTGGTGGCTGCGTCGCGCTCTTGGCCGGTTGCGGGGATGGTGGCATGAGCCCGACGCCGGGGTCGGTTGGATTCGGATCGGTGACCGTGAGCGTTACGACCCGTGGCGTGGAAGTGGATTCGAGCGGCTATGAGGTCTCGCTCGATGGCGGAACGCCCGAGGCAATCGATCTGAACGGCTCCGTCACATTTGACGACGTCGCCGCCGGGAACCGTGGCGTCTTGCTCACAGGTCAGGCGAGCAACTGCGTGCCGGAAAGGGTGCCCGGCCGAATCATAGCGGTGGCCGCCGACCTAACCTCGGACGTCGACTTCACCATCACGTGCTATCGCGATCCGATCCTCTTCGAGCGATGGGGTGGGAACGTCGATCTGTGGGTGGTGGAATCGGACGGTACGTTCGAGACCAACCTGACGAACGGGCTCGGGGTCGAGAATCGGATCGAGGAGACCGGCGCACCGGGCTCGACGTGGGGGGCGGGCCGCGCCGAGATACTGTTCACCAGCAACCGAGACGGCGATTTCGACGTGTACGTCATGGCGCTCAACAAGAGCACGCTCACGCAGTACGATCGCCCTGACAACCAACTCCGTGCTGCGTGGTCGCCGGACTACCTGAAGATCGTGTTCATCAGTGACGAGTTGGGCGATCCGGATCTGCTTCTAATGGACACCGACGGGAGCAACGTAATCGCGATCGCGACCAGCCAGTTCACGGAGTGGTTCCCCTCATGGTCGCCGGACGGGAGCAAAATCGCTTATATCACGTTCGAGGACGCGTTTCAGGAGATCTACGTCGTGAACGCTGATGGGTCCGGGGAGATGAACCTCTCCCAGGCCCCGCGCATGACCGACTCGCTGCTCGTGGATCGGCTACCGAGCTGGTCCCCGGACGGGATGCTCCTCGCGTTCAACCGATCCCTCTTCGAGGTCATGACCGGCGACACCATGGAAGTGCTCGACGAGATGTATGTCATGGCGCCGGACGGGTCCGGTCTGACTCGCATCACGAACTTCGATCTCATGCAGGACATGGAGCCCAGGATTTCCTGGAAGCACGACGGCACCCAGGTCGCGTTCGGTCTCATCGTGGATGTCGCGGATACCACCGAGCAGGCCGACATCCATCTCATGGATCCAGATGGGAACGGGCTGACGCCGCTCACCACGGGCGCCGAGTTTGAGTTCTTCGTCACCTGGTCGCCGGCGCAAGACTTCGGCGGGCCGCAAACGCCGGCGGAGCGAATCGCGTACATGTGTGGGCCGTCGGGCGGCGGCCGGGAGGTCTGCGTCGTGGAAAGCGCGGGCGGTACCCCCATCCAGCTCACGACCAATGGCTTGGACGATTTGGTGCCTAGGTGGCGGTGAAGATTGGTGAGTGGTGAGTGGCGAGTGGTGAGTCGTGAGTAGTGAGTCGTCGGCAGGAGTTGTGGGAGCTGAGGGTCAGTGGGTGTTCGAGTAGGGGCGGCGTGCGTGCAGAGCATGCCGCCCCTACTGCTGTCGAGTTAATCGTGGTCGTCGCGGGTCAGGAGGTCAGCTCGGGAAGGGAAGAGTCTCGCGAGCAGGCCCGCGTGGTCTGACGGCCAGATCGGGTGGACCGGTCCCTCGATTCGCTCCGACGGCCGGATACCAAGCCGAACGATCCGACCTCTACGTCGGGCGATCGGGTTGCCGATCCCTCGAGCGAACACGTAGTCGAGCCGCTGGTCGAACATCGGCCGCCGGTTCGAGAGGTCCGTGTCGTGGCAACAGGTAAGCCCACGGGCATGGGGCCGAGAGGCAGTCCACGCGTTGGCGAAGCCGGCCTCGGATAGCACGCCGTGCATCGGAGAGTCCGGCCCGTCGTTCAAGTCACCCATTACGACCGCCCGATCCCGATCGCCGATCGCCGTCACGATCTCGGTGGCCTGCGCGGCGCGCAGTAGCGAGAGCGGTTCGCCAGGCCCGGACTCGAGGTGTGTGCTGACGAACGTGTAAGACTGACCGTGGACCGTGCCTTCCACCGACACCCAGCCGCGCTTGATCTCGACGCCTGGCGCGACTACCCCGATGTTGTTCGCGAACGTTTGGCCGTGCGCCGAGGAAACCTGCACGCGATTCGCATCCACGAGCATGGCGTCGTAGTCGACGAGGCGGACGCCCGGGAATGGGGATACGTCGATGTTTTGCACGGACGCGGCGAGCGTATAATTGGCTCCCAGTGCGGCGAGTGACGCCTGGAGGAGCGCCGCGAAATCGAGATCGATGACCACTGGTAGACCGAGCGCGGTAAGATCGATGTCGATCTCCGAGACCTCTTGGAGGCCCACGACGTGCGGCCTGGTTCTCGCGATTCGGCGCGCGATCGCGTTGATACGGGCCGCCGCGTCGGTCTCCTGGAGCGTCCCGATCGCCGCGAGCAGGGCCGGCTGGTCGTCGCTCGGGTCCGGGCTCAGGAGCGCGGCGATGACCGCGTCGACGTCGGCGCCGACGTACATGTTCCAGGTCATGACCGAGACCGCGTGCGCCGCGGGGCCAGGGCCTCGTCGCAGGTTGGGGTCGACGCCATCGGGCTCGAGCACCGATCCCTCGTCGCACGCAGCGAAGGCGAGCGCGGCGGCGAGGGGCAAGATTCGCAGAGCGGATTTCATCAGAACCTCCTGAAGACAGTGGGCCAGTACTGGGACGGGCCAAGCTGGGCCGAGTGGCGTCAATTGGGCGTCAAGTGGGTATGGGGCGGTGAGTGGTAAGTGGTGAATGGCGCTTGGATTGGCGGGCGGGACAACGGGGGTCGTCTTGCTCCAGTGCGACCGGAGGGATTCGAACCCTCACGGGGGTTACCCACAGGATCCTAAATCCTGCGCGTCTGCCAGTTCCGCCACGGTCGCGTAGCATTTGAAATTAGTCCCTAACGCATTGCGAGCATAGTTCTTCCGGGGGAAGAGCGCGTCTCGAAGGATTCGAGGGAATTCCTGGCGATACGGTATTTTCCCATACCTCCAGGCGTTTCGTGTGGCATTTTCCCGTACTTCCGCTGGTCCCGAAGCTGGTCCACATGAGGGAACCCCGATGTCGGCGGTGATTGGTGTGGCACCACCCCTCTTTCCTATCTAGCAAAAGTGCGCAGGCGTATCGTTTGGGGTGCGTGCCATCTCCAAGACGTCGCCACACCGTGCGTTTGGGAGGTCTATTGAAGTGAGGAGGCGCGGATCCCCCGTCCTGCTTTGAGGGCAGCGCCCCCTCCGAACAAGGCGCTGCGGCAGCCGCTCCATTCGGAGGAATGATGCACGATCGCTCGGTTCCGACCCTGTCTTGCCATCTTCCCACCCGTCCGTTCCGCGGGGCGTGGACGCTGGTAGCCGTATTGCTGATCGCGGGTCCGCTTCCTGCTCCAGCCCAAGTGGCCGACGCTCGCAGCACCGAGGCCTTGTTCACGGCTGCCCAGGCTTCGGCCGGGCGCGCGTTGTATCGCGAGCGTTGCGCGGTATGCCACGGCGTGGAGATGGATGACGGCACGGCGCCTCCGCTCAAGGGACCGGATTTCGTTCGTGTGTGGGGGAGGGCGGAGCGGTCGTTGGATGATCTGTTCTACATTCTCCGCACGACGATGCCCCGGGACGGTCGTGGTGCACTGTCCGAAGACGACTACATCGACGTCCTCGCCTACGTTCTGCAGCGAAATGGATACCGTGTCGGGGAGCGAGCGCTCTCGGCCAACGCGGAGGTGCTGGCCGCCATCCGCTTGGAGGCTCACGGTCAGGTCGCCGAGACGGATTCGACTCCGGCTCCCCGGTTCATCAAGGGCGATCGCGGGCTGGAGGCGTCCGGCAGCGGCCCTACGCAGAGCGAGCTCACCGCCGCCCACACGAACGCGGTGGACTGGCTGTATCACACCCATGACTACAGCGGTCGCCGCTACGTCGAGCTGGAGCAGATTCGTCGTGGGAACGCGAACCAGCTCACCGCTGTCTGCGCCTTCCAGCTAGGTGGGGACCACACGTTTCAGGCCGGCCCCATCGTCTACCGCGGCGTCATGTACGTCTCGACGACACGCCTGACGGCTGCACTGGATGCGGCGACTTGTCGCGCCCTCTGGCGGCACGAATGGGAGCCGCGCGACGCAGAGCCGTGGCCCAACAATCGAGGAGTCGCGATCAAGGACGGGCGCGTCGTTCGCGGTACCGCCGACGGATACCTCCTCGCACTCGACGCCACGGACGGCCGGCTCCTCTGGGCGAGCCACGTTGCCGAGCCGGTGTTGGGTGAAACGATCACCATGCCGCCGATGATCTACGAAGATCTCGTGCTCATCGGCCCCGCCGGGAGCGAGAACAACATCTCGGGCTGGGTGGGCGCCTTCCGATTAGAGGATGGCCAACCGGTCTGGAAGTTCAAGACCGTACTGGGCGCGAGCGAAGAAGGAGGGCAAGCATGGCCCAACCCCGAAGGCATCCCGCTTGGCGGCGGGGCCGTCTGGACGCCCCTGGCGCTGGACGTGGAGCGCGAGGAACTCTACGTCGCCGTCACCAACCCGGCTCCCGATTTCCCGGCGCATCTTCGACCCGGCCCGAATCTCTACACCAATTCACTGGTCGCGCTCGACGGTGATCTCATCGTGTTCGACGCACGAACCGGCGGCGAGCTCTACCGCTTCAACACGGGAGGGCCCATTGGTGGCGGGATCGTCACCTACTCGGTCGATGGGCGTCAGTACATCGCCACGACTTCAGGCCAGGCGTCGGGGAACTTTAGCAACGAGGGAGCGCCGGTGGTGTTTGTGTTTGCGTTGCCAAGCGGTGCGCGGTGAGGACGCCGACTCTCTGGCGGCGAGCCCCTTGAGATGCCAGGTCCACGCAAAAGAAGAGCCCGGACGGAGAAATGATCTACCTGGCCGGGCTCGGGAACGCGCTGCTTCGCTACGGCGACGATGACTGAGGCCGTATGAACGGGATTCAGATTTGCAAGGCAGGGCCAGGTGACCTGCCTAGAATGCAGCAGATCGCAAGGAGAACCATCGACCAGTGCTATCGCGGCTTTCTTGGGGATGAAAGCGTCGATTGGTACATCAATAGCGGTGAAGCCGATAAGGAACTCCAGAAACACATGGAGAATTGCGATCTACTGCTGAAGGATGAGGAGATAGCCGCCTTTACCATCTACTTCGAAGATCTGATACACCTCATGATGGTTGACGTATCGCTACATCGTAGAGGGCTTGGCTCGCAGCTTCTCGCTCATTCGGAGCGCCAGCTTTGGGATCTAGGGTGCTCCACAATCCGCCTTGAGACATTCAAGGGGAATCAGCAGGCAATCGATTTCTACCTGAAGAATGGATGGATCATCACGGCAGAAGAGAAAGACAAGGACACGACTTTATTAGGATTCTCTTTGAGAAGAAGAGAGCCTAGCCGAAGCGCGGACCCGCACAAATCGAGCTGGTTGTGCCCCGGAGAGTCGCCGTAGGACCCAAGCTCGAAGGGATTGGGTAGAGCCAATGCCGGAGCTGAACGGTCTGTTAGAAACAGCACTCTTTGTGAAAGATGTGTCGAGGGCGTGCGCCTTCTACAAGAATGTGCTGGGATTGAAGGGCACGGAGACCCAAACCGAGACCGAAGTTGTGGGCAGGTTCTTGGTGGGGGAGAAACTGCTGCTCCTCCTCGTATCCCATGAGAAAGCCCGCGTGCCCAGCAAGAGCCCAGGGGGCGACGTCCCACCCTGCCTCGTCGGACAAGGAGAGGCCCTGGGTGCAGGACACATTGCTTTCGCAATAGCCGAGGACGAGCTTGCCGGATGGCGGACCTCCCTCGAGAGCAAAGGGGTCGAGGTGCTGAGCGAGGTGGCTTGGGAGCGGGCAGGGCGCAGCCTATACTTTCGTGATCCGGACGGCCATCTCCTGGAACTCGCCACGCCGGGCGTTTGGGAGGTCTATTGAAGTGAGGAGGCGCGGATCCGGTCTTTCTTTGAGGCTGAATGAACCGTCAGGAAGTAGGGAAGAGATAGGGCGGGATATGGGTAACAGTTACTCCCGACTCGAGTTTCCTGCAACGCGACTGTAGGATATGTCGAAACTCTTGGCACTTGTCGGCGCCATCGTGGGGGGGTGGTTGGGTTGGTGGCTCGGGAGCCTCGTGGGTGTGATGACCGCGTTCGTCCTCAGCATCGTGGGAACTGCGGGTGGCGTGTATGTTGGCCGCCGGATAGCGCGGCAGTATCTCGGGTGATGCAGAGCAACGGACACGACATCGGGTTCAGTTACGACCAGTAGTTGTGCCGAGTCTGGCGGCTTGTCAACCGCCCGGCCCTAGCGGTTCCACACCTGCCGGCGGACGGAACTGGTCGCTCCATCCCGCTTGACGTGCCTCAGCTGTCCGTCGTCAGCTCACGCGCTCGCGCTTCGGTGCCCCGTCGGGCCCGTTGTCCCAATCCTGGGCACTCGAGTTGTTGGGCATCCCCCACTGGTGGCCGTTCCAGCCGTCGAACCCGTCCATCCTGATCGCCCAGAAGCCGGTGGTCATGTCGCTCACCACGATGAGGCCGTCGGCGTTCCGGACGTCGACTCCGTACGTCCCCGAGATCACGCCCCAGTTGCCGGCATACGTGTTGGTCGACGGCGCACCCATGGGCACGACGTACACGTTCTCCCGGCCGCCCGTCATGCCGTGCGGGCCGTCGAAGGTGTCGTAGTAGCCCACGGTGTACGGGTTGGCAGGGTCCATCATGTTGAAGACGTACAGTCCGTCCTCCCACCCGGAGACAAACACGTATGGCCAGCGGACCTCGTGATTGTGCGCGATGTTCTGCCAGTTCGCGTGCCACGCGCCGATGGGCCGCGAGATGTTCTGGACCTCGCCGTCGAGACCGGGCTTCAAGTCAAAGATCCGGAGCGGTTGATACTGGTACTCGGTTTCGGCCACGATGTAGCGTCCGTCGGGAGTGGGGGTGAACGTGTGTCCGTTGTGCGTCACGCCCGGGATGTTCGTCAGGGACGTGAGTAGCTGGGGCTCCTCCGGACGGGTCACGTCGAACACGTAGTAGCCGCCACTCCCCGGTCCGTAGAAGATGTCCCGCCGCGTGGGCGGATCGTAGGCGACGTAGAAATCGTGATACCGGGTCCGCATACGTCCCTGGTCAGACGGCACCGGCACGGGGACGAATCCGACGTATCCCTGATCGGGGTCGCCCGCGAGGAAACGGTCGAGGTCGTAGATCCGCCCGCCGCCGCCCGAGGTTGCGAACAACAGCACCCGGCCGTCCGAGTGCTTGTACGGATATACGTTGTGGAACCCGCCGGGGGAGTCCGGCACAAGGAAGCGGCCCACTTCCATGATACCTGCGGTGTCGGGCAGGCTGGTCACGTCCGTCACCACGGCCCCGAGGTTCACATCCGGCCCGCCCTGCTGGAACTGCATCGCGGTCACGACGTAGTACCGCCCGCGCGTCTTGAAGTACTCGACGTCCTGGCCGCCCCCGCCCAGATGCAGCTCGGGGAACTCGATCTTCCAGTGATAGCGGACGAAAGCCTTGGTGAGGTCCTCGAGATCGATCACGGCGAAGCCGGCATAGTCCTTCCGCATGGCGAGGTAGGCGTACGGCCGCGCAAGCTCCTGCTCGACGTCGAGGTCGCCGAGGCGGTAGTCCGACCCGACGGGCAGGTGCGAGAGGACGTGCATGTTGGGACTGCCCTGTTGCCCGGGGGGAAACTGCGCTGCAGCCGGGACCGACACGAGGGCGAGTAAGAATCCGGCGATTCGAGTTGCTGGTAGCATCGTCCCTCCTTGGAGGACGAACTCGTGAACGGCCCGGCGTCGTAAGCGCGCGGTACCGAAGCGCTGGTGGGCCCGAGGCCCACTGCTCCAAACCAAGCTTCCGGGGAGCCGCTCGGCAAGAAGCGGTGGACCGAGGGCATAGACGCCTGTGGAGGGAAGGGAAGCAGCCAGCGCAAAACCGTTGCCCGTGTTAAACTACAAGTATCAACGTCCCGCTGCTGGCGCCCGGCCATCTCCGGTTCTTCGTTGCCACGTCCGGAGGTTTCGTGCCCGCTTTCAAGCCCGAGCAGCGCCACCTCAACGTCCGCGGCCGAGCCTTTCACTTCGTCTCCTACGAAGGGCACGCCGCCGATCCGAAACGTGGGCGGGCGTTGACTCCGGCCATGTGGTACCTGATGGTCGAGGGGCGACGGTGCCCGGTCATCCCTTACGAGCCCGGCCAGTCCGCGCCCGATCTCGATGCAGCCCTGCTCGGTTGGGTCGAGGACAACGCCCTTGGACCGGTCGTTCCGGCCACGGTTGCCTCCCAACCAAAGCCCAATGCCCTCAAACGTCGCTACGAAAACTGGTGGGGAGCCAATTGAGCGTGTAAGACGGCAACCTTCACGCTCGCGTTCGCCTGCGACGCGACCACCGTCGCTACAACTTCTGCAACGCCACCAGCGTTCCCACTGTCCCGACCCAAAACAAGAACATCCACTTGAGCAGCTCGGCATTGAGCTCAGACAGCCGCTGCTCGACCCGGGACTCGAGGTGCCGAGGCTCGGTCCTCCCTACGTCGCCCCCCCCTCGGCGATCAGGGTGTTCCAATCGACGCCTGCGCTGCAGGCGTCCGCACGTCGTCCCTCAGGTACTGATCGAAGAACTCGAGCATGTCGAGCAACATCTGCTTCACGTTCGCCCGACCGCGAACGTAGAAGGTCTCTCCCTGGTAGGCCTTGTACCGTACGGTCTTGTAATGCCGCTCCAGCTCCTTCGCGAACATGTACGTCTGCCCGGACTCGGGGAAACGGCCCTCTCCCCAGATCGCGAACAGCGGCGCCGTCGCGCTCATGACGTGGAAGAACGGCGAGTTGCGATAGTAGACGTCCTGGTTCTCCTCGAAGGGGCCGAACTCGTACGCGAGCTGCTGTAGGTGCTGGTACTCGGAATCCTTCCGCAGCTCGACGCGGTTGGGGTATCCAGAGATCGAGACGATTGCCTGGAAGACCTCCGGCGCCCAGACGGCCGCGGCGGCCGTTAGGAATCCGCCGTAGCTCGTGCCCTCCATTCCCATCCGCTGCGGATCCACGTAGGGGAGAGTCTCGAGGTAGTCGACACCCGCGACGATGTCCTTGAGGTCACCGTGCCCCCAGTCCTTGTTGTTCAGCATCTCGAACTGGCGCCCGTATCCGGAGCTGCCCCGGACATTGGGCAGCAACATGACGTACCCCTGCCCGGTAAAGAACTGGGCGTGGAGGTTGAAGTTGTCGCTGAACTGGCCGGTAGGCCCCCCGTGCGCCAGCACGATCGCCGGAACGCGTTCACCGGCCCGCAGTCCGCGCGGCTTGTAAAGATACGCGTTGATCGTCAGGCCGTCGAACGTCCGATAGCTCACTTTCTCGGGCACGATGAGCTGTGGCTCCGGCGGGCCGCCGCGATCGGAAAAGGTGAGCCGCCTGGGCTCTCCGCCTTCGACCGCCACGGCGTACAGGTCCGCGGCGCGGGTTGGTGTCTCCAGTGTGTAGGAGAGCCGCCGGCCGTCGGGTGACCAGTCGATGCTTCGCACTCTCCCCACTGGCGGCGACACGACCGCGCGCGACGGCCCGCCACCGGCGGGCGCGACACGGACCTCGGTGGTCCCGTTGTGATTGGCGACGTACGCGATGAGGCGGCCGTCCGGTGACCACATGGCTTCCGTTTGCTCGGTCTCCTCAGCGGCCACGGGCCGCGGCGTCCCACCGGCCAGCGGCTGAACCCAGTAGTTGATCCAGCCGCTCCGCTGCGAGCGGAAGAGCACCGTCTTTCCATCCGGCGAGACCGGTGACGCGCCGAACGCGGAGCCTTCGCGGTAGTCGAAGAAATCGGTGTCCGATAGCACCAAGCGCGGACTCGAGCCGTCGGCCGAGATCTCGAACAGGTCGTGATCCATCCACCGCATGTCGAGCCGCGCGTAGAGGATCTTCTGCGAGTCCGGAGTCCAGGTGGGGAACACATCGGGGCGGGCGTCAGTGGTGAGTCGGTGGGCTGCTCCGCCGGGAACGGCCACCTTCCAGATGTCGTAGCTGCCGAACCGCCCGCCCGTGAGTGCGATCCAGCGGCCATCGGGAGACCAGCTGTAGGAGCTGATCCGCGAGCCGAGACTCGTGAGGCGCGTTGCCTTTCCGTCGGCCACCGACCAGAGCCAGATCTCGGGCTGGCCGGCGTGATCGGAGATGAGCGAGATCCACTCACCGTTCGGCGACCACCGGGGTTGGCCGGATTGCAGGAAGTGGCCCGCGCCCCCGCTGGTCGCGGCGAGTTGAATGGGAGTCCCGCCCTCGGCGGGCACGGTCCAAAGCCCTCCGCCGCCCTGGGTGGATGCGAAGAGAATCCGGGTGCCATCCGGAGCCCACTGGGGGGTCTCTCGCACGATCGAGCGAACGGCCATCACCCGGTCGGCCCAGTTCGCGGCGGAAGCGCGGTCTTGGGCGGCGGCCACCCGCGGGACCAAAGCAAGGGCGGCTGCGAAAACGAAGATGCGGTGCATGGTAGGCTCCTTGGGATCGCGCGCGGAAGCACGGGGCGCAGTGAGTCAAATATGGATGCGCGGACTGAGAGAGGAAGGCACACTCATCGGATTGAGCACCTCTCTGGCCGGTTGACACCCCGCGGTCCAACTTAGTCCTCCATGACGGACCAGCTCAGCCCCCGCAACGCCGCCGTCGAACGGTCCCTTCGCCACCTCGCCGCAGGGTGCATGGTGCTGGTGGCCGTCGGCGGAATACCGACGACCGGTGTCCTCGCGCAGGACTTGCTGAGCGCGGACGACGTCGTGAGCATGGAGTCGCCACCGGCCGACCACAGGATTTCCTACGGGGACGGCGCCCTGCAATTCGGCAGGCTGCGCCTGCCCGAGAGGCGCGGCCCGCATCCGGTCGTCATCTTCCTCCACGGCGGATGCTGGCTCTCGCATACGACATCTCCCACGCCGGACTCCTGGAGCAGGGTATTGCGGACGCGGGCTACGCGGTGTGGAGCCTCGAGTATCGCCGCGTCGGGAACGTCGGTGGGGGTTGGCCTGGAACATTCCACGATGTCGCCCAGGGCGCGGATCATTTGCGGGTGCTGGCGGCCGAATACGATCTCGACCTCTCACGGGTCGTGGCGAGCGGACACTCGGCAGGTGGACACCTTGCGCTGTGGCTCGCCGCGCGGAGGGCCCTTCGGGAAGACAGCGAGCTTTACGTGGAGGACCCGCTGCCAATCCACGGCGTTCTGGCGCTGGCCCCAGCACCAGACCTCGAAGGTCTGCACGCGAGCGGTGTGTGCGGCAACGTCATCGACCGGCTCATGGGTGGCTCACCCGGAGCGAAACCGCGACGCGTCGCCGATGCAGCTGGCACCGCTCGACGTCCCGCAGATCCTGATCGTCGGGATGCACGACCGGACGTGGGAACCCGTTGGTCGGGCGTACTTCAAGCGAGCCGTGATGGCCGGTGACACGCTCGCGCGGATCGTCGAAGCGACGGAGTCCGGGCACTTTGAGATGATCGTTCCGACCACGTCGAGCTGGCCGGTAGTGCGAACGTCACTCCGGCGGCTGTTCGCGGAGATCGAGCCCGCCCGGCTGGACGCTAGGTGACCCACACGCTCGCTCCGTCCAGACGCTGCGTTGTCCCCACCGTAACTACGAGGTGAAACACAATGACGGCACGATGGACGAACCACCACGAGATTCTCCGGGAGTTCATCAGGGCGAGTTTCGGCGCCGGCCTGGCCGCTGTGGTCACCATGCCGGCTGCCGCGCAGGGCCCCAAACTGACCTCACCTCCCGGCCTCCTCAACGCGAGGGTGATCATCGATCAAGATGGCACTGGATCACAGACTTTAGGCCGGGTGGCGCTCCAGCGTGGGATGCTGATCGCCGAGGCGTGGCGCCGCGGAGAGGGCACGCTCATGGTCAGGCAGGTCGACGAGCAAGGCGTGCCGGGGCGCAACTTCCTGTTGCTTGGAGCGAACGGCCGCGCCCGGAACATCGTGGCGATTGGGACCCCATCGCCCAACGCGAGGATCCAGGTGGAGCTCACCGGTCTCAACCGGGAGACCGATGCCTGGGGCGTGAAACTCTACCAGGATTCGCGCGGCACCGCCGTGGGGTTGCCCGTGGAGTTTTTTGGGGGAGCGGATATTTATGGCCCGATCGACTTCAAGGGACCGGGTGCCCCGTATGAGGAAATCTCGTGGGAGTATGTCGGGGGACGGGGCGTACCGCCGATGCACCTGGTGAACGCGGACGGGCACGCCATCGGGATTATCGGTGATCCACGCGTGGCGGGGAGCACGGGCTCGCAGATCGTCGATCAGCAGGGGCCGCTCTGGTTCACGTGGGTCACCGACGGGACGCTCAACGGATACCTCGAGCTGCGCGTTCGAATCGCGAACACGAAACAAGCACCGGGCACGAACGCTCAGGTGGCTGCACGGGGAGTTGCCGTGGCGGCTGATGCCGGGGTGGGCGCCGCCGTTACGGAGGGAGCACCACCCTCGGCGCAACCACGACGTGCGCCGCCAGCGCCACCGGGCACTGGCCTGCGGTTCCGCAAGGTCCTCGAGCCACGATTGCGACGCGCGGTTCGCGCCGAGCTCGAATTCACGTCGGAGATGCAGTCCCAAGACAATGTCGTGCTCATGTGGAAAATGACCGGGCCGTGGTCGTCCGAAGGCCTGGTGAATCTGCTCACCGAGCTCGGTGCCCAGGTGCAGGTGCAGAGCATGGCAGGAACGACATTGGTCAAAGTGAGCGATTGGACCATCGACGGGACGCTGACCGAGGGCGACGTCGTCGCGGCATCCGGACAGTTGGTCTTCTCGTTGAAGGTGATGCGGTAGGGCCACGTTATCGTCCTGACCACAGCGGTCGAGGAGCACTCATGGATCTCCTGGTTATCACTCTCCGCTTGCTCCACATCGTGCTCGGCGTGTTCTGGGCTGGGGCCCTGATCTTCGTCGCACTGTTTCTGGTTCCCTCGGTCCAGGACGTCGGCCCCGACGGAGCCAAGGTCATGGCCGCTCTCCAACGCCGGCGGTTCATGGACGTCATGCCGATCGTCGCGGGGCTGACGATCCTCTCCGGCCTTTGGCTCTACTGGCGTTTGTCCGGTGGGCCCCACAGGGCTTGGGTGACGTCGCCGCTCGGCCTCGCGCTGGGCGTCGGTGGGCTGCTCGCAGTGATCGCGTTCGTCGTCGGGGTCGGCGTCATGCGACCCGCCGTGATGCGTGCCGGGCCCCTCGCTCAAGCGGCGGCGCAAATGCCGGAGGGGTCGGATCGGTCCGCTCAGCTCGCGGTAGTGCAGCAATTGCGCCGGCGTTCCGCCAGCGCGGGGCGCGTCGTCGCGGTGCTCTTGGCCCTGGCGACGGCCCTCATGGCCGTGGCGCGGTATATGTAGCCGGCGGGTAATCCCTTCCTTCAGTGAGGGCAATCTCGACGGCATCCTATCTGATCATGCTCCCGACGCCGTACTGTTCACGCCCGATGGCCCGTTGAACGGTGTTGGTGCCATCAAGCCATTGTTCGAGAAGATGCTTGCAGAGTTCGCGAAGCCGGGTGCCACGTGCGCGATGAAGCAGCAGTCGGTCGATGGGGACTACGCGTACATCGTATGGACTGCCGAAAACGGCCGACAATGTGTACGAGGTGGCGAGCGACACGTTCGTAGTACGAGCGGGAAAATCGTCGCGCAGTCACTTTCCGGGGAGATCACGCCCCAGGGGTAACGAGCGGTCAACGATTGTGTCGGCCCGAGGCCCTAATCCTGTCAGGTTGGCTCCGCACGCCCGGCGAGTCACCTCACTGCGTCACGCTCTCAGTGGACCAGGGGGTGCGCCGTGCTTTCTCACACGTGCGGCGTCGCCTCGCGCTTCTACCGGAGCAGCACGCCGAGGTAGTACGGCCAAATGATGAGACCCAACACCCCCTTCCAAAAGCCGAGCTTCGCAAAGGCTATCGTAAACAACCACCCCATGAACCAAAGCATCCCCGTGCCGCTATCGACCTTGACCTGTGTCGTGTTGCCTGACGGTGACATGTGAGTTTCCTCTCAAATTGAGCGACGTCCGCAAGGGCCCTTCCCGAGCGCAGCGATCGAGGGTATTACAAGATCACTCGATCCAGTCTCGAACCCAACTGGCCCGAGGCCTTCATGCCGCGATACGCCCCACTCGTGACCGCCGCGACGTGTTTGGCGGCAGCCGCGACGTCAGCGACCGGCCAGACTGCGGATGACGTGATGTCCGTGCGTCAGGGTGTGTATACGGACGAGCAGGCGCAGCGGGGCGAGAGCATGTACGAGCAAGCGTGCAGCCAGTGTCACCCGAGCGACTACTTCAACCAACGCGTTCTCCCCTCCTGGGTCGGCGCGCCCGTGAGCATGCTTTTCGACGTGATGTCGACCACCATGCCCGAAGACCGGCCCTCCAGCTTGAAACCGGAAGAATACGCCGCCGTTTTGGCATACATCTTCAAGCTGAACGGTCTGCCGTCCGGCAGGCGCGCCTTGCCGGCGGAGCCGGCCCTTCTCGAGCGCATTGTGATCGAAGGGCCCCCACAATGACGAGCCAGACGCTGAAAACAGCGCGGGCGATCGCGGCCGCGGCGTTCCTTTTGGGAGGCGCCGCCCCCCCATCTGCGGCACAGCGCCTCGGTACCGAGAACGGAGACTGGCGCTACTGGGGCGGCGATGAGGGCAGTAGCCGATACGCACCGCTCGACCAGATCAACGCGACGAACGTGGCGAATCTCGAGATCGCGTGGCGGTGGAAGGCAAGCAATTACGGTCCCGAGCCCGATTTCATTTATCGCGCGACGCCGATCAAGGTGGGAGACCGGCTCTATGCCGTCGCCGGGCAACGACGAGTGGTAGTCGCGATCGACCCCTCCACCGGCGAGACCTTGTGGATGTGGCGCATGCGAGAGAACCCGCGCTGGCAGGCATCGACGCGCAAGGATTACGGGAAGGGTGTCGCCTACGCGGAGGTCGATGGGCGTGGCGTGATCTTTACGATCACTCCCGGCTACTACCTCGTGGCGTTGGACTCGGAAAGCGGGGTCCCAATTCCCCGTTTTGGTCTCAACGGCATCGTCGACCTTCACCTGGGCCTGGGTGACTACCCGGTGCACCCTGATAGTGGGGTCCTCGCGTCCGGCGACATCACCGCGTCCTCCCCGCCGATCGTCGTAAACGGCGTGATCGTCGTCGGGAACTCGCATGATCGGGGATACTACCCGAGCAAGAAGGAGAACGTCCCCGGCCACGTGCGGGGCTACGACGCCAAGACGGCATGCTGCGATGGACGTTCCACGTCGTGCCGGAGCCCGGCGAGCTCGGACACGACACGTGGGAAGGTGACTCGTGGGCCTACACCGGGAACGTGTCCTCGTGGGCGCCGCTCTCCGCGGACTCGGAGCGCGGTTTGGTGTTCATTCCGACCGATACACCCACCAACGACTATTACGGCGGTGAGCGTCTGGGGCGGAATCTCTACGGTACGAGCCTGGTGGCGTTGGATGTCGAGACCGGAGAGCGTGTGTGGCATTTCCAGATGGTCCACCACGACGTCTGGAACATGGACAATCCCAACGCGCCCAAACTCGTTGATGTGACCGTAGACGGACAGCAAGTGCCGATGGTGATCGAGACCACCAAGCAGGGGTGGGCGTACGTCTTCAACCGAGAATCCGGACGGCCCGTGTGGCCCATCGAGGAGCGCCCCGTATCCGGCTCCGACGTCCCGACGGAGCGCATCTCCCCGACCCAGCCACACGTGACTCGGCCTGCGGCATTCGAGCTACAAGGCATTACCGAGGACGACCTGATCGACTTCACCCCTCGGCTCCGCGACATGGCCGTCAAATTGGCGCGACCGTTTCGCATGGGGCCGATCTTCACGCCCCCGTCGCTGCTCCACGCGGCCGATGGCACCAAGGGCACGTTCGTGGTGCCCGGTGCCAACGGAGGGGCGAACATCCCGGGCGGATCGTCGGTGGATCCGGAAACGGGAATGCTCTTCGTGGCTACGGAGCGGGGCCACAGTGTGATCTCGCTGGTGCCGGGTTCGGAGCGAGGATCCACGGCCTCTTACGTGTCGACGGGTCCTGGCGGCATTCGGGGGCCCATGGGGCTCGAGCTTTTGAAGCCGCCGTACGGCAGCATCGTGGCCATCGACCTCACGACCGGAGATCACGCTTGGCGCATTACGAACGGTGACACGCCGAGGAGCTTGACCAGCCACCCCGCAGTTCGCGGCGTGGACCTGCCCAGGACCGGGAAGCGGTCGCACGCTACGCTGGTCACGACCAAATCCTTGCTGTTCTACGGCGAGGGACGGCGCGGCGACCCCCTGGCTTCACGCCGTCGACAAGCAGACGGGCAATGAGATAGCACAGGTCGCCCTGCCGGCCACTACCAACACAGCGCCGATGTCGTACATGCACAACGGCAAGCAGTACATCGTCGTTGCCGTAGCGCAGACTGGGGCGGAGGCAGAGCTCGTTGCGCTGGCGCTGCCCGGGGAAACGGTCAGATGAACCCAAGTGAGGATAGCGGTTGCGATGACTAGATTTTCTCGTCTTGTGGTGCTCGCGGCGGCGCTCCTGAGCGCCGCCGCTCCGCTGGTGGCGCAGACGAAGTACGTGCGATTCTCCAGGGAGGAGAATGTCGCGTACGGCATCTTGCGTGGTGACAGCATCGCCGAGTTGCGCGGCGACCTGCTAACGACCCGCCAGCCCACGGGTCGTGTCTTCGCCCTTGCCGAGGTACAGCTCCTGGCGCCCATCGACCCTTCCGACGTCCACAAGGTCATTGGAGTGGCCATCAACACGCTGGGAGCCGGGCGGGAGGGCCCGATTCCCAACCCGCGGTTCTTTGCCAAGTTCCCGACCAGCATCGTCGGCCCGGGTGATTCGGTAGAGCTGTCGCCGGAAGCTGGTAATCTCAACTACGAAGGGGAGCTGGTGCTCGTCATTGGCAAGGAGGGGCGACACGTCCCCGAGGACGAGGCGCTGGATCACGTCTTCGGCGTCACGGTGGGAAACGACTTCAGCGAGAACACGTGGTACGGCGAGCGCCGCGGGGTCGAAGATCCCACGCGGATGATCTCCAAAGGCGCCGACACGTGGGCGCCGATCGGTCCGACGATCGTGACGGGCGTCGATTTCACCGACCTCGCGGTCGTGGTCCGTATGAACGGAGAGGTGGTACAGCGGGGCCGCACCAGCGAGCTCGCGAATAAGGCGCCCAACCTCGTGAGCTACATCAGCCGGTACGTCACTTTGGAGCCGGGTGATTTGATCTTCACCGGCACGGTAGGTCGAGTGGAAGGAGCGCGCCGTGCCGTGCGCGTAGGGGACGTGATCGATGTGGAGATCGAAGGGCTGGGAGTGCTCCGTAACGTGATCAAGCCGATGGAAATGGAAACGGAAGAGAGGAACAGCAGTGACTGTCTTGGGCCGCCGGATCGGTCTCCTCCTGATTCTCACGACGAGCACGTTCACGGCCCGCGCGCAGGCCGCACAGGACACCCCCGGCGCCTATCGCGTCGACCCGCACTGGCCCAAGCCCCTGCGCAACGATTGGATCGTCGGGCAGGTATCGGGTATAGCTGTCGATTCCCGGGACCACGTCTGGATCGTACATCGGCCGCTCACGCTGACGGCGCGTGAGGCTGGGGCGGTCCAGGATCCACCACTGTCGCAGTGCTGCGTCCCGGCCCCATCGATCATCGAGTTCGACCAGGCAGGCAACGTGGTGCAGGCCTGGGGCGGACCCGACTCCGTCGAGCACGACGACCGGGGTGCGCCCATACGCGCCTGGCGAAACGGAAAACGGTGGCCCCGGAGCGAGCACGGCCTACACGTCGATCATGAAGACAACGTTTGGATCGCGAGCAACGGGACGGGGGACCAGGTCATCTTGAAGTTCTCACGCACCGGTGAGCGGCTGCTGACGATTGGCGAATGGGGAGTCACCAACGGGAGTAACGACACGCGGCACCTCGGTTCAGCGACCAACGTGGCGGTCGATCCCGAAACCCACGAGCTGTACGTAGCGGACGGATACTTGAATAGGCGGGTCATCGTGTTCGATGCGGAGACCGGTGCGTACAAGCGTCATTGGGGTGCTTACGGCCTGCGTCCATCCGACGACCCACTTCCCCCCTACGATCCCCGCGCGGAGCCCGCTCGCTCGTTTCGGAGTCCCATGCACGCCGTCCGCATTGCGCGGGACGGATTCGTCTACGCCGGCGACCGGGTGAACAACAGGATCCAGGTGTTTCGAAGAGATGGGTCGTTCGTGCGTGAGGCTTCTCTCGCAAAGCGCACGCTCGCAATGGGCTCGGTGTGGGACCTGGTGCTGTCACCCGACCCGGAACAGCGCTGGCTGTTCGTGCCGGACGGCACGAACATGAAAGTCTGGATGCTGTCGCGCGAATCGCTTCAGGTCGTGGGAGAGTTCGGCCGCGGTGGACGGAGCGCGGGGCAGTTCAACTGGGTGCACAGTGCCGCCATGGATTCGCAATGGAATCTCTACACGGCGGAAGTCAACACCGGAAAGCGGGTGCAGCGGTTCGTGCGGCACTAGCGGCGGCCGCCCTCGCGCTGACCTCGAGTTGCGCCAAGTCTGCCGCTCCAGCGGACGGTACCCCGGCACCCGGGGCCAAGGCGGTTGTCGGGTTTTACTCTTCCGAGCAAGCGGCTCGCGGCCAGGCCGTGTTTCGGAGCGCGTGCGGCGGGTGCCACAAGACGAGCGAGTTCCGTGGCCGGGACTTCGAGTGGAGGTGGCGCCGACAGACGGTGTGGAATCTGTACACCCGCATGACGGCGACCATGCCCGAGACCGCGCCGGGAACCCTTCCGTCGCGGACGTACGCGGATGTAATCGCCTATCTCTTGGAGCTCAACAACTACCGTTCCGGTGCCATCGAATTGGTGCCCACAGCGGAGTCGATGGAGTCGATCCCCTTGGGTCCCGGGGCCAGCAGGGCTGAAAGCGGGGGCGGTGGGAGATGACGGTCGATCGCAGGGAGTTCCTAAGAGTCGCAACGACCGGGGCGGGCCTCGCGTTGACCGGGGCATCGGCAGCGTCCGGTGCGCGGCCGAACACCGAGTCACCAGGCGCATCAGTACGCCGGCGGCAGTCCCCGGAGGTCGCGGTCATTGGGGCCGGGTCGTTTGGGATGTGGACGGCCCTGAACCTGCTGAGGCTCGGCGCAAGCGTGACGGTGGTCGATCTCTACGGGCCCGGAAACTCGCGCCAGACCTCGGGTGGCGAGACCCGGGGCGTACGCACCTCGTACGGCGATCGCCCGCATGGCCTCTTGTGGTCGCGCGTGGCGCGAGAGGCCATGTCGCGCTGGGAGGAGTGGGATGGGACGTATGGTACCCGGCTCCTTCCGCGCCTGTTCTACAAGACGGGCGATCTCATCATGCGCGAGGAGAGCGAGCCGTACCTCGAGGACACGCAGGCGAACTGGGATTCGCTCGGCATCCCCTACGAGGTTCTCACACCGGAGGAGGTAGCGCACCGGTGGCCCTGGATTCGCGTGGACGGCGTGGGAACCGCGCTCTATGAGCCCGGTGCCGGAGTCGTCAGGGCGAGGAGGGCCATCGAGTCGATCGCGGAGGTGTTCGTCCGCGAAGGCGGGAAACTCACTCTGGGACGAGCCACGATGGGCGAACGAAGCGGCGACCGATTGCAGACCGTTTCAGTCGAGGGCGGCGATGCGATCGCAGCGTCCCTCTTCGTTTTCGCGTGCGGGCCGTGGTTCCCCAAAGTGTTTCCCACGTTCATGTCCACGCGACTTCGCACCAGCATCGGTCACGTCTTTTACTTCGGTATTCCACCCGGGGACACCCGCTTCGTGCATCCCAACATGCCGAGTTACGGAGTTCCAGGCTGTACGGGGTGGCCGGGACTGAGCAGCGACCTGCGCGGCTTCAGGGTTCGGACCGGAGGCCGCCCGCAGGAGGATCCCGACTACAGTGACCGGTGGATTGACGAGCAATACCACCGCCGTCCGCGCGAGATCATCGAGCAGTACTTCCCAGGACTCTTGGGGGCGCCGATCATCGAGACTCGGGCGTGTCACTACGATAGCACGGTCGATCGCAACTTCATCATCGACAAGCACCCCGACTTCGCCAACGTGTGGCTGGCCGGCGGTGGGGCCGCGGAATCGTTCAAGTCGGGCCCGGTGCTGGGTGAGTATATCGCAAAGCGAGTTCTGGGAGTCGAGGACGACCCTGAGCTGGCCGAGCAGTTTCGACTGAAGGAGGAAGAGTTCGGGGACGACGAAGAGGAGGAGGGGGATGAACAGGAGCAACAGAGCCAGATGGGCGGATGAGTCGTTGCCAGTTACCTTCGCGCGCCCGTTCGGCCTTCTCGCCAGTGCCGAGCCTGGATCGGTGACGTACCCCACCGTTGGCTGGTCGTGCGGTTGGTGTGGTGGGTCCACAACCTCTATGGGTCAGTCGCCACGCGCCCGTATGTCGCACGACCGAACTCATGCAATTGATCGCCACGCCAAACAGAATCCTCGACCTCGAGCTCGCTCTCGTTCAGCAGACGGTACACGGTTCGACCGCGCTCGGTCTCCTGCGTTCCCCAAAGTGTAGTCAACGTGGTTTGCTCGGCACTCCCCTGTAGCGGCAGTACCATGCCTCGGGAATCAAACCAGGTTCCTTCGAATCGTCCTTCTCCTATGGGCAAATAGAACGCCTGTGCTCTGAGAATACGCTCTGTGCCATCGCGGCTGCGCGTTTGGTTCTTGAAGGTCAGATGCAGGAATCGTCGCTCGAGTACCCATTCCCACTTCATGGTGAACGTTGCGTCAGTTCCAAAGAGTGTGCCATGCCCTTCCCACGCACCAATGAACTGCTGAATCACCGAGTGTTCTTGTGCCAAAACACGCGACGTGCATAGCGGGGCAATTGGGATGGTAAGGAGAGCAAGAGTCAGGTTTGTGCGAGTGGATAGGGTGTAGCGATGCATGCGCATGTCTTTCGTTTCTCCGAGTTGAGCTCGAACCCTCCCGTAGGCGAAGTTCGTTAGCTTCAGCGTCCTGTTAGTCGGCACGTTCCAGTCACCCCCCCCAGATCACCTGAGTGTTGATGAGCGCCACGTACGGCTGGGGTATAACACCGTCCGGCCCTGTGCCCACGCGAGGCGGGTAGTCACAATCAACAACGCGATCGCCGCCGCGGGAGGTCTGACCACAGGGATGAGCTCGAACATCGTCGTCTCCTCGGAAGGATCGTACGGGGGTCGGTCGCCCGTATGCCGTTCAATAATGGGTTAGGGCCGGCCGCTGTACCACCTACGAACTCCCCGACCGGTGGGATGGCGGGTTCGATCCCGGTTTGTCGCAGTACAGGTCAGAAGGGTCGAGTAGCCACTGCCCAATCTCAACCTGGAGAGACCTCATGCGATCCGCGATTCCCGCACTGCTCCTCTGCACCCTGTTAGGCGCCTGCGACGTGAGCGGCCCGGTCGGCTCAAACCGCGTCGAGGTGGCGAGCCCGTCACTGGGTAGGCGTGGCGTGTCTGGGAAACAAGTCATCGTGTTCACGAGTCACCGCGACACCGACGCCGAAGTGTACATCATGCATCCCGACGGTTCCGCCCAGAGCAACGTCACGAGCTTCTCGGGCGCTAACGACAATCAAGCGGCGATCTCTCCGGACGGTTCGCGTATCGTCTTTGTCACCGTGCGTCACGGCATCGGGAACGCCGAGATCTACACGTCGGACCTCGACGGCTCGGACCTGGATCGGCTGACCACGAACGGGGACATGGATGTCTGGCCCACGTGGTCGCCTGATGGAAGCCAGATCGCCTTCATAAGCAATCGTGATGGAGACAACGATCTCTTTGTCATGAACGTAGATGGATTGAACCAAACGAACATTAGCAACACAACGGCACACGAGTGGTCGCCCGACTGGTCGCCCGACGGTACCCAGATCGTGTTCTCGTCGAACAGATCCCCGGGAGACCTCCAGATCTACCTTACGACACCTGACGGAATGCGTGGAACCCGCCTGACCAACACGTTCCCGGACAACTGGTCGCCGCGGTGGTCGCCCGACGGAAGCGAGATCCTGTTCGTGTCATCCCGGGACGATCCGTGGGGTGACGTGTGGGTCATGGATCAATTCGGCACGAACCAGCGCCGCCTCACGACGTATGCTGGACCAGACGGTGATCCCGACTGTTCTCCGGACGGCACCCAGATCGTTTTTTCGAGCGGACGTCATTTCCCCCCCCGGTCAGATTTACATCATGCCCCTGGCCGGCGAGGCGGCGGGGCTCGAGCAGTTGACCGCTTCAACCGGCGGTAACCAGTATCCGCGCTGGGGCGTAGTACCGCTTCGGTGAGCCCGAGGCGCCACTCGACGATGGACGCTGAGGTCCCGCGCACCGCGGGGCCTCGGTTGCTGTACTCACCGTTTCGAATGTCACTGGGTGGCGATCATCACCGCCTCGTGCTATCCAACGACATCTCGAGAGCATATCGTACGAGGAGCTAGGGCAGCTGGGCAGCAGTTCCAGTCTCGGCGAAGGAGTGATATCCGCCGACGTCGGCAAGGAGGCTACGTGACGCCGCGAACACCCGTCAAAACCCTAACCCGTGCCATCGTGGCCGCCAGCGTGGCCATCGGTGTAGTAGCATGCGCGGGTGAGAAGGGGGCCTGTACCATCCCCTCAACGAACGAGCAGTTCCTCGACATCACTTTCGGTGCGTGTATGGAGCGGTGTGTGTTGGCGGGCCTGGCCCAAAATTCATGCCCTTGGTCGGCCAGCCCTCGCATCACGGGCCCGTCCTCTTAGGGTTAGCCGAGATGGCATCACGCAGCGGCGAGAGGCTTGGCTGGATGCTGGGGTGGAGTGGAGGATTCGTGTGGGTGCTGATCCTCTCGGTCGTCGTCTGGGTGGACGGCCAGACCCGCGAGGCGCTACTCGGGCTCGTCATACTCGGCGCCTCTTTGGCGTCCATCCTGTTTTTCGCTCCGTGGCGACATCCGTCGCTGACCTATCGGCGGCTGATGACGCCGATCTACATCCTCTTCTTCGCCGCAATCGCGTGGGGCGTTTGGGCACTGGGTGACGCGCGGCAGATCGGCATCACGGGCTGGGGGTCGGCGTTGTTGCTGGTGCCGCTCAGTATCCCTTTTGTTGTGCTCGGCCCGCGACGCTGGCGAGACGGTGATACCTAAGGTACCCCGGTCCTCGACTGGCGAGCCGGTCGGGCCTATTCTTCCAGTAGCATGTTCCGCAGAAACAGCTCCCACACACTCTAGGCTTCAGTTGAAGACCCTATTGCTCTCGATCGTCTTGTGTTGGTCGGCCGTCTCGGCTGCCCACGGAGTCCAGGGCGACGTGCTGGCTGGCGAGCCGTTGTCACCCGTGGAGCGGAGCGCGGTGGAGCAGTTGGGGGAGGCGTTTGCGACGCACTATCCGTTGCGGGACGGGTGGTACAAGGGGCGGGCGGTGCAGTGGTACGATTTGGGGCGGACGGAGCCGCAGGCGGGGACGTTGTACCGGGTGCGGGGGGGAGGGGAGGTCTTCTCGACGATTCCGGGGGTGGGGGGCTACAGCGTGGTGCGGCGGGTGTACGAGGTGGAGGTGGTGGCGGGGGGGGTGGAGCCGGTGGCGGTGCGCAGTGCGGCGGTGATTCGGGCGTTGGCGCGGCGGGGGCAGGTGCGGGTGGTGGGGACGGGGCAGATGGTGCTGGCGGTGGTGGTGCCGGCGGGGAGCACGTTGGAGCACGATCCGGCGGGGCGGCGGTTGCGGCCGGCGTGGTATCGGGGGGTGGCGGTGTGGTACTGGGGGTTTGGGCCGGCGCGGGCGGCGGCGCAGGACGCGGTGTGGGGGGGCGGGGAGGCGGCGGTGTTGCTGACACGGGTGCCGGGGGAGGCGGGCTACACGGATTTGTGTGCAGTGTGGGCGGGGGAGTGGGGGGGGCGGGCGTATCGGGACGCGCAGCGGGCGTTGGCGGACGGACGGGCGGGGCGGGTGGTGGTGCGGCGGCGGGGGCAGGTGCGGGCGTGTCCGGTGATGTACGTGGACGGGGCGCCGCCGGCGCGGGCGGAGCGGGTCGCGCCGCAGCAGCCGGCGGTCGCGGCGCCCACGAACGGGCCGTCCCTCGCGGCCACCGGCGCGGCCGGGATCGGTGCGGGTGCGGTGTTCTCGGGTCGGTCGGGCCAGCTGGCGGTGCCGTTGCCGCGGCACGAGGCGGCGGTGGTGGTGAACGGCGTGCTCGACGAGGCGGCGTGGGGGGCCGCGGCGCATCTCACCGGTTTCTCGCAGTACAACCCGCAAGATGGCTTGCCAGCGGACGACTCGACCGACGTCCTCGTCTGGTACGGGGCGGACGCGATCTACTTTGGTATCCGGGCGTTCGCGCCACCGGGTGCCGTGCGCGCGACACTTGCCGATCGGGACAAGATCGGCAGCGACGACTACGTCCAGATTCTCCTCGATACGTTCAACGACCGACGGCGCGCGCTGGTGTTTGCCGTCAATCCACTCGGCGCGCAGGCGGACGGAACCCGGAGCGAGGGCGTTCAGATCCGGCAAGGCGGGTCCCGTTTCTTGCCAACCACCGGGGGCATTCCCGATGTGGATCTGAGCCAGGACTTCGTGTTCGACTCCAAGGGACGGATCACGGAGAACGGGTACGAGATCGAGGTCAAAATTCCCTTCAAGAGCATTCGATTTCAGTCCACCGACACGCAGGACTGGGGGATCAACATTGTTCGCCAGGTGCAGTACTCCGGCCATCAGCAGACCTGGACCCCCGCGCGCAAGGCCAACGCGTCGTTCTTGAGCCAGTCCGGCACGTTCAGTGGACTCACCGGGTTCACCCGTGCGTTGATTCTCGACATCAACCCGGTCTTCACCGCCCGCATGGACGGCGAGCCGGCATTGGTGGGCGGCGCGTGGGAATACCAGGACCCCGATCCCGAGCTCGGCGGGAACGTTCGCTGGGGTGTGACGCCGAACCTCACCCTCAACGGCACGGTCAATCCCGACTTCTCGCAGGTGGAGGCCGACGTGGGTCAGGTCTCCGGGAACCAGCGCTTCGCGTTCTTCTTTCCGGAAAAGCGGCCCTTCTTCCTCGAGGGCGCCGAACAGTTCGACACGCCGAACCGGTTGATCCATACCCGACAGATCGTCGAGCCGGTCGGTGGTGTGAAGGTCGGTGGCAAGGTTGGTAACTGGAACGTAGGGCTGCTGTCGGCGGTCGACGGCAAGCTCACCTCGGCCGATGAGACCGATTATCCAATCTTCAACTTGTTGCGGCTTCGCCGGGACCTCGGCAGCCGGTCCTGGGCGGGGCTCCTCTACACCGACAAGATCGATGGGAACAACTACAACCGCGTGGCAGCGGCCGACGTTCGGGTAGTGCTCGGCAAGCTGTATTCGCTTCAGCTTCAGGGCGGCGGAAGCATCACCCGCACCGCTGGGGTCACGACCAGGGCGCCGCTCTGGGAGGTGGCATTCAACCGGGCGGGCCGTCAATTCGGGATGAACTATCGGGTGGCGGGGTTCCATCCCGATTTCGAGACGCAGAGCGGATTCGTTCCCCGGACGAACGTCGTGCAGGCGAGCCTAACCAACGGCGTCACCTGGTTCGGCAAGCCCGGTGCTACGGTCGAGAGCTGGACCACGTCGGTGCGGCTGTCGGGCAATTGGCTCTATCGGGGCTTCTGGAATGCGGATCCCCCGCTGGAGAGTCGAACGTTTTTCATCAACAACTTCACGTTGAAAGGCGGCTGGAGGGGGCGGATCTCGGTGAACTGGGAAACCAATGATTGGGACCCGGCACGGTACGCCGACTACGCGATCCAGCGGCTGGTGGGGTCTGCCACCGACACGATTCCGTTTCCGTTGCCACCGCGCGCCAATGACGGCGTCGGCGTCACCAGCAGGTTCAACACGCCAGAATTCGGGCGTTTCTCGGCCTCGCTGGCGGTGAACCGGCTCCACGACGTCGGGTATATCGAGGCGACGAAGGTCAATCTCCTTCGCGTGACCGCGGAGCTGACCTGGCGCCCTACCGATAAGCTGCGCATCAATCCTCGGTTCACCCAGCTCATCCTGGACAGGCGACGCGACGGGACCAATCTCTCGACCTCGAGAATCCCTCGTCTCAAAGTGGAGTACCAGCTCTCTCGCTCGATTTTCGTGAGGTTCGTCGGCGAGTACACCGCCGAGATTCAAGACGCCCTGCGAGACCCCGTCACCGAGGCTCCAATACTCCGCTTCGACTCGGGTATCGGTGATTACGTGCTCACGACGCGAGAGGTCAGCAACGGAGTCCGCTATGACTGGCTGTTCTCTTTTCGGCCCAATCCCGGCACGGTACTCTTTGTAGGGTATGGCTCGTCCTTGACCGAGAGGGATGCGTTTCGGTTTCGCGATCTTGAACGCACCGCCGATGGATTCTTCGTCAAGCTGAGTTACCTGTTTAGGGGCTAGGCGTCGGGGCGCTAGGCCAGGTAGGTGCCAGGTGCCGGGTGCCAGAGCCTATGCCCCGATACCTGACAGCCGACACCTGACACCCGATAGCTCTGGGAGTATCGCATGCGCTCACTCTTCCTAGTCGCCCTCGTGATGTTCCTCGCCTCACCGATGGTTGCTCAGCACCCTCCGGGTAGGCAAAGCAGCCCCAACGTGCACGTGCTGTCCCACATCCCCACGGGCGGGCCATTCACCGGGTCGGATATCGAGCTGGAGCAGGAAGTGTCCCGGCCGTACGCGTATGTCTCCACGATGACCGACATGGGGCTCAACATCGTGAGCGTGGCGAATCCGTCGGAGGCCAAGGTGATTTGGCGCTGGCAGATCGAGAACGCGGAGCTTCATCAGGGTCCGGGGACCCTCGACAACAAATATTTCAAGGTGAACGACCGGTACTACGACGTGCAGTCTGTACAGTTCGGTCGGAGCGGGCCGGACGCGGACGTCGGTGCCGTGGTATTCGACGTCACGGGCCTGCCCGACCCGGCGACCGTACGGGAAGTCGGGAGGATTCGCGTGCCCGACCTCCCGGGCGGATTCCACAACATCTTCGCCTACAAGCACTCGACCGGCGCCGTCTTGCTGTTCGCCACGATCAACGCGTTGCCGTCGACTCCGCACGGTGCAAACGTCTACGACATGGATCGGTTCGTGGCCGGGGTCCCTGACCACGGGTTGATTGCGGGCATTCCCCTCCCCGAGCCCCGTGGGGCTCCAGGTGGGTATCACGACATGTACGTGGCGTACGATCCGGCCACCCGCCAGGACAAGTTCTACGGCGGAGGGCCCGAGATCACCCCGCTTGGGGGCTACTACGTATTCGACATCACCGATCTCAGCAATCCCGAGCTGCTCGTCACCATGCAGGGCGTTGCAGGCAATCCGGGAGGCCACACGTTCGTTGCCTCGCCCGACGGTCGGTATGGCCTCACGTGGTCTGCGCTAGAATTGGGTCCGTTCAGGACGTTCGACTTGAAGCCGGCGTTCACGGGTGAGGTCAAGAACATCTCGCGCTCGATTGGTGCCTGGACGCCCGACTGGAAGAACAAGGGACACAACGCCGAGATACGGTGGCCCTACGCGTTCGTCGCGGCGTACGAGGACGGTATGTACGTGATCAATTTGATGGACCCGACGAATCCGTATACGGTTGGATATTGGGATACGTACGACGGCCCGCACGCCATCCAAGGCTGGGGCACCTTCCGACGGGCGAATCCCAGACCAAACGCATCGAACGGTGGGTTTGGTGTCGACGTTCGCAACGCCGACGGCCTCATCGTCGTGAACGACATGCGCACGGGCTTCTGGGTGCTCCGCATGGACGGGTTTGACGGCTGGAACGGGCACCAGTGGGGAATGCCGAACGTGTCGAGCGCCCAAGACTGGGACCGGGGGCCGGAGGGCGCGCCCGCGCCCGCGAGGGTGAGTTTGCGGTGAGGAGGCCCAGCCACCCCACTCCCCGCTGAGTGAGGAGTGGAGAGGCCCCGCCCACCCGTCTGTCGGTCAGTCAGTGGGGATCGGCCTATGTCCGCCGGTACGCGACGGATTCACCTACTCTCGATAGGCGTGCCCGACGCCGTATATCACACATGATCGCCCTTTCATCGCGTTGTTGATGCTGGTGCTCGGCTCGTTCCCGGTGAATGCACAAAACGCGGGGGAGGTGTCCATACCGAAGTCCCAGGTTGATGCGTGGATGGACGAGCTGTCCAATTGGGGCCGGTGGGGTGCCGAAGATCAGCTGGGAACGCTCAACCTGATTACACCCGCCAAGCGCCGCGCCGCTGCGGCGCTCGTTACATCAGGTGTCGCGATCTCAGTTGCACGGGACGTGGACGTGGACACCGTCGGACCGGGTGCCACCGCGATCGGCTACTCGGTTCGGCGGGGCGAGACCGGCGCGACCGATACCTATACCATCGACTACCATGGATTCGCGCTCACGCATCTCGACGCGCTGACGCACATCTTCGCGGATGGGCGGATGTACAACGGCTTCTTGGCGGAGGCGGTCACGGCGGTGGGAACGGACGAGTTGGGAGTAGAGACCATGGCGCGGGGAATCGTGACCCGCGCCGTTCTCGTAGATGTTCCTCGACTGCGGGACGCGCGCTACCTGGAGCCGGATGCGGTGATCTCCGTTGAGGACTTGGAGGAATGGGAGCGTCTGACGGGACTGTCGATCGGTGACGGAGACGCCTTGTTGATATCAACGGGACGGTGGCGGCGCGCGGCCGAGCTGGGGCAAGCGCCGGCCGGGAATATCCCCGGCCTCCACCCATCCGCGTCGCGGTGGCTCAAAGAGCGCAACGTGGCGGTGCTTGGTTGTGATTGCGTTAGCGATCGACTTCCGTCGATGGTAGAAGGGGTGCCGTTTCCATTGCATCAGCTGGCCATCGTGGCGATGGGAATGCCCTTACTCGACAACCTGGATCTGACCGCGGCGGTTGCCGAAGCTGAGGCCCGTGCGCGGTGGGTGTGCCAGAACGCCATCGGTGTAGGTTGGCGACTTGGACTGGTCAAGTATGGGGAGTTCGGTCCATGGGAAGAATCGTAGGAGGCGTGGTCGCTGGCTACGCTGTGATGGCCGTGTCAGTGTTCGCCCTGTTCTCCGTTGCCTATTTCCTGTTGGGAGCCGATGGAGCGTTTCGTCCGGCTAGCTGGGAAATGTCGGCGACCTGGTTGGGTCTCAGCATCGCGATCGGAATTCTG
This sequence comes from Gemmatimonadales bacterium, assembly GCA_965249575.1. Taxonomy (GTDB): domain Bacteria; phylum Gemmatimonadota; class Gemmatimonadetes; order Gemmatimonadales; family GWC2-71-9. Next base: position 1,372,999 of record OZ252244.1, on the reverse strand, counting down.
GCCGGGATTGCCGGCGGGTATATCTGCGCTGCGGTCGGGAGGAATCCCACGGCCACGAAGGCACTAATCACTGTCGTAGTGCTGCTCGGGATCGTCTCCGCAATCCCAGCGTTCACCGGGTCGCCCGAGGCAACGGCTGCTGCGCGAGCCGGCGCGGTGGGGATGTTCGAGGCCATGCAAAACGCTCAGGAGCCGGTGTGGATCGCTTTGCTCAACCCCGTGCTCGGAGTGATCGGCGTCTTGATCGGGTCTCGGTTGCGTTCACGGCGCTGATCAGCCGGTTGCCAGCTTAGCTACGGGTTGCGCCACCTGGAAGGCTAGCGTAGCCCCGTTTACTTCCACTCACCACTCACCACTCACCACTCACCACTCACCACTCACCACTCACCACTCACCACTCACCACTCACCACTCACCACTTGCCACTCACCACTTGCCACTCACCACTTGCCACTCACCACTTGCCACTTGCCCACTCGCCCACTCGCTAATCGCCGCTGAACACCGATTTCGGCATGTGCATCGCGACCCAGTAGTTGGGCATGTCGACGACCTCCGCGATCCTGAGGTCGCCCGCGAGGGAGCACAACACGTACGCCTCTTGGCGCGAAAGCCCATGTTCGGCCATGAGGTAATCGATCATGTAGCGCACGGCCTGCTTCGCAGCCGCCTCGAGCGAGGTCGCATGCGCTCCGACCGCGTAGTAATCCGCGGTTTCGTACTGCGGCTCCTGTATTTGACGGCCGCCCTTGATCACACTGATTTCGTAGACGATGCGCATCGCGGCTTCGAGTCCGGTGCCCGAGACCTCCCCGTCGCCCTGAGCGGCGTGCGTGTCTCCGATCGAAAAAAGCCCCCCCTCGACCAACACCGGGAAGTAGACCGTTGTGCCGGGCTGGAGGTGGCGGTTGTCCAGGTTGCCACCGTTGGCGCGCGGTGGAATGGTGGTGAGCATCGAGTCGGTGTCCGGGGCGACGCCCATCACTCCGGCAAACGGCCGCAGCGGAACATCGATATCATCGGTGAGCTTTGCGGTGGTCGCGCCCGGCTCGTGCGGGAAGATCTTCAGGTAGGGCTCCGGGAACTCGTCCGCCAGAAAGCCGAAATTCGGGATGATGGCCGCAAAGCCGAAGGCGATGACCTCGGCGCTGTGAATCGTTACCGCTAACACATCTCCGGGCTCGGCTTCCTCGACGTACACCGGTCCGGTGAGCGGGTGAATCGGATCGAAGCTCAGGGTCGCGAGGTCGGCGGCCGTCGATGTCGGTGTGAGCTGATGGTCGGTTACCTCTCGGGTCTCGACTTGTACGACCGCACCGGATGGCACTCTAATCGCCGGCGGGATCGCCGCCGAGAAGCGATTGTGAGTCTGGTCGGCCGTCAGGAAATACTCTGGAGCGGGAGCGGCGCCCTGGTGGTCCGTACCGGCGCACGCCAGAAGCGGGAGCACGAATCCGACTACGGCCGTCTGCATAAGGATGCGAGCGTGGCGCATGACATGGTCCTTGTCGCTGAGTTGGGGGCCAATCATACGCCCCAGAACGGAGTACTCTCGGCACTATTGGAGCCCGGCACGATTGCCGATTTGGTCTTACTCGACGCCGATCCACGCGAAAACATCGCCAACACGCGCCGGATCAACAGCGTCGTGCTTCGGGGACAGCTCTACCGTCGAGACGAGCTCGACGCCGTGGTCGCGGCGGTCGAATCGGCTGCCGACCGCCGAGTCAACGATTGGCCGAGGGCGGTGAGGTGATCTAGGGCGTCTCTTCGGCTGCCTCTACTCCTCCTGTTCGACGCTCGACGTGTGCTCGCAGCAGTCGACGAATTGCTCCAGCCGTTCGGGGTTGAACCCGATGATGAAATCGTTACCATGCGCTATGACGGGAACCCCGACGCCGCCGGTAAGGGCGCGCCACTCTCGCAAAACGGTCACGTCTTTCGTAATGTCCAGTTCATCGAACTGGCAGCCCCGCTGCTTGAGCCACTCCTTGGCCCGCTTGCAGTAGGGTCACGTGGGGGTCGTATAGACTCTGATCGTCGCCACGGTGTCTCCCCTGTTCAGGCGGTCTTGGCTCTTCCGATCCTGGACCCAGGTTGCGGTCCCGCACCGACCCCGTCAAGGACGGCCCATGCGTGCGACTGGGTCCGCAACGGTCATGCGACTCAACGTCTGGCGCCTCAGCGCGATGCTGCTGGCGACTGGGATCACCGCTTGCGACCGCGCTGCTCCCGTCAGGTCGGCGGCGGGATCGGATCGGCTTTGGGAGGTGCTCTACCAAGACAACGACTTCCGAATCTCCCTTGACACCGCCGCCATTCGTCCGCAACGCGATGGGTCGTACCTGGTGTGGTAAGAGACCGTTCACGCGACGCCTCGTGAGCACGAGGGCGAGCCCTGGAAACGAGAGGTCATCCAGAGCTTCCTCCGTTGCGAGCCGGTATCGTTCAAGACTGTTCGCATCACCATTTTCCTCGACGATGGGCCGCGCGTCGCCGAGCAGGCCGGGGAGCCAGACGAGGTTGCCAGCCAACCGTGGAAGGAGGCTGTCGCCGCTGCGGACAGGCCAGCGCTCACTCGGGCGTGCGAGATTATCGTCAGTCGGCGCCCGGAGCGCTGACGGCCGCTGGCCAATCCTCGGCCCCAGTCTCTACGACGAGTTGCGACCCCCCTCGAGGTAGGCGCTTGCGTGCTCCAACCGATCCCTCTGGCTCTCGGCACCTGCCGTCACGTCCAAGAGCGCTTTGTAATACTGGCTTGCAGCATCCGCTCTCCCCGCGAGCTCGGCGGCGCGTCCCGCACCGTAGAGACTGTTGAAGCGATTCGGACTGCGGTCGAGCGCTGTTTGATATTCAGCGAGCGCGTCGCCAGCCCGTCCGCGTTTTCGTCGGTTTCGCCATCGCTCTCTACGTTCCCGAGAACATACGCTGGAGGTTGATTCGTGGGCAATGATGGGCGCAGAGTAGCGGCGCGCTCCGGCGTGGGACCGGACGGCTCCCGAGCGGACCGCGGTGTCGTCCCTCCTTAGATTCCCGAGCCGACACTGGCGTGTCATCTCGAGGAGTCTCCATCCTGTGATGCTGCACAAGCCGCTCCTTCGAGCGAGTCGGCGGCTAGCGGGACGTGTCAGCAAGTCCGTACATTCCAGCCGCAGCCCATCAAACAAGCGAGTCGTGTGTTAGCGTCATGAGCGGAATGTTGGAGCACCTGAAAGCCGCCCTGGCTGACCGCTACGCCATCGAGCGCGAGCTCGGTGCAGGTGGCATGGCGACGGTCTATCTGGCCGAGGATGTGAAGCACCATCGGAAGGTGGCCGTGAAGGTGCTGCGGCCGGAGCTGGCAGCGGTGCTCGGTCCCGATCGCTTCCTGCGAGAGATCGATATTGCGGCCCGTCTCACCCACCCCCACATCCTCCCGCTGCATGATTCCGGCGATGCCGATGGCTTCCTCTACTACGTCATGCCGTATGTCGATGGCGAGTCCTTACGAGACAAGCTGGCGCGGGAGGCAGAGCTTCCTATAGCGGAGGCAGTACGCATCCTCCGCGAGGTGGTGGATGCCCTGGCGAAGGCGCATTCCCAGGGCGTCGTGCACCGCGATATCAAGCCGGACAACGTCATGCTGTCCGACCGGCATGCGCTGGTGACCGATTTCGGCGTTGCCAAGGCGGTGAGCGAAGCGACCGGGCGGCAGGCACTCACCACCGCAGGGATGACGCTTGGGACCCCAGCTTACATGGCCCCCGAGCAGGCGACGGCTGATCCCCACATCGACCATCGGGCGGACATCTACGCCGTTGGCGTGATGGCGTACGAGCTGCTAACCGGCCGGACTCCGTTCACAGCCACGACACCGCAGGGGATGCTGGCCGCGCACGTCACCGACCAGGCAGACCCAGTGAGCAAGCACCGCGACCGGGTGTCGGCGGAGTTGGAAGCCGTGGTGATGAAGTGCTTGGCGAAACGGCCGGCTGACCGATGGCAGACGGCGGAGGAGCTTCTGTCGCAGCTTGAGGCGCAGGCGACGCCCGGTGCCGGATTCACCCCAACCGGAGCTCAGTGGTTCGAAACGACTCGAACGCGGAAACATCGCGTGGCGGTCGCCGTCGGTGCCGCCGTGCTCCTCATTGCAGGGTCGGTGCTGTGGTGGTCGCCGGATCGAGGCGCACGTGAGCTCGATGCGAACCTTGTGACCGTGCTTCCGTTCCGAACGGCGGCGGCGGATCCTGAGCTCCAGTACCTGCGTGAGGGAATCGTCGACTTGCTGTTCGCCAGGCTGACCGGTGAAGGGGGACCGCGAGCCCTGGCTCCTCAGACGGCCATCGGCGCATGGGTGCGCGCCGTGGGTTCGCCACGCTCGGACTTGCCGGAAGACGATGCTCTGGAGCTGGCCTCCGGCCTCGGATCGGCCCACCTCCTTCAGGGCGGGATCGTCGGAACGGCGAGTCACATGACGCTGAACGCCACAATGCTCGATGTGACTGACGGATCCGTCACCGCTCGGGCGAACGTCGAAGGGCCGGCCGACAGCCTCCCCGCCCTCATTGACCGGCTAACGGCACAGTTGCTGGCACTTCGTGCGGGCGTTGAAGCACGAACTCTGTCGGACTTGACGAGCACTTCCCTCACGGCGCTCAAGGCCTACCTCGAGGGGCAAGCGGAGTTCCGGCGCGGTCGATACGTTGAAGCGCTCGAGCACTTCGACCGGGCGCTTCAAGACGACAGCACGTTTGCCCTGGCCGCCCTCTGGCAGTCCATTGACGCTACCTGGGGAACTGGCCGCTCCGCCGCTGAAGGGCGCCGGCTCGCCTGGGCGCACCGCGATCGCCTCGGACCTCGGGACCGGACGCTGCTAGACGCCTGGGTTGGCTCCAACTACCCGGATCCCACCCCACTCGCCCAGTGGATCTCAGATGCTGAACGCGCAGTGGATGTGATGCGGGACCGATGGGAAAGCTGGTTCCTCCTGGGTGACAGGATGTATCACTTCGGCACCCTGGTCGGCCTGCCGGAACCGCTCGATCGGGCGATGGGCGCGTTTGAGAGAGCGCTCGAGCTGAATCCGGACTTCGGACCGATCATGGCTCACCTGATCGATCATGCTGTATTCATCGGGGACACGGCAATACTGCGCGAGCTGCGTGCGCGATATCACGCCACGCTGGGCCCCATGCGCCTCAGTCGGGAGTGGCTCTCTGCAACGGCGCTCGGCGATTCGGCCGCCCTCGAGGTCTGGCGAGGTGATCTAGACTCACTGCGACTGGCCGAGTTGCGGGGCACCGGCATCACGGCTCAACAGGCGGGTCTGGGATTGGTCGACGCCGAGCTCGCGGTCAAGACGGCACTCGAGCGCTCTGGGTCCAGGCAGGAAACCTCGATTGCCATCAACATTCTCACGCCAATGATGTTGAATCTGGGTCGTCCTCGAGCCGCACTCGAATTCGCAAGACGCGAGGCGGAGTTCGAGTTGAACGACACACTGCATTTCCATCACTGGAACCACATCACCCGAACACTCTTCTGGGGGGCCGACGAGACCCTGGCGGTGCGGTCGGCTCAGCGGCTCGAGCCGCTCGTCGGTGGGCCGGTGTCTCCGCACGTTCAGATTCGCCGGAGACAGATCGGCGACCACTGTAACCTCGGGATATGGAATGGAGTCAACGGGAATAGACAGAGGGCCACGCGTGCGCTTGCGTGGCTCCGCGCGTTTCCTGACGATGAGCCCCCCCTGGGTTGGCACGCGTTCCGTCGCACATGTGTCGCCACGCTGGAAGCCGTGGTCGCGGGGCCAGCCGATCGGCAGCCGGCGCTCGCACGTCTGGACTCGCTGCTGCGCACCGGCCCGAGCCAGCATGAGTACGCACGCAGGTGGATGAATCTAATTGCGGCGAGCCTGTACGGAGCGGCGGGTGACTTCGAGCGCGCTCTGGCCGCCGTGCGCCGCAGAGAGTTCGGATTGAGCAGCCGGTTCGAGTCCACCTTCTACCGCGAGGAGGGGCGACTCGCCGCCTTGGCGGGGGATACGGCCGGCGCGATCGAGGCCTACCGGCGGTATCTCGCGTTGCGGTTCGACCCGGAGCCAGAGTTGCTTTCGGAAGCGAATCAAGTCCGGGCCGACCTTGCGAGGCTGGTTGGCGAGCCGGAGGGCGTGCCCTAGGCGGCTTGGTGTTGCGGGGGGAGACCTAGACTGAGCGATCCGGACTCGCACGTACTCAGGGAGCGCCGGCCACCCCGCCGCCCCCGGGGGCCAGCGCCGCCGCACCAATCCACCCTTGACTCCCGCCCGCATTCCGGACCAGGACGTACTCACCGTGCCAACCCAAAACCGAGACCGGTGCGCCGCCGGGAAGTGAATCGACTTCGATCCCGGCGGGGGATGGCGCCGCGCGGAGGGTTGATGAGTATGCGATGCCGGCGACATCGATCGGATCGAGTGGCTCGGCGTGGCGGTGGCCGATGTAGCCTTGATCCCCGCTGGGGAGCCGGGCGTAGTACCACTGGCCGGTGCCCGCCAGCAGCTCGACCGGTGTTTGCTTCGCCAGCCGCGCGACGACGGTCGACGAAGTGTGAGGGGTCTCGCGGACGGGTGCTTCGGCTCTTGCGACCCGGGCCAACCGGCCGACCTGGCCGGGGTCACCCGCAAATGCCGGCGGCGATTGCGGCGGTTGGTAGAGGTGATAGTAAGGGTCCACCGGACCGACACCCCGCATGTAGATCCCGAAATGCAGGTGTGGCGGAGTCGTGCGGGCGTTGCCGGTGTTTCCCACGAATCCCAAGGTGTCACCGGGCTGCACGTGCGCTCCCCGTGCCACGGCCTGCCGGTCGAGGTGGGCGTAGTACAAGTGGCGCCCGTACCGGTCGCGCATCCACACGACGTTCCCGCCCCGTCCCCGGCTACCCACCCGCGTCACCCGACCGGCTGCGGCGGCGACCACCGGAGTCCCCCGCGCGGCGAACAGATCGACGCCGTGGTGCTCCCGTCGACCGGCATCCCGGGAGGCGCCGAACCCGCTTCGCATTATGCCAAGGTCTCCACCAACGACAGGAAACCCGAGAGATCCTCGCGCGCTGACGGTGACCGTTACGCGGCCTCCCCGGAGCGCCTCGGGCTGCACTCGAAGTACGTAGTCGCCTGGGCGGAGCGCGACGAAGTCGAGGTTCCAACCGGCAGAATCGGCGCTCGAGACCAGCTGGAGGGGTGCGGCGGTGTCTCCCGCAAAGAACAAGTCGAGAAAGAGCCGGTGGTCGCGGGGCTCAGCCGCGGCGACGTCGATGTTGACGGCGAGTTCCTGGCCGCGCTCGAGTGGCGCGCGGTAGGCCAGCGCGACGGCCCGGGCCGGATCCAGATATCGGACCTCGTGGTGGGGGACGTCCACCACCCGGGGATCCGCGAGCACCTGCTCTGCGACCGCGATCCAATCACGCCCCAGCGCGGTGGTGTGCAGCCCCGCCTGGCGCAGCTGCTCGACGTAAGCTTCGCGAGGGGTTTGCACGATGAATCGCATCTCGGGACCGCCGCCGCCGCATGCGGCGGCCAGCAGGGCGCTCGTGCCCGCGAGTGTCCAGGCCGTCCGGTTTACCGTATGGTGCATGGCTAGAGTACCGTGCGGTCGGTCATCGGTTCCTCCAGGGTCCGTCGCACAGTAAAATCTGCCGCCCCGGACGTCCACACCTCGTCGGCGCGGAGGTAGCCGCAACCCCGGGTGCCGGATCCGGAAACCACAGGCTCCCCCGAGCCGCAGCACACGCCCCAGGGCGGCCCTAGGAGGTTGGCCGGGTTTTGCTTACCATGGTTGGTGGCCAAGATCCTGGTCGTAGATGACGAGCAAGACATTCGCGACGTGCTGCGAGCCGCGCTCGAATCGAATGGCTACGAAGTCATCGAGTCGGCCGACGCTGAGGGCGCGCTGTCGATCTTGGAGGCGGGTCAGGTCGATCTCATGCTGCTAGACGCATTCTTGCCGAAAATGAATGGGATCGAGCTGCTCGAGCGGATCCGACTGCAATCGGCCGAGGTTCCGGTCATTGTGATGTCGGGTCGGAGCCCCAAAGCGCTCAATCTGATCGGGATTGTCGACCATTCTCCCGCGATTCGCGTCCTTCCGAAACCGTTCTCGCCGCAGCAGCTACTCGAAACCGTCGGCGAGGCTCTGAGGACGTAACCGCGTCGCGCCCCTAGCGCGGGATCGGTCGAATTCGGTGCAGCATCCAATCCCCGAACGCATAGATCGTCACGATCCGGAGATCGTCATCACGTGGAGCGGCGATCACGTCTGTCACTATCCCGCCCGGGAGCTGCGCCTCCGGTGTCCGTGCGCCGGGTGCCGTCACGAGCTGACAGGTGCGCGCCTGCTCGACCCTACTACCGTGCGCGACGATATCAAGCCGCTGGCCGTACGCTTGGTGGGGAGTTATGCGATGCGCGTAGACTGGAGTGACGGCCATGGTACCGGGATTTACACCTACGAATTCCTGCAGTCGATCTGTGGCTGTGAGAAGTGTGGCGGAAAGTCGAACCAGTAACACCTAGTTGGAACCGGTGCAGGTGTTTCTCGCCGCAAGCCCTGCGGAAGCGGTGCGACGGATGCCTACTCCTCGGGGGTGATCGTCTTGGTGTGCTGCTCTCCATCCGCAAGCACCGCCATACCCATCCCTTCGGGCCTCACCACCAGCGCGACGCGGGCCGTCCCGTCAGGCGCGGCCAGTTGAATCTGCGGCATATCGTTCCAGGACATTCCGACGATCACCCGCGTTTGACCGTCACCATCGAGGAGTGCCAGCGACGGCGCCTCGGAATCGGCCTCACAGGCGAGCACGGCGCGAACGCGATCGTGCCGGTCGACGAGTTCCAGTCTCTCGGTTCGAACGATCTTCTCCACCATTTTCGCCACCTCCTGAACACACGGGGCCTACGGGTTCATTGGGGCTCTTCGATCCCCCGCAGAAACCGAAGCACCTCGGCGTTATATCGCTCGGGCTCGATTATGTTGACGACGTGTCCACCCCCAGGCACCACGACCTTCTCGGCATCCGGAATGAGAAAAGCCAATGCATCGGCAATAATCTGGAAGAACGGGAGATCGGTGCCGCCAACCAGAACCAGCGTTGGAGCCCGGATCTCGTGCAGTCGCTGGATTGCGGGAGTTCGCTCCCGCGATCTCGATGACGGCCGGGTCAGCATGTCGGCGCCGGAGTATTCCTCCACTATCCGTCGGAGGCGGGCGGACGCCTCGGGCTTCCCGTCGGGTATGTAGTTGATGGGGTGTGCGAGCCACTGGCGGCGGAACGCGTCCATACCCTCCTCTTCCATGAGCGTCCGCACCGACTCCAGGGAAGCGAATGGGCCGTGCTCCGGAAGGACGAATCCCTCGAGCCCCGCTCCATGGAGCATCAAGGCATCAACGCGTTGTGGGTATTCGAGTGCGAATCGGGTGGCGACGGATCCTCCCTGCGACATGCCCAGAACGTGTGCGCTGGAGATGCTCAAGTGGTCCAGCAGCGCCGCGAGATCCTCGAAGTCGTGCCCGGCAGAGGACTCGTTCCAGGGGTTGGCCGGTGATCGGCCGAAGCCGCGCCGGTCGTAGCGGACGACTCGGTAGTGGTCAGCGAGAACGCGCGCCTGGTCATCCCACATGCGTGCGCTCAACGGCCACCCGTGGATCAGGACCAACGGGTGGCCCGTGCCCTCGACTTCGTAGTAGAGCCTGGCCCCGTTGACTTCGGCGAAGGAATCCTGGGCTCCCGCCGGCGCCGGCAACATCAGCGCGGCGGCTGCGGCGACATGGGTCAGAAGCCGGCCGTGGTGGTGAATAAGCGGCGGCCGGTCGACCTCCGTGCCCCACGGTACAGGGACTGGCGGTCCGCGCCCTCGGGACGAATCTTCCCGTGACACGATTGTAATGGGCATCCTTCTCTTTGTAGTCGGTCTGTTGGCCCTCGCGGCCGGCGGTCTCAAGATGCGCAAGCACGCCCAATCCGTGCTTGGCGGGCGTTCCCCACTCGCGATCGCAGAAGTGGTTGCCGGCTCCCTCACCCTCGTGGGATCCGGTTTCGGTCTCGCCCGGGCGCGGCCGGCGGCGTGGGTGGCGGTGGTCTGCGTGCTCGCGCTCGTCGCGGTGTCGTCGGTCGTGCATTTGCGCCGCGCGATGACCCGGCGGCGCGAGCGCGAGGATTCGGAGGGAGCGCGGCTCAAGACTTACCTCCAGTCACGAACGGGGAGCCTCAACTCGCACCACACGTCCGGTTGATGGGCGGTTCGCCCGGGCCCCAAAGACTCTGGGATCGAGAGAGGATCTGCTTCATTATCTGGCAACGTCCCGGATCTCGCTAGGGCGATTGGTACGGCCAGGGACGGTGCCGCCCGTCCCACAGTCGGGCGTGAAGATGCTGGTACGAGGTCAGAACCGCGCAGTCGTGTCCGAGCCGGTGACCATGGTACTCCTTGGAAGTGGATTGGCCGGGCTCGGTGGCATCCCTCTCGCACGCCGACGGCGCCGCATCGCCGAGAACGGGTAGGGCGAACCCCAAAGCATAGCTCGGCCAGCACGAGGGCTGGCGCCAACGGGGACAACAATTTCGGGGAGTGAGCGGCTGGACCGATCACTCCCCGAATGGCATGTACCTCCGGAACCCTACTTGGTTGTGCCCAGGTAGCGAAGGAACTCACCGTCGGTGCTCAGGACCAGCACGGTTTCCCCGCCCAGCGTCTCGGTGAAGATCTCCATCGTTTTGAGAAATCGGTAGAAGTCAGCGTCGCGGTTGTATGCCGCGGCGTACACATCAGCCGCCTCGGCATCGGCGCGGCCCTTGATTTCCTGGGCGCGGCGGTATGCCTCTGAGGTGATCTGCTTGAGCTCCCGCTCCTTCTCGCCGTTGATGCGCGCCGCCTCTCCCGCACCCTCGGACCGGAACTGCTGCGCGATCCGCTGTCGCTCTGTGATCATCCGAGCGTAGACTTCGTTTCGCACTTCCTCAACGTAGTTGATCCGCTTGAACTGAAAATCCAGAATCTCGATACCCAGGTCGCCAGTACGGGTTTGCGCGGTCTCCAAGACCTCTCTCGCGAGTGCCTGCCGCCCACTCTCGATCGTTTCTTGACGATCCGTCGTACCGCCCCCCGTCTCTTCGGTTGCGGCGAACGTCCGGTTGCTGCTCCGGACCACTTCAATTAAGTCGTGCTTCGCGATGACGTTGCGGGTCTCGCCGTCCAGAATGTCGTCCAACCGGGACTGCGCTCCCTGCTCGGTCCTCAGACGCTGGAAGTACTTGAGCGGGTCCGTGATCCGCCAACGCGCATAGCTATCGACATGAATGAACCGCTTGTCCCGCGTGGGAACCTGGTTCGGATCCCCGTCCCATTCGAGGAATCGCTTGTCGAAGTAGTTGGCTTTCTGGATGAACGGGAGCTTGAGCTTGAGACCGGGACTCGTGACCGCGTCGCCCTTCGGCTCGCCGAACTGGGTAATGACGACCTGCTCGGTCTCGTTGACGACAAATAACACGCTGCCAGCAGCGGCCAGGAGGAGCACGGCGCCCAGCCCCGCTGCGGCTGTGATCAGGCGTTTCATGGCTTCACCCCCTGCGCCAGCGGTAGGAGTGGGAGGACGCCCTTCAGGTCCGAATCCAGCACGATCTTCTGCTTCACCTTGGGGTACACGGCCTGCATGGTTTCGAGATAGATGCGCCTCCGGGTCACCTCGGGTGCCCGACGGTAGGCCGCCAGCAGGGATTTGAAGAGCTCCGAGTCGCCCCGCGACCGGTTGACTCGGTCGGTGGCGTACCCCTCGGCCTGCTGGATGGTCTGCTGCGCTTCTCCCCGCGCGCGCGGGACGACGCTGTTGTATTCGGCGCGCGCCTCATTGATCATGCGTTCCTTTTCCTGCTGCGCCTGATTGACCTCGTTGAAGGCGGGCTTCACCTGGTCGGGTGGATTCACGTCCTGGAGCACGATCTGTTCGATCTTGATGCCGGTGTCGTACTGATCGGCCATCTCCTGCAGTCGGAGCTCCACCTCCGTGGCGACCTCCTGGCGGCCAACCGTCAACACCTCGTTGACGCTACGATCGCCGATCACCGCGCGCATCACCGCCTCGTTCATATCGCGGAACGTGCGGGCGCGGCTCTCCGGATCGGGGTTGAACAGGTTCCGTACCTTGAAGAGGTACTTGTACGGGTCGTTGACCCGAAACTGGGTGGTCCACTCGACCACGGCGACGTTCAGGTCACCGGTTAGCATAAGCGACTCGTCGCGGTGGGTTCCTTGGGTGTACTGCGTGGTGACACCCGCGCTCTCCGTGCGGAACCCGAACTCCGCCTTTAGCTGACGCTGGATAGGCACCTTCACGACGTCCTGGATCGGCCAAGGCCACTTGACGCGAAGCCCTGGGCCCGCCTCTCGGGTGTACCTCCCGAACGTCACGACGACTCCGACTTCCTCGGCCTTGACCGTGAACACGGCGCTCCACAGAACGACCAGGCCGAGCAGGCCCGCGATGGCCGTGCCCACGGCGCCGGCCGGAAGGTTAGGCGGCCGCAATCGATCGAGGTCAATGGTGCGCGATCTCTGGGCATTCATTAACAACCTCCTTGTTGGCAAAGACGACTTGTGTGCTCGTCATACGGCAACTGCGAATAGACTGGTTGGGCGAGACCAGTCGAAGGTCGACAATGCGCCCTGTTAGTCGCGGCGGGTGAAAGGGTGAATTGAGGGGTCTAAGGAAAGGTCCCTGAGTGTAGTTTAACCAGGTGGCGGGGACCAGTGCCGCGCGCTAGAGTTTGACGAAGACACCGGCACTCTAGAAAGGAACCCTCGATGGCCGATGCCGTAGACGCCCAAGCCACACTCGAAGCGACCCTCAAAGACGAAATCGTGCGCATGTATCAAGACGTCGCCGACAATCCTGAGGGCGAATTCCATTTTTTCCACGGACGTGACGCGGCCGAGCGCACCCAAAGGAGCAGGCGGTTGAGCCGATATGATCGGTCTGCCGGTACGAGCCGGTGCGCGACGGTGAGCGCAGCGTCGGTGGTCGAATAGGTGATCGCGTTCACGGTTGCGTAACGGCCTGGGTAGATGTCCGCGTTGTGAAAAACGGCCGTGCGTGATGGGCCGACGCTATCCGCGAAGTACGCGCCGTACTCCGTGATGGGCATGATCCGACTCCGGCGCATGACCCTTACGTTCTCGGTCAGATCCAGCGTCACCTCCGTAATCACTCCCAACCCACCATAGCCGCCGATGGCGCCGTAGAAGAGGTCCGGGTTGTTGGTTGGGCTCGCTTCCGTCACGGCACCGTCCGCCAGCACGACCTTCAAAGATCGCACCGACCTGATGAGGGGCCCGAGCCCGACGTACCGGCCGTGGGCGTTCACTGAGAGGGCGCCGCCGACGGTGAAGTCGGCGTACGACTGCATGATCTTGACCGAGAGATCCGCCGGATCGATGCGTTCCTGGATCTGGCGCCAGCGGGTCCCGGCCTGAACGGTTATGGTCTTCCGCTCCGGCGAGAACTGGACGATGCGGTTGAAGCCGCGCATGTCGATATGGAGTGCTCCCTCGGTGGCAGTCTGGCCGCCCATGCTGTAACGGCCGCCTCCGATGGCGATCGGACCGGGGTGACTCCGGACCGCTTCGACGATCTCCACGGTCGTCGTGGGTGTAATGATCCGATCGACCGCGATCGGGTTGAGGTGGGTGACGTCGTTGACGAGTCGCGATGCCCGAGGAGGCTCGACCGGGCTGCGCGCTACTCCCCAGACGGCGACGCCGAACGCGAGGCCGCCGGCCGCGAGGACCGCCGCGATGGTGAGCTTGGCGGCTTTCGTCAGAGTCGATCAGCCAACGATCTCATTTAGCTGCCCAGCCGTACGCCGCTCCCGTGTTGCGGGAAGGGGCCATTCTCGTTCGAGGGGATTACGGCGCGCGCGACACGCCAGCTGGTGACGGCACCCGCTCGATTACTTGGACGAGCCAACCGTTGGCGAGGCGGCCGATTTCGTGGTGCCCTCGATCATTGCCTCGAGGGCTATTCTCAGTCGTCCCAGCTCCGCAGCGGCGCCGTCGTCCGCGCTCAGGTCGTGCCGCTCCCATGGGTCGCGGTCGAGGTCGTACAGTTCATCCGTTCCGTCCCCGTTCAGTATATAGTGCCCTGGAACCCACGACCAGAGATTTCATCGGGCCGTTGTAAACGGGATGCCATGGCATGGCAGGGCCGTCTGTCACTGCGGATAGCGCGGTATCTCCCGCGAGAGGCTCGGCTGACGGCGAGCGGTCCCAGCATCGACGAAGAGAGGTACCGGGGAATCCGACCGAGTTGTCGAGGCCGAGCAGGTCGAGTACGGTCGCCGGGATGTTGCGTAACGACACCGTCTCTTGGACCTGCTTGCCACCGGGTACGCCGCCCCGAGGAAAGGAGGCGATCAGTGGTACGTGGATCAATGGCATGTAGAGGCTATTCCCGTGGTACACGAGGTCGATCACGGGTTCCCCGAACTGCTCACCGTGGTCTCCGGTGACAATGACGAGCGTGCTGTCGAGTAGACCACGTTCGTCGAGCTCTTCGAAGAGCGTTCCGAGTTGATGATCGAGGTAGGCGATGGCGACGTCGTAGGCGGTCCGGAACTCCTCCATCTCCTCCTCGGTGTACTTCAACCGCCAAGAGATCCAGTATTTGGGGGGCAGAGAAGTGAACATCGTGTTGAAGGGCTGTTGAGATTCGTACGGGTCGTGGGCATCGAAGTAGTTGAGGAAAACGAAGAAGGGTCTTTCCTCCCTATCGGGCAGCCAGTTCAAGAACTCTTCGTTCACCTGGGTGGCAGGCTTGCGGTCGAGCGCCCTCCGATTGCCCAAGAGTTCTCGAACCTGTTCGGCCAGCTCTCGGGCCGCCCACGAGTTCTTCATGATCCACGTCGGCCAAGACAGCTCGTCTCGATAGTATTCGAAGCCACGGTGGAGGCCCGTCGCCTTCCTGGTAAAACCGTAATTGGCCACGAAGCCGGCGGTTTCAAACCCACTGGACGCGAGGACTTCGGCCAACGTCGGGTGGGTTTCGTCTAGTGGCGTGCCCCAGTCGGCGGATATCTCGTGGTGATACCGTCCAGTAAAAACCGCAGCATGGGTAGGAAGTGTCCACGGTGAGGTCGCGATGGCCCGATCGAACACGACCGCATCTTTGGCCCAACTCTCGAGCTTGGGCGTCGTCGGCCGGGCATAGCCGTAGACGCTGAGGCTCGCGGCCCGGGCCGTATCCAGAATGATCAAGAGGACATTTGGCATCCCCGGGCGCGAGGCTCGTAGGCTGGGGCGACGCTCGACGAGCCAAGGGACCGCGTGAATGGCGAGGCCGGCCACGACGATCAAGCCGAGGACCGACGGCGTGCTGCGAAGTACGATGGATCGAAAACGCAGCGGGTTGTTAGCCGCGAAGCGAGCCGCTTGAAGTGCCAGAGCCGTGGCCAGCGTGAGTGCTGCGAGCGGGTGGATCCCCAGTCCTAACGACCTCGGCAAGATGTAGCCGGCGAGGACACAGAGCGCGAACGTCAAGATGCGGACGGTCAGGACTCCTCGCCAAACGAGTCCACCCATCAAGAGGAGAGCCGCCACCAGGGCGAAAATACAGGTAAGTGCTAGGGGCGCCATCCAGACGACGTCCAACGAGTACCGCCACGGGATTGCGTCCCCCAGATAATCGATCCACCGCCTGACCAGTATGTACGCGGCCTCGGCTGTTCCCCGTAACGAGCCCGAACCACAGAGCAAGGAGAACCATCTCGGCCGGCCGCATGGACTCGGCCGTCCATAGCCGTATGTGACGGGTAGCGACTGCGCCGAGGTAAACACGGAAACGCCACGCCGTGTGCAGCACGAGACTGCCGATCGCGAACGCGATCGTGAGAAGCCAGGCTACTCGGGCTCACGTGCGCAGGTATTCGTCCAAGGGATGCTCGCCCCGCCCGGAAATGATCCCATTGACGAGGTCGATGCTGCGCCCGTAGTACGCGCCTTCAATGATCTCGGGTACGAGCCACGCGGCCGCGAGGATCCATCCGAACAACAGGGAAGCGGTCAGTGTCCAATAGCGCATGGGTAACGGCACTCCCACTGGTGTGTTAATCCGATGGCGAGCCCCAAAAAGGCGGGTGCTCCCGCTCCATTTCTATTCGGCAAGGTAGGCGATTCAGAAGCCGCTTGCTCGCCGTGCTCTCACACAACCCGGTGTCTTCTTGGGGGGGTTCTGGTGTAGCGCTGAAGGGCCCCGAACCTTCTCGCGGCCGGCCGGGTCGATGCGAGCCGTTGACTCCGTCATCGGCAGCCCTTAGTCATGGAGCACCGATACGCTCGGCGCCGCTGACTAGGGCAGCGCGGGCGTACCCGCAGCTTTTCCAAGCATCGCCGCCGAAGGAGGACAGTGACCGTGAACGCGGGTGACTGCGGCTATTCTTTTGGGGGGGGCGCTTCATGGAAACTTGCTGCGGGAGGCCAAGTGGGAGAGCGAAAGGCAGCGGCAGTCGTTGTGGGAGCTCGATGGGCTCGAGAATCTCCTGAGCTCCACGATCGACGACCGGCCTGTCATCGCTGCCGATCCCAAGCTGAGCCTCCTCTTACCCGCCGTACATGATGTCGCGGTGTTGGCCCTGCATCTCCCACACGTCAATCCTGCCGACGGTGGGTTGCTCGGACGTTACGGCGATCTCAAGAGGTTTCTTCGCGCCGAAACGAGTGCCGAGCAACGGCGGGCCATCGCTCGCAAACATGACATCGAGTTCGTGTTGACCCGCACGAGCGGCATCGACTCGACGACAGCGACTCGCTGGCACGATATCGGCGAATACCATCGTTGCCGAAGGCGGATTTCGGCTGGTCAAGCTCCGCTTCTGAGGATCACTCCGGGATCTCGACACGCGCCACTCGCTCCACCAGGCCCTCCAGCGATTCTTCGGTGTACCCGAAATCGAGGAAATCGGATGGGTGAGTACGGTTCCGGCTCTGGCGCATGCCACGGAGGTGCGTACTGGTGACTGGTAGATTCATTCCCGGGACCCGCTCCGCCAGCGAGAGCGCCCAAACGACCGGCAGGGAGGGAACGGGAACGAACAGGCGGGAGTAGCGATACGCTCGCCGAATACAGTGCATCAACTCACGCAGGGAATGGGGCGTCGGCTGGTGCACGTGGCAGATCCGGCCCCGCCGGCCGGCACAGTCGCTGACGATGCAATCCCGGATCAGGTCGCAGAGGCGATCGATGCCGATTACGTAGACGGGTGATCGGCCGCCGTCAAGGAGCGGGACCACCGGGAGCCTTTCGAGCGACCGGCGGATCTTGAGGAACATGCCCCCATTTCCGACCACGAGCCCGAGACGAAAGACGACGTGGCCCTTCGCGATGAACTGCTGCTCGAGGTCGTACTTTGCGCGTCCGTAGGCCGATAGTGCGTCGGGAGCCGCCGCCAGGCTACTCAGGAAGATCTGTAGCCCAACCCCCATCGCGTCGGCCTCTTTTAGCCAACGGCCCGTTCCGTCGACGTTGACCCGGTACTCGCCCTTGCCTGCATGATTCGCACAGTGAACCACGATGTCGACCGGCTCGCCGTCGAGCGCGCGATCGAGGGAATCCAGTAACGCCGCTCGATATACGGCTGCGAAGCCGTCGGTCATCGCGCCACCCCTCGAGATCCCCAGCACGCGGAAGCCTTCCTTGGTTAGCACCTGTGCAAGGTGCTGGGCGATAAGACCGCTCGCCCCGGTAACGAGGACTGTTTTCACTGGTGAGTACTCGGCTCTCGGCTGATGTGCGCCGCAATCCGCATTGCATTCGCCATCATGGCAAACGACATGTTCTTGGCCGGCAGGGCTGAGAACGAAGCCGAATCGCCGATGAAGACGTTCTGGCTTCCGTGGAGTCGACCAGTGGGGTCGCACTCATAACGGTCTGGCTCCAGGCGCATCGGGAGTGTGCCGGCATAATGGATGGCGTGTCCCGTCGGCACGCGA
The DNA here is from genome assembly GCA_965249575.1 of Gemmatimonadales bacterium. Lineage (GTDB taxonomy): Bacteria > Gemmatimonadota > Gemmatimonadetes > Gemmatimonadales > GWC2-71-9. The sequence continues at coordinate 1,355,010 of OZ252244.1, read as the reverse complement.
GACATGAGCGTCGGGTGTGTCCAAGCGCCGATGCGGCGGAGGTGCCGTACTAGGGGCGCGGTCTTCTTCAAATCGATTTGATTCGGGCATCCCTCGATTCGAAGGTGGCCGCTGGCCTGCAGAGAAATCCGAGCGGGTTCTTGAGCGGCGCCCGGCCAAAACATCTGCATCACCAGCATTCCTGGGAGGAGATTGCGGATCAGCCCAAGGTTGGCAGGAGCCGAGAAGGGCAGGTGCGTAAAAAACTCGGCGCGCATAGGCGACGTCACTTCCATGATACTACCCTGAAGGAGGGCGCCATAGGTTTTGGAACGCCAGACGAGGTTCAACTGTACTAGGCCGAAGGCCGTCGAATTTAGGCGTGCACCAATGGACGACGGCAAAACGAGGGGCACTTGCACAGCCGGGTTCTCGAGTAGCCGTAACCGAGTCGCGTAATCCTCGAAGGAGCGCAACACGATTTTCGTCGTGCCGATAGCGCCCGCAGCGAGCACGAGCTTCTTCCCTTCGATCGCGAAAGGAATGTCCGGACCGATTCGGGTACCCTCTACACGTACGCCGGACGCGGTTTCCGTGTAGCGCCGAGCCAACATACCAGCCCGGTAGTCTACGTCACCCGCAGCGGTGAGCTTGTCCAGCGTCATCTGTGGCGAATAGATACTGGGCTGCTCCTACCAAAACTCTAAGTTCGAATAATCGAGGGCCGGCCTTGCATTCTTCGGCTGGGTCAGCACGCCCGTTCGGGAGTGGCCGATATAGAGTTCTCCCCGTAGCCGTTCCCGGCTACGGATGTAATTGCGATGGAGCCGCGAGGCGTTGTGCGAGAGCTCAATTGCGGGCTGGAGATAATCCGTTGAGCCAAAGAAAGGAGTGAGGTCGTCGTTGGTACCGATGATGCCTATTTCCTGAGTGAGTTCATCGAAGTGGGGATCCAGGTCGCGCGCGGCAATTGGAAAGCGCGCGAGATCTTCGTCGGTAAAGCGGTAGAGGCCAGCGCCCCACGCGTTCGCCAGCCCGCCCCTGGCAAAGCTCTGTATTGCGGTGAAGTCCCGTTCCTGAATGGGTGACACCTCGTGTGCGTTTCGTGTTACATAGGCCATATGTGGGCTGGTTAGTTTTGCCGGCATGGAGCGGTCTGTCAGTACGTTGGCCAAGCCTTGAAAATCCGCACCAATCATCAGGTCGAATGTGTCGTGCTCCCGTCGATAGGAATAAAGGTTGCCTTTGACCAGATTGGCTCGCTCCCCAGTGTAGCCGACGTCAAGCATGATCGACTTGACACCACGTTTTGCGAGTGCTAAAGCGGCCGCGATTGCAGACGCTCCACCGCCGACGATCACAACGTCACACATGCTTCTTCCTTGCGAGCAACCAGAGCCCCTTGCCGAGCTTGAACACCGTTCGGACACCACCTCTCAAGAAGGCCCACCAGGCGCCGATGACGCTTGCGTGATTCTTGACAAAGAGGGATTGGTTGTGTGGAATCGTCTCCGCGAGGTAAACCATGATGTGAAACTTTGCGAGGAGGAGCGGTAACTTGCGTGTGTACCGTGCCGTGACTTCGAGTGCTTCGAGGTCGGTGACGATAGAGAGCAGGGCGTAGTAGACTTCCAGCGCACGGGGGTCCGCTCGCGCGTTGAATCGTGACGAGGCCGCTACGAATCGTTGCCTGACGATGTCGGGTATGCGCTCCTGGAAAATGGCGCGGTAGATTCGCTCCGCTTCCAGCTCCAGCAGCGTCCGGTTGACCGTAGGTTGAGCCATGTCCCTCCTCTGCAGCACGTGTGCGATTGCGTTCGTGGTTGCCAGCGCTGTGGCGACGGCATATCTCTCATCCCCATATCCGCTGGGACGGGGTGGATTGAGTATTCTCGCAATGAGCGCGTGACTGCTCGTATACGAAAGTCTTACCATCATTTTCGTCGAGAGCGGTCGAAAGTCAAGAAACGAATCTCCGCATCCTCCGTTTCATACACTGAGGAATGGAGTCGATTCTTCGAGGTCGGGCTTTTTACCTAGATCGGAGTGACGACGAAAGGTAGGGGAACGTTGCTGCCGCTTTCACTGGCGCTCGTTTTCGGTCTCATGCTGGGCGGAGCGAGTGGCTTCTACGCGGGCGTGGAGCGTACGGCCGGTTGGATGGGGAGCAACTGGCTTTCAGAGCTAGCCGAAGACGTTAGGACTCAGTTGACTCTCTTGGAGCACCCTCGGTCGGGCGATGTGGAGGATGCTGTCGAACTGCTGGAGTCCCGAATGGACGATGACCTGATCGCGATCGAGCCCGATGGGCGGATTAGCGAGCGCACTATGGCGGGAATCCGGGGCGCCATCACGGCGGTGCGACACTACCGCGACCTTCATCCTCGTATGTCAAATCGCCCGCACGTCGATGGCATGGTGGCTGAAGTACTTGCGGCGCCTAGGTCCCCCGCGCCAGGAGGCGAGGAATAGGCCTCAGGGGCGTCCGCGCGCGGTTAGGCTTCCATTTCGCTAGCCCTGCCAGAGATCCTCAGTCGCTGAAAGGAGTCCCATTCATGTCTTTCCCGTTCACGTCTCGTATCATGTTGCTGGGTCGTGCCTCGCTTTACGGTGCCATGCTGCTGGCCCTCGCGCCGAACGTGAGAACACTCCATGCCCAGGAAGGACACGCCCGGTTCATCCGTCCGTCGACCCGAGGCTACAGCCAGGCCGCGGTTTCTCCCGACGGACGCACCCTGTACATCTCGGGCCAAGTCGCGGTGGACAGTACAGGTCAGATCGTGGGCGTTGGAGACTTCCGAGCTCAAGCCACCCAAGTGTATGAAAATCTTGAGCGCATTTTGACGAGTGTCGGTGCGACTTTCAGCGACGTACTGAAAATGACCACGTATCTGACGGACATTCGCGACTTTCCGGTGCTGCGCGAGGTCCGTACCGACTACCTGAACCTCGACGGTCCGCCGGCCAGCACGGTCGTCGCGGTGGCGGCTTTGGGTGGTCCGAGGTTGATGCTGGAGATCGAGGCGATCGCCGTGTTGCCTAGGCCGTACCGGCAGTAGTCAGGTTACTCGCGGCGGTGCAGTTTGTAAGAGGTGAACGATCAACTCGGAGGGTCGACATGAAGCCAACGGGTTCGTTGGGTATCTTGACCGCCGCCGCGGCGCTGGCCGTTTCGACGGTGGTCGAAGCCCAGACGCGAGCGCCCGGAGAGTTCACGCTCGAGGAGATCGTCTCGGTCAGCTCGCTCACCGACGGCGGGGTGCCGACCTGGGCGCCCGACGGCACCGGTTTAGTGGTCCGCGGGCGGGACACCCTGTGGAGCGTAGGGCTGTCGGGGGGCGCTCCGGAAGCGCTGCCGTTGCGCGGAGCCTCGCGCGTCGCGTTCTCGTCCGACGGCAAGTGGATGGGGTATGTTGCTGGCTCGGGGCGCGCACAAGATCTGTGGCTCTGGTCGGTCGCCGATCGTCGCGCGCGCCGGTTGACGCACCTCGGGGCCTGGATTAGCTCGTGGAGCTGGGCGCCCGACGGGCGGCGCATCGCGTTCGCCGCGGCGCTCCGGGGCAACCCGGACATCTACACTGTAGACGTGCCCAACGGGGACGTTCAGCGACTCAGCGGCGATTCTCAGTATGACGTGTACCCGACTTGGACACCCGACGGTCGAACAATCGTCTTCGTCCGGCTGAACGAAAGCTGGGTCGATCACGACGTCATCGCGATGAATGCCGCCGACGGATCGGGCTCGAGGGTAATCGTGCGGGATACGGATTTCTTCGATTACCGACGCGGCCAGGAGTTTGGTCCCGCACAAGTGTCCCCAAGGGGCGATCTCGTACTGTTTCGTTCGCACCGAAGCGGGTGGCTCAACTGGTGGCTGGTGCCTATGGAAGGGGGTGAGCCGCGGCCGCTCGCTCCGGAGCCGGCTGACCAGAACGCACAGAAACCGTTCAGGGGTTACGCGCAATGGTCACCGGACGGCGGTACCGTCGCGTACACGTCCAACCTGAATGGGACCGGAGTCCTTCGAATCATTGGCGTAGACGGGGGAGAGCCCCGCACGCTGGTTGCGCCGGAGGTGGGCGTGGTGGCGAATCACACGTGGTCCCCGGACGGACGGTCTATCGCCTACACATTGGATACGCCGCGGCACCCGACGGATCTCTTCGTCGTTGGGGTGAACGATGGCAAGGTAAGCCGCCTCACCCGATCCGTAGCGGACTCGTCTCTGCACGACGCGTTGTTTGCTTCGGAAAAGGTCAGCTATCCGAGCAGCGACGGCTTGACTATCCACGCCTATCTCTTCCGCCCGGCGTCACCCCCACCCCCGAACGGCCACCCCGCGATCGTGTGGATCCACGGCGGGCCTACCTCACAGTTCGACGACAGCTGGAGGCGCCAGTGGGAATCACACTATTTCGTGAAGCACGGATATGCCGTCCTACTCCCTAACGTACGGGGGAGCTCGGGATATGGGCTCGACTTCGAGAAGTTGAGCGAGAATTGCTGGGGCCGGTGCGACATGGAAGACGTCGTGGCCGGGGTCGAGTTCTTACGCACCTTACCTGAGGTCAACGCCGACCGCGTGGCGGCCACCGGCACGAGCTACGGCGGGTTCATGAGCATGGCCGCCTCCGTGTTTGCGCCAGGTGTGTTTCGTGCGGCTGTGCCGACTCGCTCGGGATATGGCGACTGGCTTTGGGCGGTTGAGGAATACTTCGCCGAGGCCGAGATCAAGCTGCTCGAGTTCGAGCTGGGTCCTCTGGATACGAGCCGTGAGGTATATCGCCGCAGCTCCCCCTCCTTCTACGCGGCCGAAGTCGACACGCCCCTACTGGTCATTGGGACGAAGGAGAATCGTCCCATGCGGCGATTCGTGGACGAAGTGGCGCGATACTACAAGCCCGTTCGATATCGGGCAATCGAGAACATTGGTAGTGGAGCGAGCCGGTTGATCTGGATGCCCGAGATGCTGGAATTCTTGGACCGGCACGTGAGGGGAAAGGTGGGGATACGCACGGGCTCATGAACCACGACCGTTCCTGGGACAGGAGGACTCATGAAACCCATATCGCTCGTTACGATCGTGCTACTGACCGCCGTGGCGGTCGCCCATCTGCTGCGCCTCGTGTTCGCCGTTGAGGTATCGATTGGAGGTGGAGCAGTCCCGATGTGGCCGAGTGTGTTGGCGACCGTCGTGCCGGCCGCGCTGGCGTTCGGCCTTTGGCGCGAGCAGCGCGCCTAGCCGGAACTAGCTCTCGACGTTCTTGAAGAGGTTGTTGAGCGATTCGGCGAGCGTTGGATGAGCGAAGATCCCGTCTCGCAGCGCGGTGTAGGGCAGCTTTCCCATCATGGCGATCTGCAGCATCGACATGATTTCCCCTCCCTCGAGACCCAGGATCGCCGCGCCGAGGATCTGTTGTGAATCCATGTCCACAATCACCTTCATGAGTCCCCGGCTCTCGTCGACCTCGAGGGCACGGGCCACATGCGCCATCGGCATTGCCGCCACGCCAACGCGCCCCCGGTGTCGAGCTCACGAATCGCGCGTAGCCGGTCCAAATAGGCCTCGGCGTACTCGAGGTCCTGATAGTCCGCCAGGCGGCGCACGCCCTCTCGCACCAACGACCGGGTGGCGGCCGCAAATTCTCTTTCTATCCGCTGGCGGATCTCGGTTGCCCGACGACCTCCAGGCAGTGTCTCCGGCTGGGCTTCAATGGTGTGCCTGGATTCCGACGTGCCTCCCGCCGCGCGTGCGTATCCGGCTGCGAACCCAGCCATGCTACGATCGACGGCGATCCCACTCTGTTTGATGGCATCTTCGTACTGCTGGCGAGTGAAAGGAAGACACCCTGCCCCCGCCAAGGCCCCGAACAGTACCGAGCTAATGACGCTGTCGGTCGAGGTTGAGAGCTCGGCCATGTCGAAAATGGTGCTGCGTCGAGCGGCCGCCGTCACGGAGGCGAGCACGCGACCGCTGTCGGCGATGCCGTCGCCCAATGCCATTTTTTCGGTCACGGCATACTCGCGGTGGGATGACGCCACGATCGCCGTCCGCTCGACATCGACCAACCCGCGGAGCACCGCTCGCCCGGCCTCCATGAGCTCAGATGCGATGACGACATCCACTTCGCCCGGCACTGGCATCAACGCGAAAACCGGGTCGCGCCCCCCCTCCGTGGCCGGCCCCTTCGAGAATAGCTCGATGTAGTAGATCGTGGCGCCCGTCCGCTGAGCGACACCCGGCACCGACGTCGCTTGGGCGAGAAAACCGTTGCGTTCCGCGACGTCGACAATCCAGCTCGAAAGCACGCCGCCGCCCTGGCCACCCATCGCCGAGATGGCGATGGAGATCGGACGAGCGGGAGGCTCGGTCACCGACGACCTCAGACAGCCCGAGCAGCGCGGGATCGGTCGGCTCGGCGCTGGAGGGCGCCGATGGCCGCCCGGCGCGTAGCGGCGACCATACGATCCCATGGGTTCGGATTGAAGATGATATCCGCCCGATAGAATGAAGGGCAGAGCGCCGCGACGTGCGCCACCGTACCACACACGCCGCAACCCACACAGCTGTTGTCGACGTATGCAACGGGGTCCTGGCGGAGTGGATCTGAATTGGGTTTCATAGTGAGTGAGGGACAGCCGGACAGCCGGACACACGAGTGATCGCCGGTACACGTCTCGGCGTCGACGCCGAAACGTTCCTTCACGACCCGTCTTCCCTCGTCGATGGTCTTGGCAATCAACGGTCGCACGCGCCGCTGGCGGTTGAGTTGGCACTCGCCTTCGGCGACGATGACCTTCGGACCGCGAACGGGAGACGTCATCGCCTGCCGCAGGGTCTTGAGCATGGTCGCGAGGTGATACGTGCGAACCGTGCGGACCCACTTCACACCGACGCCCTTCAGCGCGTTTTGAATGGTATGGCGAGCAGTCCGAGTGCTCACGTCGGCCCTGGACGATGGAATGTACTGGCCGCCAGTTGCCGCGGAGTAACTGTTGTCCACGACGACGACGACGACGCCGTCGTCGTTATTGAAGACGGCGTTGGTGATGCCGCTGCTCAACCCATTGTGCCAGAAACCACCGTCGCCCATGATCGTGAGTGCTCGATGCTGGGTGGAGCTGCCAAACGCCGATGCTGCCGCCGGCCCCAAACCGTACCCCATGATCGAGCTCCCGAGATTGAAAGGAGGCAGGGTCGAGAAGGAGTGGCAGCCAATATCGGAGCTGATGTGGACCGGGCCGAGGTCGCGTTCGAGGAGCTTGACGGCGGTGAACAGCGGGCGCTCGGGGCACCCCGTGCAGAGGCCCGGCGGTCGGGCCGGGACGGCCCCCTTGAGCTCGACCAACGGCCCGGCGGGGCCGTTGCCTGTCTTGTCGTCTCCTGCAATCAGGGCCGGCGCCCATTCCTTCAAGAACTTCCGCACGCCATCCAGCACGGCGCCGCCGGTGTACTCACCGGCCATCGGTAACACCTCTTTACCGACGATCGTTGCCTGAAGCCTTGCTCTCCTCGCGTGATGGTTCAGCGCCTGTTCGATAAAATCCGGCTGACCCTCTTCGACTATCAGTACGGCGCGTTTGCCTGAACAGAACCGGGTGATCTCGCTCTCGACGAGGGGGTAGGTGACATTCAGCACATACAAGGGGCACGCGGCTCGTGCCGAACACGTCTGAGAGGCCGAGCAGTTGGGAGCGCTCGCACGACGGAGTTGTAGAGACCTCCCTGCAGGATAATGCCCACATCCTGTCCGTCGTCCCCGAAGCGCTCGTTGAGGCCCCGTTGCTCTATGAACCGGACTGCGGCGGGCCAGCGTCGGGCGACCTTGTCTTGCTCCTGCGCGAACGTGTACGGCGGGAGGATGATGCGATCCGCGGCCCGACTGGGGCGTTGCAATGCCTCTCTGGCCGTAAGCGGTGGCGGGCGGTTGTCCTTGGCGACGAAACGCCCGTAGACGTGGCAGGCCCGAATGCGGAGCTCGAGCATGACGGGCGTATTACTGGCCTCCGACAATTCGAACCCGTGCTCTACTGCGCGGGTAATGCTGGGCAGGTTCGGCCGCGGGTCCAGGAGCCACATCTGCGATTTCATCGCAAACGCGTGCGTACGCTCCTGCATGATGCTGGCCCCCTCGCCGTAATCCTCGCCCAGCACGATCAAGGCGCCGCCCTCGACCCCAGCGGAAGCGAGATTGGAGAGCGCGTCCGATGCGACGTTGGTGCCGACCGTCGATTTCCACGTGACGGCACCCCGGAGGGGGTAATTGATGGAAGCGGCCAACATGGCGGCGGCGGTCGCCTCACTCGCCGAAGCCTCGAAGTGCACCCCAAGCTCGTCGAGCAGGTCCTGCGCATCCGAGAACACGTCCATGAGGTGCGAGATGGGCGCGCCCTGGTATCCACCGACGTAGGCCACCCCGGATTGGAGCAATGCCTTGGTTACCGCGAGGATCCCCTCCCCGCGGAACATCTCGCCCGCACCGAGCCTCAGGGACCGCACTTCCTTGGCAAACGATCGTTCGGCCATCACACCTCAAACGTGACCGGTTCGATAGAAATTGGCAGTGCCGAGCATTTCACTGCAAGGCCGCACAGGGGGTCAGGGTAGAACTAACCCGGCTCCTTGGGCTCGGCCCACCGGACGGCGACGTAGATGGGCAGGCCCCCGAGCAGGAGCAGGAACCCCCAGAAAACCACTTCCTGCCCGGCGCCGGCAATCGCCCACATCGAGTAGAGGAACGCGACCGACGCGATGACCGACGACCCAGCGAGGCGCTGGCCGCTGAACCGCTCACGCTCGTTCACAAAGATCATGAGCTCGGCCGCGGCGGTGAATGCGTAGGGGACGAGGGCGGTGAGCGTTGAAAGGAGAATGGCGAAGGTGAACAGTGCGACCAAGCCCCTGGTGTAGTTCGTGCCGATCAGCAGCGACACGAGCAAGCTGGAAATGACGATCCCCACCCCGGGCGCACCATTGCCATTTAATCGACCGAACACTCGGGGCAACAGTCCGTCGCGCGCGGCAGCTAGGGGCACCTGTCCCTGATTGAGAATCCAGCCGTTGAGCGTCCCGAAGCAAGACACGACCGCGCCAACTGCTACGGCCTTACCAGCCCACGTACCCCACACCTTGGCGGCGGCGTCGGCGAACGGCGCCGTGGAGGTGCTGAGGCTGGCGTTTGGGAGGATTCCCATGATCGCCGCGGTCGACAATACGTAAATCGTGGCGGCAGCGAGTGTGCCGAATATTGTTGCCCGCGAGATGACCCGTTCCGGGTTGGAAACGTCGCCGGCGGGAACGGTGGCGGACTCCAGACCGACAAAGGCCCAGAGCGTGAGCGCCGCCGTTGCCGTGACCGCGGAGAAATTGCTGTCGCCGCTGACGTTGAACGGTGTGAAGTTCTGCCAATCGAAGTACAGGAATCCGAACGTGCCCAGCGCGATCAGCGGGAGGATCTTGAGCACGGTTGTGACGACCTGCACGTATCCGGCCCGCTCGACACCCAGGCTGTTGACCCAACTCAGGATCCAAATGCAGGCGACGGCTAATCCCCCGGCAAGGACTTGATTGCTGGCGAGCGCTGGCCAGAACGGGGTCAAGTAGCTGACAAGAGCCACGGCAATGGCAGCGTTTCCCGTCATGATGGAGATCCAATAGCCCCACGCCATCAGAAAGCCTGCGAAATCGCCGAATCCACGTCGGGTGTATGCGTAAGGGCCACCCGCTAGGGGGACGATGCGGCTCACGCGGGCGAAGACGAGTGCAAGCAGTGTGGCCCCGGTCGCCGTGAACATCCAGCCGAGAATGCTGATGCTGCCGTAAGGAGCGAGTGCAGCGGGCAGGAGAAAAATGCCTGACCCGATCATATTGCCCATCACCAGGGCAATGCACGTCCAGATGCCGATGGTCCGGCGACCGCCGGTGTCGGAATTTCGATCGGTCATTCCACCCCCTTTCCTAGCATTCTCGCACGCATCAATTTGCTGGGGAAGGTAGAAGGCGTCGTCGGCGGATTTCGGAGAACCATCCTGGAACTCGTTCGAGCCAAGATCCGATCAGTGACGAATCGGCCGCGGCGCATGCGCAGGCGGGAATTCGCGAAAGTATTATCGACGGTAGGTCCGCCCACACCCGTTGGCAACGAGAGTGCAATGTGCAGAAACATCAAGACGCTATTCAACTTCGATCCGCCGGCGACCGATGAAGAGATCCGCGCGTCCGCCGTTCAATTCGTTCGGAAGCTGAGCGGCTCCACCAAGCCATCCAAGGCGAATGAAGCGGCTTTTGACGATGCGGTGGAGGACGTGTCACGGGTTGCGAAACGCCTGCTCGATTCCCTGGTGACGCAGGCGCCGCCGCGGGACCGCGAGGTCGAGGCGGCCAAGGCGCGGGCCCGCGCCGCCGTGCGTTTCAGCTAGTCGCGCCCCGTGGCCCCGCCGGCCTAACGGGCTGCCGGGATCGACGCTCAGAATCTCACGGTAACGGGTTCGGCGGTGGCGCTCGCGAGATCCGCAGCCAGCCGGAGCGCCTGCTGCTTCTGCCGCATTGTCGCGCCCTCGCTAACCTCAATTCCCGCTTCCCCACTGGCCGCTGCGGACACCCCAGCCGCGCAGGTCACCTTGATGACCATGGGCGTGTAAATCCCGAACGTGAGACCTCCTACTAGCTGGTTCAGGAAACTGAGGCGGGTCTCGATTCTCGCGACACCATTTGGGCATCGGGAGGCTGTCTCGACCGCCTCGGGCGGGACGAGTCCCAGCACCCACCCATCTGCCCACTTATCCTCGACCACCTGCTCGGACGGCACCAGCCCCGTCTCGATCGTGGCATGATAGCAACCACCGACCGCCGCGACGATCAGGGGTAGTGAAGCTCTCCGAAACGCACTCATCATTGCCTCCAGATGTTGGGAGCCGGTCGCGGCGACGCTCGTCGCCTGGCTTTGATTGTCCCGCTGAAATGGTCTGATCCCGCCCTAGTGCCAGGTCGCGCCGAGGGTAAACACCATGGACGTGTTGCTTTCTCCCTCGAACAGCTGTACCAGGAGATCGACGTTGGGAGTGAGGTAGAAGTTACTATCACGACCCATACGGAAGTCGAACCCCGTGCCGATCGTGGCCCCAATTCCCGAGCTGTCCCCTCCGTTTACGCCGAAGGAGGCCGCGCCAAAGCCGCCCTTCAGGAACCACCCGCCAGAACGTATCGGATACACGAGGGAGGTAATCGTCACGTTCGCGCGATCGATCTCCCGGCCGCGGCTCTCACGGAACCAGACGAGCGCTTCACCCCCGACTAACAGGTGCTGATTCACGGTGCCACCCATTCGCAGGTACGCGGATCCCCCGCGGCCGAAGTTGCCGAAAGCCGATTCCACATCCTCCCAGCCACCGCCGGCACCAACACCGAGCCAGAACCCGCGACACTTCTCGACAGGGACGGCGCTGCTCCGTCCACGTCCCTGGGCTGACGCAAGCGTAGTCGTGAAAGCCAGGAGCAGTGCGATGGTTGCCAGGACTCGCGCCATGGTCGCCTCCAGCAGCATGTGAGCGTGCGGGCGAGGATCCGCCCACGCTGGTCATGAGCAACCTGCATGCCTCGACCTACGGATGTGTAACCGTTTGTACAAAAGGGATTTACGCGAGCACCGCTGTGCACGGCGGGCTGCTCTGTCCCCTTTCGGGGACGTGCAGCCAGTCGGTGTCTGGACGATTGTTAGCGGCTGCAGCATCGTTGAGGTCTTCGTGCCGGCGGCGCGAATGGTCCCAGCGTCTCCCGGCCGCCCCGCCGTGGCTAACGGGTAGCCTGAGATGGAGGATGGCCGATGATCGAATCGGTTGCGCCACTAATCGAGATTGCAAAGCTGAATCGGCGGTTGTTCCCGAACAGCACCGAAGGTCTCGACGACGCGGCGGCAGCAAGACGACCGAACGGTCGGACGAACAACGTGGTCTTCCTGGCGGCGCACGTCGTCGATGCCAGGTACTACCTCACGGGGCTGATAGGTGGCGTGTTGTCCAACCCGTTTGGCGCTTCGCTGGCGAAAGTGCGAAACGTGGAGGATATGTCGGATCCTCCCTCGATGTCCGACATCGCTTCGGCATGGGGTCCGGTATCGGACGATCTAGTCGCCCGACTCGAAGCACTCACCGTGGAGCAAGCACTCCGCCCGGAGGCCATTCGTTTCCCATCGAGGATCGGACTCCGCTCGGAGGTGCGGCGTTTCTCCTGCAGCACGAGTCGTATCACATCGGACAAATTGCGTTGCTCCGGAAGTACCTCGGTTTCGAGCCGATGCAATACAGTTGAATGCTTGCGGCGCAACCGACCGGCTGCAATCCAACGACGGCAGTCTAGCATGCCACCCGTCACCCGATCATCGCCGCGGTCTCGTCGGCCACGAGCGCTATTTCCGCCAGAAGGGGTTCCACGTCGTAGTTGGCGGAACGCACCGCGTCCAGGACGGTGGACGCGCGAGCGTGACTCAGCTGCTCGATTCGCAGGGGTGTGGCCAGTCCACTGCAGAGGATCTCGGCGGCGTAGATGAACCAGCTGGCGTCGCGCAGCTCCACCGGGGCCGTTCTCGGATGATGGTGCGCTGCGACCATGGACACGATGGGCGCCGGCAGCGACCAGCGACCGAGTAGCAGCCCAGCTATCTCGCCATGATCCGTGCCCAGGAACTCTTGCTCCACTCTCCAGAGGGCCTCGTCATCGGCTTCGGCCGTTTCCACGAGCAACCATAGCCTGTCCGGGAAATACTGATCCAGCAGCAGCAACCCCACATCGTGTAGGAGGCCACCCACATAGAGCTGTTCCGGTGAGCTTTCCGAATAGCCGACGCACCGCGCCAGCTCCCGCGCTGCAAACGCCACCCCGGCGCTGTGCTGCCAGAACGATTCATGGTCCAGCCGGCCCTTGCGGGTGGAGAACGCGCTGACGACGGCCAACGCGACGCTCAGCGCGCGGACCTGTCGGAGTCCGAGGAGCTGAAGCGCACCGCGGACTTCCCCAACCGGCGTTCCCCGGTTAAATGCGGCTGAATTCGCGAGACGTAGGAGCCGGGTCGCCAGTGGGGGGTCGCGGTTGATGATTTCGGCGACCTTGCTGTCGCTCGCGAGGTCGTCGTCCAACGCGGCGTGAAGCTCCAACACGGCAATCGGGAGCGTGGGAAGGTCATCCCCTTTCGCTAGGACGTCCAGGAACTCACTGATGAACTGCGCCACGGACGACCGATCCCTTCTCGATAAGGACAGGAGCGACAATGCACTGATCGGCCCCTCGCCAGAGAAACCTTAGCCGGGTGCTTGATCCCCTTCTGCGGCCAGGGACGGCGTCAGGGCCCACACGGGTTGAAACACCGGCCGCAGTGGGTGATCCTTGAACGGGTAGAGGTACCAGGAGATCGAACCGGCTACCCCTCGAATTCTTCTGCTGCGCGCGGCGACGAGACAGGCGACCCGAATACATGCCGCTGCCAGTGAGAGCGGGAGAAGCGCTCAGTACGTCAGTCCCCTTTTGTACCCATTCAGGGGGTCAAGCCGTGGATGGACCATGTTCGTAGGACACCTAGCCGTAGCATTCGCTACGAAGGCGGTTGAACCGCGCGTACCACTGGCAGGGCTCGTCGCCGCCTCCTTTGGACTGGATCTGTTGTGGCCTCTGTTGGTGCTCACCGGGATTGAGGTGGTTCGGGTGGAGCCGGGGAACACGGCTTTCACTCCGCTGGCCTTCGAAGCATATCCCTGGAGCCATAGCCTCGTGATGGCTATCCTGTGGGGCGTCGTCGTCGGGTTGATAGCCCGTGCGATTCTCCGGGATGGGCGAGCCGCCTGGATTCTGGGGGCGGTCGTGTTCAGTCACTGGGTGCTGGATTTCTTCACCCATCGTCCGGACCTGCCGCTCTGGGCGGGAGGACCGAGGGTGGGGTTGGGCCTGTGGAACTCGATCGCGGGGACGATCCTCGTCGAGGGAGCCTTCTTTGCGGGAGCCGTCGCTCTGTACGCGTATAGAGTGAAGCCGGCCGGACCGCTGGGCCGATGGGCGCTCTGGGGCCTCGTCGCATTGACTGGAGGGATATGGATCTCCCAGCCGTGGTCTCCTCCTCCACCTAGTGCCACCGCAGTGGCCTTGGTCGCTCTCGCGATATGGATACTGCCGTTGTGGGCGGGGTGGGTGGAGCGCCACCGACTCACACGATCGGCCGAGCCCTAACGCCTGACGCAAATCCTCTTGGAAACAACTCCCTTGCTGAGTGGGCCCTGCATTCGCCGAGTCTGCTCGGCGTGCCGATGACGCGTCCGCCGGCTCTGCGCGGCCTCCGCTGGACCGATCTGAGGCACGTCGCGAAGACGGAGAGCCTCAGGGAGCTGTCGCTTCCGCTGCCTTGGTTGATTGGGTCGGCGATCTGCTACTCCCGCGGCTGGTTACTCTTCGGGGCTGTTGCCTCCTTCTTTTTCTTTCTCACGGGACTCCGCGTCGTGCACGGTGCCCAGCACTACACGCTGGGACTGTCGCGCAGGGCGCAGGACGCAGTGCTCGCTATATGCAGTAGCCTGATGGTCTCCAGCATGCACGCGATTCAGGCAACCCACCTGCATCACCATCGGGAGTGCATGAAGCCATCGGACGTCGAATCGGTCACGGCCCGCATGCCGTGGTGGCGCGCGATCCTGATCGGTCCGTGGTTCATCGGCCATCTGCACGTGGCCGGATACCGGCTATCGAAGGTCTGGCAGCGGCAATGGATTCGAGCGGAACTGGGAGTCGTCGCGGCCGTCATCCTGCTGGCTGCTTTCACTCCGGTCCCCCACTGGGCGCGGGTTCACGTGAGCATGATGTTGCTCGGGGAGTGCCTGACCGGCTTCTTCGCGGTGTGGTCGGTGCATCATGGCTGCGCGGGTCACACGCTCTATGCGCGCACCCAACGTGGTTGGTGGAAGACGACCCTATCCTACCAGATGTTCTATCATTTGGAGCATCACTGGTTTCCGGCGGTACCTACGCGCCACCTGCCGGAGTTGGCAAAGCGGATCGATGCCGTGGCCCCCGAGTGCCGGGCCAAGGAGGTCTTCTAGGGCGAGTCATCAGTCGGGAGCCTCCGCGCGACGTGGGGGGCGGCTACTCACGACGCACCACTCACTTTCAACCGATCAGAGCCGGGCCCATCCCGAGACGGTCTGAACGATCACAGCGACGAGGCGCACGAGATCGTCGATGTCGACCCACTCGTTGGCGCCGTAGAAATTACCGCCGAGCGATCCCACTCCGAACGCGGGAACACCGAGCAATCGAAGCGGATACCGAATGTCACCCGCATAGTGATGTGGGTAGGATGCGGGCTCGGACCCCGTTACCTCCGCGATTGCTCGGCGCAGGACCATGCAGGTGGGTGCGTCCCACGGGACCGACCCCGGGTTGGAGCGGAGTCCCGCGGGCTCGATGGAGGCGCGAAACGCCCCCTCGCCGGTTGGCAGGTTCGCGATGAACGCGTCCAGTTCCTGGCGAAGCGACGCCAGCAAGGTCCCCCAAGTGTGCTCTCCCTGGAAGAGAATCCGCATCTGCGCGCGTGCCGTCTCGGGCACAGCTCCGCTGCGGTTTCCCCCCTCCAGCCGGCCGACGTTGACCCTCGCCTGCGAGAGCGGCCCCCGTTTCAAATGGTCGATCGCTCGCCAGCAAGCCTCCAGGGCGTTTCCGCCGTCTTCCCATGGAGCGGAATCCGGGCGGTTGACCTCGCGCTGTTCCCCCCGCCAACCTGTTACGGCGAGGGTGACGTCGAGCGACCCATCGACGACGTGCTTGATATCGCGCAGGCCGTGTCCGGTCTCAGCGGGGTGGACATAGAGCACGGCGTCCAGCTTCTCACCCGACTCCCGGAGACGCGCGAACACCGGGAGGCTTCCGCGACTGCCACCGCCCTTCCCGTGGAGACTCATGACAACCGGCGCCGGGCCTCCGGCCTCCGCCAGCGCCGCCGCTGCGACCAGCATGGCGGCGACGCCTCCCTTGTCATCGGCTGTTCCCAGGCCGTGAAGGAGGCCGTCACGAACGACCGGCTCGTACGGATCGGTCGTCCAACCGTCCTCGGGAATGTGAGTGTCGATGTGGGCGAACAACGCGAGCTGAGACCCAGTCGCTCGGCGAGGCCGACCCACGACGTTGACGAACGGCCCATCGCCGGGTGGGTTCGGTGGCATGAACTCGGCATGTTCCGCGAATCGGCTCGGCCGGTCGGCGGACGCTTCGATCCGGTACGGGAGCTGTGACAGATATCCCTTGACGATGTCCTGCGCCACCTCGGCCGATTCGCCGGAGTGACTGCGAATGGAGATCAGCTGCGACAAGAGATCTACCAGGTCATCACGCCTGCGGGTGGCGATCGCGAGGGCGTCGTCCGGTCCCATCCCGCCCACCAGCTCTTTACCGAGTATCTGCGGTGACAGTGTCCAGGCTGCCGCACCGGCCATGCCGGCGTGGACGAACCCCCGACGCGTCACCGTGCCTTTGGCAGACGTCGCTTGATGCTTCTTCATTAGTGCTCCCGCGAGGTGTGTGGTGCCTGGACGGTATCGAGCGGGACCGTCGGAAGCAATGCGCGTCGAGCCGCGTTCCGGGGAACGGGCGGCCATTGCGCCCGTCGCAACGGGGTGTGAAGATACCGGTGGGCTCCCGCTCATCACCGCTCATCTCTTCGTCCGAGGTCCATATGAACAGATCGACTTGCCTGGCGGCGGCCGTGCTGCTGTGCGTTGTCATCCCGGCTCCGCCTACCCTGGCGCAGATGAGTGGCGGGTCCGCCTCGGTGGCAGGCCAACAGTCCAGCCGCAACATCCACGTCGTTGGCCACGTCCCGGGGCGCTTGACCGACATCAAGATTGAGCAGGAGTTGTCCCGCCCGTACGCGTACGTCGGCACCGGCAGCCATCATGGGTTTCACATCTTCGACCTCGGGAGCCCGACGCAGCCCGAGCGCATCTACACTTGGCAGCTTGAGGATTGGGAGCTGCACGTCGGGAACTCGCTCGAGCCCATGTATCTGAAGAGTCACGGCCGGTACTACTTCGCGCAGTCCTTTCAGTACCGTGACGGCCGAGGGCCCGATACCGACCTCGGGGCCATCGTGTTCGATGTCACGGGGCTCCCCGATACCTCGACGATCGAGGAGTTGGTGCGCATTCGAGCGCCCGAGGCGCGGGGCGGCTTCCACAACATGTTCGCCTACAAGCACTCAGACGGCCGGGCGCTGTTGATCACGAGCACCTATAGCCCCTACGCCTACATCTATGACATCGATCTGGTCGTCAGCGGCGACCCGCATCGCGCGATCGTCGGAAAGGTGCCGCTAGGTGACATCAATAGCTTTGAGCCAAACACGCCGGGGTACGTCCGATATGCGTATCACGACTTCTATGTAGGCTACGATCCCGCCACGCAACGCGACCTCTTCTACGGTCCGGGCCAGGGCGGGTATTACGTCTTCGACATCACGAACGTCGCTGAGCCCAAGTTGGTAACGTCGATCACCGGTGTCGCCGGGGTCAAGTGGGGCCACACGTTCACGCCCGATCCGACAGGCCGTTACGCAATCGCCGAAACGGAGTATACCTACGCACCGCTTCGGGTGTTCGACTTAAAGCCCGGCCTGAACGGGGAGGTCAAGAACATCTCGCGGCCGATCGGCGCGTGGACAGCGAGTTGGGACGGGCTGCCCCACAACCACGAGGTTCGCTGGCCCTACGTCTTCGTCGCCACGAACGACGACGAGTTCCATGTCTTCAACATGATGGACCCGGCGAACCCGTACACGGTTGGATACTACGACTCCGCGCCGGGTGTGAAGCTCCAGGGTGGACGGACGTTTGGCATCGATGTGCGGAATGCTGACGGGCTGATCGTGACCAGCGGCTCTGGGCTCGGGGTGTTCAAGATGGATGGATTCGACGGATGGAACGGGCATCAATGGGGATTGCCGAACATCTCGAGTGCGCAGGACTGGGACAATGGACCTGACGGGGCGCCAAAACCGCAGAAGGTGTCAGCTCGGTAGCCGATGAGCGAAAGCGTCCGCCGCTTGATCCGCGATGCCGCGGAAGCGCGGCGGCGCGTGTGTATCGAGGTGCGCGACCTGTTGGATGATGCCGGCTCGCTCAAGCCGGCACCCGACCAGTGGAGCATCGCGGAGATCCTGGAGCACCTGGTGCTGGCCGAACTGGCGGGTATCAACCGTGTCTGGCGGGCGGCGGCCAGTGTACGGGCTGGCCATCCGGAGTGGACCGGCGACCCAGTCCACCGGGGCAAGTCCATCGAAACGATCGTTGCCGAAACGTGGAGGCCCAACAAGAAACCGCTCCGGACGTTGCGCAGCCGCGCTGGGGGGGACCGACGGCTTTCTGGGCGGCGTGCCTAGAGAGCTGTCGGGTCACGCTGGAGGCGCTGGCGGGGCAACTCGCCGGGCTCGACCTGGAAAGCGTCATTTATCCACACCCGATCTCCGGTCCGCTCGACGCTCGACAGCGACACGAGTTCCTGCGATTTCATATGGACCGACACGCGGCCCAGGTTCGTCGGGTCAAGTCCTCGCTCTCGCCGTGACCCGGAGAAGTTGGCCGTGCGAAAGATCGCGGTCCGGATCGCCGCTGGACTCACGGCCGCTCACGCGCCATCCTTAAGATCGACTGGTTTTCCTTGGAGTGGTGATGTCAAAGAGCGACGAGCGGAAACTCGAAGCGTTGGTGAAGAAGAACGCCGCGAAAGCGGCCAAGCAGAAGAAGAACACGCAGCGGCAGTTCGACGATACGCTTTCCGGCGACGAAGACGATGCCGAGCGGCGCAAACTCTTCAACGAGATGAAGAAGCGCGAGTTCTAGACTCGAGGCCATCAATGAGCTCAGATTCAAAGCCTTCAATCCAGCCCTCACCCAACGGCCCGTACATCGTGAAGGGCCTGACAAAGCTTGCCAATCGAAAGGGGCCCGTCGAGACGAGCAAGACCATCGCGCTCTGTCGGTGTGGCGGGTCGGCGAACAAGCCGTTCTGCGACGGCACCCACGCGAAGATCGGATTCTCGTCCGCCAAGCTCGACGGTCGCGTGCCGGACAAGCCGGACAGCTACGAAGGCCCGGGTATTACCGTCCACGACAACCGAGGCATCTGCGCCCATGCCGGTCGCTGCACTGACGGCCGTCCCGCTGTCTTTCGCCTCAAGCAGGAGCCCTGGATCGTGCCGGACGGAGCGACGAGTGAGGAGATCATCGCCACCGTCCGCACCTGTCCATCGGGTGCTCTCAGTTATTCGATGGGCGGGGTCGAACATCGCGATCGCGACGGGGAACCTGCGGTCTTTATATCTCCGAACGGCCCGTATGTCATGAGCGGCGGGCCCGAACTTCCTGAAACGGAATTCGGCGAGGGGGCTTCGCGGGAGCACTTCACTCTGTGCCGCTGTGGTGGGTCGAAAAACAAACCATTCTGCGACGGCACGCACTGGCACAAGAAGTTCACCGACGACAAGAACTGACCGCTTGAATCGATCTTCCGTTCGAGGAGGCAGCACGAACGCTCGGGACCGTTAATCCGGTTTCCTCGCCGGCGGGCACAGGCCGCCGGCACGTACTCGAGCTGGAGAATGCCTCGGAAGCGCCCATGCGACGTTCGGATCTCTTGCTGTTCGACGCGATTGGAAACCTACTGCTAGGCATCTTGCTTCTAGCTACTCCGGTGCGCCTGGCGTCCTGGCTCGGCCTTTCGGATATCGGTAATGGCTTCTACCCGAGCGTGTTCGGAGCGGTGTTGTTCGGTATCGGCATTTCGCTCATGATTGAACGCTTCGGTCCGGCGCATGGATCCCGAGGGTTAGGACTACTTGGGGCGCTCAGCATCAATCTCTGTTTCGGACTCGCTCTCGCGGGTTGGTTGGTGTTCGGACATCTGTCGTTGCCGACTCACGGCCTGGTCATACTCTGGGCGCTGGCGGGGATCCTCGTTCTGCTGAGCGGGGCTGAGTTGACCACCGAAATCCATAGCGAGAAGGCGACACGATAGTAATCCGGCAACTGAGTTTTCGGCCCGCCTGGGCGTAGCTACCGACTGTCGCGGAGCGCGCGAGAAACCCAGCCGCGGTGCGCAGTATTGAGCTGGAGGTGCCCAATGAAACGGCCTTTGACGGTCATGGTGGCGGCTGTGGCAACGCTCTTGGCAGAGGGATTGCCCGCGCAGCGCCCGCCGGGTGAGCAGGGCAGCAGCAACATCCGCATCCTGTCACACGTTACGCTTCCGGGAGTTCGGTTCAAGACCGCAGACATAGAGATCGAACAAGAATTATCCCGCCCCTACGCGTACGTCGCCAACCGCTTCAAGGACGCGGGATTCTTCATCATCGACCTAAAGGATCCCGCCAAGGCGCGCATACTCTATCGCTGGATCATCGAAAACCCCGATTTGCACGTTGGCAGCGGGCAGGACAACAAGTACGTCAAGCTCCGCGGGCGGTACTACGATATCCAGTCCTTCCAGTTTCGATCGAGCGGTCCGGATGCCGATCTGGGCGCCGTGATCTTCGATGTCACGGAGCTGCCTGACACCGCCTCGATTCGTGAAGTAGTGCGGATCCGGGCGCCAGAAGTGCCGGGGGGATTTCACAATCTCTTTGCGTACAAGCATTCCGACGGCCGGGCGCTACTCTTCGCGACGACGACCGGGGCGGAGGCGTACGTCTACGATGTGGAGCGGTTGGTAGGAGGAAATCCGGTCCGGGCGCTGGTCGCTCGTGTGCCGGTTCCCGGCAACGAACCCAACCGCGGAGCACTGAGCGGCCCGCAGGGTGGATATCACGACTTCTATGTCGGGTACGACCCCACTACTCGGCAAGACAAGTTCTATGGCGGGGGTGCGCGAGGGTTCTACGTTTACGACGTGAGCCGCCCAGAGGCGCCCAAACTCGTCACGTCGGTCACGGGTGTTGCCGGCGTTGCGAACGGCCACACCTTCACGCCCACCCCGGACGGTCGATACGCGCTTGCCATGTCAGCGCCTACGTACCAGCACTCACCCATGAGAATGTTCGATCTGAAGCCAGGGCTGGATGGAGACGTGGAGACCATATCGCGTCCGGTGGGCGCCTGGATTGCCAAGTGGAATGGGGTTTCTCACAATCACGAAGTGCGGTGGCCATACGCTTTCATAGCCGCACAAGACGACGCGCTCCAGGTGCTGAACATCATGGATCCGTCTAACCCGTACACGGTTGCCTACTATGATACGAAGGAAGGACCGGAGCTGTTCGGCAGGAATCTCGGCGGCGCCATCGGCACGGGAGGGGGAATCTATGACGGTGTCTGGGGCATCGACGTGCGAAACGCCGACGGCCTCATCGTCGTGAGCGACTACAACTCCGGTTTCTGGGCGTTCAAGATGAACGGGTTTGACGGTTGGAACGGTCACCAATGGGGCATGCCGAACGTCTCGAGCGCCCAGGACTGGGACAACGGTCCGGATGGGGCGCCCGAGCCGGCGAGAATAAGCACTAGGTGAGTCGGTAGTAGTGAGTTGGGAGCGGGAAGTAGGGGAGGAGGGGTAGCACTAGGGAGTGACTCCCGGCTGTTACCCCACCCGCCACCCTGCATTCGGATTCGCGGTTCGCCACTGGACACTCGCCGGTCGCCGCTTGCCCCACCTGCCTTCCCCCCTGACCCGATTCGCAACATACTGTCAGTGGCGCGACTATTGCCCGATTCCCGTGGCGACGCGCGCCGTGTCCCGGCGGCTCCCGGGAGGAGTGAATGCAGCACTTGGATGACCAAAAGCTGCGGGCCTATCTCGAACACTCGCAGGAGTTTGGTGATCCTGCGGTGCGGCGGGCCTCGGCCCAACACATTGTCGACTGTCCGGACTGCGCCCGCCGCCTGAAAGAGGCTCAGCAGGGCCGAAGCGTGGCTCATCTGGATGAGCGGCAGGTCCAGGCCTACCTGACGCGCCAGGAAGAGTTCGCCGATAAGGAAGCCCGGCGGCAGATGGGGGTGCACATCGCCAACTGCACCCAGTGTTCCAAACGGCTCACGGAAACCCGCAAGACGATGAGCGTCCAGCACCTGGACGACGATCAGGTGTGGGCCTACCTCACGCATCAAGAGCAGTTTGCCGATCCCGCCGTCCGGCGGAAATCCGCGCAGCACATCCTCGACTGCACGCATTGCTCGAAGCGTCTCACGGAGGCACGCGCGTCGCGGGAGGCGCCGCACCTGGACGAGGGTGCGCTCCGAGCGTACCTGACGTATCAGGCGGCCTTCGAAGACCCGAACCTTCGCAAGGAGACAGGCGACCACATCCTCGAGTGTGCGGTCTGCTCGGAACGGCTCACTGAGGTCAGAAAGGTGCTGAGGCAGATCGGAGAGCTCGAGCAGCAGGACCCGGAGCTGTTGACATCGGAGATCAAGGACCGTCCAGCAGTTGTCAGGGGACAGCCCCCGCCCCCCGCCCCACCGGTGACGAAGGTCCAGAGCAAGCGAGCCGCACGTTCCGGCAAGACGAAGGGCGGTAAGCGGCGCAAGGAAACGACCTCGCCGGGACGGCCAGCATCGCCGCCCGCGGCACGGCCGGGTCCGGCCCGACCGGCTGTCTCCGTCCAGGGTGAACCGGGTGAGCGCACAGTGGAACGGACCGCGGTGCGGCGACCGGCGGCTGCGTTGACGGCGGCCAGGCAGGGCGCCGCCGCGCCTTCCGTTTCGACGAGCGAAGCGGAGACCACCGAGGTGGTTCCCGCGGTGGCCAAGGCTCCCCCCAATCCGGAGCGTGGGGCCCAGTACGGGCGCCGGAAAGGGGATCGAAAAAAACCTGGTGCCTCCGCCCCGATTCCTCAATCGGGGTAGTCCCTCAGATCGACACTGCCCCTATTCCGGCCGGGGGCTCTGTACCGGCCCCACCGCGGGATCGCCGGAGGGGGCCCGGGTCGTGGCTGGCGGCCGCGGCGGTCGTCGCCCTCGTAGCTGGGACGGCCTGGTACTTCTGGCCCCTCATCGTTGCCACGCGGGCCTCGCTGGTAGCCGGCGGTGCTCCTGGGAATGTGACCGTGGCAACGCGCCCGGCGGATGTCTCGCTAGGGCCGGCTGGTGAGACAGGATCGAACGCCGCTGGTGCCGCAGTGGGGCCTGCCCTGGCGGAGGGGGATTCGGGTGGCGTGACCGACGCCGTCTCCACCGACTCGGCTGGCGCCGAGCCCCCAGTGCCGTCGGTTCCTCCGGCTGCATCCGCGGCACTCGTCTCGCGAGCACCGGCTCCCGCCGTCCGGGAGCCGCCGGCACGCCGGTCCGTTCCACCGGGCCGTCCGGCAACTCCCGCTCCGGTATCCCGGCCGCCTGAGGGTCGGCGGGCCGTGGCGGTGGTACGTCCCCCGGCGCAGACCCCCCTGCCCACCCCCCCCCCGGCCCAGGCAGCGCAACAGGTCGCGACCGTGTCGGGGAGCGTGCTCGAGGCGGGAACGAATCGCCCCCTTGCAGGGGCCCGCGTTTCTGTCGCGGGGGTCGCGGTCTCGGCGACGACGGCGGGAGATGGAAGCTATACGCTGCCGGGCCTTCCACCGGGAGAGCTCAAGGTCACTGCCGCGCTCCCCGGGTACACCTTCGCGACATCCGCCGTCATAGCCCAAGCCGGGGAGGTTGCGTCACTGGTCGTTCGCCTCGACAAACCCGCGGTCCAGGCGCCGGCGCCACGGGCGCCCGTTGCGGCTGCTCCGGCCGCCTCTCCGAACCCTGTTCCTCCAACCGGAGATCCAGAGCTCAGAACCGGCGAATGGGTTCCGATCGACCGCGGGGAAGCCGAAGAGTTGCTCGGTCGTCCTATCGTGACCGTCCCCGTACTCCGGGTGGAGAGCATTGCCAAGGCGGCGACCGGGGCCCGTGCCGGCATCCGGGTTGCGCAGGTTCTGGATGGTGGCCAACGACTCGAGCTAGTCATAAGCCGGCCTGCTTTCCTGAACCGAGCCGGCCAGCGCAGCCGGGGGAACGAGCGTGTCAGCGCGATTCGGGTGGCGCCTTCGCCCGATGCATCGGGTTCGTCCGCGGGCACGGCCCGGTACGGAGGCTTCCTGATTACAGCGAAAGCGAAGACCGCTCCCCAAACCTTGCAGGACCTGCTGGCAAGACTCTCCGAGTCTGCACGCTAGCGATTCGTCGCCGCCAGACTGCGCTCAGTTCACTACGTACTCGACCGTGAGACGTGGACCATTGGCTGTCCCCCCACGATCGAAGCGCATCCGGGTGAGCGCGTCCGGGGCCGCTGAGGCCGCTGAGGCCGTTGCCGGCCGGAACCGGTCGACGCCGAGTGTCGGATCCGATGCCCGATGGATGGTCGGTTCCCGCTGGCCCGGGATCTCATTGGTGAGAAGCGGGGCCCCCTGAAGCGAGAGCGTGTCCGCCCGTACGGTGACCGCAGGAACCACCGTTGCGGAAACTCGTATGGTGGAAAATGCGGAGTTCTGCGCGAGCGCGACGCCCGGGGCGATTCCAGAGCCCAGGACGAGGGTCAGCACCCACGACGGCGCGGGTGGAATGAACGGCCGCGCAAACTCGAGAGCCATTTACCCCTTTTCCGACAGCTTCAGTCCCGGTTATCGGTCGGGAAGGGGCTCGCATTGAGTGCGAGCGCCTGGCAGGCCCTTGTTGCGAGTGCGCTACAAGTGAGGGATCACGACGATGCCGGCGGCAGTTCGAGTGGCCGATCCCGACTCTGGTCTGGCCCCGTAACACATTGACAGGCCAGGTACCTGCGGTTAGTAGGGCAGCCGCGGCGGGGTTGCGCCGGAAGTTGCAAAGCCGATGGTCAGCGGAGCGAGGCACATCGTTCAGGCGACTCGTTCGGGGTCGGTAGAAAAGGTGCAGTTACTACGTGAGGAGGAATCGTATGATCCGCAACACCACGGTGCGTGCGGTGGCGATGGCAGCCGCACTCCTGGCCTACAACGCCATTCACACCGGGAGCGCTGGCGCCCAGCTCTCGGCCAACGCATCGGCGGACGTCCTGGCAAGCGTAGCGGGAATCGCGCCCCTGACAGCGACGAAGGCCAATGATCTCAACTTCGGGTCGGTGGCGGCCGGCGCGAGCGCGACACCAGCCGCGGTCGGTGGCGGTAGGTTCGACATCACAGGCGAGTCGAGCTTCCCGGTGACGGTGACATACTCGCTTCCATCGGTCCTGACGATTACCGTTGGAACGGCCACTATCCCGATCTCGTTTGGTATTGCCGACGGTCTGCTTTGGGCCCCGTTCCCGACGACTTTCACGTCGTTCGATCCCAACGTTCCCTTTGGCACGAGCATTGATGGTACGGGGAATCTCACGGTGGGTATCATCGGAACAGTCAGCCCTCCGGTAGCCACGGTCACGGGGAGCTACATGGGTATACTCACCATGACGGTTGAATACTAGCAGATCCGCTTCGGCCCCACCCAGGCCCAATAGATCACGCAGAAGGCTGAAGTGGACTACCGACGCGCCGGCGGCTGGACGATTGAACAGCCGCCGGCGCTGCCTTTTTGCCGCCGGGCGTTCGCGACGCTGGCCCGAAGGTTGAAGGCAGGGTCTTCGTGGCGAGTTCAGCTGCTCGCCGCTGTGGTGGCCGTCGGTGGGAGGGCGGAAGCCCAATCGCCACCGCCACCGTCCGTGGTTCCTTCGGTGCCGCTGGTGGTACTCGGGCGCCAGAGTCTCCAATTCGGAGACGTACTTCGGGGGTTGCCAAGCACGGTCTCCCGTGACGACATGAGGCGCGCTGGCCAGTTCGAAATTCGGGGGACCAACGGTGCGGAGATACGAATCGATTTTCTGTTCCCGTCGGCGATGGTCGCGCCCGAGACAGGGCGTGGCATGCCGCTGGCGTTCGGACCGGGCGACGCTTCATGGTCGCCCGCTCCAAGCCATCGCCTGAGCGTTTCGTTCGATCCCCGTCAGCCACTGGTGGTGACGCTCGGAGCCGACGAAGGACGGACGCGAGGAGGGAGAGATGTACATCCGACTCGGTGGAACGGTCGTGCCTGACAAGACGCAGCCGTCCGTCGTCGCCTCGCCCGTTCTCTGAACGTTCGGTTACTGATGTGCGTCGCGGCGGCCGGGGTGTGCGCGGGCGCGCGCGCTCATCCTGCCGGCGCCCAAGAACCGGTGGTCGTTGAGGCGGTCGTGCGAGTGGATCTGCAGCGCGGACCATCCGCGGTGCTGCCCGCGCTCGCGGCGGACTCCGTTCTCCTGCTGCCGGTTGCGCAGGTCTTCGAGATGGCCGAAATCGGTGTCGATGAATCACGAGAGGGTCGTTACCTGGCGGCCGTCCTCGAGCCGGCCGACATCCCTATCCGCTTCCAGACCGACAGTGGCCGGCTGGTTGTGGGGGACTCGGTCGTTCCACTCGATTCCCTCGATGCGCTATGGGAGTCCGGGGATCTGTTCGTGTCGGTTGCGACCCTCGGACGGGCCCTCGGCGTCGTCGGCCGGGTCGACTGGGAGGAGCTTGCGGTCGTTTTCGGCAATACCGGCGGGCTCCCCGTGGTGCGACGTGCACGACGGGAGCGACAACGGGCGATCGCCCTCCGCCCGCGTCCGGCGCCGCCGAGGGCCACACCCGCTCGAGTGCGGGAGACCGTGGCCGATGGGGCCGTTCTAGAATGGTCGGTCACGTCGGCAACCGACGCGCCGATCGACAATTCCTCGGTCGACCTGGGATTGGGCGCGAAGTTGTTCGGGGGTAGCATCGAGATCCGACACCAGCTCAATCGGGTGTCGGGCCTTACGCGCGCCACCACGAGGGCCTCGTGGGAACGGGCATGGCCCGAGCAGCGGTGGGTGCGCCAGGTACGGGCGGGAGATGTGTCGTCGGGGGGGCGGCGCTCTCGTTTCGTGCGCGGGATCGTGGTGACGAATGAGCCGTTCATTCGGGCGTCGGAGTTCGACATTGAGGAAGTCGTCGGCCGCCTCCCCCCGGGATGGGAAGTTGAGCTCTACGACAGCCGTGGGCTCCTCGATTTTGGGGAGGTGGATCCATTAGGCGATTTCCGGGTTGCGCTGCCACTTCGCTACGGATCGAATCCATTCGACATGGTGCTGTACGGACCGAGAGGTCAGGTCGTGAGCCGCCGCCGGACGATCCGTGTTCCCTTCAGTCGGCTCCCGGAGAGAGAGCTCGAGTATTCCATTTCGGGAGGGCAATGCCGCTTTGATCCATGCACCGGCTCCGTCATGGCTGACCTTCGTTATGGGTTGAGCAGTAAGGTCACCGCCGAGGGTGGATCCGATATCTATTTTCGTGAAGCCGGGGGCGATTTGTTCCAGCCCTATGCCATCGTGTCGGCTGCGCCGATTCCGGCTTTGAGCGTCACTGGTGAGGTCGTGGTGAACGGGTTTCTTCGGGCGCGGACGGAGTTCGAGCCGACACCGGACTTCCGACTCGACTTCGCCCATACGGAGTTCGACGCCGACGGTGCCACCTTCACCGGAGCGTTACTCGAATCGCGACGCACAGAAGGCATGCTCTTCTGGCGCCCGGACGAGCTCCCCGGCGCACTGTACCTCCAAGTATCTGGCCTCTTTGCGTCCGGCCCGGTAATGAATCGCAGCTCACAGCGAATCTCGGTCACCGGCCGGTTCGGGAACCTGCGCCAGAGTCTCAACCTCCGGCGCAACCGCGTCGGCCGGCCCGGCTTGATACCCATGACCCAGACGCTCGTCGACCTCGATTCCGACCTCGTGCTTCGTGCCCGCTCAGAGTGGCTTCGGGCAACGACCGTCCGGGGCGGCATCACCTTCGACGTTTCGCGGGGCATCTCCGCAATCCGGGCTGGAGCCGGGCGTCGGGTTGGCCGGGCCGTGCGGCTCGAGCTGGGCCTTGGATGGCTCAAGGACATGGGAGGACTGGCGCTCGACATCGGGTTCAATACGGTGCTGCCGGGCCCGAGGTTCGGGAGCCGAAATCGGTTCACGACCGGCGCCGGGTCGGACGGTGTGCAGTTCATCGACGGGTCGATCCTGTGGGATCGGAGTGCGCAACAGGTGCGGTGGGGGGACGGCCGCGACCTTGGCCGTGCGGGGGTCACCGGCACGCTGTTTCTGGATACGAACGGCAACGGAGCTCGGGACCCTGGGGAACAGGGAATCCCCGGCCACCCCGTACGCGTCGGGGGGTGGACAGAGCTCACCGACGAGGCCGGCCGCTTTTCCGCCTGGAACCTATTCCCCTTCGAGCCTTCCTATATAGAGGTC
Source organism: Gemmatimonadales bacterium (assembly GCA_965249575.1). Lineage (GTDB taxonomy): Bacteria > Gemmatimonadota > Gemmatimonadetes > Gemmatimonadales > GWC2-71-9. The sequence goes on along the minus strand of OZ252244.1, from coordinate 1,326,803 downwards.
GATTCCCTGGCGTTCGACAATCCGTTCCTCGTGTTACCGACGAGAGTCGTCGAGGTCATTCCAACACCCAACAGCTTTCAATCGGTGGAGATCCCGGTAGTGATGGGTGCCGAGATCAGCGGTGGGGTGGTCATGGACGGCCAGGGCCTACCGGGGGTGCAGGTTCTGCTTCGGACGCCACTGGTGGGACTGCTGCTTCTTGGAACCGGGGCTGCGCCGGCCCTTGCCCAGGCCGGCTCAATCGAAGCCAATGCCAGGGTCGCTCCAGTCGCTCCGCTCGTGGTTACACCGATCACGGATCTCGAGTTCGGTACCGTGAGCGCCGGGACCAATACGACAGTGCAGCCCTTCGACGCGGGTGCCGGGAGGATGCAGGTCTCGTCCGAGCCGTTCTTTGACCTGATACTCACCTTCACGCTCCCTACGACCCTGGACGGAGCAGGGGGCTCAATCCCGATCACGTTTGGTCCTGCCTCAACGGCTCTCCAAGAGGGCGACGTTCCGGTAATAGTGGGGACGTTCGACCCGTCGGCCCCCATCAACTTCAGTCCGACCACCGCGAGCGGTTTCCTGCAAGTAGACATCGGTGGCACCGTATCCCCTCCCGTCGGCGCCGCGGGTGGTGAGTACACGAACACTATCACACTTACCGTCGAGTATCAGTAGGTAACACGCTCGGGATCCGCTTCGTGCGCGGTGCCTGGTGCGGAGACGTTCAGGTCAGTCCCTCGTCCCCAGCCCCGTCAGTGCCGGATCGGTAAGCAGCTCGGTTTCGGCGCTCTCGTGTTTTCGAAGGCCCCGGATGAGCGCTTGGATATCGGGCGGGGATCGTGGCGAGGGGTCCTTCGAGGCAAGCTACGGCCTTGTCTCGAATGACATCGATGCGATGACGGGTCTCGATAGCCGCTCGAAGTTCAGAATCCGCACGGGTCGTATCCACTCGCTGGTCCCCTGAATTCCTCGAGCATGGGCCGGCCATAATGCTCACCCACTGAGCATCCCGCCGTCGCCGGCCACCCCTTCTATTGTTTCGGGGGAGTGAAGGTTAGGTGAGTTCCTTGTGAGGTGTCGGCTCGGGAACGGCCGTTCTTCCTTGCGGACATCCTGCTCCGCCGGCACATTGCCCCAGGTTAGTTCCCCTGCGGAGCGGAAGCGTACGGCGATCGACGACGGGGCGGGTCGTTCGGGGCGCGCATCCACATCTCGAGCTTACGCCCCGACCCTCCCCACAAGCAGGAGCACTCATGCGCGCGCGAACGATTCTGACAGCGGTTTTCATTCCGTTGAACACGGTTCCCGCCGTCGCGATGCAGCGCGCTGGGGCACTGGGCAGCTCGAACGTCCACATCGCCTCACACCTTCCTCTAGGTCGCCGCTTCACGGTGACTGACATCGAGATTGAACAGGAGCTATCTCGGCCGTTTGCCTACGTGGCACGGATGCACGGTACCACGCATTCGGCCGGCGTAACGATCATCGACCTCAAGGATCCTGACGCCGCGTCAGTCCTGTACAGCTGGGTGATCGAGAATCCCGAGCTGCACCGTGGGTTCGGAGCGATGGACAACAAGTATTTCAAAGTGAACGGCCGCTACTACGACGTGCAGTCCTTCCAGTGGCTTCAGGGTGGGCCGAACGCGGATCTCCTGGCGGTGGTCTTCGACGTGACCGGTCTACCCGATCCGTCTGCCGTCAAAGAGGTCGGACGTATCAGATCCCCGGGCATCCCCGGCGGTTCGCATAACATCTACGCGTACAAGCACTCGACTGGCCGAGCGCTGCTGTTCATGACGACGCAGTCGGCATACGCGCACGTCTACGATTTGGAGCGCTTCCTGAGCGGGGCTCGCAACTACGGATTGATCGGTTACATGCCGAGTCCCGATTCGGTATTCAGCGTCGGACGGTACGGACGGGCGTACCACGATTTCTACATCGGGTACGATCCGGCCAGCAGGCAGGACAAGTTCTATGGCGCCGGGTACGCCGGTTTTTACGTATACGACGTGACTCGGCCCGAAGCCCCAGAGCTCTTGACGTCGATCGTGGGTGCGGCGGGTGTCGATCACGCGCACACCTTCACCCCGATGCCGGACGGCCGTTACGCCATCGGTGAATCGGAAGACCAGTACCAGCCCCTCAGGGTGTTCGATCTCAAGCCGGGCCTCGACGAGGAAGTCAGGAACATCACCCGGCCGATCGGCGCGTGGACCGCCCGCTGGCAGGGGCTCCCGCACAATCACGAGGTCCGATGGCCGTACGTGTTCGTGTCGGGCTATGAGGACGGATTGCACATCTTCAACATGATGGATCCCACAGCTCCCTATACCGTCGGGTACTACGAGACGTATGGCGGTCCCTACCAACGGGGCTGGGGCGGTGTCGACAATCCGGAAGGGGGCGACGGTGTGGCCAATGGTGCCTTTGGAATCGATGTCCGGAATGCAGATGGACTCATCGTCATCAGCGACATGTACACGGGGTTTTGGGCGTTCAGGATGGACGGATTCGAGGGTTGGAATGGCCACCAATGGGGAATGCCCAACGTCTCGTCGGCGCAGGATTGGGATAAGGGGCCGGATGGTGGCCCGGCGCCGGTGAGCTGAATCGACAGGAGAACTACTTGATCGGGCGATCCGTAATCATGATCGGGGCCGGAGTGCTCTTTGGGGCTCCACTTGCTGCGCAATTCTCACCGGGAGCCCAGGGTAGTTCAAACGTTCGAGTGCTCGCCCACCGCCCCCTCGGGCGGATGTTCACGGTGGCCGACGTCGAAATCGAGCAGGAGATGTCCCGCCCGTACGTGTATGTCGCGCGAATGCACGGGATCACCCACTCGACCGGGCTGTCGATCCTGAGTGTCGTCGAGCCCGAGGCACCCCGGCCACTCTTCACCTGGCGGATCGAGGATCCCGAACTGCACCTGGGATACGGAGGGCTGGACAACAAGTACTTCAAACTCCGCGGACGTTACTACGACATACAGTCGCTTCAGCTCTTACAGGGAAGTCCGAATGCGGACTTAGGAGCCGTGGTGTTCGATGTGACTGGGTTGCCCGATCCTGCGACGGTGCGCGAGGTGGGTCGTATCCGCGCTCCGGATTTGCCGGGAGGGTTCCACAATATCTTCGCTTACAAACATTCCGATGGCCGCGTACTGCTCTTTGCCACGGTCGTCGGGCCCCAAGCCAACGTCTACGACATGGAACGCTTCGTATCCGGGGCTGACAACGGCGGGCTGATCGGCCGGGTGCCGGTGCCGGAAAACCCATTCGGTCAGGTCAATCGGTCCGGCCGCGGCTATCACGATTTCTATGTGGCCTACGATCCCGCAACTCGGCAGGACAGATTCTATGGACCGGGGGCCGGCGGGTATCACATCTACGACGTTACGGATCCCGAGAACCCAAGGCTGCTCACCTCGATCATCGGCGCCGCCGGCGTGTCACCGAATCAGGGCGGGCACACCTTCACGCCGACACCGGACGGGCGGTATGCCGTGGCAGAGGCGGAGTATCAGTACGCTCCTCTCAGGATCTTCGATCTGCAGCCGGGCCTGGACGGCGAGGTGAAAACGATTGCCCGACCGATCGGCGCCTGGACGGCGAGATGGCAGGGGTTGCCCCACAACACTGAGGTCCGCTGGCCGTACGTCTTCGTGTCGGGTTACGAAGACGGGCTGTACGTGTTCAACTTGATGGATCCGACGAATCCCTATACGGTCGCCTATTACGACACGTACGACGGTCCACATCAGCGTGGTTGGGGAGGCGCGCAGAATCCCGAGGGCGGCGACGGCGTCGCCAACGGCGCGTTTGGAGTCGATGTGAGAAACGCGGACGGTCTGATCGTAGCGAGCGACATGTATACGGGATTCTGGACCTTCAAGATGGATGGCTTTGATGGATGGAACGGGCACCAGTGGGGGATGCCGAATATTTCCAGCGTGCAAGATTGGGATAATGGACCGGACGGGGCGTCAACGCCGGTGAGCTGAAGAGCGGGGAGGGCTCCGTTCTCTCGCAGGAGGTCTCATGACACAACACTCGATGGTCGAGCGCATGAAGGGCGCGGCAATGCTGAGCGTCGACACGTACGAGGAGGTCGAGGCAGACGCGACTGCTACGGCCCAGGCAGCTAGCGTGGTCGTCATCGTGGCAATCGCCCAGGCGATCGCGGGGGGCGGGGCAGGGTGGAGCAGGGCTCATCGGAGGCCCCGTGTCGGCCCTGTTGGGATGGCTCGTGTGGGCGGGCGTGACGTACCTGATCGGGGACAAGTTGTTGGGGGGGACCGCCACGTGGGGCGAACTGCTCCGGACCCTGGGATTCGCGCAGACGCCGGGCATCTTGGTGGTGCTGGCGTTCCTCCCCGTGATCGGGGGGATCGTCCGCCTGGTGGTGGCCGTCTGGGTCCTGGTAGCCGGTATCATCGCGATCCGACAGGCACTCGACTTCGGAACCGGCAAGGCGGTTCTCACCGCCGGGCTCGGCTGGTTGGCCGTGGCGATTCCAGCGGCCCTGCTTGGATTCGGCGGACGCTAGGCGGAATCTTCTTTCATACTTCAACAGGATCGGTTCAATGACCTACCTGCAGCGTTCGACGGTGACCACCACAACCGTGTTGTCGTTTATCACGATTGCGGTCGGCGTCGACACCGCGAAGGCGCAACATCCTCCTCCGGGGGAACAGGGCAGCCGCAACGTCCACATCGTGTCCCATCTCCCAATGGGGCGGTCATTCAGCACTGCAGACATCGAGATGGAGCAGGAGTTGTCGCGTCCGTACGTCTACGTCTCACGGATGCTGGTTCACGGAACGGACGTCATCGACATCAGGGATCCCGAGAAGGCGAACGTGATCTACTCCTGGCGCATCGAGAACGCCGAACTCCACGAGGGGAACGGCGGGATGGACAACAAGTACTTCAAGCACAACGGGCGTTACTACGACGTCCAGTCGTTTCAGTTCGGCCAGAGCGGACCGGACGCTGACATGGGTGCTGTTGTACTCGACGTTACAAGCCTGCCCGATGTCTCCGGCGTGAAGGAAGTTGGTCGCATCCGCTCTCCGGACGCACCCGGAGGGTACCACAACATCTACACGTACAAACACTCGACCGGCCGGGTTCTGCTGTTCACGACCGCGGCTGCGAACTATGCGAACGTATACGACATGGAGCAGTTTCTTGGTGGCGAGGGGAATCAGGGACTCGTTGCCCGTATCCCGAACCCCGGGGCGGGGAGTGCCGATCGTTGGCGCGGGTACCACGACTTCTACGTCGCCTACGACGCAGCCACTCGGCAGGACAAATTCTACGGGGCGGGATTCGTGGGTTATTACGTGTTCGATGTGACGACGCCCGAGGAACCCGATCTCATCACTTCCATCACCGGCGCGGCCGGCATCTACATCGCTCACACGTTCACTCCCACCCCGGACGCTCGATACGCGGTGGCAGAAGCCGAGTACCAATACGCGCCGCTCAGGATCTTCGACCTGAAGCCGGGTCTCGACGGCGAGGTCAAGACCATCTCGCGTCCGATCGGGGCATGGACCGCGCGCTGGCAGGGGCTGGCGCACAACCATGAGGTTCGGTGGCCGTACGTCTTCGTGTCGCACTACGAGGATGGGCTTCAGATCTTCAACATGATGGACCCCACGAATCCGTACACGGTAGGCTATTACGATTCGTATGACGGACCGAACCAGCACGGGTATGGTGGTTTTCGCGATCCGGACAGCGGAACCGGGGTCTCGAACGGTGCGTTTGGCGTCGATGTGCGGAATGCGGACGGGCTCATCGTGCTGAGCGATTTCAAAACCGGGTTCTGGGCATTCAAGATGGACGGCTTTGATGGTTGGAACGGCCATCAATGGGGCATGCCGAATGTCTCCAGCGTCCAGGACTGGGACAACGGCCCGGAGGGTGCGCCGGTACAGGTGAGCGTCAGATAGCGAGTGGTGAGAGAGAGGTGAGTGGTGAGTGGTGAGAAGTCACGTGGGGTCTTTCCCCACGAGGCATCGCGACTGGCCAATTACCTCTCACCTCTCGCCTCTCACTGATTCATCCCATGCCTACCAGTCTCTACATCGAGCGGCGTGGGCCGGTCCTGGAGGTCACGCTCGACCGTCCCAAGGCGAATGCGATCGACGTGGCGACCAGTCGGGACATGGGGGCCGCGTTTGTCGCCTTTCGCGACGACCCCACGTTGCGCGTTGCGATCGTTACCGGTGCTGGCGGCAAGTTCTTCTCGGCGGGCTGGGACCTCAAAGCGGCCGCTGAAGGGGAGCACGAGCGGATGGACTACGGGCCGGGCGGGTTCGCCGGTCTGACCGAGCTCTGGGATCTGAACAAGCCTGTGATCGCTGCGGTCAACGGTATGGCAGTTGGTGGCGGCGCGGAGCTCGCGCTGGCGTGCGACCTGATCCTTGCTGCGGAGCACGTGGAGTTCATGCTGCCGGAAACGTCACTCGGCAATATGGCGGATGCAGGTGGCGTGCAAAGGCTCCCCAGACGGCTCCCTTATCACATCGCCATGGATCTCCTGCTCACGGGTCGGCGGATGGACGCGCGGGAGGCGAACGGGTTCGGTCTCGTCAACGCCATCCTGCCGGGAGACCGGTTGATGTCCAGAGCGCGTGAGATGGCGGACCACCTGGCGAATTGCGCGCCGCTTTCCCTACAGGCGATCAAGGAGGTCGTGCGCGGGATCGAGACTCTGAGCGTACGGGAGGCGTTTGAGGCGATCCGTGACGGCCGGTTCCCGACGTACGAACGGATGTTGGCTTCTGCCGACCACACGGAGGGGCCCCAAGCGTTCGCGGAGAAGCGGAAACCGGTGTTTCGCGGCGAGTGACCCGAATGGATGTGCAGCCGGAATGACGACGACCCCGGCACGGAGCGCTGATGTCTAAGGGCGGACGCTCGAACGCCACGTCCGACCACGCGCTTGGTCTGCATCATTCCATCACGCGGCGGGACTTCTTAAACGCCACCCTCATCGGGAGTGGCGCGCTGCTGCTCGACCTCCCTGCACCGTCCCACCGACCCCGGCAGCAGGACGATTGGTATGGCTACGGTGGGGTTGGGGACTACGCACCTTCGCACGGAAACACGCCCGAGGTCGTCGACGTCGCTCACCGGGTTCGTGATGGCGCGTACGATCGTCTTCCCGCCGCGGCTCGGGACACTGGCGAGATCTACGATTTGGCGATTGTTGGCGGTGGGTTTGCCGGCTTGGGAGCGGCGTTCGAATTCCGAAAGGCGCGCCCGGACGGGCGGTGCTTAGTGCTGGACAACCATCCAATCTTCGGCGGTGAGGCAAAACGGAACGAGTTCGTGGTCAATGGGCAGAGGCTGATTGGCCCCCAGAGCTCGAACGTATTCCGAGTTCCCGGACCGAAGGAGGCGAGCTATGAGGAGTACACGGAGCTCGGGTTACCCCGGGAGTTCGAGTGGGCGCCCTGGGCGTCGAAATTCAAGCCCCTGAGCTTCTACCGGGACAACTACAGCTTCATGCTGTGGATCGACCGCCAACCCAGCAACGGATATTTTTTCGACGACCGGTCTCATGGTGTCGCCCCCGGCTGGGTGCTCGACATGTGGGGGAAAGATCTCGAGGGGACGCCCTATCCCGGGAGTGTGAAGCGCGATCTGCGTTCTTGGCGAGCGAGCAGCGGTGAGTACTACCAGGGAGATGGTATCGAGCGCTGGCTCGATTCCATGAGCTGCAAGGATTACCTCGAGAAGGTCATGAAGTTGAATCCGCGAGTCACGGAATTCTTGAATCCGATTCTCGCGTCGGGGTTGGGCCTGGGGTGTGACGCCCTTTCGGCTTACGCCGGCTACAGTGCCGCCGTGCCCGGTTTCCCGGGCGCCCCATCCGGCGATTACTGGAACCTTCCCTGGCTGTCCTTCCCGGGCGGCAACACGGTGACGATCCGCTACTTCGTGAACACACTGATTCCAGACGCGCTCGGGGGCGCTCGAACCTTCGAGGACATCGTCAACCGCCCGGTCAATTTCGATGCGTTGGATCGCGTCGGGAGCCCGGTTCGCATGCGCTTGAGTGCTACGGTAGTGCGTGTCGAACACGACGGCGCGCCTACGGCCGGGGAGTACGTATGGGTCACGTACGTGAAGGACGGGGCCGTCCACCGCGTGAGAGCCCGGGCGGTGATCATGGCCTCGGGTGGGTGGATCAATCGCTACGTCGTTCGGGATCTACCCGAGGATTACCACGCGGCCTATCGCCGGTTTCAGCACGTCCCCATGCTGGTTGCAAACGTCGCGCTGACCAACTGGCGGGCAATGTACGACCTTGGCGTGACGTCGTGCCGTTGGTTCGAAGGGTTCGGTTTCGCCTGCAACCTCAGGCAGTCGATGTTCGTTGGCGACGGGCTTTCAACGTACTGGATGGGATCTTTCGGGCGCGGTATCGCGAAGCTTACGAAAAACGGGTCTGGATGGAACCGGGTGAGGTCTACGACGTGAGGGTCAACCTCCATGCGACGGGCAACTACTTCGGGCCCGGGCACCGCATCCGGCTTGAGGTGAGTAGCAGCAACTTCCCGCGTTTCGATCGAAACCTGAATACGGGCGGCAACAACTACGACGAGATAGAGTGGGTCGTCGCCGAGAATACCCTACATCACAGTCGTGAGTACCCGTCGCATATCGTGCTGCCGGTGATTCCGTGACGGATAGTGGCGGGGGGAATGTAGCCGGCGGCCGGACGATGGAGGTCTGACCGTGCCAAGGCCTGACGTCTCATCGAAGATGCCAGAGTGGGAGACGCTGAGCGTCGAGCGGGACGGCCCGGTAACGTGGGTATGGCTCGATCGCCCAAAACAGCGGAACGCCCTGAATCAAGTCCTGCTCGAAGAGATCGAGCAGGTTTTCCGCTGGGTGCAGACGGAGTATGAGACCCGCGTCGTCGTGTTGGGGGGCCGTGGCCGAAGCTTCTGCGCGGGAGCGGATGTCAAGCAACCCCCGGGGCTCGAAAGAATGGCCGCTCCATCGGGAGTGACTCCCCGCGAGCGTCGTTGGCTGGCCAACCTCGGCACCCGAGCCCTCGAGGCAATCGAGCGACTGGATGCTCTTACCATCGCGCGAGTGCACGGCCACGCCATCGGAGGAGGGCTTCTGCTAGCCCTCGCCTGCGACCTCCGAATCGTTGCCGACGACACGGTCTTCGCCATTCCCGAGCTCGACCTCGGTGATACCCTCAACTGGAGAGGCGTGCCTCGCCTGATTGCCGAGGTGGGGATCGTGCGCGCGCGAGAGCTGGTCTACCTATCCGACCGGTTCGATGCCGCGCGGGCCGAGCGGTATGGACTCGTGAATCTCGTAGCCCCCTCGGATCAAATCGATGGCGCGGTTCGCGAGTGGGCGAAGCGGCTGGCCGATAAGCCCGAAGGCGTGCTCCAGCTGACCAAGAGCCAGTTTCGGGCCTATACCGCGACGCTGTCCCTCGGGGACGCCAGCGAATTCGAAAGCAACCTCCAGCTCGAGGTGCTCCGCGACGCGGCGATGCGGGAGCAGTTCGGCCTGGAGTAGCCCATGCCCCCCCTCAACATCGGTGCGCTGCTGGCGAGACGTGCCGGGCGCGGACCCGGCCTCGAAGCGGTCGCCGAAGTGGAAACGGGTCGTCGCGTCACCTATGCGGAGCTCGACGCAGCGGCCACACGCGTGGCACACGCGCTCTGGTCGGCCGGTGTCCGGACCGGCGACCGAGTAGCGCTCCTCCTCAGGAACGGCGTGGAATGCATGGAGTGCTACTTCGCGATTGCGAGAATCGGCGCCGTCATGGTCCCCCTCAACTGGCGCCTCCTCCCCGCCGAGCTCGAGTTCGTGTTGAACGACTCGGGCGCGAGACTGTTGATTTACGATTCCGAGTTCGACGATTCGGTAACAGTCCTGAGGGGCGGGGCCCTTCCGGTGGTGACGTTGGTGCGGGTAGGGCACGGGAGCACCCCAACGCCCGACGCGGTGGATTACGAGGGTTTCGGGTCGGCGAGTGGCGACACGCCCCTCGACCAGGCAGGCGGGGACGAACTGTTGTTCATCATGTATACGTCCGGTACGACGGGCCGTCCAAAGGGGGTAATGCACACGCACGAAACGATGACGTGGGCGTCAATCGTGATGAACATGACCTGTGACATGCGGTATCGTGACCGCGACTTGGTCGCGCTCCCATTCTTTCATATTGGCGCGCTCCTGCCGATTACCGCCATTCTCCACCGTGGGGGTACATCGGTGCTCCTACGACGTTTCGATGCGGCGCGCGTGCTCGGGGCCTTCGAACGGGAGCGAATCAATGCGACAATGCTCGTCACGTCGATCCTCCGGTTGCTCCTCGGCCATACCGGTTTATCGAGGCGGCAATTCTCGACGGTGCGGTGGATCATCGGAGGCGGCGAATCGCTGTCGGCGTCGATTGTCGAGCGCTACGCCGAGCTCGGGGTCGTCATCCTCCAGGACTACGGTTCCACTGAGTGCGGCCCGGTAACAATCGTTAGCCCCGAAGACGCGGTGTCCAAAGCCGGATCGGTCGGGAAGCCCTTCTTTTTTACTGACGTTCGTCTGGTGAATGGGGCGGGCCGTGACGTGTCGACCGGACACACGGGAGAGATCATCGTTCGGGGCAGGCACGTGACAACGGGGTACTGGAGCTGGCCCGATGCCACGGCCGAGGCCATACGAGACGGATGGTTCTACACGGGCGATCTGGCATCAAGGGATCCCGAAGGGTACTTCTTCGTCCAGGGACGAAAGAAAGACCTGATCATCTCTGGCGGCGAGAACATCGACCCCGCTGAGATCGAAGACGCGCTGCTTGAGCACCCGATGCTCCGGGATGTCGCCGTGATCGGCCAACTCTCGGCGAAGTGGGGGGAATCCCCGGTCGCGATCGTGGCCGTCGCCGAGGGTGAGCGCCCAACGGCGGGCGATCTCACCGCTCACTGCCGGGAGCGGCTCGCGGGCTACAAGGTTCCCAAGGCCATCGAGTTCGTAGACGAGATCCCACGGACCCCGACCGGCAAAGCGCAGAAGACGCTCCTGCGGGAACGGTTCCCCGGGCCCGCGCCGGAGTGACTGATTCGAGCGCATTCGTCAGCCGCCGGGGATGGGTGACAAGGGCTCGACGGAGGCGGATATTAGATGATGGCGTATTGCGTTGAGGGTGCACAGGCTCGACGAGCCAGAATATCGGGAGGTTGGACAATGAAGGATCGAATCCTAGCGGCTGCCGCGCTCGGGCTCCTGGTCTTTGCCAGCGCGGTGTCCACAGCAGATGCGCAGTTCCACCCCGGTGGTGACCTCGGCCCCGGCGAGCAAGGCAGCCGGAATATCAAGATCATGTCGCACATTCCCTTGGGAGGGCCTTTCAACGCCAACGACCTCGAGATCGAGCAGGAGCTGGCGCGACCCTTCGTGTACGTGTCCGGACGCTCGACCTATGGGTTTTACATCATCGATGTAAAAGAGCCGTCGAGCTCAAAGCACATCTACTCGTGGGTCATCGAGGAACCCGAGCTGCACGAGGGCGGAGCGCGGGACAACAAATACTTCAAGATCGACGGGCGGTACTACACGGCCCAGTCCTTCGAATTCCGGCAGGGGGGGGCGGATTCGGATGTCGGCGCCATCGTATTCGACGTGACGGGCCTGCCAGACACCACGACCATCCGGGAGGTCGGCCGGGTCAGGGCTCCGGATACGCCCGGTGGCTTCCACAACATTTTTGCCTACAAGCACTCGACCGGCCGGGCGTACCTCGTTACGACTACGAGCGGGCCGCATGGGAACGTGTACGATCTCGAGAGGTTCCTGTCTAACGACCCGGAACATGGACTGGTTACACGGATCCCCAAGCCATCGACATCGACCGACCGCGGCTACCACGATTTCTACGTCGGCTACGATCCCGCCAGCCGCCAGGATCGCCTGTATGGTGCGGGCGCCGGTGGTTATTACGTCTTCGACGTCACCGACATCACACAGCCGAGGCTCGTGACGTCCATCACCGGAGCGGCGGGCATGGCCCGCGGGCACACCTTCACCCCCACTCCCGACGGGCGGTACGGCGTCGCGGAGACCGAGTACCAGTACGCTCCGCTACGGATCTTCGACATGAAGCCTGGCTTGGACGGAGAGGTCGAAACCGTGTCCCGGCCCATCGGCGCGTGGACAATGCGTTGGAAGGGCCTGCCGCACAACACGGAAGTTCGCTGGCCGTACGTGTTCGTCTCCGCATACGAAGATGGTATGCAGGTCTTCAACATGATGGATCCTACCAGCCCGTACACAGTTGGCTTCTACGATACGTACGATGGTCCCAACGAGATCGACAAGTCGAACCCGTTCGAGCCGAAGGCCCCTCCGGGTCAGGGCGGCGTCAGCAACGGGTCGTTCGGGATCGATGTGCGTAATGCCGACGGTTTGATAGTCACCGCCGACATGTACACGGGCTTCTGGGCGTTCAAGATGGACGGTTTCGACGGGTGGAACGGTCACCAGTGGGGAATGCCAAATATCTCCAGCGTGCAGGACTGGGATAACGGCCCGGATGGGGCGCCGCCGGCCAGGGTGAGCTGAACCGCAGGCCCTAACCCGAGACCGCACCACCGAGCGAGGAGTAGGCGGCAAGAACTCTCACCTCCACTCGTTCCTCGGCGGTAGCAGTTTCGGTGGGCCTGCTCACTTGGGACGGTGAGAGGCGGGGTGGTCTGCCCACTGGCAGGGGGCGCGAGGGTCGGCCTGCCCGCTGCTCACCAAAGCGGGGCGGGAGCGAGGGCGGGGGCGGCCTCACTGAAGGAGGGTTTTCGCAATGCACCGATGCTTGACACTTCGAAACGTGATGATCGGGCCCGTGCTCGCGGCCCTCGCCTTGGTTCCGGCGACCGGGGGCGCTCAGGAGCAACTGCACCCCGGGCAGAAGACGGGAAGCAGCTCGAATGTTCACGTCGTCGCTCACGTCCCCCTGGGTGGGTACGGCCACGTGACGGACATCGAGATCGAACAAGAACTGTCTCGACCCTATGCGTACCTGGGCCGCCGATTCGACATCAATGGATTTGCCATTATCAGCCTGGTGGACCCGGAGCGGGCCAGGCTTCTGTACAACTGGGACATCGGAGACCCAGAAATCCATCAGGGTCGGGGCGGAATGGATGGCAAGCACTTCAAGCTCCGGGGACGCTACTACTACGTGCAGGGCTTTCAGTTCGGACAGAGCGGTCCTGACGCCGAAGTCGGGGCCGTGGTCGTCGACGTCTCGGGCCTTCCCGATACGACGACCGTCCGTGAGGTGGCTCGCATTCGCGTGCCGGAGGTTCCCAACGGATTCCACAACATCTTCGCGTACAAGCACTCGGATGGTAGGGCCCTGCTGTTCGCGACCTCCGCTCCCCAGGCGAAGATCTACGACCTGGGTAGGCTCCTTCAAGGAGACCCGGGACAGGGACTGCTCGGTGGCGTCCCAGTACCGGATAATCCCTATGACCCTCGGACGAGCTACCACGACTTCTATGTCGGCTACGATCCGGCCACCCGGCAGGACAAGTTCTATGGAGCAGGTTCGGGCGGGTATCACATCTACGACGTGAGCCGCCCGGAGGAGCCGGCGTTGATCACGTCGATCATGGGAGTCGCCGGGATCTCGCGAGGTCATACCTTCACCCCGACCCCCGACGGCCGGTACGCAGTCGCCGAAACGGAGTACCAGTACGCGCCGCTGCGAACGTTCGACTTGAAGCCCGGACTCGAAGGGGAGGTTCAGTCGATTACCAGGCCCATCGGGGCGTGGACGGCCGATTGGCGGGCACTAGTTCACAACCACGAGGTTCGCTGGCCCTATGTCTTCGTGTCCGGATACGAGGACGGGCTCTTCGCGTTCAATATGATGGACCCAACCAATCCATACACGGTGGGCTACTTCTACACGTGCGGATGTCCACACAAAACCGGAGCGACGACGCCCGGGGGGGCGTTTCCCGCCGGATCCGGAAGCGTGGCGAATGGCGCCTGGGGAGTCGATGTCCGCAACGCCGATGGCCTGATCGTCATCAGCGATAAGGTGACGGGATTCTGGGCTTTCAGAATGGACGGCTTCGATGGCTGGAACGGTCACCAGTGGGGCATGCCGAACATTTCGAGTGCGCAGGACTGGGACAACGGGCCGGACGGCGCGCCGGCGCCAGCGAGGGTGAGCTGAACGACAGGCCCGTCCCCGTCCTACATCGCAGAGTGAGGAGTGAGCAGTTAGGAGGCCACCCCCCCTTCCTCCGTGGTAGTGGAGCGGTAGGGTGTGCTTGCTGCTTACTCGGGACGAGGGGAGGTGGGGTGGACTCCCTACTATCGGAGACTATGTGAACCGGCTATTGGCGCTTCTGTCTGCTTTTGTTGTCTTGCTGGCCACTCCCACCGCCGCCCAGCACCCTCCTGGCCGACAGAGCAGCTCGAACGTTCACGTCCTTTCGCACCTGCCCCTTGGAAAGCCCTTTACGGTTCTGGATGTCGATGTCGAACAGGAGCGTTCCCGGCCGTACGCCTACGCCGCCCGGTTTCACGGCGCCGAGCTACAAGGTACGGGTCACCCGGCGGGTTTCGTCATCATCGACCTCGCCGACCCAGCGAGGGCCGAGGTGATCTACTCATGGGAGATCGAGAACGCGGAGTTGCACTACGGCCTCGGCGCCTACGGGCCCTCCTATTTCAAGCTGGGCGGCCGGTACTATTTCGTGCAGTCTTTTCAGTTCACCCCCGCCGGGCCGAATTCCGACGTCGGCGCCATCGTGTTCGACGTCACCGGACTGCCCGATACGGCTACGGTCCGGGAGATCGGCAGAGTACGGGCGCCCGATGCTCCGGGCGGGTTTCACGAACTGTTTTCCTACAAACACTCCGATGGTCGCGTACTGCTGGTCACGACTAGGCGGGACCCGATCGCGCCGTACGCGAACATCTACGACATGGAGAAGTTTCTCGACGGCGATCCAGAGCAAGGACTCATTGGCCGTGTCCCGGCACCGGAGTCGCCCTTCGGACGTGGGTTCTACCACGACTTCGCCATTCACTACGATCCGGTATCCCGACAGGACCGGTTCTACGGAGCCGGCAACGGGGGGTGTTACGTCTTCGACATCACGCGGCCTGAGGAGCCGCGGGCGATCACGTCCGTCACTGGCGTGTCCGGCATCGACTGGGCGCACACGTTCACGCCCACTCCAGACGGACGATACGCGGTGGCGGAATACGAGTACCCCTATGCTCCGCTGCGCATCTTCGACCTCAAGCCCGGGCTCGAGGGCGAGGTCAAGACCATCTCCCGCCCCATCGGCGCCTGGACGCCCGACTGGAAGAACGTCGCGCACAACCACGAAGTGCGCTGGCCGTACGTATTCGTGTCCGCCTACGAGGACGGGTTGTACGTCTTCAACATGATGGACCCGACGAATCCCTACACAGTGGGTTTCTACGATACCTACGACGGCCCGCACGGCGCTGGTATCTGGTATCCCGGGAACGTGCAGAGCGGAGCCGTGGGAGTCGACGTCCGCGATGCCGACGGCCTGATTGTCATGACCGACTTCAATACTGGCTTCTGGACCTTCAGGATGGACGGGTTCAACGGCTGGAACGGGCACGACTGGGGGATGCCGGACAACTCCACCGCTCAGGATTGGGACAACGGGCCGGACGGGGCGCGGGCGCCAGCGCGAGTGAGCTGAACCACGGACCCCTCCCCGCACCACCCCTCCGAGTGAGGAGTGAGCAGTGAGGAGACTACCCCCACCCCCACCCCCAGCCCGGTCCTCAGGGGAGCGGAGCCTCCTCGTTGGCGGAGTGGGGGTGGGGGGCGAGGGGGAACAAAGCGTTGACTGCGGGGCTATCTGGGGAGACCTTGTAGATCGCGCGTTTCACCGAAAGACTGGACAGGAGGGGTCAGTGCTTGATAGCCGCGTCCAGACCAGGACTCGCCGGACAAAGGCGACACTCAGACAGAAGCTATCGAGTGGTGCCGTTTCAGCCGGAATTCACGGCGCACTCGTCGTCGCCGTGGCGCTGGGAGCGGCCAGCGCCGGACGGTTGACCACCGAGGGCGTGCTCGACACGACGGTGGTGCGCGTGGCCGAGGCAGACGAGTTCCGCACGGAGCCGCGGCTCCCGTCAGTAGACTTGCAGGGGCTGGTGCCGAGCTGGGCGTCTCTCGCGCTCTCGTCCACTTCGGAGGAGTCGCGGAGTTTAACGTCCCCGGGCTTCGACCCAACTGGCCTTTCTCAAGCCAGCCTAGCGGATGAGGCGGTCGTTCAGCTTGCGGCGGTCGAGCTAGGGTCGCCTGAGGTGCGTACGGTGCACCCCATCCGGCGGGTGGCTCGTGCGACCCGCAAGAGCGAAGATGCAACGTCGCCGCTGTGGAGCCTTCTCCATCCGGGAGGCGGGAACATCGGCCCCGGAGGGACGACCGGTGAGCATGGCGGGACCGGCATGGACGGGCTCATTGGTGGGCAGGGGGCCGGGGGTGCTGTTGGTGGGCCCGGTGGGGGCCTCGGCGTACCTGGAGTGGGTGGGACCCTCGCGGGACCGGCCGGCGGCGTGACGATTGGTGGGCCGGGGCAGGGCGGGATCATTGCCAACCCGCAGCGGGGTCAGGGAGTGGGCATCGGTTTGACGTTTGGCGGGCCCGATGGACCCGTCAGCGTGACGATCGGGGGGCCGGGCTGCGTCACTCCTCCAGCTCGGGTGACACCCGGGTTCCAGCGGAGTGCGCTCTAGGGGGCCGCTGTTTCGGACACGGATTGGGCGCCGCGCTTGCAGTAGCTGCAAACGCGGCGCCGTCTGTTTTGGGTGCGTTCCCCCGGTGAGAACGAGCGAGTTGACGTTGTCACAAGGTCGGTGCGGGGCTCACAGGCTCGCGTCCAGCATGACGTAGGCGAACATCATGTCCTCGGCGAGTCGTCCGAGCGCTCGCAGCGCCGCCGCCTCGATCACATGTGAGATCCCGGCGGTGGCAGTGAGGTTGGGGCTGTATCGATAGCGGGCTGTGAAATCGATCTCTTCCCCAAGATGCCTCGTGCTCAGAGCGCCCTCCTTCGCTAGGTGGAAAGAATGGAGATCGGCGCTGAGCTGCAAGTCGTCGATGGGGTCAAAAGACGCCTTGATGGCCGCATCTTGGAGACCGAGCCCTCCCGTGTGTGCCGGAATGTTGAGAAAGAGGTCGGCGAAACCATAGAACTTGTGGTTGGTCGCGAACAGGGTCTCGAAGACATTGACCCGGCCGTCAGCAGGATCATCATCCCCCGATAGGTAGTCGTACCAGAGGACGAGCCGCGCACGCCCGTCGAGGAATGACCTCCCCACGCGGGCACCCAGCATGAAAGCGCTGGCGTCGAGCCCATCTCGTGTGCCCAACTGATAGGATCCCTCAAACCGGTATGATGTACGGCGGCCCCGACCTGCGAGGCGCGCGCCCACGGTCGCCTGCTTCGTACCGGCCGGGTCGCCGACGCGATTGAAGATGGTGTAGAGGTCGATCGCGCCGCCGGCGACACCGTCGATCTGCGCGTACGCCCCCAGGACTTCGGCGTCACTCACGATCCCGGGCGCGTCTCCCTCCGCGAGCTTGAATCCAAACACATCTACGGAGCCGAAGGGACCCGCCGCGTTCAGCCGAAACCCGTCAAAGGCTCTCCCCTGCTGGGTCCATTCCACTGCCCCGATGAGCCGCTCCCCCCCGTACGCCGTCACTTGGCGTCCGACGCGTGCCCGCAGATTTACGTCCGCGCCCCACGAGACCTCGAGATAGCCCTGGTGCAGGTCGAGATTGTCCGCCGAGAAATCGGTGAGCGTGCTTGTTTCCTCACCCCACAGGCGCACGTCCTGGATCTGGAAGAAGAGCGAAACGTTGCGTTCCAGTGCGGCCCGGAGCTGCGCGCGGGCACGCATCGATGTGAATACGTCCTCTTCGTTGGCGCCCGGCATGCGAAACTCAAATCGCGGCCTGATTTGACCGCCGAAGGTGAGCTCCTGTGCCGCCTGCAGGTCGATGTTGTGTGGAAACCTGCTGTCCGGATGGTTGTTGAGGTGGAACTCGACCTCGTCCCCCTCCCGAACGCGAATGAACTTCCCGGGGACCTCACCGCCAAAGGTCCAGAAGGTGTACTCCACCCCCTCGGCGATCTCCTTCGTCACCTCGCTGGTTTCGAGGTTGACGATCAGCTTCGCGGGCTCGTTTCGCTGAATAGGTGGAGGTACTTCAGGGGCGTGTGTGAGAAGCGCCTGTTCAGCTTGGCGCGGCCGCTGGTCGGCAAGGGCTCCTCGACAGGCCTGAACGACCGGGATCGTGAGTACGGACCCAAGGGCGACGAAGCCCAGAATCTTCGCGGAGCCGCGGGATGTTTTCATTGGACGTCCTCCGAGTAACTGCGATCGATGCTTCGCACCGGACTTTACGCTCGCTAACGGCGTGCTCCCTATCGGGACGATTCCATGATCGGCCGCCTGGCTTAACGACTTTGTGAACCGTTTCACAAGACCGCTTCACACTTATTCCACGTCCACCCCCCTGCCCTGGAGGTGGCCGTAAACGACTGCAAGACAATTAGTTGGAGAATGGACTGGCGGGCGAAAGTTCTAGGGGACGACTCGCTCGGAAACAAGGGCCAGGTTGGGGACACCCGCAGCTCGAATGTCAGCGAGCACCTGCGCGACCTGCCCGTAGTCGACCCGAGCGTCAGCGCGGACGTAGACGATAGGAGGTCCCTCGTCCGCGACGACGGCTTCAAGAGCAGGGCGGAGGTCACCGATCGGCAGCACCGCGCCGTTGAGCGACACCCCGCCCTCCTGATTAATGGATACCACGGCCGCCTCGTCCGGGCGCAGGGCCCGGGCTTCGGTTTGCGGCAGTCTGACATCCACGCCGCCCTGCATGATCGGCGCGGTGAGCATGATGATGATGAGCAGTACGAACGCGACATCGACCAATGAGGTCACGTTGATATCGGCCGCGAGCGGCAGCTCGCCGTGGCCCCTGAGTCCGCCCTCGGCCATTGGCTAGAGTCTCCCCTCTCGTGCCATGCTCCCAATGACCTCGTGCGCGAAACCCTCGAGCTCTCCGGCGTAGACTCCCAGGCGGTTGGCCAGAAGGTTGTAAGCGATAACGGCCGGTATGGCGACCGCCAGCCCAACGACCGTGGTGATGAGCGCTTCGGCAACACCCGGCGCGACGGCGCTGATGTTTCCGGACCCACCCGTAGCGATACCAATGAAGGAATCCATGACTCCGAGCACGGTGCCCAGCAATCCGAGCAGGGGACTCACCGCGCCTATGGTCGCTAGCCACGGAATAAACCGCGCCATCAGGTCGCGCTCGGCTGACACCTCTTTGGCGAGCACCATTCGCAGGGCCTCGAGCTGGGTCACCGAAAGCGTCGAAGTCGACTCCTCGCTGGGCTGTGTCTCACCGGAGGGCCTCAATGCCTGAAAGAATTGGATCCCCTCTCGCAGCACTCGACCAAACGGCGACGGCGGGAGGTTCTGGGCGGTCGTGTGGGCCTCTTCCAGGCTTCGCGACTGCTCCAAGGCCCCGAAGAAGTGATTGCCCTGCTGCCGCACCCGGCGCAGTTGCCACCACTTGAAGGCGATGAGGAACCAGCTGATCAATGAGAACACGGCGAGTACCACCAACACAGCCTTAGTCTCGGCGCTCGAGATGGCCACCAGGTCCCACGCGGTATTTGGAGGTGCTCCCTCGAATTGCACGGCCATCATTCTCGATACTCTCCTCGGAGGGATACAGGTGCGTTTCGGTAAGCGCCGCAAACCATTCTCGAAATCGCGCTCCGACTCTAGGTCTACCCCCCTACGCTGCGTGAGTTGCGGGTTCTAACCACGAACACTGACGGAATACACGCATCCGGGGGCCTCATCCTGGTCCCGTTGACATGCGCTCCGCGGGGTGTGAAGCTCTCCTGGTGTTTCCAACCCCTCGATTCGAACGAGCCCTTTCGTTAATAGACGCCGCCAACAAGCGGGATCCCACCGTGACCACGATCCTGGGGCGAGAGGGTCCCCGGGAATACCTCCACTCCGAATTCGTTTTTGACTGGGTCCAGCAGTTGATTCCGGAGGCCTCTGAGGAGCTACTGCTCGCTGCCCGCGGCCATGACATGGAACGCTGGACCATCCCCCGCTCGCGATATCCAATGACCAGGGCCGGGTACCATCGCTGGCGACGGGCCCTCAACGAGTTCCACGCAGAGCGGTGCGGCCAGTGCGTCGCCGAGGCGGGGTACCCAGCGGAAACCGTTGGTCGGGTGCGGGCCCTGATTCGGAAGGAAGGGTTCCCCCATGATCCAGAGGCCCAGGCCCTCGAAGATGCGGACTGCCTCACGTTCCTCGCGACGAAGCTCGGCACCTATCTCGAGAAGTGGGACGAGAAAAAATGGCTTCGCATTCTCAAAGGGACGTGGGGGAAGATGAGCGAACGGGCCCGCGAGTGCGCGATCCAGCTCGACTACTCGCCTGAGGCCAAGCGGTTGCTCGATGCGGCGACCGGCGAGCGCAGCTGACTACCGGGTGAATTGCATCCCGCCGCGGCGTCCCGACCAGGGACCCCGATCATCTTTCCGTTACCCCGCGGTGCACTCATTCGGTGTATTCCGGCTCGGTGCGCCCGAGAATGCGCTTGATGGCCTCGAAGTGCAGGCGGCCTCCGTCGAGTGCCCCTTGCATTTGCCGAGCCGTATCCTCGATGAGCCGTTGCGGCAGCTTGCGCAGAGTGCCTCCGGAACTGCGGGCAATGAGCTGAACCTGGCACGCGCGCTCGAGAAAGTAGAGTTCGTCGAATGCGTGTGCGATCGTTGGGCCGGTCACGATAACGCCGTGGGCACCGAGGAACGCGACGTCGTTACCTCCCATCGCCTTCGCGAGACGATCGCCTTCCGTCGTGTCCAGTGCGAGCCCCTCGTATTCGTCGAGGTACGCGATACGGTTGTGGTACCGGATGGCGTTTTGCTCGACCATCTCTAGCCTCCCGTTTTCGAGCAGACACAACGCCGTCGCGTAGGGCATGTGCGTGTGCAGAACACACCGTGCCTTCGGGCGGCCGAGATGGATCCTTGAGTGAATGAAGAATGCCGTGTCCTCGACCTGGTGTTCGCCCTCGAGGATGTTGCGGTCCTTGTCAGCGAGTACGAGATCGCTGGCGCGTAACTCGGTCCAGTGGAATCCGTGCGGGTTGACGAGGAACTGATCTCCCGAAGGGGAGATCGCGGCACTGAAATGGTTGTCTATCCCCTCGTTCAGGCCGAGGCGCGCGGCCCACCGAAATGCTGCCGCGAGATCGATTCGAGCTTGGCGTGTGTCGACGGCGGTGGCGAGGGACATGTGTCGTCGCTCCGTAGAGTTCCGTTCAAAGTAGTCGGAGGTGTCGCATTCAGGGCGCTCGGTGAACATATCCGGCCGGCTCACCTTATTCCAGGCGTGCCGCACCTTGCATGCCCCTCCATTCCAGGCCCAAGTTCAGGCTCCCGGCGACCACCCGTGCTTCGGGGAAAAGGCTGACAACGTACTACGAGTCAACACGTCATCAGATGCGCAATGCGATCGCAGCCGCGGCGTCCCTGGTTCTCTTGTTCATCGCATCGGCGGCCGGGCTAGCTCAGGAGCGGTACGACGTCGTCGTGCGAAACGGGCGGGTGTTAGACGGAACGGGCAACCCCTGGTTTCGCGCGGACATCGCAGTAGTGGGCGATCGGATTGCCGCGGTCGGTGATTTGTCGGAAGTGGAGGCAGACCTAGTGATCGATGCCTCGGAGCTCTACGTGTCCCCAGGGTTCATCGACGAGCGCTCGCACGCCGCTGAGGGCCTGGAATTGCCCGAATTGAGTGACGCCCGACCGCTGCTCGCCCAGGGACTCACCACGGTCTTTTTGAATCCTGACGGCGCCGGGTCGGTCGATCTCGAACGCCAGAGGGCGCGGCTCGCGGAGCATGGCTCCGGGGTCAACGTCGGGCTACTCGTTCCGCACGGAGCCATTCGGCGCGAGGTCCTTGGGATGACGAATCGGGTCGCCCACGTGGACGAGTTGGACCGGATGAGGGCGCTCGTGCGGCGCGGGATGGAAAGCGGTGCCTTCGGTCTGTCCAGTGGCCTGTTCTATGCCCCGGGGAGCTACGCTCGCCCCGGGGAGCTAACCGAGCTTGCGCGCGTCGTATCGGAGTACGGCGGCCTCTACACGAGCCACATCCGTGACGAATCGGACTATACGATCGGGTTGGTGGCGGCTGTGGACGAGGTGGTAGCTGTCGCTCGGGAGGCTGGCCTTCCCGGAATTGTAACGCACATCAAGGCGCTGGGCCCGCGCGTGTGGGGCTATTCTGGCGTGGTCGTCGAGCGGGTCGAGCGGGCGCGCCGTGAAGGCGTCGAGGTGTATGCGTCGCAGTATCCCTACGCGGCCTTGTCAACCGGATTGGGTGCGGCACTGTTGCCGCGGTGGGCGCAGGAAGGGGGAGCCGACGAGCTCGAGAAACGGCTTGCTGAGCCCGAAGCCCGCGCTCGGATCACCGACGTGATGTGGATTAATCTGGATCGGAGAGGAGGCGCGTCGCGCATTCAGATATCCCGGTATCGGCCGGATCCGTCGACAGAGGGAATGACCCTCGAGCGAGTGGCTGGGGATCGTGGTCTCGACCCGATTGAGGCGGCGGTTGAGCTCCTTGAGCAAGGCGAGGTGGGTATCGTGTCCCACAACATGTCCGAGGCCGATGTGGAGCGGTTCATGAGCGAGTCGTGGGTGATGACGTGTAGCGACGGCGGACTGGTGCCCATGGGGGATGGCCAACCCCACCCTAGGGGGTACGGTGCCTTTGCACGGCGGATCCGTAAATACGTCTTGGAAGAGCATGTTGGCGATCTCCCGCAGGCGATCCGAAGTATGACAGGTCTTCCGGCGAGAGCGTTCCGTCTGGCTGACCGGGGAGTGATTCGCGAAGGCGCCTTCGCCGACATCGTGGTATTCGATCTCGAGGCACTGCGGGATCGCGCGACCTACGAGAGGCCTCACCAGCTCTCCGAGGGCATGTCGTACGTGCTGGTGAACGGGCGGCTCGCCGTGAAAGGCGGATCACTCACCGGCGTTCGCGCGGGCATCGTGCTTTCGAGACAGTAGGGCATCGCCCGGCCCGCGCCCGCCGATTTCAACCACGTACCAGGACAACCCAGTGATCGACAACTCCTGCCGTTTCGCCTCGATCGTCACGCTAGCAGTCCTCGCGTGCGGGACACCGGCGGCGCACCAGCGCCCGCTGGAGGTGCTCATTCTTGGCGGGAAGGTCCTGGATGGCGCTGGCAACCCGTGGGTTCGTGCGGACGTAGGCGTCCGTGACGATCGCATCGTATTCGTTGGGCAAGCCACAGGCGCCGAGGCCCGCGACACGGTCGATGCCAGTGGCCTGATCGTGGCCCCAGGTTTTTGGGACGTGCACAGTCACGCCGGTCTCGAGACCGAGCATGGAGGGCCGCGCTACCGCAGCTCCATCAGGGGATTACCACGGTGGTTCTAGGGGTGGACGGTGAGGGGACGAACAGGCTCGGGGAGACGTTCGATGGGTACCGTGCCACCGGCATAGGGATCAATGCCGTCCGGTTCGTCGGCCATGGGGCCGCTCGGGAAGCGGTGATGGGACGCGACGACCGGGATCCCACCGCCGCCGAGCTCGACGCAATGCGGGCGTACGTTGCCCGCGGAATGGATGAGGGCGCGGTTGGGTTGTCGTCAGGTCTATTCTACGTCCCGGGTTACTATGCCAAGGCGGACGAGGTGACCGAACTTGCCAGGGTCGCTGCCCGGTATGGCGGGATCTACGACACGCATGATCGAGACCTCGGAGCGACGTACAAGGGTGTGGGCTACCTCGCATCGATTCGTGAGGCGATCGAAATCGGTGAGCGGGCAGGGACTCCCGTGATCTTTTCCCACTTCAATGCCCAGGGACGACCGAACTACGGTCGTGCCGGGGGGGGCGGCTCGTTGAGGAGGCCCGGAGCCGCGGCGTCAACGTGATGGCCGGCCAGCACGTCTACACCGCCACCCAGAGCAATCTCCGAGCCTACGCGATACCGAGGTGGGCGAGCGCGGGTGGGCGGCAACGCATGCTCCCTCGTTTCGAGGACGCCGAGGCAGTGAAACGACTCGACGTCGAAACCATGGAAATGCTGGCGATTCGCGGCGGGCCGGAGAAGCTGCTCTTTACCGACGCGCGAGCTGAGTTGAATGGTCGTACGCTGGCCGCAGTCGCCCGGGACTGGGGTATCCCGGTACCCGAGGCCGTTCGGCAGATTCTGGCGGAGCGCGATGCGGATGTCATGAACCTCGAGTTGTACGACATGGCGAACACGAGATATCTGGCGCAACAGGAGTGGATGATGACCTGCACCGACGGCTGGACCCCGCCGTTCGGTGAGGGCATCACGCATCCCCGGTCGTACGGGGCCTTCACGAGGAAACTCCGCCTCTTCGTGCACGAGGAGCGGCTGATCAGCCTTCCCTTCGCGGTGCGAGGCATGACCTCGCTCGCCGCGCAGTTTTTCGGAGTCCCGGACCGGGGGTTACTGAAGGCGGGGTTTTATGCCGATGTCGTGGTGTTGGATGAAGCCCGCATCCGAGACCAGGCGACCTACGACGATCCGCACCAATACGCAGAAGGCACGATGCACGTCCTCATAAACGGGAGGTTTGCGTTCCGCGACGGCCGCCCGACAGGCGAGTTGGCCGGCCGGCCGATCCCGCGCGGCGGATAGACGGGGAGTGGGCCGGTCAGCTGTCGACTCGTGCGGAAACCACGGCATCGCCCTCCGGTCCATAGCGGACCTCGACCGTCCAGGGCGCGCAGCAGACCTGGCAGTCCTCGACATACTCCTGCCTCGGTCCACTCCCGGGGTCGAGCTGAATCTCGTTCACCTCGCCACAATGCGGACAATCGACCAGCGCGGTGGTCTGTGCCGTGCCGCTCCCTAAGTCGAAGCCCTCGTCGAAGCCTAGTTCGTCCATTGACCGTTCCCGTTCTGCCGGTCCGATAACGCGAGCCGCGGGGTTGCCCGGGTTCTACTGAGCCTGCACATTGAAGCTCCGTTCCACAGTCGCCTCCGGCGCTGGTCTGGTGGGGACGACTACCGAATTTAGGACCCCTTGGAGGTGAGGATGTTTCAGGAAATTAGGCGCAACCTGCTGCTTTCCCCCTTGATGACGATGGTGCTGGTGCTGCCCGGGGTTTCGATGGCGGCCGCCCAAGCGTACCACCCGGGTAGTAGTCTGGGACCCGGACAGCAAGGCTCGACCAACATGAAGATCATCTCGCACATCCCGATGGGCGGGCCGTTTCACGCGAACGACCTCGAGATCGAGCAGGAGTTGTCGCGGCCGTACGTGTACCTGTCCCGGAGAGCGACGTACGGCTTCTCGATCATCGATATCAAGGAGCCCACCCGGGCCAAGGTGATCTACAACTGGGAGATCGACAATCCGGACCTCCATACCGGCCGGGCTCTCGACAACAAGTACTTCAAGATCGACGGCCGATACTACAGTGCCCAGTCGTTCCAATTCCGGCCCGGCGGGCCAGATGCCGAGCTCGGAGCGGTCGTTTTTGACGTCACGGGTCTGCCTGATACCTCGACGGTGCGCGAGGTGGGCCGAATCGAAGCATCGGATACGCCCGGCGGTTTCCACAACATCTTCGCGTACAAGCACTCGAACGGCGACGCGTTGCTGTTCGCGACCGTCGGCGGTCCGCACGGGAACGTGTACGACCTGAAGCAGCTTATCGCCGGCGACCCGAACGACGGACTCGTCTCGCGCGTTCCCAACCCGTCCGGCTCGGGACGCGGGTACCACGACTTTTACGTCGGCTACGATCCCGCCACCCGACAGGACAAGTTCTACGGTCCGGGCTCGGGCGGCTTCTTCGTATACGACATTACCGACGTCAGGGAACCAAAGCTCATCACGTCCGCGACTGGAATCGCTGGGATGAGCCGGGGCCACACGTTTACCCCGACCCCTGACGGGCGGTACGCGGTGCTCGAGTCGGAGTACCAGTATGCGCCCCTGCGAATCATCGATCTGAAGCCCGCTCTGGATGGCGAGGTGGAGACGATCTCGCGACCCATCGGTGCCTGGACCTCCCGCTGGCAGGGATTGCCGCACAACCACGAGATCAGATGGCCCTACGTTTTCGTCTCGTCGTACGAAGACGGCGTTCACGTTTTCAACATGATGGACCCGACGAATCCGTATACCGTGGCCTACTTCGATACCTACGACGGTCCCAATCAGATCGACAAGTCCAATCCCTGGGAGCCAAGGGCCGCGCCCGGCAGGGGCTCCGTTACCAACGGCTCCTTTGGCATTGATGTGCGGAATGCCGACGGACTCATCGTGACGGGGGACATGTATACCGGCTTCTGGGCGTTCAAGATGGACGGTTTCGATGGCTGGAACGGGCATCAGTGGGGAATGCCGAACATCTCCAGCGTGCAGGACTGGGATAACGGACCGGAGGGCGCGCCTCGGCCGCAGAGGGCGGCGCTTCGCTAGCTCCGGGAACTCTGGAAGACAGGGCGTGATGCGGACGGTCGTATCACGTCCTGTTCTCGCTTGCGGCCGATTGATCCGTCGGCCCTCCCGGGCGCCATCGTACCGATCTTAGCCGCGTGTTGCCCCTCCAACCCCCCCTGGAGCTTGCTCCGCAGTCCATTGCCGCCGAACGCCGGCTGTTCTTGAAACGAGAAGACGTGCTCGAGCTCGGGGCCTTCAAATGGCGGGGGGCACTCCCCGCGCTCGAGGATTTCCGATCCCGCGGAGCCCCGGGGGGTAGTCACCGCCTCTACGGGCAACCATGGCGCTGCCACCGCTTGGGCGGCCCGGCGGCTGGGGCTGGAGGCGGTCGTCTTCGCGCCGGTCGGAGCGTCGCGCACGAAACTCGCGGTAATCGAGGGGTTCGGCGCTGACGTGCGCCTCGTCGGAGCGGATCTGGACGAGGCGAAAGACAGCGCGCGTGGTTTCGCAGGGCAATGTGGATTCGCGTTCTTCGAGGACGGATCCGAGCCCGCCCAGTATCGCGGCTACGGCGCCATTGCCGAGGAAATCCTGGAACAGCTTGGCCAAGCCCCCAGCACCGTGGTTGTCCCGATCGGCAACGGCGCGCTCGTTGGCGGCATTGGCGAAGCGCTTCGAAGACGTGAGGCCGCCACACAGGTGGTCGGCGTCGTCGCGAAGGGCGCGCCGGTCATGGCGCTGTCTTGGGAAGCGGGACGCCCCGTCGAGTGCAGGCGGATGAACACGTTCGCCGACGGACTCGCGCTCCGTGTAGCGATCCCATATGCCGTGGACGTCCTGCGGCGTGTCGTAGATCAAATGCTGTACGTTACCGACCGAGAGCTCGCGCACGCGATCTCGGCGTTTCACTCCGAGGGTATCCGTGCCGAGGGCGCGGCGGCCGCGGGACTGGCGTCACTCGCCCAGATCGGCAACCCAAACGGCGCGACGATCATGATCGTCACGGGCCGCAACATCGATGAGGAGCTGCACTCGCGCGCGTTGCGCGAACCGGAATCGTTTTCTGTGTGAGGATCGCATCCTCAGGCCTGGGAAAGGGACCGGTGCCTACTGCACGCGGTTTCGGATCCAGCGCTCCGTCGCGGGATGGAGCTGGATGGGCGCGGATTGGAGCCGTGTGAGATCGATCTGCCTCGCCACGTCGTTCACCTGTGCCAATTCATCACGCTCCTTCTCGAGGATGTTCAGAATGTGTCTCACCACTGAAGCGTCCAGATCGTTGGTGGAGACGATCCAGTTCATCGTGCGGATGGTGGGAACGTCTTCAGAAACTCCCGGATACGCGCCTGTCGGAATCGTGCCGGCCGTATAATAGGAATACTGGTCAAAAAGCCGAGACCCCTCGCGCGGACTGATTCCCAGCAGCCTCGCTCCCCCGGTGGCGGTGGCTTCGAGCACCGCGGAGGCCGGGTATCCAACCGAGAAGATCGCAGCGTCGATTGCTCCGTCACGCAGCGCGTCCGACGATTCCCGAAATGAGAGGTACCGAACGTCGATATCGTCGTACGTGATTCCGTACGCCTCCAAGAGCTGCCGTGCCATCTGTTCGGTCCCGCTCCCGGGCGCCCCGACGGATACACGTCGGTCGCGTAGGCCCGCGAGCGACGTGGCGGTGGAGTTCCTTCCTACGAGGACATGCGTGACATTAGGATAGATCGGTGCCACGATCCGGAGACCATCAAGGGGTCGCTCGAAGCCGGGCCCGCCGTGGAACGCCTCGAACACGGTCGTTCCGATCGCGAATCCGAGATCGACGTCGCCGCGCGCGACCCGATTCACGTTTTCGACCGACCCACCGGTGACCTCAGCGGTGAACTGGCGGGCTGAGTCCAGCACTGACAGGCGGCTGGCGAGTGCGCCGCCGAGGGGGTAGTAGATGCCTCCGGTGCCGCCCGTACCGATGCTCAAGAAGCGTCCAGTCGAGTCGCGCCCCCCTGACAGGCAGGTTGCCTGCACGAGGATCAGCGCGAGCATCGCTGCGTCGTGGGCCAGGCACCGTCTGGCCAGGTCACTCGATTTCCGGAGAGGGTGGGCACGTCCCATCATCACTGAAAAGTGAACAGCGACAGCCCGTCGAGGCCAGCGCGGCTCACTTCGAGGGGCCTTGTGCGAGCGCTCTCACAACCTTGAACTCAAAGGCAGGGGCAGCATGACAGTGGTTCAAGAAACCGTCGTACTCGAAGGACACATCATCGATTCACTGATTCTCGCGAAAGTGTTGGATACGATCGTGATGATGGGGGGAACGTTCGATTTGGGGGACGTGCACATCGGTGTCACTCGAGACGAGACGTCCTACGCCAAGATCGTCATCAGGGCGGGCTCAACCGAGCTATTGGCCGACATCTTGGAAGCGATCCAGCCGCACGGCGCGGCCGTGGAGCGCGAATCGGATTGTTCGATGGAGGCCGCTCCCGAGAACGGGGTCCTGCCGGAAGGATTCTACGCAACGTCACACCTTCCCACACAGGTTCGATTGGGGGGTGGGTGGGTGGACGTCGAGAAGATCGAAATGGACCTTGCTATTCACATCGACCGTGCGGGGCCGCACGCCGTGACTGTTTCCATGAGTGAGGTACAGAAAGGCGATCTGATCGTCACCGGGCGGGAGGGCGTGCGGGTGCTTCCGTTGGAGCGGCCCAGGGAGCGGGACGTGTTCAGCTTCATGGCATCGCAGGTTTCGTCCGAACGCCCACACAGCTACGCGATCGCCGACGTTGCGGAGCGGATCCAGGCGCTCCGTAAGCAGCGGGAGGGAAGGCGGCGGGTGCTGCTCGTTGGTGGGCCGGCAATCATTCACGCGGGCGGCAGGGAACCCCTGGCATGGATGATCGAATCCGGCTTCATCCACGTGTTGTTCTGTGGGAACGCGCTGCCGGCGCACGACATCGAGGCTGATCTGTACGGGACCTCGCTCGGGTATCGGCTGGCGGCGGGGCGCCTCGTGCCGCACGGGCACGAGCATCATCTTCGAGCGATCAACCGCATTCGCCAAATCGGCAGTATCGAGAAGGCGGTGCGGACGGGTGTCGTCAAGGACGGAATCATGGCGGCCTGCGTGCGGAGTGGGGTCCAGATCGTCATGGCCGGGTCAATCCGAGACGACGGCCCCTTGCCCGGGGTCATTACCGATTCCATGGTCGCGCAGGGTGTCATGCGGGCGGCGGTGGCGGACGTAGGCCTCGCGCTCCTGGTTGCATCGACCCTCCATGCGGTGGCGACGGGGAACCTGCTGCCCGCTGCCGTGCCGACGGTGTGTGTAGATGTGAACCCGGCGGTCCCCACCAAACTGGCCGACCGCGGGACGTTCCAGGCGGTCGGCTTGGTGATGGATGCGGCGTCCTTCCTGCGAGAGCTTGCACGGGCGTTGGGCTGGAAGTGATGCCCCGGATCCTCGTCTGTCCCCCCGACCACTTCAGAATTGACTATGCGATCAACCCATGGATGAGCCAGTCGAGCGTTGTCGACCTCGTGGAGGCCCGTCGTCAGTGGGATGGACTCATGGAGCTCCTAGGAATCGAGTTGGGAGTCGAGCTGGAGCGAATGGTGCCGGTACCGGGCCTGCCCGACCTCGTGTTCACGGCGAACGCGGGCGTCGTCGTTGACGGTCGCGCCGTTCCGAGCCGGTTTCGCCATCCGGAGCGCCAGCGGGAGGAAGCGTTCTTTGAGGCGTGGTTCGAGCGGGACAGGTATGAGGTTCGGCCGCTGGAGGAGGGGCTCTACTTCGAGGGTGCAGGGGACTTACTGGGCGTACCCGATCTGTGGCTCGGTGCGTACCGTCAGCGGAGCGATATCCGGGCCTACACCGAGTTGAGCGCTTTGTTCGAGCGCGAGATCATTCCAGTTGAGCTCGTCGATGCTCGTTTCTATCATTTGGACACCTGCTTCTGCCCATTGAGCGGCGGTGAAGTACTGTACCACCCAGCGGCGTTCGACTCCTACGCGCTGGCCGTCATCACCCAGCGTCTCGATGAGCACCGCCGGTTGGCCGTGCCTGGCCGGGATGCGCATCGGTTCGCCTGTAATGCCGTCTGCGTTGGCGAGCACGTCGTGTTGCCGGCTGGCTGTGACGAAACGGCAGCACTACTTGGCGAACGCGGTTACACGCCCCATCCGGTCTTGCTCGATGAGTTCCTGAAGGCTGGGGGGAGCGCGAAGTGCCTCACGCTTGCGCTCGACTGATCTGGATCACCCGCGCCCCTTCCGCGTGGTGTGAGCCAGGATCAACAGGCCGAGCACGCCGGCTCCCAGGAGATCGGTAATCGGTCCCGGCCAGATCAGCGCCAGGGCCGACATCGCAACGAGGAGCCGTTGCAGCGGTCTCAATGGTCCTATCGCGTGTCCCAAAGTGGCTGCTGCGAGGGCGGCGACCCCGCACGCAGTCGTGCCGGCGGTAATCACGATGTCGCCCAGCGGGGCTGCGGCAAGTAGCGCCGGGGCGTACACGAAACCAAAGGGGACGATGAACCCCGAGCCCGCCAGTAGCATCGCGGTGCCCGCGGTCTTCATGGGGGGCGCATTGGCAATTCCGGCCGCCGCATATGCCGCCAGCGAAACGGGCGGCGTGACGTTCGACAGGCATCCGAAATAGAAGATGAAGAGATGCGCCGCCAGTACGGGCGTACCGAGCGAGATGAGTGCCGGCGCTCCGAGCGCGGCGAGGACGACGTACGCGGCGGTTGTGGGAAGCCCCATGCCCAGAACGATTGAGCCCAACGCCGTGAGGATGAGGGCGAGCGGCAAATAGCCACCCGACAGTGTGACGATCAATTCCGACATGCGCAGGCCGATGCCCGTGAGGGAGGCAACGCCAACGACGATCCCGGCCGCCGCGCACGCTGCCGCGACCTGCACGGTACCGGACGCGGCCCGGAGCAAGGCATGTCCCAGGGCGTCAAAGCTCAAGCGTGTCTGTTGCCTGAGTCCCGTCAGCACGAGCGCCGACACCGCTCCCCAGAACGCGGCTCGCATGGGCGAACGTCCCATGGCGAGCAGCGCCACGATGACGCCAAGTGACAAGAGCAGGTGGATGCGCGGCAGCACGGAGAGGATCTTTTGGGGTGGCTCCGGTGGCAGTCCCATCTGGCGAGCCTTGAAATGGATTGCCATGAAGAGCGCCACGTAGTAGAGAACCGCGGGGATGGCCGCTGCCGCCGCCACGTCGAAGTACGGGATGTTGGTCCATGTGGCGAGGATAAACGCGCCGGCCCCCATGATCGGCGGCATGAGCTGGCCGCCGGTGCTTGCCGCCGCCTCGATCGCGCCGGCAAAATGGGGGCGGAACCCCGCCCGCTTCATGACCGGAATGGTGAGGCTTCCGGTGGTGACGACGTTGGCGACCGCGCTCCCGGAGAGCGAGCCCATGATGGCGCTCGCTATGGCGGCGGTCTTGGCGGTCCCTCCCCGCGTGCGCCCGGTAACGCGAGAGGACAGTCCGATCAGAAGCTCGCCCCCGCCCGCGGCCTCCAGCACCGCGCCGAAGAGAACGAACAGATACACGAAGTCCGCCGAGACTCCGAGTGGCACACCCCAAATCCCTTCGGTGGACAGGTAGAGATGTTCGATGATGCGCCGAGCGGAGTAGCCCCTGTGTGCGAGGAAGCCGGGCAGATGCGGGCCCGAGGTGGCATAGGCGAGGGCCAAAGCCGCGACTGTCACGAGCCCCCACCCCGTCGCGCGGCGCGCGAGCTCCAGCACCACGAGAATCGCGATCGCGCCCGTGGCGAGATCGAGAGCGGTGGCGGCGCCGGCGCGGGTTACAAGCGCCTCGTGCACGAGGACGATGTACCCGCACGTGAGCAGCGTACCGGCAAGCAGCAGCGGGCGGGACCCGCGATCGACGGCGACGGCCCATCTCCGGCCTGGGCGGGCATCCCGGCTGCGAGTTCCGACGCCCAAGAAAGCAAGCACGGCCATCAGAGCGAGGTGTACGGGCCGCTGCACGAGCGCGGTGAATGGCGAAAAGCCGGCAGCGTACAAGTGGAAGAGTGCAGCGATGGCGGCGAGGCCAAGGCCGATGGACCGAACTGAAAACGCCCGAGTTTCCCTCAAAGCCGGATCGGCATCGTCGGTCGGGGCGGGGGCGCTAATGTACGGCTCGATGGCGAACGATGATTACGGATGCGGGAGGCCACGGGCGACAGGGCGCGTCGGGGAAGTCGGTTTCCATGTAATCCACCCCACCCGCGGTGTCGGAGGTCTGTCCCTTGCCGCGGCTGAACGGTCTCCCACACGCACCAAGCTTGGCTAGACCCCTTCGCAGCCGCGGAAGTATATTGAAAGTCTTTGCCGCTCTTGTCCACAACGAGTTGAGGGGAGTCAGACTTCCCTCAGAGGAGAACGTGTGGTTGGTCTGATCCTGATGCTGGGTGCTGCAATGGTGCAACAGTCGGCCACCCTGCAGCCTGTGTCGCTGGACCCGGAGGTGTACAGCGGTCGAGCGAACCGGCTGGACGTTTCGGTACCTCGCCTGGAGGCCTCCATTCAGGTCGACGGGGTTCTCGATGAGGCGCCGTGGGGCACCGCGGCGATTCTGACCGGCTTCTCCCAGTACCGTCCGGTGGACGGTCTTCCGGCGGAGGATTCGACAGAGGTGCTCGTCTGGTACGGGTCGAGCGCCATGTATTTCGGCGTCAGGGCGTTCGCGCCACCCGGTGGAGTGCGGGGAACGCTGGCCGACCGCGACAAGATCGGTGACGACGATTATGTCGCGATTCTGCTCGATACGTTCAACGACAACCGGCGCGCGCTGGTCTTTGCGGTGAACCCCCTGGGCCAGCAAGCCGATGGGACGCGCAGCGAGGGAGGCGGCGGGGGGTTCTTCCGGCGGCGGGGGGGACAGTCCGGCGGCATCGATCGGACCGACCTGAGCCAGGATTTTCAGTTCGAGTCAAAGGGGCGGATTACCGACGGCGGGTACGAGGTCGAGGTCCGCATTCCGTTCAAGAGCATCAGATTTCAGTCGGTCGCCGTACAGGATTGGGGCGTGAACATCATCCGCAAGGTTCAGTACTCGGGTTATGAGCAGACGTGGACCCCGGCGTTGCGGGCCAGCGCCTCGTTCCTGAGCCAGTCCGGAAAGCTGCGAGGGTTAACCCAGCTCAAGCGCGGCCTGGTGCTCGATCTGAACCCGGTTCTCACCGCGAGCATGGTTGGCGAGCCGAACGCCGTCGGTCCCGGGTGGGACTACGCCGACCCCGATCCAGAGCTTGGGGGGAACGTCCGCTGGGGGTTGACGCCGAACCTCGCACTAAATGCGACCGCCAATCCCGATTTCTCTCAGATCGAGGCGGATGTCCAGCAACAGGTGTTCGATCCGCGCCAGGCGCTCTTCTTCCCGGAAAAACGGCCGTTCTTCGTAGAGGGCAACGAGTTCTTCCAGGCGCCGAGCCAGTTGATTTACACGAGGAGTATCGTGGACCCGGTGGCCTCGGTAAAGCTCAATGGCAAAGTCTCGGGAACGAACGTCGGGTTCTTGTCGGCGGTGGACGGCAAGGCCGCCTCGAACTCGGTCACTGACTCTTCGCCCGGTACCGCCCATCCAGTGTTCAGCGTTGTCCGACTCCGGCGCGACGTTGGCTCGAATTCCGCCGCGGGCCTGACCTATACCGACCGTATCGACGGCAGCGATTACAACCGGGTCGTGGCCGGCGACATGCGCTGGGTGTTCGGTAAGGTCTATTGGGCCCGATTCACGTTCGCGGAGAGCTTCACCCGCTCCGGTGGCGCGACTACGGAGGCCCCGCTCTGGAACCTCGCCGTGGACCGGAGTGGCAGAGGGTTCGGATTCAACTACCGGATCAGCGGCACGCATCCCGACTTCCGGGCTGCGAGCGGGTTCGTGCGGCGCACCAATGTCGTCGATGCGAACATCACCAACCGGTTCACCGTCTACGGAGATCCGGGGGCCACGTTGGAGAACTGGACCGCCCGGATCAACCTCCTGGCCAACTGGAAGTACGACCAGTTTCTCGACGGGAACGAGCCGAACGATGCGAAGCTCCACTTCAACAACGAGTTCACCTTCCGTGGTGGGTGGCGCCTCCGTGCGAATTTCATGGTCGAGTCGTTCAAGTACGATCCCGACCTCTATAAGGATTACTACATCGAGCGCACGCTCGCATCGGGTGTTGTGGACACGGTTCCGTACGTCGGAACGAACCGGATACAGAACCTCGACCTGTCTTTCAACATCCGAACGCCGCAGTTTTCTCGCTTTTCGGCCAGCCTGAACGTCATCACCGGACGCGATGAGAACTTTTTCGAATGGGCGCCCGCGTACATCGTGTTCGCAACGTTTACGGCAGATTTCCGGCCGACCGACAGGATGAGGATCAATTTTCGGTACCCCCTCCAGCAATACATTAGGCTCACGGACGGCAGCACCGTAGGGCGCCGCCAGATTCCGCGCCTCAAGTTGGAGTATCAGGCCTCACGGGCGATCTTCTTCCGCGTGGTGGGTCAGTACGACTCGAACTTCCAGGACGATCTCCGAGACGACTCGCGCACGGGCAACCCGATCCTGTTATTCGATGAGGACGACGGCACCTTTACCCCTGCCACGAAAGAGACGTCAAACGATTTCCGGATAGACTGGCTTTTCTCATACCAGCCGAATCCCGGCACCGTCATCTTCGCCGGCTATGGGGCCAGCCTGACGGAGCCCAGTTCCTTCAGATTCCGCAGGCTCGAACGGGTAAACGACAACTTCTTCCTCAAGGTGAGCTACCTCTTCCGCGTCTGATCCGGCATACTCCGAACAGTACGTCCCTTCGAATCGCCGATACGGGTTGCCGCATGGCGTGCGGTGAGCCGCTTTAGGGGTATGCTGGTCTCACAGGGAGGAAAAGGGCTGTGGATTTTGACCTTGACCGCGCAATGGAGGTTTTGGCTCGCACTCCACCCACCCTCGTCGCGCTGCTGCGCGACCTGTCCCCGGCGTGGACGAGCCACAACGAGGGAGGCGAGACGTGGAGCCCCTTCGATGTCGTCGGGCACCTCATCCATGGGGAGCGCGCCGATTGGATCCCCCGAGCGAAGATCGTTTTAGAGAAGGGGGAGACCCAGCCCTTTGAGCCGTTCGACCGGTTCGCCCAGTTCGAGGTGAGCAAGGGACGAACGCTGGAGGAGTTGTTGGACACCTTCGCGGCCCTGCGGGTCGAGAACCTGCAGGCGTTGCGCGATCTACGGCTCGAGCCCTCCGACTTCGAACGAGCGGGGCACCATCCGGAGTTCGGCCGCGTCACCATGCAACAGCTCCTGTCGACTTGGGTCGTCCACGACTTTAGCCACATCCGACAGATCGCGCGGATCATGGCCCGGCAGTACGCCACGTCCGTCGGCCCCTGGCGGGCCTACCTTCCGGTGTTGGACGCGGGGTGATGGTGGGAAGACAGCTCGAGGCGATCCAGACCGGTGATGGGTGCGGAATCCTCCCCTAGGGAGTGCGATTAGGGAGTGCGATCTCCGACGAATCTCCCGCCTTGCCGTCACGGCGCCGCACCAGCACTTTGAAGGGCGAGTTACACGTTCCGGTCAGCGCGTGTCCGAAGTGTGGTCGCGAACGGGCGAATTGCCAGACAGGAGGCGCAACATGATTCGGAAGTTTCACAGGCGGCCGACGTCCCACACCGTTCTAGTGGTGGGTTTGACACTGGCGATAGTGGGGTCGGCAGGCGCCCAACGGGCGCCGGGGGAGCAGGGCAGCTCGAATTTCCGGGTGCTCGGCCACATCCCCCTGGGCCGATCGTTCAGCAGCTCCGATCTCGAGATCGAGAGCGAGGTCGCGCGCCCGTTCGTGTACACGTCGCGAATGCTCGTGCATGGGTTCAACATCATCAGCGTCAAGGACCCCGAAAACCCGACGATGCTGTACGCTTGGCAGATCGAGAACCCGGATCTGCACGCCGGGACGGGCGGGATGGACAACAAATACTTCAAGCTGCGCGACCGGTACTACGACGTTCAGGGCTTTCAGTTCGGACGCAGCGGACCCGACGCGGACCTGGGGGCCGTCGTGCACGACGTGACCGGCTTGCCGGACGTGTCGACGATTCGGGAGATCGGTCGGATACGGTCTCCGGAGTTCGCCGGTGGCTTTCACAACATATTCGCGTACAAACACTCTGACGGCAGGGTCTTGCTGTTCACGACGTCGACGGGCCCTCACGCGAACGTCTACGATATGGAGAAGTTCATCTCCGGGGGGGAGAACCAGGGACTCATCGGACGAGTGCCGTCTCCACCCAGCCAAAACGGCGCGACCTTCTACCACGACTTCTTCGTGGGATACCACGCGGAGTCCGGGCAGGATCGGTTTTACGGCGCGACACAGGGAGCGGCGCCGACCGGGGATCGCGTTTATGACGTGACGAGCCCGGAGGCCCCCCGGCTGATCGCCACAGTCATCGGTGCGGCGGGGATCCAGAAGGGACATACGTTCACACCGACCCCCGACGGGCGGTATGCGCTCAGCCAGCCGCAGTACGAGTCCGCCCCCGTGAGGGTTTTCGACTTGAAGCCGGCGCTCGAGGGAGAGGCCAAGACCGTATCCCGCCCCATCGGCGCCTGGATCGTGGATTGGAAGGCCCACTCGCACAACAGCGAGATACGTTGGCCCTATGTCTTCATGGCCGCGTACCAGGACGGCGTGCAGGTGTTGAACATCATGGACCCGACCAATCCCTATACGGTGGGGTTTTATGACACGTACGATGGCCCACATGCGCGCGGATGGGGCGGAGTACGCGATCCCGACGGCGGAACGGGCGTCGCCAACGGAGCCTTCGGCGTGGACATCCGGAATGCCGACGGACTCGTAGTAGTCGAGGACTTCAAGACCGGATTCTGGGTGCTCAGGATGGATGGATTCGACGGGTGGAATGGGCATCAGTGGGGTGTCCCCAACGTTTCGAGCGAACAGGACTGGGACAACGGGCCAGACGGGGCGCCCAAGCCGGTGCAGGTGAGCGTACGGCAGTGAGGAGGCGACACGACCCCACATCGCGCCGAGTGAGGAGTCAGGAGGCCCGACCCGGTCTCACCTCCGCGGAGGTGGCGGGGTAAAGTGGCCTCCTCACTCCTAGCTTCTCACTCTTCTCGTGGGAGATGAGATGCACCTACGATTCGTGCTCTTCGGTGCCTTGATAGTCCCGCTCGCGAACGCTGTCGCGCAGTATCCCGCAGGCCTTCAGGGAAGCTCGAACGTCCACGTGTTGGCTCATTTGCCCCTGGGCGGGTGGTATAGCGCTGCCGACATCGAAATCGAGCAGGAAGTTGCCCGGCCCTATGCGTATGTATCTCGCTTCGGATCCCAAGGCGGGTTCTACGGTTTCGATATCGTCAGCATCGCGACGCCACGAGCGCCCAAGGTGCTATACAGCTGGGTGATCGAGAACAACGATCTGCATAGGGGTCATGGCAGTGTCGATGCCCGCTACTTCAAGGTGAACGGGCGCTACTACGTCGCGGAGGCGTTTCAGTTTTCTCCCAGCGGCCCCGACTACGATCTCGGCGCGGTCGTAGTGGACGTGACGGGGCTCCCGGACACGACGACGATTCAGGAAGTCGGCCGGATACGAACCCCGGACACGCCGGGTGGCTTCCACAACATTTTCACGTACAAGCACTCGAGCGGCAGGGTGTTGATGTTCGCCTCGGTCGTCACGACCCTCGGTGTGGCTCACGGGGCGAATATCTACGATATGGAGCGCTTCGTTACCGGTGCGGGTGACGACGGGCTTGTCTCTCGAATTCCACTGCCCGAGCCTCGCGGGGGTCCCGGAGTGCGCGGCGGATACCACGATGCCTATGTGGCCTACGACCCGTCCACACGTCGGGATCTCTTCTACGGTGGCGGACCAGAGGTCACTCCACTGGGCGGCAATTACATATACGACGTAAGCAATCCAGTTGAGCCAGAATTGCTGGCCTCGGTCGTTGGATTCGCCGGACAGCATGGCGCCCACACGTTCGTGCCAACTCCCGACGGCCGGTACCTGTTCATTCGCTCGGGGGGAGATCACCAGCCCCTTCGCGTGTTCGACTTGAAGCCAGCGATGGACGGAGAGGTCAAGAACGTCAACCGCCCCGTTGGCGCTTGGACCGCCGATTGGAACAACAAGTTGCACAACATGGAAGTGCGCTGGCCCTACATGTTCGTGTCCGGTTACGAGGACGGGCTGCACATCGTCAACGTGATGGATCCTACAACTCCCTATACGGTCGGCTACTACGACACATACGACGGGCCCCACAGACAGCAGGTCTATCCGTTCGCCGCCGGGAGCACGAGTAACGGTGCCTGGGGTGTGGACATTCGCAACGCCGACGGCTTGATCGTTGTCAGCGACATGCGGAGCGGGTTCTGGGTGCTCAAGATGGACGGGTTTGACGGTTGGAACGGTCACCAGTGGGGCATGCCGAACAGCTCGTCAGCGCAAGACTGGGACGCCGGGCCCGACGGCGCACCGGCGCCGGCGCGCGTAAGCGCGCGCTAGCGACGAGGCCCCACCCACGTCAACCGCACCGAGTGAGCCCTGCTCACTCTTTACTTGGGACGAGAGTGGTGGGGACGCCTCCTCACTTCTGAAAGGAGACATCATGATCGGGCGATTCGTTCTCTGGATTGGACTTACACCGCTGTTCGCGTCCCCCCTTGCTGCCCAGGTGCCGCTACGACCAGGGGCTGGCGGAGACTTCATTCCGGGTACGCAAGGCAGCACGAACATGCAGCTGCTGGCGCACCTACCGCTCGGGAATGTCTTCACCGTGGCCGACATCGAGGTGGAACAAGAGCTGGCGCGACCCTATGTCTACGTCTCCCGGATGCTGATCCCAACCGGTGTAGATGTGATCAGTGTGAAGGATCCCGAGCGAGCGGAGGTCGTTTTCTCCTGGCGCATCGAAGATAATGAGCTCAACAACGATCGGGGTGGTACGGACAATAAGTATTTCAAACATCGTGGGCGCTATTACGATGTCCAGGCTCTGCAATTCCGCGCGGGCATGCCGGCGACGAATGTGGGAGCGGTCGTGTTCGACGTGACCGGATTGCCCGATGCTTCCTCGGTTCGGGAGGTTGGCCGCATAGAAGCGCCGGACAGTCCCGGCGGCTTTCACAACATCTTCATGTACAAGCATTCCAGTGGCCGGCCCTTACTGTTCACTACCAACGGCAATCCCGGTGCGCGAGTCTATGACATGGAGCGATTCATCGCGGGTGAGGCGAACTACGGCTGGGTGGGCCGCGTACCGGTGCCTGAAGATCCCAGCCAACCCCGCAGGGGCAACTACCACGATTTCTACGTCGGGTATGATCCCGCCGCGCGCATGGACAAGTTCTACGGTGCGGGAACCGGTGGATTCCACGTATACGACGTGACCGCCCCCGCAGAGGCCAAGCTTGTCACGTCCGTCACCGGCGCCGCGGGTGTCCGCAACGGACATACGTTCACGCCAACCCCGGACGGGCGCTACGCGGTGGCCGAGACGGAGTATCAATACGCACCGCTCAGGATGTTCGATCTCAAGCCGGGGCTCGATGGCGACGCGCGAGCCATCTCGCGGCCCATTGGCGCGTGGACGGCCGATTGGAAGAACCTCGCGCACAACCATGAGGTTCGGTGGCCCTACGTTTTCGTCTCGGCATACGAAGACGGGCTCATGGTATTCAACATGATGGATCCCACGAATCCGTACACCGTTGGCTACTACTACACCTACGACGGCCCCCACAAGCAGGGCTACGGGCTGCGGGGCCGGTCGGAGCCTGGGGACAACGTCTACAACGGTGTTTTTGGGGTCGATGTCCGAAACGCCGATGGCCTCATCGTCGTCAGCGATATGTCCACCGGCTTCTGGTCGTTCAAGATGGACGGTTTTGACGGGTGGAACGGTCATCAATGGGGGATGCCGAACATCTCCAGCGTTCAGGATTGGGACAACGGCCCGGACGGGGCACCAGCACCGGTGAGCTGAGCGACAGGCCCCCGCCCCCACCGGATGGTCTGAGTTTGTGGCGGGCGGGGGCCTCTTAACACCTCACTCGGCTGGTAGTGGTGGGGCGGGACTCCTCACTTGAGAGGGTGGCGTGTAATGAACGGGGGAATTCCTTCCTTGGTCGTTCTGGGAACGCTGTTGGCCCACCCGGTTTCAGCGCAGTACCCACCTGGAGAGCAGGGAAGCACCAACCTGCACGTAGTATCACACGTCCCCTTGGGTGGCGAGTTCCGGGTGACGGACATCGAAATCGAGCAGGAGCTTTCTCGCCCCTTCGCCTATGTGAGCAGATTCAACGCGCTCGGCGGTCTGACGCTCGACATCGACCGGTTCGAGACGACCCACGGCCCTGACTCCCCACACTCGCTGGGGGGGGCGGGGTTCGATGTCATCGACCTGAAGGAGCCAACCCGCTCCGGTGTGATCTTCTCGTGGCGGATCGACAATCCCGAGTTGCATCAGGGCTTGGGGGCGATGGACACCAAGTACTTCAAGATCCGAGGCCGGTACTACCTCGTACAGTCGTTCCAGTTCGCGCAGGGCGGTCCAGACGTGGATCTGGGCGCGGTGGTATTCGACGTGACTGGCCTCCCCGACCCTGCACAGGTCGAGGAGGTAGACCGGATCCGTGCCGCCGACACGCCGGGAGGATTTCACAACATCTTTGCATACAAGCACTCGGACGGCAGAGCGCTGTTGTTCACCACGACCTTCGGGCCCCAGGCAAATGTGTACGATTTGGAGCGGGCAGCCGCCGGCGAGGCCGGCCGAAGCCTGGCCGGCAGGGTTCCGATCCCGTCCAACGCCACGGCGAACCTGCCGGAGTTCCTTGTGCGCGCCCTACCCGGCTACCATGACATTTACGTCGGGTATGATCCCGCGACGCGCCAGGATCGGTTCTACGGTGGCGGAGCGGGTGGGTACTATGTCTACGACGTGTCCAGAGTCGACGAGCCGAAGCTGCTAACATCGGTCACAGGAATGGCGGGAGTGGGGTTCGGCCACACCTTTACCCCGACCCCGGCCGGCCGGTACGCGGTGGCCGAAACCGAGTACCAGTACGCGCCCCTTCGCATCGTGGACATGAAGGCTGGCCTCGACGGTCAGGTGAGAAACATCACTCGACCCGTCGGCGCGTGGGCAGCTGACTGGAAGAACGTTGCTCACAATCACGAGGTGCGCTGGCCGTACGTGTTCGTGTCGGGGTACGAAGATGGGCTTCATGTCTTCAACATGATGGATCCCACCAACCCGTACACTGTGGGTTTCTACGATACGTACGACGGTCCCCACAAAAAGGGCCTGGGAGCTGGGGGCTCGCTCGGTGACGTGTTCAACGGTGCCTTTGGAGTGGATGTCAGGAACGCCGACGGACTTATCGTCGTCAGCGACATGACGACTGGATTCTGGGCACTAAGAATGGACGGCTTCGATGGCTGGAACGGGCACCAGTGGGGGATGCCGAACGTCTCCAGCGCGCAGGATTGGGATAACGGACCGGATGGGGCGCCGACGCCTGCGCGGGTGAGCTGAGCAAGCGGGGCATTGAGCATCGACATTGGTGATTGAACATTGACGTCGAGTGTTGATCATTTGGCCATTGGTCCTTGAGTGGCAGTAGCGGAGGAGCTCATGGCGGTGGAATCAACCGAAGGAAAGAAACGCGTCGCCAGTTACACCAAGATGGAAGACGGCACTCGGGAGGACTACGAGATGCTTGTCGAGCTGTCCAAGCCATTTCGCGCTGGCGTTGCCGACCGCGTCCTCAAATACTTCGACACCCTGCATGAGGGCTTTCCGGGAGAGCGGGTGGATCGGTACGAGCACTCGCTCCAGACGGCCACCCGCGCGTTCCGAGACGGTCAGAACGAGGAGGTCGTGGTCGCGTCACTCCTGCATGACCTCGGTGATCAGCTCGCTCCGGATAACCACGCGGAATTCGGCGCCACGATCCTCCGTCCATACGTGACCCCGTCCACCCACTGGATGATGGAGAAGCACGGTATCTTTCAGGGGTACTACTATTTCCATCACATCGCCAAGGATCGTCATGAGCGCGAGAGGTATCGCGATCATCCAGCGTATCAGAAGACGGTAGAGTTCTGCCATAAATACGATCAGGCGTCGTTCGATCCTCACTACGACACGATGCCCCTGTCCGCGTTCGAGGCCATGGTGCGCCAGATTCTCGAGCGCCCGGCATGGGGTCCGCATACCAAGATCGGGTGGACTGACGAGCGGGCCTACGAATCTGAACTGGGGTAGCGCGCGCCGTCGCGGCACACCGAGCCGCGGCCCGCGCGCATGCGCCGGAGGTGTGTCATGATCTTGCGTTCGTTGATGTTACTGTCACTGGGGCTCGCATCGGTGCCGGCGTTTGCTCAGCATCCGCCGGGGCTGCAGGGAAGCTCCAATCTTCGAATCCTGTCCCACCTGCCGCTCGTCGGCGACTCCTTCAGCCACGCCGACATCGAGATGGAGCAGGAAATGTCGCGCCCCTACGCCTACGTGACGCAGCGAGCCGTGCCGGCCGGTTTCCAGGTGATCGGTCTTAAGGACCCGGCCAAGGCCACGGCTCTCTATCGCTGGACCATCGAAAACCCGGAGCTGCACCAGGGCGGAGCGGTCGACAACAAGTACTTGAAAATTCACGGCCGGTATTACGATGTGACGTCGTTTCAATTTCGTCGGGGCGGGCCGGAC
The DNA here is from genome assembly GCA_965249575.1 of Gemmatimonadales bacterium. Classification (GTDB taxonomy): domain Bacteria; phylum Gemmatimonadota; class Gemmatimonadetes; order Gemmatimonadales; family GWC2-71-9. The sequence continues at coordinate 1,283,476 of OZ252244.1, read as the reverse complement.
GCCGATCTGGGCGCGATCGTGTTCGACGTGACGGGACTGCCGGATACCTCGACGATCAAGGAAGTGGGTCGGCTCCGGGCCGTGGACACGCCCGGTGGATTTCACAACATCTACGCCTACAAACACTCCGATGGACGGGCCCTCCTGTTCACGACCACCACGGGCCCGCATGCCAACATCTATGACATGGCGCTGTTCTCGAGCGGGGACCCCGGCCAGGGCCTCGTCTCGCGGGTGCCCGTTCCGGACAACCCGGCGTCGCCGCAGCAGGGATACCACGATTTCTTTGTCGGCTACGATCCCGCGACTCGCCAGGACAAGTTTTACGGGGCCGGGTCCGCGGGAGCTCACGTCTACGACGTGACACGGCCTGAGAGTCCCAAGCTCTTGACGTCCGTTACCGGAGTGGCAGGGGTGCGAAACGCACACACCTTCACTCCTACCCCCGACGGACGGTACGCACTGCTCATGGCGTTACCGACCTACCAGTACTCCCCGGTGAGAATGTTCGACTTGAAGCCGGGGCTCGACGGTGAGACACCGGCCGTCTCCCGGCCGATCGGGGCGTGGATCGCCAAATGGAATGGTGCATCGCACAACCACGAGGTGCGGTGGCCGTACGTGTTCATATCGGCGCAGGACGATGCGCTCCAGGTGCTGAACATCATGGATCCGACCAATCCGTACACCGTGGCCTATTACGATACCAAGGAGGGGCCGGAGCTTGGTGGGCTCTTTCTCGGTGGATCTGTTGGCGATGGGGGAGGGATCTATGATGGCGTGTGGGGGGTCGATGTGCGAAACGCCGACGGATTGATCGTGGTCAGCGATCTTCGGAGCGGGTTCTGGGCATTCAAGATGGACGGCTTCTCAGGGTGGAACGGTCATCAGTGGGGGGTGCCGGACATTTCGAGCGCTCAGGACTGGGACAACGGGCCGGACGGCGCGCCGGGACCAACTCGAATTAGCGCGAGATTGATCGAAGCCAAGCCGTGACCGGAATGCGCGATCGTGTGTTGTGCAGGGCCGGTCGCGTGGCTGGCTGACGATGGTCGATGGACGGGGGACCGCATCGCACCGTTTGCATCCACGGCGCATGCAAGGTCATCCTGGTCGGCGCACAACGGCTGTGCCGATGCCCGCGTCACGCCTCATGGATCAGGTCGTTCACGAATTACAAACGGGCTGCGCCGCCGGGACGGAGATTGCTGTCTTCGCCGCCGTCGGAGGTGGTCACGACTGGCCAGGAGGCGCCTCTATGGAGGGGGGGTCGGCGAGCCGCGCTCAGGGATTTCTTCAAGGCCCACACCCGATCCGGACGCCCGCACTCGCTGTAACCTCGTTTCGACCCCTTCGGCACGAAAAACCGGATAACTCCTCCTTGGGTTTCCACGGACCTGCACCAAAGTGGTCAGTGCCGCTGGGCGACTGTCCCCGCGAGATGACAGTGGCCGGTATCCCGCGAAATCAAAGTCTCCACTGGTCAACGTCTTACGGAGCATCAAGGTTGTGGCACCGAGGGTGCATTGGTTAGGTGCCGAAGGATGCCAGCGGAAGGGTCTCACGGTGTGCAACTGTGAGAGGCGGACTCAAACCAGGACGGCAGCGGCCGTAGGAGTGGCGACATGAAGGGGATAGCGGTTGCATCCAGCAACAAGAGTGATACGACAAGAGGTGGAGGTGTGGGTTCGGCAAGGCGCCGCGTGCGTCGTCTCAGGGGCGGGCGTCGGCGCGCACCCGAGTGTGGAGCCGACTATGCCCTCTATGACGGCAACGGCCAACACCTCGGGGTGATCAGCGCACCTCGTTCCCAACCGGTCATGGCCGCGATGCATCCGACGGTGTTCCTGAGCCGGTCGTAACGCACGGCACGCGCAGGGCGGCGGCTACCGTGGACGCCCGCGCACAGCCTCGATACTCTCTCCTCTCCGTAACGTCCCGCAAGTCATCCAACACCCCCACCCCCGAGGGCTGCCCTGGTCCGCAGTCACGGTGACCCTCGGACTGAAGGCGCTTCTCCCCCGATGTTTGGCGCGCACCGCAGGGCGAGGATGACTTACGCGGGTGGCCCATCTTCGAACCATCCGTCATCTTGTCGGGACCGTAAGGCGCTCGAATACTCCTCAGCAAACGCGGGAGCCGCTTCATGCTCAGAGCTGGCATTCAGCTAACCCTGCTCGGCGCTCTGATATGCGCACCCAGCATTGTGGCGGGGCAGACCACCATTCTACGGGCTGACCGGATGCTCGATGTGGAGAGCGGGACCGTCACCCGAAATGCCGTCGTCATCGTCGAAGGCAACCGGATCGCCGCCGTCAATCCCGCGTCCATTCCAAGCGCGGTCGAGACGATCGATCTCGGCGACATGACGCTGCTACCCGGCCTCATCGATGCGCACACCCATCTTTCGGGCGATCTCGAGGGAGACTGGGTGCATCGCGCGGTAACGGAGACCCAGGCGGACGGAGCCCTGCGCGGAGCCCGAAACGCCAGGCGAACTCTGCTCGCCGGCTTCACGACCGTGCGTAACCTCGGCTCACGATCGTTCGCCATTGTCTCGCTCCGGAAAGCGGTAGAACGCGACTTCCTTCCCGGTCCGCGAATCATCCCGGCCGGGCATGCCCTCGGCATAACCGGCGGGCACTGCGACGCGACAGGATACGCCCCCGGTCTGCTCGAGGGCGGACCGGCAGCGGGGGTGGCCGATGGGGTCGACGAGGTGCTTCGCGCGGTGCGCTACCAGATCAAGCATGGGGCGGGGGTCATCAAGATCTGCGCAACGGCGGGGGTGCTGTCCTTCGAGGGGCCGGTGGGTGCCCAGCAGTACGCCGAGTACGAGATGCGCGCCATCGTCGACGAGGCCACGAGGCACGGGGTCAAAGTGGCCGCCCACGCCCACGGAACCGAGGGGATCCTGGCCGCTGTCCGGGCCGGGGTTGCGTCGATCGAGCATGGGTCGATTCTAAACGACGCGGCCGTAGCGTTGATGAGGGAGCGTGGAACGTATCTCGTTCCCACGACGTATGTCGGCGATGCGGTCGACATGAGTGTTCTGCCACCCCCGATCCGCGCCAAGGCGGAGGCGATCATCCCCCTCGCGCGGGAGAGTTTTCAACGTGCGGTTCGGGCCGGGGTGAAGATCGCTTTCGGGACCGACGCGGCTGTCATCCCGCACGGCGATAATGGGAAGGAATTTGCCGCCATGGTCGAGCGTGGCATTTCGACCGCAGACGCCCTTCGCTCGGCGACCGTGAACGCCGCTGACCTGCTCGGCCTGGACGACCGGGGCCGGATTGCTCCCGGGCTGCTGGCAGACCTGGTCGCCGTCGAGGGAAACCCCCTAGAGGATGTGACCACGCTGGAAGACGTGCGCTTCGTGATGAAGGACGGCCGAATCTACAAGAGGCCGGGTCCATCGACGTGAGAGGTCGTTGCACGCTTCGACTCGACCCCGAGAGAACGGCAGACCATCGCGCCTCGATGAACCCGAACCGTCCCCGGGGAGTCGTCACGAGCCCGTTGCGGTTGGCTTGCTCCGCCGCCCTCGTCGCATCTCAGCTGAACGGCCCCCGTCTGGGACCGAGCGCTGTCTGTCACGATGGTCTCGAGGCCATCGGCCAACCGCCCGGGCGCATCACCGTAATCGATGCTTTCTCGAACATGCGCCATACCGCCGAGCATCAGTATGGGTACGCCGCCGAGTTGTGGTGGGACGGGCAGCGCCTCCTTGGGCTGCTCGTCGCGCAGCCCGGTGGTCTCGCGGGAGCTCCCCCCACCGGGGAGCTGGAGGCCGTCTCGTTCGACACCGGGTCATGCCGGCTGGCATTCAGAGCGCGGCTCTCCGTGGGATATGTTTTTGACGAGGCCGGCAACGACTTCGTCCCGTCCCGCGACATCGTTCGGTTCGACGGCGAGCTTGGGGGGGGTGCGCTCGACGGAGCGTTCACCTGGCATCGGGATCAGGCACCAAACGATACGGTCTCAATGGAGCGCGTCACGCTGGTCGCCTCGCCCGAGGACCGGCAAGGCATGGAGGATTTCCCGAGTTACGAGGAATGGAGGGCCTGGGCGGACGACATCCTCTCCTTCAGGGGCCCCAAATAGTGACGTCCGTTACTTCGCGATCTCGAGACCACGGCCAACTTGGCCAGCAACGCGCATTTGTGCGTTCGGAGACTCATATCCTATTCCTGGGGAGGGCTTGATGAAATCGTTTTCGCTGCTTCTGGCGCTCACTCTCATCGCGGGCCCGCTCGTCGCCCAGAACGGCCCCACGGTCGAGGAGATCGCCATCGCCACGGACGTCGCCGACCGCGAGCCGCAGGGGGTCATGCAAACGTTCCCAGCGGACGTGGGACAGGTGGTTTGCTGGACGCGTATCAACGGGGCGGAGGACGGGACACAGATCGAGCACGTGTGGTATCGGGACGACCAGGAGATGGCCCGGGTGTCGTTGAACGTCGGCGGGCCGACCTGGCGCACCTGGAGCCGCAAGGCGATTCCGGCCGAGTGGAGCGGGTCCTGGCGGGTCGATGTGGTGACGGCCGACGGCACAGTCTTGGAGAGTGCGTCCTTTACGGTTCAATGAGTGCCGGGCCGCTCAGCGGCTGACAACGGGGAGGACAATATGCGACGGATGGTCGAGTGAGTGGTGAATGCCGTTGGTCACCACCACCCACTCGGCCTCGTCGTAGTTGCTGCCCCCGGTATTGAGATTCCGCTCGAATCGTGGGAAATCACTGCTCGAGATCTCGAGGCGGATCCGGTGACCGGGGCCGAAGTAGTTCGATGTTGCCCGGCGCGCTTCATCCAGACCTTCTCGCCATATCCTTCCCGATACCGAGCGCGTTGAATGCCCGCACGCACGTTGAACGCTCGCCCGTCGGGGTAGACATCGACCAGTTTGGCGGTGAAGTCGGTGTCTTTCGCCGACGAAGAGACATAGAGCACGACCTCCATCGGTCCGGTCACCTCCACCCCTTCCTCTAGAGGAGGCGTGGAGTACACGAGCACGTCCTGTCGCATTTCGAGTTCCGACTGATCGAACGAACCGGAGACCTGACGCGGGTTTCCGGTGCAGCAAAGCGACCCGCCCAGGGTGGGTACCGGCACCCGCGGATCGTAGACGAACTCATCCGCGGGCTCGACCATCGGCGCCTCGGTGCTCAGCGCGCCGGTGCCGAAGCGGCTGTTGGCCCGGCCGTCGGAGCGAAGGTAGTAGTTGGTGAACCGCGTTCCCCCGATCGGCCACGTCGAAGCGCTCTGCCACTCATTTCGCCCCATGACGTACAACTGTAGCTTGGGCATCTCCGTCGCGGCATTGTCGATCTCCCGTAGCCAGTAGTCGAACCAGCGCAGGTAGATCTCATGGTAGTCCAGGCGCGCGTCGCCGACGTCCCGTTCCCCGACCATGGTCCGCTCCGACGCCCTCTCCGAGCCGCAGTGCGCCGTGGGCGAGATGATGGCGAACTGGTTGTCCCCGCCCCGCTCAGTTACGGCGTTCGTCCGGAAGAGGTTGAACAGATCGAGCTGCTCGGCGATCGACCCGTTGTACCATGAGTCCACGTGCAGGGCTGGAACGTCGAAGCGGTCGTTGCGGTCGGTATAGCCCAGGGAGTCCCAGTACGGATCGCCCGGGTCGTGCGATAGGAACGCCTCGAAATCGTTCGGGGGGCGGTCGACCTCTTTCATCATGTCGACAGTTGGCAGGGTCCAGAGGACGGCGGCGTAGTCAATGGGCGGAAACGTGGGCGCCGGATTGAAATACGTCCTGGCTTGCCGGAGTGTCTCTCGTGGGAGCCACTCCGGCGCTCGGTAATAGACCTTACTGCCGTTTCCGGTTTCCCACCAGAACATCCCAGCCAATTCGACGACTCCGCCTTCGTATTGGCCGAAGTACGTGTGCCGGCCGGCGTAATTGCCGCCGGCTGCCTTGGGGATGGCGGCCGAGTGATTCGGATGGCGCATCGCAGCGAGCGCGATCTGTGTCTCGCCGAGATAGGAACAGCCGTACGTGCCGATCTTCCCCGTGGACCAGGGTCGAGTCGCGAGCCAGTCCATGGTGTCGTAGCCGTCGCGCGGGTCCTGGCCCGACATTTTCGTGAACAGTCCCTCTGACTCGAACTTCCCACGCAGATCTTGTATGGCCACCGCGAACCCATGACCAGCAAAAAACCGCGCGTCTCGCTCGACTCCCGCTCCTAGTTTGTTGTACGGGGTGCGGATCAACACAACCGGCAGTTTATCGGTGGCCCGGACCGGGAAGTATAGGTCGGTGGAGAGCCGCACGCCGTCTCGCATCGGGATCATCACGCTCGGCTCGAGGCGGACCAGGAATCGGGGTGATGGGCGTGCGATGGGACCTCCCCGCTGCGCTGCGGTGCTCGAGGGTGTGAGCGCGAGGAGCAGTACGGCGGTTGCAGCGGCCCGCCAGTGCCAGACGATTGTCATCATGGTGAGCGTGTCCGAGATTATGGCCAAGCTTTCGGTGCGATCCGCATCAGCGGCTGCGGCACGGTCGTCGGTCTGCTGGCGCTTCGCGCCGTCAGGTCATAGACATCACCCGCTGCGAGAGCGTAAAACCGGCCGGCGATCGGGCGGAGATTCCCAGCGTCGTCATTGGCGAGCATCCGCTCGTGATCGTAGATGAACACGTAACTCCTGCCGATGACTTCGAACTGGTCTCCCCGCACCACGATGGCAGTTCCCTCGTCGATGCCGATGCCCAGCAACTCTGGGTGCGCATCGATCACCTCGACGAGATCGAAGTGGCGGTTCCGTTTGAGCAAGTGCTGGTCGATTCCAACGTCTTGAAGGACGCCGAAGCCCTCGGTGTGGTCTCCCATCATGATGGTATTGGTCTCGGTGTCCCCGCGCACCAGGTAGGACCCCTGGATCGTCGCGCCGGCAGAAGAGCCACCGACCACGCCACCTCGATCGAGCAGAGCCCGAATCTCCTCGTGCACGCGAGTGTGCAGATAAGCATCGGCCAGACGCCATTGCCGCCCGCCGGGGAACCACACTCCTCGGGCCTCCCGGATTGGTTCGACGAAGGGCTCCGTGTCGGCCTCGCGGCGGTCCACCGTGTGGAGGACTCTCAAGTCCCGGGCGCCCGCACGCCTGAGCCTGCTGAGACCTGGCCAGTGCTGGTCGTACTCTTCCTGGCCACCGGCCGTAGGGATGACCACGATCGGGGCGGCGGCACCGCCGGCGAGTTCGAGGAATCGCTCCAGGATACCGGTCCCGGCGAGGTCACCGCCCCCCACGATCACCAGTGAGCCCCGCTCGGGACCGACTTCCTGCGCGGCGGCGCGGCCTCCGAGAGGCCGATGACCAGGAGGCTCACTCCTGCAGTTATGCGAATCGTCATGCTAATCTCCCGTCGGGGCGTGGCGGCGCGGCGCTCGTGAGGCGCAGCCGGAATCCGAGCTAAGGTATCAGGTGCTGTGCGCCGGAGGCACCCCGAGCGCCGCCGTTAGGCGGCAAGATGGAGTGCAGGTGCAACGAATTCGACACCTGTGCGTACTATCCCACGTGCCTCCAGCCCGCAAGAAGAGCTCGCGCCGCCGACACCAGCGGTCGGTCAAGTCATACACGCATACGGGACGGCGTTATGTCGAGAACGGGCGGGTGCGGATCGAATGGCGCGAGGACGGCAGGCGGCGGACGCGCACCATCGGGGTGGACAGTCCGGACACCCGGTCGGCTGCGGACGCAGAGCTCGACCGGACTCTTCGTCGGCTCGACAAGGCCGAGGGCGGTCGACCTGCGGCTACCGGCGGTCAACCGACCTCCATCGGGGACGCTCTGCGGGTAACGGCGCTCGCGCTCATCGACGTCGCCGACGCGCTGGTGGATGAGGTGCTCGGCAGGCAAAGCCCAAGTCCTCGAGGGTCCCGAGAAGGAGCAGCGCTTCCCCCTCAAGGCGACGCCTCATCCGGGGCGGGTTCGGTGGACGATGTTCGCGTCTGATGAAACGCCTCGATCGCCGGCGGACACCGTTATTCGTACCACCCTGCATCGCGGCAGCGCGACGCACGTGGACCTCGAGATCCGGCCGCGGGCATGGTTTGGGCGGGTGCGTCTTTGGCGCGGAACGCGTTGGCCCGATCTGGAGCGGACCTGGTTTGGGAGCCTGCGGCCGTGGGTGCCCTGGTTTTCGCTCGAGCGGCAGGCGGTGGAGGCGGTGGCGCAGGCCTTGGGGTCGGTACCAGCAGCGCACGTCACCCGGGCGGTCTCGCTCGAGGTGCGAGCGGCAGTCAGACGGCTGGAGTTCGATGAGCGAAGCGTATCGTGACCGCCTTGAAACTTTTGTGTCCTTGCCGTCGTAGTTAACGGTGTTAACTTAACAGCGTTAACCGGTTGTCCAAACGGCAGTGTACTCGTCATAACTGTATATAATATATCGATTTATGACAACGTCGACACAGGAAAGCCCCAAAGGAGACCTCGAGGGGTCCATTATCGACGCGGCTCGCGATCTCATCGTCGAGGGAGGGCTCGGGGCGCTGTCGATGCGGGCGGTCGGGGAGCGGGTGGGCGTGTCGGCTACGGCCATCTACCACTACTTCCAGGGCAAGCAAGAGCTGGTGGACCGAGTCGTGCGCTGCGCCTTCGCGCAGTTTGGGCACGACTTGGAGGAAGCGATGCTTCGCCACCCGAAGGGGTCGATCGAGCGGGTGGTGGCATTGGGGCGGGCGTACATACAGTTCGCGCTGGAGAACCGCGCGTCCTTTCGGGTTATTTTCAGCATACAGATGCCGGATCCGCGTGAGTTGGAAGACCTCCCCGGCGGTGGTGGGTACCCTTTGGTCAGGCAGAGCGTGGTAGACGCGATTGAGGCGGGGACGATGCGCGCCGGCGATCCCGACCTCGTCACACTGTATCTGTGGTCGACCGTTCACGGGTTGGTGACCCTGGTGCTTGCCTGCCGCCTCAAGGGATGTGCCTGCGAGGGAGAGGAATCGGAGGACAAGATGTCTCCCGTCGATCTGTTTGCCGCTTTCGAGCCGTACGTCCGGGAAGGCATCCTGGCGTCGGGCCGGGAGCCTTTGGAGAACTCCGAAATCGAGTCAGGAGCGCAACGTTGAGGTTCAATCGAGTGGTTCAAAGGAAAGCGGTCGCGGTGCTGGCCTTGGGGTTTGGCGTGTTCCCGGGGGCGGTGACGCCATTGCAGGCACAGACGGCCGGAGAAACCGTCTCCCTGGGACGGGCGATCACGGTGGCGCTAGCCAACAGCAGGACGATCGCCGACGCCAACCAGGGGCTCCGTGTGGCTGGTGCGCAGGTTCGCGAGGCGTGGTCCAGCGTGCTACCGGACATCTCCGCCAGCGCGTCTTATCAGCGGAACTTCCGTATACAGGAGGCGTTTCTTCCGGCCCAATTCCTCGATCCCAACGCCGGCCCGAACGATCTGATCGCGGTGCGGTTCGGAGCGGACAACAGCTGGCAGGCCGGGCTGTCGCTGAGCCAGCCACTCTTCGAGGTCGGGGCGTTCATCGGGCTCGGCGTCGCGGGCCGGTTCCGGTCGCTCGAGGAAGAGCGGCTGCGTGGCGTCGTGCAAGGTGTCGTGTCATCGGTTCGGCTTGCCTATTTCAACACGCTGCTTCGGCTCGAAGAGGTTCGGCTGAATCGGGTGAGCATCGAGCGGGTACGCCAGACCCTCGGGGAAACCAAGGCCATGAAACGCGCGGGGCTGGCGAGCGCCTACGACGTGCTCCGGCTCGAGGTGCAATTGGCCAACTTGGAGCCCAACCTCCGGCGCGCGGAAGATGGGGTGGCCACCGCGGAGCGGTCCCTGGCCGTGGCGATGGGCACCGATCCGACGACACCGGTGCGAGTCGAGGGCGAGCTGCACGCGATGGACATCGCCGATCCGGCGCAAAACAGCCCAGAGAACGCGACTCTGTTGGCGCTCTCGGGCCCGTCAGTCACGCGTGCCCAGTCGTTCGACGATCTGCACGACCAGGCGTTCGTCGAGCGTAGCGATCTGAGGCAGGCTCGCCTGGGCATCGAGCTCCAGCGGGCGCGGGTCGCCGTGGAGCGAGCGGAGTACTTCCCGAAGCTCTCGATCTTTTCGAACTACAACATCGTGGCGCAGGAGAACGGCAGTCCGAGCTTCTTCGGTGAGAACACCAACCAGCGGTCGACGTCCTTCGCCGGTGGCATCAGGATCGAATTACCGATTTTCACTGGGTTCAAGCGGGACGCGCGGATGGCGCAGGCCAAGGCCGCCGTGCGGCAGAACCAGGCTCGCCTCGAGTTGACTGAGCAGCAAACGGTCAACGAGCTCCAAACCGCGCTGGCCAGTTTAGGAGAAGCGCGGGTACGAGTGGAGAGCCAACGAAGGGCTGTGGACCAGGCACAGCGGGGCTTCGAGATCGCATCGGCGGAATACCGAGCCGGTCTTGGTTCGCAACTCCAGATCACCGACGCGGAGGTCGCCCTCCGGCAGTCGGAATTCAATTATGCACAGGCGGTCTACGACTATTTGACGGCGCGCTCGAACCTCGATGCCGCGACGGGCAGCGTGCCGGACGATCCGGCGCTGGTTGCCGCGTACCGTCCGAACCGCGAGGGATGACCAGGATGCTGAGCCAATCGAGGGAAATGACGGCGGGAATCGTCGCCGTCGTGGTGGCCGCTGGGTGTGCGCCGTCGGAGGGCGCGGTCCAGCCGGAAGACGAGGGTGTACGCGTCATCAATGTCGAGGCCGCCCCCGCGACGCTTTCGGATTTCGTCGATTACATTCGGATCACGGGCGAAGTCGAAGCCATGAGTGACGTGACGCTGTCGGCGGAGGAGTCCGGATCCATCGAGCGGTTCTGGGTCGAGAAAGGTGCGCGTGTCAAGAAGCGCGATGTCATTGCGAGTATCGACGCCGCCGTCCTCCGCGCACAAGCCGAAGAAGCGCGCGCGGCGGCGAGCCTGGCGCGTGAGCAGTATGAGCGGCAGCGGATTCTGTGGGAAGAGGAGGAGATCGGCAGTGAGATCCGCTTTTTGGAGGCCAAGGCGCAGGCGGAAGCCGCCGCGGCTCGTTTAGGGACACTGGAGGCCCGCCTCGAGCGAACGGCCATCCGATCGCCCGTCACGGGTGTGTTCGACGAAAAGTTTCTCGAGGCGGGTGAAATGGCCGTTCCCGGCACACCGGTTGCCCGCGTGGTGGACGTCCGGCGAGTCAAGGTCGTGGGCGGCGTCCCGGAGCGGTTCGCGCTGTCGGTCCGTCAGGGTAGCCGTGCCAACGTGACGTTCGACGTCATTGCCGGGCGGCAGTTCGAGGGCCGCATCGGCTTCGTCGGCACCAGTGTCGATGCGATCAATCGAACTATCCGAATCGAAGTCGTTCTCGACAACCCGAAGCAGGTGGTCAAGCCACAGATGATTGCCAACATGCAGATCGTCCGCGAGCGGCTCGACGACGTCATCGTTGCCCCGCAACAGGTGGTCGAGCGGACGGAGAACGGCTATCAGGTGTTCGTCGTGGTCGAACGGGATGGCCACGCGGTCGCCGAAGCACGCGAGGTCCGGCTCGGGGCCGCGTACGCGAATCGCGTCGTGATCGAGCAAGGGCTCAGCCCCGGCGACCGCTTGGTGACCGTGGGTAACAGGTTGGTCGATGATGGGAGTCGGGTGCGCGTCGTTGAGGCGAGTGACGACGCGCCGGACGCCCGGGGGGATCGCGACTGATGGCAACGCCCGAGGAGAAACGCTACAGGGAGTTCAAGGTATCCTCGCTCGCCGTGAACCACCCAACGGTCGTGTTGGTGTTGACGGTCATCCTCATTCTGCTCGGCATCAATTCGTATCGCGTCGTACCGAAGGAGTCATCGCCGGAAATCGTCATCCCCAACATCATCGTCAACACGATCTACTCGGGTGTTGCGCCAAAGGATGTCGAAACGCTCATCACGCGTCCCATCGAGGAAGAGCTCAACACCATTTCGGACGTCAAGACCATTCAGTCCACATCAGTCGAAGGCTACTCCAGCATCAACGTGGAGTTCGATGCGGGCGTCGACATGGACGAGGCGATACAGCAAGTCCGTGAGAAAGTGGACATCGCTAAGCCGGAGCTGCCAGAAGCCGCCGAAGAACCGAGCATCGTCGAGATCAACTTCGCCCAATTCCCGATTATGCAAGTCAACGTCGCGGGTCCGTATAGCCTGACCCGGCTCAGGGACGTGGCGGAGGATCTCAAGGATCGCATCGAGCAGATCCCGAGCGTGATCGAGGTACGGCTGTCTGGCGGTCTCGAGCGGGAGGTGCAGGTCTACGTCGATCTCGCCAAACTCAAGTTCTACCGGCTTGCGTTTGACGACGTTATCAAGGCCATCCGGCGCGAAAACGTCACGATTCCTGGTGGGGCGATCGACGTTGGCGACGTGAAGTATCTGGTGCGCGTACCCGGTGAATTCGATACCCCGGAACCCATCGCCGACATCGTCGTCAAGACGGTCGGGGGCCGGCCGGTCTACGTCAGGGACGTGGCGTCGGTTGACTTCGGGTTCGAGGAGCGTGATTCGTTCGCGCGGTTGGACGGCAATTCCGTCGTCTCGCTGTCGGTCAAGAAGCGCAGCGGGGAAAATATCATTGCGACCGCCGACGCCGTACGGGCCATTCTGGCTCAATCGAAGGCGGGGTTCCCTCCAGGGACGGCCGTGAATGTGACCTCAGATCAGTCCAAGGACATTCACGACATGGTGAACAGCCTGGAAAACAACATCATCTCCGGGCTGGTCCTTGTGGTGGCGGTCTTGCTCTTCTTCTTGGGATTACGTACGGCATCGTTCGTCGGCCTTGCCATTCCGCTGTCGATGCTCTTGTCGTTCTCCGTCATCAGGTTGGTCGGGTTCAGCATGAACATGGTGGTGTTGTTCAGCCTGATTCTCGCTTTGGGCATGCTCGTTGACAACGCCATCGTCGTCGTGGAGAACATCTATCGGTTCCGTGAGCAGGGGTTTGGCAAGCGAGACGCCGCGAAGTTCGCCACCGCAGAGGTCGCTGTCCCGATCATTGCGTCGACGGCAACCACGGTGGCGGCGTTCCTGCCCATGGCGTTCTGGCCCGGCATCGTGGGCGAGTTCATGAAGTTCCTGCCGCTGACCCTCATCATCACGCTCAGTTCGTCTTTGTTCGTGGCGCTCGTCATCGTTCCCACACTGTGCAGTATTCTCATCGAGACCGAGGGAGTGAAGACAGCCCCGCTGACGCCCATGGCTCGGCGGGTCGTGCTAGGGGGCGCCGGGATCGTCGTCGCCGTGTTCCTGGTCTCGAACTGGCTCACGGCTGTTCTCCTGCTCGCGACCGGCGCTATCGTGTATGCGTTTCACCACTACGTGGCCAGGCCGGTCGGGCATTGGTTCATGACGTCGGCGCTGCCGGCGATCATCGCGCGCTACGAGCGCTTCCTTCGATGGGCGCTCGAACGGCGGCTCAGGATGCTTGCCGGGGCGGGTGGAGCGCTAGTCGCCGCGATCATGGCGTTCGGCTTCCTGAATGCGGGCATCGAATTCTTCCCGGAGGACATTCCACCCACGACGGTGTACGTGCAGGTCGATGCGCCCGTCGGCACGCGCGTAGAGGAAACGGATCAAATCGTCCGAAAAATCGAAGGCGAGCTGCGCGGACTGGATGGTCGCGAGGACTTCGAGTCTGTCGTTGCGACGGTGGGCGGGCAGGTCAGCGGCGGGTTCGGCAACCCCGGGGGCGGGACCCACCTCGCCACCGTCGCCGTCAACTTCGTGGACTTTCAGGATCAAAATGTCGAGGCGTTCGTGACGCTCGAACACATGCGCCAGACCGTTGGCCGGGAGATCGCGGGGGCGGATATCTCAGTCGAGAAAATGGAAATGGGGCCGCCCACCGGCGCACCCATCGCGATCGAGATCTCGGGTGAGGACCCGGATTTCCTGCAAGAGTTGGGTGAACAACTCGTGAGCCGACTCGAAAACTCACCGGTGTTCGCCAAGCTGGACGGGCTCGAGAGCGATCTGTCGGGTGGTCGCCCGGAGCTGGTTATCGAGGTCAATCGGGAGCGAGCCGCTCTGTACGGCTTGAATACACAGGAGATCGGCGGGACCGTACGAAGCGCGATCAACGGGACCGAAGCTTCGAAATACCGCGACGGCAAGGACGAGTACGATATTGTCGTGCGACTCGCGCGCGAGTATCGCGAGGATCTGAGTTCGCTCGGCGACCTCACGCTCGTCCCGGAGGACGGCGGTCAGGTCCCGCTATCGTCGGTGGCGACGTGGCGGGTCGGGAAGGGCTATGGCGATGTCAAACGCAAAGACCTGGACCGTGTGGCGACGATCACCTCGGACGTGCGCGCCGCTTACAACGCGAACGCCGTGCTCGCGGAAGTGAGCGAAACGCTCGCCGAGTTTCAAAGCTCGTTGCCCTCGGGATATCACCTGCGGTATGCGGGCCAGCAGCAGGAACAGGCGGATTCGGAAGCCTTTCTCTTTGGGGCCTTCGTCATGGCGGTGGCACTCATAGGATTCATCCTCGTCTCGCAGTTCGACTCGGTCACGAAGCCGTTCATCATCTTGACCTCGGTGCTGTTGTCGACTATCGGCGTGCTGATCGGCCTGATCGTGTTCCGCATGCCGTTCGGTATCGTCATGACCGGAGTCGGCGTCATCAGTCTCGCGGGCGTCGTCGTGAACAACGCCATCGTGCTCATCGATTACATCGACGTCCTGCGTAGGCGAGACGGCTTGAAACGGCGTGAAGCCATCGTGCGCGCGGGCATGACCCGTTTCCGGCCGGTCATCCTCACCGCGATCACCACGGTGCTGGGTTTGGTTCCGCTGGCTATCGGGATGAACTTCGATTTCGTGGGTCTGTACGCCAGCCTGCAGCCGGACTTCTACTGGGGAGGGCAGCAGGCGTCCTGGTGGGGCCCCATGGCCATCGCCGTCATTGCGGGCCTCACGTTCGCAACGTTCTTGACGCTCGTGCTGGTGCCGGTGATGTACTCCCTGCTCGATGACTTCGACGATCTGATTCGCAGGCACTTCACGTGGGCTGGTCGAGAGGAGCAAACGGGATCGAAGAAGGAGGCTGGACCTGTCCACGCAGGAGCGGGTGAGGAAGAGGTGGTGGTGGGGGTTAGGGGATAGGGGTAGGGAGTGGGGAGGTATCCCCTACCCCCTGTTCCACTACTCCCTACTACTCAATTGTCGTAATACAGGTGAAACTCGTAGGGGTGGGGCCGTAGCCTGAGCGGCTCCACTTCGTTTTCCATCTTGTAGCTGATCCAGGTCTCAATGAGATCTTCCGTGAAGACCTCGCCTTTCGTGAGAAAGCTGTGGTCTTTCTCGAGTGTTTCCAGAGCTTCGACGAGCGATTCCGGTGTCTTATTGGTCCCGGCCAACTCCTTCTCGGACATCTCGTAGATATCTCGATCCAACGGCTCGCCCGGCTCGATCTTGTTCTGTATTCCGTCGATTGCCGCCATAAGCATTGCCGAGAACATGAGGTATCCGTTGCAGCTCGGGTCGGGGCAGCGGAACTCCAGGCGCTTGGCTTTGGGGTTCGCCGAGTACATCGGGATGCGGACCGCCGCCGACCGGTTGCGCTGCGACATGGCCAAGTTGACCGGCGCCTCGTAGCCCGGAACGAGTCGGCGGTAGGAATTGCTCGTGGGGGCGGCGAAGGCCAGCACGGACCGTGCGTGGTGCAACAGTCCGCCGATGGCGTGGAGGGCGGTCTCACTGAGCCCCGCATATCCGTCCCCACCGAATAGCGGCTTGCCATCGTTCCAGAGCGACAGGTGTGTGTGCATGCCGCTTCCATTGTCCTCGAAGATCGGCTTGGGCATGAAGGTGACTGATTTGCCCTGCCGCTTGGCGACGTTCTTGATGATGTACTTAAACCACATGAACTGGTCCGCCATTCTCAGCAGGGGAGCGTATCGCATGTCGATCTCGCCCTGGCCCGCAGTTCCCACCTCGTGGTGGTGCGCCTCGACGATGATCCCGACCCGCCGCATTTCGCTGACCATCTCACCGCGGAGGTCGTGATACGTGTCGGTCGGACTCACCGGGAAATAGCCCCCCTTGTAACTGGGCTTGTAGCCCAGGTTCGGCTCCTCGAATCGTGCGGTGTTCCAGGCTCCCTCGACCGAATCGATTTCGTACATGCCGCGATGCTGGTTCTGCTCATAGCGGACCTGATCGAAGATGAAGAACTCGGGCTCAGGGCCGATATAACACACCGAGGCGATGCCGGTCTCGATCAGATACTGTGTGGCCTTTCGGGCGACGTGCCGGGGATCGCGGGTGTAGTCCTCGTGGGTCACGGGGTCCACGATGTCCGCGATCACGCTCGCGGTGGGCTCCTTGAAGAACGGGTCTATACAGGTCGTGGAGGGGTCGGGACGCGCCAGCATGTCCGATACGTGAATCCCCTGCCATCCGCGAATGGACGATCCGTCAAATCCGACGCCGTCGACGAACGTGTCCTCATCCCAGGTCTCGAGAGGGAACGAGCAATGCTGCCAAGTGCCGAGCAAATCCGTGAACTTGAGGTCGACCATCTCGGCGTCATGCTTCTTGGCGAATGCAAAGAACTCTTTCGCGTTCATCTGGGCTCCTTGAGGACTGGGTTGCGGACCTGGGGACGAGGCGCGAGGGGACGGCCTCCGGAATTGCCGCCGAAGAATAGATGGGTGAGCCCGTTGATGCCAGGCCGGTCGTTACTTCGTCACTGGTCGGCTCGAGGGCTCGGCAGTTTCCCCTGGGGCTGGTCGAGCGAGCCGTCGCGACGCGGCTTCACGAGCACGATCAGGGCGGCGAAGTCGTACAACGCGTGGACGGCGATCGGGACGAGCAGGTTCTCCGAGGCGACCGCCAGCCACCCCAGATAGGCGCCAATGACGGTTGCTAGGAACGCGTAGGAGGGTGTGATGATGTGAGCGAGGCCGAATAGGATGCTCGTCGCGGTCAACCCCATCCACGGGGCTGACCAGTCGGACAGGACCGGCTGGATGACTCCCCGAAACAACATCTCCTCACCGAACCCGGCTGCCAGGGAGATGAGTGTCAGATCCAGCCAGGAGCAGCGTGCAAACAGCGGGACGACCGTCTCGTCGAGGAGGTGGTCGAGGTCCTGGAACGGCTTCCTGGCGGATCGTCTCCACCACCAGAGCAGCGCCACGAGGGGGGCCGTCCCGGCGATTGCCCACACGAGGGCGTCCCAGGCGACGGATATGCGCTCGAGCGGCGGGCTCGAGAGCCACCAGCCAAGGACCCACGCGAGGCCGGCGAGCCCGCCTTCGAACGCGACCGCCACACCCACGATCCCGGATTTTCCTTGCATCGCGTTTGGCACGTCGGCAAATTCCACCTGGAAGGCGCGTGAGGCCAGGGATACACGCCGCCCTGCAACCCACTCTCGTGCGCAAGAAAACATTTCATCGGCCGTCGAGCCCGACTCCTCGAGAGGTGATCGAATGACCCCTCGTCTTTTGGCCGCCTTTGTGCTGGCCTGTGGGCCCGCGTCCCTCACCGCCCAGTATGCCCCCGGGGAACAGCGAAGCGCGAACATGACTCTCGTCAAGCACATACCGCTCGCTGGACCGCTCATGGTGTCGGAGGTTGAGATCGAGCAGGATCTCTCCCGGCCCTACGCCTACGTATCCCGTCGGCTGCGGCCAGCCGGCTTTCAGATCATCGATCTCAAGGAACCCACCGAGGCCAATGTCATCTATTCCTGGTTCATCGAGGATCCAGAGCTGCAGGGCCAGCGCCAGGAAGGACGAGATGGCAAGTACTTCAAGCTGGCTAACCGCTACTACTTCGTTCAGTCCTTTCAGTTTCGAAGTGGCGGACCCAACAGCGATCTGGGTGCCATCGTTTTCGACGTGACGGGCCTGCCCGACACATCGACCGTCCGGGAGGCTGGCCGGATTCGCGTCCCGGAGAATCCGGGCGGGTTTCATAACGTGTTCCCCTACAAGCACTCGGATGGCCGCGTGTATCTCTTCGCGACGGTAGAGGCGAAGCGTGCCGACCCCCATGGCGCCAACATTTACAATATGGAGCTCATGCTGAGCGGTGCGGCGAACCACGGGTTGGCGGGGCGGGTGCCCCTCCCAGAGCCCCGCGGCTCCGCCAGGGGCTACCACGACGCCTACGTGGCCTACCATCCCGAAAGCGGACAGGACCGCTTCTATGGCGGGGGACCCGAGAGGACCTACGAGGGTGGCAACTACGTGTACGACATCACGAACGTCTCTCGGCCGAGACTCCTCGCGACGATCCTCGCCGTGCCGAGCCAGCAGTCCGGAGGTCACACCTTCGTGGCCACCCCCGATGGGCGATACGGGATCACCGAGATGACTTCACCCGGGCACGCACCTCTTCGGTTCTTCGACCTCCAGCCCGCCCTAACGGGCAAACAAGCAGTCCTGCAGCCCATTGCCGAATGGACGGCTGACTGGCGGAAGTCCTCCCACAACATGGAGATTCGCTGGCCCTTCGTGTTCGTGTCCGCGTACGAAGATGGTGTACAGGTCATCGACATGCGAAACCCCAAGAAGCCCCACACGGTCGCATTCTACGACACCTACACGGGAGAACAGGAGTATTCGGGTGGTGGTGTCGCCAATGGCGTCTGGGGGGTGGATGTTCGAAATGCCGACGGCCTCATCGTGGCCAGCGACCTTCACAGCGGGTTCTGGGCGTTCAGGATGGAGGGGTTCGACGGATGGAACGGGCACGATTGGGGCATGCCCAACGTCTCGAGCGTGCAAGATTACGACAGCGGACCGGACATGGCATCCGGCCCCAGAGGGGTGAGTTAAGGTGGTATCTAGTGACTTGGTGAGTGGTGGGTATGATGTGGCGTGCCGTCCAAAGCGCAGAACCACCCTACCTGTGACTACTCAAGACGTACGACTCACCAGTCCCGGCACACGGTAGCGCGGGGAGACGGTATGAACGGACGTGTCTTTTGCTTGCTCATTCCTGGGATCTTGCTCGGCTCACAGACGCGTGCCCAGCACCCTCCGGGGCAGCAGAGCAGTGCCAACATGCGTTACGTGGCGCATATCCCGCTTGCGGGCGCCGGCGACGTCAACGATATCGAGATCGAGCAGGAGCTCTCGCGGCCCTATGTGTATCTGTCCGGTCGAGCCGCGGTGGGATTCCACATCATCGAGGTCCGAGACATCCATCGACCGATGAAGCTGTGGCGCTGGCAAATCGAAACCGCCGATCTCCATCCGGGACGGGCTCTCGAAAACAAATACTTCAAACTCGAGAATCGGTATTACACGGCCCAGTCGTTCAGCTTCCGAGCCGGCGGGCCCAACGCGGATCTGGGGGCCGTTGTTTTCGACGTGACCGGCTTGCCAGACACCACCACGATACGAGAGGTGGCCCGGATCCGGGCCCCCGACACGCCCGGCGGCTTTCACAACATCTTCGCGTACAAACATTCCGACGGTGGTGTGTATCTGTTTGCCACGACTGCGTCGCAGATCACCGATGCACATGGCGCGAACGTATACGACATGTCGCTGCTCCTGAGTGGCGTGCCCAACCACGGGCTGGTGAGTCGAGTGCCGCTCCCCCGCCCCCGAGGCGCGCGGCGTGGGTACCACGACGCCTACGTGGCCTACCACCCGGTGAGCGGACAGGACCGCTTCTATGGCGGTGGTCCGGAGAGCACCTACGAGGGCGGCCAGTACGTCGTGGACGTCAGCAACATCCGCGACCCCAGAGTCATCGCGACGATCCTCGCGGTCCCCAGCCAGCAGTCCGGCGGGCACACGTTCGTGGTCACCCCGGACGGTCGCTATGGGATCACGGAGATGACGTCGCTTGGCCATACGCCGCTCCGGTTCTTCGACCTCGAGCCCGCCTTGGCCACCGGGCGGCCCACCGTATTGCAGCCCCTCTCGGAGTGGACGGCGGACTGGATCAAATCTTCGCACAACATGGAGATCCGGTGGCCCTACGTGTTCGTCTCCGCATATGAGGATGGCGTCCAGGTAATCGACATGCGCGATCCCACCAAACCACACACGGTGGCGTTTTACGACACGTTCGATTACGTCACGCCGTACTCGGTGGGCGGAGAAGCGGCAGGCGTGTTCGGCGTCGATGTGCGCAACGCGGACGGTCTGATTGTCGCGGGAGACATGCAAAGCGGATTCTGGGCGTTCAAGATGGAGGGCTTTGACGGGTGGAACGGGCACGACTGGGGTATGCCGAACATCTCCAGCGCCCAAGACTGGGATGCGGGACCTGAGGCGCCTGTCCGCGCCCGAGAGGTGAGCATGCGTTAATCGTTTTGCCTTCCGCCGGCCGTCCTCAGAAGCGCCGGCCAATGCATCGAATTGGACCACGCTGTAATAGAACAATGCAGTAGCCCGCCGTGTGACGTTCGTCATAAAGCCATAAGTCATTGATATCAAATAAGTGCTGGCCCCGGGCAGGTCCCGGAGCCGCGGCACGTCCCGTGCCCCAGACCTGATGTACCACGGTTTGGTGGCAACTCACAACTCGTGGATGGGTTTAATAATGAAACCGGCAAGCGGTTTCACGGTGTGGAGCAGGAACTTCACCTCGCACGCCCGTTGGTCGTAACGGAAGGCACTGCCTCGACCAACCTCACGGTGCGCATTCTGCTGGCGGACTGGTTCCGATTGCCCTCCGGATCCCTGGTCGATCCGGACACAGGTAACAAGGGTGGAGCCAACGAAAGCCTCGTAAAAGAGAACATCAAGCAGTCGATGCACGTGTTCGAGGACGACGACGAGGACGGGGATGAGGACTAGACGGCGTATAGGGTACACTGAAGGGGTCCGGGGCCGGCCGACGGCCCCGGGCGCCTGCTGTGTGGCACTTTGGAGTACCATTGGAAACGGACTACGTATGGGTCGTTCGATCGGTGACCGTCGCGGTTGGCGGTGTCGCGCCGCTCGATGGGCCCGCCTTGTAGCTGGAGACTGTACGTGCGCTCTGTGAAAGCGATAGGAGAGATAAGATGTTCCGCCATTCTCATTGGGTGGATCGCGGCGGTCATCTTCGGATGTGGCGAGAACACCGGGCCCCAGGACGGCTCACAACTGGAACAGCGCGGCAACGTGCAGGTCTCGTTCTCGACTCAGGCTCCTCCGGGCGTTGCTCCGGTCCCCCGGTTCTCACCGGTTCGTACGCTGGGAGAGGACACGCTGAGCAGTGGACCCGACACGTTGATTCTTACGAGTGTCGAGATCGTGCTCCGTAAGATCGAGATCAAGCCGCAGGAAACCAGCGATTGCGACGTGCTTCCCGACGGGTGCGAGGAAGTGGAAGTTGGGCCCGTCTTGATCGACCTGCCCCTCGGCCCGGGCGCCGATTCGATATTCGTGATTGAGGTCCCGAGCGGGACGTATGAACGAATCGATTTCGAGGTTCACAAGGTGAGCTCCGGGGACCCGGACGATGCTGCCTTCCTCCAGGGGCACCCGGACTTCGATGGGAAGAGCATACGGGTACGCGGTCGATTCAATGAACAGGCATATACCTTCGAAAGTGACCTCGATGTCGAACAGGAGCTCGATCTGGTTCCCCCGATGGTGATCGGTGGCGCCGGTGCGGAGACCAATGTCACGATTCGAATGGGGGTCGACGCGTGGTTCCGGTCCGCCACGGGGGCTCTCGTAGATCCCGCAACGGCGAACAAGGGCGGAGTCAACGAAAGCACCGTCAAGGAATCCATCAAGCAGTCCGTAAAGGCGTTCGAGGATCCCGACGAAGACGGCATAGAGGGCGACTGATGAGTCATGCTGATGCGCCGGCGCTCGTCGTCGTTCAGCTGTCGGAGTCTTTTTCCGCGGTGTGGCAGGACCTCGCGGACGAGCTGGGTGTTTCCCTCATCGACGCCAATCCAGCCGACATCTGGGGGATCGAGTCCCTCGCCGTGATAGTCGGCGCGGGTGGGGAAGAGGACCGCGCTCTCGATCTCCTTCGCGAGCTCGACCACGACGTCGCACCGAGGGCGGCGCTGTACGTGGTGGGCGCGAGCACGTCCCATCGGTTCGCGGCAGAGAGCATTCGACAGGGCGCCACCGACTATTTCTCGCTCCCCGGTGACGCCGACCTACTCCGCCGCACCCTCCAAGGCAGGGCGGAGCTGGCTCGGGAGCGAACCACGAGCGGTCCGGGAGCACAAGGGGACGAGGCGTTCCGCACCTTGATCGGTGACAGCCGGTTACTGCGCGAGACGATCCAGAAAGCCCGTCGCGTCATGGTGCACCAGAACGTCACCGTACTGATCACCGGGGAGACCGGGACGGGGAAGGAGCTGCTCGCGCGGGCCATCCATGATGGTGGGACGCGCGCGTCGGCGCCCTTCGTCGCGGTGAACTGCGCCGCGATCCCTGCCCAGCTACTCGAAAGCGAGCTTTTCGGCCATGAGCGGGGGGCTTTCACGGATGCCCGCCAGGCGAAGGCGGGTCTGTTCGAAGAGGCCGATGGCGGCACCCTGTTTCTCGACGAGATCGGTCATCTCCCACTCATGCTCCAGGGGAAGCTGCTTCGTGTCCTGGAAGACAAACGGATCCGCCGTGTTGGATCTACGCGGAGTCGCTCGGTGGACGTGTGAGGCGTGGCAGCAGCTCGAGGGGCAACCCGCACCCGTTCAGCGGTCCCCGGAGTGGCTGTTGCTCGCGGCGATGGCGCGTTGGCGCCTGGGTACCTATGGCCCGAGCCGGGCGGCCGCTTTGCAAGCCCGCGATCGGTATCGGAAACTTGGCGATGTCGATGGTGAGATGCGCGCTGAGAACGTGGCCGCGGCCGGCGCCTTCGCGCTCGGCGAGCTCCGGGACGCGCGAACGGGCTTCGAAAAGGCGCTCGCGATCGCCGAACGCATCGGTGACGAGCTCATGATGGCGCGCTGTGCCAACAATCTGGGCAACGTCGAGTTCTACCTCGCGAGGAATGCGGCGGCGCTGGCGCACTACCGTCGAGCCAACGCCAGGTTCGATCGCATCGGGTCGCGGCATGGGGTCGTCGAGACCTTGATCAACATGGGGATCGTGTGGCGGGATCTCGATCGCGTCGTCGAGAGCGACGACGCGGCGGAACGGGCCTTGTCCGGCGCCGAGCAGATCGAGAGTCAGCGCATGGTGGCACAAGCCCTCGCGATGCGAGGAGAGGCTCGGGGGTTGCTCGGCGACATCCCCCTGGGGCGCCAGCAAGCGAAGCGTGCACTCCAGATAGCGCGGGCCCATGACGATCCGTTGGCGGAGATCGAGGCCCAGCGTATCCTAGGCAACCTGGAGTGCATTGCTCAGCAGTACCAACCCGCCGAACGTCTCATGCGGCGGGCGCAACGGCTCGCGACGAAGATCGGCCATTCGTGGGCCATGGCCGAGGTCTGGCGCGATACTGGAACTCTGTTCATGCGGATGGAGAAGATCGACAAGGCGGCCGCCTGCTTCGGTTTTGCGGCTGAGGCCTTCGTGAGAATCGGAGCCAAGCGACGGGCGAGTGCGATGCGACGGCGCATCAGGGGCATATCGCCCAAGTAGGTTGCATTCGAGTAGTACACGGGCCCCGGTTGGCCCGCCCTTTCCGTGGGTGCTGGTTGCCCCCCGTCACCCCAGAGGGCACATTCCACTCATGCGAACTCCACTCGACTGGAGACGGTCGTCTGGTCGCCGTTCAGTGACTTTTCCCGCCATGCCAGGAGTGCCGGAATGAGATCTCGAGTTATCGGGTTGGGCGCGCTAGCGCTTGTCCTGCCCCTTTCGGCATCAGCGCAGTTTCCCCCCGGGCCCGGGAATCAGGCCAGTTCCAATCTCCGAATCGTATCTCACGTCATGCTCCCCGGAGATCCGTTTACGACTTCCGACATCGAGGTCGAGCAGGAGTTGTCCCGCCCCTACGTGTATGTCGATAAGCGCCGCGTGCCCTCAGGGTTCGACATCGTGAGCATCAAGGATCCGGCTAACGCGCGGATCATCTACTCCTGGCGAATCGAGAACCCGGAGCTGCATCGGGGATCGGGATCCCTGGCTCCCACATACCTGAAAAGCCGGGGACGCTACTATTTCGTCAACGGGTTTCAGTTCGCACCCGGGGGGCCGAACGTCGATCTCGGTGCCATCGTATGGGACGTGACTGGGCTGCCCGACACCTCGACCATTCGGGAGGTGGGACGGATCCATGTGCCCGAGGCGCCCGGGGGATTTCACGAGACGTTCTCGTACAAACACTCCAACGGTCAGGCCCTGTTCTTTGCCGTCACGACGTCCGAGTACGCCTACGTCTACGACATCGACGCAGTGGCGAGCGGTGGTCCCGACGGGGGCGTAGTCGGAAAGATCGCTGTTCCCGCTGATCTCGGCGGCCGTCGGAGCGGGTGGCACGATTTCTACGTGGGCTACGACCCGGCCACCCGCCAGGACAAGTTTTACGGGGGCGGCGCGGGTGGCATGTACGTCTTCGACGTGACCGATGTGGCCGATCCGAAACTGCTCACGTCGGTGACCGGGGTGGCCGGCTTTGCGGGGGGGCACACATTCACGCCGACGCCCGACGGCCGTTATGCGCTTGCCATGCCCCTGCCGACGTACCAGTACGGGGTCGCGCGAATGTTCGATCTCAAGCCGGGTCTCGATGGCGAGGTAAAGAACCTTTCACGCTCCATCGGAGCGTGGACTCCCAACTGGAAGGGTGCAGTTCACAACTTCGAGGTTCGCTGGCCGTACATTTTCGTCGCCGGCCAAGACGACGCCCTCCAGGTCATCAATATCATGGATCCAACGAACCCCTATACTGTCGCATACTTCGACACGAAGGGCGGCCCGCAACTCGGTGGCAATCTCCGTCCCGGCGGTGGCATCGGCCCGCAATACGATGGTGTCTGGGGGATCGACGTGCGAAACGCCGATGGCTTGATCGTGGTCAGCGATTACCAGACAGGATTCTGGTCCTTCAAGATGGATGGGTTCGATGGGTGGAACGGTCACGCTTGGGGGATGCCCAACGTCTCGAGCGCCCAGGACTGGGATAACGGACCAGACGGGGCCACGAGCCCCGCACAGGTGAGCTGAAAGACAGGCCCTACCCCCAGCCACCCCGCCGAGTGGGGAGTCAGTAGTAAGGATGTGGCCCTCCCGCCCTCCGCGACGATTGCGGGGTGGGGCCCGTTCACTTCTTACTCACTGCGGACGGAGAGGCGTGGACTCCTTACTTCTCTGGAGAAGATGAGATGAACCCCCGATTCGTCTGTCTGATCAGTCTGGGAATCCCGGTCGCCGGAGGACTGATGCACGCGTCCCCTGCCTCCTCACAGCACCCCCCAGGCCAGCAGGGGAGCTCGAATATCCGGATCGTGTCGCATCTCCCCCTACCCGGTCCGGTGTTCGACGTCGCCGACATCGAGATCGAGCAGGAGCTATCCCGGCCCTACGCGTACGTCCCACGCCTCCAGCGATATGGTTTCGACATCATCGACCTGAAGGATGTCGAGCGGCCCGAAGTGCGGTATTCGTGGGAAATCGAGGATGCGGACCTCCACCAGGGTACTGGGGCGCTGGACGGTAAGTATTTCAAGCATCGGGGGCGGTACTACTACGTGCAGTCCTTCCAATTCCGAGGCAGCGGACCCGACGTCGACCTCGGCGCTATCGCGTTCGATGTCACGAGCTTGCCCGATACGACTGAGATCGTCGAGGTTCGCCGCTTCCGGATGCCCGCATCGCCCGGCGGCATTCACAATTTCTTCCTCTACAAGCACTCCGACGGTCGTCCCCTGATGTTCGCGGCCCTTACCCGGCAGCCGTACGCGAGCATCTTCGATCTAGAGCGGTTCCTGGCCGGTGAACAGGGGCAGGGATTGGTGGGGCGTATCCCCTTCCCGGAGCCGCGCGAGCCGAACGCGAGCTATCACGACTTTTACGCGGCCTACGATCCGGCAACTCGACAGGACAGGCTGTACGTCGGCGGGCCCGATGGCGGCACCATGGAGGGTGGGAATTTCGTTTTCGACATTACCGATGTCGGGAACCCGACGCTGCTGGCTTCCGTGGTCGGGGTCGCGGGTCAGGTGGGTGGACACACGTTCGTTCCATCTCCGGACGGTCGCTACGTATTGATCAATGCGTGCTGTCAGTACACGCTGTTCAGAGTCTTCGACCTGAAGCCAGCGCTGGACGGTGAGTCGACGACGATCTCACGCCCTCTGGGTGCCTGGGCGGCGAATTGGAAGGCCTACCCGCACAACGCGGAGGTCCGCTGGCCGTACGTGTTCGTGTCGGCCTATGAAGACGGGCTCCAGGTCCTGAACCTAATGGATCCGACGAATCCCTATGCGGTGGGGTATTACGACACGTATGATGGCCCCCATGAGTTTGGGTTTCGCGACTTCACCACCGTGTACAACGGAGCGTTCGGCATCGATGTGCGCAATGCGGATGGGCTGATCGTGATCAGCGACATGCGCACTGGTTTTTGGGCCTTTAGAATGGACGGCTTCGACGGCTGGAACGGGCGGGACTGGGGGATGCCCAACATCTCGAGTGCGCAGGACTGGGACAACGGGCCGACGGGGGCGCCGCCACCTGCGCGCGTGAGCGCGCGCGAGTAGAGGAAAGACCCTCTTTGTGGAGAAGACATGACCTTGCGATGCGCTTGTCTGATCGGCCTTGCACTGGTGCTTGCACGCCCCGCTTTCGCCCAACACCCCCCGGGGCAGCAGGGAAGCAACAACGTCCGGGTGGTAGCGCACCTTCCGTTGGCTGGCCCGATCTTCGATGTCGCCGACATCGAGATTGAGCAGGAGCTGGCCCGGCCGTACGCCTACGTGTCGAGGCTGCTCCGATACGGTTTTAGCATCATCGACCTTCGCATTCCCGAACGGGCAAGCGTTTTGTACTCGTGGGAAATCGAGAACCCGGAGCTACATCAGGGCACGGGAGCGCTCGATGGCAAGTACTTCAAGCATCGGGGGCGATACTACTACATCCAATCGTTCCAATTTCGGGGAAGCGGCCCGGACAGCGATCTCGGAGCCATTGCGTTCGATGTCACGAGTCTTCCCGATTCCGGCGGCATCGTCGAGGTCCGTCGCTTCCGTATGCCCGAGTCGCCTGGTGGCTTTCATAATTTCTTCCTGTACAAGCATTCCAGCGGCCGGCCGTTGATGTTCGCGACCTTGACCCGGCAGCCGTTCGCCAGCGTCTTCGACCTCGAGCATTTCTTGGCAGGCGAGCCCGGGCAGGGCCTGGTCGGCCGCGTGCCGTTTCCGGAGCCGCGGGAGTCGAACGCGAGCTATCACGATTTCTACGCAGCGTACGACCCGGCGACGCGGCAGGACAAGCTGTATGTAGGCGGCCCTGACGGCGGCACGTTGGAGGGCGGGAACTTCGTGTTCGACATTACCGATGTCGCGAACCCGACGTTACTGGCGTCCGTGACGGGCGTTGCCGGCCAGATCGGCGGACACACGTTCATTCCCTCTCCGGACGGCCGGTACGCGGTGATCAGTGCCTGCTGCCAGTACACCGTATTCAGGGTCTTCGACATGAAGCCGGCTTTGGACGGCAACGTGTCCACGGTTTCCCGGGCTCTGGGAGGCTGGACGGCCAACTGGAGGGCATATCCCCGCACAACGCAGAAGTCCGCTGGCCATACGTGTTCGTGTCGGCCTACGAGGACGGTCTCCAGGTCCTCAACCTCATGGATCCCACCAAATCCCTATCCGGTGGCCTACTACGACACGTACGATGGCCCTCACGAGTTCGGGTTCAACGACTTTACCACGGTCTACAATGGGGCATTCGGGGTCGATGTGCGGGACGCCGATGGACTGATCGTCATCAGCGACATTCGAACGGGATTCTGGGCGTTCAAGATGGATGGGTTCGACGGATGGAACGGCCATCACTGGGGAATGCCGAATATCTCGAGCGCCCAGGATTGGGATAACGGCCCGGAGGGTGCGCCGGACCCCCAGCGCGTGAGTCGAAGGGGCATCAAGTAGAATGGGTTGGGCGTGGACCACAGAAGTTGTCCTGCGACCCGCGGGTTTGGATATCGGATTTCTGGCATCTAAGGAGAGCGGCCAATGAAGCGCTGGACTTTGGTAGTGACAGGCCTCGCCCTCGTCTTCGGGACATCCGCGAGAGCGCAAATGGGTCCCGGCAAGCAGAGTAGCGGGAATATCGAGTTGATATCTCACCTGCCCCTGGGCACGGGACAGGTAATGGACCTGGACGTCGAGCAGGAACTGTCGAGACCGTACGCCTACGTGTCGCGGTCCGACTATGCGAAGACGCTGTTTTCATCCAAAGGAACCGACATCATCAGTCTCAAAGATCCCAGCAAGCCGAAGGTCATACACCGATTCCGCCTGGAGCAGCAAGAGCTGCATCAGGGTATCGGTGGCATGGACAACAAGCACTTCAAATTGAACGGCCGCCATTACGACGTGCAGTCGTTCCAGTTGCGCGGGAGCGGGCCGAACGCCGACTTGGGTGCGGTCGTACTCGACGTCACCGGCCTGCCGGATCCGTCCACCGTCAAGGTGGTTTCGGAGATCCGGACGCCGGACACACCCGGCGGTTTCCATAACATCTTCGCGTACAAGCACTCGAACGGACGGGTATATCTCTTCACCACCGTAGAAGCGACCACGAACGACGGGCAAGGCGCCAACATCTACGATATGGAACGGCTGCTTGCAGGCGGTGCGATGGAAGGGTTAGTCGGGCGAGTCCCGCTTCCGGAGCCTCGCGGGTCCGGCCGTGGATATCACGACGCATACGTTGCGTATCATCCCGAGAGTGGCCAGGACCGCTTCTACGGGGGCGGACCGGAAACGACGTACCTTGGCGGGAATTTCATCTTCGACGTCTCGAACGTCACGCAGCCCAAGCTGCTGGCGACGATTCTCGCCGTGCCCAGCCAGCAGGCGGGAGGGCATACCTTCGTGGCCACGCCGGACGGGCGCTACGGCCTTACGGAGATGACATCCCTGGGACATACGCCAATCCGCATCTTTGACATGGAGCCGGCGCTCGACGGTGAGCGGTCGGTCCTCCAGCCGATCGCGGAGTGGACCGCTGACCCGACGAAGTCCGAGCACAACATGGAGATTCGCTGGCCGTACGTGTTCGTGTCGGCGTACGAGGCAGGAATGCAGGTGTTCGACATGCGCAATCCGAAGAAACCGCACACGGTCGGCTTCTACGACACGTATACCGGCGTGCAGGACTACACGGGGGGGGGCACCGCCAACGGCGTGTTCGGCATCGATGTTCGGAACGCGGACGGATTGATCGTGGCCAGCGACATGCAAACTGGTTTCTGGGCGTTCAAGATGGAAGGCTTTGACGGCTGGAACGGTCACGACTGGGGTGTGCCCAACGTGTCAACGGCCCAGGATTGGGACAACGGGCCCGACATGGCACCCAGGTCCCAGCGGGTGAGCGTCCAACAGTGAAACGCCCGAGCCCCGGGATCGACGGGTTGACGTACCGGGCCGCCGCCCTGACCACGCTTGCCGTCATGTTCCCTGTCCAGGCCTTCGCACAACGAGGTCCGGGGCAGCAGCGCAGTGGGAACATGACGTACGTCTCACATCTTCCGTTGGGGATGGGGCAGGTTGCCGATATCGAAGTTGAACAAGAGCTGTCCCGCCCATACGTGTACGTCGCCCGGTCCGATTACAATCCGTCGCCGCTCGGGCCGTCCAAAGGAACCGACATCATCAGCATCAAGGATCCGGCCAGGCCGAAACTCCTCTACCGTTTCCGGCTGGAGGGGCAGGGGCTCCATGAGCGAATCGGGGGCTTGGACAACAAGTACTTCAAGCTCGGCGGGCGATACTACGACGTTCAATCGTTTCAGCTCATAGGGGCGGGGCCGGATGGTGACCTGGGAGCGGTCGTGCTGGACGTTACGGGTCTACCCGATCCATCGAGCGTCAAGGTCGTTGCGACAATTCGTACGCCGGATACCCCCGGTGGCTTTCACAACATCTTCGCGTACAGGCACTCGAACGGCCGAGCGTACCTCTTTGCGACCGTCGAGTCTAGCACCAACGACGGGCAGGGCGCGAACATATACGACATGGCGAGGTTGCTGGGTGGTGAGCCGCTGGGAGGGCTGGTCGGGCGCGTGCCCCTGCCGGAGCCCCGCGGGGCCGGTCGGGGCTTTCACGACGCGTACGTCGCCTATCATGTTGAAAGCGGTCAGGACCGGTTTTACGGTGGCGGACCGGAGACGACGTACCTGGGAGGCAACTTCGTCTTCGATGTGTCGGACATCGAACAGCCGAAGCTCCTCGCGACGATCCTGGCCGTGCCGAGCCAGCAATCGGGCGGGCACACGTTCGTGGTCACGCCGGACGGGCGATATGGCCTGACCGAGATGACCTCGCTCGGACACACGCCCATCCGCATCTTTGATCTCCAGCCCGCGCTGGATGGCGAGCGTACGGTTCTGCAGCCGATCGCCGAATGGACGGCCGATCCGACGAAGTCGCAGCACAACCTGGAAGTTCGCTGGCCATATGTCTTCGTCTCTGCGTATCAGGCAGGCGTGCACGTGTTCGATATCCGCGACCCGACGAACCCGCACACGGTCGCCTTTTACGACACCCACAGTGGGGTGCAAGACTACTCCGGCGGTGGTACGGGCGGCGGTGTCTTTGGCGTGGACGTCCGCAACGCTGACGGGCTCATCGTCGCGGGCGACATCCAGAACGGATTCTGGGCGTTCAAGCTGGAGGGGTTCGAGGGATGGAACGGCCACGACTGGGGCGTCCCGAACATTTCGAGCGCCCAGGATTGGGACAATGGCCCCGATGGCGCGCCATCGCCCGCGCGCGTCAGCATGCGTGGCCCGGCCAAGGGTGGGCAGCACCACGACTCGACTATAACAAGGGAGATTCAAGATGATGCAACGGACGCTCGTCCTCGTGGCGGCGCTCACGCCATGGGTGGTGACGGGTGCTACCGCTCAGCTCGGCCCCGGTCTGCAGGGCAGCGACAACATGACTGTCCTGTCTCACGTGCCGCTGGGGGGCGACGGCGTAGTCAACGACATCGAGATCGAACAGGACTTGGCGCGTCCCTTCGTATACGTGTCCCGGCGAGCCTTCATGGGGTTCGACATCATCGATATCAAGGACGTCGAGCAGGCGAAGCACTTGTATCGGTGGCAAATCGAGAACCCCGAGCTGCATGAGGGGCGGTCGCTCGACAACAAGTACGTCAAGCTCGAGGACAGATACTACACGATTCAATCTTTCGCATTCAGAGGTGGGAGCCCCAATCGGGACGTGGGGGCCATTGTCTTCGATGTGACGGGGCTGCCCGACACCTCGACCATCAGAGAAGTCGCGCGTATTCGGGCGCCGGACAATCCTGGAGGTTTTCACAACATCTTCGCCTACAAGCACTCGGATGGTCGGTCGTACGTGTTCGCGACCACCGCGTCACGCATGTCCGATGAACATGGGGCGAACATCTACGACCTGGAGCGCTTGCTCAACGGCGCGCCGAACTCGGGTCTTGTCGGGCGCGTCCCAATGGCACAGCCGCGAGGTGGCCCTGGGGGCTACCACGACGCGTATGTCGCCTACCATCAGGAAAGCGGGCAGGACCGCTTTTATGGGGGCGGACCGGAGACGTCCTATGAGGGCGGCCAATACATCTATGACGTGAGTGATGTCTCGAGTCCCAAACTGTTGGCGATGATCATGGCGGTGCGGAGCCAACAGTCCGGTGGCCACACGTTCGTCGTCACCCCCGATGGCCGCTACGGACTTACCGAGATGACCTCGCCGGGTCATCAGCCGATTCGATTCTTCGATCTCCAGCCGGCTCTCGACGGAAACCAGACCATCGTTCCACCCATTGCCGAGTGGACCGCGGACTGGCGAAAGTCATCGCACAACATGGAAATCCGGTGGCCCTACGTGTTCGTGTCGGCATATCAGGATGGCGTTCAAGTACTCGACATGAGGAATCCCACGAAGCCACACACCGTTGGGTTCTACGACACCTTTACCGGGGTTCAGGACTACGAGGGAGGTGGGGTGGCCAAGGGAGTGTTCGGCATCGACGTGCGGAATGCGGATGGGTTGATCGTCGCGAGCGACATGCAGAGCGGTTTCTGGGCCCTAAAGATGGAAGGATTCGACGGCTGGAACGGCCACGACTGGGGGCAACCGAATGTATCGAGCGTACAGGACTGGGACAACGGGCCGGATGGGGCCCCGAGACCCGAACGAGTGAGCTGAGAAGCAGGTCTACGCCGCCCCTCCGCACCGAGTGAGGAGTGAGCAGCAAGGAGGCCCCCACTCACTCGAGTGGGGTGCGGCGTCCTGACTCCTACTTCCACGTCTCCCGACA
This sequence comes from Gemmatimonadales bacterium, assembly GCA_965249575.1. Classification (GTDB taxonomy): domain Bacteria; phylum Gemmatimonadota; class Gemmatimonadetes; order Gemmatimonadales; family GWC2-71-9. The sequence continues at coordinate 1,251,114 of OZ252244.1, read as the reverse complement.
CACCCTGAGGAAGTTGCCGCCCAGCACGCCCCGAACGTCGCTGTCGGAGTATCCGCTCTTCAGCATCAATTCCGTGAGTTCCGGGAGCTGTTCCGGCTTGAAGAACTCTATGGGTTCCCACATTCCCTGTTCGCGACCAGGCCACTCGTCTGGACGGGCGTCGATGTAGTGCTGAAGCAGCTCGGGCCGATCCATACTGTCGAGCCCGATTCCCACGTGTGTAGCGCCGACCAGCTGCGCCACGTGATCGACGTGGCGGAAATAGCGTTCCGTGGACGTGCTCTCACCCAGATAGAAGCCCGCGCTGGTGATTCCGATGACGCCGCCCTTGCGGGCGCAGGCCTGAATCTGATCGTCACGTACGTTGCGAAAATGTTCACGTACGCTGTAACAAGCCAGATGCGAAAAGATCACCGGTGCTTCCGATACCTCCATCATTTCCAACGTGGCTTTGTAACCAGCGTGGCTCCCATCGACCAGCATGCCGACGCGATTCATCTCGTGCACGACGTTGATGCCATACCGGGAGAGGCCGACATCGATCCGATCTGCTGATCCTCCGCCGATGGAGTTGACCAGATTGAAAATCGGATGGCAAAACCGGACACCCAGCTTGTAAAACGCCTCGACCATGTTGAGGTCCCGCTCGAGACAGCGAAACCCCTCCAGGTGGAGTCCCACGGCGAGCTTGCCCTGCGCCTTCGCTCGTATGATGTCGTCGACGGTATCCACCAAGACGTAGTGCGTGGGGTCCGAGAGCACGTGGCTCCGGCAGCGGGCGATGCGGCGCATCGCTTCACCTATGTTGTGTCGGTCGCCGGCCGGGTGAACGGAGACGAAGTCGACTCCGGCGTTTCTCCAGCGCGGAAAGAGACGGTAGTCGTTGTCCATCTCCGGCTCGTACACGAACACCATGTCCCACACCAGCGCGTCGGCATGCAGCGCGGCGGCCTGTGGAGAGACACGCCAGCCACCGGTCGGCGTCATGGCTGGGGGTCCCCCTTCTTGAGCGCGCAAATTTTTCGGATCATCCGGTCCCGCCAACGGCTCAGGGCATCGTGCTGCGCGCCCTTGAGCATTTCATCCGTGCCGCGGCCGACTCGCTCGATTTGCTCGTCATCAAAATTCGGGGGAGGTCCGAGATCCTTTGAAACGCGTACATGGTTTGCACGAAACCGAGTGAGGTACTCTCTCGTGCCTCCGTCCGCGTTCGTCTCCGCGACACCGAACGGTCCCATGAGCGCCCATCGGAGTCCGAGGCCATCACGAATGACGGAGTCGACCGCATCCACGGAAGCGACGCCTCTTTCCACGAGATTGATGGCTTCGCTGAGCAGGGCTTTTTGCATTCGATTCAAGAGGAATCCGTCCACCCAGAAGTTCAAGCGCACTGGCGCTTGGCCGATCCCCTTCAACCAGTAGTCGAACCAGCGCAGGTAGAGCTTGAGATAGTCGAAGCGGGCGTCCCCTACGTACCGCGCTCCCACCATCGTGTGTTCGGTTGCCCGCTCCTCGCGGCAGTGAGGCATTGGCGAGATTACGATGAACTGACTCTCCTGCGCCCGCTCACTCACCGAGTTTCGGCGGAACAGTTGATACTGATAGATGCTTTCCGCGGCGCCGAAGTCATACCACGAATTGATGAAGAGTGCCGGTACGTCGAATCGATCGTCGTCGGTGAGGTAGGCGAATTGGTCCCACCAGGGATCGTTTGGCTCGACCGAGACAATGGTTTCCCAATCGCTGGGCGGGGCGCCAGCCTTCTTCATCATGTCCACGACCGGCAGGCTCCACCAGATTTCCTCTACATCGACATCAGGCAGCGTGGGGCCGGGGCGGAAGTAGTCGGCGATTTTCGACTGGTAGAGGGAGGGGAAGTGTGGAGGTGGGGGGCGATAACTCACTTTGGATCCATAGCGTCGGAACCACCCAAACGCCGACGCCAACCCGATGTTGCCGCCGTAGCGGCTGGCGAATTGTCGATACCGGCCACCCGCCGCCCCGTTCGAGCTTCCCGTGGCCTGCGGGACCATGGCCGCATGGTGCGGGTTGCGCTGGGTAGCCAGGAACATTTGGACGTCGCCGTTATAAGAGCACCCGATCGTACCGACCTTGCCGTTCGACCAGGGCTGTTCCGCGAGCCAGTCCACGGTATCGTAGCCATCCTCCGCATCACCGATCGATATGGCGTAGTCTCCCTCCGACTCGTACTTGCCACGCTTGTCTTGAACGGCGTACACGTATCCCTGCCCGACCCAGAATCGTACACGCTCGTTGTCGCGAAACGGGCTCTTGCTATAGGGCGTTCTACGAAGAATCACTGGAAGGGGTTCCTGAGCACCGCTTGGAAACAAGAGATCCGTTGATAGTCTGATTCCGTCCCGCATCTCCACCATGATGCTTTTCTCGAGATGGATTTCATATTTGAGCTCTGGCGGTGGTGTGATCGGGTCCTGGGCCGTTCCGCTCACCGCTCTCGCGAGCGTGAGACCGAATGCAAGTGCGGAAGTTCTGACCGCGACATTCATCGATGATGTCCTTTACGTGAACGTGCCACGTTCGATTTGCCATGCGTCAGGAGCGCGAGCGGTGCGGACCGGCAACATGCGAGGCAGGTTATCCGTTGTCAACAGAATTGACGCTGGTGGGAGCTTCGATGGCGCGTCGCATGCACGACGATTCTCGAGTCGCGGGCGTTAAATCTCACTTGCGCCATAGTCTCGTGACCTGCCACTTGTAGGGGCCCAGCCGGCGGGGCAGCGGATGCCGGTGCTCGACCCGACCACAAGGGGGCAAGTTTCTGGAGAGCCGTCGATCCCACGCGGGTACCGAGGTCAAGCCAGCCTTAGTGCGGGGACTTGGCGCCCTCGAGGCGACCACCCTGGTCGTCGGCGGCATCATCGGCGCGAGCATATTTGTCGTCCCCGCATTCGTCGCCGATGAGATAGGAGCGCCCGGGCTGTCGCTCACGGTTTGGGTGGTGACGGGCTTGCTCGCAACCTGCGGTGCGCTCTGCATGGCGGAGCTTGGAGCGGCCATTCCTGAGACAGGCGGGACGTACGCGTTCCTGCGCCGCGCGTACGGGTCGACCCCTATCCCCTTTCTGTTCGGCTGGACGATGTTCTTCGCGATATCGACGGCGGCCATCGGCGCCGTCGGTACCTCGGTGGCGATCTACGCTGGCTTCTTCCTGAGCCGAGTCATCCCCTACGGCGTGTGGGAGACTCGGTTCGCTGCTGTGCTAGCCATCTTGTTGATGACCTTCATCAATTACCTCGGCGTGCGAGCTGGAGGGCGCACGCAAAATGTTTTCACGCTGCTCAAGATGACGATCGTCGTGAGCGTCGTCGGCGTGTGTGTATTCCTTGGAACGGGTGATATGCAGCGCGTTGGGTCCGATGCTGCCAGCGGGCGCGGATGGGTCGGAGTTGTTCGGTTCCTTCGCGGCCGCCATGGTGCTGACGTTGTTCACCTACAGCGGCTGGCACTTCTCCACCCACGTGGCCGGGGAAATCAGAAATCCACAGCGCAACGTGCCGTTCTCCATCATCGTTGGGATGGCCGTGGTCGTGGTCGTCTACCTGCTAGTGAACGTGGCGTTCGTCTACGTGTTACCGTTCGACGAGCTTCGGGGATCGAGTTTCGTCGGAGCCGATGCGGTTCGGGCGGTGGTTGGGCCTATTGGCGGGGCCCTGGTTTCGCTTGCTATCGTGGTCTCCACGATGGGTAGTCTCAACGCGCAACTCCTGAACTACCCGCGGATCGTTTTTTCGCTGGCACGCGATGGCATGTTCTTCAAGAAGGTGAGCGAGATCCACATGTCCCGCGGGACGCCGGCCGTTGCCATCCTCATCCAAGGCGTCTGGGCATCGGGGTTCGCCCTTTCGGGAACCTATCAGGACATCTTGACCTATGTGGCCTTCGTCAATCACTCGTTGTTGACCCTCGCGGTGGCCGCGGTCATCGTGCTCCGCTTCAAGGAGCCGGACTTGCCCCGCCCCTATCGCGTGTGGGGATATCCGGTTACGCCGGTGATCTTCCTCGCGATCTCGGGGTGGTTCTTGACTGGAGTGCTGATCGATCGGTTCTGGTCGTCGATGGTTGGTGTCGCACTGATGCTTGCAGGACTGCCGTTCTACTTTTATTGGAGACGGCAGCTCGGGATTCGCGGTTAAACGGCGACGATCCAGCCCATGGCGCCGCGCTCGGCCATGTGTATCTGATGGGGATGAAACATGTACCGGCCCCGGCGGGGAAGCCGGAACTCAAGAATGGCCCTTTCGGTTTGACCCAACGTGACAACGTCCGTGTGCTCTTGGGGTGACGACGACGTGCCACTCCGATATACATCGAAGGTGTGGGCATGTAGGTGAAACGAGGCGACCGGATCGTACTCGACGAGGTTCACGACGTACAGCCGGACGAGCTCTCCCACCGGTACCTTGATCGGATGGCGGCCGAAAAAACCCGCAATGCCGTTCCACGCGTAAAGCTCGTTTTGCCCGTCGCCGTCCAGGTCCCAGCCGCAGAGCGCCAGAACGAATTCGTGCGCGCGTCGCCTGCCGCCCGGCGGATCGACGATCATCACCCCGTACATTCCCCTGGAGAAATGCCGGGCATACGGCGGCGTGTGGCAATGGTACGGGTGCAGTCCCTGACAGGCGGCCGCGATGTGGTAGGTGCGCCGTTCGCGTGGGGGCACCGGTGACCAGCCGTCCTGGGTCACATCGTACGCCCCGTGAAAGTGAATCGTGTGCGGCTGGGGAGTTGGATTGTGCAGCGTGACCGCGATTTCCTCACCTTCCGTCGCGCGGACAACAGGTCCTGGCACGGTTCCATTGTAGGCCCAAACGTCCACCGCAGCTTCGAGGCCCACTTGCAGGCGGGTCTCGATGACCGTCATATCGAGTTCCCGGACGACACCGGGCTTCGGCGGGGCGTAGGGCGGTGGTATGACATGCTGGTCGAGGGCGCGTGGTCCGAGGTGCGGTGGCGGATCGCTCATCCGGCCGTATCTGCCGGATGTTCCACCGGGGCCGAACACCCTGCGCGCGTCCTGAGGGTCCAACGCATCCGCTGGATCGGTCAGCGGATCGGGATCAGGCCCTTGGCCGGCACGGGCGGGCTTGCCGAAGAATCCGAGGCCGCCACCCAACAGCCCGGCGCCACCGCCGAAGCCGAGGATTCTCAGCAGGTCGCGCCGGTTGACACCCACGCTACGAAAGTCCTCCGAACATATTCCCGGCAAGCAGCACGAGCACGTAAAAACCCAGCCCTCCGCCAACCATCGCAGCTCGCAGGCTTCGCGAGAAGGAGGCCCCGCCCACGATGTGGTACGCCATGGCTCCGAAGAATGGAACGAGCAGCACCACGAGAATCCAAGCGATGGCGCCGCCGCCACTCAGGTCATCGCGGCGACCGATGTCCCAGAAGGCCAGCGTGGACCACGCGGCGTACAGCATGAAGGGCAGGAAATACCCGTACATGCTCACGAGGATCTGAAAGCTCGTCGGTAACGGAAACGTCGCGGTCTCACCCATTGAATAGACTCCTATCCGTCAAAGGTCCGTACGACTCGTTAGGAGACTCGCACGAATGTATAGCCGTACGCCGCACCCAGCACGATCAGGCTCGTGATGAGCACGGTGAGCCGTCTAGCCCGGGGCAGGGTTCCCCCCGCGAACGCCAGATATGCCACGCTACCGATAACCGGCAGCAGCAGGACGGCTGCCGTCCATCCGACGATCCGACCGGCCCCGCGATCTTCCGACTGCGCGAGATCGAGAAAAACCAACGCGGACAACGCGCAGTAGAGCATGATCGGGAGGATGAAATCGTAAACTCCAAACAACACGGAGTTGACGCTGAGGGGCGTGAAGATCGTGAGTATGCTGCCGGGCATTGTCACCTCCGGGGTTCGCCGAGGCTCGGGCCCTTCAGTGCTAAGGTAGCACCTTTTTTGTCCACGCAGGCCTGACAGGTGGCGTTCGGCACTGCCGCAGCCCCGCCTCCGGTAGACGCTACGGTCAGGTGAGGAGACCGTCAAGAACCCTGGTAGATGGGGCACCGCCCCTCCCCCGAGGGTGGGTGGTGTGGTTTCCTTGCTTGCCCCCTTCCCGAAACCCACATTTGATCATCGGAGTAGTCGGAACCGGGTCTTCACGACGACGCCTGGCGAGTCGCGACTCACCGGACGAGCCCAGCGCGCTACTACTACGCGAGGGGATTCTCTTTCGCACGGGACCAGGTGCAGGGAGACGTCAGCGCCGTCGTCTTCGACGTAACGGGACTGCCCGATCCGGACGCCGTCCGGGAGGTCGGGAGCATCCGTACCCCCTATCCGTTGGGCGGTTTCGTCTCGGTGTTCGCGTACAAGCACTCGGACGGGCGGGTCCTGCTGTTCGGAACGAATGCCCGGTTCCCGGCGGGCACCCCACCACATGCAAGCGTGTACGACATGGAGCAGTTCCTCGCCGGGGCTCCGGACCACGGCCTGATCGCTCGCCTCCCCGTCCCTGACACGCCTCTCAGGCAACCCCGCGGGTACCATGACATCTTCGTCGCCTACGACCCCGCGTCGGGACAGGATCGACTATACGGTGCGGGCGCAGGCGGCTTCTATGTGTTCGACTTCAGCCGTCCTTCGGAGCCGAGGCTCCTCACTTCGATTACCGGCATCGCCGGCGTCAATGGCGGTCACACGATCATCCCCTCTCCGGATCATCGGTATGTCGTCACCCAGATGGAGTATCAGTTCTCTCCCACGATGATCTTCGACGTGGAGCCAGGCCTCCGTGGAGAAGTCGCCACGATTCGGCGGCCCATTGGGTCATGGACGGCGGACTGGCAGGATCTCTCACACAACCATGAAGTCCGCTGGCCGTACGTTTTCCTCGCGGCCTACGAGGATGGCCTGCAGATCATCGACGTCAGCAATCCGACGACTCCGACGACGGTCGGTTGGCACCACACATGCCGGTGTCTTCACCAGACGGGATCGTCTGGGCAGCTCGTACAGCCGGGCACGTCGGTATTCAGCGGGGCTTTCGAGCTGGACGTTCGGAATGCGGACGGTCTCATCGTCGTCAGTGACAGCGGGACCGGGTTCTGGGTGTTCCGGCTGAACGGCTTCAACGGGTGGAATGGCTCCGACTGGAACCTCCCGGACATCTCGAGCGCCCAGATGTGGGACTAGCCCCGAAGCGCGGTCCCTCGAAACGGCGTGAGGCGGTGCGACGATGAATCGAATCGCTTCAAGCGTCCTCGCCTGTATGACGCTGGCGGCGCCAATAAGCGCGCAATACCCGCCGGGCCAGCAGAGCAGCCAGAACCTCCACGTCCTCTCTCACCTTCCGATCGGGCGGATGTTCACCGTCGCGGATCTGGAGATCGAGCAGGAGCTCGCTCGGCCCTATGCGTACGTTTCGCGCATGCACGGAAGCACCTACTCCGCTGGATTCACGATCGTCGATCTGCGGGACCCGAGGAACGTTCGCGTCTCGTACGAGTGGCGCACCGAAGATCCGGAGCTCCATGAAGGCCCGGGCGGCATGGACAATAAGTATTTCAAGTTGGGAGGCCGATACTACGACGTGCAGTCGTTTCAGTTTCGGCTGGGTGGACCGGACGCCGACCTGGGTGCAATCGTTTTCGACGTGACCGGGTTGCCTGACACGGCCACGATTGCGGAGGTGGCACGCATACGCGCACCCGACGTTCCCGGAGGGTTCCATGACGTGTTCGCCTATAAGCACTCGAGCGGCCGCGTTCTCCTCTACGCCACTACGGGCAGCCGCCCACTCGTTACCGGATCGTTCGCCAACGTGTACGACATGCAGCGTCTGCTTGCTGGCGATCCTCAGCTAGGGCTTATCGGTCACATGCCGGTTCCCGCCGCGGACGCCTCGGCGGTCCAAGGTGGATATCACGATTTTTACGTTGGCTACGATCCGGCTTCGCGGAGTGACAGGTTCTACGGGGCTCGGGGAGAGGGGTACTACATCTACGATGTAACCGCGCCGGAGGACCCCCAACTCCTCACCGTGATCTCGGGCGTGCCCGGCGTGACTCGGGGACACACCTTTACGCCGAGTCCTGACGGCCGCTACGGCGTGGGCGAGACCGAGCACCAGTACGCGCCGCTCTATTTCTTCGATCTGGGTTCCGGACAGCGGTCCGGCTCGGTGAGGACCATCTCCCGACCCATTGGCGCGTGGACACACTCCTGGAAGAATCTGCCCCACAACACCGAAGTGCGTTGGCCCTACGTCTTCGTGAGTGCTTATCAGGACGGGCTGCATGTCGTGAATGTCATGGATCCAACGAGCCCGCACAGCGTAGCATACTACGACACGTGGGAGGGGCCGGATGGGAAGCTATCCGTTCCACCCACGACGTTTTGGCCCCCCTTCGACGATCCCGATGCCACCAGGGGTGTCTACAACGGGGCGTTTGGTGTCGACGTACGGAACGCCGACGGACTGATCGCAATGAGCGACATCACTACCGGGTTCTGGACCTTTCGGCTGGACGGCTTCGACGGTTGGACAGGGCACCAGTGGGGCATGCCGAACGTGTCCAGCGCGCAGGACTGGGAGCGCGGGCCCGCGGGAGCTTCGGGTCCCGGCAGGGTGAGCTGAGGACGGGCGGAAGGCGAACGGGTCGGCTCGGGCGGCCCCCGTTATCGGGCTTGGCCCGACCCTGTAAGTTGGGATTCCGCTTTTCGTTACGCGCCGGCCCGGCTTTGTGATGTGGGTCACACTGCATGCTTGACTTCCGCACCGCGAACCACCCATCGTACCGGTTGGCCCCGAGCATGACCTGGCATTCCGAGACCCGGCGCAGCCGGGCTGTCTTCGCAGCGCTACTCGCTAGTGCGTGCGTCCTCCCGACGGAACGCGGGAGCGAGCTTCGCGTTCAGATCGACGCGTTTCCGGAGTTTTTGCAGGGTGAGTTTCTGCAGTTGAGCGGGCGGGTGGTTGATGCCGGTGGCGCGACGGTTCCGAATGCACAGGTCAGATTCGAGTCGAGCAATCCGCTGGTTGCGGCGGTTTCCGCTGACGGAGTGCTGCTGGCGACGGGTGTGGGTGTTGCGGCGGTCACCGCAAGCGCCGTGGATTTCGCCGACGCCCAAGCGGCGATCCAGTCGGCCCGGGTCCACGACCTGCTCGAAGTGGACAGCATCCGGCCCCAGCTGACACGGTTCGGAGACACCCTTCAGATCTTCGGGACGGGCCTCAATCCCACAGGGCTCTTTCTCGTCACTCTCGGTGAAGTGCCCGCGATCGTCAGGGGCTACACGCCGCTCGACCCCGCGCAGCCAGATCGCTTTGGGCGTCTGACTGTGTGGGTGCCCCCACCCGCACCGCGCAATTCGCGGGTCGGATTGCTCGGTGTCGAGGGATTGGCCATTAGTCCGGATTCCGCGTTCGTTGCCCAGCGGGATATCTATGAACCGAATGACATTGCGCCGGCAGACCTCGGCGCCCTGCCGAGTGGGATGTTCAATCCGTCTCTGGCCTTCGAGGCCAGGGGACGCCTCGACAGCATTGCGCGGACCGACTGGTACCGCTTTGACAACACGGGCACCCTCGACCGGACGATCTTCCTTTCGTCGTCGTCGACGAATCGCGAGAGCTACCAGGTGTTCATCAGCGACTCACTCGCGTTCGACGGAGTTCAGGGGCAGTTCCAGCTCGCCCCGGTATCGTGGACGGTCGGTTCGGATCTGCAGACGTGCGGCGGATTCCCGTTCGCGCCGGAGGTTTTGGCAACCGACTCGGTCGTCGTTGCGCTGAGAGGACTCGCGGCGGGGAGCTATCACGTTCTCGCCGCCTACGACAAGCCGGGAGCCTATCAGTTCGCCATCTTGCCTGAGTACCGATCGGCCCTGCCCCCGGACGCTGCCGAGGAAAATGACTTCTGCGATCTGGCGACACCCATTTCGTTCGCAGCGGGCACCCGCGGGTACAACATCGATAATCCGCACGACGTGGATTGGTTTCGGTTTACCGATCCCGCCGCACAGGACGGCCAGGGCTTCGGCTTCACGGTCGTGGCCGGGGACACGACCGCCGATCTCGACGTCTACATTCTCCGTGATGAACTCCCCGATTCGTTGCCGGTGGTGGGGGGAAGCAAGGACCCGGGAGCCACGGAGAACGCCGCATCGACGCTTGCGGCAGGCGACTATTTCTTCGTGGTAGTCGACTTTGCCGGTGTTCCGACGACGTATCAACTGACACCCGCCGCAGGGATCGTCGTCCCGTCACACACGGGGCGAAGCCCGAGTCGACCCCGAACGAGCGAGCGCCCACCGCGTGACGAGACCTGGTTGCGTGCCGGTCGGCTCCGATGAACTGCCTCCACTGCAACACCCCGCTGCCGGCCGACAGTCGATTCTGTAACACCTGCGGAGCCGACGTCTCGGATCCCGGCTCCGGACCGCGCATGTCGGGGACGGGGCCCAACCTGCGAGCCCTCCTGGCGCAGGTTCTGGAGGATCGCTACGAGGTGCGGGAAATGCTGGGGCGCGGCGGTATGGGAGCGGTGTTCCTCGCTACGGACCTGCCGCTCGATCGGTTGGTCGCGATAAAAGTGTTGCCGCCGGAGTTGTCGCACGACGAGAATTTCGTGCGCCGCTTCGAACGCGAGGCGCGCACCGCTGCCAAGCTGGACCATCCGAACATCGTGCCCATCTTCGCCGTCGAGAGCGGCCGCGAGCTCAACTACTTCGTGATGAAATACGTTACCGGGCAGTCGCTTGAGGACCTCATCGATGAGGGACCGGTGCCGATTGAAACGTGTCAGCGCGTCCTGTGGGAGGCGGCGCGGGCATTAGGGCACGCGCACCAGCGGGGCGTGGTCCATCGGGATCTCAAACCGGCCAACCTGATGATCGATGACGACGGCCGAACTATGCTGACCGACTTCGGTATCTCGAAGGCGGTCCAGTCGGTCACGCAGCGCCCGTCGCCCGGCGCGCCCTCAGACCGGGCCAGCACGTTGTGCGTATCGTGCGGGAGGGGTGCAGCACTGTGGAGGAAACGGTGATGATCACCGCTGGGAATCACGAACTCATGAGGAAGATCTTGGTATGCGGACAGGCGTGACCGGACGGACCCGGACGTTGATCGTGGCACTGATGCTCGCGGTGCCTACGATACTGTTCGCGCAGGGAAGCGCGGCACTTCGGCAGGCCGAGCAGGCCTACGCGGAATTGGACTACGGCCGGGCAATCGTGGTGGCACGTCGCGCGCTCGATGAGCGCCTCGGTCGGGTCGAGCGAATACGGGCCTACGAACTGCTGGGCTTTTCATATGGTGCCCTGGATTCGACGCGGCAGGGAGTCGCAGCGTTTCGGGAGCTCATCTTTCTCGATCCCGATCGCGAGCCCGATCCGGTTCGGGTGTCTCCCCGCATCAGCTCACTCTATGGATCCGCGTTGGGCCAGGTGCTCGTGGTGAGGCGCGTCAGAGTCGATTCGGCTTCGTTTGTGGCGGGTCGAGGCAGCCTGCCGGTGCGTTTCCAGGTCTCCCGCGCCTCGCGCGTGACGGCTCGGGCCGTCGGCGCCGACACCGAAGTGAAGGTCGATTCACAATCGGTGGCGGGAGAGGGGCGTATCGATTGGTCCGGCCTCACGGAATTGGGTGAACCGGTCCCGCCAGGCCGTTATCAGCTCATCATCGAAGCCGCCGCCGGAAGGGAGCGCTACGCCACCCAGGCGATCGTTCACGTGTCTCACGTCAGTGTCGACACGGCCCAGCACATGACCGAGCTGCCGGGTTACCGACTGCTGCCCGAAGTCGAGCGGCCACCGCGGAACTGGCGCCCCTTGGGCATCGCGACGCTCTACACCGCCTTCGCGTCCGGACTCTCGCTGGCGCTCCAAAACACTCAGCTCGGATCTGCTTCGCGCGAGGAAGTGGGCGCCGTGAGCTTCGCGGTGGTACTGACCGGTTTGGTCATGAGCCTCAAGAAACCCGATCCTCGGCCCGTTCCGTCGGGCATCCTGTACAATCAGTTACTCAGGGAACAGTTGGCGGCGCGGAACGCGCAGATCGCGGACCAAAACGTTGCACGCCGCCGGCAGATCCGGCTGAGCATTGTGCCGGTCGTGGAGACACCACCATAACGCGCGCCGCGCTGGTCGCCACGGGCATCTTGGTAGCGGGGCTGGCGCCAGCCTCTCTGCGAGCACAGCATGTGCGGGTTGGGGTAGACGTAGTCGGCATGACGTACACCGAAGCGAGCGAGGGACGGGAGGCCGTGGGTACGGGCGCCGGTGGGCGGCTGGAAGTTCGCGTCGGACGGTTTCACCTCGACGGCCGTGCGTATCGAGCCGCTCTCGATCCAAAGGGCGACGCGTCGACACCCTATGACCTCACCCAGGTCGATGTCCGCTTGAGGTACCAGGTCGCGCCGGTGGTCGCCATCGAGGTCGGTGGCGGGCGCCGATACGTCGACCCCGAGTTCGCGGCGCAGGCGGTGGGTCTCGCCCGCGTTGGCCTGTTCTCCGAAACGCAACTGGCACGCATCGCAAGCATTTGGGTCAGGGGCGCGTATCTCGGTGGCGCACGCTTCGTTGGGGGGGGGAACGCGGATCTGGCGTTCGAGTTCGGGCTCGGAGTGGGTGTCGGCACCGCCAACGGGCGTTTCCGGTTCCAGATGGACTACGAATTCCAACGCCTCGATCGACAGGTCGCCGGCACCGACGTACCCATACAGGCTAGCTTGGTCCGCACGGGTATCGCACTCGGCTTCTGACGGCCGGGTCCCGCGCGTTACCGCTCCGGGTCCCGTACTGTATCTTTCCCCTGTTGAATTGCCTCTCCGTGCCGATTACGTGGCGGGCTTCGGCGTGCTCTGGCGCCTGGTTTCCCGGCAACATGTGCGCGCCGTCGGTACCGCCCCCATCACGGGAGGCCAGCGCGGTGCCGTGCGCGAATCACTGAGCGTTTCTTGGAAGGGGCTGAAACGGTGAGCACAACAGTTCGCACGACGATCGTGGCGGCGTTCGTTGGCACCGGCTTGGGCTCTCTTACGTCCCTGGAAGCGCAGGATGCCCGGTTCCCGGCCGGCGTTTGGGTGGATCGCGTAACGTCGGTACGGTCCGTGTTGGCCGGAGCGCCGCAGTGGTCGCCCGATGGCTCGCGGATCTTGTTCCCAGGTGGTCTCGGGGGTGGCGAGCTATGGGCTGTTGCCTCGGGCGGTGGATTCCCCAGACGGGTCGCTCCACTTGGGCTGGGGCGGGGCGCACGGCGCCCCCTACTTGGTCTCCCGACGGCCGTTGGATCGCGCACGTCTCGAGCCGAGGGGGCTGGCCCGAGCTGTGGCTCTGGTCGGTCGACGAGGGTAGGGAAATCCAGCTGACGCGCCTCGGCGGACGGATCAACTCCTGGAGCTGGTCCACCGACAACCGGTGGATCGCGTTCGCCGGCGGACGGTTTGGTGGGTACGACATCTGGAAAGTGGCGGTACCGGGCGGCGAGGTGAGCCGGTTGACGACCGATCAGCGGTACGAGGTGTTCCCGACGTGGACGCCCGATGCCCGCAAGGTGTTGGATGTGCGCCTGGACGAGCGGTGGATGGACCACGACGTGTTCGAGATCGATGCCGACGGCTCCAACCGGCGGTTGGTGCTGAGCGACACGGACTTCTTCGACTACCGCCAGGGGCCCGCGTTCGGTTACCCGATGGTCTCCCCGGATGGGCGGGCGGTGCTATTCCGGTCGCAGCGAAGTGGGTGGCTGAATTACTGGGCCGTTGCGCTAACCGGGGGTGAACCAAGGCGAGTCGCGCCCGCGCAGGCTGAACAGGCCGAGGGTCAGTGGTCCCCGGATGGACGATGGATAGCTTACGTCGAGAGCCACAACGGCACGCGCGAGCTCCGAGTCGTTGCCTCCGGCGGCGGCGACCCGCGCGTGATCGTGCGTCCCGACCTGGGTGTGGTGGCCAACGTCGACTGGGCCCCTGACAGCAAACGCCTGAGCTACACCCTTGCAACGCCCACGCGGGCCCCCGACTTGCACGTGGCCTCGCTCGATGGCGCCTCGCCGAGGCAACTCACGTTCTCGGCGCCAGGAGGCAACCTCGAGCGGGATCTCGCGACACCTGAAAAAGTCACCTACGAGACGTTCGATGGGCGGATGATCAACGCCTATCTCTACAAACCCAGCGACGTCCGAGCCGGCGAGCGTTTCCCCGCGATCGTGCTCATCCATGGGGGGCCGACATCGCATTTCGCAGATAGCTACTCGTTGCACGCACAGTTCTTCACGCAGCAGGGCTACGTCATGCTCCTTCCCAACGTGCGCGGCAGCTCCGGGTACGGTCGGGAATTCGAACTCTTGAACAACAAAGACTGGGGACACGGCGACCGCAAAGACGTAGTGGCCGGTGCGGAATACCTGAAATCTCTTCCGTTCGTGGATCCCGACCGGCTCGGCGTCGAGGGAACCAGTTACGGCGGTTTTCTGACACCCGCCGTCATCGCCTGGTCGCCTGACGTGTTTCAGGCGGCCGTGCCTATTTCGGGCTATCCCAATCGCGTCAGGTTCATGGACGATGGGGAGTACCAACATATTCAGCAGCTTGCTTACGAGTTCGGACCGTTCGACGACAACGAGGACGTATATCACCGCAACTCCCCGTTCTTCGCTGTGAAGAACATCATGACGCCGGCGTTCATCGTGCATGGAGAGGGGCGGTTCCCGGAATCACCCCAGATGAAGCATTTTGCCGATGAGCTGGAACGGCACTACAAGGTGTTCCGCTACAAGGCGTATCACGGTGAGACGTTTTACATCAGAGGGCGCGAGAACACGCGTCAGCTCCTCCTCGACATGCTGGCCTTCTTCGACGAGTACCTCAAGGACGACGGCGCCGAGAGCGTCGCCGGAGTGCCGCTCGGGGGGCGGTGATCCACCGATATCAGGTCCGGGATGCGAGTCTCGGAGGGCGGAGCGGGCTCGACGTTCCATTGTTCGTCACACAACGCCCTGGAGATCAAGTAATGCGCTTTACACTTGGGATCAGCTTTGTGACCGCTGTGGCGCTCATAGCGCAGGTCGCGGTTGCGCAGGAGTACTCGCCTTGGGCCAAGCCCGGTGAGGAGGGAAGCTCGAATATCACGATTCTCTCGCACCTGCCCTTGGTGGGCAAGGCCTACAGCCACGCTGACGTCGAGCTCGAGCAAGATCTATCGCGTCCGTATGCCTATGTCGCGCACCGCATGAGTGACGCGGGATTCTGGATCATCAGTGTCAAGGATCCGGGGGAGGCGAAGGTCCTGTACCGGTGGGTCATCGAAAACCCTGACCTTCACCAGGGTGGTGGGGGCCTGGACGTCAAATACATCAAGCACGGCGGGCGCTACTACATCGCCACATCCTATCAGTTCCGCGCGGGCGGGCCCAATACCGACCTCGGCGCGGTTGTGTTTGACGTGACGGGCCTACCCGACACCAGCTCGGTCAGGGAAGTTGGGCGTATCCGCGCCCCGGATACCCCGGGCGGGTTCCACAATATCTACGCGTACAAACACTCCGATGGCCGCCCGCTCTTGTTCGCGACGACGAACGGGCCACACGCCAATATCTATGATTTTGCGAGCTTCCTGAGCGGGGATCCCTCGCACGGGTTGATCGGCCGCGTTCCGGTTCCACCGAACCCCCAAGCGCGCGGGAATTACGGATACCACGACTTCTATGTCGGCTACGACCCGGCGACGCGCCAGGACAAGTTCTACGGCGGAGGGGCGGGCGGGGCGCATGTCTACGACATCACCAGGCCGGAAGATCCGAAACTCGTCACGTCCGTTTCCGGGGCGGCTGGTGTGCCCGACGCGCATACGTTCGTGCCGACTCCCGACGGCCGATACGCCATGGTCATGCCGCTGCCGACGTATCAATACTCACCCACGAGGATGTTCGACCTGAAGCCCGGCCTCGACGGGGACGCGCGAGCCATCTCGCGCCCCATTGGAGCTTGGACGCCGTCGTGGCAAGGAGCAGTACACAACTTCGAAGTCCGCTGGCCGTACATCTTCGTCTCCGGGCAGAGCGACGGCCTCCACATCGTGAACGTGATGGATCCCACGAATCCGTACACGGTAGCCTACTACTCAACTCGGCCCGGTCCCTACCTCGGCGGCCAAGCGATCGCCGGTTACGAGATGGGCCCGACGGGACGCGGGAACAGCATGTACGAGGGTGCGTGGGGGGTCGATATCCGGAACGCCGACGGCCTCATCGTGGTGAGCGATTTTGACTCGGGCTTCTGGACACTCAAGATGGACGGCTTCGACGGCTGGAACGGTCACCAGTGGGGCATGCCCAACATCTCGTCCGCGCAGGACTGGGACAATGGGCCCGACGGGGCACCGAAGCCGACGCAGGTGAGCCGGGCAAGGTGAGTGGTAAGAGTGACTAGTAAGTAGTGAGTAGTGAGTGGTGAGTGGGATGGTCGCCAGCACTGCTAAGGTGTCGACCGAGTGGCCACCGGCGGCCACGTACCACTCACCACTCACTACCCCCCCTTGCCGTGAGGAGGCCACATGCGGTGGCATTTCTTTTTTTTGACCGGTCTGGGTGTCCCGCTGGCTACCGCTGCCGCCCAATACCCTCCTGGCCAGCAGGGAAGCTCGAACGTGCAGGTGCTCTCCCATCTTCCGTTGGACCGGATATTCACCGTGGGAGACATCGAGTTGGAGCAGGAGCTTTCGAGGCCCTTCGCTTACGTCGGGCGCACCGAGGGCGCCGTACCCCGCTCCGGTTTCAACATCGTCAGCGTTGCTGATCCGAACAACGCGAAGCTCCTCTACTATTGGCAAATCGAGGACCCGGAGCTGCACGCATCGGGTGGCGGGGGCGGTTGCCTCGATAACAAGTACTTCAAGTTGCGCGATCGGTATTACGACATTCAGGCGTGCCAGTTCCGGCAGGGGAGGCCGGATCACGATCTGGGCGCGGTCGTGTTCGACGTGACGGGACTGCCCGACACGTCAAAGATCGAGGAGGTCGGTCGCATTCGCGCGCCCGACACCGGTGGAGGATTCCACAACATCTTCGCGTACAAGCACTCCGATGACCGTGTACTCCTGTTCACGACCACGTCCGGGCCGCACTCCAACGTGTACGACATGGGCAGGTTCGTGAGTGGTGATCCGGACCCGCTTGCGTCCCGCATCCCCGTCCCCGATACCCCTGGGACACGCTTGAGCTACCACGACATGTACGTCGGTTTCGACCCGGCTACGCGGCAGGACCGGTTCTACGGTGGAGGCGCCGGCGGCTACTACGTCTTCGACGTGACTCGGCCGGACGATCCGCGGCTGCTGACTTCGATAACCGGAGTTGCGGGGATGTCGCGCGGCCACACTTTCACGCCCTCCCCGGACGGGCGGTATGCGGTGGCGGAGACCGAGTACCAGTACGCGCCGCTCCGGATGTTCGACCTCAAACCGGGGCTCGAGGGAGAAGTCAAGACGATCTCCCGGCCGATCGGCGCCTATACTCCGCGCTGGCGGGGTCTGCCGCACAACCACGAGGTTCGCTGGCCGTACGTCTTTGTCGCCGCTTACGAGGATGGGCTGTTCGTTTTCAACATGATGGACCCGGCAAACCCGTATACGGTCGGCTACTACGACACCTACGAAGGACCCCACCAGCGCGGTAAGGTTGGGGGCGACGCGGAGCGCGGCTGGCTCGATCCTACATACGTCCACGCCCCTCCGAGCGCGACAACCAACGGCGCGTTCGGTGTGGATGTCCGCAACGCCGACGGACTGATCGTCATCAGCGACGAGGCAACGGGGTTCTGGGTGTTGAAGATGGATGGCTTCGATGGGTGGAACGGCCATCAGTGGGGCATGCCCAACATCTCGAGCGTGCAGGACTGGGACAACGGTCCCGAGGGAGCGGCCCCTGCGCGGATGAGTCTACAGCAGTGAGACGCCCTCCCCTTCTCGGTCCGTCAGAGTGATCAGTAAGCCGATCCCGCCCTTCACACCGTCTGTGGTTGGACGGGGGAGCGCCAAGGTAATTGAGTCGGCGATCGCAGTGCTCGGCGCGTTTGGATGCTTCGCTCCTGGCATACTGCCGGCGCAGTCAGGTGCGGTCGAGAACAATCGCCTCGAAGTGCTGGTCGACTCGCTGGCGGAGGCCGCGATCGCGGCCGGCCCTCTCGCCGGTCTTTCGATCGGAGTGGGGCAGGGGAACGACGTGCTGGTGGCGAAAGGCTACGGCTACGCCGACCTCGAGAACGATGTGCCGGCGACCGCTCAGACCGTGTCTCGCATCGGCTCGATCACGAAACAGTTCACGGCGCTCGCCATTCTGCAGTTGCGGGAGCGCGGCCTCGTCAGCCTCGACGATGCCATCACCAAGTTCCTGCCCGGTTACTCGACGCAAGGACACCGCGTCACCGTCCATCACCTGTTGACCCATACTTCCGGCATTAGGAGCTACACGACGCTGGGACCCGATTTCTGGGGCGGAGCGGTGCGGTTGGACCTGTCCCACGAGCAGCTGATCGACATGTTCGAGGATGAACCGTTCGACTTTCCCCCCGGTGAACGATGGAAGTACAACAACTCGGGGTACTACCTCCTCGGAGTCATCGTCGAGCGGGCAACGGGCGAGCCGTACCGTGATTACGTCGAGCGGCACGTATTCCAGCCGCTGGGCATGAGGGGATCGTCGTATTGTGACGAGCGGACGATCGTTCCACATCGCGCTGCAGGGTACGCGCTTTCGGATGGGATTCTGTACAATGACGGCCCGATCAGCATGAACGTGCCTGGAGCCGCGGGGGCGCTTTGCTCCACGGTGCTCGACCTGCTCAAGTGGCAGCGGGCCCTAAATGACGATGTGTTGATCAGCGAGGAATCGCGCAGGCGGATGACGGCCGAGTCCACGCGCAGTGACGGATCAGGCACCCGGTACGCGTACGGGCTCGGCGTGCGGATGATCAACGGCCGTCGGGTCCTTACCCACGCTGGAGGAATCAACGGGTTCTCGACCATCCTCACGCACTACCCTGAAGACGACCTCACGGTGGCGGTGCTGGCGAACGTCGAGCGGAGCGGTCCCGCGCGGCTGGCACGAGCCATAGGGCGGGCCGCGCTTGGGCTACCGCTCTCCGCTGGGAAGGCGACGCCCTAGGTCTCTCTCAGGAACCGGTTCCGTCCGTGCCCAATGGCCGAGGAGTCTCAGTCATTGCTTGCGGTTGACGTCGTGATCGCGGATGTGAGAACCGTGAGGCTCGCGGCAGGTGCCATTGCTACGGGGTGAACGGAGGGCCACATTGAGGGTTCTGAGTGGTGGGAGAAGACCGAACGCGAACTAATCGGGGGGGCCCGGGAGTCCGGCGCCTCCGATCTCTTTTCAAATTCAGGTAACGGAGGGCCGCATGCGTTGGCGATCATTTCTCACGTTAGTGTTGGGCATTTCACTGGCGACCCCAGCCCTTGCCCAATTTCCTCCCAGTGCGGAGTTCGAGCCGGGGATGCAGGGCAGTCGTAATGTGAAGATCAGGTCCCATATCCCACTGGGCCGGGCGTTTAGCACGGCGGACATCGAGATCGAGCAAGAGTTGGCGAGACCGTACTCCTACGTTTCCCGCATGCTCGTTCATGGCACGGACATCATCGACCTACGGGATCCGAGCAAGGCCAAAGTTCTGTATTCGTGGCGGATCGAAAACGCGGAGCTGCATCAAGGCAATGGCGGGATGGATAACAAGTACTTCAAGCTGCGTGGCCGCTACTACGACGTACAGTCGTTTCAGTTCGGCCAGAGCGGACCGGATGCCGACGTAGGCGCGGTTGTGCTCGATGTGACGAGCCTGCCCGATACCAGTGGCATCCGGGAAGTCGGCCGGATCCGGGAGCCTTCGATCCCCGGCGGGTTCCACAACATCTTTGCCTACAAACACTCCGACGGCCGCGTCTTGCTGTTCGCGACGACCAATGGGCGACAGGCGAATATCTACGACATGGAGCGATTCCTAGGGGGCGATGGCCAAGGGGCATTCATTGGTCGGGTTCCCGTGCCGGACACCCCGTCGGCCCGCCCGCGCAACGCGTACCATGACTTCTACTTGGCATACGATCCGGCGACCCGGCAGGACAAGTTCTACGGGCCCGGAGACGGCGGGTATCACGTGTACGATGTCACGCGGCCGGAAGAGCCGAAGCTGATCACGTCCATTACGGGCGCCGCCGGTGTGGCGCGCGGCCACACATTCACCCCGACACCCGACGGCCGCTACGCGGTGGCGGAAACGGAGTACCAGTACGCGCCACTGAGGATCTTCGACCTCAAACCGGGTCTGGAAGGGGAGGTGCGGGCGATCTCGCGCTCCATCGGAGCCTGGACGGCGCGGTGGCAGGGACTGCCGCACAATCATGAAGTCCGCTGGCCCTACGTGTTCGTATCCCACTACGAGGACGGGTTGCAGATCTTTAACATGATGGACCCGACGAGCCCCTACACGGTGGGTTACTACGATACATACGACGGACCCAACCAGCACGGCTACGGCGGCGCGGTCAATCCCGAGACTGGTACCGGCGTGACGAACGGCGCGTTTGGCGTGGATGTCCGCAACGCGGATGGTCTCATTGTCCTGAGCGATTTCAAGACGGGCTTCTGGGCGTTCAAGATGGACGGGTTCGACGGATGGAACGGTCATCAATGGGGCATGCCGAACGTGTCCAGCGCGCAGGACTGGGACAACGGTCCCGAGGGGGCGCCGGCTCGGGTGAGCTGACTGCCCTGGTGTAGGTTGGGTGATGGACTCGGATGAATTCAGGAGAGTCGGCCACCAGCTCGTTGACTGGATGGCCGACTATCTGGATCACGTGGAGGACCTGCCGGTCAGAGCGCGGGTGAGGCCCGGTGAGGTCGCAGCGGCACTCCCTCCCTCGCCGCCCGCTGCCGGCGAGCCCATCGGCCGAATCATCGCGGACTTCAAGTCACTCATCCTCCCTGGGGTGACTCATTGGCAGCATCCCCGTTTCTTCGGGTTTTTCCCAGCAAATAGCAGCCGGCCGTCCGTGTTGGCTGAAATGCTGACCGCGACCCTCGGCGCACAATGCATGAGCTGGGAGACCTCACCCGCGGCGACCGAGCTAGAAACGCGCGTACTCGAGTGGCTCCGACAGATGATCGGGTTGCCGGACGGTTTCGTCGGGTGTATCCAGGATACCGCTTCAACCGCGACGCTGTGCGCTCTCATTACGGCGCGGGAGCGAGTCTCAGGATATGCGGTAAGCGACGTGGGGATGTCCGGGGCCGGACAGCTCACCGCGTACTGCTCCACCGAAGCCCATTCTTCAATCGTGAAGGACGTTCGGATTGCGGGGCTCGGTCGGGAAAACCTGCGGCTGATCCCAGTGAACGACTCGGGCGCCATGCGTCCGGACGCGCTGAACCGTGCGATCACGGCCGACCTCGCGGCCGGCAAGAAACCGACGTTCGTGGCGGCCTGCGTGGGCACCTCGGGGACGGGGGGCATCGATTCCCTCGCCGACGTGGGGAAGATCTGCTCCCAGCACGGGGTGTGGCTCCACGTCGATGCCGCCTGGGCCGGGAGCGCTCTGGTCATCCCTGAATTCCGGTGGCTGATCAACGGTATCGAACACGCCGACAGCCTTGTCTTCAATCCTCACAAGTGGCTCTTCACCAACTTCGACTGTTCTGCGTATTACGTTCGCGATTCCGGCGCGCTCATACGGACGTTCGAAGTCCTGCCGGAGTACCTGAGAACCACCCACGACGCGACCGTGACGAACTATCGGGACTGGGGAATTCAGCTCGGGCGCCGCTTCCGAGCCCTAAAGCTGTGGTTCGTGATCAGGAGCTATGGGGTCGACGGGTTGCGGGAGAAGATCGCAGCCCACATCGCCATGGCGCAGGAGCTCGCCAGCCGCATTACGAGTGAGCCGGACTTCGAGATCGTGATCCCTCCGGTCTTGAGTATGGTGTGCTTCCGGTTCAAGCCACCAGCGATCGGTGATCGGGATGCCGTCGATGCGGTCAACGAGGAACTGCGCCAGCGGCTGAACGACAGTGGCAAGCTGTATTTGACGCACACCCGCTGGCGAGGAGCGTACGTGCTGCGGTTCGTGGTGGGCCAAACGGAAACCGAGCCTCGCCACGTTGAGGAAGCCTGGGAATGCATCACCGAGACGGCCCGCTCCCTGGCACCCATTGCGGCAGCGCCCGATCGAGGTCCCGGGAGATGATCCGTGGCCGCGGCCGCCGTCGGAAGACAGGCAATGAGTGACGCCTACCGGGCACACCGGCTGACTCGACTTGGGGACGGTCGAGGCGTCTTTAGGGCGTCTGCGATGGCCACAAGCCGTTTCATAACAATGCTTTACGGTTTCCCCGACTCGTGGCATGCATCTGGCTGTTGCCTTAATGTGGTAACAGACTTGGAGGTACCATGCTGACTGCGCTACTGACTTCGATGCTACTGGCAGCCCCAAGCCCGGATGCGGTACCCACATCTCGGGCAGAGGCTCCGGCCCAGCAGCAGGTCTATCTCCGCCTGAGCAAGCACGTGAATCTGCGCTCCGGCGAACGGGTGCGAGCCTACTTCAGAGCCTCGGCCGACGGATATCTCACCGTCTTCCGGAGCGAGCCCGACGGACGGGTACGAGTGTTGTTTCCGCTCGATCCGTTCGATGACAATTTCGTGCGTGGGGGACAGGAGTACGAGCTGCGTGGGCGTGGCGATCGCGAGTCGTTCACGGTCTACCTGTCGTCCGGAGTCGGAACGGTCTACGCGGCTTTCTCCCGTGACCCGTTTCGTTACGACAGTTATGCCCGCGGCTCCCATTGGGATTACGGCCAGACCGACCTATGGGAGGTTGGCTCGGATCCCGAGACGGATCTCACATACCTCGCCGACGCAATGGCTGGGGGAGTTTCGTTCGACTACGATGTGGTTCGGTATAGTGTGAGCAAGCCGCGCCCGTATTCTCCGTCGCTGTGGCACTACACCTTCTCAGGTCGCGGTTATTACGATCACCACTACTACGATCCGTACCGGCATGGGTACCGCGGGTTCTATCGGCCCCGCTTTAGCGTCCACGTTAATTTCGGGTCGCGCTACTATCCCTCCTACGGCGACCGTTGGGATGGTTACGCGGGCTGGGACCCGTACTACTGGGATCCCATTTACTACGGCGACTACGACTACTACGGGCACCATTATTACTGGCGGCCGCACTATGCCGCGTTCCACCTTCCCGTATACCGGCACTATGGGTTCCATCGGGCCCCGCGCGTCGTCTACGTCGAGCGGGCGCGCGCTGTGAATCGTGCGTACACGTTCAAATCGCCGGGGGGTGGCAGGAGGGTCGCGGACCTGCGGTCCCGAGCCCCGTCGAATCAGGTGTCGCGCCGAACGGTTGCGCCATCGCGCTCGTCATCCGCGGGCAAGCGCGTCACCGCGTCCCGTCGATCATCGGCGAGCGTGACCGATGCCAGCCGCGCGAGTCGAAGTGGCGGCGTGGTACGGTCGATTCGGCCGGCGCCACAGGCGAGGGAGCGGTCCGCTACGGAAACCCGGAGGACCTACCCCGCGCGCGAGGCCGCCCCGAGCCGTCAGACCACGCGCCCGCGGGTAAGTCCCAGTCGTGAGCGACCCTCGCGGAGCGCCACGCCGAGTCGCCGGGCCCGGCCGGCTCCACAGGTGCGACGGGACGGCGGCTCGTCACCTCGAGCGGTTCCGCGCAACCGGTCAGCCCGTCCGGGCACCCCCTCGACTGCGTCCGGCCGCCCAACGGCGACCCGGCGCGGCACTGAAGCGACTCGGGGACGCGCGGGTCCCGCACGGGGTTCCGCCGCGCGTGGTGCCGGTCGTGCCCGCGTCACCCGGCCGTCGGCTTCCTCGCCCCGGGGCCGCAGAGATGGGGCCCGTTCGGCTCGTCCCGCACGTCCATCAGGCGGTCGATCGTCGCCAAGCCGCGGCTCGCGCGGCGGAAGACGAGGTCGGTAAGCAGAATCTTGGTCGCCGGCCGCGAGGCTGCTCGAGGGCTGGGGGCTGTTCGAGGCTGGGACGCCTGGACTCACGGAGCGCCGCGGTTGGGAGAACCATCTCCCGATCGCGGCGCTCCTCGTTGCCCGCTCGCCACCAGTTGGCTCATCGCCTGAACAAGTAGCTCACCTTTAGGAAGAATGCGTCGGTCGTCCGCCTGAGATCTTCGAATCGGAACGCCTCCGATTCGGCGAGGCTGCTTCCATATCCCAGAAGAACCACGGTACCGGGAGTCGGCAGATACGAGAACAACACATCGTAGCGGAAGTCGTTCTCGAGTTCGCGAGCGGTCAGGACGTATGGCTCGCTCGAACTGTCGCGCCGGAGGATCCGCTGTTCGGTGCGGGGGTCGCGCAGCCCGTCCTGGTTCTCGCTGGTGTACTGTCCGACGAAACGCAGGAAGATTGCCCGCGAGAGCTGGTACTCGATTTTGAGGCGCGGGATCTGCGACGTCGATAAGTTGGTGCCGTCGCGCTCGCGTCGATCGAGTACGAGCCGTGAGTAGCGCGGATTGATGCGTAGCTTGTCGGTCGGGCGCCAATTTACCTCGGCGGTGATCCGAAGCAGGTTGACCCTGGTGGCCTCGATGTGACCGACGTCGTGAAAGCGGTTGATCCGCAAGCTGGCGGAAAACCGCCCGAACTCGGGGGTCTCGAAGCGCGACAGTACGCCGAACGCATCATTCACCCTGCCAGGGACCGTGAAGGCAACTGTGTCTGACACCCCGTTCGTGAGCCGCTCGACCGCGTAGTTCACGTATCGGTCTGGATCCCACTGCGTCTGTTCGTAGGCGAGCGTGACGCTCCCGGTCCACCCGCCCCGCAGAGTAAACGCGTTTCCAAAGAAGAACTTGGCCTCGGTAGGATCTTCAAAGTCCCAAAAACCGTCGTAATTCCACCATCCCGCGAACCTGAGTGACGTGGTCCAACGCTCGACGGTGGCGCCCCGCCCCCCGTACCAGCTCAGCCCGTGGCAAATGCTGGTCGCGACGTCCCCGGTCCGGGGGACGAATCCGCCTTCGGCATCGAAGTCGGGATGGATACCGGTCAGGCGGTAACTAAAGGCGAACTGGCGACCCGACCGATTGACGATCGCCTCCCAGAGCGGTGCGCGCGAAGAGATTCCCCCAGTACGGCCAAAGCTCCCGGCCGCTTGGAGCTGAACGTAGTAGTTGCGGGCAAACACGAGACGCATGTCGGCAGAAGCCATGCGGTTGTAGTTGCCACCTTCGATTCTGTCGGTATAGGTGACTCCAGCCCAGGATTGGCCGCCCAAATTACGCCGGAGGCGCAGAAGGTTGAAGATTGGGTTCTCCGTCCCGGCCTCGGACGCGCTTTGGTCATCGACGGCGGATAGTAGTCCCACGTTCCAGTCGCCCACTTTGCCGGCGAACTTCGCGCCGGCCACGGGCTGGACGATCCGCCGCGTGTAGATCAGCCGATTGGGTGTCTCGAACTTCTCGATGCCTTCCAGAAAGAATGGACGCTTCTCCGGAAAGAACAGCGCGAACCGTTGGTTGCTCAGGATCTGACCGACATCGGCCTCCACCTGGGAGAAGTCTGGGTTGACAGTGCCATCGAGCGTGACGTTCGTGCGAACGCCCAGGCGGACGTTGAAGCCCAGCGCCGGATCGGGGCTTTGGTAATTCCAGCCGGTACCGGTCACCTCCGGTGCGCCGGTTACCGTTCCCGTCATCACCGGATTGAAGTCCACCACGAGGCCGCGCTGCAGGTCGGTGAGGTCGAGGAGTGTCCCCGACTGTGCCAGAAAGGAAGCGCCCCGCCTGACGCACCGGGGCCCAGCTGTCGAGGTATCCTGAATGGCGCCACCTTCCGCAGAATGTTGATCCCCCAGTCCTGTGCGCGCGGAGACTGGTAACTAATGCTCTTGAAGGGGATGTGTACCTCGACCTGATAGCCGGGAGGCCGTGACCCGCCCGGCCGAGCGATACACGAAATCGCGCGTGAGGTCGGCGGTGACGAGCGCGGTCCGTGAATGCTGCTGTCCCTCGCTCTGGACCCCGTCCGACTGGATGCCGAGTGGGTTGACACCGAACACCAGGGCCTGCCGCCGGTCGTTGAATGTGTCGATTAGGATCTGGACGTAGTCGTCGGCCTCGATCCTATCCCGGTCCGACAGTGTCGGGTTGACGGTACCGTGGCTCTCGAATGCTCTGACTCCGAAGTAGATCCCGGCCGGCGCATACCAGACGAGCACGTGGGTCGAGTCCTCCGCCGCGC
Source organism: Gemmatimonadales bacterium (assembly GCA_965249575.1). Taxonomy (GTDB): domain Bacteria; phylum Gemmatimonadota; class Gemmatimonadetes; order Gemmatimonadales; family GWC2-71-9. The sequence continues at coordinate 1,224,823 of OZ252244.1, read as the reverse complement.
GCCCGTCCACGGGCTGGTACTGCGAGAACCCGGTGAGGAGCGCCGCCGAGTTCCACGCGGAATCAGTCAGTGCGCCATCAATCGAGATGTCGGCGTCGATTCGAGGCGCCGGCACGTTGATGGCCCGGTCACGACCGCTATAGACACGAGGGTCACGAGCCGGGGAAGCGGCAAGTGTTTGGGTGGCGGTGAGGAGAGCCAAAATCATATACTGTAGCCCCTTATCGGTCCCGTGGCGCTTTCTGGGACCTCGGGATATCGTACCAGCTAAGATACCCTGAGCCGTCGCTCCATCGCCAACACTGTCGATGGTAGGCAATCGACGGCGCTCGACTCACGTCCGTCGGCGCGCGAGTTGGTCGGAGCCGCATATCATCCCCCTCGACAATCGTGGTGGTCGGAATGTATCGCAGGTCGTCCTGGATCGTCGCGCTGCTCGCTGCCTTATTCGCGCCAAACGCGCGTGCGCAGTATCCGCCCGGGCAGCAGGGGAGTCGAAACGTGCGCATCGTTTCGCACGTGCCGCTGGGGCGCATGTTTACCGTCACGGACATCGAAATCGAACAGGAGTTGTCGCGGCCGTATGCGTATGTCTCGCGAATGCAGGCGATGCCAAAGATCGGTGGCGTCACCATCATGGACCTCAAGGATCCAACTCGCGCCAAGCCGATCTACACGTGGCGGATCGAGAATGCGGACTTGCATTCTGGCCACGGCGGGATGGACAACAAGTACTTCAAGCTGAACTGCAGATACTACGACGTGCAGTCGTTCCAATTCGGTCGAAGCGGACCGGATGCTGACGTGGGCGCCATCGTCTTCGACGTAACGAGCCTGCCCGACACGTCGGGAATCCGGGAGATCGGTCGGATCCGCACCCCGGACACACCCAATGGGTTCCACAACATTTTCGCTTACAAACACTCCGACAGCCGGGTGCTCCTATTCACGACCGTGTTTGGGCCGTACGCGAATGTTTACGACATGGCAACGTTCGTGTCAGGCGACGTGCCCGGCGCCTTGATCGGCAGGGTTCCCAACCCCAGCCCCAAGGTTTCGCTGGGCTACCACGACATGTATGTGGGATACGACCCAGCGACGCGTCAGGACAAGTTCTACGGCGCCGGAATCAGCGGATACTACATCTACGATGTGACTCGGCCGGAGGACCCGGCTCTGGTCACGTCCATCACGGGCTACGCCGGCGTGTTCTGGTCGCACACGTTCACCCCAACTCCCGACGGGCGCTACGCGGTCACGGAGGACGAGTATCAGTACGCCCCCCTTCGCATGTTCGATCTCAAACCAGGGCTCGACGGTGAGGTAACGACCGTTTCACGTCCGATCGGCGCGTGGACGCCACGCTGGCAGGGCTTGGCCCACAACCACGAGGTGCGCTGGCCGTACGTATTCGTTTCCGGTTACGAGGATGGACTGCACATTTTCAACATGATGGATCCGACCAATCCCTATACCGTGGGGTACTACGACACCTACGACGGCCCGCACAACCGAGGCTTCGGTGGAGACGACACTGCGGAGGATGGTACGGGTGTGACCAGCGGCGCGTTCGGCGTCGACGTCCGGAACGCCGACGGGCTCATCGTCGTGAGCGATTTTCATACGGGGTTCTGGGCTTTCAAGATGGATGGCTTCGACGGCTGGAACGGCCATCAGTGGGGCACGCCGAACATCTCGAGCGTACAGGACTGGGACAATGGTCCCGACGGCGCAGCGACCACCGCGAGGGTGAGCATGATGGGCCGCCCGCGGTGATTACAGTACTCAGATTTCCTGGCAAAGCTCTCATTGGAGGATCCGCGATGATTCGATCAGGCCTATGGGGCGCCACAATGGGCGCATCGATGGTCCTTGGCGGCCAGCTGGTCGCACAAGAAGAAGACGTCCCCCGTTCAGCGCTGAGCACACGGGCCACGGTTGAAGTCACGTTGAACGGGCGGATGATTTCTGGCCAGTGGTCAACTACGGCGCCGGCGATTGCCGGTCCAGCCCGTATCGCCATCGACTACGGGCAACCGCACCGGCGGAACCGCAAGATCATCGGTGGCTTGGTCCCTTATGATCAGGTGTGGCGCACGGGTGCGAATGAAGCGAGCCACTTCGAGACCGATGTCGACCTGACACTCGGTGGCGCGTTCGTGCCGCGGGGACTGTATAGCCTGTTTACGCTGCCGAGCGAGGATGGCTGGAAACTGATCCTCAATCGACAGACTTACCAATGGGGCGAGGACTACGATCCGCAGCTCGACGTCGCCCGAATCGATCTCGAATCGAGAACACTCCCTGAACCGCTCGAGAGCTTCACCGTGTGGCTCATACCGGAGCGCGACGTCGAACCCGGTGAGCCAGCCCGAGGGGTCTTGAGGCTGGCGTGGGAGAATATCGAGTCGTCCACGACGTGGAGGGTCGGACGCTAGGTCAGGGTCGACGTGGCCGGAGCCCGTCGCCGCGTACGGCCGGATTTGGCGTCGCGTTGGCGGCCGCCGGATTGATGGCGCCGACTCGGGCGAGGGCGCAAGAGTCGCCGTACGCTGGCCATCAGGGACGGGAGATCAAGGCCTTGTCACCCGACGAGGTAGCCCGCTACCAGGCCGGCGACGGCATGGGTTTCGCATTGGCGGCTGAACTGAACTCCTATCCCGGCCCGAGGCATGCGCTGGACTTGGCCGACAGCCTTGGCCTCTCCGAGGCCCAACGGGCCGAGAGTCGGCGGGTCTTCGAGGGCATGCAGGCTCGGGCTATCCGACTCGGCAAGCGCATCGTCGCCGTCGAGTGGGAGTTGGATGGTTCGTTCGCGAGCAGGACCATGACCGATCGAGGCCTTCGGGAGCTCTTGACTCAGATCGGCTCGCTCCGGTCGGAGCTGCGATACGTGCACCTCCGGGCCCACCTCGAGATGGCGGGAATCTTGTCTGACCATCAGGTAAGACACTACGATCGGTTGCGCGGATACGACGCGGACCGGCAACACTCGCGACACGACCACGGGGGGCCACCTCCCTAAAACGCCTCCGGGAGCTTGTGGTACCGTTTTCAAAGGGGAGCAACAACATGGGCCTCGTTCTTACGGTGATTAGTGCCGCGCTTCTTGTCGGGGTGACCGGTGCGTTGCCGGGTCAATACCCCCCGGGAGACCGGGGGAGCCGGAATGTCCACATCGTCTCGCATGTCCCGCTCGGAAGAGCCTTCACCGTCGCCGACATGGAGATCGAGCAAGAGCTGTCGCGGCCCTACGCCTATGTCTCTCGCATGACACCAATGCTCGGCACGGGATTCGACATAATCGATCTCAAACAGCCGGCGAACGCGAAGGTCATCTACTCCTGGCGGATAGAGAACTCGGAGCTGCACGGCGATCGCGGAGCCACCGACTCGAAATACTTCAAGACCCGAGGCCGGTACTACGCCGTTCAGGCGTTTCAATTCGGGCCCAGCGGGCCCAACGCCGATCTCGGGGCGGTCGTCGCCGACGTCACGGGACTCCCCGACACGTCCGGGATCGAGATCATGAGTTGGATCCGAGCTCCCGACGCACCGGGTGGATTTCACAACGTGTTCGCATACAAACACTCGGGCGGTCGAGCGCTGTTGTTCGCCACGACATTTTCCCCCTTTGTGAACATTTACGACATGGACCGCAACCTGAACACCGATGCTCAGCAAGGCCTGATCGGCCGAGTGCCGACACCCGAGGGCCAAGCCTCGATGGGAATCAGTCGCGGGTACCACGATTTCTACGTCGGGTACGTCCCGGCGACGCGCCAGGATAAATTCTACGGTCCAGGATCCGGGGGATACCACATTTTCGACGTGACCCGGCCGGAGGAGCCGAAACTCCTGATCTCCATTACCGGCGTCGCCGGCGTGAGCCGAGGCCACACCTTCACGCCCACGCCCGATGGACGGTACGCGGTTGCCGAGACCGAGTATCAGTACGCGCCGCTGCGCATTTTCGATCTCAAGCCGGGGTTGGATGGGGAGGCGCGGGCAATCTCGCGTCCCATTGGCGCTTGGACGGCCGACTGGAGAAACCTCGTGCACAATCACGAAGTGAGGTGGCCCTACGTGTTTGTGTCCGGATACGAGGATGGCCTCCACGTGTTCAATATGATGGATCCGACGAACCCGTACACCGTGGGATACTACGATACGTACGACGGTCCTCACAACCGAGGATGGGGCGGGGCCCAGAATCCGGAGAGCGGCCAGAACGTCTTTAATGGTGCGTTTGGCATCGACGTGCGCAACGCCGATGGTTTGATCGTGATCAGCGATATCTACACCGGTTTCTGGGCGTTCAAGATGGATGGATTCGACGGTTGGAATGGGCACCAGTGGGGCATGCCGAACATCTCAAGCGTCCAAGACTGGGACAATGGTCCCGACGGGGCGCCCACACCGGTGAGTTAACACGAATGCGGGAGTAACGGCGCCTGTCGGTGGAAAGAGGTGACTGGATGGAACTAGAAGGAGGTCGGCGGTGGCTCGTGATAGCATTGGCCGCCGTGATGGGATGGCTCGTGACGGCGAACGACCTGCGAGGCCAGGAACTCCATCCACTCCCGGGAGAGCAGGGGAGTGAGAACATCCGCATTATCTCCCACCTGCTGGGAGGAGGCACGGACGTCGAGATCGAGCAGGAGCTTTCACGCCCCTACGTGTACGTCGGTCGAGGTAATCCCGCGCCCTCTGAGAGACGCGGACCCCGGGCGCCTGCCGGCCTGAGCATCGTGAGCCTGAACGATCTTGAGAATCCAAGGGTCGTATACTCCTGGTTGATCGAGGACCCGGAGCTTCACACGGGGAATGCACCGGACGGCAAGTATTTCAAGCATCGCGGTCGGTACTATTACATCCAGTCGTTTCAGTTTCAGGCGGGGAGCCCTGACTACGATCTCGGAGCGATCGTTTTCGATGTGACGGAGCTTCCTGATTCCTCCACGGTCCGGGAGGTGGCGCGGATCCGGGCTCCCGAGGTGCCGGGTGGTTTTCACAACATCTTTGCGTATAAACACTCGAGTGGCCGCCCGCTGTTGTTCGGGGCACTCCTCTCGGCGACCAGCGCATATGTGTACGATCTGGAGAAAGTCGTTGATGGGGAACAGGGCCGGGTGGCGGAGGTTCCCCGCCCAACCACGGTGGAATACCGGTGGGCGGGGTACCACGATTACTACGTGGGGTACGATCCGGCGACGCACTAGGACAAGTTCTACGGCCGGGCTGAACGGATTGTACGTGTTCGATGTGACCGAGGTAGAGAGCCCGAAGTTGTTGACGAGTGTAACGGGCTTTGGTGGCAGTGACGTCGCTCATACGTTCACGCCGACGCCCGACGGGCGCTACGCCGTCGCGGAAATGGAATATCGCTATGCGCCGCTTCGGATTTTCGATCTAAAGCCGGGGCTGGACGGCGAGGTCAAGACGATCAGCCGGCCGATCGGGGCGTGGACTACCCATTGGTCCAGGCTGGTGCATAATCACGAGGTCCGGTGGCCGTATGTATTCGTCTCTGGATATCGGGATGGGCTCCAGGTGTTCAACATGATGGATCCCACCAACCCCTACACCGTAGGCTACTACGATACATACGAAATGCCCGACGTACCGGACGCCAGCAGGGAGGGCATGTTCAAGGGCGTGTGGGGCGTGGACATACGGAACGCGGATGGTCTGATCATGATCAGCGGCCTCGGATCGGGCCTGTGGGCTTTCAAGATGGACGGGTTTGACGGCTGGAACGGCCATCAGTGGGGCATGCCGAACATCTCCAGCGCTCAGGATTGGGACAGCGGACCGGAGGGAGCGCCGAGGCCGGTGAGCTAAGACGCGAGCCCCACTTCACCTTGCTCCGCCGAGTGAGGAGTGAGCAGTAAGGAGGCCACCCCGCCACCCTTCCTCCGCCGTCGGTCGTGGGCTGGGGGCCTGCTTATGACTCCTCACTCGGTGGGGTGGTGTAGGGCGGGGCCTCCCCTCTTACACCTTCGCGCGATTCAACCAGCCTACGCCCGCTGCGATCAGACGTGAAGGGAGGAACCGATTGCCGAATATCGCCAGGCGGTAACCGATACCGGGTATGACGACGGACTTCCCAGCCATGAGCCCGTTGTACCCGGCTCGCGCTACCGATTCGGCGCTCATAGGGAGGCGCCTGAGGCCGCTCTCCCGGTTCCGCGCGATATGGCTGAACTCTGTAGCGGTGGACCCGGGGCAGAGCGCGGTAACCGAAACCCCGGTCCCCCGGACTTCCTCGGAAAGCGACTGCGAGAACGCGAGCACGAAGGCCTTGCTTGCGTCGTACCCGGCCATGAAGGGCCCGGGGAAGTAGGCGGCAGCGGACGCAACGTTCAATATCTTGCCTCGTCTCCTTCGAATCATTGCTGGCAAGAAGAGCTTTGTCAGGTGGACAAGGGCAGTGACATTCACGCGAACCATGTCCAACTCCGCGCGCTCCGGCGTGGCCGCGAATGCTCCCTGCACGCCATAGCCGGCATTGTTGACCAACGCGTCGAGCTCGATTCCCAGGTCCTGGGTTCGGGAGACGATCGTCGACGGGGTCGCTGGATCGGCGAGGTCAGCTACGATCACGGCCGCGCGCGCGCCGTTCGAACGTGCAAGCGCCGTGCTCAGGTCGTGCAGCCGCGCCCCCCGGCGTGCAACCAGTACAAGATCATAACCACCCCGCGCGAACTGGTGCGCCAGTGATTCCCCGATGCCGCTAGAGGCACCGGTAATCAGTGCGACCGGCCGGTGATCTCCTGGGCCACCGGCTTCACCCACTCCCTCTCCGCCCCCCGCCGATCCAATACCCAGTCCTCCGGATGTCTCTAGTCGCCGATCGCTAGTCACTAATCGCCGGTCGCTCACTCGCCTCAGCCCCCGCCTTCTCGTCCACCCGAGTGAGCAAGAGGCCGCCGACGACGAAGAACACCAGCAGCGTTCCGACGCCTGCGCGCTGGCTGTTGAAAGTCAGAGTGACAGCACCGAGGATCAGCGGGCCCAAGAATGCGGTGAACTTTCCTGAGAGCGCGTAGAAACCAAAGAACTCCGTTTGGCGATCAGGGGGTACGAACCTACCCATGAGCGAGCGGCTGGCCGACTGAACTGGGCCCGCGAAGGTGCCGATCATGATGCCGGCGGTCCAGAGCCACGCTGTGCTCGGAGCCCAGACCGCGATGCCGGTCGCGATCGTGAGGGCAGTGATGCTGACAAGGACCGTGCTCTTGCCGCCGATCCGGTCGTCGACGAATCCAAACGCGAATGCCCCAATTCCCGCGGCGATGTTAATGACGATTCCAAACATGAGTATCTGCGCGAAATCCAAGCCGAAGGTGCCGCCCGCGTAGATTCCGCCGAACGCGAATATCGTGATTAGCCCGTCATTGTAAATGAGCCGCGCGAGCAGGAACTTGGCCGCCTCCCTGTATCGGCGAATCTGCTGGAGCACCCGCCACAGATCTCCGAAGGCGCCGAGCACATCCACGCGTGTGGTTTCACGACGCTCCCCGCGCATTAGCAGAAACATTGGGATGCTGAAGACGGCGAACCAGACGGCAACCAGCAGATTGGTTGCGCGAATGTTGAATCCGTTCTCCTTGCTGACGCCGAACCAGGGGATCTCAGGCTGAACGAATCCTGCGAGCGCAATGATGAGGCAGACGAGTCCCCCGACGTATCCAAGTCCCCATCCGTAGCCCGACACCCTGCCGATCTTGGCTGGAGAAGCAACCGTAGGGAGCAGAGAATTGTAGAAGACCATCCCAAACTCGAAACCGATGTTGGCTAGGATGAAGAGGGTCAGCGAGAGCAGTACGGCGTTGGGAGTGTTCGGAGCGACGTAGGTCAGCGATGCCGTTGCCGCGATGCACGCGAACGTCGCGGCCAGCATCATCGGGCGGCGCAGCCCTCCGCGGTCGGCGAGCGTACCGAGCACTGGGGACACCAGGGCAACCACAAAGGCGCTCAACGACACGCCACGCGACCACCAGGCAGTGCCGAGGATCTCGTCCGGGGCCATGGCCCTCGTGAAGTAAGTCGCATAGATGAATGTCACGACTAGAGTGGTGAACGGGGAGTTGGCCCAGTCGTAGAGAGCCCAGGCGGCAATGGCTTTTGGGTCGTCCGGCTGGCGTATCGACACGGTAGTGGGGGTTAGGGACTAGAGGTGAGGGACTGGGGATTAGGAAGTCCTCCCCCCCCATCCCCGCTGACTACAACTACGCCCTACATCCTACTCCCTATCATTCACCTCCGAGATGAACTCCGATAGGCTCTTATGCTGCTTCATCATGGTGAGGAGCTCGCTCATGGCTTCGGGTGGTGACAGGTTTGCCAGCCTCCGGCGAATGAGGCCCGACGCGTGGAGCGCGTCTGGCGACAGCAAGAGCTCCTCTCGGCGTGTCGCGCTCGCGTTGAGGTCGATGGCCGGAAAGAGGCGACGGTCGGCGATCTCGCGGTTGAGGACCAGCTCGCTGTTCCCTGTGCCCTTGAATTCCTCGTAGATCACCTGGTCCATTCGGGAGCCGGTGTCGACCAGGGCGGTTCCGATGATGGTGAGCGCTCCCCCGCCCTGGGCAGGAGCGATTTTTCGCGCGCTTCCGAGGAACCGCTTTGGCTTCTCCATGGAAGTGGCATCGAGCCCTCCGCTGAGTGTACGGCCACTGCCCCGCTCGACGGTGTTGTAAGCTCGCGCAAGGCGGGTGATCGAGTCGAGAATCAAGACCACTTCTTCCCCAAGCTCCACCCGCCGCCGAGCGCGCTCGATCGTGAGCTCAGCCACCGCGATGTGTCGCTGTGCTGGGAAGTCGAAGCTCGACGCCACGACTTCCCCAAAGCCACAGGACTCCATCTCCGTCACCTCTTCAGGTCGCTCGTCCACGAGCAAGATGAATAGGGTCGCATCCTGGTAGTTCGTGGTGATCCCCTGGGCAATTGCCTGCAGCACCATGGTCTTGCCTGCCTTTGCCGGCGCGACGATCATGGCGCGCTGTCCCTTGCCGATGGGGCAGAGGAGGTCGACGGTCCAGTTCGTGTAGTCTCGGTCGCCGAGACGCCGTAGATCGCAATCGAGCACCAACTGCTCTTTGGGGTGGATGGCGCCGAGGGAGGAGTACTCCGGCCGTCCCTCGATCGCATCGAGAGTCTGCCCGTTGACTGCCGTGAGTCGTGTGAGCGGAGGTCCCTTCTTGGGGCCAGGCGGCTTGCCTACTGATCCGGAGATCTCGTCACCGGTTCTGAGCCCGTAGCGACGCACGAGGCGCTGTCCGATATGAACATCGCCATTCGACGGGAGGTAGTTGGCTTCTCGTCGACGGATGAAGCCCGCCCCTTTTCCCGTGAGCTCTAGTATTCCGAGCGGATGGTCGCCGCTCAACGGGCGAACTGCTCTCGACCGCGAGTCATGTGAGAGTCGATTGTGCCGTGGCCTTTCCGGTCTGTCGCGAGACGACGTGGTGCCTGCTGGAGGGCAGTCCCGTTTCGCCGGGATCCAAGGCGCGCCGGGGTCGGTCCGGCGGCTCGTGGATCCCACGGCCGTTCGGTCTTCGAGCGGTCACGTCATGTTACGGGGCAACTGCCCGAACGCCGTGCGGAAGGTGAGGTCCGCGTGCGACGTTCTGATAGTAAGAAGCTAATGGCGGAACCCGCTGGAACAAACCCACTGATCTCAGCGGCGCGTCTGGGTCCACCGCCGAATCCGTTCTCGCACGTCCTGCGCCTTGCCCGCGCGCTCGACCTCGCGCCAGAGGAGTTGGACGGTTTCACGGTCGACTAGACCCGGGGGCGAGCCAACACGGGGCGTTGATAGGCCGTGCTGTGCTCGAAACGCCGTCACCGCCTCGATCACCTCATGGTCGAAGCGCGCATCGACTCGACTCGAACCAACGCTGTCCGTCCCCGGCCGGTAGAAGCCGAGGGTGCGGAGAATTTCCTTGAGCTGCAGGACGTCGTTGCCCTGAAACTGCTCGAGCGTTCGGTAGCCAAGCGTCTGGGAGACAGCCTCGTACGTCCGGCGCAGTTCTGCGACTGGACCGGGGTTCTCGCACACATGGATGTTCACGGTAACGCCGTCGGGCCGTCTGGCAATCCCGGGGCGGGGGTCGGCGACGAGAACCGCGGCGGACTGCACCCGTCCCTTGCGGGCATCGCCGCCGGCCGCCTGGCCGGCACTCAATGCGGCGATCAACCGGTCAGCGAGGTGCCGGCCGGATCCATCGGTCACTTCGAAACTTCTCGCGACGGCTTCCAGCACCTGGGGGCCTACCAGCAGATTCCCCTGCGTCACGTAATTCGCCCCCGATCGGTGTCCGGCCCATGCACTGGTGCTGTCTCCCGTATGCTGGGCGCCGGATCCTGCAGCGCTGATGACACCGACCTGCCTTCGTGCGCGCACACTGTCGGCCGAAATGGCCCGCCGAAGCGCTTCGTCCGGCTCGATGCCGTCCTTGAGCATGCTCAGTAGTTCGAGCCCGTACTCGACGCGCGTTCGCGCTTGGGTCGCGACCGCGCCAACCCCCGCCATGACCCAGGGGACCACATTGCCTACGCACGCGACGCGCGTGGTTACGGCCACGCCGGTCTCTCCCGTCTTGGGATCCAGCGCGACAATGGAGAAAGTGTGGAAATCGAATGGGGGTTTCCAGGAAGCGGGCTCCTGCGCTGCGGCGATTTGGGAGCCGAGCATCGTCCCGGCGGTCAGAGTCGTGAGGACAATAGGTAGACGGTGATGGCGCATGTTCTGTCATCCCTTAGAAAAATGTCTGATTTCTCCCCGGCCTTGGCGGCCTACAGCATCAAAGCTCCGCCGTTGATGTCTAACGCGGCACCGGTGATGTAGCCTGCTCGCTCGGATGCGAGGTACAGAATGGCGGTGGCGACTTCGGACGGTGTCCCAACGCGCCGGAGTGGAAACGATCGTTCATATTCTGCAATCTGGCTCGGCGTCGCGTTCCTGCGGGCCATGTCGGTGTCGATGAGGCCTGGGCAGACCGCGTTGACCGTAATGCCGTGGGGCGCGAGCTCCTTTGCTGCCGCCCGGGTAAGACCGAGCAACCCGGCCTTGGATGCGGTATAGTGCGCCCCGCCGAGGGTGCTCACTGATCTCCCAGCCGTCGACGATACGTTGACGATCCGCCCGTATCCGCTCTGCTTCATCGGTGCAACGGCGGACCGCGTACAGAAGAAGGCACCCGTCAGATGGACGTCGATGGTCCGCCGCCACTCCAGGTCTGTGATGGTTTCCAGCCGGGTAGGGTGGAGTACTCCGGCGTTGTTCACAAGGATGTCGAGCCGTCCAAAGGCGCCGAGCGTTCGTTTCACCATGGCGAGCACGGCGTCGGCGTCGGCGACGTCGGCCGGGACCGCGATGGTCGATTCGCCGAGGGCGTGAGCGGCTGCATCGGTCGTGGCTTGCTCGAGATCGTTGACTGCGACTGACGCGCCCAGCGCGAGCAATTGGGATGCTATCTCCCGTCCCATACCGCCGGCAGCGCCCGTAACGAGCGCTACCCGTCCATCGAAATCACTCGCGGTGGCCCCCGCCACGGTGGGCCTCGACGGATGGGTTTCAGGGCTCACGATAAATGACGCCGCCTTTCATCACGAACCGCACACTTTCCGTGGCCGCGATGTCCCGTGTGGGGTCACCGATCACGGCAATGATGTCGGCCTGCAAGCCCGGGCGGATCTGTCCGATCTCGTTCTGGAGCCCGAGAATCCGCGCGTTCGTCGGGGTCGCGGCCAAAAGCGCCTGGCTAGGTGACATCCCGAAGCGCACCATCCACTGGAGCTCGCGATAGTTCGTACCATGAGCGAAGACACCGGCGTCGCTCCCGTTCCCGATCGTGACGCCGCTCGCGAGCGCAAGTTGGAACGCACTCCGTGCCTGCTCCATTCCCTCCGTCGGCGGGGACGAGGCGGGACGGTATCCCTGGAAGTATTCGGCGATGGCTGCGTGGACGCTCAGCGTTGGAAGGTAGGCCACCCCATGGTCGGCCATGAGGCGAAAAACCTCCTCCGTGCCGGCGTATCCGTGCTCGATGGTGTTCACACCCGCCAGAACGGCCCTCCGCATCCCTTCCGGAGTGCCCGCGTGCGCAGCGACCAAACGGCCGGCGCTCCGCGCCTCGTCTACGACTGCTCGCAGTTCGTCCAACGTGAACGTGGGAACGGCGGTGCCGCCCGGCCCCCGTCGGTAGTCCGCATAGACCTTTATCCAGTCAGCTCCGTGACCTACCTGCTCCCGGACCGCCCGCCGAACATCCGCTTCCCCGGTAACCTCCTGCGCTCCCCGGGGTGGGTCGAACTGCGGAGCGAACCCGCGAGGACCCAGACCGTAACTCGCGGTCGCGGCGATTGCGAGCGTGGACACGATCAGCCGTGGGCCCGGTATCTTGCCCTCGATTACGGCACGTTTCAGCGAGAGATCGGCGTATCCCGCTCCTTCGGTGCCGAGGTCGCGCACCGCGGTGAATCCCGACATTAGCGTCCACTCAGCATGCCGGACGGCTTGAATGGCTCGATAGGCGAGCGGCTCCTTCAGGACCTGATCATTTCCAACCGGTTTCGTTATACGGATGGAGAAAGACGTGCGTGTGTGCGTCGATCAGGCCGGGCAGCAGGGTCATGCCTGGAAGGTCGATTGTGCGTGTACCCGCAGGGGCCCGAATCGCCTCCGCGGAGCCCACCGCCTCGATCCGGCCGGCTCGAACCAAAACTTCCCAACCCTCCCGCGCGTGTTCGGTCGTGCCATCGAATACACGTTGAGCCCGTAGTACGATGGCTGGCGCTTCAGTGGGCTCTTGCTGAAGCGGATATCCGTGTTCGCGCGGACGCATGGACAGCAGCCCGCTGGTCGCGGCGAGGGCGAAAAGCAGTGATACGCTCATGATGTGTTCTTGCCGTCGTTGGATGGTTCTTCGGAGCGGCCCGACCTGCCGGCTAGTTTGCCCTCTTCCGCCTTGATGCGCAATCGGGGGATGGCGCCTCGCGGGTGGGACACACAGATTGGGCGCGGCTGGTTCTGTACGTCTCAAAGAACCCCGGGCCCTCGGCTGACATGGACTCAGAAGAACGCCTGGATCGTCTGGAACGGCGATTGGCGGACCTGGAAGACGCGGTCAAGAACATCGCCTCTCGCTCCCCGAGAGCGGGCTTGCGCTCGAGAGTGCCCGCGACCGCTGCCCCGCGGGCCCGGCCCAATTTCCTGACGCGCCGCCCGCGATCGGGTGGTGCGACGTCATTCAAGCTGGAGCAGTGGGTTGGCCAACGGGGGTTATTGGCCGTCGGGGTCACCCTGTTGATTCTCGGCGCCGGATATTTCCTCAAACTCGCATTCGACCGGGGGTGGATTTCCCCGCTGCTGCGCTGCGCCGGCGGTGCGGTGGTCGGCGTATCCGTGGGCGCGGTAGGTTGGCACTTTCAGGCGCGCGGGCTTCGCCGGTATGGCGCGGGCCTTCTCGGATGCGGCGCGGCCATCGTATACGTCGCCGTATGGGCAGCCGCCAGGCAGTACGATCTCATCTCCTACAATCTAGGGCTCGCCGTCCTCGCGCTGGTCTCGGTGACACTCGATGCGATTGCGTATCGGCTCGATCACGAGGAGTTGGGTGCTGGAGCAGCGGCAGGCGCGCTCTTCGCACCGATCGTACTCGGGGTAGAGCGAGGACAGGCCGACGCACTCCTCGTGTACTTGGCGAGCATAGCGGGCTTGCTGGGATGGCCGTCGGTCAGGAGGCATTGGCGGCGCGCCGTGGGGCTGATCGCGTTGAGCTACTTTGGCCTTGGCGTAGCGCTCGGTGCGGAGTACGCGCGTCCCGCGGCGCTCGTGATGTTCGGCCTGCTCGGAGGAGGCGCTGGGATTTACGTCGGGCTGCGGCGGGGATGGTCCGAGACCCGCCTGCTATCTTTTACCGGATCCTGGCTGCTGCTCGTGGCCGCCAGCGGCCGGGGCGCTGCCGGGTGGCTGATTGCCGGTGCCGGCATCACGCTAGCGTTACCCGTCTGGTGGCACGCAATGGAGTCTCCGACCATTTGGCCCGATCCTCGTGGCGCCGAGGAGGAGCGATGGAAGATCGGCGATATGGTGCCGTTCTACCTCGCTCCTCTATTGGCCGGCTGGGCGGTGCATCAACTTGCCCCGTCCTGGCTCGGACGGCATGGAGGGGTCGTTCCGTTACTCATTGCGATACCCTACTTATACGCTGGACTCGTCGCCGTGCGGCCTCACTTTGCGCTAGTGGGGACCTCAGCCATGGGTATCGCGGTGCTTGCAGAGTTCGACATCACCTTGGCCGCGTGGGCACTGCTGGGTCTGGCACTCCTCTGGCCGGCCCTCGACCACAACCTTCGGCGGACGGACGGCCGATGGTACGGCACGCTCGCACTGGTCGGGGCGCTATACATGGTGCTTCTCGTTGCGCTGCCGGAACGCGCGGGGGGCACATCGGCATTTGTCGATGCGTGGGCGCTGCTGTTATGGGGGAGCATTGCCGTGAGCGCGACGCTCGCGGCTCGACTGTGGTTGCGCGCGGAGGTGGCTGACGCAGAACCGCCCCGCGACCTGCACCGCGGGAAAGAGCGTGAATGGCAGCAAACCGTGAAATGGGCCGCCCGATCGTGGCCGCTCCGCGTGCCGGGCGTTCTGTGGGCCGTGGCCGGGGCTTTGTTGCTGTTCGGCGTTTCCGGGGAGCTTCAGCGCTTTTTCGAGAACGCCGACCTGCGGCCTACCACCGTCCAGCTTGCGGGGGGGCTCTCGGTCAGCGCTTGGTGGGCGATCTTTGCAGGCGCGCTGGTGTGGCATGGCTTTCGGCGGCGACTGATGCCCGTGCGGATCGCCGGGCTCCTAGTATCGGGCCTCGCGGTCGCGAAGGTCATGTTCGTCGACCTCGCGGTGCTCGACGCGTTGTACCGCGTCGCCTCCGTTCTCATCCTCGGACTCGTCTCGTTGTTGGTTGCCTATCTCTATAATCGGCAGGCCGCGCGCGAACCCAGGTAAGTGGCGTGGCGATCACTCCGAAGCGTCGAGATCGAGGCTGTCGAGGCGCACCCGGTAGATATCGCCTGATCCCCTGCGATGGCTGGTGAAGTAGAGGTAGGCGCCGTCAGGCGAGATCGTCGGCCCGTACTCATACTCGAATGAGTTGACCGGTTGTCCCAGGTTCTTAGGGGGACTCCACACCCCCTCCCGATTGAAGCTGAAGAATAGGTCGTCACCACCATGCCCTTCGGGATGATCCGTAATGACGAGGATCATGAGGCTCTCGTCGGGGCTCACGTAGACGTCGGATTGACTCAGCTCGTCGTTGATGGCCCTTCCCAGGTTCCGCACTTCAGGATATCCCGCCGCGTGGCGCCGCGCGACATAGATGTCGGATCGCCCGAGCCCGTCGGGGCGGCAAGCATGAGCGTCAGATGGCGACCCCGCGTCTCGACGGACCGAACGAGAATGTGCTGGTTCGCGCCACCGATCACGGCAGTGACCCGGCCCCAAATGCGATCCGATGCCTCTAGCAGCTCGATGCTTCCGGGAAACCGAACTCCCGGAGCCGAAGCGCTGAACAGATACACTCCGGCGACGTCGGGTCGCCCACGGCCGCACGCCGACGCGAGGACCATCACCAGAAACCCTAGGTTCCTGATCGTCATTGAGTACGTCATCAGCCTCGGGTTAACGTGGGTAGTCATCCGGGTCGTGCGGCTTGCGTTGCCATACCAAAGACAACGTGCGCATCAACGAACGGGTTTCAGCTGGAAATCCCGGGGCGCGGGGAGGGGCCCCGCGCTGGAGGTGATGTGACTCATCCGGGGTTCGCCACCGGGATACCGGTGGCGGCAGGCGAGACGGATCCTTGACCGGCTAGTAGCCGGCGTGCACCACCCTGGCTAGGCCGAACCACGACATGACCTTGATGTAGATCCAGCCGACGTCGAATTCGAACCAGCGCCGGCGGAACCTGGCCGACCGGGGGTCGGCATGGTGGTTGTTGTGGAGCTCTTCCCCTCCAAGCAGGAAGCCCGCGGGAAAGAAATTCCGGCTATGATCCTTGACCGGGAAGTTGCGATACCCCCATGCGTGTCCGATCCCGTTTACAACGGCGCCCAGAATAGGCATCCACACCAGCTGCCCGATCCACACGACCACGCCCCAGGGGTATCCGAGCAGAAGCGCGTCAATAACGAGCATGAGGAGAATGCCGATGTAACTGTAACGGGAGAGGACTTTTCTTTCGAGCCAATCGTTCGGGCACCCTCTGCCGTACTTTTGTACCAGACCCGGTTCCCGGACGCTCCGGCGATAGTGGAGCCATCCCTTCAGGAGGATCGATCGGAGACCGAAGAGCACCGGGCTGTGCGGGTCACCCTCTCGATCGGAGTGAGCGTGGTGTTTGCGGTGGCACGCGACCCACTCGCCGGTAACGATTCCAGTCGACAGCCACAGCCACACCCGCATCGGTACAGACGCGATCGGATGTAATCTCACCCCTCCGTGAGTCACGGCCCGATGGAGATAGATCGTGGTGGCCGCGTTCGTGAGATGGCCGGCGATTGCGAAGTAGAGGAGGGGCATCCACCACGCGAAATTCAACATTCCTGGCTCAAGCAAGGTCTGGCCCTCTTGCTGGGGTTCGTAACCCGTCACGGGGGGAAAACCGTGTGGCCGCACCCGTACGGGAATCCGGCCGAAAAGCTACCGTTGTTCTAGTCCTCCCGCAACCGTGTTCCGACAGGGCCGTTTTATCGGTCGACGATGGCATCGAATTCTGAATGGCGCTCGAGGACCGCCGAGACGAAGTCACAACTCGGGCGCACTCGGAACCCGTGATCTCTGGCGTACCGGAGCGCATGGAGGACGATCTGTTCTCCGATGCCGCGCTTGCGGTCTTTCGGTGGCACGAACGTGCTCCGGAAGTCCAACACGCCATCGTTCATTGACGCGTAAGACAAGGTGGCCGATCCACTGTCCACGCGGCTGAGAAACCGCTTTGACTGGGTGTCGTGTTCGATCTGGATCTGCATGGTCTCACTCGTCTCGCTCACCGAGCGGGACCGAGGCGAGCTGCGTGGCCACGCGCACCCCGCGGTCAAGGGTTTGGTGTACCGGGCACCGGTCAGCGATTTCCATGAGCCGCTGCCGTTGGGTGTCGTCGAGATCTCCCTCCAGGTGCAACTGCCGGTCGATCTGGTCGAGTCGAGGACGCCCCGAATCGCAAGCGTCCCGGTCTTCGGCATGTAGCCTACGGTGGGTCAATCCCACCGCGACTGCCTCCAAAGGCCACTCTTTCCGGTCTGCGTACATCCTGAGAGTCATTGCCGTGCAAGCGCCGAGCGCTGCCGCGAGCAGATCGTATGGCGTGGGGCCTAGGTTCGTTCCGCCGACCGATTCCGGCTCGTCGGACAAGAAGCCGTGACCGTTCGCCATGATCTCCGTCCGATATCCGGATGGCCCAGTTAGCGCGACAACCCGGCTGTCGGTTCGGAGTTGGTCAACCGTCCTAACCGGTGGATCGTCGAGGTAACGGTTGGCCCAGGCCGCAAGCACCGCTCCCGCGTATCGCGAGTCCCGCTCCCGAGTGAGAAGATGGTCAGCGTCATCAAGCGAGACGAAGCTCTTCGGATGCTTTGCTGCCTCGTAGATGAGCGCGGCGTTCTCGATCCCCACGATCGTATCCACCGGTGAGTGGAGAATCAGTAGTGCTCTCTTGAGATCCCCGATCACTTCGAGAACTCGAGGGGCTTCGAGATCTTCCAGGAACTGTTTCGTAATGCGAAACCGCCTGCCTGCAATCGTCACGACCGCTTCCCCCTCGGACATGATCTCGTCGCGACCGCGCTCGAGGAGGTGTGTGACGTGGCTGGGATCGTATGGTGCGCCAATCGTCACCACGGCCCTCACGTCTTTGATCCGATGGGCCGCCTGGAGCACTGCCGCGCCGCCAAAAGAGTGTCCGATGAGCACCTGCGGGGTGGCCAACTCGCGGGCCATGAATTCGGCTGCCGCAACCAGATCGTCGACATTCGAGCTGAATCCCGTCTCTCCGAAGTCCCCTTCACTCTCCCCAAGCCCGGTGAAGTCGAACCGGAAGACGCCGATTCGATGGCGGTTGAGCTCGCGGCTGATATTGACGACGGCCCTCAATTCTTTCGAGCACGTGAAGCAGTGGGAGAATAGCGCGTAGGCCAGCGGTGACCGGTCGGCCGGTTGGTCCAGCCGCCCCGACAGCGTGGCGCCGCTCGCACCCTGGAAGGTGAATCGGGTCGTCGGCATAGCACTCCCTCGTTCCGTGGTCAGCGCAAGCGCCTGATAAACCCGGTGGCGTCGTCGGCGTAACGGCGAGCGCGGTGGCGGAAGATAGTGGCCGTGCTCTCGCCCGGGCGAACGCCCGGTATCGTTAGGGATGGTCTGCCCGACCGGCCCCCGTCTGGGCGCGCACCCCACCATGGGAGACTCGGGCGGGTCGTCTGCGTCCGGCTCAGCTCCCCGTGGCGGTTCTCGTCTTGAACTGCTCCTGCTCAGTGGAGCCCTCCATCGCGAGGGTCGACGACCGGCCGGAGGTCACGATCTGCGTGACGAGGTCGAAGTACCCAGCCCCAACGAAATCCTGATGCCGCACGGCCTCATATCCCTGCTCCTCAGCCTCGAATTCACGCGTCTGGAGCGCCGCGTAGGCAGCCATGCCAGTCTCCCGGTACCCGCGAGCCAGCTCAAACATGGCGTGATTCAGCGAGTGGAAGCCGGATAGCGTCACGAACTGGAACTTGTACCCCATGGCGCCGAGCTCCCGCTGGAAGGCGGCGATCTCGTGCTCTTTCAAGTGGAGGCGCCAATTGAAGGATGGCGAGCAGTTGTACGCGAGGAGCTTGCCCGGGTGGTGACGGTGAATGGCTTCGGCGAACTGGCGGGCCTCGCTCATGTCCGGCTTCGCGGTCTCGAACCACAGCATGTCCGCATATGGTGCGTAGGCGAGCGACCGAGCGATGGCGGCCTCGATCCCCGGTTTGACCCGCACGAACCCTTCGGAAGTGCGGTCCCCTTCGATGAATCGGTGATCGTACGAGTCGACGTCGTTGGCCAGGAGCGTAGCGGAGAGAGCGTCGGTTCGCGCGATCAGGAGAGTGTCGACGTCGCATACGTCGGCCGCCAATCGCGCGGCGATCAGCTTCTTGATGAACTCGCTTGTGGGTACGAGCACCTTGCCACCCAGGTGCCCGCATTTCTTGAGCGAGGCCAGCTGGTCCTCGAAGTGTACTCCTGCAGCGCCCTCGCTGAGTGTGTGTCGCATGAGTTCGTACGCGTTGAGCAGTCCACCGAAGCCCGCCTCGGCATCTGCGACGATCGGTACGAGCCAGTCCACGTCGTCCTCGCCCTTCATGTGTTGGATCTGATCCGCACGGAGCAAGGCGTTGTTGATGCGGCGCACGAGCGTGGGGACGCTGTCGGCCGGATAGAGACTCTGGTCCGGGTAGGTCTCGAATGCCGTGTTTACGTCACCGGCAACTTGCCAACCACTGACGTAGATAGCCTGGAGGCCCGCTCGCACCTGCTGCACTGCTTGCGAGCCCGTGACGGCGCTTAACGCCGACACGTATCCGTTGTTGACGAGCTCCCAGATCTTATGCGCGCCGCGCTCGGCGAGTGTGTGAGAGATCTTCACGGTACCGCGAAGCCGAAGAACGTCTTCGGCGGTGTAAGGGCGCGTGATCCCGGCCCATCGGGTGTCGGTTTGCCACTTGCGGTACAGCGCGGTCGTAAAGGTCCCTTGATCCATCTCTCCTCCGTAACTCGTTAATCCAGGTGGTTGTAGGCTGCCGTAGTCATGAACGGGTCAAAATGATCGCCGGTCATCATGTCATTGAACAACTGGCTCGCGAGGCCGAACTGGCCGCCATCGAATCGAGACGTGCCCAGCCGCTCGCGTAGCTTTGCCAGCTCGCTGGCCATGATCTCCTCGACCAGCGACCGGGTGACGGTTCGGCCGTCGGCCAGCGTGGCTCCATGCGCCAACCACTGCCAGACCTGGCTCCGGGAGATCTCGGCCGTAGCCGCGTCCTCCATGAGGTTGTAGATCGGGACACAGCCGTTGCCGCCCAGCCACGCTTCGAGATACTGGATACCGACGTCGATGTTTGTCCGGAGACCGCCTTCCGTGATTGTGCCATCAGGGACGGTCAAGAGGTCCTGGGCACGGACACCCACGTCTTGCGGGCCGCGGGAGATCTGGTTTGCCGCGGCCATTTCGGCGTCGAAGACCGTGCGCGCGATGGCAATCAACCCGGGGTGCGCGACCCAGGTCCCGTCATGTCCGGCCTTTACTTCCCGGAGTTTGTCGAGACGAACCTTCTCCACCGCAGCCTCGTTGGCCGCGGGGTCGTTCTTGATAGGGATCTGGGCGGCCATCCCGCCCATCGCGTGGATACCGCGACGGTGACACGTTTTGATGAGCAGGTCGACATACGACTGTAAGAAATGACGGTCCATCGTGACCTGGGCACGGTCGGGAAGGGTGTAGTTTGGACGCGTGCGGAACGTCTTGATGAAACTGAAGATGTAGTCCCACCGGCCGCAGTTGAGCCCGGCAGAATGGTCCCGGAGCTCCCAGAGGATCTCGTCCATTTCGAACGCGGCGTGAATGGTCTCTATGAGTACGGTTGCCCGAATCGACCCACGCGCGATCCCCAGCTCGTCCTGAGCGAAATTGAAGACGTCGTTCCAGAGGCGCGCCTCGAGGTGGCTCTCTAGCTTCGGGAGATAGAAATACGGCCCCGTGCCACGCTTTAGCAGCTCAGCGGCGTTGTGGTAGAAAAACAGGCCGAAGTCGAAGAGCGCGCCTGAAACCGGGACGCCGCCGACCGTGACATGTTTCTCCACGAGATGCCATCCGCGCGGGCGGACCAAGAGCGTCGCTGGGTCGCTACCCAACTCGTAGCGCTTCCCCTCCGGACTCTCGTACGTGATAGAACGCCTCACCGCGTCGTACAGGTTGGCCTGACCGGCCACGTTGTTCGTCCAGGTGGGAGAATTGGAGTCCTCGAAGTCCGCCATGAAGACGTTCGCACCGGAATTGAGCGCGTTGATGATCATTTTCCGGTCGACCGGCCCCGTGATCTCGACGCGTCGGTCGCGCAGGTCATCCGGTATCGCGGCGACCTCCCATTCGCTCTCGCGTACCTCGACCGTAGCCGGCAAGAATTCCGGGAACCGCCCGCCGTCGATCTCCCGCTGCCGGACAAGCCGCGCCTCGAGAAGTTCCCGCCGCCGGGATTCGAACACCCGCTCGAGCTTCGCGACGAAGGCGAGTGCATTGGGGCCAAGAATGGGTTGGTGTTCGGCGGGGACGGGGGCGCGGACCTCGATTCCCCTTGCGGCCTCGGGCCCAGCGGAGTGCTTCAACGTTGGAGGGGACATTAGGCTGAATGTGCTGAGCCGGTGATTAAGAGTGAATGATAGCGCCTACGATGGCAAATGCAAAGAACGGGCCGCTGTATTGTCTGCCCTTTCAACGGGTTACAGCCCGCACGCCGTGCAGGTGTGGTTCCGGTGCCACACGCGGGGTAGGTCCCCGGCTGTCCCGGCGGCGGAGCGAACTCGGTGCGACGTCCAGCGGCTCGGTCGAGCACGGCTCTTACCGTTTGAGCCGATGGGGATGTTGGGGCGAAGTGGAAAGGCCGGCACGGTGGTCGACATATCCAGCCCCGTCGTGGAACGATCTGGATTGTCGAGGACTCACCACAAAATCGTCCGAGTGGGCCGGCCGGTGCAGCGCACCTTCTACGCAAAGCCAGAAAGAACAGCTGGTCACCGTATCGCACAACCTCATGTTTTACATGATCTTAGAGATCGGCGTGGCGACATCGTACCCGGGGGTGCAAATCTTGCGATCGTGGGCGGCTGTAACCGATCGGAGAGGAGTCTATAGTGAAGCCCAAGAAGCCATTCGTAAAGCCCACGTTGGTCGAAGAGGCATCGTTGGCCGACGGTACCCTCCAATTCCCGCAGGTGTCTGGGATAACTTAAGAGGCGGCTGCTCGATCGAGCGCGCGCGCCGGCACCGTATATCGGGGTCGGCGCGCGCTCCATTTGGGGGGGTGAATGCCCGCGCGGCCGCCCAATGAGGGCATCAATCGAGTTGGCCTGCGACGATCGAGAGGCGCGGCGGATTCTCGAGGAGGGGTTGCATGCCCGGCGGCTCGATCCCAGCACGTCGGTCACGCTCGATGTCCGGATCGGCACGCCCGAAGGATTCGCGGACGATCCGCGACCGATCGTTCGGCAGCCGGAGGTCGAGATCCGCGCGGGACCGCCCGCGGGCGACGTTCGCATCGAGTGGCTCGTCGAGCCCGCCGCCGCCGTGATTCGGGCCGGAGCGCTCCGTGCCGAAGTCGTGCTGTCACGGGCGGCTGTCGAGCACCTCGAGGCAGCGAAGCCGACCTTTCTCTTCATCGTACTGCTTTTTCTTCTCCGCAGAGTTGGATGGCACGCGGCGCACGCCGCGTCGGCCGTGGATCTTACGGGCCGGGGCTGGCTCATCGCCGGAGGGGCCCGGGCTGGAAAGTCGACGACGGCTGCGCTCCTCGCGTCGCGGCAGTGGGCGATCGGCCACGACGACACGATCTTCTTGGCGTCTTCAGGGGACCGGGTTACGGCGATTGCGCCCCGCGGTTCGCTTTCTTTGCGGAAGCGGGCGCACGATCTCCTGAGGCCCAAGCAGGCTGAGTACGATGCCAGACGGAGGAAGTTTGTGTGCCGGCCGGAGGGTTTTGGTGCTGCGTGGGCGCCGCGGGTCGAGCCAGAGATCCTCGTCTTCACGACAGTTGACGGGGCGACGACGCACGCGGAGCCGCTCGGGCCGAAGGAAACCCTCTCGCAACTGATCCGCTGGTCGACGTGGGTCATGCTCGAGCCGGACCTAGCTCAAGAGCACCTGGACCTGATCGCGCAGCTGGCCCGGTAGAGCCGGAGCTATCGGGTGACGCTCGGCAGCGATCTCTTCCGGCGGCCCGAGCGCCTCGCGGAGGTGATCGAATGACGGTTCGATTTCGGCAGCGGCCCGATCTCAGGGTTGCCGAGTTGGAAGGTGAAGGCGTGGTCCTTCACCTTGGGAACCAGCGCTACTTCACCGTGAGCGAGACCGGCCTCGCGATTCTCGAGGCCCTCAAGGCGCCGCGGACGGCCGACGAAATCGTCGCCATTCTCCTCGAGACCTACGAGGTCTCGGACGAGGAGGCGCGTCAAAGCGTGGCGGAGTTTCTCAATCGGTGCCACGAAGCCGAACTGCTATTAGAGGAGGGTACGGACTGACCCCGGCCTCTCGGTTCGCCTGGCACATGCGCGCCACGGCCGCCTCGTTCATCATCCTGCCCTGCCTGAGGATCGTGGCGCTCGACCGGCTCGTCCGCTGGCTCAGTCGGCGCTCCAGCCCCCGGTATCCGCCACCCGGGTTCGACGAGACGTCCATCGTTGAGTGGGTAGGCGGGACTCTCCGGCGGTTGCCTGGGCCCTGGCGCCACACCTGCCTCCGCCGAGCTGCCGTGCTGTATTACCTCATGCGGCGAGCCGGCCGGGCCGTCGTGCTCTGTATCGGGGTGCGGCGAGGGTCGAGCGGGAAGTTCGAGGCCCACGCCTGGCTTTCGTGGCGGAGCCGGCCGTACCTGGAACCGGACCCCCTCCACATCGATACCTACACCGTCATCGCGACGTTTCCGGACGAGCGTGCAGCTTCCCGATCTGCTGCTTGAGACGCTGCGGCTCGGCGAAGATCCTTCCACGAACTCGCTCGACGACGCGTGGCTGGCGGCTGATACGACTGGTCTATTCGACCTCGTGGACTATGAGGGGTGCGCCCTCTGGCTCTATCGCCGCCTCCGCAAGGGCGACTTGTTCTCGCGATCGACTCGTCCCCACTTCTTTGGCTCGCTCGCGCGCGAAGCAAAACGCCTGGCCGCGCGCGGAATGCTCATCGATGCGGAGACTGTGAAGGTCGCTCGGATAGCGGCGCGCGAAGGGGTTCCGAGCGTGTTGCTGAAGGGCTCCGCACGGCGCGCGGCGGCGGCTCTGTACCCGTATGCGGATGCCCGGGATACGCTAGACATCGACTTGTTGGTTCCCGAGGCATGCGCGCGTCCGCTATGGGAGTGCCTGCGCTCGGCGGGCTACGAGGTCATGGTAGAGCCGCCGCTCGGGCACTTTCACCTCGATCCCCTCTCCCGCCCAGGGGGGGTGGCGGTGGAGATCCACACATCGACCTCGCTCCGTATTCCCCCCGAGGAGGCATGGCGGAGGGCCGCGAGTGACGGCGACGTGGTCGAGCACGACGGACTTGGCCTCAAAGTGCCTTCCGCCACGGAGCTTCTCTGGCACGGCGTGGCTCACGGAGTGCATCAGGGGGCGGCCGGCTTCCGTTTGCGCTTCTTGCTCGATGCCGCGGCGGTATGTGCCAGTGGGCGTGCGGTCGATTGGGACCTGATCGGCGAGCGCCTTGAGTCGGGAGAGTCCGATCGCGCTCGAGCCCTCATATGGCTGGCCACCGGCGCGGCGCTCGGTGGCGTGGTGCTCACCCCCCCCTCGCGCCGCGCTCGCCGCGATACGACCTCCGCCGGGCGGTGCGATGGCGCTTGTCGGTTCTCAGGGCGAACTACATGAGCGAGCGATGGCGGGAGAAGCTGCTCGAGGAGGGGAATCGAGTCGAGGCTGCGATGCCGCTGCAGGGCGTGGTGTCGAACACCGGCTTGCTACTCAAGATGAGGCGGGGTGCCGCCGGGGTGATTGCCCGAGCGGCGTACTTCGGCTGGCGAAGGGCGTTTGCCTAGCCAGGTCGTTAGCTGAGCGAGCCTTCGAGACGAGCGAGGTAGCGGTTGATCCTTCCGTCCGCAGTATGCGCGTTTCGGCCAAGGTAGTCGACGGCGGTTGAGCGAAGGGCTCCATAGAGCTGGTCGATTCGCTCCGACCCAGCCGTCAGGAGCCGGGCGATTTCTGGCATCGTGTTACCCAGGATTCGTGCGGCTTCGCTGAACGCACCGGCGGCAAAGGCCACGTAGGCGCGAACGATTCCTTTCCCCGCCCGATGGTAGAGACGCTCGGGAAAACAGGCGGCCCACCAAAGCGCAACGGCCCCGCAGTCCGCCGCGCGCTCCCCACGGACGAGCGTGTCCCGCGGAAGAGAGGAGATCGCACGTTGAAAGTCCGCGAGCCCCGCCCAGCCCTGGGTGCCCGCGGCGGCGGTGGGGATTCGAACGCACGCAAGCGGGACGCTCGCCGTGTAGTCGGCCAGGTCGACGGCCGACTCACCACGTTCCCTGAGCGCCGCTCGGACCGGGACGTACCATAACAGCGTCAGCGGGAGTGGGGCGGGGACCCCGCCCCGCCCGCGGACCGCCTCCAAAGCAGCTGGTTGGTCGAGCAGGACGTCGACTTCCCCCGCCTCGAGTGCCCGCGCGGCGGGCTCAGCGGCGTCAGGCTCGGCGCGCGCGATTTCCAACACGAGCTTCGTGAGGTCGCTGCGTCGCAGTGCGCGGTGAATGCTCGGCACGATCATGCCGTAGTTCCTCCTAAATCCGAGCCTTATCCGGTCCTACCCCGGCCCGCCGGCCGATGACCCCAGCCAGGCCCTTAAAGCCGCTGGTGGGGACCCCGATCCCCGAGGGTAGAATCGGCAAGTTTCTTGCCCGACACGGAGTTAGAGGGTATTTGGTGGCCGAAAGCGGAGAATTTTGCCATTTTCGGAGGCCCACAGGCGTTTTCTGCCGGATTGACGCCCTTACCCGGACTCCCGGGCGAACGTGGTTAAGCCTTTCAGGGGTTGGGTCGATACCAAATGTGACGGGCGTCACGGTCCACGGCCGGGAGATTTGATGGGTTGTTGCGTTACGTCATACTTGGATGTGGGGGGCTCGTTGTGTTCATGTTGCTGGGCCCACGCTTATCTGCCCGGGGGCAATCCCATGCGCACCCGGACGCGTTTCGGGCGGCGGGTGGACTATGAGCGAGACCGATCGCGTGGCCACGCGATGATGTCGTGGCTGCACTGGGAGTCCTTTGCACTCGGCGCGACAACCCTCCTCGCCGTGTCGGCTACGGTGCTAGCTGCGGCGCTTTGGATCCTGAGAGCGCGCGAGCGGCGCGGCGCTGCTCCACCTCTCGAACAACCCGAGCCATGGGCCGGCGAAGGCGAGGCGTTCGGCGAATCCGACCGCTTCGATGCCGCCGGCCGAGAACTCGTCGGGTTCGACCCGCGGCTCAACTGAGGGCTCGCACCGCAATACGACTACGGCCCGCTAGTCGATCTCCTACTTTCCTCGCAGGTAATCGTCGGTTTTGTCGAGCCAGTCCTGCCTCGGTGGGCTGAAGATGTCGACGTCAAACGTGTCCCTGATGGCGTGAGCCTCGTGGGGAACGTTCGAGGGCAGGTGCAACACCTCTCCGGAACGCACGGTAACGATCTCCGATTGATCCTCGCCTATGAAAAACTTGAGCTCGCCGTCGACCACGTACGTCAGTTGTTCGTTCTCATGATGGTGTTTGGGAACAACGGATCCCTTTTTTAGAAAGATCTGGGCGAGCATCATGCGATCGCCCGTGATCAGCCGCCGGTCGATCAGATCAGTGAGCTGCTCGCGGGGGATGTCGTCCCACCGGTAATGGGTCACGGCAGATGCTTTGGGCACGGGGGGTCCTCTCGGCGACGTTACACGGGGCGTGTGGTACGCCGCACCCGCTGGTGTTAGGTGGCGTGCGAGTCCAAGACCCGCTCGATCTGCTCCTGACCTGCAGTGCGAGTGGTTCGAGGTCCTTGTGTCCCGCAGGCATGAGCTGTTCGAGCGGGTCGAGGGCGGTGATCGTGCTGCCCGGGTGCGTCCCCCTCGTACACGATCAGATTGCAGGGCAGCAGGAAGCCGATGTCTCGTTCGGCGGTGAGCGCCTGGTGAGCCAGGGGTGGGTTACAGGCTCCGAGGATACGTACAGCTGGAAGTCGACGTCGAGCTTGTTCTTGGGCGCCGCCCTGACATCGATCTCGGTCGGGACCCCAAAGCCTTCGTTGTTGAGGGCCTCACGGGTCAGCTCGACCGCCTGCTCATAGGGCAAGTCGACCTCGGTGCTCAATGCGTAGTGGGCGGTGTACTCTACCATCGTACTGCTCCGGCGGGCGTTTTAGAGGGGTCTACTACACGTACATCGTCGGTTCGGGTTGGAAAGATACGCACGGCGCGCTCCTTTTGCTCCTCGGGTGAGCACGCGCCCGCCCGTGGACGTTGACCGGCACGATTGGCTGTGCTACCATACGCGCGATGCCGGGTCGGCGTACGGTCGCTTCAGTCTCGAGCCTCGCGTCTTGCAGGGAATGACGAGCGCCCCGCCGCTCGGCATATCTGGTGCAAGGAAGGCGTTGCCCGTCATCCTCGCTCTCGTGATGGTTGCGCAGGCCTGTGCCGGTCCCTTCCCCCAATCGACCTTTTCTACGACATCAGACCTCGGCGTCGAGCTCGAGGAGCTGTACCTCACGATTTTCTGGTGGGCGGTCGGGGTTTTCGTCGTCGTCGAGTCCTTACTTGTTTACGCGATCATCCGGTTTCGCGCACGCCCGGGTCAGCCACCCCCCGAGCGGGTTCACGGCAACACCCTGTTGGAGGTCGGCTGGACGCTCGCTCCAGCCGTCATCCTGGTGTTCATCGCAGTTCCAACGGTTCAGACCATCTTCGCGACGGATGGGACTCCCGATGAGGGTGCTCTCATCGTCGAAGTGGTCGGCCACCAGTGGTGGTGGGAGTACCGGTATCCGGACTTGGAGATCGTTACCGCCAACGAACTCCACTTGCTGCAGGGACGACCCGTTGGCTTGTCCATCACATCCGCCGACGTGATCCATAGTTTTTGGGCGCCTCAGCTCGGCGGAAAGCGGGATGCCATCGCCGGCCGTACAAACCGGTTGGCGTTCACTCCCGATTCCGTTGGGATGTATCTCGGCCAGTGCGCCGAGTTCTGCGGCGCGTCGCATGCGAACATGCGGCTCCGGGTGTTCGTGGACGATTCGGCCGCGTTCGAGGCTTGGGTCGCCAATCAGCAGGGGCCGCCGCCGCCGATCGATCCGGAAAGCGACCTGGCTCGTCAGGGTGAAGAAGCGTTTCGGAAGATTCGGACTCCCGCGAACCACTCCTGCATCGTCTGCCACACCATGGATGGCATGTCTGCTGGCGAGCTGGGTCCGAGTCTGTCCCACGTCGGGTCTCGCACCACCATCGCGTCGGGCATTCTTCCGAATACCGCTGAGGGCCTGAGGCGCTGGCTGGTAGACCCCGTCGGCGTCAAGCCTGGCAGCCTCATGCCCGACATCGATCTCACTGAGGAGGAGGTCGCGGCACTCGTCGCGTACCTCCTCAGCAAGACGTAGGGTCGCGGGGATGGGAAGCCACGCGATCGACGCCCAAAACGTAGGCACGAGCCAGCCGCCGGCCCCTAGCGGATTCTGGTCCTGGATCGTCACGACCGATCACAAGCGGATCGGTATCCTGTACGGTGTCTCCGCTTTTGCATTCTTTCTCATCGGCGGCCTCGAGGCCCTGCTTCTCCGGCTGCAGCTCGGCGCGCCGGATAATACGCTGCTCTCGGCCGAAGCATACAATCAGTTGTTTACCATGCACGGTACGACGATGGTGTTCCTCGCCATCATGCCGTTGTCCGCAGCATTCTTCAATTACATCGTGCCGCTCCAGATCGGGGCGCGAGACGTCGCGTTCCCGCGACTCAATGCGTTCAGTTATTGGGTGTTCTTGTTTGGCGGGCTCTTCTTGAACGCGAGCTTTCTCGTTGGGGCCGCCCCGGACGGTGGCTGGTTCGGCTACCTGAACCTGACGGCGAAGCAGTATTCTCCCGGCCTCGGCATCGATTTCTGGGCCATCGGACTGCAGGTGCTTGGCGTCGCGTCGCTTGCGGCGGGGTTCAACTTCATCACGACCATCATCAATTTGCGCGCTCCCGGCATGTCCATGATGCGGTTACCCGTGTTCACGTGGATGGCGCTCATCACGCAGTTCATCGTTGTCACGGCGTTTCCAGTCCTTACGATCGCCTTGGTCTTTCTGACCTTCGACCGTCTCTTCGGCACGACGTTCTACTCGGTGGCCGCGGGTGGAGATCTGTTACTTTGGCAACATCTCTTCTGGCTCTTCGGCCACCCGGAGGTCTACATCCTGATACTGCCGACGATGGGGATCGTCTCGGAGGTGCTGCCGACGTTCTCGCGTAAGCCACTGTTCGGGTATGCCGTGGTGGTTTATTCGGGCGTCCTCATCGGCGTCATGGGGTGGGGCGTGTGGAGCCATCACATGTTCTCGGTCGGCCTGGGGCCGATAGCCGATTCGGTCTTCTCTGCGGCCACGATGCTCATTGCCATTCCCACCGGCGTGAAGATCTTCAACTGGATCGCCACCATGTGGGGCGGCCAGATTCGGTTCAGCTCGGCGATGCTGTTCGCGGTCGGGTTCGTGTCGATGTTCATCATCGGCGGGCTGTCAGGGGTCATGCACGCGTCCGCGCCCACCGATCTGCAGCAGACCGATACTTACTTCGTCGTCGCGCATTTCCATTACGTGCTGTTCGGTGGAGCGATCTTCGGTCTGTTCTCGGGGATCTACTACTGGTGGCCGAAGATCACGGGCAAGCTCCTGAACGAGCCCATGGGTAAGTGGCACTTCTGGCTCAACTTCATCGGGATGAACCTCACGTTCTTCCCGATGCACTTTATTGGCATGCTGGGAATGCCACGGAGAGTCTATACGTACGGGCCGGAGCTGGGCCTTGGCGATTTGAACCTCGTCTCTACCGTGGGCTCGTTAATCATCGGCGTCTCGGCGCTGATCTTCGTCGCCAATGCCCTGTGGTCGCTACGGCGCGGCCAAGTCGCAGGGCCCGACCCATGGGGAGGAGCGACTCTCGAATGGACCATCCCCTCCCCGCCGCCGGTCTACAACTTCACGGTCATCCCGCAGGTCGTGAGCCGCCTGCCGGGCTGGTCCAGGACCCACATGAAGGCCATTCCGCCCGAGCCTCCCGCGCCGATCCACGTGCCTGAAGGCTCGTACTGGCCGATCCTCGCAGCGGTGGCGGTCATCCTCGTGGCGACGGGCGGGCTCGTGCAGTCGCTCTGGGTCGCGCTAACCGGGGCCGCTTTGCTGGTGGCGAGCGTCTACGGCTGGGCCTTCGAGCCCTTCGAGGTGTGACGATGACCCACGCCGCGACTGCGCACCATACGAGTACCGGGCTCGATTCGCGCAAGATCGCGTTCTGGACGTTCATCGGCTCAGAGTGCCTGCTGTTCGGCTCGCTCATCGTCACGTACCTCGCCTACGAGGGACGCAGCGTCACGGGCCCGACGACTCACGAGATTCTCAACATTCCGCTGACGTCAGTCAGCACTTTCGATCTCCTGATGTCGAGCCTGGCAATGGTCTTGGCGCTTGCGGCCGTCCGGCGGGGCGACCGGGTGTGGGCTCCGGTGTGGCTCATGACAACCGCGGGACTCGGACTCGTGTTCTTGGGGTTTCAGGTCTACGAGTTCACCCATTTCGTGAGCGAAGGGCTCACCATCACGACGAATCTCTTTGGCTCCACTTTCTTCACCCTGACCGGGTTCCATGGGGCACACGTATTCGTCGGGGTCGTGTGGCTGCTCACTCTCTTGGTGCTGGTGGTTGGGGGGCGGCTCGGTCCGGAGAAGGCCCTGAACGTCGAGATCGCCGGATTATACTGGCACTTCGTCGACGTCGTCTGGATCGTGATCTTCACCGTCGTGTACCTCATTCAGACCACGCCGAAATGACGGATCAATCGAGCGCGTCAGAGCATCAGCACCCCTCGACCGGGACATACCTGGCCGTCGCGGCTGTGCTCGCTGTAATCACGTTCGTCGAGGTCGGGGTATTCTACGTCCCCGCGTTCGCGCCGCTGCTCGCGCCGACTTTGCTTCTCCTGTCTGCCGGGAAGTTCGCGCTGGTCGTCATGTTCTACATGCACCTCAAGAGCGACCACAAGCTTTTCACGTTCGTGTTCGCCCTTCCGCTGCTCATCGCGACGGCCGTGATCATCGCGTTGCTCTTCCTGTTGGGGGCGTTCTCGTTGGGGTGATTACGCGCCGTCGATGATGACCGCAGTGGATCTCGCACTGGCCGAGCCGTTCCGATGGACATTCTGGAAGTGGTATCCCAGCGCTCTGGCGGGGATCGCCACGATCGCGGGATGTTACGCACTCCTCATCGGCGCGCTTGGGCGCCGGCTGAAGCGCCGTGCGTCGTGGCGGCAGGTCGCTTTTCTGGGCGGGGCGTTCGCCATCCTCGTCGTGGCGCTCAACGGCCCGTTGCACGATCTGAGCGACCGTTACCTCTTTAGCGCGCACATGGTCCAGCACCCGCTGCTGTTCACCTACGCCGTTCCCGTCTGTCTTCTGCTCGGCACGCCGGGCTGGGTGGTCGAGTGGCTAACCCGCTCGCGAGTGATCGACACAGTCGCGCGATTCCTCACGAAGCCGGTCGTCACGTTTGGTGTAGCGAGCGGCGTGCTGGCGTTGTGGCATTTCCCATTTGCCTATGATGCGGCGATGGTGGATCACGACGTGCACATCGGCATGCATATCTCACTGACGGCCGCCGCGACGTTGGGGTGGTGGCCCATTCTGAGTCCCACGGGCAAGTACCCCCGCCTCCCGTTTGCGGGCCAACTCATCTATTTGTTCGCACTCGGCCTGCCGATGGCTCTCGTTGGCGCCCTCATCACGTTGGCGGAGCGGCCATTGTATCTGTGGTACGTTCAGGCCCCGCGGGTGCTTCCGCTCACGCCGCTCGAGGATCAGCGTATCGGGGGGCTGATCATGTGGGTCCCTGGTATGCTGGTCGTGTGGGCGGCCATGACGATCGTCTGGTTCCGATGGGCCGCCCAGGAAGGACAACGGCCCGCGGACGAGGGGCCGTTGCCGATCGAACGCCGGCCTGAACCCGCTGCCGGCTCCGACGAACCGCGTTCTGCCTAGCGGTTCTCCACCGGCGGCTGGGGTGGCGCGACGATGGGCTCCTCCGCCGGCTCGCCCAGGGGGTGCGTCGCGAGCTTCTCCCGCAGCTTCGGGTGCATGCGCCACAGGTAGTAGCCCATTCCCAAGGCGGCAATGGCGTTGCCGATCGCGACGTTCCACCATGCCAACGCGCCCAGGAGCGGACTCGCCATGATTGCAACGACGATGTAGAACCCGACCTCGAACACCGCAAAGAAGACCACGCCGATGAAGAGCGTGGTCGGGAAGCGCTCAACCTCGTGGGCCATCAACGCCGCGATCATTCCCACGACCCCAAACGCCACGAAGTGAAGCATCGTGTAGGCGATCACCCGGGCGAACGTGACATCGACAGTGTCGGGGTTCCGCTCTCCCCAGAACACCGCATCGCCGAGCATGGCCGGCGTGAACAACGGCTGTCCCGCTACCACGTCCACAAGGAGAAACCAGACCGCAACTGAAGCTGCACCGATCAAGCCTGCCACGAGTCCTTCCCGCAGGATCCTCTGAAAGTCCATCGCCGCTCCTTTGGCGGAAGTCGCCCTGCCCAAGGGAAGCAACCAGGATCCAATATATTGCTCGTCGCAGATCACGCGAGGGCGCGCCTGTCGGTTGCCGCACTAATCGATCCGGTCAAGAAAACGCGCCCGACCTGGCGGCCGGGCGCGTCTTATCCGATGCCGTACGACCTACGGTCCGCCTACCCGAATGCGTACGACACGGGAAAGGCTCCCGCTCCGCGCACGGAGAACGGTCCTGAGCGATACGATCTCGCCCGACGCGACGCGTGCAAGCGCCGAGTTCAGTTCCGAGAGGGTTCGAACCCGCCTGTTGTTTATGTGCGTGATGATGTCCGTTCCGTTCGGGTCTCGCTGGGGTAGCAGCTTGCCCTCCGAGGGACCATCCGGATCGACGTGCGTCACGACCAGCCCGACGTTCTCCCCGGAAAGTTGCTGACGGCTGGCTTCGGCTTCGTCCAGCTCTCGGACATTGATGCCGAGCTTCTGTTGGTAGCTCTCGCTTCCGTCCGATGGATCGGGCCGCGCGGCGCCCGATGCTACCCGCTCGTTGTCATCGGGCGCGGACATGAGGCGCACGCCATACTTCGCCTGCTCCCCGCCCTGCCGTTGGACGGTAACTCTGACTTCCTCGCCAGGTGTCTTGAAGCGGACCGCCTGCTGCAACTGCGCGACGGAGGTAATGGTCTCTCCATCGAGGGCGACAATCACGTCCCCGGGCTCGAGGCCGGCGCGCCGCGCCGGACTGTCCCGCCCAGAGAAATCCTGCACCACAACGCCTCGAATGGAATCCAGGCCGACGTACGCCGCGTCCTCGGGTTCGATGGGCCGGATGGAGATCCCGAGAACTGCACGCGTGACCTTCCCCTTCGAAATGAGCTGTTGCCCCACGGTGCGGGCGAGGCTGCTCGGGATGGCGAATCCGTATCCCTGGTAGAACCCCGTCTCGCTCGCGATGGCAGAGTTGATTCCGATCACCTGACCCCGGGCGTTGACGAGTGGCCCGCCCGAGTTTCCACGGTTGATCGCCGCGTCTGTCTGGATGAAATCGTGAATGCGGTACTGGGTCTGTCCCGAAAGGCCGAGCCGCCGGCCCTTGGCGCTCACGATGCCGGCGGTGACTGTAAACGAGAACTGTTCGCCCAGTGGGTTCCCGACGGCGAGCACCCATTCGCCTACGCGGACCGAATCGGAATCGCCGAACGAGACGGCTGGAAGGTCCTCCGCATCGATCTTGATCACCGCCACGTCGGTATCGGGATCGCGCCCCACGACCTTTGCCGGGAACTCCCGCCGGTCGAACAGCAACACCTCGAGCTTCGTCGTGCCCTCCACGACGTGATTATTCGTGAAGATGTACCCGTCGGGAGAGATGATGAAGCCGCTCCCCGATCCCTGGCGCCGCCGCGGGGATCGGTCGTCCGGAACGTCGAACCAGAACGGCGACGGTGACCGACGCTGCGCAGTGGCCTCTTCACGGGTTTCGGCACGGATGAAAACAACCGCGGGCCGCACGGCTTCCGCGGCCGCCGTAAAGGCGTCGTTCCAATGGGTCAGAGCGGTCGGCTCGGCCACCGGCGCCGGAGCGGTGGCCTGAAGCGAAGCCACGACGCGTTGCTGAGCCTCGGAGTGCGTCGGCATGTAAACGGTCCAGGCCAGTCCAACGCCTAGGACAAGCGTGAGCGCTAGCAATAATCCGAACCGCGTCCAAGCGCGAGTGCGTGTCGTGGATGCGTCCTGCTTGCTGGTCATGTCATTCCTCGATAGTCAGTAACCGACGCCCGAAGCGGAGTTCGCTCCGGGTTGGGGCTCGGCAATCGACCGTTGACGTTACGATTTCTGCTCGTCCACGATCTCGTAGTCGGCCTCGACGACGTCCTCGGGTTTCGAGTCTGCCTTGGCCTCCCCATCTGGGGCCTCCGAGCCGGCGGCCTGCTCCTGCTCTTGCTCTTGCGCCTGAGTCGCCTCGTAGAGCGAGGCGCCGGCGGCCGAATAGGCCTGCGACAACTCCTCCAGGGCGGCATCGATCTCGCCCTTCGCTCCAGAACGGAGCGCCTTCTTGGCTGAATCCACCGCCGCATCCAGCCGCTCCTTTTGGCTGCTTTCCAGGCGGTCCGCCCATTCCTTGCTGTTCTTCTCCACTTCGTAAACCATGGCGTCCAAGCGGTTCCGATGTTCGATCTCCTCCCGCCGCTTCTTGTCCTCTTCGGCATGCTCGGAGGCCGCGCCGACCATCTTCTCGATCTCCTGTTCCGACAAACCACTCGATGCCTCGATACGGATCTTTTGCTCCTTGCCGGTCGCCTTGTCCTTGGCGGACACGTGGAGGATCCCGTTGGCATCGATGTCGAACGTCACCTCGATCTGTGGCATGCCGCGAGGCGCCGGCGGAATTCCGGTGAGCTGGAATCGGCCAATGGTGCGGTTGTCGATTGCCATCTCCCGCTCGCCTTGTAACACGTGGATCTCGACGGTGGTCTGGCTGTCCTCCGCCGTGGAAAAGACCTCCGATTTCTTGGTCGGGATGGTCGTGTTCCGCGAGATCAGAACCGTGGTAACTCCGCCCAGGGTCTCGATCCCGAGGGAGAGCGGTGTCACGTCGAGCAGAAGCACGTCCTTTACGTCCCCGGCCAGCACCCCGCCCTGGATTGCCGCACCGATGGCGACCACTTCGTCGGGGTTGACGCCCTTGTGCGGCTCTCGCTCGAAGAACCCTTTGACGATCTCCTGGACCTTCGGCATGCGGGTGGATCCGCCGACCAGGATCACCTCGTTGATGTCGGCCGGTTGCAGCCCGGCATCCTTCAGCGCCTGTTTCATCGGCGGAAGCGTGCGTTGGACCAGGTCGTCCACCAACTGCTCGAGCTTCGACCGCGCGAGCGTGATGTTCAGGTGCTTGGGACCGGACTGATCTGCCGTAATGAACGGCAGGTTGATTTCGGTCTGCATCGCGGTCGATAGCTCCATCTTGGCCTTTTCAGCTGCTTCCTTGAGCCGCTGAATCGCCATCGGGTCCTTGGAGAGGTCGATCCCCTGGTCTTTCTTGAATTCGGCGACGAGCCATTCGATGATGCGCTGGTCGAAGTCGTCACCGCCAAGGTGGGTGTCGCCGTTCGTGCTCTTGACCTCGAAAACACCCTCGGCAAGCTCGAGGATCGAGATGTCGTACGTCCCGCCTCCGAGGTCGAACACCGCGATCTTCTCCTCTTTTTTCTTCTCCAAACCGTACGCCAGCGCGGCCGCCGTAGGCTCGTTGATGATCCGGAGCACCTCGAGGCCGGCAATGCGGCCGGCGTCTTTGGTGGCTTGGCGCTGCGAGTCGTTGAAATAGGCCGGAACCGTGACCACCGCCTTCTCGACCTTGTAGCCCAGGTAGTCCTCCGCAGTCTGCCGCATCTTCTGCAGGATCATCGCGGAGATCTCGGGGGGCGTGTACGTCTTCCCCTGGATGTCGACCGAAGCGAGGTCGTTCTTCCCAGACGAGACTTTGTACGGGACGCGTTTCGACTCCTCGGAGACCTCCGACACGCGCCGGCCCATGAAGCGCTTTATCGAAAAGACCGTGTTCTGGGGGTTGGTGACCGCCTGTCGCTTCGCCACTTGCCCGACGAGCCGCTCCCCATCCTTTGTGAACGCGACCACGGAAGGGGTCGTACGACCCCCTTCGGAGTTGGGAATGACAACAGGGTCACCACCCTCCATGACCGAGACCACGGAGTTGGTCGTGCCCAAATCGATGCCAATGACTTTCTGCCCCATTGTGGCGAGCTCCTTACCTGAGATGACAGATGTGTAGAATCGCTCCCCGGTCGCAAACGCAAGGCACGTACCACGAATAGGTGCCAATTTGGCAGGAATCTAGCGAGGGGTGATCTATCTGCATCTCATTATACCACTTGCGTTTACCGTTGTCTCGGGCCACTAATCTCCGGCACACGACCTGGTACCGACGGCTGCCGCCTCGCCGGGGATGGGCCCGCCCGGGTGAGAGCGGTTAGTTTGCAGCGATGTTTCCCTACCGAGACGATAACCCCACCAACCTGACCCCGATCGTGACCCTGGGGCTCATCGCCGCCACCAGCGCGGTGTGGCTGTTCGTGCAGGGGGCTGGACTACAGCCGACCTTTTCGCGATCGGTGTGCGAGCTCGGAGCGATACCGGCCGAGCTGCTCCAACGGGTTCCAATGGGCACTCGAGTGCCCATCGGCCCCGGTCTCTCGTGCGTGCTGAGTGCCCCCGCGCCGTGGTACACCGTGCTGTCTTCGATTTTCCTCCACGGGGGGTGGTTCCACCTGATCGGGAACATGTGGTTTCTCTGGGTCTTCGGCAACAACATCGAAGACTCGATGGGACACGCGCGATTCGTGGGGTTTTACCTGTTGTGCGGGATCCTGGCGGCGCTGGCGCAGATTCTGGTCCGTCCCGAATCGGCGGTGCCGATGGTTGGAGCTTCGGGCGCAATCAGCGGTGTTATGGGTGCCTACTTGGTCCTGTACCCGCGGGTGCGCGTGCACATGCTCCTGTTCCTCGGATTCTTTGTGACGACCGTTGCCGTACCGGCGTACCTCATGCTGCTCTACTGGGCCTTGCTACAGGTCGTGGGCGGGATCCCGATGCTAGCGGGCACCGGGGGGGAGGGCGGCGGCGTGGCCTTCATGGCCCATGTGGGCGGTTTCGTCGCGGGCGTCGCACTCATCAAGGCGTTCGCAAAGCCCGAGTTGCTGGCCGCGCATCGGCGTCCACTCAGGGCAAGGCCGCCGGCGGGAGGGTAGTGAGAGACGGGACCGTCTCTCAGCGGTTAGCCGGCCTGTGTCGTCTGGCTCTCCTCCGCGTGATGTTTGATCGTCTTCCCCTCCACGAGGAATACCACGTCCTCACAGATGTTGGTGGCGAGGTCTGCGACCCGCTGGGCCGGCGATGGCGGAGCGGCGGGTCCTCTTCTGAGCCGGGTCCCTCGTGAGATCTCAGAAGCTCGCCTGCCAAGCGACCTTCAACTCGCCGGCCGTCTGACGAGCGCCGGCCGCGTCGTCGTAGAGAAACACGTCGACGCCGGCACGGAGTACGGCAGACCGGCTGAAGTGAACGTTGACAACCGGAGTGAGGAGGATGCTCGTGGTGTTCGGGGTCCGTGTGTCGGTGTTCGTGACGTCGACGCGGAACGCTGGCTCGACCATGGTGACCAACCGCCGGTCGCTGCCCGTCGTGACGATGTGGTAGGACGCGACGGCGTGGACGCCCCAGAACTTGGCGGAGTTTCCCGGGGTGCTGCTCGTCACGTTCCCCGTATTCCGTCCATCGTTCACCCGGAGCGCCAGCGGTACGATGTCTCCCGTCGCGAAGTCCGCAACGACATGCGGCCCGCCTCGAAAGCCGCCGATCTCCAGGTCGGCGCCGAACGCGGTCGTATACCACGAGGAATCCGGATGGAACGCGATACTGCCGGTACAGACCGAGCAGATCGCTCGGTCACGGGCAGCAATCGACCCTCCGATTCGCACGAGTGGCTCGCCGTCCGAGTCGGCGAGGACGGTGGCGGTGACCCGCCCGAAGAAGCTCTTGGCATTGTTGACGTCGCTCGCGCTCTCGCGGGAACCGTTCTGAACGCCGCCCCTTACGGTGAAGCGGCCGTCGGGGCTTGCCACGTCGAGAAACGCGCCGATATCGTGTGAGCCGTATCCGTTGTTGACGAGTACGTCATTCAGTGCTTCGAATCCGCTGAGCCCGCGGATGCGTAGGCCCCGCTCGATGGACGGGAGGCTGTTCGAGCTGGTAAGCTCGTAGCGCTGAAAAGGGGACTTCTCCTGGCCCAGGGTGATCCGAACGTATTCCCCGATTCCGACGCGCATATAGGCATCGCGCATGCGCAGCTTGCCCATCTCGAAGCTCGGCTGGATCATGAGGTTGACGTTGTCACGCAGCCGCACGCTCGTCCGGATGCGCAGTCGGCGCACGTCAAAGCCGTTGTTGACGGCGTCCGCGTCGTAATTCGACGTCGCCTCGCCGGCGCTGTACCGGTAGTGGACCTGTAAGCGGCCTTGCACGCGTACTTCCGGCGACTGCGCGGTAGCCCCCGAGGGCGTCAACTGGGCGAGGATGAGCAAGCGGAACGAACCCGCCAAGACTCGGCCCAGGCGACCGTTAGTCATTGTGCCTCCGAGGTAATCCGGCTCCGGCCGTCGCGACCCGAGCAAGATAAACCGGCTGGGCCGTGAGGGTCGAAAGCCGGTCCGCAATCCAGCGGGTCAGCTGGCTCGGAATCGGCGCGCAGCCGAGGTTCGGGGCGTCCTTCTCACCGTCGGTGACTGCCCACCACTGGAAGTCCAGCAGGGAGTCAGCGATTTCCGTGCTCTCGTATTCCTCCGGAGCAGGATCCAGGTTAAGGACGCGATGGGCTATGCATCAGCCCCCGGAGGATCCGTGATGGACACTCGTCGTCGACTACGAGAATGCGGTATGGCATGGCCAACGCGAATATATGTTGCCGCCACGAACCCAGGCAGAGCACCGGCTCCCGAGGCGATCACGGAGATTCAGTCTCAAACGTGCTTGTCCAATCGCAACCCCGAAGCGGCACCCGGTGGCCGGATCATGATTGCGTCACGTACCCGCCTCTCCCAGATTGCGTATCGATGCGACGCGTGCTCGCCCTTTTCGTCTCGACTCTCGCTGGGGTAGGTGCGCCGGGCAACGGTACGGCGCAGACCATGTCTCACGTCGTCATCGTCGCCACGGCGGATGTACGGGGGCGGGTTGTAGGTTGGGACTATCTGGCCGACCGCGAGGCGCAGTGGGGACTGGGTAGAGTCGCCACTGTGGTCGACTCCCTTCGCAGGGCTCACCCCCGGCGCGTCGTGCTCCTCGACGCCGGCAACGCATTGCACGGCGACTCCGTGGCGTGGTACTTCCTGAACTCGCGCTCACCAGGCCCCAGCCCCATCGTCGACGCCCTCAGCGGCATCGGCTATGACGCGGTCACCCTCGGAGACCGCGATTTCCTGTTCGGGTTCGATGCCATCGTCCGCGCGATCACCGATGCACCGCTCCCAATCGTTTCCGGAAACATCAATCGTC
This sequence comes from Gemmatimonadales bacterium, assembly GCA_965249575.1. Taxonomy (GTDB): domain Bacteria; phylum Gemmatimonadota; class Gemmatimonadetes; order Gemmatimonadales; family GWC2-71-9. Next base: position 1,185,192 of record OZ252244.1, on the reverse strand, counting down.
GGCGAGAGACCTACGACACCCTGCTCTATCAACCATATGCCGTCCTCGAGCGGTCCGGCGTCGCGGTTGGCGTCACCGGTTTTACGACGTCGCGGGTCATGGATTGGACGCCAGAAGTGGGTCGAGAGGTGGGCATCACGCCCATGCGGCCCGCAGCGGAGGGGAGCCTCCAGGCGCTCGACGAACTGGGCGTCGACTTGAAGGTCGTCCTGATGTCCAGCGGGGTGGATCGCCGCTGGGACTGGCTGAATGATACGCTCGGAGTCGGGACCGAGAACGTCGCGCGCGAGCTGGCATCACATACGTCGAAACCGGACCTCGTCATCCTGGGACATACCGACGGTCCGCTACGAGACTCGGTCATCGACGGCGTTCGATACGTCCAGCCCGCTGCCGGTGCACTGAGCGTCGCGGTCGTGCACATGTGGCTCAGGGCCGATGGGGGCGGTCCACGGGTTGCCAGGACCAGAGTCGACAGGGTGAAGGTAGGAGGGACCCAGCCCGATCCGGCGCTCGCCCGGAGATTGAGCCAGACCCACGAGGACGCGCGGAATGGGATGGCGGCACCGCTCGCCAGCGTCGAGGGGGTGTGGGGAACGCAGTTCGCCACCGTCGGCGAAGCGTCGTTCGTGGAGTTCGTGCATCAGGTGCAGCGCGCCGCAACCGGCGCACAGCTCTCGGCGATATCGGCCGTCAACACCTGGCTCTTCGAAGGAGCCTTCCGTCGGCGAGACGTATTTCGCCTCTATCCCTTCGATCGCACGCTGACCGCCGTCCGCATCGACGGGGAAACGCTGCGTGCGTACATGGAGCGGGCCCTGTCCGTTCTTCCTTCCTATACGCCAACCGAAACTCGCTCTCTTTCAGGCGCGCCTCCGCGCGGCGTCGACATCGTAGCCGGCGTCGACTACGTAATCGATCTGACACGACCGGTCGGGTCACGTCTGGTACAGCTCAGCCATCGGGGCAGCCTGGTGGGGTCCGATGATACGTTCACGTTGGCGTTGGATAGCTACAGGCGTTTTGGCCGGGGAGGGTTTTCACTGCTGGCGGGGCTCCCGGTCTTGTACGATCGCGGCCAGCCGATTCGATCCCTTCTCGAAAACGGGGTGCGGGGCCGGGAGCTCCTGCGCGCGGTTGATTACCCCGATCGATCGTGGCGCATCATCCCCCCGGGCGCGGCGGCGGCGCTGCGCGCCGGAGCTCAAGGATCTCCGAGTGCAGCGCGTGACAGTGTCGTGTTGCGGGTGCTGGCGACAAACGATTTCCACGGTGCGCTGGAGCCGCGCACACCGTCGTGGTCAGAAGGGCGCGCCGTAGGGGGAGCGCCCGCGCTGAAGACCTGGATGGATTCCCTGGCGGCCGATTGCCCGTGCGCCAGCCTGAGGCTCAACGCAGGAGATGCGTGGCAGGGGACGCCCATCTCGAATTTTTTCCACGGCCGATCGGTGGTCGAGGCATTCGAGGCGCTCGAGATCCACGCGGCGGCCATCGGGAACCACGAGTTCGACTGGGGCGTGGACTCCATGCGCACCCGGTTCGCCGAGAGCGGCCATCCGTGGCTGAGTGCCAACATTCGAACGGCAGACGGTGCCGCACCTCCGTGGTCGAGTGAGTGGGAGCTCCTCGAGCGGGCGGGGCTTCGGGTGGCCGTCATTGGGCTCACCACTACCTCGACGCCGGTGTCCACCCGGCCGATGAACGTCGCGCATCTCGAGTTTTCCGACGGAGCGCAGGCGATCCGGAGGGTGCTGCCGGCGGTGCGCGCGGAGCAGCCTGACCTGGTGATCGTGCTCGCTCACGCGGGTGGATTCTGCGATCAGGGCGGTTGCAAGGGCGAGATCGTCGATGTCGCTCGGGGGCTCGACTCGGCCTCGGTCGATCTCGTCGTGAGTGGGCACTCCCACACCGAGATCGAGACGGTGATCAACGGGATTCCGATCATTCAGGCTCGCTCGCATGGCACCAACTTGGGCGTGGTGGACTTCCTCACCGGCCCGGACGGGAAGCGCGAGGTCCGTTCTCAAATCGAAACCGTATGGGTTGATGCCGTGCGGCCGGATTCGGGCCTGGCGCGCCTCGTCGACACATACCGCCGGCTGACCCGGGAAATCGAAGACCGGCCGGTCGTGTCCATGAAGTTCCCGGCCAGCCGAAACCGCGGTGAGGAATTTGGCCTCGGGAGGCTCGTGGCGGACGGCGTCAGGAACGCCGGCCGTGCAGACGTCGCCATCATGAACAGCGGGGGAATCCGGGCGGATCTCCCGCAGGGGTCGGTCACATACGGCCAGCTCTACCACGTGCAGCCGTTCGGCAATGAGATCGTGAAGCTCACGTTGTCTCGTGACTCGCTTTTAGCGGCTCTGGAGCACATTTTCGCCGCGGGCGAGGTACGGGCGCACGTCTCGGGCCTCGAGTTGTGGTACGACCCCACCCGCGCGCCCGGACGTCGAGTGAGGCAGGTACGACTCGCCGGTGGGCGCGAGTTGAAACGAAACGAGACTTACACGCTGGCGGTTCCAGATTTCCTCGCGGCGGGCGGAGACGGTTTTACCATGTTGAAGGGCCTTCCGATCGAGCGTACCGCTATCTCCGATATCGACGCACTGGTGACGTACCTGCGGCGTCTACGACAGCCGGTTGAAGTGCCCCGAAGCCCGCGGTTCCATCGAGAGCGGTGACACGAGTCCGCGTATTCGTCAACGAGCGACCGGTACACGTCGCTCCCGGCGCGAGCGTCCGCGACGCCGTCACGAGCTTCGACCCCGATCTCGCATCCATGTTGCGGAGTGGAACGGCATACGTCACGGACGGTGTTGGTCGGCCGGTCGAGGAGTCAGGCTCGCTGGACGAGGGTGCCATCCTCCGCGTGGTACGTTCTGCACGTCGGTGATGTGATCGCTGTCGGGCCACGACGTCCCACGGCTCCGACTCCTCCCCCCTTCCGCTAATACCGGTCCCATGAGGAACATGAACTGAACCAACCTCTCGACGAGGCACGATGAACGGGCTTTGGATGCTGCAATTGGCCGCGGAGCAACTCGCGGCTGCTCGGGAGGGCCTCGACACGCCGCTCGGGTCGCGGCTCATGGGGCTCGTTGGCCTTGCCACCATGATCGGGATTGCCTGGGTCCTCTCCAACAACCGCCGACGCATCTCGTGGCGGCTCGTGGCGCTGGGCGTCGCGCTCCAGGCCGCGTTCGGGGTGGTCGTGCTCAAGACGGGCGTCGGGCGGGCCGTGTTCGCGGGCGCCAGCGGCGTGTTCAGGCAGCTGCTAGGCTTCACCGAGCAAGGCGCGCGGTTCGTTTTCGGCAACCTGGTACGGAACAACGTTCCGGTCGGCATGCCGCTTGGCCAGCCGTCGGACATGGCACCGATCGCCGCGCCGGATGCCTGGGCGGCGACTGGTGCGTACTTCGCGTTCAGCGTGCTGCCGATCATCATCTTCTTTTCCACGCTGTCCGCGATCCTATACTACATGGGCGTAATGCAGTGGATCGTGAGAGGGATCGCGTGGGCCATGCAGCGCACCATGGGGACGTCGGGTGCCGAGACCCTCTCGGCTGCGGGGAACATCTTCGTTGGGCCAACTGAAGCTCCTCTCCTCATCAAGCCATTCGTCAGCAAGATGACCTACTCGGAGCTAAACACGGTCATGGTGGCGGGGTTCGCGACGATCGCTGGGAGCGTGATGGGGGCGTATGTGGGAATGCTCTCGCCGTACTTCCCGGACATAGCGGGTCACCTACTGACGGCATCGGTCATGAACGCTCCAGCCGCGCTATTGATCTCGAAGATCCTCGTTCCGGAGGTCGACGAACCGGTTACGAAGGGAACCGTTCACCTTGAGCTCGAGCGGCGCGAGGCCAACGTAATCGATGCGGCCGCTACCGGGGCGTCCGAAGGACTGAAGCTCGCGCTCAACGTGGCCGCGATGCTGCTCGCGTTCATCGCGCTCATCGCGATGGTCGATTACGCGCTCGGCGTCGCCGGGTCGCTGGCGGGCCTCCCGCACCTCTCGCTTCAGGTCATTCTGGGTTGGATACTCGCCCCGTTGGCCTGGCTGATGGGGGTCCCGTGGTCCGACGCGGGAGCTGTGGGATCGCTGCTCGGAATCAAGATCGTCGCGACGGAGTTCGTCGCTTACCTCCAACTCGGTGAGATGCTGGGTGCTGGGGCGGTCCTGTCTCCGCGGGCGACGATCGTTGCGGCCTACGCGCTGCTGGGATTCGCCAACATCCCCACGATCGCAATCCAGCTTGGCGGCATCGGCGGTATGGCGCCCGAGCGCCGCGGTGATCTGGCCCGTCTGGGGGTAAAGGCCATGATCGGTGGCAATCTCGCGGCGTTCATGAGTGCCAGCCTCGCGGGTCTGCTCGTCTGAGTGACGCGTAGCGGTAGGGCGGGGCCGGTAGAGAATTCCGGGCGTTGGAGAAGAGCGTCGGGGTGGTTAGCGGGTGGCTGGATGGCCGGGAGCCACGCGTGGGGATCATTCTGGGCTCGGGTCTGGGTGGCTTGGCGGAGGCGGTTTCCCACCGTCGGGTGCTCCCCTTCGAGCGCATCCCGAGCCTCGAGACCTCGAGGGCGCCCGGTCATCCGGGCGAGTTCGTCAGTGGGGAGATATCGGGCGTTCCCACGATCGTGCAGCGCGGTCGCCTTCATCTTTACGAGGGCCATGCTCCGTCGAGGGTCGCACTGCCGGCGAGAATCCGCTCCAGCCTTGGGGCGCGGATCCCGATCGTCGCCAGCGCCGCCGGGGGCATCGCAACGAGCTTACGGCCGCCCTGCGTCATGCTCCTGGCCGACCAAATCGATTTCACCTTTCGGAACCCCCTGATCGGCCCGAGGCTTCCGGGAGAGTCGCCCCTTCCTGCCTTGGCGGCATCGTATGATCGGGAGCTCCGAACCCTGGGGGTCGAGACGGGCCTCGCGTCGGGAATCGCGGTTTCTGAAGGTGTCTATGCCGGGGTCGTTGGGCCGTGCTATGAGACCCCTGCCGAGGTCGAGATGCTGCGGCGGCTGGGAGCGGACGCGGTTGGTATGTCGACGGTTCACGAGGTTTTGATCGCGCGAGCGAGGCAGATCAGGGTCCTGGGCCTCTCCGTCGTCACCAACTGGGCCGCAAGCCGGGCCCGAGGACGGCTGACGCACCAAGGAGTACTTCGGGCCGCCACAGCCGTCGCTGGGGTGCTCGAAAGCGTCGTGCGCCGGCTCCTCGAGCGCCTGGCTTGGTGAGGGTAGCAGCGTTGGGCGAGCTCGTTGGCGTTGGGAGGTACGCCTCGGTAGTATTCGCGTCCTTGAATCGGTTCCGCGCCCGGCATATCATGACTGCTTCACAATCCCAGCATCTGATCGGGCCGCTACCTTGTTGCACTCGTCCCTCACGGGCGGGGTGTTGCTGATTCTCGTCGTGGGCCTCGGCATTCGCGGCGTGCTTCAGACATCGCCCTTGGCAGATCTCGCCCAGGTTTCGGTGGCCGCCGCGGTGGTTACGGCCGTCGTGCTGCTGCTGCTGGTGCGACTGATCCGCGGCGGTATCCGACCACTCGAGGCTGGCGGCGATGCGTCGGCATGGTGGGGCGCCAACCTACCGCGGGCGATCGCTTTATGGGCCACGGCGGAGGCCGCTAGCTTGCTCGGTCTCGTGGCCTACCTGCTCACCGCCAGCTTGTTGGCGCTCGGGATCTTAGCGGGGACGGGGCTGACCGTACTGGTGGCGAATCGCCCGAGTCAGCTGAAGGAATCCTGAAGGAAACAAATCGCGGGATGGGGGCCACCGGTCATCCGGTTCGTCCCAAGGCCCACTCGTTAGGTTTCGATTGGGGCCGCGGCAGGATTCACCTGGCGGCCGGACAGCGAGCACAAGGACGCATGGCAGCTGAGCGAGAGGCCCACCAACGCCCCCGTCTGGCGGCGATAGACGTCGGCACGAACACCATACGGTTGGTGGTGGCCGAGGTTGAGAGCGGCGGCACGTACCGCATCCTGGACGAGGAGCGGGAGAACGTGCGGCTCGGGGAGGGTGTGGACCGCACGGGGCGGCTCTCGGCGGGCGCGATCGAGCGGGCCCTGGCCGCGATCGGCAAGATGAAGGCGATCATCGACGGATTTGAGGTCACCGGCATCCGCGCCATCGCCACCAGCGCGGTCCGAGAAGCGAAGAATGGGCGGGGGTTCCTCCGGGACGTGCGGCGGCGGCATAAGGTGCGAATCGAGGTGATCTCATCCGACGACGAGGCCCGGCTCGCGTTCCGGAGCGCGAGCAGGCACGTGAATCTCGAGGGTCGCGCGACCGCGGTCGTGGACATCGGCGGTGGAAGCGTCGAGGTCGTTCTCGCCGCGGGGACCGTCATCGACCAGCTTCATTCCCTCCCGCTCGGTGCCGTTCGAGTGACCGAGCGTCTCATCCGGTCGGACCCACTCCGTTCCAAGCATTGGAAGCAGTTGATCAAAGAAATCGATCAGGGCATCAAAGTGGAGCTGGGCCGCCCCCCGTTCACGGCTGAGATCATGGTCGGGAGCGGGGGCACGTTCACGGCGCTCGCCACCATGGCCCAGTTCCAACGGGAGGGCCGCGTCGGTCCCGTGCAGGGATACGTCCTGACACGGGCCGAGCTCGTTCACTTGCTCGATCGGCTACGCGAAGCCCCCTTGGAAGAGCGCCGGCAGATTCCCGGACTCAGCCCCAACCGTGCCGACATCATCGTGGCCGGAGTGGCCGTGATTGCACGGCTGGCGAGGCGCCTCGGTACGCAGCAGATCCATGTGAACGACCGCGGCGTTCGAGACGGGCTGTTGCAGACGATGATCGCGGAACTCCCGGGCCATCGGCGAGCCGCTCGCGTGCAGACAGGGGACCGGATGGAGTGGATTCGGATCTTTGCCCGCAAGTGCCGCTCGAACGAGCGGCATTGCGGGCACGTTGCCAAGCTCGCTGTCGAGATGTTCGACGGACTCCAACCGCTCTACGACCTGCGGGTGGAGGGCCGTGAGGTGCTGGAAGCCGCCGCTCTGCTGCATGACATCGGCTACCTCATTAGCCATTCGAAACACCACAAACACGCGTACCACCTCATCATGCACGGCGACCTGCCGTCGTTTTCGGCTCGTGAGGTCGAGCTGATCGCGAACGTTGCCCGATACCATCGCCGCGCCTTCCCGAAGAAGTCGCACACGAACCTCGCGCGGACGTCCAGTGAGGATCGCCGTCTGATCCGCCAGCTGAGTGGGATCCTCCGCGTCGCCGACGGACTGGACCGCACGCATTCGCGCCTGGTAACCGGGCTCCGGGTCGAGCGTCGCGCCGGCCGGTTGCGTCTGGTGCTCGAGGCCCCCTCGGAGCCGCAGGTCGAACTGCAAGATGCCAAACGGAAGTCTGACTTGTTCGCGAGGGCGTTCGACGGTGATCTGAGGTTTGTGTGGCGCTACCCTGAGGGGCGCTTGATGCATCCGCGTCGTGGCCGGCGGCCCGCGAGCCGGCCGTTGCGAGGCATCTCGCCGGGAGGGGCCGATGCGAAACGCCGCAAGGTCGGCGGCTCGGTGGTGTCCCGGGGTCGGGAAGAAACGACCGGAGCGGGGAAGCCCGACAAGCCGTCAACGAGGTCGGCATGAAGCTGCTACTTATCCGCCATGCCCCGGCAGCCGACCGCGCGAATTACGCTCCCAAAGGCATCGATGACAGCCTGCGCCCGCTGACGGACTCCGGGAGGGAGAAGATGGCGCGGGCCGCGGCCGGCCTCAAGAGAACGGTCCCGACGATCGACACGGTCGCCTCGAGTCCTCTCGTTCGCGCGTTTGAGACGGCTGAAATCGTTGCCTCTGCCTACGGGGACTTGCCGATCGAAGAAGTACCTTCGCTGTCCCCTGATTGCCGTCCAGACGATGTACTCACCTGGCTCCGGCGCCTACCAGATGACGGAATCGTCGCGGCGGTTGGGCACGAGCCGGCTCTGGGACACCTCGCGAGTTTCCTGCTTTCGGGTGCGGCGTCGTCGTTCGTGGGGTTCAAGAAAGGCGGCGCTTGCCTGCTGGACGTGGATCACGAACCCTCCGCTGGAGGTGCCGTACTCGAATGGGCACTGGCGCCGCGGCACCTCCGGGGGCTTGCCTAGCCATGCGGGGCCTGCCAGCCGATCTCTTCCGACGTTCCCCCGAAGAAGGGGTACGGTTGTTGGCGCAGCACTACATCGATGAAGCATTTCTGGCGCGCCAGCGGCTCGGCAAGCGGGAGGATGGGGAGGCGCTACACGACTTTCGAGTCGGGCTTCGTCGCTTGCGAAGCTGCTGCCGCGCGTATCGGCCGTACTTGAGGGGTGCCGCGCCCAAGCGGATGCGGCGCCGGCTTCGGGCGCTCACGGCGGCCACCAACCCCGGCCGCGACCTCGAAGTCCAGCTCGAATGGCTCAGGGCTCAGGAGGCCAACCTCCAGCCTCGGGAGCGCATCGGGCTCAACTGGATGATCCATCGACTGGAGGAGAGGGAGAGAGAGACGCGTGACGCCGCGACACTCGACGTGGGCCAGCGCTTCGACCGGATCGCCGACAAGCTGCAGGACCGGCTCAGCCGGGTCCTCCCGGATGGTTCTGGCGGCGATCACCCACCCGCTCAGTTGAGGGAGGCGACCGGAGACCTGATCCGGCGCGAGGCCGCGCTGCTGAGCGGTCGCCTCCTCGCGGTTCAGGCGTCCGGTCAGAAAGAGGAAGCGCACCAAGCGCGCATTACAGCAAAACGGCTCCGGTACCTCATCGAGCCCCTGGCGCTGCGGCGCAAACGCGCAAAGGCGCTGGTCAAGCGCCTCAAGGAGATCCAGGATCTGCTCGGGGATCTCCGCGACCTGCAGGTCCTGGCCGAAGAGGTCTCCCTGGGAGTCGAGGTGGCGGCGGTGCAGCGGGCGCGCCAATTGCACGCGCTCGCGCTGGCGAGCCAGCCCGAGGCGAAACGCTGGCGCACCGCGCACCGCCGCGACGAGCGGACTGGGCTGATCGCGCTCGGGCAGTTGATTCGGGCTCGTTCCCATGAACTGTTCGCGCGGGCCGAGGCCGACTGGTTGGATGGCAATGCACAGCAGTTCCTGGAGCAAGTCGACGCGTTCGGCGCGAGCGTCGCGCGCACGAGAAGCCTGCACCACACCGTTACCCGCACGTTCCTGCTGAGCGGGTCTCCGGAGAGTCTCGCTGCGGAGGCGGCGACCAGCATGGAGCTGGGATGGGTGCCGGGCACCGAGTTCGACGAGTGGATCGGCCTGATTCGCAAGGACGGGGGTGTGCGATATCGCCGCACGATCAACCCGGGCCTAGGGCACCAGGCAGAACAGATCAGCGAAGAGACGACGCAGGCGGTGTTCGATGCCCTCTGGCCGCTGACCGTGGGCCAACGGACCCGTAAGATTCGGTTTCACCTCCCCCACCGGTCACGTGTCTGGCATATCGATCGGTACGACGGGCGCGATCTGACCCTCGCTCGGGTCGAAGCGCGCTCGGAGTCCGCGAAGATCACGTTCCCACGCTGGTTGCGCGGCCACGTCGTGCGGGAGGTAACGGACGACGAGGCCTTTCAGGACCGTAACCTCGCCTCCTGAACGTCCCAGGCGACAGCAGGAGGATCGTGAAGCCCCCCTTCACTGGCCGGTCCGGATCCGGGATAGGCGCTAGGCCGACTGCCTCCGGGGCGCCGAATTCGGGCCGAGTCTCGGGGTGACGAATCCTGCCGCCGAGTAAGGCGGTTCGGGCGAGAATACCGGCGCAGACGATCGCCATGACGAAGGCGAGCGTCGAAACCGCCGGAGCTTTCGAGCTGCCAACTCGCCCTAAGACGAGTCCTGCCAGCGCGGCCGCTCCCAACGTGCCGGTCCCGATGATCGCGAAGAGTCCCGACTCCTCGTGCTCTTCGATACGGTCGTGCGAAACCTCCGGCATATCCTCGATGATTTCCTCGGCTGGTTCCCCGGACAGGTAGACCGGAATCGATAGCAAGGCTACCAAAACATAAATCGTCAGTCCCAGGCGTTTGAGCTCCTCGTTTCGCTGCAGCAACCCGAAGGCCGATATCAGAATCCCTCCCGTGATGCCGATGATCGGGAAGTGGTTTAAGATCAGGTGCAGGTACGCGGCGTTCATGCTCTCGAATCTCCTTGAGAACTGCGCGTAAATGGGAGCGAAGTGGGCGGAGTCAACTCGGAGCGGGAACGAGGTGATTGAGTGGCCCGTGACCCTTTCCTAAGCCCGGCGCCGATTGGATCGCTCGATGTACGAAGTCGAGTGCGCTTTCGACAGCCATGGTGAGGTCCCGTCCTCGCGCGAGACCGGCCACGATGGCTGCTGAAAGCGTGCAGCCTGTGCCGTGAGTCGAGGTGGTCTGGATTCGCGGGCGGCCAAAACGGCGTACGGTGTCCGGTGTAACGAGCACGTCAGTGACCTGATCTCCGTCGAGATGCCCACCCTTGATCAAGGCGGCCGAGGCGCCCATGGTGAGCAACGCGTGTCCGGCCTCGGTCATCGCGTCGGTGGTGCGTACCTCGGCACGCACGAGGATCTCCGCTTCATCGATGTTCGGTGTTACGAGGGCGGCGAGGGGAATGAGGCACGAGGCCACGTCGCGTTCGGCCTCGTGCGTCAAGAGCCGGTCGCCCGACGTGGCGACCATGACTGGATCGAGGACGTAGTTTCGAAACCCGTATCGATCGATCCCCTGAGCAACCAGCCGAACGAGTTCGGCGGTCGCGAGCATGCCGGTCTTGGTGGCCTCGGGCCGCAGGTCTTCGGCGAGCGCGGCCATCTGAGCCTTGACGACGGACGGGGGGATCGCATGCACGTCGGTGACGCCCTCGGTGTTTTGAGCGGTGACGGCCACCAGAACGCTGGTTCCGAAAACGCCGAATTGCTGAAAGGTTTTCAGGTCGGCCTGGATGCCCGCTCCTCCACCCGAATCGGACCCGGCGATCGTGAGGGCGACGTTCATCCGCTGCGGAGACGTCCTATTCGCGGAGCAGATGCAGAAAATCGAGACCGCCGAAGCATTCTGGGTTCCGACCCTTCCTATGCCTGATGGTCCTGCTCGTGTGGAGTGGCTTGCGTGTCCGCTAACTTGATGTCGACCGTTCGGAATCTACAACAGCGCAGTGGCCGTCGCCGCAGGCGGCTGTCGATCGCCGAAGGCATCCGACTGATCGAGGAAGCACTGGCGTCGAACGTGCCGATTCGGGGAGTGTTGGCGACCACCGAACTCGGGAGGTCGCCCCGCGGAAGAGACCTCCTCAGGGACCTGGCGTCTCGCGCGGTGCCAATCGAGGAGGTCTCGGAGCGACAACTCGGACAGGTATCGGATACGCAAACGTCGCAGGGCGTGCTGGCGGTCATCCGGCCGCCGGTATGGGGTCTAGCTGATATCCGGCTCGATCACGGGCCCGTCCTGATCGTTGACGGAGTGCAGGACCCTGGTAACCTGGGAACGCTTCTCAGGACTGCCTACGCGTTGGGTGCCGGGGGAGCGATTCTGCTCAAGGGAACCGCAGATTCTTCGAACCCGAAGGCGCTTCGCGCGGCCGTGGGGGCGAGCTTCCAGTTGCCGGCGGCGCCGGCGCAGTTGGATGAACTCAAGGGCTGGGCACGGCGGCAGGGAGCGACGATATGGGCCACCGCGACGGAGGGCATCCCGCTGCACCGGTGCCAGCCGCCGGACCGGCTTTCACTCGTCGTGGGAAGCGAAGCCGCTGGCGTGAGCGAGGGGGTCTTGCAGCTTGCAGCCGACCGGGTCGTCATACCCTTGGTGCGGGGAGCAGAATCGTTGAACGTCTCCGTCGCATTGGGCATCGTGCTCTACGAGGTACTTCGTGCTCGATGAACATGCCGTCACGATAGCGGCCGCCCTGGTCGGCGCGTTGATCGGGAGCTTCCTCAACGTGTGCATTGTGCGGCTGCCCGCCGACCAGTCGATCGTGCGACCTCGATCGCGGTGCCCCGCGTGCCACACTCCTATCGCGTGGTACGACAACATTCCGGTCATCTCCTGGGCATTGCTCTTCGGGAAGTGCCGCGCCTGCCGTCATCGCATCTCGGTCCAATACCCGATCGTCGAGGCTGCAGTAGCCCTGCTCTGGGGGGTGGCGACCTGGCGGTACGGTTTGACGCTCGAGGCGTTGACGGCCTCGATCTTCGGCACGCTCCTGTTGGGGATCGCCGTGACCGACGGCCGGCACTACCTCATTCCCGACGAGTACACCTGGGGTGGCCTGGCGGTCGGACTCGCACTCAGCGTGCGCGGCGGGCTGGCCGGGGTCCTCGCCGGGGTACTGGGCGCGGTGGTGGGCTTTACCCTGCTCTACGCCGTGGCGTGGGCTGGCGAGCGGTTGTTCGGAGAGGAAGCGATGGGCGGTGGCGATATCAAGATGATGACCATGGTCGGCTCGTTCGTCGGCTGGAAGGGCGTCTTCCTCACGGTGTTTGGCGGAGCCCTGCTGGGGACACTGGTTTTCGCTCCGCTCTTGTTGTTCAAAATCCGGCGGCTCGTTCCGTTTGGCGTCTTTCTCGCGGCGGCCGCCGCGATCACATTTGTCTATGGGGACGCCGTTCTGGCGTGGTACGCCAATTTCCTCCGCGGTTCCAACCTTTGAGCCGGTGACGCCGTCCAATCCAGTGCATGATTGATTCGGCACCCGAGGTATCGACCCTGAGCGACCAGACCGAAAGCGCGCGCGCAGACGCCGAGACGGCCGACGTCGCCCTGGCGGCAAGTGGAGATGCTCGCGCGTTCGAGCGGCTCTACCAGACTCATGTCTCCCGGGTCCACAGCTTGGCCTGCCGGATGCTCAGCCCGGACCAGGCGGACGAGACGACGCAGGACGTGTTCGTTCGGGCGTGGGAGAAGCTGAGCACGTTTCGTGGCGAGGCGGCGTTTGGGACGTGGCTGCACCGCTTGGCGATCAACGTGATGCTGGGTCAGCGGCAATCGCTCGGAAAGACCCGCGCTCGGTATGAGGCCGATGACAGCGCGCTGAGCACGGTATCGGCGCGCCCGTCGGACAAAGATCTCGCGATGGATTTCGAGGCGGCGATGGGCCACCTACCCGCTGGGGCTCGGGAGGTTTTCGTGCTCCACGACGTCGAGGGATTCAAGCACGAAGAGATCGCCGGGCTATTCTCCCGCCCCGCCGCCACGGATGGGTGATCACGGTGCCGATTCCCTTGTTGGCGGCGGCGGGCCTCGCGTTGATCCTGGTGTCGGGCGGTGTTTCCCTGGCCCTTCGGTCCGAGGGAGAGCCATCGGTGCTGGCGCCTGCGGCTTCGCCCGGTACGGGGCTGACCGGATACGCGGGGGGGGTGGATCCGGCGGCCGATTCGGCGGTCGCGGAGCTCGAGCGGACCCTCGCGGCCGGTCGAGAGAGACTGGATTCGACGACCGTCAGGGTTCTCGAGGAGAATCTTGCGATCATCGACCGGGCCATCGGTGAAGCACGACGCGCGTTGGCAGCCGATCCGGCAAGCCTGTACTTGAACCGTCATTTGGCCCAGATCCTCAAGCGCAAGGTCGGCCTGCTCCGACGGGCATCGGCCATCACGGGCGCCCGAAGCTGAGGCCGCAGAGGACTTCATCATGTTGCTCGCGCTAACCGCCGTGGTGATGGTTGCCACTTCGCTAATGCAGGAAACCGACACCTTACTCATCGTGCGCCCCGACGCCCGCGTGGAGGTCGAGAACTTCGGCGGGGAGATCGTCGTCAGCACCTGGAGCCGCAATGAGGTACACGTGCAGGCCGAGCACTCCAGCCGCGAACGGGTCGGCATTCGTGCATCAGCGTCGCAGGTGCGCATCGAGGGAGAGTCGCGCCGCGGCCCGGCCCGCGCCATCGAATACCGGATCACGGTCCCGGTTGGGGTAGATCTCGAGCTGTCGGGGGTACACACCGACGTCTCTGTCGAGGGAACACGTGGCGCGATCAGCGTCGAAACGGTCCAGGGGGACGTTCGGGTGCAGGGCGGCAGCGGCGTGATCTCGCTTCGCTCGGTGGAAGGTGACGTCACGCTCTCCGGTGCCGAGGGCCGCATCGACGTGAGCTCCGTCAACGAGGACGTACGCGTTACGGACGTCAGCGGCGACCTCACGGCCGAAACCGTGAATGGCGACCTGGTGCTCGACCAGGTCGAGTCGGGTGACGTCGATGCAAGCACGGTGAACGGCGACGTCGAGTACACGGGGACGATTCGCGATGGCGGCCGCTATTCGATCGCCACGCATAACGGCGACATTACCGTCGCGATTCCCGAGGGATCGAACGTCACCGTTTCCGTCGCGAGCTTCAGCGGGGACTTCGAATCCGCCTTTCCAGTTCAGCTCACCGAGACGCGCCGCAAGCGGTTCACGTTCGTCTTGGGGTCGGGCAAGGCCCGTATGGAACTGGAATCCTTCTCCGGCACCATCGCCCTGGAGCGTCCCGGATCGCGGCGCTCGAGAAACCGAAACCGGCATCGATAGGAGCCTACCGATTATGAGAGGCATCACTGCCCTGGGAGTCGCGGTGGCAGCGGTTGGCGCCGCCATTAGCACGTCCGACAATATGAATCTTCGCTCTGACATCGGACTGGCGCCGCTCCAATTCGAGCAGAGTCAAGGAGAGTTCCAGTGGCGCGGCCGTTTGGCTTCCGGGAAGACGATTGAAATCAAGGGTGTCAATGGGGACGTTACGGCTGAGCCGTCAGACGACGATCATGTCGAGGTCATCGCGGCGAAGCGGTCCAGCCGGAGCGACCCCGATGACGTGTCGATCGAGGTGCTCGAGCACGAGGGCGGTGTGACGATTTGTGCGCTGTACCCGAGTGCGCGACGCGGCCGGTCAAACGAGTGCGGCGCCGGCGACGACGGACACATGAATAGTGAGAACAACGACGTACGCGTGCGGTTCACGGTGCGCGTGCCTCGTGGCGTTCGGTTCGCGGGGCGGACCGTCAATGGCGACGTGCTGGCAGAATCGCTTGACAGCGACGTGCTCGCTCGGACAGTAAATGGCGATATCGAGCTCTCGACCAGAGGACTCGCGGAGGCGTCCACGGTCAACGGCTCCATCGAGGCATCGTTGGGGCGGTCCGATTGGCCGGCTGGGCTCGAGTTCTCGACCGTCAACGGCCGGATTGCGCTCAGGCTTCCCGCCGACGTCGGAGCGGAGGTACGAGCCAAGACGGTCAATGGTGACATGGAGTTTGACTTTCCCGTGACGGTGACCGGCCGGTTCGGACCACGCCAGGTTTCCGGGACCATCGGAAGCGGTGGCCCGGTGCTGGATCTCTCAACGGTCAATGGTGGGATCTCTCTGCTCAGGGGTTCCTAGCAGCAAACCTCTGCATCAGGCCCACCGCGTGGGTGACCCCGGACCTCAACGGCCGGGGTCGTTTCTTTGGGACCTTCTACTTATTGTGGGGTATCCTAGGCACCAATTCAGCGCGGCAGCGCGCCGCCATTCGAACTGCGACCCCAGGGAAATGCACATCTTGTCGTCTATCGGTCTTCTCGCGGCTCTGCTCGCTAGTGGCTGTACGAGGGAACAAACACAGGATAAGAACCAGATCCACGTCATGGCCGAGCAGGTCATCCCGAGGGTGGAGCGCGCCGTCGGGCTTCCGTTCAAGGAACCGCCGAGCATCGCGGTACGGTCCCGCAGCGAGGTCCATGGCTACCTGACCCGAAAGCTCGACTCGGATTTTCCGCCGGACGAGCTCGAGCGCGTCTCGATTGCCTACAGGCTCTTTGGCTTCATCCCCGACACACTGGATCTACGTTCGCTGCTGCTGGCCCTCTATACCGAGCAAGTCGTCGGCTATTTCGATCCCGATTCGAGCATGCTTTACGTCGTCGAGGGGACCGACCCTTTCCAGCTGCGCGTGGTGCTGGCGCACGAGCTGGTCCATGCGCTCCAGGGACAATACGTCGCGTTGGATTCGATCCTGTCGATCCGGCACGAGAACGACCGGAAGGCCGCCGCGCAGGCGGTCATGGAGGGGCAGGCGACGCTGGCCTCGCTGATCGCGCTGATGCCAGATCAAGACCTGAGCGCGATGGGGGATTTCTGGCAGGAGTACCGCACGACGGTTCGCGCCCAACAGCTGCAGATGCCGGTCCTCGCGTCCGCGCCACTGGTGATCCGGGAAGGACTGATCTTCCCATATTTGGCCGGGGCTGACTTCGCTCGGTGGTTCGCCTCTAACTATCGGGACACGGTTCCGTTCGGGCCCCGCCTGCCCACTTCCACCGAGCAGATTCTTCATCCTGAGCACTACTTCAAGGGCGACCGACCCGTCGATCTCCACGTGATCGGCGATGATCCCATCTATCGGGACAACTTGGGGGAGTTCGAGACTCGCATCTTGCTCACGGGGTTGAGCGGGAGCGAGTCGGTGGGGGCCACGGGTGCCCTTGGGTGGGGGGGCGACCGGTACGCGGTGTTCGAGGCAAAGGCCGGGTTCGCTCTCGTGTGGTGGACGGTCTGGGATACCGAGCCGATCGCAGCACGGTTTGCGAACTTGATCGGACGGGAGTGGGGCAAGCTTTCGAAAACCGGGCGCCGGCACGTCGTGGAGCAGATGGCCATCGATGGACATGCCGGAGTCCGGCTGGTAGACGCTCCGTTGGACTGGGCTGGCTGGAAGAAACTCCCTCGGGTGCAAGTGCGGTGAGGTCGACCGGCTAGGCGAGCAGCCTGGTGGTGGCGAAAGCCGCCGATCCCACGATGGCTCCCAACAGGTAACCTAGCTTCACGATCAGATCGAGCTCTCGTTGTGTCGTGGAGCGAACCAGCTCTTCGACCCGCGCGAGTGAGAACGCCAGCACTTTGTGCTCGACCATGGTGGCGACATCCACCTGTTCCACCACAACCGGCACCTGGCGCTGAATCCATTCCCACAACACCGGGGCCAGGGCCTCGGTGATCCGCCGCGAGCTGTCCTCGGGAAGCCAGGCCGACGGGCTGCCTATCGGGCGGTCCATCAGGTAGGTGATCGCCGACTGCGTGCCCTCGGCGATCCATTGCCGCGGGGCCGGGCTCGCGAGCGCCTGTGCAATCCAAGACGCGGCGCGCTCGCGCGGGAGGTGGCGCCACAGGTCACCCCACGTACGCTGCTCGTTTCCCAACAGCGCGTGGTCCAGTCGCTCTATGGCGTAGCCTCGCGTGGCTTCGTCACGGAGGGCGGCGGCAACGTATCCGGTGGCGGTCGATCGCAGCCCTCGGACCCGCTCGGTTCCCAAGGCCTGGAGATGATCGGCCAACGGCTTGCGGAGGAACTTCACGACGGCGTCGTTAACGCTTCGCGCCACGTGCGCCCGCATCTCCGGCTCGTCCAGGAGACGAGCGAGCTCATCCACTCCTTCTTTCTCGAAGTTCTCGAGGAGACGCGCGATGGTCCTCTCAGTCACGACCAATCGAGCCACGATCCGCTGATGGATGAGAAGGTCCTGCACGAAGCGCTCGAAGAGTTTGTGCAGCGCGCGCTCGATACGGAGCCTCGCGTCGGGATCGGCGAGCACCGCCGCGAGACGCTCCAGGGCGACCGGTAAGTAATTGGCGATCGCCCTCTCAACGGCTCCCACGAGGCCCGCTGGCAGCCGATCCAGCAACGGGTTGCGGTCGGCCGCCAGGGTCTCGAGCTGCCGATCGATCCAGCCACCGATCGTTCGGTCGAGGTCCTCGCTCGACACCGCGTTCGCGACCCACTGTTCGACTCGCTCGCGCATCGCGGCTCGGCGCTCGGTCGTCAGCACCTCGCCCACTGGTCGGTCGGCCCACTCCTCCGCGGCTCGCTCGAGCCCCCTGCCGACCGCGGCCGTGAACTCGTCCGTGGAGGCGAACTCTATGAACCGGTCGGCGATCGCGGGGGCCACGGCTTCGAGCGCGCGCGCGATCTCAGCGTACAGGCCCTGAGGCAGCTCCTGTCGCAGCGAGCCACGCTCGGGCTCGATGATCTCGGCGACGAACTTCCCGACCGCTCGATCGAAGGCCGCGCGGATTTCCGGCGCGCTCAACTGGCGGCCGAGGTCCTCCGAGGTGATCAGCCGCTGGCCGACCGTGCGCCCAATGGTTTTCGCGAGCCGAGCCCGGTTTTTGGGGATCGCGCCGTGTATCTTGAAGCGGCCCAACCCGCGCGCCGTGTACGGGTGGAAGAGCATCCAGATCGCGAGCGCGTTGGTGATGCCACCCGCGAGCGCCCCGAAACCGATCGTGATGGCCGCCTGGAGCCAGGCCGAATCAGTCGGCACTTCCGGTCCCGTCAGAGTGTAAGGTGGTGAGAATGCGGCTACACACGAAGATCTCGATCGGACTGCTCGCGGGGGCAGTGGCGGGAGTGGGCGCCAATCTGGTGGCTGCCTCGACCGGATTCACCGCGCCGGTGGACGTCCTGCGGCAACTCGAGCCCGCTGGCGTCGCGTTCATTCGTCTCATCACTATGGTTGTCATTCCGCTGGTCGTCGCGAGTCTGGTCGTCGGCGCAGCGAGCCTGGGAGATCTCCGCACCCTCGGGAGGGTGGGTGGCAAGACGGTGCTTTACTACCTCGCGACGACGGCGGTCGCGGTCACCATCGGATTGGTGCTTTCCAATTTGGTGAAACCCGGCAGCGGCATTCCGGAAGACGCGAAAACCGCCCTGCTCGACGCCTATGGCGGCGACGTGCAGGGTCACGTAACGCTGGCCCAGGATGCGCCGGGCATCGTGGACCTCCTGCTCTCGATCATCCCGTCGAATCCCTTCGCCGCCGCGGCCGAAGGGGACATGCTCCCGCTCATCATGTTCACGCTCCTGTTCGGCGCGGCGGCCGCAATTCTCGCTCCGGAGCGGAAACGGTCGCTACTGGGGTTCTTCGAAGCGGTCAATGAAGTCTCGATGACGATGATCCTTTGGATCATGAAGCTAGCCCCGTATGCGGTCTTCGCGCTGATCGCCGCGATCACGGCGCGATTCGGCTTCGACATCCTCCGATCCCTCCTGGTCTACAGCGTGACGGTCTTGGTCGGCCTCGGCTTGCACGCCTTTGGTACGTACGGCCTCGCGCTACGGTTTCTCGCGCGCGTGAATCCACTGCGTTTCTACCCCGTCATTCGGGGCGCGCAGGTCCTTGCGTTCTCGACGTCGAGCTCGAACGCCGCCCTTCCAGTGACGATGAAGATCGCGCAGGAAAATTTGGGCGTCTCGAGCCGCGTTTCCAGCTTCGTCCTCCCCCTCGGCGCTACGATCAACATGGACGGTACGGCCCTGTACCAGGGAGTAGCCGTCATGTTCATCGCCCAGGTGTTCGGCATCGACCTTCCGTGGACCGCTCAGCTCGCCGTGGTCTTGACCGCGACCCTGGCGTCCATTGGAGCCGCGGGCGTGCCAAGCTCCGGGATCGTGACGCTCGCGATCGTCTTACAGCAGGCTCAGGTGCCGGAAACGGGAATCGCGTTGATTCTGGGCGTGGACCGGATCCTGGACATGTGCCGTACGGCAGTGAACGTGACGGGAGATCTCTCCGCGGCTTCGTTCGTGGCGCGGTCGGAGGGAGAGGATTTGTTCCCCCTGACGGAGGGCCAGGCCCCACCGGCGCAGATGGCCGGGAGCGAGAGCGTGCAGTAGGCGGCCGTATCGCCCCCGGTTCCTCCCCCCGTCGCGGCCGCCAGCTTCCCCTCAGTTGGCCGCGCTCCTCCCCACATCTATATTAGAAGGCTATGCTGTCCACTCTGTCGGCACGGCTCACCGGTGTCCTCAAGGGGCTGGCGAGTCGCGGGGTGCTCACGGAGCAGGCCATTACCGATGGGCTCCGGGAGATCCGCCGCGCGCTCCTCGAAGCGGACGTGAGCGTCGAGATCAGCCGTTCTTTTGTGGAGCGGGTCCGGGGGCGCGCGGTGGGGCTCGATCGGGTCAAGGCCGTGAACCCCGGGGAGCAGCTCGTCAAGATCGTGCACGACGAGTTGGTGTCGGTGCTGGGGGAAAAGCGCGCACCAATCGGATTTGCCTCGGTGCCTCCGACCGTGGTATTCCTGGTCGGACTCCAGGGATCCGGCAAAACCACGACGGGGGCCAAGCTGGCGGCGCGGCTCAAGCGGGAACAAAAAGCTCCGTTCCTGGTGGCCGCGGACGTTTATCGCCCAGCGGCAGAAGAGCAACTCCGGCAGTTGGGACGTTCGATTGATGTGCCGGTGTTCGGCCCTTCCGATCACGGATCCGACGGCGATGTTCTGTCGCTGGTGCAAGAGGGAATCAAGTCGGCGGGGCACGCCAGGGCGCGGACCGTGCTCATCGACACGGCCGGCCGGCTCCAGGTCGATGAAGAGATGATGACCGAACTCCGACGCTTGAAGGATGCGGTCAAGCCCCACGAGATTCTCCTGGTGGCCGATTCCATGACCGGGCAGGACGCGGTGCGGATCGCCCAGGGATTCAACGAGGCACTGGACCTCACCGGCGTGATTCTCACGAAGCTCGACGGCGACGCCCGGGGCGGGGCGGCTCTATCGATCTTCGGTGTGACCGGCGCACCGATCAAGTTCGTCGGAGTCGGAGAGCGGCTCGACGCGCTCGAGACGTTCGACCCAGAGAGCATGGCGGGACGAATCCTACAGCGTGGTGACATCGTGGGGTTGGTGGAGCGCGCGCAGCTGGCAGTCGACGCGGAGGAGGCGACGAGAGTCGCCAAACGGGCGGCCTCGAAACGGGGCATGGACCTCGAGGACTTCCTGTCAGCGATGCGGCAGGTACAGGGCATGGGCCCGTTGGAGTCGCTGCTCGGCATGTTGCCAGGAGTCAACGCCCAAGCGCTCAAGCAGGCGAAGGTCGATCCGAAGCGGATCAAGCACATCGAGGCTATCGTGCTCTCCATGACGCCCGAAGAGCGCCGGCGGCCTGATATCCTGAACGGCTCCCGCCGATTGCGAATCGCGCGGGGGGCTGGGCGCACGGTTCAGGAAGTGAACTCGCTGATCAACCAGTTCGATCAGATGAAGCGGATGATGCAGGGAATGGGGAAGCGCAGCTTTCAGCAATTGGGAGGATAGCACCGGACATGCCAACACGTATTCGTCTGCGCCGAATCGGCCGGAAGGGACAGCCGACATACCGTATTGTCGTGGCGGAGCGGGAATCGACTGGGAGTGGGATGTCCATCGAGACGCTCGGCCACTACAACCCGCGATCGACGCCGGTCACGCTCGAAGTGAATGCTGAGAAGGCGCGAGAGTGGTTGGCCCGGGGCGCGACCCCAAGTGATACGGTACGGTCGCTCCTGAAGAAAGCCGGAGTCTTCAATGCCCCGGCGGGAAGCTGAGCGTATCGACCAGGACACGTATCTCGCGGTTGCCCGGGTCCAGAAGCCGCACGGGCTGAAGGGCGAGTTAGCCGTGTGGGTGCTCACGGACGAGCCCACCGCAGTCCTCGCGACCGGCTGCGCGCTGTCCCCGCTGAACGAAGAGGGGCACCGGGTCGGCGAGCCGGTCGTGATCGAGCGCAGCCGGCCGTTTCAGCGGCAATGGCTGCTGAAGCTGGAGACGGTCGAAGACCGCGACACGGCGGACACCTGGCGGCAGGCAATCCTGGGTGTTCCGCAAAGGGAGTTACAGCCGCCAGGTAAAGAGCAGATGTACGTACACGAGATCGCGGGAGTCGAAGTCGTGGCGCACGGGCAGGTGATCGGAGTCGCGCGTCGTCTCACCTCGGTGCCGGGCGGCGAGCTTCTGGAAGTCCGGGGCGATTCGGGAGACCACCTGATTCCGTTCAGGAAACCGATCGTGCTGAGCGTCGATCGAGCGGCCCGGCGCATCGAGATAGACCCTCCGCCGGGGCTATTGGATTTGTAACGGTGCTCCGAATCAACGTCGTCACGCTCTTCCCGGAGTTTTTTCGGGAGCCGCTCCGAACGAGCGTGCTGGGGCGGGCGGAGCACGCTGCACTCGTCGTGTACCGTACGGTCGACCTGCGCGAGCACACCCGTGACCGGCACCGTACGGTCGATGACTATGCATACGGTGGTGGAGCGGGAATGGTGCTGAAGCCCGAGCCGTTCTTCGAGGCGCTGGACGAGGTCGATCCGAGTGGGCCGGTCGTTTTGCTGTCAGCCCGCGGCGCGCCGTTCCGGCATCAGGATGCCGTGCGGCTCAGCCTGGAGAGCGAGTTGACGCTGCTGTGCGGTCACTACAAGGACATCGACGCACGCGTGACGGAGCGCGAAGGAGTCGAGGAGATATCGGTGGGGGAGTTCGTGTTGTCGGGCGGAGAGGTCGCTGCGCTCGTCGTGATCGACGCGGTGGTCCGTTTGCTCCCAGGAGCGCTCGGTGACCACGAGTCGGCCGCGACGGATTCATTCTATGACGGCCTGCTCAGCCCCCCTAGTTACACGAGGCCGCCGCGCTACCGGGGCCTGGCGGTTCCCGATGTCCTCGTTCGGGGCGACCACGCGAAGATCGTCGCGTGGCGCCGAGCCGAGGCCGAACGGCTGACGAAACAACGACGTCCGGATCTCTGGGCGCGTTACCTGGACGAACAGGAGCCCGCAGGGCCATAGAGGAACGAGGAACACCATGACGCAGTTATCGGATATCCAGCGTGAAGGCCTGCGCGACGACCTCCCTGCCTTCGATCCCGGCGACACGGTTCGGGTAATGGTTCGAGTTCGCGAGGGTGAGAAGGAGCGGCTGCAGGCTTTCGAGGGAGTGTGTATCGGGCGCAGGGGCGCGGGTATCAGCGAAACATTCACAGTGCGCAAGGTATCCGGCGGCGTTGGAGTCGAGCGGATCTTCCCCGTACATTCCCCGAGCCTCTCTGGCATCAACGTGGTTCGACGTGGGCGGGTAAGGCGCGCGAAGCTCTACTACCTTCGGAAACTCGCCGGCAAGGCCGCACGGATTCGGGAGCGCAAAGAGAAGTAAGGTCGTGACCCCGACGCTTGAGCGTGAGAACGCTCTCTGGGCGGCGGGACGCAAGTTCGTTGCGGGTGTCGACGAGGTGGGGCGCGGTCCGATTGCCGGACCCGTCGTCGCCGCCGCGGTCGTCTTCCGGCCCGCGCAGCAGGTCATCGACGATCTCCGCGATTCGAAGCAGATGACCGCCCTCCAACGAGAGCGTGTCGCGACGGCGATCCGCGCGAGCGCGCTGGCGTGGTCGGTTGCCGCGGCGTCCGTTCGCGAGATCGACCGCATCAACATCCGGCGCGCAACCATTCTCGCCATGCGGCGCACCTTGGCCCGCCTTGGCGTGGAACCCGACTACGTCCTCATCGACGGCGCCCCACTACCGGAGCTGGGGCGTCACGAGGCGCTGGTCAAGGGCGACGGCTCCTGCCTCACGATCGCCGCCGCGTCCGTCATCGCGAAGGTCGTTCGGGATCGCTTGATGTCGCTGCTGGGTCGGCGATATCCCGCCTTCGGGTGGGATGCCAACAAGGGATATGCGACCGCCGATCACCTCGCGGCGCTCGATCATCAAGGACCGACGAAGCACCACCGCACGTCGTTCACTCCGGTCGTCCAGCTCAAGTTGTTTTGAGGTAGTCCGGTTGGGAGCGGAGTGCCGTGACGGGGGGGCCTCGTTGGGGGTCGGCGAGCGCGCCGACCCCCCCTACGGGGCTGGATGACTTCCTAGGAAGCCCTGCTGTACCGCAACTCCCTTTCTGCTACTCGAAATGGCGGTTGACCAACTTCGTCATCTCAAACATGCTGACCTGCGACCTACCGTTGAACACCGGCTTCAGGTTTGCGTCCGCGTTGATCATCCGCCGGTTCTTGCTGTCCTGCAGGCCCTTTCGCTTAATGTAGGCCCACAGCTTCTTCGTCACTTCTGTTCGCGGAATCGGCTTGGTGCCGACCACCGCGGACAATGCCGCGTCCGGCTGCATCGGCTTCATGAACGCCGCGTTGGGCTTGCGTTTGGATTTCACTTTCCTCCTCGACTTCTTGGCTCGTTTTGCCGCCTTCTTCCTGGCGGGTTTCTTCCGCGCAGCTTTCCGACGCGTCGGCTTCTTGCGGGCTGTCTTGCGTCGCGTGGTCTTTCTGCGCGTCGTCTTCCGTCGTGTCGCCTTCTTCCGCCGGGTGGCTTTCTTCCGCGCCGGCTTTCTCCTAGCCGCCTTCTTCTTCGCTGGCTTTCTCCTAGCGGCCTTCTTGCGCGCCGGTTTTCTTCTGGCGGCCTTCTTCCGCGATGCGGTCTTCTTGACCTTGCGCTTCACCTTCTTCTTCGCTGCCCTTTTCTTTCTTTTCGCTGCCATTTCGGACCTCGGAGAACGTGGTGAGTGGTTGAAAACCAGCCCCAACACGCATCCAAAGTAAATGTTTCTTTCCCTAGGACAAGCTTTTTGTGCGTTTGATTAAGAAGGTCACTCCCTCGGACGGGCTCCCTGCGGCAGTCGATTCAGGTGGGGAAACGGGTGAATATCCGCTCCGCGTGAGGAAATCGATGCCCCGTTGGTGACGCGAAACAACGGCCGTCCGCAGTCTGTGCACACCGTGTTGAGCGGCCCATGCTTCATAGGAGGAGAGTACCGCGGACCCCACGCCGAGACCGCGATGCGCGGGATCGAGCAACAGCATGCCCATCGTCCACTCTCCGTCCGAGGGCCAGTCGACGATTGCGTCGAGTACACCGACCAACCCGCCTCCACGTGCGATTATGCCGATCACACGCTTGTCGGTGACTTGCTTCGTCGTCGGCCCGGCTACGAACGCCCTGGGCGCTTCGTCACGCGCCGGCGGTTTCCCCGTGGCGAGCTCGAAATAGTCCGTGGCGCGCTCGAACAGCGCCTGGAGATCGCGCAGGTCCGGTGGTGTGAGGAGTCGCGTGCGGTACGCACCGCCCGGGCCGAAGCCGTCGATTACCATGGGGGCGCAATATAAGCGGGCGAGGCGCGCTCGTTCTCCTCACGCCGGCAAAGACCGAACGGCGGGGACCGGCTGCGCCGCGACGGGTCACCGTAGCGGCTGGGCAGCGTGAATCTCCTTGACGAAGTACAGGGCATCGAACGCCGCACGCGGCCGCACTTCGTAATACCCGCTGGTGCTCCGATACTTTCGCTCGCCGTCCAGCCACTCGCCGACCGGTCCCACAGCAGGCGCCGATCTCAGGTTCAGGAGGAACACCGGCGGACCCGCTGCGGAGAGTGTCTCGTCGACGCTGCCACGCTCCGGTCGAGAAGATGGTAAGTGCTCGGCGTCCCGACCGAAGGCAGATCCGATGACGACCAGCTGGTCACCCAGCGTTGCGTCGAGATACTGTCCCATCACGGTCGGTGGGATGTGGTAGGGGACTGCGCCCGATCCCTTCGGCGGGACCCGTTGCACGTGGACGTTGTGTGCGAAGACGGCGACCCGTCCCCCCGGCCCCTCCCGCTCCAGCACCCATCCGACGTTGTCCGCCATTGCCCGGTCGCGGCTGCTGTACTCGAGCTCAGCTCCCTCCGGGAGATCGCCGGGTCCTGCTCCTCCCACAGGAATGGCCCAGAAGCTCGTGACCAGCTGCCGCGCCGCGATGGCGTGGCGGTGGGCCCACTGGAACTCGACGTCGGATGTGCGTGAGAGATACACCACCCGCTGCAACTCGAACCGATCCACCAGCGCCCCTACCGCGGTCGCGTAGGCTGAGCGTGTCTCTGCCCGCAGGACAGGGAATGCTTGGTATGTCGCAAGCTCGGTCAACGGCAGCAAGGTTCGCGCGACCGACCGTGCGTATGCGCTGTCGACTCCACGCAGGTACCCGAGTGTCCCGTCGATCGCAGGCCGCGCATCGGTAAAGGTGTCGTCGCGGCCGCCGGTGAGATCGATGCCATAGAAGCGGATTTTCCGATCGTGCGCGGGATCCTGGTTGTAGCTCCGCATCCACTCGATGAGGGTCCACGTCTCCCGCCATTCGCCGAACCCCCAGGTGAATCCGGCACGCCGGAGTAGGGTGGGATCCGTGGCGGCACCGAGTACGTAGTCGTAGACCAGCCTGGATTCGGGCAAGCCGGTTTCCATCGCGAGGGCGGTGAATCCCAGCTCCATCACCAGGTACTCGAACGTGCGGTGCTTGAGCGCGAGGAATTCGTGCACATCGTGGAGGCTCTCACCTACGGCGACGACGCGGGCATCCCCGACGATCTCCCGGAGAGGCTCAAGATCGTCCAGGGCGTGCCCGGGCTCGACCGATGCGATGGGTGCTGCGTGTCGCCGCGCCCACACCTCGAAGGAACGCGCATCGCCACCTGGAGCGGACTGACTGCGGCACCCCACGGCGATAACCCAGAGCAACGCCGGCCCGAGGAGCCGGTGCCGGGAGCGGGCGGCCCTTCGAGCAATCGACGCTAGCCGTCGACGCGAGTCACGACGACCTGAGCCATGGATGCTCATCGTGGAGCTGCCTCGCGTTATCAATCTCTTTCGCCCCCCGCTTGAGTTCTCTGCTGCGCCTATCCATAGTTTAAACCGGATCGACCGGGTAGCTCAGCTGGTAGAGCAACGGACTTTTAATCCGTAGGTCGTGGGTTCGAGACCCACCCCGGTCACTACTGACAGTACAACGACTTATCGGCTCGACGCGACGGCGTCCAGCTCCCACCCTGTGCGGCAACCTGTGCGTCATATCCAAATCGCTCCGATCCCAATCGCTGTTCCGAGGACTACGACGCCGTAGCTGGCTGCCTCGGTTCGGGTCCGCCACTCGACCGGCTGTATCTGCCAGAGCTTGTTGGAGCATGCGAACCTACACCACGTAAAGGTCGCCCCGCGGACCATCCCACCCAGGTTGTCACGTAGCTGACGAGGCGTTCGTGCGGCCTCTACTTGCGCCGTAATGAAGTGAGGCCATTCGACATCGAAATCCTCGACCGGGGTAAGTTGGTTGTCCTCAACACACGTTGGAGAACTGATCACGCATTCTCGTGCTCGGCGCAGTCCCTTACTCACATCAGCAGCGACCCATCGGCGGTTGAACTGCATGGAGAGGAACATCAGTACGTAGCTACAGGCACCAACGAGAAGGGCCGTGAGGACCCATCGCCAAGCGCCTCCACAGATTTCGTCACTTGCTGCCTGACCGAAGACGATTACCGCTGGCACGTAGAGGGCCGTTGCGATCCATGCCATACGCTCCTTGTGGTCATGGTACGAGGAGAAGTGCTGGAGCTCGCTGTCGATCCAGTCGAGGTAGTGGCTAACCTTCTCCTGATGTTCCTTTTCCTGACGTTCGTCAGTCACATCGCCTCCGCCAGGACGTCTCCGATCGCCTTCGCCACGCCGCGCGCCGTCGCCCGTCGGCTGTAGCGGTGCGACATCGTCGGGTTTGTGTGTCCGAGGTGAATCGTGAGGTCACGGTCGGTGACACCCCGGTCGCCAGCGTACTGCGCCGAGAGGTGACGCAGGTCGTACATCCGAAGACCGCTGACGCCCGCAGCCTTGCACGCCCTCCCCCAGTTGGTCCGGAGCCACTTGTACTGCAGCTGCGACGGCACCGCGCGCTCGATCCATCCCCACAGACGCTCATCAACCGCAACCACCCGCCGCCGCCGCGGGGTCTTGGTGCCATTGATCACGACGGTGAGCTGTTCGACCGAGAGATCCTCCTCGCGAATGCCGAGATATTCGCCAGGACCGACGCCGAGGACAGCCATCGCCACGTAGCTGGCCTGCACATGCGGTTCCGCGGCCATCACGACACACCAGAACTCCTCCGGTGTCGTTTGGGGCACTCGGCCGTCAGACTCAGCGCCGCGAGGAATCCGCCCCATGACCTTGAGCCGGAACGGGTGATGCATGTGACCGAGGTAGTCGCTCAGGAACGCGGAGAGCATGGCCCGCATCCGGTTCCAATCCGCGTCACTCGCTCCCCACCCTCGCTTGAGCTTGTGATAGTCAACGCGGTTGAGATCGTGGATGGTGGCGGTCGCCGTGAGCTGTCGGTTGGCGATCGCGATCGACTGGAACCGGCGCCAACTACACCCGTATCGCTTCTGACTCACTTCGGTCTTTGCGCTCTCTGGGAGCCACGCCTCGATCGATACGTCGAGCCGGCGGTGCAGGAGCAACCGTTCGGCGACTTGCTCGAGCCGTTGCTGTCGATCTGCGTCGACGAGCTCCTCGATCGTGAGGCGCCCGTTCTTGAAGAGCTGGAGCGTCTCTAGCGCACCGGCCTTGATCAGCTTCGTGAGAATCCCGTTCCGGTAGTCGAACTCCGTTTTCCTCGACGTGCGCGCGCTGTTGGTGATGCGGCCAACGCCGCGGACGTAGCGGTTGAAGCGAAAGTTCCTGCTGTCGGGGACACGGCTAGGCATCTCAGTTCTCCTCGCGCTGAAGCTCGAGCCAGGCACGGACATCCTTCTCGAACCACCCACGTTTGACGTGACCGATCTTCACCTTGCCGACCGTCACGTTTCGGGTCACCCACCTCGGCGTGACCAGTCCTCCAAGGATCTCCGCCGCGACACCCTCTGCGTCAAGCAGGCGCCCGCGGTCCGGGGGTGGATCAGGGATCTCTGCCGGCGTGAGCTTCAGGACGCTCGGCGCCTTCGCTGTCATGCGACCCGTCTCCCGCGGCTCGGGTTCGGAATCAGAACTCTCAGTGCGCCGAGGAGCTCATCGTCGACGTTGAGCAGGCGCGCGCGAAACAGATGCTTGCACTCATTTCGGCGCGCCGTGAACTCCGGGCAAGTGCACTCGTGGCGCTCCGGATCGACGATGCGTGGTGCGCTGCCGCCGCTGATCATCAGGCCCGCCGTCACCCAACCGATCACAATGGAGGTGTAATCCTCGAGCGACCCGAGCCAGTTGGGCGTAGTCCGTCACTCCTGGCCCTCCTGCTCGATTGCCGCCCGCTCGGCGTCCTCATACTGAACCAACTGGCCCACTGAAGCTTTTTTCGGGTACTTACTTCGTGTAGGGGATTCAATAGGAGAGTATGCGGAAAAAGGTTCGGACTGCTCAGGTGGTTCGGCGAGGCCGAGTCCGTGCCAGACGTATTGGCCGCGTGATCCTGATCTCGACTTCGTAAAGCCCCGTTCCGCAAGGCGTTGCCCGAATCGGCGCTGGCTCGTGGATCGTTCGCCTACGCGCTCGCACCACTGAACGTATGTCCGGTAGAGGACTGAAGCTCCTGAACGTTGGGAAGCCTTTAGGACGACGCATTCGTCGAGAAAGCCGGCGAGGGCGTCCATTTCATCGCGATATCGTTCAGTAGCGGTGCGGACTACGGAAGGATCGCCCAGGCCTTCCCGCTGCCACGCGAGGCACCCTTCCACGGCCCACCGAAGGATCCCAGGGAGCTCCTCTCGGAGCTTGGCCAGCAGGTGACGATCCTGCTCCTGGGGTGGGATCGTCACATTGAAGGGCACCAGCTTGATCCGGCGCCAGATGGCGTGTTCCGTGCCCCTGACCGTCGGCTTGTGATTCGCGGCGAGGAGCATCGTGAACTGCGGCTGAAACTCAAAGAACTCACGGAAGAGGAACCGCGCGGTGATGACGTCACCGCCGGTAATGGTCTTGATGACCGGTTCCGAGAAGCGCCCACCCTGGTCAACCTCGACGGCGGTGACCAGCCGTGCACCGACAAGCCGGGCGAGATCGTTCCGCACGGCATCGTGCTTCGTGACGAGGAACGTTGCGAAATCGGTGGCAGTCGCATAGTCGCCGAGACACGCCCGAACCGTCTCGACGAAGACAGACTTTCCGTTAGCGCCCGTTCCGATGAGGAGCAGGATGATCTGTTCAATGATGCTGCCGGTGAGGGTGTAGCCGACAGCTCGTTGCACGAACGTGATTACGCTCTCGTCACCCTCGAAAACCCGCGCGAGAAAAGACTGCCATCGCGACGCGGTCGCATCGACATCGTAGGCGACATCGGCAAGCTTGGTGATGAGGTCCTTCGGATCGTGTGGGCGAAGGGTTCCCGTTCGGAGCTCGAGCGTGCCGTTCGCAACATTGAGAACCCAGGGGTCGCGATCAAGTTCTCCGATCGTGACGGGAATACCCGGCTCCGTTTTGGCGAGGGCTATCAGTGCCCGCAGCCGGGGCTCGGATTCGGATTTCGTCGCCCAGGAAGCGATTGCCTTGCGTTGCTCGCCGCTCTGGGTGACAGCGGCTTCCTCATAGATACTCGCGACGGTTGCCTTCGCGTGGCGGGCAACCTCCCCGGTTTCATCGTGTGCCCATCGTCGCCCGTCGAAGACGAGCCAGCTTCCTCGGGCGGGCGCGTACCGTACACGAGCTCCATAGAGGCGAACCAATCGGCGCGCGTTCCCAAGGTCGGTCAGGTGCTCAGGCGCCGGGCGCGTGGCTTCGGGGGGATACCGTGCGGCCGAGCGAGCAATCGTTCCGAGCTCCCCATCATGGAGCGGTGGCTGACAGCGCGTCGCGTTTTCTTCCCGGAGCGCCGCGAGAATAGCAGGCTCGCCCATCCCGCGCTGCCGCATGGAGCCCGCAAAGCTCATCAACGCGTTGTTGCGCGCCCCCTTGGTGATTGAATTGGCAAGAGGGAGTGCTGACTTCGGCGCCTTCTTGCCGTTGCGAAGAGCGGCGAGAGCGAGCGGTGGAACTGGAAGCGGGGCCACGCCGTCGAACCGGAGCCACTCATACACATGCCCAGTGACGTGCAGGGACGGAGGGACAATGACGTACCCCTTGTCCGCACGGACATCAATGTGATCGACGCCAGGAAACCGATTCCCGATCCCACCACCAGGATGGCGGAAGAAAAGGTGCACCCCGCGGCTCGTCGTCGTGGTCACGGTCGGCTCAGCGAGCAGACCGAGTGCCCGAGCCGACGCTTTACCTTCCGGGCCGTCAACGTCGAACACAATGAGGCCAGCTCTGCCTGGTACGACGCCGATGTTTGCATCCGGCCACCTCGACCACCACCCACGAATGGTTGTTACCTCCGTCGTGGCGTTCTCGTACCCTCCCTGAATACGCGGGTCCTTGCCGGGGTTCGGGCAATCGGAACGCCCGCAGCTGCAGCGTCCGTTCTTCGGTGTGTGAAGGGGGAGAACGGGCATGCCGCGCTCGGCGTACCAAAGCGCAGCGCGCAACATCCGGCTGTCAACTTCAGTCGCGGTGGCGGTGGACATGGCCGGGAGGTGTAAGTATCGTGCGTGCGTTCATGGCCACTTTCCAAGGCGGGCGCTCGGTCGGGGCGCCCGCTTCGCGCTCAGGTAGCCCGGCGCGGGCTCACTCTCTTCGGCGAGCTCACGGGAGAGTCGCTCAACACTCTCCGAATTGATCTTCCATCTCCGCCCCTCTTGACGGGCTTCAATGCGACCCTCGAGCGCCCACCTATAAGCGACCGTCCACGCGACGCCTAGCCGATGAGCTGCTGTCGGTAGTGTGATCTCCACAGATCCTCCCGTTCCGAAGTGCTTGCGCATCGTCACAGATCCACAGATACTACGAAGGGTGATTCCATTCCAGATCTCATTTTAGGGGTGCTTTGGAATGCTCCTACGAGTGGTGGACAAGGCCCGTTTGGCACGGGTCTGTAGACAGGTTGAGCGATGGGAAGGCTCCTGGCGCGCGGCCGCCAAACAACTCGACATCGGCGCTGGGACGTTCTGGCGTCTCCGCGCCGCACAAGGAGGCCAGACCATCAATGGCACGGTGTTCGGGGCTTTCTATCGCTACCTGCCACCGGACGACGTCTCCGGACGGGCAATTAGTCGATGGGAAGGCGATCTCTTCAAAGCAGTGTTGACCCCTCAGGCTACACAGCGTTTTGACGAGTACTGGCGTTGGCTGCGCCGTGAAGTCCGGCGCTGTGCGAAGCACTGGAACCGGGACGATTGGCCCCGCGAGGTTCGGGATCGGAAGGACCGCTACAGCGCATGTGTCCGTATCTTGGCGACGCTGAGGCGGACGTATTCTGGTGAGTTCGCTCCACTCGACCGGTTAATGGTGGACGAGAACAGACACAGCCGTCGACGGGTCCCACTCCAGCGGGCCGAGCAGAAGACTTGAGCGGATCCCCGAACACGCGACCGAGCATCTTGACGAACGTGGCCGGCTGCTCCTTGAGCATCTGGAGCGCCTCGTCGTCCTTCAGCCGATCGCTCCACGCGAGGAGCTCGACGAGTGGGTGGCAGACGTTGGCCGTGGCGACCGCCTGCTCGCGCACGAGCTCCGGTTTGCACGCCTTCCGCCCGATCTTGTGGATGATCCCGCTGTAACGTCGGAGTAGATCCCGGATCACCGGGCGGTCGAGGTCCCAACGTGTACGTGGTATGGCCAAGTTGACCGGTCGGGACCGCACCATCGCCCGCCGCCTGTCCGACGAATTTCGCACCATCCCGGACGGGGATGTCGTCGACCGCGTCCTACAGCTACTCGACGTGCACTGGCCGGAGCTCAGCCCAACACAACGCGTCAGCCTGGCGAGGGAGCTCCTCCCGATTCTGAAGTCGCTGGATGGACGAGACGGTCGGGATCACGGCCGAGATGCGCCTTCGGTGCCTGGAGGCGGTCCGGACGAGCCTGGCCGGGCGATCTTAGAAAACCAGGGAGGTCCGTATGATGACGCGCACCACGATCCTCCTCGCGGTGACCGCACTGCTTCTCGCCACGCCCCCCGTTGACGCCCAGAAGAACTGCGTTAAGGGCAAACCGTGTGGGAATGCGTGTATAGCCCGGAACAAGACCTGTCGCATCGAGACGCCGCGCCGTACGCCCTCGCCGAGGCCTACAGCAACGCCGGCTGCTGACCCTGCCTCCGAAGCCGCTCCCGCTCGTACTGCGGTCCGGTGGGTCGCGTCCTCGAGGGGCACGGTCTACTATCGCGAGGGATGCAGTGGAGCCCGTCAACTCTCTCGGGCAAATCTCATCTATTTCGCGTCCGAGGCGGAAGCGCGAGAGGGCGGGTATCGAAAGTCGAAACAGAAGGGTTGTTAACCCTCCGACCCCTGCCAGCTCGGAATCCGCCCAGCCACGACGATTCCTGGGCGCGCGGTATCCTGAAGACTAGGGGAGGTCTCACACCGCCAGCTTCATTCGCGATCCTTCACAGTCTCTGGGAGGCACCATGAGGCTCACGCTCGCAATCCCTCTCGTCTTCCTGCTGCTATCCCCCGGCCTGGCACTGACTCAAAGCGTCGCGGCGCCGGACATTGTGACGTTTGAACGTTCCGTCTGGGAAGCAGTGCGGAACGGCAACCGCTACCTCGTCGGTCGTTACCTCGCGCCGAACTTCCAGGGCGTCTATGCGCACGGCGTCCGTGAGCGCCGGGCCGAACTGGACGCGATCGAGAACACGGAACTTCAGTCCGTTCATCTCTCCGATGTGCGGGTGGACCACATCGGCCGCCGCGAGTTCGCCCTCATCCGGTACACGGCGACGCTCAGCGGTATCTCGAACGGGGTGGATCTCTCCGGCACATACTTGTGCACAAGTGTGTGGTTCCTCGAAGACGGGCGTTGGCTGCGGGCGATGCATACCGAAGTGAAGGCCGCAGAGAGCTAGAAAATGCTACGTCCCTCAGGGAGACCCGCAATGATAGCGCGCATCCTCTGCTTGTTCGTCCTTACTTTGGTGGTCGCGCTCGCTTCGGCGAGCGATGGCGCCGCCCAGCTCGAGGCGCGCCAAGGTGGGGAGACCGAGTTGGAGACGGCGCGGGCCGTGTTGGCGGATGTCACGGGTACATGGCGCTTCGCAATGATCTCCCAACCAGGCGCCGCTGGTATGCGCCCCGCCACCGGCCGCCGCGTGGTGACGGCCACGTCGACCGAGCTGCACCTCGAGTGGTCGGAGGAGTTTGACGGCTCGGGAAAACGCGGACGGGGATACCTCGGATACGATCCCCTCACCCATCGGTTCTTTTACGTTGCGCTTTACGATGATGTCCCGGCAGTCATTGCCCTCAGCGGGAGCCTGGAGAACGGGCGGGTGGCGTTCTCACCATCGCTGGCAGACGCGCCCTTCAACCGTCCCGGAATGCTCATTCGCTCTCAGCTCCATGTGGCAGATGCGGACCACCACACGTGGGCGGATCCCGATGGGCAATGGAGCGTGGAGTTCACGCGGGAATCGTAAAGGACGACGCCATGCGGATACCTGGGGGGGACACGATCGCACACACTCGTGTCCCAACCGCGCATCCTGGTGTCCCAAGAGCGCCCTATCTGGCAGGAGTATCGTGATCCATCCTGGATGGCATGGCGCCGCTCAGCGATCCGGATCGGACCCATGCCTGGGGTCTACCGGACGAGTTCCTTCTGATGAAGGGTCCGCGGGACGAGCGGGTCGCCGACCTAGTGGAGTTGTACTGGGGCACGCAGCCTGAGGCGTTCCGGGGCCGGCTGGGCGTCCGCTTGCTCACGATCCTCGGGCCCCTCACGCGAAGCGCGGAGATCACCGACCATCTGCGCGACCGCTGCATTGCGGCCGTGACGCTGGGGCTTGAGCGGCACGGTGGCGGACTTAGCTGACCCGTTACCTGCGATAGGGCGAGCTGGCCACACTGCGTGTTGGGGGTGGGGCCCACCCCCATGGTGTCGTTCGGGGTTTCCCCGATGGCGCCGCCGTAACATCGGTTGCACAATCTCCTTCGTTGACTAGGAGTGCACCGGTGGAGCGCACAACCGACTCGGCGTTCTCGGTACAAGAAGCCGAGCGCGTTCGCGAGCAGGCAGCCATGCCCGGGACAGGCGTGGTCTGTCCGCGTTGCGGCGGCCGGCTGAGCTTTCACGGCCCCGTCCCGGACGAGCGGACCCGGAAGTTGCGTATCCTGGCCCGCTGCGCGACCTGCCGGCGCTATCTCGTTAGCGATTTGCCTGGTGACCCATTGCGCGGGAAGCCCGTCGTGGTGCAACCGAAAACACTGGGCCACTAGCTCTCCCTCTCCCATGCCCGGCACGAGCCGGGGGAGCGGCGGGGGAGGGGTTTTTCCGATAGCCAGCTTCCGCGCCTCGGCGGCGGCGTCGACAAGGGGTGAGCCTCGGTGACCGAGGGTGATACCTACGCAGCATACTCAAAAGGGGAGGCGGCTCGGATTCGCCGCATAGTGCTCACCACTGGGAGCGGCGTGGAATGTCCGCGCTGCGGTGATCCGATGAGTGTCGAAAAACCCGTCGTACGACGCGCCACTCGGATGGCCGTGATCACCGTGCGGTGTGCCACCTGCCACCGTCAGGTCTTTGTCACCGGAGCACATACCTGACCTTGGCGCGGAGACCAGCGGACCGAAGGACCGGCGCAGCAGTGGCCTAGGAGATTCCCGATTGCCAGCTCCCGTGCCTCGGTCGCACATTTGCCTGAGAGTTAAATGAGGGATGTGGGTCCGTGGCGGAGCGCGATACGGACGCAGCGTTCTCACCCCAGGAAGCGGAGCGGATTCGCACGCAGGCACGGTCGCCCGGTGTGGACGTCGCCTGCCCGCGGTGCAACGGTCGGCTGAGCTTTCATGGCCCGGTCACAGATGAGAGGACCCGGAAGTTGCGGATCCTGGTGCGCTGCGCCGTTTGCCGGCGGTATCTCTTCGTCAGTGGACGCTCGGAGTGAATGTTGCGGGGACAGCACATGGATCATCCAGCGAGCACGCATGTCCGAGAATCAGACGCCTCACCATTCTGTCAACTGCCGGCGCCCCCCGGGTGTTCCCCCAGTGCTGAAGGAGGACAGCCCTCGTGTTCTCACGATCGCTGGAGGACAGGGCCGACCACGGATGACGAATGTCGCCCGTGAGGCAGCAAGACCGCACCGGCAGCTGCCGAGCTCCCCGAGGCATTCATGGCCTTGGAAGCCTCTGCAACATGGTTACCCAAGCATGTCGGTGGAAGACAGCTCCTCCGACGAGACTCAGGGCTTACTCCGGGAGCGTGCTCATGATGTCGTCACGCCTTTGTGCGACCCTCGGGACAGGCGTGGTGGTCACAGCCTGTTTCAGCAACCCGGCTCCAATACCAGTCCTCGCCGATGAGGCAGGCATGAGTGCCCTCGTGGGCGAATGGAGCGGTATCTACGTCAGTCGAGCCTCTGGTCGGAGCGGGAGCATTGTGTTCACGCTCACGGCCGGTGCGGATACCGCCCGCGGCGACGTGGTCATGATTCCTGCCGGCTCCGATGAAGCCATGGAATACGCCCCCCAGGCTCGGGAGGCGAACCCCGTCCCACAGGTGCTGACGATCGAGTTTGTTCGGGCCGAGAGCAACACGGTCAGCGGGCGGCTAGCTCCCTATCGTGACCCCGTGTGTGGATGCGTGTTGGCGACGACGTTCCAGGGTGCACTCGAAGGGGGCAAGATCGAGGGCACGTTCAACACCTATCACTCGGTGAGTGGTGAGCGACAGACCGGGACGTGGGAGGTGTGGCGAAAAGAGGGCTGATTCTAGGCCAATCAGCGGGACAGGGACTAGTCACTCCGGGTGGACGAGGCCTTCCCGGCCTTACGAGCCCATTGCGGCTCTCGTGATGTTCGCCAGCCTACCGGGCCTCCTGTTCGCCCCGAGCTCCCTCTAGTGCTCGGCGCATGGCCTGTAACCGACTCCGCAGGTTGTCTCGCAGCTGACTTTCGGCCACCCGTCGCTTGATGCCGCCCACCTTCGTGTCGAACAGTGATCGATCGAGGTAGAGCAATACCGTGCCCTCACCGTCCCCGCTCGTGAGGTAATCGACCAGCCCGACCACCGTGAACCCCGCGTGGAAGTAGTGGCTGGCGTAGATCCGCTTCAGGGCGATCGCGCTTGCTTGCACGCTCCCAGCTGGCGGATCATAGATGGTAACATGCGTCACCGTCGACAACGGTCGCAGACCAAACTCCTCCACCGCCCAGAAGAGCATGTCCCGCGCATTGGGTGACTGCCAATCCGGAAACTCTTGGAGATGCCGGTGCAGTTCGGGCACGTACTCGAATACGTAGGGCGACTCCTCGAGCAGGAACTGAAACCCGTCCGCGAGGGCAAGGGGCTCAGGTTTGTGCTGATAGACAATGAGCGCGCCGACTCCGTTGGTCAGGTAGTTGCGCACATAGTCGAGCAGGTGGCGGCGAACGAAATCCGTCACGGGGGCACGGATGCCGGGCGACGACCAGTCGAGTGCCCGGAGTTCGTTGATCACGGTGGCGGAGACGTTCACATCACAATCGGCAAGCCGACACTCGCGCAGGGCATCCAGGTCTCCCGGCGCGATCTCCAGATCCTTGAGGTCCGACGCGACGGGCGGACGACTGAACTCTCCAAACTGTGTCAGGTACTCGCTTCCTATGAGGGTCTCAACGTTGCGAAGCTGGGTGAACGCCTGCGTTCGCGGTACGGCGATTCGGGCAGCGGCGAACAGGGCGATCTCGCGGTTGCTTTCGGACGTGAGCATCTTCGCTACGATCTCTCCGCGAGTGAGTTGTCGAAGCTGGGACTCGGAGAAGTCGATGTGGTTTCGCAGGAAGGCCGCGACATCCCAAGACATATCCTGTGTCAGCAACGCGGCGACCGCGAGTGTGGTGGCTAGCATGACAATGAATGTCCTCGGTTCAGTCGTCGAGCTCGCTACCCAGGGGGATCACAGCGAGCGAGAACCCCTGAATCTACGGATGGCTGTGTTCCGCCGGGTAGTGTCTCCAGGCC
This sequence comes from Gemmatimonadales bacterium, assembly GCA_965249575.1. Lineage (GTDB taxonomy): Bacteria > Gemmatimonadota > Gemmatimonadetes > Gemmatimonadales > GWC2-71-9. The sequence goes on along the minus strand of OZ252244.1, from coordinate 1,147,700 downwards.
GGCGGGGAGGTATGGAACGGAGAGCAGTACGTCACCGGCCGCACCCTCGTTGATGTCCAGCGGCTCGTTGCTCACCCAGACGCCCGTGTATTCGTTTGGTGCAGCTACCTCCTGGACGGCTTCAGGGTCATCGCCGCGAACACCCTCGGAATGCCCCTCTCGCGCGTGGAAACGCCATCCCACGGCGTGTGAAACGCGGGAAGATAGGACGGGGGCTGGCTGAGTCCAGCGGCCCGTTACCAGCAAAGGGGACCAATTGGTCCAGAGCCACATAAGCTGCCGGGGATATCCCACTTAGGGTGGTGCAGCATAGGCCGCCAAGGTTTTCCGGCCAGGAGCAGTTCGCCAGCACGGGATGCTCTATGCTTGCGCGTTGACAGCAGTCTCAGCCCATTCGGCAAACCTGTGCCAACCAACTTCCGGGTATGCCTCGCGCAATCCTGCAACATCTGCCGAGTAGCCCGTCGAGATGAACCACTCGTACATCAGTGTAAGGTCCTCCATGAAGGCTCGGATCTGCTCCATAGGCACCTGGGCGAAGCTGACGCTTCGACCCATCACCTGGCTCAGCAGCTCCGCTGTTTCGCCCCCGGTGAGCTCATCGCCAGCAATGTCGATGCGTTGCCCCAGGAAAGCATCCCGGTTTGACACGACGTAAGCGCCGAAGCTGCCGATGTCTTCGACGGCCACTTGTTGCAGCGGGACGTCCGGAGGCATGGGTACCGCGTAGACGCCGTTGTTTAGCCCCTCCATGGTTTGAGGGAGGAACAAGTTCTCCATGAAGTACACGGGCGCGATTACACTCCAGGACAAGTCGGTGGACGCCAGGTGTTGCTCCACGGCGAACTTGCTGTCGAAGTGCGGGATCCCTGTGTTTTGATCCGCGGATGCCACTGAGGTGTAGACGAAGTGACTGATGCCTGCTTCTACGGCAGCGTCGACCAGCGCAATGCCTTGCGCCGTCTCCGCCTCCACGCCAGCCTCGAACGGCGTGCTCATCGCGAAGACGGTGTCCCCTCCAGCGACCGCGGCGCGGATCGAATCGGGGTCAGAGAAGTCGCCCTTGACGAGCGCCCCCCCGCGATCCGCAAAGGTACGCGCTGCTTCCGAAGCAGGGTTTCTAGTCAGGCCTCGAACGGCGTGGCCGGCCTTGAGAAGGGCGCGCGCCACGGCTCCGCCTTGTTTTCCTGTGGCACCAGTGACGAGGACAGTACGTTGACTCATGGATGGTCTCCTTGAACTCAGAGCCCTAGATTCTCTTTGCCACCGAGAGACTTTCCGCACACAACGGTTTGCGCTAAACGCTCAGGTCACAGCGGGCTGATGTTCTGCTGATGCCCCTCCCACGACGTTCATCGGTCTGCCTCTGAGCCGCCGCTTTCGAAGAAGATCGATGACGCCGTCTCCCGCTCAGGCGGCCCCAAGCTGTATATGAGCAGCGACGAGGATCGCCACCATCACAAGCTCGAGCACGAGCGGCGGCATGATGGACTTCTCGAAGCCGTCGAACGCGATGCCGAGGAAGCGCCGCTGCTCAGAGACCTGCTCCGCGAGCATCTCGGGCGCTTTGGTGCCGACGCGTGATGACCACGGTTGCACATGCAATGGCCGTCGCCATGGTCAGAAAAGCTACACTTCTGAACGCCTCGTGGTTTAGGGGGTGACCCTTGAACTTCGAACTGTGCTGCGAAAAATGGTGTAAGGTGCCACGAACGTTGACCAACAGCCGCAATGCTCCTTCCACGGTCCGGTCACAGTTCTCATTTTCAAGATGAAAGGCCAATCCGGCATTCTGCTCTGCCATCTCCGGTTGAGCAAACTTCTCCAACGCCGTTCGCACGGCGGTAGCCAACTCCTCGGAACCCAAGAACGATTGTAGAACCTTGCGATTCTTGGTATGGCCCTCCCCGTACAGATCCTCTAGGAAGAAATAGAAGTTGTAGAACGCGTTGATGTACCGGTGCTGACGATACTCGTTCATTCCTTCCCGGTAGAAGGAAAACGGCAGCACGAGTCGCTTGAATGATCCTCGGAAACGGATGATCTCTTCAACGAGGCCCGGGAGAACGGTATCTCGCAGTGGCGGATAAACGCGGCGGAGGGCGCCAAATGAGAGCAGACTGAGCTCTTCGCCTTCGGCCGCTGTTTCCGGGACCCAAGTCGACTCGCAATCGTGCCAGGCGATCCGCTCAATACCGCACCAAAACGACCCGATTGATTCGAAATGCTGGAGCACCGCAATCAGCTCATCACTTACTGGATTCGCCGGAACACGCACGTGCGGAAGCTGGCCGTTGGTATCGATGGACGGCAAAAGAGCTCGGTAATCGCGGACCTTCTTGCGAACAACGATCTCGGAGATTGGCTGTCCGGGATCGCCGAGGAACTCGCACACAAGATCGCCATCTTTGCAACCGAAGGGACCGATGAGCGTGTTGTCCGAGATGACTGCGGCCGTCAACTGAAACTGCAATGTATCTCACCTCAGGTGTGGTGCCCGACCCTAAGCGCCCTGCAATCGGTCCGCAGGAGCTCTATCGTATCGGTGTGGTGCGCCGCCGCCGCGAGCAGCGTTCATTCCGCAGAGCGCGGCGACGCCCAAGGGCGGGCGATCTCAGTCGATCGCGCGGCCAGTTCGTGCAGGGTGGGTGGAGAACCGCTCCACCGGTGTTGGCTCTGGTTCGGCGAACTGGATGACTTCAGCACGGAGTGCTTACTGCAGCAGATAGTGACCCTGGACGAACTGCAAGAGCAATTGCTCCTCAGGATCAGCATTCCGATCGTAATAGATGATCCGATACTGCAGCTCTGACAGCTGGATGCCGAATCGCCGCTCCATGTACGGGATGTGGGCCGCCTGAATGAAGTCCCAGTACATACCTACCACCTCCCGTGCGCGGTCGGTCTTGCTCCCGTAGCCTGGGTTGCCATAGATCTCTACGTCGATCAGTGTGTCCGCTGGCTCAAAGGTAACGAGCGTCGGATCCTTGAAATCCGTTCGCAGCTTAATCAGCTCAGACAGTGTGATGGCTGCCATGTCACCCGTCAGCGTTCGGTACGGCGAGTTGAGATCCGTCACCGCCTGCCCGGTCGTGATCGACGGAACACTCACCCAGAGCAGGACCACGAGGAGGGATGTTGACCACTTCATACGAGGTATCTCCGATGTTCGGCGGGGGACCTCCAAAACTGCCATCTTGGACGTAGTGCCGACAGAGGTGACGGCCATGGCGGAGCCCAACATCCCGAAGTCGGACGAGCGGCCGCTGGCGCGTGTTGTCCCGTGCCTGTCCAACGATCCATGGCACACACCCGGCAGGCCTGATTCACCTGGGGTCGGGCAGCGTCTTGCACGGTATACCGAAAAGACCGGTCGTAGGCGCTGACCCGCCGTCGGTGCGCCTGGTCTCCCGCAAGACGTTGCGCAAGGCGGTGGATGAGCTGTGTTCCCGGGACACCGACTTGCGCCGAGTGGTGCAGAAGTTCGGCCCGCCCCTACTGTGGGCGCGACGACCAACTTTTGCGACGCTGCTTCGTATCATCCTCGAGCAACAGGTTTCTCTGGCTTCTGCGGAGTCGACCTTCCGCCGATTACAGGATGCTGTCGGGCGCATAATCCCCGAGACGGTCGCTCGACGGTCGCTGGCAGAGATCCGGCGGCTGGGGTTCACCGGTCAAAAGGCAGGGTACTGTCTCGATCTGGCTCGGCGCATTGAAGCGGGAGGATTGAACCTGCGGAAGGTTTCCCGCGCGGATGACGATGACGTAAGGGCTGCGCTACTGGAAATGCGGGGAATTGGTCCCTGTACCGCGGATATCTACCTGCTCATGGCCCTGCGACGAGCGGACGTGTGGCCCGACGGAGATCTGGCGTTGGCGAATGCCGTTCGGGGTGTGAAGCGACTGCGAACACGGCCAACCCCCGAGCGACTCCGGCGCATCGCGAGCAGATGGAGACCGTGGCGGTCCGTGGCGGCAAGAATCCTGTGGCACCACTACCTGTCTGAGCGAAGTGAGGCTACCGATCAAACCGCTGGCAGACGCCCCTCGGTGGCCTCTCGGCCTGCCGCCAGGCTGCTCGCTCATTAACGGGCAGTTAACGGGGTGCAGGAGTATCTTCCAACGAGCCTTCAGTAATGGACGACCGAGGTTGGTCACTGTGAAGCGTGCCGTCCTCATTGCGATCACCGTTATCGCGCTGATCCCGCCCAGTTGGGCGCTCGTCTCGTATGGGACCGTTCTGCCTTGTCACATCGCCGCGAAGGAAATGGTACGCCAGAGCCTCGCGCTGGCCGCGTCTGAGCTGCCTTCGACCGCCCGGGAGCTTCTACGCTCGCGAATCGCAGATTCTCCCGGTCGCCGTCGGTACAGCGAGCAGTCAACCCACGCGCGTTTGAAGGAACGCGGGCTCTTGTGGTGCACCCAGGCACTCGTGGTACTGAGAGCGCGAGAGTACTGACCTATTGAGGAGCCGCCGTTCATCACCCGTAGGAGAGCGAGCGCGCCGGGTCGGGCGACCGAGCATGCCATGCGGAACCTCGTCGCAATCATCCCCATGCTGGTGCTCACCGGTGCCTGCACCGCCGAGTACCGGGCGTGGATGACGGCGCGGGCATGGGTCCGCGCGCTCCAGCACGCAGATTCCGCGGCTCTCGCCCGGCTTGCCGGGAGCGGCTCGGCCCACAATGGACTCTGTGCCGCCCGGCTGTGGCCCGCCGAGCTCACAGGCCGTGACACCGTGTTGCCAGAGGTGCGACGCGTCGAGCCCCAGCCGGGAGATAGCGCATGGCATTTCCGAGCCTACGGAGTACCGCTGGCCCCCGACACGTCGCGCGCCCGGTATAGCTTCAGCGTGTTGCGACGGGATCCCACCCACGTGTGGACGAACGGGCCGATGGACGGCAGCGTTCCGCGGTATCACGAGTTCTGGGCGTGTATCGGGTGGCCGCTATTGCCACGTCACCCCAGTGATCGCGGCGATAGCGTGAGAAGACGTTGAGGAACGACAAGTAAGGGGAGAGCCAGCGGCTCCCGAGGATCGCACGGGGGGGTCGCCTTGACAATGTAAGCGCCAGCGCGGCGCTCAGCTGAGATACGATACGCCGATTGGTCGGGTCGCCTCAGCAGGTCGGGATGTACGCCGGGTCGCCCGCGGTGGAATCTGGCTCGATCCCGTCCTTGGGTGGTGCGCACCCGGGGTCGAGGATGTACAGGATGTGGGTGGCGGACCCGACATCTCCGTCCGCGTCTGATGCGTCCGCACGCAGCGTCCAGGTCCCCACGGCGCCCGAGAAGCTCACGTTGGGAGTCGTCCAGCCGGCGTATTGGCCGTTGATGTACCACGAGTAGCTAATCGGGTTAGCGGCGTTATTGACGGTGACAGAGAGGTTGACTGGCGTATATGGCCAGCCGGAGGATGGAGCGGCAATAGACACCTGGGGATTGGTTGTGTAGGTGAGGCGGGCGGCGCCCTCGGCGATCTGGGTTGGGAAATACGAGTCCTGGTGGATCTTCACGTGTCCGAGGTCATGCCGAGGGACGCCCGGTGGGAACCCATATGGTGACGTACCGGCCGTGTAGTCGACGCTGATCTCCGCCCGGGGCAGGGTCGCCGTCCCAAACGCGAAGTTATTCTGGATCGCTGCCCCCCCTGCACTCACCACTTCGAGCGCGTTGTTGAACACTCTCGTGTATGCGATTGACCACTCCACGACCGGTAGCCCCTCGAAGGACGTGGTGATCCAGCCCGGTTCCCCACGAATCGTCCCGGCGAACTGCTGGTTCATCGTGGTCCCCGACGGAATCAGGAAGGGGCACATGTTCGGCTGTGTGACACTGGCCTGGATAACGGCGTTTTGCCATTCGGCGTTGGCGCTCTCGATGTAGCATCCGGTAGTGGGGTCCGGGGACCCCACACAGGCCACAAGGCTCAGCACCGCCACGACCGAAACGGGTTGGAACCGCGCGCGTAACGTCATCGAACAGCTCCTCCCTCTGGGACGGCACGATCAAACAGAACCGGAAGATCCGCGCGCCGTCGCACCGTAACGAGTCCGCTGCCGGACACCGGCGACTCCCCGGGTCGCTGGAGTTCCCGAGGCTTGAGAATCGGGTAGCGGACGACGATTTCGTCCTGCTGGCCGGGGCGCGCCACCCGGAGCACCCCATCCGGTGGGTCCTCCGTTCGGAGATCACTCTTCAGACCGAGATACATCTTTTGGGTGTGGCGCACCTCACCGCTGACCGCCTCGCGCAGTCGCGCGACCTGATTGAGCTCGATCTCCCACAAAGCGGACTGCGGGTAACCCTGTTGGAGGTCACTTGCGACCAAGCGCGGCATGCCGGTGACGGAGCGCCCGGTCTGCTCGGCGGCCCGGAGCGCGGCGCGCTCAGGCGACAGACCGACGGGGCTGTCCCACCCACGCGGCACGCCGACCGTGAAGAAGTCGTTGCCAGCGACGATACCGGGCTGAGGACGTAGACGCCCGTCCACCTCTCGGTAGCTGGTGCGCGACGAGACCGCCTGACTCACCAGCAGCTCGCCGTCTGGTCCGCAGACCCCAAAGATCCACCACGATCCGTACACGCGGCGGAGCGGTGCCGTCAGGCCTGGGACGTCGTCAGGGATGGGCTCGTACGGGCTCTCGGCGTAATAGCCGCGGCCACAGAGTTCGAGCGACTCGGTGTCGATCGGCCCGCCCCGGTCCTCCTCCAGCGTCTCGCGGAGGAACCGCGCGAAATCCCGTATGTGCAACACCGCGATTCTGCGCGCCTCCTCTAGGGTCAGCTCGTCTGCTGCAAGCGGTGTAGGGGAGTAGGCGAAGAGCCCATCGTCGCCGAGGGCCTGTGCCGCGCTGCCCACAACGGCTGCCTGTAGGCCAGTGCGGATCTCGGCGGATGGCTCCGCCGAATCCCCGGGGGCGCATGCGGTGAGGACGGTTCCCAAGAGGGCGGGGCACGCCCAATGGGTCAGGGTCCGTCGCCGCCGTGCGGGCTCTTGAGACCTTCCGGGGAGGGTTCGCATGGTCTCAAACCTCGATTCAGTGTTCGGGCCAAGCTCCAATCTGATAGTACCCATGGTCCACCACGGGGAAAGTGCGGTCTTGGGACATCAACAGTCGCGGATGGGACAGTTTTGCGGGGGGGCGCGGCGGTAGAGGCCTGGGCAGGCCGAGCCCTAGGGGAATCCCCTATATGAGGGTGGGGGACTCCCCCAGGCCAACGTGGACTGGCATCTTCAGGTCTTCGATGCGGGCCCGAATCTCCCCGCTACCGCTCACCTCCTCTTGCTCACCATCGGCCTCCTGCGCCGTTAGGCCGCGGCTCTCTCAGTACGGTTTCTGGCTTCCCGCCGATCGCCTTGCGGACCGTACGTCCAGGCTGCATGTCTGCAGTACGGTCAAGTTGTCTCACCAAGCCCTGTGTCCCACCTGGGCCGGTCAATGTCCCGAAAGCGCACTACTCAGCGAGCTCCTGCGCCCGCAGTGTTAGGTGATATGATTCCCTTGTCCGATCGGGATCGCATCATTGCCCGGCGCTTGTCCGACGAGTTTCGCAGCATCCCGGACGGGGGGGCGATCGACCGCGTGTTGAAGCTCCTCGAGGTCCATTGGCCGGAGCTGAGCCCGACGGAACGCGTCAGCCTGGCAAGAGCACTCCTCCCAGTTCTGAAACCGTTGATGGATGCAAACGCCGAGATCACCGCCGAGATGCGGCTCCGCTGCCTAGAGGCGGTCCGGATGAGCCTGGCTGGCCGGTCCCCGTGAGAGAGTGTGTGGCGCTCCGGGTGCGGCTGACTCGCGCCACCACTCGCCCGGCTCGCGCGCAACACGCGGGACTGGAGGTTGTCCAACAGTGGGTGGAGATTACTTCATCGTGGCATGTGTCCTTCTTTCACCCGAGGGGTACCAGGATGAGATGCACCCGCTAGGCGGGGCAGGTTTCCATCATGTGCTCGTTGCTTGACCGCAACTCTGCGCTACTCCTCGCGCTCGTAACCGCCGTCTGCTGCAAAGACTCGGCGGCGCCGGACGAATCCGGCGAACCGGCAGACATAGTCCCGGTCAGTGGGGATAGTCAGCAGTCCGTCGTCGGCGCCCCCTCCCGGAACCCCTGCGTGTACGTGTAATGAACTCAGACGGCGTCGGTCTTGCCGGCGTTTCGGTGGTCTGGCAGGTGGTGTCCGGTATCAGCTCGGTGAGCCCAGAGCTCTCCTCCACAACGGATCCTAACGGCGTTGCTTCGGCTCAATGGACGTTGGGAGACATAGCTAGGCATCGCCTAACCGCGACGGCATCGGGACTCACCAAGCAGGTGACGTTCTGGGCTTTCGGGTACCCAGCAACACCGACCAACGTCGTAGCCCGCCTCGGACCTGGGGGAGACGAGATCACAGTGTCCTGGGACACCGTCCCCCGGGTGAACTATCGCGTCTACCGGGATACCGCACCCGGTATCATGGTCGTGAAGGAAACCGTGCTCTCGGGGAACGACAGACCACCCTTCCGGGTGGACAACCTGATGAAGGGTACTACCTACTACTTCGTCGTGGTGGGTTACATCGGCATCTACAACAGCGATCCCTCGACCGAGGTGCATGCCAGAATCCCGACGGAGTTCGCGATCTCTGTTCAGAAGCCCAAGTGGGGACAACTCGTTGGCGACACGCTCGAGATCGAAGCATCGATCACTTCGGTGAGCCAGATTGCGAGGGTGGTTGGAGAGGTGGAGGGACGACAAGTCGATGTCCTCTTCTCGAATGTGTTCCCCTCGGCTTGGCGAGCCCGGCTAGTTCTCGCAGGTCTCCCGTGGGGTGAGAAGCTGCTCGCGGTCACCGCGACCGACGTATTCGACAGCTCGGCGACCGTTGAAGTGCCGTTCGTCTACGACCAGGCACCGAACGTGGAGGTCACCGCGCCGCTCGCGGGCACTGTGGCCAATCCGACGCTGCGCGTGCAAGCGACCTGTCAAGACGATGACCCTCGTGGCTGTCTGAGCGCCTGTCGGTCAGACAACAGAACATCGTCTTGGCGGAGGGCGTGGGCTTGCTGGACGCCACCGTCACCCTTCCGTACAATAGTGGCTTCCTGCAGTTCGAGGGCTGGGATCATGCCGGGCAGGTTTCGGTCAGACGTATTCCAGTCTATGGAGAGATGAGCACCCGGCTCGCCGAGGTCGCAACGGTGTACGGGGAGATCACGGACGCCGACGTGGGTCGTATGCTTCACGAATGGAGTGCGCACTTCGAGGACCGACCGGCTCCCGACACGCTCCTGTTGCGAGATCGCGCCACGGGCGTGGACACCAGGATCTTCGTCGCGATCAATGAACACGGATTGCATGAGAGCTACCTGACGCCGGTGGGGGCGATGTTCGTCGCAAACGCGCCGGACGCCCAAGAGCACGTGTTTGAGTGGCGGGCTGGTCAGCTTAGCGACTTGGGGGTGGGCCATCGTCTGGTAGTGAAGGGCGATTTCGCGGTCTGGGCCGGGTCGGGCGGCTTCGTTCTTCGCGATATTCCTGCTGGCACGAACACGACGGTGGCGACGAGCCTTAGCGGTAATTTTGACTTGGCACCGAATGGTGACATCGTCTTCGACACTGGCTGGCAGATCTTTCGATCCCGGAGCGGCGTGACGAGCCAACTCACCGACACTACCGCCCGCTACAGTTCGCCGGTTACGGACGGTGTCGATGTCCTCTACCGCGGATTCTCTCTGAGTGGACAAGACACGTGGGTCGTGATCCACACGGATACGGGTCAGGTGGTGCTCAGTCGCCGGAGGTTGGGAAACGAGCCGGGTTCCAGCGGCCCCATACGACCTCTCGAGCCCGAGTCCTTACACAGCAGCGTGAGTGGCGGGGCAAGGCCACATCCGCTCCAGCCTCCGTTCGTACTAGCCCGCGAGGGGTGGTTTGCATGGATCGACTACAACGACGTGCCTACCCAGCCGATCCTCACCCGATCGCCGACCGGTCAGGTTAAGCAAGCCACGTTCTTTGGGACCACAAGTAGCATCGACGCGTTGGGACCTGACGGATCCCTGGTCGTCACGGTAGACGGTGTCGGAGGTCGATATCTTGCTACGTCTCCGTACGGGGCGCCGCCCGAACAGATTGGGAGTATCGGTCGCCTTGCCGGGCGAGCCCTGTGGATCGATGGGGCTTGGTTTGTCGCAATCGGGCGGTCGCTGTTCGAGGTGAACTAGTGTCCCGACCCGTCCTCGTAGCCTTGCGTCCTACCCTCCGCCCTCCCAGCCACGACGATTCCTGGGCGCGGGGTATCCTGAAACTAGGGGAGGTCTCACACCGCTTCATTCGCGATCCTTCACAGTTCTGGGAGGCACCATGAGGCTCCTTTCTGCGCTTCCTCTTCCCTTCCTGTGGCTGTCCCCCGCCGTGATGTTGGGCATTGGCTCGGCCGCCCAGGCGCAGGAGCGGCCTGACTTCAGCGGCGTCTGGAGGCTCGATCCTGAGGAGAGCAGCCTCGGCCCGCTTGGCGATCGCGAGATCATCTGGATCATCGATCACCAGGATCCGTCCATCCATGTGGTCGTTGATGTGCGCGATCCTGACGGTTCCGAGGAGTTCTCATTCCAGTGTACGACCGACGGGCGCGAATGCGCGAATGAACTGACCCAGATCGATGAAGTCCGCACCATGACGGCGGTTTGGCAGGATGCCGTCCTCGTCATGAACCAGACATCGACGTCTCCACGGGGCGAGTTCGAAGCCGTCGACCGACTCCGCGCTTCCCACTCAGGCAAGCGCCTGGTGTTTGAGAGAACGCTGCGGGACGAGCGCGGCGAGCGTGACATCGTGGAAGTGTTCCAACGATTGGGGCCGCATCCGTCTCAGCGCCCCGCCGTACCAGATCCTCAACCATCAGTTGATCTCCCCCCGGAGCTCGACCGCGTGCTGCGTGACTACGAGCGCCACTGGCGCTCGGGTGACGAAGAAGCACTGGCGGGACTCTTCGTCCGAGATGGGCTCGTTACGAGGCGCGGTGCCTGGATCCGAGGTCGGACTGCGATTCGGGAGCAGTACGAGGGTTCATCGAGTGCGCTCCGACTCCGTGCGGTTGAGTGGGCGGCTGGAGACGATCTGGGATACATCATCGGGGCCTTCGGATACGGTGAGGCCTTGCCGGTCGAAGACTCGGGCACGTTCGTGCTAACGCTTCGTCGCGGGGCGGACGGTCGGTGGCTCATCGTCTCCGACCTCGACACCGCCATCTCACAGTGAGGCATTTGGGGTATTCCCGATCGGGGAAGATCAAACGTCTGGACTGCACCTCATGCCGCTTCCTCGTCCGGCGCCTGATCCAGCACCCTGAGATCAAATCCTTCTGAGATCGCGTCCCGGATCCGGTTCGCGAGCGACCGCAGCTCCGCGGGCGTGTGGCTCGCGCCCAACTGCGCCGCGAACTTCCCGGGCGTGACCAGGAGCGTCGCCCGGTGGCTGACGAGGGCGGGGTTCGTCGAGACGGCGGGGCGGTCCGGGGAACTCTCAAAGTGATCGCAAGTAACTTTCAGGGGACTATTGCCGGCCGCCAGCAAGAGGAGTTAGGTTTGCCGACCCTATGAGACCAGAAACGAAGCAATCGCTGCACTTTGGGGTGAACTACATCCTCGCACCGCGGCCGATTGTTGACGGCAACAAGGTGCGAGGATTCCAGTCTCAACTTGCCCGAGAGGGAATTGAGTTCACGGATGTCCAGGTTCGCGGCAACGCCATGCGACTCCAGAGACGCGAGCCGACTTCTCTCCGCGTCCAGGTGGGGGAGGCGCAGCAGCCACTGGGACAACTTCTTATTGTGGCGGCCCATCCCAATCGCCCACTTCAGCTGTTCCAGGAGGATGCTGGCCTGGTTTGTGCGGCATTTTCGGCCGTCTGGCCGGCACGGACGCAGGTCGTGGCTCGAGACTGTACGATTCGGTCGCTCTACGTTGCGCAGGGCGAGCATGCGTTTAAGTACCTGTGGGAGGAGAGATTGCAGCAACCCCCACAACAACTGGAGCGATTCGGAAGGCCGGTGTTGGGGGGGGGCTTGCGATTCGTGATCCCGGCCGACGACCAGCAAGCTGACTCCCTGCTCCCAAAGCGCAAGCTCGTCCATGAGATGTGGGAGACCGCCTTCCTATGGGTCCACGGGCGCCGTGACTGATCCTGAGAGTTGGTCTCAGCCCGCCGGTAACCCACTATGTCTTCTCGGTTGAGGGTACGGTACTAGTCGGTCGTGAGATCAAACACTATCTCGCGACAAGCGCCGAACGCGAAGAAGACGGGGGCGAGGGCGTGGCAAATAGTGGAAGCTGAACTTGAGAATCCGGTGATCTTTGGCGATGTCGTCTCGGTAGAACTAGGCCCGCCGCGAGGGGTCCGCTCAAGCTGGCACGCGCCCCGCGGTAGTAGTTCAGAACCACGGAAACCACCGAGGCGCTCCGCACAGTGGTCGTTGTGCCGCTTACCGGCAAGCTTGCCGCCCTTCAGAGATTCGCTCACACGATTCGGGTTGACCCAGATTCGGTAAACGGGCTATCGGTGCCCTCCGTGCTATTGGTATTCCAGGTCACAGCTGTCGACCGTCGAACCGTTGGTCGAAAAATCGGCAAGCTCTCACCTGACAAGATGGCGGCGTTGATCGCGGAACTGCGTACTCTTCTCCGCCTGAGTTAGTAGTCGAGCTACTGCCTCACGCCGCCTCTTCGTCCGGTGGGTCGTCCAGCACGCCGAGATCAAACCCTACGCTGATCGCGTCCCGGATCCGATCGGCCAGCGCCATCGCTACCGAGACCGAGCCTTCGTCCGCGTTCTCCGTCGGCCGAGCCGCCGCTCGAGCTCGTCCAGAATCCCATCAGCGAGGCGCCGCGGGATCACCACCACCTCCGGCCACTCGCCCTCGAGCTTCTGAGATAACTCCGCCAGTCGCCGCGGCACTCGCACGAACCGCTCCGGGTAGGCCTCGATCGTCAGGTCCATGAGCTGGGCACGCGCCTCATCGAGCGTCAGGGCGCGCACAGGTTCACCCTGGCCGCGACGGTATCGCTCCGTGTGCACGGTGTAGACGCCCCACCAGTGATAGCAGTCCAGTTCGGGATAGCGCCACGCGCCACCCACGCGTGTGCGCGGTAACCCACGGCGCGCCAGCTCACGAATCTGGCGCGTTGAGAGGTTCAGGCGCACGCTCAACTCCTGCTCGGTCAGCAGCTCGCCCCCGGTGACGTAGGGCAGCTTCCACCCCAACCGCTCGCCGAACTCATCCAGCGTCCAGAGGGGTTCCTCCTTCGATTTTGCGACACTTTTGACCATTGTGCTGCGATTGCCTCCGAAAAACGCCTAATCTGACACGCTCAACCGGCTGTGCGCGGTCCAACTCCTGGGCAGCGGAACCGGCTCACTGCAACGCTGTCACTAAGCAAATGCCGCCCTCGCGCGAGACCTGCGTTCAAGCCTCTGGGAAGGACCCGGGCTCGCTGCAGAACGTGTTGCCCTCTGACCGTCCTGCTTGACGCCCGCTTGACGCCCGAGCGTGCAGGTTCCGCGCATCTTGTCAGGGAGGAACCCATGCGCCGCCTCATCCCGATTCTCGCCGTGCTCGTCGCGTTGCCACTCCAGACGGCTGCTGCCCAAGAAGCGGGCCTCGTGCCCGGCGCGCGGGTGCGCGCCTTCCTCAAGTACCCATGCAGGAGGAGCATTGAAAGCGGGCGGATTCTGTGCGTTGCGGTCCTGACCGTCCCCGTATATGGACCGATCCGCGAAGTCTCGGGAACGGTGGTCTCAGTGAGCCCGGACACGCTCCTCTTGGACGTTGCGGGACAGGCCGATCCGTTGCGTCTTCCCCTGGACTGGGTGGCGAGGTTCGCGTTCGTCGATGCCGTAGCCCCACTTGGTGCGCGGGTACGCGTCACCGCCCCAAGCGTGGGACTCGAGAGCCACGTGGGGATCTTGACGAGGCTCGACGCGGACGTCCTTGTTGTCGGGACTACACCGGTCGCCGTCGAGCAGGTGACCCGACTCGAAGTCAGCCGGGGGAAGCAGTCAAACTGGAGCAAGGGCGCTGGCATAGGGGCGCTGGTGGGGGGAGGGCTCGGCGCATTGGGTATCCTTACAGCGGACGACTCCCCCAGTGGCGACTTGTCACGGGAGTTCGCTCCTTTCATTATCGGCGGCGGTTTCTTCGGCGGCCTGCTGGTCGGCGGGATCCTCGGGGCGCTGATCCCTGATGACCAGTGGCAACAAGTTCCCCTCGACCGCCTCCGCGTGGGGATCACACCGCAACGCGACGGCCGCGTCGCTCTCGGGGCGTCGGTGAGGTTCTGATGCGTTCCCGCCAGTCTGTGCTCCGACGCTGCGTGTCCGTGGTCGTGCTCGTGACGCTCACGGTCCAGGTGACGGCGTGCCATTCGTGGTACCGCTACGAAGACCCCGAACCCTCCAGCATCACGCGCAATCCAGAACGCGAGCGGATCTTGGGCGTCACGACCCCTGAGGGGGAAGTTGTCCGATTCGACGAACGAGGGGTTCGAGTTGGCCGCAAATGGGAGTTGCAGCATGATTCGTCGTGGGTCCACCACGATACGATCCATGCATATGTCGAAGGTGAACCCCGCTCCATTGCCTTGGCTGACGTGAGCTCTGTGTTCGTGGAGAGAAGACATGCCGACCCCTACAAGGCGGCTGGCCTGATCGTCGGGATACTGGGGCCATTGTTTCTGTTGCTCTTCGTCTCTTGCATTGAGAGTGACGGTTGCGCAGGGTTACATTGAAATAGGGTTCGTTGGGACCCTCCTGTTGACAGTAGTAGCACCACGAATAGAGCGCCCGGCCCCCTGCGGTCGGGCGCTGTGCATGCTGGGAGTAGGAAAACGGGAATAGGGCTCTCCCCTGTAGGGCGTTCAGCGACTCTGGCTGTCGCCCGCCCCACGTTCTACCTTAGCGATCTCTGCAAACCGGAGCAGTCGCATGGCCGATCTGCTCGAGCGACTGCATGAGCCGGTTGCCGCACAACTACTCAGTAGGAACACCTCATCCTCGGCAGGGGCCCGATTCCGAACGGAGGAACGACATGGCGAACATCATGACGGTCGTGCCAGAGCGAGCCACGGGAATCCGTAGACTCTTCTTCCGCTGGGCTCGCGGCCGATACGGTGGGGTCGTGCCAGGCGTGTTTCAGATCCTCGCGGTAGACCTGACAGTCGCCGCGATGGTGGGCTCCCTCTACCAGTATCTTCACCTGCGCCGAAAATCTCCCCTCAGCCGACTCCAACGCGAGATGCTGGCCACCGTGGTCAACGGGAAGGTCGGCGGCGCTCCATGACTGGGACTCCATTCGGCGGCAGTTCGCCGTCTCACTGGGGATGAACATCTCAGTCACGCATTCGCGACCGAATGGCCCGAGTACGATCTGGACACCGGGACCAGGGCTCTGCTGCGGTACGCGAGCAAGCTGACGGAGACGCCCGCCCTGGTAGGTGAGGAGGATGTCGCGGCGTTGAAGGCGGGGGGCTGGGACGACGAAGCCATCTGGGAGATCACGGCTCTCGCCTCGCTCTTCAACTTCACCGGGCGGCTGGAAGCCGCCTCGGGTCTACCTCCTGACCGGATTCCCGAGCAGGCCACCTTCGCCGAGGCGCGGTCGGGGTGAAGGACAGCACCGGGGAGTTTGATAGACGACTAGTCGCCGAACGCAGTGACGTGACGTCCGCCATGTCCGAGGCTCCCGACGCACGTGCCGAGGCCACCTTCGTCCCACCGTCTCCCCAAAGCCGCTTAAACGGCCCGCTGAAGGCGGGCGCTGCACCCGTCTTCACTCTGGGTGCGCGAGGGGGCGGCACCCGCAAATAGGAGGCTTCCCGGTCCTCCTGGGTCCACCGTCCCCTTGCTAGCTTCCCGCCGATGCCCCTCTACGGCGTGTGAAACGCATTTGCAGATACTCTCCCCCCGAAGGTTCCCCGCTGATGGTTTGAACCTTACACCAGCGCCCCCCAGGTCCGCTGCAACCTTCTCGCGCCCATCTCCGTTCTCTCTGGTGAAGGTGGGCCTGTACCCTCGCCTTCACCCTCAAGGATGGGGGAGCGTCGCCAGGCGCTCCCCCATTTTTCGCGGGGCGCCATATCGGTCCCAAACGCCGTGGCCCTACCTGACAGGTGCTTCATAGCGGCGTCTACAGGCCTACCGTGAGCCCAAATCCGATCCGCACAAACGCAGCATGCGGATCGTCTGCCGCTCCATTTGCCCCCCAACCGGATGGAGCGAACACGCGCAGGTCAGTGAAGACGCCAACTGCTTGACTCACCCGGACTCCAAGTCCGAGCGTGCCGGTAGCGGTCAGCACGAACCCGGGCTCGTACCCCCTAGTAATCTCCGAGCACGACTGCGGATTTTGGCAGACGACCTCGATGCTGCGTTCGTTGGCGAAATAGGCCACGCCGGCACCAAGCGCCACCAGGGTCCGGAGGCCGTGCCCGTCGCTGCGTAGCCCTACGTCTGCGCCAAATGCCACGAGGGTTGGAGCGAACGCCATACCCGGTGCGAGGAAATCGACAGAGGCGACGCCCCGGTAGACGATTGTACCGACGAGACGCTGTTCGAGGTTGACGTTTAGACCCCACAACGACGGAGAGGTCGTGTTAGAGGGCGAAGCGTGGTGTTATCAGCTGTCGCCGACCGGATAGTGCTGGCCGTCGCGCGGGAAGCTGGTGGAGCGGCTGCGGAGCACCGTGTGGCGTGACACGCGGTCGGGGGATCGGCCACCCCGACGGCCTCTCACCCTCCTGTCAAACCGCCCCGCCATCGTCATACTCGGTTTCGCTAGAGTTCGCCTCTCCAGTGCCCCAGTAGCTGCTCTCGCTCCAATAAGAGCGCCGCGGCCAGCCCAACGACCACCGACCAGAACGCGGACGTGATGCCCAGAAAGGCGAATGGTGTTGCGGCGACCGCGAACGCCACGAGCGAGCCAAAACGCAGTTTGCCGGTGAATGCCTTCTCGAGCGCATCCTGAAAGGATGAGAGAATGGCAAGTCCCGCGACCACGACGATGTAAGTCCTCGGCAGCACGTTGAGCAGCGAGGCGACTGGGGTGGCGGCCAGTGCCATGACGATCGTCAAGGACGCAGCGATCACCACCGCCCAGTACCGTCCGCCGGGCGGGCCGGCATCCGGCGAGGCAAGAATCGCCACTCCGGTTCGCGCCACCGTCGCGGGGTGTCCCCCGAGCAGAGCGTTCAAGACAGAATTGACGCCGACCACGGTGGAGATGCCGTTGACCGGCACCCTGTAGTGTTGAGCGAGGAGGAACCCGAGACCCTGCACGTTGCCGAGTCCCATGGCCAGCACAACCATCGGGACGCTCACCGCCACGACTGCCGACAGCGAAAAGTCCATGGGTGGGACCGCAAGAGCTGGGAGATTCCAGGCGACCGGTTCCGGATGAACGACACCGGACACGCCCACGGCGATCCCCCCGCCGATCACCGCCAAGGCCACCGGGGGGATGCGTGGGCTTCTGAGGAACCGCCCGAGCAGATAACACGCCACCGCCGTCCCTGCCACGGAAACGTCCTCCACCGTCGCGGTCACCATGCGCGTGATGTATACCATGATGCTCCCGCCGAACATCCCCATGACCACTGGCAGTGGGAGCCACTTCATGATCCGTCCACCGATGCCCACCGCCCCGAGGACCAGTAGCAGCACACCAGCTATGAGGTTTGCGCCAACGATCTCTGCGAAGCTGAACCGGCCGGCAAGCGTGCCGAGATAGATGAGACCAGGGATGGACCAGGTGATGGGGATTGGTTGCCTGAAGTACAGCGACATCGCGATGGACGATACTGCTCCACCGACCCACACGATGAAGATCCAGCTCGATGTTTGTTCGGTAGCCAACCCTAGCTGCTCCGAGACCGCGATGTGTAGTGGAACCGCTCCGAACGCATACCAGACGAAGGCGGTCAATCCGGCCCACAAGGCGGCGGAGTTGAAATCGCCGGTGATTCCTGCGTTACTCACGTGCATCCTCGGCAACGAGAAGGAGCCTCGACCATTGTATCGTCCGCACGGGCGAAGAGCGACTCCCTGGCAGCAAAGCAAGCCGGCCGCGCAGTAGGACCGGTGTGAGCGGACTGTGGTGGCGTAGGTCACTGAACAGCTGCGCATAGACTTCGGAGAGGGCGAGAGTAGTTGACTTGGAGATAGAGTCCGGCGGGCTGAGCTGATCGAAGGGACTCCCGGTCCTACTCCGCCGCCCATCTCTCCACTTCGACAACCCCGGTCCCGCCCGGCATTGTCTCTACCGAACCCCTCCCAGGAGGTCCCATGCGACGTGCAGCCTTCACCCTCGTGGCCGCCTACTGGCTGCTCCCCTTCACGGCGACCGCCCAGGAAGAGGTCGTCAAGAGTGCCCTCGGGGCCGCGCCCGCGCGTCATTGCACCGTGAGTCACTGAGTATCGCTCGACAGCGGCTCGAGGCACGCCGCGGCACGAAGGACGCATCAAATACTGACGAGCCCCGAACGTCCGAGTGGCGTTCGGGGCCGTTTCGTTTCCGGCTAGGCCAGCTCATTCCAACAGGTTTATGACCGCGACCTCTTTTTTGCGAATCACTTAACCCCCCCGGGGGCCAACCAGACCCTTTTTTACGAGTCACTAACCCCCGCGGTGGGGGTCGTGAGCTCGGGCTCCGCAACGGGGTAGAGCAGGGGAATCACGCGATCAGCATGTAGGGTCTTTGTGCCCTGAATGCGTACGACGTTTCCCTCAACCTGCCACTTGCCCCAGAACTCGGACGGGCGCAATGGAAGTTGACCGACCCTTGGAGTATTGGCGTCAAGTCACTGGTGAACGCGCGGGTTCAGCGAGGGTCGGTATCTCCGGCAAGAGTTGTTTTGAGGTTGCTACTTGGGGCGTGGTCGCTCGAGCCCCATCTTTCTGACGCGCGAAGACAGGGTCGTCGGCTTCACGCCGAGCAGATCGGCGGCGCCGCCGGGGCCGTAGATCCGCCAGTTCGTTCGCCGTAGCGTGGCCAACACGCTTCGTTGCGGATGGAGCGCGCGCGGTCACCGCTCCCCATGAACGCCTCCCCGAGGCTGTCGTACACGTTCCAGTCCCCAGGGAACATCTCGACGTTGAGCTGGAAGATGGCTATTGCCTCAGGCGCGCGCCGGCTACCGAGAAGGCGGTAACCCAACACGTTGAGCAAATCGGCGGCGAATACCGGATCGGGGAACTCCGCCTTGAGCTCGTGGTAGTGTGCGATCCCTGCCTCTACGCTCTGCTCGGTGATCCGCCGCCAAAGCGAGGAGAGTACGAGGTTTTGTTTCGCCCTCACCGAGGCAGGGAACATCTCTGCGTTCAGCTCCAGGATGACGAGCGCATCGTCCATGCCCCCCTGATCCTCGAGGCGTTCGGCGACGCGCCGGAGCGTGGGCTCGCTGAAGTCGAAGGTGGAGCTGCCGTAGTACCGGTCCCTCAGCACCCGATATCGCGCTACTGCGGTGTCGAGACCTCCGGCCTCGTGGGCCTGGACCAGGACGCTTTCGAGGGTTTGAGGGCGTGACTGGCCGTGATGACACGTCCCACACGTCACCTCGATCGGAGGATCGGAGCGATCGTCGAGGTTGGCCAGGAACTCGGTGTTGATACGCTGAACCATGCGCAGCATCTCGCGCGCCTTGCGCTTCGTCGGCCTTTCATCGCTCGGGAAGTCGAAGGTAGACAGTGGCTGGCCTTCTTCGCCGACGTGACAGAACGGACAGCGAACGCCGAGCCCCGATGCGAAGCCGCGCATCGTGTTGATCAGCGCTCGGGTCTCGATACCCTCTGGGAGCACCTGCAGGTTCATGAGGCTGTCCGGCGGGAATTGGGCGACGCTCGCTCCGCTGGGCGTGAACATCAGGATGGTTGACAACGCTCCGACGGCGGCAACAGTGAGAACGCTAGAGCCGTCGCGGTCACGACCTTGCACGGTCATGCCGAAGCCTCCTCCAGGGGTATGGTAGGCGTTTCCGAACATTGGATTCCCAATCGCACCAGACGGTCGCACTTCCGGATGATGTCATTACCGGTATTCTTGATGCATGGCAAGCGTGAGTGACCGAGACCGTGCTCTAGCGAGGAAGCTTCCGGACAAGTTCGTCAAGATGGGGTTCCCGCCTACCCTCCGGATCATGGGCTTGGTGGATGATCTCTGGAAGGATTACCCAGACGCGGAGCGCCGGCAGCTGGAACAGGTACTGCTCATGCTGCTCGAGCCGCTAGCTGAAGGCGGTGCGGAGCCCACCGACAACCTCCGAGATGAATGTGAAGCGGCGGTGACCGACTGGCTCGAGCGGCAGGAGGGGTAGTTCGACGTTGCCCTCAGACCACCCCTGCCACCAACACTAAATTCCTGCTCACTACTCGCTGCGCTTCACTCGCAACACTCCTCTCTCTATTCCCTACTCCTCCTCAACCCCATTGGATCGGGGCCGGCGAACCGGGTGGAGGGTTTGGTTTCGGCGTCTTCCCGCCGGTGGCCGTCCTCGCCTCTGCGTTCGGATCCCGACGGGTCGAGCCGCTGGCCAACGGTGCCGGCTCCTCCCCGGCTGCGACCGCCCGAACGACGCTCACCAACTCCGGTAGCTCGAAAGGCTTCTTGAGCAGCGGCCGCCCGGTCCGTTCGTGGAGCGCGCGAACCTCGGGGTTGTCCGCGAGTGCGGTTACGAAGAGAACGTGTTGGGCGGCCTCCGGCTGCTCCGCTTCGATCTGTTCGTACAACCGAACGCCGTCCAGAAGCGGCATCTCGATATCGCACACGATCGCATCGTATCGGTGCCAGCGAATCTCGGCGAGTGCCGCGGCTCCGTTGGCAACGCCGGTAACGACGAAACCCGCGCGGCCGAGGGCTCGCGTGAGGACGTTCCGAACCGCCGGATCGTCGTCGGCTACCAGCACGTCCATTCGGTCTCCTACGGAGTCGGGTGCGGGCTTCGGATTATCCTGGTCGGTCGCAATGATCGGTTGGATCTCGATGGCCCGCCCCCGGAACGAAAAATGACCGGCGGAGGGTACCGCGCCAAGTTGGCCAGGTGTGACGTGCGCAGCAAGGACGCCGGAGGGTCGACGGCGTGACCCATCCGCCATATCCTTTAAATAGAGAGCCAACCACGTCCACTATGCGGCGGGCGTGACGGGAAAAAGGTGGTTCGAATGCGCGCATCTATGGACAAGCGTTCGAGATCTTGCGGTGGGCTGGAGCGCCACAGTCGGTGAAGCGCCCCAAGGCGGGCCCGATGCCGGTTACGCGGTCGGGGGCGATCCTGATGTCGCTCGTGCTGGCACCTCGGGCTGCCGCCCAAGTTCCGCAGGCGGGCTGGACGCCCGTGGAGCGGAGCGCGGTGGAGCAGTTGGGGGAGGCGTTTGCGACGCACTATCCGTTGCGGGACGGGTGGTACAAGGGGCGGGCGGTGCAGTGGTACGATTTGGGGCGGACGGAGCCGCAGGCGGGGACGTTGTACCGGGTGCGGGGGGGAGGGGAGGTCTTCTCGACGATTCCGGGGGTGGGGGGCTACAGCGTGGTGCGGCGGGTGTACGAGGTGGAGGTGGTGGCGGGGGGGGTGGAGCCGGTGGCGGTGCGCAGTGCGGCGGTGATTCGGGCGTTGGCGCGGCGGGGGCAGGTGCGGGTGGTGGGGACGGGGCAGATGGTGCTGGCGGTGGTGGTGCCGGCGGGGAGCACGTTGGAGCACGATCCGGCGGGGCGGCGGTTGCGGCCGGCGTGGTATCGGGGGGTGGCGGTGTGGTACTGGGGGTTTGGGCCGGCGCGGGCGGCGGCGCAGGACGCGGTGTGGGGGGGCGGGGAGGCGGCGGTGTTGCTGACACGGGTGCCGGGGGAGGCGGGCTACACGGATTTGTGTGCAGTGTGGGCGGGGGAGTGGGGGGGGCGGGCGTATCGGGACGCGCAGCGGGCGTTGGCGGACGGACGGGCGGGGCGGGTGGTGGTGCGGCGGCGGGGGCAGGTGCGGGCGTGTCCGGTGATGTACGTGGACGGGGCGCCGGCGGCGCGGGCGGAGCGGGTCGCGCCGCAGCAGCCGGCGGTCGCGGCGCCCACGAACGGGCCGTCCCTCGCGGCCACCGGCGCGGCCGGGATCGGTGCGGGTGCGGTGTTCTCGGGTCGGTCGGGCCAGCTGGCGGTGCCGTTGCCGCGGCACGAGGCGGCGGTGGTGGTGAACGGCGTGCTCGACGAGGCGGCGTGGGGGGCCGCGGCGCATCTCACCGGTTTCTCGCAGTACAACCCGCAAGATGGCTTGCCAGCGGACGACTCGACCGACGTCCTCGTCTGGTACGGGGCGGACGCGATCTACTTTGGTATCCGGGCGTTCGCGCCACCGGGTGCCGTGCGCGCGACACTTGCCGATCGGGACAAGATCGGCAGCGACGACTACGTCCAGATTCTCCTCGATACGTTCAACGACCGACGGCGCGCGCTGGTGTTTGCCGTCAATCCACTCGGCGCGCAGGCGGACGGAACCCGGAGCGAGGGGCTAGAACGACGGCGGGGCGGGATCAATTCCCAGGAGGCCAGCACGATACCCGATGTCGACCTGAACCAGGACTTCGTGTTCGACTCCAAGGGACGGATCACGGAGAACGGGTACGAGGTCGAGGTCCGCATCCCCTTCAAGAGCATTCGATTTCAATCCGCCGCCGTCCAGGACTGGGGGATCAACATTGTTCGCCAGGTGCAGTATTCCGGCCATCAGCAGACCTGGACCGGTGCGCGCAAGGCCAACGCGTCATTCCTTGGCCAGTCCGGCACGTTGACTGGGCTCACTGGGTTTAGCCGCGCGCTGATCCTCGACATCAATCCAGTCCTCACGGCTCGCATGGACGGTGTCCCCAGAACGGGCGGTGTTGGCTGGGATTACCAGAAGCCCGATCCCGAGCTCGGCGGGAACGTTCGCTGGGGCGTGACTGCGAACCTCACCCTCAACGGCACGGTCAATCCCGACTTCTCCCAAGTCGAGGCCGATGTGCAGCAGCTACAGACCGACCCCCGCCGAGCGCTCTTCTTTCCGGAAAAGCGGCCGTTCTTCCTGGAAGGCGCCGAGCAATTTGAGACCCGTAACCGGCTCATTTACACGCGCCGGATCGTCAGTCCCATATCCGCGGTCAAGCTGAACGGGAAAGTTTCTGGAACTAGCCTCGGTCTGCTTTCGGCCGTTGATGGTAAGGGCAATTCGGCAACCGGGACGGACAACCCGATATTCAACATCCTCCGGGTCCAGCGGGACCTCGGCTCGCAGTCGACCATGGGACTGGTCTACACGGACCGGATCGACGGGAACAACTACAATCGGGTGGCAGCCGCCGACATGCGGCTGGTGTTCGCCGAGCTCTATTCGGCCAGCTTCCAGTTTGCCGAGAGCTTCAGTCGATCGGCGGGGATCACGACGAACGCCCCGTTATGGGAGGCGCGGTTTGGACGCTCCGGTCGCGCCCTCCGCCTCGACTACAGCATTCAGGCTTTTCATCAGGACTTTCAGGCCGCGAGCGGCTTCGTCAGCAGGACCGACCACGTCAACATCGGCCTGCGACACGACTTCACGTTCTTCGGGGGGCCCGGTGCGGCACTCGAGAGCTGGACCACGGGGTTCTCACTGGCGGGGAACTGGTTCTACGACCAGTTCTTCGAGGGCACGATCCCAAACGATCCCAAACTGCACTTCAACAACAGCTTCGTCTTTCGTGGGGGATGGGCGCTCAGGGCCAGCGTGTTCTGGGAGTCGTTCAAATACGACCCCCGACTGTACGAGGGTTACTACGTCGAACGAACACTTTCGTCCGGCGTGGTGGATACCGTTCCGTATGTCGGTACTGATCGGATCACCAACTACGACTATTCTCTCTCGCTCACGACGCCTCAGTTCTCGACGTTCTCCGGTGCCCTGCGGGTGTTGGGCGGCCGCGACGAAAACTTCTTCGAGTGGGCGCCGGCCTTCGTCAACTTCATCACATTCGTTGCTGGCTGGCGCCCAACCGACAAGGTACGGGTGAACTTTCGGTATCCGCTGCAGATGTACGTTCGGGTCACCGACTGGAGCACCGTGGCGAGGCGGCAGGTGCCGAGACTGAAGGTCGAGTATCAGTTGTCGCGAGCGATCTTCTTCCGGCTGGTCGGCCAGTACGACGCTCAGTTCGTGGACGAGCTTCGGGACGATTCCCGCACCAACGATCCAATTCTGCTCCGCCAGAGCGACGGGACGTTCGTCCGAACTCAGGCCCAGACCAGCAACGACTTCCGTGTGGACTGGCTCTTCTCCTACCGGCCC
The DNA here is from genome assembly GCA_965249575.1 of Gemmatimonadales bacterium. Taxonomy (GTDB): domain Bacteria; phylum Gemmatimonadota; class Gemmatimonadetes; order Gemmatimonadales; family GWC2-71-9. The sequence continues at coordinate 1,123,392 of OZ252244.1, read as the reverse complement.
AATCCGGGGACGGTTCTTTTTGCCGGATACGGTGCAAGCCTCAACGAGACGGAGGCCTTCGATTTCCGGAGCCTTCGGCGCACCAATGACGGCTTCTTCGTCAAGTTGAGCTACCTGTTCCGGATGTGAGGCGATCCGGCCGCATCCGGAACGCGAGTTGAAAGCAAGCACAGTAGCGAGTACTTGCCTTGGGGCGCTCGACCAGGCTGCCGCTCGGCTCGGGGACGACGAGCCCGGCGGCGGTCTACGACTCGCCGATAGGCTCGGTTTCGCCGGCTTGCTCGCCCGCGAGTGCAGTCTGGAACTCCCGCCCTCCGATCCAGGCCGTCGAATGCTCGAGCGTCTCTCGCACGCCGTCATGGTGGACGCTGCGGTCGAGGTTTCGCAGTCGCTACGGGAGAATGGTGTTCGGCACTTCTTCGTCAAAGGAGTCTCCCTCTTCGGAAGAGTGTACCGCTACGGAGACCGCGCGGTCGGAAATATCGACCTCTTCATTCACCCGAATGAGCAGGGCGCGGGCTTGAGTGCGTTGCAGCAGTTGGGGTACATCGCGTATCCTGACCGCGATCAACCGGCACCCCCAGCGATGAGCCCGGGATTGGGGATGTACCGCCCGTCCCGGCGCACGGAGATAGAGGAAATCGATCTCGATGTGCGCTGGGGAATCGAGCCAGTGAGTCGCCTCCTGTCACGGTCGAACGTCATGCTACCGGCTAGCGTATGGCTGCGGTTAGAGCACAACGGGTCACTGCCCCTTCCCGACGATGGCCACCACGCCGCGCTCCTCATTCATCACCTCGTACGCCATGACCTGCTCCACGTGCGCGGACTGATCGATCTCGTGCTTCTGTGGCGCACGATGTCTCCGGAGAGCGCGAAGGCCTTCGAAGAGCTGGCGAAGGAGCTCGAGGTGCTGCGGGCCTGTCGAATCATCGTGGACTTGTTGACCCGGGAGTTTGGGGTCCCCGCACCGGGGGTGATCGGCCCGCCACCCGCCGACTGGAGGTCTCGTTCGCTATCTCCTCAGATGACCTTGGAATCGTGGTTGGTCCTTGCCGGTGGCTCGAGCGAGCAGGAGGTGGCGATGATCACGCCCCGCCGCTTCCGATCTCGGTTTCTCCTAGCCGACCGTGTGAGCACCGGTGCGCGGTTGGCCCTGGATGCGATTCTGCCACCGGCGGGCTACCTCGAGTGGCGCTGGCCAGAGGCGCGCTCCTACGTCGGCGCGTGGAGGCGTCATATCGGACGGGTGATGGCCAAGCTCCGGCCGCCTGCCCATTCCCCCGTCTCGCCCAGGCCGGACGGCTCTCAGGCGAAGGCCGGCGAGCCCCAGGAGACGCGACAGCCTTGAGGATGCCGTGACGGCGGGACTCGGCCACGGGGCCGCGTTTCGCATGTTCCACGATGTCGTCGTTGTGACGACCCCGACGGCGGCGGTGGCGGACTCACTGAAGCGCTTGCTGCCCTCTTTCGTCGTTCCCCTGGACACCGAGCCTCCCACCGAGCTCTACCACCTTCGCCAGTCAGCCGGCAACTGGACCGTAGCGCCGCACGGGCTCGCGTCACAAACGTTTGCCACCCTCCAGCACTCGCTCGAGGCCCAGGAGCACCTGGTGGTCACTCGGCTGCTGGCACTGGACACCGACGTTGCGCATCTCCACGCCGCCGGTGCGGTCGGCGCAGGCGGCGGGCTGGTCGTGCTCGGTGAATCCGGCGCCGGCAAGAGCTCCATTGCCCTGCATTGGAGTGTCTCGGGGGTCCCGGTGCTCGGCGACGACGTGGTCTTTGTCGGAGACGGCGGGGTGGCGCTCCCATTCAAGCGTTTCTTCACCGTTCCCTGCGACCGCCTCGACCGCTACGACGTCGAGCGGGATCCGTTTCTCGATGCCTTCGCGGATCCGGATGAAGCCTGGTACGATCCACGAACCGGCGGCGCGTGGGCTGAAGCCTCCCCGATTCGCTTGGTTGCGCACGTTACGCGCGCTGCTACCGATCGAATCCAGGTCGAGCCCCTCGACGGCCCACGCACGGCTCACCTGCTCGTCTCGAGCGTCATGGAGACCGGCATGCGCCCCGACCGATGTTTTGATCGAATGTTATGCATTGCGAGCGAGGCGCGCGCCGTGGAGGTTACGTTTGGAGACAGTGCAGAGGCGGCCGACGCTCTCATCTCGTTGATATGACGCAGCGCTTTGCTCACGGTTCCGGAAGCGGCCGGTGGATCCCAGCAGGAGTATGATGCCCGCGGTGCGGGAAGACGTTCTCTTTCGATCTCTGGATGAGGAATGGGTCGTCTACGACCCACGCGGTCAGAACCTGCACGTCCTCAATCGAACCGCCGCCGTGGTGTGGCTGCATTGTACCGGCGATCAGACAATTCAAGAGATCGTGAACGACGTTCACGACGCGTTCGACGACCCACCGCCGCTCGAGCAAGTCGAGTCGGACGTGTTCGAGGCGATCCAGGAGTTCGAGCGGCAAGGACTCCTCGTATGAGCATGGACTATTATCGGGGCATGCTCATTCAATCGACGCGCATCGAGGCGTTCCGGCGCTACCTCACGGCCACCGTTCGCCCCGGGGACCGCGTCCTTGAGGTGGGGGCCGGACTCGGGACTTACTCGCTCTTTGCCGCCGCGGCGGGGGCGGAGAAGGTCTGGGCGATCGAGGGCGGCCCGATCGTTAGCGTTGCGAAGGCGCTCGTGCGGCGCAATGGCTACGCTGACCGCATCGAGTTCATTCGGGGATGGTTCCCGGGGGTGGAGATCCCCGAGCGGGTCGACCTGCTCATTTTTGAAGACTATCCCTCGCGTCTCATTGACGGCTGTACCTATGATGTACTACGGCGTCTTCATCGAGACGCGCTCAAGCCGGGCGCGCGCGTCGTACCCGACCGGGCACGAACCTACCTGGCACCCGTGCACTCCGACCAAAACTGGCGCGTGGTCGGTGGGTTTGGCGACGATGACTCGCGCTACGGCCTCGATTGGTCACCAAGTCGCGAGTACCTCTGTAACACGCCCCTTCACATGCCCGTCGAGCCGGAGGACCTGGTTCACGAACCCAGACAAATTGCCGACATGCGGCTCGATGCGCTCCCTGACGTGCGGGCATTGGCGGGGGAAGCCGAATGGACCTTTCAGGCCGACGCGACGATTCACGGGTTGGGCTATCGAGCCCGCTTTGGGGATGACGGGGTCGGCCGGTCCGGGTCAGCGCCAGCGCGTGCCGGTTGAAGCAGGATCTTCGATGAGGTCGGAAAAAACGGCGCCAGGTGATACGTTGCGGGTCCGCGACAGCGCGCTGTGGGTGTCGCAATAGGACGGAGAGTGCCTCGATGAGTATCCAGGACAGACGCGCGTTCCTCATCAAGCTCGCGAAAAGAACGGCATATCTGGCTCCCGTGATCGCAACGGTCGCTGCGCCGCTCGAGACGGCATCCGCCCAACACGGGAAGTCGTCCCAACACAAACACATGCACGGCCACGGGATGGGCCACGGGATGTCGGCGACGTTCCAGGGACCCTCTCCTTCGCCGGTGCCACCGGCACCCTGGAATCGCCCGCCCCCGGGGTCTCCCTAAGGAAAGTGTATCTTCCGCCTACCTTGGTATGGCGCCTCCGGGGGTTGCGCGCTTCGGTCGTCCCCACGTCGGCGGGCACCTGCCCCGACGAATCCCAGTTCCGCACGCACCTGACTGACGGGTTCCCAGAGTAGGTACCCGGGAACCCTCGCTTCCACCGTGGCGTTAGCCACTACGAATCATGGAAAAGTTCGATCTGATCGCAATCGGTGGCGGCACCGCGGGGCTGGTTTCTACCGCAGGCGGCGCGACGCTCGGGCTCAAGACGGCGCTGATCGAGCGTGAGGCGCTGGGCGGCGACTGCCTGTGGACCGGGTGCGTGCCGAGCAACGCGCTGATCGCGTCGGCCAAGCTCGCGCACCAGATGCGTCACGCCGACCGGCTCGGCCTGGTGGGCGCGGCGCCGTCGCACGTCTTTCAGACGGTCATGGAACGGATGCGGGCCGCACGCGCTCGCGTCCAACATCACGACGATCCCGAGCGTTTCCGCAAGCTGGGTGTCGAGGTGATCTTCGGGAACGCGGAGCTCACGGCTCCAGACCGGGTCGCGGTAGATGGGAGGGTGCTGACCAGTCGGCGGATCGTCATCGCGACGGGTTCGCGGCCGACGGTGCCTCCCATTCCCGGCCTCGAGGGGGCCGGCTACTTAACGAATATCACTGCCTTCGACCAAAACACACTCCCCGGTCGGATTGCCATCCTGGGGGGAGGGCCCATCGGTCTGGAGTTCTCCCAGGTGTATCGCCGCTTGGGCGCGGAGGTCACCGTGTTCGAGATGCTGCCGACGCTACTGCCGAGGGAGGATCCCGAAGCGTCGTCAGCGGTCCGGCACGCGCTCGAGTCCGAGGGAATCACCGTCTTGACGTCTACCAAGGTCGGCGAGGTGCGGGTTTGCGACGGTGCCAAGGTGCTTGAGGCAACGGGCAACGCGGGCGCCACCGTGTCGGCGACCGTGGACGAGGTCTTCGTGGCGACGGGTCGCCGGGCGAACGGTGAGGGCCTGGGTCTCGAGGCCGCGGGAGTCGAATTGGAAAGAGGAGCCGTTCGAGTGGACGACCGGCTGCGCTCGACGGTGCCGGGCATCTGGGCTGCGGGGGACGTCGCCGGTGGGTTGCAGTTCACGCACGTCGCCGACTATCAGGCCAAGCTCGTGCTTCGGAATTCGGTCTTTCCGTTCTCCAGCAAGGCGAGCTACCGCACGGTCCCGTGGGTCACCTACACCGATCCGGAGCTTGCCCGCGTCGGGCTGACCGAATCGGAAGCTCGACAGCAGGATGAACCGGTCACCGTGTATCGCTATGGGCTCGATGATCTCGACCGAGCCATCGTCGACGGTTACGACTACGGGTTCGTCAAGGTCGTCGTTGGGCGCCGAGGCAAGATCCTCGGCGCGACGATTGTAGCAAGCGGGGCGGGGGACCTCATCATGCCCTTCGTGATGGCCATGAGCCGTGGAATTCCGCTGCCGGGACTCGCGAGGTTTGTCTATCCGTATCCGACCATGGTGGAGGGCGTCAAGCGCGCGGCCGATGCGTACTACCGGGAAAAGTTCGCCGGTACGACCGGCGCCTTCCTGCGGAAGGTGGCCGGGTGGCTGGCGTAGGAGGACGCTACCGGCCGTTTGTCAAATTGGCGGCTCTCGTGGCGGTGCTGGCGGCGGCGGCACTCGTCGTTCGGCAAACCCCGGCCGGAACCTATCTGACGGGAGCCGGCTTAGCGGCGGGTCTGGACAGGCTCCGCGCGCTTCCTGGGGCCCCCGCCGTGTTCATCGGCGTGTACGCGTTGGCCACGGCGCTGGCGCTCCCCGGCTCGGTGCTTACGATTGCCGGTGGCGCAGTCTTCGGTTTTGGGTGGGGCGCGGTGCTGAACACGATCGCGGCCAACATCGGCGCGAACGCTGCCTTCCTGCTCGCGCGCGCTCTCGGACGGGAGGGGATCCAGCGAATGGTGGGTAGCCGCCTCCAGGGACTCAATCGCGCCACCGCCGAGCACGGGTTCCTGGGTCTGCTCATTCTTCGGCTGGTCCCACTGGTCCCCTTCAACGCGCTCAACTTTGGATCGGGGCTGACCGACCTCAAGTGGCGCGACTATGCCGTGGCGACCGTGATCGGCATCCTTCCGGGCACGCTGGTGTACACCTTCTTTGCGGATGCGCTCGTTCAAGGCTCGACCGACGCAGGTCAGGCTGCGCGCACCCGTTTGTGGATAGCCGGCGGACTGCTCGTGGCGTTGAGTCTCATTCCGCTCGCGGCGCGGAAGCTTGGGTTCGCCCCTGCGTCGGTCGGTTCGTCGGAGGCCCCGTGAGTCGCCTGTTGCCCGTATTCATAACGCTTGTCCTGCCGAGCAGCGCGTTGCGCGCGCAGGCGCTCCCTGACCACGGGGTGTTCGACCGTGTGCTCGAGCGGTATCTGCACGGATCATTCGTCGATTACGCCGGGCTCAAGGCTGATGCCGGCGATCTCGAGGAATACTTGGCGTCGCTCGGGGCAGCCGACACGAGCGCTCTCGCCAACGCCACACGCAGCGATCAGCTGGCGTTTTGGATCAACGCGTACAACGCCTGCACGTTGTATCTCGTGATCTCCCACTATCCCATCCAGCGGGCGGGATTCCCCGGCTCGAGCGTAAAGAGCCTGGCCGGGGTGCCGGGCAATTCGATACGGCAGATTTCGGACACGTGGACGCGACGGTTCTGTGGCGTCGCCGGCCAAGCGCGCGCGCTTGACGAAATCGAGCATGAGATCATCCGCCCGATGGGTGAGCCGCGGATTCACTTCGCCGTGAACTGCGCTTCGAGGTCGTGTCCGGTCCTTGCGCCCAGTGCATACCGCGGCTTCGAGCTAGATCGGCAGCTCGACGCAGCGGTCCGCCGGTTCGTCGCGGACACCGCGCAGTACCGCTTTGAGCGAGGAGATCCCCCCGTGCTGCGGCTCGGGAAGGTGCTCGATTGGTACGCCAAGGATTTCACAGCGGCTGGAGGGGTGGTCGAATTCCTCCTCCCGTACCTGCCAGCAGACCATGCCGCAGCCCTCAGCGCAGCCAATCCGAGGGTGAGCCACGAGCACTATGATTGGACCCTGAACGACACGGCGATCTACGGAAGCCGGCCCTGAAGCCACATCGCGTCGGCTTCGTCATTCCAACGCTCAATGAAGCCGCCCGGTTGCCGCGGCTCCTGGAGGATCTCGCCAGTCTGTCGGTCCCCATCGACGTCGTCGTGTGCGACGGTGGATCGATGGACCGAACGATTCGCCTGGCTCGCAGCGGCGGCGCACGCGTTACCCGTGCCCCACGGGGGCGCGCCCAGCAGATGAACGCCGGGGCCCGCGAGGTCCAGGGCGATTGGCTCTGTTTCTTCCATGCAGATGTGCGTTTTGGGCCGGACGCGCGGCGAGATCTCGAGGCGGTCGTCGCCGACTCGACGGCCGACGCGGCGGTTTGGCGCCTCGGAATCGACGCTGCCGGCATCTGGGCCAGAGTGGTGGAATGGGGCGCCGCAGTTCGTGATCGAGTGGCGGGCCTCGCCTACGGCGACCAGGGGCTTCTGGTCCGCCGCAGAGTCTTTGAGGACGTTGGGGGGTTCCCGGACCTGCCGATATTGGAAGACATCGCCATGATCCGGACACTCGGCCGGGTCGCTGCCGTTCAGCGGCTTCGCTCGAGCCTGCGGGTGTCCCCGCGGCGGTGGCGACGCGAGGGCTCGGTACTGGGCTCGCTGCGGAACGCGGCGCTGGTTTCCGCCTACGCCGCCGGCGTTGCTCCCTCTCGTCTGGCTCGCTGGTATCAACCGGAGCGAGAGTGACGGCGGTTGCCTTGCTTGCGAAGGCGCCGAGACCCGGCTGGGTCAAGACCCGCCTCGCCGCTGACATCGGAACCGACGAGGCCGCTGCGCTCTACCGGCAGGTGGGCCGGCGGGTCGTCGAGCAGGTCGGCTCCGGCTATCCGCTCACGGTTTGGTACGATCCGCCCGATGCGCTCGACGAAATGCGGTCGTGGCTGGGGGAGCGGGAATACCTCCCCCAATCGGCGGGCGATCTTGGCGCGCGCATGGCTCGGGCGTTTGGCGCGCACTTTTCGAGAGGCGATGCGCCGGTGGTGATGATCGGGGCCGACGCGCCGGGAGTCACTGCCGATACGGTGGCCAAAGCGATCGCCGCGCTGCGTCCGGTCGATGCTGTTTTTGGCCCTGCGTTCGACGGGGGGTATTACTTGATCGCTTTGCACCACGCGTTGCCCGCGCTCTTTACCGGCGTCCCGTGGGGGACGGGCGAAGTCTTGTCCCGCACCCAAGCCATCGCCCGGAGGGCCGGTGTGCACGTTGCGTTATTAGAACCTTTGCGCGATCTGGATACCGGTGAAGACGTCGAGGCCCTTGGGCTCGAAACCTCTTGACGGCCTCGCGAAGCGGGCGTCATATTGGGCGACTCGCCTTTGGACGCCCAGTAGAGGTTTACTGCCACATGGCATGGAGAATCATCGACGCACATGGAGAGGTCTGGCACGTTCAGCCCGCGGCCGAACGCCGAGCCAACGCGGAACTGTGGCAACTCATGCTGTCATTCCGCGCAGTGAACTCCAACCGCGATCGGCCGGCCCTGTGGGCCGCCTACCCGTTCGAGTCGGTCTCCAAGTCCTCGCTCTTCAACCAAGCTGACAGGATTCCCGACGACGCGCTGCGGGACGTCCTTGTCGAGCACCTCCCGTAGCGCATTTCGCCACTCGAACGTGTCTATTGCCTCGGTTCAAGACCTTCGGCGGATTGCTGACGCCGTCGGGCAGCTTCGCGATCGAACTGTGACGGATGTCACCATACGATCGGATTGCCGCTCACTTCGCGTAACGCTGGACGACGGGCAGATTCTCTTGGTGTCGGCTCTGACCGACGACAATGGGAAGCCGCGGCTGGACGTCGACCTGCTCCGTGCCGCTGAGGCGAGCAGCCGAGGCCAACTCGAGGTCCGGTTCGACTCCCCTGAATAGTCTGGCGGCTTTGGTGCCGCCGGCTCCGCAACTTCTCGAATTCCCTGACCGGGAGGGGCTCGTGGGCACGAATCCTGCCCCGTTCTTAAGCACAGTTCAACGAATCTCGCTGCCGGCGTTCTGGTTAAATGCCTGAAAGACTTCGGTTTATCTCGTTTAACCTAGATCGCTTGCAGACGGGGCGGTGCCGCGCGCGCGTAGTGCTCGAATGGGAACCAGGTACCGAATTCACCGGGTTTTCCGAGGAAATTGCTTCCCAGGCCGGTGAGCTCCAGTGTGCGGCGCAGGCGCCCCTAAGTGCAATGGACCAGGCGGTGAGAGCGGAGGCCTCTTTTGAACTACTCGGCGTCAAATCGGTCAGAGCGTTCGACACGACCGTGGTAATCGTGTCGCTGGCATCGCAGCAGGCCGGGCAAACCTCTCGGCTGGTGGGATCGTACATCGCGGACGATTCGTCGCCGCGCGGCGCGGCGTTCGCAGTCCTGAACGCCACGAATCGCATGCTTGGAAACATCTTTACGAGGGAGCGGACGACGTGATGGCCCGCCTCCGGATGGGAGTGGCACCGCTCGCTGCGGCGCTACTCGCCGCCGCGTGTGGGGGAGCGGGGGTCCAGCGCGCCGAGCTTGCGCCGGATCCCGATTCGGTCCCCGTCCCCTTGGCGAGCGTGCCCTTGTTGGTCGAGACGGTGGACGATTCCGCCGCGGACGAGGCAACACTCACGGCACTGGACGAACTGGAGTTCGGAAGCCTAGACCGCCGTGCGGCGCACGTGCGCGGCGTCATCCCGGGGCTGGCGGACAGCGTGCCGCGGCCCGTCGAAGAATCGGCACGCACGTTGACCACCCCGCGCGGCGGGGCGGCCGCCGTTACCGGTCCCGCGTATGACATCGACGTTGCGTCCTTCGCCGACAATGCCCGCGTGCAGTTCTACGTCGACTTCTTCCTCGATGAGGCGCGCGATCGGTTCACCATTTGGTTGGGCCGGCTCGAGCGGTACGAGGGCATGGTCCGGGCCCGATTCCGGCGCCAGGGCATCCCCGAAGATCTGGTGTATCTCGGGCTCATTGAGAGCGGGTTCTCGAACACCGCCGTTTCACGCGCCCATGCCGTGGGCATGTGGCAGTTCATTCGTTCCACGGGCCGGCGCTATGGGCTCCAGGCTGGCACCTGGGTCGATGACCGTCGCGATCCGTTCAAGGCGACCGACGCCGCGGCGCGGCACCTCGCCGATCTGAACCAAGAGTTTGGGTCGTGGTATCTCGCGGCGGCGGCCTACAACGGAGGGGCAGGCCGGGTGTCCCGCGGGATTCGGCGGCTCAGGAATCGCGCCGATTCGTTGACGGACGAGACGTTCTTCGCGCTGTCCAGTCGCCGGTACCTCCGGCGCGAGACACGCGACTATGTGCCCAAGCTCATCGCCGCCGCCATTATCGCCAAGGACCCGGCGCGCTACGGTTTCGATAGCATCCCGGCACTACGGCCCTTCGAGTACGACGAGATCTCAGTCAGCAGCGCGACCGGACTCGACGTGCTGGCCCACCTCGCCGACACGACCGCAGCCGCCCTCAAGGAACTGAACCCCCATTTCTTTCGTGGAGCGACACCGCCCGACCGGGAGGTGATCGTTCGCGTTCCGCGGGGGTCGGGGTTGCTGGTCGCCAGGTGTTGGGCTGAATTGCCGGAATCGGAGCGGCTGAACTTCATCGAGCACGTCGTGCGTCGGGGAGAGACGGTTTCGCTCATTGCCAAACGCTACCGTGTCAGCACCAAGGTGGTGCTCGCGGCCAATCCCAGCGTACGGCCCCTGAGGCTGCGGGTGGGACACCGCCTCACCGTGCCCATCAGCTCCGCGGCCCGGTCGGGTGCGATACTGAGGCCGACACCCTCCCTGACGCGGTCCGGGCCGATCCAGGCGCAAGGAACTGGGGGGCGCGGTGGGAGGCTTTCGTATCACCTCGTTCGATGGGGTGACACGCTGTACCTGATCGGGAAACGCTACGGTGTGACGGTCGCTGACCTCACGCGTTGGAATGAGATCCGGTCAACTGACATCCTGCGGGTAGGGATCCGACTCCGTATCAGTCCCTAATCACTCGTCCGGACCGCGGCTGACCCGGCCGTACCCCTCCATGATGATCGAAGCGTAGCCATTTCGCGGGTCACGACCGCGGTCGAGAAGGCTCTGCACTCTACTCGGGCCCCTGTTATAGGCCAACAGCGCGAGCTCGACGTCGCCCTGGTACCGCTCAAGGAGATCCCGCAAGTAGCGAATCCCGATGCGTAGGTTGCGCTCGGGCTCGAGGAGCTTCACGACCGTGATATCTGCCTCGTAGTGCCGAGCGGTGGCGGGCTGCACTTGCGCGAGCCCATAAGCGTTCGCACGGCTCTTGGCGTTGGGTTTGAACCCGCTTTCGAGCCGAACGAGCCGGAAGGCCAGTTCCGGGTCCATGCCTTCCCTGAGCGCGGTATCGTAAATCAAGGTCCCAAGATCGGCGGGTGCCCTGAAGTCGGCGGAGTATTGCATGATGGCATCCGCTCGGTCCCGGGCGAGCGTTACCAGCTCGAGGTGGCCCCGCACCCGGTCGAGCTCGCGCCGCAGGCGCTCCAGCTCATTCATGATGATGGTCCCGGTGTAGGACGCGGGCTGATCGTCGGCGGTAACGGGGCTGGATCCGGCGCCGATGCTGGCGCTCAGCACCGCGACGCTCAATATGACGCCTAAGCCTCTGAGCATGAGACCCTGCGTCACCGAGAGCCGCGAGTGATCCCTATCCTGCGGGCGTAGAATATCGTGCACTGTTTTTGTCTCCATTATTGAAAACGGGGCTTAGACAGCATCTCGCTGCCAGTCGCCCCGGGTGCCTCCGGTTTTCTTCAGCAGGCGAACAGGGCCGATCTCCATGCCCCGATCGATCGCCTTCGCCATGTCATACACCGCGAGTAGCGAAATAGTTACCGCGCTGAGCGCCTCCATCTCGACCCCGGTTTTGGCCACCGCCGTCGTTGTCGCGCGAACCCTGACCCCGGGGAGGCTCGCGTCGAGGGCCGCGGTCACGTCAACGTGATCCAAGCCAAGCGGGTGGCACAACGGGATCAGGTCGCCGGTTCTCTTCGCGCCCATTACGCCGGCCAGCTCGGCCGTGCCGATGACGTCGCCCTTTGGCGCGTCTCCCCGCTCGAGCGCGGCGAACGCCTCGGACGACATGCGGATCACCCCCTCCGCGACGGCCATCCGCGCGGTTTCGGGCTTCGCCGCGACGTCCACCATGCGGGCCCTGCCGCCGCCGTCGACGTGGGTCAGCTTCACGAGAGCCGCTCGAGATCGCTGGCCAAGGTTGCCAGAGCCAGTTGGGGGTTGGTGTTGCCCTGCGCCTCGGCGCGAATCTGCTGAACCCGCCGCAGTGCGAGCAACCGGCGGCGAATCGAACGCTCGGAGCCTGCGGCCTGGGTCTTGACGCTTGCTCGAAGCTTCAGTGCAAGCGAATCCAACATGGCTGAGAAATCACCGCGGGCTCCCCACGGCTGCTGCGCAAAAGCCAACGGTGCCCAGGCGCCTGACCCACGGCGTAACGCATTCAAGAGGCTCGCCGCCGTCCGGTCGGCGCCGTCCCCGTCGCCCGCCGCGGCAAGTGCGAGGCCAGGGCAACCGTCCGCACCGAGCACGCGCCGCTCCAACTCGTCTCCGTCGAGGGGAGGATCTACAGTTTCGGTCAAGAAGGCCCGTACTTCGGCGTCGGTCAGCCGCCCCACCCTGATCGGGACGAGCCGCGACTGGATGGTCGGAAGGAGGGCGCGAGGCTCAGCCGCTGTCAGAAGAATGACCGTATCCCGAGGCGGCTCCTCGAGCACCTTGAGCAGCGAGTTGGCTGCCTCCTGGCTGGCTTCCTGCACCACGAGCCGCTCGGCATCGCCGAGAAGGATGATCTTCCGGTTGGCCTGGAAAGGCTTGAGGGAGACCCGCCGCTGAAGCAGGCGAACCGAGGCCAGCGCGTGGCTACTCATGCCGTCAGGCCGGGCATAGAACGGGTTGCTCCGGCGATCGGCCATGATCTCGGCGAGCGTTTCCTCGGCCTGGTCAACCTGTCGGTCGGGGTCGCCGGCCTTCGGGCGCGGAATCGGCGTGAACCAGTGCAGATCGGGGTGAGCGAGCCCCGACACCAATTTGCAGGGCTGACATGCGCCGCAGGGAGCGCCCGGACCTTCCGCGCACAGCAGGCCCTGGGCTACCCACAGGCCAAGTCGTTGCTTCCCGACTCCCGCGGGGCCGACAAAGAGTGCCGATTGCGGGAACCGGCCGGAGGCGAGAGCGCCTTCCAGCCGGTTCCGGAGCTTTTCATGCCCAATCAGGGGGGCCAAACTCATGGCCCAAATCTAGTGTGGCCGGTCGAAAACGGTAGTTGATGTTACCTAAAGCCATATGTGATAGTCCGTTATGATCGACACGTGAGAAGCTCTGGAATGATGAGAGGTCCAGATATCGTGCAAAGTGAGCCTTCACTCACGTTGTGTGAGGCTACGGCTGGATAGATTCCTAATCAGATGCCGTTTTCGCACTCCCCCGAGCCAGCAAAGCCCCCAGGTTGTCGAGTGCCATAACCGTTCCTGACTTCGACCCCTCCACCATTTCCGCTCCCACGAACGAAACGAGCTGTTTCCCGAGTACGAGCTTGGTTCCACCGCTCTCCGCGAGCCGCTCCCAGGTTACTAGCGATACCGACAGCGGCCGGTCCCCGGTCGTGACTCTCTCAACGACCACGAGCCGTTTGTCCGCGACGATATCCTCGTACCTGACGTCGCACGCGAACCTCGGATCGTCCTTGGGCCGTGCCGGTAGACATTACGGCCGCCCACGCGAAGGTCCGACTCAGAGCAGACCACGCTCCTTCCCAGTCGATCGAAGCGGCTTTCCCTGGCGACGGATGTAGGCGCGTTGTTACGGGGTTATTTCGGCGATGCGGTCGGCGTCGAGGGAGAGGTCGGCGATGGTCAGAACGACTTTTCGGGCTCTCCCGCGGCTCACTACGAACCGAAGCTCCATCGTCGCGTCGGATTCCGCCACGAACACGTCGGCGCCTTGATAGCGCAGGCGAATGGGGTCGCTCTGGCCGAAACGTGCCAGGATCTCGCCGTCCTGCTCGAAGACATGAAGGACGCCGTCGCGCAGGTCGTAATCTCCTGGATATCTCGGAAGCTCCTCTGGCTCGAGTGGCCGGTCCTTCACGTCGGGCTCAGGGATTCCCAGGACCCACCGCGCGATGGTCTCGGCGATCGGTCGGGTGCGTGCGTGCTCGGCGTTGGCGAGAACGGCGACGGTAACGCGGCGGTCCGGGTAGTACGAGAGCTGGGTCGCGAAACCCTCGATGCCGCCCCCGTGCCCGATCATGCGCCTTCCCCCGAGCTCACCCAGCAAGAGTCCGTACCCGTAACTCGCTTCAGAGCCGTCCTTGAGCTTCACGGGCGTCGTCATCCGGCGGTACGAGAGTGCGTTCATGAGCTTTCGCTCGCGCAGCGATCGTGTCCAGGTGAGGAGGTCGAGCACCGTGGAGCAAAGCGAGCCCGCGGCGTAGAGGTGGCTCATACCGGTCGGCTGCACCCGAACGAGGCTTCCCCCATCCAGGACATGACCCAGCGCGGTCCGGCCGTTCGGTTCGTCATCGCAGTAGCCCGAGTCGCGCATGCCGAGTGGCTCAAAGATGTGCTCCCTTACGTAATCGGCATACGATTGGCCCGACACACGCTCGATGATCAGCCCCAGGAGGTAATAGCCCGAGTTGCTGTAGAGAAAGCTCTCCCCGGGCGGAAAGTCGAACGGCTCATTCGCGAACAGCTCGACCATGGCATCATGCGGCAGGTACGGGTCGGCCTCCAGGGCCCACGTGTCACCCAGGCTCGTGAAGCTCCGGATGCCGGAGGTGTGCGTGAGGAGATGTTCGATCTCGATCTTGTGCCCTCCGGTGGGATAGTCGGGGAGGTACTCAGTGATCTCGTCATTGAGTTGCAGCTGGCCCCGTTCCGCCAATTGCAGCACGGCCACGGCGGTGATCTGTTTCGTGATCGAGGCGATGGGGAAGATTGTATTGGGTCCGGCCGGGATTTTGCGATCGAGATCCGCGTAGCCGTAGCCGGATGCCAGGAGGGTGTCGTTCCACCGCGTCACAGAGATGGCCAGCCCCGCAAGCGGCCCCTCATCGATGGCCTTCTCCGCGATCGAATCGATGCGGGCGACGAGCCGAGCGTGGCTTCGGCTCCCGACGCCGGTGGCACACCCGCCGAACAGCAGCGGCGCGACAACGGCTACGGTCAGCCATTCGAACGGCTTGCGGGGCCCCATCCTTCGTGCGTCCTCCGGAAACCCTTGACCGCTAAATCGCGGCCGATTACTCTCTGTACACGTTATGGGGACTATCGTTCTCGGTTCGAACCACCATGTGCGGCATCATCATCCATCGACCCCGGTCGGGATGAGGGCCGCCTCGTGTGCGTCGTTGTAGCCACGACATCGCGAAACAGGCGATCCAGTCTTCCCCCGGGGCACGCGTGACCGGGGGTTTTCGTTTTTGGGCGCCTGGTCCCGCTCTGGGGCGGAAACCTTGTGCGCCGAAGGTCGGCGCGGACAGCGGCACCATCCTTTAGAGCCAGGAACAGCGATATCGTGGACGCAAACCCGATAACGATCGCGCTCCCCAAGGGCCGGATGTTCGATTCCCTCATCGTGCTGCTCGGGCAAGCGGGCGTGTCCGTGACGGGATATGAGCGGTCGTACCGTCCCAGGTCGAGCGACCCCCGATTGGAGTTCAAAGTTCTCAAGGCGCAGAACATCCCGCAGCTCGTCGAGCTGGGGCGACACGACCTCGGATTCACCGGTTATGACTGGATCGTCGAAACCGGTGCCCGCGTCATCGAGCTCGATGATCTCGGGCTGGAACCGGTGCACTTGGTTGCTGCCGCCGCACATGGCTGGGCGCCGCCGTCGGGAACCGAGCCCATAGTCGTCGTTTCTGAATATGAGAACATTGCTCGCCGGTTCCTCGAACAGAAGGGCTGGAAATACCGGTTCGTTCGTTCCTATGGGGCCACCGAGGTCTTCCCACCCGAAGACGCCGATCTCATCCTGGACAATTCGGCAACCGGTCGGACCTTGAAGGAAAACGGGCTGCGAGTGGTCGAGACGGTGCTGGCTTCGTCGACCCGGTTCATCGCTAGCGAGTCGTCGCTCGAGCGCACGGAGGTGCGGGAATTCGCCGACGACCTCATGTTACTCATGCAGGGTGTGCGGGCTGCGAGGAACCGTGTCATGCTCGAGATGAACGTCGCCAATGACAACTTGCAAGAGATCATCGAGCTGCTTCCAGCAATGAAGAGCCCGACGATCGCGGAGCTCGCCGACGGGTCGCACATGCTCAAGGCTGCGGTGCCTGAGGCCGCGGTCGCAGATCTCGTGCCACGACTCAAGCAGCTCGGCGCAAGCGACATCTTAGAGTACTCGCTCCGCAAGGTGATCCCGTGAAGGGTGGCGGGGTAGTGGTCCGGCCCGCTGTGGAGGCTCTCCCTTCGTATCGCCGGCTCTCTGAAGGCCGGGCGACGGTGGCCCTCGACGGAAACGAGAATCCGCTGGGGCCTTCTCCCCTGGTCGCTGAAGCCGCACGACTTCTCGACACGAGTCGTCTCGCTCGATATCCCGAGACACGTCCCCTCGTGGAGCGGTGGGCGAGGCGGCTTGGCGTGCGTCCCGACCAGGTCGTGTTGACCTCGGGGTCGGGACCCGCGATCGCCCTGGCAGCCGAGCTCGTCCTGGGTCCGAGTGATGTGTGTGTTATGGCAGCGCCTTCCTTCGAGCTGTACGGCTGGGCGGCTGCCCGACGGGATGCGTGCGTTCGCGCCGTTCCGTGCAGTCGGGAAAACGGGTTCGCGTTCCCGTCGCCAGGGTTCCGGGCGGCGCTCAAAGACCGATCGGCGCGACCCAAGCTCGTCATCCTGGGGTATCCGGACAATCCCACCGGCCGAGCTCCGTCCCGCGCGTTCCTGGAGCGCGAAGCGCGGCGGCATAGCGACGTGCTCTTCCTGGTCGACGAGGCATACGGTGAGTTCTACGGTGACAGCGTGCTGCCGCTCGCGAAGCGGCTTTCCAATGTCTTGATCGCCCGGACGTTCTCGAAGGCGCTCGGCCTCGCCGGCGAGCGGATTGGTGGCCTGATCGGAAACGCTCGCTTGATCGAGCTCCTGCACCGCATCAACGTGCCGTACCCCGTGACGGTACACGCAGTCGCGGTAGGCCTGGCTGCGCTCGAAGATGAGGCCCACGTTCGTGCGACCGTCCGCCAGGCCAAGCGATCGGTCGGCAGGCTTTCAAAGGGTATCCGGGCGCTCGACGTGCCGTGTTTGAAGACCCGAGCAAATTTCGTTCTCGCGGACCTCGGATCGGCGGAGCGGGCGCGTATGGTGTGTGAGGCGCTCGAGCGGAGAGGAGTGGCGATCCGCGATCGGAGCCACCTGCCGGGGATGGCGGGATTCGTGCGAGTCAGCAGTGGCACCGATGCCGAAGTGGACCGACTGCTCGACGAGGTGCGGCTGCTGCTGGCGCCGTTACCCGAGGCGATCCTCTTCGACATGGACGGTGTGCTCGTGGACGTTCGCCGCTCTTACGACGAGGCGGTATACCGGACGGTGAGGAGCTTTCTCGCAAAAGGGACCGGCGTTTCCCGAGAGCGAGTGCTCGCCGTGAAGAACCGGGTCGACGCCAACGACGATATCGACGCGAGCTGTATCGCGCTGCGGGCGCTCGGTGTCCGGCCACCCCGATCGGAGGTCGAGCGGCGGTTTACCGCGCTCTATCACGGAGGAAACGGACGGACGGCCCTCCGCGCGAAAGAGCGGTGGCTCCTTCCCGCACGATCTCTCAAGTGGCTGGCCGCTCGAGCCAGGCTCGGGATCGTGACAGGACGCCCGCGCCGGGATGCGGAGCTAGCGCTGGACGGCGCCGGCGTCGGCAACTGGTTCGACGCCGTTGTGACCGCCGACGACGTACGCCAGCGAAAGCCCGATCCGGCACCGATTCGAGCGGCGCTCCGCAAGCTGCGGGTCCGGTCTGCATGGCTCGCCGGCGATTCGGCCGCGGACCTCCTCGCCGGCCGGCGGGCGGGCATCACGACCATCGGAATCTGCCCAGCCGATTCCCCATACGGTGCGGTCGACGGGCGAATCGCCGCCCTGCGCCGGTACGCGCCCTTAGCGGTCCTGTCATCCGTTGGGGAGATTCCGGCGGCGTTGCGTCAGCGCGTGGCGGTGGAGCGGGCATCCACGCCCAGGGAGAACGAATGACCAAACGGCGTATCAAGAAAACACGAACGGCCGTCGTCGATCGAGTGACCGGTGAGACTCGGATCCACCTGCGCCTTGTGGTCGACGGCAGCGGTCAAACCAAGATCTCGACGCCAATCCCGTTCTTCGGCCATATGCTGGACGCCATGTGCCGCCACGGCAACCTCGACATGGAACTCGAGGTCGAGGGAGATGTCGAGGTCGACCAGCACCACACGATCGAAGACGTCGGGCTCGCACTGGGGGCGGCGCTCCGCGATGCGCTGGGAGACCGCCAGGGCATCAGGCGGCTTGGCAGCGCGTTCGTTCCGATGGACGAGGCACTCGCGTTCTGCGCAGTGGACCTATCGGGACGGCCGTACTCCGTCTTCGAGGCACTCTTCGAAAAGGAGCGTCAGGGCGACTTGGAGCTCGATTTGCTCTCGGAGTTCTTCCGAGCCGTCGCTGACGGAAGTCGTGCGGCCTGGCACCTCAAGGTGCACGCCGGTGACAATGAACATCACAAGGTCGAGGCCCTGTTCAAGAGCGCCGGGCGGGCGCTCGCGGACGCGGTGTCATACGATCCGGCCCGGGCGGGCGTGGTACCCAGCACCAAAGGCGTGTTGGAATGAGCGGTGCGGCGCCGGTGGCGGTGATCGATTATGGCGCCGGCAATCTCGGGAATGCCCGCCGGGCGCTGGAAAGCCTGAGGATCCCTCAGACGCTGATCCGGTCTCCGGCTGATCTCCCGTCAGAGGGCCCGATTCTGCTTCCTGGGGTCGGGAATTACGGCACGGCGATGGCCAATCTCTCGGCCTCGGGCGTGGCTGGCGCGATTCGCGACGCGGCCGCGGACCGCCGAATCATCGGTATCTGCATCGGTCTGCAGCTTCTGCTCTCCGAATCCGAAGAGGCGCCGGGTGTCGCCGGCTTGGGTCTCATACCAGGGAGGGTGCGCCGCATCGAGTCGGGAGGGCTGCCGGTCCCGCACCTCGGCTGGGCCCCAGCGGGTCGGACGCAGAGCCCGGTTTATTTCGCGCACAGCTTCGTGGTCGAGCCAGCAAACCGGAGTGCCGTTCGGGCGACGGCGACGTGGGGGGAGACCTTCCCAGCGGTCGTCCAGGAGGGTAGCGTGCTCGGATTTCAGTTCCACCCCGAGCGCTCCGGAAAGCTCGGGCTTGAGATCCTGGCACGGACCCTTGGGGGTGGTGAGGCGGGGGTATGAGTTGGCCGCGCATCGTCGTGTGCTTGGACGTGGCCAACGGGCGCGTCGTGAAGGGGACAAAGTTCAAGAACCTGAGGGATCAGGGCGACCTCGTCGAGTTGGCGGCGCGCTACGCCGATCAAGGTGCGGACGAGATCAGTTTTCTGGATATCGAGGCCTCCGCGATCACCGGTGAAGGCCGAAGCACGCGGCTCGACTGGGTCGGTCGGGTCGCGCGGCAGCTGTTCGTCCCGTTCTCGGTTGGCGGGGGGGTGCGCAGTTGGGAGGACGCCCTGCGACTTCTCGATGCCGGAGCTGATCGGATCTCGATTGGCTCCGCAGCGACTCACGATCCCGGCGTGTTGGGGAAGGTTGCCGAGCGGGCGGGCTCCCAGGCGGTCATTCTGTCCATCGACGCGCTCCACGTGGACAGTGAGCGGTGCAGGGTGACGCGGCGGGGTGGACGCGAGGAAACAGCGCTCGACGCGCTCGAGTTCGCCATTCGCTCGGTAGCGTGTGGCGCTGGCGAGATCTTGCTCAACGTCATCGACGCGGATGGCACGCGGGAGGGGTTCGACGTTCCCTACACGCGCGGGATCGCGGAGGCAGTGCCGATTCCGGTCATCGCTTCGGGGGGCGCCGGCACCCCCGACCACTTCAGGCAAGTCCTCGTCGAGGGCAAGGCATCCGCGGCTCTGGGAGCCGGAATGTTTCACGACGGCACTTACTCCGTTCGTGACGTGAAAGAGTACTTGGTACGACGAGGCGTAGACGTGAGGCTATGCTGATCCCGAGTATCGACATCGCGGGTGGCCGCGCGGTTCAGCTGCGGCAAGGGCGGGAGCTGGTCGTGACCTCCGAGCGCGATCCGCGGGAGCTCGCCGAGGAGTTCTCACGTGTCGGCGAGATCGCAGTTGTGGATCTGGACGCTGCGCTCGGAAGCGGTGACAACCTCACGATGGTCGAAGAGATCTGCGGTGTGGCGCCCTGCCGCGTGGGAGGAGGGATACGTACCATCGACCGAGCCGAGCGGCTGCTCCGCGCTGGTGCCCGGAAGCTGGTGATTGGCACCAAAGCGGAACCGGAGTTTTTGTCGCAGCTCCCAAGTGCACGCCTTCTCGCGGCAGTCGACGCACGCGACGACAAGGTGGTCGACCGCGGCTGGACATTCGTACTCGCCGAGTCGCCCATCGAGCGAGCTCAGCGGCTCACTCCGTACGTCTCCGGTTTTCTCTACACCATCGTCGAGCGTGAGGGCACGGAGAGCGGGGCCGATCTGAAGCGGGTCGAGGCCCTGCGCCGCGCTACGGACCTTCCCGTGACGGCCGCCGGCGGTATCACCAGCATGGAGGAGATCGTGGCGTTGGATCGTCTGGGGGTCGATGCCCAGGTCGGCATGGCACTGTATAAGGGCTATCTGAAACCGGCAGACTGCCTCGCGGCGATCGTCAATTTCGATAAAGGCGGTGGTGCATGCCCGACGGTAATTCAGGACGCCCGGGACGGGCGGGTACTGACGGTGGCGCACTCGAGCCGTGATACGCTGGTCGAGGCCGTCGAGCTAGGGGAGACAATCCTATTCTCCCGGCGTCGGGGTCGCTGGCGTAAAGGGGAGGAGTCGGGGAACACTCAGCGCTTGATTCGGGTCGAGGTGGACTGCGATCGCGACGCTCTCCTGTTTCTCGTGGAGCCGGCGGGGCCGGCGTGTCACCGAGGCACCGAGTCATGCTTCGGCGACCGGCCGTTTTCACTCGAGGGGTTGGAGGGCGTGATCGCGAAACGGGCGAGTGGGGCCGCGGAATCCAGCTATACGCGCCGTCTGCTAGAGGAGCAGGACCTCCGGCACCGGAAGGTCCTCGAAGAGGCTCAGGAGTTAGTGGAGGCTACCGAACGCGATCACGCCCGCTGGGAGGCGGCCGACGTGCTCTATCACGTGCTCGTCGAGCTACGTGCGCGCAAATTGTCGCTCGAGGACGTGGTAGCCGAGTTGGAGGCCCGCCGAAAATAGGCAACACCCACTGCCGCTCGTCAGTCAGCGCGACTCACTTCAGTCCCGCCCCCTCCACACCTTCCAGCGATCTACGATCTCGTCGCCGCGAGCCACGTAGTACTCGTCGAACTGCGCTACCGTGAGGCAGGAGTGATTGGGCAGGATTCGCACCCGGGTCCCCACGGCGAGGGGCGCGCTGACCGTGCCATGCTCCTGGCTCACCGAGACGACTCGGGCGTCGCGCCGCAGCGAGCCGGCCCCGTAACTCTCGAAGATCTCGCCCATCGTTGCGCGGGGTGCCAACTCTGTGCCTGCATCCTTGGAGAGTGCCAGCGCGCCAGCATCCACGACACAGTGATTCGTGTCGGGATGGTTGGATACTACGCTGGCGATGACTGTCGCGGCGCAATCGGTCGTGGCGCAGGAGCCCAAGACGGTCTGCATGTAGTCGTAGAGTGCGTAGTTGCCTGGGCGGGCCTCGTCGACACCGGTCAGATCCCCGACCGTCGACATTGCCGGGGTAGATCCCACGCTCACTGTAGGCACCTCGATGCCGTTGGAACGCAGCCGCTCCGCGAACGTCGCCATGATACCGCGCTCCTCCTCCGCGATCCGCGCGACCTCACTGCTGGGAGACGCGTGGTAGGCATGGCCGGAGTGGGTGAGGATTCCATCGAAGGCGAGCGTGGTCGAGGCGTCGAGGCGCCGCGCCAGTTCGAGCGCCGCCTCAGAGCGGGGGTCCACGCCGGCCCGATGGTAGCCACTGTCCACTTTCAGCCTGACCCTGAGCGGACGGCGAGTCTGCTCGAGCGCGTCAACCGCCTCAAGCGAATCGATCACCAGCGTGAAGGTGACGCGCTCTGACAAGGCGACCGCCTCAGGTATCCGCCCCAGAATGACAGGAAACGCCCAGACGATGTCCTCGAATCCGTGATCGGCGAACGTCTTGGCCTCGTAGAGTGTGGACACGGTAATACCCGTCGCCCCGATTGCCCGCTGGCGTTCGGCTACCTCCACGCACTTGTGGGTCTTCACGTGGGGGCGGAGCGAGACATCGAGGCTCTTGGCCCGCTCGGCCATGCCCGACAGATTCTTCTCGAGCACGTCCAAATCGAGCACGAGCGCCGGCGTCGGGACGCCGTCGAGCGAGGTCAGGGAGACATTCCGCCGGAGAGGATCTCGTCTACCAGTGCCTCCGCGCCGTAGACGTCGCGGAGGGCGGACGCGATGCCCTCCGCATGCACGGCGACTGCCCGGGCGGTCTCATCGGTGTAAATGAAGTCACCCGGGAGGCTCTCGATGTTGCCGTCGAAAATGAGGCCCACGACCTCCCCGTCGGTGTTGACAAGGGGACTTCCGGAGTTGCCACCTATGATGTCATTGGTGACAACGAGGTTGAGCGGCGTTCCGAGGTCAAACCCGCCCGGTGGGTCCTGCCACCGGGCGGGGAGATGCCATGGGTCCTGTGCCTGGTGGCCCCGATTGCGATCGTAAATGCCATAAAACGTGGTAAGCGCCGGCGCCTCGGTGCCGTTGTACTCGTATCCCGCCACCACGCCGTCTGCTATTCTCAGCGTGAAGGTGGCGTCCGGCGCGATGGAATCGCCGTAGACTTCGAACAGCGCCCGGGCGAGCCTGGCCGTCTGAGCTTCTTCGGCCCCCGTTAGCTGCCGGTATCTCCCAGCGATCCTGCCGAGCTGAAAGAGGGCGTCGCGAGCCAACAGCATCGCCGGATCGAGACTCGAGACGATTTTCTGGGGCTCTTCCAGGAGCGCTGCCCGCCGGGTCGAATCGGCCACGGGTGTGCTTCGCAGCAGGCTCTGAACGGCCTCATCGAGCGGGCGGCCCGCGAGCGCTTGGCTGACAAAGGCATCGTCTCTCCCCAACAACTCGATGGCATCTTCGATCTGCGCCTTGAGGATGAGCCGGTCGAGGTCGAGGTCGATAGTGGTCGTATCGAGTTCGCTCCGCGCCTCCTGCAAAACACTGTCGGGTGTCTCCTCGTCCAGTGCCAGGCCGGCGTATTGATATAGTGAAGCAGCGGTCGCCAGGACCTTCGAGCGCAGGATTCCGCCCTGATTCAGTCCGTTCAGCCGTGGTGCAACGCGTGCTACCTGCCGCCGCAGCGTGGCAATGGAGTCCCAGGCCCCGGCATAGCGGTCCGACAGCATAGTGTTTTCCCGAACGGCCCGCCGAAACTGGCGCTCGAAGGCGGCCTTCCTGCCGAGCAGCTCGGGGGTCTTTAGCCCCTTCAGTTCTCCGGTGATCGCCTTGAGCGAGTTGGTGATGCTGAAATAATTGTTGATGTGCTCGGCGCGTTTGTCCGGGTTCTCCTCCATGTAGCGCTCGAGTATGTTGGCCCGGCTCTCCAGGAGATCCAGCGTCGATGGATATTGATGATCCCGTTTGTATTGGAGCTGGGCCATTGTGCTCAGCCTGGAGGTCGACCCGGGGTTCCCGACCACGAAGACCGCGTCGCCCTCTCGAACCCCGCCGCTGGCCCAGCGCAGGTAGGCGTCGGGTTCGACGGGGGAGCCGGCGTCGTCGTACACTCGGAAGAACGACACGTCGAGGTTGTAGCGGGGGTACGTAAAGTTGTCGGGGTCACCACCGAAGTATCCGATCTGGCTTTCCGGCACGAAAACGAGCCGGACATCGTCGTAGCGCCGGTAGCAGTAGAGGGAAAAGGCGCCGCCATGGTAGAGCGAGGTCACCTCGCACCGGTGTCCGGTTTCCTCGCTGACGCGTTTCTCGATCTCTTCGATCTTCCGGTCGCGGGCGCGGATCCGCTCGCGCTCTGAGCCGACCCGGTCGACTACCGTGCGAATCTCTTCGGTGACGCTACGAATCTCCACGAGCTGATCGACGTGCAATCCGGGAACTCGGCGTTCGTCCTTCCGGTCCGCGGCGTAGAACCCTTCCTCGAGGAGATCCTCGCCATCCCGCGTCACCTCGGACGCTCCATCCCGAGCGCAGTGGTGGTTAGACATCATCAGGCCGCTTGCCGAGACGAATGAGGCACTGCAATTGGGGAGCCGCAGTGCGGCTAACCTGACGTGGTCGAGCCACTCTGGTGACGGACGGAAGTCGTACGTGGCTTCGAAATAGTCGAGCGGTGGGTTCTCGAAGGTCCACATCTTTCCGGTGTCAAAGCGTCCCGGCGTGATGGTGGTGTCGAACTGCGGACGCTGCGAAGCCGCCCGTTCGGTGTCACGGCTCAGACCGAGGTCCTCGTCGGCCGGTGCAACTCCCCCGGGAGGTGGCCCGCCTGCACACCCGACGACAAGTAGGAGCCCCCCGAATCCCAGATGCTGTTGGCGCAAACGCATGGCTGATCCTCTAGGTTGAGCGCGAGTGGCGCGATCGGTCACCCCGATGCGGGAGCCGGCACGCCGGAGCGACCCTAGGCTGGGGGTCCCGTGTCAGCCTGGGCGTCCTCGGGACGCGGACTCCCACCGAGCGCGGCCGCAACGTCGAAGTAGATCCGTTCACCTCTGAATTTCTCCCGTTCGAGGTCCCACGGAAAGAATATCACGACCCTGAACATCACGGGCCGACTGGTCGACGGGAAATCTCGCCAATCGCGGAGGTGGGTGCCGGTCGCCCTGGCTTCCTCGCATACGCCTTGAGGCCCGATGACGATGTCCGTCAGCTCGAAATCGATGTCGGGGAATGCCGTCAGCAACTCGGTGTAGAACTGGACGGCCCCCGGGTGTCTCTCCCAGCGATAACCCGTCTGAACTACCTCGTACACGCAGTCGTCGGTCAGTGTCGAAATCAGCCCGGGGATGTCCCGTCTGTCTTCCGCGAGCGAGTGGCGCTTCCACTCCTCGCGAATCTGGTTATACAGGTCGGGAGTGAGGTCACGGCGAATGAGATCCCGAACCGGTTCAGCGTTCATATACTCTCCGGGAGGCAAAGACCCGTACCAGCACTGGGCGGTGCCCGCCCTCTCGTGCGATCCCGGCCGACCTGCCTACGCTACCTCGTCTCCGGCACTTGCGTGAAGGTGGCCGTAGACCAGCTTTACCTACGAATGTGCCCCGCCAACGCTCTACTACCCCGCTCGCGAGCCGAAGGACCCGCGGCCTGGAACGAGCAGTCGCTGTGAGCGATCAGCATCCCGTGCTCGAGCCGCCGGGGGAGGAATTCCGGCGGTGGGTGAATCTCGCGCTGGACCGCATCATCCCGCACGTAGCCTCACTGCCCAACCAGCCAGCCTCCAACGCGGAGAATGGGGCGGAGGTTGCCCGGTCGCTCATGGAGCAACTCCCCGAGGCGGGCCAGCCGATCGAGCAGCTCCTCAGCACGTTATTCGAGCGCGCCATTCCCGTTAGCATGAACGCGGCCGGCCCCGGCTATCTGGCCTACATACCGGGCGGCGGCGTGTTGCACGCGGCCGTGGCAGACCTTATCGCCGCCGCGGTGAATCGCTACATCGGGGTGTGGTCGGTCGCTCCGGGCCTGGCGCAGATCGAAGCTACCGTCGTCCGGTGGTTTTGCGAAATCATAGGCTACCCGGCGAACGCCGGGGGGTTCCTCACGAGCGGCGGATCGCTGGCCAACTTGAGCGCGGTGTTCGCGGCGCGGAGAGATCGATTGCCCGAGAACTTCCTCTCGGGGACGATCTACGGCTCGACCCAGGTGCATCAGTCGATGGAACGGGCGGTGATGCTAGCGGGGTTCCCAGCGGCGAACTTTCGGACGATCCCCACGGATGATCGCTTTCGTATCGACCTCGATCTCTTGCGGGATCAGATTGAGCGTGACAGGTCGAAGGAGCTGACACCCTTTCTCATTGCCGGCAACGCGGGGACTGTCAACACCGGGGCCGTTGACGATCTGGGTGGGCTGGCCGACGTGGCCCGCGACGAGGACATGTGGCTCCACGTCGACGCAGCGTACGGCGGCTTCTTCGCGCTCACACACCGAGGCCGCCAGGTCATGGAGGGTCTTGCTCGGGCCCATTCCGTAACGCTCGATCCCCATAAGGCGCTCTTCATGCCGTATGGGACGGGCTCGCTGTTGGTGCGGGACCGCGACGTGCTGGCCCGCGCCCACGCCACGTCTGGTCACTACCTGCCGCCGCCGCCGGAGACGGACGAATTCGTCGACTTCTATCAGATCTCTCCCGAGCTCACCAGACCGTTCCGCGGTTTGCGGGTGTGGCTGCCGATCAAGATGCACGGGATCGAGGCGTTTCGGTCCAATCTGGAGGAGAAACTCGAGCTAACGACCTGGGCCACGCGCGAGCTTCGGAAGATCGACCGACTCGAGATCGTCGCCGAGCCACAGCTGACCGTCGTCGCGTTTCGGCTGCGTCCGCCCAATCTGGAACAGGAGGCGGTCAACGCGGTCAACCGTCGGCTTTTGGAAGCGATCAACGCACGCAAACGTGTTTACTTGACGGGAACCGCTCTCGACGGACGGTTCGTGATACGGGTGTGCATCGTATCGTTCCGGACCCACCTCGACCGGGTGCGGGACTGCATAGAGGACATCCGGCGCTCGGTGGAAGAGGTCACTCTGTAGGATTGTCGTGAGGGTGACAGCGAATCCCCTGCCAGGACCTCCACTGATCGTTATTGTGCGGCCCAACGGTGCGGGTCCCACGCGGCTCATAAGCGGCTTGCGGAACTTCTACAGTGCCGAAACGGATCCCGCGTGGTAGCCGGTTCCGTTCGTCATTCGGGGCTCGCGATCGATAGGTCCGGATTGCGCGTGCCGTGACGTCCTGAGGGGCAAGCGCCTGCCTCATGAATCGGGGGGAGGATGCTGCCGGACGGCGCAGCGGGGCGCTAGAGACGCGACGACGTCAAGCACCCTCTCCGGCGGTGCTTCTTCGAATGAGCGCCACAACCGGAGTGCCTCTTCCACACCCTCCACGAGATGGCTCGCGAACGCGGGCGCCAAGGTAGTAAGGAGGCTCGCCTGTTCCCTGGGGTCTCCCGCAAACGCGCACGCAGTAGCAACGCCGCGCCAACGTTCCCCCACATACGGTCCCCTTGCGATCATTTGGCTACAGGCCGCGGCGTCTCCGCCGGTTCGGAACCACAGCGCCCACCCGCGCCCGCGCTCCACGCGAGGTCGCGTGTGCTCCGTCCTGCCGCCCAAGGCGCCTCCGAACAGGCAGGCGTGAAAGCCGTAGCCGTCCATCATTGCCGGCTCGTCGGGAAGGCCCCGGCCCAGCTTTGAAAGGGCGCACCCCACGCCCAGTCCCAGGAACGGAAGCCGCACGGGCGGCGCGGCCGCGAACAGCGCCTCCACCCGCCCGCCGGGCCGGCGCTCGTCGCTCAGGCGCCAAGCCATCGCGGCGCCCTCGTACGCAAACGGCGTTCTGAGGTGGCCCAGGTCGTGTAGCTGCCCGATCAGCGCATGCGCCTTCGCGGGCGAAGCGTCCGCCGCCGCCAGCCGGTATCCCTCGAGGAACGCGGCGCTCGCCACCTCGAGGCTCAACTTTTACCCTCTACACGGCGGGCGAGGCGCTCTAGCCTAGTCAGCGTGGCGCGGAGCGCCGCCAGCACGGCGCGCCGGTCCGGCTGCTCTCTGGCTCCGAAGTAGCAGTCCATGAGCCACTCGATGGAGCCCCACTCGACAGTGCCGCTGCCCACGTCCACGAGCGGCTGAAAGTCACCCTGGCGCAACCTTCCCTGCACGCGCGCCTGCACGCTCTGTACGGCGCGCACATCGGGGCGAATCTCCGCCAGGAAGGCCGGATCCCCGAACAGGCCGTGCCGGAACAGCAGCGTGTGGAACCCGAAGTAGAGCGCGCTATCCCACGTCACCTTGGTTGCGACGTACGCCGGCGATCCAAAGTGCCGGTACTGCCCGCGGTAGATCTCTGCGAATCCCTCGGCGAACCCGCTGAACACGCGCTCGGCCACGGCGCAGCGACCCGCGATGCGGCCGCTCTCTAAGTACCTATCTGAACCGCTTCGACCTGGGCATCGGGCGCATTGAGGAATGGTCGATTTCGAGCAGCTTCCCGGACTTCCGGGGCGACGCATCCATGCTCGACTCGCTGGGCCGGAAATCCTTGAAGACCATGTACGCGACCGGAATGTTCGGTGATCTGCCGGTAGAATCCCAGGTGCACCCGGGGATGCAGGACCGCATGTGGGCTGTGCAGCCGGACATGGATGAGTCGATTGCGGGCATCACCGAACTGCTCCACGGTCAGGCACCGGAGGACCTCGCGCGGGTGCAATCCGAACTGCGCGAGCGGCCGGCGTTTGTCAGTCATGTCAGCGAAACGCTGGACGAGGAGGCCGCCCGGTCCGGGCTTTCCGGCGCGCGCCGGCACCAGTTCCGCACGCAGATGCTGCAGGTGGGATGGCGGCTCCAGCACCAGCCGCCCAGCCTGCTCGTCAACGAGTACGTGGTGAAGGCTGAGAAAGTATCGGCGTCGGATATCCAGTCTGAAGCCCGGCAGCGCTGGCTCGTCGCCAAGGTGAGCGAGCGGGCGTTTTGGCAGGTGGAGCAATCCAAGCGCAACGGGCGCCCTAGCAAGGGCTAAAGACGATGGGCATCGGCGTCCTCATACTCGCAGGCAGCGCGTTACTCGTCGCGATCGGCGCGGGGGTGGACAGCCCAGGGGCCGTCATCGGGGGATTGATTGGGGGACCGTCGGCGTGATCGTCATCTTGGTTGGGCTGATCACGCTTCTTATAGGTGCGTAAAACGCCTCGCGACGCGACCTGACCCATCGCCTCACATGCCGCCCGTCCCAGTTGATGCGGTAGTCACGGGCCTCGGAGCCGTTTGCGCGGTCGCCCACGATTGCGCCGCGCTCGATGACGCCCTGCAACGGGGTGTGGACGGCATCCGGGCAATTTGCCGCTTCAGCACAGAAGAGTTCATGGTGCACACCGGCGCCGAAGTGCGGGATTGGGAGGTGGAGCCCTCCGGCGGATCCGCCGCTTGGGGCCTGTGCAGGCAGTTCGCCATGCGCGCGGCCGAGGAGGCCGTGTGCCAGGCGCGCCTCACCGCCGGCCCGCCGCCCCATCGGATCGGTTTCGTGCTCGGTACGTCGTTGGGCGACCCGGACCGCGATGTCCACGAGCTCGCCCAGGACGTCGTGCAAAACCTGGATGTTGCCGGCCCCGTCATTACGATTTCCACCGCGTGCTCCTCCTCGACGTCGGCAATCGGCATCGCACGCGACCTCCTTGCCATGGACGCCGCCGATGCCGTGATCACCGGCGGAGCGGACGTGCTTTCGCCCGAGGTGTTCGCGGGGTTTCACGCACTGCTCGAGCGCCGCCGGCGCCGGCTTCCTGGTTCTGGAACGCAGTCAGTCCGCCTTCGCCAGGAACGCTGAGCCCATCGCCACCCTCGCCGGGTACGGGCTTTCGGCCGATGCGCATCACGAGACGTCGCCCGACCCGAAGGGCGGTGGGGTGTACCGTGCGGTCCGCTCGGCCTTGGCAGATGCCTCTCTTCAACCCTCGGATATCGGCTACGTGAACGCGCACGGGTCAGGGACGGAGGCCAACGATCCGTCGGAATGGCGCGGGATCCAGCGGGCGCTGGGCGGGGAGGCCACCGTTCCGGTCAGTTCGACCAAAGGCGCCATCGGCCACACCCAGGGTGCCGCCGGCGCCCTCGAAGTGATCGTCACGATCCTGACGATGAAGCGAGGGGTCGTCGCTCCCACCCTGCACTTCGTCGGTCCAAGACGCTTTGGGCCTCCCGGGTGGAGTGTTGCTGGTCCCGGCGCTCTAGACAGCGCGATGGCGCAGGTCCGACACGAGACGGGCAACGCGACAGCGGATCAGGTGTTCGACGAACGCGACTTTGCGGGCTCCGCACGGCCCGCTGCGCTGCCGTCAGCGCTCGCGTTGGCCGCCGCCACCATCGCCATTCGCCGGGCTGAGATCGATCGGGCCTGGGTCGGTCCGCCCGATGATGGCAAGGCGATCCGGAGCGATCGTCAATGTCTCGTCGATCGCCGGCGTCCGGGCCAGCCCGGGCCAGGCGAACTACTCGGCGTCCAAGGCCGGCGTGATTGGCCTCACGGCCACCCTGGCCGCGGAAATGGCGCCGTACGGCGTGCGGGTCAACGCGGTGGCGCCAGGATTGTTCAAGACCGGCATGGGCGCCCGGCTGGACCGGCGGATCGCGGAGGCGAGGGGCAAGATGATCCCCATCGGTCGCTTCGGCGAAGGTGAGGAGCTTGCCAGCGTGGTGCTCTTCCTCGCCTCTCCGGCCGCGAGCTACGTCGTGGGCCAGTGCATCGTGGTGGACGGGGGAATGTCGCTGTGACTCGGGCTTTCCTGTTTCCCGGCCAAGGAGTCGCCATCGAGCGGAGCGTTGCCGAGTGGTGTGCACGCTCCGCGAACGTCCGGCGGTTGATGGGTGTGGCGGTGCGCGAGGCCGGGGTCGATCACGAGCAACTGTTCGCACGGGGGGGCCGAGCGCTGGCGCGAACCGAACTGCTGCAACCGGCGCTCACCGGCCTGTGCCTCGGGATCCATCTCGATCTGGTGGAACGCGGGGTGCGGCCGGGGGTTGTCGCGGGCCACTCGCTTGGGGAGCTGGCGGCGTGCGCAGCCGGCGGTGCGTTCTCGCCCGAGGACGCAATCGAGCTCGCCGCGGAACGCGGGCGCCTGATGGCCCGGCAAGCCTCCCTATGTCCCGGCGGGATGGTCGTAACCGATGTTGAGGAAGCGGAGGTCGCACGGGCAGTGGCGGATGCGGACACGTGCGGCGTCGTCGCCGTCGCGGCGTACAACAGCCCCTCGCAAATCGCCGTCTCGGGTGATCGAGCGGGCCTCACAAGGGTCCGCGAGCTTATCCGCACAGCCCCGCTTGACGTCCCGGGTCCTTGGCACAGCCCAGCCTTGGCCGGCGCGGTCGACGAGCTGAGAAACCGCATCGGGAGCCTGGCACTCGCGCCCCTCCGTTCCCGATGGATTTCGAACCGCACGGGTGACGTCGTCGAGCGGGTCGAAGATATTCCGACCCTGCTCGCGGAACAGCTCACCCACCCGGTCCAGTGGGTTCGGTCCATGCACGCGCTGGTACTCAACGGCGTAGCGGAGGTGCTCACGATCGGTCCCGCGAAGATCCTCAGGGGACTGGTGCGCGACGTGCTGGGCTACGCTGTGCGGGTGGGTCCCATCGAAGGCCCCCAGGCGCTGGACGCATGGGCGAAGGGCAGTGCGGCGTGAGCCCCAAGCGACCAGGGAACCTCCAGCTTGGCTCGAAAGTCGTGGAGCTGCTCCTCAAGCAGCGCCGCCCGATGCTCATGGTGGACTTCGTCCACGCGTTCCACACCGACCGCATCCCCACGATCGAATCCGGACGTCACATCTCAATGAACGAGCCTTTCTTTGAAGGGCATTTTCCAGACATGCCGATTTGGCCGGGGGCGTTAAGTCTGGAAGGCCTCGAGCAGAGCGCCACCATCCTCACCGTGCTCACGGTATTGACGCGAGCCGCGTCGGAAGCGGACGATGATCCCGAAAGGGTTCTCGAATCACTGCGCAACTTGGACCGAGGATACCGCCGTCGACTTGAAGTTCATGCAGCCGGTGTTCCCAGGATGCCGCCTGGACTATCACGTGCAGTGGATGGGCGACTACGGCGACTTCATCCGCTTCGAGGCGGAGGCGACCGTGAGCGGCACCACTGTGGTCGAGGGCACTCTCACCGGCGCGTGGACGCGAAACCCCCTCCCAAAGGTATAGCCCGTTCCGTGCCTCGCCCGGCCGTGGCGCTGCTGGCGCTGGCGTGTGCCGCATGCGGCCCCCCGAGGGTCTGGCGGGGGGTGAGTCCCGACCACCACACCGACTTCGAGGTCTTTTCGGTCGACGGCCGCTCCTGCGTGCGCTTCGGCATGGAGCCGCGAACCTGCTACGACGCCGTGACGCTGCCTCATATCACGTTTTCCAAGGACAGTCGAAGCGTGGCCTTCCCCGTTCGGGAGAGCGATGAGTGGTTCGTGGTGCACGACGGTCGGCCCGGACCTGCTGCTCAGGGGATCGGTGGGATCGCTCTCAGCCCGGACGGTGCGCGGCTGGCGTACGTAGCGCTTCGGGACAGCGCGTGGCACGTCGTGGTTGACGGCGCGTATGGCGAGCCGTTCGACGCCGTCTTCTCCCGGTCCCTCACGTTCGACCCATCGGGCCGGCACGTGGCGTTCGCGGCAGAGCGGGACGGACGGGTGGCCGTCGTGATCGACGGTTCAATAGGCCCCGGCCACGACGGCATGGGCGATGTCACGTTCAGCCCGGACGGGTGGCATGTCGGTTATGTGGCACGTGACGGTGCTACGGCGCGGCTGATCGTCGACGGGAACCCCGGCGCCGAGCACGACGCGATCTCCGAGTTCCGGTTCGCGCCGTCAGGGTTGGCCACGGCGTATCTCGCTCTGGACGGCGATGCCTGGTTCATTGTCCATGGAGACACCCGCCGAGGGCCGTACACGACCGCGCGTGCATTGGCTTACGCTCGGGGTGGCAACATCATCTTCGTTGCGGGAGACGGCGCCGCGGAGCATGTGGTGGTCAACGGCAGCCCGAGCGCATTATCGCGAATCCGCTAAGATGGTCCGCAACACCGATGCATCGACATTTCCCCCGCTCAGCATGCAGACCACCGTGCCTCGAGGTTCGACGGCGCCGGCCAGCAGAGCGGCAAGAGCGGCGGCTCCAGCCGGTTCGGTGACGAGCTTGGCTCGTTCGAGAATCAGACACACAGCCCGCGCGATTGCTTCGTCGTCGACCCGGACGACGTCGTCGACGTAATGTCCAATCTGTTTGAATGGGATCGTACCGCAGAACGGGGCAGCGAGTCCGTCCGCAATGGTGTGCATGTCGTCCATCGTCACCGGCCGGCCCGCCGCCAGGCTCCGCGAGACCACGTCGGCACCCACCGGCTCCACACCCACGATCCTCACGTCCGGCCGCTCCTCCTTGATCGCGGTCGCGACGCCGGCGATTAGGCCTCCACCACCGATTGGGACGATGACGGTCTCGACCTCCGGCAGGTCCTCGAGAACCTCAAGCCCGAGCGTCCCCTGGCCGGCAACCACCAAGGGGTCGTCGAAGGGATGGACCAGCGTGAGCCCGCGAGAGGCTTGGAGCTCGTGACACCGCTCCAAGAGCGGACCATCGGTCAGATCTACGTCACCCCCATAGGCTTTTGTGACTTCGATCTTCGCTGGGCTGGCACGCTCCGGCATCACGATGGTAGCGTGGGTGCCCGTGCATGCGGCCCCCCACGCCAGGGCCGCCGCGTGGTTGCCCGCCGAGATGGAGACCAGTCCTCGGCCACGCTCGTCGGGATCCATTGATCCGAGTGCGTTGAGGACTCCCCGCACTTTGAAGGAGCCGGTCTTCTGCAGGCATTCCGCCTTCAGGTAGACTCGCGTTCCCACGAGATCGCCCAACGACGTAGCGCTGGCCAGCGGCGTGCGGTGGACGCCTCCGGCAATGCGTTCGCGGGCAGTGCGGATGTCTTCGAGCGTCACCATGCAAGGGTCTCGAACGATGTGAGGAAGGGCTGGACAACGAAAGGGCACGGCCAGCAGCCGCGCAAGCGTGCGGTACTCCCGAGGAGGGACTCGACAACGAAAGAGTGCGGTCGGAGGTCGCGCACGCGTTGCAAAGTAGGCCCTCCTCGCCAGTACGGGGGCGCCGTCGGCGCCCCCGTTACTCCCCTTGCGCAACCCTCTTCATAACCACTCACCGGTCGGCTCAGGAGAATAAACCATTAGATTTGAAGGAGTTACGGAATTCAGGTCGTGCCGAAAAAGCGGAAGCCCAATTGTCACCGAATTCCCTTTTTCCGATCCAGCAAATTCGAGGCGGAAGCGTTGTCAAGCACATTTCTGGAATGGACCCCAAAAGTGAGACCAGGAAAGAAGGGACAATGGACCAGGGAACGGTAAGGAGGTTCGATTGTCTCGAAGACGATTCACAAAGGAGTTCAAGCTGGCGGCCGTCAGGCGGCTCGAAGCCGGCGAGTCGGGTTCGGCCTTAGCGCGCGAGCTCGAGGTTAAACGCGAAAAGCTCTACGACTGGCTGGCGCAAGTCGAGCGCTACGGCGTCGAGGGAGCCTTTCCCGGCCCAGGACGCCGCCCCGACGGCAGCGCCCGCGTCGAGCCCGGACGCGAAGCCGAGGCCCGCGTCGCCGAGCTGGAACGCAAAGTCGGTCGCCAGGTCATGGAGATTGATTTTTTGTCCGCAGCCTTGCGGCGTGTCGAGGATCTGCGCCGGCCGAGCATCGTCAGTGGAACCGGCGTGTCGCTGACGAAGTACGGGCCGCAAGGCGGCAAGGCAAAGGAGGCAAAATGAGCACACGCGATTTGTGCCCGTTGAGCGGGCTGGCTCGCGCCAGCCTCTACCGCAAGCCGAAACCCGACAGCGAGCGCGCCCGGCGACTTCGTCAGGCGATCGTCAACGCCGCCTTGGACCATCCGGCCTACGGCACGCGGCGGACGACCCATCAAGTGCGCCGTCAAGAGCTGACGCTCAACCGCAAGCGCGTGCAGCGGGTGATGCGCGAAGAGAACCTATTGCGCCAGAGTCGCCGGACGGCTCCGCAAACGACCGATTCCAAGCACGAGCTGCGGCGTTATCCGAACCTGGCGCGCGAGTTCCGGCCAACGGGTCCGAACAAGCTGTGGGGCTCCGATATCAGTTATGTGCGATTGAGAAACCGCTTCGTCTATGTGGCTGTGGTGTTAGACGTGTTTTCGCGGCGCGTCGTGGGTTGGGCCGTGGGTCCGAATATGAAAACCGAGTTGCCGATGGTGGCGCTGAGACAAGCGTTGAGCAGCCGGCGTCCGGCGCCGGGTTGGATTCATCATTCCGACCAAGGTTCGCAGTACGCTTCGGAGGCTTATGTAGCAACACTGCGGCAAGACGGCGCGAGGATGTCGATGAGCCGCAAGGGCCGGCCGCAGGACAACGCTTACGTGGAAAGCTTTTTCAAGACTTTGAAAACGGAGGAAGTCGAATGCAACGAGTATGAAAGTTTGACCGAGGCGCAGGCCGAGATCGGCGCCTATATTGAGCGGGAATACAATCACACGCGATTGCATTCCTCGCTGGGCTATCGGCCGCCGGAAGAGTATGAGCGGCTGTTGGAAGAGGCGGCTGACGCCGCCTGAGTTTTCTCAAGGCATGAGCAGATCTATCGATCCGATGGCGAAACACAAGGCGGGATGCGGCCTAAGTGGGCGCGCACCCCGCGCTCATCGTTTCGATGAGTCTGCAGCCAGTATTCCTTGGCGGGTTGCGCTCCCGCAGAGCCCGCCTCCGCTTCCCCGGCTGACTTGATCATGCTCCCATTCGGCTGGATACGCTATGCTTTTTCAGTCAACCGCAACACGTCCCTAATTTCTTGGCCTCGCCTCAGGGGTCCACTCCATTCCGTCCTTCCGGTCAGAATGGTCCATTCTCCAACGTCGGAGCCAGGATATCCGGGTCGTCGTTCACCCTGGTGCTGACGGCGGGCCGCTTGTAGGGACGGGCAGGGGGTTGACCCACTGCTCGGGGTCAGTTCCTCAGAAGGGGATCGACATTCGCACCAGCACCGCTAGATCAGCCGGACCCGTTCTGTTCTCCCGCCTCAAGGCTTCCAATTCCAACATCAATGGCAGCGCCAGCTGCGAGCGTGGAGGCAGGCTCCAAGCGGTCCCCCAGGCCAGCTCCCGGCCCTGTCCGGCCCATCGCAGCCGGCTATAGGGCGTCAGCAGACCCGGTAAGCCCAGCGCCTTCAGGCCGCCGTAGGCCACCTCGCTTTCCATCCGGCTCTGGGAACCCAATCCCATTGCTCCCATCCCCGGCGGGCGCGTGACCATATTAGCGTTGTTCCATAGCGTCGTTCGGCCGCCTCCATCCTGGCC
Organism: Gemmatimonadales bacterium; assembly: GCA_965249575.1. Classification (GTDB taxonomy): domain Bacteria; phylum Gemmatimonadota; class Gemmatimonadetes; order Gemmatimonadales; family GWC2-71-9. The sequence continues at coordinate 1,087,478 of OZ252244.1, read as the reverse complement.
CCGCGCGGAGGTCACCGCCACCCGGAGCCCGCGCTGCTTCTCGCCCGGGTCCCAGCTCGCCTGTACCCCCAATCCCCAGTCCCGGTAGTCGCTTGCGTGCACCACCAGCACCCGGCCATACATGGCCACGTCCAGTCCACTGTTCGCATCCAGATACCCCAGACGGAATCCTGTTTCCGCGCCGCTGCCCCGTTCCGCATCGCCCCCGTCGAAACGCCCGCCGGCCTCCGCCTTCAGGCTCAGGGATCGCCCCACTGACAGCTGCTTGGTGTACACCCACTCCAGCATCAACCGCGCCCGGTGGGCCTCACCTCGCACCTTCGCGATGTCTTCGGAGGCTTCGGTCCTCAGTTGCGCCGAGAAGGCGTCCGCCCGCAGCCCCAACTCATTGCTGCCTCGCCGCGTCAGCACCGTCCTCAATCCCCCGGCGAACATCCGAAAGTCGGCCTCGAAGTCGTGACTCCTCCCCGGCTCGTTGACGTCCACTCGCCCTCGTCCCAAGCCTCCCATGCCCCACACGCTCACCCGTTTCGTCGGCTGCCAGTACAGATAGGGATGAAACGTGTTCATGCGACTCCTCAACACCCCATCGGACCCATCGTCGCTGTAATCCATGTTCCCCCAGCTGCGCATGAACGACAGCCCGGTCAGCACCTTGTCGTTGGCATAGAGGTCCAGCCCCACATGGGCGGCCTCGAGACCTCCTCGATAGCTCATCTCGTACCGCGCCAGGTTCCCGTTGAAGTGCTGCAGGTCCCCTTGCCCCCACAACGCCGGTACCCAGCTCCTGCTCGTCCCCTTCTGCTGTCCTGCCAAGGGCATCTCGAAGGACACTCCCGCAAGGTTGAGCTCTCGATTCCTCCTCCCCGAGTACTCGCCCGATCCCGATCTCAGCGACGAGTCCCTGGTCCCCGCACCCTGGAATCGATTCTGACCGTAACCTGGCTGCCCTCCCAACCCGACAGTCGGGCCGGTCCCACTCGGCCCCATGCCGGAGCCGGTCGAGACGCCCGCATCGCCCTGGCCGTAGCCGAACAGGCCCGCTAATCCACCCAGCGAGACGTTCTGCAGCCACGCTCCCTGCACGCCACTTTCCCGGTCTCCCGACTCCCCACTCGATCCCATCACTGCTCGGGCCCCGGCCGCGCCCCCAGCGCTCGGCACTACCGGCCCTTCAGCTCTTCGCCTGCCGGCGCCCTCGAGGCTCTCGCTGTCTATCCGCTGCGATTCTCCCTCACCCAGACCCGTGGCGCTATTGTCGCTTCCCGGCTGCGCTGTCGACACCGCTCCTCCGGCTGCCCCCAGCCGACTCCACTGCCGATGCCGCTCAAAGCGACCCTCAATGGCTGACTGTGCGCTCGCGGCCGTCGACCGTGCTAAGACCGCCAGCGCCACCTCCAGCGTTTGCGAGAACTGCTCCGCCGTGCGCCGCTGCCTGAAGTTCACTGTTGTCTGCGGGATTTCTCCTTCACTGACCGCCTCCGGCAACTCTCCAAAGCTCAGCACAATCCCCTCCCCAGGATCGTTCACTTCATCCGCCAGCACCTCCACGGAAAACGTCCCCTCACTCTCGCCTTCCTCGATCACCAACGACACCGGTACCCCACTGTAGTCCTCGTCAGTGGCCCCTCCTTTAGGCGCCACCACCAGCGGTACTTCCACCCGCCGATCCGCCGTCGGCGCCACCTTCACCTCGATGTCGGCCTGCTGGCCTTCCCTAATCTCGTACTCCGCCTGCCCAAAGCTCACCTTCAGCTCCACCAGTCCTTTGTCCTCCAGCGTCACCGTCGCCACGGCTGGGTCCCCCGCCATCACCGCCGTCGGCAAGTCCCCAAATCCCAGCTCCACCGTCTCGTCGTCCCCGTCCCCGTCATGGTTGGCCTCTATCGTGAACGTCTGTCCCGTTTCCTCGGCTGGAAAGGTCAGCAGGCCGGTGCCCTCCTGGGCATCCCACTCCTCCAAACCATCTAGGGTATAGTCGGCGACTTCCGTCGTCTCCGGCCGCCTCACCCGGATCGGGATCACCAGCTCCTCGTCCCAGCCCTGGCTCAGCTTCACCGTCACCGTCACCGTCTCTCCACCTTCCCTCGCCGTGTAGCTCTCCTCCTGGTAGCTCACCGCCAGCTTCGTCTCCAATTCGAAGGCCTCCGCCGCCTGGTTGCCGTTGCCGGCCCCGTCCTCGGCCACCTCCTCGGGGACCTCCACCCTCACTTCACCGATCCCTTCGGGCGTGATCGTCGCCGTGTACTCCTGCGGCGAGATTTCGATAAAGTTCGAAGCCGTTCCATTAGTGACTCGGATATCTTCAAGCTCAAAGCCCTCCACCGGCTCCGAGAAGGTGATCGTCACTTCGAACCCCGCCATTCCCACCGGCTCCGTCGGTCCTGCGATCGTTACCTCCGGCCGCTCCAGTTCCGCCTCGATCACCAGAGGCTCCGCCGCTCGGTTGCCGTTGCCGGCCCCGTCCCGGGCCACCTCCTCGGGGACCTCCACCCTCACTTCACCGATCCCTTCGGGCGTGATCGTCGCCGTGTACTCCTGCGGCGAGATTTCGATAAAGTTCGAAGCCGTTCCATTGGTGACTCGGATATCTTCAAGCTCAAAGCCCTCCACTGGTTCGGAGAAGGTGATCGTCACCTCGAACGCGCCGTCCACCGGAGCCGACGCCTCCGTCTGAACCTCCGCCGTCGGTTTAATCACGTCCCTGTCGTCGTCGGCCTCGGTCGCCGTGACCGGATCGATTGTGATTTCGTCGTTGGTGTAGTTCTCGTCGTTGCTCGACACGCTGTGGCTGAAGATCGCGACGCCATCCACCTGGTCGTCGTCCTCGGCCGCCGAGACCGTTACCGTCTGCGGCGTATTCCAGGTTGCCTCCGTGAAGATCAACGTATCCGGGGCCACCGTCAGGTCGTCGTCACCCCCCTGGTCCGGGGTCGCCGCGACCGTGACATCGAACTGTGGCTTGGTGCCAAGCCTCACCGTGTAGGTCGCCGAGCCGCCTTCCGGCACCGACAGTGTCGTCGGCGAGACCTTCACCCCGATCGAGTCGTTGTCGGCCTCGGTCGCTCTGAGGCCAGGGGTCGAAACGCCGTGATAGACGGTGCCGGGGCTGATCACCTTATGGCCAAACTGGGCAGTGCCGGCCGCGCCGTCGTCATCTTCCGCCGCCGAGACCGTCACCGTCTGCTGCACACTCCAGTTCGAGTTCGTGAAGGTCAGCGTATCCGGGCTCGCCGTCAGATCCTCATCGCCGGTCACCCGCTCCACCGTGATCGTGACATCATCCGTCGGCTGGGTGTCGAGCCTCACCGTGTAGCTCGCCGAGCCGCCTTCGGGCACCGTCAGTTCCGTCTCCGAAACCATTACGCCGGATGCGAGCTCAACCGCCGGGAATGTAATCTGCGGCCGATCCACGTTGCCGGCGTCGTCGGTGACCAGCACCCCCACCGTCTGCGTGTTGGGGTTGGCCGTCCTCGGCGAGCCGCTGATAATACCTGTATTGCCATTCAACCCCAGTCCCAGCGGCAGGGAATCGCCGCTAGTGGCGTAGGAGACGATATCCGTATCGCTCGTGGTCGGAGCTATCGGCGTGATCAAAACGCCCACCGTGAGATTCGATGGCGCCGTGTAACTCACACTCGGCGGCGTCAAATCCACCGGCAGTGTCCGCGTAACCGTCACGCTGGTGAAATTGGTCTTGGTGGCCGTCACCGAAACCGTCAAAACGGCATTCGCCACAATGTAGGCCGCTGAGCCCGGCACGGTCGCCACCCAATCGCCGCTGGCGTTCGAGGTGGCGGTCAGCGTCCCTTGGGGGGTTGCGTTCCCACCGGGGTCCACACCGGTGATGGTCACAGTGACACTCGCGCCGCTGGTCGTACCCGTGTTGCCGGTGATATCGAACCCCCCGCCGGAGAACTCCGAGGCATTTAGGTAGTCGTCTCCCGCGATGGCGTCCAAGGCCACCGTCAGCGTGCCCGCCACCACCTCCGGAAATTCGATGTTCTCCTCGGCGGTGTTGCCGCCGTCGTCGGTGACCGTCACCTTCGACGTCTGCTTGCTGCTGTTGACGGTCGTCGGGGTGCCGCTGATGTCACCCGTGCTCTGATCTATCCTCAGTCCCGTCAGCAGACTGGAAGCCACGTAGGAAGCAATGTCCGTATCGCTCGTGGTCGGGGACAGCGGGTCGATCTCCACGCCCACCTTCAGACTCGACGGCGCCGTGTAGCTCACCGTCGGGGCCTCCATATCCACCGTCAGCGTCCGGCTGACCGCATCACTATCAGTATAGCCGGTCTTTGTCGCCGTCACCGAAAGCGACACGCTCAGTTCATGACTGTAGTCGGTATCGCTCTCCCGCACGATCCTCACCCAAGTACCGTCGCCCTGCTCCGAGGTGGTGATCAAAATAAGACCGCCGAGGTTCAAACGGACGGGCACCAGGCCGATCGTGCCTGTGTTGCCTTTGATGTCGAAAGTGCCGTTGTTGACGATGTCGTCGCCCGTAACGGCGTTCACCACCAGCGGCAGCTTCAGATTCGGGGTAAAGGACCTCTGATGCGATAGGAAATCAAGGCTGCCAGGAGTCCCGCGCGTCGCTGCGGCGTATTGGCCGCTTACGGCCGTGGTAACGAAGCTCGCATTGCCCGTATCATCGCCCTCCACGTTCACCACCCAATTTCCACTGGCGTCCGAGGTTGCGGTCCCCACCTGTGTGCCGTTGACGTTCACCGTGACAGTCACGCCGCTTTCCGTACCCGTGCCGCCGGTGATGGTGAAGCCGGCCCACTTCTCCGAGGCGTCGACCACGTCATTGCTCGCAATGGAATACACGCCTATACCCTGCGCGAAGGCTGCGGTCGGCCAGGCGAGCCAGGCCAGACAGGCGGCGACGGCGAAGACGCCTGCACGCCCCCAGCCGCCACGGCGGCGCTTGGGGGGATGGTCTTCGGTAATCAGCCCCCCCGATGGATTGGTAGCGAGAGAATCGTCCCTGTGCGCTGCTGGAGGGGACTGCGCTCCTTCGACATCAGGCTTAGGCGGGCTCGATTGAGCGTACGGAGGCGGCGAGATTGCGCCGATGATTTTCGGCCGTGAAACAGTTCTCATGGCCATCGCCTTTCCGCCTGTGCCGGCTCGACATGGCGCCGAGTATTTGGAGCTTTGGATGTTATTGGTGTGGACCGTGCCGAGTGGGATGTGCCGTCAACCATGTTCCCCTCTCGCCGAGTTTTAGACTCTACTGCTCGCCAGTCGGGCTGTGCCAGCAGCCTTCGGCTCGGGCCTGCCTAATATCTTGCTACAGTTGGCATCCTTTCGTCACTCCACGTGCCGAACCTGCTCGGTCCGGCGATAGGGAGATTTTCGTCGGGGGGGGGGCGCGACCAATCACTCTTCCCCCGCGAGAAACCGAACCAGTCACCCCCTCAGTATGGAATACCGGTGATGTTCTCGGGGTCATTCGTCCGGCGCCAGAAGGTCCGGTACGCAAGCGAGACTTTCGGGCTTATGCACTCGACACAACCCATAGACCATGAGCATCACTTTGAGCTTTCAGATGGGTCCAACGGGCCTCCGGTGGTACCCAGAAGATGTTCGCGGCGCGGTACTCGTCTGTGTCTTCCGGATCGGCACCCTCAGTCCGCTCGGCTTCGAGGCGGACGTGCATCTCGTCGAGCGTGTCGGACATGTACTTCAATTCGCAGGCTCCCGCAAGACGGTAAGCCCGCGTGCCTTCCTCGACTCCCGTCTCACGAAGCCTTTACGCACCAGCTGCTTGACCTGGTCGCGTACGCTCGGGGGCGATATGCCGAGAATGTCCGCCAGTTCCTGGATCGTCGGGGGAAACCCCCGCCGGTTGGTGAAGCGTTGCAGCTCGTGCAATGTGGGCCGCTGTGGGTCGGTGATTGCCTCAATGGGTGGTCTTCCTCTCGCCTGGCTGCTCATGGCAGATCCTCTCTCAAGGGAGATTGCAGTTGCTGTTTCCACGGGGGGACACCCGACCGTGTGTCAAAGAGATCAATAGATACACCTACTATATCAAAGGGCAAATAACACATATAAAGGGGCTAAAAAGGGCGCTGAACCGATTGGAGAGAGTCAGGGACGGGGGGACGATGTCCGCCCGGATCGGAAGGGGGCTACTACTTCCCCTACCGGGCGACGAGCTGCGCCCACATCGCGCGCTGGCGGCTCCAGTGCTGGACACCGGCGATGGGGCGGACGTCCTTCTCGCGTATGGGATCGCCTCCCTGGAGTGTGCGAGGTAGGAAGAGCAGCGCTTCCTGAATGTCGGGCGCGAGGTTGAGGAGGTTCATGACCTGGGTGATCCGGGCCCTGGTCACGTAGCCGAGGCGAGCCAGGTCCGCGTAGTCCCGCACTTTGCCGCTCCGGACCAGACCGTCGAAACGGATAGCCAGGGCCATGAGCCTCGAGTTGCGCGGCACGTTCCCCGGTTCGACGGTCCGGTCTCGTTGCACGCCGTTCCCGCGGCTGTTGGCGGGCTGGAAGGTGAAGGAGACTTCCAGCGGATTGGGCCTCATGGTCGCGGCGTCGGATGCGAGGTCTCTCATGCCGTGTCCTCCCCGCCGATGACGGCCGCCTCGGTGCAGAGGGCCTTGATGCCCAGGGAGCGGAAAGCCACGGTCACCGTGCCGTCACGCCCGTCGTAACCGATCCGCTCAACCAGTACCCGGATGATGCGCGACTGCTCGCGGGGCGACAACGACTCCCACACCGGATCGAAGTGGGCCAGGGCCTGGGACAATTCGCCTTCGCCGACGGCCTCCCGCTCCAGCGTGATGACCTCCTCGCGGATGGCGGTGACCCGCTGCTCCGTCGTACGGATTCGGTCCTGAAGATCGGCCAGCTGATCGGTCGTGGACCGGCCGTTGGCGCTGTCCGAACCGGCTGAGCGAACCAGCTTCTCGACGCTGGAGTAGAGCTGCTTGAGCTCTCGCTCCTGGCCGAGTCGTTCGACTTCCAGGTCCACCATCCGCCGGTCGCTCTGCTCGCGCACCTTTTCCACGGTCGCCTGGACGACGGTGTCGTTGCGCCCGATGCCGCGGATGTGTTCCACCACGGCGGTTTCGATGTCGTGGGCGCCCAGCGACTTGCTTGGGCAGCCCGACCAGCCCCGCTGTTGGGCGTTGCGGCAGACGTGGTAGCGGTAGCGCTTTCTTCCCTTGCGGGTGTAGGCGTGCGCCATGCCGGATTCGAACAGCTCCATGATGCGGGCGAAGTCCAGGAGCGAGCGGCTGAGACGGTCCACCTTGTAGACCACGACACAGTCGATCCGGCCGGCGTCGATGTCCGCGCTCACGCGCTCGAGGGCGGGGCGCTGCATGTTGCCGCCGGTGAAGCCGCCGCCGCCGTAGCGGTCGGGCAGGCAGGTCCAGCCCTCGTGCCGCTGGCTGAGGATGTAGGCCTCCGCCGATTCCCGCTGGGCGTCGAGGCTGTTGAAGTCCTGGTCGAGTCCTCGTCGGTGGACTTGCGTGTGTAGATGGCTCCGTTTGGTGCGGAGGTTGACGTTTGAGTCATTCGCTCACCCCCTGGGGCGGGTGCCCGTTCGCGGGTGCGCCACCACCGGCGATGCCGAAGAAGAGGAACCCGTTCCACTTGCTACCCGTGACGTCCTTGGCGATGGCGGACAGGGACTGATAGCGCCGGTTCTCGAACTCGAAGCCTTGGTCGAGGACCTTGACCCCGATGTCGCGGCCCCGGAACTCCCGGGCCAGGAGCCTACCGGGCAGCGGCAGTCTCGGATCACGCGAGGGCGGGATATGCCCTTTCGTCGTTCGCGCTCGCACCTCGGCAGAACCGGGCCTGATCGGATCACGCGGGGCACGCAGCCTCAGATCGGCGTCGTCGGCCAACTCCGCGGTGCGCCGGCGGGCCCGCTCGGAGAGGTCGCCCTCGGCCAGGGCCTGCAGGCGCCAGGCGATGCGCTTGCGCAGGAACTCCTTGTGGCGGGCTCGGGTTCTCCTCGCCGAACACGTCCAGGTATTTCTCCCGCAGCTGGCCGACGGTCAGCCGGGAGAGCCTGGATCTCTTGATAGGTGTCTGCTTCCATCCAAGTCCTCCTGATCATGGACGCGGCCCCTGGCGAGCGGTCCCTCCGCCTCGCCGTCTCCGGGGCGTTAACTCGTTCATGAATGAAGGCTTCGGTGGCCCGAACTATCAAGTCATTTCTCCGTAACCACTTGAGAATACTCGACTTTCCCGGCTTCACCCCCCGATTCAGGCGAGAGACGTCGCCTCTTGCGGTGGCGCAGGCAGCCCTGGGCCAGGATCGAGGCGATCTCCGCGACCACCTCATCCAGAGCGTGGGGGATGGGCGGGTTGGTCGGCATCCGGTCCTCCTTCGCGGCGGGCCACCGGAAGAGGAGCCGTCGTGGATGCCGTGGGGACCGAACGGTCGTCAGGAGCCGTTGGAGTCCGCTCGACACCGCGCGAGGGCGATGTCGCCGGCACACCCACAACGGGCTCCGTTCTCACGGCCACGGCCGCTGTCTGGTGATCAGCCGGACCCCGGTGGCCCGGCTTCCGCTGGATACCTACCGGAGCGGGTTAGCAAATGTCGAAACGAGGGGGCCCACGGCAAAACGGTCTGTTAAACAACGCGAAGCGAAAAATGGAGAATCGGAGAATTCGAAAACGAAAACGCGGGGTGGGCGCGTGCAACCCCCTGGTTGCACGAGGCACCCCAGGTTGAATTTGCGAACTGGAGAATCGAGGAGCATGTAGGAGGGGGCGTAACTCCTTGAAAGAGCGCCTGATACGACGAGGCCCCGAAGGGATCACCCTCCGGGGCCTCGCGTTAACTATCGAGGCGCTGTAGTTCGACCTCGAAAAGATGGCTCCCGAGGAGGGACTCGAACCCCCGACCCGGCGGTTAACAGCCGCCTGCTCTACCAGCTGAGCTACTCGGGACTGTGTTCAAAAACGAGTTTACCGCCGGGGCTGCACACTTCCAACCCAGTGTGATCGCCGGGCAGCTCTCGTGAATTGTTTGAAGACTCGGTTGTTGCTGAGGCCCGTATCCTCGGGCAGATGCTCGTGAGCGGGGAACAGTCATTTGATCGTGTTGGCGAAGATCGCCACCGTGAGTCCGATCTGGACGATGGAGAGTATCAGCCCAACGTCTTCTCTTGAGAGGAACTTGCGGGGGACGACGATCTGATCACCCGATCGAACCCCAATGTCTTGCAAGGACAAACCTCGCAGGGTCTCCCGCTCGAAGTTCACCCGCGTCTCTTGTCCCGCGCGGAGGAGCTTGATCTTGCTCAGGTTGCCTGCGGGTGCCTGTCCTCCGGCCAGCGCGACGATGTCGAGCACGCTCAGCGTGGGGTCCACGGTGTAAAGCCCCGGCTTGAGCACCTGGGCCCATGACCGCGATACGAAAAAGCGGCGTGATGGTCAGGAAGGGGCTCTTGAAGAGCTCCTCCAAGCCGCCTTGCAATTGCTGCCGCAGCGCCGCGACGGTCATGTCGCGCGAATCAATCCGCCCAAGGACGGGGTACTGCAAAGCGCCGGTCTCGTCCACCTGGAACTGGCCGGAGAATTCTGGGTGGCCCCATACGTCGATTTCGAGAATGTCGCCGGGTCTCAGCGTGTAAGACGACGCGCTGGAGTTGACGATCCCTGAGGCCTCTTGAGCGCTCTGCCACGCTGCGGCGAAGAGCATCAGAACTAGGATCCGCATGGCACGCAAGATTGTGATTACCGGTCGTAAGGTCAATAACGAGTGGCGGTTTCGCAGCCAATGCCGGCGCGTTCCCGCTACGATCCGGAGGTCGTTCGTCGCCGGTAATCGGTTTCGAGGCTCGGGATCTCGTCAGTCCGCGGCGCCCCCAGGTCCCGCAAGAATCGGGCGGTGTGGGTGTCGGCGTGGGCCACCTCTTCCGGCGTTCCCACTGCGACGATGCGCCCGCCCTCGGCCCCGCCTTCCGGACCCAGGTCGATGACCCAGTCGGCCCGCTTGATGACGTCCAAATGATGCTCGATGACGAGCACCGTGTGTCCCGCATCCACGAGGCGGTCGAGCACCTTCATGAGGGTTCGCACGTCCTCCAGATGGAGACCGGTCGTGGGTTCGTCGAGGATGTAGAGCCGCCGGGAGGTTCGGCGACTCACAGTGGCCAGCTGCCGTGCGATTTTGAGTCGTTGGGCCTCCCCTCCCGACAGTGTCGTTGCGGGCTGTCCCAGCCGGAGGTATCCCAGGCCGACCTGCTGTAGGTGCCAGAAGGCCCTCCCCAGGCGGTCCTGATGTCGAAACCGATGGATGGCATCATCGACTGTCAGCTGGAGCACTTCGTGAATGGAGAGGTTCTTGATTTTTACGTCCAGTACTTCGCGCTCAAAACGGGTTCCACCGCAGCCTTCGCACGGTATGTACACATCGGCCAGAAACACCATTTCCACGAGCACGTGGCCGGCCCCCTCGCACGTCCGGCATCGGCCGCCGTCCGACGCGTTGAAGCTAAACGTGGTCGGTTGGTACCCGCGCGCGCGGGCCAGCGGTTGGGAGGCGAACAGCTCGCGAATTTCATCGAATGCCCGTATGTACGTGATCGGGTTCGAGCGCGGAGTGCGCCCGATGGGTGATTGGTCCACGAGTACCACGTCGTCGAGCACCTCCCAGCCCGAGAGCGACTCGATCTGCCCGACCTGCTCACCGAGGTGCTCCTTGGCTCCGTGGGCGCCGCGAATGCGCGCGGCCAGCTGGCGATAGATCACATCGTGCACCAGCGTCGATTTCCCCGAGCCCGAGACGCCAGTGACGGCCACGAGGGTACCAAGCGGGACGGTGACGTCGACGTTGGTCAGGTTGTGGAGCGTGGCGCCTTTGACCGTCAGCCACCTCGGACCGGCATGGCGCCGGTGGCTCGGGGTCGCAACATGTCGGACCCCACGTAGATAATCCCCCGTGAGCGTGGCCGCCGTCGTAAGTCCGGAGGCATCCCCCGCGTACACGACCTCCCCGCCGCGCTCGCCGCTTCCAGGACCGAGCTCGATGATGTGATCGGCCGCGCGAATAGCGGCGAGGTCGTGCTCGACCACCAGAACCGTGTTGCCCGCGGCCCGCAGCCGGAGCAGGAGATCCAGGAGCCGGCTCACGTCGCGCGGATGGAGTCCGATGGATGGCTCGTCGAGCACGTACAGGGTGTCGACCAGGTTCGATCCCAGCGCGTTCGCGAGCGAGATGCGTTGGGCCTCTCCACCCGAAAGCGTGCGCGTCTGCCGGTCGAGTCCGAGATAGGCGAGGCCGACTTCGCAGATGAACTGGAGGCGTGCGCTGGTTTCGCGCAGAATGACCTGTGCCACCTCCGCCTCGAAGGGTGACAACTCCAACCCGGCGAGCCACTCCAGGATTTGACCGGCTGTGCGGCGGCTCACGTCGGCTATCGAGCACCCGCCCACCCGAACGGCCAGGGCTTCGGGGCGTAAGCGATTCCCGAGGCATGACGGACACTCTGTCGCACGCTGGTATTGTCGGAGAAACACACGGATGTACTGCTTGTACCGCTTGGGCTCCAACGCGCGCAGGAACGGGAATACGCCGACGAAACGGCCGGACCCTCCATGCAGCAGCAGGCGGCGCTGGGCCGCCGCGAGCTTGCGCCATGGTTTGTCGAACGGGACGGACGAGCGGCGCGCGGCATCCCGCAGGAGGCGGCGGCGGCCTCCGTAGCGCGGTTTCGTCCAGGGGTGGATGGCGCCCTCACCGAGGGTCCGGTCCGGGTCCGGTACGATGAGTCCCTCGTCGTATTCGAGTACGGCTCCGAATCCGTTGCACGCGGGGCAGGCGCCGCGAGGGTTGTTGAACGAAAAGAGGTTCGGCGTGAGCCGCGGGGCCACGGTCCCACACGCGGTGCATCGTGGGTACTGGGTGAATCGACCGCGGGCGGTATCCGCGATGATCTCCGCGTCACCATCGCCCTCCGCGAAGGCGAGAGCGATCGAATCGGCCAGGCGCCCGCGGGAGTCGGGCGTTACCGAGACGCGATCGGCGACGACCAGCGCGCCGTCCCGATCGAGCCGAATATGATCCGGCAGCGCATCGAGCCGGAAGACCGCTTCATCCAGGAAGACGCGTACGAACCCCATCGCCTGGAGGTTCTCGAGGATGAGCTGGTGGTCGGGCCGTTCGGATCGGGGAATGGGGAACGCGATCAGTACGTGCTGCCCCCCAAAATCCTTGAGCACCCCGTCGGCGGCCGTGCCTGGAGAGTCGACGGTGACTTGCGCACCGCAGTTGTGACACAGCTGCCTGCCCACCCGTGCCCAGAGGAGTCGCAGGTAGTCGTAGATCTCAGTGGCCGTTCCCACGGTCGACCGGCTGGTCGTGGTCGGGTTCTTCTGCTCGATGGCGACAGCCGGTGAGATGCCGTCGAGCCCATCGATGAGCGGTTTCGGCATGCGTTCGAGGAACTGTTTCGCGTAGGTCGAGAGGGATTCGACGTAGCGGCGCTGGCCCTCGGCGTAGACCGTGTCGAACGCGAACGAGCTCTTGCCCGATCCCGACGGGCCAGTGACGACGGTCAGTGCCCTCCGGGGGATCTCGACGGTGATGCCCTTCAGGTTGTGCTGGCGGGCCTTTCGAACGGTGATGGTGCCGGATGGCATAGGTGTGAAGCATAGGACGGCACCTCCACCCCTACAAGGCCATGCCAATCGTGGCCCCGCGCGATGGGCGCCGTTCCGGTTTGGTTGCACCGCTGGACGGCCCAAAGTAATTTCTGGTAGATACGCCTCGCAGATCGAGGAACCCGATGTCTTTCCTAGAGTTCGGTGGACGGCGCCATCGCATTCCCCCCGGGGAGGCGATCATCGGAAGCGATCCGTCCGCACACGTAATGTTGAGCGGTGAAGGTGTCGAGCCTCGACACGCCGTGTTGCGGACCCTGCCAGACGGTCAGGTCGCTGTCCGGAAGGCGTCCGACAACCTGCAGATCCTCATAAATGGCGTGCGGCTTGGCCCGCAGCCATCGCCGCTCTTGCATGGCGACAAAATACAGATTGGCAAGCAAGAGCTGCTCTACGTCGATGAGCGGCGCAGCGGGAGTACGCAGTACGTCCAGGCTGTCGATCCAGCCGCGATGGCGGCGGCCTCCGGCAAATCCTCCGGTCCCAAGACGGCAACCGCGTCAACAGGGGGCCGGCTGGTCTGTCTGACGGACGGCCGGGAATACACGATTTCGGGCCAGTCGCTCGTGATTGGTCGTGATGCCAGCTGCGAGGTCGTGCTCACGAACAAGAACGTCTCCCGGCGTCATGCGGAGATCATCGTGACGCCCAAGGGATATCTAGTGATCGACAGCAGTACTAATGGAACGTTCGTGAACGGGGAGCAGATCGGAGGACAGCGCCTGCTCGCCCGCGCCGACGTCGTTCGCCTAGGGGATGACGATTTTCGGTTTTACGCTGACGCTGCCCCTGCCCCCGCGCCGGAGCAAGCGCCTTCACCGGCCGCGGCCTCACCCCCGGATGCGCAGGTGACCACGGCGCCGACCGTCAGCCCAGGCTCACAAAAAACACAGCCTACTGGCCCGCCCCCAGGAGCCGCGCAGCAGTTGTCCAACAGGCTGCATGGGATACCGGGTGTCGGCTCCCAAAGCGGGAGTACAAGGGCGGGCGCCGACGCGGTACCGGTCTCCCCCAGAACCGGCGAAGATGCCGTGGTGAGGGCGCCCCAGAGGGGGTCGACCGCAGAGCCGGCGGCGCGCCCGAGCTCGGGGGGCGTCCTCGCGACCCTGCTCGTCCGGAGCGGGACGATGAAGGGCCACCGATTTCCGATTCGTATCCCGGTGGTGAACGTCGGGCGGGCCGACTACAACGACATCGTGCTTCCGGAGGACAGTGTGTCCACGGTGCACGCCAAGTTGCAGCGCCGTGAAGGGGTTTGGGTTCTGGTCGATCTGGACTCTACGAATGGGACCTTTGTGGATGGCGAGCAGGTGTCGGGGGAGGCCCCCTTGGCGCCGGGCGCACTCGTGCGATTCGGCGCGGTTGGCACGATGTTCGAGCCCACCGACGACACGATCGACGCGGCGAAGGGGTCTTCCACGAAGATGCTCCAGGCGATCAAGATCCCACCCGCGAAGCCGTCAGGGAGTGGGGGGCAGTCACCGCGGTCCGCCGCGTCGTCACCGCCGCCCTCGAGTGGGGGCGTGGGCGGGGGCGGCGCCGGACCTGGTCCGACCGCCCACGCTCCGGATCAGGTGCAGGGGCGTCGGCCGACCCGCGCGCCCCGGCCGCCCCTCCGGCGCCCACAGCCGGCGCAGCGGTCTCCCTGGTTGACCCTTCTGCTCGTGTTGCTCATCCTCGGCGCGATTGTGTTCGCGTTCCTCCTCCTCGCCCGGTAGCTTGACCACCGGCGTTTCGCTCACCTGCGCCGGCCGGACGGATGTCGGCGTCATCCGGTCCGGCAACGAGGACAACTATCTCATGGTCCCGGCGCGTGGGGTATTCGTCGTGGCCGACGGGATGGGGGGGCACGCCGCTGGGGAAGTCGCCAGCGAGATGGCGGTCCGCATCATCGCCAAAGAGCTCGGAAGCGTGTCCGACCTGTCTGATTCTGAGGCGGCCGAGGCGATCCGACGCTCCATTCGAGAAGCAAACGCTGCGATCTATCAGCGCACGCTCGACGAGCAGGACAAGCGGGGGATGGGAACGACCGCGACCGCCATGAAGATCAACGGGCCGCGGTATCTCATCGGCCAAGTCGGTGACAGCCGCGCCTACCTGCTGCGTGACGGGCAGCTCGTTCAGCTCACCAAGGACCACTCGTACGTCCAAGAGCAGGTTGATGCGGGTCATCTCACGCCCGAGCAGGCCCGGACGCATCCCTACAGCAACGTCATCACGCGGTGTGTCGGCGCCAATGGAGAGGTCGCGCCCGACGTGTATGTCGGTACGCTGCGGGCGGGAGATCTGTATCTGCTCGCTTCCGACGGGCTGACCGGCATGCTGGAGGACAACGAGCTCTACGCGATCCTGGACGCCGAGCGGGTTCCGCAGGAGATCGTGGATACATTGATCGTCGAAGCGAACGACAGGGGAGGCCTGGACAACATCACGGCCGTCCTCATTCGGGTCGACCGTGTGGACGCCGCGCAAGACGAGACCTCGACGGCGGCCGTCGCCGGAGGGTGACCGCCGGCCCGAACCCGGACACCGTCGGTCGCGTGGCGGCCGAACATCTCGGGCCCATTCTCTACGCGCTCGAGGTTTGCGCCCTTTCCATGGAGAACGCGGGTCGTGCCGACGACGCGGCCTACTACCGGGCGCTGGCGTCGCGACTTGCCGAAGCCGGCGGCCAAACGCTCGAAGGCTAGCGTCCCGCCGCGAGTAGCGGTCGGCCCTCTCGCAGCGCCGCGCGCATCTCTTCAGCCGGCCGTTCCAGTAACGCGACGATGGCACGCGCGTCGAGGGTCACGGGCTCTCCGAGGAACACCCGAAACCGGCGTGCGCTCGTGTGCAACTCCTCGGCGATCCGTTGCAATCCCAGTCGCAACGGCTCGACCTCACCACGATGATTGAGGAGCGGGAGGTCGGCCGACAGCATCTGCGGCTTGGCAGGGAAGTCGAGGAGGATGTCGCCGGCGGTGAGGCCGACCTCCTCTGCCAGCCGGTCCTCGACCTGCTCGACGAGGCCGGGGTCTGCGGCAACCCACTCACCCGCTCCGCTCGGTGCCTCCGTGGCCGCCAGGTCCACAGCGCGCTTGTAGAGCTTCCGATCCCGCAGCCGACGCGCCAACGGCGCATTGGGCAGTCTCCGCAGCCGCTCCATGAGCGCCTCGTCAGTGCTGTGGGCGATCCATCCCGTCTCGAGGTCACCTTGCTTGAGCGCCGTCCGCACCAGGCGCTTGAACATGACGGTGGCGCTCCGCACGGCGTGGTGCCAGTAGACGTTGCGGTACATCTGGTACTTGGCGAACAACAGGGATTCGAGCGCGCTCAGGCCCTTCTCGTGAACGCCGATGGCGGGAGTGGGGGCTGCTCGATCCGACGTGCCATCCTTTGGCTCGCGCCGTACCACCACGAGCGAATGAATGAGCCGGTCAACGTCAACCGTGCCGTAGGGAACGCCGCACATCCATGCGTCCCGCGTCAGATACTCGATCTTGTCGAGGTCCAGCGAGCCCGAGATCAGTCCCTGAAGGGGGGAACCGCTGGTCCCGCCGATGAGCGCGGCGATTCGCTCGGTACACTCCGTAATACCGACCGCCAGGAGCGCGCGGCGGATCTCCGGGTGCTCCAATCGCGCCGCGGCCAGGTGCTCGTGCGATGGGAGCCCGGCTTCCTCGAGTGCGTGTGAGAACGGGTAGTGCCCGATGTCGTGGAGGAGTGCGGCGAGGAGGACGAGAAGGGTTTCCTCATGGGGAATCCCCTCCAACGCTCCCTGGTCCCGGAGCAGTGAAAGGGCACGTCGCGAGAGGTGATACGCTCCGAGGGCGTGTTCGAACCGGGTATGTGTGGCGCCGGGATAGACGAGGTATGCATGGCCGAGCTGGCGGATGTAGCGGAGGCGCTGAAACGGCTCGCTATCGATCAGGGATGCGGCATCGGCGTCGACGGCGATGTTGTTCCAGAGCGGGTCGCGGATGACCTTGAAGGCGCTCCGGGCCACCATCGGGGTTTATACCTTGGGTCCCGCGTCTACTACCTCGTCGGATGCCTTTTCTGCAAACCGGCCGAAGCTGTCCTGGAACATCGTCGCGAGCTTTGCGGCCTGTGCATCGTAACGCTTCTTGTCCGACCACGTGCTTCGAGCATCGAGTATCTCCGTCGGGACTCCCGGGACCGCGACCGGTACCTGAAAGCCGAACGTCGGGTCGGGTTTCGTCGCCACGTCATCAAGAGCGCCGTCGAGAGCCGCCCGGATCATGGCGCGGGTGTGCGCCAGCTTCATACGTGTTCCTTCACCATATGGCCCGCCCGTCCATCCGGTGTTCACCAACCAGCACCGTACGTCGTGCTGAGCGATGCGCTCGCCCAACATCTCGGCATACACACTGGGGTGGAGCGGGAGGAACGGCGCGCCGAAGCAAGCACTGAATGTTGCTTGCGGCTCGGTAACCCCGCGCTCCGTGCCAGCCACCTTCGCCGTGTAGCCGGACAGGAAGTGGTACATCGTCTGCGCGGGCGTCAGCTTCGCGAGCTGCGGCATGACGCCGAAGGCGTCAGCGGTGAGGAGGATGATGTTGCGCGGGTGCCCCGCTCTCCCGCTAGGCACGTGGTTCGGTATGAAGTGGATGGGGTAAGAGGCCCGGGTGTTTTCGGTGATCGAATCGTCGTCGAAATTGACCTGACGCGTGCCTTGGTCGACGACGACGTTCTCCAGAATCGTACCGAACATCCGGGTCGTTGCGTGAATCTCAGGCTCGCCTTCGGCCGAGAGCCGGATCACCTTCGCATAGCACCCACCCTCGAAGTTGAACACCCCGTCATCTGCCCATCCGTGTTCGTCGTCGCCGATCAGGCCCCGCGTGGGATCCGCCGAGAGGGTGGTCTTGCCCGTGCCCGAAAGCCCAAAGAACACGGCGGTATCGCCGTCCGGACCGACGTTGGCCGAACAGTGCATCGGCAGGACACCGCGCTTCGGATAGACATAGTTCAATACGGTGAAGATCGACTTCTTCATCTCCCCGGCATAGCGGGTACCGCCGATCAAAACCACGCGCTCGGCGAAGTTCACGACGATGAATGTGCCGGTCTTTGTCCCGTGCGTCGCGGGGTTCGCCTGGAACTCCGGTGCGTGCAGGACGGTGAACCGCGGGGTGAAGTCCCCCAGCTCGCGAGGCCCCGGCCGGATGAACATGTTGTGCACGAACAGCGCATGCCATGCGTTCGTGGTCACGAAGCGCACACTGATTCGAAGCGCCGGATCAGCCCCGGCGAAGAGATCCGCCACGAACAGCTCGCGGCTTCCGAGATACTTCACCACATCCTTGTAGAGTCGCGAGTAGTGCACCGTCTCCATGGGCTGATTGACCCTGCCCCACCATATCTCACCCTCGGAATCCGGATCTTGCACCACGAATTTGTCACCGGGCGAGCGCCCTGTGTGGGGCGTTGTGGTCGCGCTGAAAGCGCCGCCCTTGGTGACCTGTCCCTCGCCCCTTCGTACCGCTGCCTCGTAGAGGGCGGCGGGCCCGAGGTTCCAGTAGACCTCAGACGTGGGAAACAGGGCCGGTGCAAAAGAGCCGCCCTTCGGCTCGCTATATGTCGTTGTGGCCATGTCGGTTACGGTCTCGATCGCTGAAGCAAGCATCCCGGCCGTGGGGGCCCGGCGAGCGAGAAAACTAACACATTTTCCGAGCGCGCAGGTCGTGTGCCAGGGGGGGGCGCGACCGGTGGCCGAGTGGGCGGATGGGGCGGGGCTAGGAGCAGGTTGGTACCCGCCCGAACGCTCTCAGTCGCCGCAACATGCGGCGATCTTGCCGCTCTGGGTCGTCCCCTTTCGGGGTTTCGATAATCTTGATGACCCGTGCGAATCGCGGGTCGGCATGATCCGACGAAAGGGGCCAGCGCCCAACATCCCTTCGCCGATCAGCTCGTGGCGGTCCCGGCGCGATCCGAGCGGTGCCTTCGAGTCGTTGAGGTGCATGCAGCGCAGGTGCCGGCGTCCGACCGCTCGATCCCACTCCGACCAGACGCGGTCCCAGCCGTCGACGAGATCGTAGCCCGCCGCGAAGACGTGACACGTATCCATGCAAAAGCCGACCCGCGCCCGGACCCTCGGCGGGATCTGCCGCCGCAGCTCGGCCAACTCCTCGAACGTCGCGCCGAGCACGGTTCCCGATCCTGCTGCCGTTTCGATCAGGATTCCGGGTCCCCGAACGGAAGAAAGACACTCCGCGTATCCCGAAGCGCTCCGCTTCAGGCCGGCCATCCGGTCGCGCATGAAGTGTCCGGGGTGGGTCACGACGTGGCTAAGGCCAAGCTGCGCGGCACGTCGGAGCTCGCCCTTGAAGCACGCCATGGAGCGCGCACGCAGGCGCTTATCCGGGGAGGCGAGGTTGATCAGGTAGGAGTCGTGGGAGATCGCGGTCCGGATGCCCTGGGTGGCGGCTTCGAGACGGTATGCAGCAGCCTCCTCGGCCCCAAGTACCGGCTCTCGCCACTGATTGGGAGATTTCGTGAAGACTTGGATTGCCGTGGCTCCGATGGCGCGCCCACGGGCTGGCGCCCGGGCCGCCCCGCCGGCCGTCGAGACGTGTGCACCGAGGAGATCATCCCGCATCAACCTTGGTCGAAGGACGCGGGCGAGACCAGCGGTACGAAGCGGCACGCGCCAGCGCCGCGCCGGTCGTACCCACGTGCCAGCCGCTCGAAGACCGTGAGCTCCTGGATGTCTCGCGATCCAATCGGGATCACCAGCCGTCCGCCCACCTTCACTTGCTCGAGCAGGGCACGGGGTGGCCCGGGTGCGGCTGCCGTGACGATCACGGCATCGTATGGGGCCGAGGGTGTGCTCCCCACTGCGCCGTCCCCGACCACGCAATCGACGTTGCGAATTCCGATTCGTGACAATCGTCCGGCGGCTCCCGCCGAGAGCGTCGCCAACCGCTCGACACTCACGATGTGCCGGGCGATCCGCGCGAGCACAGCGGTGTGATACCCGGTGCCGGTCCCAACTTCCAGAACCACGCTTTGCCGCGTGAGGCCGGCCTCAATGGTCATGAGCGCTACGATGTAGGGCTGGGAAATCGTCTGTCCGTGTCCGACCGGCAGGGGCGTGTCGTCATAAGCACGATCGAGCAGATGTTCGGGCACGAAGTGGTCTCGGGGCACGCCCGCCATCGCGGCCAGCACCCGCCGGTCGGTGAGGCCCCGGTCCACCAGTTGGCGGCGGACCATCTTGTGCCGTTCGGCTTTCCAGCTAAAGGGCGACGACGCGGTCATGGGCGGTGGGCGGAGTTACGGAGGACTCTGGCCCTCGCGACGAGCGAGGAGTCGCTCGAGCAAACCGTGGCGTTGGGTGGAGGTGGTGCTCCGGAGCTGAGCCTCTGCATCTGCCACTCGATGCTCGATCGCCAACTTCGAACGCCGGAGGCGCTCGACAAGATCTCGTTCTCGCTCCAGTTCTTCGCGCAGTGCGTCCATCTCGTGGTCGAGTTTTTGCCTCGTCGCGGCGTAATCGCCGTCCCCCCGGGAGCCAGCCGAGGCGGCTGGGAGTGAGGGCCGAGGAGGATCGTCCATACGCCGCGCGACTTCCGAGAGGATGTGGTGTTGGCGCTCGATTGCCTCACCCAGTCGCACGATTTCCTTCGCCAGCTGCCACATGACCTCGCGTCGCTCACGCTCGCCATCCAGGACGGTAGCGAGCAGGTCGGCATGGGCAAGCGGATGGGCGGGCCGCTGATCGACCTGCACGGGAACGGGTGCGGCGTTACCTCCGTCGGCCAACACGTCTGAGAGTGCGGTCTCGATCTGCTCCCGGCTCAGATTGCGGGCATATCCGTCGGCTATGACCGACAGCATGTCCAGGGCCAGGGGAGGATACAAGCGCCTGCGTCCGGTCCCGACGGTCGGCAGGTAGGCGCCATAGATATCGCGATAGTAGCGGACCGTCGACTCCGGAACGTCGAGCTGCCGAGCGAGATCCCTCAGCGTGTAGTGCGCGGGCTCCGTAGTCATGCCTGTAAAAGATAACGCGGCCAGAGCGGGGGGGTGGGGGCTGCAATGCTCAACGTCTGTTCTTCAGCCAGTTCACCGGATCCAAGGCGATGCCCCCCTCGCCCCGAATCTGAAATTCGAGGTGCGGGCCTTCATCGGAGTTCTCGCCGCCCGAGAGCCCGACGACCGCGCCCGCGTCCACGACCTGCCCGACGGAGACATCGACGCGCGATAGGTACAGATAGAGCGTATAGAACCCCCCGCCGTGATCCACGACTACCGTAGGACCGTACGTATTCAGCGGCTCGGCCACGCGGATGGTGCCACGCTCGATGGAATGAACAGGAGTGCCGACCGGCGTGCCGATGCCGATGCCGTTGTATCGGATGTGCGTTCCATCGGGCCGTCGGAACCGCCCGAACTGGTAGCGGACGGGGCCCTCGACCGGCCAATTGAGGGACCCGAGATCGCTGGTGTGAATGGTCCCCTCGGCGAGCCGCCCCTCGACGTTGCCGCCGATTGCGAGGCTGCGCCGGCGGGCCCGCTCCAGTGCGGCCAGAATATCGTTGAGGCGGTCTTCATCGCGGGCGAGGGAGTCAAGACGCTTTTCCGCTTGACGCTCCGAGACTCGCGTCTGCCGCAAGCTGCGCGAGCGGGCGCGCTCGAGGCGTTGATATCTCGTCAGCTCGCGGCCGCGTTCGTCACGTTGCCGGCCGAGTTCCTGGCGAACGTTCACCGACTGACGGCGCTGAGAGGCAATGCGGTCGCGCAAATCCCTGACGTCGCCGACGAGCGCCTGATCGTGGCGTGTGGCGAGGTAGAGGTACTTGTATCGACTCAAGAGGTCGCCGAAACTCTCCGCCGCGAGCATCACCTCGAAGGCCCACATTGGGCCGCGTTTGTAGATGTCACTCACTCGGCGTTCCAAGACAGCTTGCTTCTCCGTCACATTGTCCTCGGCGAGCAAGAGTTCCAGCGTCAGTGTATCGAGTTGGCCGCGCATCGAACCGATCTGTCGATCCAGCTCGTTCACGATCTGATTAGTCACCGCCGCCTGGCGCTCCAGATTCGCCAACTCACCGCTGATGCTGTGGGCGCGACCCCTGAGCCGATCGAGCTCGGACTGGAGTTGATCCCGCTCCACCCGGATCGCTTCCAGGCGCTCCCGGTTCTCCCGGATCCGCTCGACGACCGGCTCCTGGGCGCGGGCGTTCTGCGGCTGACCGGCGAGGAGTGCCAGCCCGACACCCACGAGCGCCAGCGCGACGCCCTTCATCCGGCGTTGACCCTCCGTAAGTGCCGTCCGACGCTCACCGCGCTCGCGCCGAGTCCGAGAGCTGTGCCGAACAGTATGATCACGACTGCTTGCGCCACGTTGAAGAACGCCGTCTCGATGAGGAGACGATCCAACGTCACGAAGGCCGCGTAGCTGAGCGCGACCGCGATCATGCCACCAATCGCGCCCTTCAGACCCCCCTCCAACAGGAAAGGCTGTCGAATGAACCCGTCGGTCGCACCGACCAGGCGCATCAACGCGATCTCGCGACTGCGCTGGAGCACGGCCATACGGATCGTCGTGGCGATGATGATGACCGACGCGGCGGCGAACGCACCACCGATCACCAGGCCGACAACCGCGGCAATTCCCCGGAGCCGGTCGAGCTTCGCCACCCAGTCGCGGCCGTAGCGGATGTCCTCGACGAAAGGGAATCCGCGCAGGCGGTCGGCAACCTCAGCCACGTGCTCGCTGTCGCGGTATCCAGATTGCAGCTTAATCTCGAGGGAGGCCGGCAGCGGATTGGCCACGAACTCCTCGAAGATGCCCTGGAACTCGACGAGCTCGGTCCGCGCTCGCTCGAGGGCCTGGTCTTCGGTCACGTACGAGACGCTGGCGACATCCGGGAAACTCTGGATGTCTCCGATCGCCACGGTGACTATCTCGACGGGGGTTCCGCGCATCAGGTAGGCGACGATCTCGACCCGTTCTTCTACCTGGTCCAATGCCTGTCGAACGTTCAGCGCCACCAAGCCGAAAAGGCCGGTTACGAACAGCGCGAACGCGATCGTCGTGATGGAGAGCCCCGACAGGAGCGGAGCGCGCCGGAATGACAATACGGTTTCCCGCAAAACCAGTCTCATAGGGCGCTCTGGCCGTACGCGGGATCGTCCGCCACCGAATCGTAGACCACGGCTCCCTGCTGCAGCTCGATGGTGCGGTATGGCGTATGGCGCTGCAGGTCGAGGTTGTGAGTCGCCATGATCACCGCCGTACCGTTCGCGTTGATGTCCCTGAGGAGCTGAAAGACTCCCCGGGTCGCCCGTTCATCGAGGTTGCCGGTCGGTTCGTCGGCGAGCAATACGATCGGATCGTTGACCAGCGCGCGAGCAATGGCGACACGCTGCTGTTCTCCACCCGAAAGCTCGTGGGGGCGCGCCAGGGCTTTCGCCGCGAGTCCAACCTGTGCCAGCACGCGCATCACCTTCGGAGCGATCGAACTGCGCCGCGCCGCGGTGACTTCGAGCGCAAAGGCCACATTCTCTTCCGCGGTCCGATCTTCGAGGAGTCGGAAATCCTGGAACACGATTCCCACGCGGCGGCGAAGCCGCGGAATCTCGCGCCGGAGGAGTGTTCCCGTATTGAATCCCGAAATACGGACCTCGCCGGAGTTGGGGAGGTCTTCCGCGTACACCAGGCGCAACACTGTGGACTTACCGGCGCCCGAGTGTCCCGTCAGGAATACGAACTCGCTCTTGTTGATGTGGAACGACACGTCCTTGAGGGCGACGGACCCGTTCGGGTACACCTTGAAGACGTTCGTGAATCTGATCACGGTACGAGGTGCTTCACCCCGGCCTGGTCAGCTCGACAGCGCATGCTCGAAATCGGCGATGATGTCATCGATGTCCTCGACGCCGAGACTCACCCGCACGAAGCCGTCGGGTATCTCTTGGGCATTCCGCTCCGCGGCGGAGAGGCTGGCATGCGAGGTGAGCCGAGGCTCGGACACCAGGGTTTCAACGCCGCCAAGGCTAGGGGCGTGGGTGGCCAGGCGGAGCCGACGTAGGAACCGCTCGGTCGCCCGGACGCCGCCCTTGACCTGAAGGCCAACGAGTCCGCCGAATCCGCTCAACAGGTCGGTCGCGAGCCCGTGGTCCGGGTGGCTCTCGAGCCCAGGGTAGTGCACTGTGCTGAACTCCGACCGACTCTGGGCCCACTGACCGAACGCCAGTCCGTTGGAATTGTGTCGCTGCATCCGAACGGCCAGCGTTTTCAAGCCGCGGTCGGTGAGCCAGGCTGCGTGTGGGTCGAGTGTCTGGCCCCAGACCTTCATGCGTTCTCGTACCTCCTCGACGAAAGCCTCGGTTCCGGCCACCGCACCGGCGATGACGTCGGAGTGGCCGTTCAGGTATTTCGTTGCGCTGTGGATTACGGCGTCGGCCCCGCGTTCCAGCGGCCGGAAGTTGATTGGTGTTGCAAACGTCGAATCGACCAGGAGCGCGAGCCCTTCACCATGGCAGAGCTTTGCCAGGGGGTCGATGTTCAGAACCCGCATGAGCGGGTTCGACACGGCCTCGACGAACACGGCGCGCGTGTTCTTGCGCATATACCTGCGCCAACCCCTTTTTTGCGCGGGGTTCACGAACGTCGTGTCGATGCCAAGACGGCTGAATTCCTGGGCGAAGAGCTTGCGGGTACCGCCATAGATCCAGTCGCTCGAGATCAGATGATCCCCCGGGCCGAGCACGGCCATGTGTGCCAGCGCCGTCGCTCCCATGCCACTGGCGACAAAGATGGCGGCCTCCGCTCCTTCCAGCAGGGCCAGCTTGCCGCCGAGATCGACTTGATTCGGGTTGTTGCCGTAGCGCGTATAGAGTAAGTCGCCGTCTTCGCCCACGAGGTTGACGAATGTGCTGCTCTGTACGATGGCCTTCGCAACCGGTGATCCCTCGGGCTTGGTGCCGGGGCGCCCGTGGACCGCCTTGGTCGAGGGTCCGAACTTTCGTGGCCGGGTCATGCGGTTACCGCCCGATATCCGTTCGCTTCGGCGAAGATCAGCCGGCGCTCCAGTAGGTCCTCAAGTGCTGCTCGCGCCATGTCGGCTGGGACCGCCAGTCGCTCGGCCACCTCGTCGGGCGCTGCCGCCCCCTCTTCTGCCAGAATGCCGAACACCAGCCTCGCCGCATCCGGGATCGTACCGAGTACGTCCGGGCGTCCGTCCGCATCCACCACAGCCACGGCCAACCGCCGGCGCTCCAGCACGCACTCGATCGCGTCGCGTTGAGCCTCGCTGATCCCGCGCAGCACGAAGTACCGTGCCTCACCGTGCTCCACTAGGAGCTTGGCGACGATCTCGTCGGCGCAGGACATGTCGATACAGCGGACCTCACTGAAGTCGATCACGGCTGCCTGATCGCCGTCCGACTCGGCGAGGACTTGCTCGATCCCTCCCCGCACCGCCGCTCCAGTGCGTCGTGTGACCAAGTCGCCGTAAAACCCCGACACGGTGCGCCTCAGAATGGCTCGAAGGTCAATCGCTTGCATGCGTCAGGACTCGGGATGTTGAGCTGGGATGATCATGAGTACCTGGCTACCGGGAAAGGAGGGCAGCCCCTCGGCCATGGGCACGTCGTCGTCCCATGGTGGGACGATCGTGATGCGTGCGGTGCCGCTGCGAACGCTGACCTTCCCCGACCAGCGACTCAGGTAGCGGCGGATGCCGGCGAGTCCCTGCCCTCGTCCAGGATCTCGGAACCGGCTGACCCCTTGAATGAGCGCGGCCTCCAGCGCCGCCGCGTCGCCCCATCGATCTCCGAATCGTTTCGCCTGTGTCGTCTCGAGGGAATGTCGAAACCCGACTCCGGCGTCCGCGACCGCAATCACTACCACTCGGCGTCCGAGCCGGCGCCGCCAGTGGTACGTCTGAACGGCGACCCATCCCCCGGTGCCGGCGTGCTCTACAATATTCTGACAGGCTTCCGAAAGCGCCATAGCGAATCCTATGGTCGCCTGGGCTTCGAGACCGAGATCGTTGGCCAGGATCGCAACCGCCCGCTCTTGAATCCCGTGAACCGCACCGTGCACGTCGTCCGCTCCGCGGATCGGCGTGACCTCTAGAAGAACGTCCGAGGATCCTTCCGCCGGTGTTCGGGGGATCTTGCCATGTAACTCGAAGGACTCCTCCGCCGCGCGGAAAAAACCGGCGCGTTTCCAGTAGCGGGCGACGTCGCGATCCGTCGGTACGGTGAGGAGCGGTCGCTCGGCTGTGTGCTCCGCTACCGCTTGTCCAGCGCTCAGCAGGCCGAGAAGGCCGTACGGAGAGGCCCACTGGGTGGCGTGCGCGTCGAACAGCATACGCCCGCCGTCCGGCTTACCAAAGGCCTTCGCGAACTGATCGAACGTCCGGTCGTCGAACTGGGTCGGAACCTCCACGACTCGAGTCATGCCCGAGCGATTCCTCCCCGCAAGCGCTCGCGCAGCCCAGGGGCGCCGCGGCATTGCATGTTCGTGGCCGCGATGGCGTTGGCTGTGCGGATGGCTGGTTCCAGCTCGGCGCCGGCGATGAGCCCCGCCACGAGAGTAGCGCCGAACACGTCACCGCACCCCGTTGGGTCCCCCTCCTCGAGTGGGACCTCAGTCGGGATCCGGGACGTTTCAACGGGGCCGGACGAGAGGTCGCGCGATCGGGCGAACACGAACGGCCGTGGAGCGAAATACACCGCCCCCTTTTCCCCTATCGTCACCACCATCAGCCGGACGCCTACGGCGATCGCGTTTGCCGCTACCTCCATCGGGTCGGGACCGAGTCGCGCCATTTCTTCCTCGTTGAGCTGCACGACGTCGAAGCAAGAAAACCAGGATGGAAGCTCGGGGAGCGAGCGCGGGACGCGCAATCCGTCCGGGGCGATGTCCAGTAGCAAGCTGTGCAGGTCCGCGAAGATCGGCCCGGCGAACGCCTGCCGCAGCCGCGCCGCGGTCTCCAACGTCATCTCGAAGCCCGAGATGAAATTCACGTACAGGACGTCGAGATCCCGGACCATCGGGCCCAGTTCGTCCCACGTCCATCCGGGCACTCCGCCGCTGAGCTGTTCGGTGCGGCGGGCAAAGGATTCGTACCGTAAGGTAACGCGGTTGTTTGGTTGCGGGACCTCGACGAATCGCCCTGCGCCCGCGCGGCGGCCGAGGCTCGACAGTATCTGGTTGGCGCTGGGCGCCATGTCTCGCCCGACCTTGATGAGCGGCACGATCTCCCACGAGGGCGGCAACGCGGCATCGAGGGCCACGAGTGCGTATGCAATCCCACCCCACTCTTCCACGCGGTCGGGCATTCTCCCCCTCCCGTAAATCGAATCCCACACCATGGTGCCCATGACGCCGATCCGTTTCACGAGTGATTACCCATTTGTCGCCTGAAGAATCCAACGGCGCCGTAGATGCCGGCCGTACCGGAGAGCTGGCCGGGCACGATGCGGCAGGCATCCACCGCGGGGCGAAACGCGCGCCGCTTCACTTCGGCGGTCAGGGGATCGAAGAGATGTCTTCCAGCCTGGGTCACGCCGCCGCACACGACGACGACCTCGGGGTTGAACAGATTGACAATGTTTGCCAGGCCGATTCCGAGGAAACGGGCCGTTTCTCGGACGACGTCCAGGGCAAAACTATCCCCCCGCTGGGCTGCATCGTATACCGCCTGAGCCGTGATCGTCTCGGGACCGTCGGTCAGACACTCCGAGAGGCTGGAACGCGCACCCGCTTCGATTCCTTCCCTGGCCCGCAGCGCGATTGCCGGGCCGGACGCGTATGCTTCGAGGCAGCCGTAATTGCCGCATGTACATCGCCGACCGGTCGAATCGATGGTCGTATGCCCGATCTCACCGGCCACGTCGGTCGCGCCGTGAAAGATCTCGCCGCCGATCATGATTCCGCCACCAATTCCAGTACCGATCGTCAGACCGACCACATGGTCCGCGCCGCGTGCCGCGCCCCGCCACCACTCGCCCATCGTGGAGCAATTCGCATCGTTCTCCAGTGTGGCTGGATAGCCGACGGCGTCGCTCACCAGTTGGCGGAGCGGTACGTCGCGCCAGCCCAAATTGGGCGAGATGCGTACGACACCAGTTGCCGTGTTCAGCGGTCCGGGCGACCCGATGCCGATCCCCGGGACGTCGATGTCGTGTTTCCCAAGAACGTTGCGGGTGTCGGCCAGAGAGGCCCGCACCATGTCCGTGATGCTGGCGACCACCTCATCCGGAGTGGAGGGCCGCGGGGTCGGTCGCTTGTGAAGTCCGTGCAACACGTCTCCGTCCTCCGACACGATGGCTACGACGATGTTCGTCCCGCCCAGATCGACTCCTACGATCCAGTGCACACCGGTCTCCGAGCCGGCTTACTCCGTGACCCATCGAGAACGCCCGCCAGCGCGCGTTCGACGATATCGACGGAAAGATCTTGCATGCACCGATGGTGCGAGAGCGGGCAGCGCTCCGAGCCGTGGGTGCTGCAGGGACGGCACGGGAGCCCGTCCAGCTGCACGACCAGATCGGCCGGGCCGCGCGGACCGAATCCAAATGCCGGGCTCGTCGGCCCGTACACGGCGACGACCGGTGTGCCCGTCGCCTGCGCCAAGTGAACGGCCACGGAATCGTTCGCGACGAGCGCGGCCGAATCAGCGATCACGGCGGCCGACTCACGAATGCCGAGTTGGCCTGCCAGGTCGATGCTTGGGTGTTCCCCGCCACTCGCGGCCAGCACGCCGCGCTCACGGCGCGACCCGATGACCACGACGCTTCGCGTGACGCCAATCCGTCGCGCGAGTTCACGGTAGTGGGGCCAGCGTTTGGTCTTCCAGGCGGAGCCCGGGGCGACGGCGACGAACGGTTGCTCGACACCGGCGGAGCGGAGCACCCGGGCGGCCACCCGACGGTCAGCAGACGTCAACACGATTGATGGCATGGCCGGCGCCGCGCGGCCGGCGAGGCTCAGCAGCCGCTCGGCCTCGTGGACACCGGCGCGTTCCACTCGAGACGTGTACCACCACCTTCCCGCGGCGTCGGCGAATCCGACTCGACGGGGTATACCTGCGAGCCGCGCGATCAGCGAGCTGGCAATCGAGCGGTGCGGCAGATAGGCCCACCCGTAGCGTCGCCGCGCGATATCGCGCGCTACGCGGTACCTGCCTACCACACCGCGCATGGTGCTGCGCTTGTCGTACCGGAGTACCGTACGCACCGCGTGATGGGTCTCGATGAGCGGAGCGGCTTCCGACGTCGTGACGACGTCGACGGGACCGTGTCGCTTGGCCAAAGCCTCCAGCAGCGGCGTCGTGAGGACCATGTCACCCAGGTAGGCGGTTTGCAGCACGACGACGTCCGTCACTCGACCTTCAGGACGGCGAGGAACGCCTCCTGGGGAATCTCGACCACGCCCACCTGTTTCATGCGGCGTTTACCCTCCCGCTGCTTCTCCAACAGCTTTCGCTTCCGGGTCACGTCGCCGCCGTAACACTTGGCTGTCACGTTCTTGCGGAGCGGGCGAACCGTCTCGCGTGCGATGACTTTGGAGCCGATGGCCGCCTGGATGACCACCTCGAAGAGCTGGCGTGGAATCAACTCTCGAAGCTTTTCGGCGAGCTTCTTGCCCCAGTCGTGTGCTTTGTCTCGGTGGATGATTACGCTGAAGGCGTCCACCGCATCGTTGTTGATGAGGAGATCCAGCTTTATCAACCGGCTGGGGCGGTAGCCGACGAACTCGTAGTCCATTGCCGCAAAGCCGCGGCTGACCGTCTTGAGCCGGTCGTAAAAATCGAGAATGATCTCCGACAACGGGAACTCCCACTCGAACTGGACTCGACTTGGGTCGAGGTAGTGCATGCCCAGGTAAACTCCGCGTCGTTCTTGACCCAGCTTCATGATGGAACCGATGTAGTCCGAGGGGGCGGTGATGCGTGCCTTGACGAACGGCTCTTCGACGCGGTCGACTCGCGAATCGACCTCGAGCTTGGTCGGGTTCTCGATGATGTCGACGCCGCTGTCCGTGCGATGTACGTGGTACTCCACGTTCGGGACGGTGGTAATCAGCGTGAGATCGAACTCCCGCTCGAGGCGCTCCCGGACGATGTCCATGTGGAGCAGGCCGAGAAAACCGCACCGGAACCCGAACCCCAATGCCACCGACGATTCAGGTACGTAGTGGAGCGCCGCGTCGTTGAGTTGAAGTTTCGCCAACGCGTCCCTGAGCTCCTCGTACTGCGAGGCGTCAGTCGGGTACAGGCCGGCGAACACCATTGACTTGATTTCCCGATAGCCGGGCAGCGTCTCTGAAGCCGGATGGTCGGCGTCGAGCACCGTGTCCCCGACCCTAGTGTCGCGGACGTCCCTCGTGTTCGCGATGACGTAGCCTACCTCCCCTGTTTGTAGGCGCCCGGTGTTTTGCGGGCCGAGCTGCCAGTAGCCCACCTCCGCCACCTCGTACCGGTCGGAAGGATGCGACCCGAAGGCGATGTGCATGCCGGGGGTGATCTCGCCGTCCATGACGCGGATACTCGGGATCGCGCCCCGAAAGCGATCGTAGTAGGAGTCGAAGATCAGCGCTCGGAAAGGGCCGTCGGACGATCCCCCGGGGGCCGGGACCCGCTGCACGATCGCGCGGAGTAATTCCGAGATTCCGCGGCCTTCCTTCGCCGACACGCGGAGCGTCTCGGCTGGAGGCGTACCGATCAGCTCGAACAGCTCCTGCGCGCGCCGGTCGGGCTCGGCGGCCGGTAGATCGATCTTGTTGAGGACCGGGATGATCTCGAGCCCCGCGTCCATCGCCAGCAGCAGGTTGCTGACCGTCTGGGCCTCGATTCCCTGGCTCGAGTCCACGACGAGAACCGCTCCCTCACAGGCAGCCAGGGAGCGTGAGACCTCGTACGTGAAGTCGACATGGCCTGGCGTGTCGATCAGGTTGAGTTCATACGGCTCTTCATCATTGGGGCGGTACTGCATCCTCACCGCGTTGAGCTTGATCGTAATCCCACGCTCGCGTTCGAGATCCATCGTGTCGAGGACCTGCTCCCGCATTCTGCGTTTGTCGAGCGTGCGCGTCGCCTCGATGAGGCGGTCGGCGAGGGTCGATTTGCCGTGATCGATGTGTGCAACGATGCAGAAATTGCGGATACGTTCTTGGCGCATGGGGGTTGAATATAACCGGCTGGGGAGTCGGGCCCGCTCGTGGATCGCCGTGGCGCTCCGACGGGTGGACGGTAAGCAGACCCCTCAGGGCCTCCCCGAGGCGCCTTCGACGATGCTGCGGTAGCTCTCCGGGTCCCACCTCGGTCGGGGAGTGACCTCCGCGACCTCGAGCCCCAGGTAGAAGAGTAGCTTGACGATCCGCGACTCCTTCTCGGCGTCGATCTTCGTGGGTTCGTCGCTCGGGCGGTGGTAGTCTTCGTGGGTGCCGTTGAAGAAAAACAAAATCGGCACTCCCTTGCGCGCGAAATTGTAGTGGTCTGAGCGGCGGTAGAAGTTCTCCTCCGGCCAAGGGTCGTCGATGGCCGTCATATCGAGCTCCGGATGCATGGCGTTGATCCGCTGCAGCGTTGCCCCGAGATCGGAGTGCTCCTTGCCGATGACGACGACCGTGTCACGCCAGTTGCGGCCCACCATGTCGCTGTTCAGGTTCGCGACGATACTCGTCGCGGGTACCGGCGGGTGGTCGGCGAAGTACTCGCTCCCCCACAGACCCTTTTCCTCGCCGCTCACAGTCAAGAAGAGGAGAGATCGGCGTGGTGGACGCTCGAGCGTCCTGAACGCCTCCGCGAGCTCCACGACGGCTATGGTGCCGGACGCATCGTCGTCCGCTCCGTTGTAGATGGTGTCGCCCCGCGCGTCGGGGCGGCCGATGCCGACGTGATCCATGTGTGCACTGAAGACGATGTACTCGTTCTTCAAAGCGGGATCCCGGCCCTCGAGGATACCGACCACGTTTGGCGCATAGCCGGTTCCGATGACGCTTCGCTGAACCGTTACCGTCATGTCGAGGTCGGGGAGCGCGTGACTCCGGGCGGGTTCACGCACCACTCGCCGCAGCTCGGGCAGGGAAATGCCGTATCTCGCCAATAGTGGCGCGGCTGCCCGGTCGCGCACGATGGGGATCGGTGGGCCGGATCTCCTGCGCTCAGTGCGCCACGACGGCAGGACGGTGACCCGGCGCTGCTGTGCGGTAATGCTGGCCCACTCGGCATCGCTGACCGCGTGCACGAGGAGAATCGCCGCGGGACGCTGCGCCCTGACCGTGGTGAGCGCGCGTAACAGGCCGGGGGTGAATCCGCCGCGTGAATCCGAACCCGAAACGAGGATAGCGACCTTGCCCGCGAGATCCATGTCGCGCGCGCTTCGTGGATCGGTGAACACACCCGCGATGACGACCACCGTCCCCCGCGCACCTTCGGGAGCGTCGTTGCCGCCCCGCACGTTCGTGAAATCGTCTCCGAGGCGCCACGTGGGCCCGCGGGCTACCAGTATCCTCGAGGCGACGCTGTCGAGCTGTACGCGCTTGATGGGGTAGTGCTGAATGAAGGTTTGGTCGTGGCCACCTGGTGCGAGCCCGATGCTGCGGAATTCCCCCGCGATGTAGGCCGCCCCCTCATCGAGTTCGGCGCTCGGCGTGTCTCGACCGCGCATCGAGTCGTGTGCGATGACGTCGATCCGGCGCTGTATGTCGCCCGCCGTGATCGACGAAACCGCCTCAGCCAGGCCGGCCGCCTGGGCAAGGCTGGTCACAGGGCATGCGAGCAGGAGTGCGAGGATCGAGCCCGCACTCCCGCGGGCAGATCGCAATCGTTCACCGATGGCCATGACGATCAAGATAGGCGGGAGGACGGCTCCGCGGGTAGTCGCGGTGCGCGACCGCTTGGGCTTACGAACTCGGCCGACGCCTCGGCTCCGTCGGAGGAGGAGCGGACCGTGGTTCGGGTTTGGGCCGAGCCGCCGGAGGGCGCGATCGGGCGGGGGGCCTAGCCGGCTCCGCCCGCCTGGGCTCGGACTGCGGCTCGGTCCGACGCGGCGGTTCTGCGCGCGACGGCTCGGTCCGGGGTTCCACTCGTTTAGGTTCCGGCCGGGACGGTGGCGGCGATGCCTCAGCATCCCTGGGCTCCCGCTCGGGAGGGGAAACGCGCTTTGGATCCCGCCGCTCGAGACTCGGCTGCTGCCGGGTGCGCTCTTCCGGTTCCTCGGCTTCGGGACGGGCACGCTCCTCCGGTTGCCGAGCCGCGGGGGTGCTGGGTGAGGGAACTCGAATCCCCGCGCTCGCCGGTGCGGGGCGCCTACCCCCATCGAGCGCCGGTGCGGGCCGCCGACCATCCCGCCCGGGCGCCGCTCGGGGGCCGAGGTCGTCACGGCCGCGTGTGGGTGCCGGAACGCGACCTGCGCCACCCAAGTCCGTGCTGGTAACGCCGGGATCGGCGATTCGCCGGCCTGTCGGATCGGTGGGCCGCGCGCGTTGCCTCACGACGTACGGCTGCGTGGGCACGCGGTCTTTGAAGACGTAGCGTGGCTCTACGCGATCACCCCGCCGGTATACTACCCGGGTCCCCGGGTAATACCGGGCGGGATAGTAGTACGGCTCGTCGTAGATCACGATCTGGAAGCGCAGGCACGAGTGTACGTACGGATCCCAGTAGGGGTACGCCGCATATGCGTGGCAATCGTAGCACAGGAATCGGGGATACTCGTACCGTTCCTCGACGAAATACGGAAGGACGTCGTAGGAATAGTCGACGTAGTTGGCCGGGACGATGTGGTCGGCCAGCTCCATGAGCGCGACATACGGATCGCCGGCGATCCGGCCGCTGGTGGCGATCACCCGATAGTCCCAATGGTCCCCGCGTACGTAGTCGGAATAGTCGAATGGGTCGAGGCTGGTGACGGCGAGCAGGTAACCCTAGCCAGGGTAGTCGTCCACCGTGAAGGCGAACTTCTCGCCGGGCCGCCGAACCTCGTACCGCTGGCGCGCGCGCGCGTAATTATCCTCCCACGGTTCGAGCGGGTGAATCACCCGGACGCGTCCGTCCGTGTCCACACGGAAGATCGTCACGTAGGAGGCCTGTTCGGCGCGGAAGTACACTCGTGCCCTGTCGCCCTGCTCGAAGAGCTCGTCCTGATTCATCGAGAGCTGGACGAGGGGTCCCTGCGCGGCACGATGCCGGTCCATGTATATGGAAAAGGAAGCGTCACCGCCGTCACCCGGGGGTACGGTGGCAAGCAGGACCGCTAGCGCGGCCAACTGCGTCATGTCATGACCTCCAAAAACCGAAGCAGATTCAATGTATCACGAAGCAGGCAATATGCCACGCTGGGATCAAACGGCCATACTGTTGTCCGACATGCACTTATGGCTTTCAGCTGCGTGTTATCACCAGGCGGGATGTCCCCACGGGGTGACAGCTGACCCATGCGTTGACTTTCGGATGGCCGCCGGCGTACGTTCCGCGCTCCATGGCTCCTTCAAAGCGCGTTGACCTGCTCGATCCCTTCGAGGTCGCCCAACTCGGGGGGATCGAGCTGGTGGCGGACGGGGTCGTTGAGGGTTTCTTGGCCGGTATGCATCGCTCTCCGTTTCGGGGGTTTTCGGTCGAGTTCGTAGAGCATCGACCGTATCAGCCTGGTGACGAGCTGCGGTACGTTGACTGGAAGATGCTCGCCCGGTCAGACCGCCTCGTGGTCAAGCAATTCGAGGAAGAGACCAACCTGCGATCGATGGTGGTGTTCGACGCCAGCCGATCGATGGACTGGACCGGCGACCCGCGTCGGCTTACCAAGCTCGAGTATGCCAAGCGTCTGGCCGCGGCGCTCGCCCTGGTGTTGCTTCGACAGCGCGACGCCACCGGTTTCATCGGTTTTGACGACGAGGTGCGCGACGTCGTACCAGCGCGGGTACGGACGCAACAGTGGTGGACTCTCCTGACAGCCATCGAAAAACTCGAAGCCGGACACGGCACCGCGGCGGAGCCTGCGCTGCGCCGGGTGACCGATCTTCTTCGGCGCCGGGGCTTGGTGGTTTTCGTTTCCGACCTCTTGCTGGACCGCGACCTCGCGATGCTTGCGCTCCAGTACCTGAGGCACCGGGGCCATCAGGTTTCGGTCTTTCATATCATGGACCCCGCGGAACTCATGCTCCAGGGACCCCCTGAAGCGCGGTTCGAAGACCCGGAGACCGGCAGCGGAGTCGTGGTTCGCCCTCGGGAGCTGCGAGCCGCTTACATGGAGACGGTGCAGCGTACCGTGGCGGAGTGGCGGGCGGCATGCCGCCGCGGGTCCATCGCGTATCACCATGTCATGACGGACACGCCGTTCGGCCACGTGCTGCGTCGCGCCACGACTCGGCGGTCCCGCCTCGGGTGATTTCCTTTCTTCAGCCGCTGGCGCTTTTCGCGCTCGCCGGCGCCGCGATTCCGGCCTTGCTGCATCTCCTGCAGCGGCGCGAGCCCCCGACCGTGATCTTTCCGGCGGTCCGGTACCTTTCGCAAACTGAACGGGAACACAGTCGCCGGCTCAAGCTGCGTAACCTTCTCTTACTCCTTCTGCGGACGCTTATCATCATCCTCATCGTCCTCGCCGCGGCGCGTCCGGTGGCCGACGTCGCCATGGGGAGCGTGCACGCCCCCACCGCCGTGGCGGTGATCGTTGACAACTCGCTCTCGTCCGGCGCGGTGGTCTCCGGAACTCGAGCCCTGGAGGAGTTGGTCGAGCGGGCGAGGCGTGTAATCGAGCGAGTCGGTGAATCGGACCGCTTGTGGCTGATGCTAGCGGACGGCATCCCGCGGCGAGTCTCGAAGATCGAGGCGGCCGCCACGCTCGATAGCATTGCGCCGTGGCCCACGCGGCTCGATCTCGGGGACGCCGTGCGCACCGCGTCGAGCGCGATCGAAGAAGATCCGTTGCCGGGCCACGAGGTCGTCGTATTGAGTGATCTGCAGGCATCCGCGTTCTCGTCCGGGCCTGCGCCTTCGGCGCGCGTGGTGGCCGTTCTACCGTCCGCTCGCCCGGCCAATCGCGGGGTGACCTCGGCACGCGTGGAACCGACCGTCTGGCGTCCGGACGGGTCGGTTATCGCATCCGTCGATGGGGTAGGGGACCTACCGACCGCTGTGCGGCTCTCCCTGGACGGTCAGGACATGAGTCAGTCCGTCGTAGCGCCCGGCGAGCGCGTTGCGCTGCGTGCCAGCCCGGCGACGCGGGGTTGGTACGCGGCGAGCGTGAGCCTCGATCCAGATGAAATGCGCAGCGATGACCAGTGGCGGCTGGCGGTTCGAGTTGCCGAACCGGCGGCGGTGAGAGCCGGCCCCGGCGCCGGTCGCTTTGTGCGGGAGGGCCTCAAGGTCCTGCAAGAATCTGGGCGCATCGGAACAGGAGATCTCGTTCGGATTGCGGACGACCTGGCGCCGGCGCGGACGGCCCTTCTTCCGCCCGCAGACCCGGCGCTGCTCGGTGGGATCAACCGCGCGCTGGCTGCCCGCGGTGTCAGCTGGCGATTCGGGGAGCTTCTCTCCGGGGAGTGGCAAGCGGCGGGGGAGGTTGGGCCCGCTGTGGGTGCGGCCATCTACCGCCGCTACCGGCTGACCGGATCGGGGGTGGTGCTCGCGCGTGCCGGCGCCGATCCGTGGATCGTGCGGGACGGGGAGATCGTGATCGTCGCCAGCCGGATGGACCTGACGTGGACCGAGCTTCCGGTAACCGCCGGGTTCATTCCGTTCCTCGACCTGCTGACCAACGGGCTGGCCACCAGCGGCTCGTCGATCGTGCGTTCGACGCCGGGCGCAGTCGTCGAGGTGCCGCCATCGGCCAGGACCCTCCATGGGCTCACCGGCTCGTCTCCCGTCCCACCCGACCGCCGCATGACCGCACCACTCCAACCGGGCGTGTATTTTATGAGTGCGGCAACCGGCGATACCATCGGTGCGCTCGAGGTCAACCACGATCCGCGGGAGTCCATGCTCGAACCTACCGATCGACGATCGTTGCGGGCGACGTTCGGACCCGGCGCCGATCTGGTTGCTGAGGACGAGCTCGAGGAGGAACTGTTTCGCGGTGCGAAGCGCGCAGACCTCTCGACGCTCCTCGTCGCCGCCGCTGTCCTCACGGCGCTGGCTGAATTGGCGGTCGCCAGCGCCGGGGGACACCTGGAGCGGAGGGCGTAGATGCTGCCGCGGCTCGTGGCCGCGCTCAAGTCGGTTCCGGCTTACCGTGCATTCGCGAACTCCCTCCCCTCCCGCGGCCAGGCCATCTCCACCGCGGGCCTCCCCGGGTCCAGCGCTGCCGTCGTGCTCGCCGCGCTCTCCGAAGATTTCCAGCAGCGTGTCTTTCTCGTCGCCTGCGCAACGCCGGCATCCGCCGAACGCTGGCTCGCCGATCTTGGGGTATTGACCGGCGATCAGGTGCGCCTGTATCCGCAGCGGGAGGCGCTGGGCGAGGAGGAGCCGCACCTAGAGATCGCGGGCGAGCGCGTCGAGACCATCGAGGCCGTACTCGGGGGGAGCGCGCGGATCGTCGTTACCACGCTCCGCGCCACCGCCGAACGCACGCGGGCACCCGCAGCGCTGGCCGAAAACCGACTCGATATCGGGTCCGGCACCGATCGAAAGCCCTCGTCAGTCGTTAGGCAGCTCGAACGGATGGGCTATGCGCGGACCCCGACCGTACTCGATGTCGCGCAGTTCGCGGTCCGAGGCGGGATCGTTGACGTGTACGGGTTTGGAATGGCCGCGCCGGCTCGCATCGAGTGGTGGGGTGACGAGGTGCTCTCGATTCGAGCCTTCGATCTGGACTCTCAACGCTCCGCGCATGAGGTGGACGCGGTGTCGATTCTTCCCGTCGCGTTCAAGAGCGCGATCGGGGAGCTGGGTGGGGGGGCGGGAAGGCCGGGGGAGGATCGGACGACGCTCCTGGACCTCGTTCCACCGGACGTTTTGGTGTTCGTCGATTCTGACGTTGACGTGGGCGATGTCCGACGTCTGTGGGATGAATCTGCTCACCACCTCGAAGTCGCGCGCCGCCGCGGGGAGGACGTGCCCGGCCGGGACTTCGTGTTCCTATCTCCCGAGGCGTGGACCGAGAAATGGGCGAGCCTCGCCCAGCTGCGCATCGTCGATACCGGCGGGCGGGAGGAGGCGAGCCACGACTTTGGGCTCTTCGCCCCGGAGCCCATCGAGGGGAACATCCGAAAGCTCGCGCGCCTGGCTGCGGGCACTCCGACGCTCATCCTCTGTGACAACGAGGGACAACTCGAGCGACTCGAGGAACTGCTCGGCGAGGACGGTCCGGAGGGCAGGTTGCCCAAGTACGCCACACTCGCGCTGGGCGCGCTGCATGGTGGGTTTGCCCTACCCGAGCTGATCGTGCTCACGGACCACGAGATCTTCCGGCGTGCCCGGAGGATCCGGCGACCTCGCCGATTCAAGCAGGCGCTGGCGTCCGTCTCGGCCGGCTCGCCGACACCCGGTGATGTCGTGGTGCACCTCGAGCACGGCATCGGGATCTACCGGGGAATCGACAACATCGACGCCGGCGCCGGTTCGATCGAGGTGGCCGTCTTGGAGTATGAGGGCGGAGACCGCCTGAGTGTCCCCCTTTACCGCCTGGATCAGCTCGAGCCGTATCGGAGCGCCGATGGGTCGGCCCCGGTTCCCCGGCTGGATCGCCTAGGCTCGACTCGGTGGCGCAAGCGGCGTGAGCGTACCGAGCGAGCGGTACGGCAACTCGCCGCTGAACTCTTGGAGCTTTACGCTCAGCGGTCGCTGGCCACGGGCATCGCCTGTCCGCCGGATACCCGATGGCAGCGGGAGCTCGAGTCGGCCTTTCTCTATGAGGATACGCCGGATCAACGAACGGCCGCCGATGAGGTCAAGCGCGATATGGAACGGCCGCAGCCGATGGACCGCCTGGTGGTCGGCGACGTGGGCTACGGGAAGACCGAGATTGCGGTCCGCGCGGCGTTCAAGATGGTCCAGGCGGGAAGACAAGCCGCGATGCTCGTACCCACCACCATCCTCGCCGAGCAGCACGCCCGAACCTATCGCGATCGGTTCGCCGACTTCCCGGTCCGAGTGGAGGTCCTGTCGCGGTTCCGTTCCCCGGCGGAGCAGCGGGGCGTCCGGCGGGAGCTCGAGGCCGGCGTGGTGGATGTCGTGATCGGCACGCATCGCCTCCTGTCGAAGGACGTCGTGTTTCGCAACCTCGGGCTCCTCATCGTGGACGAGGAGCATCGCTTTGGCGTTCGCCACAAAGAACGCCTCAAGGAGCTCAAGCTCGAAGTGCATGTGCTCACGTTGACCGCCACCCCCATCCCGCGCACTCTTCACCTGGCGCTGTCGGGGATACGTGACCTCACGCTGATCGACACGCCCCCGCGGGACCGATCGCCGGTGTTGACGTTCATCGAGCCGTGGGACGACGCCCTCCTTGAAGAGGCGATGGCTCGGGAATTGGATCGTGGCGGACAGGTGTTCTTCGTACACAACAGGATCGAGACGATCGAGTCGATTGCCGAACGCGTTCGTCGCCTCGCGCCGCGAGCACGGGTGGCTGTGGGACACGGCCAAGTGGCCGAGCGAGACCTGGATGGGGTGATGCGGGCATTCGTGGCTGGCGACGTCGATGTGCTCGTGTCGACCATGATCGTGGAGTCAGGGCTGGATGTCGGTAACGCGAACACCATGATCGTGCATCGGGCCGACCAGCTCGGCCTCGCCCAGCTCTATCAGCTCAGGGGCCGGGTCGGACGGGGCCACCGCCGCGCGTATTGTTATCTCCTCGTTCCCGACGAGGTCGATCCTGAGGCGGAGAAACGATTGCAGGTCCTCGAGCATCACACCGAGTTGGGATCCGGCTATCGCATCGCGCTCCGGGATCTCGAGCTTCGGGGAGCGGGGAACCTACTTGGAGCTGCGCAGTCCGGCCACGCGCACGCAGTTGGGTTCGACCTGTACATGCGTTGGCTGGGTGACGCGGTGCGCGCTCTCAAGGGCGAGGCGGCCGACGACACGATGCCCCCGCCGGAGGTCACGTTCGACGGTGCGGCCCACCTCGCGGATGTCTACGTTCCCGATGATGACGCAAAGCTCGACTTCTACCGGCGCCTGGCGCGGGCCGGACGACTTGGCGAAATTGCGAGCCTACGGGAGGAATTGCGGGATCGGTTCGGTCCGCTCCCCGACGAGGCGGAGTGTCTACTGACGATCTCAGAGCTTCGCGCCGTTGGAGCCCGACTGGGATTGGAAACGGTCCTGGTTCGGGGTGACGAGGCGCGGCTAAGTTTTCGGGCGACCGCGCCGGTCAGATTGGCGGGGCTTACCGCGGCCCTTGACCAGGTTCAGTTCGCCGCCGACGTACGGCGCACCGTCCCGTTGTCGCTTCGTTTGACCCGCCTGGGCGGGATCCCCATGGGTCGCGGCCTAGTGCAAGCGATGGCCGTCGCCGCGGGAGAAGTAGCAGAACCGGCGGGGGAGCAGCTTAGTTGATTCATGCGGTGGGGGTCGAGATCGATAAGAAGGTGGGTACCCGATGAGACGTTGGCTGTGTGGATTTGTGTTCGCCGTAACGATGGCCGTAGGGTGCCGCGAGGCCATCACGGCGAACGTCCCGGTGGCCGCGCGGGCAGGCGATTACGAGTTGACGGTCCGGCGGCTGAGCGAAATCGTCGCGCAGGGTCGCGGGCTGGCGCTCCGGCGGGACGTGGTCGAGCGGTTGGCGGCCCTGTGGGTGGACTATTCGCTGTTCGCACAGCGCGTGCTCGCGGGCGACTCGCTTCTCGACTCGGCGACGGTTTTCACAACCCTGTGGCCCGAGTCGCGGCAGCGCATCGCGGCGCTGTTTCACGAACGGCTGATCGAGGCCGCCCCGCCATTGAGCGTCGACCGCGTCGACAGCATCTACAACGAAGGCGAGTACCGTCTGATCCAGCACGTGCTGGTAAGGACGGATCCCACGACGCCGCGCGAGCAGCGCGATGAAAAGCGCCGCCGCGTGGAGAACATGCACGCCAATCTGGCCGGGGGCGCGCCCTGGTCAGCGGCGAACCGTTTCAACGAGGACACCGTCGCCAAGAGATTGGGGGGGACGGTCGGTGTCATCAAGCGAGGCGACGCCGGCTTGCCGGCCTTCGAGGACGCGGCGTTTTCGCTCGGACCTGGGGAGCTCTCGTCGATCGTGGAGACTCAGTACGGGTATCACATTTTGGCCCGCCCGGCGCTGGGGGACGCGCGGCAGCCCTATACCGAGGGTCTTCGCGTGCGCCTTCAGCAGCGTTTGGACTCGGTGTACCTCGCCGATCTGAGCGAGCGGCGCGCGATCGAAGTGCACCCCAGAGCGCCAGCGAGAGTGCGTTCCGCCCTGGCCGATCCGAAACGCGCCGCCAAGTCCACGAAGATCGTCGGAACCTATGACGGTGGGAAGTTCACGGTTTCGGATTTCGTGCGGTGGCTTCAGCTCCTGCCACCTCAGTTTCAGCAGCAGGCCGACGCCGCAGACGACGAGCTCCTTCAGCAATTCCTGCGGTCGCTGATGCGGAACGCCGTCATGCAGGTCGAGGCAGAGAGCGCGGGCGTGTCCCTGAGCGCACTGGATCTCGATGAATTCCGGACAGTCCTCAAGCGTGAATTGTCGAGTCTCCAGGAAGCGATTCGGGTCGATTCCGTTTCGCTGGCCGATTCGGCTGCGAACCTCGAAGAGCGTCAGCGCCTCGCCGCCCTCCGCGTGGATCAATACCTCGCCGCGGTGGTAAACAGTCGTGTGCCCCTTGTTCCCATACCAGCGCTCCTGGCGGCCAAGC
Source organism: Gemmatimonadales bacterium (assembly GCA_965249575.1). GTDB lineage: Bacteria > Gemmatimonadota > Gemmatimonadetes > Gemmatimonadales > GWC2-71-9. The sequence continues at coordinate 1,046,050 of OZ252244.1, read as the reverse complement.
TCCGCGATGAAGGGGAATGGCGCATCGTACCGGCCGGCATAGCCCGGGTGCTCGAGCGCGCGCGCCAGCTTCGTCTCGCGGCCGCGAATACCGAAGTGGCTATCCCGGGCGGCGGCCAGGAATTCCCGCTCGGTACACCTGATACCACGCTCCAAGATGCGATACCGTAACCCACTCGCGGTGTGTGCAGCGATCCTGCTCGCCGGGACACCACCGGCCCGCGGCCAAACCACGGACTTCGTGCCGGTCGACCGCATCGTGGCCATCGTGGGGAAGACACCAATCCCGCTGTCCCGCATTCGCGAGGAGATCAACCTGTTGCGACAGCGCGGCAGCTCTGTGCCCACGGACTCGGCGGAGCTTGACGCGCTTCACCAAAGCTTGCTTGAGCGGCTGATCAACGACCAACTGGTGGTGCAGGAGGCATTCGCCGATACCTCGATCAAGGTAGCGGATCGAGATGTACTCGACGCCGTAGAGCAATCGGTGCGGAACGTGCGGCAGGGGTTTGCGTCGGAGCTCGATTTCCAGCGGCAACTCCGTTCCTCCGGCTTCGGCACGCTGGATGAGTATCGGCGGTGGTTCGCCGAGCAGAAGCTCAAGGAGCTGGCAACCGCAACGCTCTTCGAGAAGCTCAGACAAAGGGGTCAGCTTCGTCCGGTCATTCCGACGGAGGCGGAGTTGCGGGAGTTCTGGGATGAGAACCGCACGCGTCAGCGCCGGCCGGCGACCGTAACCTTCCGACAGATCGTCGTTCGGCCGAAACCGGATAGCATCGCGCTCGTGGCGGCCCGGGCGCGCGCCGACTCGATACTCGGCGTCCTCCGGCGGGGAGCGGACTTTGAAACGGTGGCGAAGCAGGCCTCCGACGATATCGGCACGCGCGAGCGGGGGGGCGACCTGGGATGGTTCCGGCGTGGCATGATGGTCAGGGAGTTCGAAGCCGTCGCGTTCCGGATGCGTCCGGGGCAAATCTCGCCCGTCGTGCGAACGCCCTTTGGGTTTCACATCATTCAGGTACAGCGATCGGAGCCCGCCGAGGTCAACGCCCGCCACATCCTCGTGTCACCAGCTCTCAGCGAGGCGAACCAGGAGCAGGCCCGGGTGCTCGCCGATTCGATCCGAGCCCAGCTCGAGGCCGGCGCGCCGTTCGATTCGCTTGCACGCCTATACAACGATCCGGGTGAGGAGACACTGGCCGAGGAAGTGCCGCGCACGCGCTTGCCACCGGCGTACGCTGAGGCCTTCTCCGAGGCGAACCCCAGTGACGTGTTCGGACCCATCCCCGTCGCGCTCGGCGCCGGCCGCACGAAGTATGCGGTGATCGTGTTTCTGGAGGAGCGACCCGAGGGGGAAATGAACTTCGAGGAACTGCGAGACCAAATCCGGTCGCGTCTAGCCGAAGAAAACGCTATCAAGCGATACGTCCAAACCCTCCGCGAAAAGACCTACGTCGAAGTCAAGTACTAGTCGTCGGCCCCGCATTGCCGTCACGGTGGGGGATCCCCGGGGAATCGGCCCCGAGGTGGCTGCCAAAGCCCTCAAGGACCCGCCCGCCGAAGCGGAGTTCTCAGTCATTGGGCCGTCCGCGCTAATCGAAGCCCTACCGGCGACACCGATCGCCATCGACGCGGACGCCGAGCCGAATGTCCGACTTGTCGGTGCCGGAAGCGGGCGCTCGATGTCCGCCGCGGAGGCCGGAAAGCTGACCGGTCGCGCTGTGGAAAAGGCCGTCGCGCTGGCCCTCGCCGGGAAGGTCGACGCCGTCGTGACTGGGCCGGCAGAAAAACGCGCGCTTCACCTGGCCGGCTACCGCTATCCGGGACACACTGAGTGGCTGGCAGCGTTGGCCGGGGGGGTCGACGCCGTCATGATGTTGACCGCGGAACAGCTACGCGTTGCGCTCGTCACCACGCACATCCCCCTCCGCGAGGTCGTGGCGGCGCTCTCGACTGACCGGGTAGTGACCGCCGGCCGGGTCACGCTCCGGTCGCTCCGGGATTGGTGGAAGATCGATCATCCCCGGTTGGCCCTCTGCGCGATCAACCCGCACGCGGGCGAATCCGGCCTGTTCGGCAGCGAGGAACAGGACATTCTCGCGCCCGCAGCCGAGGCGCTCGGCGGCGTGGTGCTACCTGCCGATACGGTGTTCGTGCGAGCGCTGAGAGGCGAGTTCGATGCGGTGCTCGCGCCGTATCACGACGTGGGGATGACGGCGATCAAGGTGGCGTCGTTCGGCGCTGCGGTCAACGTGACGCTGGGATTACCGTTCGTCCGCACCTCGCCCGATCATGGAACGGCGTTCGATATCGCTGGCACGAACCGGGCCGATCCCGGATCGATGCGTGCGGCGATCGCGCTGGCCGCCCGCCTCGCTATGGCTTCGGAGGGGTGATCTCGTCCCCATTCGGCACCCAACGAAGTTTTGCGATGCGTCGACCCTTCATTTCGAGCACCTCGAACGCGCCGCCCTCGACCGGCACGCGATCTCCCTGGATGGGGAGCCGGCCGAGTCGTCCGAAAACGTACCCGCCCACCGTATGAAAGCTGCCCCCGTGTAGCGCGAGGTTGAGGTGTTCGTTCACCTCGGCGAGAGACATGCGGCCGGTCAGGACGTTCCGGTCAGACGAGGCGGGAGCCTCGGCGGGATCGTGCTCGTCGTAGATCTGGCCAACGATTTCCTCCAACAAGTCCTCCATCGTCACGATGCCTGCGGTCCCGCCGAACTCGTCCAGCACGATCGCCATGTGCTCTTTGCGGTGTTTCATCTCGGCGAGCACATCTTCGACCTCGCGCGTTCTGGGTACGAAGAGGGGCTCGCGCGCGATCGCCTCGAGCGACGGAGCCGAACCGCTTCGGAGGGTCGCGAGGATCGGCTTCGCATGCACGATGCCGAAGACATCATCGACAGAGCTTCGGTAGACGGGATACCGCGAGCGGCCGGCTTCGGCGACACGATCCGCGGCCTCTTCGATGGTCAGGCTTCCCGAAAGCCCAACGATCTCGGTCCGTGGCGTCATGACGTCCGATGCGGTCTTCTCGGTAAACTCGAACACACCCTCGATCATGCGAAGGTCGCCGGTGTCGATCTGCCCCAGTTTCTCGCTCTTCTTGAGGAGCATGACAATCTCTTCCGGTGAGTGAATCCTGTGCTCCCCATTCGCGGTGGCCTTGAGCCCGGTGAGGGCCAGCACGCGGTTGGAGCTCCAGTTTAAGAGGTTGGTGGCCGGCCTTGTGATCCAGGCGAAGAACATCAGTGGAGCCGCAAGCCAGCGACTTGTAGCCTCGGGGAACGTGATTGCCCAGGTTTTTGGGGCTTGTTCCCCAAACACCACGTGGAGGAACGACACCAGGAAGATCGCGACCACCGATGCAACCGCCGTCCGTCCGAGAAACGCAAGCGCGGGCGGGAGCCCACTCATCCACTGGTTGCAGAGCACTGCGACGGTGTCTTCGGCGACATAGCCCAGAAGGATCGAAGCCACGGTGATGCCCAGTTGGGCGGCGGAGAGCTGACGATTGAGGTCTTGCAGCGCCGCCAGGGCGGCCTTAGCCTTCGCATCCCCTTGTTGCGCGAGCGTCTCGATGCGTGTGCGGCGGGCCGAAACCAGGGCAAACTCAGCCGCGACGAAGAAGGCGTTGGCCACGATGAGGACAACCACGACGGCGCTGCGAAGCAGCAGCGAGCTGAGCCCGAGTTCTTCCATAGAGTGGCAGGTATGTCAAAGCTAGCCAATGCCGACCGGCCCGCCAGCGCCGTCCTGACGCGTGTGCAAGTTCCTCCGTTCGCTGCGCTCGAGGACTGCCTGACGCGCTCGGCCCGCTTGCCGGACGAGGCCACGCGCGGCGCGGTGCGCGACATCTTGGAGGCGGTCCGGTCTCGTGGTGATGCCGCGGTCGCCGAGTACCAGCGGACGCTCGACGGTGCCGACCTGCCACCGGATCGATGGGAGGTTCCGCGAGAGGAATGGGAAGCCGCTCGTGCCGGGCTGGCACCGGAACTGAGCGGCGCACTCGAGCGGGCGGAAGCGCGTGTCCGCGCGTATCACGAGCGGCAGCGCGAGTCGGGCTTCGCCTATCTCTTGCCCGACGGAAGCAGACTGGGGATGCGCGTCCTGCCCTTGGAGCGCGTGGGCATCTACATCCCCGGCGGGCAGGCGGCCTATCCCTCGACCGTGCTGATGAACGCGATTCCCGCGCGTGTCGCGGGTGTATCGGACATCGTGGCCATTACGCCGCCGGGCGGGGTATCGGAGGTCGTGCTCGCGGCATGCGCGGTTGCGGACGTGACCCGGCTATTCCGCATCGGCGGTGCGCAGGGCATCGCCGCGCTCGCCTTCGGCACGACGACGGTTCCGCCGGTGGACAAGATCGTGGGTCCCGGCAACAAGTGGGTGTCCGAGGCAAAACGCCAGCTCGTGGGTGCCGTCGGCATCGACATGATTGCCGGACCGACAGAAGTGTTGGTTGTCGCCGACGACACGGCCAATCCAACCCACGTGGCGGCCGACCTCCTGGCGCAGGCCGAGCACGATGAGGATGCTCATGCGTGGCTGGTCACGACATCGGAAGGTTTGGTCGAGCGGGTCGAAGCCGAGCTGGTCCAACGGCTCGCGACGAGCCGGCGCGCTGCGGTTGCGCGCGGAGCGCTGTTCCGTAACGGCATGGCGATCGTCGTGCCCGATCTGGAGACGGCCGTGAACGTGGCAAACCGCCGGGCACCAGAACACTGCGAGCTGCTCGTCCGTGACGCTGACCGCTGGGCGGAGGAGGTGCGAAACGCTGGCGCCGTCTTCGTCGGCGAGTCCACGCCCGAGCCGGTGGGCGATTACATTGCCGGACCGAGCCACGTCCTGCCAACGGGAGGCACGGCACGGTTCTCCTCGCCACTCGGCGTGTACGATTTCGTCAAGCGGACGAGCGTGATCGAGTATACCGAGGCACGTCTCGCGGCCGATGCCGCCGACATCATGGCCCTGGCCGAATCGGAGGGGCTGAGCGGTCACGCCGAGTCCGTGCGCATACGCACTCAGAAACCGAATTCGCCCGATCGATGAACGCTGGCTGGCATGGTGCTGGGCTGTCTTGCATTCTCCTACGGAGCCAGATATACTGCCGCAAGGGTCCCAGTGGCGCTTTCGCAAGTACGTGATACATAAGGATTTGTAGTTTGTCGACCAGGAACATCGCGATTATCGCGCATGTGGACCACGGGAAGACGACCCTGGTCGATCATATGCTCCGGCAGGCGGGTGCTTTCAGGGCCAATCAGCAGGTGGAAGAGCGCGTGATGGACTCGAACCCCCTCGAGCGAGAGCGGGGGATCACGATTCTCTCGAAGAATACCTCTGTTCGATGGCGATCCACCAAGATCAATATCGTTGACACTCCCGGCCACGCCGATTTCGGCGGCGAGGTCGAGCGCATTCTCCGCATGGTCGACGGCGTGCTGCTGCTGGTGGACGCAGCCGAAGGCCCAATGCCGCAAACGCGTTTCGTGACGAGAAAGGCATTGGAGCTGGGGCTCGCCCCGATCGTAGTGATCAACAAAGTCGATCGCTCCGACGCGCGCGCCTCGGAGGTGCACGACGAGGTGCTCGAACTATTCATGGAGCTCGAAGCGTCGCACGACCAGCTGGATGCGCCGTTTTTGTACGCCGCGGCCCGACTCGGCATTGCGGAACACGCCCTCGCGGCCGCCGAGCGCCGGTTGGCTGAGGTCGAGGCGGACGCGGAGCAGGGCGACCTCACCCCGCTCTTCGGCGCGATCCTCGATCATGTCCCAGTCCCCGGGGGTGATGCGGACCATCCCTTTCAGATGCTGGTGTCCACGGTGGATTTCTCGCCCTACGTGGGCCGGCTGGCCATTGGCCGTATCGAGCGGGGAACCGTTCGCGTGGGCCAACCCGTTGCCCTGCTCCCGCTGGGGGAGCCTGGGATCGTCTCCGAGGAAGACACCGAGCGTGCGCGCGTCGCCCGGCTGTACACATTCGAAGCACTGGATCGCGTGGAGGTGAAGGAAGCGGGTGCCGGGGAGATCATTGCGCTGGCGGGTCTCGAGGGCATCGAGGTCGGCAAATCGGTCACGGATCCCGGACACCTCGAGCGCCTCGCGGGCATCGCCGTCGAAGAGCCGACCATTTCGGTTGATTTCCAGGTCAACGACTCCCCGTTTGCCGGCCGCTCGGGACGGTTCGTCACGACGCGGCAGGTGCGGGATCGTCTGTTCCGTGAGCTGCAGCGGAACGTCGCCTTGCGGGTGGAGGAAACCGATCAGCCGGACGTACTGAATGTTTGCGGCCGCGGTGATCTGCACCTCACGATTCTGATGGAGACCATGCGGCGTGAGGGCTACGAGTTCCTAGTGGGGCGTCCGCGGGTGATCACCCGTGAGGGGGTTGACGGGAAGCGGCTGGAGCCGTACGAGGAGTTGTTGATCGATGGGCCGGACGCCATGGTCGGGACAGTCCTCGAGGGCCTGGGCCCGAGGCGCGGGGACCTGATCGACATGAAGCACACCGACCGGGGCGAAGTGCGCATGCGATTTCGCGTGCCGGCACGTGGTCTGTTCGGCTACCGATCGGAGTTCCTCACGGACACCCGTGGCGAAGGGGTGCTGCACCACCGTTTTCTCGAGTACGGATCCTGGGCAGGGCCGCTGGCCGGACGAAAGCGCGGTGTGCTCGTGGCCGACCGGAACGGAATGGCGGTGCCGTATGTGCTGTTCAACTTGCAGGAGCGTGCGGCGATGTTCGTCAGTCCCAACGACCCGGTCTACGGTGGGATGATCGTGGGCGAACACGTGCGACCGGGCGATCTCGACGTGAACGTGACCCGTGAGAAGAAGCTCAGCAACATCCGGACGACGGCGACCGACGAAATGATTCGGCTTGAGCCGGCCCGACAGATTACACTGGAGCTGGCGCTGGAGTACATAGAGGACGACGAGTTGATCGAGGTGACGCCGGCGGGCATCCGGCTCCGCAAGCGGGAGCTCAGCGCCTCAGACCGTCGGAAATCGGCGCGGGCGGCGGCGCGGGCGGTCGCGCCATCATAGCGAAACACGAACCGAGGAGAACCTGGGACATGTCGCGCTGGGAGCGATCGATCTCGCCGGTCAGGGCCAGGCGTCGAGGCGCCGACGACGACCAGAACGAGGACGACTTCGAGGAAGACGAAGAGTATGACGAGGACGAGGATGAGGACGAGGACGAGGATGACGGCGACGATGACGAATTCGAGGACGAGTACGGTGACGACGGGTGGCATCCGACTCGTCGCACCCGGCGGGTGTGGGATTAAAGCGTGTGTCTCGGCTCGGTCGCTTTGCGACTGGGCGACCGGGCTCTACATTGTGTTCTGCTGAAGTGCGGGCCAGTAGCTCAGGTGGTTAGAGCGCACGCCTGATAAGCGTGAGGTCGGTAGTTCAACTCTACCCTGGCCCATCGACGGAAGGGGAAGCCCCACTTGAGCTTACGAGTTCGGGTGGGGCTCGACTGTTTGCTGCTGAACCGTCCTCAAGGCGTCCCCAGCGATGTCAGTGAGTGGGGTGACGTGTTCGAACCCAATCTTGTCGTTCTCGGCACGCCAACGCACCGTGGCCTCGTCTAGATCGATGTCTGACCACTGGAGCAGACGGATGGCTCCGATACGATGTCCTGTCTCATGGGCCAGCGTGAGCGCCAGCGCAAAGCGCCAATCCAAATCGGACGCTGCCCCCTGCAGGCCCTCGTACTGCGCATGTGTCAGCAGAGGACGCATCGGACTCTCCTCCTTGGGGAGGGGGAGACCAGCGACAGGATTGCGAAACAGCAACGGTTCTCCACGCTCGTCAGCGGCTCTGGTTGCCCAGTTGAGAACGGCCACGAGAAACTTCAAGTCATACTCGACCTGGCGGGGTCCCACGCCCCCATCTCGACGGACCCCTTGCGGGGCAATCACGGCTTCCAGCCGCTGTCGTGTGAACCGATCCCAGTCGCGGCGATTGACGGTGCGGGCTCGACGCTGCGGTCCGAAGAACCGCATGAACATTTCCGCAGCCCTTCGGTCATGTCGTTGCTTGCCCTCGGACTTGGCCGGAGTCACCTCGCGTAAGTAATTGTCAAAGAGCGTTGCGAGCGTCGGATCGCCATCATTCGGCCGAGCACCCCGACCCAGGCTAGAGGCGACGTCATCGGCCTGTTGCTTTGCACGCCTGCGGTCTCGGTGACCGAGTGAGACGCGCTTCCGGGCCCTCCTTCGTAGAACTCTACGAGGAGTGGACGCGTACCGTCCTGGAACACTCTAACCCGGTTGCGCCCGCGCTCGCCCGTCGAATAGCTCCAGCGTTTGGCAGTGGTCATCGTAGATCTCCATTCGCTACGATGGACCGTGCGATCTGCTCTTTGCTGGCGGCACCAAAGTGGGAAGCTGTCTCCGATTTGTCAAAACGGGGAGGCTTTCGTGGGAAGTCGCACCGTCGGATGCGCGGGGCGTTTGCTTTACCCACGTTGAGGAGCTTCCTCTGGCGTACCAGACGTCCCAGATGGTCAGCCGAGTATCCCGACTCCTTTGCTGCCTCCTGTAACGTCAGCGGCTCCAGTTCGAACTCCTGCAGCCCCTGCTCCAACTCCTCGGCACAGCGCTCCAGCACCTCCGCATGAGCTGGAGCACCCCAATGTCGAAGGATTGACGCATTCACTCGCCAGCTTTCCGCCAGCTGGGGAAATCGCCTCGAGTACCCGAGCGAATTAGGAGTAGCGTACACGAGAGGTGCGGGGCCCTTCTTAGAGAGCATTTGACCAGGTGTAAACTCGCTGAGGCAAATGAGGGCTGGAGTTACAAGCAAGCTCTCATGCAGAGTGTACCGTTACCGGACTTCTGGGACTCCGTTCCGGGGACGATCCCCGTCAGGGAACGCGGATCGGTGAAACCTGTTTCCTTTGACGAGGTGTTGGATGAGGAGATCGTAACGGTAATAGTGCACTATCCCCTTGAGGGTCACCCACCATTCGGCTACGAGACCCCCCGTCCAGGAGTCGTTGCAGATGTGCCAGGCCCAGTGATGGTCGATAGGGATCTACTGAGCTTCTCGGAGGAGCACGCGAAGGGCATTGTCCGCCGTCGCGAACCGCGGAATGTGAGGTGGGTTGGGCGCGAGGAGCTAGCGTTGGATCTTCAGCGCGCAGGGCCGGAAGATGACGGTGTGTTCGCAATGTTTGGCTGTTCCTACAACCGGAAGCCCATCTATTTGCAGGAACTGCCCGATCAAGGCACCGTTGGCGTCGGATTCTTTGCATATAAACCATCGCACATTGTAGTCCTGAACCGATCTCACGCTCTAGTCGAGTGGGACACTGGGACAACTGGGACGAACGCTGTCTCCGTTACTAAGACGGCAGAATCCTCATCACCATCGCAGGTACCGGCTTACCGCCGCCAGATGGTACCAAATGAACAACGCCGACACCACCAATAGGGCTAGGCACCAAGTCGCCAGCTCTGTTCCCCAGAACGGAGGGGCCAGACTACTCAGCCGGTCGGAACGGCCCTTCCCTTGGAGGCTCCTCCGGAAAGTCCGGGACCCCCCCAGTTCGTTCCAGCCTACCCTTGATCAAATCCACCAACTGTTTCAGCAAAGTGAGGAGAATCTTGACCCAACCTGGCAGATCCTGGAGGACATCCTTTAGGCTGCCGATAACCGTACTCGCCGACTCGAAGTCATCGCCGGTCGTGTCCTTAGCGTGGGTCATCTCGGACATCATAGTGCGCAAAACGTCCTCGTCTAAAATGCTGAAGGGCCCAGTCGCGACTCGCACAGCGGCTAACGCCTCTTCGTCGGTTAGCCGCGCACCAACCCTACGGGTTTGGTTTGCGAGTCCAGGCCATGTGATAGTAGGTGAATTCATACGCCGTGCAGTCGTTTCCACGACCCACTCTATGAACTTCTGCCACGTAGTGACAAACTCATCGCGAAGTGCCACGGCTATGATACCTTTCGCAGTATGGGCTCAACGAGGAACCGCATCACGCCGCCAGATGGTACCAAGTGCAATAAAGGGACCTCCCCTGTTCCCCTGAACGTCTGACTGTCGCCCAGCCACCGCATCATCGCAGGGAGAGTCACCTCTACGCTGTCAGTTCTCGCCCGCCACTAACTGCTGAAACCGTGGGTGATCGCGCAACGGCTCCCAATAGGGATCGATTCTGAGGAGGGACGGCGTTACAAGAAGGACGGGGTGTGACTCGGCGGCTTCCAACCAGCCAACGGCGTCATCATACTCATCCATCATGACGTAGGCCTCAGCCAAGAGTATTTGCATCCACGGTTGAGGGACCCCGGACATCAGCGCCGCATCTGCTTCCCGTAACGCCACGTCTTTTTGTCCGCTCCCGGCCAACGCCCAGACCCGCACGAGCCTCCAAACGTCCGCACACTGATTGGCCTCAATCCTGGCGGTAGTCCACACAACCATGGAGTCGTAGTAGCCTCGGGCGAGGTCGGGATTCGCATAGTACGGGGTCACCTTGGCCATGAGATAGTCGCCGATGTCGGCACCCATAGCATCCTGTGAGCGTCTTTTCATTGCCTCGCCGTATTCGTCCGGGAAGATGCGCACCAGCGGGAGGGTGTGTGTCATGCGCGCAAGGGCCACTAACAGAGGGATCATGCCGACCCGCTGCTCGCCCAACTCCAACAGTTGATGCGCCGCAATCGTATCTCCGGTGAGCGCGTGCATCCAAGCCCTCAGGACGTAGGGGAGTGGTACATCGGGAGCGAGGGCAATCCAGCGATCAACATAGGGCTGCGCATCGTCATGCAACCTGCTAGAAAGGAGATACGTCCAGGCGATCTCGCTCACAGTCCCGACCGACCGGGGATCGAGGTCAACCGCTTTTTTTTGAACAAGACGCCCGCGGAGTCCCGTGCACCCCTCATGGCTTGGATAAGCCCCATACTCAGGATTGCCTCGGGGTCATTGGGGCGCTCTTGCAGCACGACGGCCAACTCGTCCTCCGAGCGCGCCGTGTCGCGTGACGCCCGGTGGTACCTGCTCAAAGCCAAATGGATCTCTGGCAGGTCAGGATCGAGCCGTAGCGCGTGATCCAGAGCTTCCTTCGCAAACGCGAGGCGATCCGAGCGGTTGAGATAGGGTGGATTACTCTGGTCAAAGTTCACCAAACGAAGGTGAGCGAGGCCGTGCATCACGTGCGCCAGCGCGAAGTCGGGATCGAGGGTGACCGCGCTCTCAAAGTTTTCCAAGGCGATGCGCTGCGCGTCCCACTCCTGTAAAGTTCCGAGCCTGAAATAATCCATCCCCCGCAGATACGCGTCGTAGGCCGCGGCGTTCTCGGTCGGTCGGTCTTCGATGGCCTGCTGTTCCTCCGGTGAGAGCGTCACGTTCAGCCCTTCCGCGACGCGCTCGGCGATCTCGCCTTGGACGCGGAACAGTTCGCCGGGGACCAAACTCGCGGTGTACACATCGGCCCACAGTTGGACTCCGTCCGATGCGCGGGTGAGCTCGGGCGTGACCCGCACTTGCCCAACGCCTTCCGTGGTGCGGTCTGTCCTGATCGTGCCTTGCACGACGTACCCGACGCCCAGTTCCTCCGCGATTTGGCTAAGCGGGAGATCTGTGTTCTGATACGTCAGCGCGCTCATCCGGCTGACCACTCGCAGTCCCGAAATCACGCCAACTCGGGCATTGATTTCCTCCGTCATGCCATCGGCGAAGTACTGGTCCTCCTCTGCTCCGAGGTTTCTGAACGGCAGGACCGCAAGCATCGGCAAATCCGACTCGGTGCTGACGTCCCCCCCCCCCCGCTTCTGCCGAAGATCCCCCATCCGGCGAGGATCGCGATCACTCCGACCGCACCGTAGGCGAGCAGCTTGCCCCGGGACGATTGGAGGGTGGCTGCCGTAACAGGTTGCGTGTGCGTCGGCGTCATCCCCCCACTCGGCGTCGCCAACGCTTCCAGTTGTGTCAGCAGTTCCTCGGCGCTCTGCCACCGATCTGCCGCCTTCTTCTTCAAGCACCGCATCACCAGCTCGGCGAGGATGGGTGAAACCTCCCGATGCGTCGTCACCGGCTCCGGCGCTTGGGTTACGTGGGCGGAGAGGATTGCCTGGGGGGAATCGCCACCGAACGGCGTTCGACCGGCAAGCAACTCATAGGCGAGCACTCCTACCGCGTAGATGTCGGCTCGGTGGTCGATGTGCGGATCGGCGGCTGCTTGCTCCGGGGCCATGTAGGCAGGAGTTCCCAGCGCGACGCCAGCCGTCGTTAGGGCCTGCCGTCCCGTCGCCTCACTCACTGCCTTGGCGACCCCGAAGTCCGTCACGCGGGCATGCCGATCCGAAAGCATCACATTGTCGGGTTTGATATCCCGATGGACCACCCCGTGCCTGTGGGCGTGTGCGAGGGCATCGACCACGTCCCGGAGGAGCCGTACAGCTTCTGCCACGGGTAATTCGCCTTCAAGTGACAGCTTCTCACGCAGTGACTGCCCCTTCACATAGGGCATGACGTAGTAGAGAAACTCGTCGGCCTCGCCTGAATCGAGGAGAGGCAGGATGTGCGGGTGGTCAAGCTGGGCGGCGATCTCGATCTCGCGTAGGAACCGCTCACCGCCAAGTGCCGCAGCCAAATCCGGGCGTAACACCTTGATGGCGACCTGGCGATGATGTCTTAGGTCTTCAGCGAGGTACACCGTGGCCATCCCCCCGGCACCCAACTCGCGTTCAATCCGGTACCGGTCGGCAACGGCTGCCTTCAGACGGTCGAGCAGATCGGCCATGCGACTACTCCCACTTTGCTTCTTCGACTAAGCTAGGGCACGGGAATCGGACCGGCCAGACTTAGAGCGAGGTTTGTGACGCCTGCGGGGGGAGCCTCGAGTCACTTAGTTAGGCAGTTGTTGTGGCACCTCGCTCTCCGGTGCTGGAAGCGGCCCTGTCTGCTCACGAACTGTACGGTGTGACAGCAGCTGCCACCGTCCACCCCGTTCAGCGTAAACCCGGACGTACCAAACTGTGTATTCCCTCCATCTTGGATCAGAAGAGTCTGTGCGCGCATGAATTCGGCCGGTTGTGATCGCGACATCATCATGCAACTCGACTTCAATCGAATCAGTACTCCGCGCCGTGTAGTTGGTTGTGCCGCTCTGCAGCTCCCTCAGCCACTCGGCTTTCGTTTGCACGTTGCCCGTCGAGTGCGTGAAGCGAAAATCATCCGCATACGTGAGCTCTAGAGTGGCAACAGCCACGTGCAGCACGGCGGTCGTAAGCTCACGTTCGATGCGCTTGAGTTCCTCCTGATCTTCTCCTTGTGCGAGAGCTTGGCTCGACGGGCCTAACAGACCGAGGACGCAAAAGTTGATCGAGAGGGTAAGGAAGCGAGCGTGTCGAATATTCAAGGGTGCCTCCATGGAGACTGTTTCCATCCGCTCTGTATCGACCCTAGGGCCTGATTCCCAGCCAGAAACGGCAGGCATAGCCGGTGCTGCCTCAGGTCGTCCGAGAGTGTCCGTTAGCCAGGAAGGCGACAACATCGCAGAGAATCCGCCACGGGTAACTCGCCTCCAGGGGAACAGGGAATTGCACGGACGCGTTCCAGGTACTGGCCTACCGCCGTCACATGGTACCAAGGGTCAAAACGGGCATTGAGGTTCGGGGGAACAGGGTGGGATTACTGGATAACCGGCGAAGTCATAGGTCTGCGCCTTCCTGTTCCCCCGAACCCGCCTCGTAGGACAGGTACCCGATTACCGCCGGGTGATGGTACCGGTGCCTAAACCGGATCGCCCTCCGGTCGATACTACCTGGATATGGCAGCGAGCTTCGAGCAGGACCGTGAGCGAGGGTGGTACATCCCCGACGTCTATTTGCAGCTCGACGGCCGTCCGGAGGAGCGGGTAGCCGCCCTCGTCGCCTATTGGTGGGGAAACTTCTCTCCGACGTGGCGGGGTGCGCTCGTCGGCCGACTCCTCAGCATTCTCCAACCGAATGGGGCGGAGGCCCCGGTGACCGATGCCATGCGAGATCGCTGTGGCCTGGCCGTCCAGCGATGGGTCCAGCGATATGCTCGGACGGAGTCACATAGGCTGATCACGGACGCGACGTGAGACTGGCGCTTTAGGCTGCTTGCATGAAGTCCCGGGCGCTCGCCGTGATGCCTTGAAGCTCGTCGAGGACCGTCTCGATCGCAGGGTCCTCCAAGCCAACCGACTGCAGTAGCTCCGACGGTTCGGGGGCCGGGCCGTCTTCGAGCGCCACCCCGAGGCCGTGCGCGTTGCAGATGCTTTCAGCGGCCTGGACGACCCGGCCGGCATCGCGATACTCCTCGGCCGCGGTATCGGGATGATGGTGTGCCGCCACGATCGCAATGACCTCGTCCGGAAGTGACCAGCGTCCCAGCAACAACCCCCGATCTCGCCGTGGTCGGTTCCGAGCACAATTTCTTCGCTTCGCCACAGGGGATCCCCCCCCAACTCACGAAGGTCCAGAACCTCCCGAAACCGCTCTTGGAAGTACTGATCGAGAAGCAGCAAGCCCACGTCGTGAAGGAGGCCCGCCACGTAGAGGTCGTCCGAGGTGATCGATCCGGAGGACTGTCGGAGCCGCCAGAGATGTTGCCCCAGCAGCCCGACGCCAGCGGAATGGGACCACAGTTCGCGATGATCCAGTCCGCCGTTTTTGGAGGAAAATGCCTGGACGACTGCTAGGGCGAGACACATCACCCGCACCTGCCGCAGCCCCAAGCGCTGGACCGCCGCGGTGACCGTGCTGATTCGATCACCCTGATTCAGGAGTGCGGAGTTGGAGCTCCGCAGCAGCCGGGTGGTGAGGGCTGGATCCGTTTCGATAATCCCGGCGATCCGCGCTTCGCTCGCCAGGTCATCGTCCAAGGCCGCGTGGAGCCGGAACACCACGTCCGGGAGGGTGGGGAGATCCTCTCCTCGCAGCAGGAGCTCATTGAGCTCTTGTATGAACAGCGCCAATCGGATGACCTCCGTCCTGCGTTCCCTTGCTAGTATCGGCTGGACCGATCGAGGTCGTAATGGCGCCCGTCGAGAGAGTCCCAGCAGCACCCCTCAATGTCCCAAAACCGCCCTACCCCGCTCGCTGCTACCGGCTAACCTGGGCAATGATCCGATGCAGGGCCTGACGCTCAATGGAAACCGTCTCTTACCACGGGTTTCAAATCGTTGCGACTCCCTATGAAATCGGGGAGTCGGACCGGTGGGGCACGCGGGTGGAGATCTGGCGCCACGACTCGTCGGGATCGTGGGTCAAGCGTTTTGACGATCCCCGGGAGTTTGGGTCAGAGGACGAGGCACGCGTGTTCTGCCTGGAGTTCGGGAAGGAGCTCGTCGATGTGAGTGACGATCTTCCGTGACGGTGTTCTTACTCCAACGGTCTAACGGCCGTTGCCCATAAGCTGCGGCTCTATTGCTTGCTATTCGAAAAGGCGCCGAACGACCCATACGTTTCGCCAGGCTCACAGCTCAGTGACTTCCTTATCAACAAAGGGATTACCGTCGGGCGATGGTACCAACCGCCAGAGACCGGGATTAAGGAATGCGCGAAGTAGGCAAAGTGTAGGTCCGGGGACGCGGTTTTGAGTCGGTTGCTGTCGGTTCTGCTGTCGATTGAGGCCGGCAGGGTGCCGTCTTGCGCGGTTTGGAATCCGGCAGATCGCACGATCCACCTAGGTAAATAGGGTAACGTGTCGGATTCCGTACCCCTGTTGGGGTGCCTGATAAGCGTGAGGTCGGTAGTTCAACTCTACCCTGGCCCATTGAGTGAAGAGGTGATCCCGCTTGGTGTTACGACACTGGGCGGGATTCGTTTTGGAGGAAATACTCCGGTGGCGTCGGTTCGTGGTGTCGATTCGGGCTACGCTTCACCCGCCTCGAGCGGCCTGCTGTTTGCCAGTGCCTCGCGCATCGTGATCTCGTCGGGCCGCTGATAGCACTTGAGCACCGTCTGCGGGTCCTTCCACCCGCCCAGGTAGCAGAGATCTTTGAGCGGTGTGTGCTTCATCTCGGCCGCGAACTTGCGGCGAGTTCTCCGTTTTGGGGACCACTGAAATCCCGCAGTAACAATTCGAGATAACACTCACCTCGCAGCCTCCACAGATAAATGCGACACACTCGAGCCTCACAAACCGGATCGAGGGCCGGAAACCCAGTCCCTGCGACCATTGCCCTGCTACCTGGCGCCAGGGAGCCCATCTTGTGCTCCGTGACAGACCAATTGAATCGCCTCATCGCCGCCCTGGTCGATCGCTACCGCATCGAGCGCGAGCTGGGTGCCGGCTATCCCCGGGCTGAAGCCCGGGCTCGTCGCGCTACAGCCCGCCTCTCGACGGCGCTGGACGGGCCACCATGGACATTGATGTGGTGATCGCTCCGACCCCTCGCCTCCGGCGCTGCTCGCTCTGCTTCGCAACAACTCTACCCTGCCCATTGGGTGAAGAGGGGAGCACAGACGCCGTGCCGGAACCCGCTCGAGTGTTCAAGTCGTCGCACTCCTCACGGTGTCGGTTCGGTTCGCACGCATGTTTCCCGACACCGGCCTGTCCCTCGGGGTCGATCCGATGTAAATTGCCTATTGTACACCTGACTTAGCGGGGATCTCCTTGACATCCGGCCGGATCCGGCCGGAGCGATTCCGTCGCCTCCTCTGAGCCCAACTCGAGGAGTGCGCATGCCTGCAGCCCCACCCTCCGGTTCGTCGAACGCACTCGCCACCGATTACGACTCTACCGTCAAAAGCGATGCAGCGGTGCACGCGCCGCCACGATCCAGCCGCGTACAGGAGCCCGTCGCAACCGCAATCGTCTATTGTGAAGCCAACTTCGCTGACATCGACGGCAAAGACCGCTAACGGACTC
This sequence comes from Gemmatimonadales bacterium, assembly GCA_965249575.1. Lineage (GTDB taxonomy): Bacteria > Gemmatimonadota > Gemmatimonadetes > Gemmatimonadales > GWC2-71-9. The sequence continues at coordinate 1,029,173 of OZ252244.1, read as the reverse complement.
GTTCGTCACTCGGCATTGTGCGAGATCCTCGCGGTCATCGACAGCGAAAAGGTCGGACTCGATGCCGGGGAGGTATTGAACGAGGAGCCGAACGGCATCCCCATGTGCCGCGACCTCGCCGCCGCACTGATCCACGCCGGAGGCGTCCCTGACTATTTCTCAATCTCATTGAGACCTTCGCCGAGACGAAGGTCATCGGCCTCACGATTAACCACGAGAACATGTCCGACGCCGACGTCAGCGCGGCCATCACGCGGTACGGGTTCGAACTCGGGATCCCCGTCACCGATGTGCTGACCCGCTCCCCCGAGCGCTTGGTGGACATGGTCCTGTCGGCCTTTCCGGAGCTCGAGGAGAAGCTGATCGGTAGCGGACTTTGACCGCGCCGCGGTTGGAGATCGTCCTCGGAAAATCCACCCCCGACCCGTCCGCCGGTCGAACAGCTGGCCAGTCGCGGCATCTTGGTGACCGGCGCTGGTCGAGCGGTGGCTCACGCCGACCGGCGTGCCACGGCCGAAATATCGTCAGGTTGGACTGATTGGTGCTGTGTCGTGGGAAGAGCTTCTCCCAGGTCAGGAAACCCAACACGTTCAGGAGTAGAAGACTATGCGTCGTTTCATGCTCAAGAAGACCACCAACCTCCGCAGAGTGAAATGGTTGGATCGTAAGACGGTGTACGAGGGCAAGCTGATATCGATGACCGCACGAGTCGTTCGTCTGTTCGCGCCGGATCCAACGGCACCGCAAAAGCACGTGGATCTCTCCTACGATTGGGTGATCCCGGTCCGCTGACGCCGGGTTGCCGCTGGGGATCCGCCAGCCTAACGCGAAGGAAACACAATTCGATGGGTGTAGTCCGAGTGAGGCTCCTTGGAGGAGCTCTAAATGGGCAGGTGCTGTGGATCGAAGAGGGCCTCGTGTCCGTGAAGGTGCACGTAGGGGGGGATCGCAGTGTACCGACAACCTTGCGGTATCGGATTGTCGGTCCCGTTGGTCGTTTCGTACCAGAGTCGGGGGCGGCGCCCTGCGGCGAAGACGTCGTGCTTGGGCCAACATGATGAGGCCGCGCCCGCCCATCCTTCGATGAGCGGGCTTCGTTTGTCCCGGGTGGCGGGCGTGGCGCCAAGTCGCGGTGCTCGTTCGACGTGTACCCCCCGCCCCGGCGACCCGAAGGGAGATTGGCCGGGTCCGGCTACCGTGCCAGTGGATCGGGGCGGAGCTGGAACTTCACCACCTTGCTCGTGGTGCCCTTCCCGCCCTCCATGTGAAACGGCGCCCGCGTGCTCACGGTCGCCCAAAGCCCTCGCCCCTTCCAGCCGGCGCCCGGATCGTCGATCCGGCCGTCCATCCACTTGGTGTAGAATCCTGTAGGATACGGAACCCGCAGCACGATCCACTCACCGTCCTTCAAGACGAGCAACCCCTCGGAGGCGTTTCCGGTGTTGATGGGCACGTTCTCTCCGAGCCCGAGCACATCGAACTGGTCGACCCAGGTGTAATAACTGGCCTCAGCGCTGCCGTCGTCCGTGACGCCCTGCAGCTGCGGCGCCGGTTCGGTGTAAAACGTCCACCCCTCGGGGCAATGCTGCCCGGTCGCGGTGGGACCGTTGAGCGGCCCCGTGCACCTGCGACGGTCGAAGCTCGCCATGTGACCGCTCGCCAGCGCCACCCACGCAACGCCGTCCCGGTCGATGTCGAAGCCCCGCGGCGAGAATCCGCGCACGGGCTCCCCTCGCTCGTCCAACGGGAGCTGATACAGCTCCGCCAGGGCGGTCGCCGGCGGATTGGGACCCGGATCGAGCCGGACCACCGCGCCGGGATAGCCCAGCGACGAGGCCCACACCGACCCGTCGGGTGCGGGCGCGACCCCGTAGAATCCGGCCAGGATACGTTTGTCCTTGGCGGGTTCGAGCGCCTCATCGGGCTCGACATAGTCGTCCCGCCGGCCGTTGCCGTTCGCGTCGAGCACGAGCGGGGTCCAGCCCTGCGATCGCTCCTCGTCGCCCGTCTCGTCGAACAACTTTACGTTCAGCCAGCCGACAACCTGTCCGCCGCCGCTGGTCCAGAGCGTGTTGGTCGCGTCTTCGGCGAACATGAGATGGTGTGTGCTGAAGCACGTACTGACGTGGGTGAGCTCGCCGCTACTCGGATCGTAGACCGCGAGGTGGCGATAGGCCCTGTCGGTTGGGAACATCTGTGCGGACGGATGGCTCGACCCCTCGCGACAGAAGGCCGGGTTGTCCGGAGGCCGCACCGTCGCTGTGAGCCAGACGCGACCTCGATCGTCGATCATGGGGTTGTGGACGTTGGTCTTGCTGGTCCAGATGACCTCGTCGCCCCAATACGGCGACGGAGCGGGCATCGATGGTCCCGCTGCTGGACGCGTGTTCGGATCGCGGACCGTGAGCGGTACCCGACTCGCCGTGTGGCTCGCCGGATCGAGCACGGGTAGGTAGTCCGCGCTCGCCTCGAGCGCCCCGTAGACGGGGCCGTTGGCGTTCACCGTCGGATCCCGGCGGTCGGTCGAGACCACGTCGTGGAGGTACGCCTTGGGGTCGGCCCAGTCCCACAGGGTGATGACGGCGCTTCGCTCGATGCCCTGAGGCCTGGGTGGCGTGGGCGGAACCTCCCCGGCGGCGATGCGATCGGTCCAGTCGGCGAACATCGCCAACGCACGGCCCCTGCCGAAGAAGTCGAGCGAACGGCTCATCGATCGGCCGGCCTGTCCGGACTGGATTCGCCGCTCCCATGCGGCCTCGGAGCTCTCGAACTCGCCGAGCTCAGCTGGGATCTTCCGCATGCCCGGCGTGCCCAGTTGATGGCACGCCGTGCAGTTCCCGGACTTCACGATCCTCAGCCATTGGGCCTGGTTCTGCATGTTGGGCGAGATGCCGTTACCGGCGGGGCTCGGTCCGGTGCCCGGAAACTCTTCTTTGCTCGGTACGTGGAGGAGTGAAAGCCAGTACGCCGCCGGGTAGTACTCTGCCGCGGCCCGTTCGTTTGGAGCCACAACGGCCGTCAGGTCCAGTAGACGTCCCGGAGCGGCGTCGGTCTTGGGCGAGTCGACCAGCCCGTACCCGCGCGCCCATACGCTGTAGCTCGCTGGTGGGAGGTCGGGCAACACGTAGCGGCCGCGACTGTCGGTGACGACGATTCGCACGAACGGCGTTGGGAGGTCGTGCGTTTCCGCGATGACCCAAACGCCGGCTTCGGGTCCGTTCGGACCGCTAACCACTCCCCCGATGTCGTCGTCATCGATCCGGACCGGTCCGGCCGAGCAGGCGGCCAGGGCTGCAGCGAGGCCGACCGCCACCACACCGCGGTGGAGGATTCGCTTCGTCGTCATGATCCCTCCGAGTGTCTCCGTGAGGATGCCGCCCGCCACCTCGTCGACCGAGAAGCCTGGCACGCCTGCCGATCGGAGATATAGTCCATGGCAATGCTCACCGCGACCCTCCTTCTGCTCTCGGCCGCAACGGTGCAGAGCAACGAGGTACCTGACTCCGGTTTCGTGATTCCGGCCATCCAGACGGACACGCCGCCCGTGATCGACGGCGTCATGGGCGAAGGGGAATGGCGGAACGCGGCGCATGCCACCGACTTCATCCGATTCGAGCCACGGCGTGGAACTCGGTCACCCTGGCGCACCGACGCAATGGTGCTCTACGACTCGAGCCGGATCTACGTTGCTTTCACGGTCTTCGATCCAGATCCGCCGGCCGCACAGCTCACTCGGCGCGATGCACAGCTGCTAGACGACGACGCGGTCGTGCTCCTCCTCGATACGCACAACGACAAGCAGTCCGCGTACTACTTCATGACCAATCTGCTCGGTACCCAGGCGGATGGACGCGTGGCCAACGACGGGCGGACCGTGGACGATACATGGGACGCCGCGTGGCGAGCCGGCGCCGCGCCAACCGATTCGGGATGGACGGCCGAGATGGCGATCCCGTTCCGATCGATGAGTTTCGCGTCCGGTGCGGGCCGCGTGTGGGGGATCAACTTTGGCCGGAGCCGGCGGCGGACGCTCGAGGTGAGCTACTGGGCGGGGCCGCTGGAGAACCAGTGGAGAGTATCACAAGCCGGTGCTATTCGAGGACTCCAGATCGCAGCGCCATCACGGCGACATCAGTTCATCGCGTACGGTCTGTCGCGGGGGCAGCGGGACACGACGATCGATGTCGACGCGGGCATCGACGCACGCTACGCCCACACGCCGCAGCTGAATGCGTTCGCCACCATCAACCCGGACTTCGCGACGATCGAGGCGGATCAGGAGCGTGTGAACCTGACCCGCTTTGAGCTCGCACTGCCGGAAAAGCGCGGAAAGCGCGGAGTTGTATCGCCAGCGCATCCGTACCTTGTACTCCCGGCGCATCGCCGACATCGACTTCGGCACCCAGGTGCTGGGCCGAGGAGAGACCTGGAACGTGCAGGCGCTGGCCGCGCGGTCCCCCCGTGGACCAGCCGCGAATACTCCCACGTACACGATGGGTCGGGTGCAACGCAACCTCGGACCGTCCAACGTCGGGTTGGTGCTTGCAAACCGCACGCTGGGCGGCAACGATGGTTCCATCAGCACCGACGCGACCCTGTTCTTCACTCGAACACTCGGTATGACTGCACAGCTCGCGAAGAGCTGGGGCGAGTTCGACACCGGAACATTGGCATACTTCATTCGGCCGTCGTGGGATACGCCCACGTCTCATTTCCACGTGCGGTTCACGCATCTCGGCGAGAATTTCGCCGATAACGTGAACGCCGTCGGGTTCATTCGAGACGACGACCGCCGAGAATTCGACTCGGCGCTCGAGCACAGCTTCTGGATCGCCGGTTCAATCATCGAACGGCTCCACTACAACTCGAACTACAACATCTACCACAGCCAACGTAACGTGCTGCGAAGCTGGCAAGTCGACCAGTCACTCAACATCGAGTTTCGAAATCGGCTGAGCTTCGGCGCGACGTTACAGGAGGAGTTCAAGCGGTTCGAGAGCGACTTTCGCAACCGGGCGCTACAACTCGACGTTGGCTACAACACGCGGGAGTTCAACTCCGTGCAGGTGGGGTACCGCTTTGGGCGCAACTTTGATTCGGATTTCCAACTCTGGACCGCAGCCGCCGCCTACGCCGTCACCGAGGGCCTGTCGCTCGAGTACGAATTGCAGCGGCTGGTGCTCGACCCCGACCCCGGCATGGAGACGACGTGGATCCACGTGGCCCGCCTGAATCAGTTCTTCACGCGGGATCTGTATCTACGCGTGTTCCTGCAGACAAACTCAGCCATCGACCGCGAGAATATCCAGGCTGTCTTCGTGTACCGCTACCGGCCTCCGTTCGGGACGTTCCAGTTGGCGTACCAGCGCGGCACGGCCGAGTTCGGACAGGCCTCAAGGCAGGATGATACGATCTTCCTCAAGGCAACAGCGGTTTTTTAGAGAGACCGATCGAAGCAGTCCGTCGTCGTGACTTTACCCTGAAGCGTGCCGGCGCCTTCTGGGCCGTCTTGGCCACCCCCCCAACCGCCGATCGACCCGACGCATCTTACTCCTGCCTCCGAATAGCTTTCACTCGGTCGCTCGTGGCTGGGTGAGACGCGAGATAGTCGATCGCTCCACCGCCTTGACTCGTTTCCTCGTCCAGTCGGGTCAGAATGCGAACGAAATGGTCGCGCGCGATCTCGTTCTTGTCGAGGTATTCGAGCGCGAACTTGTCCGCCTCCAGCTCGAACGCACGCGAGTATTTGGTCTCGAGCAGCAGGGTTGGCATCCCGGCGGCAAGCGCCGTGATAGAAGTGAGGTCGCCGGAGATGCTGGCGATGACCAGTGCCACGGCGGCGTTTTGCATCAGGCGCCGGAGCGTATGACGGTTCGCCACATGCCCCAGCTCGTGAGCGAACACGGCCCTGAGTTCGTCGTCATGCTTGGCGAGCGAGACCAGCGCGTCGGTCACGATGACCACGCCGGACGGAAGAGCCAGAGCGTTGGGCCCGATCCGGTCGCTGCGCCGAAACTGGAGATGGGGCTCCGCCGCCACTTCGGACGAGTTCGCGATCTCGTGGAAGACGGCGAGGAGCTCCTGCTGCCGCTTTTCCGGGATATCGGAAGGAGCGAAGAGCGTTCGGTCCAGGGCCTTCAGGGCATCGCGGCCGGCCGCTGCATCGACCGAGACCGGCAGGGCATACGCGACCCTTTTGGCGAGCGCAGGTATGCCGAACTGAACGAGCCCCCACGATGCAGCGATCGCGACGATCACGGCGATCACCACGTACTTGATGCTGCTCTCGAGCCTATGCACGAAGGCGTGCCCTCTCCCGAGCCCGTGGCTGGCGAGGGCTTCATCGATCGCGTCGTTGTCGGGCGCCTCGCACTTCGCTCCACCCGGGAGGTAGATGCTTCGGGGCGTGTTGGCGATCCGCGGTGAGACGGCCACCTCGGATAACGGCAGGGTGACGTCGGTGAGCGGTCCAACGATGTGCACATGTCCTGCCGGGTAGAAGGCTAGGCGAACCTCCTCACGCTCCGACGACTGACCGTCGTACAGGAACGCCGGTGTCTCGATCATATCCCCGCGTCGACATCGAGAAAGTCGACGATCTCCTCGCCAGCTGCCGCGACGGAGTTTTCTTCACCGGCGACGAATTCGTCCAGGTCACTCGCGGCCAAGAGCGTGAGGTGGTCGAGCCGGTAGCGGACCATGCGCATCGTCGCCCACGGGACCAGCAGCCCTGCGGACAAGAGAATGGCGATCGCATTGGAGAGATACAGCCACAGCATCGGAAGTGTTTCGAGCGTGCTCTCGAACTCGTGATCGCCCAGCGAGGTATTCGACCATATGAGATTGGTGACCGAGGTGCGCACGTGAACTACGACGAGCGCCATCCCTAGGTACACGAACACCAGGACTACTGCGGCAAGCGGTCCCGCTTCCCCTCCGAGTCCGGCTCCCAGCGTAGGGAGGAGAAACGGTATCGCCAGTCCCACGGCTAGGAGGGCGGCTCCGGCCATCAGGTAGATACGGAAGAAACTCGCAACACGCGCCGAAAGCGTGAATGGGGTGATGCCGTAGCCGCTGTGATCGACCACGAGCCGGCTGCGGAGATACGCGAAATAAGGATAGGCGATCCCGAGCGTCAGGCCGACGAGAAATGGCCCACCGATGAAGACCTCGGCGGATTGGCGATAGCTTGCGCGGAAATCGAATCGGATGTTCCGATATGTGGTGTTCCGTGCCCTGAAGGCCAGGGCCCGCACAATGACCCATGGGAACACGACTAGAATGAAGAGCCCGAAGATTCCCTGCGCCACGAGACCGGCATTCGAGACCGCAACGTAGAGGACAAAAAACGCCAGGACGATGAGCCGGCCTTTCAGGATCTTAACCGGGTCCGCCAGATAGTCGAACGTGGAGCCGTCGAGCGACGCGTTCCCGTAGATGTACCGTTTGGTCCGCACCTTGGCCCACGCCGAGTAGATCCCGAGGCTTACGAGGGTGAGGAGAATGTTCACGATCCAGATCTTGAAGTACTCACCGGCTTTGCCCGTGAACTCGAAGGGAACGCGATACGAAGCAGGCGCGTGCTCGTTTTCCATGTGGTACTCACCTCGGTGGTGGTGAGCCTTCAGTTGGGCGAACGTCGAACTCGACGGCGGGGGGCGTCCCTAACCTAGGATCTCGAAGGGGACGGAGCCAGTGGCCAGTAGCGAGATGGTACCTCGCCCCACCGAGATCCCTTGACTGGCCTGTCGCGCGGTGTTTAATGGACCGGAGAGTTGTACTCGTCGCGCGGTCGCGCGGACTCGTGTTCGCGAGGTGTTACCGATGCCATGTAGCGGCCACTGTCGGGCTGCCAACTCGCAGTTCAGTCCGGTGATCGCTCGTCGGGATCTCGACCGGTACCGCCGAAAGGGCCCGGACAAAACGACTCAGCTCATCATCGATGGCCTCCGGGTAGCAGGCTTGCCAAACGGGACGCTGTTGGATATCGGCGGAGGAATCGGAGTTCTTCACCACGAGCTGCTCGACTCGAGCCTCACGGCGGCCGTTCACGTGGAGGCATCAGCCGCGTACCTGGAAACCGGCAAGTCCGAATCCGAGCGCTGTGGCGTTGGCGACCGGGTGGAGTTCGTGCACGGAGACTTCGTGGATCTGGCGTCCACCCTGGGTGAGGCCGACGTGGTCACCTTGGACCGCGTCGTGTGTTGCTACCCGAAGTATATGCCGCTGGTCGAACGGGCCGCGGGAAAGGCGCGCCGGCTCTTCGCGCTCAGCCTGCCGAAGGACGTCTGGTACGTACGGATGGTCATGGGACTCGAGAACCTGATCCGCCGACTGCGGGGGAACGCGTTTCGGACCTTTGTCCATTCCGCAGACGCGATTGATCGGTTCGTGAAAGGTCTGGGGTTCGCGTCGGTGGCTACGAGCAATACGCTCACATGGAGCGTCACCGTCTATGAGCGGGGCGCGCCGCGAGTCAACGCCCGAGCGTCCCATGGGTGACGTGTTGGAGTTCGCCGGCGTGGTGGCTGTGATCACTGGGGGGGTTATGGTGTGGAGGCTCACCAACGTCTGGATCAGGCGATTGAGCCGCCCGCCGGAATCGGGTGGCGACCTCGTTGAAGTGCAGCGGCATCTGCACGAGCTGGAAGAGCAGGTCGAGCAACAACATGGCGCTGCCGAAGCGCGGCTGGTAGAGGTCGAAGAGCGGCTCGATTTTGCCGAACGGATACTCGGCCAACAACGCGATCGGTCAGCCCTGCCACGTCCCCCCGAGTGAGAGATGTATGGCGGCTCCGGCAAGGGAGCGCTGCGGCACCGCGCCGCCGAGGCTCCTGTGATACCATGCCGTCCTGGTTTCTCCTTCGGCCCCGCAAAACCGGAGATCGTATGCGATCCGCACTCTGCTCGTTTGCTGTACTGACCTTGTATGCGGGATCGGCGACCGCACAGTATCCGCCCGGGTTCCAGGGCAGCTCGAATATGACCGTGGTCGCTCACATCCCTACGGGTGGGTCCTTTCACGCGAACGACCTGGAGATCGAACAGGAGCTCTCGCGACCCTACGTGTACGTCTCGAGGAGGGGCACCTACGGATTCTCGATCGTCGACGTACGAGATCCGCCCGAGGCGAAGTTGCTGTACACCTGGGTCATCGAAGACCCCACGGGTCACCAGGGACGCGCTCTCGATAATAAGTACTTCAAGGTCGGGCGCAGGTACTACGACGTGCAGTCGTTCCAATTCCGCAGTAGTGGGCCAGACGGCGATTTGGGCGCAATCGTGTTCGACGTCACGGGCCTTCCGGATACATCCGGCATTCGTGAGATGGGTCGCATTCGCGCGCCGGACACGCCGGGCGGGTTCCACAACATTTTCATGTACAAACACTCCGACGGGCGGGCGCTCCTCTTCGCGACGGTGAGCGCATCACCCACTACGCCACACGGGGCCAACATCTACGACATGGGGCGCTTTCTCGCGGGGGAGCCCAATGGCGGGTTGATCTCGCGCATGCCGCTTCCCGAGCCACGCGGTGCAAGGGGAGGCTACCACGATATCTACGTGGGATATGATCCTTCGACGCGGCAGGATCGGTTCTACGGCGGAGGGCCCGAGGTCACGATGTTGGGCGGATACTACGTCTACGACGTGACCCGCGTAGAGGAGCCCAAGTTACTCGCGTCGATGGTGGGCGTCGCGGGGCAAACAGGTGCTCATACATTCGTGCCGACGCCCGACGGCCGATACGCTCTGACGGCGTCTCCCGTGACCCAGTCGCCGATCCGCGTTTTCGATCTAGAGCCCGCACTCACGGGCCGCGTGGAGAACGTCACGAGGCCGATCGGGGCGTGGGCTGCCGACTGGCGGAACCTCGCCCACAACGTCGAAATGCGCTGGCCGTATGCATTCATTTCTGGCTATGAAGACGGCGTACATGTCGTCAACGTGATGGATCCCACGAATCCGTATACCGTCGCGTACTACGACACCTACGACGGGCCACATGAGTGGGGCCCGCGCGGCACGATCTTCAATGGGTCGTTCGGCATCGATGTCCGGAACGCCGATGGCTTAATCGTTACCGCGGACATGACCACCGGGTTCTGGGCGTTGCGAATGGACGGCTTCGACGGGTGGAACGGTCACCAGTGGGGCATGCCGAATATCTCCAGCGTGCAGGACTGGGACCGCGGGCCGGACGGGGCGCCGGGGAAGGTGAGCTAGGGGTAGGGGACAGGGGATGGGGGCGACGGGGTGGGGCTGCCGGAGTTTCTCACGGCTTCATCGTCTTCTCCCAAGCTTCGATTCTCCTCGCCAAGTCCCTGGGGCTCGTCGAGGTGACGTCACCGGTCAGCGACACGTAGACCTTGGCTTCGCGAACGTGCTGGAGCTGACTCCTCCCGTACGTGAAGATCCACCCCGGGGAGTGGTTGGAGCCTGCACGGGACTCGGAGTACGCGAGCTCGACCGATCGGCCGCCAAGGGGTCCCCGCGGACCCACGAGCTTCCCGACCGCGAGCCAGGCGACTGCATACGAACCGCCCCCGAGTAGGGCGGCGGCGAGCGCAACCACGAACGAGAACTTGATCAGCCGGGCCATGGGATCAGGGTAGTTTCAGCCGGACGTCGATGCCGACGAGGATGCTGGGTGGGGCACCCTCGAAGACGACCTGCTCGTTGCGATGTAACGCCTGTTCTTGGCCCGCGCAGCAACCGGGGCCAGCAGTCCGAACATCAGGACTGCCAAGCCGAATAGCATCACACGCTGAATTGACCATGCCGAGCCTCCCACACTTGGGCGCACTGTGCTGGATCTAGTATCGGTTGGTCAGGCGCTGAGCGAAGTGACCCCGGACACAGGGGAGGGGAGGGGGCCAGGGAGTAGGGCTGGGCCGGAGGATCCTCCCGGCAGCCGGTACGCAGATCTCCAAAATCCTATGCCCTTTTCCTACTCCCTCTCCACAATATCGAACACGAAGCCGAACGGATCTTCGAAGTACACGCCGCCGGATCCGGTGGGGACGGAGGCGCAGCCCGCCGCGATCAGATGCTTCTTCGCCAGCTCGAAGCTCGGGACATCGAGCGACGGAATAAAGGATCGCAGGGTGTCGCCGGGCATCACGTAGAGCCGCAGCGCGCCCGTATCGATCTCAAGATGTTCCGCTGTCTCCGACACGACCCGGAAGCCGAGTACGTCCCGGTAAAACGCCGCAGCCTTGGCCATGTCCGGTACCTGAATGGCGACTTCGGTGTTCGATCGAAAAGTCACCTTGGCCGCCCCTCCGATCTTTCCACCCATCTCAAAGACCTCCTGTGATCGTTTTCGAATTGACATTCTTCAGATTCACCACAGGACGCCTGCAGCGCCCGTTCAGGTGGCGGTCACGAAGAGCTCGGCCGCCGACCCGCGCCACCGATCCTGTAGCCCCCCCACGTCCGCTTTGGGAGCTCCGTGAGTCGAGAGCCAGATGGTCGCTCGACTTCCAAACAGCTCCACACGGAGCAGTGCCCTGTTCCACCCCTCCACCGCACCGACGAATTGTGTAGGGGGCTGCCACAACTCGACGACGCCGCAAAAGGCGTCGCCAGTTACCGTGCGAACGGCGAATCGTTCTCCAACGGCCAATCGATCGAGGCCGTCGGTCCCGAACCAGCTACCTGGCCCGGTGAGCGTTTTCCAGGCCTCCGACTTCGAGCCAGCGTACGGAGCCCGCACAAACGCGACCGCCCGGTCTTCGCCCGGATGCCGCTCGAGGTAGTGGCGGAGTCCCCTGAGCTCGAAGTCCCAGCCGTGCCCGAACCCGTCAAGGAGGTCGTCCCACTCCTCGCCGGGTCCGAAACCGGAGCTCACGACCCGGAGCAACGTTGTTCCGCCTGTTCCCTGCAGGGCGTAGTTGGTCGCGATCCCCGCCCATCCACCCTCACGGCCGACCGTGCGCAAGCGACGGTTGGGTTCCCATACCTCGATTCGCTGCTCGTCTCGCTGGCCCTCCTACGCCGTGGTGACCGTCCCGCCGGGGCCGGGCGTTACCCAGGCCTCGAGAGGGAACCAACGAGCGAGCTCGGTCCCGTCCGTGAGCGCCCGCCATACGGCGGCGACGGGAGCATCGATCTCGATCTCCCGCTCGCGCGGCGCGCTGTGTTGTCATGGCCTCCCCCCTTCGAGATCTCCGGCGCCGTCCCCGGCGCCCGGCACGGGATGGACACCGGAGAGCACTCGAAATGTGCGTCCGCCGGCGGCATCATCGTCATGGTATTTGGCGACGAGCCGCGCGATCTCCTGAGACAGCTCCCGCGCGAACTCGTGCTGCCGGGTGGGAGAGCTGAATCGGACCTCTGTCTCGAGCGTGAGCGTTGGGAGTCGTTTCCGCACCCGGTCCGCCCGGTTTCGGAGCCTACCGACCTCGCGGATGATTCGCGCGGCCACCGCGACGAGATAGGCGCTCGAGGCCCGATCACGAATCCGCGCGGGGTCGGCGGCGAGCTCTCCCAGCGTGCCTGGCCCGATCAAGTAGGATTTGGCGGCAGCCCGCATCAGGCGCTCGGTGCAGTTGCGCCGCTTGCGTTCGCCGACGACCTCGACTAGCCCCTCGTCCTCGAGCTGCCGTAGGTGATAGTTGAGTCGTTGACGGGGGAGCCCAAGCCGGCGGCCCAAACCGGCGGCCGAGTCTGGCTGGCTGAGCTCCAGCGCCCCTCCCGTCCCACGCGACGGCGTGAGTAGCTGCGGGCATGCGGAATAATAGTGCGCTCGTTCTTCCGTCGGCGCGCCTCGGGCGAGTGCCGATCGATACGCCCTGGCGGCCGGGCGCACTAGGTGCAACTATCTGGATGACTTGGTCGAGGGCGTTTTGAGCGGGCGTGAGCGATCTCCACTGTTTGGTTGGGGGGTGATCAATGCAACGACCGATGCGACAGGTCCTCATCCACGGAGCCGTTGGTGGGGTGCTCGCGGGCGCGCTCGTGGCGATCTGGTTCCTCGTGCTGGATCTCGTGACCGCCGAAGCGTTCGACACGCCGGTACGCCTGGCGAGCGTCGTGCTCGATCGCGAGCTGAGTCCCGACGCGCGGCTCGTGATCGCCTACTCGTTACTTCATTTCGGCGCCTTTGCCGGCCTCGGCACTGCCACCGGCTGGTTCGTGAACACGGTCGAGGCCTCACCCGGCCTGCTCATGGGTGCCGTATTCGGCCTGGTGGTCCTCACGGCCGCCCACTACGGGGCTCTGTTAATTGCGGGCGCCAACATTTTTGACGCACCGGTGCTCTCCGTGCCGCACGTTTTGGCGGCCAACGTGTTGGGTGGCATGGTGCTGATGGGGTATTTGCACCGGGCGCTGCATGACAAAGAACCCTTGGGGTTGGGCGTCATCGGCAGCCATCCGTTGCTGGCGAATGGCATCGCGACCGGTCTGCTTGGCGCAGGCGCGGTGGCCGTCTGGCTCTTTCTGGTCGACGTGCTGGTTTACCACCCCTTCTTCACACCGGCCGCACTGGGGTCGGCCATACTCCTCGGCGCATCCACTCCCGACGGGATCGTCGTGAGCGTGGGAATAGTGAGCGCCTATACGATGCTTCACGTGGCCGCGTTCATCGTGGTGGGGGTGGCGTTTGCCTGGGCAGCTGACCGCATCGAGCAAGCACCGGGGATGTGGTTGCTGGGCTTGATGGCGTTCGTCGGTCTCGAAGGACTGTTCGTCCCGACGGTCGGGCTCCTGAGCGAGTGGGTTCTCGGCCGGGTGGCCTGGTGGGCGATCGGAGGCGGCAACCTCGTCGCCGTCGCAGCGATGGGATGGTGGGCATGGCGCACACATCCGCTACTTCGCGAGCGGCTGCTCACTCAGCCGGTAGCGACGCGGGTCTAGCCTCGGCGGCCTCCGGAGGTCAGCGCGCTCGTCAGTCCGCGGACGGGGAAAACGTGTAGCACCACGCCTCGCCCTCGAGCACCAGGTCGGCATCCTGGCGGGACACTCGAACGCCGAGTTGAGTGACCGGCTTCGAGTCGTGAACGCTGAGGACCTCCACCTCCGCGGTGATCGTGTCTCCGATGTACACCGGCGCGGTGAACTTCCAGTTCTGGCTCAGGAAGACCATCCTGGGTCCGGGGAGATCCATGGCGACGATGGCATGGAGGAGACCCGTCGTGAGCCCCCCCTGCGCCACCAATCGGCCAAAGCGGGTTCGCGCCGCGAAGGCTTCGTCGAAGTGAAGCGGATTGTAGTCGCCGGATAGCTCGGCGAACTTCTCGACGCGGTCCGCGGTGACGGCCATGGTGCGGGATGCTCGCTGGCCCACATTGAGGTCCACTGGTCGCTCCCTCGCAACTGAAAGACCCGCACCCCCTTTCGGCGGGCGCGGCGGCAATGGAAAGAGGTGGTGCCGGACACAAGATACGTGACGGCGGGGTCGCGCCAGGAGGGTGTCCCGCCGCAGGGGGCCGCTGGTAACGCATAGGAACCAAATCCGAACCGCAGAGGAGGTATGCCGTGAAGGGGATTCGCGTTCGGCGTGGAGTGTTCACGATGGTGGCATCCGTCGGGGTGTGGCTTCCGGCGGGGGGCGATCTGGCGGCCCAGTCGCGGGTGGTGGCGGTCCGGGCGGGAGCGTTGATCGATGGCACGGGGGCGGATCCCGTACGGGAGGCCGTGGTCGTGATTACCGATGGCCGCATCACGGCGGTGGGGTCCGGCGTCGCGATACCGCGGGGAGCCGAGCTAATCGACTTGTCCGGGATGACTGTGCTTCCGGGATTCGTCGATGCGCACACCCATCTCACGGCGCCGATCATCGGCGCACCTGGGTGGGAGAGCGACCGCGTGCGGTACAGTCCGGCACACGTGGCGCTCAGGGCCGCGTCGAACGCCCGCGAGGTGCTGGAGGCTGGGTACACGTCGGCGCGAGAAGTCGGAGCGCCGAAATTCACTGACGTCGCGCTCCGCGATGCGATCAATAGCGGGTGGGCCGCCGGGCCGCGCATGCAGGTGGCCGCCCACGCCCTCGGTATCACCGGTGGGCACTGCGACCTCAGCACGGGATTCGCGCCGGGCGCGCTCGGCTACGAACCGGGAATCGAGGAGGGGAACGCCGATGGCCCCGAAGAGATTCGTCGAGCCATCCGATACCAGGTGAAATACGGAGCGGACCTCATCAAGATCTGCGCGACGGGCGGGGTGATCTCTTTCGGCGATTCGGTCGGTGTGCAGCAGTACGGCGAAGAGGAGTTGAGGGCCGTCGTGCAGTACGCCCACCTCGTCGAGCGCCGCGTGGCGGCGCACGCCCACGGGACGGCCGGCATCAAGGCCGCTGTTCGCGCTGGGGTGAACTCGATCGAGCACGGCACGCTCTTGGACGACGAGGGCATCCGGCTCATGGCGGAGCGCGGGACGTATCTCGTGTCTACGCTCATGGCGGGGGGCGCGATCATCGAAATGGCCAACGACGGCCGGCTCACCGGGCAGCTCGCGGAAAAGGCCCTCGTCATCGGCCCGCAAATGCCCCGCACGGTTCATCGCGCCTGGCAGGCGGGCGTCCCGATCGCGCTCGGTACCGATAACATCTTCGATCCGCACTCGACCGACGGCCGTGAGTTCAGCCTGCTGGTCGAGGCGGGGCTGCCACCGATGGACGCGATCGTCGCCGGTACCAAGAATGGCGCCGAGCTGATGGGGTGGGGTGCGGACGTCGGGACGATCCAGTCAGGCCGCTACGGCGATCTCGTGGGCGTGCGGGGCGATCCCCTCGAGGACATCACGCTGCTCGAGCGGGTGGACTTCGTAATGCAAGGAGGGGAGGTGGTGAAGCTCGAGCCCTGAATTGTGACGTAGCGCACAGTTGCAGCTCGGACCAGCGGAGAGAATCGGGGGAGGTCGGCCCCGGGGGTACGCAGTGCTTGGGCCGCCGTCGATCGCGCCAGGACTCAAGAATGGGATCGGAGACGCCGAACCTTCCTGTGCGCCCGGTTCGGGCACGAGATAATGCGGCGTCACCAACAACAGGGGGTGGCCGTGTACGCCGAGGTCCTCGCAGCACTCGTCCAAGCTCAGTCTGGTCCCACGATGAGCACGATTTTCCAAGCAGTCTGGCTGGCTCTGTTCATCATCTTCGTGTTCAGTGTCGTCACGTCCGGGATCACCGCCAAGAAAATCGACAATATCCATGAGCCGAGTTACGCGAAAGCGTTTTTGGCGACGGCGCTCAAGAACGTGACGAGTTTGGCTGGGTTCTTTCTCTTCGGGCTATTCCTTCAGGCGCCCTGGTTCGTGGCGCTGGCGATCGCGTATTCATTGATCCCGATCTTCGTCTACAAGGTGGTTTTCTCCTCGCAGTGGAGCGAGGCGGCCTGGATCTGGATCGTGGCGCTCATCGTGGAAGTCGGGGTGGGTTACGGCCTCACCCTGGTGGGTGTTCTGAGCCTTGGCGGGGTCATGCAGGCGTAGGACGTCGCCGCATCGTTGTCGATGGAAAAAAGCCCCCGGCGCTGATGGCCCCGGGGGCTTCGTGCATTCGGAAGTGGGTCCGACTACTCGTCCCCGTTCTCCGGTGGCGCGGGCGGCGCTGGCTCCCTCCGGCCGGGTCCGCCCGGCCTCATCGGGCGGTCCTGGAGCCGGTGGCCATCGAATCCCCGTTGCCATCCCTGTGGCCCGCGTTGCCGGAAACGGCCCTGGCCGCGCTGACCAAATCCGCGGCGGGCGCCGCGCGCGCCTCGCCGGGCCTCAGACCTGAGCTCGTTTCGCTGGGCCTCCGTCAGGATCCCGTCGAAGTGCTCGCGAAGCGTCTCGATCCGCACCTGGGCATGATCACGCTGGGTCTCGCGTCGCGCCCGCAGCTCCTGGCCCGTGATCTGGCCGGAGCGCGTCTGGGACTCGAGCTCTAATACCTCGCCAAGCGTCTCCTTGCGGTGGGCCACGGCCTCTTGTCTCAGAGACTCGAGCTCCGCGACCTGATCGTCGGTCAGCTCGAGACGCTGCTTGTGGAGTAGTGCCTGTTCCACGGCCCCGACAGAACGCCCTCGGCGGGGACCGCCCCGCTGGGCCTCGAGGATCTCAACGGGGGCAAGCATCGCGAGCGCTGCCAGTGCGAGTGTCCCCAGATGTAGGTAGCTCATTTCAAACCTCCGTCTGTCGTGATCGCCGGACGCCCGAGTTCGAAGGGCGGCGGCATCAAATCAGGTGCTCCCACCCAGGCGGCAACAGATGCTACCTCCGCCTGCTACCCATGAGACAGGAAAGCGGCGGTTTTCGTTAGGAGCGCTGTCGGGGCCGACGGCAGCCGCCTCCGAGGTGCTCCGGACCACGGCAGGAACACGAGATCCTCGTGATGTGCCTTACAGCGATTTTCAGAGGGGATCCCTAACTTAAATCAGCGTTTGGTGACGACTCTCTACAGCAAGAAAAGCAGTTGGAGGCACGATCCATGGAAGGACGAAAGCAACGCATGATGCCCCGCCTGGGATGGGCCGCCGCACTCCTCGTCGCGGCGTTGGGATTCGGGTGCGGAGGTGAGGTGGGGATGTGCACCACAGAAACGGACGGCTCCTTTTCGGCATCTCGCGCCGACTGCGACCTCCTGGGTGGATACTGGCTGCCGGAAGGCGAGGGCATCACCGGTCTCTAGGCCACCCATTTTCCTACCTCTTCACGTGGGGTTCGGCGCGCTTCGCGATGGGTTAGGCGCCGGGCCCCAACCCGCCCCTCTGGTGATGTGTGTGATCGTTTTGACTGACGAGACCAGGTCGGTCCGCAGATGTGTCCCGAATGACTCCTAGCGCAGTCGGGGAGCCGACTCGTTGACCCCGATTCGAGTCCGGGGCGAGGCAAGGACCTCGGCCGATGAGGTCACCACGGGTTCGGGCTCCGTATCTTGGAGCACCGAGTTGGCAACATAGCCCAGGACGCGGCCGTCCTGGAGTACTGGCCACCACCGGCCCTGTCGCTCACCAACACGGACACCCTGGCCGGGTCCGAGAATGTGCACGACGTCGGTGTCAGTGCCGGGTCGTTCCCGTACGTTGACCCACGTAACCGTCCATCTGGACTGGTCCAAGCGGGCAGACGAGGCAGGGGAATCGGGTGGGGGCGGAACCAAATCGGTTTCAACGGCGAGGGGCGTCGTCCGGGGTTCGATCGTGGTGGGGAGGGGCAGCACCGGTCGCCCGGGGTTTGCCCGCACCGCCGCCATGACCAGCAACGGGGTAACGATACCTGCCACGACTAGCGCTCGCCGGGCGCCGCGACGCGAGCCTGGATGCCGCAGGCCGCAGTACGGACACGTTCGGGTCTGGGATGCCACCTGTCGACCACAGTTACGGCACTCGGCAAGCGTACCTCGCTGAGACTGTTGGAAGCGTTGCTGCGTGAGCAGGAACGAGCAACTCGGACACACGGATGCCACGCTCAATACCGTGTGGCCGCATTGTGGGCATTTGATGAGTGCCATACCCGCCCATCCTCGCTCTTTGCGCCTCCCGCCGGCTCCTCGGGTAGTCCAGCCGTCGCGCCGCCATTGGCTACTCGCGGGGGGAAGAGAAGATGCGCGCTCTGCAGCCCGGCCGCTAGGGCCGCCGGCTCCCCCCACTGATCCTATTCCCTAACCCCTGTCTCCTAACCCCTTCCCCCTAACCCCCATTCCCCATCCCTACCCCCAATCCCCTACCCCCTGCTAGCTTCGACCCAAGATCCCAATTACCTGATGACACGTATCGCAGTCTGCGAAACACCTGCCCACCGATGTCCCGGGAGGGCTGCGCCCAAGATGGGGCTACGGTCGCATTGGAGCGTAGTGGTATCGGGCGACGGTCAACTACGCTGGGGAGGGCCACTGTGAGCGGCACCGATATTTCCGACCGATCTCGCGGCCTGGCCCTGTGTCTAGCTATTCCCCTTGGAGTGTTCGGGCTCCACCGGTTCTACGCGGGAAAGATCGGTACCGGGCTCATAATGCTCGCGACCGGTGGCGGTTTGGGAATCTGGTGGC
Source organism: Gemmatimonadales bacterium (assembly GCA_965249575.1). Lineage (GTDB taxonomy): Bacteria > Gemmatimonadota > Gemmatimonadetes > Gemmatimonadales > GWC2-71-9. The sequence goes on along the minus strand of OZ252244.1, from coordinate 1,010,203 downwards.
TGTACGATATCCGCATGGTCGCGGGTGCCGAGTTTCGCGACATCGACGGGAAACGTGTCGTCAGGTGGTCGGTGTACGATCCTGGCGATCTCGCGGTGAGCCCGGCGAGTGCGAATCAGGACGCGTTGCTCGAAGAGTTGCAGTTACTACAGGAGGAGGTCAGAGAGCTGGGCGAGAGAACGGATTTCATGGAACGACTTCTGACTCAGGTAAGGGAGGAACAGCGGGCTCCGCTGCCGGCTCCTCGAGCTGAGCAGAGGGGGTAGTGGGCGCGGCATCGGGAATGCTTGGCTCGTCAACGATCTCCTCGCTGGGAAACCACTTGCCGTCTGCTCCGGAACACGACCAGGTCGCCTCGGTGCGGGCGTATCCGACCCGCGGCAAGATCTGCTCGGCTGCGAGCACAATTCCCCAGAACACCAGGATCAGCGAAACGCTGTGGGCGACGCCTAGCCGATGGTTCCAGGATGATATCCCGGCCCAGCCCCCAGCGAGGGCCAGGGCGCCGACAGCGGCCACGTAGAGGAACAGCGGCAGACCGCAGGATTGGGCATAGGGCCACTGCGTGAGGGCGACTCCCAACACGACACCGATGGACAGTTTGCCCCACACCGCGAGTCGTTCCCTCCTCGATGGGAGGGAGGTCGCTGGTGATCCGGGCATCGTGCGCGTGCTACCAGGCAACCCTCCGGACGGCTTCGGTGGCCCGCCGTGTGGGTTCCGCTGGGCGGTTTTGGAGGCCGGGGCATCGGGATCCGAACTCGGGTCGGCGAACGGCAGCTTCTTCAAAAGCCGGTCGACCTCGTCCGCAACCGAGTCCCGCTTGGGGCTTGGGTCCTTCCGTTTGGCCACGTTCCTCACGGGTTAGGGTCGGGTGCCGAAGCTCGAAAGCGGCGCTGGGACCCACAAGGGTCGCTGGCTACCAAGACGCACTCTGGATTTCAGGGCGGTGAAGTTCTAACTTGGGCGGTTGCCATTGCTGTCTCCGCCCGGTCCGTGGCTGTGGGATACACGCCGCTGTCCGGTGGGGCCGGGTGGTATCGCGGATCCGTGCGCAGGCTCAACAACCAGATGTTCCTCGTATCCGCCCAGGGCTTCAGCGCCGACAGCCTCGCGCGCCAACAGGTGGGTATGCTGGTGCGTTTGAATGCCCTGCAGGTCAACATCAACGCGGCGCTCAAGACCCGTGGTGACGTGAGGATCGGCGGCTCGTCTTTCATCAACGGCCACGACGCCCCGCCGAGCGGTTGGAGCGGGTGCACGATTCAACCCTCCATGCCCGGCCTCCGGTTGCCGCCGGCCGACTCGTCACAGATCCAGTTCAACGGCTGTAACAACATGTCGTGCCTGGACGGCGTCCCGAAGATCCAGACGGATCCGACCATTACGGACTCGAGCTTGACGACGTTCGGTGACGTGGAATGGGCCGAGTTGGTCTCCATGGCGAGCAAGATCCTCGGCCCGGGAACGTATACGCAAGTCAAGCCTTCGTTCGACGGCGGCGGGGCGTGCAATACCGCCAACATGAAGAACTGGGGCGACCCGCTCAATCCGTCCAGCACGTGCGGTGGGTACTTCCCGATCCTCTATGCCACCGGGGACATCAGCGTCAACGGCAATCAGGGGCAAGGCGTTCTGATCGTGGACGGTGATCTGAGTGTGCAGGGAGGATTCGAGTTCTTCGGACCCGTCATCGTTCGCGGAAAACTGAAGACTACGGGCACCGGCGGCCACTTCAACGGTGGCGTAATCGCCGCGAACGTCGACCTTGAGCAAAACACGGTGCTCGGTAACGCGGTGATCAACTACTCGAGCTGCGCGCTCGAGCGGGCGCTCAACGCTTCGGCCACCGGGTCACTCATCCGCGAGCGTGGTTGGATGACGGTGTACTGAGAGCCGGGCTTCCCGAGTACCACGAGTTCGGTCGTCAACGGCTGCCCTACACGAATCGCTCCTAGCAAGGGAGCGATTCTGTTATCGGGGCCTTGGAGACGCGGGTGCGGCGACCGCGAGGGTGTTGTCAGCCGGCGATCCCGTTGGCAACCTTTCGATACCCATATGAGGCGCACAGCGACATGGAATGCTAGATCGGATCGACGCGATCCTCGAGACTCGCGCGGCATTTCGGAGCGACGGAGAGGAGATCGGCCGCTCGCGCGAGGGACGCCCCATCAGGGCGTTTCGCCTCGGCCGCGGCCCGCGCCGAGTGAGCCTGATCGGAGGCTGCCACGCCGACGAGCCGGTCGGTCCCCGGCTGCTTCGACACCTCGCGGGGTATCTCACGTCGCTCCCGGAGCGTGATCCGCTGTTGCAGTCGTATGAGTGGTGGGTGCTCCCGCACGTGAATCCCGATGGCGAGGAACGGAACCGTGCCTGGCACGGAGACGACGATCCCGCATTCGATTTCACGACGTATCTGGGGGCGGTTAGCCGGGAGCTTCCCGGTGACGATATCGAGTTCGGGTTTCCCCGGAACGAAGCGGACACGCGCGCCCGGCCGGAGAACGTCGCTGCCTGCACGTGGTGGCGCAGTGCCGGCGGGAGCTTCGCCCTCCATATGTCGCTGCACGGAATGGCGTTCGCAGCCGGCCCGTGGTTTCTCATCGATGAAGCCTGGCAGGAGCGCAGCGCCTTGCTGATGGACCGGTGTAGGGCTGGCGTTGCCGAAATGGGATACTCGCTCCACGATGTCGAGCGCCGCGGCGAGAAGGGATTCTTTCGCCTCGGGCGGGGATTCTCGACTCGGCCGAATTCGCTCGCGATGCGAGATCACTTCCTAGGTCTAGGCGACCCCGACACGGCCGCCCGGTTCCGGCCCAGCTCCATGGAGACTATTCGGTCTCTCGGCGGCGATCCCCTGACACTCGTCTCGGAGATGCCCCTGTTCCTCACGCCCGGTGTTGGCGTCGACCTGGGCCCGCCCGACCCGGTAGCCGGCGCGTGGAAGGAACGAATCGCCGATTGGAGCACTCGCCTGCACTCGGGAGAAGATCGCAGCGTGATCGCGGAGGACGCCTCGACGCATGGCCTTCGCCCCATGCCAGTGCGGGATCAGATGGTGTTGCAGTGGAGTTTCATCGCCGCGGGCGTGGAGCAGGTGGCGTTAGGTGCGAGCGAGTCGGTGCCGGGTCTCTATTAGTCTTGCAATGGCCGCCGGCCGACCGTGAGCAGCGATCCCTCTGTGACTTTCCATGGGGCGGACGCCTCGGCTGGCGAGAGCCTGAGCCGCGCCTGCTCCGTCACCTCCATCCCGGCCTTGGCGAAGGCCGCTCCCCAACCCGGTTCGTCGAGTAGCGTCATCTCCACGCCCAGGTCGGCGGGCCACCCGTGGCTCGCCTCGTTTTCACCGTAGTAGTCGACGACGCAGGCGAAGCGCCCGCCGGGCTTCAGGAGCTGCGTGACCTCTCGGAGGGCGTCGTCGAGATCCGGGAAATAGTAGAACGCCTCCATCGAAAAGACGCTGTCGAATCGGTCGTGCGGCAGGTCGTGCCGCGGAAACGCCGATTGGACGAACTCCGAGTTGGAGTGCCCTGCTGACAGGTCGCGCGCGCGCTTGACCATGGCCGGCGACAGATCGATGCCGATCGCCCGTCCGCGGGTGGCGACCGCGGCGGCCCACCGCACGGTGTATCCGTTCCCACAGCCGATATCCAGGTACCAACTGTCCCCGTCGAGCGCGAGACGATCGAATGCCGCCCGAGCGGCTGGCTCGTGGGCCGAGGCCATACCCTCCGCCCGTCCCCGACCGGCCCAATCGTCGAATACCCGCTGCACTCGGTCCACGTCGTTTCGGCGACTCGTAGGATGCGTCGACATGTGAAGGAAGATAGCGGGCGCGAGCCTCAATCGCCGGCGCGATACTTTGCCATGAACCGGAGGTCGATCCTGTCCTTGAGCCGCAAGCTCAGGGTTCCTCGCCAGTAGAGATGGCCGCGGATGGCCAGGCCCTCGCCGCATCCGAGGTTCAGAATGATCAGCGCGCGTCGTTGGGGCCGGTAGGATTTGAGCGGTGCGCCGTCGAGCACCGCCAGGAGGTTGCGCAGCAGCACCGGCGCGGCTCGCACTCCGTAAACGCCGAGCTTTGGCAGTCGATGTCCGTCGATGGAAACGCAATCACCGGCGCCGAAGACCCGATCGCGCCCGCGGCATTGCAGGCTCGCCTCCACCTCGAGCCCACCGCGGTCGTCGACCGGCAGGCCGAGTGCCTGTGTGATCGCCGGCGGCTCGAGACCCGTTGCCAGGACGATTTCGTCCCAGGCGATCCGGTCTCCGAGCGACGTCACGGCCTCGCCATTTTCCGTTCGGTTCACTTCGGTTGATAGCAAGACGACGATTCCGCGGCGCTCGAGCGCCCCGACCAATGTATTGGACGCGCCTCGAGGATGTCCCGGTAGGAGCCGGGAGCCTCTCGTGACGAGCGTGACCGACACCGATCCATTCCGGCGCCGAGCGAGAGCGTCGATGCTGGCCGCAACCTCGCACCCGGTTGCTCCGCCACCGATCACCAAGACCCTGATTCGGTGGTTGTCTCGGTCGATCCGCTTCTCGAGACGCTGGCGTAGACCCCATAAGTTCGACACCGGTTTTACGGGCCAGACCGATGGGCTCGGCAAGTGAAAACCCGGATTCGACACCTGGCTGCCGAGATTCAACGACAGTGCCGCGTACGCCAGCTCCGTGCCGGACCGGAGCCGTACGGTGCGAGCGTCCGCATCGAGTCCGATCATTCGATCGCGCACGAATCGCGCTCCGGATCGCGCCGCGAGCTGCTCGGGATTGATCTGGTCGTCGTCCGGAGCGTACATGCCACCGAGCATGCCGGTGGCCAGTCCCGAGTACCAGAACCGATCCGGGTCGACGAGCAATAGCTCGATACCCCGCCGCACGAACGCCCGTGCGTGCCGAACGACGTGCAAGTGGGCGTGCCCTGCGCCGACCAGGATCACGCGCTTCGTCCCGGCGTCGGTCACGGTCGGGGAAGCCCGTTGCTAGCTATCGACGGTTTGGTGGCGCCGCGCCCGATAGGACGGGGTATACCGTTAGACTTCATCCAGACGCTGCCCACCCAACCGCATGGGGCCTGCCCGTGAGTCAACCCCACACGCAAACGACCGCCTTCCGCGTCCTCTTCGGCACCTCCTTGGGGCTCGTCGCGGTGCTGGCCACGGTGCCTATCGCGCTCCCCCTCCCGACGGCCGGGTTTGACCGAATCGAGCACGGCGTCGCCTTTTTGGTCCTCGCGCTGCTCGGCGACTTCGCGTTCCCCAGCACGCGGTACGGGCTCCACAAGGCTCTTCCGCTGTTTGGATACGGAGTCTTGATTGAGCTCGTGCAGTACTTCTTGCCGTATCGGTTCTTTGAGATCGCGGATATCGTGTGGGACGCTGGAGGGCTGATGAGCTATTGGGTGATCCTTCCCGTACTCGGGCGTGCGCCGTGGTTTGGCGCGAGATTCAAGGGACTGTGATCGGCGGCGTCACTCGAGCCGGCTCCACCCGATGTCGTGCAGGTAGAGAATCTCCGGGTTGCCCTCTACGCCCGCCTTCTCCATGGCCTGTCGGATCTCGTCGGAGGTGAAGAACGCCCGAGCGTGCCGGAGAGTATCCCATTCGAACAGCGCGATGACCTCGTTGGGGTCTTCGTCTCGCTGAAACGTAATAAACCCGCTCGCCGCCCCAACGCCTGAAGCGCACGGCGGCGTCGAAGCCTACTTTCCAGTTGTCGACGTCCTTGACTCGGTGTCGAACCATGACGAACACCATTCTTGCGCCTCCGTAGCGCCGACTGTTCCATGCCGCTACGGGATGCGAGATTTACTCAACGGATATCTCCATGTCTAGAGCGTTTGTGAAGGAAGATGCCGAGGGTCCCGAACGGCGCTACTCGCTGCCGGATCGGGACGATCCGGCGTTCGATGCCGCTGCCGCGTGGGCGTTGCTCGAGGGCGCGAATGAGGGAGATTCGTTGAGCGCCACGCGGGCCACGGGCTACGAATGGGGGACACCGGCACTCAGAGTCCATGTCGAGAGGTACTTGGCTGAAGCGATCGAATCGGGCAACGAGCGTCTGGAACAGTTGGCGAGGCGGTTTTTGAAGGTGGTAGCGAGTAGCGAGTAGCGAATGGCGAGTGTGGTGTCTCTCAATACCCGATGCCGGAGGGGCAGTATGGGGATAGCGAGGCCGATCGAGCTGACGATGGCGGCCGGGATCGTGGTCGTCGCGGTGGTGCCGCGGGGCGCACTCGAAGCCCAGGAAGCGCACGACGTCCGCGCCCAATATGCCAAGGCCGAGTACATGGTTCCGATGCGGGACGGTGTCGAGCTGTATACGCAGGTGTATTCGCCCAGAGACGCTTCGCAGGGGTATCCCATCCTGCTGACTCGTACGCCTTACAGTGTGCGGTTCTACGAAGTCGATGAGTATCGATTCCCCCTCGGTCCGTCGGAATCGTTTACCAGGGAAGGGTACATCTTCGTGTATCAGGATGTGCGGGGGAAGTTCCGGTCGGAGGGCGAGTTCGAGCATCACGTCCCGTACAAGGCGGACAAATCGACGCCCAAAGATGTCGACGAGAGCAGCGATGCCTACGACACCATCGAGTGGTTGATCCGGAACGTCCCGGGGCACAATGGCCGCGTGGGGGTGTGGGGCATCTCGTACGGCGGGTGGCAAACCGCGATGGCCATGATCGATGCCCATCCCGCGCTGGTGGCGGCGTCACCGCAGGCGGCTCCGGCGGATCAGTTCGTCGGCGACGACTACCACCACAATGGAGCGTTTCGCCTGATGTACGCATTCGGGTGGACCTCGAGGAATGCCCGGGTCCGTTCCGGACCCACTGAGGACCGAACCGTGCCCTTCAAGTTCGGAACGCCGGATGGTTACCAGTTCTTTCTGGATCTGGGAGCGATCCCGAACGTGAACAGCAGGCTGTTCCACGGCGAAGTGCCAACCTGGAACGATTTCGTGGCGCATGGCACGTACGACGAGTACTGGCGCAGCAAGAACGTCTTGAAGGACATCGGTAGCGTCACAATCCCCGTGTTAAACGTGGCGGGCTGGTTTGACGCCGAGGACTATTTTGGCCCACTCGGTATTTACTACACGATCGAGCGGGAGACTCCCGGCAATCAGAGTGCGCTCGTCGTGGGTCCCTGGCGTCACGGTGGATGGGCGCGAACCGATGGCGAACGCTTGGGTCACATTCAGTTCGGGTCGCCTACCTCCGAGTACTACAGGACCAACGTCGAATTGCCCTTCTTCAACTACCATCTCAAGAACCTCGGAGACTGGCGCTCCCCGGAGGCCGTGGTATTCGTCACGGGGTCGAACACGTGGCGGACCTACGACCGCTGGCCGCCGCCCGGAGCCCAACCGCTCGACCTGTATTTCCATGCCGGTGGCGCGCTCTCGTTCGTTCCGCCGAGCGACTCAACGGCAGTCGCGTACGACGAGTTCGTGAGCGATCCCTCGAAGCCCGTCCCGTACACGGCGGAGACCCGGACCAGTCAGGGGCATGAGTGGGTCGTCGAGGATCAGCGCTTCGCGGCCCGCCGCCCCGACGTGCTGGTATACGAAACGGATGTTCTCACGGAGGACGTGACGATCGCGGGACCCATCATCGCCTCTCTCTACGTGGCCACTACCGGAACCGACGCCGACTGGATTGCGAAGGTGATTGACGTCTATCCCGGGGACGCCCCGGACAACTCCCCCAATCCGGCGGGCGTACGAATGGGCGGATTCCAGATGATGCTGGCCGGCGACGTCTTTCGCAGCAAGTTCCGCAACAGCTTCACGATCCCTGAACCGGTTGTCCCGGGCGAGGTCGTCCGCATCGAGTTCGATCTACTGGACAAGCACCACACGTTCCGGCGCGGCCACAAGATCATGGTCCACGTACAGAGCACGTGGTTTCCCCTGATCGACAGGAACCCACAGACCTTTGTCGATATCTACCAGGCTGAGGAATCGGATTTCCAGCGGCAGGTCCACCGGGTGTATCGATCGGCCGAGTACCCCTCGCACGTGCGGGTGCAGATGACCCGGTAGAGTGTCGAGTAGCGCGTGGCGAGTAGCGAATACGATCAGGGCGGAGGGCCGGTTGCCTCTTGGGGGCCAGGCCGCCTATCCGGCCGACGGCGCCGTTCCCACCGAGCAGGCGGGCCCTCGCGCTCGAGCCGCTTGCGCTGCTCGGGTGTGAGAATGTTTCGAATTTCCTGGTTGACCGAATCGGCCATGATGGAGATTCGGGATCGGATGTTCCTGAACACGGAGTCGGTGCCCACCCGGCGTCGCTCGAGCACTGCCCTGACTCGCTCCTCTTGCGTTTCGCTCAGGTCGAGCCGGCCGAGCCACGGGGGAAGCCCGCCTGGGCGCTGCAACGGCCCGGCGGCGCGGTGCGGCCGGGCCGGTCTCGCTGACCGGACGCGTTCGATTGCCCCGCCGGTCAGGCCGCCGGCCAAGAAGGCGACTGCCAACAGCGCGAATCCCTGAAGTCTCACGCGGCCCAGGGCCTCGATTCCCTGTTTCATCGCTCCTCCCCGCCTCCGAGCGCCACCAGCAATTGATCCGCTGTTGGACTCTCATCGTTGCCTAGCCACTCGGCGACCTGTGCCGGTACGCCGATCGCTTCGGCGAGCGTCGGCTCGTCTGCCGTCCGCGCGGTGGTTGTCTCGATTTGCGTGAGCGTGGCCACCGAAATGACCGCCAAACTCGCCGCGGCCGCCAGTGTTGGCTTGGTCCAGCGCGTGATTTGACCAATGACGTTGGATCGGGCGCGTCGTGCCGCAAGCTCGGCGGATGCCTCGTCCGTGATCTGGGCCACGATCCGGTCGAATCGTGCGGCGTCTGCCGTCCGGTCGAGCGCCGACAGGTCGATGCGATTGTCATTCATTCGCGTACTCCTTCAAGACCCGCGAGCCCAACCGCTCGCGCAGTGCCCGGCGCGCGGCAAAGAGGTGCTGCCGCGACATCCCCTCGGATATCTCGAGGGCCTCCCCGATCTCCCGGTGCTTCCATCCCTCGAAGTCGTGCCACAACACGACCTCGCGCTGCACGGGCGTCAACGCTCCCAGCGCGCCTTCGAGGAGATCGCGAAGCTCCCCGCGCTCGACGTCATCTGCCGTGCTTACCGTGCTCGCCACCACGGCCGTCTCCAAGGGCTCGGCCATCCGCACCCGCCGATAGTCCCGGAAGTTGCGGGCTCGGTTCCGGACGATCTGCAGTATCCATCCCGCGAACCGATCGGGCTGCTCGCAAGCGTCAATCCGCTCGAGCGCCCGAACGAAGGCGTTCTGGCACACGTCCTCGGCGTCCATGCCGTTGCCCAGTACTGACATGGCAACGCTCCACGCGGCTCGATAATGCCTCCGGACGAGCGCCTCGAAGGCCGCCGAATCTCCGCGGCATGTGCGCTCGACGAGTTGTGCGTCCGAATCGGGGTGGCGGATATCGGCCATGTTATCGATTGCCAGGTATTAAGGAGACAGCCGGCGGCCCGACCGTGTTAATAGCCGCATCCGCTTCACGGCGGTCCGCCAATCTCATCCAGGGGCCTCGGCGTCGCCAGGCGCCTCGGCGTTGCCACGTACACTCACAGGTCCCGAAACATCACGTATGCGTCAACGAGGCCGCACCGCGGATGGCGGAATGCTCTTGGCAAAGTGCCGACGATGGTAAACCCAAGCGCCCCCCACAGCGCGAGGGCGCGCGCGTTGGTGCTCACCACGAAGTTGAACTGCATGGCGAGGTATCCCGCCTCTCTGGCCGACTCGAGCGCGTGCTCGGCCATCGTCCTCCCGACCCCCCGACCCTGCCGAGCAGGAGCGACCATGAACGACGCATTCGCCACGTGCCGGCCGCCGCCGGACAAATTCGGCTTGATGACGTATGTCCCCACAATCGCACCTTCGGCGTCCGCCGCTACGTACGGTGCCGCCGGCGGCGCGAACCACAGGGCCCGAGCCTCGTCCCGGGTCGTGTCGGTGGCCAAGGGGTAGGTATCTCCCGGCTGTACCACGGCGCGGAAAATCTGCCAGATGGCCTCTAAATCGGCGGGACCAGCCACTCGTATCGCGATCATCAGCGGCCCTTCACGTGGTGGTGGTACGATGATCATTCTAGCGAATGGCCCGGCGCTTGCCGCGCGGGGCCAGCCGGGGTTGTAAAATCAATAGTTCTTGATATATTCAAGTCATGCCAGCAACAGCGATTGCCAGCGGGAGGCCCCAGACGGCGCGCCTCTTCCATGCGTTTTCGGACGAAACGCGCCTACGGATTCTCGAGCAGCTCCGTGGTGGCGAGCGGTGCGTGTGTGAGCTGACCGGAGTGCTTGGTGCCGCGCAGTCCAGGCTTTCCTTTCATCTCAAGACCCTGAAGGAGGCGGGGCTCATTCGGGATCGGCGAGCGGGACGCTGGGTGTACTACTCGATCGCCCCGCAGGCCCTCGAAGTTGCGGCGGGCGTGATCGGGGGTCTCAAGCCGCTGCCGCCTGGCGGGGATGCGGACTCCGGCTGCTGCTGAGTTTTTTGTCCATTTACATCAATAAATATTGATTTAACTCGGGGGCGAAGCATGAAAGACGATGCAATTAAGGATGCCGTCCAGCGGAAGTACGGCGAAGTCGCTCGCCAATTCACGGAGGGGAATGTCGGAACTTCCTGCTGTGGGTCGGCGGAGTGCGGGTGCGGCGCGGCGCCAGGCGGGTCGTACGGCGTCGCCGAGGTGGCGGACATCCCGAGAGCTGCCGTGGCCGCCTCGCTGGGCAGCGGGAATCCGACAGCTGGAGCCCGGCTCCAGCTCGGCGAGACTGTCCTCGACCTGGGGTCCGGCGGCGGGATCGACGCGTTTCTCGCCGCAAAGGCTGTTGGGCTCGGTGGGAAGGTGTACGGGCTGGACATGACCGACGAGATGCTCCAGTTGGCGCGCACGAACCAGCGCCAGGCAGGCGTCCAGAACATCGAGTTCCTGAGGGGCGAGATCGAGAACGTGCCTCTGCCTGACGAATCGGTCGACATCGTGCTGTCGAACTACGTGATTAACCTGTCGGCGGATAAGCCGCGGGTGCTCCGAGAGGCCTTTCGGGTGCTTCGGCGTGGCGGGCGGTTCACGGTGTCCGACATCATCGTCCGGGGGAACCTGCCCGAGGAGGTTCGACGCGACACCGAGAGGTGGGTCGGTTGCATAGCAGGGGCGCTTTCGGAAGACGAGTTCAGGGGCTACCTGGAAGAGGCCGGCTTTGAGGATATCGCGATCAGGCCAACGCATGTCTACCGATCTACCGGGACACCCACGGCGGACGACGGGTCGTCCAGCGGCTGTTGCCAGTCCACCGACCCTGGTGGCGGCGAGGTAGTTGGCGCATTCATTGAAGCTCGGAAGCCCTAGCTACCCCCTGGACGGGAAGCTGAGCGCGAAGACAGCCGGCTCGTGGAGCAGGCTGTCTTCGTCGCCAATGAGGAACAGCTCGGAGAGCCGAGTGAGCCAGTGACACTCACGCACAATCAGCGTCGGCTCGGAGACCTGTTCGGGCACCTCGAACACCAAGGTGGTACTGTAGCTGGCGCCGGCCTCTACGACTTGATTTGGGTCGGGCTGCGGGCCCCGAGTGTATTCGAGCGCGCGCTGGCCCGCGGCCGACCGTGGGAACCGGCGGCCAGCGGGGTCCTCGACTACGATCTCTGGATCGTCCAGCCGCATCGGTGCACGCCTCGCATCGCTGGAGATGGTGAGCGTTACCAGGTAGAACGATCCTTGTGGGGTGACGACCCCCTCGCGGTTTCCCAGTGCTCTCGTTTCATCGACGCCGGTCACCGACACCATTACATGGCAGTCGATGTAGAACCCGCAGAATCGCTTCGGCTCGTTGAGCCCGAGAACGCGCCGCTCGCTGCCAAGCGAGACGGCGAGCAGGATGGCACCGTATACACTTAGCAGGGTGACAGCGGCCCGCCCGGTCGCGCGGGCGCGGCGCATCCGGCTCATCGCGATGGCGCGAACGGTTGCGACCGACAGCGATAACAACCCGACGGTGGCCAGCAGCATGATCGCCAGTCCAAAACTCATCGGCACCTCTTCGTGTCACAGCTGCGGGCGGCGTGCTCTGTCTTGAGTCTGCCCTGGACATCTCGCCATCCCGGATCGACATTGCGGCCTTGCGATCGGCGCGGATCGCCCGCCGCGACCGCCCTACCGATTCCAGCCCTTACGAGCCACATGCCTAAGCAGTATCAAGTACTTTGCACTACAAAGTAAATCTCTCGTGAGTTCCGTCAAGAACCGGGAGACATTCGGGTCCACGTTCGGTCTCGTCATGACGATGATCGGCGTTGCGGTTGGCCTGGGCAACGTCTGGCGGTTCCCCTACATGGTGGGCCAGTTCGGCGGTGCGGCGTTCGTCGCCTTCTACGTGTTGGTGGTGATCGTCATCGGAATTCCGGCCCTAATGGCGGAGTGGACTCTCGGTCGGCACACGCGTAAGGGAACGGTCGGTGCCTTCGCGCGGGGGGGGCTTCCATTCGGTCGCCAGGTGGGGTGGTTCCTGTTCTTCGTCCTCACCGCGGCCGCGGCATACTACACGGCGGTCGTCGGCTGGGTGCTGTACTACGCCGCCGGCGAGATCGCGCGCTCCGCGCAATTCCCGTGGCAATCGTCCTCTATCTTGCCACCCGCAACGGGGTTCGAGCCTCGTTCTTTCGTCCTGCAGCTCGTCTGCACGGGCCTCGTGATCCTCGCCTGTGTGGCGGTGCTGGTCCGCGGCCTCCGCGCCGGCATCGAATCGGTGAGCAAGGTCATCGTGCAGGGGCTCTTTGTCGTTCTTCTCATCTTGATCGTCCGGTCGCTGACCCTGCCGGGGGCCGCGGAAGGAGTGCGCTGGTACATCTTCAAGTTCGACTTCGCCGACCTGACCCCGAGGGTGATGCTCGCGGCCATGGGCCAGGCGATCTTCTCTCTGTCCCTTGGCGGCACGTTCATGGTGGCTTACGGGTCGTATCTCAACCGTGAAGACGACATTCGCTTCAATGCGATTTGGACCGCAGCCGGCGACACGACGGCCGGGCTGCTCGCGGGGCTGGCGATCTTTCCGGCGGTCTTTGCTCTGGGCTTCGAGCCGGCCAGCGGTCCCGGACTCACCTTTTCTACATTGCCGGCAGTCTTCGACCGCATCCCGGGCGGATGGCTCTTTGGACTGCTGTTCTTTTGTGGGCTCTTCAGCGCGGCGTACCTGTCCGTAATCGCCGCCTTCGAGGTGTTGGTCGTTGGGATCACTGACAACACCGGTCTTGCGCGGCGGCAAGCGATTTGGATCATGGCCGGGGCGGTGTTCGTGCTCTCGGTCCCTCCCACGGCGAACATGGGCATCTTCGTCCCGTGGGACCTCATCTTCGGCTCGGGAATGCAGACTCTGGGGTCACTGCTCGCCGTGGTAACGGTTGGCTGGTCATTGCATCGGGCCGACGCCCTCGCGGCGCTGTCAGCTCCCGGCGGCGGACCGGCACCGCTCTGGCTGTACCGGTGGCTTCGCTACGTAATACCCGGCGCGATCCTCACGGTGGGAATCTGGTGGCTCCTCACCGACGTGTTCCGGGCGGTGGGAGGCGTCTGAACTGGCGATGCGAATAACCCAACCGTTCGCGACACCCACACTCACGCCTCCCGCGACCTTTCTTGAGTGGACTGGGCCGAGGTGACCTCGCGACGCGCGTCCCGTACTGGCTTTTCCCGTACGATCTCAATCCTGGGACTAGCGGTTACCGTGCTGTTGCTCTGGTGGGTGCTCCGCGACGTTTCGGCGCGCGAGGTGATCGCGCACCTCCGCGCCGCCAGGCCACTGCCGCTACTCGCCATGACGGCGACCGCCGTGCTGCAGCTATTCGTGCGGGCGATTCGATGGTCCGCCGTGCTCCGCACGGGCGATCGGCGTCCCGGGGTGATGCCGCTCTGGCACGCGAGCGCGATCGGTGCGTTAGCGAACAACATCATTCCCGCCAGGGTCGGCGAGGTCGCCCGGCTCTACGCTGGCGCCCGCCTGACTGGCGTGCCACTGAGTACCGTGACGGCGGCTACAGTGCTGGAGCGATCGCTAGATGCCGCCATCATTCTGGGCCTACTCGCGATTCCATTCCTCGGAGGGGAGGTCGAGTTGAGCGCGGGGCAGGGCACCGCGGTGCTGGTCATCGTGCGCGGATTGGGCCTCCTGGCCGGCTGCCTTCTGTTCGTCTCCGTGGTTGCGGCGGCAGCTCCCGAGCGCACGGCGCGGGCGGCGACCCGCCTCGTTCGCTGGCTCCTTCCTCGCCGTTGGGAGGAAAAAGGGGCAGCAGTCGTGCGCGGGGCGATCGCTGGCTTTGGTGTGCTTCGCAACCCGGGGCAAGTAGTTCGAGTGCTCTGGTGGACGGTTTTGGCTTGGGCCGTTAACACGCTGTCGTTCTGGTTCGGTCTATTGGCGTTCAACATCGACGCACCGGTGGGGTCGGCCTTGCTGTTGAACGGATTCGTGAGCTTCGGTGTGGCCCTGCCGTCTTCGCCGGGGTTCTTCGGGCCGTTCGAGGCGGCCAGCCGACTGGCCCTCGAGCTCTACGGCGTAGACAGGGTGGGTGCCGTCTCGTACGCGATAGGGTATCACTTCCTGAGTTTCGTGAGCATCAGCGCGTTTGGACTCTGGTCGCTGCGACGAGCCCACCTGCGATTGCTCGACGTCGCAGGGGCACGGGATGGAGATGATGGCTGAAGCAACGGCGCGGTATGTCATCCTGGCCAGCAAGTCGCAGCGTACTGCATGAATCGCGAAATCCACCGAAAGACCGATCCGCTGTTCACGGGCGCCATCGACTCCCGCGCGGTGTCGCATGGGCTCCCGCCGGATCTCGTCCGCAAGGCATCGCACCGTCTGGGGGTGGCGGCCCTCGTGTACGCCACCGTGTATCTGCTGGCATACGGATCCAGCCGGGTGTCCACGCTGCACGTCCTCCCGGGCGAGATGACGTGGTCGCACGACGTTGTCGCCGCGGCGTTTATCGTTTTTTCGCTAGGCGTCTACTTTGCCGTGCGGGGCACCCGGATTCCGGCATTGCTCCTCCTGGATCTTGGCCTCATATACGAGGTGATCGCGGCGGCTGGCATCGAGATCCCCATCCTCTTCTGGAGGGCCGGCGTCGCTGACGTCACCCAGGTGAACGGGATCTCCTGGGTCTGCGTGTGGATGGTGTTCTTCACGCTGATCGTGCCCTCTACGCCCGGCAAGACCTTCCTCGCCGCCATGGGCGCGGCGTCGATGCGTCCGTTCGCGTACTTACTCCTGGCGGCGCAGGGTTCCGAGTTGCCGGCAGGGCCGGTGCTGTTTCAGCTCATCTTCCCCAACTACATCTCTGTCGGGATAGCAGTGTTTGCCTCGCGCATCATCTACGGTCTCGGCACCGACGTGAGCCGGGCGAGGCAGATGGGGAGTTACCGGCTCGTCGACCGGCTCGGCCAGGGCGGCATGGGCGAGGTGTGGAGGGCCGAACACCATCTGCTCGCTCGTCCGGCAGCCGTCAAGCTGATTCGACCCGAGGCGCTGGGCGACAGCGGTGAGGAAAAGCAGCAGATCATCCGGCGGTTTTGAGCGGGAGGCGCAGGCGACCGCTGCGCTCTCTTCACCAAACACGGTCGAGCTGCACGAGTTCGGCGTCACGAGCGAGGGAACGCTCTACTACGTGATGGAGCTCCTTCGCGGCCTCGACCTGCAGAACCTGGTGGAGAAGCACGGGCCGGTTCCGTATCCGAGAATCCTGTATTTCCTCCGCCAGGTATGCGAGTCGCTAGCAGAGGCACACCACAACGGTCTCGTGCACCGGGACATCAAGCCTGCGAACATCTATATCTGTCGCGTGGGGTTGCAGTGTGATTTCGTCAAGGTGCTCGACTTCGGGCTGGTCAAGTTGAACAGGGGCGAAGGGGCGCAGACACAGCTCACGGCGGCAAACACCGCCGCCGGCACGCCAGCCTTCATGGCGCCGGAGATCGCGTTAGGAGAGCCCACGATCGACGGCCGCGCGGATCTCTACGCGTTGGGGTGCGTGGCGTACTGGCTCCTGACCGGTCGCTATGTCTTCGAGGGGAACAACGCGATGAAGGTCGTTCTGGCGCACGTCAACGAGGCACCGGTTCCCCCATCCCAGCAGACGGAGCTGGAGGTTCCAGCGGCGCTCGACCAGCTCATCCTCGAGTGCCTCGAGAAGAAGCGCGAGAACCGGCCGCCCAGCGCCGCCGACGTGCTCGAACGACTCGCCGCGGTCAACGATTCCGATTCCTGGGATCGCGATCGCGCCGCCAGTTGGTGGCGGACGCACTTGCCGGAGATGATGGCCTGACCGAACTCGGGTGTCGGGTTTCAGGTTCCAGGTACCAGTGGGGACAGGGGTGTCACCTGGCGCCTGGCACCTGGAACCTGCCGCCTGTTAACTCACCTGCGACGACGCCTCTACCGGCCCATTATCCCAATCTTGGGCCGAGGACACGTTGGGCATCCCCCACTGGTGGCCGTTCCAACCGTCGAAACCGTCCATCTTGAACGCCCAAAAACCGGTCTTGAGATCGCTGAGCACCACCATGCCGTCCGCGTTTCTGACATCGACACCCCACGCGCCGTCCATCCCGCCTACCTGACCGGCGCCCGCTGCTCCGGCCGGGAGGATACAGTCGCACGTGTAGTAGTAGCCCACGGTGTACGGGTTGGTCGGGTCCATCATGTTGAACACCTGCAAACCGTCCATGTAGCCCGATACGAACACATAGGGCCACCGCACTTCGTGGTTGTGGG
The DNA here is from genome assembly GCA_965249575.1 of Gemmatimonadales bacterium. Classification (GTDB taxonomy): domain Bacteria; phylum Gemmatimonadota; class Gemmatimonadetes; order Gemmatimonadales; family GWC2-71-9. Next base: position 993,405 of record OZ252244.1, on the reverse strand, counting down.
CGTTCCCGTCCCACGAAGCGGCCCATGCGCCGACGGGACGGGAAATGGTTCTCCGCTCGCCGTCCAGCCCGGGCTTGAGATCGAACAGGCGGAGCGGCGAGTACTGGTACTCTACCTCCGTGATGGAGTAGCGTCCGTCCGGAGTCGGCGTGAACGTGTGGCCGTTCGTTATTCCGGCGATTCCGGTCAGCGACACGAGGAGCTTGGGGTCCTCGAGCGATGTCACGTCGTAGACGTGGTAACCACCCAAACCCGCGCCGTAAAACCGATCCTGCCGGCTCGCCGGATCATACCCGACGTAAAAGTCGTGATACCCTCGGCGGGAGGGTTGGTCGGGCTGGGGTATCGGGACCTGACCCGCGAGCGCCCGACGCCCCTCGCCCGCCACGACGCGGTCGAGATCGAAGACATAGGCGGTCGCGCCCTGTGTGGTGGCGAACAAAAGTGGCCGGCCGTCAGAGTGTTTATAGGCGTAGATGTTATGAAATCCTCCCGGCCGCTCTGGCGTGCGGATTCGCGCGACCTCCCGCACCGCCGAGGGATCCGGGAGCCCGGTAACGTCGAAGACGATGGCGCCCAAGTCGGTGTCCGGACCCCCGGCCCGGAATTGAACCGCCTGGATGTCGTAGTACCTTCCCCGCGACTTGAAGTACTTGTTGTCGACGGAGCCTGCGCCGCGATGAAGCCCCGGGTTCTCGATCCGCCATGAATAAATGATCTCGGCGTGGTCGGGATCCTTGATGCTGATCATGTCGACGCCCGACGGGACGAGCCGCCGGGAGACGTAGACGTATGGTCGGGACAGCTCCTGCTCCATCTCGATATCGGCCGTGGTGCCGGGGCCACCGAGGGGAATGTGCGACAGTACGTGCACGTTCCGGCTCCCACCGATGTGGGGTTCCCGCAGGCTCTTCATGACGCTCTCCTGCGCCGACAGTGGCCCCGCGATGATGGCGAGCAGTACGAGAGATGCGATTGTGGTTCCGATCTTGCGTTGCGCCATGTGCATATCTCCATGAAGTGAAGTCCACCCGTTTCCCTGGGCTGGGAGGGGAAGGGTCCCGCTCACTCCAGCGCGCTCACGCGCGTCGGCCCCGGCACCCCGTCGGGCCCGTTATCCCAGTCTTGGGCCGAGGACACGTTCGGCATCCCCCACTGGTGTCCGTTCCAGCCGTCGAAGCCGTCCATCTTGAACGCCCAGAAGCCGGTCCGCAGATCACTGATAGTGATCATGCCGTCGGCATTCCTCACGTCGACGCCCCAGGCCCCGTCCATGCCACCCACGGCGCCGGCGCCACCTGCCCCCTCGGGCAGCAAGCAGCCACACGTGTAGTAGTAGCCCACGGTGTACGGGTTCGAGGGATCCATCATGTTGAACACCTGTAGCCCGTCCATGTATCCGGAGACGAACACGTACGGCCAGCGCACCTCGTGATTGTGTGGGTTGCCATCCCACGAGGCGAGCCAGGCTCCGACGGGGCGCGAGATGGTCTCCACGTCGCGGTCGAGACCCGGCTTGAGATCAAAAATGCGGAGCGGCGTGTACTGGTATTCCATTTCCGTTACGACGTACCGGCCATCCGGCGTAGGCGTCATGGTGTGCGCGATGGACATCCCCGCTGTTCCGGTAATCGACGTGATGAGCTCCGGGCCAGCCGGATCGGAAACGTCAAACAGGAAGTAACCCGATAGGCCGGCGCCGTAGAACTCGTCTTGGCGCGTGGCCGGGTCGTACCCGACGTAGAAGTCGTGATAGGCGCGCATGCGGGCACCGGGGACCTCGGGAACCGGCACGCGGCCAACCAAAGCCTGATCGGCCTGTCCCGCGAGAAGCCGCTCCATATCGTACACGTTCGCGTGGGGCCCGTTCGTGGTTGCGAAGAGCAGCACTCGTCCGTCCGAATGCTTATAGGCGAAGATGTTGTGAAAGCCGCCCGGTGTGTCGGGAGCGTGAATCCGGCTCACCTCGCGGACCGCGCTGGTGTCGGGCAGTCCCGTAACGTCGAGTACGACCGCACCGACTTCTCCGTCTGGACCGCCGGGTCGGAACTGCGTCGACTGTACGTCGTAGTACCGGCCGCGGAGCTTGAAGTATTTGTTGTCGAGTCCGCCACCGAGATGCAGCTCTTGATTCTCGATTCGCCAGCGATAGATGACTTTCGCCGCATCCGGGTTCCCAATGTCGACCACGTCGACCCCCACAGCCGGCGTGCCGGAGCGCCCGAAGGCGAACCGACCCAGATAGACGTATGGTCGGCTCAACTCCTGCTCCATCTCGATGTCGGACACCGTCTCACCCGCGCCGAGTGGAACATGGGCAGCCACGTGAATGTTCGGGCTGCCGCCAGTGTGGGGCTCCTTGAGGGTCCTGGCCTGTTGCTGCGCGTCGAGGGGTAGTGTAAACGCGAGAATACCGGTGAGTATCGCGATTCGCATGAATGGTCTCCTGTCTGGGTAAGCGGGGGCGCCCCGTTCTGCCCCACCAGGGTAAGCAGCGAGCAGGCCACTCCACTCAGATTCGCGAAGGGCATGTGGGCCGGGCCTTTTTTTGCTGCTCGCTCGGTGGTGCGGGGAGGGGGTGGGCCAGCCTTCAGCTGACTCGCGCCGCCGCTCCGTCCGGCCCGTTATCCCAGTCCTGCGCCGACGAGACGTTTGGCATCCCCCACTGGTGGCCGTTCCACCCGTCGAACCCGTCCATCTTGAACGTCCAGAACCCCGTCTGCCGATCGCTGAGCACGATCAACCCGTCGGCGTTTCGAACGTCCACACCGAAACTCCCGTTCATACCACCCACGAAACCAGCCCCTTCCTTCCCGGCTGGCAGCGTGCAGTCGCACGCGTAATAGTAGCCGACGGTGTAGGGATTGGTTGGGTCCATCATGTTGAAGACCTGTAGGCCATCCATATAACCGGACACGAAGACGTACGGCCAACGCACTTCGTGGTTGTGCGGGTTGCCGTCCCAGGATGCTAGCCACGCTCCCACTGGACGCGAGATGGTTTTCACTTCGCCATCGAGTCCTGGCTTGAGGTCGAAAATCCGAAGCGGCGTGTACTGGTACTCCATCTCAGTCACCACGTACCGGCCGTCCGGGGTGGGGGTCATCGTGTGGGCGATGAACATGCCCGCGGTGCCCGTGATGGATGTGATCAACTCGGGTGAATCCGGCTGGGAGACGTCAAATACGTAGTACCCGGAAAGGCCGGCGCCGTAGAATTTGTCCTGGCGAGTGGCTGGATCGTATCCAACGTACATGTCGTGATAAGCCCTGAACGGGCTTCCCTGGGTCTCGGGTACGGGGACGCGGCCGATGAGCGCGTTGTCGGAGGCCCCGCCCACGAATCTAGCCATGTCGTATACGTTCGCATGCGGCCCATTCGTGGTCGTAAAGAGCAGGACCCGACCGTCTGAATGCTTGTAGGCGAATATGTTGTGGAACCCGCCGGGAGTATCAGCTGCGCGAACACGGCCCACCTCGCGAATGCCCGCTGGATCCGGGAGGCTAGTGACGTCGAGCACCACCGCACCGACGTCCAGGTCGGGCCCACCCTGGAAGAACTGCATCGACTGCACGTCGTAGTAGCGCCCGTTCAGCTTGAAGTACTTGTTGTCCATCCCGCCGAGTGGATTGTGGAGCTCCTGATCCTCGATACGCCAGGAATAGATGACCTCGGCCATACTGGGATCCCGAATGCTGATGATATCGACGCCTTTTGAGCTCTCGAATACGGGGGAATCCTGGGAGGGGAAGTCGGCGCGAGCCACGAACACGAACGGGCGGCTCAGCTCCTGCTCCATCTCGATGTCCATGACCTGCGACCATCCCCCGAGGGGGATGTGTGATAGCACATGAATATTGTCGCTCCCGCCCAGTTTCGGCGTGCGCAGACTTTGCATCTCGTTCGCTTGGGCGCCCGCTATGCCTGGAAGGACGGCAACGAGCGCAATGGACCCAGCGACCCACCCGACGGACCGAAGTCGGTACATGTTGGGGAACCTCCACAGTTTGAGGCGGATCCGCGCGAGCGGCGGATTTGCTAGTGGTCGAGACGACGCTGACGCGGGGTGCCACCGAGCCCGATAGTTAGCGTTTTCCAGTAGACAGGTACGTCCGCAGGGCTCGTGATGTTTCAACTACGGCGCGCTGGCCAACGCCCCGCGCCTTTGGCGGGCGCGGGAAATCTAATCCTGGGTACCGCGCAGCGTGAACGCCCCCCCAGATCAGACACTTCGGGTCCCGTGACGGTTTCATATCCACCCGACGGGTCGCAGCGAATGCGCGGCTACAGAATCCGCCAGTTTCGCCGATACTCCTCGCAGGACGGTGCGGCCGTCGATCGGCGGTGCGCTTCAATTCAGTCATTCTAGAGCGGGGCCGGCACGAATGAAGGTCGTGGTCATCGACGACGAAGCCACCTCGAGACTGATGCTTCGGCGTATCTTCGAACGTCACTTCTCGAGCACGGTCATCGAGGCCAAGAACGGGGTCGAGGGACTCGAGGCGATCGAGCGAGAATCTCCGGATCTGGTGCTGCTCGACGTCGTGATGCCAATCATGGACGGCGTGGCGGTGCTCGAAACCCTCCGTGCCACTCCGGAATATGCCAATCTCCCCGTCGTATCGATTTCCGCTGGCTCCGAGCGGTCCATGGTCCTCAAGCTGCTCAGCCTGGGGGTCGTGGATTACCTGCTCAAGCCCATCTCGCTCGAGGAGGCGCGCGACCGGCTCAAATCGGTGATGGCGGCTATCGAGCTGCGGGCCGGCCGGAATGCCGCCGCCGGCGATCCCGACGGGCTCTCACGGCAGATGCTCCTCGTTGCCGACCGCGATGCCGAGTTCCTGGCGTTTACGGGTGCGACGCTCGACGCGTTCTTCGAAGTCGTCGTCGCGGAGGGAGGGCCGTCCGCCGTGCGGCTGTATCTCGAGAAGCGACCAGAGATCGTCTGGCTGGCGAAAGGGCTCGAGCTGCTCGATGAGAAGGCAGTCGCGCGGACCATCAAGGCCAACGACCAGAAGCAACCACCCCGCGTGTTTCTAATCGCGGATGACGCCGACGATGTAAGGCTCGATGACGAGGCGTTCGACGGTGTCATCAACAAGTCGCTCGAACCGGAAGGCCTGCTGAGACAGGTTAGCGAGCGGATACTGGGGGCTCCTGATGCCCTCACGTTGCTTCGAGCCATCAGCCGCCACGCGCTGGAACCGGCGCTGGTCGAGGCCGCGAGGCAGACGATCGGGGTAATGACGTCGGAAGACGTGGAACAAGTCGATCCCGCGGAGTACACCCCGGTCCCGGCTGAGGAAGGCGCGATAGTCGAGCTGACGAGCGACGAGCATGGCCTGTCGCTGACGCTCGGCATTTACGCAACGCAGGCGGACGCCGCAGAAATCGGCAAGAAAGTCCAGGCAGGCGACGCTGAGGCCGGTTCCGATGGCGGGTCGGACGGCCCGGTCCTGAACCGGCTCGTCGACGCGATCGGGGCGCGGATCGAGCAAGCGGTCGGCGCGCGAGGCATCCCGATGCATCCGGGATCGGTCGAGCCACTCCCGGTGGGCGAGGGTGACCCTCCCGACTGGGACCTGTCCGTACCAGTGCGGACGGAAGGCGGCGAGCAGTTGGCCGTCGGCCTCAGGTTGTCTCACGCTGGGCAGCCAGCGGTGGCGGCGGCCGACGAGGGTTAGTGGGGCGGCCGGCCTCAGGCCGACAGCGTATCTGCGAGTCTGTCGTATTCCTCTTTTAGCGTCGTGAATCCGGCGCGGGCTAGCTCCAGCTTCCCCCCACGCGCCTCCCGCTCCACACTTGCGGCCGCCGCGCCCATCGCTTCTGCTGACAAACTTCCGCACGCACCCTTGAGGCCATGGGCTTCTCGCCACGCCAGGTCGCAGTTCCCGGCGTCGAGGGCCTCCCCGATCGCCACGATCCGGCCCGGCGCGTCGCGCAGAAACAACTCGATCAGCTCCCCGATTAGCTCTTCGATCCCGCCCACCTTGTCGAGGAGCCCCTCGCGGTCCCACACCGGAGCGGCATCACTTCGCGCGTGGGAGATCATGGCGTCACTCTCACGTTCCGGCCCGCAGCCAATCGTGGCGTGGGTGCCTGTGCCTGTGACGGATACTGGTGACGTTCGCTGCTCATTTTGACGCCCCCGGCTGAAGTACTTCGAGGCGAGGCGCCGACCCGGAGCGCGGTGGCGCTCGACCACCCGGTCCAGGACGCACGTACCTCCGTTTCATTGGTATCGGCACGCATGGGTCAGGAATGAATTCGGGGAGCTCGCGAATGATGGGCCGATCAAGTGTCTCGCTGTCGGTGGACGCCTTCGTCCACGACACGTGCGATAGCTCAGTTCATGGCTGCCGCGGTGGGATCTTCACGAGCTTGAGCGGGTGTCGCGTGGCTGCCAAGAACCGCTCGATGTCCTGGCGCTGAATCACGAGGGTCGAGGTGTTGACCAGGGGGTGGCATTGGAACGCGTCGGCGTGCCACAGGTCTTCGTCGATGAAGACTTCGACCGCGCCGGCCTCGTCGTTCACGATCGCAAGCAGGGACACGGCCCCCGGCTCGATCCCCAAATGTTTCTGCAAGCGCTCGGGCGATCCGAGACTCAGCTTCGTCGAGCCCAGGATGGGCTCGAGCGAGCGCAGGTCGATCTGCTTTTCCGCTGGGAGCGTGATCAGGAAATGCCGTTTTCCCTTCCTGTCGCGCAAGAAAAGATTCTTCGTGTGCGTGGCGGGGAGGTCCGGCACCAGCCGCGCCGCCTCGGCCACGGTGTAAACGGCCGGGTGATCGCACCGCTCGTAGCGAACCCCATGCCGGTCGAGTACGGAATAGATGTCAGCCATTGCCTCGGGTCAGTAGAGGTGGGTTGGCGGACTCCCGTAATAGGCGCCTTTCGCTGCGGCGTCAAGACGCGGCCGCCGCATTCGGTGGTCAAGAGACCCCTTGCCGCCGGGCTCATCGCCTCTGTACCGTTCCCCGATGTTCCTGACCCTTTTGACTGCCATCACGCAGGTCGCGACCGCTAGCCCGCAGGCCTTCCACGGCCGGAGCGGGGAACTCAACGCCACCGTCCCGAGGATCGAGAATCGCGCCGTCGTAGACGGTGTGCTGAATGAGACCGTCTGGCAGTCCGCGACCGTGCTCACGGGCTTCTCGCAATACCGCCCAGTGGATGGTCGCCCGGCCGAGGATTCGACCCACGTGCTGGTCTGGTACGCGCCGGAGGCGATCTACTTCGGCATTCGCGCCTTCGAGGCCCATGGATTGGTGGTGCGCGCGACCCTGTCCGACCGCGACAAGATCGACCAGGACGACCGTATCGAGATTCTGCTGGATGCGTTCAACGACCGGCGGCGGGCCCTCATGTTCGCTGTCAATCCCTTTGGCATACAGCAGGACGGAGTCCGGTCCGAGGGCCAGGCGGGCGCTGCGGGTGGCCCGGGGTCCGGCGGCCGGTTCGACGGGGTGATCGACATCAATCCAGACTTCGTCTACGAATCCCGGGGCCGGCTTACCGAGGATGGATACGAGGTCGAGGTCCGGATACCCTTCAAGAGCATTCGATTTCAGAGCATTGATCCCCAGGATTGGGGTCTGCAAGTCGTTCGCGTGACGCAACACAATGGGTACGAGAACACCTGGACGCCGGCGGTACGGGCGAGCGCCTCCTTCCTCGGTCAGTCCGGAACGGTCGAGGGCATCACCGGCATCGAGCGCGGGCTGGTCCTGACCGCGAATCCCGAGCTGACCACACGGGTAAACGGCGCTCCGGGGGCCACGGGGTACTCCTACGACACCGACCCGCAGCTGGGCGGCACGGTCTCATGGGGCCTGACCACCAATTTGAGCATCAACGGTACCGCCAATCCCGACTTCTCCCAGGTCGAGGCGGACGTCGGACAGGTGACTGCGAACGAGCGGTTTGCTTTGTTCTTTCCGGAAAAGCGGCCGTTCTTTCTCGAAGGACTGGAACAGTTCGATTCACCCAACGCGCTCATCTACACGCGCCGGGTAGTCGCTCCACTGGCCGGTGTGAAGCTCACCGGTAAAGCCGGTCGCACCAACGTCGGCTATCTGTTTGCCGTGGACGACCGAGACTTCTCGGCGGACAATGCACACCCACTAGTCAACCTCCTCCGCGTCCGTCGCGATCTTGGAGCTTCGTCCACCCTGGGCCTCGTCTATACCGACCGACAGGACGGTGGGCACTTCAATCGCGTCGCCGCGGCCGACGCCCGGCTCATCTGGGGGGGGATCTGGTTTTCCGAAGTGCAGGTTGCCACCTCGTGGACCCGCGACGGGCTCGGAACCCGGAATGGCGCGCTCTGGCAGCTCACGCTGTTCGACCGAACGGGCCGCTCCTACGGAAACCACGGCGAGATCAAGGGGCTGAGTGAGGACTTTGCGAGCCAGAGTGGCTTCGTGCCACGAACCGGCGTGGTCCAGGGCAATTTCTTCAACCGGTTTACCTGGTACGGTGCGCCCGGGGCGCTCGTCGAACAGGTAACGACGTTCTTCGGGCCGCAGGCGACGTGGAGTCACCGCTCGTTCTTTGACGAGGGCGGGTTTCTTGAGGGGACCTTCTCTAATGACTGGTTTGCGACGCTCCGCGGCGGCTGGAGCGTTGGCATGAACTGGAGGCACGCTCGTACGGACTTTGACGCGGCGTTCTATGATGAATTCGGCGTCGAATCACTTCCCGATACTCTGGCCTTTACGGTACCCGACGGCGTGAACGACCTTTGGAGCATCGGCGCCAATTTTTCGACACCGAACCGTGCACTTACTCTGAATGGGTCGGCGCGTTACGGATCGACCGCGGTCTTCGCCGAGCCCACCCGGGGTCTCTCTCTGGACGCTCAGCTCGAGTTGCAGTGGAAGCCCACGCCGGCCATTCGGATCGATGGGCGCTGGGTACATCAGCGGATCCGTCGCGGGCGGGACCGCACGCGTTTCTCGGTGGCGAACATTCCCAGGATCAAGCTGGAGTACCAGGTCAGCCGGTCGGTTTTCGTGCGCTACGTCGGCCAGTACTTCGCGCAGGAACGAGACGCGTTGCGCGATCCCCGCACCGAGCAGCCGATCGTGTACGGAGCGGGCACGGCGGCGCGTCTCGGTCCGGCGGCGGGCAGCATCAACAACGAGTTCCGCAGCGACATTCTCTTCTCGTACCGCCCGGGTCCCGGCACGGTCGTGTTCTTAGGGTATGGTAGCACCTTGGAGGAGACCGCCGCCTTCCGGTTCAACGGGCTGACTCGGCGCGACGATGGGTTCTTCGCGAAGGTGAGCTACCTGTTCAGGACCCGTTAGGGGTCGCCCGCCGGGGAAGAGGAAGGTCGGTCGATTCGATGTCAAGCGGGGCTAAAACCGACAGGACGCCGACAATTCGGGGCATCCTACACCTTCCAATCCTCACCGTGCCAGCACATTTCCCAGAATTGCCACTCGTAGCGGCTGGAGAGAACGAAGAGGTCGATAAGGCGCCGGCGCTTTTCCTCGCCTGTCCCATCGGCCAGCCGGTTCATCTCGGATTTCAGCCAATCGACGGCGTCCCCGAACTCGTCCGAGGTATATTGCTCGATCCAGTCGGCGTAGCGCTGGTCTTCTGGGGGATCACCAGCCGCCAAGACGCCTGCAATGTGCACGTATCCCCAGGCGCATGGCAGCAATGCCGAGACCAGGTCGGCCATGTCCCCGTCGGCGGAGACGCGGATCAGGAAATCCGTGTAGGCTCTCGTCGTCGGCCACGCCCGCTGCGACTCGAGCTCCTCTGGGCTCACGCCAAAACGAGCGGCATACGTCCGGTGTAGGGCCATCTCGGTGTTGAGCGTCAGGTTCAACACCGAGGCATACCAAGCCATGGAGTCTAGGCGGTCCGCTTTCGCCGTTGCCCAGGCGAACACCCGGGCGAAATCCTTCAGGTAGACGTAGTCCTGCAGTACCCAGCGCTTGAAACGCTCGACGTCCAATGAACCGTTACCTAGGCCTCGAACGAACGGATGGGTGCACTGAGCGTCCCAGATGTCCCGTGCCTCGTCGAAGAGCTGGTCGGTAAACGCCATCCGCGTCAGGGGAGCAGCGAGGCTTTAGTGACACGATCCAGCTCCGGAAACTCGCGATCCAGATATGCGTTGCCCTCCGCGCGGATCTTACCCTGGCTCGGCCCGTTGCCGCGTGGAGCGCCATCACCGTAGCCCGCGTGCAGTGCATCGATCACGTCCATCCCTTCGGCCACGACGCCGAACGGGGCGAACCCCTGCCCGTCCAGGCTGGAGTTGTCCCGATAGTTGATGAACGCCTGCGTGGTCCGGCTGTTGGGTCCGGCCATGGCATACGTGATGTAGCCGCGGTCGTTGGTTTGCGTAACGGGATCGTCGGGAATGGTTTGGGTTCTCCAGACGCCGTTCAGTTTTGGATCTCCGCTCAATCCGAATTGCGCCATGAACCCATCCATGACTCGGAAGAACCTGATGTCATCGTAGAAACCGTTGGTTGCCAGGTAATAGAACCGGTCGGCTCCGTTCGGCGCCCAGTCACGGCGCACCTCCACGACGAAATCGCCCTTGCTGGTCTCGAATTTGACTCTGAACAACTCCGGTGCGGTCTTGTTCATCGTGGTCCTCTCGGGCAGGAGAAGGGCGATTCGTCCGGTTTGCTGGTCCCCGGCACTCGCCTGCTCACCCCCACCCCCACCCTCTCCCGTGTCACCACCAGTGCAGGCTGCAAGGCTCGCTAACGTCAGTGCAACGGTCCACCGGCGACCGTGCAAGGGGCGCTCGTTCATGGTCCCGAATCTCCTGGTTGGCTCTGTCAATGACGATCCGATGGTCGTGACCCGGAGGAGTATAGCCGGGTACGCCGTCGAGTGGGAACCGAGGATGCTAGGGCGCGGGGTGCTTCGCCGTACGTAGCGGGCTCGTTGAGCGTCCTGCTCCAGATCATCGTGTCCGGGCATGTGGTGCTCACCAAGCGAGACACGCGCGCCGCCGTCGCGTGGGTCGGCCTCGTCTGGCTCGTGCCGGTAATCGGGTCGGTCCTGTACGGCGTCTTCGGCATCAATCGAATTCAGCGGCACGCTGCGGAGCTCCGGGAAGAAAACCGGCCAGTTGGGCCATCGCATCTCCTGGAGCCGGTCCCCGTGCGGGGGAAACCGCTCGTCGAGACCCAAGGCTACCTGAAGGCCCTGGCCAGAATAGGGGATGAGCTCACCGGGTGGCCCCTGACGCACGGCAACGCGGTTGCCCCGTTGCTCAACGGCGACGCGGTATTTCCAACGATGATCGGAGCGATCGATGCGGCGTCCCAGTCGGTGGTGCTGAGCACCTACATCTTCGACCGAGACCGGGCGGGCTGGATGTTCGCGGATGCCCTGGCGGGCGCGATCCGGCGAGGCGTCGAGGTCCGAGTCCTCATCGACGGAGCCGGATCGCGATATTCCTGGCCGTCGATGGTAGGGGCGCTCCGGGGCCGGGGCGTTCGCACGGCGCGCTTTCTTCCCACGCTCGCTCCCTGGCGGGCCCCATTCCTGAACCTGCGCAACCACCGCAAGCTGCTCATCGTCGATGATCAGGTCGGGTTCACGGGCGGGATGAACATCCGGGAAGGGCACGCGCTCGAATGGTCACCTCGCCGCCCGGTACAGGACCTCCACTTTCGCGTCGAAGGCCCGGCCGTTGCGCACTTCATGGAAGCGTTCGCCGAGGACTGGGCCTTCAGTACCAAGGAGACACTCGGGGGACAGCGCTGGTTTCCCACCATCGAGCCGCGCGGAGACGTCACCGGACGTGGTATCCTCGACGGACCCGACGAGGACTTCGAGAAGCTGCGCTGGATCATTCTCGGGGCGATCGCATCCGCCAAGCGCTCCGTCCGCATAGCGACGCCCTACTTCCTGCCTGACGGGGGACTGATCACGTCGCTCAACGTCGCGGCGATGCGTGGTGTCGAGGTAGACATTCTGCTCCCGGTGAAGAACAACCTTCCCTTGGTCAAATGGGCGTCGACGTTTCAACTCACCCGGGTGCTGCGGCGCGGGTGCCGGGTGTTCTACTCGCCGCCACCGTTCGACCACACGAAGCTCATGATCGTCGACGGCGTGTGGACGCTTTTCGGCTCCGCCAACTGGGATCCGAGAAGCCTACGCCTGAATTTCGAGTTCAACGTGGAATGTTACGACGAACAGCTGGGCCAGCAGCTGGAGGAGCTATTTCTCGAACGGCAACGGGCGGCCCGGGAGGTCACCGCAGCCGAGTTGGACCAGCGATCGCTGCCGGCAAAACTGCGGGACGGGCTCGCTCGGCTGCTTTCCCCATACCTCTAGTGTGCAGGGGCAAGAAGAAGGCCGCCGACCTCGAAGGGATCGGCGGCCGCCAGCGTCGGGCTGTGAGGCGACTAGACCTCTCGATCTGTGACCCACAGGCTCGTGTGGTCGAGCTTCTCCTCGACCACTAGGTCGATCTTGGTCCCCGGTCTGATGGAGACTATCTCGGTCACGTAGCTCGTGAGGTTACCTAGTGGGTCGGCAACGAGCTGGATCGTGTTTTGGTTCACCGCCATCTCCGGCAGGTCGAAATTGCGGGTGCTGTTCGTCATGACGCGACCCAACCGGAAAGGCACGCCGCCGCTGACGGCGTACACCGTCATGTCCAGCCGATTGTAGTTCGTCACTCGCACGAGCACCGTCTGCGGGCCTTGTAACTCCGCGTCCACATCGTCATCGGCCTGGCCGATGGCCGCGGCCGGCGCAAAGGCGACGGCGGCTAAGGCGAGCATGGTTACCGTGGTGATCTCTCTGAGCCGTTTCATGTGTCCTCCCCACCAGGGGTAAGAGCGTGTTTGTCCAACCACGCGTATTAAACGACAGTCGGGGGGGCGAAGTTCCACGAGGCGTTGAGCGGGACACGTGATCGGGATCACATGCGTTTGACGACGAGGGGGACGGACCGTATCCTGCCGTAAGGGGTATCTTACAGCAGTTCGCTGAGCCCATCGCACACCCGCGGTTTCCGGCGGCGCTCGACCTCCATGCTGGAGTGGCTATGACACTGAGCCGAGTTTTTCTGAACACCGTGGTCGTGGTTTCCACGGTGTCGGGCGCGTTGGGGTGCTCGCAAGCGACACGACTCGCCTCCGGAGACGATTTCGACGACGTCCAGGTGTGCGTGCAGCCGGCCGCTACGGTCTACATCACGAACGACAATTGGCTCGATATGGCGATCTTCATTTTGCGGAGCGGCAGCCGTTACCGCCTCGGCCAAGTGTCGTCACTGACCTCCAGCGTCTTCGAGCTACCGGAGACGATCGTTGCCGCCACTCGCGACCTTCAGGTGGTCGCCGACCCCATTGGGTCGAATCGCGGATGGTCGAGTCCCCTGATCACGATCGTGCCCGGCCACAACATCATCGACGTGAGGCTGAGCAACGTCATCAATCAGTCCACGTACTACGTCGGCGTCGAAGACCCAGCCGACCTCGACTGAGCAAGTGTCAGGTGTCAGGTGCCAGAAGAAGCGCCCCCTGACACCTGACACGCGACAGGCCCGCCACCCACGCTATCCCACCCACGCTGAAACCTTCCGGTAGCGAGCGCCGTCCAATCCCGCAGGGAGGGTGCGCTTGGCTGTAGGGCCCCGTACCCCGCATGCCATACTACGGGAGGACGGCCGATGGAGCTTGAGCTGCTACTCAGCGGTTGGCACTGGGACCTCGACTTCCTGTGGAGGTTCCATTGGTTGGCGAACGCGTTGCGTGTCATCGTTCACGTTGGCCTCGCGTTCTACGTCGTGCGGGACGCACGCACGCGGCCGCAACTGCTCTTCGGAACCCCGGCGTGGTTCTGGGGCGCCATCGTTCTGCTCTCGGGCGTTTGGGGTGCTCTCGCGTACTGGGTCGCGAACTGCTCTACGTTCGTTCAGGAACACACGGTGGCCGCCGGCCACCGTGGGAGCGCCCAGGAAAAGGGTGGCTCCTGAAAATCCCGGCGGGCTCGACTGAGTAGAGGTGTCCGGTGTCAGGTGCCAGGTGTCCGAAGGAACTGCCCTGGAACCCGGTCCCTGGAACCTGACACTTCTCCTACTCCTGCCGCACGTACGTAGGCCGCAGGTCCCTGGTGACCTCGTATGCGAGGGCGTCAACCATCGCACCATAGGCCTCGTCGGGATCCTCGGCTGAGAAGTACGGGACCCCGCTGTCGAGCGCGACCTCCGCGATCGTCTCCGTGGTGCGTGCGGTGTTGCTCCAGATCGTTGCGCCCGATGCAGTCGCGAACAACCGGACCGTCATCGCCACGTCCACCGTGGCACTGATGCTGGGGAACCTCGCCAGCGATGCTCGCGGCTTGGCGTCGGATACAATCAGGTGTCCTACGAAGACTGCAGGAACGTCGAAACGCCTCGCCGATGGCGCTGGCTGCCTCGGGGTCCATTCGATCCATTCCGATTCGCGCGAGAGCGTCGTCCAGCTCGCCGAGCTCGAGCAGCTCCACATCGCTCTGGCCCGCAAAAACATCGGCCGCGAACCGCTCGGTTGCGACGACGTTGAGCGCGCCCTTGGCACTCTCGATGGTGAACGTGACCAACCCCACCGGCCGGTGAGGTGCGAGATCGAGCCGCGGCGGTACCATGACCTTCCGCCCGCAGCCAAAGGCTGCCAGAATCGTTAGTGCGGCGATGAACCTTCCCCCCGCGCGCGATCCGGTTCTGCCCACTGCCGCTCGCATGGCGTGCGACTCCCGGGTTGATGGAGTAGGATGGTCGTCAAATCCAACGCCGCTTGCGTTGCCAGAGACATGCCATGGCGGCTGTAACGGATAACTGTTTGTGTATGCTGGAGTTCGGCGCTTGGTAGCCTCCCGCGTGCCGGGCAATGTCCTTACGATTGGACAGGATCACCTTCGGAATGTCCTAGCTCGAGCGGTGGCGGTGGGCGGTGTGGTCACCTGGGTCAAGAGATCCGGGGTCACAACGAAGGAGGAGGAATGAGTCGCATACCGACTTTGATTGCGGGACTGCTGCTGTGGGGCGTTGCGCCGCCCGCCATGTCCCAGGATATCCCCGATATGGAGCGAGAGGGGCCGCCGACGATCGAGGTGAAGACCGGAGGTATGGACCACCTCGAAGGGTTCTTCGACCTCTATTGGGATGAGCGCGAGGGGAAGCTCTACTGGGAGATCGACAGGTGGGAGAGCGAATTCCTCTATCAGGTGTCTCTGGCGTCGGGCATTGGCAGCAATCCAGTCGGGCTCGACCGCGGACAGCTTGGCGGTACCCATCTCCTCGTCGCCCGGCGGGTCGGACCAACCGTTCTCCTCGTCGAGCCCAACTATCGGTACCGAGCGCTCTCATCGGACCCGGATGAAGTGCGGGCAGTAACAGACGCTTTCGCGCCGTCGACCCATTGGGGATTCACCGTTGAGGCCGAAACGGACGACCGGGTCCTGGTCAACGCAACTGACTTCTTCCTGCGTGACGCGCACGGCGTGGCTCGCCGCCTGGATGCGCGGGGCCAGGGTGGTTACCAGCTCGCGAGAAGCCGGAGCGTGCTGCACATGCCGCGGACCAGGTCTTTCCCGCGCAATACCGAGGTTGAGGCGTCGCTTACCTTCACGACCCGGGACCCCGGTCAGCTGGTGTCGAGCACGGCGCCGTCGGGGGAGGCGATTACCGTCCGGCAACACCATTCGTTGGTTCGCCTGCCCGAGCCGGGGTATACACCCCGAAAGACCGACCCGCGCATCGGGGTCATCGGCATGCGGTTCAACGACTACGCCACTCCCATCGATCAGCCGCTCACCAATCGATGGGCGGTCCGCTACCGGCTCGAGAAGAGAGATCCGAGTGCGGACCGTTCCGAGCCGATCGAGCCGATCGTCTACTACCTGGATCGGGGAACGCCCGAGCCGGTGCGGAGCGCACTCATCGAGGGCGGTGCATGGTGGAACGAGGCGTTCGAGGAAGCCGGATTCATCGACGCGCTGCGTGTCGAGGTCCTTCCGGAGGGCGCCGACCCGCAGGACGTCCGGTACAACATGATCCACTGGACTCACCGGTCCACGCGCGGGTGGTCCTACGGGAACTCAGTGGTCGATCCACGAAGCGGCGAGATCCTCAAAGGGAACGTGAATCTCGGGAGCCTGCGACTGCGCCAGGACAATCTGCTGGGCCTGGGGCTCGCGCCGCCGATCGGGTCGAGTTTGAGTGGCTGCGACATGTGTGACGGGCCTGGTTTCGGATATCTGGCCAAGGTCGGAGCCGGAGCGACGCCGGCCGAGATGGCGCTCGCGCGGGTGCGGCAGCTCTCCGCCCACGAAGTGGGTCACACCCTGGGGTTTCCACACAACTACATCGCCAGCACCTACGGACGGGCGAGCGTCATGGATTATCCGGCGCCAACAGTGCGCATCGCGCCGGATGGCACGATCGATCTCTCAGACGCGTACGCAGTGGGCATCGGCGAGTACGACAAGCTCTCGGTCAAGTGGCTGTACAGTGATTTCGCGTCGGGCACCGACGAGGAGGAGGCACTCGAGGCAATCGTCCATGATGGCCTGACTCGGGGAATGCGTTACCTCACCGATCAGGACGCCCGCCCGGATGGCGCGGCGCACCCGCTGGCGGCACTGTGGGACAACGGCGCCGACCCGATCGCAACGTTGCGACACGAGATCGAGGTGCGGCGCATCGGCCTCGACACGTTTGGCGAGCCCGTCGTGGGTCCCGGCGAGCCGCTCGCCAGCGCCGAAGAGGTGCTGGTGCCTTTGTACCTGCACCACCGCTATCAGTTGAAGGCCGCCATCCACAGCATCGGCGGTGCCGACTATAGCTTTGCCCTGCGCGGCGACGGCCAAACACCCGTCGTCGTGGTGCCGGGCGCGAGGCAGCGTGAGGCCCTGGGCGCCGCGCTAGAGACGCTCTCCCCGTCGTTTCTCGCCATTCCGGAGCGCGTCCTCGCGCTCATCCCCCCCCGTGCGTACGGAATGGCATCGGGTGAGACGTTCGCGAACCGAACCAACCCGACACTCGATCCGCTCGGTGCGGCCGCCGTGGCAGCAGATTTCACGGTGAGTCTACTGCTCCAGCCGGAACGCATGGCGCGCCTGGTCGAGTTTCACTCGCGGAGCCAAGAGTATCCTGGTCTCCCTGAAGTAACGGACGCGCTGTTCGCGGCCACCTGGTACGCCCCGGTGCCGGCGAACACCTATCACGCCGCCGTGCAGCGAGTCGCGCAACGAGCCCTGCTCGATCGCCTAATCGAGCAGGCGGGATTCAAGGGCAATACCCCGGCGGTACGGGCGGTGTTGAGTGCAAAGATCGCCGAGCTTGGGGCGTGGCTCGAGGAGCATACCGAGGAATCGGCGCACAACGCGCTCGCCCTGGAAGACATTCTGCGCTGGCAAGACCGGCCGGAAGGGATCACCGCACCGTCGGAGGTGCCGGAGCGGCCGGCGGGGCAGCCGATTGGGGGGTAGGGCAGGTGTCAGGTACCAGTATGCACCCCCGTCACGGCAACTGACTGACACCTGGCACCTGAAACCTCCTCTCCCTCCGCCCCGTCGTAAGATTAGATCTACTCGGGTCCCGGAACTGAACGCGTAGACAGGAGTTCCTAATGATCGAGCTACTCATCGCCGGCGCCGCCGCGATCGTCACTCACATCAAGGTTCGGGGCTTCGTACACGGGCGGTTGCGGTTCGTGGACCGTGCGCACCGTCCCACTGCCCCGGTGATCGCGGGGGCCGCTGCCACGGCGATCGCCGCCCCGGTGGTCTGGGTCCTTCCGGTCGTGGGTGCCGTCACGGCTGTGGCGCTTGGGATTGGCGTTGCGACGGGCGTTGCGCGCGGATCGCGGGATGTGAGGATGATTCACTAGGTGCCAGGTGTCAGGTGTCAGGGATTCAGGAAGCGGCTAGTCGGGACCTACTCGGATCTGACACCTAAACGCCTGGCACCTGGCACCCGGCACCCGCCACCCGACACCTCTTATCACCAACGCCCCATACACCGGCACATACTCTACCACCGCCGCCCATGTCGGTAGTGTCCACACGCCTTCCGCCCGCCATTCCGACAGCACTGTGTAGGAGATCATCACCGTCCCAGTCCACACCAATGCCCACCATTCGTCACGCCATGCCAGGAACGGGATGAGCCACACGACGTACCATGGGTGAACGATCGGGGATCCCAGGAGCACTGCGGCGATCCACCAGAATGTCACGGAGTCCGTCGGCCACCTGGCTCGCCAGGCCCAGGCGAGCCCGGCGAGCAGGAGCGCGCCCAAGATGGCCCGAGAGGGGACCGCTCCAAGTGGCGCCAACAGCCAAAAGAGCGAGCCGTTGAACTCGAACGTGCGCGCGAAGATCCCGAGACTCCCGAGCGGTGGTGCGCCAACGTAGGGGAGGTATACGGCGGCAAGCGTTGTGAGCGCGATCGCGACGAGCTTCCATGGTGCGGCTGTTGCGCGGGCGAAGAACGGGATGAGGGGTGCCGCGAGGTACTTCGCGGCGACGGAGAGGGCGATGGTGGCCCCGGCCGCGAGACGCTCCCGTTGGAGGAGGGCGAGGCTCAGCATTAGCAGGAAGATCGCCACCGCGTCCACATGGCCGTTGCCGGCGAATTCGATGACGGCGAGCGGATGCAGGAGGTATATCGCGGCGTAACTCGTTGGTCGGCGTCTTGAGTGGAGCAGTAGCGCCACGGCGGCACCGATGCCAAGATCGAACAAGAGAAGCACGAGCTTCCACGATAGCAGCGAGGCGGAGATTGCCATGGCGAGGAGAAACACGATCTGCGCCGCGGGCGGGTAGACGGTCGGCAGGTCCGGATTGTTGATCAGCCCGCGCTCGGGACCGGAGTAGGCGTTGGACTCGGGAGCGGCGGGCGGATGGAGAAACGGATTGACGCCGGCCACCTGCGCACGGCCGTCGTGGAGATACCGCCAGGCGTCGTCCGAGAGGGAGGGAGGCGCCGAAAGCCATGGGAGTCGCAGGACCAGCGCCGCCACGAACCAGACCCAGAGAGGTGTCCTGACCCGCTTGATCAGCAGCACCAGGGCCACATATGCAGCGAAGGCCAGGCCGTATCCCAGCAGCAGCTTCGGGACCGGCAACGGCTCGATCTGCGCGAGCCAGGCGAGGACAAGCGTTTCGCTGAGTACGAGCGATGCGAGGATCGGCGTCCATCGCCCCGTCGGGCCCTGAGAGCTCAACCGTGACAGCGCTTGAATCGCCCACCCCCCGCGTTCACGTGATCATTCCGGCTCTCGACGAGGAGCGGACGCTTCCCGCTGTCCTGCACGATCTGAACGCGCTCGCCGACCTCAACATTATCGTGGTCGACAACGGATCGCGCGACCGCACCGCCGCCGTGGCGGCTGCGTCTGGCGCGACCGTCGTTGCGGAGCCCGAGCGAGGGTACGGTGCCGCGTGCCTCGCGGGTCTCGCCGCGCTTGCGGATGCTGCTGCGCGCGACGTGGTCCTGTTTCTCGACGCCGACGGGAGCGACGACCCCCAAATCGTCCCGTCCCTCACGAAGCCGGTCGTCGAGGGAGACGTCGATCTCATGCTCGCGAGCCGCACGCTGGCGGCGGGAGAGCCCGGCGCCCTGACGTTCCTCCAGTGCGTGGGGAACCGCCTCGCGTGCTTCCTTATCTCCTCCATCTGGAGCGCGCGATTCAGTGACTTGGCTCCCTGTCGTGCCGTGCGGCTTCAAGTCCTCAGGGAGCTCGACATGCAGGACCGGGATTTCGGCTGGACCGTCGAGATGCAGATCAAGGTTGCGCGTGCCGGGTTACGGTTCCGGGAAATCCCGACCCGTTACCGCCGGCGAAGGAGCGGCCGCTCGAAGATCAGCGGCACGGTGCTCGGCAGCCTGCGGGCGGGCGCCACGATCCTGCTCGTCATCGGGCATCAGGTGATCGCGGCGCGGCCTGCGGACCACTAAATCCGTCGCCGTGCTGGTTGGCAGCAGGCCCTTTCAATTGCCGCGCATCCCGGCGAGTTTTCCCGTTGGAGAGGCGAAGTGGCTAGACCTTCGTTTCTGGAAGGAGGCAATCGGCATGAAGCCGTCAGAAATCCAACCGCGCGGCGTGGTGTCGGCGGGGCTCGCTCTTCTCGCCGTTGCGGCGCCGGCTGGAAAAGCAGTTGCACAAGACGCGTCCAAGCCGGTCGCGTTCGTGGGGGTCAACGTCGTGTCCATGGCCCGGCGAGGGGCGGACCGCAACCAGACGGTAATCGTCCGCGACGGCCGAATCGCCGAGATCGGGCTGGCGACGATGGTCCCGATCCCGGCGGGCGCCGTCCGGGTGGACGGCCGGGAGAAGTTCCTCATGCCGGGTCTGGCGGAAATGCACGGGCACATCCCACCGCCGACCACGGCGGCGGAGGTGACCGAGGCCTACCTCGCGCTCTACGTCTTGCGCGGGGTGACCACGGTCCGGACCATGTTTGGGTACCCGAACCAGTTCAAGCTGCGGGACCGGATACGCAAGGGCGACATCCTCGGCCCGACGATCTACACTGCGAGTCCCGCCTATCTCGGAGACCGGGTCGAAGGGCCGGAGCACGCGCGACAACTGGTGCAGGAGCACAAGAAGGCGGGCTACGATCTGCTCAAAATTCACGAGGGCCTCTCGCCCGAGGAATACGAGGCCATCGTGCAGACGGCGAAGGCCGCGCGCATCAAGTACGCCGGTCACGTTCCGAACGATGTCGGCGTGCGAAGAGCGATCGCCGCGGGGCAGGACATCGACCATCTCGACGGCTACTACGACGAGGCGGGGGATGATGACGCCACGATTGCCGAGCTCGCAAAGGCGTCGCAGCAGGCGGGAATATCGCTCGCGCCCACACTGGACTTGTGGAAGAGGATCCTCTTGGTCGAACCGGTCGACGACCTACGGAGCCGGGGCGAGATGCGGTATGTCCCGCGAGCGACGCTCGATAACTGGGTCGAGCGAAAGGTCGGCTACAACGGGCGGGTTGCCGATCCGGAAGCCGGCCGGCGCGAGATTGCGGCCCGCAACCGAACGCTCAAGGCGCTGTACGATGCCGGGGCCAGGATCTTGCTTGGCTCCGACGCGCCGCAGATTTTCAGCGTTCCCGGGTTTTCGCTGGAGCACGAGATGCCGGCCATGGTGGAGGCGGGTATTCCTATATATGGTGTGCTCCAGGCCGGGACGCGGAACGCCGCCGAGTACTTCGGTTTGGGCGAGGAGTTCGGCTCGGTGGAGGTGGGCCGGCGTGCTGATCTGTTGCTGCTCGACGCGAGTCCGCTAGCCGACATTCGCAACGTGCACCAGCAGGCGGGGGTCATGGTACGAGGGCGATGGCTGCCAAAAGAGGAGATCGACGCGAAGTTGGCGGAAATTGCCCGTAGGATGGAGGGGGAAGAGGGGAGTAAGGAGTAGGGGTCCCCAACTCCCTATCCGCCATCCCCTACGCGGTGGCTGTAGCTCAATTGGTTAGAGCGCCGGACTGTGGCTCCGGAGGTTGCGGGTTCAATTCCCGTCAGCCACCCCTGGTGGTGAGTGGTGAGTGGTGAGTGGTGAGTGATCGTGTTGTTTGTCTAGGCTCGTAGCTCAACTGGTAGAGCACCGGTCTCCAAAACCGGGGGTTGCAGGTTCGAGTCCTGCCGGGCCTGTGAAAGCCGCGACGACGTCGCGGCTCGATTGCTTTGCCCCAGTAATTGAGGATTACCGAAGCGCCGCGAGCCTGCGCGTCACCAAAGTAGAACTCGAGCTTCCGGGCCTTGTTGCCGCCCATCGCCAGGCCTGTGCAATCGTCCCTCTTCACAAAGAGGCCGTCAACGCCGAGTACCCGTGACAAGTTGGGCAGAGGCTCCAAGGGTGTCGGGACATGCGCCAGCAGCGCACGCGGGAACGGGTCAGACCATCGATCGTCATGAGAGAAGAGTATCGAAGAGTACGTAGGTGCCAGTCGCTGCGACGAGCGTCAGCGCGTCGTGGGCCCCGCCCTGCGCCGGTCGGCACTCGGGTCCTACAGTGCGTGATGCCTCTGTGGCAGGCACCAGCGAGTCTGGCGCAACAGGAATTTGCAGACCGAGGCAGGCCCCAGCAAGCAGTTGACGGGCACTCTCGTTATTGGTTGGTTAGACGGCGAAGAGGCTCGGCCCGCGCGGCCGAACTGGTTCCCGTCTGTCACCCCCCGGAACGGAGCGCCAGCACCGGAAATGAGTTTTCTCGAAAGCAGCTTCTACGGAAACACGCTGCAGGCCTGGTCTGTTGCGCTGGCAGTAGCGGTCGTGACCCTGCTGGTCCTTCGCCTCGTCCTGAGCGTTGCCGTTCGCCGCATCGGCAAGGTCGCGCAACAGGCGGAGGCCAACTGGGCCGATCTCGTCACCGGCCTGCTGCGGGGAACGAAGCTGTTTTTCGTTCTGCTGCTGGCTGCCGTTGCGGGCTCGCAGGTCCTCGATCTCCCCCAGCGCGGGCGGGATGTGCTGACCAGCCTCGCGGTCATCGCGTTCCTCATCCAGGCGGGACTCTGGGGCGCCGCGGCCACAACCGTCATCATTCAGCGCTACCAGGCCCGTCGCCTTCAGGAGGACGCTGGCGCCGCCACCATGGTTGGCGCGCTCAGCTTCCTTGTAAAGCTCCTCGTATGGGCGATCGTGCTCCTCCTGTCGCTAGACAACCTCGGCGTCGATATCACGGCGCTGGTGGCTGGTCTGGGTGTGGGCGGGATCGCCGTGGCCCTTGCCGTCCAGAACGTCTTGGGCGACCTGTTTGCGTCCCTCGCCATCGTACTGGACCGCCCCTTCGTCATCGGGGATTTTCTGATCATCGATGACTTCCTGGGGAGCGTCGAGCACGTCGGACTCAAGACCACAAGGCTCCGGAGTCTCTCCGGCGAGCAGTTGATCTTCTCGAACGCCGACCTGCTCGGCAGCCGAGTCCGCAACTACGGGCGGATGACGCAGCGACGGGTCGTGTTCAGCCTCGGCGTGACGTACCAGACGCCGAGGACAAAGCTCGAGGCCATACCGTCGATCATCAGGGACGCGGTTGAGTCCCAGGAGCAGGCCCGCTTCGACCGCTCACACTTCAAAGCGTACGGTGGTTTCTCGATCGACTTTGAGACGGTCTACTACGTCCTGGCCGCCGATTACAACCTCTACATGGACATCCAGCAAGCCATTAACCTGCACATTCACCGGCAGTTTGAGGAACAGGGAATCGAGTTCGCCTATCCCACCCAAACCCTGTTCGTATCCAGGCAGGAGAGTTGAAGGTCAGCCCTCCTGCGGGCGCGACCGGGACAGACTG
Organism: Gemmatimonadales bacterium; assembly: GCA_965249575.1. Classification (GTDB taxonomy): domain Bacteria; phylum Gemmatimonadota; class Gemmatimonadetes; order Gemmatimonadales; family GWC2-71-9. Next base: position 970,125 of record OZ252244.1, on the reverse strand, counting down.
CACCCATCCAGAAAACGCTATGGTGGGGAGGACAACTCGTAGCGCCCGCCACACCTAGCAATGCGTTAGGCAGGTACTACGACGCATCGGGCTCTAAGCGCGTGTGGGCAGAAATCCGACCAGCATCCATTGCGGTCCTAGGAGCTGTGGCCGTCATGTTCGCGTACGGCTTATCGTTTACGGAAGACCCCCAAGGAAAGGGCTCGTTTGCAGGAGAAAACTTCACCTGGGTCCTGGTCAGAGAGAGCGGTAAATGGCTGGTTTTCCGGGAAATGAACGTTCTCGACTCGCAAAGCTAACGTGGCCGAGCCACGCCCACCGAAGCGCCCGGCCCCTGCGGTCGGGCGCTGTGCGTAGCGGGCAGGCAAAGGCATAGCGTTCCTCTGGGGAGGCATCCAGCCGCTCTGGCTGTCGCCCCCCCAAGTTCTGCCTCAAAACCTCGCCAAACCCGACGACGCGGCGCATCTTAGCCCGATGAGCGAGATCACCGCCCGGCTCTCGACCGCCCTCGCCGACCGCTACCGGATCGAGCGCGAGCTCGGCGCGGTCGCGTCCACTACCGCGTAGCCGTCGACGTTTCCCACGTAGATGCCCGAGTTCATGGGAAAGGCGTCCGTGAAGCGGAGTCGCCCTTCAACGGAGAAGCCCGAGCGGGCATCGTCGTACCGACTGGCGAACGATCCCTTGATTGTCGGGGCGTTGAGGGCGATGTCGGAGTTGCCGGCGCAGTCGACGATGCCGTCGTCATTCCCGTCGAAGCATCCCTCGCTCACGTACGACAACGAACCCTTGAGCGTGAGTTGATCGGTCACGATGAGATCCGCCGCGACATCAGCACCCCAGAAACTTATCTCTCCGAAATTCCTGTCGGTCAGTATGAGATCGGTGTTCTGGTTCTCGTTTGGGGCGACGGTTCCGATCGGGATCGCCACGAGGCCCGCGACCAGGGAATCCACTGTGCCCTGCGTTATGACGCCGCCCATGACCAATGGTGCCAGCTGCGTACTGACGTACCCGGCCGTGGTAACCGGATCCAGGAACACTGCGGGTGTCGCTATTCTCAGTGGCCCGACGAAATCCTTCATCCGGGTCAGGTATGCGTCCGCGGCGAGCAAGATACGACCGCCGAGGAGCCCCTTGTATCCCAACTCAAAGGTGTTGGAAACAGTGGGACGGATCGGATCGATCGGGACCGGTCCCCCTGAATCCAGCGGGAATGGAGTGCCCAATGCGGCGCCCTCCTGGGTGAATCGGCGCAGGACCGTCTGGACGGCGGAACCGGGATTGGGGAGAGACCCAGCCAGCGCCGGCGTCAGCCCCACGATGAGCGCGTCCCAGGCCAACGTCGCGTCGGCGGGGAGCTCTAGACCGGGCGCCGTCGGCATGCGCATGCAGGGTTCATGAAGCCACCGGCGCAACTCGGAAAGCTCAGTCCGTCTGCTGGCACCCCGAGCACGCGAAGGTCGTACGAGATACCTGGGATGATCGGAAGGGTGCCAGCCAGACGGTCCAGAAACAGACTGTTCGTCGTGGGTGTAGCGAATGCTCTGTTGAACGTGAAGCGCACGGTGTTGGTTTCGCTCGGATGCAGCACCAGCGCGGCGCGAGGCGAGAAGTTCGGGTCTTCGATCCGGTTGTGGTCGTCGACTCGCAGAGCCGCGACGATGTCGATCTTGTCCGAAAGCCGGGTTTCGGAGTGCACGTATAGTCCCGCCTCGTCGATCACGTCGTCATCTTCGTTCCGCCCGGTCAGAGTGCCGCCTGTCCTCGGTTCCGTTCGCTGGGACCAGTGCCAGGGCCAGGTGGGTCCACGTCTTGGCTGCCATGGGCATCTGGTCCTTCATGCGGTGAGCCGTGACCGGTACATGCAGTCCCTTGGCGGTGGGCAATTTGGGGAGCGAATTGTCCCAGCAGGTCTGACGACGTACACGTCCGCGCTCCGGCGGCTACGACGTGTGCGAAGGGAGTCCGGGACCCGGACTCCGCACGTGGAGGTCTCGCTGCGGAAACGGAATCTCGATGTCGTTTTCCTTGAACATCCGCGCGATGGCGTAGTTCAATTCGCTCCTCAAGACCCGCGGTTTGGCCGAGTACTCCTTGGTCCACACCTGCAGTGTAAAGTTCAGAGAACTGTCGCCGAATTCCTCGAACAGCACTTCGGATTTGGGGGTGGCCAAGACGCCAGGGTGGCACCTTGCGACCTCGATGAGGAGCTGGGTAACAACGTCCGGGTTGGACGCATAGGAGACGCCAACGGGGACATCGAAACGCACCGTGCGATCGGTGTAGCTCCAGTTGGTGACCTTGCTAGAGATGAACTCGGAGTTGGGAACGATGATCGCGATGTTGTCATTGGTCACGACGGTGGTTGCCCGCGCTGAGACGCTTACCACGTCGCCGTGAACGCTGCCGACATCTACGCGGTCACCAACCTTGATGGGTCGCTCAAACAGAATGATCAACCCGCTGACGAAGTTGTTGATGATGTTCTGCAGGCCGAAGCCGATTCCCAACCCCGCGGCGCCGGCCAGGACGGTGAGGGCACTCAGGTCGATCCCGGCCGACTGGATGATGATCACCAGGCCGATCGCGATGACCACGTAGCGCACGATCGTCGCAATCGATTGACGCAGCCCAATCTCTATGTCACCAAACGCCAACGATCGGGCCACCCATCGCTTGAGTTGGCTCGAGACGACCACAAGGACCGTGAAGAGCACCGTGAGGTAAAGCAGAGTCCACACGGTCACTTTGGCGTCGCCCAGTTGGAATAGGGAGTAGTTCAGCGCGTTGCGGATCGAGACTAGGACCTGGCTGAGCCGTTCCATGGCTGGCTCCTGGGTTTGAACCACGTTACGCCGCTGTGCCGAGGAACGCCACGGTACGGTCGAGTGGTTCAGGCTGGCCGGGCGGTTTTCGACTTCACCCGCCTGCAGATTTGTGATGGCGTGGATTAGGTTGTTGGATGGCGACGGCGGCGACGTTGTTGCGATGGTGGCAAAGAGCTGCGGCAAACGCAACGGCAGCGGGCCGCGGACCTCGTGGCTCTAAGAGGCTTCTCCCCGGTATTCCCACCGGGGGTAACCACGGCGTTTTGACGGCGTTTACGCGGCGTTTACGCGGCGTTTTCTGTGCGTGTCCCCCGTCTGTTATCTCCGCGTTTTGAGGGTGTTTAGGCGGCGTTTCGACGGGCGTGCTTGACGTGGTTTAGATCCCGGTGCCACTGCTGGTTTGATGGGCCATATAAAGGTGATTCTTCGGCATTGACTGATGGTAAATGATCGGCGTCGGCCGTGGACGATGTGCCGCCAACCGCCATCTGAAGTGGCGGTGGTGCCTCCGGAGGTGCAGCGGCTAACCGAAGGGGCGAGCCGCGACTGACTCCACTGCCAGTTACCGCTTCAGCCCCCGGCGTCGCTTACGGATGACCTAATCCTGCAAACCATTTGCAAACCAACTAGACGGGACTGGATGGTACAGGACGGGACAGGAAGGGACGTAGGCGCTCGTAAGTCGGTACAGGAAGGGACCAAACGGGACTAAAGAGGACAGGACGGGACGACGAGCACCGAACTCCAAAACCGGGGGTTGCAGGTTCGAGTCCTGCCGGGCCTGTCACGACAAGGGGCCGCGCGATCAGCGCGGCCCCTTGTCGTAAGCCACCGGCCGGACCTCGCTCGAACCGTCGGCTCGTCCGCTGACGCGCCCTCGCCGCCGCTAAGCGAGTCGAGTCCTGCCGGGCCTGTTGGGTAACACGTTGTAACAGTGCGAGTTGTCTGGAACCACTCCGGTGGATGCGGTGTCGTTTTCGCTTCTTGGGCACAATTTTGGGCACATCGGCGGTAAAGCGGGTGGGGAGGCTGTGGCGAAGGGAGCGGGCTGGATGGGGGTTGCCCCCAAGGGATTTTAAGTCCGAGCGGCTAGCAAAACCATCGGGTCCCATCAGACAGAATTGTACCCTGTCCGGTACTGCTAATCCCTACCAGTGGTAATGGGTTACGCCGAGGACGGCGCTGCGCCGTCCTACTTTGCTTCACCTCATGGTTGCCGATAGTGCGCGATAGTTAGGGGACAGAAAGGGGACATTCACCACGCAGGTTGCGGGCAAATGTTCGCAGAGATGTTCGCAGAGGGGTTTCGACGCCCGGGGTGGCCGGCTCGCCCTCCCGCGTGTTGATACGCACGCGTTGCTCCGGTGGCCTGCTGCACCGGCCCGCGGTCTACCGGTCTCCACCGCGAGGTCAGGTCAACGGCGCAACCTCCAACTCTGCGCCTGGCCGAAGGCATCCTCCACTTGACCTATGATTTCGCGGCCTTCTTTCAAGACCACCCCTTCGAACACATCCAGCGCGAACTCCTGCAGTCCGCGCCAGCGCCCCCTCTCAGAGATCCGAGAGGGCGTGGTCTGGGCACGCTCGATGGATGGCGCGGTGGTGGAATTCAGGTTCCTTCTTGGCGACGGCACGGGCGAATTCTTGGAAGCCATCGTTGGCTGCCCGCTGGAGGATATCCAGTGGGACCAGTGGATCATGAGGAGGACCGGTGGCGACCCAGGCTCGTTCTACACTCCCTTCGCATGGAGCACGGGGCTGTTTTATGCGTCTGCCACACCGTCGGCGATGAGCATGGGCTCTCGCAGCCCTATCGGTGTTCGGATGGAAACATGACCGTGGAAATGAGCCTGACCGCCAATCGTGTGCCGTGAGATGCGGTCGAGAGTTTCCCGCGGCGTTGACCGCGGCCTGCCAGAGTTGCTTGAGAAGCTCCGAATGGTTCTTTGCCCCAAGCGCCCGGCCCTGCGGTCGGGCGCTGTGCGTGGTGTAGTAGGCAAGAAGGAATCGGGCTCTCCCTGTAGTGGCGTCCAGCCACTCTGGCCGTCGCCCCCCCAAGTTCTACCTCACAACCTCGCCAAACCCCACGACGCGGCGCATCTTAGCCCGATGCCCGAGATCACCGCTCGCCTCTCGACCGCCCTCGCCGACCGTTACTGCATCGAGCGGGAGCTGGGCGAAGGCGGCATGGGTTCGCGGTGCGCGCGTGGCTGACGGAGCACCCCGGGCGATCAGGTTTATCCGAGCTCAGATCGACGCTCTCACCGGCGAGCAGTGTCAGGCCATGGTAGCAATCGAGAGCCCACACTCGGGCGTGTTCGCCGCCACGGCCCAGGGCGGCAATAGCCAAGCCGACCAGCTGCGAGCCGTCGCCAGAGCCGCGGCTGATGCGTTGTCCGAAGCGTTCGACGCCGAAGGAGCCAGTGTCCGCGTTCGAGCCGTGCAGGTAGTCGAGACCCTCGGCCAAACCGTGATCGTCGTATCGCTAGTGGCATCTATGGGAGCACAGACTCAATCCCTGTTCGGTGTCTGCCAAGGCGGTAGTGATTCCGTCCGGGCGACAGCGCTTGCTGTGCTCAATGCGACCAATAGGTTTCTAGGACGGGAGCGAGGCCGCTCAGCAGCAACCAACGCTGAGTGAACGCAAGGGCGTGCGTGCAGACCAGCCGAGACAGCCGCGGATTGATCAACAACGCGGGCGACTCCCACCGGCCCGCGAGCGCCACGAAGCATAATTACCGATTTTACGAGCGTTGAGAGAGTCGTGCGACGGCAAGCACCTAGAAACCCATCACTTCGTTGGCGTCACCCCACCCCTTGATTGCTTTTCGCTTCGTCGGCAAAAATTGAAGCGAACCAACGCCAGCGGTGGGTATTCCCGACTCTCGGCATTTCTTGTGGGGGGTCAAGCCGTTTGGTGAACCGCTCGATGCGCAAGCCGATCTCCCGCTCCATGGCGTAGCGGTCAGCGAGGGCGGTGCGAAGGCCGTCCAGAGAATCCGTCACGCCGAACGGACGCGACCCCATGCCCAGGTCAACGATCGCGGATTTCAGACGCTGGAAGAAACTAGGCATCTACGAGGAACCGGATGAGCGAATGAGGGAGCTTTCGGCGAGATGCTCCGTCGCCTGCCTCCCGCGCCGAACTCGCGCTCGATGGCGTAGCGGTTAGCCCGGGCGGTGCGAAGTCGAGGGGATCAGTCACGCCGCGTTCACGCATCGAACGCCTCATATTTCTGCCTCGCTTGGCGAGGGCCGCTTGAGGCGCTCCAGGGGGGTCAGACACGAGTCGAGCTCCCGACAGGAGTCTCCGCTAAGCTACGGGCGCTCCGGTGGGGTGGCCAGCGTGGCCGGTCCTGCAAACCATTTGCAAACCAAGAGGAAGGGACAGGACGGGATTAGACGGTACAGGACGGGACGAAGAGGTCGCTAAGTCAGTACAGGAAGGGACAGAACGGGACTCGAAGGGACCAGACGGGACGGCGATCACCGCACTCCAAAACCGGGGGTTGCAGGTTCGAGTCCTGCCGGGCCTGTCAGTGTAAAACGTTGTAACACAAGTAAGTAGGATCTCCTGCCGATTCCGCGATCCCGGTCCACGAAAGGCGTTTGCAAACCATTTGCAAACCATGGCTCAGCCGGGCTGGCCGAGCATCAAAGGGAACGGGATTCTCCCCTATAGGGGGGTCTGGCCGTCGCCCTCCCCAGGTTCTGGGACGCTTTGGTTTGGAGACCGTCTCGATTGAGCGCCGTGCCGCGGAGATAGACCGCGTCGATCCGCCTCGTGTTGGTGATGTCGTCGAGCGGGTTCGCGTCCAATACGATGAAGTCCGCGCTCTTGCCCGCCGCAATGGCGCCGACGCCGGGCATCTGTAGCACCAGTGTCGTCTGAGGATGACCGAATGAAACATCAGCTCGGCGGTTCTCTCTGGTATAGCTCACGTGCGCAATTGTCGCAAATACCGTGACTGAAGATCGCGGCCGTACGCTCCTGAACATAGCGTTCAACGGGCACCCAGAGATCTTGGGCGTTGCGGATGGCCTTGCATTGGGCGCAGATGGGGACGAAGCCGCTCAAGACCTTGGCTAGCGCCTCCCGCAGTTGCTCTCGCTCGATGACCCGTCCGATTTGGGTTCCGATCTGGGCCATCAGCTCCAGCAGCCGTTGATCGGGCTCCTTCGCTTCCGGTGAGTAGAACTCCATGACGCTCACCACCTCCGGCCCCACCAGCACCGGAAATGCGAATGCCCCTCGCACACCCAAATCGTGGGCGAGCCTGGCGCGTAGAAAGTTGTCGTCGGCGGTGACATCGACGATCCAGGCCGGTCCTTTGGCGGCCAGCACCCGTCCCGGGAGTCCCACCCCCTCGGCAAAGGTCGTCCGCTCTGTGACTTCCCGGAACGTGCGGTAGCGCTCGGGGTCCTCCAGGTACCACTGATTGGAGGGCTCGAGAACGCCCGGCTCAGCCCCGGAGCGGTACACGTGTGCAACCGGCCAGCCGGTGTACCTACAGACCAGCGCCAGGATCTGCTGCCACGCGCCGTCGACACTGGCTGCGTCGTTGGTGGCTTGCGCCACCGTGCGCAACAACTTGAGGCCGTGAGCCTTTTCATTGTCGGCCTCACTGATCCGTCGGCGCTCGGCCACGACCGCCGCGAGAGTCATCGATGTCATGGCCAGGACGAAAAGATACGCGAGCAAGTGCAGCAACGTCGATAACTGCGTCTCCGATACGAATGGTCCTACCCCCTGCACCGCTCCCACGAACGCCATGACGGAAACTGCCAGCGTGAGCGTGGCTGCCCCGCGAGGTCCTTGCCGGAGGGCCGCCCACACGATCAATGGGAACGGCCAGTACGAGAGCGGAGAGACCGTGACGGCGTCGAGCCACGTCGAAACGAACACGACGTATCCCACCAGGACGGTGATGGCCAACGCTGTGGCGCTTCCCGCCGGATCCAAGCGGTCTCTCGGCCTGGCGGCCCAGGTGAGAATGGCGGGCGCCACGATCATGTTCCCCATACCGTCGCCAATCCACCAACCCACCCAGATCGTTCCGAAATCCGCCCAGGGCGCGCCGCCGCTCGCACAGAGCCCACTCACTCCCAGGGTGGCGCTGATCGTCGTGCTCGCCAGCGCCGCCAGGAACAACAGACCCATAACGTCCGCGACGCGTCCGAGCCTGGCGTCGAACGCCACGAACCTCCGGAGCATGGCCGCGCCGGCGATGGCCTCCAGGGGGTTCCCGATCGCCGTAGCGAGCACGAAGAGTGGCGGTGAGCCTGTGGACGCGTTGACCGCCACTGCCCCCAGCACGATGGCAGGGACCATCTGGTATCCGCCCAGCACGATCGCGGCGAGGGCGATGCCGGTCGGAGGCCATAGGAGTGTGACGCTCTGTTCGACAAAGCCGAAGGCCAGGCCGAACCGCGCCGCGAGAAAGTAGGCGATGGCGACGACGAGTGACGTGGCCAAAAAGTGGGGGCGCGTGAGGAGGTGAAGGCCCGGGTGCATCGCTGCTACTTGGTCTCCCGATTCGACGAGTCCTCGGGGTCGGAGGGCGCGCTCCCGCGCCTTGAGCCCCGAAGGGGGCATCGCCGCGAGGTCCGCCGACAGTATACTGCGCTTCACGGGGCGGGTCGATGGAGGATGGCCCTTCGCACCCCGTCGGACGGCGGAGTCGTGGAGAGGTGTCAGGGGGTGTCACGTGCCAGGTGTCAGAAAGGCACTCGAAGGATCTGGTAAGTCAGTACAGGACGGGACCAAACGGGACCAAATGGGACCAGACGGGACAGGATGGGACGACGATCACCGAGCTCCAAGACCGGGGGTTGCAGGCTCGAGTCCTGCCGGGCCTGTTGTGGAAGTCATAGCCAGTTCATCGCTTACCGACGCCTCTTCGGGGGCGTTTGTGCTGGACAGCACGGCGTGGGCCTGCGCCGCCTTGCTCGGCTTGACGTAGGTGCGCATCACGACATCGGGCGTGTCGCCCAGCCACGTGGCCGCCTGGGCTGTGCGGAGTTGCTCGACGAGGGTCGTCGGCTCGCCGCAAAGCACCGTGCCCCGCGCCGGGGCTCGTCTGTCGAGGTGCGGCTGGCCGGGCGGGGTGAAGTCGAAATCCACCTTGTCTCTTATCCCCTTAGCGGTAAACTTCCATTCAACCGGAGGGCCTCCGGGGCCGCTCAGCCTGGTCGGCTCGGTGACAGCGGTTGCGCAGCGGTCTGGCCGAAACAGTGAATCTGTCACTGTTCGCCTCGCGTCTTCTTGCGGTTGAGAACCGCGGCTCAGCGCAGGCGCGGTGAGCGGTGAACCGCCTCGACGAAGAAGAAAGACAATGGATGGAGGTGACGTGACGAACGCAACCCGGTTCTCGGCGGATATCGATTGGCAGACACTCCTCGCTCCCTACAAGGGACCGAGCACGTGGCGGAGCGTCTTTCAACTCGTAAACACCGCCGTGCCGTTTGCGCTCCTCTGGGGCGCGATGCTCTGGAGCCTGCAGATCGGGTATTGGCTTACGTTGCTCCTGGCGGTGCCCACGGCGATGCTGTTGACGCGTCTCTTCATCTTGCAGCACGATTGTGGCCACGGCGCGTTCTTCAAGTCGCGACGCACGGCGAATCTGGTGGGCGGGACGATTGGCGTCATGACGCTGGTGCCCTACGCCTATTGGCGGAAGACACACGCCGTGCATCACGCCACGTCGGGCAACCTCGACCTCCGGAGCTTTGGCGACATCGATACGCTGACGGTGCGCGAGTTCCTCGGTCTGCCGCGCATGAAACGGATTCTCTACCGGCTCTACCGCAATCCGCTCGTGATGCTGCTGATCGGGCCGGCGTACCAGTTCATCTTCAAGCACCGGCTCCCACTCGATCTCCCTCGCAACTGGCGGCGGGAATGGGCGAGCATCCACCGCACCAACCTGGCGCTGCTCATCGTGATCACGGTCATGTGGCTCACGGTGGGGATCAAGAACTTCCTGCTGGTGCAACTGCCGATCACACTGATCGCGGGATCACTCGGCGTGTTCCTCTTCTACGTGCAGCACCAGTACGAGGACACCTACTGGCGGTATCGCGAGAACTGGGACTATTGGGAGGCAGGGCTCCAGGGCAGCTCGCATCTGGTACTTCCGAAGGTATTGCAGTGGTTGACCGGCAACATCGGGATCCACCACGTGCATCACCTGTCAAGTCAGATTCCGAACTACCGGCTTCAGCGCTGTCTTGACGAAACCCCCGCCCTCCAGAACGTTACCCACCTCACGATCCGCGAGAGTTTGAAGACGGTCGGGATGACGCTGTGGGACGAGGACGAGCGACGCCTCGTCGGGTTCCGCGACCTTCCGACGATCCGCCGCCGGCTTGGGCAGCAGGACGTGGAGCCGGTCGAGGCGACGCGTCCCGAGGTCGTCCCGCACGCCTGGCGACAATAGTCTCCCGGGCAAGCGGAACACTGCACCGCGCTGACGCCACGCGCGCCCGCCCGCCCCGATCCACTGGTGTTGCCTGCTTCTGGGTGACGCTGGCGAGCAACGCCGGCGTCCCTTCGGGTGCCGCCAAGTGCGACGCCTTGAGGGTTACCAGACACTATAGGCGCCCCTTCCGGACGCCTCCGCCAGGGCCAGGGGAACGGCTGCCTCTGCCCCGACCACCCTCGCCTTCATCTCCTGCACCCGGGCGGTCATCTCCTGTTCCGCCGCGACGGCCATAGCCCGGCGCTCCTCAGCTGGCTTACGCAATGCGCTTGTCGGCCTCGGCCTAATGACATCCACGGCGCACACACGAGCTGAAGCACACTGATAGTCTTGCCTTTTCACTCGTGCGCGGCTGGCTCTTTGCCCTCGCTCCTCGTGGTGCGCGGTCCACGGCGATGGGCACGAATCGGAAGCATGCCTAGCCTCGTGGTTGGGGGCAGCGCAACGAAGAGTGGGCCACATCGCCGATGTCCCTGGGCCTGCGCCGCGTCACAGCCATCTTCGAACGTGTGACCGGTACCGCTCCCACTCGGGGCCGAAGTGCTCGGACAGCATACGCTCCTCAACTCGAACGAAACATCGATCCACTAGAACAGCAAACGCTACTGCCGGCACGAGTGGCGACAATGAGCCGAACAGCAGAGCAACTCCCAGAAGCATCAGTGTTACACCCAGATACATCGGGTTTCTGCTAACGGAAAACGGAAACCCGCTAACAAGCGCCGATGACTTCTCGAAGGGCTTGACCGTCGTCTGGTGACGTTGGAATTGCCGATCGGCCACAACGTTGAGATATATACCGCATGCCAGCGGGATGATGCCGATGAGACTCGTGGGAAACCGCCAGTACTGATGAATCGGCCACAAGAAATGAATCGCAGGCATAGCTGCCAGCGCTATCAAGAAATAGGTGGGTGGAAGCACTTTCTTGACCTGGGTACCCCTGTGCCATCTGACTAATAGTCGGCCGCGTCGAAAAACCGCCTACGCAGGTGCCGTCACGATAATGCAACTCCTGTTCGTGGCGTGTCTAGAGTTTGGGTGGGCGCGTGACTGGGTGGTAAGGCGATCGTCTATCTGCACACGCCGTCCGATCCGCTCCCGGCTCCCGTCAATCTCGGGTCGGAATTCAAACAAGCACCGGGTGCCCCTCGGCGCTCACCATCCGTGCCATCCGATTGTTTCTTCGACACGCTCAGGTATTTGCCGCTTATGCTCGCTGGGCCGTCCGGGCTCTGCATCCTCATCTCATAGGTTGCCAATCGTGCAAACCAGGTCGCCTTCCCTTTTTACTTCCGCCGCGTCCGGCCCCAGGTGGCGGAGAACTCCGGCATCGCTTCGAGCTCGGCAACCAACATGCCTCTGTGTTCTAGCACCTGCCGGCGGTTGACTTGCAGGCACGACCCCCGGTCGGAAGGGTCGTAGACCGCCCTCGCCCGCTTCAGGTATTCGTCTCAACCGGTCGATAATCCAGATGTGTGACAGGTGTCACAGGGTACCGTCTTGCAGTAGGGTAGTGTCAAACGCGCCCCGAGGCGGTACCCGCTGTGCAAGCACAAGAGCTGCAAGCGTTTAACTGTACGGTACGGTGTTGGGTATTGACGAACTAGCGCATGGGTCGTGAGGGAGGGGAGACACGAGTCCCCGAATGTTCATGGAGGCCGACACAATGGCGGCACTACAACCCAGGTTCCAGTCGATGTTTCTGGCGTTTATCCTCGGTGTGGTTGTGATCATCGAGGTCACAATCACCTTCTTCACGTTCGATCCCGTCGTGCGCGTGCTCGTGGGCTTGGGCTTGCTCGGTATCATCATGTGGTTGTCGGGCCGGCTCGGCATGGTGGAGTATTTCAACCGCTTCATCGAGAGACGCTTTAAGCGGCGCGTTTACCAAGATCTCCGGGGCAACCTCGAGCATTTCATCGTCGAAGTACGCCGCCTCAATTGGCTTGCAGCGGGAATCGATCAGGGGATTCGTACCAAGGAGTCCGCTCAGCAGGAAATGGACGCCCTCGAGCATCGGCTCCATGAGATCGTCGGACTCATCCGTCGCTCCGCCGGGTACGCCTCCGTGCCAGAGAGCCAAGTCGAGGGCGATCGCTCTGCCAGCCGCCCCGAAGAAGCCAGGCAGCGCAGCGACCGGGTCGCTGACGCGGCACCGAGGCTGGATGAGGGTGTGCTGACTCGGCCCTGAAGAGATCTTCCTCTTTGCCCGCGCTCCCCGCTGCTCTCGGAGCAGTCGGGTCGAGTCCTGCCGGGCCTGTTATGTAAGAGATTGAAATCGTGCGAGGCGTCGGGAACGGCACCGGTAGTTGCGGTGCCGTTTTCTCTTCTTATGGGCACAGTCTTGGTACATCGGAGATAACGCGGCGGAGAGATCAACCGCATGCCGTGCTCCCGTTATATCCGGTGGGACTTAGCGGCGCGGCGTCACCGGGTGGCAAGCGGGACCACGAGGTCGACTACGCGTTGGAGATCCGCTTGATGTCCTCTTGACGGGGGCCTGGCTACTGATTCGGTGCGGCCCGTGGGGTGGGCTTCCATCCCATGGATCGCACGAACCGGCTGCGAAAGGTCCACACGATGTCCCTCCTGTTCTGGGTTGCCGTCGTCGCTATCGGGTTTCCCACGGCGATCGTGGCCAGTTACCCCATTCACGCCCTGTTCGCGCGGCGGCGATCCCGACGTTATCGGTCCGCGCCTTCGTCGGCATCCGTCAGCGTCCTGGTCCCACTGAAGGGGCAGGACGAGGGCCGAACCCTGGTGCTCCGCCGCCTGATCGCCCAACAGACGGTTGGCTCGATCGAATGGCTGTTCTGCGTCGAGGATCATGCTGATCCCGCCGTACCGGAACTGCGGGACCTGGCCGCCAGCGACCCGGACCGCATCAGGGTCCTGATCACCGGACCGAGCGGCACACGACTTGGGAAGATGCACAACCTCATAGAAGGGGCGGCTGTGGCCCGAGGCGAACGGCTCGTGTTCGTGGACGGGGACACCATCCTTCCCCACCCGCATTTCCTGCGCGACTTCACGGCACCACTCGATGAGCCAGACGTCGGGCTGATCACGTGCTTCCCGGCGTATCGGCGGGCATCGAGCGTTCCGGCCGCGATGTTGGCCGGTTCCATCAACCACGATCTGCTCGGTCACTTTGCACTGCAGTCGGTGTGGGGTGGGCTCCGATTGGCGAACGGGTCGTGCATGGCCGTCCGCCGTGATGTGCTGGCAAGGATTGGTGGTTTCTGGCATCAGGAATCGTCGCTGCTCATGGATGTGATACTGGCTCGTCGGATGCACCAAGCGGGATTTCGCGTGCTGATGCACCACGAACCGGTGGAAGTGCCTTGTCGAACGGTCACGTACCGCGTGTGGTGGAACCAGGCCCATCGGTGGCAGGTAGGCATGGCGCACGTGTTGTCCGGGCCGTTCTACACCTGGTACTGTTGGATGCGCAGCGTCTTTCCGGTGTCGGTGCTGCTCGCACTGTTCGCTTCCGGTCCCCTGATGGGCCTCGGCGCGGTCGCGATGGCGACGAGGCTCTCGGTCGTGGTCGTCATGAGTCAATGCTTCATTCATGACCGGACCCAGTTGAAATATCTGTGGTTGCTCCCATTCATGGACATCGTCACGGCGGTTGGCTGCTGGCACGCCCTGGTGGTCGACCGCGTAGAGTGGCGCGGACGGGTCTATCGTGTGCTGCGCGGCGGCCTCACCCGGAGGGTAGCATGAACTACACCCTCACCGATCCCCCTCCGTCCACGCCGACGGCGCTCCGGCTGGCCTATCCGATGGCGAAGATGGTCTTCCATGCTCGCGGACTCGAAGACCTCCGGACACGACCCGCAGTGCTCGTGTACCAGATGGCCAAGGTCGCGTCCAAGACGGTGCTGCACTCGGTTCGGCGCTCGAAGCCGGGGCAGCCGGTGTTTCACGTACATACGCTGACCAGAGACGGTATCGAGACGATGGAACGGTTTTACCGGCGGTGCAGGGTACCGTCGTTGCCTTGGGCGGGACACCTCCTGGTGAGTCGGTATCTCGAAGAGCAGCTGCGACGCGGGGTGACACCCGGCCGCTGGAAGGTCATCACGCTCGTCCGCGACCCGATCGCCAGGAACCTGTCGCTCCTCTTCCACCTCGGTGGGCGGTTGATGCCGGATTTCGGGTCCAGTCGCGATACTGACACCCTCGACCCGCTAGCGGTCTTCGAGCGGTTCGAGCGGGCCTTCCCGTCGCAGATCAATTGCATGCGGTGGTTCGACGACGAACTGCGCCGGGTGTTCCACGTGAACCCTCTTGATGTCCCGTTTGACGTTGACGCCGGGTACCACGTGTACCCGGGGCCCATTGCCGAAGTGCTCCTCATCCGGGCCGACCGACTGAGCCAGGTGGGCGCAGAGGCGCTCCGCGGCTTCCTGGGCCTGGCGGAGCTCCGCTGGAAGCACACCAACATCCAGGCCCGGAAGGCCAACGGGCGGCGGTACGTCGATCTGCTCAATCGCATCACGCTCCCGCGGGCCTACGTGGATCGTTTCTACGACACTCCGGAGGTCAGGCACTTCTTCCGCCCGGATGAGCTCGACCGGCTGCGCGCGCGATGGTGCGCTCCGGGGCCGTGATCTCATGAGTCCCGTTTTCATCGTGATCGTCCTGGCTCTGGCCCTCCGCATGGTGGGTGCGGTGGGGGTGGACGCCTTGGATTCGTGGGTTCAGGCCGCCCGCTGGGCGACGGGCACCACCTTCATCATCATGGGCACCGCGCATTTCACTCCCTTGGGCCGGGATGTCGAACGGCTCGTCCCACCCGTGATTCCCCGGCCGGCTCTCGTCGTCATCATCCTGGGCATTTGGCAGATCGCCGGGGGGATCGGGTTGATCACCGACGTGGCCCGTCGGGTGGCGGCGGCGGCGCTCCTCGTTCTGCTGGTGCTGAAACTCCCGGCCAACGTGCGGGTCGCCCGGAAATCGCTGCGGCTTCGGGGCGGACTTGCCACGGCGCCGGCGTGGCGTATCCCGGCACAGTTCCTGTGGATCGCACTGGTCTCGTGGTCCGGGCAATGAACGCCGCAACGTCGCGCCGTGGAAGCTGGGGATGGAGGCTGACCGCTTTCGCCGTCACCAACGCATGCTCCCTCGTGGCCTGGGTGTACTTCTTCGTGTTGAATCGCACGACGATCGTGCGGGGCTACCGCGGCGACTGGAAGGCGAACCTGATGTTCGTCTCCAACCATCAGTCTCCGCTCGATCCGTTCCTGATCACGTTGGCGGCGCTCTTCCCGCAGACCTTGTGGCGACCCTCTCTGCATCCCTGGAGTCTCGCCGCTTCGGAATACTGGTTTCGTAGCCGGGTAGTTGCGTGGCTGGCTCGACATCTCCGGTGCATCCCGGTCTGCCGTGGCCGGAGGGACGCGTCGGCGATGCGGCGGATGTGCGAGGAACTGCCCGATGGCACGACGATCTTTTTCCCCGAGGGGCGGCGGTCTCCCGACGGGACCATCCTCGCCGCCCGCCCGGGAGCCGGGTACGTGGCGTGGCGGACCCACCCGCGGATCGTTCCGGTGGCGGTGGACAGGCTGCTCGACGCGATGCCCTACGAGCGCCCACGGCCGCGGATCCGCCAGCGTCTCCGGATCACGTTTGGCGATCCCGTGGAATGCGCCGATCTGTATGCGCGACCCGCAGGGAGAGAGACAGCCCAGGCCATCGTCGATCGCGCCATGGCCGCGGTGCGTGACCTGCACGCCGGGTTGATCGCCGACGCCGCGCCCGCGGTGAGTTCCGCGCCGCCGGGGCAGTGCGGGAAGGGATCGCTCCGGGGCAAGGTGGTGTGGATCACCGGGGCGTCCTCGGGTATCGGGCGGTCGCTGGCGCTTCTGGCGCATCGGGCCGGGGCGGCGGTGATCCTGTCCGCCCGAAGCGTGCACCGACTGCAAGCCGTTGCCGCCGAGTGCGAGGGCGAGGCCGAGGTCCATGTCATGCCCCTCGACCTGACCGACGGAGCGGCGCGCCCTCGAGCGGTAGAGAGGGCACTCGCGATCACCGGCCACGTCGACTGGGTCATTCACAATGCCGGGATAGCGGCCCGGGACCTCGCCGTCGACCTACCGGTCGATATCCACCGGCAGGTGATGGAGACCAACTACTTCGCACCCGTGGCGCTCACCAACGCCATCTTGCCGTCGATGCTCCGGCGGCGGTGCGGCACGATCGTGGTCGTGAGCAGTGTGGCTGGGAAGTACGGCGTCCCCCGGATGAGTGCATATGCTGCCTCCAAACACGCCTTGCATGGGTTCTTCGATTCACTTCGATGCGAAGTGCGCGATCACAATATCCAGGTAACCCTTGTCCTCCCCGGGTTCATCAACACACCGATCACGGTCAACGCGCTGACCGGGAGCGGCCGCCGATTTGGGAAACGGATGCTGGTGCATCTCCAGGGTATGGAGCCGGACGAGTGCGCCCGCCGCATTCTCGAGGGCGTCGTCGCGCGAAAGGAAGAATTCCTCGTGGGCGGGGTGGAGGTCCTCACCGTGTGGCTGCTGCGCATCTCCCGCCGCCTCGTGGCCGCCCTAGTCCGGAGTCACCCGTTCCGCAATCATCAGGTGCTGCGCAAGCTGGTCTCGCTCGGCACCTATCGGGCCCGACGACTCGAGCCTCGATCCGGTGAGGAGCTACCGCAGATGTGGTAGGAGTGGTGCGTCGAGGGTCGCCGATCAATAAGCAGGGGGGGGTGGATGTCCCGCCGGCATGTAAACAGGTGTCAGGTGCTACGAGGAGCCTTCCCTGGGACCGATACCTGGAACCTGAAACCTGGTTCACGAGTGCCCTGGAGTCTTCCTCTAGCTCCGCGTTGCGATGGCGGGCGCAGGTGCACTGTACTGTTGGACCATGGTCTTCTGTCGGTCTACTCCGGATCGGACATTGCCAACACTCGGTTAGGTGTCCCCGCCCTCACCGGCCCCTCACCATTCGATCCTCCTCAAAGAGCCCGGTCAGCACATTCCCCGAGGCGTATTCTTCCCGTCCCTCCCCGTGGCGCTTCCCTAACTCCCAATCTCCCTCGTAGCCTCCATCAACGTACTCCAAAGTACCTCGTCCGTGGAAGACGCCCTCACGGATCGCGCCCGAATATCGCGCGCCGGTCAACAGCTTTATGACACCCTCCCCTTCGCGGGTGCCGCGGGCGACTCCCCTACGTACCGCGTCCCGCTGGCGAAGAGGAACGTGCCCCTGACACTGGAACTTGACACCTGTTCACAACCCAACGGCGACCCCCATCCGAAAGCTCACGAGATTTGCCTGACTCCGTATCGTATCGAGCGTGAGCGACCCGTCCGCGTTCTCGGTGATGCCGCCGCGCCGCAGGTACTCCGCCTCGCCGTTGTGACGCGTGACCACCGAGAGATCCATCGATACTGGATGGCTCCCGCGCGACAGGCCGATCAGCAACCCACCGCCAGCGGAGAGAGCCAACGTCCCGTCGTCGAAGTTGGTGCTCGAGAGCTCGTCGTCGGAATCCGAGCCAACCGACGAGACCGTGGCGAAGTAGGAGAGCCCAGCGGTCCCGAATGCGTCCGTGTCCGAGCGTGACCTGCGGGCCGACGCCGAGCCCGGCGATGAAGTTGGCCGTGTTCACGTCGACGGTCACTCTGCTCACCGTCGTGCTCAGCGGGGCCTGATACTCCTCGTGGCCGTACAACGTGAGTGAGCCCTCGAGCCGCATGCCGAAGGGCGACTGGCCGAAGACCGGGATCACGCTGTAGACGTCCAGTCCTCCACCCCAATCGACGAATTGCTGAAACTCACCGACGGGCCGGCCTAGGGTGCCACTCGCGCCCAACCACGCGCGCGGCGATTCGCGCAGCTCCTGGGCCTGGAGCGTGCCCGCGGCACTCGCCAACAGTACGACCGCAGAGAACAGCGGTACTTCACGCATGGTGCCTCCAGGTGTGTAGTGATGTTCGGTTTGATCGCAAACCACATGCCGGTGGTCGCCGCTTGCACAAGCGGTTGTTGGGTTATGACTTGCGGTTGTGCCACCGCGCTCGAAGGTGGGCGTTTGTCTCGTTGCTTGGACAGGCGACACGGTGTCAGAGGTCAGGGGTCGGGGACCAGAGGCCAGGGGTTGGGGTTGGTTGCCAAGCTGTACGCGCTACTCCTTGGTCCCACTCACCACTCACCACTCACCACTCACCACTCACCACTCACCACTCACCACTCACCACTCACCACTCACCACTCACCACTCACCACTCACCACTCACCACTCACCACTCACCACTCACCATTTACCATTTACCATTTACCATTTACCATTTACTACGCACCCCCACCCGTCTGCAGGAACGTACCACGCTGAAGGTCTTCGTATGCCCGGCGCAGCTCCTCTTGAGTGTTCATCACGATCGGTCCGCGCCACGCGACCGGTTCCCTCAAGGGCTTCCCCGAAACGAGCAGGAACCGGATTCCCTCTTCACCGGCCTGAACCGTGACCTCGTCTCCTCGGTCGAAGAGCACCAGGGATCGATTGTCGACCTCCTCCACGGGCACGGGCGGCGAGTCCCCCGTGTCGAAAGTCTCGGTGGGCACGGCGAGCGGCTGCGAGGCATCAGAAAACTGTCCGCTTCCGGCGAACACATACGCGAAGCCATGGTGGGCGGTCGCTACCGACAAGGACTTGCTCTTCCCTGGCGGAACGGACACATCCACGTAGACGGGGTCGGCCGCAATCCCATCCACCGGCCCCTTCTCTCCCCAAAAGGACCCGCACACGACTCGGACTTGGGTTCCGTCGTCGTCGGTGACTACGGGCACGTCGCCGGCCTTCACTTCCTGGTATCGCGGCGCCGTCATCTTGAGCGACGAGGGCAGATTTGCCCACAGCTGGAAGCCGTGCATGCGGCCGTCCGGATCTCCCTTCGGCATCTCCTGATGGATGATGCCGCTGCCGGCCGTCATCCACTGTACGTCGCCAGCCTCGATGATCCCTTCGTTTCCGATGCTGTCGCCGTGGGCGACGGTGCCGGCGAGTACGTAGGTGATCGTTTCGATTCCGCGATGCGGGTGCCACGGAAAGCCGGGCAAGTAGTCTTCTGGCCGTTCGTTGCGGAAGTCATCGAGAAGCAGGAAAGGATCGAAATCTGAAGTACCGCCAAATCCGAACGCTCGGTCCAGGCGGACACCCGCACCCTCGCGGGTCGGCTGTGCCTTGGCCAAGCGCTTAATGGGTCGGATCGACATGCTGACATCCTCCCGTTTTACCTAACGGCTTGAAACGTACGGGTGTCGGTTCTCCAGAGCCACCCGTCCACCCTAACGGCCGACGGCGACGATCACCAACGGGGCGTTCGGCGTCGACCTGCGCAACGCGGATGATGTATGCGATGATGAACGGCATGCTGTTCATGTAACCCCTCACCACGAGTTCCGCATGAACGGGCGGGTTGGGTTCGCGTGGACTGCGTTGCACTGACGCGATGGATCGGGTCGCCTGCGGCGTTGACGCGGTCGTGAAGATGGTCAGCGGAGCGTCGACAGTGGGCCCAAGTCCTGCCGGGTTGCGAGAGATGTCAGGTGTCCGGCGTCGGCTGTCAGTCGGGATCTACTACGCGTGACCTGGACGGGTCCCTGAGACCCGAGACCGGTCTTGCCCTCCCCGACACCTGACCCCTGGAACCTGACACCTGTTTTGTCCCTGACACCTGCCTTCCCCGCCTACCTGATCTCCAAATCCATTACGTAGATGTCGCTCTCGTATTCCGTGACGGACACGTAGAGGGTCTCTCGAAAGGACGAGATGGTAAAGGAGGGGACCTTCGTCGGGTCGTCGAAGCGGACCGCCAGCCGGGGCTGTCCACCGGCGGGGCTCACCGCATAGAGATTGCGAGCGCCATCCGCCGTGGATGCGCGGAAGTAGATCGACTGGCCGTCCCCGGACCACGTGGGCTGCGTCATGGCTTCAAGATCGGCGGTCCCCCCCCTCGACGAGGACCCTTCGTTTGCCGTCGAGTGAGGCGACCTCCAACGCCTGCCCGGACCTAGTCCTATAGGTCAGATACCGGCTGTCTGGCGACCAGCTGAAGTTGGAGTTAACCGGGACGATTGGCTGGGGTTGGCTCCACTGCCCACTCGGTGAGTCGCGGGTCATCAAGGAGATGGCGCTCCCCAACGCGCGAAAAGCGATGTGGTGACCGTCGGGCGAAAACTCGGGGTTCATTTCGTCGCCGGGACTGTCGGTGAGCCGTACTTCACCGGTGCCGTCGGTCCCGATGAGGAACACGTCCCGGGTGCCATGGCGCGTCGAGTGGAACACCATCTCCCGTCCGCTCGGCGAGAAACTCGGATGGAAATCGTCGCCCGGATCCGTCGTCACACGTCGCGGCTCTCCGCCGGCAGTCGGCATCATGTAGATGTCTTGCGTCCCGTGCAGGTTCGAGTCGAAGGCGAGCCACTCCCCGTCAGGCGAAACGTCGTGCGCCTCCACGGTCTGGTTTCCCGTGGTCAACGGACGGGCTTGTGAGAGAGACACGTTGCCCGAGGATGGCAGCTCAACCGCCCACACGTTGCGCCGGAAAGCAAACTGAGAGTAAGCGGCAACGGTCCCGTCAGAGGAGAGTGAAATGGAATGTGGATTGAGACCCGTTGTAATTCGCACTGGATCTCCCACCGGACGCCCGGTACCGCGGACGCGCACGACATATACGTCGCGCGGCCCGCCCCGGTTCGACACGAAGAGCAGTTGGCGGCTATCTGGGAGCCATGCCGGACTCACGTTGAGAGAGCCTTGATTGGCGACCTCGATTAGCTCACCGTCATCAACCCCCGCAATCCAGATGGAGCTCGGCGCGATGTTGCCGAGGTTTCCGAGCTGCACGTAAAAAGGGTTTCCCACTACGTAGGCAACCATCGCGCCGTTCGGCGACCATGCTATGGAATGGGCGTCCAGCGGGACCTGGGCTACGAAGACCGCCTCGCCGCCGGCCACCGGACTGATCAGCAGGCTATCCTGCCGTCGGTATGCCACCCGGTCCTGGTGGAAGATGCCGCCTGGGACTCGCCGACTGACACCACCGAAGCGGGGGACGAGGTGCTGCCCGGCTCCTGCTTCAGTGAACGCGATACTACTCCCGTCGGGCGTCCATGTTGGACGGAACTGCCGCGATCCCGCGCGATCGGCCGTGAGCGCGATCGGTCGCCCTCCGGCGAGATCTCGGACATAGATGTGCATTTCGATAACAAAGCCGGCAGTGTAGGCCACCTCCTTGCCATCGGGCGAGATCGCCGGCTCGAATTCGATCTCCGGCGCGCGTGTGATCTGCCGAGTGTTGGAGAAGGTGATCGCGGGGCCGCTGCGCCTGAGCGACGCCCACCCGAGGAACCCCAAGACCGCAACCGCGACCACGACGCCAGTGGCGACGGCGAGTTTAGTTGCGGGTCGCTGTCGTACCGCCACCGGGGCCGTCGCGGTGGGGGTCACTCCACCCGTCGGCGTCGCTAGCCCTTCGAGCCACGTGAGCATCTCCTCGGCGCTCTGCCAGCGGTCGGCCGGTTTCTTCTCGAGGCTTTTCATCACGAACTCGGCCAGCGGGGGCGGTACCGTCTCTCGATGCGTCGTGACCGGTCTGGGCGCTTCGGTCATGTGCGCGACCAGGACCTCCTGCGCGGTCGTGCCGGTGAACGGCGGATGTCCGGTCAGTAGCTCATAGGCCAGGATCTCGACGGCATAGATGTCCGCACGATGATCGATGTGCGGATCGGCGGCTCCCTGCTCCGGCGCCATGTAGGTCGGCGTCCCGAGCGCCACGCCCGCGGTGGTCAGTTGATGCCGGCCGGTCGCTTCGCTCACCGCCTTGGCCACGCCGAAGTCGGTCACATAGCCATGCTTCTCTGAGAGGAGCACGTTGTCGGGCTTGATGTCCCGATGCACCACACCCTGCTTGTGCGCCGATGCCAACGCGTCGACGACGTTGTGTAGAATCCGAACTGCCTCGGGAATCGGCAGCTCGCCCTCACGCGCCAGTCTTGCCCTGAGCGACTCACCTGCGACGTAGGGCATCACGTAGTAAAGGAATCCGCCGGCTTCGCCCGAGTCGTATAGCGGGAGGATGTGCGCATGGGTGAGATGTGCCGCGATCTCGATCTTGCGCAGGAACCGCTCAGCTCCGAGCATCGCCGCGAGGTCGGGCTTGAGAACTTTGATCGCGACGTTTCGGTGGTGCCTGAGATCTTCGGCCAGGTAGACGGTCGCCATCCCGCCACTCCCGATCTCGCGCTCGATGGCGTACCGATCCGCGACAGCGGCTTTCAGGCGCTCGAGAATGTCAGCCACGTGTCAAAACGCTCCTACGCGGGTTGCCCGTCAGAAGATGCCACCCCTATCCGTGAGGTGGTAGGGCTCGCTTGCAGTCGCTCAAATTCTACTGATTGCGGTCGATACTCCCTCCACGGACGACCTTCTCATCTAATCCGTGGGGGCGCACCGATGCTCCGTGCCATTGCCATCATGACGGGTCTCGCGAGCCTGGGGCTGACCGGCTGCAGCGACTCGGCCGGTACCGGACAGACTGGACCCGAGGTCACGACCTTCGGCGACCCGTGGCCAGCCGACATGGCGGCGGTGCTCAACGGTCTTCACCGACGGCCTGGGCGATCAAGAGGCACTTCCACCATCGATGGCAGGCCCGCCCTACTCGGGGCCGGTGTCGTATCCGCCGGTGGACGTGACCGAGGTGGCTGTGGGGATCGACGGCGATTTCCTCTACATGCGCGTCACCTACGCGGGGATCGTTCCGTCGATCGTCGTTCACGTGCCGGCGAACGGCGAAGTCGAAGAGCAATGGATCACGAACCAGGGGATGAATATCGCCCTCAACACGGACGGCGACCAAGGAACCGGCGGGTCGGGGGAGGGAGTCTCCGGCGTGGACATCTTCTTCGCGGTGAGCTTCGAGTACGGCCAGCGCCACCAGGTGTATACCAACTGGGATTTCCCCGACGGCGACATCCACAACCACGTCGGTCACCTCGAGGGCGAGCTGGGCGAAGGCGGGCCGGGCTTCGACTACGCCCTTGCGCGCTACCCCATCACGACGCTCGGCGCCTTCCTTCCGCGCGGATCGACCGTAGAGATCGGCTCGTGGTCCGAAGCCGAGAGCTACGACGGGGCCGGCAACCTGCTGTATCACCACTTTGCATTCGATCGGGTAATCGACGGGCAAAGCTGGGTGATCCCGTAAGGATCGACGAGAGACGGGTTTTCAGGTGTGTTGCCAAGGGTGGGGTCGCCGTCAGATAAGCACCACTCCTCATCATGCCCGCACGAGCCACGCACCGGACACGTTCGCTGGCAGCAGCAGTGCCAGAAATGTCAGATGATACCAAACTGGTAGCAGTGGCCAGTAGGACATCTCGAACCCGATTCCCAGCGCCAACTGCAACACGCCGAGCGCAATGCCGTGCCTTACCGCCCGCCCGCGGTCGATCAATCCAGTTGCCAGGCCGGCCAGCACTGAAAAGACGACGCTCAACGCGAGGAACGTGAGGAGCATGCCCACGTGGCCGAGGTACTGATCCGCCACCACGATCTCGGGAAACATGGCGGCGAGGGCGGAATTGGATCCAAGCCAGAGGACTGCCCAGAGCACCGCTCCGGCAACCACGGCGAGCATGCTGCGACCCATGGCGGTTCTCCTTCAAAGTCGGAGTTGCGGCGAAACTAATATGTGATAATATTATCACATATGCAAGCCGGGTCAACATCTCTGGATCCCGTCTGGCGGGCCCTCGCCAACCCGCTGAGAAGGGAAATGCTCGACGTCCTCCGCGATGGCCCGGTCGATACGGGGGCGCTGGCCAGCCGGTTTCCGGACCTGTCACGGTTCGCCGTCATGCAGCACCTCAGCGTCCTGGAGGAGGGTCGGCTGGTCGTGCGGCGCAGGAAGGGGCGGCGCGTGATGAATCACCTGAACTCGGTGCCCATCCAGCAGATCTATGACCGGTGGGTCAGACGGTATCACCGGCACTGGGCGGAGTCGCTCGTAGACCTGAAGCTCGAGCTGGAGGCCGAGCGACCGGCGCGACGGCGCCGGAAGCGCGGCCCATAACACGGGAGTCGTTGGATGACGGAAGCGAAGCTATCCGACCACGTCGTGTCGATCGACATCGCGGTCCCGGTCC
The DNA here is from genome assembly GCA_965249575.1 of Gemmatimonadales bacterium. Taxonomy (GTDB): domain Bacteria; phylum Gemmatimonadota; class Gemmatimonadetes; order Gemmatimonadales; family GWC2-71-9. Next base: position 945,635 of record OZ252244.1, on the reverse strand, counting down.
GGCGCGTGTGGGACGAGATCACGAAGACGGGTCGCGTCCAGCGTGCCCTGTACAACACGATCCTCGAGGCGGACCTCCGACCGGGTGGGCGGTTGCGCTACTACAGCCGGAACAAGAAACGCGTCTTCATCGTGGGCGAGGTGGTCGAAGTGACACCTCCCACGCGGTTCGCGCATACCTACGTGTTTCTCCAACACTCTAGTGAGCCCACGCTGGTCACGTGGGACCTGGTAGAAACGGCCGATGGATGCCGGGTCACGGTGACCCACTCGGGCTGGACGGCCGATCAAGTCAAGCACCACAAGGGCGCTGCCACCGGTTGGGCGGAGATCCTTGATCTCCTCAAGTACGATCTCGAGACGGGGGACATCCCGCTCAAATGGAAACCGATGTATGCGATGATGAACGGCATGCTGTTCATGATGCCCAGCCGCACCAAAGTGGAGGAGGTGGATCGCGCGGGCTATTGAGTAATCCCCCCCCGCTTGCCCGGAGGCTCGGCCCGGAGCAGATTCGTAATCATCACCGGGCCGCGTGACTAGACGGCCGTAGTCTCCGTCTCTCCCGTTTCTCTCGAGAGGTTGTCATGATTTCCATACGGCGCTCGTTGCCACTCGTGGCTTTGCTCGCTGCCACCATGGCGTCGCCGGTACTGAGCCAGTACGCTGCCGGTCAGAACTACAGTCCGAACGTGAGGCTCATCGCGCACGTGCCACTTGCCGGCGTCATGAAGGTTTCCGACATCGAGGTCGAGCAGGAGCTGTCGCGGCCGTATGCGTACGTCTCCCGAGGGCCCGACCCGATCGGATTTGACATTGTCAGCCTCAAGAACCCCGAGCAGTCGGAGCGTATCTATTCGTGGGCGATCGAGGATCCGGAACTACACGTCGGTCGCGGTGTGAACGGGAAGTACTTCAAGCTGAACAACCGGTACTACTACGTGCAGGCCGTCCAGATCCGACCGGGCTCACCGAACCGTGACGTGTCGACGATCGTGTTTGACGTGACTGGGCTCCCGGACACGAGCACGGTCCGAGAGGTTGGAAGAATCCGCGTACCCCAGGCGCTGGGCGGCGCACACAATCTCTTCCCATACAAGCACTCGACCGGGCTCACGCTGCTGTTCAACACGGTGGAGGCTCCGGCCGATTACCCCTATGGAGCCCACGCGTACGACATGGAGAAGTTCTTGGCCGGCGATCCAGATCAGGGCCTCGCCGGGGGAGTGCCCCTGCCCGAGCCGCGGGGCCAGGCCCGCGGATATCACGATGCCTACGTCGCGTACGACCCGGCCACGCGGCAGGACAAGTTTTACGGTGGCGGCCCCGAGACGAGCTTCCTGGGCGGGAACTTCGTGTACGACATCACCGACATCAGGAACCCCAAGCTCCTGGCCTCGATTATCGCCCAGCCGTCCATGCAGGCGGGTGGACACACATTCGTTGCGACGCCGGATGGCCGGTATGGAATGACGATCATGACGTCGCCGGCGCACCAGCCGATTCGGTTCTGGGATCTGAAGCCCGCGCTCGATGGCGAGACGCCGGTGATCAGGCGGCCCATCGGCCAGTGGACGGCCGATTCGCGAAAGAGCGGTCATATGATCGAGGTCCGCTGGCCGTACGCCTTCGTGGCGGACTATCAGCAGGGCCTGCGCGTCCTCGACATCCGCTTCCCGCACGATCCGGTGGAGATTGGCTTCTACGACACGTTCAACTATCGGATGCCGTACGAGCGTGGCGGCGTCGCGTTGGGAGCGTACGGCCTCGACGTGCGGAACGCCGACGGCCTCATTGTGGTCGCGGACGACTACAGCGGGTTTTGGGCCTTCCGGATGGACGAGTTCAACGGGTGGAACGGGCACGACTGGGGGATGCCCAACTCCTCGAGCGTGCAGGACTGGGATAACGGACCGGACGGGGCCCCACCGGTGAGCTGACGCGGCGAGGCGGATGGTGTGCCGTGTTCGGAACACACCGTCCGTCCCTTTCCTTCTCCTCCTCTCGAGAGGTTGTCATGGTGTCCAAACGGCGCTCGTTGCCACTCGTGGCGTTGCTCGCCACCGCTATGGCGTCGCCGGTGCTAGGTCAGCATGCCGCCGGGTACAACTCCAGTCCGAACGTGAAGCTCGTCGCTCACATACCGCTGGCCGGTGTCATGAAAGTCTCCGACATCGAGGTCGAGCAGGAAATGTCGCGGCCGTATGCGTACGTCTCCCGCGGGCCCGATCCGATCGGATTCGACGTGATTAGCCTCAGGAACCCCGAACGGGCGGAACGCATCTACTCCTGGGCGATCGAAGATCCGGAGTTGCACGACGGCCGCGGGGTGAACGGGAAGTACTTCAAGCTGAACGATCGGTACTACTACGTGCAGGCGGTGCAGCTCCGACCCTGGTCGCCGAACCGTGACCTCTCGACGATCGTGTTCGACGTGACGGGGCTCCCCGACACGAGCACCGTCAGAGAGGTCGGAAGGATCCGCGTACCCCAGGCGCCCGGTGGCGCGCACAACCTGTTTCTGTACAAGCACTCCACGGGCCGCACCTTCCTATTCAACAACGTTCAGGCCCCAGCCGACTACCGGCTCGGGGCGCACGTGTACGACATGGAGAGGTTTCTGGCTGGCGATCGGGACCAGGGCTTCGTGGGGGGCGTCCCACTCCCCGGGCCGAGGGGGGACGCAAGCGGGTATGGGCGCTTCGTGGCCCTGGGGTACCACGACGCGTACGTGGCGTACGATCCGGCCACGCGGCAGGACAGGTTCTACGGCGGCGGCCCCGAGACGGCCTTCTTGGGCGGGAACTTCGTGTACGACATCACCGACATCGAGAACCCTAAGCTCCTGGCAACGGTGATCGCCCAGCCGTCCATGCAGTCGGGAGGACATACCTTCGTGCCGACGCCGGACGGCCGGTACGCGATGACGATCATGACGTCGCCGGCGCACCAGCCGATTCGGTTCTGGGATCTGAAGCCCGCGCTCGACGGTGAGACCCCGGTGATCAAGCAGCCGATCGGCCAGTGGACCGCCGATTCGCGGAAGAGCGGCCACATGATCGAAATCCGCTGGCCCTACGCCTTTGTCGCGGACTACCAGCAGGGCCTGCGCATCCTCGACATCCGCTTTCCGCACGATCCGGTTGAGATCGGCTACTACGACACGTACAACTACCGCATGCCGCATGAGCCCGGCGGGGTCGCGCTGGGTGCCTACGGCCTCGACGTCCGCAACGCCGACGGTCTCATCGTCGTTGCGGATGACTACAGCGGGTTCTGGGCGTTCCGGATGGACGGGTTCGACAAGTGGAACGGGCACGACTGGGGAATGCCCAATTCCTCGAGCGCGCAGGACTGGGACAACGGACCCGACGGAGCCCCACCCGTGAGTTGAGCTCGTGCGATCGGCTGTCGTAGATGGTTGGCTGTATCGCGTCCAGCTCACTGTCCGTCGACGCCCGCACGTTGGGCTCTGACCTGGCCGTACCGTAAGAACAGCACCGGCACGACTACCATGTTGAGTGCGGTAGAGCTCAACAACCCACCGAGCACGACCACTGCCATGGGCGCCTGGATCTCCTTGCCCGGCTCGCCCCCACCCAGGGCAAGGGGGATGAGCGCTAGCGCCGCTGTCAGCGCGGTCATGAGAATCGGGTTGAGCCGTTCGAGCGATCCGCGGGTCACCGCCTCTCGAATCCCGAGTCCCTCGTCGAGCAAGTGGTGGTAGTGGCTGACCAACAAGATGCCGTTCCTGACCGCGATGCCGAAGAGCGTCACGAAGCCCACGAGCGTTGCGACGTTGAGCACGCCCCCGGCCAGCCAAGCAGCGGCAAGCCCGCCTACCAGGGCAAGCGGTAGGTTCACCATGACGAGTGACGCGCTCCTCGCGCTGCCGAACTCTTTGAGCAGTATCAAGAACACCGCGCCCACCGACAGGATCGAGAGCAGGGCGATGGTGCGGGTGGCGCGCTCACCGCTCTCGAACTGCCCCCCGTAATCGACGAGGTACCCTGTGGGCATCTGTACGTCCTTGCCCACTCGCTCGCGGATCTCGCTCACCGTGCTGCCCACGTCCCGTCCGGCCACGTTTGCCTGCACCACGATCAGTCGTTGGACGTTTTCACGGCTGACGGTGTTCGGGCCCCTGTCCTCTCGAATGTCCGCGAGCAGCTCGAGTGGCACCCTGGTGCCGCTGGGCACGTCCACCGGCAGCCGTCGAATGGCCGACGGCCCGACCCGGCTCGCCGAATCGAGGCGGACTACCAGGTCGAACGTGCGCTGCCCCTCGTGTACCTGCGAAACCACCTCGCCGTTCAAAGCGATGTCCACGGCCTCTGCGACGGTGCCGGGCGTCACACCGTAACCCGCGAGGGAGGCGCGGTTCAACAGTATTTGAAGCTGCGGCACATCCGCTTGTTGTTCGACGGCCAGGTCTACCACCCCCTCGACGGGCTCCATCGAAGCGCGGACTTGCTCCGCTAGGCGCCGAAGCTCGTGGAGATCGGGCCCGAAGATCTTGACGGCGATGGCCGCGCGGGTGCCGGACAGCATATGGTCGATGCGATGCCCGATGGGCTGGCCGATCGTGACGTTCGTGCCAGGCACGAGGGAGAGCGTGCGCCGCAGATCCTCGGCGACCACCGGCTGCTGGCCCAGCTCGATGTCGAGCCCGACGTCGATCTCCGCGGCGTTGACGCCCTGGGCATGCTCGTCCAGCTCGGCGCGTCCGGTGCGACGCGCGGTTGAGACTACCGCAGGATGCGCCAGGATCTTTTCCTCGATCAGCATACCCATCCGGTCCGACTCGGCGAGGCCGGTTCCGGGTGCCGTCACGGCTGAAACGGTGAGCGTTCCCTCCTGGAACTCGGGCAAAAAGCCCCGTCCGAGCCGTGGGAACAGTGCTACCGTCAACAGGACCAGAACCAGGGCGGCGGCCAGCACCGGACGCGGCCGCTCCAGCACCGACTCCAGCATTCTTCCGTATCCCGCTCTCAGGTGCTCGACGAGCCAGCTGTCCCGCTCCCGAACAACGGCCGGCGCCCCGGGCAAGAGGTAGTAGCTCAGAACCGGCGTGACCGTCACGGCCACTCCGAGCGATGCCAGAATGCTCACGATGTAGGCAAAGCCCAGGGGCCGGAGCATTCGCCCCTCGACGCCCGAGAGAAAGAAGAGGGGAACGAATACGACCACGATGATGAGCGTTGCGTTGACGATCGGCGCGCGGACCTCTCGCGCGGCGTCATAGACGACGGCGACCGCGCGTCGTCGGGGCGCGGCCGAGTGTCGTGACTCCTTGAGCCGGCGGAAAATGTTCTCCACGTCGATGATCGCGTCGTCCACCAGGGCGCCGACGGCGATGGCCATGCCGCCTAGGGTCATTGTGTTGATCGTGATACCGAAGGCCTTCAGGGCGAGGACCGCAGCGGAAAGGGAGAGCGGGATGGCCAGTACGGAGATGCCGGTGGTTCGGACGTTCCACAGGAAGGCGAACAAGACCAGTACCACGAGGACCGCCCCGTCCCGGAGCGCGGCGATCACGTTGTCCACGGCGAGCGCGATGAAATCCGCCTGACGGAAGATCGCCCGATCGATCGCGATGCCCTCGGGAAGTGCGCCGCTCGACAACTCGTCCATCGCGTCGTCGATGGCGGCAGTGAGAGCGAGGGTGTTGGCGGCGGGTTGCTTCTGCACCGAGAGAACGACCGCCGGCTCCGCGCGGACGGACGCGGTCCCGATCTTGGGCTTTGGGCCCACGCGCACATCCGCGACGTCTCGGAGGCGGACGATGGCCGCCCCGCGGGTGGTGACGACTGTGGCTCCCAAGTCGTCCGAAGTACGCACGCGCCCAATTCCACGGATCAAGACCTCTTGACCCTCAACCTGATACACGCCGCCCGACGCCACCGCGCTGGCCGCTGACGCTGTGCGCACCACGTCGCCCAGGCTCACGCCGTGGGCCGCAAGCCGGAAGGGGTCCACCAGCACCTGGTACTGCCGCACGTCGCCGCCGATGGGAACCACCTGCGCAACGCCCGGAATCGCAAGTAACCGGGGACGCACCACCCAGTCGGCAGCGGTGCGGATCTCCATCGCGTCGTGCTGCGGGCTCGTCATCCCGATGAGGAGGATCTCGCCCATGATGGAGGTCACCGGTGCCATGAGTGGGGGATCGACGCCGGGCGGAAGCTGCCGGGCCACGAGCTGGAGCTTCTCGCTCACGATCTGCCGCGCGCGAAAGATGTCGGCGCCCCAGTCGAACTCGACCCAGACGATGCTGATACCCTGTGCGGATGACGATCGCACGCGCCGCACGCCCGACGCACCGTTGACGGCCGTCTCCACGCGAAATGTGACCAGCGTCTCGACTTCCTCCGGGGCCATCCCGTGCGCCTCGGTGAGGACGGTGACCGTGGGGGCCGTGAGGTCTGGGAACACGTCCACCGGGAGGGTGGCGGCGGTGTAGACCCCACTGCCGAGCAGGAGGCCGGCTGCCGCGAGCGCGAGGACGCGGTTGTCCAGCGACCACCGAATGACGGTGTCCAGCATCGCGGTGCCTTTCTCCCTAGTGCGGGTGCCCGTGGTCGGCAATGACACCCGTATTGAGGGATGCCAGGCGTACCTGGTACGCGCCAATCGTCACGGCTCGCTCGCCGCCGGCCACTCCGGAGCGAACGATCACCCACTCCCCGTCCGACGGTCCCAGGGCCAGGATTCGCCGCTCGAAAGACTCACCGGCGGTATGCACGTAGGTCACCGGAATGCCATCCTCGTCCCGCACCGCGCTCGCTGGGAGAGCCACCCCCGAGACCGCTTCCCGCGATAGCACTCGCACCTGCGCGAGCGCGCCGATGCGCAGCGAGCGGTCGCGGTTGGCTACGTCGAACACCACGGGTACGGTTCGACGCTCTGGGTCGATGAGGTGTCCAACAGCCACCGCCCTTTCGGCTCGATAAAGGCGATCGCCGCCTTCGACGGTGAACGTCGCGCCGACTGCCACATGGAGCTCGACGGCTTCCCGCGCCGGTACCTGTACCCTGAGCCACACCGAATCGGGGTCCACCAACGTGAACAGCCGGTCTCCCGCCGCCACCCGCTGGCCGAGCACCAACCGGCGCTCGGCGATGATGCCGTCGAAAGGCGCGCGGATCACCAAACCGTACCCCTCAGCGGCCCGCCCTCCCATGGCGGCGAGCGCCGACTGGGCGAGGTCCAGGTCGTGCCGCGTCTCCTCGACGCGTCTGGCGGGTACGGCTTCCAGCTCGAGCAGCCGCTCGACCCGCGCCAGCTCCCGCTCGAGTCGCTCGACACGGGCAACCAGGGCGGCGAAGGATCCTTCGTTGTCGACTGGTGCCAGCACCGCGAGGCGCTGTCCGCGTCGCACGCGGTCCCCAACGATGGGGTCGCTTCGATTCAGCTCCGGTGAGACGAGCCCATCGGCCGGCGCGTCGAGTCCCGCGAGCCGGTCACCCGCGGGCACGATCTCCCCCGGCACCCGGATCGCCCGCAGGACCTCGCGGATCACTGCGGGTTGTGTAGCGAAGGGGATAGGCCACTGCTGTTCCTTGAGGAACGTGATCGCTCCGGTGTCGTCTTCGTCCCCGCCTTGCGGCACGTCGTCAATGGAAGCGTGAACGGTCACCACGCCAGCCGGGACGCGGTCCCGCACGGTCGGGCTCTCGATTTCCACCACCAAATCGAATCGGCCCGCTGTGGCCAACGAGGGGGCCGGGGCGAAGATCCCCGGTCTCACCGGTACCTCGGCAGCGAATCGTTGTGCGTTCCCGTCAGGCCCCGTCAGATGGAGCGTGAGGATCCCTTCGGTAACGGGCTTGAATGTGGAGAGGTCGGTTACGTGAACGGCCCATGGCTCGCCCGGCGCGCCGGCCACGAGCGGCAGGTATTCGAAGAACAGCTCCACGGCGTCACTCCAGACGGTCACCGCGGTGGCAGCAGGTCCTGAGCTCTCCTCTTCGGCTACGGTTCCCTGCGACCCGCAGGCGGCGAGGGCCAACACGACGGCCAGGGGCCACCCGTCCCAGAACACTCGGCAGGTCATGGGACGATGCCTCCCTCGGCGGCCAGTCCCCCTGCCGCGCGATCCAGCTCGAAGTAGCTGATCCAATAGTCGGCCGTGGCCTCGACGGCGACGCCATCCAACTCCGCGAGCGTCTTTGCCGCTTCGAGCAGCCCGGAGAGATCGAGCTCCCCCTCGGCGTAGCTGGCGATCGCAATGTCTGCGAGTGCGTGGGCTTCGGCGCTGGCTTCCTGAAACGTCCGGTACTGCTCCGCCAGGAACCGCAGCCGCTCCAGGGCGCCACGCAGCTCGCCGCTGAGCGTCCGGCGTGCGAGAACGAGTGCGGCCTCCTCCGCTTCGAGCCGTGCCTCCGCCGCCGCGACCTCACCGCTGCGACGGTCGAAAACCGGGACGGGCAGGGAGACGCCGACGAAGAGTCCGCTCAACCCATCGTCTTGCGTCTTGTATCCTCCGACCAGGGAGGGCGCCGGGAGCCGAGTGCGCCGCGCGTGGGTCAGCCGTGCTCGCGCGGCACTGACCCCGCGCTCCGCCGCGGCGAGCGCCGGCCGGCGGCGCCATGCCGTCGGCTCGAGTCGATCGAGCGGGATGTCCAGCGGGGTGAAACTGGGGAGGCCCTCGGCCAGGAACGCGGCCGCGACATCCTCGGGATCGATGAGCGTTCCCAATGCCCGAGCAAGCCCATTCACCGTGAGGCGCCCGATGCCTGCCGCCCGCTCGTACCCCGCGAGCTCCAACCGAAGGCGTCGCATTTCGTATCCAGACACGTCACCCTCGGCAAAGCGGGCCTCGGCCTGCGAAGCGGTGCGGCGGAAGATCCCCGCCACGCGTTCCGCTGTGGAAAGCCGGCGCTCGGCAGCCCAGACCTCCACGTACGTCCGGCGAACCGCGAACACGACCCGCGCGCTGTCAGCCGTTAGGCGGGCTTCCGCGGCCGCCGTACCGAAGTCTGCGGCGCGGGAACGAGCTGCACGGACCCAGGGCCACTCGAGCTGCTGGCCCAGCGTCAGGTAGGTCTCTCCCGCATCCAGTCCGGCGTCCGACAGCGACTCGCGAGTGAGTTGCGCCACTGGATTCGGAAAGCCTCGAGACTGCCTTGCCTGCGCGGCCGCCTCGACGTGGCGCGCACGCGCGACCCGCAGGTCTGCGTTGTGGACCGCGGCGCGCCCCACCGCTGCCTCGAGCGTGATGCGGCGGGATGGCTCCTGCGCGCTGGTCTGACCCACCAGGACCAGCAGTACGGCGAACGGATTCGACATATACACGACACCTCCAGCGCCGGAATGAGGTTGCGATCCTGTCCTGGGGAGGGAGGGGAATCGCAATCGCGCGCACGGTGCGACGGGCCCGGTCGCGCGCGCGTCGGGCGTTAGGAAGTCGTGCGGGGGGGGGCTCGAGGTCGAGCGGAGGGAGGTGCTCGACTCTGGGACGCGATGCCGCGAACCGGCATGGGCGCGATGTGGGGCGCCGAGGTACAGTCAACACCATCGGCGACCGAAGCGGCGTAAACGGCGCCGAGCTCGGCGCGTCCATCAGGCCTGGCGTCGAAGTCGTGAACCGCCACGTCGTGCTCGCCGTGGGCCATTTCAACATGCCGCGTGTACCCGTCGTGATCGGCATGCGCCGGGACGGCGACGGAGGTCGCGGCGACCCAGGCGACCGCGAGGCTCGCAGAGGCGATTCGTACACGGACGGCGCTCGGCATAGTCAAGGCAAGATTGTTACGGAGGTCCGGCGTGTCAAACCGGAAGGCTTCGGCGATGAACCGGCTCGAGCGCACTGCGCGAACCGAATCGCTAGGATTCGGCGCCACTCGGGGCGAATATTTCCCGGAACCCCGTGAGTCTCGGTCCCGTTATCCCATGACACACGTCAACGACATCGAGCAAAGGCGACTGTGATGACTCGAGCTCAATCCGTGCGCCTGACCCTGTTTGGCAGTCGCGTTCTAGTAGCGATGATATTCCTATGGCATGGCGTGCCGAAGGCCATCGACTGGCCCGGCGCCACAGCCAAGTTCGTGGGGGTTGGCTTGCCTGGCATCCTGGGACCCGTGACCGGCGTGGTCGAGGTCGTCGCCGGTGGCTTATTAGTTCTTGGATACAGCCACCGGGCAGCCCTCACCGCACTGATCGTCCTTATCGCTGGAGCGATTGGCACAGTGCGGATCCCGGCCGGAATCACCGCCGCTCTCGAACGAGACCTCCTGATCTTGGCTGCGTCGGCGCTTCTGTGGCACTACGGACCGGGAGCCTTCGAGCTCCGCTTCCCGCCGCGGGCCCGACCGAAGGTGATTGGTAGTGCACCTTACCCTAACCAGCCGGAGGATTGACGAGGCCCGCCGGCGCGCTCCAGGGTTCGTTCAAGGTCCTCAACTACGGCGAACACTTCGCGAAGAAAGCCGAACTGACCAACGGTGCCCCGCGGATCCGGCGGCACTTCTGACGCCTAAGTCAATTCCCTGTAAACAGTTCTCTCGTTGATTGGGGCTGTCCCAGGTCCACCCACTAGTGTCCCAATAACGCACTAGCGCGTTCTCCGGAACTCCCCATTGTGGAGGGTGTGAGTGCCGGAGTCTCCAGGGTTCCGGCCGTGGGGGGTACCATGACATCGCAAGCCCCGAAAGAGCCTCCGGCTGGCCCGGCGCGTCCGGTGCTGACCAGCACGCGCGTCGGTATCGAGACGTCGGGTTTGGGCGCGCTCGACGCTCCGTTGGCCCTGCAGATAACGGCGGCGTATGTCCTGTTCGTCGTGCTGTGGATAGCGCTTGCGGATCGTCCAGTCGGCGATTTTCTCCAGAACCAGTGGCGCGACGCATTATCAGACCATCCGTGGTTTCCTTTTCGCCGTGGTGTCGTCGGGCGTCGTGTTTGGTGCCGCCGCCGTCGTGCTTCGTCGCCCGCGCCGGGCGGCGGCGGGATCGCGGGCCGTGGCGCTGGCCGTGCAGCAGGCAGGCGAGGCCGTACTTGTCACCGACCCGGGTGGCAGGATCCAGTACGTTAACCCTGCGTTCGAGGCGATCACGGGCTTTTCCCGCGCTGAAGCCCTGGGGGACAACCCGCGTATCCTCAAGAGCGGCGAACACGACGACGCATTCTATGAGCTGATGTGGTCTCGCCTGGTTGCGGGCGAGAGCTTTACGGGAACGTTCATCAACCGGCGTCGCGACGGCACGCGATACTACGCAGAGGGTGTGATCTCCCCTATTCGGGCCCGGAACGGCCGCATCGTGAGTTACGTGGGGTTACATCGGGACGTATCCGATGTGCACGCCCTCCAAGCGCAGCTTCGTCACGCTCAACGATTCGAGGTGCTCGGTGAGCTCACTGGCGGCATCGCGCACGATTTCAACAACATCTTGGGTATCGTGCAAACGAACGCGGAGTTGCTGGCCACCGAGCTGGCGGAGTCGGGTGATAGCGACCACTGTGCGATGGTCAAGGGGCTTCAAGAGGCGGCCCGTCGCGGGCGGACCCTTGTCCGCCGTCTGCTGACCTTTGCGCGGCGCGACCGCTTGGCCCTCGCGGTCTTCCACCCTGGAGCGCTGGTTCAGGAGTTCGAGAGGATGTTGCGCAGCGTCCTACCCGAAACCGTCGACTTCGAAATCACAATCGGTGACGAGGTCCCGCCGGTGCGACGGACCGCGGCGCGCTCGAGCAGGTGCTGTTGAACCTCGTGACCAACGCGCGAGACGCGATGCCTGAGGGAGGGCTGTTGTCAATCGGCGTCTCCGGGCGCGAGATGGATCGCCCGCGTGACGGCCGCGTATGGCCGTCCCACGGCCGGTATGCCTGCATCACGATCCAGGACTCCGGTACCGGAATGGAGCCGTCGGTGCGGGAACGCGTGTTCGAGCCGTTCTTCTCGACCAAGGCCACTGGCGTCGGGACCGGGCTCGGGATGGCGATTGTCGACGGGCTCGTAAAGCAGCATGACGGTTTCATCGACGTACGTAGCACGGCGGGCAGCGGGACGACCATAGATGTACTACTGCCACAGTCGGCGGTCGCTGCCGGAAAAGGCGAGGCGCCAACCGAAACGGCGGGCGATCGGGCAACTGCCCGGGGCAATGAAGAGATGGTGCTCGTCGTGGAGGACGACGCCCAGTTGCGCGAGTCAGCCGGTCGGGCGCTCATGGCATTCGGCTATCGTGTCTTGCTGGCGGCGAACGGTGAGGAGGCGCTCGACCTCTTCCGCGTCCACGGGGACGAGGTCGATCTCGTGCTCTCGGACCTGGTCATGCCCAAGATCGGGGGACGTGCCCTGTACAGCGCCCTTCGGGACTCGGGGAGGGGGGTGCCGTTCGTCCTAATGAGCGGGTACGCGCCCGGCGAGATCCCTCGTGGGAGCGACCTTCGCGGGGACATTCCTCACCTCACGAAGCCGTGGACCCTGGAAGAGCTACGAGCTATCGTGCGCCGTGCCCTGCGGCGCGCTGGACGATTGGCGATCCCTGAAGTGGAGCCCCCGCAGGAGTCCAGCGTTGCGGGCGAGCGGGCCCAGGCTGCCCGGCGTCCGGACGCATGACCGAACGCCAGTTGGCCGTCAAGGAAGATCGTCAAAGGATCCGCGGGGCTGCGTTCGGCTGAGCCTGTTTCAGCATCTGCCACGCCTCCGGTCCCGCGGCAGGCGAAATCCGTCGATTCCCCACAGGCCGGCCCTATCACCGCGTGCCGATGCTTGAGCCGTATTGAACCAGTCCACGTATTGCACGTTCGGCGGATAGGTCAGGACGACTGCCCATCCCAGACGGATCATGATCCAGTTGACCATCACGCGATCGGCCCAGACGTATGCGAGCACGCGGCCATACTGGTCTCGCCCCTCTACATCCAGTTCGATGGTGATCCTGGATGCGAGAGATCTGCCAACGCTGCTGCCGCCATCTTGCCGTAAGGATCCTGGTTTCGCTCGGGACTGTCCATGCCGATCAATCGAACGCGTCCGATGCCGCGACACTCGATGGTGTCGCCATCCACAGTGCGGCTAGCGACGCACTCGGCGATTTGACGGACGGGGTTACGAGGCCCCGCGCCGATCTCTGAGGGATTTGGCGTCCACACCGCTCCTTCAGGGACGGTGCTCGTGTGCTCGGGAGCTACCAACCATCCCGTCTCCGTTCGCGTATAGACGATCGTCATGACGCCGCGTACCGAGGTGGCGGCGGCCGGTCCCAGGAGCCAGCGGTATCTGAAATAAGCGATTGCGGCCGAGTCACCTAGCGGTAGGATCGTGGCGGAGTCGATCGTCATCTGAATCGAGCCGGCTCCGTCAAACGCCTCTCCAATGAGGCGCCTGATGGATTGCCAGCCGCGATACAACTCTCCGTTACCGGCGCTGGCAAGGAGGAGGCGCAATCGGAGCCAGCGACGTCGCGGTGAAATGCCAGCCGTGACTGTGGCGATACCCTGAGGGACCATCTCGGGCTCCGAATCTCCGAAGGCGTGACCTGCCGTCCTAATCTAGGAGCTAGCCCGCGCGACCGTTGGGCGCTGGTCGCTGTCCCGTGCAAAGCGCCGGTTTTGGCGCGTCCGGAACCATTTCATGCCGGCCGGGCACTCGCCGGGCGCGCGAACCGTTGGCGGCCTCCGCGCCTGCAGCACAGGAAGGACGATGAAGATCCATTACATCAACCACGCTAGCGTGTTGATCGAGCTTGGCGACATCAGATTGCTGTCCGACCCATGGTATTTCGGCGAGTGCTTTGAGAGCGGCTGGGGGTTGCGCTTCAACAATGGTCGTGCGCTGGAACTAGCCGCATCAGCAACCCACATGTGGATTTCCCATTTTCACGGTGATCACTTTCACGTCCCCACGCTCAAACGGGTCCTGGAGGTGAACCCCGACGTCGTCGTGTACGGGAATCATTCGTTCAATTTCCAACTCGATGTCGCGCTGGAGAGGATCGGGTTCCGGAACGTGGTACGCTTCGACGAACGGACGCCTGTACAGTTGTCCGACGACGTGGAAATCACGCGCTACCCGACGACCGGAATCGACAACATGCTCCTCATCCGGTCGACCCAGGGGACCATTCTCAACTACAACGACTGTAATATCCCCCCAAGGTCCAGAAGGATGCTACGCCGCAAGTTTGGTCATATAGACGTGTTCCTCACCAATTTCAATCATGCCGGCAAGCTATTGATCTATCCCTTCCCGGGCGATGAGGAAGTAATACGCAGAATCAAGCGGGCGTTCAGGAACAACTACATGTTCTTTGAACCGGCACATGTGTTCCCATTTGCATCCTATCACTACTACAAAGCTCCCGAGAGTTTCCATCAGAACTCGGCGATGATCACGTCAGCCGAGGATCTAGCAACCATCGATGAGCGCATTCTGAGGATCGAGGTCGGTGACGTTTTCAGTTATACAAGGTCGACCGGTCACACCGAGCTCGAAAAGCAACCGGTTAAAGGGAACGAGTTAGTTAAATTGGCTCGCGCCAGCGGAAACTCGTTCGTCGAATTGCAGGACGCGGGTCAAACGTACGCAAAGCAACTCAAGCGACAGTACGGCGTGTTTGCGCGGTTGTTACCGAAGTTCTACATCCATGTTGCGGACCTCGACATTACAGCGCTGTTCACGATCAAGGACGGGCTGGTGGAGGTAGACGATCCCAGTATCGTGCCGCATATCACGGCCCATAGCGCAGCGATTTTCAAGTGGTTCGATAAGGTTTACGGAACGGACAGTCTTGTGGTTGGAGCACATTTCGAAATCTCTCACGAGAACAAGATTCCGCTCAAGTGGCAGATCGTCTTCGGGTTGCTGATCGACAACAGACTCGATCTGAGATCCCTCGTGCGGATGTGCTTCACAGCTGAGGGATTGCGGTTCCTGTTCAACAGGCGCGAGGAGATACTTGGCATCCTCACCAGCTTTCAACTTGCTGCCGAGTATCACGACTGACCGCCTCGGAGTCGGGAACACGCGGAACAATCGCAAACGCTCCCGATCGACCGGAATACGAGCGATTCTCACTTTCCTCCCTGGAGAGCTCACGATGGAATTGTCCAATCGTCAGCGTTCTGGCCTCCCAATATCACCCTCGATCGTTCTGGTCGCTCTGGCCCTGTCGGTGCCGGCTGCCAGGGGAGTCGCGACCCAGAATGTCGAGCCCATCTCCAGCTACATACCGACGCGGGATGGCACGCGTCTGGCTGTGGACCTCTACTTACCGCCCAACCTGAGCCGGGGCGATCGCGTGCCTGCCTTGCTCGAGTTGACCCGCTATTGGCGTGCGGGCGTTCATCCCGAGACCGGCGTCCCGCGTCCGTCATTGAGCACGCTCGACCGGCACTTCTTGAAGCACGGATACGCCGTCCTCACCGTCGACGTCCGGGGGAGCGGGGCCTCGTTTGGCACCCGCCCCGTCGAGTACGGGCCGCGAGAGGTAAAGGATGGCTACGACGTGGTGGAGTGGGTCATCAAGCAAGTTTGGTCGAGCGGGAGTGTCGGCTCCTACGGGACATCGTACACCGGAACCACGGCGGAGCTGCTGGCGGCCGTTGAACATCCAGCGGTCAAGGCCGTGATCCCAGGATGGTCGGACTTCGAGCCCTACGGAAGCCCGATTCGCCCGTACGGACTGGTCCCCAATTTCATCGAGGATTGGGGATTTCGAGTCGGTGCGATGGACCGGAACGATCCGGAGGTGATGAAGGCGTTGGTCCGTCCGGTGGACGAAGACGTCGAGTTGGTACTCCGCGCGGATGCTGTGGCGGAACACGCCAGCAATCCAGACGTATACCAGACGGTGATGAAGGCGGAGCATCGCGATGACGTCCTCGCCGGCGGCATCACCTATGCGGAGACCGGCCCGGTGCACTGGCGCGAAGAGATCTCGCGCTCCGGCGTCCCGATGCTCGTGCTGGTGAGCTGGCTCGACGCAGGGACGATCGAGGGGACGTTTCAGCGGTTCAATTATTTCGACAACCCGCAAAGAGTATTGATCCTGGCGTCGAATCACGGTGGGCGGATGCACGCCAGCCCCTACCTCGTGGCGGGAGAGCCCGTTGATCCCTCACCGAGTGTCGAGGAACAGTTCGAGATGCGGCGGAAGTTCTTCGATCGCCACCTGAAGGGCATCGAGAACGATGTTGATGACTGGCCGCCGATTCGGTACTACAACATGGGGGAGGAAGCGTACCGGGAGACCGACGTCTGGCCACCACGGGGTATTGGTGAGGTGGAGTTCTACGTGACGTCCGGTAACCGCCTGGAAGGGGCCCCCCCAACCTCCGCCGGGAGCGACGACTATGCCGTCGACTTCGGCGTCTCCACAGGTGCCGACAATCGGTGGCGGACGCAGCTGGGCGGTCCGGTGTTTAACCTGAACGATCGCGCGGCGATGGATGCTCGGATGCTGACGTACACCACCGCTCCCCTCGAGCGCGACCTGCAAATCAGTGGAACGCCCGTGGTCACGTTCAAGCTTTCCTCGACCCACGCGGACGGGGCCGTCCTTGCCTACATCGAAGATGTGGATCCGAGCGGGCGGAGCCGATACCTGACCGAAGGCGGCCTCCGGTTGATCCACCGAAAACGCTCGTCCGATCCCGCCTTCGAGGAGCCCGCATTCCATTCGTTCAGCAGGGCCGACGCGGAGCCGATGGTGCCGGGTGAGGTGGAGACCGTGAGTTTGCGGCTCTGGCCGACCTCGGTCCTGATCGGCCGGGGGCACCGCTTGCGTCTGGCGATTGCTGGCGCGGACGACGGAACATTTGTGCGGGTACCGGCCAGCGGAGATCCCACGATCACAGTTCACTGGGATACTCAGGGAACGTCGATGCTTAGGCTTCAGGCAGACATGAACTGAGGCTCCCGAGGGTCGAGGGTATGAGGACTGCGAGGTCTGCGAACGGGGTTCTCTGGCCGTCGATCGTGTACTGCACATAGCGCTCTCGTATGGCGTTTCCAGGTCCGAGCGAGTTGGGTATTGCACGAGGCCCAAACCACAACACGGAGCGGTACGAGCTAGCAGCGCCCAAGCCATCGCTCGACATCTAAACAACTACGACAACAGGTAGCAGTGTCCGCATGGAGCGACGAGGAGACACCGTGACCCATACCGGGCCGGGGACGTTCAGAGCCAACTTGGACTTGGTCTTCGTGAACCTGGCTGTCATTGCGGGCGCGAGCCTCCTCGCCGGACACACCTACGCACTGTATCACAACGCCCTTCGCGGACACCCGGAGTGGACCTCGACCAAGATCACGCTCGAAAAGGGCGTCGTGGGGGCGCAAGAGTTCGCCTACAACACCCAGCCACTTGCCGGGAATCGCCTCAATCTGGGAGCGTGGTGGGGCTTCCAGGAGGTCGTCTCTACCGACGTGGTAGATCTCTCGGAGATGGAGCTGGCCTTTCGGCTGGAGTCCGACGGCTACGTTCACCTGCTGTACGATCGGCGCGCGCAGGGGTTCTCGGGTGTTCGCCTGAGCCATCGTCCCGATTTTCCGAGTATTCACTACTCCGCCTCGCAGACGGGAGAATTCACGCGGGTTGACTCCCTGGCCCTTGCATCGCCGATCTCGGCGGGAGCGTGGCACAACGGGCTGTTGACCTTCGACTCGGCTACGGTGGTCATCGCCGTGAACGATGTGCGAGTTGGAACGTTCCATCGCGAGCCCGGTCCGCAGAGCATCGGCTTTCGCGGTGGGCAGCGGAACGCGTGGATCGACGACGTCGTACTTCGCTTTGCGGACGGCCGCTCCTTCGAGGAGACGTTCACCAATACGCGCGCGGGGACTCCCGCCGCGGTAATGGCATTCGGCATCCTCGTCTCAGCCGGCCTACTGGTCGCGCTGGCCGCGGTTCGGGTGTCTTCGGTCCGGCCGCGACATTTGGGTATGGGGATGGCGCTCGGCTACACGTTGCTAATCCCCCTTGCCGGCGGTGCGTACGTAGTGCAGTACGTTCGAGCAAGGACTATCCGACCGTCGACTACACGATGAAGCAGTTCGAGGAATACTGGGTGGGGTATACGCGGGCGGAGGTACTGGACGATCTACGAGCCACGTACCGAGCGGAGCCGGGAGACAGTCTCTATCGAATTCTCTTCCTCGGCTCGTCGCAGACATGGGGTGCGGGAGCGAGCACCGAGAACCAAGTCTGGGTCCGTGAATTGGAGCACCTGCTCAACGCCGACGGGGGCGGTCGCCGGTTCGAGTGTGTGAACGCCGCCGTGTCGGGCCAGCTTGCGGAAGACGTTCTCAGATTCCTACGGGCAGACCTGCTGGCGTTCCACCCACAGGCCGTCGTGGTGAGCCTCGCGAACAATGACCTGGATGCGAATGCCTTCCGGGACAATCTGGACGAGATGGTTGGTCTGTTGACCGTCGAGGGCATACCAGCCGTTCTGATACTCGAACCCAATTCGATCGAGCGACGCTTCACCGACAGTCCCCATGGCGACCTCGCCGTCAAGCACGAGATGATTCGCATGGTGGGTGCGAGGCACCGGGTGCCGGTCATCGACCTGCACGAGCATCTCGCGCAGCGGAGAGACGCGGGATTCGTGTGGTGGGACTTCGTGCACCTGACATCGTTTGGACACCGAATGGTCGCGGAGAAGCTGCGCGCCGATCTTCCGCGCCTGCTACCACTCTGAGCCCACCGCCACGTTTGAAATCCGTACCGCTGACACAAGTGCTGGGTCTCCTGCCGAAGCCCCGTGAAACGATAAATCGGCGCGGGGAATTGGTTCCACGCTGGCTCGTGCTCCAGCGGGATGTGATTGGCAGTGAGCATCGATACGAACTCCGGACTTCGCGCTCAAGCCTCGCATCGCCGGCCGCGGCCCGCTCCACGAACTCCGCACGTGCCGATCCCTGGTCGAGCGCGGCGTGGAGGATCTCTTCCACGCGCTTCCAACGGTCCTGAGCCACTATTTCAACAGATCGTATCGTAGTCGAAAATGCGACGTGCGAGGAGACTGGGCGGCTGGCTACCTTTGGATACGTTTTCTTGCATCCGGAGCGAGGCATTGATTCACCGTATCCCCCAATTCTACCTGTCCCACGATCGCAGATGAGCTGGTCGGCCACGACGTGGATTGCCGTCATCGCAGGCGGAGTGCTCGCATTCCTCGCTCTCCAACTCTTCTACCTGTCTGCCGTGCTCGTCTGGGAGGATCAGAAGACCAGAGGGGTAGCATACTACGGTCTTCCGTTGGCCGAGCGGGACCGGTTCAAGCGGACACTCAGGCGTCACGCCTGGCGGCTGTGGCCGATCATCCGCCTCACGGGACTCTTGTCGCGCTTCACCTTCCAGAAAGCGAGTTTTCGCCACCGAGGGATCGCGGGTCCCAGGGGTACGTGTAGCAAAGAAAGCTTCGAGCGGGCCGATCGGTACGAAGCCCAGCCGGAAGACGTGTTCGTTGCGACGCAGATGAAATGCGGTACGACGTGGATGCAGCACGTCGTCTATCAAGTCCTGCTCTGCGGTGAAGGTGATCTGGTCGAGTCGGACAGCACGCTGTATGCGATCTCACCGTGGCTCGCGATTGACGCCCAGCTCTTTCGCAGAGGCTCGGCCGACCGGTATAGGGGACGTGCCGGAGGCGACGAGACGGCGGATCATCGAGTGGTGCGCTCGCAAACGCCGAAATAGAGCGGATCGTTCAAAAGTGCAGCTTCGGGTACATGCAGGGGCACAAGAACGCTTTCGAAATGCACCCGCCCCATATTCTCCGGGAGCTGGAGGGAATAGACTACCCAGGTCTCGCACCATCCGCCTAGGGCACCACTCGCCACTCGCTAATCGCGATTCAAGTGTGTCCTCGCGCGCCCGGACATGATATCGAGCCACTCCACCTGACGTCGCAGGCCCTCCTCGATGAACCCCAATGACGGCAGGATTTCCGTGAGTGCTTCCCCATACTCGCGTGCCAGTTCCCATGACCTCGTGATATCGCCGGTGCGCGAGAGCACGGCGGGATCCCGCGCCAGGGCGGCGACCCGCCCGATGAAGAGCGGCGACTCCCGCGACCACGGCGACCCTTCCGCCCAATGGGCAGTCGGAGGGCGCCCGAGTGCCGTCAAGTCCCGATCAGCCACTGCGGGCCGCTCCGCGCTTTTTGGATAAGTGCTTACCTACCGGTCGCTTGCCAGCCATCTGTCCTCCCAGAGGTCGCTCCAGTAGACAATAAACGATGCATCATTTATTTTTAGGGGTGGATGGTCGTTCCTTTACTGTCAAGCGATGACTCCTCGTCCACGCACGGTCGACGATGGCGAGATCCTGAGTGCCGCTCATCGCGTCATTTCACGGGTCGGGCCGAGCCGATTTACCTTGGTCGAGGTGGGTGAGGAGGTGAAGCTGTCTCCCGCCACGCTCGTCCAGCGTTTCGGTACCAAGCGGGGGCTCCTGTTGGCCATGGTGGAGCAGGGGGTCGCCGCGGTGGAAACGTGTTTCGCCTCGGTCCGTTCGGCGCATGCCTCTCCACTCGAAGCGCTCCTCGCGGCCGCGACCGAGATGACCCGCCACATGCAGACGCCCGAAGAGCTTGCAAACGGCCTGGCGTTTCTGCAAATCGACTTGAGCGATCCCGACTTCCACCGGCTGGCGCTCGAGAGCTCGAGCAGGATCCTCGACGGCTACCGCGTCCTCCTCGACGAGGCAGTCGCCGCCGGCGAAGTCATTCGGTGTGACACCGAGCGCCTGGCCCGGGCCGTCGGGGCGCTGGCAAGCGGTTCGCTGATCGCGTGGGCCATTCACCGCAAGGGGACGGCCGAGTGGTGGGTGCGCGACGACTTGGCTACGCTGCTGGAGTCCTACCGAAGAGAGTCGGCGACCAAGCTGCCCTCGACCTCGTGAAAGTCGGTCAGGACTAACCATGCCCCAGCGTACGTCAGGGATCACGCAGGTGTTGAACCGCGCGGCGGCCGGCGACGTCGAGGCGGCCGAACGCCTCTGGTCACTCGTTACGACGAGCTACGGCGCATCGCCCGCCGCGAGCTTCGCAAGGAACTGCCCGGCCAGACCCTCTCGACGACGGGCCTGGTCCACGAGGCGTACTTCAAGTTCTCAGAGGCCTCGGGCGTTTCGTTTCAAGGCCGCCAACACTTCTACGCCGTGGCGTGCCGAGCAATGCGACAGATCCTGGTCGATCGGGCGCGACGCCGAAACGCCCAAAAACGCGTTGCCGGTCGGGATGTCGTGACGTTGGACAGTGCAGCCGTCGTGCCCGCACCCGAGGAAGAGGATCTCGTGGCCCTCGACGAGGCACTGGAGCGGCTCGCGGCATTCAACCCGCGGTTAGGACAGGTCGTCGAATGCCACTTCTTTGGCCGGCTGTCGTTCAAGGAAACCGCCGATGTCCTTGGAAGCTCCCTGCGGACCGTGGAGCGCGACTGGGGCAGGGCGAAGGCGTATCTCTACCGCTTCCTCCGCCCCGATCCCGTTTAACGCGACGCGAGCGGCGCTCGAGGCTGCTCGATCGGTCCTCTGGTGCGGCTGTGAGATCCTGCATTACGTCGAAGGTCTTGGCATCGAGGTCACGAACGGCCGGATGCCGCTTGACGGCGGCTGCGAGCGGCCCGGTGAGAAACGCCTCCAGGGATTCCCCGTCCTCGAACAGGTAGAGCCCTCCGGCCTTCCGGGTCTCTTCGTTCATCAGCCAGATCTTCCATCTGAGCCCGTCGATCCGGGCGAACTCGTTTGCCAACGGAGCGACCGCCTCCTGGTATTCGATGGGCGTCGCGGTGAACGTGAAGTTCAATTGCAGCAGCTTGACCGACATGGGTTCCCCCCGTGAGTGTCATTGGCACCCGGTGGCTCGTCCGTTATCTAGCGGCCCCGCGGGTTGCTTCCAGTTGGAGCACATCGTCCAGCGCGGACTCGCGCACATCCGTCTTGAGATCGACCTCGGCCCCGCGGGCGCTCGAGAGCGGTGAGCTACCGATGAGAAAGTCGGGTGTGGTGCGGCGCGCGGGCTCGGTTGGGCTGCTTCCCTGGCACCCTTGAAGCACCAAAGACAGACAGACGGTCATCGCGAGCGTAGTCAGGGGTTTCATTGTGACCTCCGGTTCTGCGTTTGGCCGCGGTGTGGCGCTCCGCGGCGTCTTTACGGGAGTGCGGACGAGCCGGTCAGGTTCTGCCACTCGAAAGCGGGGTTATTGCCGGACGCCTTCAAGTTCTGGGTCGGCCACAGCCGTGTTTGGATCGAGTTTTAGCTCTCGGGCGTGTGACAACGGTGAATTCCCGATCAGGAAATCGGGCGCGCTGCCTAGCGCCGGCTCTGTCGGGCCGCTTCCCTGGCATGCTGGAAGCACCAGCAGCAGACTGGCGGACAGGACGAGCATGGTCGGGCGTGTCATAGTGAACCTCCGCTGTTCTGGGTCTCGTCGCGGCCGGAACGTTCCTCGGCTCTATTGTGGAATGCGCAAGAACCGACTGGACCCCGCCATCGGTGATAGGCGCCTCGCTACCCGGCTCTAGACTTGACATGGAGTCCGAGAAGCCGGACGATTTGACACACCATGAGGCGGGAGAGATATGGACACCGACGCCGTTGAGCGCTGGAGGCGG
This sequence comes from Gemmatimonadales bacterium, assembly GCA_965249575.1. Lineage (GTDB taxonomy): Bacteria > Gemmatimonadota > Gemmatimonadetes > Gemmatimonadales > GWC2-71-9. The sequence goes on along the minus strand of OZ252244.1, from coordinate 923,068 downwards.
GTCGACCGGCTGTTCGAGGCGGTGCTCGACCGCCCGCCGCCGGACCGTGGGGCGTTTCTCGATCGGGAATGCGCGGAAGACCCCGGGCTCAAGCGAGAGATCGAGAAGCTGCTCGAGGCGGACGCTCGAGCCAGCGACTTCCTGGACGATCCCTCGCCGTGGATTGGCCGGATGCTTTCGGCGGAATTGGACGCGGCGTCCGATCCGGTCGGGCGGACGGTGTCGCACTACGAGATTCTCGAGCAGCTGGGTCGCGGAGGCATGGGTGTGGTGTTCAAGGCTCGAGACATCCGTCTCGATCGCACCGTAACGCTCAAGTTCCTGAGGCCGCACCTGGTCGCCGACGCCGAGGCCAGGGCCAGGTTCATCCAGGAAGCCAAGGCCGCCTCGGCCCTCGACCACTCGAACATCTGCACGGTGTTCGAGATCGACGAGGCTGAGGACGGCCAGCTCTTCATCGCGATGGCGTACTATGGCGGGGAGACTCTCAAGGACCGCATCGCGCGCGGTCCCGTCCCGGTGGATCAGGGAATCGACATTGCCGCTCAGGTTGCCGAGGGGATGGCCCGCGCGCACGACGCCGGAATCGTGCACCGGGACCTCAAACCGGGGAACGTGATCCTGACGGATCAGGGTGAGGTCAAGATCCTGGACTTCGGGATAGCGAAGCTCAAGGGCGCCACCGACCTCACGGCGGAGGGGGCTCGCATTGGGACGGCGAGTTACATGAGTCCCGAACAGGCACGCAGCGAAGCCGTGGACCACCGGACCGATGTCTGGTCGCTCGGCTGCCTGCTCTACGAGCTACTGACCGGGACCCGGGCGTTCGGCGGAGATCGGGATGCGGCGGTGGTACACGCGATTCTGAATGAGGAACCGACGGCGCTCCGCGAGGGGCATCAGGCCATTCCACAGAAGCTCGAACCCGTGGTGCGCCGCGCGCTCGCCTTGGGCCAGGCGATTCGTGAGTACGAGATCGCTGTGGGGTTGGACTCCTCGTTCACACACGCGCTCGCGCGGATCGGGTACGTGTACGCCGTGATCCTCGAGTTCGGGTGGTCGTTTGGCGCTCTACTCCCCGACAGTCTATTGGCGCGTGGCTTCGCCGCGGTCGACAGGGCCCTGGCGGTTGACCCCGGGACGCCCGACGCATGGATGGCTCAGGCCTACCTGCTCACCCACCGCAACCCGCGGACCTTCGACGGCGTCGCGGACGCATTCCAGCGCGCAATCGAGCTCGACCCACGCAACGCGGAAACGTATCACCAGTACGGCTCATAAATGGACCAGCTCGGGGATTACACCAACGCCGTCGCCAATCTTCGCGCGGCGCTCGAGATCGATTCCCATCGCCCCGTGACGCTCCTCGAGCTGGGAGACATCAGTCTTTTCAGCCGCCGCTATCCAGAAGCCATTCGCCTGGCCGACAGTGCCCTCGCCCTGGACCCGACGTTCTATCACGTCTATGAGCACCGGGCGCAGATGCACTCGCACTTCGGACAGCATCGGGAGGCGCGCGCCACCGTCGACTCGGTGTTGACGTTCACGCAGGGAACTTCCGGGCACCCCATATCCTCGCTCGTGGCGGCTCGTGCGGGGGACAGCGTGCTCGCAAGGAATCACATCGAACGGGCACTTGGACGAACTTCGGCGAACGAGGGATTGGGAGTCGAGGATCGGTTCTGGATTGCCGGGGCGCGAGTGGCGCTCGGTGACGTGGAGGGTGCTCTGCAGGCGATCGAGGGGGATCGCCTTCGTGGCATCAGACTATGGTTCCGCCTGCAGTCCCCGGATTTCGACCCCGTCCGGTCTCATCCTCGGTTCCTGCGATTGATCGACGAGTCCCGACCTAGAACGACGGGCGCTGCGAACGATGGTGTGCGGTGATCAGCTACTGCCGGTCGAGGTCGAATCGGCCACCCTACGGTACATCTCGCTCCACTCTCCACCCCGGATCTTCCCCCAGTTGATCTTCGCGTCCACACGCATGAAGAGGCGGCTGTCGGCCAGCGAGTACTCCTCATAGTAGCTGCCGCCGCCCTGCGGCTCGAACTGGATCCGAAGCTTCTCGCCGTTCCAGCGCGCCTGAACTAGCATCGGAACGTCGTCGCCGAACGTGGTCTGGAGTGGCTCGCTGCCCGGCACCAACGTGAACGAGAACTCGTCGTTGTAATGGACCGTGAATGTCGAGTCAGTTGGATTGAACTCAATGCTTCGCGATGGTTGACCCATGCCCACCAAGATGCCGTACTGGCGCTGCTCCCGGTCGTTCAGCTGTCCGTTCGTTGGCGGGCGCAGGGGAGTACGAATCTGCTGGGTGCTGTCCGTGATCTCGCGGCCGTCGGTGCCCACCAGTTCCTTCGGCACCCACCGGCCCCGATAGTCTGTGATCTGCGCGCTGCCCGGCGCGACACCAACCCCAAACAGCAGCGCAGCGAGAAACCCGCTCCGTCCGACGGTCGCGATGTGTGTTCGCATGGCTTGTCACCTGCTTGATCCGTAGTCCCCAACCCCAATCCCTACACCTTGCTTCCTATCCCCGATCCCTACTCCCTAACCCGCGTCTGACCAACGCGTTCCCGTGCAATCGCGACGGCGGCCTGTTCCGCTTCAGCGCGGGTCGACCCCTCCCTGCGGGCTACCACGGCGCCGGGGCTCACGTTGTCGACCTTGCAGTAGTATCGATCCCCGAGCCGGTACGAGACGATGTTGATCTCGAAGTCTCCTACCTTCTCGCGCCGCTGGGTGTATTCCTCAGCCCGAAGGGTCATGAGCGCTCCACGTACAGGTCCTTGCATGAGAAATTAGGATGGTCAGCCACTAGAACGGTAGGCCCAGCACGCCGCCAATCACTGTCGCTAACCCGCTCATCCCTAGCCCCACTCCCTAACCCCCACTCCCTAACCCCGACCCCCGCACACTTCTTGCGCCATGGGGTGTTATGGCGTCACCTTTGCCGACCTCCTTTGGGGGATCTGCTTGCGGGAAAGCGAGTTACCAGCATGATCTTCAGGACGCCCCGAGGCCGGCTGGGCTGGGGGCTGTCGCATCTCCCTCGCGGCGGCGCTGCTCTTGGTGAGCTGCCGGGATGACCTCTCCGGCCCGGGTGCCGTCAGGACCGCCCGCTTCTCCGTGGTCCCGGTGTTCGAGAGCGCGGCGCGGGGCGTCGTCGACGTCGATCGGGCCTAGGTCGCAGCATGGCCCGAGGACAATCCTACGGCGGTCACCGATACCGTGGTGCAGATCGCTCCGGGATCCGACTCCGTCCAGATCACGATCATCGTTCCACTCACTAGTCCGGACGTCCTCTACCGACTGACGATCGCCCTCATCGCGCCGAGCGGCGACACCGTCTTCAGGGGCGGGCCGGTCGCGGTGGAGCCCTTCACCGGCCGATCGGCGACGATCGACAGCATGCCGATCAGCTACGTGGGCGTCGGCTTCGACGCCGCGTCGGTCGAGATCGTCACGATGGGCGCCCGCGGCTTCTTCGGCCAAGCGGTGACCGTCGACGCGGTCGCCAAGGACGGCCAGGGGAATCCCATCCCCGGCACCCCGATTCTGTGGAGCAGCCTCAATCCGCAGCTCGCGACAGTGCCCGACCCGGGCCAGGGGACGGTTGTTGCGGGCATGCAACGGGGGAGCGCCCAGATTGTGGCGACCCTGTTGACCGGGCCCGCCGACACCGGCTCGGTCATGATCCAGCCACCGCCCAGCGCCGTCATCGGCGAAGGCGGCGATCAGCAGACCGGTCCCGTGGGCGGCACACTCACGATGCCGCTTCAGATTCAGGTGACCGGCAGCGACGGGTTGGGTGTCGAGGACGTGTCGGTCGATTTCACGACTCCTGACGGGGGGTCGTTCACCTCCAGCTCGGTGGTTACCGACGCGACCGGGCGCGGCCAGACGCAGTGGGTGTTGGGCACGGTGGCCGGGGGGCAGACGGCCGCTGCCAGCGTCTCGGGTGCCGCACAGGTTCAGTTCGTCTTCAACGCTACCGCGACGGCGCTCGCGGCCACGGGTCTCGATTTTGGCATTCAGCCGAGCGACGCGTTTGTTGGGGCCGCCATCGCGCCGCCGGTCACGGTCCGCGCGGTCGACCAGTTCGGGAACACCGACCCGAGCTTCACCAGTGACGTCACCGTCGGGCTCGGCTCGAACCCGGGCGGCGCCATGCTGGGCGGAACGTTACTGGCGCCCGCAAGCGCCGGCGTCGCCTCCTTCGCCGACTTGACAGTCGATGCGCCGGGCGCCGGGTATACGCTGACGGCGACCGCGCCGGGCGTCACCGCCGCGACGAGCGCCACGTTCGACGTCACCGTTGCGCCCACGAGCCACCAGTGGGTGGGGGGCGACGCGGGCGGCGCGACCGACTGGTTCAACCCGAACAACTGGGACACGGGCCTCGTGCCGATCGCGGTGGACAACGTGCTCCTTCCGGCGTCCGCCGCGGATCAGCCGGTGCTGACTGCCAACGCGTCGATAAACGACCTCGTGGTGGAATCAGGTGCGACGCTCGATATCGGCGCGTTCGACTTGACGGCCACGGGTGACGTGGACGCGGGTGCGACCATTGTCGGCTCGGGCACGGTGGTACTCACCGGGAGCGGCGTCACCCTCCAGGGCACGGTACCGAACCTCGTTGTGAACGGCGACGTAACGCTGGCGGCCCAGACCTTCGTAACGGCAAACGCGACGGTGTCAGGTGCCACTGCACAGTTGGACCTGGGCGCGGACGACCTGACCGTCGGTGCCGATTTCGCAGTCGACAGCGACGCGCTGCTCTGGATGACCGACCCCAGCAACGTCCTGGTCGTCGGCGGCCACGCCACGTTCGACGGCGCCAGCACGGCTAGTCCGACTTCGACCCTCACGGGCGGCGTCATCCGGGTGGCCGGCGATTTCACGCAGCTCAACACGACGAGCGACGAGGCTCTCCAGTCGCAGGGGACGGCCGTCGAGCTGAACGGCGCTGCGCTGCAGACGGTCACTTTTACCGGGCCGGTGGCCACGACCCCGCCCTTCACCGGTTCGTTCTTCCAGCAGCTGGACATCACCAATACCGCAGGGGGCGTGCTGTTCGCCGACTGGGGGAACGTGGCCGGCGATCTCACGTCACCGGCGACTTCGCGGTCGAAACCGACGCGCTGCTCACGATGGCCGACCCGGCCGATCTCCTCATCGTTGGCGGCCACGCCATTTTCGACGGCGCGAGCACCGTGAGCCCCACAGCGACGCTGACGGCGGGAATCATCGAGGTGGCTGGCGACTTCATCCAGTACAACACCACCAGCGACGAGTCCTTTGTCTCGACGGGCACGCGGGTGATCCTGAGCGGCGGGGTGCAATAGTCCCTGGATTTTGATTCTCCAGGCCCGACCGGCTCCGGGTTCACGGATCTCGACATCGACAACGCGGGCGGGGTCCAGCTGCAAACCGACGTCTACGTGGACAACGACCTGAACGTCCTCCAGTCGGTTCCGGTCGGGAACCTGGGCGGCCAGACGGTCACGGTCGGAGGCGACCTCACGACGGTCGCGAGCAGCGACCTCACGGTCGACGCGCTCGTAATCGGCCAGACGCTCACCATCGGTGGCACGTTCAGCGTCGCGACGACGACGTTCGCCGGGCCGGGTCAGATCATGCCGGTCTTGCCGTACCAGAATCTGGGAATCGAGGCGGACATCGCACTGGCGAGCCCGGTCACGGCGACCGGCCAGCCTCATTTCCAGCTCCGCCGCGACGCCCACGATTGACGGTGCCGGGAACGTGCTCACGGTCTCCGGCCTCGCGGTGGACGGGCTGGTGCTGGACAACGTGCCGCTCACCTCAGCGGGCGGAACGATCGGTGCCTTCGACAACGTGACGTTCCAGGGATATGCGGGCACCGCGACCCAGTTCACGATCAGCCATCCCGGCGCCGCGAGTCCCTTCACGTTCGACGGCGTGAGCTTCACCGGCACTCCCACAACGGGGTACTACGTCGACGCCACCGACACCGCGCCCACCGACGGCCTGGTCTTCACGATCAATCTGACGAACAGCGTGCCTGGAAACGGTACCCCGTTCACCATGACCACCGACGCCGCGGTCAACTGGTCGGTCGCCGTCCCGGTGGTGACGTGGGTCAATCCGGTGAGCGGCAATTGGAGCGATCCGGCCAACTGGAGCACCGCTGCTGTCCCGCAGACCACCGACGATGTTGGTATCACGGTCGACGGCAACTACACGGTCACCCTCGACGTCGATGCGACCGTGGCATCGTTGACGCTGGGAGGGGGAACCGGAGGCCACCATGACCGCGAGCAATCGCACGCTGACCCTGAATGGGACGAGCACCGTCGAGACGACGGGTGCGCTCAACCTGACGAGCACGACTGTCAACGGGACGGGGTTGCTGACCAACAATGGGTTGGTCGCGGTGTCCCCCGGGAACAGCGCGATTGATGTGCCGCTCACGCAGGCGGGGACGCTCCGGCTGAACGGGAACAATGGGGATGCGAACCTCATTGTCGATCAGCCATTCATCAACAGGGGCACGTTGGAGCTGACGGGGGCGGGCAGCTGGGAGGGGGCGTTGACGGTGACGAACGGGACGCTCGACAACGCCGTATCCGGGACGATCCAAACCGTGGCCGGTGTGGACAACCGGATTACCGCCATCCTGAACAACCAGGGAACGATCTCGGTCCAGGCGCCGCTCCGGGTGCTGAACGCTAGCCGCACCTTCACCTCGACGACCGGGACGTTGGACGTGGACGCGACCCTGGAGATCAACAACGGGACGATCGTCGTAGGGGCGGGGACCGGACTCGTTGGGACCGGGACCATCAACTTGACGGGCACCCCAACGCTGTCATTGCTGAGCCCGTTCACGCTGGCGAGCGGCGAGCCGACGTGGCAGTTCGGCGGCACGGTGACGCTGAACGGTCCCGGTACGTTGATCAACCAAGTGAATCTCACATTGTCGGGAGACGCAGTGAATGCGGATCTGGACAATCAGGGGACGGGGACAGTGTTGATAGCGCCGGGGGCGGCGAGTGCGATCAACGGGGCGTTGACGCAGACGGGGACGTTGCGGTTGAACGGGAACAGTGGGGATGCGAACCTGATCGTGGACCAGGGGTTCACGAACGCGGGGACGCTCGAGCTGACGGGGACGGGCAGCTGGGAGGGGGTGTTGACGGTGACGAACGGGACGCTAACCAACGACGCGTTAGGAACGATTCAGACAGTGGCGGGCCCGAATAACCGGATCGTCGGGGCAGTGGACAACGCCGGGACCATAGCGGTCGGTTCGCTGTTCGCGCCGCACACATTGGATATCGTGGGCACCCTGGCGCTCCAGGGAACCAGCACCGTCGATATCGACGTCAACGGCCTGGCGGTAGGGACGGAATACGATCAGCTCCGGGTCACCGGCGCAGTAACGCTGGCCGGAACCCTAAATGTCGTGCGAGATCCCGCGTTCGTGCCGGCGCTGCTTGCGACCTTCGATATCATTACCTACGGCTCTTCGAGCGGCCTATTTGCCTTACAGAACGGGGTGTTCGATCCGTTCCCGGTCTCCAACCCCGACCGCCAGTTCTTCAGCAGCCAGCTGGCGACGACCTATCAGCTCGACGTACAGTCATTCCCCTAGACACGCTCGGTTCATCACCGGCCGTTGGGTTTGGCCGCTTGGGTCCGGACGGCATGGCCCCTCACGAACTCCCGATCTTCATCGAAGCCGGTGCCGGTCGTTTCATTCTCTGTTGCAATAGCCACGGTCGTGCCTTAGAATGAGCGGCGAGCGGGTAGGCGAGTTGAATGCTTCCGCGCACGACCATCTTCGACTGGGAGTTTCTCGATGGCGCATCCACGCTTCGCGCTGTTCCGCGGCAAGACCGGCGGGCACTACTTCAACCTGACCGCGAAGAACGGACAGGTCATCTTCCAGAGTCAAGGCTACAAGACCAAGGCGAGCGCGCGTACGGGCATCAAGGCCGTGAAGGCCTGCTCGAAGCGGAAGACGCTCTACGATCGCCGTACGTCCAAGAACGGCAAGTACTACTTCGTCCTCACGTCGCCCAACGGGCAGGCCATTGGCAAGAGTGAGATGTACAACTCGTCATCCGGCCGCTCGAACGGGATACGCTCCGTTGGGACCAACGCCGGAAGGGCCCGCGTCGTCGTCGAGAGCTAGCTGGGCGAGAAGTCCGATGTGAACGGCCCCGGCCACATTCGTTTCTGAGATGGTCGGAGCCGTGTGACTTACCGCCTGTTCCCCTGGGTTGGACGCCCCTGGGTCATCAGGTTTCGGTCAACGCACAACGCTCGAGCCACCCGGTGAACGCACGCTCTCCCGCGGGGCGCAGGTCGAATTCTCGTCCAGCTTCGATGATTCCCTCCACCACGGTTCTTCCGTAGCCCCGGGAGCAGGTAAAGAGGAGTCCCCACCGGTCTCCGGCCCGAGCCAACAGCACGATCTGCGATGGTACGTGGAGCACCGGGCCCTGCAGCAGGCACGGCGTTGCTCGTCCAGGGATTTGAAGGTCGAGCGCGGTGAGCTTCTCCGCGATCGAAAAGACTTCCCGTCCGAGGATCGCGAGGAACAGCGTCGCATCCGTGACGTTCGTGAAGGCCGCTTCATCTGGCGGCGGACTCAACTCGGTGCCCCGTAGGTGCCAGACCGATGCCTGCGTTCGATTCGTTCGATTGATCAGCACACCGTTGCGAGCTCCGAACACGCACTTGCCGTAGCGCTCCGGTACTCCGATACCCCAGGGAGTGAGTCGCGAAACGGTCCCGTCCTGAACGTCCCATCGATCCCGGTGGCTCAAGTCGATCAACTGGCATCCGTCACGCTCATCGTGATACTCGAGCGCGACCACCCAGTCGCCGCGGGTCTCGGTCCTCGCGGGCCCCGCGCCAAAGTCGACCGGCGAGCGTCGTAGCGGCACCGCCGCAGTCACATCCGTAGCCTTTCCCCGGCGGGGTCGTAGAAGGGTGGCTTCACGACCGTCGCCGCTAGCCGCTCCTTCCCCCAGTCGTCTTGAAAGATCTCCAGTCGCGTTCCCACTCTTGCGAGCGGCTCCTCGACCAGCGCCAAGCCGATCGATTTTTCGAGACTAAAGCTGTACCTGGCCGTGCATACATGGCCCCGTATCGTCGAATCCACTATGACGGACCCATCACCCGGCGTCTGTCGGGGATTCTTCGGCTCGAGGCCGACCAGCTTATACCGGTCCGGCTGGTTCTGAGTTTGTGTGAGCGCAACGGCTCCAACGGTCCTGGCTTCCGGCTTCCTTCGATACCAGAGGAACCCCATGCCGAGGTCGAGTAGCGTCGTCCGGATCTCGGACTCGAGGTTCACGATGAGGTGTCCCTTCTCGAGCCGCATGCAGCTCTGCGCTTCCATGCCAAATGGCCGAATGCCGAGATCCCGTCCCGCTTCGATGAGGAGATTCCAGACGGCCTGTGCGTAGGACGCGGGCACGTGCAGCTCGTAGGACAGCTCTCCCACGAACCCGATTCGGCACACGCGCGCCGGAATGCCGCGCCCCACGGTGATTTCTCGGTAACCCATGAATGGGAATGCCTCGTTCGAGACATCGGCCGCGGTGACTTTCTCCAGCACCCTGCGAGAGTTGGGGCCCGCAATGTTGATGGCGCTCAGCGCGTCGGTGAGATTCACGATGTGGTAGTCCCACCCGTCGTACCGCGTGTGGTATCGGATCCATTCGATCGTTGCGCCGGCGCGGGCGGAGGAGGTCGTCAGGTAATAGTCGTTCTCCCGTTGTTTCGTGATGACACCGTCGTCCACGATGCACCCGTCGTCGTTACACATCGCGGCGTACTTGAGCTTCCCATGTGGGACCTTTGCCATGTTCCCGATGTAGACCCGCTGCAGGGCCTTTTCGGCATCCGGACCGAAAATCCGGAACTTTCCCAACGTGCTGACGTCGATAATGCCGACATTGCTGCGAACATTCTCGATCTCTGCCTTGCACGACGTGTCTTCAGAGAAATAGCGGGCACGCTTCCAAACACCCACGCGCCGCATGATACCGCCAGCCCGGAGCTGGGAATCGTGTAACGGCGTGCACTTATGTACGTCGTGATGGGCCCCGGCGAACGTCGCGACGTAGGCCGGTACCATGGGCGCCCGCACGGTGGTCGGGTTGAGGCTGCCCGGTGCCTCCGCACGATGCTCGGACAGCACCAACGGGAAATTGTGGCCGGGGATCCCGCCCTGGCTTGGTCCCGTGCCGACGTTGGCGAAGCGCTTCGAAAGCTCGGGGACGTCAAACCCCATGTCGTAGGCCTGCTTCACGTTCTTGAGCGGCGTGTCTTCGTCGAAGTCGAGGAAGGCCTTGCGCCCAGTGCCCGGCCCCCGGATGAGGGTCGAGCCCTCGACCGGGCCTGGACAGGCCTCGAGCACGCGTTGGGTTTCATCGATGTGGCTCCGGACGGGCGCGCCGCAATCGGCGGCCGCGCGGAGACCGGCAAGTCGGCCCGACGTCTCGATGCTCTCGGGGTCTTCGAGGCCCAGCAGCCTGCCGGCGGCGTGAACCCTTTCGGGCACCCTTGCCGCCAGGAAATACCCCGTGCGAGCATCGAAGGCGAGCTTGGCCCCGGCCATCGTCAGCGGGCCCGTGACCGGGCTCATCCCGGCCGAGGCGACGAGCAGATCGCAGGCGAGGTCCTGCCGGGCCGTTCCGTTGATCTCGGCGAGCGTCACTCCCCGCACGGCTTTCCGACCGTGGGCGGCGGCGGCTACCCAGCCCATATGGAACGGGATGCCCTTTTTGCTCAAGGCGTCGACGAGCGCGGGGTCCTGACCGTTGGCGCGGGTGTCGGCGACCGCCGCCACCGGCAGCCTAAGGTTGGCTAGATCCAGCGCTGCCTCGAGCCCCAGGTCGTGCCCGACGCTGAACACGGCGCGGGATCCCGGCAGGATTCCATATGTCCTTGCCAACCGATGCGCGCAGCCGACCTGCATGACCCCGGGGCGTTCGTTGTTCTCGAACAGGAGAGGTCTTTCGATGCAGCCCGTTGCCACGACCATCGTTGACGCACGAATCTCGATGTACCGCTCGTCGAAGACATCGGAGGCGGTACCGACTTGGAATGCGGTGATGAGATTGTTGTTGTAGACCCCCATCAAGGAAGCATGGCGCAATACCCGTAGGTTGGGCGCTTCGTCGACACGCGTCGAGAGGTCTCGCGCCCGCTCGTAGAGCGCGGTCCCGGTGCCGGCGCTCATCACCCGATGGTCGTAGATCCCTCCCAGCCAGGGGCGTGCCTCCAGGAGCATGACGCGGAGTCCCTGCTCGGCCGCCGCCAGCGCTGCCGACATCCCAGCCGGGCCGCCCCCCACCACGCAGACATCGACCGTCGGGTAGATCTCGTCAAATCGGCCCTGCATCTGAAAGGACGGACTCAGATGCCCGACGCCAGCCATCCGGCGCAGGAATCGTGAGGCCAACGGCCAGATCCACGCCGGCTTGTGCATGATCTTGTAGTAAAACCCGGCCGGCATCGCCCAGTCGAACCCGTCGAGAAATCCCAGGAGGTCCCAATCGGCGCTGCCGATGACGTTCTGCGCCGCGACCCGCAAGTGGGACTTCAGGAGCTTTTTCTCGGCCTGGACGTTCGGGATGCCATCGACCGCCATCGTGCAGGTCTCGGATTCCCCATCCAAGCTGTAGAGGCCGCGCGGCCTGTGATACTTGAGGCTCCGCGAGAAAACGCGCACGCCACTCGCATATAAGGCCGTGGCTACGCTGTCCCCCGAGTACCCCTGGTATTCCCTGTTACGGTAGGTGAACGCGATCGGTTTGTCGGGATCGATGCGTAGTGTCGGAAGATGCGCCAGCCGGCCGCTCACAACGAGCGTACCTCGACCTCGAGATTCGTGACCGTATTGCGATGGATGGTGAACCACACGCCGCACCCGTCCCGATGGAACCACCATTCTTTCTGCACGCCGGCCACGTTGCCGCGCGCGTGAGTGCAGTCGTACCAGTCTTTTGCGCTCAATCCTTCCTCGTTTGGCCGGGGGCCGCGTTCTTCCCCCCCGAACCGAAACTCGTATCCGTTCCGCTTGCCACAGACCGGGCAGGTAATGGTCAGCGCCATGGATCTCCCGTCAATTCCAGGGCCCGTAGCTCACTGGCGCGGCGCTCTCTCCCATCAGCCGGTGCTCCTCGAAGCGTCGCAGCGCGAAGGGTTTCAAGATCTCGGGACAGCGCTCAGCCGCCATGAACTCGGCGACGTACTTCCCGGTCACGGTCGATGACTTGAACCCGAAGTACCCCCAGCCGCAGTCCACGTAATACCCGTGTATCGGGTCGTTTCCGTCCACGATCGGAGCCATGTCGGGTGTCATGTCGGCCAAGCCGGCCCAGTGGCGCATGAACTTGACGCCGCGGAGACAGGGGACAAGGTCCGCGAGGGCAGTCGCCTGGTGCTTGATGTAGTGCGCGGTCGTCTGGTTCGTGAAGTTGGGCCACGGATCCATGTGTGCGCCGGTGGCTACCTCGCCTTTCAAGGTCTGATTGGCGTACACGTGATAGGCCCCTGAGGATATGACGTGGTTGAGGATCGGTTTCAGGGGCTGGCTTACCATCGCTTGGATTGTGAGCACCTCGATCGGAAGTCGAACACCGAGCATCCGGGAGGAAATCTCTGCGGAATACCCGCCGGCCGCGTTCAGCACTCGCGGCGTTTGGACGCGGCCCGCGGTGGTGTCCACGGAGACGATCCTACCGTGCTCGATGTTGATGCCGGTCACCTCCGTCTGTTGGTGAATGTGTACCCCCGCCCTGGCGGCGCCCCGCGCCAGGCCCCAGACGACTGCGTCGTGCCGTACCACCCCGCCCGGCGGATGGTACATGGCGCCGAAGATCGGAAACGTGATGTCCTGTGATAGGTTCAGTGCGGGCAAGAGCTCTTTGCACTGCTTCCGATCGATGATCTCGCTCTCGACACCGTGAAACTGCGCGGACGCGACCTGTAGTCTTGCCGAGCCGATGGCCTGTTCACTATGCAGCAGGTTGAGGTTGCCGCAGTTGTCGAACATCAGGTTGAAGTCGAGCTCGGCGGTGAGCTGTGCCCAGAGTTTCAGCCCCTCGGCATATAGGGGGATGTTTTCTTTCGTCCTCTGGTTTGCCCGGACAATCGCGGTGTTCCGGCCCGCGCCGCCGAACCCGATGAAGCGTTTTTCGATCACCGCGATGTTGCTCATGCCGTGCGAGCGAGCCAAGAAATAGGCGGTGGCCAAGCCGTGTAGGCCACCGCCTATGATGACGGCGTCGTAGCTCGATGCCAGGTTGGGCTTGCCCCAGAAGCGCGTATACCGCCCGAGCACGTCCTAACCCAGAACGGAGAAGCTGCTGTCTTTGTTGACCTCCCGCAGTCGGGAGTAGAAGCCTGCGTTCAGCGACACTCCGGTGTACCGCGTCTTGACCTTCACGGGATCGTTGTCGTGATCCTGCCCGCGTTCGCACGCGTCGATCAGTTCGGTCATCAGGAGCCCCACGACCGGGGCGTTCTTGTACTGGTTGCCGCTGGTCCCGACCGCCATGTAGAAGCCGCCCAGGTCGGACTTGTCATAGATGGGGATCCAGTCGTCCGATACGTCGTAGAGGTCGACGACGCCCTTGGGTTGGTTGGGGATCGGGAGGCTCGGGACCCGCTTCGCCAGCCGGTAGACCTGACTCTTGAACTGCTCCGTCGTCACCTGGCGATTGAAATCGTCCGGATCCTCGACCCATTCCTGTGGATCGCACTCCGGGTCCTGGCTGCCGACTAGAAACAGGTTGCCGGCTTCCGGGCGACTGTACCCGCCGATGTCGTCGTCAGAGGTGACATAGCCGTCACGCTTCGCGTTGAAGTCACTTGGCGCGGGGACGTAGTGCACCTCGTGGCGGAGCGCCTTGGTCTTGACCCGCATGCCCTCCTCGACGCCCGCCATCCGGTTGATGACGAACGAATGCGGTCCCGAGGCGTTGACGACCACGGGAGAGTCGATCTGCTCCCCACCCTTGAGCGTGATTCCCGTGACCCGTCCGTCGGCCCGGCGGATCTCGGTCACCTCCTCGTTGAACCGGAACTGGGCCCCCTTTGTCTCGGCGGCCCGCTGGAGGTTGTGGACGGAGAGTTGGGCATCCGAGATGTAGCCTCCCGCCTGGATGAACACCCCGCCCAGGATCTTGTCTTCGGACCGCTGGTCGAACTCCGGATCGTCGGGGCGCCGCGGCGGCCAATACGAGTGGTCGTCGAGCAGGGGTGCTTTCTTCTTGAGCGTCTCGAGGTCCCATATCTCGTAGGGGATACTCAGGTCGTCGTGGATCTTGAGGTGCCGGCTCAGGTCTTGACCCTTGGTGCGGATGATGAGCAACCCACCGTCGTACAGCTTCGCGAGACCTCGCTCGTCCTCGAACTCGAGGTACTCCCGCCAGTTCTTCCAGTGGAAGAAGCTCTCCCAGGCTATCGCCGTTCCCTCCCAGGTGGAGTAGTGCGTCCGAATGATCGCGCACGTGTTGCTCGTCGATCCGTATCCGGCGGCCGCCAACTTATCGACGCTCAGCGTCTTGTGTCCCTTCTTCGACGCCTCAAAAGCGATCGCGGCTCCGATGATGCCCGCGCCGATGATGATGATATCTGGTTTGTCACTTGCCATTCTGCACCTCCGCTGCAGAGCCGCCGAGGGCCACTGGCTACGCGCCCCGGGCTGCCTGATTCTATCCAACGGTGAGAGGGGTGTGAAGGGTCCCGCCCGCGGGCGGCGCGAGAGCCCAGTCAGATCCTCAAACGGCGCTCCAATCGAGTATGAAGGAAGCGCCATTCGAGAGCTGGGATTGTGCAGTTCCGAAGCAAGGGGGGCACGGATACCTCTGGGGTGTGGTGGCCGGCGGATGGGTCCGGGGGCTCATTACCGTTCGTCCGCATGCCCATTTGTCGCCAGACGTCCGTCCCTTGGAGGTTCCGTCATGAAAGCCAGTATGACGCGTGTGCTTCTCACATTCGCCGCGTGGTCGGTGGGAGCCGCGACCGTCGCGGGCGCCCAGGATGCACAGCGGAAGCGGATTGCCGTGCTCGACTTCGAGTACCAGACGGTCCGTCAGTACGTCCACCAGATCTTCGGGAGCGATGTCGACATCGGTAAGGGCATCACCACAATGCTGGTGACCGACTTGGTGCGGAACGGCACCTACTCGGTGATCGAGCGGCAGGCTTTGGATCAGGTCTTGAGAGAGCAGAACTTCCAGGCAAGTGGACGAGCCGACGCGAGCACCGCGGCGGAGCTGGGGAAGATCCTAGGCGTCGACGCGGTCATCATCGGGTCGATTACCCAATTCGGCCGGGATGATCAGTCGGTCGGTGCGGCCGGCCGTGTTGGGGTCGGTCCGGTCCGAATCGGTGGTTTCGGCAGGAAGAAGTCGAAGGCCGTCGTCGGCATCGACGCACGCATCATTGACGTGCAAACCGCCGAGATCCTCGCCGTGGCCACCGGGAAAGGGGAGTCCAGCCGCAGCGGTACAAAGCTGTTCGGCGCGGGGATCGGTGGCATCGGCGCCGCTGGGGCGATCGACATGTCGAGCTCGAATTTCGGGAGCACCATTATCGGTGAGGCTACGCGCGAGGCGACGGAGGGGTTGTTGGAAGAAGTCGTCGCTGCCGATGCTCGGATCGTCCAGAAGGTGATCTCCATCGAGGGATTGGTGGCGGACGTCGTGGGGAACGAGGTGACCATCAACGTAGGGTCGGGTGAAGGGGTTCGCGCCGGCGCAACGTACGACGTGGTTCGGCCGGGTCGGGAGATCACGGACCCCAGCACAGGCAAAGTGCTGCGGCGGGTGACCAGGCCAGTTGGCTCGCTCACGATCATCGAAGCGGGCGATGGCTACGCCGTAGGAGAGCTGTCGGGAGGTCCGGCGCAGGTCGGCGACTGCGTGGGAAGCTGCCCCACGGATTAGCGGCTGGCCGCGGAAGCGCCGCCGTTGACGTTCACCGTCAATCACTCGAGGGCGACGGCGTTGAGGTCACCAAATTCGAAGCGGGTGCAGTTCGGGCTTTAGGGCGGTCTTGTCTCCCGCGCTCGCGCCCTCCAGGCGCCGCCCCGATCGGAGCGTCGACTCGCCGCGTTGACGGCCCGACCACCGCGGGTAGATTGAGCTTCCTATCATCACCGGATGTGCACATGGGGCATCGCAGCTAGCGACCCTGACACGATCCGACTCACTCGGCCTCGCCTGTGCGTCTCGGCCGGCCGCCGCGTGGTCCGTTCAGCGACCCGGGGCGTGCTCTCAGACTAGAATCCGAGTTGCTCCGCGATCTTCACGGCACCCATGTTGCCGGGTGTCAATAGAACGCCGTCGGGCGCCTGCCTGACCCTCCGGAGGACAACAATGTGTAATCGCCTGAGCACGTCGGGCCGCGCCGCACTCTTGGCGGCAGTTGCGAGTTTGGCTGGGATCTCCGCCTCGCAGGCCCAAACACCTCTTGGAAAAAAGGGCGGGAGCGACAACGTCGAGCTCGTCGCACACCTCCCGCTGAGCGGGTACTTCACCGTGGCGGGGGTCGATATCGAGCAGGAATTGGCACGGCCCTACGTGTACGTCTCCGGATTCGCCGAATACGCGGGGTTTACGGTCATCAGCGTCAAGGAGCCACACGATCCGAAGGTTGTGTACGAGTGGAAGTTCCCTGGCCGGGAAAACCGCGTCGGCCTGGCCGGCGAGAACGGGCGCTACTTCAAGCTGCATGAGCGGTACTACTATGCGAAGACCGTGCAATACCAGCGCGGGACGCCGGGCGACGATCTCGGATTGATCGTTTTCGATGTGACTGGCTTGCCCGACGGGTCGACCGTGAGGGAGGTTGCTCGGATCGCCGAGGAGGGTCCCAGAGTCGTCCACGTGTTTCCGTACAGGCACTCCGACGGCCGGACCTTGTTGGTGACGACCCCGACCGCGGGGCCATATGCACAGATTTTCGATGCGGCCAAGCTGCTGAGCGGGCCGGCCTCTGACGCGCTCGTCGGCGTCGTGCCGGTTCCGGAGACTCCACTCAAGAACGTCGTACGTGGGTATCACGATACGTATGTCGCCTACGATCCGGCGACGCGACAGGACAAGCTCTATGGCGCCGGGGCTGCCGGTTTTCACGTGTTCGATATCACGCGGCCCGCGGAGCCCCAGTACCTGTTTTCGATGAGCGGAGGACGCGGAGTCGTCGCGTCGGGCCACACCGTAATCGCCACGCCAGATGCCCGATATGCCGTGGGCACGGTCGAGCGGCAGTTCTGGCCGGTCATGGTCTTCGACATGACGCCGGGGCTGCGGGGTGAGACGAAGAACATCGCACAACCGGTTGGCGCATGGACCGCTGACTGGCAGGATGCCTCACACATCGTCGACGTGCGGTGGCCGTATGTCTTCGTCGCGGCCTTTGAGGACGGGCTCCAGATCTTCAACATGGTCGATCCCCAAAATCCAACCACCGAGGGGTGGTACTATACATGCGCCTGTGCGCACCGGATGGGCTGGGGGGGCTTCACCAACCAGCAGGGTACGAGCGTGCTGAACGGGGCAGCGGATATCGATATCAGGAACGCCGACGGGTTGATTGTGATGACCGACTATACGAGCGGGTTCTGGGCGTTCCAGCTAGAGGGCTTCGATGGCTGGAACGGACGGCACTGGAAGGTGCCCAATGTCTCGACCGAGCAGGACTGGGACGCGGGCCCGGTCCCGGCCGCACCGCGCGAAGTCTCCTCCGGCTAGACGCCTCTTCGGTCGCGTAGGAAATAGGCACGATGCGGTGTAGCCAGCATCGGGTTTCGCAGATCCGGGCTGTACGGTCGGTACCGCCGATCGTCCTCCTCGTCACGCTCGGCCTGAGTCTGGCGGCGGTGCCCGCACGGGGCCAGTCGACGGTCGATCGACGAGGATGGTGGGGATACCGCGCACCGCCCAGGTTCCCCGATCCAGCTCGAGTGCCAGACCGGCTGTTCGTCTTCTGTCGAATCCTCTATCAGAGTGTCTTGCGGGAGCCCCTCGGCCACGGCTGGAATACTGATTACCCCATGTCGGACATCAACTTCATGAATCGGTTCGCCGAATTCACGAAAGCGGAGGTCAGCCGGAATGGAGAGGGCCATCCCGATCACGTCGTGGTAACGCTGAGTGACGACGCCATCTTCGACTACCCGTTCATTTTCATGTCCGATGTGGGCACGGCTGGCTTCGAGGACGTCGAGGTCGCTCGCTTGCGCGCGTATTTGCTGCGCGGAGGTCTCTACGTCGACGACTTTTGGGGGCAGCGAGCATGGACGCACTGGGTTCATGAAATCGGGAAGGTTCTGCCGCCGGCCGATTATCCTATCGTCGACCTTCCGTCGGCACACCCGATCTTCCGGGTACAGTACGACGTGCGAGAGGTACCGCAGATCCCGTCCATTCAGTTCTGGCGCCGCACCGGCGGGACGCGAACGTAGGAGCGGGGGAGCGAGTCTGCCCGGCCG
Source organism: Gemmatimonadales bacterium (assembly GCA_965249575.1). Lineage (GTDB taxonomy): Bacteria > Gemmatimonadota > Gemmatimonadetes > Gemmatimonadales > GWC2-71-9. The sequence goes on along the minus strand of OZ252244.1, from coordinate 904,554 downwards.
CACCTGCGGGGCATCTCCGACCGCCGTGGCCGCCTTATGGTGGTGATGTCCCACAATACGGATATTGCCGACGGGTGGGAGCGGGAGGGGGAGGAGTACGAGTTCTTTCATCGATTTTCGTCGGATGCGTACGCACTGGGAATCAACATCGTCCTCTATGCGATGACCCACTAAGAGCTGACGCACGCGCCGGGCGCGGTGGGTTGGCCCCCCGAGAGAGTCCCGAACGGAGAGTCTAAATGGGAAAGACCAGAATCGCGTCGGTTCAGACGGCGCCCAGGTTTCTCGATCTACCCGGCACGGTAGACAAGGCGTGCTCGCTCATACGAGAAGCGGCCGGGAACGGCGCTTCGATCGTTGCATTCCCCGAAGCCTTCATCCCGGCCTACCCCTACTGGGTTTGGCTTGAGGCTCCGTTGGAGGGGGCGGGGCTCTTCAAGAGGCTCTATGAGAACTCGGTGACCGTCCCCGGTCAGTGGACCGACGTGTTGTGCGAAGCCGCCCGGGAACACAACGCCGTAGTCGTTATGGGACTCAATGAGGTCGATCCTGTGATCTTCGTCGCCGCGTCAACCAGCCTGCTCGATGACGCTGCGCTGGGCCTGATTGCCGACACGCCCGCCAAGCGGAAACGCCTCGAAGGACGTAATTATGCCCTCACCGCGGTGTACGGGCCCGATGGACGCGCGATCGGCGGGCCCTTGATCGACGAGGAGGGAATCGTCTACGCGGACCTCGACCTCGCCGATTTGATTGCCCCGAAAATGATTCACGACATCACCGGCCACTACAATCAGTTCGGCGTTCTTTCTCTGCATCTGAACCGTACCGCACAAGCGCCCCTGGTGGACGACTCGGTAGAGTCCACTGAAACCGACGTTCTTGGCGCCGAGGCCTCCGTACGAGATCCCACCTGAGATAGAAGCTGCCGGGTGTCGTGAGTGACTGATCCGGCCCTCGGTACCGTGCGTTCCGGGCCCGGCGAGCGTGTGGAACGGAGCCTCGCGGCCGTTTTCAGTGGATCGACCGCGGTTTCCGCTCTGACATCGCTGCTCTCGCTTGCGGCGAGCGCCGTGATACTGCGAACGCTACCGGTGGCCGACGCGGGGCGCTTCGCGCTCATTGCCTCGCTAGTGCAGGTCATTGCGGTTGTGGGAGCGGTTGGTCAGCCGGGCCTCATGATGCGCCTCTACAGTCATCAGGGTGCGGGGCACTTCAATTGGCTACGCGATGTTTGGGGCGCGTTGAGGTTTAGTCTCCCGCTGTTGGCTTTAGGTGTCGTGGGATGCGCGCTTGGGTACGGGTTGTCGTTTCCTCACGGGCTGGTGCTTGCTGGGGGGACCGTGCTCCTCACCGTGTCCCATTCCGCGGCACATATTCTCAACTCACAGCGTCACTACACGTGGTCGGCCATGCTGCTGCGGCTGCCGATGGGGTTGATGGTCCTTCCGGCGTTGGTCGTAGTGATCGCTCCGGAAACGGCCCGTTTGAATCTCATGCTCGGCGCGCTCGTCGCCTCCGTAGGAGTCACTGTCCTCGCCGCGCTCGGGCGTCTCCACGCGTGCGTCGCTCGGGGAGCAACCGCTATCGACTGGCGCGTCAGGTGGCACGGGGTGGGCTTCGGCGCGCTTGCCATTACGCATTTACTTCCGGACCAAGGGCTCGTGATTATCGCAGGTGCAGCGGTGGCCCCGGAAGAGCTTGCCGCGTACGCGGCGTTGAGCGTGCTCGTGCGCCCGATCGTACTCGTACGCAGTGTTCTCCAACCGTTGCTCGCCGTCGAGATCGTACGGCGACCGCAGCTCCGCGGTGGGCGAGTCGCGGTCGGGGTCTGGGCCGGCACGATAACGCTGACTGGGGTAGCAATAATCGCCGGCCCCGCCGCGGCCAGCTTTGTGTACGGTGGGCGTTACGACGAGCTTTCGGGTCTCGTCGTCCCGCTTGCGGTAGCGAGCGGCCTGCTATTGGGCGAGGTGCTTCCTCGCAGCTATGTGGTCGGGCGGGCGGCGCAAGCGCGTCTCAACCAGTACGTCCTGGTCCAACTCGCCATCGCGGGCCTTGGGGCTGCAGTCGCGGTCATGGCGGCCGTGACGTATGGAGTGACCGGGGTCGCCTGGGCTGGGGTTGGGATCGCCGGATTCCGCGTGACCGCGGCCTATGCGTACCGTGCCCGGCCGCACCCGGGTGCGACGACCATGAGATCCTCGTAGAGCTGCTGGACCCGCTGGGCCATCGCGCGCCACGAAAGCCGCGTCTCGGCGAGTGCTCGGGCGCGCCGGCCCATCTCCTGGCGATGATGGGCATGCTCGAACAGATCGCGAATGGCGGCTGCGAACGCATCTGGGTTTTCGTCCGCCGTAACCCCGACGCGCTCGGTCCGGATCAGGTTTCCCAAATCGCCGGTGAGATTGGTAGCGACGGGACGACCCGCCGCCAGGTAGTCCCCGACACGATTGGGGTAGCGAGCACTGTTCAGGGGTCGATCGGTATATGGTAGCACGCCCACGTCCGCACTCGCGAGCACCTCTCCCAGCTCGTTGTAAGGCAAACCCCAGGTGCCGGACGCGATCGGCGATCCCAGCCGCTCGGCACACCTCATCCACGCCGTCGAAATGGTCGCCGGTCATCAGGAGGAGCGCCTTGGGGTCATGACGGGCCAGAGACACGAAGGTCTCACCCAGGAGTCGCACGTCGTACGGTGCGAACCCGGCGTGCACGAGGACGTTGGCGTCCGGCTCGATCCCGTACTTGGCGCGCACAACTGCCTTCGGCAGCGGTCGAATGAAATCCGCGCTCGCTCCAACCGCCACGATTCGCACCAGATGGTGCGGAACGCCTAGGGCCCGTGCGCGCGCGGCCAACTCGCTGTCACGGCCGTCACGGCATCCGCGTGGCGGCGGATGAAGCGCTCGACGTGGTGGTCGGCGCGCCCGAGGGTGGCTTTGGTTACCCCGTGTCGCTCGCCCGCTATTCTGTCTTCCCCCCATAAGTCCGCCCAGTCCGAGACGAACCTGGTTCTACCAAGCCAGCGGGCTAGCAGGGGTGGGACGGAGACGCAGGGGCGATGGTCGAAGCCGTGTACGATATCCGGCATTGCGCCGAGAACGGCGATCGTCCGGCCCAGCAGATCGATTGGACTCAAGCCACCGTGACGAATCCGCTCCGGAAACAAATCCGCCATCTGCACGGTCCGGACTCCATCCCTGCTCTCGACGATTATCCTGAGCCCCGGCTCCCGGCGGCTTGCTATGAGAGTTACTTCGTTGCCCAGCCGTGCGAGCTGCTTGGCTAGCGATTGGGATCGCTGATAGCTGCCGCCGATCGCGGACATGTTGTGGGTCAGCATGAACACCCGCATCAACTACTCCGGCCGGTTTCGGCGAGCAAACGCAGGTAGGAAGTCGCTTCGCCCGCGAGCCACGCGGCGTGTCCGGCCGCCACGGCCGGGAACACCCTGGCGAGTTGCACGGTGTGCCCACTGTGAGTCGCTGCCGCCGCCGTTCGAATGGTGAGCTTGGCCAAGCGCAACGGGATGACCGAACCGATGGCCTGAGCCAAGATGCGCGTCCGCGACCACCGGGCACGACGGGCGCGTATGATCCCGAACTCGACACCCCATCGGTACCGCTCGCTGACGAGGTCGATCAGCGTTCCCAGGTGATGGTGTTCGATGACGGCGGTTGGAACGAAACGGAGGGACATACCGGAGTCCACGAAGGCCCAGCTCATGAGGGTGTCGCCAAGCATTCCCGTGTCATCGAATCCACCGACGGCATCGAACGAGTGCCGGTCGCACAACATGTTGACGGTCGGGCTGATGTCGGTGCTCCTAGTGGGTCCGCCCGGCAACCACTTGTCGAACTTGCACAGGTGCATTGCCATGTGGACCCAGCCGGTGCCGTGGCAAGCAACCGATCCAACGATCACGCCTCCGTGCCGGTGGTAGGCATCGACCATTGACCGCACCCAGCCGGGCGGCGCATAGACGTCCGGGTCGGTGAACATGAGCAGATCGCCCCGCGCAATTTCGGCGCCACGGTTGCGGGCCGCGTGGGGGAGAAGGCGCTCGGAACTGCGCACATACCGTATGCCGGCCAACCGCGGCTCGAGGATTTGTTGCGTGCGGTCGTCGGGGCTGCTGTCGATGACGATGATCTCGGCATTCGCGTACGTCTGGCGGACCATCGTCTCGAGGTTGGCACCGATCGTCGGGTGCGAGGAATACGCCGGTATGATGATGGAAACGCTGGGGACCGCCTGACTCATGGGCGCGAGCGGGGTGAAAACTGGACTCCGCAGGCGGAGGCTCGCGCTCCGAGGAGTCCGCGTGGCCACGGCACTGTCACGCTTCGATCCCCTCGGTGGGCAAGCCCCGGAACGCGTCGAGCTCGATGTCCGTGAGCCGGGCGGGGGCGTCGCCGGGGCCGAAGAGGAGCCCCATGGCCATGCCAGCGCTCGCGCAGCTCTGCACAGTCAAGATCACGAAAATGTTGCGCACGAACATGCCCAAGTCTGCTGGCCGGTCGCGCAGGACGTGTTTGAGGAGCTTCAGCAGTCGCACCGGGGGCACCAGCGGGCTCGCAACGACTCGCAAGGCTTTCATCCAGACGGACCAACCCATGAGCTTTGCGCGATTAACTCCAAAGCATCGGTGCCAGTAGTAGACGGCGATGCTGGTACTCGCGAGCGTGGTCTCGTTCAGGTGTTCGAACTTGATCGCCGGATCCAAGCCGAGGGAGTGCCCGGCTTCGCCGAGCTTCCACTGGAGCACGGCCTCCGAAAGCAGCATGTCCGCCAGGTCGCTGTTCGAACGGCAGGAGCGCTTCCCGTCGATAGGCCGTGTTGTGGCCCGGGCTTAGCTCGGTTTCTTCGAACTGCGCGGGTGCGCGCCACCGACCATAGTACATCAGTGCCACCGCGTCGCTGGTCCCGATACCCGCGTTTCGTGCAATGACCTCCCCCCCGGCGCCCACCCAGCGGCCGGAGCAGGCTTCGACACTCGCTCGCAGCCAACCCGGTCGGGCCACGCAGTGCTCCTCGAGAAAGGCCACGATATCGCCGCGCGCCTGCGCGACGCCCTCCGCTCGCATTTCGCCGTAGGTCGGTCGCTTTTCCTTTCGTATGAGCCTCACCTTCGGATGATCGGCGCCGTCCAAGGGCGGCACCGGTAGGGACGCCGCATCGATGAGGATCACCTCGGCGTCGTCGATGCCGTCTTGGCCGAGAATGCTCGCGAGTGCGCCACTTGCCCGTTCCCGCTGGTCGCCGGCGACCAGAACGATTGAGGCAGAGGGCCGGTCGGCAGACATGAAATCGATTTGCTCGGATGTCGAGGGTGATTGAACCGGGACTCAAAAAATGAACCTCTGGGACGCGGGCCGTCCAGAGCGGCGCCCGAGTCCCCATCGGATGTCTTGCCCGCTGGCGCCCGCCTCGTAGCTTCCTGCGACGAGCCTTCATTCGGAAGCCGTGATCGGTGACCGGAGTGTTACACCTCAACCGAGTACCCGGAGAAGCAGATGACGCTGTCGCGCAAGGAGTTTCTGAAGGTCGGAGGTGGCGCGATGCTCGGGGCGGCGGGGGGGCCGAGCTTCTTCAGATTTCTGAATCAACCGAAACACTTCGCACGCGACGTGCTGCGGACTGCACAGATTGAAAAGATCTACAAGTACATCGAAGATCATAAGGACGAGCACGTCGCGAATGTGCAGCGCGATCTGCGTCAGCCCTCAGTCAGCAGTTGGAACATGGGGATGAGCGAGATGGCGGACCTGATGAAGACCTCGTTTGAGGAAATCGGATGTCGGCAGGCGGAGGTGGTACCGACGGATGGATATCCCGGTGTGTGGGCGTGGTACGACGCTGGCGCCGAGAAGACAATCTCGACGTACATGATGTACGACATCCAACCCTGGGATGAGAGCGAGTGGTCATCTCCGCCACTGGCGGCGAATCTCGTCGAGCGGGAGCCGTTCCAGCAGGTGATCATTGCCCGCGGCGCTATCAACGATAAGGGGCCCAACCGGATGTTCCTCAACGCGTGTGAGGCGATCATCGCGGTGGAGGGAAAGCTCCCGGTCAACATCATGTTCACCTGCGAAGGCGAGGAAGAGCAGGGAAGTGTTCACCTGCACCAGATCCTCGAGCCGCGTTACGAGCAGCTCGCGGCGTGCTCGGCTCACGTGCGGGCCACACCGTCACAGGACCGCGACGGGTTCATTACGATGCACCTTGGCCGCAAGGGCATCATTTATGTCGTCCTCGAGTGTCACGGACGGCGGTGGGGGCGGGGGCCGCAAGAGCGGGCGGTTATCTCGGCGCACAAGGCCGTCCTGGATAGCCCGGTGTGGCGGCTGGTGGAAGCGCTCTCCTCGATGGTGGACGAGACGGGGAACCGCATTCTGATCGACGGTTTCTACGACTCGGTTGTGCCACCGACCGAGGAGGAACGCATGTTGGTGGAAACCATCATCTCGAAGTACGGCGACCAGGCCCTGGCGAGGGACCGGGGGAACGTCGAGGCGTACATCAACGACTGGAGCGTGGCGGAGGTGATCCGGCACCTGGTGTACGACCCCTCGTTGAACATCAACGGAATCTTCGGCGGGTATACCGGGCCCGGAACGGCGACGATTCTTCCGGAAAAGGCGACCGCGCGGCTCGACGCCCGATTGGTGCCGAACCAGATGATCGCTGAGCAGGTGGGCCTCATGCGAGCCCACCTGGACCGCCACGGATTCGACGACATCAGTCTCGAAGAGGTTCCAACCCACGATGAGTGGTATCGGACGAGCGTGACGGCAGCGCCGGTTCAGGCCGTGTTGTCGGTGTACCAGCAGTACGGCATCGAGCCCATGATCTGGCCGAGGTCCGCAGCCTCCAATCCACAGGTGCTCTATGCCGGCCCGCCATTGAACCTCCCCATCGTTCAGGGCGGTCTCGGTCACGGAGGACGAGCCCATGCGCCTGACGAATACCTGGTGATCGAGGGCAACGACCGTGTCGCTGGCATCGTCGACGCCGAAAAGTCGTTCGTAGACATCTTGTATGCATACGCGAACTGGCCGGAGTGATTGGTATGACGACGAGAGCACAAGGTCGAAGCGAGCGCCGGATCGTGGTCGGGACACTGACGATCGGCGTGTTATTCCTGTCCACCGGCTCAGTGTCCGTGTCCAACGCGCTCCAGCGCACAATCCTGCGGGCTGACGGGTTGCTGGACGTCGAAGCGGGTCGAGTCGTTCGCCCCGGAGTGGTCGTCATCAGCGACGGCCGTATCGAGAGCGTGAACTCCGGTGTCGACGGACAAGGCACGACCATCGACCTCAGTGGCTTGATCCTCCTACCCGGGCTCATGGATACCCACACGCACCTGACCCACGACCTCGAAGGCGACTGGGCGCATCACGCCGTCACAGAGGCGAACGCCGACCTGGCGCTGCGAGGCGTTCGCAACGCTCAACGCACTCTCGAGGCGGGGTTCACGACCATCCGCGAGGTGGGTGCTGCCGGGTTCGTCGACGTCTCGCTGATGCACGCGATCGATGGCGGATGGATCGTCGGGCCCCGCGTGATGCCTGCGGGGAAGGCGCTGAGTATCACCGGCGGACACTGTGATGCCACCGGATATGCGCCCGGGATCGTGGAGCGTGGTCCGGAGCAGGGAGTGGCAGACGGCGTCGATGGCGTGCTTCGGGCGGTGCGCTATCAGATCAAGCATGGAGCAAAGCTCATCAAGATCTGCGCGACCGCCGGGGTGCTGTCGTTCGAGGAATCCGTTGGCGCGCAACAGTACTCCGATCGCGAGATACGGATCGCCGTGGAAGAGGCGGCACGACATGGGCTCAAGGTGGCGGCGCACGCGCACGGAACAGAAGGCATCATCGCGTCGGCGCGAGCCGGTGCGGTGTCGATCGAGCACGGTTCCCTGCTGACTGACGAGGCGATTCACGTCATGAAGGAGGAGGGGACGTTTCTCGTCCCCACGGCGTACCTGTCGGATTTCGTGGACCCCGCGCGGCTACCGCCCGCGATGCGGGTCAAAGCCGAGTATGTCGTGCCGCGTGCCAAAGAAGGCCTGCGGCGCGCGATCGAGGCTGGTGTGAGGATAGCGTTCGGTACCGACGCGGGCGTGTTTCCTCATGGCAACAACGCGAAGGAGTTCGCGACGCTCGTAGACAGAGGGATGACGCCACTCGAGGCGGTCCGGACCGCAACGATTCACGCGGCGGAGTTGCTCGGTGTCGAGGACCGTGGCCGGGTCGCCTCGGGACTCCTAGCCGATCTGATCGCGGTTCCCGGGGATCCCCTTCAAGACGTTCGGGTGCTCGAAGACGTCCGGTTCGTCATGAAGGGAGGTGTCATCTACAAGCGACCGTAGCCCGGGCACCCGGCACCGGAGTCCTGCGCGCGGACGTGAGGCTACCGCGCACCGGGTCGTAGGGTGAGGGTATCTGCCACTGGCGGCGTAAGTCGCTGTGAACCAGCGAACAGTCCCCTCGAAACCAGCAAGTGCGTCAGCAGATCCCAGTACTGCTGATCCGTCAGAGCCCCAGGCGCGTCGTACGGCATCGCAAACCGCACGTAGCTGAACAGCCGTGTGGCGGTCTCATAGGACCGCAGCTCGTCGGCCGAGAGCGCCGTCCCGATGTTTCCCTCGACATCGTGACACGCGTAACAGTAGCGTTCGTAAAGGGCACGCCCGTCGGTCAGCTGTTGCGTGGCGGAATGTCCCTGCCACTTCAGGACGACGAAGCCTCCGATGGCGAGTATGGCGGAGACCCCCGCCACGGCGATCCGGCCGGCACGGTTAGAGGCGCTTATGCGACCACCACGGGATGCTCCAGCGGGACGTTCAGCAGGTACCCTTTCTCATTCGGCGCCGCGGTGGATGGCTGGGTGTTTCCCCGTACGTCCGTGGCGCGCACGGTAAGTGTGTGGCGCCCCGGCACCGCTGACCAATCGAACTCGAATCGCACCCAGGCCCGAGGATACACGGGCTGGAGCAAGCGTGCGGGCTGCCAGGCTCCGTTGCCTTCCCGCCACTCAACGCCTGCAATCGAGCCATGAGGCGAATGGGCGAAGCCCCGAACTGTTTGGGGGCCGGCACGAAGTGAAGCCGGACGTGGTAAGGCGATCGCGCTCTTGACGTTCAGCTTGGTGATCGGCGCGCCCTGGGCGGGATCGTAGCGTTCCTGGGGCCATCGTGGACCGATGAGTACGTAGGACGTCGTGTTATTCTTGCCCCAAATCCTCTGCGACGAGACCACGATTTGTGAGAGCCATTTGACGCTCGAGCTACCAACCCATCCGGGTACGACTGCGCGTACGGGGAATCCGTGATCGGGTGGGAGGGGTTCGCCGTTCATCGTGTGCGCCAGCATCACGTCAGACTCCGTCGCTTTGTCGACCGGCAGAGGCCTGCTGAACTCTCCTTCGTCACCGCCGATGAGGTTGACGTCGACCGCGGCCGGCGTGATTCCCGCCAGGTCGAGTATCGAGCCGAGTGACACGCCGGACCAGCTGGAGCATCCCACCGCGCCCGTTCCCCATTGTCCTCCGCTCGCCACCTGACCCATTACTTGACTGTAGAACCCGCGCCAATTCCCAGCGCACTCGACATACGCGATCATGGAATGGCCAGGGAGGCGAAGCAGGTCGTCGTAGCTGAGCTCGACGGGCTCCCGCACGGCGTCACCTTCCACGCGCAGACGATAGGCGGCGGGGTCGATCCTCGGCGTTGGCGCATGGTTCCGCACGAAAAACTGCGAGTTGGGTGTCAGGAACCCCGTGAGATTCTCCAATCGCGTCTCGAGGTTCGTCGGATGCCGTATGAACGGAGCCGGATTCTTGACCCACGGAGCGTCTTCCGGGTCCGACGGTGTGTGTGGGGTGTCAGCTCGCCGATCGCACGCTGACAGCACCGCGGTGCTCCCACCTGCCGCCAGCAGGCGCACGAAATCACGACGCGACATCCCGCTCTCGCGGCTCACGCGCCACAGATCCTGCATCTGTGCGGCGGTCAGCTGGTGTTCCTCAGGCGCGATCCAATCGTGATGGCTCATTTTCCGCGTTCTCCCCTCAAGCGTGGTCACTGGCGGATCTGCATCATCCGTTCAGGGCCTGTAGAGTGCCTTTACCCACGCGGCATCAACGGGGCTCACGGGCTCCCCTACAGAGGCCGCTGCATCGACCTGATCCGCGTTGCGGAGTCCCAGCAGCACGCACCCCTTGGGCGCGTCGCTCAAAAGTGCGCCGCAGAGTCCATGTAAAACAGGTTGCAGGCTTTCCCCGAATCGTTGGCTCAGCGCGTCCCTATTTCGCCGCATTGTTGCCAGAACCTCCGGATCGCGAAACTCGGGGATCCCGTTACGCCAATCCCCCGCTCCAAACGACGTCGGACGATCATACGTCCCGAGCAGCAGCCCGTGACGGAGTGGAGAGAAGAACGCGACACCCAGGTCGCGCTGCTTCACGAGCCCCGCGAGGCCGCTCGATTCGTACCCGTCATCGACGACACTTCGATAGACCTGCACGACGTCTGGGTCCACTCGCTCGAGGAAGCGTGCGACGCGGGCGCTGTCCCAGTCGGACAGACCGAGGAACTGGACCTTCCCCTCTTCCCTGAACTGCCGAACAGTTTCGACGGCACCGTCCAAGTGCTCGTCGTTCGGACCGAAGTCACAGTGGTGCAGGTAGTAGAGATCGATCACCTCGGTCCTCAGGTATCGGAGCGAGGCTTCGAGCTTGGTCCGCATGTGTGCCGGATCGTAATAGTATCCCTGCGGCCCCGGATCCCATCCGACCTTTGAGGCAAGCAGGATGTCGGCGCGAGGCACGGCGTTCCACAGCGTTCCGATGAGGGTTTCCGATTGGCCCTCCCCGTAAACGTCTGCAGTATCCCAGTGGCGGATCCCCTTTTCATGGGCCCGGATGAGTGCCTCTCGGGCCAGCCGATCGTCGTGTCCAGTCCACCCGACGGGCTGTCCCCGTGCGGTGTTTGGCCCGCCGTATGCCCAGGTTCCCAGCGCTACGGTGCTGGATGACAGGCCGGTTCGCCCCAGCCGCACGCTTCTCATCTCGGCACGCTCACGAACCCGCGACCTCAACGACCATTTCGATTTCGACGGCAATATTAAACGGCAGCGTTCCCATCCCGACCGCGGCGCGAGCGTGGCGGCCGCGATCACCGAACACTTCTACGAGGAGGTCGGAGCAGCCATTGATGACCTGCGGGTGTTGCGCGAACGCCGGATCTGCGTTGACCATACCGAAGACCTTGACGATGCGTGTCACCTTGTCGAGGTCGCCAATCTCGGCCTTGAGCGATGAGAGCAGGCTGATCGCCGTGAGGCGCGCGGCTTCTTTCGCTTCCTCGACACCGAGGTCGCGGCCCACCTTCCCGGTGACGAAACCGCCGTCCGGCTTCGCCGGGCCGTGCCCCGCGAGGAAGACGAGATTACCTGTTCGTACCGCGTTCACGTAGTTGGCCACCGGTGCCGTGGGTTCCTGTAACTCGATTCCCAATTCCTCCAGACGCTGTTCAGGACTTGGTCCGGCCTGGGTGCTGGTGGATTCGGTGCGGCCGTTCTCGGTGACGCAAGCAGCCGCTACCGGAAGAAGAATCAGCGTCGGCAAGTGTATCACGAACCGCAGCGCTCGTGCTCGTACTGTCATTGGTTCCTCCCAGTTGGCAAATGGCTTGCGTTCGGACGCGCTTCGGCGTTAGGGGCCGATGCGATTCACACGTCGCTTCGAGCGCGACAGCCCGCCTAGAATTCACGAGACGGTGATGTCGCGCCGCCGCCATGCGGACACGATCGGCGGGCCGACCCAAAGGAGAACGGTCAACGCGCCGAGGACGGCGGAAACGGGACGGGTGAAGAAATCGATCATCGATGATGACTTGGTGAGGCTCTGTACGAACGTTTCTTCCAGCTTCCCTCCCAAAATGATCCCCAGGACGACCGGCCCCAAGGGGATCCGGCCGGCTTCGAATGCGAACCCCAAGAGTCCCATCGCCAGCATGACCCAGACGTCGAAGTAGCTGGCGTTGATGGCATAGGCACCCACCACGCAGAACAGGAGAATCGCCGGCATCAAGATCTGTTTGCGGATACGAACTAGATAGACGCCGAACCGAATCGCGAGCCAGCCCAGCGTTATGAGCATCAGGTTCGCCAGCACGAACGTTACGTAGATTCCGTATACCAGGACACTCTGCGCTTCGTTGACGAAGATCTCCGGTCCGGGCGTGATGTTCTTTATCAATAGCACGCCGATGAGGATGGCGGTGACAGAGTCTCCCGGGATGCCGAAGACGAGGGTGGGAATCCATGCGCCCGCCAGGGCCGAGTTGTTCGCGTTCGTGGCGTCACCAATGCCGTCGAGTGCCGATGCCGGCCCATCGGGGCGGGTGCGCGAGAGGCGCTTGGATACCGCCAGGGATATCCAGGCCGCGATGTCCGCGCCGGCACCTGGCAGGAGACCGATCACCGAACCGAGGGTGCTGGATCGAAAGACGTGCCACTTGCGCCGCCACAGGAGGGTCAAGGCCGATCGATAGGCGGTGGGGCCAGGAGGACGCGGCCTCGACGACTGGTCGCGAGATCGTTCGTTTCCGTTCCCTGAGGGTGCATGGCGGATCCGAATCACGTTCCGGAGCACCTCGGAGAGACCGAACAGACCGATCATCGCGGGGATGAAGCTGACCCCCGCGATCAGCTCGTCCCGCCCAAACGTGAAACGAGGCGTGCTATGGACCGCGCCGAGGCCAATGGTCGACAAGAGCAGGCCGGTGAGAAGCGCCACACTGCCCTGGGCCATCGATCCTCTGGAGATGATCGCGGCGGAGCTCAGACCGAGCACCGTGAGCCAGAAGTACTCGTAGCTGGTGAAGGAGACGGCGATCGACGCCAGCCGCGGTGCTGCCGTCATGAGCAGCGCAGCACCGAACAGTCCACCAACGACGCTGAACACCAGTGAAACCGCCAAGGGGCGCTCCGGTTCACCCCGCAGCGTGAACTGATACGCCTCATCGGTGTAGGCTGCCGATGACGGCGTGCCGGGAATACGGACTAGCATCGCTGGGATGTCGCCCGCGAAGATCGCGCACGCTTCGAGCGTGACGATAGCGGCGATGGCGTGCAGATCATTGAGAAAGAACGTGACTGGAATGAGCAGCGCGACGGCCATGGTCGCCGTGAGACCGGGGATCGCTCCGATGACGAGGCCATACATGGCGGCCGCGAAGACGATGGCGAGTGAGGGCCACTCTACCGCTGTCCGCAAGGCCGTCCACAGAGGCTCAGTCAAATCGGCTCACCAACCGAACACCCCGCGGGGAAGCGGTACCCGAAGGAGCGTGGAGAACACCGTATAGACCGTCGGCACCAGTAATCCCGAAACTGCTAGACTCGGCACCCAGCGATTCCCCGTCCGGCGGAGGAGCACCGCAAGAATCACGATTCCGAGAATGACGAAACCGATGACTTCGGCGAGCAACGCGTAGATCGCCACGGCGAAGACGACTTCCGCGGCCGGGACCAATTCGGCTCGGGCGGGCACCGTCGCCGTGGATGGCGCCCGCCCCCCGGAGCGCCCCACCGCCAGGACCAGGAGGGCTACGCAGAGCGCTCCGATGATCAGCTTCGGGAACCCCATGGCGTCGAACGGCCCCGTGTGAAGCGACGAGAAGGCCGGGCTCGTGAGCAACGCCCCGAGCTCGGAATCGCTCCGGGTGAGCGAGGTGCGGAACTGTTGAGGGTCCTCGAACTGGAGGGTGAACCCTTCGTTGGACAGGACGTCCGGGAACCGGGTGTCGTTGACTGATACTTCTCCGGCCACGATCCTGGCGATAGCGTTCGCGAGACGGTCCAGCCGCGCCGCCGCGGTGCTGTTTGGCAGTCCGAGGCCCCGCCAACTTCCCATAGTCCAGTCGAGACCTCCCTCAATCAGGGTTGGGATCGACGGGTGCTCCGCCAGGCGTTCGCTCGCCATCAGCCCAAGGCTCCGCACCCTGCCGGCTACCAGGAAGGATCGGGCCTCAGGGACGCTGCAGACCACTAGGTCGATGCCGCCGCTGATCAGCTCTTGAAGCGCCGGAGCAGCGCCGTTCGTCGGGATCCAGCGAATCTGATCCGGGAGCATGCCCGCTGCGTTCAGTGCTCCGGCTAGCGCGAGATGCCAAATGCCTCCGGACGCGGCGCCGGAGGCCGTGAGTTCGTCCGAATCGCCGCGCGCGCTTGTGAGGACCTCCTCGAAGTTCCGGAATCGCGTGTCGTCCGCTCGCACGAATACAGCCGCTGGGTCCCGGTTGATCAGCGCGACGGGCTCAAAGTCCTCCGACCCGATGTTGGTGAGGCCCCGCCAGTGGAGCATGTTGATCTCCACGGTCATCATTGTGAGCGTGTAGCCGTCCGGTCGGGCGTTGGCCCCGCGGCTGTGCCCCGTGACCCCAGCCCCTCCCGTAGCGTTGATGACGACCACCGGAACATGCAGGTCCTCTTCGAGGAAGCGGGCGACCTGGCGTGCGAGCCGGTCCGTACCGCCACCGACGGCCCACGGGCTGATCAGCTGAATCGGTCTGGTGGGGTAGGCGTCTGGCGCGGTCGAGCATCCCGCAAGCATCGACAAGGTGACCGCGGCCGCCAGTAGCGTTCGCCCCGCTCTCTGGCGTTCCGTCGTCCTCATTGGAGTCTCAGTCGGCGCGGGGCGCGCTGGGTGAGGACTTCGGTGTCAGGACCGTGAGGCGGCGCCCAGGATTTCTGCGCAGCGACTTGCGACGATGCGGTGCTCGCCGGGCTGCATCATCCAGACGCCGATCTCGAGTCGATTGTCGTCTGATGATCCCGGCCGCGGCTCGATGCGGGGCTCGCCGTCGCGGAGAGCCTGGATGAACGATTCCCGGTCAATGTCCACGCTGTCGGTGTCCCAAGTGATCGCCAGGTGGGGCACCTGATTGGCGATCTCGGGCACGAAGCGCTCAGCGGTCACACCGCCGATCTTGGTCACCGCCGCCCCGATGTGGCGCACCCGGTCTTCCCAGTCACCCCACTCAGCCTCATGGTCTTTCTCGACGTAGAGTTCGACCGCCGTCAGAAGACCCACGATCTCCTCCTTCCCGACCTTGGCGATTCGGCCCACCGAATCTGAGTGTGGGGAGCCATTGAGGAACGCGGCGTCGATGAGGTCCTTCCTGCCCAGCAACAATCCGGAACACTGAGGCCCACGCAACCCCTCCCCCCACTGAATGCAACCATGTCGTATCCCAGAGCAGTGAAAGCCCGGAGGTTCTCGGCGGGCGGGAGATCGGCAGCGGCATCGATGAGGCTGGGAATGCCCAGCTCCTTGGCGAGCTCGGCAAATCGAGCGCGCTTGATATCGCCCTTCGGGTCGTGGTAGTTCAAGAAGAACATCA
Organism: Gemmatimonadales bacterium; assembly: GCA_965249575.1. GTDB lineage: Bacteria > Gemmatimonadota > Gemmatimonadetes > Gemmatimonadales > GWC2-71-9. The sequence continues at coordinate 889,136 of OZ252244.1, read as the reverse complement.
TGGCCGTCCGGTCGTTGACGGCCGCCCGTAGCTCTTCTTCGGTTTCGACCTCCACGAGCGTCACGCCGACATTCCGGATGGCGTGGTCGTACGAGAAGCGATGCGACCTCTGGATGATGACCTCGTTCTTCATTCCAGAGGCTTCGGGGACCCGCCTGATCATCTCGAGGCATGAGCGAGGCGCTGAGGGCCGTATACGTGCCGGCGGCGTTGATGAGAGGGCGAATCCCCAGCTCTTCGTAAATGCCGGGCCGGGCCGGGCCGGGCCGGGTCGAGCCGGTGCCGGTTGTGGAGCGTGCCGAGAGGACGCGCTTGCCGGACACCGCGCCGATAACCGCAGACAGCCCTGCACCTTGAACGAAGTCGCGCCGTGTCAGGCTGGTCATCTCGCCTCCAGTCGTGTTTTCGTCTCGTGGAACAAGCGTGCGGGGACCGACGATGCGTGGCGCTCAATAAGCTGTAGCATCGGTATCGGAAGCGCCAGCGACCCGAGGTCGATCGCCTTGCCTAATTTCAAGGGAGGTACGCGGCTGAAACCGCGAGGCTGGGGAACCTGTCGAGCGTCCGGTCCGGTCTAATTCGGAGTCGGCGCGGTCAGCCCGTAGCCTGTGGGAGCCGTCAGGCCAATCACGCATCCTCCGACAACTGCCTCTCTGGCGATGAACGTCACGAGCAGCAGAAGCAGAACGGCGGCGGCGATGCGGGTCGCGGGTTTCCGGGATGGTGCCTGAGGAGGCATGGTTTCTCGCCGGTGGTGTCGAAGGCCGGTACGGTTTCTTAGAACCCCGACCCGGCCGAGAGTTCCAACCGCCGGTCCAACACGCCCGAGGCATCGCCCTTGGGTATCGGCATGCGGCTACAGGCGATGTGCCAACACGGAGAGCCCTTCAGTTCCGAGGATCTCTCGCGCTGTCGGGAAGAGGACTTCATCCTCACGGTTGATGTGGCCACGAAGCAGATCGACGATCTCGTGCGCAGCCGCTGGAACCTGGGACGGGGGTGATAGAGCGCCGTCTTTCGAATGCCGAGTTGGCTGGCGATATCGTCCAGCGTGGTGGCGTGATAGCCAGTGTCACGGAAGGCGCGGAATGCTGCGTGGAGAATCTCCTCTCGGCGCCGTCTACGCTTCTCTTGGACTCGTGGAGAAATGGCCGCTTGCAGCGAATCGGAAGGCATTGGAATGCCCCTCATCCGAATTGAACCTGTGTTCAAGTTTTCGCTGATCCCGTGAACCAACCGTGAAGTTTTCTGGAAGGATCCTTACAGCGGTACTGGGCAGGCGGGGTAGGTAGGGCGAGCTACGACTCGGGCGACCCGCCGTCTTGGGGTGTTCCGCCGTGCCGCGGCGGGCGCTCTCTGTGTCCGCCGAGCGCGACCATGCTCATTTCCGCTCGATTGCGGGTAGGTCCACGAAAGAGGCCCGTAACCGCGCGCGCGCGAGCTCGATCACCGGTGGTGGACCCTCGGCCGGAATTCGCGCGAAGGTGTCTTTGTCCGCGCCCGCTATGGCAATGCGGATGCGGTGGCCACGCCGGATCAGGGCGGATATTGGCAGCAGGCCGAAGGTCAGCTCCGCGGGTACTCCGGGCATCAGGGATTCACCGTCTTTCCTGCCGAAGGAGTGGTAGGGCACGGGCTCGATGTAAGGCGGGGGATCCCTAGAGACCTTGCGGTGCAGCGCCCGGAGGTGGCCCTCCGTCAGGTACGTCACGCGACCGGAAGGGCCAACGTCCTCGAGATAGGCGAAGAATGCACCATCGGTGGTTGTAGACGTCACGTGGAGCGAGACGACTGGATAACCGGTGACCTCCAAGTCCTGGTTGAGGGGTGGGGTCGTATAGGTTAGGAGGCGCTGGTCGGCCTCAGTGCGATCTGGGTAAACTACGTCTCCCCCACCGCTCTGCGTCTGCCACCGGTTCGTGAGCCCAGTCGTCGCTTCGAAGTCCACGACGTATCGATCTGCGCCAGAAGTGGCCGTCGGTGCGGTGCGGGAGAGCGCGTTGCCTTCGGCCATGTACCAGCGCTGATTCGTTGTGCCTATCGGAGGCCAGACGTCGGTCGTCTTCCACTTCTCCTCCCCGATCGTATAGTAAATCAGCTGCTTGTCCGGTATCCCGTGATCGATGCCCTTGAGGTAGTGATCGAAGTAGCAGACCGACTCCATGGCCTGGGTGTCGGCATCGGGCTCGGTAGGGGTATCCGAGGGCAGGTAGGGACTAGCGTGATGGCGCCCGCCGTGGCTCCACGGACCGATGATGGCGCGCTGCACGTTGCTCCACGTCATGAAACGCCTCAGCACGCCCGCCTGCGTTCCCGCGTCGAACCAGCCACCCCAGGCGTACATGGCGGCGCGCGAACGCTCCATTGCGCCGCGCTGGTTTTGAATGCTCCAATCACTGAATGACAGGCCCCAGAGATCCGAAACGTCATCGCGATATGTCAGCTGAATGAACCCGTCGTAGAACGGTGGGACGTCGCGTCGTGCCCGAATGGCCGCCTCCAGCATGAGGCCGTTGCGATCGGCGTCGACGGGCTTGACGCCTCTGGGAATGCCGTCAGGGCCTGTGCGTTTTTCGTTGAGGTCCTGGGCTTTCACCCGGTCGCTCCATTTCTTGCCGAAGGCTACGTGCCAGATACCGCCTGGCAGGTAGAGATCAGTATAGGGATCGAAATCGGGGAACCTCGGGATGATGGCCTTTACCGCCGCCCGCGTGTTCTGCGCGACCCAATCGGCCGTGTTAGCCGAGTACGACGTGCCGATGGCGCCGACGATGCCGTTCGACCACGGTTGCGCCACGATCCAGTCGACGACCTCGCCAAAGTCCAGGGTCTCCTCGCGTGACCGGTGATGGGGCCACTTCCCGGTGGACGCGCCCGTTCCCCGCGAGTCGCCTGCGACGACGGCGTATCCGTGAGCCGTGACCAGCTTCTGGAGCGCGCTTGCACCGCTCTTCTCCCTGGCGCGCCAGTATCGGGTCATCGTCAGCACGGTGGGTACCCGGCCTTCAACTGGAAGTGGGGTCGGGAGCGCGACGTCGACGGCGATCTGCGCACCGTCCCGCATGGGGATGTGCAGTGCCCAGATGGGGCCCGTGCCGTGTCCGGCCCGGCTGGGTACCCGGCAGGCGCCAAGCTCCTCGGGCCACTGGCCTCGAACGGTGCCACTCACGCCTGAGATGAGGGCAATCAAGAAAACGCTGCTTCGCAAGATGGGCATCATGGGCTCGCTCGGCGCTCGACGATCGGAAGATCGATATGAGATGAGTACTGCCGGTTTCTCTGCACGGTTACGACCGGGGGTGGGCCGGACGCCGGGATACGGGCGAACGTGTCCTTGTCCGCCCCTGCGATCGCGAGCCGCAAGCGGTGACCCCGTCGGACCACGACCGAGGTCGGCAACAGGCCAAAGCTCAGCCGAGTGATTTCCCCGGGTACCAGCGGCGCCCCGTCGGCGCGCTCAAAGGAGTGACGCGGAACCGGTACGTCGTACTGCGGCTCCGCGTCGGAGATCCGCCGGTGCAGCGCTCGGATCTGTCCCTCCGTCAAGTACGTCACTCCACCGCTCGGGTCGACCTCCTCGAGATAGGCGAAGAATGCTCCATCGGTGGCCGTAGAGGAGACGTACAGGGTGACCGTCGGAAACCCCGTGATCTCCACGTCGCGGTCGAGCGGCCCGCTGGAATAGGTGAGCAGACCCTTGTCGGCCGAGGCCCGGTCTGGGTAGACCACGTCTCCACCACCCCGCTGCGTGTACCACCGATTGGCCGTGCCGGTCGTAGCCTCGTAATCGACGGTGTATGCGTCGGCGCCGGCCTCGGCGTCCGGCGGGTCGTCCCCCAGGGAACCAGCGGGCGCGAGGTACCACCGTACGGGATTGCTGCCGACCGGCGGCCAGGTCGGGGTCGATTTCCATACCTCCTCCCCCATCGTGTAGTACAAGAGGAGCCGTTCGGGGATGCCGGTGTCGATTCCCCTGAGATACCAGTTGAAGAACCTCACCGTCTCTAGGCTCTGTGTCTCCGAGTTGGGGTCGGTGGGGGTCTCGGTCGGCAAGTACGGGCTTGCGTGATGGCGGCCGCCATGGCTCCAGGGCCCGACGACCGCCAGCTGGGGGTTTCGCCAGGTCTTAAATCGCTTGAGCACGCCGGCCGCTGTGCCTGCGTCCATCCACCCGCCCCACGTATAGATCGCCAGCCCCGTCCGCTCGACCACGTCGCGCTGCGTGTGGATTCCGAAATCGTCGAATGTGCCGTACCAGATGTCGGGCTGGTCGTCGCGGTAGACAACCTGTACCAGGCCGTCGTAGTAGCCGGGGAGTGGCGCGCGCTCCTTGATTGCCGCCAGCAGCGAACTGCCGTCGGGATCGTCGTCAACGGGTCTCACACCCCGGGTCACACCGTCGGGGCCCATTCGCTTCTCGTTCATGTCCTGAGAGCGCACGCTCTCGCTCCAGTTCTTTCCGAAAGCCAAGTGGAAGATCCCGCCCGGAAAGTAGAGATCGGTGTATGGATCGAAGTCCGGAAATCTCGGGATGATCGCCTTGAGAGCTCGGCGGGCCGTAAAGGCAGTCCAATCCGCGGTGTTGGCCGCGTAGGATGTTCCGATGGCGCCTACCGTTCCGTCGGACCAAGGCTGCTCCACGATCCAGTCGATCACCTCCCCGAAATCGAGCACTTCGGCACGTTGCCGGGGGTGAACCCACGTGCCGAACGAGGCGCCCGTTCCCCGCGAGTCGCCCGAAATCACCGCATAGCCGTGGCGGGTAAACAGCGCTTGCAGACCGGTCGGACCAGCGCCCTCCCTGGAGCGCCAGTAGCGGGTCATCGTCATGACGGCGGGGATCCGCGCGCCGTCGGCCAGGCCCTCCGGAAGCACGAGGTCGAGCGCGATCCTCACGCCGTCCCGCATGGGAATATGGAAAGCGTGGACCGGCCCAGTCGTGTATGCCGCCTCCGGGGTAGCTCCCACCATCCCGAAGGTGTATGACGGCGCATCGGCCGAACCCGTACAGCCCGCTAGCACGAAGGCGGTTGCCAGCGCCAACGGCGGGTGGGTGCGTGCGATCATGCCAACGCCGAGCGCGGCGCTGCGGGTCTCAGCGAGGGTGCGGTCTCGGCCACGGCCGCAGCGAACGCATCGACTGCGCGCGTGACGTCGGCATTGCGCATCGGAGTCGAAAGGTAGAACGCCCCCGAAGCTCGAGAGAATATCCCGCGGTTCAGGAGCGCTACGTGAAGGAGCCCTGTCGCCCTCCGGTTGCTTCGGGCGAGCGCGCGATAGTCGCCAATAGGTTCGTCGCACACATGAACTCCGACCAGCGAGCCCCGTCCCGTTACGCAAGCCGGCACGCCGGCGCGATCGAGGACTTCGGCGATCTTCGATCGGAAACGGTCCCCGAGGTCGCTTATTCACCGGATCTCCGAGGATGTGAACAGCTCGAGTGCGGTGATGCTCGAGGCGACGGTCAGGGGATTTCCCGCGAACGTCCCGGAGTGGTGCACGGGGTCGTTTCCATGAGGGTCGAACCGCGCCATGATGTCGGCGCGGCCCCCAAACGCACCGACGGGCAGTCCTCCGCCGATGATTTTCCCGAGAGTGGTCAGGTCTGGGCGGACGCCGGCCAACTCCTGTGCCCCGCCGCGGGCCAGGCGAAACGTGACTACCTCATCGATGATGAGAAGCACGCCGGCCTCGAGAGTGAGGTCGCGCAGCCCTCGGATGAAATCGTCCTCCGCGACGATCGCACCCCGAATGGTCACGGGCTCGACGATCACTGCCGCGAGCCGGTGCCGGTGTTTCATCACGAGGTCGCGTGCGGTCGCGAGGTCGTTAAGCGGTGCAACGAGCGTGTCTTCGGTGACGGAAGGGGGCAGGCCGGGGCCCGACGGGCGGCCCGTGGGCCATGCGGGCGTGTCCGTTCCCGGATCGACGCTCACCAGTACCGAGTCGTACCCGCCGTGATATCCCCCCTCCATCTTGAGAATCGCGGGCCGCCCGGTATAGGCGCGGGCCGCTCGGATGGCGTACAGCACCGCCTCGGTCCCGGAATTGGTAAACCGTAACTGCTCGAGCGATGGGAGGCGATCGCAAAGCATTTCCACGAGGGTGATCTGCGATTCGGTGGGGCCCCCGTAGTCGGTCCCCCGGACACTTTGCTCGCCAAGTGCCGCCACGATCTTCGGATGCGCATGACCGTGAATCAGCGAGCCGAAATTGTTGACGAAATCCAGATACTCGTTCCCGTCGACGTCGGTGAGGGTGCAGCCAGCGCCACCCGCCATATAGGTCGGATGAGGCTGGAAGGTCATGACGGACCTGGTCACCCCGCCGGGGAAGTACCTGGTTGCACGCCGGTGGAGAGCGACTGAGCGGGGAGTGCGATCTCGGTAGGCTTTTTCGACGCGCTCGCGAACACCGTCAGATTTCAACGCTGTCCCTCCACATTCTACTCGTCTTTGACCGCTAGTATGTGCTGCATCGCCTTCCGAACGCTACGCCTCGACACTTTACCGACGGGGTTCCGCGGCAGGTCTTCGACGAGGTGAATCCGTTTCGGTGCCTTCACTGAGTCGAGGCGTTGCTTGACGAACGTGATCAGCTCGATTTCGGTTGCCACGCGGTCTCGGTGCAGCCGCACGGCGGCATGGACGGCCTCGCCCCATTTGTCATCTTCCACTCCGTAGACGCAGCATTCATAGACCGCCGGGTGTCCGGAAAGAGCGGATTCGACGTCCGCCGGATAGACGTTGAAGCCGCCACTGATGATCATATCGCTCATTCTGCTCTTGAGGTACAGGTACCCTCGGTCGTCCAGCGCGCCGAGGTCGCCTGTGTGCAGCCAGCCATCCCCGATGGCTTGCGCCGTGCGGTCGGGCATGTCGAGGTATCCCGACATCACCAAATCACCCCGGACGACGACCTCCCCTAGCTCCCCCGCCGGCAGTAACGCGCCGTCCGGCCCCATGATCTCCACGCGCGTGAGCAGACTAGATCGCCCGACCGACGCGAGCGTGTCCGGCGAAAGCTCGGCAGCCCGCATCGCGGTGATGATTCCTGGGGCCTCGACCTGCCCGTAGGCTGTCTCGATCACGTTACCGAAGATCTCTCGAGCCGCGGTAATCTTTTCCGGTGTCATTGGGGCGGCCGAATAGATCATGTGCCGAAGGGCGCTCCACGACCCGGATTCAACACCGGGCTCCGCCATGAGCATGTGAATGAGGGTCGGCGGGAGAAAGACGGTGGTGACACCGTACTCCACGAACGCGTCGAGAATCGTGGCCGGCGTCGGCGTCTCCAGCAAGACCTGCTGCCCTCCCTGGGCAAAGACCGGAAGGACGAAGCACGACGTTCCGTGCGTGAGTGGTGCGGCGATGAGGTTGCATTCCTGTTGGTCGTAGTCGAACGCGTGAAGCACGCTAACGGCCTGCGTGTTGATGCAGCGGTAGGGCTGGATCACGCCCTTCGGTCGGCCAGTCGACCCGCCGGTATGCTTGATCGCCTGAGCGCCGTCGAGGGACGGATGAAGGCGTTGAGGCGCGCGTCCGCGAAACCGATCAATCAGTCCAGCCACCGTGTCTCGCGCCTTCGGGGATGTCGTGGTTCGGCCCACGATCAGTGGAACGTCGGGTCGACTGAAACGGTCGAGGCACGACTCGTCGGCGACGATGAGTGAGACCTGTACCGATTCGATGGTCGCGTCGAGCTCGGCCTTGCCGTTTCGCGGGTTGAGCGGGACCCACACCTTCCCGGCGGCGTAGGTGGCGAGCAGCGCGGTCATGTGCTCGATGGTGTTATAGGCGCAGATCCCCACCCGCGAATGGGGATTCGGATCGGTGTCCTGGAGGCCGGCGGCCAACGCCTCCACCCTGGTGACGAACTCGTGGTACGTGAGGGTCTCGCCCCCCCCACGAACGGCGACCGCCGACGGGTTGCGCCGCAGGCCCCGGTAGAGGAAGTCTATAGGTAGCAAGCCGTTGCTCTCAACCGAAGTTGGTGTTAAAGTCGCGGGCGGCTGACACGTCGCTTCCTGCTTCCATCTCTCGATCTCGAGGATCTACTGCTTCTCGGTGGACGATGACACGTAGCGTCGCGATCGCGCTCGGCCTGTTTGCCGGCCTGGCGCTCGGCCTGCTGGCCTCGGCCACAGGCTCTCCTGTGCTCCACGGCCTCGCCGAGGGAGTGACGCCTATCGGCACGGCATTCATGAATCTCGTGCGCATGGTCGTAATTCCGCTCGTCGTGACGAGCCTGTTCGTCGGCGTCGCCCAACTGGGAGATCCGAGGAAACTGAGCCGGCTGGGCGGATTCACGCTCTTGTTCTTCTGGGTCACGACCTTCATCGCCATCGTCATCGGTATGGTTCTGATGAAGGTAGCCCTTCCGCTGGCCCCGGTCACCGTGGCAGCGCCCGCGGCGGGGGAGACTGCGCAAGAGTTGCCCACCACCATCGATTTCCTACTCGGGCTCATTCCCTCCAATCCCTTCGAGGCTGCCGCGAGAGGCGAGCTGCTGCCGCTCATCGTATTCACCATCCTCTTTGCCGCCGCGACGGGAACGCTTCCAGGCGAACACAAAGCACGGCTCATGTCGATCGCGGACGCGCTCACGGGCGCGCTGATTCGGCTCGTGCATTGGATTCTCTGGACTGCACCAGTTGGCGTGTTTGCCTTGGCCGCGCCGGTGACCGCGAGGTCGGGTTGGGCGATGTTGCAGAGCCTGGTCGCCTTCGTCGCCACCGTCGCTGTGGGACTCACGATATTCATCGCAGCCGTGTATCTGCCCGCGGTGAGATTCCTGGGACACATGCCCGTCCGGCTGTTTCTGCGCGCGTTGGTAGGGCCCAGCGTCATTGCGTTCTCTACCACGAGCTCGGCGGCGAGCCTGCCGGCGATGATGGAGTCCGCCCAAGACGAATTGCGGATTTCCCGTCCCGTGGCAGGACTGGTGCTTTCCCTCGGCGCGTCCATCAACCGCGCCGGCAGCGCGCTCTTCCAGGGAGCGAGTATCATCTTCCTGGCGTCCCTGTACGGCGTCACGATTCCGCCGACCGTGGTGGGCGGCGCGATCCTGGCGACGTTCTTCGTCTCGCTCACGGTGACCGGAGTCCCGAGCAGCGGCGTGGTGACGCTGGCGCCGGCTCTAGAGGTGGTAGGCGTCCCGATCGCGGGTCTCGCCGTACTGCTCGGCGTCGACCGGATCCCCGACATGTGCCGCACCGCCACCAACGTCACGGGCCACATGGCGACGTCCGTCGTTGTCGAGCGCCTGTTTACGGGGGAGGCGGCGATCGAGGCCTCGGCGAGCGATCCAGGTACCGTCTCTCGCTGAGGCAGCGCCATAGAACTTGTCCTGCCGGGTGGCCGGATCATAGCCGACGTAGAAATCGTGATAGCCGATGGTAATCCGGGAGTCGGGGTTCGGATTAGGGATCCGTGCGATCAGTGCCCCGTTATGATCGCCACCCACAAATCGCTCCATGTCATAGACGTTCGCGTGCGCACCGCTGACTGTTGCGAACAGCAGGGCGCGGCCGTCGGAGTGGCGATACGCGAAGATGTTGTGAAAGCCTCCCGGGCTTGCCGGCGAGCGCCGCTGGCAACCAGGCGGTCATCGATTTCATCAACGCGGCGGTCGGGCGCAGCGTTGCCAGCACGCCGATCAGCGCGGCCAGCAGCGGTGTGACCTTCAGCATCGTTGGCGGATTGCCAGTCAAGACGTCGGTGTCATCGGGGCCGGTCTTCGGCGAGCGGTCGCAAACGGTCGGGCGGGGCCGGTTCTTCATCGGGGCCAACGTCACGGGAATCCAGTTCTCCAGCCTGAATGGTGTGCCCACCGACAATATTTTGCTCAACCTCGTACACCAGGACGTGCCGTCGATCGGCAGCCCAGGACTCGGAGACCCGAACTTCGAAAACGATTTCATTGAGGTCAATCTGGCGCTCGATATCGATTTGCTAGTGAGCTCCTTATTCCTGACCGCCGGACTGACGGATTTCATCGACATCGGGGTCGCCGTCCCCTTCGTGCGCACGTCGATTCGGGGCAACAGCGAGGCACAGGTCATCCCAATCGAGCCATCCCTGCTCCACTTCTTCGGTGGGGACGCGGCGAACCCGATACTGCGGGCCGCTGCGGCAATCGACGGTACTGCCACCGGCATCGGCGACGTGGCCGGCCGGATCAAGATCAACCTTGGCCAGTCCCGTTCGGTGGGAGCGGCCATCCTCGGCGACGTGCGGTTCCCGACCGGGGAAGAGTCGAACCTCCTGGGCAGTGGGGCGACCACCGTGCGCGGGTTGGCCATCGTGGCCGCGCAGTTCAGCAGCTTCTCGCCTCACATCAATGCGGGGTACCTGGCGCGCACGGGTGCCAGACAGAACGACGCCATCCTGGCGACGATCGGATTCGATCAGCTCATGACCCCGTGGGCGACGTTGGCCTTTGACCTGATTTCAGAATGGCAGCTCGGTGAGAACAAGATTCAGCTGCCGGGCGAGGCGGTTTACGAATTCCCGCGCCCCCGGCGCGTGCAGACCACCACCGTGCCGGAGAAACGGGAGAACGTCTTGAACGCGTCCGTAGGGATGAAGTTCACCGTGCGTGGCGGGACGACGCTCGTCATCAACGGCATCGCCCCGATGCGAAAGGTCTCGCTCCAGCCCGACTTCATCTGGACGGGTGGCCTCGAGTACAGTTTTTGAAGTTCGCGCCACCCGGAATGCCAAGCGCCCGGCCGTCGGCCGGGCGCTTTGATTTGGCGGTGTTTCCGGGAACCTCGAGCCTCAGGGGAGCGCGCCGTCCAGCGCCCAATCGCGTATGAGGTCATACAACGTCGGGTTGGCAACGGACAAGGGGGTACCTGGAGGCATGGGAGCCGCGGTGTTCCTGAGCCTGAACAACAGGATACCGAAGGTCGAGCCGTCGCTGGGGGTGTCTCCGGGCGTGACATACCTGGTCATCGTACCGTTGCCGTTCAGCAGCGTTTGATAGGAGGTCGCGGCGTCACCGACGTCGGGGGCGATAAAATTGTCGTGGCACGCGAGGCAGTTGTCCAGGACCTGCGGCTGCACGTGAGTCGCCAGCGACCAGGTCCCTTGAACCGTCAGGGTGAGCGGGCTGCCGGTTACCGTGCCCGACGTGGCGGTCAGCGTGTTCGGACCCCTCGCGGGTCCCATGGTCCAGTTGCCAACGGCCGCAAAGCCACTCGCGTCGGTCGTCTGGGACGTCCCTGACACGCTGCCGCCGCCCCCGGCGAGCCCTCGTGAGCGTGCAAGGGTGGGCATTCGTGATGGTCGGCCTGTCGTTTGCCCTGTACATCGCCGTGGCCGTGTGGTCTCGGGCTCGCTCGACCGGGGAATTTTACATCGCGGGTAGCCGGGTGCCGCCGGTGTTGAATGGTATGGCCACGGCCGCGGATTGGATGAGTGCCGCGTCGTTCATCTCGATGGCCGGCCTCATCTCCTTCATGGGACGCGACGGGTCTGTATACCTCATGGGGTGGACTGGCGGGTACGTGCTGCTCGCGCTCCTCCTGGCACCCTACCTCCGGAAATTCGGCAAGTATACCGTTCCCGATTTTGTTGGGGACCGCTACTACTCGCAGACGGCGCGCGTGGTCGCGGTCGTCTGTGCGATCTTCGTGTCGTTCACATATGTCGCCGGACAGATGCGCGGCGTCGGGATCGTATTCTCCCGGTTTCTCGACGTCGACATCAACACTGGCGTATTGATCGGGATGGGCATCGTGTTCTTTTATGCCGTGCTCGGCGGCATGAAGGGGATTACCTACACTCAAGTAGCGCAGTACTGCGTCCTCATCTTCGCATACCTCGTACCGGCGATCTTCATTTCGCTACTCATGACCGGACATGTCATTCCTCAAATCGGCTTCGGGGGCACCGTGGCCGACGGGTCGGGCACCTACCTCTTAGATAAACTCGATGCACTGAGCCAGGACCTAGGATTTGCAGCGTACACCAGCGGGCGGAAGGAGACGCTCGACGTGCTCTTCATCACTGCCGCCCTCATGGTGGGGACCGCTGGTCTACCACACGTCATCGTCCGGTTCTATACGGTTCCCAAGGTGGCGGCGGCGCGAAGCTCCGCTGGCTGGGCGCTCGTCTTCGTCGCGCTGCTGTATACGACGGCACCGGCCGTCGCGGCGTTCGCCCGAACGAATCTGCTCACCACGATCTCGAACACCGAGTACAGTGACGTACCTACGTGGTTTACTCACTGGGAAACGACCGGTCTGGTGCGGTTTGACGATCACAACGGCGACGGCATCATCCAGTATCTCGGACCAGCGGCAGCCGCCGCAAACGAGCTCACTATCGATCGTGACATCATGGTTCTGGCGAGCCCGGAGATCGCGCGGCTGCCCGCCTGGGTGGCCGGTTTGGTCGCCGCGGGGGGCCTGGCGGCCGCTCTCTCGACCGCCGCGGGGCTCCTCCTCGTCATCTCGACCTCAGTGGCGCACGACCTGCTCAAGAAGGGGATGTACACGGGTATCAGCGAACGAGGGGAACTCATTACGGCCCGGGTGGCGGCCGGTTGCGCGGTCGTTATTGCCGGTTATTTCGGCATCAATCCGCCCGGTTTCGTCGCGGAGGTCGTGGCGCTTGCCTTCGGACTGGCAGCCTCCTCTTTCTTCCCGGCGATCATTCTCGGCATCTTCTCCAAGCGGATAAACCACTATGGTGCCGTAAGTGGCATGATCGTCGGTATCGGTTTCACCGCCGCCTATATCATCTACTTTAATGTGCTTGCTCCGGAATTGAATACGGCGGACCATTGGTGGCTTGGGGTCTCGCCGGAGGGAATCGGTACGGTGGGGATGGGGCTGAACTTCCTCGTTTCGTGGACGATCTCGAGCCTTACCCCGCCGCCGCCGCCGGAAATACAGCAGCTCGTAGATCGGATTCGAGTCCCGCGACACGCAGGAGTGCCGCACGAGATTTCAGCGTAAGCACTTCTTTCAGTGGCAAGGGCGCGCCCGGCCATGCACACAAAAGGACTGGCGAGCTGAGAATCGTGTCAGCGGACGGTGATACGTGGCGCTACGGATGCTCCGTCGAACAACCGCTCGAGGCCCCCGACCACTACGTGGTCGCCCACGGCGATTCCGCTTCGAACCTCCACGAACCCAGGCCGCCGCACCCCGGTCTCGACCTCCCGACGCGACGCTTTGTCATCCGCCACCACCCAAATGTACGTGGCCCCCTGGAGCGGGAGGATCGCGCGAATGGCTGTGTCCGAGAGCTTCACGACGACTCCCGCTGGGTGTGCGACGGGTAGGCTCGGTAGAAATCGGCGACGTCGCCCACGGGCGCCCGCCCGCCAGGTATCGACGTCCAGCGAAGTGCTCCGCGATAGCGGCTACCTCGATGACGGATCATATTGATCCCGTTGGTCCCCGTCCAGTGGGTCGGCGTTCGTGGGGGCCAAGGCCGCCAAGTCGCCGCCGCTCCTTCGACCTCATCGATCCCGAATCCTCGGGAGGTTCCACACCGTCGTGCGCTCGGCCCTGCGAACAATCACCGCTGCTCGAGGCGGAGCGGCGTTCAGCGCGCTCGGGCGTCGCCCGACGGTGCCGGTCTGTGTGGTGATAGCTGGTCTCTGGGGGTGCGAAGGGCCCGGCTCTCGTCCCGGCTCCGAGACCATCGTGACGTTCCCAGCGAGCGCGGTTGGCACCGAGGCGGAGGTGCTCCGCGTGCAGCTGGGTCGGTTCATGGAACTGCACCCCGGGATCACCGTGGTACAGCGCCGAACCCCCGACGCTGCCGACCAACGGCATCAGTTATACGTCCAGTGGCTCAACGCGCGAGCCAGTGACCCGGACATCCTGCAACTCGACGTTATCTGGACTCCGGAATTCGCGGCAGCTGGATGGCTGTTCCCGCTGGACCGGTTCACGCCGCCTGTCGACAGCTTCATCCCCGCGACGATCGAGGCCAACCTGTGGAATGGCGTGCTCTATGCCCTTCCGTGGTTCGTCGATGTCGGCATGCTGTATTGGCGGACCGACTTGATGCCCCGTGCGCCGGAGACCTTCGACGAGTTGGTGGAGTTCGGGACGGCAGCCCGTCGAAATGTGCCATTGGGATTCGTGTGGCAGGGCGCGCGGTACGAGGGACTCGTAACGGTGTTTCTCGAGCACGTGGTTGGGTTTGGCGGGACTCTCATGGACTCCATGGGGGGGATCCACGTTGACTCGGATGCGGCCGTTCGGGCTCTCACCTTCCTCGTGGAGGCCGTCCACCATCGGGAGCTGACGCCGGCCGCCGTGCTGACGTGGCAGGAGGAGCAGAGCCGCTTTGCCTTTCAGAATGGCCGAGCGGCGTTCATGAGGAACTGGCCGTACGCCTACTCGCTGCTTCAGGACTCGGCCGAGTCCACCGTAGCCGGGAAGTTCGCGGTCGCCCCCATGCCCGCGGAACGCGACGCGCGGTCAGCGGCGGCACTCGGCGGGTCGCAGTTGGCGATCAACGCGCATTCCGACCACCCTGGTGCAGCTTACCGGCTCATCGAGTTCTTGACCGAGCCGGCCCAGATGCTCGAGCGCGCCCGCGTTGCGGGTCAGTATCCCACCCGGAGGTCACTCTATGATGGCGATGCCCTCGAGGAGGCACTCCCGGTGCGGCCCGAGCGTGCGCGCCAACTGGTCGAGAGCGCCGTTCCCCGGCCTGTGACGCCTGTCTACACGGAGCTCTCCGGGATCCTCCAGGTTTGGCTCCATCGCGCCTTGAGCCTTCAGGTCGCGCCAAGAGATGCGCTCCTCGCGGCCGCCGGCGAGATGCGCTGGTTGCTGGATCGCGTTGACCTGGCGAGACGTCACCCGGGCGGCACGTAGGCCCTTGGCCAACGACTCCGCAGCGCAGCGCCAGACTGGATTGGCCTGGATGCTGGTGGCCCCCGCGCTGGTTGCGGTTGCCGGCATCGCGATCTTTCCGCTTGGGTGGACGGTGTGGGAGTCCATCCATCTCCACGACCTTCGGATGCCATGGCGCGGACAGCCATTCGTCGGGCTCGCCAACTACGGCCAGGCGTTGGGTGAGCCGCGGTTTTGGGACGCCATCGCACACACCGTGCTGTTCACGGCAAGCAGTGTCGCTCTCGAGTTGATCGGCGGAATGGCACTCGCCCTTACGCTGAACCGAGTCTACCGGGGGCGGGGACTCGTCCGGGCGGCCGCCCTGATTCCCTGGGCAATTCCCACGGTCGTTGCGGCTCTCCTGTGGCAGTTCATGTTCGACGGCGAGAGTGGAGTTGCGAACCTGGCCTTGACAGCGGTTGGAATCGTGGACCATCCCGTATCGTGGTTCGCAGGGGCGGTGACGAGTTGGATCCCGATTGTGTTGGCCGACGTGTGGAAGGCGACGCCGTTCGTGGCACTCCTCCTGCTTGCCGGACTGCAGAATATCGATGACTCACTCTACGAAGCCGCGCGGATGGACGGCGCGGGCGGGTGGCGCCAGTTCACGCACGTAACCGTGCCGATGCTCGCGCCCGCCCTGCTGGTGGCGCTGATGTTTCGTACGCTCGACGCGTTTCGAGTATTCGACCTGATCTACGTAATGAGCGGCGGTGGTCCGGGAACGGCGACGGAGCCCATCGCACTCTATACCTACACCGTTCTCCTCCAACACCTGCGCTTCGGATACGGCTCGGCGCTCGCGGTGATGGTGTTCGTAGCGACCTTGATGCTGGCCGTTCTGTACGTGCGAGTGCTCGATGTCGGACTGCAAGAAGGCACCGAGTGAAAAGCGGGCGGGCAGGTATCGCAGCCCTGGGCATAATGCTGATCGCGGCAATGGTATTCCCCTTCTACTGGGCGCTAGTCTCGTCGTTCACACCCGAGGCCGGGCTCTTCGAAGAGCCTCGCCTGTTTCCGGCGTCGTTGGTGCTGGATCACTACCGGGCGCTGTTCACGGAACAGAACTTCTGGGTTCCCATCCGGAACTCGCTCGTCGTGGCAGGCAGCACGACGGCGCTCTGCCTCGTGCTTGGATCTTTTTGTGCGTACGCGGTAGCCCGCTTGAACTTCCGGGGCAAGACGCTGTTGCTCGGATCCATCCTGGTCACGGCGATGTTCCCGCAGATCGCTATCCTGTCGCCGCTTTACCTACTACTCCGGGAGCTGCGCCTGATCAACACGTATCCTGGACTGGTGCTGCCGTACCTGACGTTCGCAATGCCGTTGACGGTCTGGCTGCTGGTTGGATTCTTCCGTCAACTGCCGGCGGAGCTCGAACACGCGGCGCTAGTCGACGGGGCGGGGCGGCTCCGGGTGTTTCGTGAGGTCATTCTCCCCCTATCGTGGCCTGGGCTCGTGGCGACCGCGATTCTCACCTTTGTGTATTGCTGGAACGAGTTCCTTTTTGCGCTTTCATTCACGCTCGATCGCGAGCGGCACACGGTCCCAGTCGCCATCGCGCTCTTTCGGGGGCAGTATCGGGTGCCGTGGGGTCAGATCCTCGCTGCTGCCATGGTGGCCACCCTGCCGGTCGCCGCTCTTGTGCTCGTCTTTCAGCGGCGAATCGTTGGTGGGCTGACCTCCGGCGCCGTCAAGGGGTGAAGGTGGCCAGGATTCGCCTCGATCGAATAACGAAAACCTTCGCGGGGAGCCGGCCGGCAGTTCGGGAGATCGACCTGGAAGCGGCGGACGGTGAGCTGCTGGTGCTGGTCGGTCCCTCTGGCTGTGGAAAGAGCACCACGCTCCGGCTCGTGGCTGGTCTGGAAGCGCCGACCTCCGGACGTATATACATCGGCGACCAAGACGTCACCACCGTCGCCCCTCAAGACCGCGATATCGCGATGGTGTTCCAGTCGTACGCCTTGTATCCGCACAAGACTGTCCGCGAGAACCTGGAGTTCCCACTCCGCGTGCGACGGGTGCCCGCGGCCATCAGGGAACGGCGTGTCGAGGAGGTGGCGCGGGCCCTGGGGATATACGAACAGTTGCCCCACCGGCCCCGGCAGCTTTCAGGGGGGCAGCGTCAGCGTGTGGCGTTGGGGCGGGCCATGGTCCGACAGCCCAAGGCCTTCTTGTTCGATGAGCCGCTGTCGAATCTCGACGCAACGCTTCGTGTGCAAACCCGCACCGAGTTGGCCCGCATGCACCGGCGGCTGGGGGCTACGATGCTGTACGTTACGCACGATCAGGAGGAGGCGATGACTCTGGGCGATCGCGTCGCCGTGATGCACGAGGGGTCGGTAGAGCAGGTGGATTCCCCCGTCGAGGTGTACCGACGTCCATCCTCCATGTTTGTTGCGAAGTTCATCGGGTCGCCTTCGATGAACCTCTTTCCGTGTCGGACGACCGCGAACGAGGGCAGGGCGCGCCTGTCATCTCGGGTGCTGGAACTGGAGATGGACGCCGAGGAGGTGCCGAACATCCCGCTCGTTATGGGCATTCGGCCAAACGACATAGACATCGTCGACAGTGTGCACGCCGACGTTGAAGGAGAGGTGGACATCGTGGAACCGCTCGGGAGTGAGGTCCTGATCCATGTCGCGTTGCGCAACGTCCCTGAGCGGGAGCCAGTCCGGATCGTTACGAGCGACGAACTGGACTTGCGCGAGGGCGCCGCGATCGGACTGCGCTTTCGACTCGACCGCTTGCACGTGTTCGAGGAGGGGTCCGGTAAGCGGCGCGAGATCGAGGGCGGGATGGACCGCCTTCGCTAACGGTGTGTGCGCCGGGCCGGTGCTTCAGCTCGCCCGGGCTGGCGGGGGGGGCGCCAGCCGGGCCGTTGTCCCAATCCGGGGCGCTGGAGACGTTGGGCATCCCCCAGGTATGGCCGTTCCACCCGTCGATTCCCCACGCGCCGTTGAAAACCGATCCAAGGACCCTAGCTGAGTTCAAACCATCAGGCCCATCGTAGGTGTCATAGTATCCGACTGTATACGGGTTCGTGGCATCCATCTTGTTGAACACGCGAAGTCCATACTCAAGGCCTGCCCGCGTTGCCTCCGCCGTCGCGAGAGCCTAGCATTGATCTTGACCGGCGACGACTGAACTCATTGAGAGGAGTCAACCGCGC
The DNA here is from genome assembly GCA_965249575.1 of Gemmatimonadales bacterium. Classification (GTDB taxonomy): domain Bacteria; phylum Gemmatimonadota; class Gemmatimonadetes; order Gemmatimonadales; family GWC2-71-9. The sequence goes on along the minus strand of OZ252244.1, from coordinate 871,092 downwards.
ATGGCAATCACGCTGACCTTTCTCGGCCACGCCGCGTATCTCGTGAGCGACGGATCGACGACGGTGGCCATTGACCCGTTTCTCACTGACAATCCGGCCGCCGCCATGAAGGCGGAGGATATCGAGTGTCAGTACGTCGCGTTGACCCACGGCCATCCCGATCACGTTGGTGACACGGTCTCGATCGCCAAGGCCAACGACGCGACGGTGTTCGCTGCTTTCGAAATCGCCGACTTCCTCGGGGAGCAAGGAGTGAAGGCCGAGGCAGGGAATCCCGGTGGAAAGATCACCGCTGACTTCGGCTGGGTCGCGTTCACGCAGGCGTTCCACTCATCCTCCTACAACGGTCGATACATGGGAATGCCGTGTGGCGTGATCGTGCGTCTGGGTGGGGCGACGGTGTACCATTGTGGTGACACGTCGGTGTTCGGCGATATGAAGCTGATCGGTGAGATCTACCGGCCGGACATCGCCCTTGTTCCAATCGGGGACCGGTTTACGATGGGGCCGGAGCTCGCCACGCGGGCGGCCGAATTGATCGCGCCGAAGGTGGCCGTGCCGATGCATTATAAAACCTGGCCCCTCCTCGTTCAGGACGCCTCGGGCTTCACCCCAAAGGGGATGAAGGTCGAGGTCCTGGAGCCAGGCGAGAGCCTAAATTTTCCCAAGTGATCAGCCACGTCGCTGAGGTCATCACGTTCGATTGTTATGGGACGCTCATCGACTGGGAGTCTGGAATCGCGAACGCCTTCATGACCGAAGGTGGGCGTGTGGGTCACACGCTCGATCGCGAGGAGATCGTGCGGACGCACGCCGAGGTGGAGCCCGAGGTGCAGCGAGGCCGCTACCAATCCTATCGCGAGGTATTGCGCCAGACGGCGCGGATTGTGGCCCAACGCCTCGGGTGGACACTTGCGCCCGATCACGGAGATTTCCTCGCGGAGAGCTTGCCGCACTGGCCGCCGTTCCCCGACACCAATCGGTCGCTCGAATACCTCGTGAAGGCGGGCTACCGGCTGGGGATTCTCTCCAATATCGACGACGACTTGTTGTCGGCGACGCTGAAACACTTCACGGTCGAATTCGAGTTCTGCGTCACCGCGGAACGGGTGAAGTCGTATAAACCCGCGCCGGCCCATTTTCTCGCGGCTCGAGACTTGATGATCGCCGGCCGCCGCTGGCTGCACGCGGCGCAAAGCGTTTTCCACGACATCGAGCCCGCGGGCACCCTGGGGATTCCTGCAGCGTGGATCAACCGGCACGGCGGCGCGCCCCCGAGACCCGTCACGCCGTTGGTGACGGTGCCAGCGCTCGAAGATCTCGTGGACTGGTTGGGCAACCGACACGAAGCAGGGCAGTGACCGCATGGGACGTCGACACTGAGGAGGAATCGTATGACGCAACTGCGCGTTGTGACGTTACTGATACCGGTGCTGCTACCGGTCCACCAGCTGGGGGCGCAGAATTTCGAGACAACCACCATTGCCGAGGGCGTCTACCGGTTCCGGCACCAGTCGCACAACGGGCTGTTTGTCGTCACGCCGGAGGGCGTCGTGGCGTTCGACCCGATTTCGGTAGAAGCGGCAGGACGGTTCGCGACCGAGATCGAGCGGGTGGCCCCGGGAGCGCCACTGCTGGCCGTCGTGTACAGTCACCATCATGCCGATCATGCCACCGGAGCGAACGTCCTGCGGCAGCGCCTGGGTCGGGGCGCCCCGATCATCGCGCATCAGCTCGCCGTCGACCGGATACGCAGCGCGGACGATCCCGATCTCCCCGTCCCAGACCTCACGTTCAGTGATCGCATGGCCCTCCACTTCGGGGGAAAGACGATCGAGTTGCACTTCCTGGGCCGAAGCCACAGCGACAACATGATCGTTGCGCTCCTGCCGGCCGAGCGGATAGCGTTCGCGGTCGATTTCGTTGCGAACGACCGGGTGGGCTACCGGGACCTGCCGAGCCACTACTTCCCCGATTTCTTCGACACCTTGCACGGGCTCGCGACGCTCGAGTTCGATACGGTCGTATTCGGGCACGGCCCCCCTGGTGACCGGGCGAGCGTCGAGCGCCAGATCCGGTATTACGACGACGTCCGGGTTGCTGCCGGAAGGGCCCTCCAGGACGGATGGAGTGAAGACCGGGCGGCCCAGGAGGTGCGGCTGCCGGACTACGAACAGTGGGATCGCTACGACGACTGGCTTTCGATGAACGTCAGGGCGATGTATCGATGGCTCGCCGCGAACGACCGCTGAGGGGATGTCATGGAGCTGATGCGGCCGTGTCGGGATCCTGCTCTGCTTTCCGGACCCGATAGGCCTCCAGAAGCGCATCCTTGATGCCGGGACAGACGTCGCACAGTCTGTCGACGTCGGGTTTCGAAAGCTCGAAGAGCCGACAGTCCGTGACTGCCTGAACGGTGGCGCTCCGGCGTTCCGCCGTGAGGAGCGCCATCTCACCGAAGAAGTCCCCAGCGTGGAGCGAGGCGACCCGCTCCGGCGCCTCGCCTGCCTGCTCGATCATCACGGCAACGACGCCCCGCGCAATGAGGAATAACGACGTACCGCGTTCGTCCTGCCGAATGATCGTTTCTCCCGCTAGGAGCGTGCGGGGCACGAGGGCGTTGACGACCCGATCGAAGTCGTCCGATGCGAGGCTCCCGAAGAACGGTACGCGCGCCAACAGCTCGGCCGGCCGGGGCCGCAGGGCGGAAACCGGTTGATGCATGAGATCCCGCTGCATCAAGGTGATCGCCCGGCGGGCCTCTTGGGCGACCGACTCCGGAATGCCGCCGGCCGAGGCGAGTTGGTCGATCGCATCCGCCTCGCCATCCAGCGCCATTCGCCGCGCGGTTTGCTGTTGTACGGCTGCCACGTACTCTGGAAAGTGTTCCGCAATCGAATCGATGCGCCGCATCGCCGTTTCGCCACGACGCTCGTACGCGCTCTGGCACCGCTCGGCCACGGACCGATCGAGACCCAGCAGCTCGGCAAGACGTTGGACTTCCGTGGCGACGCGGCGACTGGCCTCCACGACCGCGAAATCGTGCTCATATCTTGCGGCGAGGGCTCGCAGGCGGTGATGCTGAACCGGCCGGATGGTGGGCAGCACCCGTTCGGTCCACCGCGCCAGGTGATCAACGATGCGAACCTCTATCGGCATTGCCGATGGCAGCTCGACCGGATAGTTCCCCCGCTTCAGCGTGTCGCGTTCCAACTCGACCGCGAGCTCCAGCTCGCGTAGCACGGGCTCGGAGATCCCCCCCCGGTCGAATAGATCTCGGTATGCGTGCCGCTCCGTTGTGAAGGCCTCCGACCAGAGCACGGACTGCATCTCGTCGGTGTGGCATTCGCTCCGAAGTGTTGCCAGACGGTCCTCAGCGGCCGCGAGCCCCGCCTGGGCAGTGCGCTCGACGTCTCGAATGAGGCCACTCGAGAAATGCCGGCGGTCGCCGCCTGCAGAATCCTCGAGAGTCCCTCCCGCTTCGCCGCCACGGCCGCCTGTGCCCGGGCCACGCGTTCGACGAGCGTCGGCTTGTCGAGTCCGAGCCATCGGATGAGCGGCCCCATGGTCAGGCCACCGCTCAAAAGCGTGAAGAGGACCACGCCTACTGCCATCGCGATGATCAGTTCGCGGCTCGCGAACGCCGTGGGGAGGCTCAGGGCCAGCGCGAGCGCGACCGCCCCGCGAAGCCCTCCCCACCAGAGAACGGTCTGGTGCCTCGTGTCGATGGGCTCCGCGCCCGGCAGGCGACTGGTCAGTCCGAAGACCGTGACTGCACGAGCGACCATCACGGCAACGATCGCCCAGCCGATCGGAGCCACGTGCTCTGTGATTCCGCTCAGACGCACACTCAGTCCAACTAAGAGGAAGATGAATCCGTTGGCGACGAATGCTGCGTATTCCCAGAATTGATGCAGATAGGCCCGCACTTCGGGCGTAAAACGCGTAGAACCCATGGTACCAACCACCAACCCGGCTCCGACGGTCGCCATGACCCCGGACACGTGCAGATAGTGGTCGGCGGTAATGAACGCCGCGTATGCGACGACCGTTGTGAGCGCCACCTCGACGAGGGGATCATCGTCGGCGAGCGCGATGGATCGAACCATCAGATAGCCGACCGTACCGCCGACGGCGAGGCCTCCGCCGAACACGAACGCGAATTCCGCGATGCCCTCGCCCACGGTGGCCACGCTCAGGATGCCGCCGGCCAGCACCGCGAGGACGATCTGAAACAGCACGATTGCCGTGGCGTCATTGAATAGGCTCTCGCCCTCGACGAGGATGGCGAGACGCTTCGGCGCACCCAGCTCCTTGAACAGGGCCACGACCGCAATGGGGTCGGTGGCCGAAATCAATGCGCCGAACAGGAGCGCCGGGCCGAGCTCCAGTGGTGTCGTCCAGCTGACCAGGAAGCCCACGAGCATGGTGGACAAGAGGAGCCCTGGCGCGGCCAACGCGAGGACCGGCGCGAGATTCTGAGACAAGAGCCGGCTGTTGAGGTTGAACGCCGACTCGAAGATGAGCGTCGGCAGAAAGACGAACAGAATGACATCGGGCGACAACTCGATGTCGCGCAACACCCCGAGTGCGGGAAACACATTGGCCAGGCCACCCAACAGTAACCCGACGATTACCAGTCCGACGGTATATGGGAGGCGGAGGCGTTTCAATCCGATCGCGGCGAGCGCGGCCACGAGCAGAAGACCGACGATAGCGACAACGGTGGTGACGAGTGCCGGCTCAGGCATGGCGTCTCCAGCGTCGCTCGGGGGTTGCCGAGCCACGTCGACTCTTGCGCACCCGCTCTCCGCCCATGTCGTCGATGATAGGGCGTCCTTCCGTCAAGGTATACGACGGCGGAGGCACGCTAGGTCAGTGCCATGTCAATCCCAGCGTGATGAGGAACAACGTGTTCGTCGATGCAAGGTTCTGCCCGGCGTCGAACGCCTGGAACAGCCAATCGAGCCCGGGTGTGAGATACAAGTTCGAGCCGAGCCTGATGTTTATCCCGGTCCCCACCGTAGCACCGAATCCGTCCTTTTTAGCGCTCACGTTGGCTCCGAGCACGTTCGTGACGACCGTAGCACTTGATCCCCCGATCCCGCCCTTCACATAGAATCCGCCCGTCCGGCTCGGAAACAACAGGACCAAGAGCGTCACGTTTCCACGCCCGACGGTAATGCCCCCCTCTTTGCAGGCGAATACGAAGCTCCTGCAGACTCGGTTCCAGCCAATGAACTCGGCGCCGATGAGTACGTTGGGACTCGGCGTGCCGCCGAGGCGAAAGTGAAACGCGCCCCCGCCGCGCCGGTTGCCGTCCAGTCCCTCCGATGTGTTCCACCCACCGCCAGCCCCGAATCCAATCCAGAAGCCCTCGCGAGGTTGGGCCTGGCCGTGAATCGGGCCCACGATCATGGCGAGTGAAAACGCTGCGAGACAAACGGAGCGCATTCGAAACTCCTCGGTTCGGGATTCCGCCGACCAGCGGTGGTTCCCAAAGGTAGCAAAGAGCGCCTCATACCGAACTCCCGGGGTGTTGGCGATCCCGGAAGCTGGATAGGTTGGGGTGGGATCGGTACCCGCCGCATGAGAACGATACAGGGGGGATGGCGTGCGCACTCAGGCTGGCTTGCTCGCCGTATCCACAATCGTCGGGGTGATCGGGTGTGGCGCCCCGCCCCGCGTGGGTCGGCTCGGGGTCCTCACTCGGGACGATCCGCGCTTGGTGATCAGAGCTGACACCCCGTTCTGGGCTGCCCGCGGCGGCGTCACCTTCGAACTCGACGAGCCGTCTCACGTGGGGGTATTCCTGGTGTTCACGCGGGGGCTCGTGCAGGCGTTCTACCCGTACGAATTGGATCAGAAACAATTCTTTGAAGCCGGGAGCCACGTAGTCTTGCCCCGGCTGGACACGACGCTCGTCGGGCCCGACCGCCGTTTCGGTGGGCCGGTCTTGTTCATCGTTGCATCATCGACGCCGCTCAACCTCCCTGCGCTCAGGGGGAAGGTGTCGGGGTTCGTTGGCGTCCAGATCCTCAACTACCGGTTCAGCACTGGGAATCTCAGGGCCACCATGGAAGAGCTCGTGCGAACGCTCGTGGCGGACTTCGATGCTCCCACGTGGACGGCTTATTACTATTCGTGGTAGGTTCCCTCCCCAGTCACCAGGCAGGTTAGATGCAACGGTACATGGCGAACGCCGTAGCGCGCTTCGGATCGGTGTTCCTCCGCCTCACGTTGGGCGCGGCGTTCCTCTCGGCCGTAGCCGACCGATTCGGGCCTCTGGGGGGCGCGCGGCGAGCCGAGCGTTGCGTGGGGGGACTTCGACCGGTTCGTTGCATATACCGGCACCATCAATCCGTATGCGCCTGACGCGCTCGTTCCGGTGCTGGCGTGGACGGCCACGCTGGCTGAAGTCGCCTTAGGTGTCGCCCTCATTCTGGGTTTGTTCACGCGGACCGCTGCGTGGCTGAGCGGTGTGCTGCTCCTGCTCTTCGGGCTGGGGATGACCGTTGGCACCGGATTGAAATCGGCGTTGGACGCGTCGGTGTTGAGCGCCGCCGCCGGGGCCTTCGCGCTGTCAGTGCTGGGGCCATATCCCTGGAGCCTGGACGCCGCGCGGGCTCGGTCAGGGCCAGATGGCGTACCGTAGACCGTCTGAACCAACCGACGGCCGCCCTGCCGCGGGTTGCGTCGGTCGCACAGGCGGGTGATATATTTCGCGCCCGGTTTCCGTCTGGCGGTATCGTCTAGGGGACTAGGACGCGGCCCTCTCAAGGCCGAAACACGGGTTCGAATCCCGTTACCGCTACTGGCCCACCGGCCCGCGGCGCCGGCGGACCCGTAGCCCCCATCGTCTAACGGCTAGGACACCACTCTTTCAAGGTGGGAACAGGGGTTCGATTCCCCTTGGGGGCACGCGGCCGGGCCTTCCCGCCCCCTAGCGCGCGTCGATCGATGGTTGTGTGAGGGTGCCCGGCCGCGCCGGCGACCGAGGCCGCCCGTACGATCCCATCCCTATTCACTCATCTCCCGCAGCACGGCCAGTGGCGTGCGCCTCAGGACCTCGCCACTGCTCGCAAAGCCGATACCGACCGTCAGGACACAGACGCCGATCCAGAGCGCGGCGAGCTGGGCCGATGGGAGGTGGAAGGTGAACTCGAAAACGAAGGTGGTCACCGCCCATCCAGCAACGCCCGCGAGGAGCACACCCGTCAGCGCCGCCAGCGAGCCCCAAGCCAAATACTCAACGAGCAGGATCTGGCGGATCTGGCGAGAGCCGGCGCCGATGGTCTTGAGCAGTACCGCCTCCTTGATGCGTTGGAAGCGGGATGTTGTCAGGGCGCCGATCAGGATGATGATCCCGCTGGCAATGCTGAAGAGCGCCATGAAGCGGATTGCCATCGACACCTTGCCCAGTATCTCGTCGAGCGAGCGCTGGACCAGGGTGAGATCCAGGGCGGAGATGTTGGGATATGACCGAACGAGGTCACGCTGGATCTCGGCTCGCTCGGTCAGGTCTTCGGCTCGCGTCATGACGACTGACATCTGCGGGGCGCTCTCGAGGACCCCCGGCTCGAAAACCACGAAGAAGTTTGGCTGAAAGCGAGCCCATACCACACTGCGTAGGCTCACGATCTCACTCTCGATCCGGACGCCCTGTACGTCCCAGGTCACTCGGTCTCCGAGGCCAACCCCGAGCTCATCCGCGACATCCTCTTCTATCGAGATCAGTGCGGGGCGGGACGCGCCGGGCTCAGCAACGCCTTCGGGCGGGGGACGCCGCTCCTCGCTCCACCACCGGCCGGCGACCATGGATTCCGAATCGACGAGCGTGTCGCGGTAGGTATTCCGATACTCGCGGCGAAAGGCCCACCGTCCCCGCACGTCCGGGCCGTCGAGGATCTCCTGGACAGTCCGTCCGTTCACGTGGGATATGCGTGCCGGGACGATCGGGGTGATGTCAGGCGCCGGGAGACCTCGCTCGCGCATGAGCTGGAGGACGCCTTCCCGTTGGTCGTCTTGGATGTCGAAGATGACCAGATTCGGCCGATCGGGGCGCTCGTCGAGCGCGAATTGAGCCAGGAGATTGCGCTGCACGACGTAGAGGGTCGCGATGAGGAACACCCCGAAGCCAATCGCGAGAATGACGGCGACGGTCTGGTTTTGGGGACGGAACAGATTGGCGATCCCCTGGCGGACGACGTACCGCGCGCGTCTGGGGAAGTAGCGACGGGTCACTCGCATTAGAGCTACCGCCGTCAGCCATAGCAATCCGGCTGTCGCGGCGATTCCGGCCGCGAACCAGAACCCCACCGGGCGGCTAGGGGCTTGCCACAGGCTCAGCAGCAAGACGCCCGCCGCCAGGGCGCCGTAGGCCGCAAGCTTCCAGGGGTCCGGTGCCGATCGATCGACCGTGGTGTCGTGGCGTAACGCGCGAAGCGGAGGGACTTTGCGCAGTGCGAGCAGTGGGAGCAAGGCGAACAGCATCGCCACCCAGACGCCAATCGCGAGCCCGGCGGCGACGGTCGGCAAGTCAATCGAAACCGCGACCTCGAGAGGTAGGAACTCGCCAACGATTGCCGGTAACGTCCGTTGCACCACAAGGCCGAGTACGACTCCGAGGATTGCACCCAGGAGCCCTAGCGCCCCGGCCTGCAAGAGGTACACGCTCAGGACAGAGCCGTCTCGGGCGCCCAAGCACCGGAGCACGGCAGCCGTGTCGAGTTTTTCCTTCGCGAAGACGTGGACCGCACTCGCCACACCCATTCCGCCCAGAAGCAGCGCGATGAGGCCTACGAGGCCAAGATACTTCGCAAGAGCGCCCAGCTCACGCGTCAAATCCTCTTCCTCTTCTCCGACCGTATCGAACCCAACGCGGTACTCATCGAACAGCGCATTATGGCCGTTGATGAAGCCCTGCAACGCCTTGTTGTCGCTGAGCTGCAGGTAGGCGCGGTACCGGCGCGGGCTCCCCGCTCGAGGAGACCCGTCTGCTCGAGGTACTGGTCCGGTAGGAACACCCGAGGTCCGATGGCCGTGCGGAGCCCGATGTCTCCCGGCAGGTTGGTCACGACCCCGGCGATCGTAAAATCGGCCAAACCGATTCGTAGGGTGTCGCCGATCTGCGCGTCCAGGTGGATCAACACCGCCGGATCGACGAGAGCCTGGGGCGCGTTACGAAACCCGAACCAAAGGTCGGCCGGGTCCGTCGTAATCGTGCCGTAGTAGGGGAATCCGCCCGACACAGCGCGGATTTCGAAGAGCCGCGTGAGGTCGGTCGCTGGCGCGAGCACCATGGAACCGAAAGTCGTTACCCGCGACGTGGGCACTCCCTGGGCCTGTAGCGAGTTCAGCAACGAATCGATGGCCGGTGGAAAGGGCCTACGGCGCCGGAGTTCGAGGTCGGCACCCAACAATGCGCGCGACTGCTCGCTGATGGACGCCGAGACATTCTCGCCGAACGAGTTGATGGCGACGAGCGCCGCCACACCGAGGCTGACGGATCCCATGTACAAACCGATCCGCCTGCGGCTGGACCGGCTCTCTCTCCACGCCATCGCGAGACTGAACGGGACTCTCACGACGGGGCGTGTCGCTCGTCCGAGATGATTCTGCCGCCGGAGAGCCGGACGATGCGGTGAGCACGAGCAGCGAGATCTGGATCGTGGGTAACCAGAACGAGCGTGGTTTCTTCGTCCCGGTTCAGCTGGACCAGCAGGTCGATGACCGTTTGTCCGGTGTCGGCGTCCAGGCTGCCGGTTGGCTCGTCGGCCATGAGAATCTTGGGGCGGTTGGCGAAGGCTCGCGCCAGCCCAACGCGCTGCTGCTCACCTCCGGAGAGCTGCGTCGGGTAGTGATGCGCCCGATCGCCCAGGCCGACGCGCGCGAGGAGGTCGCGTGCTCGCTCCTCTGCGGCGCGCCCGTTGGATCCGTGATTGCCCTGAAGCTCCATGGGAACGAGCACGTTCTCCAACGCGGTGAGCGTTGGAATGAGCTGGAAGGTTTGGAACACGAAGCCAATCTTCTCGGCCCGCAGTCGGGCTCGTTCGTTCTCGGTCATAGCGCCGAGTTCCTGTCCATCCAGTGCCACCCGCCCGCGAGACGGCAAGTCCAGGCCGGCCAGTAGGCCCAGGAGGGTGGTCTTGCCGCTCCCCGACGGGCCGACGACGGCGACGAACCCCTGTGGCTCGATCGCCAGGTTAACTTGTTTGAGGACCGTGAGCGGCCTGCCGCCGCTCAGATACGTCTGCTCGAGATCTTCCGCAACGATCATCATGGTTCAAAAGATACGTTGGACGGCGTTGATTTGTTGCACCCTCGCCTGTACTGGCGAGCGGGAGCCCGAGGTCGCGGCAGGCGGTGTGGCCTCGGGGGAAGAGGCGGCCGCCCCGGTTCCGATCCCGGCCGACACGACACCGGTCGTCCTTTTCCTGGGGACCAGCCTCACGGCGGGCCTGGGCCTTCCGTTGGATGACGCATACCCGGCAGTCATCCAGGAGCGCATCGACTCCGTCGGACTGACGTTCCGCGTCGTCAACGCTGGCGTGAGTGGGGAAACGTCGGCCGGTGCCCTGCGGCGCATCGACTGGTTGCTCGGACAGCCCATCGCCGTTCTCGTCCTCGAATCCGGAGCCAACGACGCCCTTCGCGGACAGGACCTCGCAGCAGCTCACCGGAACCTCCAGGAGATCATCGACCGGACGAGACTACGCCATCCCGCGGCCGGGATCGTCATTGCGGGTATGCAGGCCCCCCCTAACCTCGGACAACGGTACACGCATGAATTCCGCCAGCTCTTTGCCGAACTCGCCCGAACGAACCACGCCGCGCTGATCCCCTTCCTCCTGGAGAACGTCGCCGCGGTGCCCGATCTCAATCAGGCGGACGGCATTCATCCGACGGCCGACGGCCACCGAATCATGGCGGACAACGTTTGGCGTATCTTGTCTCCGGTGCTCAGGAATTTCGGCGAGACCGATCGGCGGGCGGTGGAATGAAACTCGGTGGACGCGCGGCGATTGTGCGTTTCGAGGCCGTTTGCCAGTGATCCGTCCCGGTAAGATCGTGTGCGTCGGCCGGAACTACGCGAAACACGAGAAGGAGCTTGGCAATGTGGTTCCGGATCGGCCGCTGCTCTTTCTCAAACCGCCCTCCGCGATCATCGGGGACGGCGACGCAATCGTCATCCCGGACGCCTCTGGCCAAGTGGAGCACGAGGCGGAGATCGGAGTCGTCATGGGCTCGATGCTGCGCCGGGGTTCGGAAGCCGAGGCGATTCGTGCGGTGGCTGGCATTACCTGCGTCAACGACGTGACGGCGCGGGACCTGCAGAGCGCCGACAGTCAATGGACGAGGGCCAAGGGATTTGACACCTTTTGTCCCGTGGGGCCTCGGATTGCGCCGCTCCTGGCGAGTGAGGGCTTGAGCGGCCTGGAAGTGTCCTGTCGGGTCAATGGCGAAGAGCGCCAGCGGGGACTAGCGGCTGACATGGCGTTCAAGATCCCAATGCTCCTCGCATACATCTCGCAGATCATGACGCTCGAGCCGGGCGACCTGGTCGCCACGGGTACGCCGGAAGGTGTTGGTCCGCTTCGCGCGGGTGACACTGTCGAGGTCGAGGTGCAAGGCGTCGGTGTACTCAAGAACTCTGTAACCGCCGCCGAGTGACGGGTCGAGGTCGCGCAGCTGGGGTAGAGGGGCCCCCGGGGGGGTACCACCATCAAGGGGTAATCGATGACACACGCACATAACGATGAGCTGAGGGTTGGGTCGGCGGCCCCCGACTTTACGGTCGATTCGAATCTGGGCCGTCCCGTCACTCTGTCGAGTTACAGGGGCAACGAGCACGTGGTGCTCTACTTCGGCCGCGCGTTCACCTGACACTACTGCGCTCAGCACACAGTCCAGTTGGGGCGGATGTACAAATACCTTCAAGATCGCGGTGTTGGGGTGCTGGTCATCGGTCCGTCGACTGCCGAGGCCGCCGCGCAATTCTCCGAGAAACACCAACTCCCCTTCCCCGTGCTCGGGGATAAGGACCGGACGTCGTATCGTGCTTACGGGTTGAGAAAGAGCTTGCTCGTCATTCAGCAGTCCGGAACCCTGTTGATCGATGTGGTGGGCAAGGTCCGGTATATCCACCGGTCTACTGACCCCAAGGCCGCACTTGACGAACGCCGGCTCCTCGACGAAGTCGAAAAGCTAGTAGGAGGCTAATCGCACGCCCCGTCGCTGCGCCGGGCCGCGGTCATGGTTTGTCGCGATTTGTTCGGAGCCATCGAATGCGGCGCATGGCAGCCTTGTCGCGGCGTCTGCCCTCGCTCGCCAGTCTTTTGTCCCGCTTCCGGTCCAGCTGGCGCAATTCCTTGACGAGCTTGTGGTAGCTGGCGAGGCGCTCTGGAGCCAGCGTTCCTGATTCGACGGCCCGGTGGACCGCACATTCCGGTTCGGTGTCGTGCTGGCAGTCGTCGAATTTGCAGCCGTTAGCAAGCTGATCGATGTCATGGAAGGCTTCCCGGATCCCCAGGGCGCCCTCCCAGAGCTGCATCTCACGCATGCCTGGGGTGTCCATGATCAGTCCACCATCCGGCAGCACGATCAATTCGCGCCGGACGGTCGTGTGGCGTCCCTTGCCGTCCGCCGCGCGGATGGGCTGCACGCGTTGGATCTCGCGGCCAACGAGTTGGTTAATGAGGGTCGATTTCCCGACGCCAGAGGATCCCAACAAAGCCACGGTTCGGTGGTTGCGGAAGTACTGACCAAGCTCGTCGATGCCTAGACCAGTGGTCGCGCTCACGATGTGAAGGGGCACTCCCCCAGCGATCGAGCGGACGTCTGCCGCGGGGTCGTCGATGTCGGTGGCGAGATCGGCTTTGTTCAGCAATAGCACGGGGGCCGCGCCGCTTTCCCAAGCCATGACGAGGTAACGCTCCAACCGTCTCGGACTCAGTTCGCCCGCCAGAGACGTTATGAGAAACACGAAATCGACGTTGGACGCGAGCACCTGCTCGACCGCGTTCTCGCCGGCGCGCTTGCGGAGAAAGCAGCTCTTACGTGGGAGCACGGCGTGGATGGTTGCGTGGGACGATGCCGGGTCCGGTTCCGCGGCGACCCAATCCCCGACCCCCGGCAAGTCCCCGGGGCCGATACCTTCGTGCCGGAGGCGGCCGGCGAGCTCTCCTGTGAGCTCGCCGGCCGCTGAGTACAGCCCGTACAGGCTCCGGTGCTCCACGGCGACACGGGCCGGTATGAAGCCTGCGTCGGCGTGCGGCCCGAAGCTGCCCGCGAACTCCTCGGTCCAACCGAGATGTGTGAGACTTGCCGTGGTCACGACCGGCAAGATAGTGAAAAAGCGGTCTTCTCGCGGACGGGTGGGCGCCTAGAGAGCGGACCCGTTCTCCGGCAGGCCGCCGGCGTCTACGGGCGTGCCGACCCGACGTGTCGGGGGAACTAGCTCCAGGAGGGTGAGGGGATTGAGCGTAAGCCGGCCGTACTTCGCATGCCAGTGAAGGTGCGGTCCTGTGACCCGCCCACTCGCTCCAACGCGGCCGACCAACTGGCCACGGCTGACGGTGTCCCCCGGAGCCACGTCGGTGGAGCTCAAATGCAAGTATGCGGTGACTAGACCCTCGCCGTGGTCGAGATAGACGATCGTCCCGGAGTAATAGAAATCTCCCACGAGCGCGACCACGCCGTCGTTCGTCGCGAGCACCGGCGCCCCTGCGGCACCCGCGAAATCGACACCCAAATGCCGGCTTTGCAGTACACCGTTGTATTCCCGGCCCATGCCGTATTGGCTGGTAATGCGACTGCCTCGCGGTGGGTGAAACTCCCGACGCCACACTCGCGGCGTGTCGTGTGACCGTCGGGTAACGGCGCGGGCCAGGCGGCGCTCTCGCGCGATGCGCGCGGCGAGGGCGGAATCGGGAGGATCGACGAACTTCGGTTCGACACTGAGCCGTTCGACCGGGAAATCCTGCGGATTCACCCGGAGGCGTTTCTTCACCCGCTCTTGCGCACCGCTTCGCCGCCCGATCGTCAGCGCGATCGAGAGGTCGGGATGTGCCCCCAGCGGTGCGGCTCCGAGCGCGCGAAAGGCGCCGGCGCTGTCCCGCTCGAAATGCAGGCGCTCCCCAGCCATTTCGCCCGTGACGGTTGTAGCTGGGTCCGAACTCGCCGGGCCGCTGTCGGGTTGGACGACGATGAACGCGAACGAGCCCTCAGCAGGCTGTGCGGGAGACCAACCCACCAGGATGCCGGGCCCTGTCTCCTGAGCGTGCCCTGGGACGGCAAGCAGAGCGAGAGCACCTGCCATGAACAGGCTCCAAGCGGCTTGCTCGGGCCGCGAGCGGAGCCCGGTAATTCCTCGTGCCAGTGAGGCCGGGTCAGAGGCGGCGCCGCTGATCGCGGCGTGGCCGGAGGTCGCTTTCATTGGTCGGAATATATGCAAGCCGTATGCCCGTACTCCACTCGCGACTACGGCCGGCGTGGGGGACTCGGGGCACCCGGTGGCCTACCGGATCGATGGCAACCGGCTCGTTTGTGCGGAACTTCGAGGCCAAATCGTTGATCGTATCGCGGTTAACCAGGGACCAGCCGCGCTAGGAAAGGATGGGCTATCGGGCTGGAGTATCATCTCGGAGCCCCAACCAGCGCGGTGCGCGCACGCGGCGAGGGTATCCGGATCGACGTACAGATGCTGAAAGGGTGGCCCTTTCTTACCCGCGAATTCGAGCTGGACATGGAGTTCGCCGACATACCGACCATCGTCCAAGAACAGCGCTCCTCGATCGACCCCGCGGCTCTGCCATCTGGGCCGGAGGTCAGCCGAGTCCGCGAGGATTTGTCCGTTGGGTTTGAGGAGCCGTCGCGCGTGATCGAGAAGCCGGCTCAGACCACTGAGCGTTTCGGCTATTCCGAGACCGTTCATCATGAACAAGAGCGTTTCGAACGGCTTGTCGTGGAAGTCGTAGATGCTCACCTGTCGGGCATCTCGAACGCCCCGAGACCGCATGACGCCAACCGACTCCGGCAAGATGTCGATTGCCGTCACCTCCAGCGAGCGGTTCTGGAGGGCCAGAGCGTGACATCCCGTCCCAGCGCCCACGTCGAGCGTTCGCCCCCGAGCCAGAGACAACGCCTTGGTCTCCAGGTGAGGGAAGTCCCGCGGCGCCCAAAAAAAAGTAACGCACCGGGATTGCCTGTCGCTCGAAGTCGTCATGCACGACGATCTGGGCGTCACGTTCTCCGTCGTGATACGCGCGAAGGGCGTCACCGTGCGGTTGCCACGGCTCAAGGCCGGGCATCGCGGCGTTGTTCATTGGCGCGGTACGTCCATCAAGCCGTGAGTCTCTGCTCGAGTGCGACCTTCACCGCGGGCCATTCGGGCGCGATGATGCTGTAGTACACGGAATCCCTGATCCGGCCGGTTTCCAGCAACATGTGGCTTCGGAGGGTCCCCTCTTCTCGAGCGCCGATCCGCTGAAGTGCACGGCGGGACTGTGCGTTGTGCGTGTCCGTCTTGAACTCGACGCGAACGGCGCCCAGCTCCTCGAAGGCGTGACTCAAGAGGAGGTATTTGGCCTCCGTGTTCGCGGCGGTACGCTGCCAGGGCCGTGCCAGCCAGGTCCACCCGATCTCCAGACGGCGATTCGATGTGTCTATGTTCGCGAATCGAGTGCTCCCCACGGCCTGCCCGGTGCGCTGAAGTGTGATGGCAAACGGCAGGGCCGATCCCTCTCGTTGCCATCGGAGCGCCGTCTCGATGTAACGGCGCATCTCGTCCGGGGTCTGCATCGACACAGTGGCCCATCGCCAGATGTCCTCGTCGAACGCGACCGCACACAGTGCGGGGCGATGCTCCATCCCCAGCGGTTCGAGCCGGATGAACTGTCCCTCGAGGGTCACGGGCCGAACGATCATGATGGACTGTCCTGCTCGGTCCAGAGACGCCATTGGTCCTCCGCGGGCCCCACGGCCAATCGTTGCCCAGAGCGCACGAGCGGCATTCGCAGAATGAGCGGCTCGGACGCCAACTTCGCCAGCAGGTGATCGTCCGACAGGCGCGCAACTCGCAGCCCCAGGTTGGCGAACCGGGGCGCTTCCCGGTCGACCAGCGCGCTGACGCCGAACCGCTGGGCGAAGCGCCGCAACTCACCGGGTGCCATCGCGCGCTTTCTGAGGTCCACGAAATGCGTTCTGATCCGACGCTCGGCGAAGAAGCGCAACGCTTTCCGAGTGTCCGCGCTCTTCTTGAGGCCAAAGATCTGGACTTCCATCGTCCTCCGCTGGGGCCAACGCGCGGGGCCGCTCCACCGCGTATCGGTCGTTGGAGCGTCGGTGTCCGAGTGCGAACCGGACCCCCTGCTCAAGGGATGATCTGCATCTCTTGTCCGAGCGGCAACCCCCCCGGCCACGCGAGATTCGTGAAGAACCGTTGCCACGCGGGGGTGTTTTCCTGAGCCGAGCGCTCACCGGTTTCGTCATGAGGACCCGGCACCGGAGTGATCGAGACGCTCGAGTCACGCGTTCGGTCGCGAGCATCGCCGGAGGGGTAACATTGGCGCTGCTGGCCGCGCCCGATGGTTGCCGTAGGTGCCACGGGAAGGCAACTTGAGAAAGATCGTTAGGACCTGTGGCACGCCTGCCCTTTTTAGTGTGTCGCAGCGAAATGCGCATTCACAATCCGTGTGGGGGCGTCCCATGGGTCGATTCTCGACAGTGATGGCCTTTTCGATGGTTCTGTGGGCTCCGACGATGGCAGCACAGCACCCGCCGGGGCAGCAGGGAAGCAGCAATGTGAAGATTCTGTCCCACATACCGCTGGGCCGCATCTTCACGATCGGGGATATCGAGATCGAGCAGGAGTTGTCGCGACCGTACGCCTACGTGCCCCGCCTGCACGGCACGACCCACTCAGCGGGATTCAACATCATCGATCTCAAAGACCCGACGAACGCGCGCATGCTCTATGAGTGGCGAATCGAGAACCCAGAGCTGCACCAGGGCATCGGTGCGCTCGACAACAAATACTTCAAGGTCGGCGGCCGATACTACGACGTGCAGTCGATGCAATGGAGGCAGGGCGGGCCAAACGCCGATCTCGGCGCCGTGGTTTTCGATGTCACGGGCTTGCCAGACACGGCGAGTCTTCGTGAGGTCGCCCGCATTCGTGCTCCGTCTACGCCAGGTGGATTTCACAACATCTTCGCCTACAAGCACTCCAACGGGCGAGCATTGCTCTTCACCACCGTGGGGGCACCCTTCTCGAACATCTACGACCTCGAGAAGTTGGTCGCTGGTGCGGGGGACTACGGATTGACCGGACGGGTCCCGATTCCGAACCCAACGACGAGCCGCGGCTATCACGATCTCTACCTTGGTTACGATCCCGCGACCCGTCAGGACAAGTTCTATGGAGGCGGCGCGGGCGGGTACTACATCTATGACGTCAGTCAGATCGACCAGCCGCGGCTGCTCACCTCGTTGACCGGCATCGCAGGAATCACGGGGGGGCACACGTTTACGCCCACTCCGGATGGCCATTTCGCCGTGGCGGAAACCGAGTATCAGTACGCCCCACTCAGGCTGTTCGATCTGAGACCGGGGCTCGACGGCGAGGTCGAGACGATCTCCCGGCCGATCGGCGCGTGGATTTCCAACTGGCGCACCAACCCACACAACCACGAAGTCCGGTGGCCCTACGTGTTCGTCTCAGCCTACGAGGAGGGGCTGCAGATCTTCAACATGATGGATCCCACGAATCCGTATACGGTCGGGTATTACGATACGTACGACGGGCCCCACGAGATGGGGCGTGCACCGTTCGGAAATCCGGAATCCCGGTGGATCGACCGCAGTTACCCGATACCGCCGATGTCGGTCGTGGTCAATGGATCGTTCGGGGTCGACATTCGCAACGCCGATGGGTTGATCGTCACCAGTGACATGACGACCGGGTTCTGGGCTCTCAAGATGGACGGGTTCGACGGATGGAACGGACACCAATGGGGGATGCCCAACATCTCGAGCGCGCAGGACTGGGACAACGGGCCGGACGGTGCGCCTGCTCCCGCGAGCGTGAGTCTACTGGGCAGGGAGTAGCGGCCAAGCCGCCAGTCGGTTAGGGCGAAACACCGGCGGCATGTGCCGCCGGCCCACCCGCGGCGACGTGCGATTGCTGGCCTGCCATCGCTGTTTGCGCCCGGCCGAGATAGTAACCCAGGAGGAGCCAAACGGCGGCTATTGGCGCGGTCGCGAACGCAATCCCGGATAGGCTCAGCCCAAGCCACCCGAGCAGCGCATAGGACCACGCGCCGACCTGATCCCCGCCGCGGTACACAACCGTATCGATCAAGCTCTTCGCCTTGTACTTGTCCTCCCGGCTGACCACGGTATAGAGCGTCTCTCGTGTCGGTCGCGCGATGGCGAAGTTACCCGCGCGACGAAGCACCTGAAATACCACCAACACACCAAGCGTCGGCATGAATCCCAGCGTGGAGAATCCCACCACACAAGCTGCGGGAAGCAACGTGAGCGTAACCGCGACACCGAGCGCTTTGATGATGCGGCCGGTGAGAAACATTTGAGTGAGGATGGTCAGCGCGTTGACCGCGACGTCGATCTTGGCGAAGAAGCCCGTCCGAGCGGCGCGATCGGCGAAATAGCGTTCCGCGATCTCGGCCTGCTGGAAATACAGCACGGTGGCCGCGACCGTGTAGAGCAGCATGTAACCGCAAATGCCCAACAGATATGGGGACCGGGCGATATCACGAATTCCAGCGAACACGTGCCCTCCGATCAGCGTCTCGCCGGACTGCTGGGTTCCCTGACCTCGCTGCAACTCCGCGAAGAGAGCGGAGAGCCGTCGGACGAAGAACACCCCAACCTCGAGGAGAACCGCCGACAGCACGAGTAGATTGACCGGGCCCACGCGCTCCGCCAGCACCGCCGTCAGTGCGGCACCGATTAGGGCTCCCAGCGTCCCCCCCACCCCAATGAACCCAAACAGACGCTTGCTCTGCTCTACCCGGAAGACGTCGGCCATGAACGCCCAGAAGATCGAGACCACGAAGAGGTTGAAGACACTGGTCCAGACGAAGAAGGCTCGGCCGATCCACACGTGCCGGTCTGCCGAAGCGGTCGTGAGCAGTAGGAAGAAGATCAGCAAATTCACGATGAAGAATCGATACGTGATCGACACGAATCGCTTCCGAGAGAACTTGACCACGAGGCCTGCGAAGACCGGATTGACCAGCAGCATCACCGCCAGCGTTCCGGTAAACAGCCACGGTAAATTCCGAACGCCGCCCGCAACTCCCATCTCGTCACGGATCGGTCGAATGATGTAATAGCTCGAGAGAATGCAGAAGAAGTATGCAGCGGAAAGAAAGAGGGTTCTGATCTCTTCGGGCCGAACGTCGATCGATCGTTGAACGAGCCCGACGAACCCAGTCGAGCCCGCGCCGTCATCAGGCGATCGAGGGGTAGACGTCACGCTATCTTGCTTGAGCGAAGTCCGATTCAGCGGCGGCGATCGGCCCGGTCTGGCGGTCAGAGCGCGTCATAGAATGTCATGATCCGGCGGCGAAGGGCTTGGTCCGGTAGCGTGCCACGGGCCGCCCCCATGTTGTCCACGGCATGACGCACCTTGGTCGTTCCGGGAATCGCGCAGGTCACGGCTGGGTGTGAAGTGACATACTTGAGAAAAACTTGAGCCCACGTCTCGCAGTCGATCTCGCGCGCCCAACCGGGTAGCGGCCGCTCTCCGACACGGTTGAAGAGTCGCCCCCGTCCAAACGGAAGGTTAACAAGTACCGCGATTCCTCGGTCTCGAGCCAATGGGAGGATGCGTTCAGCGGCGTCGCGAGCTCCTAGTGAGTAGTTGACCTGGATGAAGTCGAGTGGCTCCTTGTTCATGACTTGCAGAAAGCGATCGTACTGCCGAGTGGATGAAGTGGTAATTCCGAGATAGCGAATGCGTCCCTGGGCTTTCCATTCCCTGCACGTGGCTAGCTGGGTCTCGGTGTCAATGAGATTGTGAACCTGCATGAGATCCACGCGATCCGTCCGCAGGTACTCGAGGGACTGTTCCATCCCCTCGATGCCGGCCTGGCGACCTCGCCTGTCGACTTTCGTCGCAACGAACAGGTTGCTGCGGACCTCGAGCTCGGACATCAGGTCGCCGAACACGCGTTCCGAATTCCCATACGACGGAGCGGTATCGACGATCTTGCCACCGAGCTCAGCAAATTTCTGGAGCGTCGCTTTGAACGGGGCGCGTACTTCCGCTGAAGGCCCGACCCGGTAATTTCTACCACCGATGCCGACCACGGGTACGCTCTCGCCGGTGGAAGGGATGGGGCGGGTGAGCAGGTCCTGGGCGAAGAGGAGATCGGGACGCCAGCCAAGCAACAGTGACGCGCTCGTCGCCGCACTCAATTTGATCACTTCCCGGCGAGTTAGCCTCATTGCTGCCTTTCCAGGAAATAGAATGGTTTCGACCCACGGTGAACGGACCGGTTCGGCAGAGTGTGCAAGTACGGGGAGCACGCTTGCAGCGTCAAGGGCACGGCGGTTCAGGCCAAGTCGCCCTGTGACCGGCGCGTTCCGAACAGATTCTCAGTCCGCCGGCATCACCGCGCGGGAGACGCATAGGTCCCCGTGATGCGGATAGCGCCGCTGCCGCTCGTTGCGCGGGCCGAGGGCCATTCGACGAGAATTGCCATTGAGGCGGACGCGGAATTCGACTACCGGACTCTCCTCGAGGCCTCGGCTCGGGTGGGCTCGGATCTGCTGAACGGTGGCGCCGACCTCAACGGATGCAGAGTTGCCTTCCTCGTCGAGCCCGGCTTTGAATACGTCGCGGTGCAGTGGGGCATCTGGCGGGCCGGCGGGGTCGCGGTACCACTCGCCGTTTCCCATCCGCCGCCGGAGCTCGACTACGTCGTCGCGGATTCGGATGCGGTGGCTGTGGTGACCGACTCGCGGCACGAAGCGACGATGGGTGCGCTAGCCAAGGCGCGCGGTCTCCGCCTGGTCCGGGTGGGAGACGCAGTGATTCGTCCCGCGGGACCGCTTCCGGGCGTGAGTGATGAGCGCCCGGCACTCATGGTGTACACCAGCGGCACCACCGGACGGCCCAAGGGCGTGATCACGACCCATGCGAATATACGCGCACAGGTTACCACCCTGATTTCCGCTTGGGAGTGGAGTGCGGATGACCGGATTCTCCTGGTGTTGCCCCTGCATCACATTCACGGAATCATCAACGTCGTTACCTGCGCGCTGTGGGCGGGGGCCCGTTGCGTGATGATGCCCCGTTTTGACCCGGCGGCGGTCTGGGCTCGGTTCGTTGAGGACCCTCCGTCGCTATTCATGGCCGTCCCGACGATTTATCGGAAGCTGATTGCCGCCTTCGAATCGGCGTCCGGGGATCGGCGAGAGTTGATGTCCGCGGGGTGTTCACGGCTGCGACTCATGGTATCGGGGTCGGCCGCGCTCCCCGTGTCGACCCTCGAGCGATGGCGGGCCATCAGTGGACACGTCTTGCTCGAGCGTTACGGTATGACGGAAATCGGCATGGCGCTGTCGAATCCGCTGATCGGGCGTCGCTTGCCGGGAACCGTTGGTGTCCCGCTGCCCGGTGTTGACCTTCGCCTGGTGGATGAGGACGGTCGGATCGTGGAACCGGGGTCTCCTGGGGAGATCGAGGTGCGGGGACCCAGCGTATTCAAGGAATACTGGCGGCGCCCGGAGGAAACACGCGCGGCGTTCCGAGACGGGTGGTTCCGGACGGGAGACGTGGCCATCGTGGAGGAAGGATGCTACCGCATTCTCGGCCGGAAGAGTGTCGACATCATCAAGACTGGGGGCTACAAGGTGTCGGCACTCGAAATCGAGGAGGTGCTTCGTACCCATCCGAGCGTCCGGGACTGCGCCGTGGTCGGGGCGGATGACGCGGATTGGGGCGAGCGAGTGTGTGCGGCCGTCGAGCTCACAGCCGGAGCCGACCTCACCCTCGATGACATGCGGCAGTGGGCCAAGGAGCGCCTCGCTCCGTATAAGGTCCCGTCTGCCCTGCTTCCGGTCGACTCGCTACCACGAAACGCCATGGGGAAGGTGCGAAAGCAGACCATTGCGTCACTTTTTGAGCAGGCCGCGCGGGTAGGCCGTATTCGATCTGAGCTCTCCGAGTAGTCGCTGGGGGAATCAGCCGTTCGGTGGCCTCGACGGAAAGGAGCAGCAATGGAGGACCGGAAACCATCGTCGAGTGGATCACTGCGAGCGATATGGGTCAAGCGTGCCCACCGTGGGCCAAGGGACTCCGTGCGGTCCGCTCAGCTCGAGGCCGGGACGGGCATCCTGGGTAACGCTGACGCGCGAGGTAGACGGCAGGTTACCGTCATCGCCGAGGAAGCCTGGGAGGAGCTCCAGCGTGCAACGGGTTCCGGAGCGGAGCCGTCAGTACGGCGGGCGAACTTGATGGTCCGAGGAGTAAGCCTCGAGGAGACCCGAGGAAAAACGTTGCGCGTCGGTAGGAGCCGCATCCTCATTCACGGGGAAACGAAGCCCTGCGAACGCATGGATGAAGCGTGGCCTGGACTCCGGGACGCGATGCGCTCGGCGTGGCGCGGAGGGGCTTACGGTGAGGTCCTCGACAGTGGGACGATCAGGGTGGGGGACAGCGTCGAATGGACGGAACGGTAGGACGAGGAGGGGGGGTCGCCCCCCCCATCCAGCCGGTGCATTGTCTAGTGGTCGTGCGCCCCGAACATGATGTGAGCCTTTGGCGTGCCTGGGAGCATAATCCAGGGTTGACCCCGCTTCGGGGTTGGTGAGAGCCCAGTCGATTCAGCGGTCGCGAACGGAATGTAGATGGAGTGGAGCGGGCGGCCTCCGGTCACCGTGCCGGTTGCGGGGTCGAAGCTCCCGGGCGGACCGGTCAGGGTGTACAGCGCACCTACGGCGGGCATTTCAATTCGGCCCTCGGTCACATCGGTGTTGCGGATGCTGTCTCGTCTCGCTCCGGTGATCCCCTTGGCCGTCAACTCGCGCCCACGCGCCATAAATGGCTCGAGGGAAGTGTGATAACACGCAACGTGAAAGTTCGCCCGGTTGGGGTCGTCGGCAAGACAGAGCATGTCGTTCGTACCGTGCCGCAAGGAGACCAGGCGGGCCGCCTGCGAGTATCCTAACACCGCGGCGCGGTCACGCATTTCCTCGGGCAGGGCCGTGACGGCCCCGGCGATTTGCTGTGAGGCTGGGAGGATGTGCGCCATCCCGTCCGTCTGTCCACCCGCTGTCCCCGGCATACCGACTATCGTGAGAAAGGTGCCGAGAAGTATCGTGGCTCTTGCCATGAATTCGTCTCCTGTAAGTCAACCGACCGAATTGTGCCGATCCGTCAATCTATCACGCCGCGGAGTGACCTGCTGCTTACTAGTCACGACCGTCCCTCCTACGTGTCACTCCGTTCGGCGTCCCAGACCGGCGGCCCCAGCTCTTTCAGTTGTTCCTTTTGCACTTTGCCCACCTCCGAGTAGGGCAAAGCCGGCCGCAGCTCGATATAGCGGGGCACCATGAAGCGGGCCATGCGGCTCGCGCAGAACGCATGGACTTCCCGATGATCCAGCGTCATGCCCGGCCGCAGTACGACGACTACCTTAACGTCTTCCTCGCCCAGGGAAGACGGTACGCCGATCGCGGCAGCCTGCGCGATGGCCGGGTGCTGCTCGAGGATTTGTTCGACCTCCCAGGACGAGACGTTCTCGCCACGGCGGCGGATGGCGTGTTGCAAGCGGTCGACGTGAAAAACGTACCCGTCCTGGTCGATCTTCCCGAGGTCTCCGGTATGGAACCAGTCGTTCCGCCACGCCTCCGCAGTTGCGGCGTCGTCACCTTCGTACCCCGTCGTCATGACATGCGGAACTTTGGACCGGACACAGATCTGGCCCACGCGACCCGGGGGCAGAACCTGGTCGCGGTCGTCGAGTATTACGAGGTCGAAATCCGGTCCCACGCGACCACAGGATCCAACCGGCACCGCCTCGCCTAATCGAGGAAGAGTGAGGATCTCGGCCTCGGTCATGCCGTACATGTCGAGCAACGTGAGGCCAAAACGCTGCTCGAACGGGCGGTGTAGGTCCGCCGGAATTTTCCCAATGACGCCCACCCGGAGCGTGCTGGGGCCGGCCTGCGCGGCGGGTGTTCGCTCCCATAGAATTTTGATGACGCTCGAGAAGCCGATGAAAACCGTAGCCCCAGATTCGCGGACCTGCTTCCAAAAACGAGAGGTCGAAAACGCAGGATACAGCGCGATCGACGCGCCCGCGACGATCGCCGTCATGACCATGTAGAGTTGTCCGCCCACGTGATACAACGGGGCCCAGCCGTGGAAGACGTCGTCGGGCCGCAGAGCCAGCGCGCTGGCCAGGTGCTCCGCATTGCGGCTGAACTGGTTGTGCGTGATCGGTACTGCCTTTGAACGGCCGGTCGTGCCGGACGTGAACATGACCGTCGCGGTGCTTGCCGGATCGGGCGAATGTTCTGGGGCGGCGGGGCTGCGATCAACCCGATCCCAGCTCGATACCTCGTAGCCGCCCCCGAAGTCGGTGGGAGGCCCGTCGACGAAGACGATGGTCCGCACGCCGGAACCACGAGCTGCCGGGAGTTGCGTCGCCGCCGAACGATCGGTGACCAGCAGCTCGGCTCCGGATCGGCGCAGCATGTCTTCGAGGACGGGACCCTTATGCTCCCGGTTGAGACTGACGTACGTGGCACCGGTGAGGTGCGTCCCGAACCAGGTCCACAAGACCTCAGGGCGGTTGCTTAGGTAGGTGGCCACCCGCTTGCCCGAACCCCCGGCGCCGCTGGAGTGCAAGTAGCCCGCAAATCGCTCCATCTGCTCCAGTGCGTCCGCGTAGGTCCAGACTGAATCGCCATATCGAATGAAGGGGCGCTCGGGGCTCCGTCCGACGCGGGCCCGAACCAGGTCGGGAATGCACACCCGGTGGAGGCCTGTCAGTTCGTACAAGAGGCTCGGCATTGTCGCCTTCGACTAGGCCGCGGGCGATCGGTTGCTGAAACTCACTCCGCCGGCCGGCGGGCGTTCAGCCGTGGAGATCTCCGACATGCTCCATCCCTCAAAAGATTTGAGCTCGACCTGCCAGTATGAGAATGCGGCCGAGAGGAAGATCTGGAGTACCAACCACATCCACAGCCATGTGCGACGTCTGAAGTTCGCGTGGAGCAACAGAATCAGCAGCGGTACCGTCAGCACGAAGTACCGTTCGGTCGTCCGGGGCAGAAAGGAGACCATCAAGACGAACGTACCAAGCATGCCGAATAGCTTGCCCTTGATCGGTATCCAGGCCTCGACGGCGCCTTCTCCGAGCAGAACCGCGACACCGACGCACCATAGACCGAACATGGCCGTGACTTCCAAGAGATCGAACGTGTATCGACCCAGCAGATCGAGGCCATGCATGATCAGGCCGGTCGTTGCCTCGAGCTGCTCTTGAATATCGGGCGCGTTCGTGAAGGTGGGTTTGAACGCGAAGAAACGTCGGCACGAGCAGCAGAAAGACTCCCACCACCCACTTCGTTCGGAACCCACTCCACGTCCGCTTGCTCGCAAGGAGCGGAAGGAAGTAGGCACCGGTGAAGATCGGGAAGAAGGTCGAGCGCTCGGGAACCAAGTAGACGGGATGGGTGTCGGTGAGGGTCGGGGGTGTGAGGCCGTCCCATAGTAGGAACTGCGGGATCAGCTACCGCGGGCAGCCCGAGCGCCGCCCACCGCCAACCGCGATCTCGGACCCGCCGCCACCCCACTCCGCCCGGAGAACTTCGTAGGCCAGTATCCCCGCTGGGAGCACCAGGTAGGAAGGGCGGGTGAGGGCTGCGAGGCTTGCCCAGACACACCCAGCCATCCATGTCCCCGGTCTGGACTCTTCGAGCAGGAGGAAGCGTAGAGACAGTATGCCGAACAGGGCAGCGATACTGTTCGTATACACGGTGAACCCGTGAAAGAACACGTACGGATGAAAGACATATATCCACGTGCTCAGCAGCGGATATGGCAGGGTGTGCCGCTTACAGAGGCCGTACAAGACGTTGGCGGCCAGGTAGGTGGATAGCACGGCGAGGAGCCGCAGCTTCCAGATGTCAAATCCCACGATCTTCCCCCAGGCCGACCATATCACGTACGGCAAGGGAAGAGAGAGCGAGTAGTAGTCGCTCAAGTCGGGCCGCGGCCAATCCCGAGCAACCCGCTCGATGATCCGCAGATGCGCGGGCTCGTCGCCGATCACTCGGAAGTCGAGGCCGGTAACCGCGATCATCGCGAGGAAGGGCAAGGCCAGCGCGATGCGGCATTGGGTTTCTCTCGGAACGAAACTCGCGAGCTGGCGCACTCGCTCGATGACCGTGTAGCAGACCCGACGTTGGATCATCGGTCGTGGCCGCTGGAAGGCATTGTTTGGGTCATTGGAAGTCGTTGCCGAGGCAAGGACCAGCGGGAGGCGAGACTCAGCCCGTGCTGCCGAACCCCCCGCGGCGGTCAGTGGAGACTCCGACCTGGCCTCGCACCCAGGTGGTCGCCTCAAACCGGGAGAGCACGGCTTGGGCGACTCGATCACCGTGTTTGACGACGATCTCCGACTTTCCGCAGACCTTCAGCATCACTCTCCATTCGTCGGGGAAATCGGCGTCGATGGTACCTGGTGCGTTGGGGAGCATGATACCGCGCTCGAACGCCCACGACGAGCGGGCCCGAATTTGCGCTTCGAACCCATCGGGAAGGGTCGCCTTGAATCCAAGTGGGAGAAGCGCGGTCTCGCCGGGTGAGAGGAGTACAGAGGCGTCATCGCCGTCCCCGGTCTCGCGCTCGTTGGGCCGGCCGTGCTCGTCCCGTACGGCGACTCGTCGGTTTCGAAGGTGGACGTAGAGGTCGAGCCCCGCCGACCGGGTCGTGGCGCGAGTTGGTACGATCGCGTCGGGGAACAGTGGCTCGAAGACGACGGAAAGCGACACCCCGGATCCTTTCATTTTACGAGCATGTCCGCAACGCGTACGAAGCCGCGACTTCGCCGTACCCGGGCCAGCAATGTGCATAGTAGCGGAGCGGTCGTCCAGCGCCCTCGTCGGGCCTTGCGCTGCAGTGGTCTCCTATTTGACACGCGCCATTCGGGGCCGTCCATTATCCCCGCCCACCCTGACCGCGAGGCGCGGCGCAATGCTCATAGTCAACCACCACGACGTTGCGAAGCTACTGCCCATGAGGGAATGCATCGACGTGATGCGCGACGCGTTGAAACAGCTGGCAAAGGGAAACGTGATCCTCCCATTGCGGCAAGTGGTCCGCCTGCCCGAGCGGAAGGGGTTGCTCGGCCTCATGCCGGCGTACATGGGGGCGCCCCCATCGGCGGGCATCAAGGTGCTGACGATCTTTCCTGAGAATCATGGGACCAAGTTCGACGCCCATCAGGGCGCAGTGCTCCTGTTCGAGGTGGAGCATGGTTGTTTGGCCGCGGTGATGGATGCCACCGCAATTACCGCCATCCGCACGGCAGCGGTTTCCGCGGTCGCGACGGCGCTGCTCGCGCGGAGGGATGCGAGCGTTCTCGCCATCCTCGGCTCGGGTGGCCAGGCTCGGACACACTTCGAGGCAATGCGTTCGGTTCGACAGCTATCTGGAGTGCGGGTCTGGAGCCGCTCCGCCGAACGGCGCGAGGCATTCGCCGAGAGCGAATCGGGGAAGGACGATGTGCCGGTCGAGGTGGCGGCTTCAGCCGAGGCCGCGGTGCGAGGCGCGGACATTATCTGCACGGTCACCTCCTCGCATGACGTTGTGTTGCGCGGCGATTGGATCGCGGCGGGGGCCCACATCAACGCGGTTGGGGCGGGGCTCCCCACTGCGCGGGAGCTGGACTCGCTCGCCGTTGCCAAGTCACGCCTGTTCGTCGATCGGCGGGAATCCGCCTTCGCCGAGTCGGGCGACTTCCTCCTCGCTCGGTCCGAGGGCGCCATTGCGGACGACCACATCGTCGCCGAGATCGGCGAGGTACTCGTTGGAAAGGCGGTCGGACGGCGGGCGGAAAACGAGGTGACCTTGTTCAAGTCCTTGGGCCTCGCGGTCGAGGATCTCGCTGCGGCCGAGCATATCTATCGAAAAGCCCGGCGGCTCGGTGCCGGGGCAACGGTCGATTTCGGAGGTACCCGTCACGCGATCCCTTGACGCGCTGACCCTGGCGGAAATCGAGTCAGCGCAGC
Organism: Gemmatimonadales bacterium; assembly: GCA_965249575.1. GTDB lineage: Bacteria > Gemmatimonadota > Gemmatimonadetes > Gemmatimonadales > GWC2-71-9. The sequence goes on along the minus strand of OZ252244.1, from coordinate 842,817 downwards.
GGCGCATTGCGGACATCGGTATTCGCTCGCCGCTCATTCGTCTGGAGCCGGTAGAATCACCGGCGACTGTTTACCTCAAGCTCGAGAACCTCCAGCCAATCGGGTCCTTTAAGCTACGCGGGGCGGGAAACGTACTCCGCCGCAGGAGTCCGGAGGACCTGCGGCACGGCATCTACACCGCGAGTGCAGGTAACTGGGCCCAAGGGCTTGCGTGGTGCGCACGGGCCCTGGGAATCCCGTGCTCCGTCATCGTGCCGGAGGGAGCCCCGAAAACGAAGGTGGCGGCGACGGAGCGGCTGGGCGCGACCGTCTTGAAGGCGCCCTACGAGGAGTGGTGGCAAGTGATCGTCGACGGTCACTATCCCGGCCTCGACGGGACCTTCGTCCACCCAGTGGCGGATCGGGACGTGGTGGCGGGACACGGTACGATCGGGCTGGAAATCCTCGAGGACTTACCCAACGTCGACTCCGTGATCGTACCGTTCGGCGGCGGTGGGCTCAGCTGTGGTATCGCCAGCGCCGTGCGGGCCCGCCGCCCGAGCGTCAGAGTCTACGGTGCAGAAGTCGAGACCGCTGCCCCGCTGCGCGCCTCGATCGCCGCCGGCAGTCCGCAGCGCGTGGAGCGCGTTCCCAGCTTCGTCGACGGCATCGGCGGCAGCTCGGTCCTGCCGGAGATGTGGCCGCTCGTCTCGACCCTCATCGATGAATCGATCGTCGTCTCCATTGCGGACGTAACGGCCGCAATTCGGCGGTTGGCGGAACGCCAGCGCATTGTCGCGGAGGGGGCAGGCGCGGCGTCCGTGGCGGCCGCGTTGACCGGTCGCGCCGGGTCGGGCAACATCGTGTGTATTGTGTCGGGGGGGAATATCGATACCGACCAGCTCGCCGGTATTCTGGCCGGTGAGATTCCCACATCGTCGGAACATGCCGGCAGGCGTTCCTGACAGGGCGATACCCCGCACCCTCCCTACCGGATTACTCGAAGAACGCCGCCCGATGCCAGGCTTCGCCCGCTGTGACCTCCCAGCGGCCCTCGCGAATGTCACCCACAGTCCCCAGCGTGTTGTCGAATACCCGGGTATCCAGCGTCACCGTCCCGCTGCCCGCGCGTTCAGCGAACTCCTCGCGAGACACCCCGGTTGCGTGCCCGTTCTCTAGGTACCACACCGGTGGGCTGTCGACGATCGGAACGCCGAGCGACCGTTCGACTTCCCGAAGGGAACGAACCATGGAGTCGATCGAGCACCCGGACGCGCCTGCCGCCGATTCGTCTACCGCGACGAACAAGAACTGCTTGTTCTTCCAGTCGCGGGCTGCGTAAAGGGGGGTTCCGTGAGCGTGCCACTCGTCGAGGAACCCGTCGACGCGCTCGAGCAGAATAGCCTCTTCGTTGCCCTCTAAGGGACGGGAGGCCGGGAAGATCCACAGGCGCGCGTGCGGCGGCAATTGGTCCAGGGCGACCCGCGGCATCACACGGCTCCGGTGATCAAGATGCGCACCACTTGTCGAAGGCCGCAGTCAAGTCCGCGGCGATTTCGGGCGCCTCACGGCCCTCGATTTGATGCCGTTCCAGCATGTACGTCACCTTGCCGTCTTTGAGGAGAGCGATCTGCGGGGACGAGGGCCGGAAACCTACGAAATACGATCGCGCCTTGGCGGTTGCCTCGGTGTCCTGGCCGGCGAAGACCGTCGCGAGCCTCGACGGCCTCTTGGGGTGCTGGATGGCCATGGCGGCGGCTGGCCGCGCGTTGCGCGCCGCACACCCGCACACCGAATTCACCACAAGGAGCAGCGTTCCATTGGACTCACTGAGGGTATGGTCGACTTCCTCCGGAGTTCTGAGCTCTTCAAACCCGATGGATGTCAACTCTTCCCGCATGGGAGCGACCATTCGTTCGTCGTACATGTCTACCGGTTCTCCGACGTCGAGGTTAGCTGTTCACGAGCCTCGGATGGCTAATTTAACTAAATCTGATAGAAAATGTCGGAAATCGGGGCCGCGGCGTTGGCTCGTCAGGGATGCGGATGCGCCGCCTTCACCTCTCGGACTGCCATGATCACGCGGTCGCGCCAGCTCCGCAGGTCTTCACGCCGGTCGGTTTGCTCCATCGTATCCGTTCCCTCGCCGAGCCGCTCGATCAGCTCCTTGTCGAACGACGGCGTGGGGCCCAGGTCGTTCATGAGCTCGATGTACGCGTCGTGGTACTTTGTGAAGTATTCCCGAACGCCTCCGTCGGCGTTGGTGTTAGCGACGCCGAAAGGGCCCATGAACGCCCAACGCAGCCCCAAGCCGTCCCGAATAGCAGCGTCCACGGCGTCCACGTCGGCGATGCCCGCCGCCACGAGATGAACGGCCTCTCGGACGAGCGCGGCCTGCATCCGGTTCAGTACGAACCCGAACACGTAACGCTTCATATGGATTGGCGTTTGCCCGATGCTGCGCATGAACGCATCCGTTCGTTTGACGACCGTCGGATCCGTGCGCTTGCCAGGGAGAATCTCCACCGCGGGCACGACGTGGGGCGGATTGACGGGGTGGGCGACGATGCACCGGTGTGCCCCGGGCAGCTCGGCCGCGATTTCCGTCATGTCGAGCGTCGAGGTGCTGGAACCCAGGATTGCATCCCGCGAGGCCACTGCGTCGAGGTCGCGATAAATCGCCTGCTTGGTCTCGAGCCGCTCGGGCCCGGTTTCCTGGACCCAGGTAGTCCCCGCCACTGCCTCGGCAAGCCCCTCGCAGACGCGAATCCGGGATCGGCATCGATCGACGTCCGCGGCGGTCATGTGACCATCGCCCTGGCTGCGATCCAGCGACTGGCCGATCCATTCCAGTGCCTTGGAGGCCTGGGCGGAGTCCCGGTCGAAGATCCGTGTGTCGCAGCCGGCCCGGGCGAACACGTGGACCCAGCTACGGCCCACGACGCCTGTCCCGACCACAGCTACCGTGGCGAACGTTGGCTTCATGGCTCCTCGAGGGACGGTCACGGCTCCTCCTCCCGGGCGTGCTGGTGTGAGTGCGAGCGGACGAGCGGTCCCGCGGGCTAAACCGTTGCCCGATACCACGCGCCATTTTGTCCGCCCGATCCTACACTAGTATTCACGTATGTCCACCAAGCAGCCTCTGGACCGCGTGCGGCTCGACAAGTGGCTCTGGGCCGCCCGGTTCTTCAAGACTCGCTCGCTCGCGACCGCGGCCGTCGACGGAGGCAAGGTCCGCCTCAATGGTGAGCGCGCCAAGCCCTCCAAGCAGGTCCAAGTGGGCGACGAGGTGAAGATACGGTCGGGTCTGTTCGAGTATCAGGTCTTCGTGCATGGTCTGAGCGAACGGCGCGGTCCTGCCAAGCACGCCGCCACGCTGTATGAGGAAACCGCAGCGAGCCGGAGGGCGCGTGAGCGGTTAGCGGCGGAGAGCCGTTCCCAACCGACGATTACCTTCAGCGGAAAAGGGCGGCCCACCAAGCGGGATCGACGGCAGATCGATCGGTGGAGGAAGAACTCTGAGCGCTGATGGCGGGTCGCGTCAGCGCCCTCGCCCGCCGCCTGAATTCCGCGGGGGCTCCAACAGCAAGTCCTGCTCCGCGAGTTCTCCTGGAACTACGCGAAGGGTCGAGGTGATCCCCAACCGCTCCCCGAGGACCGCCCACGCTTCGACTGGCTGGTTCGCCGGCACGTTACAGGCCAGGTAATAGCCCGTGCTATCAGCAAACGTTTCGACCCGCAGTCGAGTCTGAAGAATCTGCGCCGAGGTCGCCGTCTGGTTGCGAATGTTTCGGAGTTCCCAGTTGCTCCAGGAAACCTGTACCATGGCTCCGGCCACCGGGTTTCGAGACCCGATGTCCCGCACCACCCCGGCGACCGCGCCTGCGCGTCGCTCCACAGGCAGATCAGCGCAGAGCAGTTTGACCAGCCCCGCGCGGGATGGGACCGCCAGGCGCACGCTCGTGGAGGCGCTCCGCTTGAGCGAGACCGCGTCGACCCCGGGGAGTACGCCCCACGCGGGGATGTCCGGGTGGGCGAACTCGACCGCGTAGGTGCCCTCGGGGACTCCATCCATGCGGAAACGCCCGCCACCACCCGAGGTCGTCTGGTATTTGGTTCCCCTGAGAAACACGGTCGCCCCGATCAGCGGGGTCGATCGGGTGCTGTCGTAGACCATTCCAATGAGGGTCGCGCCTTCGGCGCTTGCCAGCCGGAGCAGGTTAGCCCCGAACGCGTCGAGGATCTCGCCTCCGTCCTCCTTGAACCCCACGACCTTCGGCCGCCGGGAATCCACCCACATCCTGAGGTTCCTGAACTCGCGCTCGTTTACCCACTCAATAATCGGCATGCGAATGAAGTACCGGCGGACGATCCAGGCGCCGTTGGCGAGCCGCAGAAACTCGATCCGCCCCCCGACGTCGTCGGTCCAGGCCGGAAGCTCCAGGTTGGTGTAGCGGAAGTCGACGTGCCTGAGCTCGGCGTTTTGGTCGTCGAGCCACATCACGCCTTCGATGTCGGACACCTCACGCCTTCCGACCGGCTCGAAGCTCAAACCGAGGTGACCGACGGTTTCTTCCGTGAGACCAGGGACGATGCGAAAGCAGTGCTCGCTGACAAATGCATCGGAGAAGAGGACGTCGGCGTCAGGTCCCCAGAAATCGTACCCGCCGTCGCGCCGTGAGCGCACGTAGCCACGAGTCGTGAGGTCGCTAGGATGCAAGCTTCGGAAGGGTCGGCGAGCCATGCCGGTGTGCGTCTGAGTCGACTCACGGACGACCCGGAGAAGGGTGTCCAGTCGGCGTTCCCACAACCTCATGTCCACCCGAAACCGCCGCTGCGTTCGCAGCCACGCCACAGCCGTGAGCGCTTTGCGGGCCTCCTCCCATAGCGTCGCGCTCGCCCGCCCTTCCTCGGGTCGGCTGCGGCACTCGGTCTCGCCGGAGACGACGATGCTTTCCAGCGTGACCGGGATCGCCTCGACTTCCATCTGGTAGTGTTTCCGCTCTCCACGGTCGAGAGAGATCGGGGCGGACGTGGATGCGCGAAAACCGATCCGCTCGGACCGGACGGTGTACACGCCGGGCTCCCGGGTCCGGAGGACGAAGCGGCCGTCGTTGTTACTGAGAGCGCGGGCGATCTCTTGCCCGTCCGCTCCAATGAGCGCAACGAACCCCGCCGGCACGGGGGCGCCGGAATTCTTCTCGATGACTTGTCCAATGATCGTCTGCGCGCGCAGCGGATCGGGCTGGAGTACGCCCAACGTGGCCAGGAAAGCGATGGTGTGTCGAAGTCGCATCAGATTCACGCATCAGGTGCTTGGGTGCAAGGGCCGGCGTTCGGCTGCGCTGCGTCGCACCCCGATCGGCTCGTGCGCACAACTCCCTGACTCGTGAAGGTACACCCTCGAGGGCGGCGAGTGCCACCGGGGGCAGTCACCCGGTGCGCTCGACCACCCCGCATCGAGTGGCCACTCGGGGGTTACGCGGATGATCGTGCTCATCCGAGCGGGGAGCCTAGGTCGTGTTTGGCTTCCCCTTGGCCGTCCGGACCATTTCCACTACGTCCTGAAGCAGCGCGGGCGCATCGAACACGATCCCGTCCTTGATGGTGTATTTCACACCGCCCCTTCTGACCATCTGACCGTCCTCGAACACATCGATCCCGGTCCCGTATAGCACTTTGAGGTTGTGCAGCGGATTTCCGTCCACGATCGCCATGTCGGCTTCGAAACCCGCGCGAATGACACCGGTCTGTGTCAGGCCCAAAGCTCTCGCCCCGTTCGAGGTCGCGTGCTGGATGATCTCGATCGGGTGAAATCCGGCTTCCTGGTGGAGCTCGAGATTCCTGATGGTTCCGAAGCCGTAGAGATTGTAAATGAACGCGGCGTCCGATCCGATCGTCACATTCCCGCCACGGCGGGCGAACTCGCGAACCCACTTCATCCAGATCCGGAAATTCTCACGCCACCGGACCTCGTCGGTCGTGGTCCAGTCCAGATGATACGAGCCGTGATTGTCGAGGTTCGGCTCGAAGAACTCGAGAACATTGGGCATCGCGTAATCTTCGAACCAGGGCAGACTCCGCGCGCGGGTGAGGTCTCGATTGGCTTCGTACACGGCAAACGTCGGATCCCACGTCACCCCGTGTGCGATCATCGTGTCAATCACCGCGGAGAGCAGTGCGGAATCAGCCTGACGCCAGAGGTCACCGGCCCACCGGAATCGGTCCAGCTCGTTTTCGTAGACGTATGCATCCGGGAAATTCTGCGGACCCGGTATCGCCGCGTCGGGGATTCCATACCAATGCTCGATGGTGGTGACGCCGCGTCGCGCAACGAACATGGCATCGACTTCCTGAACCTTGAGGTCAACGGCGACTGGCAGGCCCTGGATGCGGGCCTCGTCGAGGAGCGCCTCGTAGATATCCGGGCGCTGGATGAACACCTTGAGGCCGCGCGCCCCACGCGTTTTCAGCTCTCGGACCACCCTCCGCGCGTCGTCACCGTTGTTCGCACCACGAAAGGCGGCATATGGGATGAGCGTCGGCGCGTTGATCGTGTTTGCCTTCGACAATTCCGCGTGTTGGAGGACGGTGTCGAGCCCGGCCCCGGTCCCGGGGTCCCGAATGGTCGTAATGCCGTGGCCGAGCCAGAGCTTGTAGACGTAGTCCTTGGCGAGCGGCTTTCCTCCCGAGCGGAACTGAACGTGGCCGTGCAGGTCGACGAGACCCGGCATGACGTACATCCCGGTGGCGTCGATGACCCGATCGGCCTGGCGTGGGAGCCCCATCGCCCGGGAGATGCTCGCGATGCGCGATCCCTGAACCAAGATGTCGAAAGGTCCCCGAGCCGGGTTACCCGCTCCATCGACGATGAGCGCGTTTCGTATCAGGAGGCGTTCGTAACGCTCCCCGATGGACGGGGTGGGTGCCTGAGCGGCGAGCGCGGATGCAGCAAAGGTGGCGTACGCGAGGGAGTAGATCACGCGTTGCATTGAAACCGCCTGCGGGCTCGAGGAGTCGGGTAAGATGCCCGGAACGCAGTCGGCTTGGGAAGGGGGGTGCTCCCGCCTCACCGCCGTCTCAGCGAGCCGCCGGGCCGCTCTCGGTCCGGAGGGCTTCGCTCTGTTGTACCGTCTCGGAGTAGCGCTCCTGCAGATCGGGTGCTAGCACGGTCACGGCGACCGCCTGGAGCAGCGTGAAGAACAGGGCGAACACCAGGGCCCGCGCACCGGGCCGGCCGAAGATGAGCGCGCCAGCGGTCAGCGTCCCGACGAGCGCTGGAACGGCCCCGACTCCGAGCTGCGGGAGAATGAGTCCCCAGTGTATCGGGGACACGACGGCGAGGTCGCCCGCCGCCTCGAGCCACCACCACATGCAGAGCAGGAGGAGCCCCCCACCCGTCCACCGGGTAACGCCCGTTTTCATCCTACGGGTAGGTCGGACCGCTCGGCGGGCCCAGCATTGGGACGGGCTCGCGCCGCGACTCGAGGCCCCCAAAGCGCCGCTCACGACGTCGAAACTCCCCCAGGGAGGCGTCGAGGTCCGTACGACGAAAGTCGGGCCACAGCACCGGCGTGAACACCAGCTCGGCATAGGCCAACTCCCAAAGCAGGAAGTCGGACAGTCGCTGCTCGCCAGCCGTTCGCACCAGGAGATCGGGGTCGGGAACCCCACCGGTCAGCACCTGCCGAATCAACTCGGGTGACATGTCTTCGGGCTCGAGCACACCGTCTTCGACGCGACCGGCGATCTCCCGCGCGGCGCGGGCGATCTCGACCTGGGCGCTATAGTCGATGGCCAGTCTCAGGTGAAGCTTTGGGCCCTCGGCCGTGGCCTGCTCGAGCTCCTCCAGATATCGGAGGGCTGACTGGGGGATCCGGTCCCGCCGACCAATCGCCGAGACCTTCACGCCGTTGGCAAGCAGCTCGGCCCGCTCCCGTCTGCAATATTCCCTGAGGAGCCAGAAGAGGCGGCCGACCTCCGCCGCGGGCCGTTTCCAGTTGTCGGAGGAGAAGGCGTAGAGGGTCAGGGTCGTGATGCCGAAACCGGGGGCCGAATCGACGACTTCCCGGACGCTCTCTACTCCCGCGAGGTGACCGCGCCAGCGAGGGCGGCCACGCTGCTTGGCCCATCGGCCGTTGCCATCCATGATGATGGCAACGTGGAGGCCCTTCACGTTCTTTCCAGCGCGTCGCGCGCCTGGCTCAATATCGTTTCCATTTGATGCAAGTACGTTTCCATCGCTCGGCGCCCCTTGGCGGAGAGGCGATACTCGGTGCGGGGCCGGCGATCCTCGAACCCCTTGGTCACTTTGACGTAACCCGCTTCCTCGAGACGGCGCGCATGGACGCTCAGATTGCCGTCGGAGGTGCGGAGTACGTCCTTCAGCTCGGCGAAGGTCAGGGAGTCATTCGCCGCTAGCGCCGACACGATTCCCAGACGGATGCGCTCGTGAATCAGGCGATCGAGGTCTTCCGCTACCGCATTACCCACGATGCCGCCTGGCAATGTACAGGCCGAATAGAATGTGCAGAACGCCGAACCCCAGGGCCAGATACAAGATGCCCCATGCCGGATGGGCCAGGGCGAGCGCCCCGAGGCCAAGGAGCACGAGCCCCATCCAGCGGATGGCCCGGATCGAGAACGTCCCGCCGCCGGTCACCCCAGCGCCATACAAGGCAAGCCACGTGCCCGGCAGGACCTGAGGGTCGGCATGAGTCATCAGGGCGTAGGTCAACATGGCTCCGGCAGTGAGGGCCGGGGCCATTACCCAGGCTACCTTTCGGAGCGACCCGGACCAGAGTGGTACCTCGATGCGCCGGGCCTTTGCGGCGTTCGAGATGCCTGCCACCGCCATGGACACCACGGCCGTCGGAACCCACAGCCCCAACGCCGGTCCGGCTCCGCTAGTCCACGCGAGCCACGACGCGAGCAGCCCAATGCACCCCACTCCCCACTAGGCCCCACCCGGAAAGGGCTGTGAACGTCGACGCCGACTCCATGGTCTGGCGGATGTAGGCGAGGGTTTCCTCAGCGCTTTCGCGCTCCTTGTGGCTCGGCAGCGTCACGGATGGCCCCCCCTTTGCTAAGGCAAAGCACTTTACACGGTAAAGTAATATCTGACGGCCCATTTGCAAGCCGGTTCACGGGGGGCTTGAATGCCGGGCCCTGGTGCAGTTAAGATCAGGGCCCGATATTCCTCGCATCACTTGGTCTCTACGATGTCATTGCTGACTTTCGAAGGTGTGTCAAAACATTTCGGCGACGTGGCCGCGGTAGACGGGGTCACGTTCACGGTGGATCGTGGGCAGGTTGTGGGCTTTCTGGGGCCGAATGGCGCCGGCAAGTCTACCACCATGCGGATGATCACCCAGTTCATAGAGCCCGATGCCGGCTCCATTCAGCTCGATGGGACCTCCATCGCCAGCCAGTCGCGGGAGGCGAAGCGGCGCATCGGCTACCTGCCCGAGAACAACCCGCTCTACGGCGACATGCTGGTCTCGGAGTACCTCCGGTTCATCGGCGGGCTCCGAGCGCTCGATGGCGCTCAGCTGGACCAGGCGCTCGACGAGGCCGTCGATTCGACGGCCATCGAGGAGGTCTTCTACCGTCCGATCGGCGAGCTATCCAAGGGGTACCGGCAACGCGTGGGGATGGCGCAGGCCATCCTGCACCGCCCGGACCTCCTGGTCCTCGATGAGCCGACAGAAGGGCTCGATCCCAACCAGCGGGTGGAGATTCGGCACCTCATTAGTCATCTCGGGAAGGATCGCACCGTCATCCTCTCGACCCACGTCCTGTCGGAGGTGCAGCACACGTGCTCGAGGCTCTTGATCATCCACAAGGGCCGGATCGCCGCCGCCGGTCCGGTGGATGCGCTGATCGCGCAGGCCGAGGGCCGCGCACATATCACGGTTGAGGTGCGGGGTGACGAAGTCGGCGTAGGACTCGAGGGCTTGTCGGGCGTGCAATCGGTCCGGCCGGCTCGAGATGCTCCCGACGGCAGGGTTGCGCTCACCGTCATGTCCGACGGCACCCGCGATCTTCGGCCGGCCATCTTCGATCTGGCGAAATCGAGGGGCTGGACCCTGTACGAACTCCATCAACGGGCCAGCAGCGTGGAAGATCTCTTCCGGCAAATCACGGCCTCGGACAGCTAGCCATGGACCTACGCTCTATTTGGACGATTGCGCGGCGCGAGCTCCGCGCCCTCTTCGACCACCCGACGGGCTACATCCTGCTCATCGTGTTCCTGGCGGTCAACGATTTTCTGTTCTTCCGCCAAGCGTACTTGAGCCGTGCGGCTTCACTCCGCCCGATGCTCGATCTCCTCCCCTGGGTGTTCCTGTTTTTCGTCCCGGCGGTGACCATGCGCGCCGTGGCCGAGGACGCCCGTTCCGGGACGCTGGAGGTCGTTCTGGCCCAACCGATCACGGAGCTGGAACTCGTGATGGGCAAGTACCTCGGTCAGCTGTTGTTTATCTGGGTGGCGCTGGCCTTGACGATCCCCATCGCCGTCGGGCTGTCCTTCGGGGCCGACCTGCAAGTCGGCGTGGTCATCGCACAATACGCCGGGGCCGCGCTTCTCGCCGCAGGATTCGCCGGGGTAGGGCTGTGGAGTTCTTGCCTCGCCAGGAACCAGATCACGGCGTTCATCCTGGGCGTGTCGGTGATGTTCATCCTGGTCCTGGTCGGTTTGAATCCGCTGCTCGTGGGCCTGCCCCCGTTTCTGGGTGCGGTTGCGGCGCGGTTGGGCGTGCTCTCACACTTCCAGAATATCGCGCGGGGCGTGATCGATCTGCGGGACGCGGTGTACTTCCTGACCCTGAGCGCCATCTTCCTCATGCTGGGCTACCAGGCGCTCATGGCCCGCAAGCTGGCTCCCAAGGGAGACGCCATCAAACGGCTACGCTTGGGGACGACCCTCACCGTCGCGGCGCTGGTCGTGCTGAATCTCTTCGGCCGCCATATCGGGGGACGGCTGGACCTCACACCCGGCAAGGCCTATACCCTCTCAGACGCGACCAAAGACCTGCTGGCTACCCTGCCCGACTTCGTGACGATCAAGGTGTTTTCCACCAAAGAGCTGCCCCCAGAGGTGGCACTGGTGCAGCGGGACCTCGACGACCTGCTGCGGGATTATCGCGCCGCCGGCGAGGACAAAGTGCGGCTGGTGTGGAGCGATCCCAGCGAGGACTCGACGGCTCGGGCCGAAGCGCAAACGCTAGGCGTGCCGGCCGTGCAGTTCAACGTCGTTGGCCGGGGCGAGCTGCAGCTCAAACAGGGTTATCTGGGTTTGGCGATCCAGTATGCCGACGGGAATAAACTGATCCCGGTCGTTCAACGTACCGACGACCTGGAGTATCGGCTGTCGACGCACATACGCGAGCTCACCAGGACCGAGCGCCCGGTGGTCGCCTTCACCTCCTCCCAGCGGGACCGCGCCCTCGGCAGGCAGTTCCAGGGGCTGCTGACTCAGCTGCAGCAGACGTATGAAGTGCGAGAGATCACGTTTCCGAACGACTCGCAGCCCGCCGCCGACGTGCAAGTGCTGATCATCAACGGAACCCCGGATTCACTGCCCGACGCGCAGAAAGACCGCCTTGCCGCTTACCTCCGGCGGGGAGGAAGCCTGCTGGTCATGGCGACGGGCATGACGCCCTCCCAGCAGGGATCGTTCGCGGTTCCGTTGCCGCTCCAGCTGAACGACGTTCTTCAGCCGTATGGCGTGATGATTCGATCCGATATGGCCTACGACCTGGGCTCGAATGAGCGGGTCCCGATTCCAACCCAGTTCGGGCAGGCCATCGTGGGCTATCCACACTGGGTCCGGGCGCCGAGTACGCAGACGAGTGTCGTCAACCAAGCGCTCGACGGGATCTTCCTCCCATTCGCCAGCACCATCGACACGGCGGGTGCCGTACCGGGAACCGTGACTTCCCTGTTCACGACGAGCCGCGCCGGTGGGGTCGACGTGATTCAGGCACAGCTTCATCCAATGAGGGAATGGCGCGAGGACAGCTTGGGGACGAAGCTGCTCGCGGTGATGGTCAATCCGTTCGCCACCGACAGTGTGGCCGGGGACCGGCCGACCGGCCGACTGGTCGTCGTGGGGAGCGCCGATTTCGCCGGTGACCGGTTCGCGCGGAGCGCTCCCGAGAATCACACCTTTGTGATGAACGCGGTGGACTGGATGGCTCAAGACGTTTCGCTCATCAGCATTAGAGCGAAGGACCGCACGCCGCCGCGGCTCTCCTTCTCTAGTGACACCGTTCAGGACGTCGTGAAGTACGCCAACGTCATCGGCGTGCCGCTGGCGCTCATGCTCATCGCGGTCGTCAGACTCTGGCGGCGGCGGCAGCTCACCAGAAAGACGTATCGAAGTCGGTCTCCGGTACCGCAGCCGGCCGCGGCGGGGGCGGGGGCGGGGGCCGCATGAGTCCAAAACAGTTGCGGAACGTCGCAATCGTGCTCGGGGTCGTGGTCCTCCTGTGGGGTGCCTCCGAGCTGCTGAGCCGCGGAAGCGACGACACCAGCGGCGATCCGGTCCTGCCGACATTCACCCAGGCAGACGTCGATTCGGTGCAACTATCCAACGCCGAAGGGACGGTGCGGCTGGCAAGGGCACCCGACGGCGGTTGGACCGTCAACGGATTCCGGGCGTCCCCGAACCTCATCGAGGATTTCTTCAAGACGACGACGACCCAGGCGCCGCCGACGCTCGCGGCTGAGAATCCGGAGCTTCACTCCCGTATGGGCGTCGATAGTGCCTCCGGGAAATTCCTCCGCATCGTCGGCGGCGGAGCGACCATGGTGGACCTCATCATCGGGGGGCGGGGACGGGACTACGTCAGCTCGTTCGTTCGTCGTCCCGGAGACAATCGGGTCTTTCTCCACCCGGCGAGACTCGCCGGGTACCTCGATCGAAGCGTAGACGACTGGCGCGATCCCCGGATGGCAACCATCACTCCCGAGAACGTCGCACAGGTCGACATCACGAGGCGACGGGGTGGCTACACGCTGGTGCGGAAAGATGGAGTGTGGCAATTCGCGAACGACAGTCCTCTCGATACCGCTGCCGTCAGGCGGTTGCTGAACCGGTTCAACCCGCTGAATGCAACTGGATTCGCCACACCTGAGCAGGCCGATTCCGCGGACTTTCGGCGGCCCGACATTCGCGTCGTCCTCCGCGGCCCGGCGGGCGATACGCTCACCGATTTGGTGTTTGACTCGACGTCGACCGGCTATTTCGTTCGCGAACGGAAGGAGGAGACCATCTATCGCACGGGGGTCTGGGTTGCGGACGAAGTCGCGCCGGCCGACACGACCTTGATGCCGAAGGGCTAGCAGAAGCTCCGTGAGGCACGGAGCCGGTTACTCATCCGTTCGGCCCCTTTTTCTTCCCGCCGGCCACCGCCAGGGCGATGAGGGCGATCGCGAAAGCGACCCCCGCCGCCGCCAGTGCTCCACCAGCCGACACGCGCGCAGTCCCCACTATCTGAACTCTGGGTGCCGGTCGTGGGTCTCCCCGCCCTCCTCGCCACGGAACCTCGCGGCCATCTTCCAGTGTGAGTCGAATCGGGAATACGAGCTGGTTTCGTTTCGAGTGTCCCATCACCCGTCCTAGAAAGGCGAACTCCCGAAACTGCCGATAGGCCAATAGCCCGCCGGACCACGCGATGGCCTGCGGCGTGGAATCGGTGGCTTCGATCAACTGGGCGCTCCAGCGCGCGGGCGTCCCTTCGACCCCGAGCACGGCGATGGCCTCGGGAACGTCGACCCGGATCCCGATTATTGCGCCGTCTTCTCGGCCGACGACCCGGATGGCGAATCGCTCCCAGGCGGCGGGCGCCACGGTTGAGGGGTGGACGGCCACTTGTCCATGCGCGTCATTGGCGAGCAGGGACCCGAATAGGCCAATCGCAGCAACACTAGCGGCTCGGTGAACTGGGCTGAACATCTGGACAAACCCTCCCGCGGCTGAGGCTCGAAGACGACCAGAATGCGCGGCCCGATCCACTCGAGCGGTTGGTCACCTACGCGCGCTCGGGTCACGGCTCCCTTTCTCCCGAGCCGCTCGACCATCCAGGATCGAATGGGCCCGACGAAAGACCGCGTGCCACATGCGGCGGGTGAGCCGTCCGGTATTGGTGTTCTGCCGGCTCGGGTGGTACGAGCAAATCAGTGTCGTTCCATCAGAGAGCCGGGACTCCGTCCCATGGCCGAACGCGGGACGGTCACTGACCGGCAGCGTACTCCACCATCCGCTCGCCTTGAGCCACGCCTCATACCCGATCCGTCCGAGCGTGAGAACGACCACGACCCTTTTGAGCAACGCGAGTTCCGCGGTGAGGAAGCCACGACAGTTCGCCAATTCAGCTGCTGTGGGTCGGTTGTCGGGCGGCGCGCATCGCGCCGCTGCGGCGATGAAGCAATCCTCGAGCTGGAGCCCATCGTTGCTGCTGGTCGAGCGGGCTTGATTACTGAACCCGAACTGATGGAGCGCCCCGTAGAGCCAGTCCCCGCTCGAATCCCCGGTAAACATGCGGCCCGTGCGGTTGGCACCGTGTGCTGCCGGTGCGAGGCCCACGATCAGGAATCTGGCCCTGGGGTCGCCAAACGAGGGGACCGGCCTGCCCCAATAGTGCTGATCGAGGAACTGGCGCCGCTTCTGGTGCGCTACCCGGGTGCAGTGCGCTCGGAGGCGGGGGCAGCGCTGGCAGGACACCACAGCTCGGCTAACCACCCCGAGCGTTGAGAGGGTCACGGCGTCCGGATGCCTAGGCCGATGCGCGGCGGACTTCTTCATCCCGTAGCTGCCGCCTCAGGACCTTGAGGACGGTGCTCTTCGGGAGGTCCTCCCGGAACTCGATGGCCCTGGGAATCTTGTACGCCGCGAGTTTCTCTCGAGAATATGCGATGAGTTCCTCGGCCGTGGCGGTGGCGCCCGGCTTCAAGACCACGAAGGTCTTCACGGTCTCACCCCGCTTTTCGTCCGGGATCCCAATCGTGGCGGCTTCGAGCACCGCCGGGTGTCCCATGAGGGCGTCGTCGACCTCATCGGGGAAGACCTTGAACCCGCTCACGACGATCATGTCCTTCTTGCGGCCGACGATCCTGAAGTAGCCGTCTTCGTCCGTCGTCGCGAGGTCGCCGGTGTACAGCCAACCGTCGCGCAGTGCGTTCGCGGTTTCCTCCGGCATGTTGGCGTATCCCTGCATGACCTGTGGCCCTCGCAGGATCAGCTCCCCTTCCTGACCGACCGGCATTTCGCTCGTACCGTCTTCTACATCCACGATCTTGGCGTCCGTGTTCGGAAGGGGGACGCCGATGCTGCCGACCTTTCGCAATCCTGCAAGGGGATTGCAATGGGCCACGGGAGAGGTCTCCGTAAGGCCGTATCCCTCGACGATCTTCCCGCCTGTGAGCTCCTCGAACCGCTCCAGGACCTGCACCGGTAAAGGCGCCGAACCCGAGTTGCAGATCTTAATACTGCTCAAATCCACTTTGTCGATCCCGGGGTGCTGATTGATGGCGTTGAACATCGCCGGCACGGCCGGTGCGAGGGTCGCGTGGTGCTTCTCCATGCTTCGGACGACGTTGCCAATGTCCCGGGGGTTCGGGATGAGCACGAGGGTCGCGCCTATGGAGATCGGGAAGTTCATCGCTACCGTCATACCAAATGAATGAAAGAAGGGAAGCGCTGCCAGTTGAACCTCAGTGCCATGCTCGAGCTGGGGAAACCAGGCTCGAAGCTGTTGCACATTGCTTGAGATGTTCCGGTGCGAGAGCATGGCGCCTTTAGAGACGCCGGTGGTGCCGCCCGTGTATAGCAGGACCGCGGCATCGTCCAAGTCGAGCTCGACCGTTGGAGGGGTTGGAGGTGTTTCACGAACGAGCCTTCGGAAGAACGAAATCCCGGGGCCTGGCTCGACCCGAGCAATCATAGGCGGGCGGGCCCGCCGGAGCTTGATGGGCGCGAGAAGGTTCAAGGGGAATCGCAGATACTCCGGAACGGAGGCGACGATGTAGTTCTCCACCGGCACCTTGTCGCGGATGGCTTTCACTCGGCTCTCGAAGAGGAAATCAGCGACGATGGCCGCCTTGCACCTGGCATCGTTCCATTGATGCTCGATTTCCCCCCCCACGTACAGCGGGTTGGTGGGAACCGCGTGGGCCCCCAGCCGGAGGACGGCGTAGTATCCGATCACCGTCTGCGGCAAGTTCGGAAGCTGGATGGCGACGCGGCTGCCGCGCCCGACTCCCATGGATGCGAGGGCGGTAGCCAGCCGGTCGACCTCGTCCTTGAGCTCCCAGTAGCTGAGACGTCCGTTGATGAAGATCAGCGCGGTGCGGTCTTCGCAGGAGGCGACCGCGTCTTGGAAGTAGTCGACGACTGTCCGATCGTCGAAGTCGATTTCGGCCGGCACGCCGGAATCGTAGTGTTTGTGCCAAACGCGCTCAGCCACCCTGCGCTCCTAGCATCGAGGGTGTCCGGTGGTCACACATCCAAGTTCTTCACGTATTTCGCGTTCGCCTCGATGAACTGCCGCCGTGGCTCGACTTCGTCGCCCATCAGAGTCTCGAACAGCCGGGTCGCCGCGACGGCGTCGTCCATCTCGACCTTCAGAATCGTGCGAGAGGCAGGGTCCATCGTCGTGCGCCAGAGTTGCTCGGGATTCATCTCACCCAGCCCCTTATACCGCTGAATGAGCACGCTGCCCTTCGCGGCGCCGTTCGTAATTCGCTTGACCTGCTCGTCCCGCTCGGCCTCGTCGTACGCGTAAAACTCGTCCCGTCCCTTTGCCACGCGGTAGAGTGGCGGCTGCGCAATGTACACGTAT
Source organism: Gemmatimonadales bacterium (assembly GCA_965249575.1). Taxonomy (GTDB): domain Bacteria; phylum Gemmatimonadota; class Gemmatimonadetes; order Gemmatimonadales; family GWC2-71-9. The sequence goes on along the minus strand of OZ252244.1, from coordinate 825,994 downwards.
CCCGCCTCGATGAGCGGCCGCATCTGGTTATAGAAGAACGTCAAGAGCAGAGTTCGGATGTGGGCGCCGTCGACGTCGGCGTCGGTCATGATGATGATCTTATGGTAGCGCGCTTCGTCGATTTTGAACTCGTCGTCTCCCACGCCGGTGCCCAGTGCGGTAATGATTGTGCGGATCTCTTCGTTCGAGAGAATCTTGTCAACACGGGCCTTTTGCACGTTGAGGATTTTCCCTCTCAACGGGAGAATCGCCTGGAACGAGCGGTCACGCCCCTGCTTGGCCGAGCCGCCCGCGCTGTCGCCCTCTACGAGGTAGAGCTCGCACAGGGTGGGATCGGATAGCGAGCAGTCAGCCAGCTTGCCGGGGAGGATGCCTCCCTCCAGCGCGCTCTTCTTGCGCACGAGGTCACGCGCCTTCCGCGCGGCATCTCGTGCCCGGGCCGCGCTGACGGCCTTCTCGATAATTGCGCGAGCGACAGAGGGCGTCTCCATGAGGTAATTACCCAGGTTCTCGTAGACGACGGTCTTGACGATGCCCTCCACTTCGGAGTTCCCGAGCTTCGTCTTCGTCTGGCCCTCGAACTGAGGCTCTTTCACCTTGATATGAATGACGGCCGTCAACCCCTCCCGCACATCGTCGCCACTGAGCGTGAAATTCTCCTTCTTGAGCAGACCCTTGTTCTTCGCGACTTCGTTGATGACTCGGGTCAGCGCCGACTTGAAACCCGTCAGGTGGGTACCGCCCTCATGAGTGTTGATGTTGTTCACGAAGGAGAAGGTGTTCTCGGCGTAGCCGTCGTCATATCGGACGGCGACGTCGATCTCTACGTCGTCTTTCGTCGTGAAGAAGCTGATGGGCTTGGGATGGAGCGGCCGGCGGTTGCCCCGCAGGAACTCAACGAACTCTGCGAGACCCTTCTTGTACATGAAGTCTTCGCGACGCTCCGAATCGTCCCGCTCGTCCGTGATCGTAAGCGAGATGCCCTTGTTGAGGAATGCCAGCTCCCGCAGACGATTCGCGACAGTGTCGTAGTCATACCGAACTTCTGGGAAGATGTCCGGATCGGCCCGAAACGTGATCTTGGTGCCGCTTTGCTTGGTCTTGCCGGTCACCTCGAGGCCGTCTACCGTTCCGCCCCGCTCGAACCCCATATGGTGTTCCTTCCCATCCCGCCATACCCAGACGTCAAGGCGCGCCGAGAGCGCGTTAACCACCGACACGCCGACGCCGTGAAGACCACCGGATACCTTGTAGGTGCTCTTGTCGAATTTGCCACCGGCGTGGAGCATCGTCATGGCGACTTCGAGTCCCGGGATCTTCTCGGTCTTGTGGATATCAACGGGGATGCCACGGCCGTTGTCCACCACCGTCACGGATTTGTCTTCGTGGAGCGTTACATCGATGGAGCTGCAGTATCCGGCAAGCGCTTCGTCGATCGAGTTGTCGACGACCTCGTACACGAGGTGGTGGAGTCCCCGGGCGGCCGTGGACCCGATGTACATGCCTGGCCGCTTTCGGACCGCCTCGAGCCCCTTGAGGACTTGGATTGCATCGGCGCTGTAGCGCTGCTTGCCTTGAGCTGTCATCGTACCTCTCGTGTGGGCGGCGGGAGCTAGGCTCGTACCGCCGTGGGGTCAGATCGTTCCGGTGTCCTAGTCCGCACGCCAGATGATCCGCCGGATCCGCTTCCCGCGCTTCGCGAGCTGGGCCAAAACGGTGGGCGATAGCAATTGCAACTCCTGCATCCAGGCCGTCGAGCGCACTCGTACGAAGAGGGTGCCGTCCCCGGTCACGGCATCGGGAATCGTCACGCGCGCGACTTGTGGACCGACGAGCTCTGGCCACTCGGCGACCACGCTGGCCTGATCGACACGCTGCTTCAGTCCGGAGCGAGCCAGGTATCCGGCGATGGCGTCGCCCACACGGGCGGCGGGCTTATCGGACAATGGTTCCCGCCCGTATCCGCCACCGCGGCCGTTGAAGGAGCGCGGTAGGCACTTCTGATTCCCGAGGTGCCGTGACGACCGTTTGTCCCGGAAGCGTTTCCCCGATCAACTCGACCAACCGCGCCTGCCGGCCGTCGTCCAGCTCTGCAAACACGTCGTCGTACAGTGCGATGGGGATCCGATTCGTCGCCGTCGCGAGGGTCTCGGCCTCCAGCAACCTGAGTGCGATGGCCGCGGTGCGTTGTTGGCCGGCGGAGCCGTAGGATCGAAGATGGCGCCCGTCCAGGGTGATCTCCAGGTCATGACGATGAGGCCCCACCGTTGTGGCTCCCCTTCTCGTGTCCCTTTCCAAGGCGAGATCGAGCAGGGCACGTAACCCCGTTCCGTCGTGCGGATCAGCGTGTGACTGGCTGTGATACCGCACGCCCACCTCGCCGGGCTCGCCCAGCGCCCCGCACAACTCGCCGAACCGGCTGCTCCAACGTGACACCCAAGCCGTGCGGGCGAGCACCACAAACTCCGCCGCCGCAACGAATGGATCGTCGAAGGCCCGGGCAGCGGCCGTCTCCCCCCGGCGAAGCGCCGCGTTGCGCTGTTTCAACGCGGCGCGCATGCGAGATAGACTCGCCAGATACCCAGGTACGCTCAGCGACAGGAGGACGTCGAGATAGCGCCGCCTTCCCCCGGGACCTCCAGCAACGATCACCCGGTCCGCGGGCGAGAACGACACCGCGGTGAGTGCGCCAACCGCCTCCCCCAACTTCCGTATCTCCTGCCCGTCGACGGTCACTTTCTTTCGCCGCTGTCCCAGCTCGTAGCCCGCAGTTACCCTGACCCTGCCGTCGGCCCCCACGAAAAACCCACGCTCCCCGAAACACACGAGTTCGGAATCACTCACTCCCCGAATGGAACGAAACAACACCAAGTAGTAGATCGCCTCGAGCAGGTTCGTCTTCCCATGCCCGTTGTCTCCCACGATGACCATCCCAGTGGATGGCACTGCCAGATCGAGCTGTGCGAGATTGCGAAAGTTACGGATGTTGAGTTCCGCTACCTGCACGCTGGAGAGTGGCGACCTCGTGTTGGTGGGAGCGGTATCGGGCGCTTCGGACGGGACATCCGACCCTGCGGTCGGGATATCCCCGTCCTCCGTGCCTGATCCAAAAAAAACGCCACGGAACGCCGCCCGGCGCACCGCGGCTTCGCCGCGCTCGACGCTTTGCACACCGAAAAATACCAGATTCCCGGTGCTCGGTCAACTTGGCAGCCTCGCGCTCGGTGACCGAAAACGCAGCCAATACGCACGCATTTCGTCTGCGCCCGGCGACGACAGAGGCATCTACCGCAATGCGGGTCGTGCAGCGGCCTCCAGTGCGAGCAGCCGGTGCTTGAGCGCCACGCCACCTCCGTATCCGCCCAGTCCACCTCCGGTGGCCACCACGCGGTGGCACGGGATCACGATTGGAATGGGGTTGGCGTGGTTGGCGGCGCCCACCGCTCGTGCAGCGCCCGGCTTCTGCAACTCTCGTGCGACCTCTCCGTACGTGCGCGTCTCCCCGTAGGGAATCGCGAGCAGCCGGTCCCACACCGACATCTGGAACGCGGTCCCGCTCGGGGAGAGCGGGAACGTGAAGTGGAATCTGGATCCAGCGCCGTACTCCTGGAGCTCACGCTCGACGAGACGCTCGAACGGTGTCGCCGCCTCCCGTCCTCCTGCCGGACGGAGCTCGATGCCCGTCACCGTTGGTCCCTTGGTCGTCACCGCAACGCGCGCGAAGCCCGCTTCGACCAAGAACGACTGCACCGGCGCCTCCGCCCTACTTCCCAGTGAACTTCGCCTCGCGCTTCTCCAGGAACGCGGCCATTCCCTCTCGCATGTCGTTGGTGGCGGCAAGGAGGCCGAAGTGGTTTGCCTCGAGCAACAGTCCCTCCTCGAGCGACATGTCCAGCCCGAGGTCGACGGCTTCAATTGCCAGCTCGACAGCACGCGGCCCCATAGCCAGTATGGTCTCGAGCGTCTCCTTGGCTTTGGCCAACAGCTTGTCGGCTGGAACTACTCGTGTGACCAAACCGATGCGGAGGGCCTCCTCGGCATCGATCATGCGACCGGTCGTGATGAGCTCGAGCGCCCGCCCTTTGCCCACGAGGCGGGTCAGACGTTGGGTGCCCCCGTAGCCGGGTGCAATCCCGAGCTTGACCTCTGGCTGGCCGAACCTCGCCTTCTCGCTGGCGATCCGGATGTGGCAGGCCATCGCGAGCTCGCATCCCCCGCCCAGCGCGAAGCCGTTGATCGCCGCGATGACCGGTTTTCCGCAGGTTTCCAGCCGGCGGAGAACCGATTGTCCCCTGAGCGCGCGCGCCTTTCCGTCGAAGGGTCCCTGCCTTGCGAGTTCCTTGATGTCGGCACCCGCTACGAACGCTTTGTTCCCAGCCCCGACGAGAATTGCGCCGCCGATGTCATCGCGCGTCGCGATCTCTTCGACCGCGTCGCTGAGCTCGCTGACCACCGCATCGTTGAGGGCGTTGAGCTTTTCGGGCCGGTTGAAAGTTACACGGGCGATGCGGCGTTCGACGTCGAAGAGAAGGAGTTCGTAAGCCATGAAGTCAAGCTAACGAACGGGGGAAATCGACGGTAGTTTTCGAGGCTATGCAGTCGGAAACCATCGGGTGGACTGATGCCGGGGGAGTGCGGCTCCTCGATCAAACTCGTCTTCCGGGCGAAGTAACCCACGTGGACATCGACACGGTGGAGGGGATGGTTGAGGCTATCCAGTCTCTTCGAGTCCGTGGTGCGCCCCTCATCGGCATCGCGGCGGCGATGGGCATCGCCGCCGCTGCCGAGCGGGAGCGGCGCGTGGCGGTGAGCGGTGGCCGTGACAATCCGCTGACGGGCGAATGGTTCGATGAAACCGCCGAGCGTATTGCCGGGGCCCGACCGACGGCGGTGAATCTCCGCTGGGCGGTCGAGCGGGTGCGGCGTATTGCGGCCCGAGCCGTTGCCGAGGGGGCTGAACCCGAGGGTGTGGTCCGGGCGGTCCGGGCCGAGGCCCAGCACATCTGGGATGAAGACGCGGCCATGTGCCAGGCCATTGGCGAGTCGGGCGCGTCCCGCATTACGCACGGTGCGACCGTATTGACCCACTGCAACGCGGGTCGGCTGGCCACGGGTGGTATCGGGACTGCGCTCGGGGCGGTATACGCGGCTCGCGACCGGGGCAAAGACGTTCAAGTCGTGGCGTGCGAGGCGCGACCCCTCAATCAGGGGAGCCGGTTGACGGCCTGGGAGCTACACGAGGCCGGGATCTCCTGCCGGGTCGTGGTGGATAGCGCCGCTGCGTTCGTGATGTCGCGGGGGGATGTGGACCTGGTGATCGTGGGGGCGGACCGAATAGCGGCCAATGGAGACACGGCCAACAAAATCGGAACGTACTCGCTGGCCGTCGCCGCAAGGGCCCACGGCATTCCTTTCTACGTTGCGGCCCCTCACAGCACCGTCGACCTCGAGAGTCCATCCGGCGAGTCGATCCCCATCGAGGTGCGCGACCCGGCGGAGATACCGGCGGCAAAGGGGGCGGAGGCATTCAATCCCGCCTTCGATGTAACGCCAGGTAGTTTGATCAGCGCATTCCTCACGGATCGTGGGGTAGTCGTTCCCCCCTTCGACGAGGCGTTACGGAGACTATGGGACTGACGGGTCTGCAGAGCCGACCGATGGGTGGCGTGGTCGAGCCCGCCTCGCAGCGTCCGTCGTCCCTTCCGGAGTCGTTGTGAGCAGCGTGCTGGCACTCGACCAGGGAACCACCGGATCGACCGCGTTATTGGTGGGTCAGGACGGCTCGTTACTGGGTCGCGGCTACCAGGAGTTCACTCAGCACTTCCCGCAGCCAGGGTGGGTCGAGCACGACCCCGAGCAAATCTGGCAGGTGACGATCGCGGCGGCACGGGAGGCCCTCTCGCGGTCAGAGGAGGTGCCCTCCGCGATCGGGATTACGAATCAGCGCGAAACCGTCGTCGTGTGGAACCGCAAGACTGGCGAACCCCTCCATCGAGCGATCGTGTGGCAGGACCGCCGCACGACAGATCGCTGCGACGCGCTCGCGAAGGAACTCGGCGCCGAATACGTCAGGAGCCGGACGGGTCTCGTGTGGGACCCGTATTTCTCGGCGACGAAGATCGAATGGCTCCTCGACTCGGTTCCCGACCTCCGTGCCCGAGCTGAGGATGGTGAGGCGGTTTTCGGTACGATCGATTCGTGGCTCGCGTACCGCCTGACGTCCGGAGGGTCGTTCGTCACCGACCACACGAACGCCTCCCGCACGCTCCTGTACAACATCCACCGCATGGGCTGGGACGACGAGCTGCTCGGACTGTTCGGTGTCCCGAGGTGGTCGCTCCCCGAGGTTCGGCGCTCGTCCGAGATCGTCGGGCTTGCCGACGGAAAGCACCTCGGCAGCGAGATGCCGATTGCCGGCATCGCGGGCGATCAGCAGGCGGCACTCTATGGGCAAGGGTGCTGGACGCCGGGCTTGGCGAAGTGCACCTACGGAACCGGGGCGTTTCTACTGCTCAACGTCGGCAAAGACCCCGGCACATTGACATCGCAGTCCGGAATCCTGACCACCGTCGCGTGCGACGCGACCGGAGGGCCGGCCTACGCCCTCGAGGGCGCGATCTTCATCGCTGGAGCGGCAGTGCAGTGGCTCCGTGACGGTCTGGGAATCATCACCCACGCCTCGGAGACGGAGGGGATTGCGCGAGCCGTTGCTGACACGGGTGGTGTCTACTTCGTGCCCGCCTTCGTAGGGCTCGGTGCACCGCACTGGGAGGCACAGGCCCGCGGGACGATCGTCGGGCTCACCCGAGGCACGGATAAGCATCACCTGGTTCGGGCTGCGCTCGAGGCGATGGCCTTCAGCGCCAAGGAGGTAGCCGATGCCATGTCGGCCGCATCAGGCGTATCTCTGGCAGAGGTGAAGGCTGATGGCGGCGCGGCCGCCAACGACTGGCTCATGCAGTTTCAGGCCGACGTGCTGGGGGTTCGAGTTACCCGGCCGGACGTGGTTGAGACCACCGCCCTCGGGGCGGCAGGCTTGGCGGGCCTGGCGGCTGGGGTCTGGGACGAGCCAAGCAGCTTTCTAGCGACCCGGCGATACGCCGACTTCGAGCCTGCTGGCGAGCGGGAGGCAGGGTATGCGGAATGGCGCCGAGCGGTCGGCGCGGCCCTACATTGGGCCCGGACTTGACGCCCTCGCGAGTATCTAGTGTCTTCCCTCTTCCTACGGAACCTGCTTACATTTAGAGTGATATAGGTTTCGGGGCTGCCACGCGCCTTCGCGGCGACCTCGTTCTATTGAGTGCAACGGTGACGCAATGTCTCCCAAGACGAAGTTCATACTGAGTGCCACCCTCATTGTCGGGGCCGTTAGCTATCTGATGGCGACCGGAATCAAGGAAACAGGCCAGTACTTCCTCACGCCGTCGGAGCTCGCGGCCAAGGTGGACGTCGACCCCTCGTTCCGTAGCGTCGGCGTCAAGATGGGCGCACGGGTCGTGAACGGCACCATCCGGCGTGACGTCGCTACCCAGACGGTTTCGTTCGAAGTGACGGATGGCCAGCAAGACTACGCCGTGGTCTATCGGGGACTCGCTCCCGACACCTTTACCGATGACGTCGATGTGGTGGTCGAGGGCCGATTGGAGCCCGATGGTGTCTTTCACGCCACCACCCTCCTCGCGAAGTGCGGGTCCCGCTATGAGGCGGCCCCGCGCGCCTAGCTGAGTGACGGTTCTCGGCCAGCTAGCGCTCGGGCTGGCGCTGCTTCTCGCCGCCTGGGGCGTAGTCACGGGGTTCCTGGGTGGGGCGCGCGGGCGGCCGGAGCTCGTATTGAGTGCCCGACGAGCCGTGTACGCGCTCGCCGGGGCCCTCACCATCGCGTCGGCAGCGCTCGTGACCGCACTGGTCCGACACGACTTCAACGTCGAGTACGTCGCCAGCTACACCAGCCGCAACCTCCCGTTGTCCTATACCATCGCAGCGTTCTACGGGGGACAGGCTGGGAGCCTGCTCTTTTGGGCGCTCGTGCTCAGCTTGTTCGCCGCCGCCGCGCAGTGGCTCACGCCGCGTCGCTACGATTACTTGCTCCCCTACGTAGCGGCGACGACCTCGGCCGTTGCCCTTTTCTTCATCATCGTGACGATGTTCGGAGCAAATCCGTTTACGCGGCTTCCGTTTACGCCCATGGATGGCCGCGGACTGAATCCGCAGCTTCAGAATCCGGGAATGGTGGTCCACCCACCGATGCTCTACCTCGGGTATATCAGCATCACGATCCCCTTTTCGTTTGCCGTCGCCGCGTTGCTCTCCAAGCGGCTCGACGTCGGCTGGCTGCATGCGATCCGGAAATGGACCATCCTTTCGTGGCTCTTCCTGTCCATTGGCATCACCTTGGGAATGTGGTGGGCCTATGTGGAGTTGGGTTGGGGCGGGTACTGGGCGTGGGATCCCGTCGAGAACGCGAGTTTTCTCCCGTGGCTCACCATGACGGCGTTCCTGCACTCGGTGATGATCCAGGAAAAGCGCGGGATGCTCAAGCGGTGGAACATGCTGCTGATTTTCCTGAGTTTCTTACTGTCCATCTTCGGGACGTTCGTTACGAGGAGCGGTATCATTTCGAGCGTTCACTCCTTTGCCCAGTCGTCCGTCGGGTACTACTTCTTGGGGTTTCTGATACTTGGGGGCGTCGGGGCCGGATGGCTGCTATGGTCGCGACTTCCGCTACTCCAGACCGAAGGCCGGCTGGAGAGCACCCTGTCCCGCGAGTCCACCTTCCTTTTCAACAATCTGCTGTTCGTCGGAATGGCGTTTTCGGTGCTGTGGGGCACGACGTTCCCGATCCTGTCTGAGCTTGTCCAGGGTACGAAGGTCACCGTGGGACCGCCCTTCTTCAATCAGGTCAATATCCCCATCGCGCTCGGGCTCCTGGCGTTGACGGGGATCGGCCCGCTCGTTGCGTGGCGGCGGGCGAGCGCCGCCAATCTCCGGCGGCATTTCGCGGTGCCGGGGAGCGTGTTCGCCGCAGTGGGCGGCCTCTTGGTGGTCGTCGGTTTCGGCGACTTCTACGCCGGAATGGCGATCGCGCTTGGATCATTCGTCGTGGCGACGGTGCTCCAGGAGTTCATCCGAGGTGCGGGCGCTAGGCACCGCCTGCACGGTGAAGGATATGCCCTCGCCTTTGCGCGCCTGGTTGCTCGAAACCGGCGGCGGTATGGAGGCTACATCGTTCATCTCGGAATCGTCACATACTTGGTGGCGTTCTCCGGGATGGCGTTCAAAACGGAGATCGAGGCCTCGCTCAAGCCGGGTGAGACGGCCTCGCTGGAATCGCCATTTGGGCACAGCTATACGCTGACGCACCTCGGTGTCTCACAGTACACAGCCCTCAACCGGTGGGTCTCCGCGGCGAGCGTCGAGGTCCGGAGAAACAGTGAGCGGCTGGGGGTGCTGACGAGTGAAAAGCGGCAGCACGTGGACTCCTTTGGGCGTGATAGCTTCGAGCCATCGACCGAGGCTGGCATCCGCAGCGACCTCCGGGAGGACCTGTACATCGTGTTCGCGGGCTCCGTCGCGGGAACAGAGGAGGCGGTGTATCGGTTTACGATAAACCCGCTGGTGTGGTGGGTTTGGTTCGGTGGCGTCGTCCTTGTTGCCGGCGGCGTGGTGGTGATGTGGCCTGGCGGGCGAGTGCGGCTGTCCAAGGTCCGTCCCCAGGAGGCGCTGGCTGGATATCAGGCGACCCTTGCGGAGCAGGCTTCCTGATGGAGGTGCGATTCATGACCCCCGTGTCCCGTCGCGAGGCGCTTCAAGGGCTCGTCGCCCTCCTGCCTGCGGCGCTCGTTCCGCGCGAGCAGGCGGGCACGTCGTCCCCTCAGGACAGCGTGATCGGGCGGCTTCAGTACCCCGGCATGGCGGGGCGTCCGCGAGCCGCGGTTACCGATTTTCATAACGATCCCTTCGTGGTCGGAGTCGAGAAGCGGTTGCGCTGCACGTGCGGCTGCAATCTCGACGTGTACACATGCCGGACGACGGACTTCAACTGTGAAGTGTCGCCGGCCATGCATCGACAGGTCGTCGCGCTGACGCGCGAGAATCTCTCGGCCCAGGAGATCATCGACCGGTTCGTCGCCGAACATGGTGCGGTGGTCTTGATGGCCCCGCCCAAGGAGGGGTTCAACCTCGCCGGCTACTTCCTACCGGGCGCGTTGATCGTCCTGGTCGGGGGCCTGATGGGATTCGTGCTGCTCCGTCGGACGGGCCTGGGACGGGAGCGAGCCCCGGCCGGCTCATCGCCGGGCCTCTCCGACTCGCCATCCACTCAGGAAACCAGGCGTCTCGAGGCCGAGCTGTCGAATCTGGATACGTGATCGGTGCTGGAGCTGATTGCTGGAGTCCTCCTCGCCCTAGGCCTCCTTGCGCTCGTCATCCAGCCGCTGTGGACCGGGGCCGGCAAGCCGACACCGGTACCTTCAGGCGACGTCGATGAGGCAGATCTCGTAGATCTCGACGAGTCCGACTCCCCCAAGATCCAGGCGCTACTCGCGCTGCGTGAGATCGATTTCGATCGGGCGACAGGCAAGCTCTCGGACGGCGACTACGAACAGCTGAAGGCCAGGTACACCGCGAAGGCGTTGGCCGCCATGCGCGAGGAAGAGGCCAGCGGAGCGATCCCATCACCAGATCGGGACGATCAGGCTGAGCGAATGATCGCTCGTTCGAAGCCGGGCCGACGGGCCGTGTGTCCGTCTTGTGGTCCCCGACCAGAGCCGAACGTCGTGTTCTGCTCGAGGTGCGGCCGATCCCTCGCGACCGCCTCGGCGAGTCCTCGTTGCTGGGTGTGTGGAGCGGATCTGCCAGCGGGGGCGAAGTTCTGCGGGGGCTGCGGGGCGGCGGTCGCGGCCGCGTGATCCTCAGCAGCTTACGATCCGCGCGGTTCCGGCGTCGAGCGGGCGGTGTCTGAGCGCTGCCCGCATTTTTTTGGGGGAAACCTTGGCCCTCTCTTCGAGGCCCTAGAACTCGAAGGTTTGCATCCGATGAAGCCCCACCCGGAGCGGCACCACCGTCGCCGCAGTGCAGAGGGCCGCAACGGCGACGAACGCGGCGACCATCTCCGGTGTGACTCCGATCGCTTCCTTATTGTATGCCGCTCGGAGGTAGGTGGATACGGGAATCGCTTCGATCACGATGACTATGGCTAAGAGCCCGATGGTGGTCATCATGAAGACGAGCCCGCCGAAAGAGGTTGGAATTTGCGCCGCGTTTTCCGTCTCGAACTGCGGGTACAGGGCCCCGAACCCGAGCGCGAGCGCGCTGATCGCCAACGTGAGCAGAATGATGGTGCTGATGCCGACGACCATCATGAATGGAGTTGCCTTGAGTAGCACGTTGGTAAAGACGGTGATGATCAGGGCGAGGACGATGAGCGGAATCGTGCCGACCCAGTACTTCGACCAGAGGAGGGCGCGGAGGTCGAGCGGACTGGACCGCAGCAGCCACATTTGCCTCCCCTCGAGAGAGATCGCCGGAAAGATGAATCGTGCTGCGATGGACGCGAGCACGAACCCCGCCAAGCCGAGATTCAGGAACGACACAAGAGTCACGATGAAAAAGGGTACTTGCTCCCCGGTGAACAGGGGCAGCGCCCTGATGTTGAACAGGTAGATGACGACCAGCACACCGAGTAGGATGAGCTGGCTCCACTGCGTCGTATCCCGGAAGAACAGCTTGAGGTCCTTGATAACGAATTCTCGCTTGGAAACCGATAAGTGGCTGACGACCGGCTGGAGCAAGGCCTCCCAAATCCACCCTCGAACGAATCGGGCGGCTCCTTCTTGCGCTTTGGTGAATCCGGGGGGATACAGCCGCGCGTGGAGCAAGGCTCCTAATACGACGAAGGCCCCTGCTGTGGACCACAGGAGAAATACGGGCAGCGCGTCGAAGGGGCCGACCAGGTATCTCATGATCCCGTTCGTTGCCCACTCGCTGGGCAACCACGGTGAGGTGGGGGTCCGCAGGACGGTGATGAAGTCGAGCAGATTACGAAAGCCTTCGGGCCGAGCCAGCTGTTCGGGGCGGACGACCCGGAGGAGCAAGACCACACCGCCCGCCGCGCCCACGGCGATCACGGAGAGTAGATCGCGGGTCCGCCGTGCCGGAAACACGTTGACCAGAATGAGCGTGATGGCACTCCCCACGGCCGAAGGAATAACGAGCAGGGGAGCAAACACCAGGAGACAGTAGGGCCCGAACAGCCATCCACCGTCGTAAATGACCCCATACGCGCTGAAGATCGGCACCGCCATGAGCGCTACCATCCAAGAACTGTGTAGGATGGTCTCGGCCAGCTTGGCGAGATACAGGCTTAGCCACTCGACTGGCGAGGATACCAGGAGATCCAGGTCGCGGGCCAGGAAGAACGACGACAGGGCGGTGATGACGTTCGACAGGAGTAGAATGGAAAGGAAAGAAAGGAGGGCGAGACCGAGGAGCTTGCCGGCCAATAGCGGGCCGATCTCCTCGACGCCGCGGAAATAGCGAAGCACGCGGTACAGCACCCCGAAAACGAGTGTCCAAAAAATCATACCGACGAGGCTGCTCGATTTGCCACGCGTGCACGGTGTCCCAGAGGACCGGAAACCAGGGTCCCCCCAGGGTGTCCGAGTCTGCGCTGTCCGGTACGATGAACGTCGATTCCGCGACCACCGCGATCTCGACGTTCCGATCCTGCAGGAGTATCGGATCGAACAGGTCGATGGTGTAGGTATTCCCGATCCGCAGCGCGCCACCCAACGCGACGTGCATCGGCATGATCGCCGGCAGCACGATGGGGCGTTCCAGGTCGACACGGAGCTCTTGCTCGTCTCCGTTTGCCGTAATGCGAACTCGGAGCGCGGAATCGCCCAAGACCTCTCCCTCGACCAGGAACCGCCCGGCGTCGGCCTGAAGCGAAGCATTGAACGTCCGGAGGCCCAGGCTCCGGGAGAGCAACGCGTCGATTCGCGTATCGGTGCGATGGATCTCGCCGAGGGCGGGAACTTCGATCACCATCACGTCCTGGAGGCGTATGCCTTCCGGGACGGTGTCGATGGTCGTGGATGCGAAGCCGATTTGCTGACGATTCATGGACAGGGTGTAGAAGGACGCCCCCGGCGGTAGGCATCAGGGATGCGTCCGGCACGAGCGCTTCGCCCGATCGCCAGTACTCGCGTTTCACCAGCCACCCAATCCCCGCGAGCCAGGCGCCCATGATGAGGATTCCCAAGGATCGCCGGCTCATTCGGGAGCGCTTTCCATGAACCGCTCGAACACGGCCTGATCGTCTTCTGACTCCACCACGATGTGGACATCGCGGGGGTACGGTTCGGCGGTCAAGTGCTCGCGCAGCACCTCGCACATGATCCGGGCCGCCCGCTCGACGTCGAGTGCCCCCGGGCCGGTCCCGATTGGGGGGACCGCCAGGCTGGTGATCTGCCAGTCGCGCGCCCGTTGAAGCGCGCTAGTCACAGCTCGGCGCCCGCCCGCCGCCGTCACGGGTTCCGTCGCGCTGCGTATCACCGCATGAATGACAAATTCAGCCTGCAGTTCGCCTGCGCCGGTCACGACGGCGGCACCAACGGCGAGGTCCTGCTGGGTCTTGAGCTGGTCCCAAAAAGGCGGGTCCGCCGATCTGCTCGAGGCGACGGAGGGAGGGGGTGGTGGGCTCAAGGCCGGCCGTCGCGGGACGAACCACCGCGTCCGTGCCCACGAACGCGAGGTCGTCCACTACGACGTGGATCACCTGTCGGCGAGCTCTCTTGAGCGGCGGTACATCAGCGCGGCGTCTTCGGGGCGGTTCAGGCGGTCGAGCACGATCCCGAGCCCATAGAGAGCCTTGGGACTTTCCGGCTGCAGCTCCGCCGCCCGTTGATAGGCCTGGAGCGCTCCTTCGAGGTCGTCGACGTGGTTGAGGGCCTCGCCGAGGTAGAAGAACGCGGACGCGCGGCTCGGATCGAGCTCTACCGCCCGCCGCAGGTATGGCACGGCCTCGTTCCACAGTCCTTTTCGAGAGACGACGACGCCGAGATTGAAGTGCGCTTCCCCATTGTTGCCCTCGAAGCGAAGCACCTGGCGAAGGTCCTCCTCGGCGTCCGCATACCGGCTCAACGAGCCTAGCACGGCTCCCCGGTTCACCAGCACTTGGGCGTTCTCTGGCTCGTACTGTAGGCATTTTTCCAGTTCGTGCAGCGCGGCCTCATGCTCGCCAACCCGGTCGAGTAGCAGCGCCAGGTTGTTGCGCGCGGGAACGTGGCTAGGGCGGAGCGCCAACAGCTCCCGGTAGATTCCAAGCGCCCGCTCCGTTTCGCCACTCGTACTGGCCTCGCGGGCAGCGCGGTAGAGGAGGTCCTCGGCCGATTCGGACTCGGGCCCATGGGTGGCCACCTCTGCCTCGTCGAGGTGGGGTGCCGGCTCAGGAGCAGCTTGGGCCTCTGTGGCCGGTGCGGCGCCTGACTAGTGTCGGTCGGTACCTCGTCCTCCGAGAGTTCGAAAGGTAGCGGGCGTGGGGGTGTCTGGAGGTGCCGTACGTCACTGCGGGACGGCAGCTGCTCCTGGGGGGTGGAAGAGGTCCCGTCCCCGACCATTGATCCACGCTCGGGGGTCAGGCGCCGACGGGCCCGCCGGCGCCGCCGTCCTAAGTGGCTCATTCCCCCTCCTTGTGTTCGACGGCCGTCTCGCCGGCGACCCATTGGACGTACGCTTCCAACCCCCGCTCCACAGGGAGCGCCAGGAGCTCGGGGACGTCGTACGGATGCAACTGCTTTACGGCGCTCGCGAGTTCATCCCACCGTGCCCGGCTGGTCTTCAAGAGAACTACCGCCTCGGTTTCCTCGGTGACTTCACCAGACCAACGGTAAATCGAGGTGCCCTGGCCCAGGATCGTGCCGCACGCGACCAGACGCCGCCGAACCAACTCGCGCACGAACGATTGAGCATCGTCGGCGCTTCCGAGGGTGGTGACTACCACGAAACAGGAAGCGTCGTCGTGACTCACTATCGTATCGTGGGTAATGGGACGCTCAAACTAGGGATTGTCGGAGGCTCTCGCAACCCGCTGGGCGACGCGGGCACCTGTCCGTTGACCTGAAGCGAGCACACGGTCTAGCTTCGCAGGTTATGCCACTCGAGAATGCCCCCGCCGACAGTCTTGTCATCCGCGGCGCCCGCGTCCACAACCTGAGAAACGTCAATGTCACGATCCCCCGTGACCGATTCACGGTTGTGACGGGGTTATCGGGGTCTGGTAAGTCGTCCCTCGCATTCGACACGATCTACGCCGAGGGGCAACGACGGTACGTGGAGTCGCTGTCGGCTTATGCCCGCCAGTTTCTCGGTCTCATGGAGAAACCGGACGTCGATGCCATTGAGGGACTCTCGCCGGCCATTTCCATCGAGCAAAAAACCGCCGGTCACAACCCACGGTCGACGGTGGGGACGGTCACCGAGATTTACGACTACCTCCGATTGTTGTGGGCCCGCGCGGGAGTCCCGCACTGTCCCAACGACGGCGCGCCCATCGAGCGCCAGTCAGTGTCGCAGATTGCGGACACCGTGCTGCGGTGGCCCGAGGGCACTCGAATCGAGATCATCGCTCCGCTGGTGAGAGGGCGGAAGGGCGAGTTCCGGGATCTCCTCGAAGGCGTCCGCAAGCAAGGCTACGTGCGGGCGCGAGTCGATGGGAAGACCTACGATCTGTCGGAGCCGCCGAAACTGAACCGCCGCTCAAAACACGACGTCGGCGTCGTGGTCGACCGCCTGGTCGTACGGCCCGACGATCGGGCGCGGCTGCTGGATTCGCTGGAGACCGCCCTCCGGGCCGCCGATGGCGTCGTTGAGGTGCACCGGGCCACGCGAGCCGGCCGGGGCAAGAACGGCACCGCCGTGTTTTCGGAGCGATTTGCCTGCCCCCAGTGCGGGTATTCGCTCGCCGAGTTGGAGCCACGCCAGTTCTCGTTCAACTCGCCCTACGGCGCCTGCACGGCGTGCGGCGGGTTGGGAACGCGTCGGGACGTCAGCCCGGAGCTCGTCTTGGGCGACCCGCGCCTGTCGATTCTCGAGGGGGTGGTCCTTCCGTGGGGGGAGCCCGCTGGGTACCTGCGGAAGACGGTCCTCCCGGCGCTCGCATCCGTTTTCGGCTTCGACCTAGCGGCTCCGTGGAATTCGCTATCTACCAAGGCGCAACGCGCCTTGCTGAACGGCGCGCCCGAAACGACGCTCACGCTGCCGGTCCGGTCTCGAACGCGTGGCTCGAGCTACGAGACGAGCTGGGACGGGATCGTCAAGAACGTCGAGCGGCTATACCGGGAGACCAACTCGGAATCCGTTCGGTCCCGCCTCGACGAGTTTATGACCGAGCGGACCTGCGATACCTGCGGCGGACAGCGCCTTCAGCGGGTGAGTCTCAGCGTTCAGGTCCACGGGGAGAGCATCGGCGCGATCGTCGATCGCCCAGTGAAGCTTGCGCTGGAGTTCTTCCGCGATATCCCGATGGTTGGAAGGGGGGTGGGTGGGCTGGATCCGGAAGTAGCCCTGCCCATTCTCAAGGAAGTGACCGATCGGCTCCAGTTCCTCTGCGACGTCGGGCTCGATTACCTCACGCTCGGGAGAGCGGCGGCCTCGCTTTCAGGCGGCGAAGCGCAACGGATTCGGCTGGCCACGCAGATTGGCAGCCGCCTCGTCGGCGTCCTCTACATACTCGATGAGCCCTCCGTCGGGCTGCATCCCAGAGACAACGCCAGGCTTTTGAAGACCCTGTCCGGGCTACGAGATCTCGGGAACACGGTCATCGTCGTCGAGCACGACGAGGATACGATCCGCCACGCCGACCACGTGGTCGACCTCGGCCCTCGCGCGGGCCGGCATGGGGGTGAGGTGGTGGTCCAAGGAATGCTGGACGACGTCTTGAAATCTGACCGATCACTCACGGGCCGCTATCTCAGGAAGGAGCTTCGGATCGACGTGCCATCGGTCCGCCGGGATGTCGCGGAAGATCGCGTCATCCTGGTCGTCGGGGCGCGACAGCACAATCTGAAGCACATCGATGTGGCGTTCCCGACTCGCTCCTTCGTGGCGGTTACCGGGGTCTCCGGCTCAGGCAAGTCGACGCTCGTCACCAACATCCTCTTCCGCGCGCTGGCGCGCCAGTTCTACCGCGCCGCCCACCTGCCCGGCACCCACGACCGGATCGAGGGGGTCGATCTTATCGACAAGGTCATCGAGATCGACCAGAGCCCCATCGGCCGCACGCCACGGTCCAATCCGGCTACCTATACGGGGCTCTTCACACCCATCCGCGACCTGTTCGCGCAGCTCGCGGAGGCGAAGATCAGAGGCTACGGGCCGGGACGGTTCTCGTTCAACGTAAAGGGGGGGCGATGCGAGGCCTGTTCGGGAGACGGCCTCGTCAAGATCGAAATGCACTTTCTTCCGGACGTGTATGTGCCGTGCGAGAGCTGCAAGGGTCGACGGTACAATCGGGAGACTCTCGACGTCCGGTACCGGGGCAAGTCGATTGCCGACGTCTTGGATATGACGGTCGCCGATGCTCTCGAGTTCTTCGAGCACCAGCCCCGCATTCGGGCGCGCCTCGATTTACTCAACGATGTGGGTCTCGGCTACATTCACCTCGGGCAGAGTGCGACGACGCTGTCCGGTGGGGAAGCGCAGCGTGTGAAGCTCGCTACGGAGCTGAGCAAGCGCGACACCGGACGGACACTGTATATCCTCGACGAGCCCACTACGGGGCTGCACTTTGAAGACGTGCGCCTGCTCCTGGATGTGCTGCACCGCTTGGTTGAGAAGGGCAACACCGTGGTGGTCATCGAGCACAATCTCGACGTCGTGAAGACGGCGGATTGGATTATCGACCTCGGGCCCGAGGGCGGGGACGAGGGGGGCTGGGTGGTCGTCGAGGGTCCCCCCGAACGCGTCGCGCGCGCCCAAGCCTCGCACACGGGCCGATTCTTGCGAAAGGCACTCCGGTCGTGAACTATAGGTTGGAGCGCCGTACCCTGACACATCCGGCGCCTGTGACCGTAGGGTGATGGGCACCGCCGGGCAGGGAGCGATTTCGCGTGGTCCGCGCCGCTCACGATCGCGTTCTCGCTCAACATCGAACGGAGTACTCAGACGGACTTCATCTTCTGGACCGAAGTCGTCATCCCCCTAGCGGGCATGGCGACGGGTGTGATCCTGGGTTTCCCGATCATCCGGGCGGTTGTTCGGCGTATCGACCGTGGGACGGGCGGCGACCGGCTGGGAGACGGCCAGGCGTTGCGTGCCGAAATCGAGCACCTCCGGTCCCAGCTCGAAGCGCTCGAGGAGCGTGCAGACTTTACCGAACGGCTTCTCGCCCAGGAGCGCGACCGCCGGCAGGTGGGGCCGGGAGGGTAGACCGTGTGGGTCCCGCCAGGATACCCACGACCGGTAGGCGTAACACGCCGCCTCGGGGAGACGGGAGTATGGAAGGCATTCTCGCGATCGTATTCATTTTCGGCGGTGGGTCGATGTTCCTGCTCGCTATCTCGCCAGTGGGCAAGGCGATCGCCGCCAGGATCCAGAGCCAGTCAGGTGGGTCCAACGACCAGTTGCGCAGGGTTTTGGAATCACACGAGACCGTGCTCGAGGAGCTCGAGCACGTGCGCCAGGATGTCGTGGAACTCCAAGAGCGTGTGGATTTCACGGAGCGGCTGCTGGCCCGTCATAGGGACCAGGGGCAACTCCCACCCTCGAGTCAGGCCGAGCCCTGACGGCCCCACCGTTTAGGATTGAAACATCAGCCGGGTCGCAAGCGTAAGAGACCCGGACCCCCCTCAGGTCTCACTGGGCCCCGATGGTGGCGGAAGTAGCTTAACCAATAGATCTTACATCGTGATACCGGAACGCACGCAGCAGGCGACCCGGGAGAAAGAAAGCTGGTGGGTACCGCGGCCGGGGCTATCGCGCGCATCGTGATCGCCCGATGTTCTTTCAGTGGCGGGGACCGTACGCGAGGCGCTCGCGGGTGAAGGCAACGGAGCTCGTCGAGCGAATGGACTTTACCGAGCGAGCGCTCGGCGCGGGCATGCCAGCTGGCGCTCTCAACGCGTAATCTGATCGGCGGGGTGGGTATCGGCTGGCGAGTGGCGCCGCACCCAGTTCCCGGAGGAACGAGGTAGTCATGGGTATTCTCGACCGCGTCTCGACGTTGCTCAAGTCGAACATCAATGACCTGATTTCCAAGGCGGAAGATCCTGAAAAGGTTTTAAGCCAGCTCATCTCCGACATGCGAAGCCAGCTCACCAAGGCCAAACAAGAGGTGGCGTCGGCGATCGCCGATGAGAAGAAGCTGCAGGCGGAAGTCGAACGCGAGCAGAAGCAGGCAGCGGACTGGGAGCGACGGGCCGTGCTCGCGGTCCAGGACAACCGCGACGACCTCGCCAAGCAGGCGCTCGTGCGGTACAACGAACACCTCCAGCACGCGCATCAGGTCCACGAGACTTGGTCGAAACACCGAGGAGAGACGGAAGCCCTCAAATCGGCGCTGCGGCAGCTAAACGACCGAATCGAAGAGGCCAAGCGGAGAAAGAACGTTCTGGTCGCCCGGGCCCGCCGGGCCGACGCGCAGAGCCGCATTCAGAAGACCATGTCGTCGATGTCGGACAAGAGTGCACTCGAGGGGTTCGAACGCTTGGCCGAAAAGATAGACGATCAAGAACGAAAAACGCTGGCGGCAGCGGAGTTGGCCGAGGACCTGTCGGGGGACAACTTGGCGCGCGAGTTCGAGGGGCTGGAATACAAGGGCGGCGTAGACCAGCAGCTTCTCGCGCTCAAGGAAAAGATGGGTCTGCTGGGCCCCGGCGATGGCGGAGAACGACATCAGCTACCTGCTGGTGAATCCTCCGACGCGGACGACGCTGAGCTCGTTGACGACGAGGACGGAGCCAAGGGAAGCTGATGGCTGACTCGGCCGGCCAGCGTATTTCTCTTACTCTGGTCGCGCTGTTCGTTGCCGCTCTCTTCTTATTCCTCCTGGGCAGGATCGCCCAGGTGTTCTTCCTCCTGTTCATCGCAGTGCTGCTTGCCGTGTACCTGTCGGCAGCGACTGATGCCCTCGGTCGCCTGGTGCGGATCGCTCGTCCGCTCGCTCTCACGTTGGCGGTGCTCGGGACGGTCGCGGGCGTCGTCGTCGTCGGCTGGTTGATACTGCCCCCCGTCATCGGGCAGACGCAGGATCTCGTCGCGTCGTTCCCGGGATATGCGGAGCGCTTGGAATCGGATTTACTGCGTCTCGCTCAGACGTATCCGCTGCTCGAGCGGACGGTACTCGGTCCCAGGGGCGGTGGGCTGGTCGAGTCGGTCATCGACGAGGCGGCGCGGTTCGTGCGCGATGCGATCGTTCCGTACCTGACCGCGGGTGGCACGATTCTCGTCGAGGTGGTCAGCGTGGCGGCGATGGCGATTTTCCTCGCGCGAGACCCAGGACAGTACCGTGCCGGCTTCATCACTCTCGTGCCGCCCAAGGCGCGGGGCGTCGCCCGCACGGTGATCGCCGATCTCTCGGACACCCTGCGCGCGTGGATCTGGGCACAGCTGTTCGCGATGTTTGTTCTCGGCGCGCTCACGGCCATCGGCCTGTGGCTCCTCCGAGTTCCCTACGCCCTAGCATTCGGCGTCTTCACGGGCCTCGTAGCCATTGTTCCGTTCTTCGGGACCATCGTCTCAACCGCCCTCCCGGCACTCCTGGTCCTCACCCTCACCGGCTGGAGCCACTTCCTTGCGGTGGTTGCCCTCGGTGTCGGAGTGCATCTCGTGGAAGCCAACGTCATCGCGCCCCTCATCTTCGAGGAGCGGATCAGCGTGCCACCGGTCCTCACGATCTTGAGCGTGCTGACCATGGCCACGCTCCTCGGCCTGCTCGGGCTGCTCGTGGCGGTCCCGCTGCTCGCCGCGATCTTAGTGATCGTGCGACATGTCCTGCTCACGCAGGTCTACGGTGAGCAGGATCCGCGCGCCGTTTCTCCGGCCGTTTTGGTGTCGACCACCGGCCAACAGCGCGTTGTAGTCATTCCGAACTAGTCCCCCTACCTCAGCACCCCCCCACCCCCCCCCCCCCAAGACCCCCTCTGGGCCGCGCTGGGCGGAGCCAAAAGGCCAACGCCCGCGAGCGAATGGTCCGGCACCCTCGCGTCTATGAGATACGTTGGCGCCGTCCGGTCCGGGCCGCTGCCTGCCCGGCCTCCACCACGGAATGTCGAAGGAGGCAACGGATGAAACGAATCCTAACAATCGCGGTCGTGGTTACCGTATTGGGTGCATTGCCGTCTCCCCGCCCCGCAGACGCTGCTGTCAGACTGACGACCTGCGTGGGCGACGCAATCGCGACATGTAACGAAGATTTCGGTGGCTGGGGTGAACGAACGTTCGCCGTCCGAGGATGGTGCTACCTGATTCGCGCCGGTCTCTGCGCATGGCTCAAGGAAATCGCCTAGATCGTCAGCCGGCCGGGCGGGCAGTGCATGCGGGGGGCGTAAAGCCCCCCGCTGGTACTCCCCGAGAGTCACGGCAGTTTCCGCTTGCGTTCAAGGCTGAAGTGGTCTTGGCGATTCTCTTGGTGGTGAGACACCGCGCCCCGCGCCTCGCGGTGGTCCTCGTACTGAGCTTGGTCCTCTTGGTCGCTCAGCGAAATAGACATGGCGCTGCGAGCCAGGTGAGCATGGGACACATCGTCGTGTTGATCGGCGCGACCCTCGCCACCATTGGGGGCTCGCGTGTCTTCGCGCCCGGCGGACCGCTGTGTGCGGCCCGGCGGGTCGGCGCGAGATGGTGGCTCCCTCCCTTGGGCCGCCTGGTCGGATTGCTGTGCCTCATCGTTCCGACTGTCGTTTGCTGTCTCGGCGGTATTGGTCAGTCCCCAAGGACTTGGGCGGGCGTCGTGGACGGCCGTCGTAGCCTCTACCTACGCCGCATGCTTCGGTGCCCTGACTCTCGCGGTAACCCCCCGCCTGGGGGCCTCCGCCGCGGGCGGCCTTGGCCTCCTGGGAGCTTGGTTCGGGAGCATTCCCCCCTCGGGGATCGCCGCAGGGCTCGAAAGCTGGCCTGCGACCCAAGCGCCGGCCGTGCTTCTGTCGAACACCCTGCCACTTCCCTGGCGGGCGATTCGGTGGCTAGCCGAGAGCGGTTGGCGGGATCCCGCGCTGCTCCTGCTCTGGCTGGTGGTCGGTGTCTGCGTGTGTGCCGTGGAAGTCGTTCGAGCGCCCGACACGAACACGGAGGGCTGACGTGTCTCTGATCACGTGTCGGGGGCTCGGACGCGCCTTTGGATCAGGCCGGGCACGCCTGGACGCTCTCGTCAACTGCTCCCTTCAGATCAGTGCCGGGGAGGTCGTTGGAATCGTGGGCGCCAACGGAGCCGGCAAAACCACGCTGCTGCGGGTGTTGGCGGGCGAGCTCCGGCCTTCGGTGGGGGAGGCACGTGTGGGGGGGAATCGGGCCGGCACCAGGCGGGCGCGCCGGGTGACTGGATACGTTTCCGATCCTCCCCTCATTCCTCGGGAGCTGACCGGCGTCGAGTGGCTGCGGTACCTGGCGAGCCATCGGACCGGGAGTCCGGGGGAGCGTTTGAAGCTGGTCCGCCTAGCTCTTCAACTCGGTGGGCTCGAGAACCTCGCCGGCCGATCCATCGGGGTGTACTCGAGGGGCATGGTGCAGCGCCTAGCGCTCGCCGCCGGCGCGATGTCGGGATCCATCGCCCTCTTGCTCGACGAAGCGTTGAGCGGAATCGACCCGCTCGTTCATCGGGATATGCGCGATGCGATCGGCCGCTTGGCGCTGGAGGGCCGGGCGGTGCTCATCGCGTCCCACGACCTGGCAACTATCGAGCGAAGTGCTACCCGTGCCCTGGTTCTCGTGGGTGGAAGAATCGTGGCCGACATATCTATGGCCGCACTCCTGGCGGTACGGGTAGCTGAGCTCTCGCTCAACGGGGGCGCGCTCTCCCACGCCGACCGGATGGTTCACCGATACCCGGGAGCCGTCAGGACGGGGGATGGGGTGGCTATACCGCTCCGGCGGGGCCTCACCGTGGAGCACATTTTGGCAGAGTGCCGTCGGGAGCGTGTGGCGGTCGGCGCGTCCCGAATCCGCTATCGGGCGCTCGAAGATCTCCTTGTGGCGGCGACTGGAGGGGAGGCCCCGTGATCGCGGGAGTGGTGCACTCACTGGTCACTATCGGTGAGAGCCTGGTCGACCCGGCGGGTGTGCGGGCGCGGCTGTCGGTCCGTGGCAGTCCGACCCGCACCGCGGGGCTCATGCTCCTCGTGGCCGCAATTCTGGGTATTGCCACGCTGCCTCGCCAGATGGTTCTCCTCGAGCAGGCGCTTGAGTCCTATAGGCGATACTCTCACCGACCTACATCGCGATTCTCTTCGCGCGCGGCTCGTCCGGATGATTCTCGCGGACCGTGTGATTCCCCCTCCCACGCCCCTCCTCGCTGCGCTCGCGCTGATCTGGGCGGCGGCCCCGGCTCTCATGCTGGCCGAGGAGGGGCGCCGCGCCCTAATTGGGGCGGTGGCCGTTGGCCTGGTCCCACTGCTCGTTCAACGAGTGGGTGAGCTGGCCGTGACCTACCTTTTCCCGCTCGCGGAGGCCCCGACCCCCGGTCAGGTCCTCGACCTTCCTCAGCAGTTCGTGACGGGTCCGCTGCTCCTGTGGCTGGCCTTCAAAGAGGGTCCCGCCCCGAACTGGTTGGGCCCTCAGCGGCCGGGTCAACCTCGTAACCCTTTGGTCGGTGGCGATCTGGGCCGATGGGCTGCGGAGCCTGGACGGTCGCGGCTGGACGCCATGGCATGTTGGGCTCCCGCTCTTCGCGCTGGCGATTTCCGGGCTCGTCACTTGGCTCTTCGCACCTACCGCCTACTCCCTGATCCTGGGGACGCTCTAGCATCTTCGGCCGGCGGCCCTCCAGACATCAAGGCTCGATCCCTGCCAGCCAGGACCCGCAACGGGTCGCTCCCGGTTGCCGTTGGCCGGGGTCTCCAAACCCCGCAAGTCGGCCCATCGCCGACAGTTGACTTGAGGGGTGCGGGGTCGTTATGGTACTTGTCTTAGGCAAAACACTAAAGGGCAAATCAGTCTGTTGCTGGCGTAGCTCAATTGGTAGAGCGGCTGATTTGTAATCAGCAGGTTAAGGGTTCGAGTCCCTTCGTCAGCTCGGTACGGGCTTCAAGGAGCGGGTCGACCCAGAGTTCACATGCGCCACCCCGCCCGCGCGGCGGGGTGGTCTGTTGAGCGGGCGTACAGCGGGCATGGTGGGGTGCCCGAGTGGCTAAAGGGAGCAGACTGTAAATCTGCCGGCGTCAGCCTACGAAGGTTCGAATCCTTCCCCCACCACTGCACGCCGCGCGGGACCTGCGTTGGTGCGTGAGTGGAGGCTTGGCTCCGCGGGTGTAGCTCAGTTGGTAGAGCATCAGCCTTCCAAGCTGAGGGTCGCGGGTTCGAGTCCCGTCGCCCGCTTGTCGCTCGCGTAGCTCAGTCGGTAGAGCGCGTCCTTGGTAAGGACGAGGTCACCGGTTCAAGCCCGGTCGCGAGCTTTCGTCGGACTCGTGAGTGATTCTCCAGTGGTTTGCCGGGACATCGCATCGGTCGAGAACAAACAACCCCTCTAGGAACGCGATCATGGCCAAGGCGAAGTTTGAGCGGACGAAGCCGCATGTGAATGTGGGGACGATTGGGCATGTGGATCATGGGAAGACGACGTTGACGGCGGCGATCACGTTGTTGCAGTCGAAGGTGGGGCTGGCGGACTATGTCGCGTTTGATGCGATTGACAAGGCGCCGGAGGAGCGGGAGCGGGGGATTACGATTGCGACGGCGCACGTGGAGTACAGCACGGCGGAGCGGCATTATGCGCATGTGGACTGTCCGGGGCACGCGGATTATGTGAAGAACATGATCACGGGTGCGGCGCAGATGGATGGGGCGATCTTGGTGGTGAGTGCGGCGGACGGGCCGATGCCGCAGACGCGGGAGCACATTTTGTTGGCGCGGCAGGTGAATGTGCCATACGTGGTGGTGTACTTGAACAAGGTCGATATGGTGGATGATCCGGAGTTATTGGAGTTGGTGGAGTTGGAGGTGCGGGAGTTGTTGAGCAGTTATGAGTTTCCGGGGGATGCGGTGCCGGTGATCAAGGGGTCGGCGTTGAAGGCGTTGGAGAGTGAGGATTCGGGGTCGGAGTGGGGGAAGTCGGTGGGGGAGTTATTGGCGGCCTTGGACGCCTACATTCCGGTGCCGGAGCGGGAGGTGGACAAGCCGTTTTTGATGCCGGTGGAGGATGTGTTTTCGATTACGGGCCGGGGGACGGTGGCGACGGGGCGGGTGGAGCGAGGGCGAGTGAAGGTGGGGGAGGAGATGGAGTTGGTGGGGTTTGGGGCGGAGCGGAAGACGGTGGTGACGGGGGTGGAGATGTTTCGGAAGTTATTGGACGACGGGCAGGCGGGAGACAACGTGGGGTTATTGTTGCGGGGGGTGGAGAAGACGGAGGTGGAGCGGGGGATGGTGTTGGCGAAGCCGGGCTCGGTGACGCCGCACACGGAGTTTGAGGCGGAGGTATATGTGTTGACGAAGGAGGAGGGGGGGCGGCACACGCCGTTTTTCAAGGGGTATCGGCCGCAGTTTTACTTTCGGACGACGGATGTGACGGGGTCGGTGGAGTTGCCGGGCGGGGTGGAGATGGTGATGCCGGGGGATAACACGAAGATGACGATTACGTTGATCACGCCGATCGCGATGGAAGACGGGCTGCGCTTCGCGATCCGCGAAGGCGGCCGCACCGTCGGCGCCGGCGTCGTCACTAAAATCCTGGCCTAACGGGCCGAACGGCAGGGGCGAGATAGGGAGCTATGCCGCGCGACAAGGTCATTATGGAGTGCACGGCCTGCAAGAGCCGGAACTACTTCACGACGAAGAACAAACGGAAGCACCCTGAACGGGCCGAGTGGAAAAAGTTCTGCCCGCGGTGTGGGGGGCATAAGATGCACAAGGAATCCAAGTAGGCGTGAATATTTGGCTGGCTCTTGGGGCGGGGATCGCGCTGACCAGTATCGGCGCCGCCGTTTGGTGGCGGGAGCCCCTCGTGGTGCTCGCCGCGCGGTCGGCGGCATACATGCAGGAAGTGCGCACCGAGCTGCGGAAAGTCACGTGGCCGGGGTGGGACGAGCTGCGGCAGTCGACGGTCGTGGTGCTCATTTTCGTGATCGTCCTTGGCATCATCATCGGGATCATGGACTGGGCGTTCTCGAAGCTATTGATCGACTTTCTTGGACGCGCCTTCGCATGATCGGGGCGGCGATGGAACACCGGTGGTATGCCATCCAGACGACGGCCGGGCACGAGAACAAGGTTCGCTCGCTGATCGAGCGGAGGATCGTGGCCGATTCCCAGCCGGAGGAGCAGAAGCTGATCCGCCAGGCCCTGGTGCCGATCGAGGAAGTGGTCGAGATCAAGAATGGCAAGAAGGTCAACGTCGAGCGCAAGCGGTTTCCGGGGTACGTTTTGGTGGAGATGGTCATGAATCAGGAGACACTCCACACGATCAATGGAATCCAGGGCGTGATCAAGTTTGTGGGGCAGGGCTGGGTGCCTCAGGCACTCCGTCAGGAAGAAGTCAATCGGCTTCTCGGAGTCGAAGCGGTGGTCCAAGAGGAGAAGCCGAGAGAGGAGATTCCCTTTCTGGTTGGTCAGGTCGTCGAGATCAGCGAGGGGCCGTTCTCCGACTTCAGTGGCACGGTGGAAGAGGTCTTACCCGACAAGGGCAAAGTACGGGTGAGTGTGAGTTTGTTTGGACGGCCGACGACCGTCGAGTTGGACTACCTGCAGCTCAAAGCACACTGAGCTGCTTCCCCGACCACGGGGTAATGTGGGAGCCGGTCACCCGGCGTGAGAGAGGAAGGCCATGGCGAAGGTTGCCGGTAAGCGAGTAATCGGCTTCGTGAAGCTGCAGGTCCCAGCTGGGGCAGCAAATCCAGCCCCCCCAGTCGGCACCGCCCTGGGCCCCCATGGTGTCAACATCATGGACTTCTGCAAGCAGTACAACGCCAGGACTCAGTCGCAGGCGGGCATGATAGTGCCGGTCGAGATCACCATTTATCACGACCGCACGTTTTCCTTTATCACCAAGACCCCGCCTGCGGCGGTGCTGCTACGGAAGGAGGCGGGTATCGAGAAGGGCTCGGCGACCTCGAACCGCTTGAAGGTCGGGAAGGTCACCACCGCACAGGTCAAGAAGATCGCGGAAACGAAGATGCCCGATTTGAACGCGGCGAACGTCGACTCCGCGATGAAGACGATCGCTGGGACGGCCCGATCGATGGGCATCGAGGTCGAGGACTGATGGCGGTCGGTCGTAAGTACCAGGCGGCCGCGGCGACAGTCGACCGAGCGCACGCACACTCGCCCCGGGGGGCAGTCGATCGTGTGAAGGAAGTCGCGTTCGCGAAGTTCGATGAGAGTGTGGAAGTCGCGGTCCGGCTCGGGGTCGATCCGCGGCACGCCGATCAGATCGTTCGGGGGACCGTGGTGTTGCCGCATGGCACTGGTAAGACGATTCGCGTGGTGGTGCTCGCGCAGGGCGACAAGGCTCGTGAAGCCGAGACCGCCGGCGCCGACTTCGTCGGCCCGGAGTACATCCAAAAGATCAAAGATGGATGGCTCGACTGTGATGTGGTGATCGCCACGCCGGACCAGATGGGTCAGGTTGGCCAGCTGGGACGGATTCTCGGTCCGCGGGGTCTCATGCCGAATCCCAAGTCTGGGACCGTCACGAATGACGTGGCTCGCGCAGTGCAGGACGTCAAAGCGGGCAAGATCGAGTTTCGGGTTGACAAGACCGGCAATGTGCACGCTCCGGTCGGGAAGGTGTCGTTCAGTGCCGAGAAGCTGGAGGAGAATCTGACCGCGTTCGTCGACGCAATCGTCCGGGCCAAACCGTCCGCGGCAAAAGGGACGTATCTCAAGTCGGTGACGGTCTCCAGTACCATGGGGCCGGGAGTGCCGGTCGACACGGCGGTGTATCGATGAACCGTTCGGACAAGGCGGACATCGTCGAGCGGCTGTCCGAGCGGCTCGCCGGTGCGCCCGCCGTGTACGTGGCGGACTTCACTGGTCTCAAGGTGAAAGACATGACGGAACTCCGTCGGCAGCTTCGGTCGAGCGGCATGGAGTTCGTCGTAGTGAAGAACACCCTCGCCCTTCGGGCGCTGCAGGCGGCGGCGATCAGCGAGTTGAGTGCGGATGTCGTTGGCCCGACGGGGCTCGTGTTTGCGGAAGACGATCCTTTGGCCGCCGCGAAGATCCTGCACGATTTCCACCGGGAGTACGAGGGGCCGGCCGTCCGGGCCGGGCTCGTCGAGGGCCGGCGCGTCGGCCCTCGAGAGGTCAAGCAATTGGCCGCTCTCCCCTCGCGCGACCAGCTGCTGAGCCAGTTGGGAGGAGTCCTTCAGGCGCCGCTTCAGGGATTCGCCGGCGTCGTGAACGGGCTCTTCAATACCATGCTGGGCGCCTTGGAGGCGCTCCGCGTGCAGCGCGGCAACGCTGCATAACCAGGTTCGAGAGAGAGACAGAGTATGGCTACTACGACTTTGAGCAAGGACGATATCCTCGACGCGATCGGTAGCATGTCGGTGCTGGAACTGGCCGAGCTGATCGACGCGTTCAAGGAGAAGTTCAACGTCACGATCGCCGCGGCCCCGGTCGCCGCGGCACCGG
This sequence comes from Gemmatimonadales bacterium, assembly GCA_965249575.1. Lineage (GTDB taxonomy): Bacteria > Gemmatimonadota > Gemmatimonadetes > Gemmatimonadales > GWC2-71-9. Next base: position 797,218 of record OZ252244.1, on the reverse strand, counting down.
CGGCGGGAGACGGAGAGGCGGCGGCGGCCGAGGAGAAGACCGAGTTCACCGTCGTGCTGAAAGAGGCCGGCGCGAAGAAGATCCAGGTGATCAAGGCCGTCCGCGAAGTCACGTCGCTCGGCCTCAAGGAAGCCAAGGATCTCGTCGACGGCGCGCCGGCGAGCGTCAAGGAGAGCATCTCGAAAGAGGAAGCGGAGACCATCAAGAACAAGCTCGAAGAACAGGGTGCGACCGTTGAGCTGAAGTAGCTGACTCGACCCCGCCGGCCGGTTGGCGGTGGGGAACGGTCACCTTCAGCGAAGACGGTATGCCCTACTTATTCGACACCGTTCAAGGAGCGCTCGCGGAAATCGCCCCGAGCCGGCGGCCACCGGAATCCCGGTGGGCGTGACGGGGCCATTTGTGCTGTGTGAGGGTTTATGACAAAAAATACACTGCCGGTCATTTCCTTTGGGAAGCTCGAGCAAGGCATGCCCATGCCGCACCTGCTGGACATCCAGACGCGGTCGTTTTCCGCGCTACTCAGTCCGGACGGAACGGAGCAAGAGGGCGATGTTGGGCTCGAGCGCGTTTTTCACGAAGTCTTCCCCATCGCCGACGTCAACGGGAACTACTCACTCGAGTTCGACAAGTTCGCGCTAGGGGAGACGAAGTACACCGTCGAAGAGTGCATCGAGCGGGACATGACGTACTCGGCGTCGCTCAAGGCCACACTGCGGCTCGTCGTGAACGAGACGCTCGAAAGCGGCGCCAAACGTCCCAAGAACATCATCGAGAAGGAAGTCTACCTCGGGGAGCTCCCGATCTTGACGCAGCTCGGGACCTTCGTCATCAACGGGGCGGAGCGCGTGGTCGTATCCCAGCTCCACCGCTCTCCCGGCGCCGTCTTTGAGGAGTCGATTCACCCGAACGGGCAGCGGCTGTACAGCGCCCGCATCATCCCGTTCCGGGGATCATGGGTCGAGTTCACCGTCGACATCCACGATGTCGTCTACGTGCACATCGACAAGAAGAAGAAGTTCCCGGCGACCGCCCTCCTGCGGGCATTCGGGTACGGGACCAACGGAGAGATCCTCCGCTTGTTCTACGCGACCAAGCCGTTGGATCTCACCCGGAAGGTGGACGAGCGGACCCTGCGGCGGGAGGTGCTGGGGGCAATGGTGGCGGAACCCGTTGCGGATCCGGAGCAGAAAGAAGGAGAGCCGCTCGTTCACGAGGGGGAGGAGCTGACGGTCGAGCGGTACAATTCGCTGCGATCGGCCGGGGTGAAGGCGGTGGGAATCTTCGCGCGCTACGCCACCCTCGACCTGCGGGACGAAGATCGGCCCACCACCATGCGGGAGCGAGACGAGAAACAGGTGTTGGCATTCGACGTGCCGGATCCGGAGACCGGCGAGATCGTGGCTGACGCGGGCAAGGAACTCACAGACAATCTCAAGAAGAAGTTGACGAAGGCCGGGGTGCTCAAGGTCGACGTGTTGTTGGGGTCGGCGCGTGCTGAATCGCAGATTGTCAAGAACACGCTCGCCAAGGACCCCACCACGACCGAAGCGGAGGCTCTGGAACAGATCTACGGCCTGCTGCGCCCCGGGGAGGCGCCAAACCTCGAGACCGCGCGCGCGGCGCTCGAGCGGCTGTTCTTCAATCCCAAACGATATGACCTTGGTCGAGTGGGTCGGTACAAGATCAACCAGCGGCTCAAGGTCAACGTTCCGCCGGACCATACGGTGCTCACGCAGGAAGACTTCGTCGCGATCATCCGGTATCTCGTCGAGCTCTCCGAGGGCCGCGGCTACACGGACGACATCGATCATCTCGGCAACCGGCGCGTCCGAACTGTCGGCGAGCTGATTGCGAATCAGTTCTCGGTGGGTCTATCGCGCATGGCGCGGCTGATCAAGGAGCGGATGAGTATCAACAACGATCCCGAGAAGATCACACTGGACGACTTGGTCAACGCACGGACCGTCAGCGCGGTGATTCAGGCGTTCTTCGGGAGCTCCCAGCTGTCCCAGTTCATGGATCAGACGAATCCCCTTGCAGAACTGACACACAAGCGGCGGCTCAGCGCGCTGGGTCCGGGTGGTCTTACGCGGGAGCGCGCGGGGTTCGAGGTCAGGGACGTGCATTACTCGCAATACGGCCGGATGTGCCCGATCGAGACGCCGGAGGGCCCGAACATCGGCCTGATTACGAGCCTCTCGACCTACGCCAGGGTCAACAGCCTCGGATTCATCGAGACGCCGTATCGGGCGGTCCAGCGAATGCGGGTGACCGATCAGATCCGGTGGCTTTCGGCTTCCGAAGAAGAGGAATATGCGGTCGCGCAGGCGAACGCCCCGCTCGATCACGATGGGAAATTCGTGAACGAGCTGGCGCTGTGCCGGAAGCGGGACGACTACCCCCTGACCGCACCGGAGCGTATCGACTTCATGGATGTCGCTCCCGAACAACTCGTGTCGATTGCCGCCGCGCTAATTCCATTCCTCGAGCATGACGACGCCAACCGAGCACTGATGGGCAGCAACATGCAGCGCCAGTCCGTGCCGCTCCTCTTTCCGGAATCCCCGCTGGTCGGGACCGGCCTCGAGGAGAAAGTCGCCCGTGATTCGGGGGCCGTCGTGATCGCTCGGCGCAGTGGCGTGGTCCGTCGCGTAACCGCAGACGAGATCATCGTCGATACGGGACTTGAGGGCGCCCAGCGGGGCGAGACGCCGCTGGCGAGGCTCATGCAGCACGATCGCTATCGCCTGAAAAAATTCTGGCGGACCAACCAAGACACCGCCATTAACCAGCGGCCGCTCGTGCGCGAAGGGCAAGTCATCACGGCTGGGGACATCATCGCCGATGGTCCCGGAACGAGCCGGGGAGAGCTCGCGCTCGGAGCGAACGTCATCGTGGCGTTTATGCCTTGGTACGGTCACAACTTCGAAGACGCCATCGTGCTCTCCGAGCGGCTCGTCAAGGACGACGTGTACAGCTCGATCCACATTCAAGAACTCGAGCTCCACGTTCGCGACACCAAACGGGGCCAGGAGGAAATCACTCGCGAGATCCCGAACGTGTCAGAGGAATCGCTCGTCGATCTCGACGAGCGCGGGATCATTCGCATCGGTGCGCACGTGAAGCCCGGCGATATCCTGGTCGGTAAGATCACCCCAAAGGGCGAAACGGAGCTGTCCCCGGAAGAGAAGCTCCTGACCGCCATCTTCGGGGAGAAGGCAAAGGACGTCAAAGACTCGTCCCTCAAGATCCCGCCGGGCATGGAGGGCGTGGTCATCGACGTCAAGATCTTCTCACGCATCGAAGACCAAGTCGTAGAGAAGGACCGTGGTGAGCGAATCGGCGAGGTCCGGGGGCTCGAGAACGATGAGAAGGCCCGGATCAGCTCCGTCTTGTTCGAAGAGCTGACCGAGCTCTTGCAGGGCCAGGAAGTGGCGATGATGCTCAAGAACGGCACTGTCGAGGAATATCTGCCCGCCGGGTCCAAGCTCACGAAGACCGTGCTTGCCGATGTGCACTTCCCCAATGTGGACATCAAGACACTTCGAGTCGTCTCGACGACGGTGAATGAAGCCGTCCGAGCGGCCATCGACGCGGCGAACCGGGAGCGGTCCAAGATCGAGGAGAAGGCGGAAGACCAGATCGACAAGATCCTCCAGCCGGACGAGCTGCCCCCCGGTGTCATCCAACTGGTGAAGGTTTATCTGGCCGAGAAGCGCAAGATCGCCGTGGGTGACAAGATGGCGGGCCGGCATGGGAACAAGGGCATCATCGCTCGGATTGTTCCGGAGGAGGACATGCCGTTTCTTCCGGATGGGACACCGGTCGACATCGTCCTCAATCCGCTCGGTGTGCCGAGCCGCATGAATGTCGGCCAGATTCTCGAGACGCATTTGGGATGGGCGGCCCAGGTCCTCGGGTTTGAGGCCAAGACGCCAGTGTTCCAAGGCGCGGACGAGGCCGAGCTCGGCATCCTCCTACGTTTGGCGGGGTTGGCGTGGGCCCGCAACGCGCTCGGCCTTGCCGCAGAGGCTCCCTCGTTTGATGCCGGTACCTTGCGGCAACTCGTCGACGACATCGGGCGCCTGCAGTCGCACCATCAAAACGGGCATCCGGAGCTAGGGACGGTGTCGCTCGATGCTCTGGCGAGCCGGTCGCTGAACCAATCGACCCGCGACGCGTACCATGCCGCCCGTGACTACCTCGAAGGTGCGGCCAAAGAGCTGGCGAATCGCGGGCAGGACGAGGCCGAGCATCAGCGGGCTTACCACGAGGATCAGCTCGAGCGCACCGAAGAGCTCTCCAAGCAGGAGCGCACCGCGTTCAAGCAGGGCGTCAAGGAGGCTGACAAGGGCCTGGGCGGTAGCGCCGGGGACCGGCTGAAGCACATGGGGCTTCCGTCCCTCGCCGGGCTTCTGGGCCCGAAGAGCGAGGCCGATGTCGAAGCGGCGGCGCGGGAACTCCTGAGGCTGGCTGGTTTCACGCCCACCGGCAAATGCAGCCTACGTGACGGGCGCACTGGCGAGTGGTTTGCGTCGGAGGTCACGGTTGGGTCGCTGTACATGATGAAGCTGTCTCACCTCGTCGATGACAAGATCCACGCCCGGTCGATCGGTCCGTACAGCTTGGTGACCCAGCAGCCCCTGGCGGGCAAGGCCCAGTTCGGAGGGCAGCGGTTTGGTGAGATGGAAGTGTGGGCGCTCGAAGCGTATGGAGCGGCCCACGTCCTACAAGAAATGCTGACCGTCAAATCGGACGACGTGAACGGACGGAGCCGGGTGTACGAGGCCATCGTGAAGGGGCAAAACCTTCCGGAGCCCGGAATCCCAGAGTCGTTCAACGTCCTGGTCAAGGAGCTCCAAGCGTTGGGGCTTCGGGTGACGCTCGGAGCCACCGAAGACGGCGACGAATAAAGGGGGCGATCCATGATTGATTTCCGTAGCGCTCGCGAGCCGCGAAGCTCGAGTTTCGATTTCATTCAGATTCGCATCGCCAGCCCCGAAGAGATTCGTGGCCCGCGGGACAGCAAGGAGCGCGACCGGCTGGCTTTGCAGGGTCAGCGGACCTGGTGGTCCTGGGGTGAGGTGACGAAACCCGAGACCATCAACTATCGCTCGTTCAAGCCCGAGAAAGACGGGTTGTTCTGCGAGCGCATTTTCGGCCCGGTCAAGGACTGGGAGTGCCACTGCGGCAAGTACAAGCGGATCCGCTACCGCGGGGTGATTTGCGACCGCTGCGGGGTCGAGGTCACGCTTTCCAAGGTGCGCCGCGAGCGGATGGGGCACATCGAGCTGGCCGTCCCGGTGGCGCATATCTGGTTCTTCAAGACACTGCCGAGTCCCATGGGGAATCTGCTGGATCTCACGTTGAGGGATCTTGAGCGGGTCATCTACTATACGAACTACGTCGTCATCGATACCGGCGAGCAGGAGGTGCAGGAGCGCGAGCTGCTCGACGAAGATCGGTATCTCGAGCTGCGAGCGAAAGCCAAGAGCGAGGGCGACTCGGGCTTCCGCGCGGACATCGGGGCCCCGGCCGTGCGGGAGTTGCTGAATCGACTGGACGTCGACAAAATTGCCGAGCAGCTCAGGAGCCTGGTGTCGACGGAGACCAGTCAGCACCGCAAGAAGCAGATGCTCAAGCGTCTGAAGATCGTCGATGCCTTCCGGACGTCCGGCGACTCGGGCGACCTCCGTAACATGCCGGCGTGGATGATCCTCGATGTGATCCCGGTCATCCCCCCCGATCTGCGCCCCCTCGTGCCGCTCGACGGGGGTAGGTTCGCCACGAGCGACTTGAACGATCTCTACCGCCGCGTCATCAACCGCAACAACCGGCTCCAAAAGCTCATTCAGCACCGGGCGCCAGAGGTGATTCTGCGGAACGAGAAGCGCATGCTGCAGGAAGCTGTCGACGCGCTGTTCGACAACGGGCGGCGCTCGAAGGCGATCCGCGGACGCGGCAAGCGGCCGCTCAAGTCGCTGTCCGACATGTTGAAAGGCAAGCAGGGGAGGTTTCGCCAGAACCTCCTCGGCAAGCGCGTCGATTACTCCGGTCGTTCGGTGATCGTCGTGGGTCCTGAGCTGCGGCTGCACCAGTGCGGTCTGCCCAAAACCATGGCGGTGGAGCTCTTCAAGCCCTTCATCATCCACAAGCTGGTCGAGAAGGGGATCGCCGAGACCGTCAAACGCGCCAAGAAGATCGTGGAGCGCGAAAGCCCTGAGGTCTACGAGATCCTGGAAGAGATCATCCAAGATCACCCGGTGTTATTGAACCGGGCCCCGACGCTGCACCGCTTGGGAATTCAGGCGTTCGAGCCGGTGCTGGTGGAGGGCAAGGCCATTCGGATTCACCCGCTCGTCTGTGCGGCGTTCAACGCGGACTTCGACGGCGATCAGATGGCCGTGCACGTGCCGCTCTCGTTCGAGAGCCAGCTCGAGGCGCGGGTCCTGATGATCTCGAGCAACAACGTGCTCAAGCCGTCGGACGGACGGCCTGTCGCGGAAGCCAGTCAAGACATGGTGCTGGGGTGCTATTTCCTGACAAAAGAGCCCCCGGATTTCGAGCAACAGCTTGCCACCGCTCCTCACTTTGCATCGGTCGCGGAAGTCGAAATGGCGGTGAGCAACGGACGGCTCGACTACCACTCGGCACTGCACTTCTGGTACGTACCGCCGCCGGAAGCGGTCGAGCCCGAACCGCATTGGATTCCGACCACCTCGGGAAGGGTGCTCTTCAATAGCATCCTGCCGCGGGTACTCCTCGCGGAGTTTGGTTACCGCAACGAGGTCACCCGCAAGCGGTTTTTGTCGGAGCTCGTATTCGAGTCCTACCGGCTTGCTGGGCTCTCGGAAACGGTCGCGTTTCTGGACCGGCTCAAGGAGTTCGGGTTCCGGTTTGCGACCATCGGAGGTGTCTCAATCGGCGTGGAGGACCTCGAAATCCCAGCGGAGAAATCCGAAATCCTCCACGAGGCCAGCGTTCGGGTCGAACGATTCCAGCGCGCATATGCGACCGGGCAGATCACGTTCGGCGAGCGGTACAACAAGGTGATCGACGCCTGGACCCACGCCAACAATGACATCGCGGAGGCGATGGTCCACGGCCTCGCTCGATCGAGCGGTGGCTTCAATCCCGTGTACATGATGTTCGACTCGGGCAGCCGTGGCTCCCGCGACCAGATTCGGCAGCTGGCCGGGATGCGAGGGCTCATGGCGAAGCCCCAAAAGAAGCTCACCGGCGGTATCGGCGAGGTCATCGAGAGTCCGATCAAGTCGAATTTCCGAGAGGGACTCACGGTCCTCGAGTACTTCATCTCGACGCATGGTGCGCGCAAGGGTCTAGCGGATACGGCGCTCAAGACCGCGGACGCCGGCTATCTCACGCGGCGGTTGGTGGATGTTGCGCAGGACGTCACGATCACCGAAGAAGACTGTGGCACGATCCTCGGCCTGGAAATCGCCGCCCTCAAGGAGGGCGAAGATATCATCGAGCCGCTGCGCGAGCGAATCGTGGGCAACGTCGGGGCCGATGACGTCTACGATCCCCATGAGCTCGACGAGCATGGTGACCCCAGGCTCCTCGTAGCCGCTGGACAGCTGATCGAAGAGGACACCGCCATCGCGATCGAAGACGCGGGGATCGAATCGGTCCGTATTCGCTCGGTGCTCACGTGCGAGGCGCGTCGTGGCAACTGCCGCATGTGCTACGGTCGGAATCTCGCGACGATGCGGATGGTCGATCTTGGGGAGGCGGTCGGGATTCTCGCCGCGCAATCCATTGGCGAGCCGGGGACCCAACTGACACTCCGGACCTTCCACATCGGCGGCACGGCGGCCCGTATCGCGGAACAGACCGCACGGAAAACCAAGCTCGAAGGCACGATCGAGCTCGGGGACCGGCTGCAAACGGTGGACCTCGGTGATGGAAGGCATCTCGTAACCGGCTATGACGGGGAGCTCATCCTGAAGGACCCAGATGGGCAGGTGCGGTCGCGGTTCCAGGTACCCCTCGGGGCGACCCTGGCGGTCAGCGACGGCCAGCACTTAAAGCGCGACGACCTCCTGTTCACGTGGGATCCGTACGCCAATCCCATCATTACGGATGTGCCAGGCAAAATACGGTTCGTCGATATCGTCGAAGACGAGACGGTACGGGAAGAATTCGACGAGATCACCGGGCTGCGCCAGCGTGTCATCATCGAGGATCGCGACAAGAAGCTCCACCCCCATGTCGAGATCGTACAGGCAAAGGGCGGGCGTGAGCGGCGAATTCGGGATTACGTGATCCCCGAGGGGGCGCAGATCACCGTCGAAGACGGACAGACCGTCAAGGCTGGCGAGACGTTGGCGAAGATTTCGCGGGAGGCGTACAAGACCCGCGACATCACGGGTGGGCTCCCGCGCGTGGCGGAGCTGTTCGAGGCCAGACGGCCGAAGGACCCCGCGACCATCGCCGAGATTGACGGCACCGTCCAATTCGGCGAGATCAAGCGGGGGAAACGGGAGATCTACGTACGACCGGCACAGGGTGAGTCCCAACTGTACGAGGTGCCGGCCGGTAAACACTTGCGGGTGCACGAGGGAGACAAGGTCCGGGCCGGCGATCGGCTGACCGAGGGACCGGTCAACCCCCACGACATCTTGCAGATCAAGGGCCCGCGGGCGGTCCAGGAGTACCTCCTGAACGAAGTGCAGGAGGTGTATCGCCTCCAGGGGGTCAAGATCAACGACAAACACATCGGCGTGATCGTGCGCCAAATGCTGCAGAAGGTACGGGTCGTCGACCCAGGCGACACCAACTTTCTGGAGGGCGAGAGCGTCGATCGTCTGGTATTTCGGGAGAGGAACGAGCGCGTCGTCAAGAAGGGCGGACAGCCGGCGACCTCTGAGCCGCTGCTACTCGGCATCACCAAGGCGTCGCTCACGACCCAGTCCTTCATCTCGGCCGCGTCGTTCCAGGAGACCACGAGGGTCCTGACCGACGCAGCCATTCGGGGTGCGAAAGACGATTTACTGGGTCTCAAGGAGAACATCATCATCGGCCACCTGATCCCGGCCGGTACGGGCATTTACCGGTATTCGGAAATCGACATCGAGCCGCCGGAAGGCTTTGAGCCGCCACCCCCCGTCGAGGAAGGGGAGGAGCCGGCGAGCCCGTTCCTCCCGACTGCCGTTCCAGCCGATGTCGAGGCCGATCAGCGGACGGGGTCGGCGTGACGCGCCCTTGACCCAGGCGGTTGCGGTATCTACGTTTAAAGTCTGTGTACCAACCACCCTTCGGGGTGGTTCGGTCGTTCGGGAACCGGGTGGAGGTGCATGCCCACGATCAATCAGTTGGTTCGACAGGGGCGCAAAGCTGTCCCGCGGAAGGAAAAGGCGCCGGCGCTGAAGGGAAACCCCCAGAAGCGCGGGGTGTGCACGCGGGTCTATACGACAACGCCTAAGAAGCCCAACTCGGCTCTCCGGAAGGTGGCCAGGGTCCGGCTGACGAATGGATTCGAGGTGACGAGCTACATCCCCGGTGAGGGACACAATCTCCAGGAGCACAGCATCGTGTTGATCCGGGGCGGGCGCGTGAAAGATCTGCCGGGCGTGCGGTATCACATCATACGGGGGACGCTGGACGCCGCCGGCGTGACCGACCGCAAGCAGAGCCGATCCAAGTACGGCGCGAAGAGACCGAAGTGAGCCGGCGCCAGCGAGCCGTTCGCCGTCCGGTCCCACCGGATCCGCGCTACGATAGCCAGACGGTATCGAAATTCGTCAATGCGATGATGCTCGAGGGGCGGAAATCGTTGGCCGAGGGGATTTTTTACCGGGCCATGGATCTCATCGAGCAGCGTGCGGGGCAGCCGGGCGTCAATGTGTTCAAGCAGGCGCTCAGCAACGTGAAACCGGTCGTGGAGGTGAAGAGCCGGCGGGTGGGAGGGGCGACGTATCAGGTCCCGGTGGAGGTGCGGCCGGACCGCCGGAACGCATTAGCGATGCGCTGGCTCTTGGAATTCGCGAGATCGCGCAATGAGAAGACGATGGCGCAGCGCCTGGCCGCCGAGTTGATGCTTGCGGCGAAGGGCGAGGGGAACGCCGTCAAAAAGAAAGACGACACGCATCGGATGGCGGAGGCGAATCGCGCCTTCGCGCATTATCGGTGGTAACCTAGTCCCTTAGCTCGACAAGCACGGGACCCTGCTTAAGGGATCCCGCGTCCTAGGGGCGGAAGCCTCGGGACGATTGCGGAGCGAGACCTGTCCGATTCGGATGACGGTCGCCCCGCTTTTTCGCTGTTCAGGGAGGACGCCGGCGGCTGTGACCAGTCCGAAAGTACAAACGGTGCCTGCTTCGGGACGGAAGACGGCGCTCGAGAAGATACGTAACATCGGCATCATGGCCCACATCGATGCCGGGAAGACGACCACCACCGAGCGGATTCTCTACTATGCCGGCCGCACCTACAAAATCGGTGAGGTCCACGAGGGAACCGCGACGATGGATTGGATGGAACAGGAGCAGGAGCGGGGGATCACGATCACCTCGGCCGCCACCTATTGCGAGTGGCAGCGGTCAGACGATGTCTACCAGATCAATATCATCGACACGCCCGGGCACGTGGATTTCACGGTAGAGGTCGAGCGCTCGCTTAGGGTCCTCGACGGGGCGATCGCCATCCTCGATGCGGTCGGCGGGGTCGAGCCGCAAACCGAGACCGTCTGGCGTCAGGCCGATCGGTACCGGGTGCCGCGCATCGTCTTCGTGAACAAGATGGACCGAGTCGGGGCTGATTTCGACCGCTGCCTTTCCATGGTACGGGACCAGCTCGGCGCCAAGGCCTATCCCGTGCAGTTCCCACTGGGCTCCGGCGAGCTGTTTACCGGTCTCATCGACGTGGTGCGCCAGGTCGAGGTCGTGTACGACGACGAATCTCTGGGCGTCAAATGGGTCGAGAGCCCCATTCCCGAAGCATTCCGGGAGCGTACCGCGGGGCTCAGGCATCAATTGATCGAAGCGGCCGTCGAGCACGATGAGGAGTTGCTCAAGAAATACCTCGAGGGCCAGGAGCTGAGCGAGGGGGAGGTCCGGCGGGCGGTGCGAACCGCGACCGTGGACGGACACATCGTCCCGGTGTTCTGCGGGGCCGCATTCAAGAACAAGGGCATCCAGCGCCTGCTGGACGGAGTTATCGACTACCTCCCGAGCCCGCTTGATGTCCCCGCAATATCGGGGCACCTGCCACATCACGACGATACGTTCGTGAAGCGCTCCCCTTCGGACGAGGCACCGTTCAGCGCGCTGGCCTTCAAGATCGCCACCGATCCCTACGTCGGGAAGTTGACATTCTTCCGGGTGTATTCGGGAGCTCTCAACGCCGGTTCCTACGTCTACAACTCGAGCAAAGACCGCCGCGAGCGGGTTGGACGGCTGTTGCAGATGCACGCGAACAAGCGAGAGGAGATCGAACAGGTACGCGCGGGCGATATCGGCGCGGCGATCGGGCTGAAGGAGACCCGCACGGGTGATACCCTGTGCGACAAGGACGACCCGATCATCCTCGAGGTCATGCGGTTTCCGGAGCCCGTGATCTCCGTGGCGATCGAGCCTAAAACGAAGGCGGACCAGGACAAGCTGGGTGTCGCGCTCCAGAAGCTGGCAGAGGAAGACCCCACCTTTCATGTACGCTCGGATCCCGAAACCGGACAGACCATCATCTCCGGGATGGGCGAGTTGCACCTCGAGGTGCTCGTCGACCGGATGCGCCGGGAGTTCAAGGTCGAAGCGAACGTGGGTCGCCCGCAAGTTGCTTATCGGGAAACGGTCCGCGAACGGGTCGAGGCCGTCGAGGGGAAATTCGTGCGGCAGTCGGGCGGCCGCGGGCAGTACGGCCACGTGGTCATCAATCTGGAGCCCACGGAGCCGGGACATGGGTTTGCTTTCGAGGACAAGATCGTTGGGGGGGCCGTGCCGCGCGAGTACATCGGCCCGGTCGAGCAGGGTGTCAAGGCGGCGCTCGAGAACGGCGTGCTTGCCGGCTATCCGGTTGTTGATGTCCGAGTCGAGCTAATCGACGGAAGCTCGCACGACGTCGACTCCAGCGAGGTAGCGTTCCGAATCGCCGGCTCGATGGGGTTCAAGGAGGCTGCGGGTCGGGCGAAGCCCGTGCTCTTGGAGCCAGTCATGGACGTCGAGGTGGTGACCCCGGCTGACTACATGGGGGACGTCATGGGCGACCTGAGCGGTCGGCGCGGGAAGATTGGCGGCATGACGCAGCGAGGGAGCGCGCAGGTCATCGCGGCCAGTGTGCCGCTCGGCGAGATGTTCGGCTATTCGACGGTGCTCCGATCGATGACGCAGGGGCGAGCGACCTATTCGATGGAGTTTTCGCAGTACTCGGAAGTGCCGAAATCCAAGGCGGACGAGATCATCAGCAAGATCAGGGGATAGAGGAACGCGATCATGGCCAAGGCGAAGTTTGAGCGGACGAAGCCGCATGTGAATGTGGGGACGATTGGGCATGTGGATCATGGGAAGACGACGTTGACGGCGGCGATCACGTTGTTGCAGTCGAAGGTGGGGCTGGCGGACTATGTCGCGTTTGATGCGATTGACAAGGCGCCGGAGGAGCGGGAGCGGGGGATTACGATTGCGACGGCGCACGTGGAGTACAGCACGGCGGAGCGGCATTATGCGCATGTGGACTGTCCGGGGCACGCGGATTATGTGAAGAACATGATCACGGGTGCGGCGCAGATGGATGGGGCGATCTTGGTGGTGAGTGCGGCGGACGGGCCGATGCCGCAGACGCGGGAGCACATTTTGTTGGCGCGGCAGGTGAATGTGCCATACGTGGTGGTGTACTTGAACAAGGTCGATATGGTGGATGATCCGGAGTTATTGGAGTTGGTGGAGTTGGAGGTGCGGGAGTTGTTGAGCAGTTATGAGTTTCCGGGGGATGCGGTGCCGGTGATCAAGGGGTCGGCGTTGAAGGCGTTGGAGAGTGAGGATTCGGGGTCGGAGTGGGGGAAGTCGGTGGGGGAGTTATTGGCGGCCTTGGACGCCTACATTCCGGTGCCGGAGCGGGAGGTGGACAAGCCGTTTTTGATGCCGGTGGAGGATGTGTTTTCGATTACGGGCCGGGGGACGGTGGCGACGGGGCGGGTGGAGCGAGGGCGAGTGAAGGTGGGGGAGGAGATGGAGTTGGTGGGGTTTGGGGCGGAGCGGAAGACGGTGGTGACGGGGGTGGAGATGTTTCGGAAGTTATTGGACGACGGGCAGGCGGGAGACAACGTGGGGTTATTGTTGCGGGGGGTGGAGAAGACGGAGGTGGAGCGGGGGATGGTGTTGGCGAAGCCGGGCTCGGTGACGCCGCACACGGAGTTTGAGGCGGAGGTATATGTGTTGACGAAGGAGGAGGGGGGGCGGCACACGCCGTTTTTCAAGGGGTATCGGCCGCAGTTTTACTTTCGGACGACGGATGTGACGGGGTCGGTGGAGTTGCCGGGCGGGGTGGAGATGGTGATGCCGGGGGATAACACGAAGATGACGATTACGTTGATCACGCCGATCGCGATGGAAGACGGGCTGCGCTTCGCGATCCGCGAAGGCGGCCGCACCGTCGGCGCCGGCGTCGTCACTAAAATCCTGGCCTAACGCGAGCCACGAACGGACTGAGACCAAGCGATGGCCGGTCAAATCAGAATTCGACTGAAAGCGTTCGATCACGCGGTACTCGATCAGGCGGCAGCCGACATCGTGCGCACCGTTGAGAAGACTGGAGGGAAGGTGTCCGGGCCAATCCCACTTCCTACCAAGATTCAGCGCTGGACGGTGCTCCGGAGTCCGCACATTGACAAGAAGAGCCGGGAGCAATTCGAACTGAAGACGCACAAGCGCTTGATAGACATCACGGATTCTCGATCCCAAACCGTGGATGCGCTCACGAAGCTCGATCTGCCAGCGGGCGTCGATGTCGAGATCAAGGTCGAATAGTCCATGAACGGCATCATCGGTCGCAAGCTTGGCATGACGCGCGTGTACGACGCGGAGGGGCGGGTAACCCCGGTGACGGTCATCGAGGCCGGACCGTGCCCCGTCATCCACGTCCGGTCGTCGGGCGGGGGCGCACCGGCGGTGGAACTCGCGTTCGGGAATCGCAAAGCCAAGCGCACGACACGGGCGATGCGTGGCCATGTCAAGGCAGCCAGTCTCGAGACGGCGCCGCGGATCATTCGACGGTTTGACGTGTCGGCTGGGGAGCCACCGGCAATTGGAGAGGTGATTCGCGTCGACATCTTCGAGCCCGGCGAGATCGTGAAAGTCGTGGGAACGAGCAAGGGTAAGGGATTTCAAGGAGTCGTGAAGCGATACGGATTCAGCGGCGGGCCGGCTTCCCATGGGAATACGCGCCACCGCCGGACGGGGAGCCTCGGGCCGGGTACGAATCCGTCGCGCGTCATCAAGGGCAAGAAGATGCCGGGTCACATGGGATCCGTCCGCCGGACCGCGCTGGGCCTCAGCGTCGTGCGGGTCGATGCGGAGCGGAACCTGCTATTCGTCAGAGGGGCCGTGCCGGGCCCGGCAACGGGGATCGTCCTCGTCAAGAAGCAGGGAGGAAGCAGCCGGTATGCTTGAGGCCCAGCACTTCTCGTCGTCGGCTCAGCCCAGGGGTAGCTATGCGCTGCCGGACGAATTCAACGGCGTGGTTAACGAGGCCGTGCTCCACCAGTCGGTGCGCGCCCATTTGTTGAACCGGCGTCATGGGACACACGCGACGAAGACGAAGAGCGAGGTGTCCGGCGGCGGCCAGAAACCCTGGCGCCAGAAGGGCACGGGTCGCGCGCGGCAGGGATCCATCCGCGCTCCGCATTTTCGGGGTGGCGGCGTCGTCTTTGGCCCGCATCCGCGGAGCTATCGAACAGATGTTCCGCGCAAGGTGCGCCGCCTAGCCCGCGTTTCCGCGCTGAACGCGCGCGCGCGCGACGGAGCGCTGTACGTCATCGAGCGTCTGGCGCTCGAGGAGCCGAAAACGCGGGAAGTGGCTGGCTTGCTCGCTAAGCTCGGCTTGACCGGTCGAAAGGTGTGTTTGCTGACCACGGGTCATCGCCCCGACGTCTACCGGTCGAGCCGCAACATTCCACGCGTACGAGTGCTGCCCTATACGGAGGCTGCGGCATACGACCTACTCTGGGCGGACGTGCTGGTGGTTGAGGAGGACGCGATCGGAGGTCACGCGATTGCCGGCTCGGCGGCGAAGAAGCCCACTGCGCGGGAGAAGCGGGCGAAGAAGGCGACGCAAGCTCGGAGTAAGGGCAAAGCGGTGAAGCGTGCCAAGGCTGCCGCTCCGAAACAGAAGAGCACGAAGCGGGTGGCCAAGAAGGGAACGCGCGGCGGCAAGACGAAGGGAGGCGGCGATGCCTGATCTGTTCGGTGTCGTGCTTCGCCCGGTGGTGACGGAAAAGTCGTCGGCGGCGTTCGCGGCCCGGAAGGAAT
Source organism: Gemmatimonadales bacterium (assembly GCA_965249575.1). Taxonomy (GTDB): domain Bacteria; phylum Gemmatimonadota; class Gemmatimonadetes; order Gemmatimonadales; family GWC2-71-9. Next base: position 781,733 of record OZ252244.1, on the reverse strand, counting down.
ACACGTTCGAGGCGCACCCACAGGCGACCAAGCGCGACATACGGGCCGCGGTGGAGGAGCTCTTCGGTGTCCGGGTGATCCACGTTCGTACCCTTCAACAGCGTTCCAAGCGCCGTACGATGGGGCGGTCCGAGGGCAGGCGCCCGCGCTGGAAGAAGGCCTTCGTGCGCTTGCACGAAGAAGATTCCATCGACGTCTTCGAGGGCTAGAGCATGGGCCTGCGACAGTTCCGACCGGTAACTCCGGCGACACGCTCACGATCGGTGTCGGATTTCGCCGAGATCACTCGGTCCGAGCCCGAGTCGTCGCTCGTCGCCCCGCTGCGGAAGCACGGCGGGCGGAACAACAAGGGCCACCTCACGGTGCGCCATCGCGGGGGCGGTCACAAACGACGGTATCGGCGGATCGACTTCAAACGCAACAAGCTGGGAGTGCCGGGCCGGGTTGCGGAGATCGAGTACGACCCCAATAGGACTGCCCGGATCGCGCTGGTGGTCTATGCGGATGGTGAGAAGCGGTACATCATCCATCCCCGCGGGCTTCGCGTGGGCGACACCGTCGTCGCGGGACCTGGTAGCGATATCCGCACGGGCAACGCCATGCCGCTTCGAGAGATGCCGCTTGGTACGACCGTCCATTGCATCGAGTTGAAGATCGGCAAGGGAGCCCAACTCTGTCGGGCGGCCGGAACTGGTGCGCAGGTGATGGCGAAAGAGGGCCACCACGTGACGCTCAAGCTCCGGAGCGGGGAGATCCGCATGGTGCGGCAGGAGTGTATTGCGACTATTGGCGAGGTGGGTAACGCTGAGCACGAGCTCATTCGCATCGGCAAGGCGGGGAAGACCCGCTGGCTGGGGCGGCGACCGCACGTTCGGGGCGTCGCAATGAATCCCGTCGACCATCCCCTGGGCGGGGGCGAGGGTAGGACGTCCGGCGGACGCCCGCCGACGAGCCCGTGGGGGAAGCCGGAAGGAAAGAAGACGCGGCACCGCAAGAAGGCGAGTCAAAAGCTCATCGTCCGCGGGCGAAAGCGCGGGAAAGCGACTAAGTAGGAGGGTCGGTACGGATGGCTAGGAGCATCAAGAAGGGGCCGTATGTCGAGGAATCGCTGTTCTTGAAGATTCACGCGCTCAACGAGCGGAACGAGAAGCGGGTGTTCAAGACGTGGTCACGCTCATCGACGATCACACCAGAGTTCGTCGGACACACGATCGCGGTACACAACGGCAACAAGTATATCCCGGTCTACATCACGGAGAACATGGTGGGGCACAAGCTGGGTGAGTTTGCTCCCACGCGTCTGTTCCGCGGCCACAGCGGAAGGCTCGCTGCGGACCGCAAGGCTGAGGCAGGCGGCCCGAAGTAGTATGGCAACCCGGGCGATCCAGCGAGGTGTGCGGCAGTCCGCACGCAAGATGCGGCTCGTGATCGACACGATTCGGGGCAAGAACGTGAATGAGGCCTACGCCCTGCTGCGCTTCTCGAAGAAGGGAGCCGCTAAGCAGATCGAGAAGGTCCTGCACTCCGCTGTGGCGAATGCCGAACAGGACGCGCAGCGAAACAACACGGCCTTCGACGTCGATCGGTTGTACGTGGACTACGCGGTGGTGAATGAGGGTCGAACGCTGAGACGGTATCGTCCGGCCGCACAGGGCAGGGCGGCGCCGATTCGGAAACGCATGAGCCACGTCGAGATTCGCGTGGCCGCCAAGGAGGAGTAGTGGGCCAGAAAACCCATCCCTACGGTTTCCGTCTCGGTGTGATCAAGCCATGGCGGTCCCGATGGTACGCGGGCAGGGACTTCCCGACGCTCCTGCGAGAGGACGAGCTCATCCGGAAGTACTTGAAGACGCGGCTCGCGCACGCCGCGATTTCGGACGTGCATATCGAGCGCAAACCCGGCAAGGTGACCGTAACGATCTTCACCGGCCGTCCCGGGGTCGTGATCGGAAAGCGCGGCGCGGAGGTCGATAAGCTCAGGGATGAGTTGGCCCAGCTGACCAACAAGGAAGTGGGTATCAACGTCGAAGAGATCAAGCGGCCGGAGCTTGACGCGCAGCTCGTCGCGGACAGCGTGGCGCATCAGCTCACTCAGCGGGTGTCCTTTCGGCGAGCCATGAAGCGAGCGGTCCAGAGCGCGTCTCGCATGGGTGCCCAGGGCATCAAACTCAGGACCTCCGGGCGTTTGGGGGGGGCCGAGATAGCGCGTACCGAAGGATATCACGAGGGCCGGGTGCCTCTGCACACATTGCGTGCGGACGTCGACTACGCCACGAGCACGGCCAAGACGACGTACGGCACCATCGGCGTGAAGGTCTGGATCTTCAAGGGCGAGGTCGTCGAAGACGCGCGCGGCCGCACGTATAGCACAGGAGCCTGAGGGATGCTGGCGCCGAAGCGCGTGAAGTACCGCAAGCAAATGAAGGGGCGAACCAAGGGGTTTGCTACGCGTGGCAATACGGTCGCGTTTGGGCACTTTGGACTCATGAGTCTCGACCCGGGATGGATCTCCAGTCGGCAGATCGAGGCGGCTCGTGTCGCGCTGACACGGGAGATGAAGCGGGGTGGCAAGGTCTGGATTCGCATTTTCCCGGACAAGCCCATCACGAAGAAACCGGCGGAAACCAGAATGGGTAAGGGGAAGGGGAATCCCGAGGGGTGGGTCGCCGTGGTGAAGCCGGGACGCGTGATGTTCGAGCTGGAGGGCATCAAGGAGGACGTGGCCAAGCGCGCGTTGAAGCGGGCGTCCGCAAAGCTCCCGGTCCGGACGCGTTTCGTCGTCCGAGAAGGAGTGTGAGACGATGGCGCTGAGCGATCCGGAAAGCAGGTCCGTGCGTGGCGAGCAACTTCGCGAACTCTCCGATGAGGAATTGCGGGCGGAGCTGGCGAAGCTGCGGGAGGCCCGCTTCCGGTTGACGTTCCGTTCGGCGACGGAGGCCATTGAAAACACGGCTCAGATTCGCGTTCTCCGGCGCAATATCGCGCGCATTCGGACGGTTTTACGAGAAAGGGCGACATGACATCGGAGACGGCGACCCGCGGCGGCCGAAAGGTCCGCACGGGCAAGGTCATCGGCGACCGGATGGACAAGACGGTCGTGGTGTTGCTGACTCGGCGCTTTGCCGATCCGCTCTACGGCAAGCGGGTTACGCGGAGCAAGCGTGTGAAGGCGCACGACGACAAAGGATCCAAAACCGGAGACCTCGTACGCATCATGGAGACCCGGCCGCTATCGAAGACGAAACGCTGGCGGGTCGTGGAAGTGGTCACGCGGGCGCAATAAGGCGGAGAGCGGACGATGGTGCAGCAGGAATCGATCCTCAGGATCGCCGACAACTCTGGTGCCCGGCGGGCGCTCGTCATCCGCGTGCTCGGGGGAAGCAAGCGCCGCTATGCGGGCCTCGGCGACATCGTTGTTGTCACGATAAAGGACGCGTTGCCGGCCGGACAGATCAAAAAGGGCGAGGTGGCCAAGGCCGTTGTCGTGCGAACGGCCAAGGAAACCCGCCGGCGCGATGGCAGCTACATCCGGTTCGACGAGAACGCCGCGGTGCTCATCACCGACACTGGCGAACCGCGCGCGACGCGCATCTTCGGACCCGTGGGACGGGAGTTGCGCGAAAAGCGCTTCATGAAGATCGTCTCGCTGGCGCCGGAGGTTTTGTAGATGAAACCGCTCGTCTATAAGAAAGGAAGGCGCATCAAGCCGAAAGATCCCCGGCCTCCCAAGATGCACATCACGAAGGGAGACAAGGTTCGCGTGATCAGCGGGGATGCGGCCGGACGGGAAGGCGTGGTTCTTCGAGTGCTGCCCAAAAAGAACCGGGTTGTCGTCGAGGGTGTGAACGTGGTCAAGCGCCACAAGCGACCGACCGCAACGGATGAAGGCGGCATCGTCGAGCTTGCGGCGCCGATACACGTCTCGAACGTGATGCTGCTGGACCCGAAATCGGGCGATCCAACTCGAGTGCGGCGACAGGTCGACAAAGACGGAACCGTGGAGCGGCTGAGTGTGAGGTCCGGCCAGCCGATTCCGAGAAACCGGTAGGACGGATGGCAAAGGCAAAGACAAAGGCGAAGGCCACGGACGCGAAGGCGGCGGCGACGCCAGCCGAGCCGCCTCCTCGTCCGAGGCTCGGGGACTACTACACGGCCACGGTCCGAGACAAGCTGGGGCAGCAATTCGGGTTCTCGAATCCGCACGAGATCCCGAAGCTGGATAAGATCGTGCTCAACGTCGGCATCGGAGAGGCGCCAAAGAACCCGAAGTTGTTAGAGGTCGCCGTCGAGGAGCTTGCCGCAATCACGGGACAGCGACCGGTAATCACGCGGGCGAAGCGGGCCATTTCCAATTTCTCGCTGCGCGAAGGGATGGCGGTGGGAGCGACGGTCACTCTTCGCGGCGCCCGGATGTACGAGTTTTTGGATCGATTCATTAACATCACGGTCCCGCGGTTCCGGGACTTTCGCGGTCTGCCGACTCGCTCCTTCGACGGTCGTGGGAATTACACGCTGGGTGTGAAGGAGCAGATGGTGTTTCCGGAGATCGACTATGACAAGGTCGTCAAGATCCACGGCATGGACATCACGTTCGTGACGACCGCAGGCCGAGACGACGTCGCGATGGCGCTGCTGCGTGAAATGGGCATGCCATTCCGCGGCGACGTGCCGGTCTTGATCTGATAGGGGGCTTTCATGGCGAAACGGTGCCTCATCGAGAAAGCGAAGCGGACTCCGAAATACGGCGTGCGGAAGTACAGCCGTTGTCAGCGATGCGGCCGCGCTCGCGGATATCTGAAGAAGTTCGGAATCTGCCGTATTTGTTTCAGGGACCTGGCGCTCCGCGGCGAGATTCCGGGCGTCCGCAAATCCAGTTGGTAAAGGACAGGATCGAAGTGCTATGAGTATGACCGATCCCGTTGCAGACATGCTGACACGCATTCGCAATGCCGGCCAGGCGGGGCATCGGCGAGTCGACATCCCAGTCTCCAAGCTCAAAACGGAGATTGCTCGTCTCCTCGCCGAGAACCGCTACGTCGAAGCCTACAAGGTGTTGGACGACGGCCGACACGGATTGCTCCGCATCTACCTCAAGTATCACGGGGAGAACTTCGTGATACGGGAGTTACAGCGTGTGTCGGCACCTGGCCTGCGACGATACGTACGGGTGCGTGACATTCCCCAAATCAAGAACGGCCTCGGCATGGCCATTCTGTCTACGCCGCGCGGTGTCATGAGCGATCGGGAGGCCCGCCGGGCGCACGTCGGTGGCGAGTTGCTCGCCGTGCTCTGGTAGGGAGGGGCGAATGTCGCGCATCGGTAAGAAGCCCGTGGACGTCCCAGCCGGTGTGTCGGTCACGCTGGACGGGAATCACGTGACCGTCAAGGGGCCAAAGGGGGAGCTGCAGCGAGACCTGCATCCGGAGATGACGGTCGCGCTGGACGACAACCGGGTGACGGTGTCGCGACCCTCGGAAGAGAAGCGCCACCGCGCCCTCCATGGCCTCACCAGATCGTTGGTCCAGAACATGATCGACGGGGTCACGAGCGGATTCCGGAAGTCACTCGAGATCCAGGGAGTGGGATACAAGGCGGAGTCCAAGGGGGCAGGGATACGGCTTGTCGTTGGTTACTCGCATCCCGTCGACTATCCGGCTCCGCCTGGGATCAAGATTTCAGTCGAGAGCCCCACGCAGCTCGTGGTCGAGGGAGTGGACAAGCAGCTGGTCGGACACGTAGCCGCCGAGATTCGGCGGGTGAGGCCACCTGAGCCGTACAAGGGGAAGGGTATCCGGTACCAGGGTGAGCAGGTCCGGCGGAAGGCCGGAAAGACGGGAGCAAAGGCATGAGGAGCGTCCACAAGCCAAAAACACGCCGACAGCGGCGAGCGCGCCGGCACCGGCGTGTGCGGAAGAAGGTGGGTGGTACCGCTGATCGGCCCCGGCTGGCGGTCTACCGCTCGCTGCGGCACGTCTATGCACAGGTCGTCGACGATGATGAAGGTCGCACCCTGGTCGGGGTCAGTGATTTGTCGGATGGACTTTCGAAAGAGAAGCCGGGCAAGGTGGGGGTGAGCTTTGCCGTGGGGAAGCTAGTCGCCTCAAAGGCGCAGGAGCGCGGGATCAAGCGGGTCGTCTTCGACCGGGCCGGCTACCCCTACCATGGTCGAGTGCGCGCGGTTGCCGAGGGCGCGCGCGACGGCGGATTGGAGTTCTAACGGATGGCGGATCGAGATCGGGGACCGCGGCGGGATCGCCGCGATCGTGATTCAGACTTGGTGGAGAACGTCATTGCGATCAATCGCGTGGCGAAAGTAGTCAAGGGTGGGCGGCGTTTTTCGTTCAATGCGCTCGTGGCAGTTGGTGACGGTAGTGGGCAGGTCGGTGTCGCGACGGGGAAGGCGAACGAAGTGTCCGAGGCTGTGCGCAAAGCGGTCGAGGCCGCCCGGAAGGGCATGGTGGCCGTGCCGCGCGAGGGGACGACCGTCCCCCACGAGATCATCGGTACCCATGGCGCCGGCCGGGTGCTGCTCAAGCCGGCCAGCTCCGGGACTGGGGTGATTGCCGGCGGTCCGGTCCGGGCCGTTCTCGAGTGCGCGGGCATTAGCGATATTCTGACCAAGTCGCTTGGCTCACCCAACCCGAACAACATGGTACGCGCGGTCGTCGACGGGCTGACTCGCCTGGTGACTGCCGACCAGCTCGCGCGTGAACGGGGAATCGACCCCGGTGAGATCGACTACCGGTCGCGTCAGGAGGCCCGTATTGCCCAAGCAGACGAAACCTGATGCTGGGGCGGCCGCCCGCAAACCGCGCAAGCGCGCGACTAAGAAGGCCAGTAGCGCCGCCCGCCTGCGCGTACGGCAGATTCGCTCGGGAATCGGTCACGCGGCGACGTACCGGCGTACCCTGCGGGCGCTGGGACTACGCCATCATCAAGATGAGATTACCGTGGTAGACAACCCATCGGTTCGGGGCATGATCGACAAGGTCCGGCATCTCGTCCGCGTCACCACCGAGGAGGCGTAGTGGCAAACCAGCCGAGCCTCGGGCTCCACAACCTCAAGGCACCGCCGAAGGCCACGACAGCCGGAAAGCGGAAAGGACGTGGTCCGGGTTCCGGCCTCGGGAAGACTGGGGGTCGCGGGCACAAGGGACAGGGATCGCGGAAGAGCGGGAACGTCCGTCGAGGATTCGAGGGTGGCCAGATGCCCCTCAGCCGGCGTGTCCCGAAGCGCGGGTTCACCAATCCGGCGCGGGTCCCCGCGCAGGTCGTGAACCTTCGGGATCTCGCGAAACTGCCCGGAGCGGACGTGGCGCCGGCCGAGCTGCTGTCGCGGGGGCTCGTGAGCCATGCGACACGTCCGGTCAAGATCCTCGCGGTGGGTGACGTGGACAAGGCGTATGTCGTTCGCGGCTGCTCACTGTCGGCGAGCGCTCGCACCAAGATCGAACGAGCCGGTGGCCGCATCGAGGACTAGCGGATGACCGCGCCACGTTTGAACAACCTGCTCCGATTCCCTCCGGAACTGAAAGGCAAGCTGCTCTTCACCCTGATGTGTCTGGCAGTCTATCGGGGTGGGGCCCATATCGCCACGCCGGGCGTCAATGTGCAGGTGCTCGCCGATTTCGTTCGCAATCAGGGCTCGCAGACTCTTTTCGGTGTCTACGATCTCTTCGTTGGGGGCGGTCTTTCTCGTGCAACCGTCCTGGCGCTGGGGATCATGCCGTATATCTCAGCATCGATCATGTTCCAGCTTGCGGGTGCCGTATTCCCGTACATCGACAAGCTGCAGAAGGAAGAGGAGGGGAGAAAGAAAATCACGCAATGGACCCGCTATACCACGGTGGTCCTCTCGCTCTTCCAGGCCTACGGATTCGCGATCTTCACGGAATCGCTTCAGGGCGCCGTCTCGATTCCCGGATGGGGGTTCCGACTGACGACGATCCTAACCCTCACGACGGGTGCCGTGTTCGTCATGTGGCTTGGCGAGCAGATCACCGAACGCGGGATTGGGAACGGCATGAGTCTCCTCATTTTCTTTTCGATCATGGAGGGCATGCTACCAGGGCTGTTCCAGACGATCGCCTTCCTGCAAACCGGCGTGATCGACACGTTTCGCTTGATCGTCTTGCTGGCGGTAATGATCGGCGTCGTGGGTGGGGTGATCGCCATCACCGTCGCCTCCCGCCGGATCCCTATTCAGATTCCGCGGAAGGTTATGGGTCGAGGCCGCATCAGGGAGGGCCAAAAGACCTTCATTCCGATTCGAATCAATTCGGCCGGGGTGATGCCCATCATCTTCGCACAATCGATCATCATCGTTCCGGGAACGCTCGCGACCTTCAGCAACGTTCCCTACCTGCGCGCCCTCGCTGACGCGTTCGGGCCCGGCACGACGGCGTACTACGTGAGCTACGCGATCCTCGTCATCTTTTTCACGTATTTCTACACGTCGATCATCTTCAATCCAGTCGATTTGGCGGAGAACCTGAAGAAACAGGGCGGGTTCATCCCGGGGGTCAAACCAGGAGCGGCGACGGCCGACTACATCGACGAAGTGCTCACGCGCGTTACCCTGCCGGGCTCGGTGTTTCTCTGTATTGTCGCGCTGCTGCCATTCTTCGTGCTGAACGCGTTCAATGTCCCGTTCTTCTTCGGAGGCACCGCTCTTCTGATCGTCGTGGGTGTTGGGCTCGATACGGTCGTCCAGGTGCAGCAGCACCTGCACCTGCGGCACTACGACGACTTCATGAAGCGTGGCCGCATCAAGTTCCGCGGGCGCAAGCGGTACATGTAGTCCATGCAGGTATACCGGTCCTGCTTTTCTCGCTCGTGAACGTCGTATTGCTTGGCCCGCCGGGTTCCGGAAAGGGCACACAGGGCGCTATTCTTGCAAAGGGCACTGGCTCCCCCCGAGTCTCAACGGGAGATCTGTTGAGGGCCGCCGTGGCCGATGGGACGCCCCTTGGGAAGCGGGCCAAGTCGTTCATGGAGAAAGGACTACTCGTCCCCGACGACGTGATTCTGGGTTTGATCGAAGAGGTGCTCGCGTCTCAGCAGGCCCAGGATGGGATCATCATGGACGGGTTTCCCCGCACGATCGCTCAGGCAGAGGCCGTGGGGCGGTTGCTGGGTGAGCGGGACAAACGGGTCGATTTCGTGGTCAGCCTGGAAGTGCCGGATTCAGAGCTACTCGACCGCATGAAGGGGCGCGCCAGGGCCGAAGGCCGGGCGGATGACACGCCGGCGGCGTTTCAAAAGCGACTGGCGGTCTACAGGGAACAAACGCAGCCACTGATCGAGTTCTACCAGAAACGGGATCTGCTGCTGGAAGTCCCCGCGACGGGTACGATCGAGGAAGTCGCACAACGTGTAGCTGGAGTTTTGGAGACGTGATTACGATCAAGTCGGCGCGCGAGATCGAGACGATGGCCGAAGCTGGGCGGATCGTTGCGGACACGCTCGCTCTCGCCGCTTCTCGAGCACAGCCGGGAATGAGCACCGGTGACCTGGACGAGCTCGCGGAAGAGTTCATCCGGAGCCACCCGGGTGCGCGCCCATCGTTCAAGGGACTCTACGAATTCCCGGCCTCCCTCTGCACGTCGATCAATGAGGAGATCGTTCACGGGATTCCATCGGATTCCCGCGTCCTTCGCGACGGAGACATCATCAGTGTGGATTGCGGTGTGTGCGTTGACGGGCTCCATGCGGACTCGGCAACGACGATCGGCGTAGGCGAATTGAGTAACAGTACGGAACGACTGCTCAGCGTGACCCGGAAGGCCCTCGATGCTGGTGTTCGCGTCGCGGTCGTCGGAAACCACGTGGGCGACATCGGGCACGCCGTCCAACACACCGCCGAGGACGCTGGCTACAGCGTTGTGCGCGAGCTCGTAGGTCACGGGATCGGGACCAGCTTCCACGAGGAACCGCAGATTCCGAATTACGGGAAGCCGAAGCGCGGTCCCCGGCTCGTGATCGGCATGACGATCGCGATCGAGCCGATGATCAACGCCGGCCGGCCCGACATCCGCACCCTCAATGACCGCTGGACGGTGGTTACCGTTGACGGCTCATTGTCCGCCCACTTCGAACACACGGTAGCCATCGAGCCAGATGGTCCGCGGATTCTAACGGCGGTTACGGCTCCAGCCCGGGTCTAATCGCCGCACGGACCGCCGCCGCGGCTGCCTCGTCGGTCTGAGCGGCCAGGCGTCTCGCCTCCTCCCGCCATTTCGCGCCCGCTTCAGGACGGCTCATCAACGCCACGTTGACCTCGACGGCGCCTCGGCCTCGGCCCCCCTCCTTTCCCCGAGGGCTAGAAACCGGCGGTAGGTCTGCTCGTCGGCTTCTGCCTGCGCGTACAACGACTGTCGCAGCTTGTCAGCGCGGGCAGCCAGCTCGTCATGCTCCGTTCCCGATGAACCAGGTGAGACAAGGCGGCGCATCGCCAGCCGGCTCACCATTCCCGCCAACGCGGCGGCCAGCGTGCCGGCCATCGCGGCGGCCGCGCCTCCGCCTGGGAGCGGGGATCCAGCCGCCAACCGTGTGATCCAGGGATCTAAATCCCCGCAGACCGCTTGCCGCACGCGGCGTTCGAGCAGGAGTCGTTCGGTTGACGCGGACAGCTCGAGGGAGGAGATCCCGGCTTGCAGAATCCCTCGCTCGGGAATCAGTCCGACGACTTCGCTGTTCGCGACACCGGTTCCCTGCTCGGCAGCCCTGGAGGCAATTGCCTCGAGTACCGCGGCCGGAGGCGTGACGTCGATGTTCAGCAGATTCATGGAAACCTGCGCCCGCCCGGCAACGAGCAGGCCTCGGGCTTGCACGTGCGGCATCCCGCCTGACGAGGCTCGGATCTCGCGCGCGATACGCTCGGCGGTATCGACATCGTCGGTCTCGAGATTGACGTTGAATGCCACCAGGACGTCCCGGGCGCCGACCGCAATCGCCCCAGCCGTGGGATGCAGCTGGCCGGGCCCGCTATCTGGCGCCATTGCAGGGTCGGACCGCATCCGCTTCTCGAGCCCGGTGATCCCGCCGCGCCGCATCGGGGCGAGCGTCTCCCGCTCCGGCCGGGAGGCAGCCCGCCCGTAAAGAAACGCGGGAATCTGCAGCTCCGAGCCGATACGTTCGGCCAGCCGGGTCGCGAGCGAAACGCACTGATCCATCGCTGCGCCCTCGAGCGGGACGAATGGGACGACGTCGGTGGCCCCGATTCGGGGGTGCACCCCTTCATGCGTGGAGAGATCGATCCGGTCGGTGGCGGTGCGAGCCGCCCGGAACGCGGCCTCGAGGACAGCGTCGGGTGGTCCCACGAATGTGAACACCGATCGGTGATGCCAGTGGTCGGCGTGAACGTCCAGCAGGTGCACGCCCTGCACACCCCGGATGGTTGCGCTGAGCGCGGTGAGCACGTCGCCGTCCCGACCCTCGCTGAAATTCGGTACGCACTCGACGAGGGCGGTCACAGTGGTCGTCGCAGTGTCTCGAGCAGCCAGGCCTGTAGGGTGCCGTTTCCGGCGACGATCGGACCGTGTGTCACGACGTCCTCCGAACCTTCCGTGTTTGTCACGACGCCGCCGGCCTCACGAACGATCAGCGTACCGGCGGCGACGTCCCACGGTGCCAAGTGCAGCTCCCAGAACCCGTCTAGCCGTCCGAGGGCGACGTCGATGAGATCCAGGGCCGCCGACCCCCCCCGGCGCACGCCACCGGTGACCCGGAGCAGCGCGGTAAACTGCCGGAGGTACTGCGGGAGTACCTCCGGCGTTTTAAAGGGGAATCCAGTGCCAATCAACGCGTCGGCGGGATCTGAGAGACGAGAGACCGCAATGCGATCCCCGTTGCGCCAGGAACCCCCGCCAGCGGTGGCCCGGTACGTAATGCCGTGCGGGACGTCGACCACGATGCCGGCGGCGAGCCGTCCCCCGGTCATCGCGGCGATGCTCACGGCATACGCTGGATACCCGTGCAGGTAATTCGTGGTCCCGTCCAACGGATCGACAATCCACAGCAGGTCCGCAGATTGGTCCTGGTCCGGACTCAGTTCCTCGCCCTGGATCACCGACTCCGGGGCCCCGCTCAGGAGCGTCTCCGTGACCAGGCGCTCGGCTTCCCGATCAACTTCGGTCACGAAATCACTGAATCCCTTTCGCTGCCACCCCTCGGGATCCCGGGGTCGCGGGACGCTCCGTATGTAGCGGGCCGCACGGTCCGCCGCCGTGGCGGCAAGTTCCAGTAAGTCATGATTTGGTAGCACCTTGCGGCCCCCTCAGTGAGCTTCTAGCTTGAGTCCATGTCGCGCATTTTTTCGGGGATCCAGCCTTCCGGCGAGCTGCATATCGGGAACTACCTCGGCGCGGTCCGCAATTGGGTCGAGCTTCAGCATCAGCACGAGTGTTTTATCTGCATCGTGGACTACCACGCGATCACGCAGGATTACGACGCATCGATGCTCGAGTCGCGAACGCTCGAGATGGCGGTCGGGCTTTTGGCGGCCGGCATCGATCCGGAGAAGTGCGTCCTCTTCGTGCAATCGCACGTGCCCGAGCATACCGAGCTGTGCTGGGTGTTCCTGACGGTTACTCCGCTGGGGGAGCTGGAGCGGATGACGCAATTTAAGGACAAGGCCCAACGCCAGGAAAGCGTGCTGTCGGGTCTGCTCAGTTACCCGGTCCTGCAGGCCGCCGACGTGCTGCTCTACAAAGCCGATACCGTTCCCGTCGGTGAAGATCAGTTGCAGCACGTGGAACTCATGCGCGAGATCGCCCGAAAGTGGAACGCTCGCTATGGGGCGGGGTTCTTCCCCGAGCCCGAGGCTCGGGTTGGCCAGGCGCGCCGCATCTTGGGGTTGGACGGCGGCGCCAAGATGTCGAAGAGTCTGGGAAACACGGTGGGGATCCTCGAGGAACCGGATCGGATCTGGGAGCGCCTACGCCCAGCCAAGACCGATCCCGCGCGCGTAACGCGGTCCGACCCGGGGGATCCGGAGAAATGCAATCTGTACACGCTGCACCAGCATTTCTCCCCGGCGGAGACGGTAGCGGAGGTTGCCGATAAGTGCCGCTCGGCCGGGTGGGGGTGCCTCGACTGCAAGCGCGTTTTGGCCCGGAACATGGCGGAGACGTTCGCGCCCATGCGGGCGAGGGCCGCGGACCTGAAAGCCCGCCCCGAAGGCGTGGGCGAGATCCTGGCTGGTGGGGCGGACCGAGCCCGCGCCGTGGCAGCCGAGACGATGCGGGGCGTCAGGGAGCGCCTAGGATTGATGCCGGTCGGCGGGGCGGTGGAGGCCCATCGGTGATGGAGTGCATCACGATCCCCGGGCGGCCGGCCGCAGTGTGTCTGGCCCGTGGCGATTGGGCATGGAACACTGCAGCGGCGGACCGTCGCGGACCTCCGAAGAGGGTGCAAACCGACCAATGATGGACAAGATTCTCAAGGCTGCGGTGGAACGTGGAGCATCCGACCTGCATATCAAGGCCGGAGACGTGTTCCGGGCGCGTATCGACGGCACGTTGCAGCCACTCACCAAACAGCGATTGACGCCCGATCAGACAAAGTCGATTGCGCTGCGCCTCATTCCCACGGAGCAGGATCGCAAACGCATCGATCAAATCCGAGACTATGACTGCTCTTGGGGCGCGCCGGGAGTCGGGCGGTTTCGTGTGAACATTCTGAGACAGCGCTCGTCCTTCATGATCGTCATGCGGGTGATCCCATTTGAGGTACCGACGGTTGAGAAGCTCGGGCTTCCTGACGTCGTGACCACGATTGCACAGGCCCAGAGAGGCCTCGTCGTCATTTCGGGACGTGCTGGTAGTGGCAAGAGCTCCACGCTGGCCGCCATCATCAACCACATCAACGCAACGAGCGAGCGGCATATCGTCACGCTCGAGAATCCGATCGAGTTCTTGCACCGCGACCTGCTTGGATCGGTAACACAACGAGAGGTGGGGGTCGACACCGATGGATTCGCTGTCGGCCTCCTCGCCGCCCTGCGGCAGGATCCTGACGTGATCTTGGTTGGTGAGCTTCCCGATCCTGCCGCCATCGACGCGGCCATCAAAGCGGTGGAGACGGGGCGATTGGTTGTGACCGCTCTACACACGCCGGATCTGATGTCGACGGTCGCGCGGATGGTGGCCATGTTCCCGGCCGACGAACGCGAGGTAGCCCGTCTTCGGCTGGCGGACTCTCTCCACGCGGTTCTAGCTCAGCAGTTGCTCCCCCGCGTCGGCAACGGGGGGTGGTGCGCCGCGCTGGAAGTCATGGTCGGAACGCCGCCGGTGCGAAACCTACTGCGTGATCGAAATCGGGTCGGGGAGCTTCATGACTATGTCGCGGAGCAGGGAGCCGAACATGGCATGCAGGTTTTCGAACAGCATCTTGCGCTGCTTACTCATAGCGGGAGCATCGCGAAGGAGGCTGCGTTGGCGGCGGTGGGAGATCAAGAGCTGTTCGAGCGGGCCATGGACGGCTTGGAGCGTTCGAAAGCGGATGGCAGCAGTCCAAAGCCGAATGATGGGGGAACTTCCGATTCGGCCGGAGAGGTTGGCGATCTGAACGAGGTAGCGTCTTGATGACCGGACCTACGGGGCTCTTGGTTCCCATCACCACGCCGTTCGACGATGCGACGGGGGACGTGGCACCGGTTCCTCTTCGCTCCAACGCGCGTGCACTGCTGGATGCCGGGGTGTCGGGGATCGTCGTCGCCGGCTCCACCGGAGAGGCTCCCCTGCTTAGCGAGGCGGAGACACGGCAACTGGTCGAGTGGCTGCGGGATGTGGTACCGCCGGACCGCTGCTTGGTGGCTGGGACCGGTCGGGAATCGACCCGCGCGGCGGTGGCGGCTTGCCGGGACGCGGCAGATGGGGGCGCCGATTTCGCCCTGGTCCGGACGCCGTCATACTACGGTCCGGCCATGACGCCGAATGCCGTCGTCGATCACTTCCGGCGGGTCGCCGACCAGTCACCCATCCCCGTTCTGGTCTATAACATTCCGAAGTACACGCACCTCGCGATCAGCGATTCGATGATCGCCGCACTGACCGAACACCCGAATATCGTTGGAGCCAAGGACTCATCGGGCGATCTCAAGAACTTCGCGACCTACCGGGAAGCGGCGCCCTCGTGGGCGCTCCTGGTGGGGAGTGCCAGCCATTACTATGCCGCGCTGGAAATGGGGGCCTCCGGCGGGATTCTCGCCGTTGCATGCTACGCCGCTGCAGAGTGCGTGAGTGTTGGGGCGCACTTCACGGAGGGTGACAAGGGTGCAGCCGGCGCGGCCCAAGAAGTCATCGGTCCCCTCGGCAAGGCCATCGTAGGGGCCCTTGGGGTCGCCGGTGTGAAGGCCGCAATGGATGCGGTTGGGCTTGTCGGTGGGCCGGTGCGGAGCCCCCTCACCGATCTGCCGCCAGACGAGAAGAACCGCGTGGCCACTAGTATCCGTGCGGCGGGACTGGTGCCGGCCTAATCCAACTGTCGACGGCCATGGGACCTCCGTGCGGATCCAGCGGTCCTTCCTCTGAGAGCTTCACGAACCCCCGCACCCTGTACTTTCTAGGTCATTGTACTGCCGCAGCGCACTGCCTGTGGTCGATCTTCCCTTTCCGCAATGTCTTGATCCGGACCCCGTTGCCCCCACGACGGGGTATGACCGCTCTTGGTCCGGCAACAAGAGGTGGGTCTCGTGCGTTTTCAAGTTCAGGGGCGCACGTGGGCGCCTAGCGGGCGGGACCGAGCAGGGCCCGTCAGCGTTCGCCGAGGACAGTCCGTCACGCGGGAGGTCTATGTGTTCACACCTGTCAGGACTCGCAGGGCATTCGAAGGGGCGGTAGAACAGATTACTGACGTCATTCGGGCGGGCGACCTCCTGGTCGGTGATCGCCTACCTTCGGAACGGGCACTAGCGGCTCAAATGGCAATCAGCCGTCCGACGCTCCGGGAGGCGGTCAAGCTGCTTTCCGACTGCGGAGTGCTCACCGTCCGCCCCGGTCCGGCGGGCGGTATGTTCGTCCGATCCGAAGTCGTCCCAGGCCAGCTGTTGGAAGAGACTTCGAGACTCCGCCTGAGTGACGTCTCGGAAGTGTTGGAGGCGCGGCGCCTCTTCGAGCCGCGTGTGGCCCTCCTTGCGGCCCTCCACGGCACCGAGGAGGACTTTGACGCGATGAGGCGAACGATCGACCGTCAGCGCGAATGCCCCGACGATCGCGACCGTGTCCTTCAGCTGGACCTGCAGTTTCATCTGCGGCTCGCGCGGGCGACGCGCAACAGCACAATCGTCTCGCTCATGCGATCTCTCTTTCGCCAACTCGAGCTTGCTCGTGGGATGACCCTGCGAGGTACCCATGAGCCCGCGTGGGTGGTCTCTATTCACGAGCGCACTCTGCAGGCCGTCATGCAGGGCGATCCGGACGCGGTCGATGCAGTCATGGACGAGCACATGCGCTTTCTCGAGAAACTGTGGGAAGCCGAGACCGGCCGGCCACGTCTCCGTCGCACGCCCGATTTTCTCCTGCCGCTCGCCGAACATTCGATTCCTCCGGCCGAGGGGGCTGAGCTGGGGAGCTCGCCGCGTATCGCCGATACGCGGGCAGCGATTGGTTGACCGGTTTACCGATCGACGATAGGTTTGTTTGAGGATGCCTCGGCGGACCCGCCGAGGCATCCTCTTGCCCGCTCAGGTGGAGGAAGACTGGTGCCATGTTTGGGCCCAAGAACCACTGTGTAGTCGTCGCAGGCGCGCAGTGGGGGGATGAGGGCAAGGGTAAGATCGTCGATGTGCTCTCCGAACGCGCCGATCTTGTCGTGCGATATCAGGGGGGCGCGAATGCCGGCCACACCGTCGTTAAAGGGGACGACGAGTTCATCCTCCATCAGATCCCGTCCGGGATTTTACACGAGCGCACGAGTTGCCTGATCGGTAACGGCGTCGTGCTGGACCCCGAGACGTTGATCAGTGAGATCGACGAGCTGGCCAGCCGCGGGGTGCGCACCGACGGGCGCCTGTTTCTCTCTGACAGAGCGCACCTGGTACTCCCATACCACAAGCTCATCGACCGGGCTTACGAGGAAGTGCAAAAGATCGGCACGACCGGCCGCGGTATCGGGCCCGCCTATGAGGACAAGTACGGCCGTCGCGGTATTCGTTTGAGCGACCTCTCCGATCTCGAGCGCGCGCAGGCTGCCGTAACCGACGCGGTTGATCGGGCCAATCGTGTCCTAGCGATGCTCGACTCATCCGAGCGAGCCACCGTCGAGCAGCATGTGGTGCTCTTTGAGCGAGTGGCCCCACGACTTTTGCCCATGACGACGGATATCGGGCGCCTGACGTATGACGCGTTGCGGGACGGGCGCCGCGTGCTGCTCGAAGGGGCCCAGGGGGCGCTCCTCGATGTTGACCACGGGACCTATCCGTTCGTGACCTCCTCCAATACCACCGCCGGCGGAGCCTCGGTCGGCGCGGGCATCGGACCCACGGCCATCGATGCAATCTTGGGCGTCGTGAAGGCGTACACGACCCGAGTCGGGAACGGTCCCCTGCCAACGGAAGGAGGCGGGCGTGAGGGCGAGCAGCTCCGTATCCTCGGAGAGGAGTACGGCGCCACGACTGGACGACCCAGGCGATGCGGCTGGTTTGACGCGGTGGTGGCGCGATACGCGGTGCGGATCAACGGGTTGACCGATCTTGCAGTCACTAAGCTCGATGTCCTCGACACAATTCCGCGCATCCCGTTGTGCACCGCGTACCGAACCGACGATGGGATGGTGCAAGACCTTCCCGCAGCCACCCACGCGCTGGTGGGGGTCGAACCGGTCTACGAGGTTCTCGAAGGGTGGTGCAAGCCGACGAGCGGCGCCAGAAAATTGGCCGACCTACCGCCCCAGGCCCGCGCCTACCTCGACCGCATCGAGGATCTGCTTCGGGTGCCCATTGGGTATGTGAGCGTAGGGACCAGGAGAGACCAGATCATAGGTGTCCGTTAGCCCACGAGCACCCGTCGATGATTGACTCTGTTCCCTGAAACGCCGCCGCCCGGCGGCGTGCCTTACAGCTTGTCCGCGAGACGCCAACCCCAGGAGCGGGCCGGGCGCCGGGCGGGTCGATCCCGCCGGTAGGCGTAGTAGGTGTGATAATGCTCCCGGCTTTGACTGACGCCGACCAGGACCGCCCCCGCGAGGCGCGCGTTGACCCGTGCCAACTGGGCAACAGCCCGTTGAGCCGCGGCCTCCTCGGTGTCGCCGCTCCGCAGGACGATGATCGTAGCGTCCGCCGTGGTCGACACCACGGCAGCGTCAGTGACCGGTAGCGTGGGGGGCGTATCGATGACGATGTAGTCGTATTCGCGCCGTACCTCGGCGACCACCTTCTTCATGGCCTCGGACCCCAGCAGCTCCGACGGATTGGGCGGCGTGGCGCCACTCGGGAGCACGTCCAGCCGCGGCCCGACGTCCGGACGAATGGCTTCTCGCAACACGCCAGTGCCGGCGCACCACGCCGAGAAGATCCCGCAAGTGGATCTCTTTGTGGTGGGCCGCCCCATGGGTTCTCAGTCCTGCGTTGCCGGGTCTCACGTGGTCCGAGCCTCGTGCGTGTTAGGTTTACGGTTCCTCATAATCCGTGCCCGCACGGCGCCCCAGCGCCCGCCAGGTCTTGGCTGGCGGACCCCCGTCTTCCCCTAGCTGTAACATACTGTGCCCGTGGCGCTTGTACCCTGCCACCCCGCTCCGCTCTTCCACCACTCGGCCGCCGGGTCCTCGCCGGCCCCTCCGGGCAGGAAAAAGCTAAAAGCCCTGGCGAGATTACGCAAGTTACTGTTATTTATATAGTTAAGGCGTATCAGCTTACAGGCTCGCTGAGTTGGACGATTTCAAATGGCATGGGGGACCTGACTTGAGCTGTCCTGGGGTGTTGATCGTGGCGCAGGGCTTTAAGGAAGGCTTTGCCGCAGCTGAGGTTGCTACGGCCTGCTCGGAGGCCGCGAGGGCCTTGGGAGCGGAACCCCGGGTGGTGTTGGCCAGCGATGGGGGGGAGGGACTCCTGGACGCCCTGGAGCGCGAATTCACTTGCAAAAAGCGGTACGAAGCTAGCGGCCCCCTGGGAGCTCGAGTGGAGGCGGCTGTGGGCTGGCTGGATCGGTCGACTGCGGTGGTCGAAACCCGTCTGTTCTGCGGTCTGAGCGTGGTGGCCGAGGAAGACCGGGATCCACTTCGGGCCACGACGCGAGGGGTTGGGGAAGTGGTGGACCAGCTGATCGATGACGGAGCATCGACCGTCTATCTCGGGCTGGGGGGAAGCGCCACGATGGATGGCGGTGTGGGGATGGCTCGCGCGTGGGGCTGGAGGCCTCTGGGGCTGGACGATCGAGAGCTTCCCGACGGGGGGGGGTCTCTGGCGGACCTGGAGGCAATAGTCCCTGGGCGGCGCCCCGCAGCGCGACTGATCGGTCTCGCCGATGTGCGTAACCCGATGATCGGACCGCGAGGGTCGCGCCTGTATGCGACGCAGAAAGGCGCCTCGGCGGAGGCCGAGGAGCGCCTTGTACGTGGGCTCGACTGCCTGGCAGCCATAGCCGATCGGGAAGGGTGGGGGGAGCTCGCTTCATGGCGGGGGGCGGGGGCCGCCGGAGGCTTGGGGTTCGGAATCATGTTCTTTGGTGGCGGGAGCATCGAGCCCGGAGCCCCATGGGTACTCGACCGGACGCCGTTTGATGATCTGTTGACGGAATCTGCGGTCGTAGTGACCGGGGAAGGCTGTTTTGATGCGACCTCCACGGACGGCAAGCTGACGGGCGAAGTAATCGCCCGCGCTCGGCGCGCGCGGGTTCCCGCCGTCGTGCTTGCACCGGGAGCGGAGGTTGAGACTCGGGAAGTGTTGTTAGAGAGCGGTGGGGGAGTGTGGGATCGCGAGGAGCTGGGGCGCCGCGCGGTCCAGGGGCTACGGCGCGCACTGGGTTGCTAGCCCGAGGAGCGGTGTCTATTATTTTCGAACTCCATTTCAATTCCCCCGGTTCTTCCCTCGTTCTGCTCTGGCGGTCGCATGGCGAATAGCTCGCTGATGGAGAAGCTCGTTTCGCTTGCGAAGCGTCGAGGCTTCGTCTTTCAATCCTCCGAGATCTACGGGGGGGTGGGGTCGGTATGGGATTACGGTCCCCTGGGTGTCGAGCTCAAGAAGAACCTCAAGGAGCACTGGTGGCGCTCGATGGTGCACGAGCGGCGCGACATCGAGGGACTCGATGCGGCGATCCTGATGCACCCGAGGGTCTGGGAGGCATCGGGTCACGTGGCGGGCTTTACCGACCCGCTCGTCGACTGCAAGGTCTGCAAGAACCGGTTCCGCGCCGACGACGAGCGCATTCGCGGCACGCCCGGCGAGCCCTCGAGTCAGTGTCCCGTGTGTGGGAACAAGGGCTCCCTGACAGCGCCTCGTTTGTTCAACCTCATGTTCAAAACGTTCATGGGCCCCGTCGAGGAGGCCGCTGCCGTCGTTTACCTACGCCCTGAGACGGCTCAGGGGATCTACGTCAACTACCTAAACGTGCTGCAGTCTTCGCGACAGCGCATCCCCTTTGGCATCGCACAGATTGGCAAGGCGTTTCGCAACGAAATCACGCCCGGGAACTTCATCTTCCGCACTCGGGAGTTCGAGCAGATGGAGATGCAGTTCTTTGTCCAGCCTGGGGACGACGAGCGATGGTTCGAAGAGTGGCGGGCGGCGCGCATGGACTGGCATCGTGCGCTCGGGATTAGTGAGGGCCGCCTGCGGTTTCGCGAGCATGCTTCGGACGAGTTGGCCCACTACGCCAAAGCAGCATACGACATCGAGTACGAGTTTCCATTCGGTTGGCAGGAGTTCGAGGGAATTCACAATCGTACCGACTTCGACCTGGCCCGCCACCAGGAGTCGAGTGGCAAAAAGCTCGAGTACCTCGACCCGGTCACGAAAGAACGATTCACGCCTTACGTGGTGGAAACGTCGCTTGGAGCCGACCGGTTGGCCCTGGTGGTGATGGTCGATGCATACCGCGAAGAAGAGGTGGGAGGTGAGACCCGCGTCGTTCTCGGGCTCCATCCGTCGGTCGCGCCCATCAAGGCGGGGGTATTCCCCCTCGTCAAGAAGGATGGGATGCCCGAATTGGCGCATCGTATCTACGATGACCTGCGGTCGCGCATTCCGATTTTTTACGACGATGGCGGCTCGATCGGACGTCGATACCGCAGGCAGGACGAAGCCGGCACGCCCTTTGGCGTGACCGTAGACGGGCAATCGCTGGAAGACCAAACCGTCACGGTACGCGACCGAGACTCGCTGAAACAGGAGCGAGTCGCCGCTGAGCGCCTTGGGTCCTATCTCCGCGAGAAGCTGGACCCATGAACGTCGAGGAGCTCACGATTCAGGGCGAAGCTTTGCACCAGGCCCTGGGTCGGGAAGCGTACTTGACCGGGGCCGGCCTCAAGACCCCACCTGAGTTCCAGGCCATTTATGAGCGCTTTGCTCCGGTGGCGAGTGACGACGCGCTTGCCGCCGCGAGGGCAACCGGGTCCATGGCGCTGCTCCAATGGGTCGTCGACGTACGGGTGGGCCGGCGCGTCGCCAGCCTGGACGAGCGTCAATTGGCCTGGGAGCAGGAAGCGCATCTCGTAGTTGGCGACGATAGGATTCCCTACCTCCGGGCGCCCATCGATCTGGCAAATGCGCCCGACCGGGCGTTCCGCGTGGAACTCGACCGGGCGCGGGCCAGCGTGGCGGCGGCGGGCTTGAACGAGTTGCGGGCCGAGCGCTTCGCGGAAGAGTGGGATGAGCTCGCGAAGCTCGCATTGGGCGGCTACGTCGACGCGCGGTCGGCCCTGTCGGAAATCGACCTGGATGCACTCGGCCGCCAGGCTCAGGCGTTTCTGGCCGAGACCGCAGACCTTTACGTCGATTCGCTGACTCGTTTGGTACGGCGCCGCCTCCAGTTGGACGTTGGGAGTTTGGAGCGAGCCGACGCGCCGTGGGCCTTTCGGGCGAACGAGTTCGATCCCGTTTTCGAGCCGGGGAATCTGGAGGTCACGGCTGCCCGGCAGGCTCGAGAAATGGGACTGGATTTACGGCAGGGCGGACGAGTCCGCCTCGACACCGTGGAGCGGCCCGGGAAACAGCCGCGTGCGTTTTGTGCGCCGGTGCGGGTGCCGGACGAGGTCTACCTCGTGCTCCGACCCCGTGGGGGACACGCCGACTATCGGACCTTTTGGCATGAGCTGGGCCATGCGACTCACTTCGCCTCCATGGACCCGGATCTGTCGTTTGCGGCGCGGTGGCTCGGAGACGACTCGGTGACCGAAGCCTTCGCGATGCTGTGGGATCATATGACGCTCGACTCGTCGTGGCTTGCGCGATATTGCGGGATCCGCGGCCGCGAGGCCAACGACCTGCTGTTCGAGACTTGCGTGGGCGAGCTGTTCATCGTCCGACGTTACGCGGCGAAACTGCTTTACGAGCTCAGCCTCCATCGTGGCGATCTCGCCGATATGTCCCGTGAGTATGCCGAACGGCTCACTGATGCCACTCGCTTTCGATACCTGGAGGATGACTATCTGATCGACGTCGATCCAGCCTTTTACTCTGCGAGATATCTGCGAGCGTGGCAACTCGAAGCATCTTTGGCGGCCGAGCTTCGACGCCGGTTCGACGAGGATTGGTACCGGAACCCGCACGCCGGAGCCTACGTCCAGAATCTGATGAGCCAGGGTCAGGCGGATCCCGCGCACCGGCTGGCGCTCGAGGCCACGGGCACCGACCTGTGTTTCGACCCGCTTGTGCAGAGGATCGAAGAGCACCTGAACTGAGCGCGTACCTCGCCGGCGTTGGGCGGGGCGGCCGAGACGACTTCCGCCACGCGGCTTTGCCAGCGAAGGCATAGCGAGCCCTCTGCAATGCGGCTTTCGGGTTTCACGCGGATGATCGAGGACCTGTCGAGGGAAATTCCGCAGGAATTCCTCGAAGGCATAGCGGCGATCGACGTCAGTCGGCGAACAGTGCCGCATCCCGGCGTTCACGGTGTGTACACGCTCGGGGAGTGCGTTCCGCTGGCATTCGGAAGCAGCGATCCACAGTCGCGACTGGTGATCTACTACGGGTCGTTCTGGGCGCTCGCCTCCACCCAGGCCGATTTCGACTGGGAGGCCGAAGCCTGGGAAACACTCTCTCATGAATTGCGACATCATCTCGAGTGGAAAGCCGGGCGGCCGGACCTGGAGGCGTACGACTGGGCTGTGGAGCAGGCCTTTGCGCGCGCGGAGGGTCGGCAATTTGACCCGAGCTTCTATTTGGATGGAGAACGACTCGCCCCAGACCACTATCGAATCGAAGACGACCTTTTCATCGACCGAGTGGTGACGCGGTTGCCCCGCGAGTGTGAGGTCGAGTGGAAGAACACGACGTATCGCGTGGCTGTTCCGAGCACGTCGCTACCCGTTTTCCTCGCCCTCGACGGTCTGGCGCCCCTCCCGCCAGCGGAGGTCTACCTGGTGCTGCGCACCAGACCCGGAATTCGCACGTTGTTTGGGCCGGTGACATCGCCAGCCGAGCGACGGGGGCGGGTTGAGCCCGTATGAGCGCATTCGATTCTGGCCCACCCAGTGGCTCCTCGGTTACATTGAGTGGGGAGCGCTCGTTCGAGGTTGCAGAATCGATTCCTGCGGAAACCAATCGATTCGGGATACGGAGCCGGCCACTATGATTCACGAGACGTCGACGCCGCTCACCGGAGACGAGGTTCTGGGGCGGGCGAGGGCGTTCTTCGCCGAGCGAGTTCCTCACTACGGTGCGTATCTGGAGCGGCACGGTCCGACGTTCGCTATTTTCAGGGGGCAGGGCGGAGAAGAAATTGCCCTCGCCGTGTTCTCGTCGCCCGAGGGTACTCGCATTCGCGCCTCGACACTCCTTTACGATCAGGCAATCAATCGTTTCCTGTCGACGCTGCCCGTCGGTTCCGAGCCGGCGTCGTGAACGCGGGAATCGAGCAGATACTCCGCGTGTGGGTGCCGGAGGTGTGGGACAGCGTGGATGTGCGGGTCACACCGGACTCGACGATTACTCAGGTCAAGGCGGAGGCGCTCCAACGAGCCACCGGCGTCGCGTGTGATCCCGCGTCCTACGAAGTCAAGTACCGTGGCGGTGTGATTGCCGATGAGGAGTTCACCGTCGAGCAGCTTGCCCTGCCGCACCGCGCTCCGCTGATCGTACTCCATGTCGAGCGCCGCCCGGTCAGGTGATGTGTTCCCTGGGTGGCTCCAACTGCGCTCTCCCGGTTCGTGCGTGCTTGAGTGACCGTTCACATCGTCTGGCATGAAAGCTCGCTCGCTCACGATCCCGGGCCGCAGCATCCCGAATCGCCAGCGAGGCTGGAAGCCGTCCTCGCCACGCTCCGGGCGACACCGAGACTCACCTGGCACGATGCGATCGAGGCTGATGATGCGATGCTGTCTCGGGTGCACACCCCGGACTATCTCGCAATGCTCGCAGGGGTGGCGCTGCGGGGTGGGGGACGGCTCGATCCAGATACGGTGGCGAACGAATCGAGCTACACGGCCGCTCGATTCGCGGCGGGTGCGGCTGTCCACGCGGCCCGGCTCGCGCTCTGCGGGAACAACAGCTTTGCTGCCGTTCGGCCGCCTGGACACCACGCCACGGCGACGGATGCAATGGGTTTCTGCCTCCTCAACAGCGTCGTGGTGGCTGCGCGGACCGCTCTCGAGGAGTCGGGTGTGGCTCGGGTGCTCATCATCGATTGGGACGTGCACCACGGGAACGGCACCCAATCGCTTGTCGAGCGGGATGAGCGCATACGATACGTCTCGCTGCACCAGTGGCCGCATTATCCCGGCACCGGTCGCGCGGAGGAGCGGGGGGTTGGCAATGTGTTCAACGTGCCGCGACCACCAGGCCTTCCACGCCACAAGTACGTGGACGACCTGAACGCAGCGGTCGAGTTGGCCGTCATCGACTGGAGACCCGACCTCGTCTTAGTCTCTGCTGGGTTCGATGGCCTCGCGGGAGATCCCCTCGGTGGTTTCACACTCGAGCCCGAGGATTTCGCGAGCTGGATCGAGACGTGGCGCCAGATCGGTCCTCCGATCGCGTCCGTTCTCGAGGGCGGCTACGCGCCGCCGCGGGTGGCGCTCGCCGCCGCAGCACACGTTCGTGCGCTCGGCTGACTGTTGTTCGATGCCGACCTCTCCGCCGCCGCGCAAACCGAGCCCAAGGGCGCTTCTCGGCATTCTTCAGCCCTGGACCGAGGTCGACGCGCCCATACATCGCCGGCTGACGCACCTCATCGGTCCCGAGGGCGACGGAGAAGTGCTGTGGATCGGTTGTGGGTCGGGGCGATCGGTCATCTGGTGGGCGCAGCGCTACGAGGGGAACGTCTCTGGAGTCGACGCTGATCCCGCTGCCATCGAGCAGGCCGAAGTGGCAGCCCGGCAGGTAGGACTCGAGCGCCGAGTCACCTTCCAAGTCGCCAGTGCGGTGGACCTTCCACACGAATCACAGACTTTCGATATCACCATCATGCACGCCCTCAACCTCGCGGATGAGGATCTCGCGGCGGTGATGCGCGAAGCCGCTCGGGTGGCACGCCCGATGAGTACGGTCGCGGCATTGGTGCCAACTTGGCTGGGGACCGCAACGGCTCAACAGGCAGCTGAGTTGGCGGCGGTTGGGGTCACGCCTCGGCTCGGCGTGGAGTGGAAGGGCCTCTTTCGTGACGCGGGCATCGTAGAGCTCACGCTCGAAGACGCGGCCACGGACGGGGGGTGGCTAGCCTATGGGTGGGGTGGGTTGATCCGGCGTGGCTGGCGCATCGGCGGGTGGAACGGCGTGCGACTTGCCATCAGCGAGCCGATCAGGGCGATTCGTCGGCTCGCGAACGACCGCCGGCTCGGGCTCACGATGATCAAGGGAACGCGTTGGCCCCATTGATTTCGGTGTCGTGCCTCGTAGCTCTGCCGCCTCCTGTAGCGCAACCGTACCGGTACAGCATACCACCTGGAATCGCCGACCGGGTCGTGCCGGGCGTCCGCGTATTGGTACCGGTGCGCGGACGGGAAGTAGTGGGTGTGGTAGTCGCGGTTGATGACGGTTCGGCAACGGATCTCAAGCCGATCCTGGCGGTACCCGATGCGGAGCCCCTCGTACCCGATCCCCTAATTGAGCTCGCCGGATGGATGGCTGGCTACTACGGGGCCTCCCTCGGCCGGGTCTTGAAGGCCATGCTGCCCAGGGCGCTGTGGGGTGCTTCCCGGCTTGTCGCCCGGCTTGGCGAGTCGAGCGTGACGCCGGGGGGCGCCAGCCGCGACGTCTTGCTCGCCCTCGAGCGGGCGGGCGGTAGGGCGAGCGCAAGTGCGCTCGCACGTAGGGTTGGCCGGCCGGTGTGGGACACCCTTCAGCGCCTGGCCCGCATCGGCGCCGTCGGCTTGGAGATAGAATCAGCCAGTCTCGGTCCACCGCCGGCCGTCCAACGAGTCCTAGTGTTGACCCAGGCGCTCCCGGGACTGCTGGAACGTCAACGGATGTTTGGCAAGGCTGCCCGGCAACGGGAGGCGTATGATGCGGTAGATGCCCTGGGTGGGGAGTGTCCCATCGCACATTTGACCCAGCAGTTGGGGTTTTCGGGCGCAATCTTGCGTGCGCTTGTCGCTCGTGGCGTCGCCCGCATCGACGAGCGCGAGGAGCTACGAGATCCTTTCAAGGAAAAGGTGAGCCGACCTCCCGAAACGCCGACAGAGGCTCAGGCAGCCGCCCTGGCTCAGATCCGCGGGTTGGGCCCCGGCGAAGCGATCACGCTGTTTGGTGTCACTGGGAGCGGAAAGACCCTCGTGTATCTGGAGGCTGTTCGCGACGACGTGAGTCGCGGGCGGGGTGCCATCGTGCTCGTACCGGAGATCTCCCTCACACCGCAGACAGTGGCGCGCGTCCGCGGCGTGTTCGGGGAGCATGTGGCGGTCATGCATTCGGGATTGTCGGATGCCGAACGTGCGGACGCCTGGAAGGCGCTCGCGACCGGCCAGCGCAGGGTCGCCGTGGGAGCTCGGTCGGCCGTTTTCGCCCCGGTGCGGGACCTCGCCGCCGTGATCGTCGACGAGGAACACGACGCCAGCTACAAACAGAGCGAAGGTCCCAGGTATCACGCGCGCGACGTCGCGCTGAAACGCGCGCGTCTGCAGGGGGCGAGGGCCGTGCTCGGAAGCGCGACACCGTCACTCGAGACGTGGTTGGCGCGCGACCGCATCCGTGTCGTGAGCCTTCCGCATCGCGTCACCCAGCAGCCGCTGCCGGCGGTCCGGATGGTGGATATGAGGAACGAGGCGGCGGTAGCCGAGAGCGGTGCCGTCCCGTGGTCATGCGCCCTCGACGACGCCCTGCGGGACTGTCTCGAGCGGGGAGCACAGGCGCTCCTCCTGCTGAACCGGCGCGGCTTTGCCCAATTCCTCCAGTGCCCCGATTGTGGGTCGGTAGCGGAATGCCCGGCGTGCAGCATATCGCTGACGGTTCACACCACGCCTGTGAGCCTCCGGTGTCATTACTGTGGACACCGTGAAGCGATTCCCGAGAGTTGCGGCCAATGCGGACATCGGACGCAGCGTACGCGGGGTGTCGGGACGCAGTTGTTGGAGCGATGGCTCGCCCAGCGGTTCCCTCGAGCCAGACTGGCTCGAATGGATGCCGATACCACCTCGACGAAGTGGTCGCATGGGCGAATCCTGGAGGCATTTGCCGCGCGCGAAATCGACATTCTCTTCGGCACGCAGATGATCGCGAAGGGTCTGGACTTCCCGGGTGTCACGCTCGTCGGTGTGGTCGATGCGGATACGAGCCTTCACGTGCCGGACTTCCGGTCGGCGGAGCGCACCTTTCAGCTGATCGCACAAGTCGCGGGAAGGGCCGGTCGGGGCCCTGAGGGTGGAGAGGTGCTCGTTCAGACGCGGCGGCCCGAGCACTATGCGCTCACAGCAGCGGCCGACCACGACTACGAACGGTTCGCGCAACGCGAGCTGGAGAACCGCCGCGAGCCTCCCTACCCGCCCCATGTCGGTCTCGTGAATGTCGTGATCAGCGGTCGTGGCGAATCGGCGGTCAGCCGGGCAGCGGGCGATATCGCTGAATGGCTGCGAGGTCTAGTACGGGCACGTGCCGAGGGAGCGATCGATGTGATCGGCCCGGCGCCTGCTCCTCTCGCTCGCATACGGACCCAGTGGCGCTGGCACGTAGCCTTCCGCGCCGCTGACAAGACTTGGTTGGGGCGGGTCGTGCGATTCGCGCTCCAGAACGCCCCCCACGTCGGTGGGAAGCATGTGCGCGTGACGTTCGATAGAGACCCGACCTCGCTGCTCTAGAATACTTCGTCGCGAAATTCCGCCTACCACTAGGCGGCAACCACTGATTCCCTTACCCCATGCCTCGGGTTGAAACCCCTTCTCATGCCCCCTAAGTTGTGCGACGACCACTAGGCCAAGGGCCTACTCGAATCCCACCGAAAGGCGCCCGATGCCGACACAGGTACTGCCAGCGCGAAGTCTCGTGACCGCTCTTGGGACCGCATGGGTAGCTAGAGCGACGAGACTTGCCGGGTATTACCGGCGACGTTTGCGAACCGCGCTCGAGCGTACGGATTCCACGAGCAGGTATCCCTCCCGTATGGCGTGGTGCTAGATTCGGCGCTCGAACGCCAGCCCGACCAGGGCCTCGGCTCGGGCTGGCTCAGGCTCGCAGCTCTCGTCGCGGATCGAGTACCACCGTCGGAGATAGACGCCATTTGGGTTTTCCCCGCCGTGTACCGCGACGGACGCGAGTGGGGAACCGCGGTCATCTCGCACCGAGTAGCTCATGACCGGATACGGATCTACACCGCTCAGTTCATGCGGGTGACGCGGGGGCGGGAACGAGGACAGGAGCGAGCGGAGGTACGCGAAGTGGGGGCGGGACCGGCGGAGTTGATTCACCAGATCATGATCGGTGTCCAGCAACGATCCGGTGACGGGGACCCTGCGGTGTCGGTCTCCCCTTCGCTTTGGTACCAGGAGGCGAATGACCAGTCCGCCACCCAAGGTTGACGGCAAGGCGCTATTGGATCGTTTTCGGCGGCACCTTAGCGACCACAATCTGCCGATTACGCACCAGCGGGTGGCGATCGCCTCGCTCGTCTTCTTCGCGGACGCCCACCTCTCGGTGGGCGACATCGAGCGGGGCCTTCAGGAACGGCATGTGGCCGCTGGCAAAGCGACGATCTATCGGACTCTCGACCTGCTATTGCGTGCCGGGCTGGTGCAGGAGCTCGACTTCGGTGAAGGATTCAAGCGATATGAGCCCCTGGTCGCGAAGAGCCACCACGAACATCTCATTTGCCTCAGTTGTGGCAAGGTAGTCGAGTTTTCAAGCGAGCGACTGGAGCGAATGAAATCGCTCATTGCCGACGAGTACGGCTTTTGGTATCACCACCACCGGCTGGAGATCTACGGTATCTGTCGCGACTGTCAGCGACGCGAGGCGGGGACGCTCCACGCACGGGTATCACCTCAGTGAGAGGGTCGTTGGGTGATTGATCCCAAGCGGTTCATGCCGACGAAGGCGTTCTTGAGTAAGGGCGTCGGACGGGACAAGGAGAAGCTCACGAGCTTCGAGCTGGCGCTGCGGGACGCACGAATAGCGCAATACAACCTAGTGCGAGTTAGCTCCATCTTTCCACCGCACTGTCAGATCGTGTCGTGGGATCATGGCAACCGGTTGCTATCTCCCGGCCAGGTCGTGTTCGCTGTCGTCGCTCAGGCCTCGACAAACGAGCCCTCTCGCCTGGCAGCGGCCTCGATTGGGCTCGCGATTCCCGCCGATCCCAACCACCACGGCTATATCTCCGAGCACCATACGTTCGGGCAGCGGCAACACCCCGCTGGTGATTACGCGGAGGACCTTGCGGCGAGCATGCTTGCGACCGTCCTGGGCGTGCCGTTCGATCCGGAACAGGCGTGGGATCAGCGCAAGGAGCAGTGGCTGCTGTCTGGGGAAATCGTCAAGACGACCAATATCAGCTGCACCGCGGAAGCGCAGGACGATGGACGATGGGTAACGGTCGTGTCCGCCCTGGTCTTCTGCGGGTGAACGAACTCCGAGGACTGGGAGACGCGGACCCACCGTCGCTCCGTAGCGCGCCGTGGGGAGCGCCGGACACCTTCCTCGGCCTTCCCCAAGACGGCTCGAGCTTCAAGACGGCCGAAGTTGTAATGCTCCCCGTCCCGTACGAGGCGACCGTCTCGTATATCGGTGGCACCCGGTTCGGGCCGCGAGCGCTATTGCACGCGTCTCGCTACGTGGAGCTCTACGATCACGAACTCGATACGGAGCCGTATCGCGTCGGGGTCCACACGCTCCCCGAGCTCGAACTGCCGCTCTCCGCACCGCAGGACGCGCTCGCCG
Source organism: Gemmatimonadales bacterium (assembly GCA_965249575.1). GTDB lineage: Bacteria > Gemmatimonadota > Gemmatimonadetes > Gemmatimonadales > GWC2-71-9. The sequence goes on along the minus strand of OZ252244.1, from coordinate 751,279 downwards.
TGCTGCGTGGGGTGATGGATGCGCTACTAGAAGATGGGAAGTTCGTCATCCTCATCGGTGGCGAGCACAGCCTGTCCGAGGCGCCAATCCTGGCGCATGCCGACCGGCGGGATGGGCGCCGCGTGTCCGTGCTTCAACTCGATGCGCACGCCGACCTGCGCGCTGAATACGAGGGCACGCCGTACTCTCACGCGTGCGTGATGCACCGCGTCTACCAACGGGTACCCATCGTGCCGGTTGGCGTCCGGTCTCTCACATCCGGGGAGCGCGCACTCATGCGGCGTGCTGCCATCCCGACGGTTTTCGCGCACGAGCTCAACGAGTCCGGCTGGCTGGATCGGGTCGTAGGCGCACTCGAACCCGACGTGTACGTGACGATCGATGTGGACTTCTTCGATCCCGCGATCATGCCGGCGACCGGCACGCCCGAGCCCGGCGGGGCATCGTGGCCCGCAGCCACTGCGCTGCTCGAGCGCGTGTTTCGCGAGCGGCGCGTCGTCGGATGCGATATCGTCGAGCTCGCGCCGATCCCGGGATTAGTTGCACCGGATTTTCTCGCGGCCAAGCTGGCGTACAAGCTCGTCGGCCTGCGGGCGCTGTGCATCGAGGGGAACACCACAGCCGGAGCGGAGTAAGGCCCTCGTATGGCCGGTACGGAATCGGTGGGTTTGACGCTGGCCTTCGGGGCCGGGATCCTCAGTTTCCTCTCGCCGTGTGTCCTCCCGCTCATCCCGAGCTACGTCTCGTTTATCACGGGTCTCTCACTCGACGAGTTGGGGGAGCGACGGTGGCTCGCGTTTCGCCACGCATTACTGTTCGTCGCGGGCTTCTCGCTCATTTTCATGGCGTTGGGGGCGACGGCCACCGTGTTTGGACGTCTGCTCAACTACCACCAGGTGTGGCTCGAGCGAATCGGCGGGGGCCTGATCGTGCTGTTTGGGCTATACCTCGCTGGTGTGTTCCAATTCGGTCCGTTGGCGCGTGAGCGTCGAGTCCATCTGCAGGACAAGCCGGTGGGATATTTGGGGAGTGCGCTGGTGGGTGTGGCGTTTGGCGCCGGCTGGACGCCGTGCATCGGCCCGATCTTGGGTTCGATCCTTCTCTTCACCGGCTCTCAGGCAGACCTGGGTCGCGGGATCCTGCTCCTCGCGGCGTACGCCGCCGGTCTTGCCGTCCCTTTCCTTATCAGCGCGTTTGCGGTCGAACACTTCATCGAGTGGTTCAAGAAATACCGACGCTTCATTCCGCTCACGACCAAGCTCGCAGGCGGCATCATGGTGTTTGTGGGCCTGCTGCTCGCTAGCGGCTACTTCACGATATTGGCTGGCTGGCTCCAGGCCCTCACCCCGGAATTCCTGCGTAGCCGCTTGTAGGGCACTTGCGCCGTTCTTGAGACGTCATGAGCCTTCCAAGGCAGGTCGTTGGGGTAGTCTCTGTGCAGCTACGTGATCCTGTGGAGGTGCTTCATGTCGCCCAGTCGTGTCGCGCTACTGACGTTAGGTCTCGCGTTCCTCGCCGCCTGCGGCGGCGATACCCAGTCGGGCTCACCAGGTGACGCCGAGTTGGCGCGGGATTTGAGCCTGGCGCCTGCCGAGTCCGTTGCGCAGCTCGACGACCGGCCGCCCGAGCAGCCTCGGCCGCGGCCGCCGGCTCCGCAACCCAGGCGGGAGCCGCCCCCTCCGCCTCCCCCAGAGCGCGCCCCCGAACCCGAGCCTCCGGGCATCCCGACCGTCGAGCAAGGAACGGTGGTGGAACTCTATGCGACCGACACGCTCACCTCGCGCCACCACGAGAAGGGTGAGCCGGTCACGGCGGTGGCGGGTGTGGACGTGCTGGACGCAGACGGCTATGCGGTCATCCCCGCCGGGGCGGTCTTTAGCGGGACGATATCTGACATCGAGCCTGCGGAATCACCCGGAGGAGAGGGCCGCATGGTTCTCACATTCAATCGCGTTGCCTTTGGTGGGAAGACGTATGCCGTCCAGGCGCGAGTGGACACGCTGGCGGCGTACATGAAAGGCCGCGGGGTGACTGGGGGCGAGGCCGTCAAGGTCGGGGCTGGAGCCGTCATCGGCGCTATCGCCGGTCGGCTTCTCGGGGGAAACAAGAAGGGCACGGCGATCGGCGCCGCCGCTGGCGCAGCCGCCGGCGTGGGATATGCGGCCGCGACCCGTGATATCGACATCATCCTCCCGGCGGGCGCGCTGGTGCGGATCGTCCTCACCGCGCCGTTCCTGCTCGAAGAACTGATCTGATCCAGCCGTAAGCGCGGATGGCAATCGGGGCGGGACGCATCGCGTCCCGCCCCGTCTGGTCAGAATCCCCCCGCGCTCCCTGCCCCTCGTGGATCTGCGACGCCCACCCATCCCTCGGGTCCGCGAAGAATGGCAGCGACCTGACCGCTATATCCACCTCGCTCGAGGACCTTATGACCCAGGGCCTCGAGAGCGGCTACGGCTTCGGGTGCCAGCCCGCCATTCTCGAAGTAGATCTGGTCGGGAAGGGACTGGTGGTGGATGCGCGGCGCGCTCACCGCGTTGGGAAGCGACATCCCGTGATCGATGACATTGGAGATCACTTGGGCTACCGTCGTGATGATCGTCGGGCCGCCGGGCGTTCCCACCACCATCATGAGGCTTCCGTCTGGGTCGAGCACGATGGTAGGTGTCATTGCCGAGAGCATTCGCTTTCCCGGCTCGATGGTGTTGGCCTCCCCTTGAATGAGACCGTCAGGGCGCTTCCGTAGCTCGAATTGAGCGTGGTCGTGACGCTCACCGCGTTGCCGGCGGGATCGACGATGGAGTAGTGCGTCGTCTGGTTCCCGCCTCCGTCCGCGGACGGGAGAGCCCGTGTCGGCGTCGCCCGCAGGGTGTCGATGGTCGCTCGTAACTCGGCGGCGTAGTCTTTCGATAGCAGTCGTTCGAGCGGCATCTCGACGAACGCCGGATCGCCGAGGAAGCGGTTGCGGTCAAAAAAGGCACGGCGCATGGCTTCGGCGGTGACGTGGGCGTGATTTGGAGTGCCGAACGGTTGGAGAGGGGTATAACCCTCCAGTGTATTCAGTATCTCTCCCAGCGTGACCCCGCCTGAGCTTGCCGGGGGCATCGAGTAGATCGTATGACCTCGATAATCGATGGTGATCGGTTCCCGCCAGATCGGGCGGTAGGCCGCCAGGTCCCGCTTCGTGATCAACCCTCCCCCCCGCTCCATCTCCGCTGCGATCAGAGCCGCCACAGCGCCCGAGTAAAAAACAGCTGCCCCGGCGTGCGAAATGGCCTCCAGCGTGCGCGCCAGATCGGGCTGTCGCAGCGTGTCCCCGTTGGCCGGTGGCGCTCCACCGGGGAGGAACTGGCGGGCCGAAGACGGGAAACGCTTGAGGCGGCCTCGGGCGAGCGCGATGGACCGGCTCCGGTACTCGTCTACCACGAAGCCGAGCCGCGCCAAGCGGATCGCCGGTTGGACCAGCTGGGGGAGCGGCAGGTGGCCGTATCGGGCCGCGGCCTCGGCGAGTCCTGCTACGCTTCCGGGGACGCCGGCTGCGAGGTGACCGATTACGCCCCGGTCCGTTACGTTGCCCTCGGGGTCGAGGTACATGTCCGACGTCGCCCCAGCTGGGGCGGTTTCTCGGTAGTCCAGCGTTCTGGTGGCACCATCGGCTGTTCGGATCACCATGAAGCCGCCACCACCCAGGTTTCCGGCCGATGGATGCACCACCGCCAGGGCGAATCCCACCGCCACGGCCGCGTCGACGGCGTTACCTCCCTGCCGCAGCACGTCGAGCCCCACGTCGGTAGCGATTGGGCTGATCGAAACCACCATCGCGGAACCGCCAACGACCGGCCGTGCCTGGCCAGCCAGCGGCCACGTCGCTGGAATCCCGGCCGCGCCCGCGCCTGCCGCGGCTTGACCCAACCCAGTGCTCGGCTGGAGGCTGGTGAGGAGCGCGACGCCGGTCGCCACGAACCATCGGTGCCGGGCGGGAAGCCATCGGTGCATGTTGTCCACGTTGACCCCAGTGAATGCCTGGTGGAAATTACTCAGCCCTCGGAGGGTGATTCAATGCCCGGTCCTGATTTCGTCGATCCCAGACTGACGGAGCATCGCAACCCGGTCACCACTCGGATCGATGCTGCGTCGACGCTCGAGATCGTCGAGATGCTGAATGCGGAGGACCGTACCGTCCCCGATGCCGTGCGCGCCTGCCGCACGGAGATCGCGCAGGCGGTCGAGCTCGTACTCGAGGCGTTTCGTTCCGGCGGCCGGCTCATTTATGTCGGCGCCGGGACGAGCGGGCGGCTTGGCGTGCTGGACGCCGCGGAGTGTCCGCCGACCTTCGGCACACATCCCGATATGGTGGTGGGCGTGATCGCCGGTGGCGTGCCCTCTCTGGTGCGAAGCCGCGAGGGAGCCGAAGACGACGTCACCGCCGGTGTGGCGGCCATGGACGAGCGTGGCGTGTCCTCGCGGGACGTCGTGATTGGCATCGCGGCGAGCGGCACGACCCCGTACGTGCGCGCGGCACTCGGACGCGCGCAAACGCACGGAGCGAAGAGCGTGCTGGTGACGTGTACTGATCCACCGAGGCTCCTCGCGGAAACGTGCGATGTCATCGTCTCGCCACGCGTCGGTCCCGAGGCCCTTACCGGATCAACGCGATTGAAAGCCGGCACCGCAACGAAACTCGTGCTCAATGCGATCACCACCACGGCGATGATCCGGCTCGGAAAGGCGTACGGGAACCTGATGGTAGACCTGACGGCGATCAGCGACAAACTGCGCGACCGCGCGGATCGCATCGTGATGGAGGTCGGTGGGGTGGATCGAACGGCGGCACGAACGGCCATCGCGGCGGCCGGGGGGAGCGTGAAGGTCGCCATCGTGATGGTGCGGCGACGCGTCGATCCCGGCCAGGCCCGGCACCTTCTGGACGAAGCCGACGGTGTGGTCCGGCGTGTGGTGGGTGATCCGCCGGAGGTCGTTTCGTGAGCGACGTGGCCGTTGGATTGATGTCGGGAACGTCTGTCAACGGCGTAGATGCAGCGCTGGTGCAAATCGATTCGCGGGACTCGGTCGAGCTGCTGTCGTTTCGTATCGACCCGTATTCGCCGCCGGAGCGGAGAGCCGTCCTCGAGTCGATCCACGGTGGTACCGCCCGCGACATCGCACTGCTGAACGTGGTCCTCGGTGAGCGCTTCGCGGCCGCGGCGGCCGCGATACTCGAGCGGGTCGGGCTCGAGCCGGACGAGCTCTCGTTCGTGGCCTCGCACGGCCAGACCGTATGGCACGAGGCTGGCCGGGCAACGCTCCAGCTCGGTGACCCAGCGATCATTGCAGAGCGGCTTGGCGTGCGCGTCGTGAGCGACTTTCGCAGCCGTGACATCGCCGCGGGTGGACAGGGTGCACCCCTGGTGCCGGCAGCCGACGTTTTCCTTTTCGGACACCCGGAGCACCCCCGAATTCTCTTGAACCTGGGTGGCATCGCCAACGCCACCTGGGTCCGACGGCGCGGATACGGTGACGACGTGACGGCCTTCGATGCCGGCCCCGCTGGTGCCCTGATCGACGCGGTCGTACGGCGCGTAGACCCCGCCGTCGCCTACGACGACGGGGGGAAGCGGGCCAAGCGTGGAACCGCGGTCGAAGAAGTCGTGGGCGAGCTGCTCGAGCATGCTTACTTCGACGCGCCGCCGCCCAAAAGCACCGGTCGGGAGCTGTTCGGCGAAGACGCCGGGGCCCGTCTCATCGAGCTGGTGTCCGACCGGCATCCCGATGCTACGGGCGATGACTGTATCGCCACGGCCGTTCGATTCGTGAGTACCGCAGTCGCCGGGCAACTCCGGCGGTGGCTGCCCGACGAACGCGGCTGCGATGTCCTGGTCTCGGGCGGCGGGGCGCACAACGATACGCTGATCGCGGAGCTGATCGCGGCGCTACCGGGGCGGAACATCCAATTGTTCGAGAGGGAATTCTTTAGTGGTGACGCGAAGGAGGCCGTGGCATTCGCGCTGTTGGGGTGGTTGACCTTGGAGGGCCAGCCCGGGAACGTTCACTCGGCCACGGGAGCCCAGGGCCCGCGCGTGTTGGGACGAATTACCCCCGCATAGCGGTTAGTTCGCGACCGACGAGAGCAGGTGCGCCGCGAATCGGCTCGGTACTCCGAAGACGACACGCCCCCCCGAGCCGGATTGACCGCCGTACACGATGCCGATGACCTGTCCGGTGCTGTCGAAAATCGGGCTACCACTGGATCCCTCGGCACCATACCCGTCGAGCTGGACGAGCTCTGGGAGCACTTTACTCACCGTTCCCGCCGTGAACGTCGTCCGCGCGATCCGTTGGTTCTGCGCACCAGTGGCCATGGGGAGTTCGGCGCCGAGTGGGAACCCGATGACTGCGACGGGCTCGCCCGGCCGTATCGCGGTCGCTGATGTCGTAAGCGGTTGCACGGTGGGCACGTCGCCCAGGATGTTTTCGGCCCTCACGATCGCGAGGTCGGTGTCCTCCGATATGGCGAGGATCGTCGCGGGCCACACCTGCGGCGAATCCGCAAACTGGATAGCCAATCGGGTCGGCCGCCGTGAGCCATCCGCGCCCGCGACGACGTGCCGATTGGTAATCATGGTTCCGTCGCGCCGCACTGCGAACGCGGTGCCAGTATACACCTCACCTGGCCCGAACTCGACGTAAACCAGCGCAATCGCCCGCTGGTTGCCGTCGTAGATGCCGCGAAAGTCCAGGCGGGCAGCCACCTGTTGGCGGCGCAGCGCTTCGCCCGCCGCCTCCAGTTGTTGCCGCAAACTCGCGACTTGGGTCGCGTCACCGGCAGCCTCGGCTGCAGCCAATCGGGTTTGCAACTGCTGCACCTCACCTTGCGAGGACCGAAGCGCGTTCTCCAAGCCCTGCACCTGTCCCTGGAGACCGCGCACCGCGTCGTCCGCCGCTGCCAAGATGCTGTCGGTCCGCGCCTGCATCGCAGCGACTTCTTCGGCTCGAAGACGTTCCCGCCTGGTGCTTTCGAACCACAGACCTCCGCCTATGCCGATCACGAGAAATGCCAAGATCCCGGTGGCCATCCGAAGGCGCCTCGTCTGGCGGGCGACCTCGACCCGAATGCGCTGTGTGGTGCTTGATCGAGGCTTCGCCGCCGCCGCGACGGACGGCTCACTGTGGATGGGATTGGACGGGCGCTCGACGGCTGGCGGGGAGGGAGCCGCTGGCCGCGCGTGAGCGCCAGCGGACGGTCTGACGGTAGCGTCCCGAGCGGGCAACGGCTCATCCACGGTGTCGGGGGTGCTGTCGGGAACGACCATGAACTCCACCGAGGGGCCCTCGATCCCGAAGCGCACCTGATCGGTTTTGTCGAGTCTGGTCTCGCCGGTTAGCCGGTGTCCGTTGACGAACGTACCGTTGCGACTCCCCAGATCCCGAACGACCCAATGGTCTCCCTTTTTCTCGATCTGCGCGTGTCTGGTAGACACGTCGAGGTCGCGCTCCGCGTCAAAGCGGATGTCGGAGTCGCGGTGACGTCCCACGACCAACTGCGGTTTGGACAGCACGAGCACCGTGCCGGCCCGCGCCCCGGAGAGGATTCTGAGCTTGGGCTTCACGATCCGGGGACCGACTGGCCGCTGGGGGCTCCAAACACGCGAGTCTACCCTCCCTTCGGTTTGGGTGGCTCGCTTCCTTTGTATACGGGAACCGGCTGAGTAGTGGATTCCGTATCGAGTAGCGGATACACCTGATGGCCGACGGATTCGTCGTCGTTGGGCTCTTCGAGGCTGTTGCCGTCCAACCGTGCCACGATCACCGTGATGTTGTCCGGACCCCCGCGTTCGTCAGCGAGCGCAATGAGGTCGGCACACACCGTCACGAGGTCGGGGTTCCCGGCGACACGATCGGCGATCTCCTCCCGTTTGACCTGACCCGACAACCCGTCGGAACACAACACGACCGCGTCACCGCGTCGAATCTGCTGGCGCGTGAGGTCGACTCGGATCTTCGGATCAGGGCCCAAGGCCTGCAGGATGATGTTTCGGCGCTCACTCTTCTCCGCCTCCTCTTCAGTCAGCTCACCGGCGTCGACCAGACGCTGCATCAAGGACTGATCCTTGGTGAGCTGAATCGCCGACCCATTCCGGACGAGATAGGCGCGGGAATCCCCTACCTGCGTGAGATACAACTGGTCGTCGAGGATACCGACGGCCGTCGTGGTCGTCCCCATGCCGCGCATCTCGCTGTGGGCCTTGGCGTAGGCGTGGATGCTGGCATTGGCCCGCTCGACGGCTTCCTTGAGGCGGTAGGCGAACTGCTGTGGCGTGTCATCATCGTCGGTGAGCCAGGTCTCAACCATGTGACTGAATATCGAATCGGTCGCCATTTCACTCGCGACCTCACCGGCTGCGGCACCGCCCATCCCGTCGGCCACCACGAGCAGGGAGCCCTTGGGACCCAGCTCGTGCTCGCGGACCTCCGGAAGCAGAGACGCTGTGTTGCTGCTCAGGTCAGCGACGAGGAAGCTATCTTCGTTGTGCTCCCTCGCGCGCCCGAGGTCGGTCTTGCCGAACACGAGTACGCGAACGGGCGGTGAGGAGTCTCTCGCCCCGGTCGAACTCACGGGCACCCCCAGCGCTGATGAATGTCCGACAGCGTGACCCTCATGGGGGCGAGGAGGCGGGCATTCCCGATCCACCGGCAGGCCTCCGTGGTGTTCGCGTTCTCGTAATAGCCCTGCGCGACGTAAGATGCGGCGTCGGCGCGCTGATTCGCGGGAACGGCGACGTTGCTGTAAATGTCCTGTGCCGCCCGCATACCGCGAGCGCGCTCAGCGATATCTCCCAAAACGACTTGGTCCAGAATGATGCCCAGCTCGCCGTGGATCACCGCACTGTCGGCGGTGGCGACGACGGGAGCGGGAGCTACGTCCCTCGTCGTTGTCGGTGGCGTTGGCGGTCTGGCTATTGGTTGCGTCACATCCGGTTGGGGCCGTGTGGTCGTTGGCTGTACCGGCGGACGGGTGGCTGACTGATTATCGCGTGTCGCAAGCGGTTTGGCGGTGTCCCCGGTCACATCCGCATTCGCGACGAACACGGAGTCGGCGGCGGCCCCGGCGCCATTTCCCCCGCTCAGTTTCACGGCGGCCGCCGCGCCGCCGATCGCGAGCACGCCAGCAGCAGCGGCAACCACGGCTACCGGTACCTTCTTCTTGGGCGGTGGTTTCTTTCTCGGCGCGCGACGCCGGGTCGCTTTCTTCTTGGTCTTGGGCTCGGCAGCGGGCGTCGACACCTCGTCGTTCGATGGTGTTTCTGGTGGCCGGCTGTCGGACTCGGAGACCCGGGTCACCACCATCGGGGTGGGCGCCTCGGAAGGGTCGATCAGCATCGTCGCGCTTTCGGTCGCGGCGGGCGGTGCTGGCTGTGCGTCCATGGCGTCGACGGCTGCCGCGACCTCGCGCGCGAACGCCGCCGCGCTCGAGCTACGTTCGCCGGGCATCCGCTGTAAGGCGTTGTCCACGACGGCCTGGAGGCGGGGCGGGAAGCTTCCTTCCGGAAAGGCCTCGTTCAGCTTGAGCGGGTCGTCCGTCAGGCGCTTGATCATGGTCTCTTGCGCGCTGTCGGCTTGGAACGGGAGGGTCCCGGTGATGATTCGGAAGAAGACCAACCCGAGCGAGTAGATGTCGCTCCGTCCGTCGAGCGTGTCGCCCGAGAGCTGTTCCGGGCTCATGTATTCCGGAGTCCCGACGACGAGCCCGGTCTTCGTGACGGTCTGCCCCTCGTTGCCTCCCATTGCCTTGGCGATCCCGAAGTCAACGACCTTTACGACGTCACCGCCGTCTCGGCCCTCGGTGATCATGATGTTGTCGGGCTTGAGATCTCGGTGCACGATCCCGAGGTCGTGGGCTGCCTGGAGGGCATCGCCCGCCTGCTGGATGATCGCCGCCGCGCGAGGCGCGGCCAACCGGCCACCCTCTCGTTCCAGCACCGTCGTGAGCGCGTCCCCTTCGATGAATTCCATCGCAAGGTAGATCAAGCCCTCTGGGGTTTCTCCGAAGTCGTAGATGGCGCACACGTTCGGGTGCGTGATTCTCGCGGCGTTCGCCGCCTCGCGGTTGAAGCGGGCGACGGCGTCCGGGTCGGCGACCATGGCTTGCGTGAGGACCTTGATCGCGCTCATGCGCCCCATCTTGACGTGCTCGCCGAGATACACGGCTCCCATGCCACCCTCGCCCAGCTTCTTGAGAATGTGGTACCGATCGGCGACGACGCTGCCCACCATCTCGGCGCCGCCGCTGGCCGAACGAAGTGTCGTTCCATCGTTGGGACAGAATTTCGTCTCGTCCGGCCACTCGGTCCCGCACGTGGCGCACTGCTTCACGGCGTCTCCAGGCGCATCAGCTTGTCACCCACCAGGACGCGCGAGCCGTTGCGCAGTGGAATCTCGCCCCGCACCGCCATGGCGACGCCGTTTCGACTGCCGGCATCGACGATGACAAAATCAGCGTCTTCGGAGCGGATTTGAGCATGCATGCCGCTCATCGACGGATCGTACGGAAAGAGCCAATCCCCCTTCTCCCGACCGATGGTCACGTTTCTGCCGGGTGAGAGATGCATCACGTCCCGCTCGCTCCCATCGCTTCGCTGTTGCGACAGTCGAGCGATGTCCGCGCTCGGGACGAGGCTGCCCATGCGCCGGGTTGCGTCGGCCTCGGGTGGGTGGGGGCCGGGGTAGCCCAGCCGGCGAAACTTGATGATCTGGGATCCTACCAGCAGCAGATCGCCGTCCGACAGGCGGTGCGGATCCTCGATGAACCACCAGGTGCTGTTACGGGAGCCGAGATCGCGGAGGTGCATTTGGCCATCTCGGAACGCCAGCTGCGCGTGAATGGGAGAGAGGAACGGGTCATCGGGGAAACTGATATCGGCTTCCCCACGACCGATGGTGGTTTCTTCCCCGGCCAGCGGATGGGTGCTGATGGTCGTGCCGGACTCGTCGATGATAACGAGCGCGAAGCGCGGGTCCATCTTGGTGGGTGCGAAGACGGCAGTGTTGAGCGCGACCTCTACTTCGTCCTCGATCGTCCGCGTGCCGCACGCAGCGCAGAACTGCGCTGTGGGCGTGAGAGGCGCCCCACACTTCTCGCACGAATCCTCGTCGCCGCCGGCGCTCAGCCGCGTCCCGCAGGTGGGGCAAAACAGGAACCCCGCCGCAGCGGGCGCCTTGCACCCGGGGCAGATCCGGCCGCTCGAGGCGCGCGGCACCGGCGGGTCGGAAGATGGCGTACCCTTGCCACCCGCGACCGGTCGGGAACCCGCCGCGCTCGATCCCCTCACGGGTTTACCGCAGTCGTCGCAGAAGCGAGTTTCATCGCTGTTTTCCCGGCCACAATGAGCGCAGACCGTCACGCGTGCTAAACTCCCCAAGAACTACGCAGAAAATCCAATCTACTCCTCCAAAAATGGGGGGTCAACCAGCCGAAAATTGACGTAGCTCCTTGGTATGGTTTAGGTTCCGCCACCGTGCGCTGCGCCTCGTCGAGTCCCAACGCCGCGGCCTTGCTGCTGGCCATCTCGGCCTGCGCGGGTGGCGCCGCCGGAAGTGGCTCCCTCCCGCTTCCCCCGCTTTCGCCACCCCCGGTGGCGGCCGGCCCGCTGGCTATCGCCATCGCCTATCCCAGGGAAGCCACCCGCGACACGGTCGGCGACACGATCGTCATCTTTTCGGCCGCGGAGGACCGCATCCGCAGCCTGGATTCCGCCTTCGTGTTCGGCTCGGTAGGGCGAGGCGACGCCCGCCTGGCCGTGAATGGTGTCCAGATCCCTGTATATCCGAGTGGCGGTTGGATCGCCTGGTTGCCGTTGCCCCGCGACTCCATCGCTCGATTCTATATGGTTGCGGTCGCCGGTCGCGACACGTCTCGGGCGACGCTCGTCGCGCCGATTCAGCAGCGGTTTGCTCCCCCTCCCCGATCGGCCTGGATTGATACGACCACCCTCTCCCCGGCGGGGATGCATTGGCGCTCACCTGGCGAAGGAACGACGCTCATGCTGCGCGCCAGCGCGTTGGCCGATGTGCGACTGCGGTTTGCCGATGGAACTTCGCTACCCCTCCTGCAAGATAGCGGTGGAGTTGCCGGACGGCTCGGCCGCGGGGGAGATACGGACGGGCAGCGATACGTGGGGTGGTGGGCCGGGCGCATCGGACCCGATCCGGGCCACGTGCTCTCACCGAATGCGGCCCCCTCGCCTGACGATCCAGCTTGGGCGGTGGTCGAGGCGGTTCGAGACGCTGATACGGCGCGGGCGCGCTGGCCCCTCAGCCTGGCCCCGATCGACGACGCGCCCCCTCCCGTTGTCATCATCAACGATGATACCGCGGGCACTGGACAAACCGATAGTTCGCTCGCTGGTCGGCCATCGCCCAGGGGGACCTACAACTGGTTCTTCCCCACCGGGACGGTCGCCGGCGTGAGTGGCAGGGCCAACGCGCAAATCAGACTTCAGTTGTCGCAGGGCGCTTCCGCCTGGGTTGATGCACGTGACGTCCAGCCCTTGCCTCCCGGCACTCCGTTACCTCGGGTGCGGACGGGCATGCCTCGCCTCGAGAGTACGGCATCCGCGGTAACGCTGCGCGTGCCAATACCGGTGCGCGTGCCATTCCGGGTCGATGAACGCGCGCAGTCCCTCACGCTCGAGCTGTACGGTGTCGCGGCGGACATGGACCGGATCTATTACGGCGCCACCGACTCCCTGGTGTCGTCGATCCGCTTTGCCCAGCCACGTACCGACGAGGCGGCGGTCTACGTTGAGCTGACGCAAGCCGTCTGGGGCTACCGCGCCGAATGGGGACACGGCGAGCTCCTTCTTCACGTGCGTCGCCCACCTCGCATCGACCCATTACGCCCGCTGCATGGGCGCCGCATCGCGCTCGATCCCGGCCATCCTCCCCGGGGGGCAACGGGTCCAACCGGGGCGCGTGAGCCCGTGGTCGCGCTGGCGGTAGCACGAAAGGCCGCGGAGCTACTCAGGCGCCTTGGAGCCGAAGCCGTGCTGACGCGTTCAGCCGATTCAGCCGTGGGTCTCATGCAGCGGGTCCCACGGGCGGAACGGGCCGACGCGGAGTTGATGGTCTCGATCCATGCCGATGCCCTCCCGGACGGGGTCAATCCATTCGAGAATCACGGGACGAGTGTCTATTACTACCATCCACGGTCGGTCCAGCTTGCCAGGCTCCTCAGCGCCTCCCTGGTGAGTCAGTTTGACTCGCGCGACCGTGGTGTGGTCCGAGGTGATCTCGCAGTGGTGCGGGGTACGTGGTTCCCCTCCGCGCTCACGGAGGGGTTGTTCATGATGCTCCCCGACCAGGAGGCGATCCTCACCAGCGAAGAGGGCCAGTGGCGTTATGCACGGGGCATTGTGGACGGGATCGAAGCCTACTTGCGAGCGTACGCGGAGCGTAGCCCTTGAAGGTTGCCGTGGTCGCGCTGGTCGTGACCTTCGCGGCAGTGGCTGAGGCGGCGGCGCAGGCGGATCCGAGTGGCCCGTGGCAGACGTGGCACACGAAGCATTTCAGGATCCACGCCCGCATCGAGTACGATGAAGCGGCAGCCGCGGCGGCTCGAGAAGCTGAGCGTGCGTACGGGCTGCTCGCTGCCGAGCTCGTGCCGCCTCGCGGTAAGATCGATTTGACTTTGCACGGTAATACTGACGTGCCCAATGGCTTTGCGGTGGTGTTCCCCTCGAATCGGATCGGGATTCACCTCACGCCACCGGCGGATGCGCTGTCTCTCAGTCGCTACGACGATTGGCTCCGGCAAGTCATCATTCACGAGCTCGCGCACATTTTCCATCTTGACCGGGTCAAGGGAGTCTGGAGAGGGCTGCAGTACCTATTCGGGCGCGCGCCCACGTTGTTTCCCAATGTCTATCGCCCGTCGTGGGTGCTGGAGGGCCTTGCAACCTATTACGAGTCCCGCTTCACGTCGGGCGGTCGTCTGCGGGCCGCGTTTCACGACCAGGTGTTGGCTGCGTCGGCCGGTGCCTGGCTACGTCCCGGGGATGCCACCTTTGCCACGCCCCGCTGGCCGGGAGCCGTTCGGCCCTACGCATGGGGCTCGCGGTTCTTCGGCCAAGAGGCGGATCGATCCGGCGACTTGCTGGTGCCGCGATTCGTCGAAGCTTCCTCGGCACGTCTTTGGCCGTTCCTGGTCTCCGGCCCGCTCATGGAAGCCGGAGGGCAGAGCGTCGCCGAGGGGTGGCAGGGTCTGCAGCGGCGGTCGTCACGCCTTGCCTCTATCGACGGCGAAGGCGAGATGCTCGTTCGCGGGCTGCGGGCGGAGCCGCATCCGCGCCTCGCGACAGACGGGCGTCACCTCGCCTACCTCCAGGTCGACGGGAAGCATCCGGCACAGGTGGTCGTTCGAGATCTCGTGACCGGAAGGGTCGTGGCTCACCGAACGGTCAACGGTTCGGCAGACTTCGCCTGGGTCAATGAATCGCTCGTGGTCAGTCAACTCGATTACGGGTCGCCGGTCGAGTTGCGAAGCGACCTCTACCGGTGGACACCCGGGGGAACGTGGTCCCGGCTGTCTCGGGGCGGGCGACTCACCCGTCCGTTCGCCGATCCCGGCGGCCTGGCGGGAGCCGTCGCGATCACGAGCGGGGGTACGAGTCTTGTGCGCCTGGGTACCGACGGGTTGCCGGCCGCGTCGTTCGCGGCGCCCCCGGCGGACGACTGGTCTCGGCTTGCGGTGTCCCCTGATGGGTCCCGTGTCGCGGCGGGCAGGCATCTAGGCGGGAGATGGGACATCGTGTTGTGGGCGCGGCAGTCGCCGGACGCGGTCCGCTCCTTGACCGACGATGTGCACCTCGATGCCGATCCTGTCTGGTCACCGGACGGATCGGAGGTCCTGTTTACCTCCGAACGCACCGGTCTCCCCCAGGTGTTCTCATACGACGTCGAGACGGCGCGCACGGTACAGCTTACCGAGGCCCCAACCGGCGCCCGGGAGCCGGCACCGCACCAGGACGGTACGATCTTTTATTCAACCGTGTCGGTTGACGGCTTTGCGATCGTCGCGACTCGTCCGAAAGCACTCCGAACGGGTCCGCCGCCGACCGCGAATAAGGCGGTGCCCACAGGGCCCGCACCTCCGGTCGAGATTCGGCGCGGCTCGTACGCACCGTGGGCTGCGTTGCGACCCCACTACTGGACACTCCTGGCGTATGACGGTGGTGATGCAGGGACGTTTGTTGGTGCCGTGACCGGCGGAAGCGACCCGATTGGCCGGACGTCCTACACCGCCTTTGGTTTGGTCGCTCCAGAAAACGGTCGTTGGGTCAGCCAGTTCTCAGTTACGCATGCACGCTGGCGGGCCCTCAGCCTCGACGGGGCACTAAGCCAGGTTTTGGGGCTCGGGAGGGGGGTCGGTAGCGCCCCAGGGGCAGTCGGTGATTCTTGCCGAGCGCGAGCGGCGAGCCCAGGTCGGGCTCACGGCGCGCTGGCGGCGCTGGCGCTCCAGGATTTCAGGCCGTCTCGGGGCGGAGGTCGGGCGCGATGCGTTCTTTGACGTGGGCACGAGCGGATACCGCTCCAATGACCCGCTGTTGGTGGGTGCCGTGCTCTCGGCGCGAGTCCGGCAATTCGAGCGACCGGTGCTGAGCGTTTCACCCGAGAACGGCGTCGCGATTGCCGCCCTGTACCGGCGGCGTTGGGAGCCGGGTGGGGCGGCTTGGTCGTACGAATTCCGAGGTGCCGTGAGTGGCTACGGCGCCTTGTCTCTGCCCGGTTTCGCGCGTTGGGTGCTGGCGGCAAGAGTCGCGGGTGCGGTATCCGGGGGGGCAGTGGCCCGACGTTTCGCTCTGGGTGGGGAATCGGGGGGCACGGTCCCGGTCGTACCCGGGCTGAGTATCGGAAGCGGCAAGCGAGGTTTTCCGCTGAGAGGCTACCCGTCGAACCGCCTGCGATTCACCAGAGTGGTGACGGCGGTGGTCGAAGCCCGCGTACCGCTCCTGCTGCTCGGGCGCGGGATTTGGAAGCTTCCGGTGGCGCTCGATCGCGTTTCTCTGAGCGTTTTTGGCGAAATCGGGGGTGGGTGGCAGGCGGGGGACGTCAGCCGGCCAACCGCGTTCCGAGCTGCCGGGGCTGAGCTGGTGGTGGATTTTGGGTCGGACTAACAGGCGCTCCGGGTGAGGCTCGGTGGTGCTACTGCACTTCGCGGCGGACTCGGAGCGGATCGCGGCGACACACGGCTTTACGTGGCGTTTGGACCGTCATTCTAGGTCGTTCAAATCACTACCCCCCAATAAGTTAACTCGATTTCCGTTCAAGGGCACGGTCCTTGATACCGATACCCTAGAGACCCCCCGCCGTTGGCCTGAATCGCCGACGACAGGGGAGTCGTGCGCGCGTGTTAGCTGGCCCCTCGGGTGCAGAAGGGGGTCGTTTGCGCAACGCGTTTCGCGGCGAGTGACGGAGGTCACGGAGCGGGACCGGCGAATCGTGCTGCCGAATGGCTAAGTCGCTTGACGTCAGTTGTTTGGGCTCCGTAAGTTCGCAATTCTCGGTGAGGCTTTGGATGTTTTGTTCGCGGTGCGGCACTGAAGTTCAGACGACCGCAAAGTTCTGTCCCTCCTGCGGACTCGATTTGGCATCCGCCACTCCGCATGGGGCCCATGCGGCTGGTGGGGATGAGGCGGGCGCCTCCGAGAAGAGCGACACCGAAATGGTCAAAGATGCTCTCAAGGCCGAATACGACGTTCTCGACGAGCTCGGTCGGGGTGGAATGGCCATCGTGTTCAAGGCCCGCGACCGGCAACTCGACCGCCTGGTCGCGCTGAAAGTCCTCCCGTTCTCGCTGGCTTTCGACTCGGAATTCGTCGAGCGCTTTCAGCGAGAGGCACGCACCGCGGCGAAGCTCGAACACCCCAACATCATTCCGATTTACCGAGTCGGTAAGACCGGCCGCGTCATTTTCTTCGTGATGAAGTTGCTGCGCGGACAGTCGCTCTCGTCGATCATCGAGGAGCGAAGCGCGATCGCCCCCGGGGAGATTCGGCGCCTGCTCACGGAAACGGCAAGGGCCCTTGGCTACGCGCACCAGCATGACATCGTGCATCGAGACATCAAACCCGACAACATCATGTACGATGAGCTCGGGCACGCCATTGTGACCGACTTCGGCATCGCGAAGGCCGCCACTGGTACGAAGCTCACCGGGACCGGCATGTCAATCGGTATCCCCCACTACATGAGCCCGGAACAAGCCCGTGCTCACCCGCTCGACGGCCGGAGTGACATCTATTCCATGGGAGTCGTCGCATACCAATGCCTGACGGGCAAGGTGCCCTTTGATGGGGAGGATTCCTTCTCGATCGGTTACAAGCACATCATGGAGGAGGTGCCGATTCCTCCGCTCCAGACCGTCGAGCAGGAGGATTTGTTCGTCATCATCCGGCGCATGATGGCGAAGACGCCCGACGACCGATTTCAGGATGCCGAGCAGTTGGTGGAGGCGCTCGAGGGTGGGCCCGCGGTTGCGACGGCCAAGACCATGCGGTTCCGGGCTGGTGACGGAGGAACACTGCCTCGGTCCGCACCGGCCATGCCAAGTTCGAGTCAGGGGTTGGTCACATCGCCCACGACCCCGACGACACCGATTCCCCGCGCGGACCCGCCGCCCCGCCGTGCAAAGAAGCGGAGTGGTGTCCTGGCCGGCCTACTCACCCTGGTTGTGTTGGGAGGTGGGGGTGCGGGGGGGTACTACTACTATCACAACAACCTGCGAACGGGGTTTCCCGTTTCGCTGCTCTCCTCCGGAGGCGCGGGAACCGACGCGCCGGTGGTGGCGGATTCTGCGGCTTCCGGCGATTCGCTCCTCCTCGCCAACGCCGATTCCGTGGAGTTGCCGACCGATTCCGTTTCGGACTCCGCGGCTGTGGCAGCGGTCGATCCGGCAGCTGGAGGCGGGGCGGCGGATCTCCCCGACACGGGCACGCTCCGCTTGACCGGGGTCCCCAGAGGGGCTCGCGTTCGGATCGATGGCGAGACCAAGCGTGGGGATCCGCTAACAGTCGGTCCGGGGTCTCATAAGCTGGAGGTGCTCGCCAACGGGTACGAGAACTTCGTCGGGACGGTGAACGTGCGTCGTGGAGGGGAGACCGCGTTCGCCGTGAGCATGGTGCGCCTCGAGGAACCGGATCCTACAGCGGTCGCGACGACCTGCACCGGCTATGGCGACGCGTACAATCGTGACGGGACCTGTTTCGACCAGCGTCCGGTGCCCAATGCTGCTCCCCTGGTCCCGCTGAGCGCCAACATCGAGGGGCGGCCAACCGACGTGATCCTCGTTATCAAGGTGTCGCCCGCCGGTCGCGCCGAAACGGTGCAGATCAAGCAGCGGTCGGATAGCCCGCAGTTTACGCTCTTGGCCGTCGATTTCGCGCGAAGGCTTTCCTACAACCCTGCCCAAAAGGGGGGGCGGCCGGTCACTGCCTATTTCGAGCAGGTCTTCAGACCGGGTCGTCGGCCCTGATTCCATGATCCACCCGAGCGCGTTCATCGCGCCCGGCGCCATCGTCCTCGGCGACGTGACCCTCGGCCGCGACTCGAGTGTCTGGTACAACAGCGTCGTCCGAGGCGACACCGCACCCATCACGGTCGGAGAGGAGTCGAACCTGCAGGACCTCACGGTCGTGCACGTGGATGCGGGGGTACCCTGTACGATTGGCCGGCGGGTGGGGGTAGGGCACCGCGCCATCCTGCACGGCTGTACCGTAGAGGATGACAGCCTGGTGGGGATGGGGGCCATTCTCTTAAACCACGTCCGCGTTGGCACCGGCTCGGTAATCGGTGCCGGCGCGGTGCTTCCCGAGGGCACCGAGGTGCCGCCGGGATCGCTCGTGCTGGGAGTGCCGGGCCGAGTGATCCGTGCGGTAGACGACCAGTTGGCTGACCGTATCGCCCTCACGTGGTCGCATTACGTGCAAGCGGCTCGGGATCACCGGGCGGGTAAGATCCCACGCATCCAAGTATCCGCCGAAACTATGTGATGTGAACACTCGATAGGCCTGATGGTTCGCAGACTTTCGGACCCACTTGCCTGGCTCCTCGAAGTTTCTACTTTCTTCCCCCGCACCAAGAAACGCCCCGCACGTCTTGCATTAGATTGAGAGAGCAGGCCAGTCACCCTCCGAGCTTGGACGGAAAGCCACCATGGGCATTGCCGGCGACACGCGGAAACGGGCTCCACTGGGACTCACGGACAACGCACTCACCGTCTTGGGACGCCGATATCTCGTTAAGGACGAGCACGGCGAGCTAGTCGAGGCCCCGGAAGATCTGTTCTGGCGTGTCGCCACGACCATCGCGGAGCCGGAAGCGACCTACGGAGCCAGCCGGGGCGCCGTGGAGGCGGTTGCCGAGGCCTTCTACGATCTCATGGCGTCGCGGGTGTGGATGCCAAACAGCCCCACCCTCATGAACGCTGGGCGACCCCTCGGGCAACTCTCGGCGTGCTTCGTGCTCCCGGTGGACGACGCGTTGTCCAACGGCCGCAGCGGGATTTACGACACGCTCCGGGACATGGCGCTCGTGCACCAGTCGGGTGGTGGAACGGGATTCTCTTTCTCGCAGCTCCGACCGCAGAACGACGTCGTTCGATCGACCATGGGCGTCGCATCGGGGCCGGTGTCATTCATGTCGCTGTACGACGCGTCCACCGATGTGGTCAAGCAGGGCGGCACCCGGCGCGGAGCCAACATGGGGATTCTTCGGGTCGACCACCCGGACATCGTGGAGTTCATCACCTGTAAGGACGACATCACCAAAGTCACCAACTTCAACATATCGGTCGCGCTGACGGATGCGTTCATACGCGCGGTCGCGGCCGGAACCGACTACGATCTCCTGCATCCGCGTACCAGCGAGCCGGTGGGCCGGTTGCCGGCGCGAGATGTCTTTGACAAGATCGTGCACGGCGCGTGGAAGACCGGCGAGCCAGGCGTCTACTTCATCGATCGGGCCAACCACTACAATCCCGTGCCCCACCTCGGGAGCTACGAGGCCACAAATCCGTGTGGGGAGCAACCGCTCCTCCCGTACGACGTGTGCAACCTGGGGTCCATCAATGTGGGTCTGTTCGTCCGCGGAGGCGAAGTGGATTGGGACGGCCTCCGCAAAGCCGTGCACCTCTGCACCCACTTTCTCGACAACGTCATCGATGCTAACAAGTATCCCCTCCCGGCGATCACGGACCTCGCGCACCGCATTCGCCGCATTGGACTCGGGGTCATGGGCTGGGCAGACTTCCTGATCAGACTGGGAGTCCCGTATAACAGCGAGGAAGGTGTCGAGTGGGGCCGCAAGCTCATGGGCTTCATCGACGAGGAAGCGAAGGTTGAAAGCGAACGCCTGGCGGCGCAGCGAGGCGTCTTCCCGGAGTGGGAGCGAAGCATCTGGGGTCCTGATGGCTCGTGCGCGCGTGACCCCGCTGGGAACCGCATCCGGCCGATGCGGCGCCTGAGGAACTGCAACCTCACGACGGTGGCCCCGACCGGGACAATCTCGATCATCGCGGGATGCTCGTCCGGCATCGAGCCGCTGTTCGCAGTGGCGTTCATGCGCAATCAAGCCGGCGTCATCATGCCCGACGTCAATGACGATTTCGTCGCGATTGCGACGCAAGAAGGCTGGTTTTCCGAGCGGCTCATCGAGCGCGTCGCCGAAGCCGGGCACATCCACTTCGACGATGTTCCGGAAGGCTGGCAGCACACGTTTGTGACGGCGCACGACGTGAGCCCCGAGTGGCACATCCGCATGCAAGCGGCGTTTCAGGAGTACACCGACAGTGCGATCAGCAAGACGTGCAACTTTCACCAGGACGCAGTCGAGGGTGATGTGCGCCGGATCTACGAGCTGGCTTACGCGCTGGGTTGCAAGGGCGTGACGGTCTACCGGGATGGAAGCAGGGAAATGCAGGTACTCTCCACCGGTACGACCGCGAGGAAGGTGCAGGCCCAGAAGGCGGCCAGTGGCGAGGAGGCTCCGCCGGTCGCTATCGTCGCAGAGCTTAAGGCGACGATCGCCGAGCTCGAGGCCGAGCTTGGCCGCACCAGGAAACAGCTCCATGAGGTCGAGAGCGAGAACCTGCAGCGACGGGCTAAACGCTCGAGGCCGGAACTGCTAAAGGGGTCGACTCGGCGGCTGGAGACGCCACTCGGCACGATGTACGTCACGATCACCGAGGACGAGAAGGGGCAGCCATTCGAGATCTTCATGAGTCTCGGGAAGGCTGGCGGTCCCTTGTTTGCCGACGTGGAAGCAATCGGGCGGCTCATTTCCCTCGCGCTCCGGTCCGGCGTCCCGATGCAGGAGCTGCACCGGCAGCTGCGTGGGATTTCTTCCGATCGGGTATCGGGCCTCGGACCAAATAAAGTGCTCTCCGTTCCCGACGCGATCGGCATCGCGATTGAGAAGTGGATTCAGGAAAAGCAGGGGGTGCAGCAGGACCTTCTCGACGACGCGGACTCGGCGGTCGTGATGCGGGCCAGATCCGAGCCAGGCCCACGCGGGGAGTTGTTCGACCGCTTCGAGCCCGAGCAGGAAGAGCACTTCGTCGGCGCCTGCCCGGATTGTGGCTCGCAGCTCGAGTTTGCCGAGGGTTGCGTGAAATGCCACGTATGCGGTTACAGCGAGTGCGGGTAGACCTACCCGAAACGGGGAGCCAAGTCGGTCGAGTCGACAGCGGGGCGCGCGCGGGCAGCACGCCCCGTTTCGCGTGTGTTGGGGCTCTGGCGTCGGGAGTCCGTCCGGCATATAGTGCCGCTAGTGGTGTAAGCACGCGGGCCGTCTTCGGCCTCGGGTTTGAGGGAGGCTGGCCATGAGTCCAAGCAAATGGGCGCGGGTCAAGACCAGGGGAGCGCACGGGCTACGACGAGGTGCGTGGTACTCGGTCGTCAACGACTCCAAGCCGTCGATAGTCGTTCTCGATGTCAACAAGAAGAACGTGCCCGTAGATCGAGCCGGCCTCGAGTTTTCCGAGTCCGAGCCCGGCACCTGGAGCGTCGTCCGGCGAAATCCGACGGATCCAGCGGCCAGACGCGCGAGCGATGCGCACCTGGGGCCTATCTACGCGGTCTGTCCACGGTGCCGCTGCCGCACGAACGTCAACCCCGACGATGCCGAGATGATCTGTCCCGCGTGCCAGAGCACGTTCCCCGTCGACTGGTCCGGACCCTGCTGAATCCGGATCGGCGGTCCGGGCGGGTCGGCGGAACCAGGTGCGCGTCGCCACCCGGGCCTCCTCTGGAATAGCGCTCCGGTCACCCCGCCTGGTGCGCGATGGGTCATTGCGGCTCTCCGCCCACTTCCCCACGCACTTATATTTCCTCACCTGTTATGAGTCGCCCGGCGCGCAGGCCCACCACCACCGTTCAAGTCGACGGAGTCCCCGTCGGGAGTCCGCACCCGATCGTTGTGCAGTCGATGACCAATACGGATACGGCGAACACTGCCGCCACGGTCGATCAGGTGATGGCCCTCTCCCGAGCGGGCAGTGAGATCGTTCGGGTTACCGTCAACAACGATGCTGCCGCCCGGGCCGTACCGGAAATCGTAGAGCGGCTCGTCGACTCCGGCGTCAACGTGCCGATCGTCGGAGATTTTCACTACAACGGCCACCTCTTGCTCGAGCGGTTTCCTGAATGTGCCGGTCTCTTGGCCAAGTATCGGATCAATCCCGGCAATGTGGGCGGCAAGCGGCGGGACGAGAACTTTCGGGCCATCGTCGAAATCGCCCTCGCCAATGACAAACCCATTCGGATCGGGGTGAATTGGGGCTCGCTAGACCGGGCGTTGCTCACCGAAATGATGGACGAGAACAGCCGTAGCGCTGAGCCCGTGGATGCTCGGGAGGTGACCGCGAACGCCATGGTCGAGAGCGCCTTGCGGTCCGCCCGGTTCGCAGAAGAGGTAGGCCTTACCCACGATCGAATCGTGCTGTCCGCCAAGGTGTCGGCCGTGCAGGACCTCCTGACGGTATACCGCACCCTCGCGGCGCAGTGTGACTACGCGTTGCACTTGGGCCTTACCGAGGCGGGGATGGGCGCAAAGGGCATCGTGGCGAGTACGGCCGGTATGTCCATCCTGCTGCAGGAGGGGATCGGTGACACGATTCGCGTCTCCCTCACGCCCAATCCCGGGGGTGATCGGACCGAAGAGGTTCGTATCGCGCAGCAAATGCTTCAGTCGCTCGGGCTACGTGCCTTCTCGCCGCAGGTCACGGCTTGTCCCGGTTGCGGCCGGACGACGTCCACGTTCTTTCAGGAGCTCGCGGCGGAGATCCAGGGATACCTCGTGGACCAAATGCCGGTCTGGAAACGCCGGCATCCGGGGGTCGAGCGAATGAAGGTGGCGGTGATGGGATGTGTGGTGAACGGACCTGGCGAATCCAAGCACGCCGATATCGGCATCTCCCTGCCGGGTACGGCCGAGGAGCCGAAGGCGCCCGTTTTTATCGATGGGCAACTGGCGGTCACGCTCAAGGGTGACGCGATCGCCCGCGAGTTCCTTGCGATTCTCGACGAGTATGTTGGGCGGAACTATCCGGCGGCCGCCCCTGCTGGGGCCTCGCGGTAGCGGGGCTGTTGACAACCTCCCTCCCCTGTCGATAGTCCCCTCGGCCGTGTGGATTACTCGAGAGAGAACCCACCGGAACTCATGGGCTTACGTCATTCTTCCCCACGTGTTGATTTCGCGTTGTTTGACACTTCGAAGAATTCCACAGCCCTCGAGCATGACTTGTGAACGCCGTGTGGATGGGTGATGTCGACAGGATGTGGGAACGTGGAAACCGAACGGTTTCGGGCTGACGACGCGATGACTGAGCCCGTCCATCCGGGAGCGCTGAAACACGTGCTGGGTGCACGACGTCTCGTCGTTCTGACCGGGGCCGGCATGTCGCACGAATCGGGCATCGCGACCTTTCGCGAGGCCCTGACCGGTCTGTGGGCCCGATACCGACCGGAAGAGATGGCGACGCTAGAGGCCTTTCGCCGTTCTCCCGCTCGGGTGTTCGGATGGTACCTCGCGCGCCGCCGTCAGGTGAGCGAGGCTACACCGCACGGCGGGTACCACGCGCTCGTAACCCTGGCGGCGCGGTACGACGAAGCGACCGTCGTGACGCAAAACGTCGACGGTTTGCATCGCCGCGCGGGAAGCCAAAACGTGATAGAGCTGCACGGATCCCTCGAGGCTTTCCGATGTGCCGATGGAGGGCATCCGTTTGACCCGGGAACGCTCGATGCGCTGACCGTGAGCGGTGACGAGGAGGTCGTACCGCCCTCCTGCCCGACGTGTGGGAGCCCGATTCGACCCGGTGTGGTATGGTTCGGAGAGGCGTTGCACGCGGACGTGCTCGCTCGCGCAGTCGCGGCGGTGCGCCGATGTGATGTACTCCTCGTGGTCGGAACGTCATCGCTGGTCTACCCAGCGGCCGGACTACCGTCCGAAGCCGCGGGGGCCGGGGCGGCGGTGATCGAGATCAATCCGTCGTCGACACCGCTCTCCACGCGGGCGGATGTTTGGTGGCCGTCCACGGCGGGAGCGGCTCTATCGGCGCTCGCCGCCGCGGCGGCATGCGCGGAGGCCAGTCGATGAGCAAAGGCGGATTTCGCCGCACCAAGATCGTAGCGACCATCGGTCCGGCCTGTGCCGCGCCGGAGACGCTCCGAGCAATGATCGACGCTGGGGTCGACGTCATCCGTGTCAACAGTTCGCACGGGTCGGCCGAGGTACGCGGTGAGTGGATGGAGCTCGTTCGGTCTATGCGCGAAGAGGCTGGGCGGCCGGTGGCATTGCTGGTGGATCTCCAGGGCCCGCGGATCCGGGTCGGGGATCTCGACACGCCACGGACGCTTGAGCCGGGGGACACGGTCGAGTTCGCCCCCGAGCCCGAGGCAACGGGCGATCAGATTCCTACCACGTACACCGCCTTGGCCGAAGACGTGGAGCCGGGGTCTCGCATTCTGCTCGATGACGGGCTCCTGTCCGTCGAGGTCGTGGAGATTCGCCGAGACCGGGTGCGAGGCACAGTTCGGTATGGCGGTGTCCTCAAGAGTCACAAGGGTATCAATCTGCCTGGCGTCCACGTCAGCGCACCGTCTCTTACGGCCAAGGACGAGGAAGACATCGCGCACGCGCTCTTGCATGGAGCAGACTACATCGGTGTCTCGTTCGTTCGCCGGCCGGCCGACGTCGAAGCGGTCCGGAAGCACCTACCGGACGCTGTTCGCGTCGTGGCCAAGATCGAGAAAGCGGCCGCGCTCGAGGACCTCGCCGGGATCCTCCGGGTGAGCGATGTCTTGATGGTCGCCCGAGGAGATCTCGGGGTGGAGCTGCTGTTCGAAGAGGTACCGCTAGTACAAAAACGCATCATTCGTCGGGCGAACGAGGGGGGGAAGGCCGTCATTACGGCCACCCAGATGCTCGAATCGATGGTACAGCATCCGCGCCCGACCCGTGCGGAAGCATCCGACGTCGCCAATGCCATTCTGGATGGGACGGATGCGGTCATGCTCTCCGCTGAGACCGCGATCGGTGATTACCCGGTGGATGCCGTCCACGCCATGGCCCGGATCATCGTTGAGATCGAGCGGGGTGGCGACGACCCGATGGCGAGCCGGCGTCGAACCGACCACTTGGCGGTGCGTGAGGGTGAGGGTGTGGCCGTGGAGGATGCGATTGCGCTCGCAACGTCTGCGGCGGCCGAAATGCTGGACGTGCCACTCATCGTGTGCTTTACCAAGAGCGGGTTCACCGCCCGCAAGATCGCCGCGCACCGGCCCCGCGTACCGATCGTCGCTCTCTCCACCGAGTCGAGCACCTGCCGGCATCTCGCTCTCGTATGGGGCGTCGTTCCCGAGCTCGCCGATCGAGTGCCCAACTACGATGCGATGCTCGACGTAGCCCGCGAGACGTTGCTGGCTCGGGAGTATGTTCGACCCGGGGAACTGATCGTGGTCACCGCGGGTGTACCCTTCGAGGTTTCGGGAACGACCAACCTGCTCAAGGTCGAAACGGTATAACGATGCGGTTGGTCGTATTGGGATCAGGCACGTCGTTCGGAGTCCCTCAGATCGGTTGTGACTGTGCGGTCTGCCGGTCGACCGATCCACGCGATCGGAGGACGCGGGTAGCGGCCATCGTCGAGGGTGACGATGGACAGCGGATTCTCATCGATACTCCTCCGGAGCTGCGCCTGCAGCTGCTCGCGGCTGGGGTGAGCAATCTCGATGCCGTGCTGTTCACGCACGACCATGCTGACCACGTACACGGGATCGACGATCTGCGCGCGGTATCGGCGCGCGGGAACCGCCTGCCGGTGTACGGTCCCCCTGAGATGCTCGAACGGCTGCGGACTCGGTTCAGCTACATTTTCGACGACGCGATCGTTCCTCCACACGGAACTACGAAGCCCGAGCTCGCAACGGTCCCTCTGGAGCCGGGCCAAGAGACATCGGTGGCCGGTTTGCCGGTGTTGCCGCTCGAATTCGACCACGGGACGATGCGGGTGTATGGCTATCGCATCGGTGCGCTCGGGTATGTAACAGACGTGAAGAGCGTCACGCCCGAAGCCATGGAGCGTCTGCAGGGGCTACGGGTGTTGGTGCTCAATGCGCTCCTGGAGCGTCCGCACCCGACTCATCTGTCGATCCCCGAAGCCGTGGAGGTGGCCCAGGCGATTGGAGCGGAACGGACGCTCCTGACTCACCTGACGCATCGGTTGAGTCACCGGGAACTCGCAGCGAAGCTGCCAACTGGCATCGAGCCCGCTTGCGATGGGATCTCCATCGCGCTTTGACGCCGCGCTGGCGAGCATACTAGATTCAGCACTGGTGAGTGTTCGCGGATCGTTTTGATGGTGTGGTGCCGCAGCCGCGCGTGCGGTACGGAGGTGCAATGACACGGATAGCCGACGACAGACCGGTCGTAATTATCGAGAAATCGGATGGCGGGCTCGCAGCGTTTGCACTGGGGGCGATGGCAGGCGCCGCCCTGGCGTTGCTGTGGGCGCCAAGGACCGGTGAGGATACTCGAAGGGTCCTCAAGAACAAAGGCCGGGAGCTGGTGACGGCCGCGGAGGAGACAGCCGAGCAGTTGCAGGAAATCTGGTCGGGCGGCGTCGAGCGGACCAAGGCAAAGATCGAAGAAGGCGTCGTGTCTGCCCGGGAAGCGGTCGACGAGAAGCGCACCGCGGCGACCGACGCGCTGGATGTAGGCAAGGCGGCGGTCCATTCGGCGCGCGGTGAATTGGAGCGGCGCCTTGCCAAGGCACGCTCGGCACGCACCAAGGCTCGGAAGGCCGAGGCCGACGAGCCGGCGGTCTAAAAAACGAGCGTGGTCGCCGCCCCTCCGCCTGCCGACGCGCGACGCGGATGGGCGTTTTCTCCCCTCGGGTTCGTTCGGCGGGTCGCGGTAGCCGCCTACGAAGACAACGTGTTTTTCTTGGCCAGCGCCCTCAGTTTCGATGCCCTGCTGGCCCTGCTCCCCTTCATCCTACTCTCCCTTGCCGGGATCGGGTATTTCCTGCACACGGCCGGGGGCGAGACGCTACGGGATCTCGGAACACTCCTAGGGCAGGTGCTCCCCGCCCGCGAGTCGGGTGTGGACGATCCGTTCGCCCGCGTCGAGCAGGTGATCTCCACACTGGTCGCGAGCCGGGGACAGCTTTCGCTGTATGGCGTACCGTTCTTTCTGTGGTTCGCCACGCGGCTGTTCAGCTCGGTCCGGGCGGCGCTCAACGAGGTGTTCGATATCCAGGAGTCCCGCCCGTGGATCATTGGGCTCGCCCAAGACCTGTTCTTGGTCGTCGCCTCCGCGGCCCTGTTCGCGGCGAATGCGGGTATCTCCGCGTCCTCGTTCGTCCCTGGAGGGTTTCAGCCGCTCTTTGGCGTGGTGTCGGGGTTTGGTTTTGGCGTAATTCTCTTCTTCATGATTTATAGCATCGCCCCCAGTCGTACGGTGAGTTGGGACACGGCGCTCATCGCGGCCGGCGTTGCGTCGCTGGCCTTCGAGTTGATGAAACGCCTGTTTGCTTTGTACCTGAGCGAGTTCGCGACACTGGACCGGCTGTACTCCAACGCGAACGTCATCGCCGTACTGTTATTCGTATTCTGGGTGTACTACACGGCCTGCGTGTTTCTCATCGGCGGGGAGGTTGCCGAGACATATGACCTTGCCAGACGCCAGCGAGCGCAGCGTGCCATCCTCACGTGACCCCGGCGAGATCTCCGTCCCGATGAACAAGCGCATCAGCAGACCGTGTGGGCCAATGTGCGGGGGCGTGCTCGACTCGCCGTCGTCGCGGCTGGCAGTATCCCGTTTATGACGACCGGTGTCGTGCCAACCCTCGCGGCGGCTCTGTTCGAGTCGGCCTCTGGGTTCACCACGACCGGGGCCACTGTCTTCGCCACCATCGAGGCACTGCCGCGGAGTGTCCTCCTGTGGCGCAGCGTCAGCCACTGGCTCGGCGGCATGGGAATCATCGTGCTGGGCGTGGCGATCCTTCCCCTGCTCGGAGTGGGTGGCGCGCAGCTATTCCACGCTGAGGCACCCGGGATCGCGACCGACCGTCTGAAACCGCGGATCGCGTCGACGGCACGGTTACTCTGGGTCGTGTACGCGTCGATGACAGCCGTACTGGGCGTGATTTACCTGGCTCTGGGCATGTCGGTGTTCGACGCGGCGAATCATGCGATGAGCACGCTCGCCACGGGGGGCTTTTCGACGCGAAGCGGCTCGATCGGCGTCTACTCGCACGCGATTCAGTGGGTGACCGTCGCGTTCATGCTTTTGGCCGGAACGAACTTCACGTTGCACTACCGTGTGATGACTGGTAGCCCCGGTGCGTGGCTACGCGACGTCGAATGGCGATGGTTCGCGACATGCGCCGCGGGCGGCTCCCTGATCGCGTTTCTCGTGCTGGGGTTGTCCAGTGGAGACTGGAGCCTGGAGTCCCTTCGTGCGGCGACGTTCAGCGTCGTGTCGGTGGCGACCACGACTGGGTTCGTCGTATCGGATTTCGGTGTGTGGCCGACCGTTCTGCAGGCACTCCTCCTCGGCTTCATGTTCGTCGGTGCGATGGGCGGGTCCACCGGGGGCGGGTTCAAGGTTGTGCGGTTCGTTGTCATGACACAGCATGCGGTGGGAGAGATACGGAAGGTCCTACATCCGCGGGCCGTCATCGTCACCCGGGTCGGAAAGACAGCGGTGCGGCCGGAAGCGCTCATGAACGTCATGGCATTCCTTGCGCTCTACGTGGCGACCCATGCGGTCGGCACGCTGGTGCTGACCGGACTTGGCAGCGACCTGGTTACGGCCGGGAGCGCGGCGCTGGCCGCGATGTCGAGCATCGGGCCCGGACTGGGGGCAGTCGGTCCGGCCGCCCACTATGGTGACGTTGGTCCGGCTGCCCATGTGACCCTGACGGGACTTATGCTGCTGGGCCGCCTCGAATTCTATACCCTCTTGGTGCTCGTCCTGCCCGATACCTGGTCTCGGGCGTCGACCCGCGGGTAACGCGGCGACAGCGGTGCACTGGGATGCTCGCAGTGCCGCCCGCCGGCCAGGTATCGGCGGGGTGGTTGGCACCTATCGAAGTAGGTACCTTACTCTCGCCCCAGGTCCGGAGGGCGCGTGCGCGTGAACCGCGTCAGAACCGCGCAGGTAGCAGCGCTAAGCGATGATGCGTGTCGCTTCGGGTCGCCTGGGGCACCTCAGGGCCATCGATGACTCATACTGCTCTCGCCCGAAAATACCGCCCAACACGATTCGCCGATCTCGTGGGCCAGGAACACATAGCTGCGGGGCTTGCAGGGGCTGTTGCGAGGAACCGGGTAGCCCACGCCTATCTCCTCACCGGACCCCGCGGTGTCGGAAAGACGAGTGCGGCCCGCATTCTCGCCATGGTCCTCAATTGCGCGGAGCGCACCGATACAGGCGAGCCGTGCGGAGAGTGTGAGTCCTGCCAGCGCATCTGGTCGGGCGGAGCCAACCTGGACGTTGTCGAGATCGACGCCGCCAGCAACCGGGGAGTGGACGACGCGCGTGATCTCCGGGAGCGCGCGATGTACGCTGCGAGCGGACCAGATCGTCACAAGGTCTACATCGTGGACGAGGCCCACATGTTGACCCGGGAGGCCTGGAACGCGCTGCTGAAGATCCTCGAAGAACCCCCTCCTCGTGTCGTGTTCGTGTTTGCGACGACCGACCCACAAAAGATCGCCAACACGGCGGCTCCGGTTCTGAGCCGCGTCCAGCGATTCGACTTCCGTCGCATCGGGTCGCAAGCGATCGCCGAGCGGATGCGCTACGTGGCGCAGCGGGAGGAGATCGCGATTGAGGACGGAGCGGTAGCACTCATTGCCAGGGTGGCGGCCGGGGGGATGCGCGACGCGCTCTCGCTGTTGGACCAGGCGCTCGTCTTCGGGGAGGGAGAGGTGACCGTCTCAAGCGTTCGGGACGGCCTCGGCCTGATCGGGGAAGAGGCGTACGCGGACATGCTCGACCTCGTCGCGGCGCGGGACTCGGCGAGGGTCTTTCGGTTCGTGGAACAACTCGCTGAGTCCGGCGCGGACCTCGCTGAATTCCTCTCGGGTGCCGGCGACGTGCTCCGATCGTTGATGCGCCAGAACCTCGGCGTCGGGGTAGATGACCTGGGTGGGGTGATGGCGGCGGCGGTCGAGCGGCACGCCGCCCGGTTCCCGGTTGGCGATGCGCTCCGCATGCTCAAGCTGCTCGCCGAGGTCGAGCTGCTCATCCCGAAGAGTCCGCATCCAAGGCTCCATGTCGAGGCCCTATTGGTCCAGTGGACGTTAATGGATCGTACGGTCGAGCTTGCGGAGGTGATCGACGCATTGGGCCGTCCTTCCGCTGCCAATAATCCGGAAACGTCGAGTCGGGAGCCATCGCCACGGCCCCCCCCGCCCCCCCCGCCGCCTCCGCCGGCCGTTCCACCGCTGTCCGTCCCCCAAACGGTCAAAAAGACGCCAGGATCGACCTCGCTTGCGGAGTTCGTCGCTGCGTGGCCTCGCGTAGTCGAGCTGGTCGGCCAACGCCGGCGGGTCGTGCAAGAGGCCCTCGCAGGCTCGAAACCTGTCGACGTTTCCCCTGGGAATGTGACGCTCTCAGTGCCAGGCGGGACGGTGCACGTCGAGGGCCTCAAGAAAAGCCGGTCGGTCGTCGAGAACTCCATCAGCGAAGTCGTGGGCGAGGCCATGCGAGTGATCTTCCAGCCGGAGGAGTCGGCGAATGAGGGTGCCACAGAGCCTCGGCGCCGCGACCAGCGGTCCGATCGGGACCAGCGGCTGCGCCGGTACCGAGACCGGGACAAAGCCCTGGACGCCGCGGCCGATGCACTCGATTTAGAGCTCCTCGATTGAGCTTGCGAGCCTTTCGCGGCAACGGTAACTTGGAGTTTGTCACGAAGTTAGGGACTTGATCGCCATGGCTGATTTCTCGCAAATCCTGCAGCTGGGCCAGCAAATGCAGGTCCGGCTCAACCAGATGCAGACCGAGTTGGCGCAGCGTGCCGTTACAGGCTCCGCGGGGGGGGGGATGGTCAAGGCGACAGTCGATGGGCGAGGCCAGTTGCGGACACTCCGGATCGATCCTGCCGCTGTGGCGGACGCCGACGTCGAGATGCTCGAAGACCTCGTGCTCGCGGCGATCACGGATGCGCAGCGTCGGGCCGAGCAGATGTATCGCGATGAGCTGCACAAGGCGGCCGGGGGTCTTCCCCTTCCGTTTCAGCTACCACTCTAGAGCAGTGTCAGCTATCGGTGACCTGAGCGCGGAACTGGAAAGGCTCCCGGGGATCGGTAGAAAGACGGCCGCGCGCCTGACATACCACCTGCTCAAACAGGCGCCCGAGGCCCTGGAACGTCTTGCGGCATCGATCCGGGCCGTCGCGGACCGGGTCGCGCCGTGTTCCGTATGTGGCAACCTGACGGAGACTGATCCCTGCGAGATTTGCGCGGATCCCCGGCGCGACCCTGCGACGATTTGTGTGGTTGAAGAGGCGTCCGACATTGGCGCGATCGAACGAACGGGCGAGTATCGCGGCACCTATCATGTCCTAGGCGGGCACCTTTCGCCACTGGACGGTATCGGACCCGCGGATTTACGCGTTCGGTCCCTCGTCGACCGCCTGGGCAACGGTTCGCGCATCACCGAGGTAATTGTCGCGACCAACCCTTCGATGGAGGGGGAGGTCACGGCGACGTATCTTCGCGGTGTGCTGGAGCGGCCGACCGTCCGGTTGACGCGCATCGCACTGGGATTGCCCGTTGGCGGCGAGCTCGAATACGCCGATGGGGTGACCATCGCTCAGGCGCTGGCCGCCCGCCGAGAGATGCATTCCTAGTGGCGCGGATCAGGCCGTTGTTGATTGGCCTCGGCGTAGGGACGGCGATGGGGGTGGCGCTCGCGCAGCATTCGATGGGGCGTCACCGTCGAGACTTGTTCAGCAGCCGGCCGTTGAGACGGCTGTCGGCGCTGGGCTACCTCAACGGGAATCCGAGTGTCGACGCGGTGCGGTTGCTCCGAGACTATCTGGCGTGGGAGCAGAACCCCATGCTGCAGAGGCGAGCTGAGATGATCGTGCGGCGGATGGAAACGAAACTTGGATAACGCGAGGCGCCCATGAGCGGTGCGGGCACGTGGTCAATCGGAGAAGGTGACCACAAGCGCATCACCGAGTCCCTGATCATACTCCTGAAGGAGTCCCAGGCGCGGTGCGCCCTGGTCGTGGATCGGACGGGACAGTTGCTGGCTAACGCCGGAGAGCAGCTCTCCTTCGACCCCACCGCATTTGCATCTCTCACGGCAGCGGATTTTAGCGCGAACGATCAGCTGGCCAAGATGATCGGCGAACCGGAGTTCGCGTCCCTCTTTCATCAGGGTGAAAAGGAATCGATGTACCTGGCTGACGTGGCCCGTCGTGTGATTTTGGTGGTCCTGTTTGACGAGCGGACGACGGTGGGGCTCGTGCGGCTCAAGGTAAAGCACGCAGTCCTGGATTTGACGAAGCTGTTCGAAGACATGTTCAGCCGCCCAGCCGGCGACGGCGCGCTCGAGGAGAAGACCGGTCTCCTCGAAGGCGCCGAGGACGAGATTGACAAACTCTTCGGCGACTAGCGGGAGGCGCGACCGTTCATGTCGACGATCAACTACGCCTCCCGCGAGATCAACTGCAAACTGGTCTACTACGGGCCGGGCCTCGGAGGCAAAACCACCAACCTCGAACTGGTGTACGGCAAAGTCGACCCTGACACTCGTGGGAAGATGGTCTCTCTGGCAACTGAGACGGAGCGGACCCTTTTCTTCGACTTCCTGCCGGTCGATTTGGGAACGATCCGCGGATTCAAAACGCGATTCCACCTGTACACGGTCCCCGGTCAGGTGTACTACAATGCGTCCCGAAAGCTCATTCTCAAGGGCGTCGACGGCGTGGTGTTCGTTGCCGACAGCCAGCTGGAGCGCATGGAAGCCAACATCGAGTCGATGCAGAATCTGTACGATAACATGGCCCAGTACGGCTACGACCTGACTAAGATTCCGTTCGTCATTCAGTACAACAAGCGCGACCTCCCCAACGCCGCACCCATCGCTGACCTCCAGGGCCAGCTCAACCCAGGTTGGCCGGTCGAGGACGCGGCGAAACAAAAGCAAACGCCTGACCCGTGGCATTCGGGGGAGTTGCTTGTGGAACAACGCGACGGAGCGTGGATCGAACGCTCTCCGTATTTCGAATCGGTGGCCGTCACGGGTGAAGGAGTGTTCGAGACCCTCAAGGCCGTTGCGAAGATGGTGCTAAAGACGCTCAGCTAATGGATAGTGCGATCTGGACCCTGCCGAACGTCCTCACATTGGCACGGATCGCGCTTACTCCGGTCATCGCGCTCCTGCCGTTCATCAACGGCTACCTTCCGAAACTCATCGCCTTCCTAGTCTTTCTCGTGGCGGCAATTAGCGACATCTACGATGGCCGGCTGGCTCGGGAGCGGAATCAGATTACGGATTTCGGGAAGGAGCTGGATCCCCTCGCCGACAAACTGTTGCTGTTTGCGACGCTGATCCCGATCTACTGGATCACGCGCTATCCCATGCGGCAATACGAGATCCCGTGGTGGGGGAACCTGCCGCTTTGGGTGGCCCTACTGCTGGTCGGGCGGGAGTTGGCCATGACGGTGCTTCGCCGCGTCGCGAAGCGACGTGGGGTGGTGATCCCGGCCGTAGGAGCCGGAAAAGCCAAGACGATCGTTCAGGACATCTTCATCGGCGCGACGATCGCCTGGTTTGCCTGGAAGGACCTGCGAGCTGCCTTCGGGTGGGAGCGGGGGTGGTTGGGCCAGTTGTGGGAGCGTTTCCACGGCACCCTCGTCTCAGTCACCCTCGGAGTTGCCGTCATCCTCACGTGCTACTCACTCGTGGTCTATGTGTACCGGTATCGCACGCTCTTCCGGGCGGCCCCGATTTCCGGATCCGGCGCCGGCGATGGACCTTGAGCTACTGACAATCGGTACGGAGATCTTGCTCGGGTTTACCGTCGACACCAATTCCGCTGAAATCGCGCGCGCCTTAGCCTCCGTCGGGGCGCGCCTTGTCAGGAAGACGACCGTGCCGGATGACGAGTCCGCTATCGCGGACGGAGCGCGCGGGGCGCTGGCTCGTACGGGCTTCGTCCTCACGACGGGCGGTCTGGGGCCTACCCGCGACGACATGACGAAACGCGTGGTCGCCTCCCTCTTCGGCGCCCCACTCGAAGTCGACACGGCATATCTCGAAGAACTAAGAGCCCGTTTCTTCCGCCTGGGCCGCGGCCCCATGCCGGCAATCAACCGGACCCAGGCGGAAATTCCGCGCGGCGCCGAGGTGCTGCCCAATAGATGGGGAACCGCTCCGGGGCTGTGGCTCGAAGGGGCACCCGGTACCGTCGTGATGCTCCCTGGCGTGCCCCGAGAGATGCGCGGGCTGCTGGAGCACGAGGTGCTCCCCCGCCTGGGGCGGACCGTCGACACTGAAAGACGGAGGGTGATTCGATCCCGTGTGCTTCGGACGACCGGCATCGCTGAGTCAGCGCTCGCCGAAGCGGTTGGAGAGATCGAGGACGCGCTCCTTCCCGCTACACTCGCCTACCTGCCATCTCTCGAGGGGGTGGACTTGCGGCTCACGGTTTGGCGGCTCGCCCCAGACGAGGCCGACCGGGAGCTGGAGAAGGCCGTACGGAAGCTGCGGCCGGCGCTGGGTCGCAACGTCTATGGCGAGGGGGAAGCCGACGTCGCCGCCGTCGTGCTGGAACACCTTGAAGCGCGCGGTCTCACCCTGTCGGTCGCTGAGTCCTGCACCGGAGGTCTCGTCAGCCAACGACTGACCGCCGTCCCAGGTGCCTCCTCAGTGTTCGTGGGCGGGACGGTGGCTTACTCGAACGAGGCCAAGCAGCGTCTTCTGGAAGTGAACGAGTCGACCCTGGCGCAACACGGCGCCGTGAGCGAAGCCGTGGTGCTGGCCATGGTTAGGGGTGTGGGGCGCCAGCTCGGGACCGAGGCGAGCATCGCGGTGACCGGGGTGGCGGGCCCGACGGGCGGCGGCCCGGACAAGCCTGTCGGTACCGTATGGGTGGCGGCTAAAGCACGCGAGAAAGAACGGGCCGTCCATCTGGCACTACCGGGTGACCGCACCGACGTGCGCCACCGAAGCGCTCAGGCCGCCTTCGACCTTCTCCGGCGACTGCTGGATTGACCGGCTCGCAGTCCCCAAGGCCTGCCGTTTCGGCGGCTAGCCCTGGTACATTTCGTGCCACCCAGTGCAAGGCTGTCCGTTTTGGTTGAGGGAAAACCGCGGGCGGGGCCGCGCCGAGCCGCGCGCCCTCCGATCCAGCCGTTCAGCTGGACGTCGAGCCCTACGACCGTTGAAGGGATGTATTGTGCCTGACGGAACAACACCTCGTCCAAAGGGGAGGTCACCCGCGGTGAAGCCTGACCAACACGAGGCAACGGGAGAGCGCGCGCCAGATGCGTTGCCCAACACCGCGGAGGCCTCACCGCCGCACGGGCTTGTGGAGCGACCGGAGGCAGCGGTAGACCGGTTGAGCGCTGAACGGGACGAGCTAAGCGACCGGTACCTCCGCGTGGCAGCCGAGTTCGAGAATTTCCGGAAGCGGACAGCGAGGGAGCGGACTCAGACACAGCGCCTGGCGAAGGCCGAGGTGGTCTCCGGGATCCTCGATGCGCTGGATGATTTGGGCCGCGTTGCCGCCCTCGACCCCGACGGCTCGAGCGCCGCGGACGTCATCACCGGGGTCGAATTGGTCGAGCGCAAGCTGCTTCACGAGCTCGAAGGCGCCGGATTGGAGCGGGTGGGTAAGGTCGGGGAACCGTTCGATCCCGGTCTCCACGAAGCCGTTGCTGCGCTGCCGGCTGAGCGACAGGAGCAGGACCACCAGGTCGCGGCAGTCCTCCAAGTTGGATATCGGTTTGGCGGGGCGCTGTTGCGACCGGCGCGAGTGCAAGTCCACATGTGGCAGGACGAAGCAGATCCGGCTGGGGGAGCCGAAGGCTAGCATGGCTGCGGGAAAAGACTACTACCGCGTCCTGGGTGTCGGCGAAGCGGCGGGCGATGAGGAGATCAAGAAGGCCTACCGTCGTCTCGCCAAGCGATACCATCCCGACGCCAACCCAGACGACACGGCTGCGGCGGAGCGATTCAAGGAGCTTTCTGAAGCACACACGGTCCTGGGTGATCCTGACAAACGCAAACGGTATGACGCGATGCGGAAGTTCGGGGCATTCGGGGCTGGTACGGGCCCCGGGGGTAGGGGTGGACCGGGGACGGGCCCCGGCGGAATCCGGTTCGAGGACTTCAATGCTGGCGGTGGCTTCGGAGGACTCGGTGACATCTTTTCGACCATTTTCGGTTGGGGCCGTGGCGGGGGTGGGGCAGAGGTCGAGCCCGTCGAGTTGTCGATCGAGATTCCTTTCCGCATGGCGGCGCTCGGTGGCAAGATTCCCGTCACCGTTCCAGTGACCGATACGTGTCCGAGCTGTGGCGGATCCGGCGGCGCTCCTGGCGCCAGCGTCACACCCTGCGGAGAGTGCAAGGGCCGAGGCGCGGTGAGTTTTGGGCAGGGTGGATTTGCGGTGACTCGGCCGTGCCCGGCTTGTCGCGGACGCGGACGCGTGGCCAGCACGCCGTGCCCCAAGTGCACGGGTCAAGGCGAGGTGTCGGTGAACCGGCGGTTGATGGTCACGGTGCCGCCTGGAACCGATTCGGGGCAGAGACTGCGATTAAAGGGGCAGGGTCAGCCCGGGCCGAGAGGGGGGGCTCCAGGCGACCTGGTCGTGGTCTTCCAGGTTCAGCCCGATGCCTTTCTGAGGCGGGCCGGTCTCGACGTGCACTGCACGGTCCCGATCAACCTGGCCCAGGCACTTCTCGGCACCAAGCTCCGCGTTCGAACGCTCTCGGGTAAACGGGTGGTGCTCAGGATCCCTCCTGGTACGCAACCGGGACGGAAATTTCGAATCAAGGGGCAGGGGATCGAGCGTAACGGCCGGCGTGGGGATCAGTTCGTGGAGGTGGCGGTCACCATTCCCGAGCGGCTCACCCCCGAGGACGAGCGCCTGTTCAAGGATTTCGCCGAGAAAGCCGGCCTGAGTTCCTGAAGGAGCCCGCGCACCCTATCGTTGGCCCACCCACGTCTCCCGATCGTCCGGTTTGATGTTTCCCAGGTAATCCACGACGAAGGTAGCACGCGGCCCCGGTACCGACCACCGGATCACTTCACCCGTTGCGATGGACAGCGTGTATACCACGAAGGTGCCGTCGCGCGGGACACCGGCGATGAGATGAACGCGCCCGTTGAAGTCGACCGAAAAATCCGTGACGAAAGCGGTGCTGGCCCATGGCCAGTCGACGCGCCAGCGGATGTTTCCGAACTCGTTGTAGAGGGTGATGTGTTCGTCGGGGACGGCATGCGCCGCGCCACCGCTGGTCGCAACGAGAAGTCCCGTCTTCTGCCCAACGGCGCCGGACTCCGCGAACTCGGCGACCGAATCATCTCGTAGAGCCAGCAAACGTCCGTCAGGGGCCTCGATGATGATGCTTCGATTCGGTAACACCGCGAACTGATGTGGTGCCGAGGCGATTCCATCTAAATCGATCTGGCTCTTGGGCTGTCCGTTCGGGCCGAAGGTGATGAGAAGGGGCCGGCCATCGTCCGAATCTGAAACGTACCAATCCTCTCCTACGCTCTGGATGTGAAGCGGACTGCGCAGTGCGGTAGCCCCGAGGGCTTCGATGACTCCAGATCGGCGGTGCCGCAGCAGGACCCCGGGGTGCGCAGACACCGTGATGGCCAGTACGCTGTCGCCCCGCGTTGCAGCGGCCCGTCCGTCAACGAAAATCGGATCGAGAGTCGGACCAGGCGCCTCACAAGCTGCGAGCAGCCCGAGCGCGAGGAGAATGAATGCGGTCGGCCAGGGCCTCAAAGGTTGATGCCGAACACGAGGTATGCCGGGCCGATGAGATCGTCGACTTGGTCCAATAACTCATCCGTAAAGTGGTAGAGCTGCCGCATTCCCTTGAGCTGGTTCGGCGTCAGCTCGCCGTCAGGTGCCCGGAAAACGGGCGCATCGCTGCTTCCCTCGATCGTTCCCGCCAAAGCACCGTTGAATCGGACCGAGCCGGTGACGCTCTCCAACCCCGAGGCCTCGATCTCGACGAGATCATCCCCCGAGACGACCGTGAGGGTAGACTCCGGGGAGCTGCCGTCCTGGCGCGAGGCAACCAGACGGATCTGCAAGCCGCCCCCCGGGGCCGTCATGTTATAGTCGATCGCCAGGCCATTCCCCTGGGATAGCGTTTGCGACAAGTCGAAGTCGATGCGGGCCGATCCATTGGAAGCGAATCCCGTCGCGCCGAACGAGAGCGTCTGGGGATTGGATGTAAACGTGCCATCCGCGTCGTACGCGAGGACGGTGGTTCCTCCGATAACGGCCTCGAGGTGCAAGCTACTCTCCGATGGCGCCGACGTATCACGAAGGTCGAGGTGTCCGACCGGATCGAGCGGAGAAACGATTACCTGGAGGTCCGGCTCGACCGCATACAGTAGGAACCGCACGCCATCAGCGGGGGCCCCGGAGATCGGTGGGTCGCTTTGCTCGTAACGCGCGGTCTGCTGGTTGTAGACGTACGTCTTCCCGAGGGACGGGGCCGGGAAGATGTCCGTCGGGTTGGATGCCGAGTACGTCGGCCAGACACTCCGAGATATGCCGACCACTGATAAAGTCATGGCGCTGCCAAGGACCTTGAGACTCTGGACCGCCTGGTTGTCTGCGATCGCGGCAAACGCGTTCTCGGCCGCCTGGCTCGCGTTCAATGGATCGAACGATTGCGGGGCGATGCCCCCGTCGGAGCACGACAGTCCAGCCAGCACCGCCGCGACACAGATCCATCGACGTCTCACATGCTGCATGATTGGCTCCTTCGCCGACCCGGTGCCTAAACATAATGGCATCAAGTCGTTTGTGACCCCCGCGCCGTTATCGGAACTGGCCAGGGGTACCCCTCTCTCGACGCGGCGGCGGTATATTGGGCGGCGTCGGCAACCGCCGTCGGGGAATGAGACGGCCGCTGAATGCCAGCCACTATTCAACTCTCACTATGTCAGGCCATGGCGACGACAGATTTTCGTGAGGAACTGGGACGGATCGGCCTCTGTGAGGAGGATGCCGATCCTGATCCGCTCAAACAATTCGATTCCTGGTTCCAAAAAGCGCTCGGGGCAGGCTTGACCGAACCCACCGCTGTAACCCTTGCTACTGCTTCGGGGGACGGCCGCCCCTCGGCGCGCACGGTCCTTCTCAAGGGCGTCGAGGAGGGCGGGTTCGTGTTCTTCACCAATTACCGCAGCCGGAAGGGAAGGGACCTGTCGGAGAATCCACGGGGTGCACTGGTCTTTTTCTGGGCGTCCCTTGGGCGCCAGGTGTGCGTGGCCGGCCAGGTGACGCGGGTTTCTCGGGTGCGGTCCGAGGCGTACTTCAAGAGCCGCCCGATCGGCAGCCGGCTGGGAGCGTGGGCATCCCGCCAGAGCGAAGTGCTCGGTAGCCGCGAGGAACTCGCCGCGCGCCTGCAAGAGGTGTCCGAGCGGCATGAGGACGGGAACGTTCCGTGTCCCGAGCACTGGGGTGGGTTTCGGCTCGTACCCGAAACGGTTGAATTCTGGCAGGGTAGGCCCGACCGGCTACACGACCGCCTTCGCTACAGTCGACAACCCGACGGTGGGTGGCGCATCGAGCGGTTATCGCCCTGAGGGGAGACGTGGCGGGGCAGCTTGGCAGCCGGACGGGCGTGAGAGCATTTTTCACCGAACACTTCGTGCTTCCGCTACCGGCCGGGCACCGGTTCCCAATGGAAAAGTACGAGAAGCTTCGACGCCGGATCATCGCCGATGCGGTGCTCGTTTCCGGGGACCTCGAGGTTCCGCATGCCGCGACTGACGCGGAACTAGGTCGGGCACACGAGCCGGACTACATCCAGATGGTGCAGGATGGCCGGCTGTCGCGGGACGAGATGCGACGCATCGGCTTCCCCTGGTCTGACGCGATGGTCGAGCGGTCCCGCCGCTCTGTCGGCGGGACGATCGGGGCGTGCCGGGCTGCACTTGACGCGGGTGTGTCCTTCAACCTGGCCGGCGGTACTCATCATGCCTTTGCGGGCCGGGGAGAGGGGTACTGCGTGTTCAATGATGCCGCGGTCGCGGCTCGCGCCATGCAAGCCGAGGGCCGCGCCAGCCAGCTCATCATCATCGACTGCGACGTTCATCAAGGAAACGGGACCGCGTCTATTTTCGCAGACGATCGTACCGTGTTTACCTTCGATATCTATGCGGCGCACAACTTCCCTTTCGAAAAGGCGGAGGTCGACTACGGGATCGCACTCAACGACGCGGTTGGGGATGAGGAATACCTGTCTGCACTGGCGACCGGGTTGGAACGCGTCCTCACTGTGAGGCGTCCAGACCTCGCGATCTACCTAGCGGGTGCTGATCCGTTCGTAGACGATCGGCTGGGCCGGCTCTCATTGTCCAGGGCGGGGTTGGCGGAGAGGGACCGGTTGGTGTTCCAACGGTGCGGGGCGGATGGGGTTCCAGTCGCGACAGTGATGGCCGGGGGGTATGCGCGGAACGTGGATGACACGGTGTCGATTCACGCTCAAACCGTGGCGACCGGGCTCGAGCAATAGAAACCGGCGGTCTGCCGAGCGAGTCTTCCTAGCGTCTCACCCTGAAGATCTCGATTCGACCCCGGCTGCCCACAAATCCGTTCGCGAGCCATCCCGTGATACCAACGATAACGGAGGCAATGATGGCCACGCCTAGGCCCGCTGTGTGAAAGGACGGCATGACCCGTGCGACGAGTAGAACCATCGCACCGTTGATCACCAGAATGAAGAGGCCCAGCGTCACCAGAGTGATCGGCAACGTCAGCAGCAGGATGATCGGTCGAATGATCGCGTTCGCAATTCCGAGGAGCAGTGCAGCCAAGAACAGGGGAACCGCGCCATCGAACCTGATCCCGTCCAGGAGCATATCGGCGAGCCAGAGCCCGAAGGCGGTGATGAGTACTCGCGCTAGGAGTCCGGTCATGCGCTCCGTTTCCGGATGGGCCGGGCCAAATCCCCGGTGACGCCGCGACTGGTATCGCTGCCGCTGGTGCCGAGGGAACGTACCCGGCCACTCACAGTGCGTCAACGAACTGACGGGGGACGTGGTGAGTCCCACTCAGCCGCGTGCGTGGCGCCGCCCGTTGGGCCCACCCGAAAAACGCGGGATCCGGACCGTTGGAACACGTATTGGAACGTGACGCATCCCGGAGTGGGTCCCGGGCAGTAGTAACTCAGGAATTGAAATTTCGCATACCGGCCGTCCCTGGTCTTCAGGGCGTAGACGTGCCCCTTGGTCTCCAGGAGGTGGCTGAACATTCCGTATCGGTACCAGCGCTCGAGCTCAGGTTTCACCGTATCCGCGCGGAGCCGCGTGTCCACATAGGTCGAAACGGGAGCCGAGTCGATGGTGGCGAAATCGACTGGTCCCAGGTCCAGCACCACACCGCTGGCACTCACCCGAAACCGCTGAAACGCTAAGTCCCAGCTCCCCGCGGCGCTTGACCCTAGGGTGCGGCTGTCGAGGTGGAAGTAGTGCCAGGCGTCCGGGTTGCTGGCATCGACCGTGACGGTGTCAACGATGAGTTCGGCCTTCCTGATGCCATCGGAGAACGAGGATGGATAGAAGGTCCGTACGTGCGTCGAGACGAGGGAAGGGGCGATCAGGAGCCCGATGACAACCACGAAGAGCGCGAAGCCTGTCGTCAACGCCACACGGCTCGCCACGCTGGCAGACTGAGAAGGGCTCGTGGCTTTCATGCGCCGCGATGGGATGCACCCGCGCCCCCGGGCGCCATCATCACGGACGCGAGGCCCAAGCGACAAGCTGAAGTCCCGCCGGCCGGCTCCCCACGCGCTGACTCGATCTATGGAGCGACTTCAAACGGGACGGTGATCTGGGTGTTCTCCCACTGCAGAACAATTGCTCCGCCGTTGGGTATCGGCGCTAGCGCGATCGTGAGCTTATCGACCGTCGCTGCCGTGGAGGCCGGCTTGACCGGTATTCGCGCGAGGTCTTGGCGGTGGTCGTAGCGGGTGCCCCACTGGCCCGTCTCGCGGTTGATGACGAGGTTCCAGACCGTGGGATTGGGCACCGTATAGAGCGTGTACGTCCCGGCTGGCACCCTGATGTCACCAAACCGCAGGTCAATCTCCGTCGTGAAGTGCGTCCTGAGATTGGCACCAGTTCTCCAGACCCTGTTCCACGGGACGAGCCCTCCCATGACCTCCCGGCCGCGCATAGACGGCCGACTGTACTGTACCACCATCCGCTTGCCCTCAACAACTAGCTCGGTGGAGTCGGGCGGGCTCAGGAGTCGGGCGGGCTCAGGAGCGGCCGGGCTTGCGCTCCGAGCGGCGCCGGAGGCGCGGCGGCACCAAGCAACGCGAGGAGTATGGGCGTCGCTACGCGGAGGTGAGGCATCACTCCTGGGCTGACGCTCGGAGGAGCGGGAGC
Organism: Gemmatimonadales bacterium; assembly: GCA_965249575.1. Taxonomy (GTDB): domain Bacteria; phylum Gemmatimonadota; class Gemmatimonadetes; order Gemmatimonadales; family GWC2-71-9. The sequence goes on along the minus strand of OZ252244.1, from coordinate 708,114 downwards.
TTGGTTTCGAGGCTTGCCACCACATCCGGCGGAACCACCTCCCTCAGCCGTTCCCCGACCAGCGCGCCCAATCTCGGGATTTCAGACTCGGTGTAGCCCGCCGCCTCGAGGTTTCTGCGCACGGCCTCAGCGCCAATCAGCCCAACGATTTCCCCCGTCCGGCCGCCGCCCATCAACGCCCGTCCCATGAACGACTCGGCGTGCGGCAAGTGTTCCTTGATGGCATCAAAACTCTCGGGCCCCACGGTGAGCCGCACAGACGCCAGCAACGTCCCGAGTCCGATCTCGGCCTTCTTTGCATCGACCCCCAGCTCCGTCGTGACACGATCGAGCAGATTCACGGACGCACATCCTGGAAACATGTGATCACGCGATGACGCCCCCACCCAACAGCTGCGGCCCGTGGTACAACACGCCCGACTGGCCTGGGGCAATCGCGCGAGCCGGTTGTCGAAGATCGAGCACCATGGATCGGGCGCTCGAGTCGATCCGCCGCACCCTCGCCGCGACCGGCTCGGCGCGATACCGAATCTGGACCTCGCACGTTTCGCCTGGGGGCAGCGGATCGGTTAACCAGTTGACGTCCCCGAGCTCCACCGACTGCCCGAGCAAATGGTCGGCGGTACCAATGGTCACGGACCGGTTCGCCGGAGAGATGTCGACCACGTACATCGGTTCCGGAAATCCACCTGGTAGCCCCCGTCGCTGGCCGATCGTGTAGCGGGCGTAGCCCTCGTGCTCCCCGACGACGTCACCCGAGACGGTCACCAGCGGACCGGGCGTGAGGGCGGGGGAGTCCCCGGGCAAATGCTGCCGCAGTACCGCGACGTAATCGCCGTCGGGGACGAAACAAATGTCGACCGACTCCGCCTTGTCTGCGGTGATCAGACCGAGCGCCCGCGCGCGCTTTCGGGTCGCGCTCTTGGTGAGCATGCCCACCGGTGTCAGAACGCGGCGAACGACCGCCCGCCCGATCCCCCACATGAAATACGTCTGGTCCTTGGACGCGTCCACACCACGGTACAGGGCGCCGTTCCTGACGATCGCGTAGTGCCCTGTCGCCAGATACTCACAATCGAGTGCGTCGGCGTGGGCCAGGAGATCCGTGAACTTGGTGAACGAGTTGCAGCGCACGCACGGAATCGGCGTCCGGCCTTCACTGTATTCCGCGATGAAGTGCGCGATGACGTCGTGGCGAAACCGGTCCTCGAGGTTGAGGACGTAGTGCGGTATACCGAGCGTCGTCGCGACGGACCGGGCGTCGGCAATCGAGTCGAGAGAGCAGCACGGCCGGTCTGGGACTGAGTCCCCGTAACAGAAAAGCTTGAGGGTGGCGCCGACGACGTCGTATCCCTGCTCGACGAGCGCGGCGGCAGCGACCGAGCTGTCCACGCCACCCGACATCGCGACCAAGACTCGTCCCTTCGTCATCGGCGGAGCACGCTGGCGAGTTGGCGCACCTTGCCGACCACGTTCGGGAGTGTATCTGCCACGTGTTCGACGTCTTCAGAGCGACTTTCCGATCCGAAAGAAAAGCGCAGCGTTCCGATTGCCATGTGGCGCTCAACTCCCATGGCCGTCAATACGTGTGACGGCTCGATCGCGCCGGTAGAACACGCGGAACCGGACGAGCACGCCACGCCCGCGAGGTCCAGGTGCATGAGGAGTGCTTCGCTGTCAGTTCCCGGCACGGACATGTTTGAAATGTGGGGCGCGCGCGGTGCATCCCGTCCCTGAATGACGACGTCTGGAACGGCTTGTTCGATGCGCCGCTCCAGCTCGTCCCGCAGCGCGGCCTCGCGGCTGGCCGTCTCATGGCGGGTCTCGACGGCCAACTCTACGGCCCGCCCGAGCCCAACGATGCCGGGGACGTTTTCGGTTCCCGGACGGAGGCCACCTTGCTGTGCGCCCCCGTGCAGCATCGGCTCAATGAGGTCTTGGTTGCTGACGATGAGTGCGCCAATTCCCTTCGGCGCGCCGAGCTTGTGTCCGGAGATGGTGAGGAGACTCCAGCCGCCGCCGTCGGCCGAACAGTCGAGCTTGCCGACGCCCTGTACCGCGTCGGTGTGGAGGGGCGTTCCCGCTCGGGTACATCGCGCGGCTATCGCCGGAACGTCCTGCGTGACACCGGTCTCGTTGTTGACCCACATGACGCTGACGAGCGCCACGCCGCGCTCGAGCGTCTCCTCCAGTCCGTCCAGGTCGACCCGGCCCTGTCCGTCGACCTGTAGGATGACGGTCTCCCCGCCCACGCGTTCCAGTGCCTCGGCGGCCGTCAGCACGGCCTTGTGCTCGACCCCGCTTACCGCGACGCAGAACGGACGCCCCGCCCGTTGCGCCGCGAGCGCCCCACCGATCACCGCTAGGTTATCTGCCTCGGTCCCACCGGATGTAAAGACGACATTCACCGGTCGGACCCCCAACGCGCTCGCGATCTGCTGGCTGGCGTGCTCGAGTCCGGCGCGCGCCGCTCGCCCGAACCGATGGGCGGAGCTCGGGTTGCCGAACGTGCTCTCCGTGAGGTACGGCAGCATCGCTTCGAGGACTTCGGGTCGCACCGGCGTGGTCGCCGCGTGGTCGACATAAACTGCGCGCGTCACCATATGCGAAAACTAGGGTGGTGGGTGAGATAGTGGAATGCCTTGAGGTTACATGGACTGAACAGGCATCTGAATCACGTCGTCGACACGCACCGTCTCGTGCGTCATATAGGGCTCACCATAGTTGACCCTGATTAGGCTTCCATAGTGCGCGCTCTGCGTCTGGATTAGATCGTAGAGGTTCTGCCCGGTCGGAAACACCTCGCCGGCGGCGGACGCTCCCTCGAACTGTGACGCGTAGCATCGAATGGCGGCGAGCTTGGTGTCGAACTCTTCTGAGATGTCCACGACGAAGGTCGGCTTGACGGGATCTTCGCGGTACGCCAGCGCGTAGATGATTTTTGCCGGACGATGCGGCTCGCCGTCGGCGTCATACTTAGCCAATCCAGCGAGATAACATGCGTCGCGTGACAATTCCGAGGCGATACGGTGATCCGGGTGGCGCCCGATCGGAAAGGGAAGGATGACCGTGCGGGGACGGAACTGCCGGAGCCGGCCTATAACCGTCCGGCGGGTCTCGTCGGTATTGTGGAGGTGTGCATCCGGCAACCCGGCGTTCGCCCGCTCGGTGACCCCGAGCACTTTCGCCGCCTCCGCCGCCTCGCGCTCGCGCGTGCGAGCGTCCCCTTGGGTCCCTATCTCTCCTGCGGTGAGATCGAGAATGCCGGTGCGGTACCCCGCTCGCGCCATCTTGGCCAAGGTGCCGCCGCACGTTAGCTCCGCGTCGTCGCGATGGGCCGTGATCGCGAGCAGATCCAGGGAAGGAGTCATGTTGGCAATCTACGAAGGGCGCTCGAAGAATCGCTATTCGTAGTGCAGTGCCTCGACTGGGTCCAGCCGTGCAGCCCGGTTGGCTGGGAGCAGACCGAACAGGAGGCCGATTCCCACGGAGAACGCACAGGCCACGGCGGCGCTCCAGAGAGGGACCCCAGCCTGAAAGCCGAGGATGTGCTTCAGGGCTTCACCGGCGGTGAGCCCGGCGAGGACTCCGATCGCCCCACCCACGAGCGTCAGCGTGGCTGCCTCGACGAGAAACTGCCAGAGGATCTCCTGGCGGGTCGCTCCCAGTGCCTTGCGTACACCGATCTCACGCGTGCGATCAGTGACCGACACCATCATGATCGCCATGACGCCGATACCGCCGACCATGAGCGCCACGCTCGATAGGGCGAGCATGACCAGGAAAAACACGCTGCTGAGCTTATTGAAGATGTCCAAGATCTGATCCTGCGTGATGAGGTCGAACGTCGCGGGATCCCTGGGACGTAGTCCGCGGATATTGCGCAAGGTCACCGTCACCGCGTCTCGAGCCGCGACGACCGATACCCCATGCCGTGGCTTCACCACGATCCACAGCGCGTTCGTCTCGTCGTACCGGAAGTATCGGCGGGCCGTTTCCATCGGGACAACTGCGCCGATTTGCTGCGAGGGTGGCTGGAAGATGTTGTCGGGTCGCTCGTACAGCCCGATGATCCGTAGGGGCCTGCCGCCGACGCGTACCACCTTACCCAGAGGATTTACGTCACCGAGCAGCGTCCCGGCGGTAGTCGACTCGATGACGACGACTGGGGCGCCGCCCCGTATCTCCGCCTGCGTGAAGAAGCGGCCGCCCAACAGGGTGCCGCCCTGGATCTCCATGTATCGGTCGTCCGCCGCGAAGATCGTCAGGATTTGGGTTCGCGTGCCCTGATAGTCCATTCGCTGGAACAGCTGGATCCACATCGCGCCATAGGCGATTTCCGGGAGGCGGGCAATTGCTTCGGCCTCTTCGGCCTTGAGGACGGGTCGGATCCGGACCTCGCGCGGGAGGTCGTCCGGGTTGAGGGGGGTCTGCGAGAAGAACCTTACGACATAGAACGTCGTCGGACCCGCGATCTCGATCGTGTTGATGATTTGCGATCTCAGACCCTGTACGATCGACGCCATGGCCATCACGGTCGCAACGCCGATGACGACCCCGAGAATGGTCAAGCCCGAACGGAGCTTGTTGGCCCGTATCGATCCAGCCGCGATCAGCGCGCCCTCAGCGACACTCGCGATCTTCACGGCGCAGTCACTCGGCTCTGAGAGCGTCGATAGGATCGAGGCGAGCGGCGCGGGTAGCGGGGTAAACGCCGAACACGACCCCAACGCTGCCTCCGAGCGCCAGAGCAAGGGTCACGGACCACCACGTGACGCGTGCAGGGAGAGGAGAGAGCCCTCCAATCACCTGCGCCAGTATCCAGCCAAGCCCGATGCCGCAGATTCCACCGAGCAGAGCTAGGGTCACGGATTCCGCCAAGAACTGCCTTCGGATGTCCCGTCGGTTTGCGCCGAGGGATTTGCGGATGCCGATCTCACGGGTTCGCTCGCGCACCGTCATCAGCATGATGTTCATGATCACGATCCCGCCCACCACGATGCCGATAGCCACCACTGCAGGGATGATGGTGAACAGGACCCCGGTGAGCGACGTCCAGAAGCTCACCAAGGCGTCGGCCTTGTCGACGGTGAAATCGTTTGCCTCGGTCGGTCTGAGCCCCCGGGCGATGCGCATGGCTTCCTCCGCCCGCGCCATGCCACTCGGGAGGGATTCGCCGTCCGCCATCTTCACGCCGATCACGCTAGTCAGCCGCCTGCCGTAGATGCTTTCGAAGGTCGTCAGGGGGAGGAGCACGAATCCGTCGAACGACTGCCCGAGTACCGATCCTTTTTGGTCCGCAGCGCCTTTGATCCGCACTGGAAGCGTCCCGACCCGTATCGTTTGACCGATTGCCTGTGCGGCACCTCCGAACAGCTTGTCGGCGATGTCCCAGCCGATGACGCCGACGTAGCGGCGCTCCCGGACGTCGACGTCCGACAGCGGTTCGCCCGCGGCGAAGCTGTAGTCCTGAACCACCTGAAATGGCGCCGTGACCCCAAATACGAGGACGTCTCCGACGGTTCGGTTTCGCCAGTGGACGTCGATACGTGGCGTGGGCCAGCCGGATTGCCGGGCGATGGCGCGGGCATCCGGAAGCGCCCGCCGGACGTATTCCGCGTCCCGGGAGTCGACGATGGGGCGGCGCTGGAGCCGCTGCCATTCCTCGTCGTCGATGAGTCCGACAGCGATCGGCGTGCGGCGGATTTGAAACGCGTTGGTCCCGATGATCGCACCGGACAGATTCTCGCGGACGTATTGATTCATGCCCTGAATGACCGCGACGACGGCGACGAGGAATGCGACCGAAACGATGATACCGAGTAGCGTGAAGAACGACCGCAGCTTGTGCCGGCCGATGGTTTCGAGGGCGAGGCGGATGGCTTCCTCGATTGGCATGGCCGAAAGGTAGACGCCAAAGGGGGGGGAGGAACAGTCGTGGGGGTCCGGGGGAGGGCCGAATGTGGCGTCTATGCGCTCGGGCTATTCGTGTCGGAGGGCGTCAATCGGGTCGAGCCGGGCCGCGCGTGCGGCGGGGTACAGCCCGAACCCGACGCCGGTGAGGGCGGCGGCGCCCAGGGCGGTGCCGACGGACCATAGCGGAACGGTCGCTGGAATGGGCGTGGTGTGCTCGACCACGAGAGCGATCAACCCTCCGACGACCAGCCCGGTCGCGGCACCCACCAGCGTGAGGGTCGCCGCCTCGACGAGGAACTGCCAGAGGATCTCTCGCCGCGTCGCCCCAAGTGCCTTGCGCACACCGATCTCACGGGTGCGCTCGGTGACGGGATCATCATGATCGCGACGACCCCGACTCCGCCCACCAGCAGGGCCACGCTCGAAAGTGCAATCATCACGACGAAGAAGGCTCCCGTTACGCGATGGAAGGTCTCCAGCAGCTTGTCCTGCGTTACGACCGCGAACGTGTTCTCGTCGGCCGGTCTGAGCCCGCGGAGCGAGCGAAGTGCGCCGGTCACCTCGTCGATGGCCTCCTGAACCGTCCTGCTCGCGGCGGGCGCCACACGGAACTCAAGCCACCCCCGGGTATGTGGCACGTGCTTCGCGAAGGCGGCGTATGGTATGGTCACGGCCAGCGCGTCATCTTCACCGAAGAGCTCCGCAGGAGGTGCATAGACGCCGCCGATCTCGTACGGCAGACCCGCGATCTTGAGGCGGTGCCCAACGGCGTTCCGAGTGCCGAACAGCCGTTCGGCCAATGCCGTATGCGCCACGGCAACGCGAGCCCCCGCCGCGTCTTCGAGCGCGGTGAACGACCGGCCGGAAAACACGTCGCCTCCCGACGCCTGTGGCCACGCGTGATTGAATCCGCCGACCCGCACTGACGACAGCCGCTCCGTTCCGACCTCCACCGCCGCGTCCGCGTGCTCGCCGTAGGCCACGAAACGGACGCCCGGGAGGGAGGCAATCTGCCGGGCTTCGCTGGTCGTCAGCGGGGGCATCCGTCGCCATGGACTCATCTCCTCGGATCCGTCGGAGATCTGGAGACCGCCGCGGAAGTACCGGAACACGAAGAAGGTGCGAGGGCCGGCCTGCTCGAGCATGTCGGTTACCTGCCGGTTGATTCCAGTGATCATTGCGGCGATGATCATCACAGCTGCGACGCCGACCGCTATACCGAGGATAGTGAGCGCTGCTCGAACCTTGTTGGCTCGCAGCGCGTTCAATGCGATACCGACACCTTCGGCAAACGGGGTGACCACGGCTACTCGTGGTGGAGGGCGGCTATCGGGTCCAGCTGTGCAGCTCGCATCGCCGGATACACGCCGGCCGCGATGCCTACGCAGCTACCGAGGGCGACCCCGACCAGCACGGACCAAGGCGCCACGGTCGTTGGCAACGGTGTCGTGGCCTCTACCACGGCGGCGAGCGCGATGCCGGCCACCACGCCGAGCCCGGCACCCAACGTCGTCAGGGCGACCGATTCGACGAGAAACTGCCTCAGCACATCCCGGCGGCGCGCGCCAAGAGACTTCCGAATGCCGATCTCCCTCGTCCGCTCGGCGACGGCGATCAACATGATATTCATGATCACGATGCCGCTCACGACCAACGAAACACTGACCAGGCCTGGGAGCGCCGCGAGCAACACGCGGTTGATCCTGCTCCAGAATTCGAGCACGGCATCGGCGGTCTCGAGCGTGAAGTCGTTCTCCTCGGTAGGCCGCAGCCGGCGCCGGCCCCGCATGACCGCTTCGGCCTCGTCCATCGCCAGGCGCATATCCTCGACGGAGTGTGCCTTGACGATCAGACCGTCGATCACTCCATGGGGGTTGATGAACTGCTTGACTGGGGAGGTGGCGGGTGCGATCCCGAACTTGTCCAACGAGATGCCGAAGAGGTTTCCTTGGCGCTCCACGACCCCGATGATCCGATAGGGCACGCCCCGCATCCTGATGTAACGGCCCAGCGGATCGCGACCCTCGAACAACCGATCCGCGATTTCCCAACCCACTACCAGCACTGGGAGGCCCGCCCGGACTTCCTGTGGCGAGAAGGCGCGCCCTCGGTCGAGCTTCAGTCCCTTGACGTCGAAGTACGACGCGGTGGCCGCGATAACCTCGATGTCTTTGGCGGAGCGACCGCCATAATCGAACGCTAGATGGGTGCTCGACCGCCACGCGGTGAGCACCGAAGTCTCGATCCCGCGTTCGACGGCACGAGCGTCGGCGTGGGTGATGCGGGGCCGCCGGCGCCACATGCGCCTCGTCTCGACTGGGGTGTTGCCGAGGTTGAAATCGGGTCGCTGCCGTAGCTGGAAAGTGTTGACGCCGAGCAACGTCCCGGCGAAACGGTCGGTCATATACGTGTTCATCCCCTCCACGATCGAGACGACGGCGATGAGGAAGGTGACGCCGACGAACACACCGACGAGCGCGAAGCCGCTCTTGAGCTTACTCGACCACAGGGAGCCGAGAGCGATGCGTACCGCCTCGACCAGGGACAAGACTAACTGCCGCTCGCGCGGCCGTTCTCGGAGTCCGGCTTCAAGGCGCGCACTCGAGCGCTGTCCTTGAGATCGCGGACGGCCTGATAGGGTCCCGCTACGATGATGTCGCCCTCTCGAAGGCCTTCGAGCACCTCGAAGTGCTCCTCACCCGCAATGCCGACGGTGGTGGGACGAAAATGCGCCCGGCCCTGCTCGACGATAAAGACCCCCTCGGTTTCCAAACGGGCCTCGACGGTGTCCCGTGGCGCGGTTTCGGTCGAGAAGGGAAGATGATCCCGCACGGTCAGTGCGATGATCGGCACGCTGAGGACGGAATCGCGAATTGCGGTGACGATCCTGGCAGTGGTGGACAGATCGGGCCGGATGTCTGCCGGCGGATCGTCGAGCGTCACCTCCACGTCGTAATCAACCGACTGATCGCCCTGCACTCCGGTCGTGGGCTGGCGAATGGCACTCCGCGCGATCTTCGTGACCCGGCCCGTGAAGCCCCCTCCCGGAAACGCGTCGATGTCGATTCTGGCCGAGTCTCCCATGCTCAGGCGGACGACGTCCGTCTCGTCCACCTCCACTTTGGCGAGGATGATTGACAGGTCGCTCACGGTCATGAGGAGACCCGTTTCCCTCGAGAACGTGCCCGGTACGGCGACCTCTCCCTCTTCGACCGCAACCCGAGTCACCTGGCCGTCCATCGGCGCGCGTAGCACCGTCTTGGCCAGCTGATCCTGGGCTTCCCGCAGGGCGGCGCGCGCCTGCTCGACCTGGTGGTCCGCGGAAGTGGTCAGTGCCTTCGCTACGTCATAGGCCGTTTGCGCCTGTTCGAGCTGCTCCAAGGAGACGAGTTGCGCGTCGCGCTCCCGGAGCTTGAGCGCGCGATCGAGCGCGCGCTTCGCCTGATCCCGGTTCGCTGCCGCTTGCACCGCCGACGCCTCGGCTGACGAGGTCGCGGCGCGCCCGCGAGCAACCGCCGACTGGTATTGCGATGGATCGATCCGCAGGAGGAGATCGCCGCGTCTGACGAACTCCCCCTCGCGCACCGCGATCCGGGTGATGCGGCCCGTGATGTCGGCGCTGATGTCCACCGTCCGCTGGGGTACGATCTTCCCGCTGGCGCTGACCGTGGCGACGAGGTCCCGCCGATGGATCGGCTCTAGTCGAACTTCAACTCCCTTGTCTCGGCGGAAGAAAATACTGAACGCGACGAGGCCCCCGACGGCAACGACAATGCCGACCAATGCGAGGATCTTGCGGCGACCCGTCATCGATGCGTGCTCCTATCGTAGCGGCCGGCCGACCGCGGTTTCGAGGGCGGCGATGGCCCGGTGATAATCGTACACGGCTGCGACATGGTCCGATTCCGCCCGATCGGCGGCGAGTTGCGCGTCGAGTAGCTCGAAGAACGTGCCCGACCCGACTCGGTACCGCTCCGTGGCCAGCCGCAACTGCTCGCTGGCGGCGGTGCGATTGCGGTCCTGGATCGCGACGGTTTCGTAGGCCGTTTGTAGCCCGAAGTACGCTTCGCTCACGTCGGTTCTCACGGCCAGCTCTCGAGCCCGGAGTGCCTCCCGCGCGTCATCCGTCTGGGCGGCAGCCTCCGAAACCTGAAGGGGGCGCGAGAGCTGTTGGAATATTGGAAGAGAAATGGTCATGCGAGCCGAAAAGGGCTGCTTCGTGAAGTCAAACGGGAAGACCGAATTCTGACTGCGGATACTTGCTTCGTCGCCCGGACCGAACTGAAAGAGATTGCAGTTGAAAATCGGGAGCGTGGTGCCGAGCCGTGCGTTCGCATCGGCGTTGAGTGTGTTCTGCACATCGCACGCGGCAGCGTTCGCGTCGGCGTCGAGTCGGCTCCGCGAGACGAGAAAATCGGTGTTCCGGAACTGCCGCGTGAATCCCGACCAGCCGGCCGTCAGTGTCAGAGTGGGAAACCAGTTGGACCGCGCCGCGCGCTCACCCCATCGAGCGGCGGATTCCTGTGCCCGGAGAGCGTTGACGTCCGGGTTGTGGCGCTCCGCATCGGCGAGGAGGTCGGTGAGCTCCCACGCCGGCAGAACGACCGGAAAAGAGTCCGACAGCTCCACCACCGCCGGGTCGGCTGGGGCCGGAACCCCGATCTCCTGAAACAAACGCAGCTTGTCCACGTTGACCCGATGGCGTGCCCGCAATAGCGCCACCTCGGCCTGGCCCTCGGCGACCTCCGCCTGCCGCACGTCGAGCACCGTCGCCTGCCCCACGTCCAACCGGGCTTGGGCCAGCCGCAGGAACTCCTCGTTCCGGCTGAGCTGGGACTCGGCAAGGGCCACCTGCGCGTCCGCCTGAAGGACGGCGAGATAGCGCTGCAGCACCGCCGACCTGAGGTTCGTACGGGCACCGCTCACGGTCGCATCGGTGGCGCGCAAACGGGCTTTGGTGAGTCCCGGCTGCATGAGCGTGACGCCCGAGAACTGCCATGAAAGCGATAGCGCGTACGATGAGCCCACCGTGCTGGACGGTTGGGTGAACTCTTGAGACAAGAACGTCTGCGACCCGGACCCTTCATAACTCAACCCACCACTAGCGGTGAGCGAGGGTAGGAACGCGGCGTAGGCGTTTCTGACGCCCCAGGCGGCAGCCGGACGGTCGTTTGCGACCTGTCGGAACAACGGGTTGTACCGCTGGGCGATCTCGACCGCCTCCTCGAGTGAAATGGTTTGCGGCACCGACGGTAGCGCCGCGTCTTGGGCGGCCACCCTGACCGGGAGCCCGGCGAGGGCAATCGCCACTACGGGGATCGTACGGGCCATCACGGGAACCTCGGGATCTCGTGCCGTTGGGGGCGTTCACCCGCCTCGTGAACCGGCGGTCGGGTACCTTCCGGAGCCTCCGGCCCTCGACCGGATTCGACTCGCCCGGGCACGCGGCTTTGCGCCCGTGACTCCTTGGAGGGGCTACCTGCGCTACGGCGGGTCGTGCGCCCCGGTTTCAGGATGTCGCCCACAAAGTTAGACCGAACCGCGCACCGATCAATGATGACTATCCCGCTGGACGGGGGCCCAGTTACGCGTGCTCTAACGAGGATCCCGGACGGCGACGAGGCCGGTACTCACGATTTCGACCTTCATGAGGCGCCCGTCCGCGTCATACCAGAGGTGCCGGTCGGCGCCGGCCGCTCGCAACGCGACGTGTCGCAACTCGGCGAACTCGGGGCCGATGGCGGTGCGCTCGAGGCCCAGGTCCTCGAGCACGAGCAAAGAGCGCGTGCCCACTCGTGGCGCTATCACGCTGACCGGCGACTTGCCGCCCAGTGGGAGGATCGCGTACAAAGCGAACACGGAGTCGTCGGCGACGAGTTGGCGCCCAGTCGCGGGGTACTCCTTCGCCGACTCGCCTCTCGGCGTCACGCTCCGAACCGTCACCCGCCGCCGGCCGAATTGGGCGATTACCCGTTGCGGTCCATCGCCATATACGTCGATCTGGATGAGCAGGGGAAGTGAGTCCACTCCCAACTCGACTCTCGGCGACAGGGTAATCTTTGGGCCGTCGGCAGGATACGATGCGGTCGAAGTGATCGTGAAGCCTTCCCGCCCCGTTGACGTCCTCCCAGCGCGGATCACGAAATCCTCGCGGCCTATCACGCGGCCCCGGTGTAGAATACCGAACTGTCCCTGGTCGACGATCCGGGTCTGGGCCCGGGCGGTGGTGGGCGGGGCGCCGACGGTGAGCGCGGCGAGTAGTACCACACCCGCGTCCCTGCGGGCCGGCGGGCTAGGCTTGCGGCGTGCCGACATTGGGATGGTAGCCGAACACTCGTTCAGCAATGCGGTGGTAGATGAGGTTGTAGATTTGTTCACCTTTCTCAGCCGAGCTACAGGTCGGGAATCCTATGGATCCCGGACTATCGGATGGAATGGCTGACCCGAATCGAAACCGGCGACGCGACACCCCGAAGTCTCGGGCCTGATCGAGGTCGACCAGGGACTTGTCAATGTACAGGAGTAGCGACGTATCGATCTCCCCACCATGGATGAGCGAGGGGCCGTCTACGCTCAGGGGAACGGCGAATATGTCTACCGTTCGCACCGTCGCTCGGCGAGTACTCAGCGTGCTCAAGGCCTCCTGGTGTGGGTCGTGGCCGTGGGCTGTCAGGATGACGAACTGTTGTACCCCTCCGAGCTCCCACGTTCCGACGAGATCGTTGAGGAACCTGTGTAACGTTTTGGCGCGCAGGCTCGCGTTTCCGGGGTATCGAACGCCGGTCGTCGAGTTCACGCCGTATTCGACAGTAGGGGCGCGGAGCACTCCAAATTCGGCAGAGAGGTGGTTCGCGAGATGCTCGACGATGATCGTGTCGCATCCGAACGGCAGGTGCGGGCCGTGTTGCTCCGTCGTCCCAACGGGAACGATCAAGCGAGGGTCACGCTCGAGGATAGCGCGCGCCCGATCGGGACTCAGATACTTGAGTAATAGAGGTTGTTGATGCGCTCCCGGTTCGTTCATCCAGCACTTGGCGTGGGAGCGCAGGCCACGGCGCTCGGGGCTTGGCTGGTCACACCCTCGACGAGTTGGGCGGTCGCTGCCCTCCTCGTCGGGGCGCTGGGCGCCGCTGCCGCTTGGCGGTTGAGGCGTCTGCCACTGCTAGGAACGGCGCTGGTCGGCTTGACGGGATCTGGTATCGCGTTCCAGGCGTCGCGGGAGGTGAGAGCGGTGGAGGACGATTGGGAGCGCGTCCACGAGGAGCTCATCCAACGCGCGAGCCAACGCCTCGACGCTACGCTGAGTGACGCGGTATCCATGGCGAGAGAACTGGCGGACCGCGGGGCGGAGGCGAGTTTGGAACCGGCTCCCATGTTTCGCTCACTCCGGCCGGGACCCGCGTGGGCTTGGATACCCTGTTCTCCTCGGCGACGTTTTATTCCCCCACCCTCGGGCCGGTTTCGGCGTCGAGCGGCGCCCTGATCACCGCCGGCGCTCTGGCGACGGCGGCGGCCGCGTTGTGGTGGCACCGACCGCGCATTTCACGCACGCTGGCCTGGTCGCTTGCCGGCTCGCTGGTCACGCTCACGCCGCTCGCGCTTCGAGCCCTCGCACAGGGCATTACTCCGCCCGTAACGGGAGCGAGCGCTTTCCTGTGGCTCGGTTGGCAAACGAGCCTGGCCGCGGCCTGCGCGTCGTCCATCCTTTTCGCCGGGGCGCTGGTGCGTGCCAGCGGCGTCGGGGTCTCACGACGCGCCCCAGGGATTGTCGCCGCGTTGTGGTCTCTAGCCCTTGGCGCGCTCTCGCTCTCGCTGTGGGAACCGGGCAATCCGTGGCCTATCTGGTATTCGCTGGTCTGGGTTCCGGCGCTGGCCCTCGCTGTTCTACCGACCGCCCGAACCCAGGCAGTTGTTACGTCAGCTGTCGTCGCCGGCACACTGGCGGCGGCGCTCACGTGGAGCACAGTCCTCGAGCGCAGAATCGACCAGGCGGGAGCCGACGCGGACCGTCTCGGCGACGGTCGGGACCCCATTGCGGTTGGGCTGCTCTCGCGACTCGGGTCGGGACTCGTGGCGGAGGAGCCCCCATGACCCAGTCAGACCTCTACGCCCGGTGGCAGGGCACCATGCTCAGCCGTGAAGGTTACCCGGCGGTTCTCGCCACTTGGGGACCCGACGGCGGCCTGGTTGTTCGCTTGGACCTTGCCGAATTGGACCTACCTGCGCCGCTTTTGCGCTCACTCGCGGCGAGTGCCGCCGCGCGGGGCGCACCCACCGTTGAGGAACTCACTAGGGTCTCCGGCGTGCACCCAGTCTTGGCTCAGCCGGTGGCGCGCGGGTTTGTTGTGACGGTCGGAGTCGGGCCCCGCTCACGGCTCTACCCGCCGCTTCGCCTGAGCCGATTCCTCCGGGGCGACGACGCGTCTGCCGTTCCGTACACTGTGGGGCTTTCGGAGCCCGTTCTCGGCCATGCGGGTCCGAGCCGAATCGAGTGGGTGCGCGAGGGTTGGGAAGCGAGAGGGGAGCGCCATCTCGACCTGCCCGGCGGTACCCGCCACCTGCATGTCACGGTCTCCCTGGGTGGATGGGCTCCCCTGCTCGTACGAGGAGCGCTGATGATTCTCGCGAACCTCGTATTCGTGGCGTTCCTGGTGGTCGGGGCCGAGCAGGTGCGAGGAGGGGTGCAGCTTAAGGGGCGACTGGGGTCGGTCTTGGGCACTCGATCCTACCGGACGCGGCTCGCGGCAGCGTTGGCGGTGTTCTTCGTCGTTCCGACACTGGGTTTCGCCGTGCTCGCCGCGGGTCGGCTCCGTACCGATGCCCGTCGCGAGCGGGATATCGCCATCCAGCAGACGCTACGGGCGATTTTCGGGCGACACTCGACCGGACCACCCGCCAGATCCTCGCCGAGATCGAACGATTGAACGCTATCGCGCGTGCCTTCGGCCGCTTTGGCGCCCCCTCCATCGACGCGGGCCCGCTCGACGTGCTGAACCTCGCGGTGCTGGCTGAAGAAACCATCACCCTGTATTCGTTGGGTGGCGGCGCGCAGGTTCGGGTCGAGGCGGAGGCTTCCGTCGAGGCCAGGGTCCGGAAGGACGAATTCAAAGAAGTGCTGGTCAACCTGATCGAAAACGCCCGGACCGCAGGGGCGCGGACGGTGACCATCGGCGTCCTGCGCGACGCAGGCGGGGGCGCCCGGGTCTCCGTCGCCGACGATGGCCGGGGTGTCCGAGCGGAGGATCTCCCTCACATCTTTGAGCCGCGGTTCTCGACAACGACCAGTGGAACCGGTCTTGGATTGGCGATCTGCCGACGACTCGTGAACTCCTGGGGCGGACAGATAGAGGTCCGGAGCGCATTCGGCGAAGGCACGACGGTCACCGTTTCAGTACCGTCCTGATTAATGGACCCAGGCGCGACTCGTTCGAATCCCTTGCATCGAGCCACTCATTTATGAGATCAGCCCAACGCACACATGGTTTCGTGGAGTCGGTGATCCGGGGCATGACCCGCCTCGCCGCCGAGCACGAGGCCATCAACCTCGCTCAGGGGTTTCCGGACTTCGCGGCTCCCGACCTCCTCAAAGAGGCGGCCGCCAAGGCGATCCGCGCCGATATCAATCAATATTCGATAACGTGGGGTGCGGCACGGCTTCGCTCAGCGTTGGCGGCGCGCTACGCCGACTGGTACGGCCTGGAGGTCGACGCCGATCGGGAGATCACGATCACGTGCGGCGCGACAGAGGCGATGGCGTCAACACTGCTCGCCACGGTCGATCCTGGCGAGGAGGTCGTGGTTTTCGAGCCGTTCTACGAGAACTACGGGCCGGACGCCATTCTGTGCGATGCCAAGCCGGTGTTCGTCCCCCTGTCGCCGAGCGGTCCGTTGGATCTCGACCGACTCCGTGCTGCGTTCTCGCCGCGTACCCGTGCGATCATCGTCAATACGCCGAATAACCCCACCGGACGGGTCCTCTCGCGCACCGAGCTCGAAGGGATTGCCGAGCTCTGCCAACGCTATGACGCTTTCGCAGTGACGGACGAGATCTACGAGCACATCTACTATGAAGGCGAGCACATTCCGATGGCCACGCTACCCGGGATGCGCGACCGAACCATCACGATCAGCGGTGCGTCGAAAACGTTCAGCATCACTGGGTGGCGGATCGGTACGATCGTGGCGCCGGAGGGAATAACAGGGGCGATTCGGAAGGTCCACGATTTTCTGACGGTCGGAGCGCCGGCCCCACTCCAAGACGCCGTGGCGACCGCTCTAGAGAGCCTCGGTTCGTCTTATTTCGAAGAGCTGGCCCAGGGGTATCGGCGGCGCCGAGACTTGCTGCACCGGGGGCTCGTCGGGGCGGGCTTCTCCTGCACCCCACCGGAGGGAGCTTACTACATTCTGGCGGATTTCTCCGCGCTGAGCGCCGAGCGTGACACAGCGTTTGCCGAATGGCTCACAGCCGAAATCGGCGTGGCCCCTGTACCGGGCTCGAGTTTCATGAGCGACCCCGAGCGGGGACGGCGTCTCATACGTTTCGCGTTCTGTAAAACGGAGGGAGTGTTGGCGGAAGCAGTCGAGCGGCTCGGGGCGGTAAAAGGCGCGGCCCACTGATCTGGCCCGCAGCGGCCGGTCCTGGGGGCGTCCTTCCCCATATTAGAAGGTTCTAAGGATTGGAACCCCTAGAGCCGTCCCGTCGTACGAAGGAACGACGATTGCGCGGTCCCTTTTAGGAGACTCACGATGCTCATCAAGCGAGCGGCCGATATCGCTGCTTCACAGATTACCGACGAACAGCTCTACGTAGACCGTCGGCAGTTCATCCGTCGCGCGGCTGGTGCGGGGCTCGCCACCGCCGCGGGCATGGCGACTCCTTGGCTCGCCACCCCGGAGCTACTTGCCTCGGCTCCGCAGAGCCGGGGAGGCCGAGCGGCGGCGGGAGACGAAAAGCTGACGTCGTTCGAGGCGATTACCAGCTACAACAATTTCTACGAGTTCGGGACGGCCAAGTCCGATCCCAAGAAATACGCTGGTTCTCTCAGAACCCGACCGTGGACGCTCGACGTCGATGGCGAGGTGCACAAGCCCGCGACGTTCGATATCGACGATATCCTGGCGCATCACCCGAGAGAGGAACGCACCTATCGGCTGCGATGCGTCGAAGCCTGGTCGATGGTCGTCCCCTGGCTGGGGTTCCCGCTCGGCGACCTCCTCAAGCGGGTCGAGCCGACCTCCAAGGCGAGATTTGTCGAGCTCTACACTCTCCACGATCCTGAGCAGATGCCGGGACAACGCCGGCCGATACTCGAATGGCCCTACCTCGAGGGGTTGCGTATGGACGAGGCCATGCACCCCCTGGCCATCTTGGCCACGGGTCTCTATGGCAAGGAATTACTCAATCAGAACGGTGCCCCTATCCGCCTCGTTGTCCCCTGGAAGTACGGATTCAAGAGTGCCAAGTCGATCGTGCGGATCCGGCTCGTCGCGCAGCAGCCGATAAACACTTGGCAGGCCGCGAACCCAGGGGAGTACGGTTTCTACTCGAACGTCAATCCCGAGGTCGATCATCCCCGCTGGAGCCAAAAGCGGGAGCGGCGGATTGGCGAGTTCTTGAAGCGGAAAACCCTCCCGTTCAACGGCTACGCCAATGAGGTGGCGCACCTCTACCGTGGCATGGACTTGCGCCGCAACTACTGAGCGCCCCCATGGCTCGCAGCCGCGCCATCCGGCTCGTTGTCAAGCCGGTGGTCTTCTCCATCGCGCTCGTGCCTTTCGCATGGCTCGCGTGGGACGCGGTCGCCGGGAACCTGAGTGCGAATCCCATCGAGGACATCACTCACCGTACGGGTGACTGGACGCTCCGTTTCCTGCTGATCACGTTGGCCATCACCCCGGCGCGGCGATTGCTTCGATGGAGCGACCTGATCCAATTCCGACGCATGTTGGGTCTCTTCGCGTTCTTCTACGCAGCGTTCCATTTCTCGACCTACCTGGTTCTCGACCAATTCTTTTCGCTCGCCGACATCGTGGACGACGTGGCCAAGCGGCCGTTCATCACGGTGGGATTCACCAGCTTCCTGCTACTCATCCCTCTTGCGGTGACGTCGACCAAGAAGATGGTCAAGCGGTTGGGCGGGAAGCGTTGGAGCCAGTTGCACCGACTGGTCTACGTGGCCGCCGCCGCCGGCATCCTGCACTACCTGTGGCTGGTAAAGGCCGATGTCCGGCTACCCGTCACCTACGGCTTGATCCTGGTGACCCTGCTGGCGATGCGCGTTCGCTGGAGTAAACGGGTGCGGGTCAAGACGGCCCGGCCGGGCCGGGCCCCGCCGTCGCGCGAGCCGATCCCCGGCGCCGCTCGGGCGGAACCCGATCCTTAGCGATACTACCGATTGATGCGCACGCCTGCGGCCATCGTTGCCGGAATGCCCCGCCGGTCGAAGGCCGTTTCGTAATCCACGTCGAGGAGGTTCTCTGCCCGGAGGTAGAGGTCAGCCCAGGCGGCCGCTCGGTACCGGAAAGTCACTCCTAACAGGAAGTACTCCTCGATGTCCGCGCGCTGTCCCGAGAAGCGTTCGGTCAGCACCGTTTGCTTTCCGACCGCCGTACCACGGACCACGGTCGAGATTCGCTCGTGGATCGGCAACTCGACGAACCCGCTCGCGACAAAGCTCGGACGAAACGGCAGTGAAGCACCCACCGGATACTCCGCCGGTGAGAGCCCAACGTTGTCGAGGATTTCGGTGTCAACCCAAGCACCGCTCAGCCCAACGGCCCAACTGCCGGCCGACTGCATGGTTACCTCGGCTTCGATGCCCTGCGCGCGACTCTTGCCGAGGTTGCGATTGATCTGCTGGCTGGATCCCGCGATGCCAACGGACCGTATCAGATCGTTGAACGACTGCCGGAAATACGCGACACCGCCCGACACCCGCCGATCGAGCGTATGAGCTGTCACGCCGACTTCCCAACTGGTACTCGTTTCGGCCACGAGATCGGGGTTGGAGACGATGAACGGGTTGTCGAGGAACTGCTGCTGCAGATTCGGGGCCTTGAACGCCCGCCCGACCGCTCCCCGCAGCGACAGCACTCCTGGAGCCAAACCGATCACGACGCTGGCTCGCGGTGTGAACTCGGCGTCGAGCCCCTCGGACTTCTCCAGTCTAGTGCCGGCTAACAAACTGACGGGCCCGAGCTCCGAGTGAATCTCGGCGAAGAGCGCCCGGCTGGATCGATCGAGTCCCAGCTGGCCGTCACCGAAATCGCCGCTGGTCTCGTCGTCGAGGTCCTCCCGCTCGAGTCGGCCGCCGTAGGAAAAGACCAGCGTGTTCCGGTTCGGCAACCCGAGGGACTTGCGGCCAACATACTCCACCGCGACTCGGCGGAGCAGGCTATTGAGGGTAAAGTTTGCGTCGAACACGAAGAACCCCAGCTGCGAAGGATCCGGGACTCCGTCTTGCTGGTCATCGAAGATGAATCGTTCGCGGTAGAGCGAGACCGACAGGTCGTGACGCCAATCGGAGTTTGGGAAGAGCTTCGCCGACAGCGATGAAACCAACCGGTTGCGTTCATTCCGGGCATTCGGATCCAACGCGACCCGGGTGGCCCCAGGGTCCCGGACCGGAAGGTTGGCATCCACGTCGACGTTGCGTGCGACGCCCACGACCTCCAACCCGGGTACTACCGTCGCGTCGAGCCGCACAGAAGCGTCGCGGGTCCACGTGTCGTGCGCCACGTCGTAGATGCCGCGGTCGTACGCCAGGCCGAGCCCCGTCGAGTATCGGACGGCGGGCGTACCGCCGCTCACGCTCAGCGAGCCTCGGAAGGTCCCTCCGGACTCAGTCGCTCCGCCACCCTCGGACAGGAGCTCGAAACGGGCAGGCCCCGGCTGGCCGGCGCGCGTCATGAACTGAATGACGCCGCTCACCGCTGAGGACCCGTACAGCGCGCTGTGCGGGCCTCGGGTCACCTCGATCCGATTGACGTTGGTCAGTGTGAACCCTTGAAAGTCGAAAAAACCGCCGTTCTGGTTGATGCGAACACCGTCCATGAGGATCTGACCGAATACCTCCTCGCCTCCTCGAATGCGTAGGACTGTCGGCCCGCCGGGTCCCGCTGCCTCGTCCAGCGAGATGCTGGGGAGACGCGTGAGGGCTTCGGCCAGGTGCAGCGTCGGCTCGCGTTCGAGATCCGCTGCTTCGAGCGCCGAGAGTGCAAAACCGATTTGGCTCGGTCGAAGGGGCGCGAGCGACGCCCGCGGCAGGTACAGCCGCGAGCGCCGCGCTGTTCGCGGTGACCGGTGGGCGCGACCAAACCGCGGGCGTTACACCGGTACCGGTTTCGGATACCGGCGCCCGAGAGCTGCGATGGAGCGGGTTCCGTTCATTGCCCTTCTTGGTACTCATCGGCCTGGTGCTGCTGTGGATGACGGCCCCGGCCCTCGTCCAGCCGTTCTTTAACCTGTATTTCGCGCGAGTCCACGATCTCTCTGTCGACCGAATCGGCTGGGTGTTCGGTCTGTCGCACGCGGTGACCGCCGTGCTCATCTTCGGGAGCGGGGAGCTGGCGGCGCGCTTTGGTTTGTACCGGATACTGTCATTCTGGACCCTGGTCTTCGGGCCCTCGCTCTGGGCGCTCACGTTCGTCGTTGGCGTTCCCGGCGCGGTGGCGAGTGAGGAGCGCGGTGGTCGTGGAATCGGAGGCGAGTTGCTTCCGCTCGATCCAATAGCCCAGCAGCGGTCCGGTCGCCGAAGAGAATGCGGCGATCCCGATTGCTTTTGGGTGGACGTCGCCATTCCCCCTTAGCGGGGGAGTCCCCGGGGCGCCCGTTAGGAGGTGTCGGGCGACAGCCTCGATGCGTTCCAGGGCACGCCTACGAGCTGGCTCGGAAACGTCAGGCCAGAGGACGCTTGGGTCCCCGTGCCGTTGCCAACGCTCGACGCGTGCCTGATTGTCAGCGGGCAGAGTGCCTCCATGGAGCGTCGATCGCGGACGAGCCATCCCCGAAGCATCCGACTATGCGTTACGCTCGAGTTTGGAAAATAGCTTCCCGGCACGGTCAGCCCGGATACTATTGGCGGGTGGCAGTCAAGGGAGAGTCATGCTCGCGACGCTCGTGATCTTTCCGGTCGCGTGACGATGACACCAGAGCCGCTGGTGTCCGTCGTCGTGCCGACCTTCAACCGCGCCGAGTATCTCGAGGCGTGTGTGGCCTCCGTGCTCGCCCAGACGTGGTCCTCGTGGGAGTTGATCGTGATCGACGACGGCTCGACCGACGCGACCACCGACTACCTTCGCGATGTCGCTGATCCACGCGTCCGCACCATCTCGCTACCGCATTCGGGTGTTCCAGCCCGCGTACGAAACGCGGGCTTGGCGGCTGCGACCGGCGATCTGGTCGCCTTTCTAGACTCCGATGATCTCTGGGATGCGCGAAAGCTGGAAATCCAAGTTGCCGATCTCCTGAGGCATCCCGAGTGCGGCTGGAGCTACACCGATGTTGAGCTGATTGATGACGGCGGCCGTGTACTTCCGAAATCGCGCTTCAGGGCTTGGAAGCCACGCTCCGGAGACATCGTCGAGGCACTCCTGGCACACGAGGCGATGGTCGCGTGTCCGACCGTGCTGGCGAAGCTTCGTCTGATCGAAGACGCCGGAAGGTTCGACGAAGCGCTTCGGTTCAGCGAGGACTACGATCTGTGGCTTCGACTGGCGGCTTGCAGCCGAGCACGAGCCGTGCCGCAACGGTTGTCACGGGTTCGGCTGCATGCAGGGAACAACACGAGAGGCCGGCCAGAGGTCAACGAGGCGTTCGTCCAGGTCTACACGAAGTTCCTGCGGGCCCAGAACCCGCCCCGCGCCATTCGCAAGCTCTGCAATCGACAGCGAGCTCACTACGCCGTGTATCACGCAAGCCAACTCCGGCTTTCCGGTGCGACCGCCCGCGCCTTCGGCGTTCTCGCGGCCTCGTTCCGGTATCGTCCTTGGAATCCGCGGTGGTGGCGGGCGCTCGCGAGGACATCTCTCTCGGGATTACTCTCGGCTTCGCTTCGTCGGCGGGTAACTGACGTTCCCGAAACGCGCCTCAGTGAGGGACGCGACTCGGGCGAAACTCAGTGATTTCCCGACGGCTCCTCCTCCTTTGGCTGCTGGCCCTGAGCGTGTTCTTCGTTTGGTCAGCGGCCATGGATCTGGATCGTGTGCGCCCGGTCACGGGCGATGAAGCCTGGATCGCTTCTGTATCGCACAAGCTCGCGACACAGGGCGTTCTTGGTGCGGACTTGTACGCCGGCTTCTTTCGTGCCGAAGACCATTACTTCCTCAATCTCCCGGGCCATCATGTGCTCCAAGCCAGTGCCTTCCGGCTCTTCGGTCCCGGAATCGCGGTAGCGCGCTGGGTGTCGGTGGCCAGTGGCGTCGCATTGGTGTGGGCCGTCACGTTACTGGCCATGCGATGGTACGGCGTCGCGGTGGCGGTGCTGACCGGCGGCCTCATGATCCTATGGCGGTCCCACGTGGTCGCGATGGATCTCGGGGTTCCGCTACTCTCGGTGGCTCGGTCGGCCAGGTACGACCTCACCGCGGTCATGTGGATGTGGGTGGCTCTTCTGCTTGCCGACACCACGTTTCGCCGGAGTGGTTGGCTCGCGGCCCTTGGAACCGGTGCGTGTGCGGGGATCGCCACGCTCACCCAGTTCTACGGTTTCTTCGTCATCCTGGTCATCGGCGCGGCGTGGCTGTGGCAATTCGGCGTGAAGGGATTGCGTGAGCCAACCATCCGATGGATGGCTGGCGGGTTCGCCGTGGTGCTGCTGCCATACGCCGTGCACGTCGCGAGCCATTGGCACGACGCCGCCGATCAAGTTCGCCATGCGTTCCCGGCGCGTTTGCCGTCAGCCGGTGTTGAGGCACTGTTAGACGGGATCACTCGTGAACCGCTTCGCTATCTGCGGCGCCTGGAGCCACGGCTGGGGCGCTGGGTCCTGCTGGTCGGGATTTGGCCGGCTCTAGCTGTTCTGTGGACCAGAGTGCGCGGTGGTCGCGACGTCGGAGACCGCCTGGTCGCGCTCACACTGGTGGTTCCCGTGGTCCTGTTCGCTTTCCTGGAAACGACAAAGGCTACGCTGTACGCTTTCGTGTTCTGGCCTTCGATCTGCATTGTTGCGGCATTGGGCGTCGTGGCGCTGGCGAAACGAGCGCTGGCGCGCGGGACCGGGTGGTGGAAGGCCGCTGCCCTCTTCGGGGTTGGCCTGATGTGTGCGGTAGCCGTTGAAGGCCTCGGAGCCTACTGGTACGATCGGCGCTCGTCCGCCGGCATCAGTGATTACGGTGTGGTCGGCCGTTCGGTCGGAGGCTTGTTACCGGGCGGCGCCAAGGTTGCAGGGTCGGCCCGTTGGGCGTGGGCCCTACGCGGGCGTGACTATGTAGCCCTGCACAACCTCCGATTGCAGTGGTTGGCGCGCTCAACCGCGCCCCGGAGCGGGCACACCGTGGCCGAATTCATTCAGGCCGCCGGCGTCGAGTACGTTGTCGTCGATGCGGACGTGCGGAGTGATCTCGAGAGATCCGCAGACGAATTCGCCGCAGGTGTGACGAATCTCCTGCAGAACTGCACGCGGCGGGGCGGCGAGCGGACGGATCGGACTTACGGGAAAATCGAGGTCCGGCGAATCGTGCCGGCTGCGGCGTGCCCTCTGGGTGACGGATAGAACACCGGTGATACCAGCTACCGCTCTCCAGGCCGACTCCGATCGGTCTCGGCAGCTCGCCGTGCACGTGAGTTTTTTCCGGGACACGTTGCAGCGCGCGCCGGCCGAGCTGATGGAGGCATGGCCCACCTTGCATGAAGTCGCTCGTGCTGTGCAGCGGGCGGGAACCGATGTGGCTGTCGTTCAGGCGGCGCACACGGATGCCGTGCTCGAGCGTGACGGCGTGCGCTTCTACTTCGTGAGCGAGGGTGAACCGCCCTTCTTCGCCTTTCCGCCGCGCCCCCGGATCCCACGGCGTCCACGGCGGCTTCTCTCCCGCGCGACAAGTCTCCAGCCCCATGTGATTCACCTCCAGGGACTCTCATTCCCGTTCCAGACCAGGTACCTAGCGCGAGCGGCTCCTGGCATTCCGATTCTGGCGCAGGATCACGCATCGCGGCCATTCCCTGGATGGCGCCGGGCCGTGCACCGATGGGGACTCGCGCCGCTTGCCGGCGTGGCCTTCACGGCACGGGAACAGGCTCGCCCCTTCGTCGAGGGTCGGGTGCTGCGTCCTCACATTCCGGTGTACGAGGTAATTGAGGGCTCGACGTGGTTCTCTCCAGGCGACCGGCCGGCGGCGCGTCAGGTTACGGGCGTCAGTGGCGACCCGTGCCTCATCTGGGTTGGGCACCTGAACGAGAACAAGGATCCGCTGATGGTGCTCGACGCCCTCTCACGAGCGGCGCCCGCCATCCCGGGGGCCCGCCTGTGGCTGTGCTACCGGTCGGCGCCACTCCTCGATCAGGTGCGGCGACGCATCGGAGTTGATCCGGCGCTCCGGCAGCGGGTGACACTGGTGGGCGACGTTCCGCACGCGAGAATGGAGCAGTACTTCCGAGCCACGGATCTTGTGGTGTCCGGAAGCCATTTCGAAGGGAGTGGATACAGCGTGATCGAAGCGATGGCGTGTGGCGTCACGCCATTGGTGACCGACATTCCGTCATTCCGCCGGATCACGGGCGCCGGCTCGATGGGGGCTCTCGTCCCTCACGGCGACTCCCAAGCGATGGCAGATGCCCTCGTCTCATGGAGTGCGCGGCTCGATCCGGTCCTCCGCGCGCAGACGCGAGCGCATTTCGAGCGCACGCTCTCGTTCGACGCGATCGGCGCCCAGCTGTGCGGTGCGTACCGCGCCGTCGTAGCGGCGACATGAAGGTCGCCTTGGTGGTGCCGGGCGGCGTCGATCGGAGTGGTGAGGTCCGGGTGGTGCCGGCGCTCCTGTGGCTCATCGAGCGGCTCGCCCGGCGTCACGAGATGCATGTGTTTGCCCTGTACCAGGAGCCCAAGCCGACCACCTATCCGCTGCTGGGAGCGACGGTCCACAACATCGGGGCCCGGCCCGTCGGAACGCGCGCGATACTCGGCATCGTCGCGGAGCACCGCCGGGGTCGGTTTGACGTGATCCACGCGCTGTGGGCCACGCCTGCGGGCATGATCGCCGCGCTGGCAGGCGAGGCTCTCGGTCGACCGGTGCTGCTACATCTGGGAGGGGGCGAGCTGGTTTCCATGCCCGAGATCGACTACGGTGGGCGGCTGACGCGCGGGGGACGAATCGCTGTACGCCTCGCATTGGGCGGTGCGGCGATAGTGACGGCTGCCAGCGCGCCCCTGCTGGAGGAGGCGGCTGCCCTGGGACGGCAGGCTCGCCGGCTACCGCTGGGCGTCGATCTCGCCCGTTGGCCCGCACGCGAGCCTCGGCGGCGCGACCCCAGGCTCCCGGCCAAGCTCTTGCACGTCGGCAGCCTCAATCGGGTGAAGGACCAGCGCACGCTGCTGGCCGCGGTGGCCGATGTCGCCCGCCGCGGCCTCGCGTGCGAGCTGGACGTCGTTGGCGAAGACACGTTGGACGGCGCGATCCAGCGTGCTGCCGCCGAGTTGGAATCCGGTGTGCTCGTCCGTTTCCGAGGGTTTCTCACGCATCGAGATCTTCGGCCGCTGTTCGAAGCGGCCGACGTTCTGGTGGTCAGCTCCCGACACGAGGCCGGGCCGGTAGTTATGCTGGAGGGGGCAGTGGCGGGCGTACCCACCGTGGGCACGGCGGTCGGCCACGTCCGTGAGTGGGCTCCTGACGCAGCCGTGGCGGTTCCGGTTGACGACGCGGCGACACTGGGCCGGGAGGCACATCGGTTGCTCGTGGACGAAGAGCGCCGGCTGAGTATTGCCAAGGGTGCATACTGCCGTGCCCTCGAGTACGACGCCGACTGGACCGCGAACCAGGTGGAATCGATATACTCCGAGTTGACCATGGGGGAGGTCCGCGTTTGACGCCTGGGCAAGTGGATTTCGAGCCGTCGCACGATGGATTGTATCGGGATGTGCCCCTCGGTTGGGTGGTCGAGGTGCCAGTCATGGGCGTCCCGGTGCGCTTCGAGACGAATAGCGAAAGCGTGCGAGATGCAGTCGAGGAGTCGTTCGGCTGCTGGCACAGCCTGCACACGCGTCCCGACCTCCTGGCAAACGGGAGCCTGCGAGTTCGGCTGATCGTACACCCCGGCGACGAAGGCGAGACGGAAATCGCGCAGTTGCGGTATCGCATGCCGGACAACGACCGGTTCATCGTTCTCTCGCCGGGCAGCGTTGCGATGGCGGACGTGGGACGCCGGGAAGGGTTCGCGTATGTCACTCCGGCGCTCGTAGCCGATCGAGCGCATTTCTGTTACGGCGTGCTCGAAGCGTTGACGCTCGTACTGGTTACGGCAATCGATCGTCATCCGCTGCACGCGGCGGGGCTGGTCCGAGGCAACTCCGCGCTACTCCTCCACGGACCGAGTGGGACGGGGAAGAGCACCGTCAGCTACGCCGCCGCGCGCGCGGGACTGGAAGTGCTCTCCGAGGACGTGACATACCTCCAGCTCGAGCCGGTGTTTCGAGTCTGGGGCGTTCCCGGGCGCATTCACCTGCCGGAAGATGTGCGCGAGCGCTTCCCCGAGCTGCGGGCGATCGAAGCTCGTGTCCTCGCCAACGGCAAGCGAAAAACGGCGGTCGACCTACCGCTACAGCGGCGTCCCCTGCCGGTCGAGGGGACGACCGGTGTGTGCTTGCTCAGGCGCGGCGCTGGCAGGAGCACCGCGCACCGCACCGCGTCGCGCCGGCGGAGATCGAGTCCGCACTAACGGATGACCTGGAGATGGGGTTCGATCGTTTCCGGGACGCAATCCGGCCGCGACTGGGACATTTGGCTCGCCATGGTGGATGGCGACTCGAGTTGGCCGGGGATCCCGCTGACGCCGTTCCGCTGTTTGTGCAGATGCTGGATGAGCTCGACAGCGTGCCGCGGTCCGTCGTGCCTGTAACAGGTCTCTCGGCTCCGCGAACACGAGTACCTCGGAGGGATTCGCGTACAGATCATGAACGGCATCATTCAACTCCCACGATCCTTCCCGAGCCGGTATGGCGCACCGGTGATTTCACGCGTCGACACGGAGATCTTCCGGAGGCAGTATTTCACGCACTGCCTGCAATGCACGTACTGTCACGATCAGTGCTGCACGCACGGCGTCGACGTGGATCTCTATCATCACCAACGTCTCGTTCAGCACGCGGACGACCTCGAGGCCTACACCGGGATTCATCGGGATCGCTGGTTCTCCTCGGAAGTCAACGAAGATCGGGAGCTTCCGGGCGGAGGGTCTCGCCGGACGCAGGTCGAAAACGGCGCTTGTGTTTTTCTCAACCGTGAGGGACGTGGGTGTCTGATTCATTCTTACTGCATCGAGAAGGGGATCGATTACCACGAGTTGAAATCGATAGTTGATTGCCTATTCCCGATCTCGTTCTACGACGAGACGCTCTGTCCCTCGGACGAGATTGGCGACGGCACGCTGATCTGCGGAGGCACGGGACCGTCCCTGTATCGTGGTCTCCGTGAAGAGGTTCGCTACTATTTCGGCGACACAATGGTGGCGTCACTCGACGAGGTGGAGATGGCGATCATGGCCGCCCTGTGAGCCGCGGCGCCCCTCAATCGGGAATGAGATCGAGAAACCGATGACCATCGATCTCCCGGATCTCGCCCTGGCGAAACGACACGGGCTGTCGAAATAGGGGGCCGTCGTAAACGAACGTGTGGAACTCGCCCCGTTCCCCGCAGGGGTCCAGGTCGTCCGTTATACCGATATCCGTCAAGAGATCAGAGTCGAGCTCACGACCCAGAAACCCCGCGGCGGCCTGCGACGTATCCACACTTACTACGATGGCCTGATACCCGCGTTCCACCACCTCGAATATCAATTCGATTGGGGGAGCGCCCCATAGCGGCTCGACATGCTTCAGGCCTGCCGAATGTACTCGCTCTTCGTACCAGGCTCGGACATCCGCGAGGTGGACGTTGCCAAACACCACACCCTCGCACCCCCGCCGCTTGAGCGTCTGGAGGAGGTCGAGGAAGACCGGCTCGAAGGAATCGGGGGATGTGTGTGCGGTGACGAGCTCCAGGCCAAGCGACTCGGCCTGCAACGCGATGCATTCATTGCGAACACCGTGAAAACGGACCCGCTTCGTCGATCCCTCGTACACGTTTGCGAGGAACCTGATTTCGAGGCCGTCCCGGTTTGCGCGGTCGAGGGCGAGTGTTCCGTCCTTACCCCCGCTGCTCATCAGTGCGTAATCCATACTCTCCCCTATACACGCCATGCGGTTCCGAGCCGACCAAAGTAGTCAGCCCACCTCGGTGGGGATAGGGACGGGGAATTGCGAGCGGTGAGTGGCGAATCGCGAGTGGGGGATGGCCGGTCTGGCATCGCAGGGGCCGTTGCGACATTATCCTGCAGTCAAGCTCGCAATCGTACACAGGTCGCGCTTCCGACCACGACGTGTCATCGAACCTAGCTTACTCCGCTCGCCGCATTCTCCTCGTTGACGCCGACGCGTTTTTCGTGGCGGTGGCCCGACTGCTGGATCCCGAGGGTGTGGGGAAGGAGTCGCTCCTCATCGTAGGTGGCTCCGCAAGTGGCCGGGGAGTGGTCACATCGGCGTCCTATGAGGCACGATCCTTTGGGGTGCGTTCCGCGATGCCCACGGCGCAGGCGCTCCGACTCTGCCCAGCAGCGAAGGTGGTCCCGGTACCCAGGGGCGCGTGCAGCCGAAAGAGCAAGGAGATTCACAGGGCACTGGAGCGCTTTTCGCCGATCGTGGAAGCCGCGAGCATCGACGAATTCTACGTCGACTTGTCGGGGACCGAGGAGCTCTACCACGACGAGTCGTTTTCCGAAACGGCGGCGCGGATGCGCTCGGCGGTGACCGAGCGAACCAGTCTTTCGGTGTCCATCGGAGGAGGTACGTCGCGGTTGGTGGCGAAGCTCGCGGCCAAGCGGGCAAAGCCGGGCCGGGGGCAGGGCGTGCACATCGTGCCGCCGGGTGGGGAAGCCGAGTTCCTGAGCGGGCTCGACTTGGCGGAGATTCCGATGATCGGGCCTCGGTTTCAGGAGCGCCTGCAACACCACGGCTTGCGGACGGTGCGCGATGCCCTGGCTCACGAACTCCATACGCTTCAGCGTTGGTTCGGTGAGCGGACGGGGCGGTGGTTATACGAACGCGTGCGGGGGGTTGACCGAGCGCCTGTGGTCCACGAGGGTCGGCGCAAGTCGCTGAGTCACGAAGCGACCTTCGAGACCGATCTTTCGAGTGATGACGAGATCGAGCGGGAGCTCCTCCGAATGAGCGCGCTAGTGGCTGGGGACTTGCGGCGCAACGGACTCCGAGCCCGGACCGTCACGGTGAAGTTGCGGGATGCGGACTTCACGACCCGGCAGGCCAGCCGGACGCTGCGGCGGCCGGTGTCCGCTGAACGGCCCGTTCATGGCGCGGCTCTCGGCCTCTTGAGAAAGCTCCGCCGTGACAGGCGGACGGCGGCGCGCCTGCTCGGCGTCTCTCTCTCGCAATTGACCGATGACGCCGAGAGAGAACCGCAGCTCTCCCTGTTCGACGAGGGCGGAGCGGAAGACGAGACTGAGCGCGACCGGACCCTCGCTCACGTCGTAGATGCCATTCGCAGTAAGTACGGGCGGAGCGGTATCATCAGAGCCGGAGAGATCCGTGACCGGCCGAATCGCGATTCGTGATGTACGCCCCCTCCGCAGTGGTACACTAGCGTGAAACAAGAGAGGGGAGTGGGACCCGGACCGATGAGACGCCTCCAGGGAAGTTGCGGGTCGGACCGTTCCCCTCGTAGCGCGAAGATTGGGAGCCTAGCACCTCGCGTCCCCACGTCCTATAGCGTCAGCCGGCCCCCCGAATTTCCTTGTGGCACCATCGGGAGCACCGAGTGGGCCATGCATCCCGAGCCGCGAAACCGCGGGCGGCCACTGGCATACGGGGAGAACTGCGGTCCCCGGTTCACGCGCGTCATTTCTGAGGAGATCCGATGCGGTTGAGAAGCGGCGTCATCCTCGTCCTAGCCCTACCCGTTTCACTGTCAGTGGGTGGTTCGACCCACGTTCGGGCTCAGGGTTTGCTTCCGGTCGACCGTGACGTGACGATCGATACGCTCGACAACGGGCTCCGATACTACGTTCGCGCGAACCAGCGGCCCGAGAATCGTGCCGACCTCCGGCTCGTGGTGAATGCCGGTTCCGTACTTGAGGACGACGGCCAGGAGGGGCTAGCGCATCTGCTCGAGCATATGGCGTTCAACGGTACGGAGCGCTTCCCCCGGCAGGAGCTGGTCGACTATCTAGAAGGGATCGGCATGCGTTTCGGCCCCGATATCAACGCCTACACGACGTTCGACGAGACCGTGTACACGCTGACGGTCCCCTCCGACTCCGCGGACGCGCTGGAGCGCGCGTTCTTGATTCTCTCCGAGTGGGCGCAGAACATCAGTCTGGACGGCACCGAAATCGACCAGGAACGGCAGGTCGTGATCGAGGAGTGGCGGCTGGGCCGTGGGGCGAGCATGCGCATGCTGAACCAGCAGCTTCCGGTGCTCTTCAAGGGTGCACGCTACGCCGAGCGACTTCCGATCGGCAGGAAAGACGTACTCGAAACGTTCGGTCACCCGGTGTTGAAGCGATTCTACCTCGACTGGTACCGACCGGATTTGATGGCCGTGGTCGCCGTGGGCGACTTCGATCCACAGCAGATCGAAGACCTCATCGTGAAGTACTTCGCGGGGATTCCGGGCACGACTGAGGTGCGCCCCCGCCCCCGCCCCCGGTACGAGGTGCCCGGACACGACGAGACATTGATCACGACAGCGACCGACGCCGAGGCCACAATTTCGCGTGTTTCGGTCTACTCCAAGCAACCCAGTCGAGTGCAGCGGACCGTATTAGCCTATCGAAAAGGAATCGTTGAGAATCTGTACAGCATCATGCTCAATGATCGATTGGACGAAATCAGCCAGTTACCGAACGCGCCGTTCCTCGGCGCGTCGTCGGGACAGGGACGCTTCGTCCGCACGTCTGAGGTCTACTTTCTCGGCGCCGGTGTGGCCGACGGGGGAGTCTCCGCAGGCCTCGAGGCGCTCCTCACGGAGGCCGAGCGCGTGCGGCGATACGGGTTCACTCCGTCCGAGCTCGATCGTGCGAAACGCAACATCCAGCGTGCCGTCGAACAGGCGTTCGCGGAGCGTGAAAAGACGGAATCCAACGCCTACGCCGCCGGGTACGTGCAGCATTTCCTAGAGGAGGAGCCCATCCCCGGCATCGAGTACGAATACCGCGCAGTCGATTCGCTGTTACCCGGGATACGACTCGCCGAGGTGAACCGGCTCGCCGAGGAATGGATCACGGATCGTAATCGCGTCATCGCGGTCAACGCACCGGAGAAGGCCGGAGCGAGGGTTCCGGAAGACGAGGAGTTACGCTCGATCCTCCAGGCTGTCGCTACGAAGATTATCGAGCCATACGAGGACAAGGTCGGTGATGCGCCCTTGCTCGCTACCGTTCCGCGGCCGGGACGAGTCGTGACGGACGAATTCATCGACGAGGTAGGCGTCACCGTCTGGGAATTATCCAACGGGGTCCGCGTGGTCCTCAAACCAACGGATTTCAAGGACGACGAGATTCTGGTGAGCGCATCGAGTCCGGGGGGTACATCGCTCGCTTCGGATGGGGACTACGTGCCCGCGATGACGGCGGCATCGGTGATCTGGTTCGGCGGGGTAGGGGATTTGAGTCGTATCGAGTTGGACAAGAAGCTCGCTGGCAAGGCCGTCAGTGTTGCACCGTACGTGACCTCGCTCTATGAGGGTTTCTCTGGGAATTCGTCGGTGTCGGACCTCGAAACATTCTTTCAATTGCTCTACCTCTACGTCACCGCGCCCCGGCGGGATAGCTCCGCTTTCAGTACCTATCAGGCTCGGGCGAAGGGCGTGCTGGAGAATCGGGGTGCGAGTCCCGAGGCCGCTTTTCGTGACACGCTACGAGTTACCCTGGCCCAGCATCATTTTCGGGCGCGGCCGCCCACGAGCGCGCTGTACGACGAGATGGATCTCGACCGCTCATACGACTTCTACCGCGACCGGTTCGGAGACATTGGCGACTTCACGTTCACCCTGGTCGGGAGCTTCGATGTCGAGACGTTGAGGCCGCTCGTGCTGACCTACATTGGTAGCCTCCCATCTCAAGGCCGGGAGGAGACGTGGCGAGAGATCGACATTGATCCCCCTCCGGGGGTCGTGGAGCGGGTGGTGCGGCGGGGAGTCGAGCCAAAGAGTCTCACGGAGATCGTGTTCACGGGTAGTGTCCACGACACGAGGTGGAACCGATACCTGCTTGGATCCCTGGCCAACGTGCTAGAGATCAGGCTTCGGGAACTACTCCGCGAAGAGCTGGGCGGCACGTATGGGGTACGCGTGAGCGGATCCATCTCCAGGTATCCCGACGAGGAGTACACGTTCAGGGTGAGCTTTGGCTCGGCGCCCGACCGTGCGGACGAACTCGTTGGGGTCGTATTTCAGCAGGTCGACAGTTTGCGTCTTGTCGGGCCCACGCTCGAGTATGTGAAGAAAACTCAAGAAGCTCAGCGCCGGGCGCACGAGACCAACCTGAAGGAAAATCGCTACTGGCTACGAGAGTTGCAGCGCGCTGCCCGATTCGGTGAGGACCCTCGGGAGATCGTGCATCGGGACGATCTGGTAGACATTCTGGACGTCGCGGCGGTGCGGGAGGCCGCGGAACGGTTCCTCCGCACGGAGCATTACGTGCGGGTGTCTCTCAAGCCGGAAACCGCTCAGTAGATCTGCGCTCGGAGAGCGCAGCCAGTCTCGCCGCCCGCGCATCCGGTCACCCGTGTGACCTTCGCGAACGCCGCGTGATGTCCCGCCAAAGTACCTTGATGTCCCAAGAACGCCCTATGCGCCTCACTCTCCCCGTCGTATGGTCCTTGGGATGGCTAGGATCACGGACCGGGACCGAAAGATCGCACGCGGGCTGCCCGACGAGTTTCGCAAGCGGACCGGGACTGCGCTCGAGCGCATGAGGGCCTTGGTCGATGCCAATTGGAACGCTTCCGCCCCAGCACAGCGTGAAGCGCTAGCCCAGCGGTTGCTCGCGATCTTGGAGCCGCTGCACCAGGGCGCCCGCGAGGTGGACGCTGCCGTGCGCGTTCAGTGCGTGGAAGCAGTTGCAGACTGGATTGCCGGACATTGAAGGGGAAGGACATCGGGTACTATCGGTCGCTGCCCTACACTCGCTTTGCCGAGGTGGACTATGACGAGACCGGGGTCCCGCGCTGGGTCGCGCACATCCGCGAGTTACCCGATTGCCACGCCGAGGGCGCGTCCTACACCGAAGCGTTGGCGATGCTGGACGCTGTGTTTGCGGAGTTCATCGAGTCCAGCCTCGCGTCAGGTGTGAAGATCGGCGAGCCCGAAGTGGCTCGTTGACCGGGGGGGCTGTCCCGTAAGCTCCGTCTCCCGATTGCGTTCACCCGGTCCATTCGTTTCCGAACACCACGGTGACCGCCACCAAACGCACCAGATCGTCGACGTCCACCCACTCATCGGGGCCGTAGAAGTTCCCCGCCAACGATCCCACTCCCACCCCCGCCGCACCGAGCAGTCGAATCGGGAATCGAATGTCGCTCGCCAAGTGCCCGCCATAGGGCGCGGGCTCCGAGCCGGTGACCTGGCGTACTGCGTCGCGCAGTGTGACACAAGCGCCTCCGTCCCAGGGAGTCGATGCAGGGTTGGCCCGCGTGCCTTCCGATATCGTATACCTGAACTGCCGGGTGTCAGCCGATCTAGAGCGAACGCTGCTTTCGATGGCCGCACGCACGACTGCCCCGACCTGCTGAACCGTGCGTGGCTCTGCAAACAGGACACGGAGCTCGGCATCGCATCGATCAGGTGTCAGCCCTGCCCGCTCCCCAGCCGCGACGCGGCCGAGATTGATCTCGCAGTCGGTCAAATCGTGCCGTCGGAGCCGCTCCACCCCGGCCAGCAGAGCTGCCAGCGCGTCGCCCCCCTCCACAAAAGAAGCACTCTCCAGTGTTCTGATCTCGCGTGGCGGACCGCGCCAACCGGCGAGCGAGATCCCGAAGTCCGCGACGCCGCGGCTGGCGTGCTTGAGCTCTTGGAGTCCGTGCCCGGTCTCGGCCGGATGGAGGTAGATCGTGGCGCCTGGATACCGCCGCAGCCCCGCTATTACGGGCAGCGTTCCGCGAGCGCCGCCCCCCTTTCCATGTACGCTCAAGACCACTGGGCCGCAGCCGAGGGCTGCGAGAATCGTGGCGGCGACGAGCGCCGTGGCGAGGCCGCCCTTGTCGTCGGCCGCTCCCAAACCGCATACGCGGCCGTCACGCTCGACCAACTCGTAGGGGTTCGATGACCACCCATCGCCAGACTGTTCCGTGTCGACGTGAGCCAAGAGGGCGAGGCCCGGATGGGGTGTGGAACCCGCGTACGCCCGCAGGTTGACCGGCTCTTCCGGTGTCGGACCGGGCGGCATCGTGAAATCTGGATGCGCGCGCCACTCGAGAGGTCGCTCGCTAGTGAGCTCTGACTGGTATCCGCGGGCCTCGAGGTATGCCGCCGCGATCTCCTGGGCCTTACGACCCGAGCTGCCGTAGGGGGATGGTGCGGCAATCAGCTCGCGGAGCAGGTCCAATAACTCCGAGCGTCGCTCCTCTGCCAACGCACGCGCGGTTTCGCCGTTCATGAGA
The DNA here is from genome assembly GCA_965249575.1 of Gemmatimonadales bacterium. GTDB lineage: Bacteria > Gemmatimonadota > Gemmatimonadetes > Gemmatimonadales > GWC2-71-9. Next base: position 673,342 of record OZ252244.1, on the reverse strand, counting down.
CCTGCTAGAGGACCTGACCGTTACGTGCGTGCGAGACGGTGCCGTCGGCGATGAGCGGCTCGCCCCCGAGCCATACCTGCTCGATGCCGGCGGTTGGCCGGTGGGGGTCTTGGTAGGTCGCCCGCTCACGGAGTTGGGACGGGTCGATGAGGACGAGATCGGCCGGCGCCCCGACCGCGATGCGCCCTCGTTCAGGCCAATCGAGCCAGGCTGCCGCCGCTCCGGTGAGGCGGTGGACCCCTGCCTCGAGAGTGACACCGCGTTCGGTAAGGAAGGTGAGGGCACGCGCCGCCCACCCGTAGCACGCACGCGACCACTCTGCGCCGGCCAGCGGACCGTCAGGGGCCAACGTGATCCCGTCCGAGCACAGGAGACACTGCTCGTGCAGAAGGAGTGTATCGAGCACGGCCGCGTCCTTCAGGTGCCCGATCCAGAGAACTTCGTGCAGCCGATCTCCCGCTGCCGCCAAGATCCAGGCCGCAGCGGTCCAGGGGTCGGTGTTCAAGCGGCGCGCGACCTCCAGGAACGGCTTCCCTTCAAGGGCCCGCGAGCCAGGTGCGTGCACGAGGTTGATCAAGTCCCACCTACCGTCGGGGACCATCTTCCACATGCAGCCGGTGTGCTCGCGCAGCGGTCGCCCGGCGTCGCTCTGCGCGAGCCGCTGCAATACGTCGGACGGGTCGCCGTGCAGCATGTGCTGCGGGAGCGCCGCCGCCATTTTTGTCGTTCCCCACTCGTAGGGAATCTCATCGAAGGTTACGGTGGGTCCCCGACGTGCGAACCCCTCCAACTCGCCCAGCAGCCAGTCGATCGCTCCATCTCGAGCCCCGTACTTGGGGGCGATATGCGAGAGATGGAGTCGTGCGCCGCTGTCGAGTGCGAGTTGCAGTACCTCGGCAATGCTGCGTTCGAAGGCAACGTCCCGGTTCCGGACGTGCACCGTGACCGGCGCGTCCCGCGCGCCGGCACATGTGCAGACGGCCAACAACTCCTCTTGGGACGCGATGCTACCCGGTAGGTACTCCAGGCCGAGGCTCAAGCCGCGAGCCCCCTGGTCGAAGCATACCTCCAGCTCGTCGACGAGCCGGCGGATGCCGGCCGCGGTTGAAGGCTCGAGCGGATCGTGCGATACCCGATGCCGGAGCGCCGCGTGGCCGACCAGCGGGGTGATGTGCGTATTGGGCGTGAGCCGGTCGAGGCAATCGCGGTAGGACGCGAAATCCGACCAACTCTCCGCGGTGTCGGGCACAGGACCGAGCATCTGGTGCTTGAGATCGCTCCGCCGGCCCAGGGGCGCGGCCGAGAATCCGCAATTCCCCACTACTTGGGCGGTGACGCCCTGAGTGGACTGGCTGACGGTGCGTGGATCAGCGGGGACGGTGAGGTCCGAATGGGTGTGCACGTCGATGAACCCAGGTGTCAACACGAGGTCCCGGCCATCGATCCGGCAGTCCGCCGCCACGGATTCCAGGCTCGGCTGAATCGCCTCGATGCGGCGGTTGCTCAGCGCGACGTCGGAGAGGAAGGCTGGGGCGCCCGTCCCGTCAATGACCCGTACCTGTTCAACGATCGTCCGACCCGGCACTGCCTTCCCCTGACGCTACGATGGACTCCACCAAATCCAGGTCGACGAAGTCCTGCGACGCCCGCCAGACCTCTCGTGCCGCCGCCAGGAAAGCCGTGCGGTCGGGAGTCGTCATCCGAACCCCTGCCGCCTGGAGCTTCTCGAGCGCGGCTGCGTCCTGCCGTTGATACTCCTGGCGCTCCCAAGCGATGGCGGCGGCGGCCGCCTCCTGTACCGTACGCTGGTCGTCTGCCGAGAGTCGGGAATAGAAGCGCTCGCTCATGACCAGCGGTGAGACCAAATACATCCAGCCGACTTCGGACCAGTTCGGGGCGACCTCGTAAAACCGTTTGGAGTGGTAGTTCGATCTCGCGGCCTCTGCTCCGTCGATCACGCCCTGTTCAAGCGCAGAGTACAGCTCGCCGTATGCCATGGGCAGGGGGCTCGCTCCAAAGGCGTGGAACGCACGCAGGTGCAGCGGGTTCTCCATGGTTCGGATCTTCAAGCCCGCGAGGTCCTGAAAGCGCTCGATCGGCTTCTCGACGGTCATTAGGTGTCTGAGGCCTGCCTCGAAGTACCCGAGGAGCTGTAGCCCGCGCCCGTGGAGCGGCTCGATGAAGCGCTGACCCACGGGGCCGTCGAGCACCGCGTACATGTGTTCACGGCTTCGAAACAAGAAGGGGAGATCGAAGATCAGCATCTCCTGCACGAACGTGGCCAGTGGCGCATTGGAGGGCGATGCCAGTTCCACGGCGCCGATGATGAGGAGCTCGATGACCTCGCGCTCGTTGCCGAGGGCGTTGTTCGGGTAGACCTCGACTCGCATTCGTCCGTTGGTTCGGGTGGCAAGCTCCCGGCCGAACATCTCCATGGCGCGAACCGATGGCTCGTTGGCCGCGCTGCTCGAGCTGGCCTTGATGACGATGGTGCGATCGTCGCGGTCCGAGCTGCAGGAACCGACGAGCAGGCTCGAGATGAGCACCCCGAGCGCCGGCAGGCATCGAAGCCGGGTGGGAGGCGGCCTGCGCTGAAACCAGCGCGAGGGTATCGCCATCAGAGGCCGAAGTACCTGGGGAGCGCCGTAATGGTGGCCGGAAACAGGGTGATCAGTACCTGGACGGCTACCATGGCGAGGATGGGGCGCAGGGTCCACGGCGCCACGTCGCCAACGCTCTGCCCCGATATCGTGCACGCTACGAACAGGGTCGCGCCGTAGGGTGGCGTCACCATGCCGATGCAGAAGTTCACTGACGCAACGACGCCGAAATGGACCGGATCTACGCCGAGTTGCATGGCAATCGGGTAGAGGATGGGCATCATGATGATGATCGCCGATATGCTCTCCATGAACATCCCGATGACGATCAGGATGACGTTGCACGCAATGAGAAACGTGAGCTGACTGCCGGTCCAGTTCTGCAGCAACCCGCCCAGCTGGTCGGGCACCCGTCCCACCGCTACAATCCACGCCACCAGGTAGGCAGTCGTTGCTACGAACATGACAACGCATGCCCTCAATCCGGCCCTCACGAGGAGCGGACGTAGATCCGACCAACGCAGCTCGCGATAGAACACAAAGCCGACGAGTAGGCTGTACGCCACAGCGATGCCCGCGGCCTCGGTGGCAGTAAAGACACCGCCCAAGATCCCTCCGAGGACGACCACGGGCATGCCGATCGCGGGCAGCCCCTGCCACAGGGCGTGCCACAGCGAGCCCGTTTGCTCGTCGGTCAGCGGAGTCCGAGTCTCGTACTGGCGCGCTTTCCCTAGACTCGCGCCAATGAGCGCGGCGCCGATCAGGAATCCGGGCACGACACCGCCGATGAAGAGGGCCGCAATCGACGTCTCCGTCACGTACCCCATCACGATCATGATAATGCTGGGTGGTATGACTGGGCCGATAGCCCCACCGGCCGCTTGGAGCGCTGCTGCGAAGGGCTTTGGGTATCCGCGACGTTCCATCGCGGGGATCATCATGGACCCAACCGCTGCCGTGCTCGCGCTGGAGCTTCCGGAGATTCCGGCAAAGAACATCGACGATGTGACAGACACGATCGGCAGCCCCCCCCGAAGGCGGCCGATGATCGCGATGGCGCGCCGGGAGATCCCGCAAGCGTTCATCAGCTCGCCCGCGAGGATGAACAGCGGCACAGCCATGAGCGCCCAGGAGTTGAGCGCCGCGAACGCGCGCTGGGGGACTACCTCGTAGGGGATCTGGCCGTTCACGACGACGGCGACGAGGCCGCTCAGACCGATGGCAAATGCGACCGGAACGCCCAGTACCAGGAGCGCGGCGAGGCAGAGGAAGAGCGCGGCAATCATAGACCCTCTTCCACTGCACCCTCAGCGGCGCTCTTCCCCTTGGCGATGAGCACGATGCTCTCCAAGGCCAACAACGCACCGCTGACCGGAAGCGCGAGGTAGGGCCACACCATGGAGATCCCGAGCGCGGGTGACACCTGAACGGCTGCCACCCGCAAGAGCCTGACGCCATAGACGAGCAGCAGGGTCGAGAAGACGAGAATGAGCAACAAGACGCCCGTACGCACGATGCGGCGAGGTGTGGCCGGAAGACGGGGGGTCACATAGTCAACCGCGAGGTGCAGGCCGCGCTCGAGGCACACTGGTGCGGCGAGCAGCACCAACCACACCTGGAGGTATCGGGCGAGCTCCTCTGTCCAGCTTGGAGGGCGTCCGAGTCCGTAGCGCGCGGCGACCTGGTAAATGACGAGGGCGGCCATCGCGCCCAGGGTGACGGCCACGATGGTTTCGAGAAGGGCTCCCAGCCGGCGCATTGGCTAGCGGCTACTCACGGGCCGCGTGTGGGCCCTGGTCGACCGTGACCTCCCGTCCCGTTCGAGACGACTCGTAGATCGCCATGATGATAGCAAGCGATTTCCGCGCGTCTTCGCCAGTCAACACGGGGTCACGATCCTGACGAATCGCGTCGACCATGTCCTGCAGTTGCACGCGATGGCGGGTCTGGGGATATGCCCACGGGTCGTCGATGTCACCGAGCGTGACCTCCGGCTCCACGGGTGGTGGGCTGGCGTCGCCGTCGAGGTTCCAGAAAAGGAATTGGTCGTATTGTGCGTTCACCACGACCGTGCCCTTCTCGCCGTGGATCTCGAGACGAGACTTGAGCGCCGGCTTGACGGACGTCGTGCTCTCGATCACGCCCATGGCCCCATTCTGAAAGCGAACGAGTGCCGATGCCGTGTCTTCGACTTCGATGTCGTGTTGCTTCGTGGCCACACGCCCGATCACGGACTGCACGGGTCCGACGACGTGCTGTAGGAGGTCGATAATGTGAATCGACTGGGTCATGAGACAGCCACCGCCTTCCAGCTCTCGCGTCCCCCTCCACGCGGCCGAGGCGTAATAAGCCGCGGTTCGACTCGACTTGTCGATGGCGTCGGCCAGGAACACCCGGCCAAAGGCACCGGCGTCGGCCGCCTCCTTGAGCCGGGCCGCGACCGAGCCGAAGCGCATCTGAAAGATGACGCCCAGTTTGGTCCGATTGGCCCGGCACGTGCGAATCATCTCGTCGGCGCGTTGCAGGTCAATCTCGAGCGGTTTCTCGACCAGCACGTGCTTGCCGGCCTGGGACGCGGCGATGGTGACCTCGGCGTGGTGTCCGGTTGGGTTGAGAACGCACACTACGTCCACTGCATCGTCGTCCAGCAGCCGTCGCCAGTCGGTGTAGTATCCCGTCACCCCGTATTCTTTTGCGAAGTGCCGGACCTTGGCCTCATTGCGGGAACACACGGCGACGAGCTCGCCCCCCTCGACGAACGCCAGCTCTTTGGCGTGCGTCCCCCCCGCCATCCCGCTACCGACCAACCCAAAACCGATCTTGCCGTCTTTGGTCATGTCCTTGCCGCAGGGGCCCGTGCGATGTGAGTCTCGCCGCCCACGTCCGGGTCAGGGGACCCCTTGTGACGATGCCGCGGCGTACGCGTGAGGCCGCGGCGCCGCCGACGGTCAATCGGTTGGGAGGAGCGCCTCCACCACGGCCCGGTTGTTCTCGGAAAACCAGTCGGTAGCGAATGCCTTGCGGCGGATCCTACCATTGGCATCAATCAGGAACGATTCAGGGACACCCGTGAGCTGGTATCCCTGCATGATCGATCCCTGGGGATCGTGCAGTATATCGAAAGTGAGTCCAAACTCCTGGACGAACTCCCGAATATCGTCATCCGCCCCGGGATCGTCGACGCTCACCGCGACGACCGCGAGTCCTTGGTCGCGATATTCGTCGTACAGGCGTTGGATGCTCGGCATCTCGTCACGACAGGGCAAGCACCATGTCGCCCAGACATTGAGGAGGATCAACCGACCGTGGTAGTCCTCGAGTCGCCGCCGCTCCGGGGTCGCATCCAGCGTAACTGCCTCAAACGCAGGCGCCTCGGATCCCACGGCGACGGCCGGGAGTTTGCCAGCCTGATAGTGGGTGAGGGCGAACAGCCCCGTCCCCAGCAAGAGGACAATAGCACCAACCAGGTACCATTGAGCCCGAGTGGTCATTAGTGGATGGCCTGCGTTATGGGATGTCGGCGACGGCCCGCAGGATTTGCTCGTTCGTCGGCCGGATCTTGTAGTCCGTCTCGACGAACTTCCAGCGCACGACGCCCTCCTCGTCGATCACGAACGTTGTCGGGTGAGGCCAGCCGCGTCCCGCAGGGTTGAGCAGGCCGTATCGGTCTATGACCCGGTGTCCCGGGTCGGAGAGGAAGGGGAAATCCGGAAGCCGTTTGTCCTCCTCCGATATTCGGTCGATCGTTCTCTGAAGATCTTCCTTGCCATCGATCGACACAGCCAGGATCCGCGTGTCCGCTTTTCGCTGCTCGTCCAGCAGTGTTCTCAGCTCCCCGAGCTGACGGGCGCAGTAGGGTCACCAATGCCCCCGATAGAAGACCAACACCACCTTCATCCGACCCCGGTGGTCGGACAGCGTGATGTGACTTCCGTCGAGCGCCTCGAGGGTGAAATCTGGGGCGGCAACCCCAACGCTCACCCGATCGAGGTCCATCGGTTGGAGGTCGGTACCGTCCTTGGGTCCCAGCATCGGGCGATCCTGAGCCAACGATGGAACGGTAAGTGCGACGAGTAACCCGCCGCACGCTAAGGTGCGCCCGACCATGGCTCGCTTCTCCGTCGAGGGTTGCCGACTTGAACTGACAGGCGGAAGGTGAGCATCAAAGCATAGTGCGGTCAAGCCCCGGCAGCGAGGCGCGGAGAATTCTTCTTCAATCCACTCGCCTACTCACGAATTCCCGCACCACCCCGTTCGAGTCGGGCTTCGAGCGGGTGACGTAGGCCCCCCGATCGAGTCGAACGATCATCTCCGTCACCTCATTGACCTTTACCATCCAGGGCTCCAGCGAGATCGTCCGCTGCACGAACGTGATGCTGTCGTTGTGGAGCCGGTACGTTCCAGCGCTTCCCCAGAATCGGTTCTGTCCGCGTTCATCCCAGATCTTGGCGTAGTTCGCCGCCATCCTGTCCTGTTGCGACATACCGGCGAATTGCTGCTGCGTGACGATGGGTCGGTCCTTGTTCATCGTGATGTACGTCCACGTCGAATCGGAGATCTGAAACCAGGCCGTCTTGGTCGCGGGAAGGCGTTCGACGGCTCCAGTCGTGAGGTTCCGGGTCTGGGTGGTTTGCCAGGTGCCGATGAGGTGCTGTGGATCAAATGTCATGCCGATCGCGCGCCCCGGCGCTGATGCGCGATCCACGCGTCGGTAGGTTTGCTCCCGGCTCCAACCGCCCTCTGGGGTGCGGCCGGTACGGTACGCCAGGGTCCGGTCGTCCAGTTGCACGATGGTGTCTATCCCGCTGCCATTCGTACTCGTGGGCTGGAGATTCAGTATCAGCGTGAAATACATCATGGAACCGTCGAGGCGGTAGCAGCCGGCCAGCGCGGAGAATTGCGGATTTCCTTCGGCGTCCCAGATCTTGGCGTAGTTCGCTTCCTTCTGACGCTCGGCCGAGAGCCGTCGCAGCTCAGCTGGCTGTACGACGAGGCCCTCCCGCGTCATCCAGATCTGGGAGGCGATCGAGCCGGTGAACTTGAGCCACGTGGCGCGAGTCTCGCCGATGTTTTCGAGGACACCTGTCTCCAAGTTGCGCGTGGAGACCTGCTCCCACGTGCCCCGCATCTGGTCGGGGCGAATCTGAGCCGCCGCGGGCTCGATCGAGGCGACCGGAACCACAAAAAACCAGAGCGCGATGCTCGCGGTGGGACGTAACTTCGACACGAATACCTCGGAGCGAGGGGGGCGAGGGCCGGTGTCGGTCCGCTCAGTGGACTCGAACGCTCTCGAAGGCACGGTGCTCGCCACCCCTGCGTCCAGGCAACGATCTTCAGATGGTGGGAGTCAGGGCCGTCAGCTCAGCCGAGAGTAACAGACGGGGATCCGTGCTTGGACGGGAGCCGGGTGGCACTGGCTCGGGCTCGATCTGCTCCCTAAGTTGACCGCTGGCGCCGCTTCGTTGTGATCGGCGTGCCGCACCGCGCGGCTACTCCGGTACTCTCCTCAACTCTACACGCCATGACCACAAGCCTCCTCGTCGATGTTCTCGGGTGGATCGGAGCGATCGCCGTTCTCACGGGATACTTGCTCGTGTCGACCCGTGGGGTCCGGGGCGACACCTACCCGTACCAGACTCTCAATCTGCTCGGGGCATCTGCCTCGTTGCGAACACCGTGTTTTACGGCGCCTACCCGTCGACTTTCGTGAACATAATCTGGGGTGCCATAGCCGTGTATACGATCCTCCTCGTGTAGAGGCGCCGCACTGCGGCTCACGGATCGACGTAGGTCGCAGCGGTTCAACGAATCCCGCTCCGGACGGGGGCTACAGCATGAAGCGTCTCGCGATCATTGGCGGTGGGTTCATGGGTGGAGCGCTGGCCGAAGGTCTGCTCGACTCCGGCTGGAACCGTGACGACCTCGTCGTGGCGGAAGCGAACAGGGCACGCCGATACTTCTTGAGTGACGGCCTGAACGTGCCCACCACGGAAACGGCGGCCGAGGCTGTCGAGGCGGCTGAGACGGTCCTATTCGCCGTCAAGCCGCAGGACATCCGGACAACCCTGAAGCAGGTGGCACCCGCCTACAAAAACGCGCAGCTCGCTGTTTCGATCTGTGCCGGCGTGCGCATCTCGACGTTCGAACAGGCGCTCGGCAAGCCCCCGGTTATTCGCTCGATGCCCAACATGCCGGCGGCGATTGGTTTGGGAGCGACCGCAATTGCCCGAGGGCAGTACGCGAGCGACGAACACCTAGCCCGAGCCTTGAACATCCTTTCGACGGTCGGAAAGGTGGTCATCGTGGACGAGCGCCAGCTCGACGCAGTCACTGCCGTGAGTGGAACCGGACCAGCGTACCTCTTCTATCTAGCTGAGGCGTTGATCGATGCGGCGCAGCGGGAAGGCCTGCGGCGGGAACAGGCGTACGTCCTCGTGTATCAGACGTTCATCGGGGCCGCACAGCTTCTGCAACATGACCCGGCCGATCCCGCCGAGTTGAGGAGGCGCGTCACTTCGCACGGCGGAACGACGCACGCCGCGGTTACGTATCTCGAGGAAAAAGGTTGGGTGGACACTTTCAAGGAGGCAGTCCGGCGCGCGCGTATTCGCTCGGAAGAGCTCAGCAACTAGGGCGCCACGGGCACGCGATGGGGCGTTCCGTGACGAGGCGGGATGGGATTCTCACGTCCAGGAAGGATCGGGCTCGGCTCGGTGCTGGACGCGGAAGGTGCGGACGCTTTGGAGTAGACGAAACCCACGGCCGGGCGTCCCGTAGGGTGACTGAAGTCGCCTTCGTTTTTCGACAAGGGGACGTCATGTCACTTTCCCGAAAGGTTCAGAACACCAGCATCGTGGCCGTCGCCATCGGGTTGCTCGTGTTCGGTGGCCGGGCCATCCTGGGACGAATTGTCTCGCAAGCGGGACAGGTCGAGGTGTCGGCGGCCGAGGCCGTTCCGGTAACCGGAATGCGGTACACCGAATTCTGGGAGGCTCTAGAGGATCTGGAGGTCGCTGCGGCGAGGGATCTGGCAACGAGCGCCGATGAGCGGGCGTTTCTCGATGCCGTGACGTCGACGCTCGAGGCGGATCTCGCCGTTGCGCGCGAGCGCTTGGCCCGTTTGAGGGCGGCGACCGATGACGAGAGGATTCGAGAAACGGCGGGCCGCATGCTCGGGCAGATCATGGTGTTCGTTGGGGACTGGGAGGGTCTTCTGACACTGGCCGCCGCCGAGCCGGATCTCGCGTCGGGCGGGGTACTCGAGGAAGCCGATCTCGTGCTCGCCCACGCATTGCGTGGCCGCCCAGCAGAGGAACTGTCGTTTCCGGATCGCCCCGTTCGCGTGCGAACCGACCGCATCCTGAGCGGCAGCCCCCGCATCGACGTCGTGGTGAACGGCTGTAGGCGGCGGTTCGTGCTGGATACTGGGGCCAGCCTGAGCGTCATCGGCGATCACGTGGCTCGATCGTGCGGAGTCAAGCCGCTCGGGGACATCGGTTACGCGGTCACCTCGGTCAGCGAGCCGGTCGCGTTTCGGCTGGGCATCGTGGACGACCTGCAGCTTGGTGGCCTCAAGGTCAAGCACCATCCGGTGGTCATACTCGACGAGGAGGACTTGAAATTCGGCCTCGCGGGGGTGCCGCTCATCAAGATCGACGGCATCATCGGGTGGTCGTTGTTCCGAAACGCTGCTTTTGACATCGACTACAGCGGCGGCTGGACGACGATCACCCGCGCGGGGATCCTTGATGCCGGGGAGCGGAATTTCTTCTGGTTGGGATATCCGCTGGTCATTTTGCGGGACGCGGCTGGACGGCGGCTCAACTTCGGCCTCGATACGGGTGCCGCCGGAACCCACATCCGGGTGCGGGCGCTCACGAAGATCGACGCCGGACCGGCCGAGACTAGAAGAGCCGTCACGCTAGGGGCGGGGGGCAGGGAGGCCGTGACGCGACAACGCGTGCGTGACGTGACGCTCTTCGTCGATCAACACATTCTACAGTTCGAGCAGTCTCCACTTCTGGCGGAGTAAAGTCGGCCGTAATCTGGAAGCCGGATGGGCAGCTCGGCTCGAACGTTATGCGCGGCCGGCGTCTTCTGCTCGATTACCGGAACGGACGGCTCGACCTGGAGCCGTAGCTGCGTGCTATGAGGTGAGGGAGCGCCCCAGCGGCCTCGGCTTTGCGGTTCGACGGTCCGCCGGTCAATAGCTCGATTCCAACCTCGTGTTGACGACCAACTCCGCGACCGAGGCGTTCTTCGGAAGGCGCAGCAAGAACGAGACGATCTCAGCCAACGTGTCCGGCTGGATCCGCTCGGCAACCGGTGTCACGCCCGGGATCGAGGCGATCATCGGGGTGTCCACCGCTCCCGGGCAGAGGGCGGTAACGCGAACCCCGTGCTTCCAGCCCATGAATTTCGCGGCGTGGCTCAGGGCCAAAACCGCGTGTTTCGTCATCGCGTAGCCCACGGAGACGCCTTCCCGGTAGCGCTTGGCGTCCGTCGAGGCAACGTTGATGATGCGGCCGCTGCCCGTCTTGGACAGATGCGGCATTGCGTGCCGTATGAGCCGGAAGGGCGCCTTGACGTTTACAGACCAGAGTTCGTCGAGCAGCTCTTCTTCGCCCTGGTCGATGAAGATCTGGCGCAAGACGCCCGCGTTGTTGATGAGGGCATCGATGCGCCCGAAGCGGTCGGCGGTCGCATCGACCCAGGCGCGGGCGGAATCGCCGTCCAAGGCCTCGAAGCGTTGGAACAGGACCCGGTCGGTGTCGATCGACTCAAACACCCGACGAGCCCTGTCGGTGTCGCGGATTCCCAGAGACAGCCGGAACCCGTCCTCGTGCAGGCGTCGGGTCAGTGCCGCCCCGATGCCACCGGTGGCCCCGGAGATCATCGCGACTCGGTCTGCCGGATGGTCCATCAAAACAATCCTTGGTAGACGCCCCCGTCACTGATGATATTCTGCCCAGTCATGAAGCCCGACTGTGCGGCGCAAAGGTACGCGACCAGATCGCCGCACTCCGCTGGATCGGCGAACCGTCCCGCGGGGCAGTTCTTTTTTCGGTCTGCGACGATCGCTTCGTACGTCGTGTTCCCTCGCTTCGCGTGGCCGTGGAGGTTCGTGTGCAGCGCATCGGTGTCGAACAGTCCGGGACAGATGGTATTGATGGTGACGTTGTATCCAATGAGCTCCCGCACCATGGAGGCAATGGCGCCGCTCAAAGCGAGCCGCGCTGCGTGACTCGCGGCAAATCCCACCTGCGGGAACTTGATGAAGCTGACCGACATGTTGACGACCCGGCCGAAGCGCCGCTCGCACATGCCTGGGACGACCGCCCGCATGAGCTCCAATGACGAGTAGAAGTGCGCATCCAACCAGCGGTCCCAATCCGCCCGAGCCATGGTGCGGAAGTCGGCCGGCACCTGCCGCACACCCGGATTGGCTACGAGGATGTCAGGTGCGGGGCAGGCATCGAGGATTGCCGCTCGCCCCTCCTCCGTCGTGATGTCGCCCGCGACGGCGTGCACGGTGCCTCCCGTTCGAGCTGCGATGTCACTCGCCGCTTCGTCGAGCGGCTCCTTCGTGCGCGCCGTGATCCAGACCTCGGCGCCCTCCCGAGCGAGCGAGAACGCGCACGCCCGCCCGAGTCCCTTGCTGGCAGCCGACACCATGGCGCGGCGCCCCGTGATTCCGATATCCATCGCGCGATCCCTAACCGTTGGGCGCGAACGAGCCGGCCAGCAGATGCGGCGGCACGCGGAAGCGGCCGGCCGCGTCACGAAACTCTTCACGGTCGGTGATCACCTCGGCCGTGTCACCGGTTACGAGGACCGTCGCCGGCAAGCGCTGCGCGTTGTATCGGGCGGCGCTCGACTCGCAGTAGCCCCCGGCGTCGAGGAAGGCCACGTAATCGCCCCGCTTGAGCGGTGGCATCTCGCGCTGGCGTCCGACCTCGTCGGAGTTGCACAGCGGACCGACCAGGTCGACCGTCTCCGTTCCCTTGGCGCCAGCGTTCCTGACCGGTACCGCGTGATAGTACCAGTCGAGCACGGCCGCCCACGACAGGTGGTTGGTTGAGAGATCGAGATTGACCCACTTCTTCTTGTCCCCGGTCTTCACGGCTCCGACCGTCCCGACCGCCACACCCGCTGGTCCCGACAGGGCACGTCCCGGCTCTAGGCGAAGCTTCGGCAGGGGGAACTTTAGGTGCTTCGCCTCTTCCTTGATCGCTTTCGAACACTCCCGGGCGTAGTCTTCCGCGCCCGCCGCACTTTCGCCGTCGATCTGGGTATTGGGGCCCGTTCCGTACCACTTGCCGAATGTCCAGCCACCGCCGATGTCGATGGTGGGTGCGGTCCAGCCGGTTTTGTCACGGATCAAACCGGCCCACGTGATCATCTCACCCGCCATGACCGCGAAATCGGCCGCGACGTTCGACATGCGGCTCAGGTGGAAGTGGATTTCCATCAGGTGCAGGTGCGAAATGCCCTGGGCGCGCTTCACGATCTCTACGGTTTGCTCGCGCGTCATGCCCCACTTGGTGGAATCGCTCTGCTCTTTCAGTGTTCCCGGTCCGTGCATGGCGACACCCTCGCGCTTGGCCAGGGGGTCGAGGTCGAGCGCGAGACGGATGCCGATATCCGCCTCCTTGCCCAGGCGTTTCGCGATCGCATCGATGCGGTCGAGCTCGTCCATTGCATCAATGTTGATACACAGCCCGTTGGCAATCGCCATCTCCAGCTCTTCGTCTTCCTTATTCGAGCCGTTCAGGACGAGTGTCTTGGGATTCGTTCCGGCGAGGAGGGCCAGGTACATCTCGGTGATCCCGAAACAGTCCCCTCCAGCCCCTTCCTGGTTCATGATGTGGCGGATGGCGAGCCCGTTATTGGACTTGTTAGCGAAGAGGATCTCCGTCTCGGGATAGCGCGCGCGGAACGCGTCACGGAACGCTCGGTAAGTGTATCGGAGCTGGTTCTCCGACATGATGAAAAGAGGGCTGCCATAGCGGTCGGTGAGCTCGGCGACGTCGCAATCGTCAACCCAGAGGTTGCCGTTCGGGCCGATGCCGATGAACTCGCCAAAACTGGTCTTATACTTTCGCGGCTCGAGCTGCGGCGCGTGTTCCGGCTTGACTAGCGTGGCGCTCATCGTTGGACTCCTCGTGAGGTTGAACGTAATGATCTCATGAAACTCCGAGAGTGGCCAGTCCGCGCTCGAGGCCCTTCAGTGGCTCGCCCGTGAGCGGTCGCAGGGGGGGGCGGGGAGTGCCCCCGCCGGGGAACCCCAACAAATCCATCGCCGCCTTGGTGGAAGGGTAGAGCGTGCGGCCGCCGCTCGTGCAGAGATCCGTGAGCTTCCGACCGAGCGCTTGCAGTTGGGCTCCGTTCTCCCGATCGCCGCGATGGGGTGCATGAAAGAGGTCCAGCGCGCCCGGTGTCCACATGTTCGGGAAGCAGTCGATGGTACCGTCGGCTCCGAGCTCGACGGCCGGCACCCCATAGATCGACGACGGGCCACAGAAAACCCTGAGCCGGTCGCGGACCTCCAGAAACGTGGCGTAGTAGTTGTTCCAGTCGCCGGAGCTTTCCTTGATAGCCACCACGCGATCCAGCGCCGCCAGCCGCGCGACCAGCGGCGGTGTCAGTGCGTTGACCGCGTTCCCCGGGATGTTGTACAGGATGATCGGGATGTTGACCGCATCCGAGACCGCCGCATAGTGCGCGTAGATCTCGTCGTCCGTCAGCCGCACGAAATAGGGCGGCAGGATGAGCGCTCCATCGCAGCCGTTCTCCTCTGCTTCGCGAGTGAGCGCCACGGTCTCATCCACCGTGACCGCCCCGGTTCCCACGAACACTGTTCCCGCGTCGCCGACGGCCTCTTTGGCCAGGCGGTACAGGCGTTTCCGCTCCTCGTGGGTCAGCGCCCAAAACTCGCCGGTGCAGCCTCCGGCCACGACCCCGGTCGCGCCATCACCTAGCAGCCGTGCGACGTTCAGTTGAAATGCCTTCTCATCGATCGCACCGTCCGCACGAAACGGAGTCGTGACGGCCGGCATCGGACCGGTCCAGTTGACACTCGTTCGATCCATGTCTAGCCCGCTGGTTCCGTGGTGGTTGAACGGGTCTCGTCTTCGCGATCCGCGTTCAGCCGCGTTCCGGTGTCTCCATCGAACAGGTGGAGTCGGTCGCCGCGAAACGAGAAGTGAATATTTTCACCTGCCGCGATGGACGTATCCCCGGGCGCGCGCGCGGTGAGCGGTGTCCCGCCGGCGTCCAGGGTGACGATGCTCTCGTGGCCTGTCGGCTCGACGACCCGCACGGCCGCCGCGTGCTCCCCGCTGCCTAGTCGAATGTCTTCGGGTCGCACGCCGAGGGAGACCGGCCCGGGTACGGTTTTCAGGTCGAGTAAACCGGCCGGCAGGGCGACATCGAGCGCGCCGGCACGAACGCGGAATGGCCCACCGTTACCGCCGATGAGGTCCCCGGCGACGATCGACATTGCGGGAGAGCCGATGAATCCGGCGACGAAGACGTTCCCCGGCCGATGAAAGATCTCCTCGGGGGTCGCGAACTGCTGCAGCACCCCGGTCTTCATGACAGCGATTCGAGTCGACATGGTCATCGCCTCGAGCTGGTCGTGGGTAACGTACACCATGGTGCGCCCAATCCGCCGATGTAGCTCGATGAGCTCGGCACGCATGTGGGCACGGAGCCGCGCGTCGAGGTTGGAGAGGGGTTCATCCAGCAGGAATACCTGCGGCTCTCGCACCAGCGCGCGGCCGAGGGCCACACGTTGCTGCTGCCCTCCCGAGAGCTGACGCGGTTTGCGCTCAAGTAGCGTCTCCAGTTCCAGGAGGCGGGCCGCGGCGCGGACCCGGTCGGAACGCTCGGAACCACGCACGCCGCGCTTCTTCAGGGGGTAACCGATGTTCTGCCCGACCGTCATGTGGGGATAGAGCGCATAGGACTGAAAGACCATGGCGATGTCGCGCTGCGCGGGCGGGACGCTGTTCACGACGCGCTCACCGATCCGAATGACGCCGCCCGTCGGTTCCTCGAGGCCGGCCAGCAACCGGAGCGTCGTCGTCTTGCCGCAGCCGGAGGGTCCCAGCACGCTGACGAACTCGCCGTCACAAATGGTGAGGTCGAGGTTATCCACCGCGACCATGGCCCCGAACGTCTTGCGCACTTTCTCAAAGACGACGCCCGCCACCCGTCAGCCCTTCACCGCGCCCGCGCCGAATCCGCGCGTGAGCGTGCCCTGCAGAAACGTAAATATGATGATGAGCGGCACGCTCATCATCACGGAAGCCGCCATGAGCAAGGACCAATCGATGTTGAACGCCGTGATCAGCATGTTCATGGTGCCGGTCGTCAAGGGTCGCACGGTATCGGAGTTCACGAGCACCAGCGCGAACAGGTACTCGTTCCAGCACAGGATGAACGTAAATAACGCCGTCGAGACGATCCCCGGGAGGGCCTGTGGGAGAATGACGTCGAAAAAGGCTCCCATCCTGCCCGCGCCGTCGACGAGGGCAGCGGACTCGAGATCCTCGGGGATCCCCGCCATGAACGAGCGCAGCAGCCACAGCGCGTAGGGAAGCGCAAACGTCGTGTAGGCGATCACGAGACTGGCGATCGTGTTGGCCAGACCCACCGATACCATCAAGAGGTAAAGCGGGATAACCAACACGACCGATGGCATCAGATAGGTAAACAGGACGAGGGTGGCGAGTGTCTCACGACCGCGATACCGGAAGCGCACCAGGCTGTACGCGCCCAGCGTTCCGAGGGCGATGACGACCACCGTCGTCGTCACGGCTAGGGTCATCGAATTGCGAAAGTAGGTGAGGAACGGTGTTTCGGTCAGCAGCCGCCAGTAGTGCTCGAGGGTGATGGTTTCCGGCGCCAGGGTGGGCGGGATTCGGAACAGCTCGGTTTGCGGCTTGACCGAGGTGAGGACCATCCAGATGAGGGGGAACGTAACCGCTACCACGATCGTCCACGCGGCGACGCTCATGAGAGTCGTTCGGAGCGGTCCGTCCCGCACTATTGAGCCTCAGCCGGTCGGTTGGTCTGTCGCAGGTAGAGCAGCGTGAACCCGAGCAACACGAGCATCATGGCCACCGCGTAACTGGATGCCATACCCATGCGATTCAGCCGGAACGCTTCCTCATAAACGAGGAGTGACAGAGTTTGGGTCGCGTTGATGGGTCCGCCCCCCGTCAGCAAGTAGATCAGGTCGAACTCCTTGAAGTCCCAAATCGCCCGGAGGAGAATGACCACGACCAGGACGTCGCGGAGCTGCGGGAGCGTGATGTCGAGGAAGCGCTGAACAGGCCCTGCGCCGTCGATTGTGGCGGCCTCGTAGAGGGGCTCCGGGATGGTCTGGAGTCTCGCCAGGACAGCGATCACCACGAACGGGAAATACTTCCAGGCTCCCACGAAAATGATCGAGACCATGGCATTGGGCATCTGTCCGAGCCAGTTGACGGGCGTATCGGTGAGGCCGGCCAGCAGGACCAAGTGGTTCAGGATGCCATAGAGGTCGTTGAACAGCCAGCGCCAGACGAGCACCGCCACGACCGTGGACAGGAAGTAGGGGAAGAGGATCAAACTCCTGGCCAGCGAGCGAAAGACGATCGACTGATTGAGCAGCAACGCGACGCCCACGCCGCTAGTGATCTGTAGGGTCAGAGTTCCGAGCGTCCAGATCAGTGTGTTGAGAACCGCGTTCCAGAAGCGGCCGCTGGCCAACAGCTCGGTGTAGTTGTTCGCTCCCACCCAATCGCCGGCCAGAGTCGGTGTGTAGATGGAAAACAGGGACAAATAGATCGCTGAAACGAGCGGATAGAGGATGACCGCGCAGAACACCAACACGGTCGGCGCGATCAGCGCCGCGCCGAGCATCGCGTAGCGCTTCTCGAGCGAGGGTGGGGCCCCTGCCTGTGCGGCGACCGTCACGGGGTGTGTCCGACGCTGCCGCGGATCATGGAGAATCAGGAGTGCATGATTTCTTCGAGCCGTCTTGCGGTGTTGCCCACGACCGTTCTTGCGTTTTCACCGTTCAAGACTACCCGCTGTACCATTTCGGCGATGGCGTTGGACGCGATGATCTCGCCCGCCTTCGGATTTGCCTGATGCTCCGGTGTCTCGTATCCGAGATTGTGCCCGCGTGCCGCGGCTAAGGCCATGATGTCGATCTCTCGTGGATATCGCCGGATGATCTCGTTCTCCTGATACGCCGGGTCTTCGGCGATGGTCTTGAGCACGGGGAGCACGTGCCCTGGAGCAGCGTGAAGCTGCGGGATATACCCCGGCGGATCGAACAGCGATACCGCGAGCCGTTTCGCCTCCGTCTTATTTCGGGCAGCCGCGGGAATGCACACGCTTGGGAAGTCGTTGTAGGTCCACGCCGGGATATCGAGCGAGATTCTCGGATAGAGCGTGCACGTGATCGAATCTGCGATCTCTGGGTTTTGTGCCACGACGTTGGCGAGCACTCGGCCGGCGTAAATGCCGGTGGCCGTCGCACCGCTCACGAAGGCCGTGAGCATTTCGCCCCAGGAGTAGCCAGTGGCGCCCGGTGGGCAAAACTCGCGCATGGACAGGTAGAACTCCAGCGCGTCATAGGTTGCCTGCTGATCGAGCGCGATCTCGAGGTCGGGCGTGAATACCATGCCACCGGCGCGATGGATGAATCCGATGAAGGTCAAGGAGTTTGCCGAATTCAATCCGTACGGTAGCGGTGCACCGTAGATCCCTCCGCCCTGCATGGCCCGGCAGGCCGCACGCAGCTCGTCCCACGTTTCGGGGATCTTGTCCACGCGCGCTCGTTCCAGCAGGTCGAGCCGCACCCACAGCATGTCGGCGGCCGTGTTGCCAATGCCCGTGGCCACGAACTTGCCATCGGCGGCTCGGTACACGTCGTTAGCCCCTGAGTAAAACTTTTCCGGTCCGATTGTCTCGATGACATCGTCCAGCGGCTCGATCAAGCCGTGGGCGTAGTAGCCTTGGATGGCGAACGACGGCAGGTGCGTGACCAAGTGTGGCACTTCGCCCGAAGCAAACGCCGCGGCGAGCTGCGTCGCGTACCCCTCGTCGGATATCGGTTCAAAGACTACTCCCATCCCCGGGTTGGCCGCTTCGAACGCGGCAATCTGCGCCCGGTACGCGGCCAGTTGTGCCGGGGCCGACTGCGTCGACCACCAGCGGAGCGTGAGACCCGGCGTTTTCTTCGAGCCGGCAAAGCGGCATGCCCCAGCGGCGGCGAGCGCAGCGAATGCCGCCGCCATGCTCCGAATCGCTACGCGCCGCGACACTCCGCGCGTCTCGATTGCTTTCGCTTCAGTGGGTTCTTTAGCCATGGCA
This sequence comes from Gemmatimonadales bacterium, assembly GCA_965249575.1. GTDB lineage: Bacteria > Gemmatimonadota > Gemmatimonadetes > Gemmatimonadales > GWC2-71-9. The sequence goes on along the minus strand of OZ252244.1, from coordinate 654,368 downwards.
GACCTTTGACTCCCGACTGTGTGGCCGCCGCGGGCGCTGGCGCGGTCCGGATAGGGTATCACCGCGTGCTACTGAAATCGAGACGGCGAGAACGGCGCCAGGTCTTCCCTGGGTTGCCGGCCCAAGACGGCGTCGGCGACCAGCCGCGCAGACAACGGTCCAAGAGTGTAGCCGGCATCGCCTGGAATTGCCACAAACGCCCCGGGCACTCCGTGAATGGGGCCTAAGACGCCGATACCGTCCGCCGTCGTGTTGACTCCGCCCCACGTACGGATGATCCGAAGCCGTCCGATCGCGGGTACGATGTGCTGTGCCAGCGTCGTGTTGCCGACCAGACTGGCCAGCCGGACCGCCGGGTTGCTTCGATCAACGGACCACTCCGCAGCCCACCCGCCACCGATCAGCACGTGCCCGCTCGCCAGCTGCTTGATCGTGACCATGCGGTCCGCGTGCTGGACGAGGTGGGCGATGAACGGGGTGGTTGGCTCGGTGACGTTCATATGCAATGGCTCGGCTTCCACCGGCAGCCGGATGCCGAGTCCCTCCGCCAATCCCCGCGAACCCGCCGCCGCTGCGATAACGACGGATGCCGCCCCGACGGTGCCTGTTTGCGTCTCAATGTTGAAACGCCGGCCGTCGCGAACGATCCGCTCGACCGGCGTTCGACCGACGTACGGGACTCCAAGGCCGTCGACCCAGTGCCGCAGTGCCCGGTTGGTCTCGAGCGGGTCGAGCCGGCCTTCGTTCGCGCACATCTCGACCCCGACCACGGCGGGACCGAGATAGGGCGCGATCCGCTCGATCCCTGGCCGCTCGACGATTGCCGCGTCGATCCCAACAGCTCGCTCACGTTGGCACTTTCGAACCAAAAAGTCGAGTTGTTGCCGACTCTCTGCAACCATCAACCCGCCGCCAACTTTGAGACCGAAATTGGCGTGCAGATGACGCTGCAGTTCGGCCCAGAACGCAACCGCCTTGGGGTACAGGTGGAGCGCCGCTTCCAGAGCGGGCACCTGATCAGGATAGAGTCGTAGAAACCGACTCTGCATTTGCACGTGGAGGCTGCCGGCATTGGTCGTGGTGCCGTCGGGACGACCGGCGTCGATGATGGCGACCTCCCGCTGCGCTTCGGCGAGGAACCCGGCGACACAAAGACCAAGCAGTCCGCCGCCAACCACTGCCGTTTCGATGTTGCGGGGAAGTGCGTCGCTCAGTCCCACTATTCGGGCATCACGCTGGCGAGATCGGCGACGGCAACCGGTTTGACCGGCATTCGGGGTGCGAACCCCGAGTATTCGTCTCGCTGATGGCCGGTACGCTTCGCTAACAAGGACTCGAGCGCCGGCCCGCAGTAACGCGCCTGACATCGGCCCATGCCGACCCGAGTGCGCTGCTTGATCTCGCCCGGTGAGCGAGCGCCCTCCTCGAGGGCCGCCTCGACCTGACCGTACGATACCTCCTCGCATCGGCACACGATCGTGTCGCCGGTGGGGTGCGGCTCGAGCGACTCGGCCATGCGGTATATCCGCCACAGCGCCTTCTGAAACCGGCGGTGACGCGCGGCGTTCGACTCTGCCGTTATGTCTGTGTGAGCGGCCTTGGACGAGAGTGCGTGGCCCAGCGCCCGAGCGGCTGCAAAACCCGCGAGGGTTCCCTCGGCCAGCCCGACCCGCGCCCCTCCGAGCCCGGTGCAGTCGCCGAGTGCCCAGACGCCGGGCACACTTGTCGCGCCTCGCGCGTCCCGAACTGTGATGAGCTCGCCTCGCTCAGGGTCGAATACGTGGGAACATCCGAGTGCCCGGAGCAGCTCATTCGATGGATGGAATCCGTAACCGAGGCATACGACGTCGGAGTCGAGCTCGGCAGATACCCGGCCCTCGATCGATGAGTGCAGGACACCCGAGCGGCGCTCGACGGATGTCAGGACGGACCCGTTCATCATGCGCACGCCCGCTCGGCGACACCGCGACAGGTAGCGCAGGCCTTCGGCGACCAGGCCGGGTGCGGTGGCGAGCATGGTCGCGATCTCCTTCGCGCGGCGGAAACCCACGGCGGGCGCTGCCTCGACCACGGCGACGACATCGGCTCCGCCCGCGGTGAGCTCGGAGGCGAGCTGGAGATTGAGTGGCCCGTTGCCAGCGATCAGGACCCGCTTCCCGGGCAGCCGGCGAGCGGTACGCCACATCGTCTGGGCGGCCCCGGTGGTGATGACGCCGGGCAGTGTCCAGTCCGGCACCGGCCAGCCGCGATCGTACGCGCCGGTCGCCAGGATCGCCACGCGCGGCTGGTATCGAACCGTGGTACCCGCGATCGTCGCAGCAAGCTCCAGTGGAGGGAATGCCCCCCACACCACTGCGTTGGATACGACCGTCACGCCGCCGGCGATTACGTCGGCGATGAGCCGCTGTCCTTCGCGATGTTGCGTGTCGGGCGGCACGATGCTCGCCGCTGAGCACTGCTTGAAGTACTGACCGCCCGCCGCCGATCCCTCATCGAGGACCAGCACCTCGGCGCCGGCCAGGCGCGCGGCGTATGCGGCGGCGAGCCCCCCGGGGCCCGCGCCGACCACCAGCACCTCCGGGCGCTCGACCGGGATCTCCTCGATGGTGACTGGTGGACGGCCACGCGTCGGATCCATCGCCGGGGAAGGACGGCCGCTCCCCTCGCGCCTGACTTTCATGGGCCGTTCGACCTTGAGCGTGCAAGCCCGTTCGTTTGGCTGCCCGTCGACCTCGACCAGGCAATCTTGGCATACACCCATGCCGCAGAATATGCCGCGCTCCGCGCCGCTCTCGGTCGTACGCAACCACCGGATACCGTGAGCGGTGAGGGTCGCCGCGAGACTCTCGCCCGGGCGCGCCTCTAGGACTTCGTCCTCGAACTCGATCTTCAGCGTCGGTCTGCCTTGCGCGTGATGATGGCCATCGGGAAATTCCAACTGTTAGTTGGGGCGCACATGTCCAACGGTCTTCGATCCCTGCACGAATCGAAGCGCAATCTCGCCGCGCGCCAGATGATCGGCAATACGAGCGCTAGGAGCTCGCCAATGTCTTCCCTGTCGGACCTCGATCGGCGGTACCTGTTCCATCCGATGACGGCGCTTGCCACACACGAGCAGTTAGGGCCGGCTCCGGTCATCGTGAAGGGCGAGGGCGCGTGGCTGGAGGACGCCGAGGGGCGGCGATATCTCGATGCCATGGCGGGTCTCTGGTGCGTCAACGTCGGTTATGGCCGGCGCGAGATCGCCCAGGCGTTGGAGCGCCAGGCGACCACCCTATCGTACTGTCACACCTTTTCCGGAGTGTCGTCAGATCAGGCGATTCTGCTCGCCCAGCGGCTCATCGAGATGGCGCCTGTGCCGATGTCCAAGGTGTTCTTCGGAAGCTCGGGCTCCGATGCCAACGATACCGCAGTGAAACTCGTCTGGTATTACCAGAACGTTCGCGGCAAGACGGAGAAGAAGAAGATCATCGCCCGCGACCGGGGCTACCACGGCGTCACGGCGGTCTCGGGGAGCCTGACCGGATTGGTCGTCGCGCACGCCGGGTTCGATCTCCCGCTGCCGTTCGTGAGGCACACCACCGCGCCGCGGCCGCTGTGGGAGGGCGAGGGCCTCACCGATGCGGAATTCGTCGCGCGACTCGTCGACGACTTGGAGCGACTCATCCAGACGGAGGGTCCGGAAACCATAGGCGCCATGATCGTCGAGCCGGTGATGGGAGCGGGCGGCGTGATCGTACCGCCCGAGGGGTACTACCCGGCCATCCAAGGAGTGCTCGCGCGCTACGACGTCCTGCTGATCGCCGATGAGGTCATTTCCGGTTTCGGACGGCTGGGTAGGCCTTTCGGGACGGAGCTGTTCGGACTCGAACCCGACCTCATCATTCTGGCCAAGGGCCTCACCTCCATGTACGCGCCGCTATCGGGCTGTATGGTCTCGGAGGGGGTCTGGCGGACCATCGTCGAAGGCGAGCAGCGATTCGGCGTGTTCGGACACGGCTTTACCTACACCGCGCATCCCGGCCCTGCGGCGGCCGCCCTCGCCAACCTGGACCTGATCGACAGGGAGGGCCTCGTCGAGCAGGCAGCGACCCTCGGTGCCTACCTGCAACGGCGCCTCGAGAGCGCGTTCAACGATCACCCACTCGTTGGCGACGTACGGGGCGTGGGCCTGATGTGCGGAGTCGAGTTCGTCGCGAGCCGCCGACCGGCGGTTGCGTTCGACCCCTCGGTCAAGGTGGCCGCGCGCATCGTCAAGGAGGCCTTCCAGCGGGGCGTCATCGGGCGGGCGCTGCCCCAGACCGATACGATTGCCTTTTCGCCGCCCTTCATCATTTCAGAGGAAGAGATCGATACGGCGGTGAACACGTTCCGGGAAGCGACCGACCACGTGATGCAGGAGCTGGTCGAAGAGGGGATCTGCCAGTGGGGTGAGGAGGACTAAAAGGCCTCGCGATTCTTCACTTGTGCGTCACAAATCTGATCAGGGGCGGCCGACCGACCAAACCAAAATGGGGGCCGCCAGGGCGACCGCCGGTCTGCTTACACTCTTCTGCCCCGGAGCGCTCGGGCCGCGTCGATGATAATCGGGGGCACGAAACGCTTGACCACGGCGCGCAATCTCGCACCGGGGCTGAGGACGACCGTTTCACCGGGTCGCTCTTGATAGAGCGTCGTGTGCGCCTCTCGGATTTCCTCTGCGGGACGGCCACTGGTGTAGTAGTACAACGCCATGGAGCGGCGGTATCGACCCTCGGGACACGTGAGCGGGTTGGGATGACCGTGGTAGGCAGTGGAGGTCGTGCTAAAGACCACTGCGCGGTTACAGACCGGAAGCACTCGTTTGACGCAGTGCGCCATCTCCCTGTCCCAAAGCTCCAGTTGACCGCCGTAGGCCTCGTCCCAGTCTCGGTTCAGGAAGAGGAGCAAGTTCAGGCGGCGGTCCAAGTGTAGCCGCTCGTGCCGATTGAAGTCGGCGTGGATCTTGAGGAATCCTCCGCGCTGGATCTGGTGCAGCCCGCCGCCGAACAGGTGCGGGTCTGGTATGAGGCCGTCGATTCCAGTCATCTTCTCCAGGAATTCGAGGAACCCGGCCGAGTTGAATTGGGCGATGACGTGCCGAGTGAACGGACCGAGCTGCGATTCGACTCGGGACGCGAGCTTCTTGCCCGTGTGGTCGTGGAACCGGATCCACTGGTTCCGGTTGGGATCGGGGAACTCTTCGAGAACGCGATCGCAGACTCTCTCGGGGACGAGTCCATCGAGCACGGCGTGCGGAAATGGATCCGCGCGAATGTACGACTGGTGCTGCTGCTGGCCGAGTCGGGCTAGTCCCTCCACATCGAAGGCGAAAGCCTCGATCGAGGCGCCGGATCTCTGGGACTCGGTCGCGACATCGGACGCCATGACGATTCCCCCTTGCGCTACCGGCAACCTAGCGTACCTACGATTCGAAGTCTACTGCTCGTGGGCGTCTCGAGGAGTCCATGCAAGCCAGACCATGGTGCCCGGGGTCCAGGCGGCCTAACGAGCCACTTTGAACGGCGTCGTAGCAAACTGGTCGTCCCACCAAATGGTGAAGTTCCCACCCTCTTGCGTCATGTCCGTGAAGGTGATGATCAGCTGGTCGGCTGACATCGGGAGGGTGGTCGCCTTCATCGTGGTACGGAGCACGTCCCGTTCGGGGGTGTACTCGTAGGACCCCCAGAGGGCGTCCGGGTTTTCCTCGCGATAATCTTGTTTTACGCCCCACGTACTGAACGCCAAGGTCCACTCGCCCGGTTTGAGATCCGCAAAGGCGGAATACTCGCCGGCGGGTAAACGCTTGTCGCCGAACATCAGGTCGGTCTCGGTCATGAAGCGCGTCGACTGGTTGGCTCCGATCCGCCACAGGGGAGCGCCGCGAAGAAAGGTGTCTCCGTACGTATCGCCGGAGCCGAACATGTTCTGGCGCCCGCGCAGAATTGGGCGGCCGTAATCCACGACGATCCAGGATCCTCCCCCGAACCTGCCTTCGGCATGATAGGACCCGCCGACTTGAGTGGACGCCTCCCCCCTCGGGCTGGCGGGCCGCCCCTGTTGTGCGACCAAGCTTACGGGGAGTATGAAGAGTAGGGCTGGCAGGATGATCACTCGGAGTAGTTGCATGTCTCCTCCTCTATGGCTGGTGACCGCCGTCAAGAGGGTGACCGGTTTGTTGCCGCCGCATCACCTCCCGGGCTTAACCGGGATCGAGGGATGTTATGCACTTCCATTCCGCATGGGAAGGCGCACTCGAGGGTACGGGTGTGCTGGTTTCGCGGCTCCGCCCCAGGTTTCCCGCCCTCAAAGGCGAGCCGGCCGGCCGGAGCGCGTCCTGAAAAACGCTCCGCCACGCCATCTCGCATTGATCCGCCACAATCCGCGTGTTTTGTGTGCTGACTTTGCGCCATCTCGCGCTACCGTGCTCCCATGCTCTCCCGGGTGCGGTCCGCAGCCGTCCTCGGCATCGATGCGTATGTCGTCGACGTGGAGGTGGACATCGCGCACGGCCTGCCGTCCTTCGCGACGGTCGGCCTGCCGCACGGCGCGGTCAAGGAGGGGCGGGAGCGGGTCAACGCGGCCATCACGAACTCCGGCTATTCGTTTCCCTTGCAAAGGATCACCGTCAATCTCGCCCCGGCCGGCCAGACAATTCCAAAACCGAGAACATCCCGACGTTCGGGATCTTTCGTACGCATAGCGTGAGCACCCGCTCCCGTTTATCAAATATGGCCTCGGCGATCCATGGCCGCACGAGCTCCCTCAATTCGGCACCGTGGATACGGTGCGCTACCGTAGCGAAGTCGCGGGCAAGTGCCACCATGCTCTCCCGGTCGCCGGCCAGGGCCTCGTGGCGATGCCGGGTTACCTGCGACCGCTTAATCGCGACGTCGATGGCCTCGATACGGGCTCGCAGCTCGGCCAATTCAGGTCGCGCTTCCGCATCCGTCAATGTGCCGGTCGCAATGGCCCGGACAAGATTCCGCCGCTCGTGCTCCAGGCGCGCCCGCTCGCGGCGGAGCCCCGGGGTGACTGAATCCTCGGCTGTGCTCTCGATGAGGCGGTCGAACTCAGCCTCGATCAGCCGGAACACCGGCGGCTGCCTGAGGATGCTGCCAATAGCCTCGATGATGAGCGGCTCGACGATGCGCTTGGTGAGCGTGCCGGTGAGGTCACCGCACGGGTGCGCCTCCTTGTAGAACCGATACCGATCCCGGTCGATGCCGGCCTTCTTGGGCCTCGGACCACCGCCACCTATGTAATGCGAGCCGCAATCCGCGCAACGAATGAATCCGGACAACGGCTACCCGCCTCTCGTTGCGCGCGTCTGCTTGCGGTTACGGTTCAGTAGCGATTGCACCCGATCAAAGAGCGGCCGGTCCACAAGGGGCGTGTGCGCGCTTTCCCGTATTGTCCACCGTGACTGGTCCGCGTCGAACCGCTGCGTACCGGCGTCATTCATGGGGCGCCGACCCCACACGACGTCTCCGACATAGGCAGGATTTCTAAGCACACTCCCAAGTGTCTGTCGTTTCCACGTCCGGTCCGGGAACCACTGGTTGGCGTCCCGGGCCAGTGCTCCGAGACTCTTCGTCCCCTTTGCATATTCAACGAAGAGCTGTTGAACGAACCGCTGTTCATGCTCTGGACCTGGCGTCAGTCGCACCCGTTCGTCATCGGCCTTGCGCTCCCCCACTTCAAGCACGCGGGTGGGGCATCCATCACGATATGCCTGTCGCCGATACCCAATCGGTGCCTCGGTGACCCACCAGCCATCTCCCGCCGCACCGCGAGCCCCACGTCGGGCATTCGCTCGAACTTGGTCGCGGTACGCGGATGCTTGTGCGCTGTGGATCGTCCGCATAATGCCACGGGTGAGCGGGTCTTCGGACTCGTCGCCCTCGACGAACCGTACGGGCCACCCATGACGCTCACACTCGATCCGCCAGTAAGTCGCTTCCTCGGGATTTGAAAACCGTCCCCATCTGGAATCGTTCAGCACCAGCACGACCCCGCCACCGGGATGCTCGCGGACATGGCGCAGGAGTGCTTGAAAGCCCGGGCGTTTGGCCGTTCCACCGGAACCGCCGGGGTCTCGGAAGAGGTGCTGAAGCTCGTACCGATGCCGCTCCGCTAGCTCGCGAATTGCGTGCTCCTGCTGGGCAAGCGACGCCCGGTCCTCTCGGGCCTGGTCCTCAGTGCTGACGCGCAGGTACCCCACAGCGACAGGAGCTCTTGGCTGGAGTGTGTCGGGTGTCATATGGCCTCCTGACGAGACTCCTGTGCAAGCTCCGAGATGATCTGCGCATAGGCGCGCACGAAGGCACTCACATCGATCTCGTCATCACTGACCAGGAGCTGCGACCGAATTCGTAGGCGGTGTCGCCCCTCGGCCCCCCTGCGATGTTGCGCCGCGGAGTGGTTCCCGAACTCTCCAGGTCCCAGCGGTGGCTTTTCCTCCATGAACTCCGCCGTCTGGTGCACGGGCGTGAGTATACGAAGGGAGAAGGGGGTGCCTTAATCGGGGAATTCAACACCCTATATAGCCTAAGTAGTTGATGGGAATCAACTTGCAACTGGAGAGGCAGAGCCTCGCCGGCGCGGGCGTTCCTCACGGTAACGCTGGGCATCCGGGTCCGCCTCGTGTCCGGGGGATCATGTTCGCCAGCTCGGAGCCTGTTGGGTGATAGCCTTCCGCGACCTGGCGGAGGACTTCGTTCCACCGCCACTCGCGGTAGCGGTTGAAGATGTCCGGATCGACGAGGGGCGGCCGCCTGGCCTTTGGATCCTCCATGATTGTTTACAGCTCCTTTCTAATCCCTAGCATTCAACGGCCTTGCTTGACTCAAGCGAATCGTAGACCCCACGGCCTGAAAGGCAAGAGTCGTGGCGGTGTGCTCCACCTTGGGGGTGGGCTCCACCTTGGGGGGTGGGGGGACTCGGGGCATCCGTCTCGGGGGTGGGGGACCCTAGGGGGTGGGGGGGTGCTCGGTCCGTACGCGGCGATCCGTCTCGGGGGTGGGGGACCCTAGGGGGTTGGGGGGGGTGCTCGGTCCGTTCGCGGCGGTAGCTCGGCAGCTCTCTTCTCATGAGGTCTGCGCCCCGCGAGACCGTCGCGAGCCCTGGCATCGGCCCTTCTCCTTTTTTTTACGAGTCACTAAATCCGCGGGGGCGCATGTCAGTGCGCTGCCAATGATCAGAGCAAGTATCGATGAGCGGCGTAGCACGTCGCCTTGCAATGCTGCTGACTCAGGGAGACCCCGGGGTTGCTGATGTCCAAACGCTGTCTGTCAGTTGCCCGCTTCATCTTCCGCAGTCCTCAATTAAGGTGTATATCGGCTTCTGCTCAATCGCACGGTACTGGTAACCAGCAGAGGGCTTTCCCTCATCGTGTCCCGGCGATCGACGTTCGGTCGTGTATCGTGAGACTTCACCTCCGACAGGAGGCCCGCTCGCTCGTTTTCATCACTCGTCTCCTCCGTTCTTCAATGTTCGATCGTCACGCTCCGTCGTTCGACCTTTGATGCGCAGTTTTCTGATCCGACATTCGACGGCGTGGTCCCGAGAGGGCTTCACTGCTCGCCGATAAGAAATGGCTTTGCGAAACGGCACCAACGAGGATCGGCAGCGTGTAGACCTGCGCGATTAAAGTCGCCGGTGCAGCACTGATGTCACCCGTCTTCCACAACGCGGCAGACAGGATGATGGCCGAGTCGACGGTCCCTAACATGAGGCCGATCGCCAGCGCCCTCGGCGGAATCCCGTGCAGCTGGGGGCGAGATGTTCGCCGGAAGCTTCCGTCTCAGTACCCTGCGGTATACGCGTCCGAAGGCGGCCGAACTCAGCCGTCGCGGCTGCAGGTACTTGCCCGCGAAATACAGGAAGCGATTGGTGAGTCCCGGAATGACCAGCGTCTTCTTGCCTAGGGCGTCGAGGGTCGTTTCGACCACCTTCGCTGCCTCCAGGGGGCGAATGGGAGTTCCCGTGAAATCCAGGTCCGGGGCCAATTCCGTCTTGGTGAACCCTGGCGTGACGGCGAGGGTGTCGATCCCGTACTGTCGAAGCTCCGGCGCAAGTCCTTCAGCCAGGACCAGATCGAATGCCTTGGTCGCGGCGTAGTTCGCTGTGAGTGGCACGCCCTGAAAGGCGACGATGGAGGAGAGGAACACGACGCCCCCCGCTCCACGCTCGGCTATTCGGCGGCCGATGGTGTGGGTCAACAACACGGGTGCGCGTACGTTGAGATCCACCGTTTGCATCGCTTTGGTGATGTCGACGTGGAGGAACGGTCCCGTATCCTCTCGGCCGGCGTGGTTTACCAGCAGGCCGATATCGAGTTCTTCCACGGCCGCTGCGAGCTCGTCGATAGCCTCTTTCGAACTCAGGTCGGCCGCTATCGTTAGGGCGGCGACTCCGGTCTCTTCCTGTATCTTCTTCGACAGGGCATCCAGCTTGGCCCCTCGGCGCGCGGTCAGGATCACGTTGAGCCCGCGGCCGGCGATCTGTCTGGCGAACTCGGCGCCGATTCCGGAAGACGCACCTGTAATCAGCGCCCAGGGACCGTATTTTTTGATGAATTCTTTTGTCTGTTTCATTACTCTACATCTCCATGCTATTGGATCGGTGGGCGGCGGGATCCGAGTTGATCCGCGCCGCCTCGATCTTCACTCTTGCGCTTCACCGGACGCCGCGCCGCGAATGCGGCGAACCGCGTCGTCAGTAGTCCACAGAGCGTTAGCGATGAACCGGAAGTTTGTGAGCGCGGCGAGGTAACCGTCTCCTTCGGGGAGCTTGGCCGCGGCGGTGGCGTCACGAACCATGGCAACCTCGAACCCCTGCTCGAGAAGCTCGTGCAGATGCGCCTGTGTGCACAGGTTCGCGGACATGCCGGCGAGAATGACCTTGCTCACGCCCCGCTTGCGCAGCTGGAGTACGAGGTCGTTCTGCTCAGGTCCGTAGACCTTGTGCGGACTGGCGATGATGGTCTCGCCGTCGAGGATCAGGTCGCGGTACTGGGGCATGAAGTCCGAACCGGAGCCGTCGAATCCGTCGACCGTATAAGGACCCTTGCGGTCGAACATGCCGATGTTGTGCATCAGCTTTTCCAGAGGGCCTTCGAACCGCCAACCGTGATCGCTGGGGTAGTAGTGGTGCGGCGAGATGAAGAGCGGCAGTCCGTATTCCTTTGCCGCGCGCATCAATCGCTCGAGGTTGTCCACGGTGCCGTACTCCGTGACGCTCTCGCCGACTACGGACCAGGTCACACCGTCGGGAGACAGGAAGTCGATCTGAGGATCGGTGATGACGATCGCCGTGTCGGACGTCGAGATGGTCATGCTCGTGACTGGGAGCCCGGGCTCCGCGGGGTCGACGTACGCCTCTTGCGGAGGGGTGTAACGCGATGGTGTCGTGCTGACGGACATGAGAGCCTCCTCTGGTATTGGTTCGGGAGTTACCGTCGCGACCCAGACGGGATCGACCGGTGTTCGGCGTCGCGGATCTCCGTGTAGACGACGAATCTGAAGGGACGAGGAACTGTGCTGCGCTCTGCGCGTACACGAGGCCCGAATCCCACTTCACGAGCGTTGTCGGCTCCGTGATCGTCCGGTGCAGCTAACGCGAGCAGGGCGACGACGGCGACGCCGGCGATCAGCGCGGTCGTCGCGACCGCGAAGCCTCGCTTCGAGCGCTCGACGAACGGAACAACTTCGTGCCCAGTGCGAGCCCGATCAGCGGTGGCGCCGTCAGAGCGACGTCGGCGTAGGCGCGCCATCCGGCGGCCCGCAGCACGTCGTGCATAAAGCCGACGGATTTGAGGATGGCCCGCGCCCGGTGTCGGTTCTCGGAGGGAGTCGGCGGGTTGCCCGAGGCAACCGAGGCGATGGCCTCGACGTGGTCGTCGCCCGCGAAGAGTGCGCGGTAGAGGATCGTCCCGTCGGGGGCTACGATGTGAAGCGAGTTCGCCAGTGCATCGAGGTGCCGGTGCAGCGTTCCGTCGATGTCGTCGACCAGGACTGGCCACTCGACCCGGTGAGCTTCACGGAGCGCGCGCGCATGCTCGATCTTCTCTGTCATGGTCTGGGGCTGCGGCTTGTGCCCGCCCGGGTGGGCCTCTCGCACCTGTAGGAGGACGAACCGAACCCGGTCGCCGAACCGGCGTTCGAGGGCGTCGAGATCCGGGAGGGCGCTGACGGTGAGGGGGCACGTGATCGAGCCGGTCACGATCACGATGGGCTCGTTCGTGGTGAAGTCTGCCAACCCGACCGTGTTCCCGTCGGTGTCGACCAGGGTCATGTCCGGAAGGCGGTCCCCTGGTCCCAGTGAGTCACGGCTGAAGCCGAAATCGCGCAGCGCGATACCGGCGTGGAAGTGGTTGAAGCGATAACCGTTCCCGGAACGGTTTGGACTGGTGGTTTCTAGGGCCTTGTCACTCATTGCGCTCCTCCCGACGGTGGCATGATTCGGGTGCCTGGAAAACCGTGACGTCCGTCATCGGCGAGTCATGATTCGCGGAAGCGCTGTGGGTTTGTAAGTCTGTAACGGTAAGTAACGCACGTATCGACTTGCCCCGACACGGGTTACACGGCTCGGTCCGGCCGCCGCACAAGGCACGCGGGGCCCATGGTGGGGGGAGACCGGAAGGGAGGTGGCTCAGGTTTGAGCCGGCGTTCTGTCGATTCGCGTCGCTAGTTTCGGTAAAACCGGTAGGTGGGGCTTTGCTGGTAGTTGGGAGCGATCCGGACCAGCTCGGTCCTCGCGGCTTCGTGGGCCTCGGTCATTCCCAGCCTTTCCAACGCCAGCAGCCTGTGGGTGTGGTTGGGAATGAAATTCGGGTTGCGCTCGATGCCCCGTTCGAAGTGGTAGAGGGCCGTATCGGCCCGACCCAGGATGAGATAGGCGCGTCCCAAGGCGAAGATGTGTGTGACGCTGTAGTGAGGATCGAAAAGCATGGCCTGTTCGACGGACGCGAGGGCGTCCTCGCCGTTTCCGGCCGTCGACAGGATCAGGGACTGCCAGAGGTAGGCATCTGCGAAGTTCGGGTTGAGTTCGATGGCTGTGTTGACGGCGTCGGTCGCCGCCTCGATCTCCAGCTGCCACCGCAGCGCCCAGGCCAGGTTGGCGTGAGCCAGGGGAAGGTTTTCGTCGAGATCAACCGACCGCCGCGCCAGGGCCAGCGCCTCTTCCACCGCTGCGGGGCCGCGGGTGTCGATCCCGGCCACGAAGGTGTAGGTGATGGCCCGCGACAACCACGCATGGGCCTCGGCGTAAGCGGGATCCACCTCGATTGCCTCGGAGAACAGCTCGATGGCGCGGTTCACACCCTCGTCCGTGAACAGGTAGAACAGGTCCCGGGCGCGCAGGTAGTAGTCGTGTGCCTCGAGGCTCTCGGTGCCGCGGTGGCGGAGCCGATTCCGTTCGAGGTCCGTCAGCTCCACATCGAGCGAATTGACGATCTGCTGCGAGACCTCGTCCTGGGTCGCAAAGATGTCGTCGAGCCTGCGGTCGTAACGCTCGGCCCAGATGTGGGTCTCGGTGGCCACATCGATGAGCTGGGCAGTGATTCGCAGTTGATCGCCGGCCTTCCGAACGCTTCCCTCGAGGACGTACCGCGCGCCGAGGTCGTCGCCGATGTCTTTGATGCTCACGTTCTGATTCTTGTAGACGAACGTTGAGTGCCTCGCGATGACGTTCAGACCGGAAACGAGCGACAGATCGGTGATGATATCCTCGGTGATTCCGTCGCTGAAATAGTCTTGTTCGGGATCGTTGCTGAGATTATTGAAGGGCAGGATGGCGATGGCCTGCCTTCCGGCGAACGCCGCAGTGGGCTGTCCGATACTCCCGGGACGCACGTCGGCACTCGCCGTGGTCGCTCCCGGAGCCGTCTTTTCCTGATCGGGGAGGAGTGCGAATGCGGCGTAGAGAAAACCGACGGTCGATGCGGCCAGGAGCGCCGCGACGCCGAGGCGGGGGGCTCCGCGTGCAACGGGTTGGCCGACGGGTTCCGTCGAGGCCCGATGCTGCACGGACACGTGATAACCGCCGCGGGGGAGGCTGATCACGATCGGGTCGTTCGTTCCCGCGTTGTCGTAGTATTCGGTAAGCTTGTATCGCAATCGGCCCGCTTCCACGCGAACGATGGCGTCCGTGGATGGATCGAAGCTTCTGCCGCGGTCGAATACGTCGAGCCCGATGGCAAGTTGGTTCAGCTGCTCGGCATTCCCGGATATCGTGGCCTCGACGATATACGAAAGGAAGCGCGCCAGCCTCGGCCCCCGAGAAAACAGGTCGCTGTCCAGGATCCGCTTCAACTGCTCTCTGACCGCCTCCGGTCCGGGTTGGTTTGGGGTGGACCCGTCCACTTCGTGCGACATGGTGTCGGCCTCGGCGGTCCTGAGTTGCCAGGTTAATGGGGTCGTGTCTCGAGGTGTCCGGGTATCGCTCCGTGTCAGCCTCCCGTTTCGATGCGCCCCATGCGTACATAATGCTGCAGTGTCCTCCTTCCAACCAGCGTCTTAACCGACCGACCCGAACTCGTTGAAGTGAAAACGCTTAGTGAAATACACCGCTCGCCGCCACCATCAAGCGCGCCCTTTTGACCGCCTGGGAAAACTCCGGCGAGAGGCTTCCTTGTGTTACGTGTAGGTCGCTGCACGCGAGCTAGTTCGAATCCGGCCTGCCAGCCAGCACCTTCGCGTACCGTACCAGCAGCCGCTGCACGCTGACGAACCGGAGAAGCTAGCACAATGAGCTCGGCGCGCTCCTGCTCGTCCGGTGGCTGGCGCTAGAAACCCCTTAAGCCGCTTAGAACCCTCTCGACACGCTTCGCGCCCCTCGCGGGCCTCTACCCTCCTGCCAGCCTGTTCGCTGTTAACGGGGCGGTTAACGACACGCAGGGGGCGTTGCGTCGCCCCTAGCGGCGTGGTGTACCCGCGCGGCACGTTTGAGGTGACCCGGGAGCCTCTCATGGAGCTTCAGGAGTTCATGTTCACCGATGGTGGACACAGTTATCGGTGTCACGTTGAGTCGGTGGGCGTAACCCCCGCCATCGCATCGTGGATGGTCGAGGTGGACGGGGCGTTGCATTATTGGGCGATCCCCGCCGCGGCCGACGAGACAGAAGACGAAGTCAAGCGCCGCGTCATCGAGTGGGATCAGGCCCGCCGGTCCTGATGATGGGTGAGTGACCGAGCACGATACCGACGCCGCGTACTCCCCACAGGAAGCCGACCGCATTCGTGAGATGGTCTCTGCGGCCAGTGCCCCCAGTTGAATGTCCCCGCTGTGGTAACCTGCTGACCTTCCACGGACCAGTTACGCAGAAGGGGACTGGGAAGGCGGTCCTTCTCGTGCGCTGCGCCACCTCTCGGCGCCAACTCTTCGTCAGTGGACGGTCCGAGTGATCGTGACCGAGCTGCCCGTGTGGGTGCCGGAGAGAAAACGGCAGCGCGGCTGGCGTGGAATCGGAGGGTGCGGGGATGGCTGACCGCAGGCGGGTTTCCGGTGCCAGGCTGCACGGACTGCTGAACGCCGAACTAATACACAGAGACCCGAACTGTGATGCATCCTTCGCAGCGCCGAAGCGGATTGCGCCAACGCGAGGCGGCTGCAATTGGAAGGTTCCTGCAACGCCAGGCGCACCCGCTTACGTGCGCCTGATGGATCAGATCATGACGGAGTTCAAGCAGCGGTATGAAATCGGGTGACGGTTACCAGAACCGCCCTTCTACACGCTTCGCGCCCCTCCGCGGGCCTCGCTCCCTTGCTGCCAGCCTGAGCGCCCGTTAATGGGGGCGGTTTAGGCCAGGCAGGCAGTCTCAGCACTTGAAGGCTCTCCGACCCCCCGCCCCGTGATCCACTTGACAGGCCACGGGCCCCTCTGTATACAGCAGTGAAATCCTAGTAAAAGGGTCGGATTTGACCGGCACGCGCTACCACGAAACCGCTCGGGGCACTGATCCTCTCCCTCATGAGCTTCTTTTTCCTGCGACGCAGCGAGCCGTTCCATAGGACGAGGTGGCATCCGGACGGGCGGATGCGCGGTTGCCGTCGGTGGAGGAACAATGACGTACATCATTGCTGAACCGTGCATTGACGTACTAGACAGAGGGTGTGTGGACGTGTGTCCCGTCGATTGCATCTACGAAGGTCCGGACATGCTCTACATCCACCCCGACGAGTGCATCGACTGCGGCGCGTGCGAGCCGGAGTGCCCGGTAACCGCTATCTTCCCTGAAGACGATGTACCCGAGAAGTGGGCGAGCTACACGAAGAAAAACTACGCCTACTTCGAAGGCGGTGAGGCCCGGGAAGTGGCGCAGGGGCGCGGGTAGGCGCCGACCAAGCCGGGGCTCGAGGAAGCCATGGCAGGCGGCAGCGGGAGGACGAGAATGAGAACAGCTCTGTACGATCCGGTGATGGTTCAACCCCTGCGGGATGAACTCACGCAGATAGGCTTCGAGGAGCTGCTGACCCCCGAAGAGGTGGACCAAGTCCTCGGCTCAGCAGCCGATGGCAGCGTGCTCGTGGTGGTGAACTCGGTGTGCGGATGCGCGGCGGGCAAAGCGCGGCCGGGAGTGAGACTCGCGTTGGAACACAGTGTCCGCCCCGACCGGCTCGCCACCGTATTCGCCGGCATGGAGACCGATGCCGTGGAGCGTGCCCGTAGCCACTTCATAGGCTACCCGCCTTCGTCACCCCAAATCGTGCTCTTCAAGGACGCCCAGCTCGTGCATATGTTAGAACGGCAAGATATCGAAGGTCGGTCGGCGGAGGCGATCGCGGTGGAGCTCAGAACGGCCTTTGACAGATACTGCGCGGAGGCCCCGTAACGGCGGCGTCAGCGTTGACGAATACAACGATGCGTAACTCGTCTCAACTCAACGTCCTGAACAACGATTTCACCCTCACCATCACCGACGAGGCGGCGAAGCGGGTGCGCGATGTTATCAACGGTGGGTTGCCCGAAACCGCCGGCCTGAGGGTGGGGGTCGTGGTAGGGGGATGCTCCGGTCTCACGTACGACGTGGGGATCGCAGAAGGTCCTGATTCCGGCGACACGACCATCGAACTCAACAATACCCGTGTGTTCGTCAACGAGTTCTGCGCACAGTACATCAATGGGATGATCGTCGATTGGATCTCGTCAATGCAGGAATCGCGATTCGTCTTTCAGAACCCTAACGAGACGGGGAACTGCGGGTGTGGGATAAGCTTCTCCGTGTGATCCTGCCTCGTCACGACGAACCAGTGGGCGGTAAGGGGCGGCATGATCAGCCGCCTTTCTCAATGCGGCCCTCGCCGTCGCGCGTGATGAAGGCAGCCATCGGTTGGCGCAGGCGAGAGCTCCGGTGAAAGGTTGCATCTCGAGCGTCGTCCTCGCCGTTTGCGCGTGTGGTGGTGAAGCGGCGCCGAGCGTCACCGTCGGGATCGTGGAGCCCGCCGACACCGTCGACTTTACAGTTCGGCCGTGACCGGGCCGCCTGCAGGTATGCACGCCGTTCGTTACCATGGGCCGAAGCAGCCGTTGCAGTTAGAGGAAGTTCCCCCTCCGACTGCTGAACCGGGCCAGGTGGTTGTACAGGTCAAGGCAGCCGGTCTCTGCCATACGGAGCTGCATTTCTTGTCCGGCCTCCTCGACCTGGGTGGACAGCCCGTTACGCTCGGGCACGAAGTGGTCGGCCGCGTGGCGCAGGTAGGCGCCGGTGTGACCGAGCTCGAGGAAGGGCAGCGGGTGATCGTCTATTACTACGTTGGCTGCGGACGGTGTCGGCACTGTCTCGTGGGTGATGAGAACCTGTGTGGGGCGCTCGTGGCAGAGTACGGCTTCATCTCGGACGGCGGGTTTGCCAGCGCGCTCGAGGTCCCGGCCCGAAACTGCATCCCGCTCCCAGACCACCTGAGTGATGAGGCGGCGGCCCCGATAGGGTGTAGCGTCACGACGGGGATCCACGCAATGAACCTGGCCCGCGTCTCAGCCGGGAACGTTGTGCTGGATACGGGATCGGTGCGGTGGGGCTTGGGATCGTCCAACTTGCCTGCCACGCCCGGCGCTGAGGTGATCGCCGTGAGCCGGACACCGGCCAAACTCGAGAAGGCGATGTCTCTTGGAGCCGCTCACGCGATCGAGGCAACGGCCGATTCGGTTGCCGAGCGGGTGCGCGATATCACGGCGGGGCACGGCGCGGACGTTGTCATGGAGCTGGTCGCTACCAAGGCCACGATGGAGGAGAGTACGAAGGTGATCGCTAAGCGGGGCCGGCTGGTCTTCATCGGCTACTCGGAAGACAGTTACACCGTCCATCCCATTCAGCTCGTCATCACTGAGGCAAGTGTCATGGGAGCCGTGGGGAACACACTCGCGGAGCTCAAACAGGCTGTCGAGCTCGTCTCCCGCGGAGCCGTCACGACAGTGGTTGATCGTACCCTACCGCTTGATGAGTTCCAGAAGGGAATCGATGCGCTCACACGGAGCGAGCCAGTGGGGAGGGTGGTCTTGTTACCCTAGCCTGACCGGAGGGACGAAGGACACGATGTGGCTCTGCCGAAAGTGTCACAGCAAAAGTGGCTGCACCAACGCTGAGTGGTGCGAGATGAAGTGCACCTTCGGTCCCGTTTCATATGGGCTATGCGAAATCTGTCAGAATAGGGATTTCATCGGGGCGAACGCTGATCAGCGGCAGGAGTGCGTCGACTGTACGTCATGCCATTACTCCGCCGCATCGGATACGGCAAAGTTTAGCCCTATGGGGTGGTATGAAAGATTTTAGGCCCCCGACTCGCGGCCACCACTAGGCACTGAGCCCTGCGTTCGGTGGCGAGCCCCTCTCCGGCTCTTTCCCCAGGGGCAACGCGGGCAGGAGGGACAGGAGAACGCAGAACCGGCAGCTTTCCATACCCGGACCGTGGTGTCGGCTGCCTGGGCTCAGTGGCTAAATGTGAAGGCGGAGTCACTGAAGAACGTCGCTTTCACGCCACGAGATAGCGTACGGAAGCGTACCGAAGAACGTGAACGGCAGCCAGGGCACAGCGCGACGCTCGATGTGACGACCCACCGCGGAGGAGGCTGCGTCCAACCGGTTGTACTCGGTGACGTCTAGATCGCGGGCGTGACCGCATATCTGACCGGCAGGAAGTGGAGGTGCGAGGGTTGGTGGCGACCCCCCCCGATTCGGAATAGCCGACCTGCCTGTCGCCGGCGCGCAGCTCGGCGGAGAGTAATCGGTGAATGAATATCGAAGCCCGCCATTGTGCGGGCAGGGAGGTGGCTGAAGGGGGTCTGTCGGGTGAGCCTCCCGTCGGTTAAAGCGCCGGAAAGAGCATCGGGAGGTGGGATATGGCGCGCCAACCATAGCCCGGTCCGACGGCGTCCACTTGGATATCGGTGAAGTGCTCGTCCAGCACGGCCTCGCGCTCCTGAGCCCAAGGGGGAGCGCAGTCGTCCTCCTCCTCCCAGACGGCCTTCCCATCGGGCCGGCTGCGAGCGCCCTTGAGGCCGAGCGTGAGTGCCTTCCCAAAGGGCCGAAGATCGGAGAAATCGTCCCCTTTGAGCCGGTGCTCCAAGTCCGCTAACCGATCTTCGACTGGCGTGGCCATGACGACCCAATAGGTCATGGTCGTCAGGTACCTGCCTCTTTCGCAATGACCAGCCGATTGTTACGTTGGGGCGGGGTATAATGCGCGCAACGTAGCGCGCTGTGAATACCGGAGAACACTGAAAAGGGAATCTGGCAACGCTGCAGATCCCCTTTTTCGTTTTCGTTACAGATTCGCGCCGCTCGCAACGGTCTCAGGACCGTTCGACGGCAGCCCACGCGGGGGCGAACACCGCGAACAGCTGATGAGCGATCGGTACGTACGGCACGTCCGGACTCCGACGAACATCACAGACACCAAGGAGTACGGAAATGAGTACCAAGGGCACCGTGAAGTGGTTCAATGACAGCAAGGGCTTCGGCTTCATCACCCGTGAGGACGGCGAGAAAGACTGCTTCGTGCATCATTCCGCGATCCAGGGCGAAGGCTTCAAGAGCTTGCGCGAGGGCCAGCAAGTGGAGTTCGACGTCGTTCAGGGCCAGAAGGGCCCGGCTGCCGAGAACGTCACCAAACTCGACGCCTAGAACTCGCTTCGCGGGAGGCGACATGCGGCGGGGCCTCGTCCGGTGCAGGCCGGCGGGCCCCGTCTGCTTCAATTCCACCAGCCGCGAGGCGCCGCGTGCTCGCGTGGGCGCCGGGCTGAGCACGTCCAGTGGCAGTCGCTCCCGCGCGGCGCGTCAGACGATCGCAGGCGGGTGATCGCCCTCCGGTCTAGCGCGTGACGCGTGCGCCCGAACCCTGCGCGTGCCGGTCCCTGCCCGTCAGCTCCTGCGGCGGGACACGGGTTGGTATCCCGGACACGAGAATGTGCAGCACCGCCCCGTGTGCCAGGGCGCCCACCGCCATCAGCGCCACGTAAGGGAACCCGACGATCGCCCCCACCGCCACGGTCAGTATCCGGAGGTCCCGGCGTTTGAGGCGGTTGACCATGGTGGTGGGATAGGCATATCCAAACCGCAGCTCGAACTCCTTCGTCACGTAGCTCGCTAGCAGGAACCCCGTGACGGCGAGGAAGCCGCCAAGCCAGAGGACCGCCGACGGGTTGGTGCGTGCGGCGGACACCGTCACTGCGACGCCAAGCGCGACGTCGGCATATCGGTCCAGCATGGTGTCGAGCCACCCGCCCCGCGGGGAGTGGATCAACTTGAGGCGCGCGATCTCGCCGTCACAGCCGTCGAGGATCGAGGCGAACTGGATGGCGATCCCTCCGACGAGCCACCACCCGTGACTGGGCACCGCCAGCGCGATCGCCCCGAGCAATGCGAGGGCGAAGCTCGCGCCGGTGAGCTGGTTGGGCGTGAGCGCCGTGCGGGCCAGCAGCGCGGACAGGCGGAGGGAAACGCGGCGATTGCCGTACTGCGAGACGAAGCCGTCCTCGCGGCCCTTCGTCAGGCTGCGCTCGAGGCGCCGGGTGGCTTCCTGGTGTGCGGCGGGCGTATCGACATCCAGCCAGTCCAGGCCAGTCACGTCCACCGCGCGCACGGCACCGGCCTGTGCGCACGCCCGGATGGCGCCCGCGAGCGACCCATCCCCCAAACGCCGTGCGCAATCGAGTCCTTCGAAGAGCGCGCGGGTGCAATAGAAGAGCCCAGTGTCTCCCGCGTCCCACGGCGCCAGCTCTTTGCCGATATCCAGCACCCGATCATCCGCGAGGCGCACCTTGGTCAGGTCGTCCCGGTCGAAAACATTTAGGTTCGGGGTGCGGGGTTTCCGTGTCGCGGCACTCGTTTCCATCGAGCTGAGGGGTCGAGTGTGGTCGGTCGCCGCGCCATAGGCGGCGTTGTAGGTTCTGGTTGGTGATCGTAGTGTCAGGTTGCGGAGCCCAAGTCGTTGCACCGACTACACGGAAAAAGACCCAGAACGTCTATGGCCCTTGTCGACGAAGCGGTCACGTTCAGCAGTGTTCATCCCGTACTCGCGGTTCGTGATCTCGGCCGGGATGTGGCGTACTATATCCAGCAACTCGGTTTTGCGGTCTCGTGGCAGTGGGGAGATCCTCCGGCCCGGGTCGGAGTGCACCGCGACGGTCTGGAACTCCAGCTCGTCTCGGATGGGCGGTTCGCGCCCTCCCACCCGTCGTACGTCTACTTTCAACTGCAGGGCGTTGACTCGTACTACGCGGCCTGCGTCGAACGCGGCGCCGAGATCATCTTGCCATTGGCCGATCGCCCGTTTGGCGTCCGTGACTTTCGGATAGTGGATCGCAGCGGGAACATGGTGGGATTCGGTGAGTCGATCGTGGCCGACCAATCACAGCCCGCTCGGAGCTAACGATCCGGGCGCGACCTGTCGGGATAATCGCGGAAGGAGTTCTGAGTATGGCTACGGTACCCACCCAAGAGCAGTTGCGGGCTGCGTTGGCCGATGCTGGGAACGCTCATCACGAATACGAATCCAGCGTGCTGCGCGGCGCACGGGACGATCAGTGGGCGGGTTGGTATGCTGCCTACGTCCTGGGTCGGCTCGGTCACTTCGCGACGCCGTCGTTGTTAACGCAGTGGTTGGAGAGCGTAACGAGCGAAGGCGACTGGCCGAAAGAGGCAGCCGTGCTGGTGCTGTCGAAAGCTCGCACTGACTGAAGGGCGCTCGCACTGCTCCTCGCCCATGCCTATAGAGCGACGGTTCTGGACTCTGTCGGTATGGGAAGACGAAGGCACGCTCCGCGAGTTCGCATTCGGAGGCGTTCACAAAGAAACTATGCTTACGATCCGCGCCGACATTGGCGAGACGAGGTCCACCCGCTGGCAGGTGTATGGAAGAGACCTACCGCCAACGTGGGCGGAGGCCGTCGCCCGCCAGGACGCAAACACCGCGCAGTGACCTCGGCTGTCATTCGCCGCTTGCCACTCCTCGAAACGCCACTCACCAATCACACGATCAACGGCAGCATCGCAGACGCCAGGCTCAACACGAGGAAAAACCCACACATGTCGGTCACAGTGGTGAGGATTGGTCCCGAGGCGACGGCGGGATCCATGTTGAGTCGCTTGAGTGCGAGCGGCACGACTCCGCCGAGGAACACCGACACCACGGTGTTGAGCGTGAGCGCGCCTCCGACCACGAGGCCGAGAAACCAGTTGCCTTTCCAGGCTACCGCGACGAGCCCGAGGAGGATGCCAAGCGCCAGGCCGTTGATGATCCCAACGGCGCCCTCTTTGACTACCACCCGCAAGAACTCATACGGCTTGACGAGTCCCAGGGTCAGCTCACGAATGCTCACCGCAACCGCTTGATTGCCTGAGCATCCGCTCATGTCCGAGATGATGGGCAGAAACACGGCCAGGGCAATGACCGCCGTGAGGGTATCCTGATAAAGAGCGATTACGCTGGCGGCGAACACATTCAGCACGATGTTGATGGACAGCCACGCAAGTCGTCGTGACGAGCGGCGGAAGATCGGCATGGTGCGGAGCTCTTCCTCGCCGAAGAGGCCGCTCATCTTGAGATAGGTCTCCGTCGCCTGCTCGCCCAGCGCCTCCTCCACGGCTTCCCGGCGCACCACGCCGACCAGTTGTCCGCCGTCCGCGACGACCGGCATCCCAAAGAACGCGTGCTCGTCGAACAGGACTTCCAGTTTTTCCAACGAGTCGTCGGTCCGGAGCCGCAAGGGGTTGGGAAGCATGATCTCGTCGAGCCGCCGGTCGCCAGGCGACAACAGCAAGTCCCTCAAGCGCAGCACCCCGACCAGCGTCTTGGTCTCGTCGGTGATGTACGCGTACTGGATATCGTAGTCCGAGTAGCGCTCTCCAAACCGACGCAGGTCTTCTACGACGCCGCTGACGGTTGACGTCCGAGGGTAGGCCAGGTACTCGGTGATCATCAGGCCACCGGCGGTGTCCGGTACGAACTGGAGGAGCTCCCGGGTTTCGTTGGCCTCTTCCGGCTCCATTTCCCGGAGGATAGCGTCGGCATCGGCCGTGTCGAGTTCGCCCAGCACGTCGACCCGCTCGTCGCTCGGCAGCTCGTCGACGATCGCGGCTGCCTGGTCGGCGGGCAGCTCCTCGATGATCTCGGCGGCCTGCGTGTCTGAGAGATGCTCGAGCACCTCGGCGGATTCATGGGGACCGATCAGCCGAAGGAGGGCTTCCCTGTCGGCGTCCGTGAGCCGGGAGAGCGTACGGGCCTGCTCGCCTGGAGGCAACTCATGCAGGAATGGGCCGAGCTCCTCCGTTCGCTGCGCGCGGATGATAGCCTCGAGGCGTTCCCAGGGCTCCTGATGCGTGGTCTGGCTCATCGGTGAACCTGTGTTTGGGTTGGACGGATCGCCTGATGGGACAACTTAGCTGGGTCGGACTCGAGCCCGCGACGGGCTCAGTCTGGGCTACGGTGGTGGTGGGGCCACGGGGGTGGGGAGACATCGGGTCAGGCCTCCGGAGCGCTCGCACTCGGGCTTGCCACCCTCGCCGTGCCGGCTCGGAGGAGACGAGCTGACTCGACGTTGTCGGCCGCGGCCGTGTTGTCCCTCGTCGTGAGCTACGCGGGCTGTTCCGATGAAATTGCTGAGCCAGCCACCGCTCGCGTTACGTCACCTGGCGAGTACACATTCCTGATCACGGCGACGGTTGGTGACGTTGAGCGAACGGCCAAAGCAAGGCTGGCGATCGGGCATGACAGGAGCTGCCCGAGATCAGCGTATCGCAGGGCTCTAAGACGGATGTGAACTAACTCCAATCCCACCGTCTGGGTCGATCTTCGCGGCCATTGCCGTCCCCACGATTGGCCACTGCGGAGAGGCTGACGGCCAACCCACCGCCGCCCGCTGCTCCCGCGTGCTAGTATCCGGCGTGCCAACCGCCACCGCCCACCGCCCAGCGCTGTTCGCCGCGCTCGCTGCCACGGCGCTTGGTTGCGACATGTCGGGCAAGCCGCCGTCCTACGTCACCGGCGTGGTCTGCGCGGAATGCCATCCGGCCGAAAGCGACAGGTGGGAGGGCTCCCATCACGACCTGGCCATGCAGGTCGCCTCCGACGAGACCGTGCTGGGCGACTTCGCGGGGACCCAGTTCGAGTATTTCGGCAGGTCGACGTCCTTCTACAAGAAGAGAGGCGATTTCTTCGTGCGAACGACGGGTTCCAGCGGCTCCGTCGGCGAGTTTCGCGTCGCGTACACGTTCGGCGCGAGCCCGCTCCAGCAGTACCTCCTTGAGCTGCCCGGCGGGCGGTTTCAGGCGCTCGGTGTGGCCTGGGACGCTCGCCTAGAGTCCCAGGGTGGCCAACGCTGGTTCCACCTCTATCCCGACGAGGACGTCAACGCCGATCATCCAGTCCACTGGACGGCGCGCAACCAGAACTGGAATGCCAACTGTGCCGAGTGTCACTCCACGGGGCTCGAGAAGAACTATGACGGGGAAGCCGACCGCTACTCCACCGCGTGGTCCGACGTCGACGTCTCGTGCGAGGCGTGTCATGGTCAGGGGTCGCGGCACGTGGCCTGGGCCCGAGCGGAAGAGCCCGAGGCCGATGGACTGAGGGGGCTGACAGTGTCTCCTGGAAACGCGGGAGGCCCGCGGTGGACGCTTCGGAAAGGGGAGCGTACGGCGACGCGGTCCGGACCGCGCGGTGCGGAATCGGAGCTGAATTCGTGCGCACCGTGTCACTCGAGGCGGCGCAGGCTAGTCGATCGGCCAGCCGTCGGCGCCCCCTTCTTGAACGGTTACCATCCCTCGCTGCTCGAGGAGGACCTCTATTACGCCGACGGGCAGATTCAGGGCGAGGTGTACGTCTACGGGTCGTTCCTTCAGAGCCGCATGTACGCCCGGGGAGTCACGTGCAGCGACTGCCACGATCCGCACAGCACGCAGGTTCGTGACTCGACGAACGCGCTCTGCGGGGTCTGTCACGAGTCTCTGGTTTACGATACGCGGAGGCACCATTTCCACGAGACGGATTCACGAGGTGCGCGCTGCGTGGAGTGTCACATGCCGGCACGCACCTATATGGGGGTGGATGCTCGGAGGGATCACAGCTTCCGAATTCCACGCCCCGACCTGAGCGTGAGCCTCAACGTCCCCAACCCGTGCACGGCGTGTCACGCCGACCGGGGCGCAGCCTGGGCCGCCAGTGCGGTGGCCAGGCGGTACGGGCCGGCCCGCCCACTGCATTTCGCCGAGACCTTTCACCTCGCCAGGAAGGGCGATCCGAAAGCCAAAGGTCCCCTCATTACGCTTGCGACGGACACGACGCAGCCAGGCATCGTTCGGGCGACGGGGATTGGCCTCCTTGGGCAGCATATCGGAGCGGCGTACCGCCGGACCGTCGCCGAAACGAGCCGGGACCCGAATCCCCTGGTGCGCCTTGCCGCGGCTGGTGCGGTGGAGCGGCTGGACCCGAACGACCGTCACCGCCTGGTCGCCGGGTTGCTGGCCGACTCGATCCGCGCCGTGCGAAACGAAGCAGCGCGCGTGCTTGCACCGGTGGCTCGGTCGCAGCTGTCGCCCCAGGAGGGGGCGGCGCTTGAGCAGGGACTCGCGAGTTACGTCGCGGCCGAGCTCGTCAATCGAGATCGGCCGGAAGCCCACCTCAACATCGGGTTGGTCCATCTCTACGGTGGGCGCTTCGGCGAAGCCGAATCCTCATTCCTATCAGCGATCGAGCGCGATTCCACATTCGTTCCGGCCTACGTGAACCTCGCAGATCTCAGGCGGCTCCAGGGCAGCGACTCCGAGGGCAGAGCCTTTATCGAGGCGGCGCTTGCCGCGAGCCCCGATCATGCAGCCGCGCATCACGCTCTGGGACTCCTGCTCGTGCGTGGGAAGCGGACTGATGAGGCCATGACAGCGCTACGGCGCGCGACGGAACTTGAGCCCGACCACGCGCGATTCGCCTATGTGTATGGGATCGCCCTTCACTCGACCGGCCGCCCGCGCGAAGCCGTTGCCGTGCTGGATCGGGCCGTGCGCCGACACCCGTTCGATCGGGAGTTATTGCTTGGCCTGGCGAGCGTTCACCGGGAGCGCGGAGACTTCGAGGCAGCTCTTCAACAAGCCGAAAGGCTCGTGACGTTGGCGCCCGAGGTTTCGTCCTATGAGGCCTTTGTGCGCCAGCTACGAAGTGAACGGGATCGAGATGGACGGTGATGACTCATTGTGTCACCACCCTCCGAACCCCCCACGCGAGCGCCAGGGTAGGCGGTAGAGCGAGCGCGACCAGCTCGCCGTTCGCCTGGTAAAAGCCTGGCAATACCTTTCCGACTAATGCGAGCAAAGCCAGGACCGCCACGGCGAGGCTGAGTCCCTTCGCCCATCTCGCGGCACGCGGCCACGCACGAACGGAAAAGGGAATGACGGCCGCGAGCGCGAGGGTGAGCGGGCTGAACAGCAGCAGATTCTCGTTCCAGTGGGCGGCGGTGTGGTCGGTGAGAAGCCAGAGAGCGGCGAGGATGGTTCCCAGCACACCCGAGACGCACGCCCAGATCGTTGCGGTTGCGGCGAAAGCAATACGTGCGCCGTCGCTGCTCGTGGCCGTTCTCGCGAGCGCCGCCAACACGGTTGCGAGGCCGAGGCCCAACACGAGGTAGCCCGGCCACCAGGTCGGAGGGGATGTGCGCTCCGGCGGTACGGTGCTCTCGAAGAGCGTTCGCTCCGATCGCACGAGGGGAACGGCGCGGCCGTCGGCAGCGAGAACGGTCACGTCGCGGACATGTTCCCTGACCTTGAGCGGCAAGAACATCTCCTCCCAGACCGAGATGGGGCGGTCGACGAAACGTCCCAAACCGATCGTCAAGCCGGTGAACAACGGCAGGTCGGCGGTAGTGAGACGACGCGTGTGGAAGCGAAACGTTGTGCCCGGCCGGGCATCCTGGGTCTGCTCCTGAATTCGCCCCCCAAGCACTCGGTCGATGGCGTCACGGACCCGGGTGGAACAATTGTCCAGGTAATAGTCGTACCGATAGAGGCGGTTCTCGGGGCGTTCGTTCCACAACAGGAAGTCTCGAATCTCCACGCGTTGTGCCGAGGAAAGGTTGAGTTCCTGAATCCAGACCGACCGGTTGGCGCTGCGGTACCACTCTAGATGCGATTCGGCAGGGAGCCCCTGCATCCAGTACATCATCCGTCCCCGCAGGAAGCGCAGCAGGAACCCATCCTGCTCGAAACTGAACAGTCCGTAGTTGTAGACCGCGTCGACCCCGTGCCCGGGATCTCGTACCCAGATGCCGTTGTGGCCGAAGCGTTCCCAGGATTGTTCGCCCGGCCCCATCGTGACCAGGTAGACCTCGATTTGCGATCCGGAG
Organism: Gemmatimonadales bacterium; assembly: GCA_965249575.1. Classification (GTDB taxonomy): domain Bacteria; phylum Gemmatimonadota; class Gemmatimonadetes; order Gemmatimonadales; family GWC2-71-9. The sequence goes on along the minus strand of OZ252244.1, from coordinate 626,521 downwards.
CTCGGGGCGGGTGTGGGTTCGGGCGGCCGTTGCCTGGCCGAGGCGGGTATCGTCAGCCCCGCGGTGATAAGCGCGAGGACACCCGTGGTGCGCAACGGCGGGCGCCGCCGTACGGATTGGGCCATGACGCCAGCAATATACCATGGCGCCTCCACGGCGCCCTCCAACCCCTCAACGCTGAGACACTCCAGTTCGGGCTGGCCCCGCCGATACTCCGATCATCTATGTGTCCCGGGGGTAGCGCTGTGGTTCCCGGTTGGGAGGAGGGCGCGCCCTCACCGAAAGGGGCTCCGGAATGCTCCAGTCCGTTGACGTGGGCAAACATCGGATCGACGCCTACGCGGCCAGCGCCGGCGCGGACGTGATCGATCAACTTCGCGCACTGGCCAAATCGCTTCAGGGTGTCCGCGTGCTCCATTTGAATGCCACGCCGTACGGCGGAGGGGTCGCGGAGATCCTGCGTTCGGAGATCCCGCTGCTGCGGGACCTCGGGCTCGACGCGACGTGGAAGATCATCACCGGTGGCGAAGCGTTTTTCCGAGCGACCAAGGCGATGCACAATGGGCTCCAGGGCTCGGAGCGCGGCCTGACCCAGATAGACCGCGAGACATACGTCGCAAACTCCAAGGCCAACGCGGCGCTGCTCGAATCCGAATACGATCTGTACTTCATTCACGATCCACAGCCCCTCGGGCTGACCGAGTACCATGGCCGGCGGGATGGGAAGTGGATCTGGCGGTGCCACATCGATACGGCTCGGCCGAACGCCGAAACGTGGGCGTTTCTCCGGCCGTACGTCCGGCACTACGACGCGGCCGTCTTCACTCTCGGCGGGTTCGTCCCGCCCGACATCCCGCTCGAGCGCGTGGAGATCATCCCGCCGGCCATCGATCCCGAGAGCCCGAAAAACATGGTGCTGAAGCCGTCGACGGCGAAGCGCATGCTCCAGTGGATCGGGGTGGATCCCGACAGGCCGCTCGTGGCCCAAGTGAGCCGCTTCGATCCGTGGAAGGACCCGCTCGGGGCCATCGAAGCATACCGGCTTGCGCGGGAGGAGATCCCTGGCCTTCAGCTCGCCATGGTGGGATCGATGGCCCTGGACGATCCGGAAGGCTGCGAGATCTACGAGCAGGTCCGCGCTGCCACCGAGGGCGATAGGGACATCGGTCTCCACACGAATCTCAACGGTGTTGGCAACATGGAGGTCAACGCCTTCCAGCGCTTGGCCGACGTGGCGATTCAAATGTCCACCCGCGAGGGGTTTGGGCTCATCGTATCCGAGACGCTGTGGAAGGACACGCCCATGGTCGCCAGGGGAAGCGGCGGCATACCGCTCCAGATGCCCGGCGGTTCGGGTGGCGCGCTCATCGATACCGTCGAGGAATGCGCCGAGAACATCGTTCAGCTGGTGCGACACCCCCGCCGTGCCCGACAGCTCGCGCGGGCAGGCCGGGAGCTCGTGCGCGACCGGTTCCTGCTCACGCGTTTGATCGCAGACGAACTGAAGCTGTACGCGTCCCTGCTGGGACGCCGGGTCCCTCGGCATACCCCGGTGGCAATGGCTGCCCTGAGTGGCGAGGAACGCGACCCGGTCTCGGGTATCGCCATTGATCCGGCCACCTCCCTGCAGGAGGTCTATCAGGGGCGAACGTATCATTTCAACGGCGAGGGCTCGCGCGCGCAGTTTGCGGCCGATCCCGAGCGCTTCCGGCGCGGCATGCGTAAGGCTTCGTAGTGGCGTGCCGGAGCTGAGGAGAGACCCGACTACCGGAGAGTGGGTCGTAGTAGCGGCGGAGCGGGCTCGCCGCCCAGTGCAGCGGGTTTCGGCGGCGCCAGTAGCTGCCCGCCCGGAGTTCGATCCCGCGTGTCCATTTTGTCCCGGGAACGAGTCGTGCACGCCGCCCGAGATCACCCGCTTTCCCGAGATTGGCGACTGGCTCGCGCGCCTGGTCCCGAACAAGTACCCGGCGCTGGGCGGGACACCGAGCGCCAACGGTGCCGCGCCCCCCGCGCCTTTCACCTCGATCCCGGCCCTCGGCCGACATGAGGTCATCGTGGAAGGCCGGAACCATCGACCCGCGCTGGCGTCCCGTGATTCCCGTGTTGGCCGTGCCGTGCTGGGCGTCGCGCAGGAGCGCTGCAAGGTCGTCGAGGCAGAGAACCATGCCTCGCTCGTCACGGTCTTCAAGAACCATGGGATCGGCTCCGGTGCCTCCCTCACCCACCCCCACTGGCAGCTCATCTCGACTCCTGTCGACTCGCCGAGCAGCGCGAGGATGCTCGGGGTCGCGCGCGGGTACTACGAGACGACTGGGCGGTCGGTGTACGACGACGTCATCGCTGCCGAGCTCGGGGCGGACACACGTGTGATACGTGCCGGGGAGGGCTTCGTGGTCTTCTGTCCCTATGCCCCGCGGTGGGCGGGAGAGACCTGGATCGTCCCGACCGAAGCGGGAGCGAGTCTCACGGAGGAACCGGGGGCCTCTCTAGCGGTCTTCGCGCACGTGCTCCGCGAGACGCTCAGGCGTGTGGAACAGGCCCTTGACGATCCGGACTGTAACGTCGTCATCGTCTCCGTTCCTCAAAGCGCCGGGCGCGGGGCGTTCCGCTGGCACGCGCGGATTCAGCCGCGCATGAGCATTCCGGCGGGCCTCGAATCGGCATCAGGCGTCGCCGTCGTATCCGTGAGTCCCGAACAAAGCGCAAAGATGTTCCGGGACGTCACGGGGTGAGTCTCCCACCGGACCCCCAAAACTCAAGAAACCTCCTGCTGTCGCCGATCCTCACGTTACCTGAGGGGGACGAGCGATGAAGGCTCTCGTACTAGGGCTGATCGGGGCCCTCAACGGGTGTGCCGTTGGGGAGCTGCTGACCGGATCGACGGGCGTGGACTACCGGCAGGCCGTGGCCGAGTGTGGGCGAGCAGTGGTGCACATCAAGCCCGACAGCACCCTCCCGGAGAGCACGCAGCTCCTGACTCCGGAACTGATCCTCACGATACGCGCCTGTCCCACCCAGGGGGGCTGATGTCTCTGGAAACCGGAGTGATTTCGACTGCGCTGGAGGCCGTCCGTCACCAACTACTCGTCCTGGACCAAGCCACCGGCCGAAACACGTCCGGGAACGCGGCGGCCTCGTCGGCCGGGGAGAGGCACGGGAGGGCGCAGCCGACCGCAACTGACGTCGGCGAGGGGTTGGTGCGGCTGATCGACGCGCGCCGCACCCTGGGGGCCGCGCTCGTCGCGCTCGAGGCAGCAGATCACGCGACAGTCGATCCGGTTGACCTCAATCGGTCCGATCCGGACCACGGGTAGACGCCTCCGCCCGACCTAGCACGCCTAAAACGCAAGACGTCGGCGCGAGAGACAATCACGGGCACTTAGATCGTGTCATGGTCCAGGTGCGCGGACGTTCGTTTCGAGGGCCCGCGTCGATGCTTGCCCGAAGTACGGAGTCGCCGTCGGCTCGATAGATGATGCGTTTGGGGTAGTCGTGTTCGGGTGCCTCACAGATGGCCCTATTCTCCGTCACCCCCGTCAAGAGAAACGCGTGTTCAGAGCGGCGGCCGCCGGGGTAGGGGATCATCCACACGCCGGCGCTGTCCTGTGTAATAACCGTTAGCTCGTATTGGATGGTGCGTTGCTCCAGGAGATAGCGGGTCGTCCCCAGCAACGTGTTGTCCGACGGTTCCGTGTAATGTTCTTCGATGATCCCGGTCCCAGCCCCGCGCGCAAATTGCCCCCTCCAGCAGCCCGCCATGAAGCGCAGCGCCATCACGGTGGGCCCCTGCCGATGCTCAACGGCGAGCGCTCCCGCAGCCCAAAGCGCACCCGCCGCAAGCACGGCGACCCAGAGTGTACGCATCATTGGTTCCCCCGGTCCCAAAGGTGTCGCACCGGCGCAGCTGTCCCACACACAGTCCAGTGGGACAATAGTGCGTGTGGGAGGTGTGCCCGGCCAGGGCTCCGCCGCTTCCTTTGCAAACCGGCCCCGGTTATCTATAGCCGCATGAGCAGCTCGTCTCCGCTCGCCGATCTCCTGCGAACATTCCCCTCGCTCCTGATCGGTTATTCCGGCGGGGTAGACTCTGCGCTCCTCGCAGTGGTCGCGCGTCGGGTCCTCGGGCGCGAGCGGTCGGCGGCTGCGATCGGCGTGAGTGCCTCCCTGTCCGAGACGCAGTATCGGCAAGCGCTTGGCGTCGCCGGCATGTTCGACGTTCGGGTGATCGAAGTCCCCACCGGCGAAGTCGGCGACACCCGTTACGCGGCAAACACCCCCAGTCGATGCTACTTCTGCAAACACGAGCTGTGGAACCAGCTCGAGCACGTCGCCGCTCGCCACGAGTTCTCCTGCATCGTCGACGGGACGAACAGTGATGATCTCGACGACCATCGCCCGGGGTCGAAGGCAGCTGCCGAGCACGGTATTCGATCGCCGCTCGTGGAAGCAGGCTACACGAAAGCACACATCCGGCGAGAGGCCCGAGCGCTCGGGATCCCCGTTTGGGATGCGCCTGCCGCCCCGTGTCTCGCCAGCCGGGTCATGTACGGGCTGTCGGTCACCCCAACCCGCCTCCGGCAGGTGGAAAACGGGGAGGCGGTCCTGCGATCGATCGGAGTCACGGGAGATCTGCGAGTTCGACATCGCGGTCAGGAAGCGCGGCTCGAGGTGGCTCCCAGCGAGTTCCCGCTCGTCAGGCTCTATCAATGCCGTATCCGCGATCGGTTTCTGTTGCTGGGGTTCTCGCGCGTGACGCTCGACCTCGACGGGTATCGACGGGGTAAGCTGCTCGGCGGCGGCGAGTCCAGCGTCGAGTTGTTGGCGGAGCGTGCCTGAGTGCCCCGGCTATTCGTCGCGATCAACCTTCCAGGGGCTGTCCGGCGCGATGTTTGGGAGGCGGCCACCCCGCTTCGATCGGCGGAGTTCCCGGTGCGCTGGGTCGCGCCCGAGAGCATGCACCTCACCCTGAAGTTTCTCGGAAACGTTGCCGACGAGCGACTGGCGACCGTCGAGCGTGCACTCGAGCAAGCGATTGGCGACGCACGCGAGTTCGAGCTGCCGCTCGGTGGGTTTGGCGCGTTTCCAACGCCCGCGAACGCGCGAGTCGTTTGGGTTGGATGTGGCGATGTCCCGGCGCTCGAGCTGCTGCAGGATCGGCTCGAGCGGCAGCTCGAAGGGGTGGGATTCCCGATTGAGGGCCGTCCATTCCGCCCACATCTCACGCTGGGTCGCGTCAAGAAGGGTTCGGATCAGCGCGCGCTCGCCGGACTTGGCGACGTCCTCGACCAGCTTCCCTACGAGACCGACGTGCCGGTTCCGTCCATCGATCTCATGGAGAGCCACCTGAGCGCACGTGGGGCTCGTTACAGCCTTCGCCGGTCGCTTCCTTTAGTGTTCACAGGGTAATGGCCGGCTGCCTCAAGAGTACGTTCGCGATGGTGGGCTGCTTGGTGTTCGTCGTGCTCGGTGGCATCGCCGGGTGGCATTACCGCGGCCAGATTGGGGGCGCCTTCGGGTCGCTGCGGGGTGTCGATGGGCCGCGCGGGCCGCTCCCTACCGCAGCCGCGACCGGCGGCGCGTCCATCGTCGCGCTGCGATCCGCGCTCATGAAGCAGGGCGCGATCGAGCGCCCCGACGGTCCGGAGGTCGTCGAGCTCACACCGAGCGAGATGGCGTCGATCATCGAGGCGGGCCTCGAGCCACGGGCGCGGGACGCGCTCGACTCGATCGAGGTGACCCTCCACGACGACCGCCTCACGCTCCGGGCCTCTGTGGCCACGCGCATCCTGGGCCGCGAGCTGCTGGGGCCGTTCGCCGCGGCCCTCGGCGAGCGAGAGCCATTGCGGGTTTCGGGGGGGCCTCGTGGGGTCGATGACGGCATGCTCGCGTGGGTACCGGACAGTTTCGTGGTTCGTTCGTTCCCGTTCCCCGGGGTCGTGATTCCCAAGTTGGTGAATACGTTGACCGGTCGCTCGGATGGTGCGATTCCGGTTTCCGTCCCCCGCACCGTGCGGGATGTACGGATCCGCCCGGAGGGAGTGACCTTTTACCGGCGGGGGCGTTGATGGCTAGGCGCGTGCTGGTTGTTGATGACGAAAAGGGAGTCCGCGATGCCCTCCGGCAATTGCTCGAGTACGAGGAAATCGAGGTCCGAACGGCCTCGTCGGGAGATCGGGCGCTCTCTGTGTTCAAAGAGTTCCATCCACATCTCGTCTTTCTCGATGTGAAGATGGCGGGTATGGACGGGCTCGCAGCGCTGTCGGCGCTCAGGGAGATGGATCCGGCGGTGCACGTGGTGATGATCAGCGGCCATGGAACGATTTAGACCGCCGTCGAGGCCACCCAGCTCGGTGCGTACGATTTTCTCGAGAAGCCGCTGGACACGGACCGGATCCTGCTCACACTGCGCAACGCTTTCGAGCGCGTTGCCCTCACGGGCGAAAACGAGCGACTCCGCGCCGACGCATCGGATCAGTACGAGATCGTCGGGGAGAGTCCGGCCATCCGCGAGGTGCTCGATACGATTGCCAAGGTGGCGCCGACGTCGGCCCGCGTCCTGGTCATGGGCGAGAATGGCACCGGCAAGGAGCTTGTGGCCCGGGGGGTACACTCGCGATCCACTCGCGCCACTAAGCCGTTCGTCGAGGTGAACTGCGCGGCGATCCCGTCAGAGTTGATTGAGAGCGAGCTGTTCGGGCACATGAAGGGATCATTCACTGGGGCGGTCGCCGATCGGCCCGGCAAGTTCGAGCAGGCGGATGGGGGCACGCTTTTTCTAGACGAGGTCGCCGACATGAGCCTCGCCGCCCAGGCCAAGATGCTCCGCGCCCTGCAGGAGGGTGTAGTGACGCGGGTCGGAGCGTCGAAGGCGGTGCAGGTCGATGTGCGGGTCATCGCCGCGACCAACAAGGCGATAGAAGAAGAAGTGGCGACCGGCCGATTCCGCGAAGACCTGCTTTATCGCCTCAACGTCGTACCAATCTCGGTGCCGCCGCTCAGGGCTCGGCGCGAGGATATCCCGCTGCTCATCGAGCGATTCGTTGCCGATCTCGGTCGGGACCCGGGTCTGGCGGGCAAGCAAGTCGCCCCCGAAGCAGTGCGGGCTCTGAGCGTCCGAGAGTGGCCGGGGAACGTTCGCGAGCTCCGTAACGCCGTCGAGCGGCTCATGATCTTGTCGTCGGGGGATTCCGTTGACGCCACCGACGTTGGCCGACTAGGCGGGGACGTGCCGCTGGAGGGGATGAATCAACTCGTCCAGTGCGACACCTTCGATGACTTCAAGCAGCAAGCCGAGCGGACGTTCCTGGCGGCGAAACTGACTGAGAATGGGTGGAACGTCAGTGAGACGGCGAGAAAGTTGGACATGCCGCGGAGCAATCTCTACAAGAAGATCGAGCGCTATGGGCTACAGCGGACGGAGTAGATCTGTCTTTTGATGGGAGAGACACGACGGTTCGTGCGTTTTTTGGTTTCGTGCCGCAACCGTCCCATGCACAGTGGCAATCGTGGTGGTGTTACCGTCGCGCATGGGATACCGGTACAGGGCCGTCGCGGTGATTCTCAACGCTGGGGGCACGAATCTGGACGAAGACGCACTCGCCAGCATTCCGCTGGCCCGAGTGCGCGGGGTACGGTTTGCGTCGGGCGATCGAGTTGCCTGCGCCGCGGCGACGGTCGATCACGAGTGCCCCTACGCCGAGCTCAGGAATGCACTCCGCTCGTGGGCTTGTGCTCGGGGATGGTCGGTGACGGTTGCGCCGCTCATCGAGCCTGAGTAACGTAAAGTGCAGGTATGCATACGGACCCTTCCCCGTTCCATCGAGTGTTCACGACAAACAATGTCGTACTGCCAAGCCACGGCGGCTCGGATCGGTTCCGGTCGCCGAGATCAAGTGGCGCGCGCTCGGGGCAAACGGAAATGCTGATTGAACGAGTTGGGATCGTTGGACCGCCGTCGTCAGCTTCTCACCATGTTCGCCGAGTTGTTCCAACGCCCAGGTGGGAATCCTTCATCGTGTCGGGCGGCGCGTAGCGCCCAGCCCTCACCGGAGGGATCAAACCGCATGCGAATGAGTTCGGCCAAGAAGGTACCGTCGGACGAAGGCTCGCTCGATCAGTATCTGCGCGAGATCAGCCAGTACCCCCTCATCAATCGAGAAGAGGAAGTGCGGCTCGCTCAGCGCATTCGCGAGCAGTGCGAAGAATCGCTCGATAAACTCGTGCGCAGTAACCTGCGGTTCGTGGTGTCAGTAGCCAAGAAGTACCAGAATCAGGGAGTGAGCCTCTCCGATCTCATCAACGAGGGCAACCTCGGGTTGATCCGGGCGGCTCACAAGTTCGACGAAACCAAGGGGATCAAGTTCATCTCCTACGCGGTGTGGTGGATCCGGCAAGCCATCCTTCAGGCCCTGGCCGAGCAGAGCCGCATTGTCCGGGTTCCGCTGAACCGCGCCGGAACCCTCCATCGTATCGGGAAGCGATCATCCGCCCTCCTCCAGGAACTGGGTCGAGAACCCACCGTCGAGGAGATCGCAGAGGGAATGGAAATCTCCCAGGACGAAGTGGCCAAGACCCTCTCCATCTCGCAGAGCCACTTATCGCTCGACGCTCCTCTCACGCCGGGCGAAGACAACAAACTCCTCGATTATCTCCCCGACACGCAAAACCCAGGTCCGGACGACGAGACGTTCGAGCACGCGTTGTCAGAGTCCATCGAAGAAGTGCTTTCGACGCTCAAGGAGCGCGAAGGCAAGATCCTGCGGTTGTACTTCGGTCTCGATGGGCAAGAGCCGATGACGCTGGAGGAGATCGGGAGCATGCTGGGGATTACGCGCGAGCGAGTGCGTCAGATCAAAGAAAAGTCGCTCGCCCGGCTACGCCACGTCAGCAGGGCTCGAGCACTGGAGAGCTTTCTCGGGTAACGAGCGGATCCCGCGTTGATCGCTCTTGTGGTCCGCGGGAACTGCCCTTCTCGTCGCTGTCCTTCCGTCCCCCGTCCTCTATATATTGCGCAGCATGGCTGGCCAATCCTCCTTTGACGTCTCGACCGGCGCCGATCTCCAAGAGGTCGATAACGCGGTCAATCAGACGATGAAAGAGGTCCGCCAGCGCTACGACTTCAAGGGATCGCGGAGCGCCGTGACGTTCGACCGGGCCAAGGCACAGGTCGACCTGGTGGCCGACGACGATTTCAAGATGAAAGCACTCTTCGACATCCTCCAGGGGAAGCTGGTCAAGCGGGGAGTGCCATTGAAGAACCTCCAGGTTGGCGAGGTAGAGCCGGCGGCCGGAGGGACCGTACGCCGCGAGATTCAGCTCGAGCAGGGGATCCCCACCGACACGGCGCGCAGGATCGTCAAGGCAGTGAAGGAGCGCAAGTTCAAAAAGGTGCAGATCGCGATACAAGGCGACGAGCTGCGCGTTTCGGGGGCATCCAGGGATGTCCTGCAAGACGTCATCCAGTTCTTGCAGGAGCAGGACTTCGGCCTCGAGCTCACCTTCGGCAACTACCGGTCGTGAAGCTCGGCGTCGTGTCTCTGGGGTGTGACAAGGCGACCGTCGATTCGGAGCGGGTCGTCGGGAACCTGGTCGGCCACGGAGCAAAGGTGGTCGCCGATCCCGCCGGTGCCGACGTCATCCTCATCAACACCTGTGGTTTCATTGACGCCGCGAAACGCGAGTCGATTGACGCAATTCTGGAGGCTGCCGCCCTCAAGGAGCAGGGGCGGGTCAACGCGGTCGTTGTGGTCGGCTGTTTGGTCCAACGCTACCGCGCCGAACTGGCTGCGGAGATGCCCGAGGTGGACCTCTTCCTGGGATTTCGTGAGCTCCCGACGCTCGTTCCCGAGCTGGTTGCGCGTGGTCTGCTTGGCGAAAACCCGGCTGGCCGGCACCCGGGCGTCCGCCAGTACGTGGGGGAAGGGCCACATGTGCGGTATCTCAAGATCTCCGAAGGCTGCGACCATACCTGTGCCTTCTGTGCCATTCCACTCATGCGCGGCAAGCATCGATCGGAGCCTCTCGAGCGCTTGGTCGCCGAGGCTCAGGAGCTTGAGAGACAGGGCGCCAAGGAGATCAATCTGGTCGCGCAGGATCTCGGCCACTATGGTCGCGATCTCGGCCGGTCCGGTCCCAAGCTACCGGAGCTGCTTGACGCGTTACTCACCGAAACCTCGGTCCCGTGGTTCCGGCTACTGTACGTGTACTCCGCTGGGCTCAGCGAGGGCCTCGTGAGCCTTATGGCGCGGCAACCGCGCGTCGTGCCCTACATCGATATACCGATTCAACACGGCTCCGATCGCATGTTGGAACGCATGCGGCGTCCCGAGCGGCAGGACACGATCCGGAAAAAAGTGGCGTGGCTGCGCGGAGCCGTTCCGGACATCGCGATCCGCAGCACCGCGCTGGTGGGCTTCCCGGGGGAGCGGGACGAGGACTTCCGCACGCTGTGTGATTTCGCCGACGAGGTAGGCTTCGAGCGCCTCGGGGTGTTCGCATTTTCTCCGCAAGACGGAACGCGGGCGGCAGAGTACGAGGACGACGTTCCCGACGAAGTCCAACTCGAGCGTGAACAGGAGTTGTTGGAGCTTCAGCGCGCCATTTCGTCGGAGCGCCTGAGCCGTTTCGTTGGACGTGAGGTCGACCTGTTGGTGGATGAAATCACGGATCCCGATCTCGAGGGTGTGACACACGTCGGGCGAGTTGTCTGGCAGGCCGACGACGTCGACGGGGTCACTCGGCTATCCGCGGGCGGCTGGGCCGGAGCCGGGGACATCATGAAGGTCCGAATTACGAGTAGCGAAGATTTCGACTTTCGCGCGGTCCCCGCGTCGTGACGAAGACCGCCGAGCTCATCGCTCGCGCGCAGGCCGTTCTCGTCGGAGGAGTGAACTCACCAGTCCGCGCGTTTGGCGCGGTGAATGAACTCCCACTGATCGTTCGCGAGGCGCAGGGAGCGCACGTCGTAGACGCGGATGGCGAGGAGTTCATCGACTACGTACTCTCGTGGGGCGCGCTCCTCCTCGGTCACGACCACCCCAAAGTTCGCGCCGCGCTCCACGACGCGGTTGGACGAGGCACGACCTACGGACTCACCCAGCCCGGGGAGATCGCCCTGGCGGAACGGATCGTCGAGTTGGTTCCTTCCGTGGACGTCGTGCGCTTCGTGAACAGCGGGACGGAAGCCACGATGTCCGCGGTGCGGCTCGCTCGTGCAGTGACGAAGCGCGATCTCGTGATCAAGTTCCACGGCGGCTACCATGGGCATGCGGATGGATTTCTCGTCGCGGCGGGAAGCGGGGTGGCCACACTGGGCCTCCCGGACAGTCCCGGGGTGCCCGCCGACGTGGCTCGCCTCACGGTCACGTGCCCGTTCAACAATGCGGACGCGGTGCGGCAGGTGCTCACTCACCACGCCGGCAATGTGGCGGCCGTTATCATAGAGCCGGTACTGGGCAACGTGGGATGCATTCCCCCGGTCGAGGGATTTCTCTCCGCTTTGCGCGACCTCACTCGGTCCGAGGGTGCACTGCTCATCTTCGATGAAGTGATGACCGGGTTTCGCGTCCACGAAGGCGGGGCGCAGTCCCGTTTCGGCATTCGAGCGGACCTCACCACGATGGGCAAGGTCATCGGAGGGGGTGTGCCGCTGGCGGCGTACGGCGGTCGGCGTGACTTGATGCAGTGCATTGCGCCGGCGGGCCCGGTGTACCAGGCGGGAACGCTCTCCGGTAATCCGCTTGCGACGGCGGCGGGGTTGGCGGTTCTCGACGTTGCCCGATCCGACGGCTTGTACGAGGCGTTGGAGCAGCGCACGGAGAAACTCACGCAGGGGCTGTCGACTGCCGCTCGAGGGGCGGGAGTGCCGCTGACCGCAGCCCATGTCGGGTCGATGTGGGGGATCTACTTTCATCCGGGCCCGGTGACCGATTTTGCGGCGGCGCGCCAGTCCGATACGGATCTCTTCGTCCGGTTTCATCGCGCGGCGCGTGAGGGGGGAGTACTGCTCCCTCCGTCCCCCTTCGAAACTGCCTTCGTGTCGGCGGCCCACACCGACGACCTCATCGATGAGACGATCGAACGGCTGGCGAGCGCGATGGTTCGCGCCGCTCGCGGCTAGCGTCACGGCGACCTCGGTTGCGGCGTGCGGGTATCCGCGCGCTCCCTCCCGGGAGGCCCGTGAGCCCGATATTCGCGTTGGTCTCCTCGTGGGAGTCGAGGAGGTCACCGTTGGTGGACAGGGAGACGTTGCCGCCGTCGCGAACGGTGATCTCGGGTTTCGTATCCAGGCGGATCGGCCGAGCGCGATCGTTCCGGCGGGCCTGGGCATCCAAGTGCGCGGCCGAGGAAGCGAGGGGCGATACGAGCGCTTGACCTTTGCCACCCTCGATCCGGGCCAGCACGTTCTCGTCAATGGCAGGCCCTACCGGGGAACGGTCGAGGTGTTTCAAAAAGGCGGTGGCTTGACCGTCGTGAACCGGGTGGCGCTCGAGGCGTATCTGCGCGGCGTCGTTGCGCAGGAGATCGGATCCAGAACAGCCGATGAAATCGAAGCGCTCCGCGCTCAAGCTGTCGTTTCCCGGACCTACGCATTGTCGAACAGGGGACGATTCGCCTCGGAAGGCTTCGACGTGCGTGGATCCGTTTCCGATCAGGCGTACGGCGGCGTCGATGCTGAGATGCCACGGGGGAGCGAAGCGGTGAGATCGACCGCGGGCCGAGTGGTTACCTACCGCCGCCGTCTCATTGCACCGTTTTTTCACTCGACATGCGGTTTCGCGACTGCCTCGCCCGAGGAAGTGTTCCACTCGGTGGCCGCTCGACCCTACCTGCGTTCCGTGACCGACAAGAAGCGAGGTGGGTACTACTGCGATATCTCACCCCACTTCCGCTGGCGTGTCGAGTGGGATGCGGCCACCCTCCGGAATATCCTTCGACAATCGGTGAGGGCAACGCTCGGCGTGGCCCCAGAGAAGCTGGACGAAGTCCGCGACGTGCGGGTTGCGCGGACGGGTGAGTCCGGTAGGGCGACCGAGGTCCGAGTACGGATGGCAGGCGGTGAAATCGCGGTGCCCGGTCCCGAAATCCGCTCGGTTTTTAGGCGACCCGACGGGCAAGCCCTCAGCAGTACCGCCGTCCAGATCTCCACGAAGCGCGACGGGGACCGCGGGCTGATCTTCACGGCCGCTGGGGCGGGTTGGGGCCATGGGGTTGGAATGTGCCAGTGGGGCGCGGTGGGCCGGGCTCGTGCTGGGCAGAGCTACAACACCATCGTGACAAAATACTTTCCCGGAACTCGCATTGACCGCTGGTATTAGGCTGACCGCCGCGCTCTTCGCGATCGTCGTCCCTCAGGGTCTCCGGGCCCAGGGAATCCTCGACCAGTTCAGCTACGAGGGGATGCGTTTCTCCGGAGTCGGCATCGAGTTCGGAGCCATCGCGTCCGATCGGGTGCAGTCTACCGTTTCGCCGGCTGTTCGAGTTGACCACGGTTTCATCGCGCCGCGGGTCCGCGTATTGACCGGCCTGAGCTGGTTCCGTAGCGACTTCAATGCCGACGAGATCGGTAAGTTCGAGGCGAGCTTGCGACGGGTGGTCGTCGATCCCTCCAACGACTTCGATATCGTGGTCGGGACCATTCGTTGGTCGCATCTCGTGGCGGACCTCGATCTCCAATACATGATCCCCGGCTCCGAGTCGTTCGTACCCTTCATTGGACTGGGTGTGGGACTCCACTGGCGTAACGGCTCTGGCGCGGCTATCGACGGGACGTTTGTCGAGGATGCACTGGATACCGTCGCGGGGGGAGTAAACGCGTCTGTCGGAGCTCTGATAAAGATCAGCGGGCAACTATATCTCAGCACTGACGTTCGGGGAGTGCTGACCGACGAGCTGCGATCGATCGTGGGACGGGGGGGACTAATGATACGGATTCCTCAAGCGACACCCCGGTGACATCGACTGTCCGTATCGGTGTCGTGGGAGCAGGTAGTATTGCCCAGGTGGCGCACCTCCCCGTGGCGACGAAACTCGACGAGTCGGAGGTGGTTGCGATTTGCGACAACGACCTCCCGAAGGCACAGGCACTGGGCTTACGATTCGGCGTCCGCGATGCCTACGATGACATCGAGGCGCTCCTGGCTTACTCCAAGCCCGACATCGTCGTCATCTGCACCCCGAATCATCTGCACGAGGTACACATCCTGACCGCCCTATCCCACGGCGCGAGCGTGCTGTGTGAGCGGCCACTGGCCCTGTCGGCTGCCGGAGTGGAGAGAATCATCGAGGCGAGTGGCCACGCCGGTCGACCCGTCATGGTAGGTATGAATCATCGGTACCGCTCAGACGTGCGGGCGATCCGCGGCTTCGTGGGCCAGCCGGAGCTCGGGCAGCTGAAAGCCATTCGAGCTGGGTGGTACGTGTTTCGTCCGTCCCGGTCCGCGCTGACGTGGCGACGACGTAGGGCCGAGTCCGGGGGTGGTGCAGTCCTCGACCTGGGCCTTCCACTCATCGATCTGTCACTTTGGGTGGCGGGGCATCCCCAGGTCACGCACGTCACCAGTGCCTTCTCCGGAGTTGACCGCGGCGCAGGAGTCGAGGATTCGGGATGCGTCCTGCTCGCATGCGAGAACGATCTTTCGATCTTCGTGGATGTTTCGTGGCATCACATGGGTGACGCGGAACGACTCTGGTTTGAAGCGATGGGCTCGAAGGGATCTGCGAGCATCGGCCCGCTGAGAGTGTTTACAGAGGCGCACGGCGTGCCGGCCGATGTCACACCGTCCTTGGGGGCGGCCGGGCAGCATGTTTTTACCGCTTCATACCTCGCCGAGTGGGCGCAGTTTCTCGCCGTGACACGCGGCGAACAGCCGGCACCGGATCTCGATGATCAGGTTGTACTCCACCGCCTCGTAGCGGCCGCGGAGCGCGCGGCGCGGGAGGGGGGCGCCGTGGCCCCGTGACCGGGTTGGCATTGCCTCGCCGAGACTGGTTCCTGCTGATCAGCGGATCGATCCTCCTTTTCTTCGCCTACCCCCCGTTCCATCTGCTCATTCCCTCTTTCGTGTGCCTGGCACCGGTCGTCGCGGCGCTCGGGGATGCGGAGCGTGACGGACGACCTCTCCGGCGGCTTCTGGCCCAGGGGTTCTGGTTCGGTATCCTGTCGAGCGCCGCCCTGCTGTATTGGATGCCGATAGCCCTGAACCGGGTGAACCCGGTGTTCTTGGCGGGATATCCACTTGCACTGCTCGTTCTCGGTGCCCACGGGGCGATTGCGTTTGGACTCGTCGGGTGGCTCACGCGCTGGACCGGCATCACCGTGGTGACGGTTTTCCCTTTCGTCTGGACCGCGTCAGAGTGGCTCATCGCTCACCAGGGCGCCGTTCGGTTCCCGTGGCTCGGGCTCGGGACCTCGCTCACCGGATACGTCACCTTGGTCCAAATCGCTGACGTGGTCGGCGCCCGCGGAGTCACGTTCCTGCTGGCCATGGCGAACGCCGCCTTGGGAGTTGCATGGACGCGACGGAAGCACCCGCGGCGCTCGGCGCGGCTCTTCGTGCCTGTCCTGCTCGGCGTGCTCGCTGCGTATGTGTATGGCACCGTCCGAGCAGAAGTCGTTGCTATGCGATCCGCTGGCACGGTCACGGCTGTCCAATCCAACGTGAGCTATCGAGCGGAACCATCTCCGGCTGCGCGAGAATCGTCGCTGCGGCACATGGTTGCGCTCTCAGGACGGGGCGCCTTCAGATCGGACGCCGGGCTGCTGGTGTGGCCGGAATCCGCGGTCCTCGGTTACTTCCACGCGACACCGGACGCCTCACGGGCGATTGCGGAGTTGGCTGGTCGGTTGGGGAAGCCTGTCTTAGTGGGCGGGGAGGATCGAGAAACGCTCCCTGCGAGGGGCGTCACACGGTTTAATGCGGCGTTCCTGTTCGACGCCGGAGGGCATGGCGGTGGGCCTCGCGTTTACCGGAAGCGACGGCTCGTCCCCCTCGTCGAGCGCATGCCGCTGGTTGGCCGCTTGCGGACACGGGTGGCAGCGTTTCAGGCGGGAAACACGGCGCCGGTGTTCGAGGCGGCGAGCGCCCGCTTCGGCGTCCTAATCTGCTTCGAGGCCGCATTCGAGGAGCTGGCTCGCGAGTATCGGAGGCGCGGCGCGGAACTGGTCGTCAACATCACGAACGACGCCTGGATCGTGGGAACGCTCGGTGTTGAACAGCACCTAGCGCACATCGTGATGCGGGCGATCGAAAACAGAATCGGAGCCGTACGCGTCGCGAATGCGGGGGTATCGGTGTTTGTCGATCCGGTCGGCCGCTCACTGCGCACGGACGCGGGCCTTGAGACGGTGGCGTCGCGGGAAGTCTTTACGGTCGATCGGTTACCGCCCTACGCGTGGCTCGGAGACTGGGTGGGGTGGGGGGCCCTGCTCGGCACAGCGATTCTTTTGGGGCTGGCCGTTACGCGGAGCCGCACGAGTCCGCGCTGACCGCTCCGCGTCTCATCCCGTTGTCTATTGATCGTCTTGCGACCGCTCGAAGACCTTCGCGTCGATGAACAGGCTGAAGAGATCCGAATCCAGCATTCCGTCGTCGACCTCGTGATTCATGATGTCGAGGGCGCGGGGCACTGGCACGGCCCGTTTGTACGGACGGTCGGAGGCCGTGAGCGCGTCAAAAATGTCCGCTATGGTCATCATGCGCGTCTGGATCGGAATCGAATCCGCAGTGACGTGCCGCGGGTAGCCGCTGCCGTTCAGTTTTTCGTGATGGCCGTAGGCGATCGTCGGGATGTGCTGCAATTCCTTGGTCCACGGGATCTGGAGTAGGAAGCGGTACGTGTGGGCGACGTGGCTTTCGATTTCGACGCGCTCCGCGTCATCCAGGCTTCCCTTTCGGATGGTTAGATAGCGCGCTTCGTCGTCAGTCAAGTACGGCTGTTCCTCGCCCTCGATGTCGAAGTAACGGGCCTCCCTGAATCGCATGAGCTCGGCAAAGTTTCCTTCGGGTAAGACAGTTGGCTCGTTGGAGTCCGTGACCAGCTTCATGAACCGGTCTAGCTCTTCGAGCCGTGTTTTGTGCTCCGAATCCAGTTGCTTACTGAACTTGGCGTACCCATTTTTGCCCTCCTGCTCGAGGTACTGGGCCCGCTGCTCGTGGAAATCCCGCTCCGCCGTTCGGCGGATGAACGCATAGCGCTGCCTGACCAGCGACAGATCGGGGGGATAGAGCTTCTTGGCCTTCACCAGGACTTGTTCTCGAACGCCGACCTTGCCGAAGTCATGCAGTAATCCGGCGTACCGAATTTCGCGCAACTCTTCCCGCGTGAAGCGAATGTCGCCGTATTTGGCGTCACCCGCTCCATCCACGGTCTCCGCCAGGCCGACTGTCATGCTCGCCACCCGGCCGGAGTGTCCAAAGGTCGTCGGATCGCGTTGTTCGATCGCCGTCACCGCCGCGGTGACGAATCCCTCGAACAGGCGCTCGATGCTCTCGTAGAGCCGGCTGTTCTCGATGGAGACCGCTGCCTGTCCCGCGAGGGAAGAGACGAGGTCCACCATCCGTCGGCTGTACGGAATGATCTCCACCTCGAAGTCATCGAGCTTCTCGAGCTTGGCTTCGAAGTGGCGCTTGCGGTTGATCAACTGGAGTACGCCGATGACCTCTTCCTTGTGATCCTTCATGGGGATGGTCAGCAGCGATTTCGTGCGGTAACCGTATTTCTCGTCGAACGACCGGTTGATGGAATACTGGACGTCCGGAGCGATGAAGTAGGCGTCATCGATCACCAGCGGCTCGCCCGTGCTGGCGACGTACCCCGCGATGCTGGTCTGATCGATTGGGATCGTGAACTCGACGAACGGAATCTCAGGCCGCGAATAGTTCTGTGCGAGCTTGAAGCGCAGGCGTTTCGCCCCTTCGTCGGGCGCCTCGACCAGGTAGAGGCTGCCGGCGTCGGCGCCGGCAATTCGCCTGGCCTGCTCGAGGATCAAATCGAGGAGCGTGTTGTAGTCGCGTTCGGTCGCGAGCGCGACACCGATGTGCGTCAGCTCGGAGATCTCCTTGGTTCGTGAGGCCGCCTCGTGGCGCGCCCGGGCCGTCTCCGCGACGGCCGCCGATTCGCGGTACGCGGTCCGGAGCGCGACGAGCAGGTGGCGGCGAGTGTGTGGGTGGGGCACGAAGGCCGCCAGGAGGTCGTCGGTCGGGTGGTCGGGCAGCTCGCGCTCATCGGGGCCGCCGAGGACAACGACCGCACCGCCCGAATCGACGAAGCTTTGCAGATCGTTGGCGGTGAACTCGGGTCGGTCGGGAACGTCGAGTACCAGGGCTGTGGGCTGATCGCCGACCGTCAGGTCCCTGGCGGAATCGATCGCGCGCGACTGGACGCCCTCAACCTCGAGGGCGTCGGCGATCGGAGCGATGGCGAACTCTTTGGTGTGTAGGAGTACGAGTTTCATGGCTGCGTAGTCGGGGGTGTCGAATCGGTTTCCTCGGGCTTAACACCGGTCAAGATACGAAGGGGGCGAAGGCTCACTTGCTGAGCCAGCCGCTCGATCGCGGCAGCCGCCCGCTCGAGGTGCTGCACCGTTTTCTCGAGCGCTTCCCGCGTGTCCACCGTCGTATTGTGGATCGTGCCAGCCGCCGAGTCCAGGCGCGTGACGATCTGGCGGGCCTCGTTGACCGTGGCCGCGACGCTGTCCAGGATCGGCTCGACACGGGGCTCCATGGTGGCCAACACTCGGTCGGCTCGCTCGAGGCTCGTAATCAGCTCGTTCAGCACGGATTCGACGCGTGGACCGGTACCCGACATGACCGAAGCCGCCCGGTGCATCGTCCGCTGCGTGCTGCCCATGGTCGTTCGGGCCTCTTCGAGCGTCGCCTTGACCTCCCCCCCGATCATGTCCGCGATGGTGCCGATCTGGTCGAACGTGCTGGCACGCCGCTCTGACACGATGGTATCCCCGGGCAGCAGGTGAATCGCCTTCCGGCCTTCCATGGGAATCTCGATCTGAATGACCGGCGGGGCGATGGGACTCGGCTGGGCGATCACCGCGCGGCTGAGGATTGGCAGCGCGACCGGTGTGCCGTCGGGGAAGCTCTCATCGATACGCAGCCGCGCGATAAACCCGAGTCGGCCCGTGGCCGAGTCGACCACCCTGCTTGGCCTCGGTGTACTCCGGGAAAATCTCGATGGCCCGGTTGAAGAGTTCAGTGGCCCGCTGGCTGTCGCCACGATCGGCGTACAGAAGCGCCCGGGAGTAATATGTGACGGCCTCGGTCGGGACCTTGCGCGAGCGTCGCTGCTGCAACGCCGGCTGTGCAAGTGCCGGTAAGTTCACCCCGCGGGTGATCTGATTCGCCAAATCGGTCACGAGCGTATAGAGATTCTCGCGCTTGTCGCGAACTTTCTCCGTCTTGACGATTTCGCTGGTCTCGACGTTCACGATGCGCGCGTCGATTCGGAAATCGCCGTAGAAGTCCACGAAGTTTCCGAAGACCATGTAGCGTGCTCCGACGAGCCGCCCGATGCGCGCGGCGGTGTTTTGATCTACCCGGCCCGATGCGGCCAGATCCTGCTCCTTGAGCAGATTGGTGATCTCGCGTCGGTCCACGACCCGCATGCCCGGGTTCACGCCGAATTCTGTGGTCAGCATCTGGGCGAGCCCCACTTGAAGGGCTTCGAAATCCTCCTTGTCCTGCCCGTAGGATCCGCCGTTCTCGAACGGCATGACCGCGATTCCCGGTCGCGAATCCTGTGCGTGGGCCTCGTCAGCCAGCGGAGCCGCTAGCCCGGCCGCCAGGGCGAGGGCCACTACCAAGGGCCACCGCATAAATGCCTCCTCGCTCATAGAGTCAGTTCCAATCCTTCCGTCGCCGCGACCACTTCGAGCGTCCGTCCCGCCCGCGCGGCTGCCTGCTGCGCGTCCTGTACCAGCGCGTCCATCGCCGCGTCGTCGTGCTCCGGTCGATGATGGAACAGGACGAGTCGCTTGACACGCGATTCCACCGCTAACGCGACCGCTTCGAGGTTTGATGAATGCCCCCAGCCACGGTGCCGGTCCAACTCCCCGGGGGTGTACATCGCGTCGTGAATCAACACGTCCACACCGTCGAGGAATGAGAGCACGTCGTCGCGCCATGACGGTCCCTCGTCATAATCTCCACCCGAACCCAGCTCGTTGTCTGTAATGTACGCCATGCTCGCGGCGCCATCCGCAGGTGTGAGCGAGTATCCGAGCGTGTTTCCCGGGTGCCTGAGCCGGATCGCTCGGACGGTGAATCCGTCGATCTCGAACTCACCCGGTACTACGTGATCTACTTGCAATTCTCCTGCCACGTACTCCAGCGGGACCGGAAACACCACTGGATTCATCTGCTGGCGGAGGATGTCCTCGAGCTCGACGTCCCCCTGTTTGGGTCCCCAAATCCGCACGGTGCTCTCTCGCCCAGGAGAGAAAAACGGGAGACCCTGAATGTGGTCCCAGTGCGTGTGACTCAACAGCAGGTCCAACTGGGTCGGGTCTCGGGCCTCGGCCAGCATCTTTCCAAGCGGTCGGATACCGGTGCCGGCGTCCAAGACCACGAGACGGTTGTTGACCAATCCTTCCACCGCGATGCACGGCGTGTTGCCTCCGTATCGGGCGGTAGCCGGACCCGGGGTCGGGATCGACCCCCGGGCTCCCCAGAAAGTCAATCGGTAGGCCACCGGCCAACCGACTCCGCCATTGGGTACAAAATACGATACCGAGCTAAGTGTTTGCTATGCATAGGGTCACGGGTACTGGGTGACGGGGCTCACTAGCGACCTGCGGCGGACTCGAGGGACCCTCGATCGCGGACCACGATGTTCTCTTTGGTGACCGCGATCAGGCCCTGGTCCGCCAGGTCTTTGAGCGTTCGGGAGACGGTCTCGCGGCTCGGTCCGATCATCTGTGCGATCGTGTGATGCGTCACGCGACGGGCGATCGTCGTTCCATCGTTTTCATCTGCCATTTGAAGCAGAACGCGGGCCACCCGCCCGTTGACGTCCAGCAGAGCCAAGGCGCCGATCTTGGAGTCGGCCTGCCGCAAGCGTCGCGATAGCTCCCGGAGCAAGCCCAGCGCGATGGTCGGGGCTTCCCGCAGGCGTTGCTCGAAATCCTCCCGACGCAGGACCAGCAAGCTGGAATCCTGCATGGCGATCACGTGCGCCGAGCGTGGCTCGTCGTCGATCAGCGCCATCTCGCCGAAGAAGTCGCCCTCGCCGAGTACCGAGAGAATGACCTCACGCCCGTCCTCTCCGATGAGCACGACCTTCACTTGGCCCGCGCCCACGACATACAACGCGGCGCCAGGGTCGTCCTCGAAGAGGATCACACATTTTTTGGGATACGTTCGCTCGCGCGTAACCTCACCGAGTCTTTCCAACTCGGGCTCGCTCAGATGCGAGAAAAGTGGGACACGACGGAGGAACCCGGGCACCGACATGAGAGGTCGTCTCGGCGAATAAGTGTCGGCCATCGGGGCAAGATTACCGCAGCCCGAGCTTCGTGTCAAACCGTCTGGACGGTGTGCGCTTGCCCGCAAGTTCGTGCCCTGGTTATATTTTCGCTCGATTAGCCGGGACCAAGCGAAATCCAACGGAGTGCCGCTCGTGAAGCCTGGAATCCATCCGACGTATCAGCGCGCTGCGGTTCAGTGCGCCTGCGGAAATACCTTCGAGACGCGTTCGACGCTGTCCGATATTCACGTGGAGATCTGCGCCCAGTGCCATCCCTTCTTTACCGGCAAGCAGAAACTCGTCGATACCGCCGGACGGGTGGAGCGATTCCGGCAGCGATACAAGGGAGTCGCCGAGCCGAAGGGATCGTAGGCGTGGAAGCGCGGCTCGAAGCCGCGCTCGCTCGTACGCTCGAAGTCGAACGCCAGCTGGCCGACCCGGCCACGGCACGGGACGCCGCGAAGCTCAAGGCCCTCGGGCGGGAGCACTCTCGCCTCGACCGCATCCGCCGAACTGCCGCCAAACTCCAAAAGCTGCAAGGTGACCTCGAGCAGTCGCGAGAGCTCCAGCGCTCGTCGGACAGTGAGATGGTAGAGCTCGCCCGCGCCGATGTCGAGCGGATCGAACCCGACCTCGCCGCCGTCGAGGAGGAGCTCCAGCTGCTCCTCGTGCCACCGGATCCACTTGAGGATCGCGACACCATCGTCGAGATCCGAGCCGGCACCGGTGGAGACGAGGCGGCGCTCTTTGCGGCGGACCTGCTGAGGATGTATACCCGCTACGCCGAACGGCAGGGCTGGGGAACCGACATGGTCTCGCTTTCGGAGGGGACGATGGGTGGGGTCCGTGAGGCTGTCTTCAAGGTGCGGGGGGCGCGTGCCTTCGGTCAGCTGCGATATGAATCTGGGGTACACCGCGTGCAACGCGTCCCCGCCACCGAGGCCCAGGGGCGCATCCACACGTCCGCGGCTACAGTGGCGGTCCTGCCCGACGCAGAGGACGTCGACGTCGAGATCGAGGACAAGGATCTCAAGGTCGACGTGTTCCGTTCCTCCGGGCCTGGTGGACAGAGCGTGAACACCACCGACAGCGCGGTGCGAATCACTCACCTCCCGTCCGGCTTGGTGGTCCAGTGCCAAGATCAGAAGTCACAACTACAGAACAAGTTGCGGGCTCTCGAGGTGTTGCGGGCCCGCTTGTTGGACCGGATGCTCGCCGAGCAGGAATCCGCTCGGGCCAGAGAGCGCCGAGCGATGGTCGGGACCGGCGACCGCTCGGCGAAAATCCGCACCTACAACTTTCCGCAGAACCGAGTCACCGACCACCGCATCAACCTCTCGCTCCACCGGCTGGATGAGGTCCTCGAGGGGGATCTCGCTGAGCTAATCGAGCGGTTACGGCTGGCTCAGCGCGAGGAGCGTCTCGTTGGTTGAGACCCGGGTGGCACCCAAAGTTGGGGAGGTGCTCGACGAAGCCGCGCGCGTGTTGCAAGCCGCCCGTGTGCCGTCCCCCCGTTCCACGGCGAGATCGCTCTGGGCGGTACTCGCAGGGGAGAACGCGGGTCGGACTTGGCTCGAGCGCGGGAACGAGGCCTCGCCGGGAATCGTAACGCGCTACCGCGCGTCGGTCTCGCGTCTCGCCCGCGGCGAACCGTTCGCATACGTCGCGGGCTCGGCAGGATTCCGGTCGCTCGAGGTGGGCGTGGATCAGCGAGTACTGATTCCGCGCCCGGAGACGGAGGGACTCGTCGAGTGCGTGCTTCGCTGGGCGCGTGAACGATTCGAGCCGGCACACGGGTGCTGGGGGGCGATAGCCGATGTGGGGACGGGAAGCGGCGCAATCGCTTTGAGTCTCGCTGTCGAAGGCCGCTTCGAGCGGGTGGTCGCGACCGACGTATCGGAAGGGGCGCTGGCCGTCGCGACGGAAAACCAGCGGCGCCTGTGCCCCGGCGCAGCGCTCGAGTTTCGACTCGGTGCGTTTTGTGAGCCGCTCGAGCCCGAGCATTTTGCGGTCATTGTGTCGAACCCACCCTACCTGACAAACGACGAGTTTCGGTGCCTGGATCCCAGCGTACGAAACTTCGAGCCGCGCGGCGCACTGGTGAGTGGCGAGGATGGCCTCGTGCACACCAAACGCCTCCTCGAGGATGCGAAACAGCGTCTCGAACCCGGCGGATTGCTCGCGATTGAGCTAGATTCTCAACGGGCCAGTGAGGCGCGGAGTCTCGCGCTCCGGTTGGGTTGGGATGAAGTGACCGTGCGAACCGACCTGTTCGGGCGATTCCGCTATCTACTTGCGGTCAGGGAGTTATGGTGATCGTTGAGAAGTCGCAAGAACTCGGTCGCCTGATTGGCCAGAGCGAGGAATACAAGGCCCTGAAACGTGCGGAAACGCGGTTGAGCGAGGAACCGCAGCTGCGAGCACAGCTTGAGCGGCTTCGGGATCTTGCGCAATCGATCGAGCAGGGGGTGGCGCAGGGTGGCGAACCGTCGTCGGCCGACGCCGCCTCGTACAATGAGCTTCTCACGTCGGTCCAATCCGACGCCGCCTACCAGGGCGTCGTGGTGGCCCAGTCGAACTTCGACAAGCTCATGATCAAGGTCAACCAGCAGATCGCGGAGGGCATTGCGAAGGGAGCTGCCAGCCCGATCATCACGCTTGGCTGACGGACAAGGGACGGGTTCCTTCATTGTCGTGGAGGGACCGGAGGGGGCCGGCAAGACGACGCTGGTGGGGGAGCTTGGGAGCCGGTTACGGGCTGCTGGTGCGGATGTCGTCGAAGTGCGGGAACCGGGCGGAACACCGCTGGCCGAAGCCGCGCGAGCCATTGCTCTCGATCCAACTCTTGACGCGAGCGAGTTCGCGGAACTCTTTCTCATGTTGGCCGCGCGGGCGGATCTCGTCACCAAGGTGATTCGGCCGGCATTGGCTCGCGGCTGTCTGGTCCTGAGCGACCGGTACGAGCTCTCGACGATGGCCTACCAGGTGGTGGGCCGGGGCCTGGCGGAGGGGCCAGTACTCGATGCCAATCGGCTTGCAACGGGCGGCCTCAGGCCGAACCTCACGCTCGTGTTGGATGTTCCCCTACGTGTAGGGATCGCCCGACAGGCTGCGCGCGGGCGTACGCCGGACCGGATGGAGCGCGCGGTACGGGATCTGCATGAACGGGTAACGAGGGCATTCGCCGAGTCTCGAGGAGAAACGACTGTGCACTTGGATGCGAGTCGGGACCCCGGGCAAGTGGCAGACGACGCGTGGGAAGTTGTGTTGGCTCGGCTGGGGGGACCCTTTGGACGATCTGCGGGTTGAAAACCTCGTCGCTTTAGGAGGGCTCTGAATGAAGCGCCAGAGCGTGATTCTGCTCGTGCTCGTTGCCTTCGTGTCGTTCCTCTCGGGAGGCTGGCTCCTCCAGCGGGGGTCCGAACAGAAAGGTAGCGTCTATCAGAAAGCCCGGCTGTTCGACGACATCCTCACTCATGTCGCCGACTACTACGTCGACTCGCTCGACGAGCGGTATCTGTACGATCTGGCGATCGACGGGATGCTCAATGAGCTGAACGATCCGTACACGACGTTCCTCCGGGAGAAGGAGTACCGGGATCTCACGCTCAGCACGACGGGCAACTACGCCGGTCTTGGCATTCAGATCGGCGTGCGGGACGGCTGGGTAACGGTCATAGCCCCGCTACCAGATACTCCGGCCGAGCGGGCCGGGATCACCTCGGGCGATCGTATCGTGGCGGTGGATGGTGAGTCGACGTACGGATGGAAGGATCAGGATGCCGTGCGCGAACTCCGGGGGGACGCTGGCTCCAAGGTGCAGCTCTCGATCGGCCGGCCCGGCATGGAGGAGCCGCTGTCGTTCACGATCACGCGAGCCAAGATCCACGTGAAGTCGGTGCGGATTGCCACGCGGCTCGAAGGCGGGGTAGGCTACCTCCAACTGAATACGGTGAGCGAGTCCTCGCCCCAGGAGGTGACGAGCGAAATCGCCCGCCTGATCGACGGTGGGGCAACCTCTCTGATCCTTGACGTACGCGAGAATCCGGGCGGGCTCCTCGATCAGGGCGTCACGCTGGCAGACCTGTTCTTGGATCCCGATCAGGCGGTGGTCGAGACGCGCGGCCGAGGGAGCGGCGCAACCCGCACCTACTCGGCCAAGAAGAAACAGACGTGGCCGGACCTCCCGATCGTGGTCTTGGTGAGCCAGGGAACTGCGAGCGCGGCCGAAATCATAGCGGGCGCGCTCCAGGATCACGATCGAGCGCTGATCCTGGGCACGCCGACCTACGGGAAGGGGCTTGTACAGACGCTATTCCAACTTTCCAAGAGTCAGGCGTTGAAGATCACGACGGCGCGCTGGTTCACACCGAGCGGTCGCTCCATTCAGCGGCCAAGCTCGCAGGACAGCGTTCTGGAGGTTGCGAAGGTCGATAGCTTGCCGCCGCCGGCCGATTCAGAGGTTGATGGTGGGGAGCCCAGCGACACCGCGGCCATCTATCGGACGAGTAGCGGGCGGGTGCTTCAGGGTGGTGGTGGCATCTATCCTGACATCGTCGTGCAGCCGGCGCTGCTCAACGAGGCCGAGCGGGCGTTCGTCCGGGCGCTTGGTTCGAACTTGCAGGCCTATCGCGACGTGTTGACCGCCTATGCATTGGAGTACAAGGCCGACGGTGGTGGCGGCCTGACCGATCCCGGCTTCAGGGTGAGCGCGAGCATGCGGGCCGATGTCCTGCGCCGGCTGCGCGATCGTGAGGTTGAGATTCCCGACTCTGTGTGGACAGGGGTGCAGACGCTTGTCAATCAGCAGATCGGATATGAGGTTGCGCATTACGTCTTTGACAAGGAAGCCGAGTTCAAACGCCGAGCGGCCGTCGACTTGGAGGTACTCGCGGCTATCGATCTGCTCGGACGGGCATCAACGACTGCCGAGCTGATAGCGCTTGCGGAAGAACCAGTGGAGGCCGCTGCACGGCAATAACCACTGTTGGGATCGTCGGTCCTGGTAGGGCCGGCGTAGGCCTGGGGGTCGCGTTCACGGAAGCCGGCCTCTCCGTCCGGCTGCATGGGCGTCACCAGCGACGCCTGCCAGCACCTCTCGACGTCTCTTGGGGGGGTGACCCGCCCTGGGTCGCTGGCGTGCAAGTCATTCTCCTCGCCGTACCCGACCACGCCATCGTGGAGGTTGCCGGTCTGCTCGCGAGATCCGGTGAAATCCGGCGCCACCATACCGTGCTTCACCTCTGCGGTGCGTTGGACCGCAGCGCGCTCGCGGAGCTCGAACCGAGTGGCGCCGCCCTGGGGTCGTTTCACCCGCTGCAGGCCCTGTCCGATCCGCACACGGCACCGGAGCGTTTGCGCGGTGCCGTGGCCGGCGTTGAGGGAGATCGGAGCGCGGTGGAGGTCGCCTCCGAACTGGCACGTCGTGTGGGGTTGGTGCCGGTCTCGATCACGCCAGGATCCAAGGCGAAATGCCATGCTGGTGCCGTGTTCGGGTCTAACTATGTGGTCACCCTGGCGGCCACCGCACGCGACTTGCTGGAAGGAGCCGGCCTGTCGCGCGAGCTTGCGTGGGATGCTGCGCTCGCGCTCATCCAGGGGGCAGTCGAAAACCTCGCCACCGCAGGACCCGAGGGGGCACTGACAGGTCCTGTTGCCAGGGGTGATGTGGAGACCATTCGTCGCCACGCGGCAGCCTTGTCACCCGAAGAGGTCAGGCTCTACCGGGTGCTGGCGCAGGCGACTGCAAGGCTTGCGGGATTGGATGATGCCCAAGTGCGGGAGGTGGACCGCGCCCTGGGGTCTACGGAAGGCTGACCACTTTGACCCCGCTAGGCGGTTCGAATCGCAGCTCGCGGTCGGGGATCGCGACGCCCACCTCGATGGCGACGAAAACGAGGCTACGTCGCTGGCCGGAATCCTCGATGAGTGAGATGCTGCGAAGCAGCCCGTCCCCACGGCTCACGCCGATGACGGCCTCCCGAAACGCGTAGCCCGCCTGCCGGGGGACCAGTCGCACGAGATCCACCACCGCCCGGCCCACTGAATCCACGCCGACATGACTCGCGTCGTACCGATCGAGTGGCCGATCGACGAACTGCGCTATCAGGTTCGGGGTCAGAGCGCCGTCCCGGGGAATCGATTGGCGAACGACCTGTCCGGGCACCGTGCTTGGCGTGTACGCCCAGAGCCAGGTTCCGTCTGCGACCAGACGATCGCCTTCTGGCTGGTCGAACCGCATGGCGAAGTGATCCGGTGGCACGAGAAAAAGAGTACCGTGCGACTTCACAGGATTGCCCAACATCGGATTGTCCAGCGTCTGGACGAACTCCGCCTGCAGCGACGACAGCCGGTCGGATGCCTTTTCGGCCCGCTCGAGCACCGTTACGGCGTCCTGCGCGGCGAGCGGCGTCGTCAGCAATGCCAGCGCGGCGACCCTCATGTGCCGACCGGGAGCGGTTCCGCGATGCGCCGTCCGATAGCTTCGGCGATGACCCGGGTCTGACGCACCAAATCCTCGAACTGGTCAGGATAGAGGCTCTGATCACCATCTGAGAGCGCTCGATCCGGTTCGGGATGCACTTCGATCATCACGCCGTCGGCGCCCGCGGCCACGGCGGCGCGCGCCATCGGAATGACTTTGTCACGACGACCGGTTGCGTGGCTCGGATCCGCGATGATCGGGAGGTGGCTCAGCGATTGGACCAGTGGGATCGCGGTGAGATCGAAGACGTTGCGAGTAGCCGGATCGAAGCCGCGGATCCCACGCTCGCAGAGGATGACTTGGTGGTTTCCCTCGGCCAGCAAGTACTCCGCGGAGAGGAGTAGCTCCGTGATGGTGGCGGACATGCCCCGCTTGAGCAGCACGGGCTTGCCGCACCGCCCCGCGTGCTTGAGGAGGGAGAAGTTCTGCATGTTGCGGGCGCCGATCTGAATAATGTCCGCATAGTCCGCCACGATGTCGACACCGTCCGGGTCCATGGCCTCCGTCACGATCAGCAGTCCGGTCTCCTCCCGGGCCTGAGCCAAGAGCTTGAGACCACTGAGTCCCAAGCCCTGGAACGCGTAGGGCGAGGTGCGGGGCTTGAAGGCTCCGCCACGCAGGATGGTCGCGCCGGCCGCTCGAACGCCGCGAGCCGATTCGATGATTTGCGACGCGGATTCCACCGAGCAGGGACCGGCGATGAGCACGATGTCGTCCGCTCCGATCGCCAGTCCGCCCGGCAACTCAATAACCGTCTTGTCCGATTTCCACTCCCGGGAGACCTGTTTATAGGGTTGGGTGACATGTATGACTTCCTTCACGCCCGGGAGCGCGGACAGGCGGGACGAGTCGACCCGACCGTCGTTCCCCACGAGGCCCACGGCGGTTCGCTGGGCGCCGGGCATTGGCCGGGCCTGATAGCCGAGCTCCTCGATCGTGTCGACTACGCGCTCCACCTGGTCGGAAGACGCCCCATGCTGCATGACGATCAGCATTTACTCCCCTATCGTGAAACGGTCGCCGTCACTGGCTGCCTGCACCTCGCCCGCGAACACCCGTCGCGCTGTGCCTGCCGGGTCAGCAGACTCGACTTGCGGGTAGAAGTGCGTCAGCACGAGACGCCGCGCGCCGGCGATGCGCGCGAGATCGCCCGCCCGGGTCGGCGATAAATGTATTGCGATTCCGCGGTCGTCGGGTAGCGAGCACTCCGCCAACAGCAGATCGCAGTCGCCCGCCCAGTGTGCGAGATCCTGGTCCGGGCCCGTGTCTCCTGTATACACCAGACGACGGTGCCCGTCCCGCACGGCATAGGCGAGGCTCTCCTCGGTGTGGGGAGTGCGGTGCGCTTCGAGAACGACGCCGCTGTCGAGAGCAAGGGTCCCACCGTGGGCGATCTCGTCAATCGCGAGCGGATAGCCTGGCTCGAGTACCCAGTCGCCAAGGGCTGCGGCCATCAGCGTCAGGCGGGACCGGAACCCGCCCGGGCCGATCAGGGTGAGCGGGGCGGACCGCGGCGGATCGATTCCCCACCGCAGGGCGAAGAGCAGCATGGGCAGCTCGCCCCAGTGGTCTGGGTGAAAGTGGGTGATCGCCACATGGGTCACGGCTGACCACGGGACGTGTGCGGCGGCTCGATGGAGGGTCCCTGCTCCACAGTCGAGGAGCAGGTTGACTGGGCCAGTCGAAACCCAATGGCTGGCCGCGGTTCGGGTCGCCGAGGGCGCCACGGTGCCGCTGCCGAGGACCGTGAGCTCCATGGTTAGCGATCCGAGCCGAGATAGACGATCCGCTTGAAGAACGTCCCCGCCGGAGCCCGAAGCTTGACGATGTACACACCCTGGGGTACCGGCCGGCCGGCGTCGCTCGTCCCGTCCCATTCGAGGCTGCTATCGCAGCGGCCAGGGGCGCCGGTGGCAGGTCGGCCGTATCGCCCAGGAGGGAGAATCGAGCCCCGTCCCCCGGGCGTCAGGTCTCGAACCAGGTGGCCTCGGAGGTCCAGGATGTGTAGCTCCACGCGGCCACTCGCGGAAAGGTCAAACCAGATGCAGGTGGCCGTGCGTCCCGTTAAGCGGTCCGGAAAGGGGTTCGGAAAGTTCTGAAAGAGCAACGTGACCGGAGGGGCGCTGTCGTCGATGATAACGAACGTGCCACGGCTCTCCGTGACAGCGGAATTGCCCTCGAGTCTAGCGGTCACACGCCATCGGTAGGGGGTATTGCGATCGAGGTCCTCCGAGGGTGTGAAGTGCGCTTGGGTCAAGCCGTTTCCTGCGGCGTCCACTGCTCCATTGTCGTCACGAAATACTTCGATGCCGTAGGTAAACGGTCCGGGTGGCGCATCCACGTCTGGTGAGGTCCAGGAGAATACGGGTCGTAGGTCGCGAATCGTGTTGCCGGCTGGGTCGTCCAACTGAGCCAGCCGCGCCCAGGGCGGCGCTCGAAATTGGCGACTCACGGGAAGCGTAACGGCGGTGGAATCGGCCGCCGTAGCCGTGAGTTGAAAGGCGAGTGTCGCTCCGGGCACGAGGGGCTGCGCCAACGCGACACGATTCATCGTCAGGCTGGTGTCGACGAGCAGGGCGGCTAGCGACGTATCGGTCCCTACTCGGAGGCGGTAGGTCACGGGCATGGCGAAGGCTGGCACGTCCGCGGCCGACCACTGGATTGTCGGTGTCACGCTCGCGAGCACGGAGTCGATGGGCTGAGTTACCGCGACTCCGCGTGGGAAGATCGCCGCCAATGCCACGTCGGGAGTTCCCCATCCGAGGTCCGAGTTCGGGGCTCCGGCGTTGGACCCCCATTGGGTGAGGGCGTTCCTCAGATCGATTGGCCCGAGGGTCGGCTGGCTCTCCCGCAATAACGCCACGGAGCCGGCAATCAGTGGTGTGCTGAACGACGTGCCATTGACGCGCACGAATCCGCCGGGCGACAGTGCGAAGACGTTCACGCCAGGTGCCGTCAGGTCCGGTTTGATACGGCCGTCCGCTGTCGGGCCCCTGGAGCTAAAGGCCGCGAGGACGCCAGCGGAATCCGTCGCGCCGACGGCGATCACAGAGTCGCCGTCCGCCGGGGAAGTTAAGCTCCCGGGTCCGGCGAGACCCTCGTTTCCGGCCGCAGTGACGACCGCGATTCCGCGCGCAGCCGCCATGTCGGCAGCGACAGTGGTGACCGCGACATCGCCGTCCAAGTCAGCGGGCGTGTAGCCGCTTCCGCCGTCGAACGTGAGATAGCCAAGACTCGATGAGACGACGTGTGCACCGAGGGAATCCGCCCATTCGAGTGCGGCGACGTAGTTGTCCTCTTCGAGACGGCGTTCCCGGCCGACCTCCTCCGTCTTGGCCAGGATATAGTCCGCATCGGGAGCGATCCCGATGAGCGATCCCGTGACGTTGGCAGCTAGCAGCGACCAGGTCGCGGTGCCGTGCCCGGAACTCGGAAGCGTGTCGATGCCCGGCTGATCCCGTACTATCGAGTCGCCGGACACGAAGTCGCGCTGCGCGACGACGGCCGTTCCCGAGAAGGCCGCGAGCTCGGTTTCGAATCCGGTATCGAGCACCGCGATCTTGATCCCCCGTCCGCGGAAGCCACGGTCGACCAGAGGTGCGAGATTGAGCACCCGAACGGGCATCGCCGACGGGCCGAAGGTCGAGTCTTGGTGCGGGACCGCGGGGCGACTCGCGGGGTGCAGATACCTCGGTGGGAACACGGGCGGGCTCACGAATCGGCGCACGGGCTGGATGCGCGTGAACTCCGGGCGCCCGGCAGCCGCTCGGATGGCCCGGGCAGCGAGGTCAGCCGACACGGCGTGTAACCAACGGCTCTCCCGCCGGATCTGACCGCCGAGGCTCTGCACCAGGGTTCGGATGTCGCGGAGGCGATACTGGGGGCTCGCGAAGAGCCATACGCCTATTGTGGTATCACGGTCGAACACGCGCTCGAGCGACGGTGATACGGTGGGCTGCTGTCCGGCGACTGTCGCGGCAGGCGCGCACCACACCAGCAGCACGAGCGCGCAGCGACGAATCACTCAGACGGGCTCGACTTGACCCAGCCGGACCCCGACGATGGTGGAGACTCCCGGCTCCTGCATCGTTACGCCGTACACGGCGTCTGCAACCTGCATGGTGCGAGGGTTGTGCGTGATCACGACGAACTGAGTATCTGCCTTGAACTCGTCGAGCAAGCGCACGAACCGGGCAACGTTGGCGTCGTCAAGTGGTGCGTCCACCTCGTCGAGCAAACAGAAGGGGTTGGGCTTCGTGAGGTAGATCGAGAACAGGAGAGAGATCGCGACGAGCGCCCGCTCGCCCGAGGACAGCAGGTGGATGCGCTGGGTGCGCTTTCCTCTGGGGGCCGCGTGGATCTCGATCGTACTCCCAAGCGGGTCCTCAGGATCGGTCAATCGGACGTCACAATCCCCACCCTCGAACAGCGCCTGAAACACGGAGTGGAAGTTAGCGCGAATTGCGTCGAACGTCTCGAGGAACATGCCGCGCGCCGTCGTATCGATTTCCCGAATCGCTTCCAGGAGTGCGTCTCGAGCCCGCACGAGGTCGTCGCGCTGGTCGGTCAGAAAATCCAGTCGTTTGACTTCCTCAGCGTGCTCTTCGACCGCCAACGGATTGACGGGGCCGATCCGCTCAAGCTCTCGCGCCAGGTGGTCGGCTTGTTCCCGAAGGACGGACTCATCCCCGTCGACGATAGGTGTGTCCTCGCCAAGCGAGTCGATCGATCGGTGCCATTCTGCTTCGAACCGCTCGACGAGCACCCGCCGCTGTCCCGACAGTTCGGCTTCTTGTAATTCGACCTTGTGGGATCGCTCGTTCAGCGACGCCGCCTCGGTACGCACGTTCTCCACCGCGGTGTCGGCCTTGCCCAGCTCCTCGCCATCACGAGTCAGCGTATTCTCCGCATCCGCCACCGCGCGTTCCATCTGCTGAATCGAGAGTCTCCGTTCTGCGAGTTGGTCACTCCACTCGGCGTTCCGGGCCGTCAACTCTTCGCGTTCGCGGTCGATCGTGGCAATCTCGGCCTCCAGGGACGCGATCGCATCGCGGGCGGCCGCGACGATCTCCCCGGCTCGTTGCTCCTGCGCTCTCGCGGCGCTCTCCCGGGCGGAAACCTGCGCCTCCTCAACCTGCCAGTGCACCCGGCGTTCGCGGGCGGCCTCCTTCGCGGCTTCGAACTCCAAGAGGGCCGCTTGGCGCGTGGCTAGCTCGGATTCGATCTGCTGCCGGTTGCGTTCCGCGTTGCGCTCCCCTTCGCCGATCTCCTGGAGGCGTCGGTTCCGCTCGTCAATTCGATGGTTGATCCGTGTCAGCGTGCCCTGGGCCTCGTTTCGCTCCCGCTCCGCTCGTTGCAGGGCCCGCTCGGCGTCATCCGCTGTACCCAAGGTCTCACGCTGCACTGAGCGCGCCCGCTCCGCCCGCCCCCCCGCGGCCGCCTGTGCGGCCTCCGCCTCCCGATGCACGCGCCCAGCTTCACTCGCTTTCTGCTCCAGGGTCGTGAGACCCTGCCGCGCCTCGGCCAGCTGGGTGCCTAGAGACTCGAGTTCCGCGCGCCGGAGCAACGGTCCATCTCCCCGTTCGCTCCCAGCCAGGAAGATGGCGCCGTTCGACCTGCGAATTGCGTTGCCCTCATCATCAATTGCTTCGTCACCGGCGAGGAGCGCAGCCAGCCAGCGGTCGGCGGGTTCCGTGGCGGTGATCCCGAGCCGAGCCGCGTTCGCGCGCCCTTGGGGATCGTTGGGGGGGCCGGGACTCGTCGGAAGGAGGGCGAGGAGACCCGGCTGAGTGTGCCGATGCCAGTCCTCGATGGCGCGGGCAGTTGCTTCATCCCGCACCAATACTGCGTGCAACCAGTCACCCAAGAGGCGCTCGACGAGTGACGGATCCGCGCGTTGCGTATGCAGGAAGTCGCTCAGCGGACCGAGCAAGTTTCCCTCCCCGAACTCCAGCCGCGCCTCGAGGAGCCGGCGGGCCGCGGGGGCTAGCCCGGCGCGATCCCGCTCCAACTCTTCCAGTACTCTCCGGCGTGCTGTGAGTTGCGCCAGCGCTTCCTCGGCGGCGCGGCGCTCGAGGCCGACGGCCGCTTCATGTTCCCGTGCGGACGCCAGTGCATGCCGAGCACGCTCGAGGTCGGCTGCCGCCTCGTGCACCTCGCGTTCTTTCCCGACCAGCTCGCCGCGAATCTCCTCAACTCGGTCGCGAGCGGCGACCCACTCGAGCTCTGTCTCCTCCTGCCGTTGCGCGACGTCGGCGGCTTGCTCGTCGAGATCGTGCAGATCCTGTTGGATGGCTGTTTGCTCACCCGCAAGAGCGCGGACGGATTCCACGAGCTGTTGCATGGCGTGCTCGGCTTCCCGCGCGAGACTCCGCTCATTGCCAAGCCGGCTTTCCGCCTCGTCCTCACCGACCGATCGAAGGTCGAGCTCCGTTTGCAGCGATTGGCGCGCGCTCTCGGCTGCGCGCCGCTCATCGGCCGCCGCATCTCGCTCGCGCCCAGCCTGCGCCGCCCGGGCCGCCGCCTCCTCGGACTCGCGTTGCGCACGGGCCCGCCGGTCGGCGGCGTTGCGCAGTCGCTCCTCGGCTACGTGGAGATCGCCCTCGACCTTGCCAATGTCAACGCGCGTTTGAGCCAGGCGGCGCTCCAACTCCGTGCGCTTGGCCTCCGCGGTCATTCGTGACTGGTTTTTCGCTTCGCGTTCACGTTCCGCGGCGGTGATCGCCTGCTGGGCCAGGGGCAGTCTGCGGGCGAGTTCGGCACGTTGCGCGGCAAGGCCTTCCTCTAGGGTGTCCAAATCGGACAGGTCGCGGCGTACCAGCGTGGCGACCACGCTGAACCGCTCCGCCGTGAACTTCGAATGGCGCTCGGCCCGCCCCCGCTGTCTGGCGAGCGACCGCACCTGGGTCTGCACTTCCCGAATGAGATCGTCCAGCCGTTGGAGGTCGTCGCTCGTGCGCTCCAGCCTCCGCTCGGTGACGACCTTTCGATCGCGGTAGAGCCCAATGCCTGCCGCTTCCTCGAACAGCGATCGCCGTTCCTCAGCCCGCTCCGAGAGCAGCCGATCGATCATTTGGGCTTCGATCACCGCTCCGACGTCACTGCCGATCCCCGTGCCCCGCAGCAGATCCTGCACGTCGCGGAGGCGCACCGGCGACTGGTTGATTAGGTACTCACTCTGCCCGCTCCGAGAGAGTCGTCTGGTGACGACGACCTCGGCGTATCCGACCGGAAGCACCCCTCCGCTGTTATCGAAATGAAGGGAAACCTCCGCCAGATTCTGCGGCCGCCTCTTCGCGGATCCCTGAAAGATGATCTCGTCCATCCGGGCACCGCGAAGGACCCGGGGGCGCTGCTCACCCAGAACCCAGCGAACCGCGTCGGAGATGTTGGATTTCCCACACCCATTGGGGCCGACCACTGCCGTCACACCATCGTCGACCTGGAGCACGACCGCGTCGGCAAACGATTTGAATCCCGCCAGGTGGAGCTTCGTCAGCCTCATCGGGCGATTCCCATCCGTGGAACGAGAGTGGCGGTGATGCTTGCGGAGGCGAGCAGTGAGTCCGCAGCGCGCGCCTGGTTCGGACCCTCGAAGGCGCCGAGGTAGATCCGCGCTTCTCCCCCTGGGACCGTTACAATGTACGCCGGAATCCCGCTCGCACGCAGCCCCTCGGCTCGGTCGCGTGCGGCGTCCACGGTGATGCCTTCACCGATCAAGTACGCATTGCGCGTCCGAAGAATAGTTCCCTGCGGGCGGTCGAGGAGCCTCGACCGCCACATGGCCCGTAGCGTCGAATCTGCCGCGCTCGAATTGGGGAACGTTCCAACGAAGACGCGGTACCATATGTCCCAGGCGGACTGGACTTGCCAGTGCGACCCACTGCTCCTCTTCGAGCTCGCTGACGTACGACATCGCTCGAGGGAGTGTGTTAAACGCCGCTACCTGAACGGAGTAGAACAGCGAGTCGCCCGGATCGGGCTCCCGTGCTGACTGGGGCGGGGGCGGAGGCGGCGGAGTCGGTTGTGTTGCCGGTGGGATGTCCGCGGTCGGTTCGAGCGTCGCGACGGAGGGCACCGTGTCGGCTGGCACGGGATCGTCAGGTTGCCGCAAGAGGGCGACAGCGGTGAGCCCGGTCCCGACGAGCAACGCGGAGGCGACGATCGCCGTGCTGGTGTTTACCCTGCCGAAGGTGATCCGTCGCGACCGGCGAAAGGATTCACCGAGTATCGACACTGGTTCGTCCGAGCGAGGCTGATCCACTACGATGCCCAACAGCGGCGTCCCCCGTGCGATCTTGTCCGCGATCTCTGGGTACTGCCCCTGACTGGCGTCGTACCCGTTGGGCGCTAACACGACGAGCCCGTCGGGGGCCACGGTGAGCTCCGATAGCGCGGCCGGGGGCGCGAACAGGATCAACAGCGCGCCTTCGCTGGCAAATCCCCGGGAAAGCCGTGGCCACCGAGGGCTGTTCCACACCTCGGTCGGGTCCGTCGGATGGGTTCCGGCACCGATATAGTGGAGGCCCGGGACTTCCTGCTCCTGAGCTACGTAACTCAAGGAGGCGCCGTAGATGAAGGCATCGACGATGCCCTCGGGCCCGCTGGTTCGGGCTCCGCGATCCAACATTGGGTCTTCGACGCTCAGATCCACCAACACGACGCGCCGTGCGCCCGACACCGCGGCCCGAGCGAAGTCCCAGGCCGCGCTGGCTGCCCATCCGGCGTCTTCCGTTGCTGGGATGAGGACCACGGTGTTGGCGTCCACGAGAAGCCAGGAGGCGAGTTTGGGGAGCTGGGCCCGGGTCAGCTCCCGAGTGGTCATGGCACGGATGGGCCGGCTTCGCGTGTGAAGATCCAATACGGTCGCCCGAGCTTTCGGCCGATATCTTCGGCCGCCTCGCGCGTCGGATAGGGGCCGAGCACGACTCGGTACCCGTCGTCGGGGAATTCGGACCTGAGGACCGTGGCGTTCATGCCGGCTTGCCGGAGACCCCTTGCGGCATCCTCGGCCCACGCCTCGTTACTGGTACTGCTCAGCTGCACGTAGATTTCCAGCTCTGTCAGCACTTCGGCGTCGTCGTCGCCTTCGGCTAAATCGAGAATCGGGCGCCTTGGGTCCCACGCCACTGCCAGCCAGCGGTCTCCTGCGCCCCCGGACACGCGTCCGGTCGGTTGCAGCGAATCCAACGCGAGGGCCACGATATCATCACCCTGGCGAAGCAGGACCGTGCCGTCCGTCGCCACGGCGGGGAGGTCCGCCGCCCAAGAACCCGATACCGACGCCTCCACGCACAGCTCCGTGATGCGCACGATCCAGATCGTCTCAGCGAACGACTGCTTGACCAAGAGGAGTCGTCCCATCGGGTCTGCCCGAATTGCATCCGCCTCGCCGGGTAATTGAATGCGAGAGAGGACTCGTCCCCCGAACCGGTCGACGTCCGCCAGGTGGCCACCCGCCTCGATCACGTAGATGCGGTGGGCCGATGGTGAAAAGGCCAGTGCCGTAACAGGCCGCTCGGTTCGGACGTGGACCGGCTCGGCCGCCGCGGCCGGATCGATCAAGAGAGGCCCGGAATCGGTGCCGATAGCGATCACGTCGCCCCACATCGATGTGGCAAGCAATCCGTCCGGCAGAGCGATGCGGACCGGTTCCTGGTTGGCGCTCAACACGAACATTGACCGTTCTTCGTCCCGAACCTCGGCCAGGAGGCGGCCGCGCCCGGCGCCCCAGATTGCGTCAGGATGAGCCGCGAGTGTATCGGTCCACGAAACAGGGCGGCGGTTCTGGACGGATGCGATCGTTCTGTCGAGCCGCACGAGGTGTGGAGTACCGGTGGGTCCCAGTGCCGCCAACGAAACAACGGTGTCAACGGTTCTCGGACGGCCAGTCATGAGGTCGAGCGCGAAGAGTTCTCCCCCTGGGCTCAGGAGGTAAACCTCATCCTCGTCCATGCTAAACCCAGGCACCCGGTCGATTGCCAGCCCGGGCGCCTCGAGCCGCCACGACAACTCCTGGAGTCCTGGTAGCAGGTGGACGCTGATGGAGCCCCTTGCGGAGACCGGAAAACGAAAGGCGACCGGCGTCCCGTACTCGCGCGCCGCCGGCCGCTCGGCGAACGCTTCCCTGACGGGATTGGACGCGGGGGTGGAACCGCAAGCGAGGAGCACGACTGCAAGGAAGGGAGTGGCGGCGACCCATTCATAGCGTCTCACGAATGAATACTTAGCGCGGCGGCGGGACAAATCAAGCGGGATGAGGGCCCTGAGCGGGGGAGTCAGCCGCCGCTCCGCGCTAGAAGGTCGGGCCCAGGCTGAGAGTCCAATACGATCCCTGGCCTTTCCGATCGAGCGGCTTCGCGTAATCGGCGCGGAGGATCACGAAGCCTAGAATATTGGCCCTCACCGAAAAACCCCAGCTCTTGAGCGGCTGCCGAACCGCGCGGGGGTCTTGACCCGTCGAACGGTCCCACACCAAGTCCACACCTGCCCGCCACGCGAGACCCGCATCGAAGAAGAAGGCGCCCTCTATCGGAGGGAAACCGATGGGCAGAAACCCCAGCGCAGCTTGCCGCAGGAGCGGAAAGCGAAGTTCGGCGTTGGCCACCGCTACTCTCGAGCCGCTCAGTTGATCCAGCGCGCCGCACGAAGACAGCGTAGCGGGGCTGCTCGCCCGACACTCGTTCCGACGGAAGGAACCCGCCGTGTACCCACGCACCAGCTCTGGCCGACCCAGGAACAGCGGGAACTGCTCGCTGTCTCGGCCGAACCTTCCGAAGAAGAGGAGCCGCGTAGCGAGCGTGAACGGTCCCAGGAGGCGGTCGTACCGCCGATAATCGCCCAAGAACTGGTGGAAGCGCCACTGGCCGTACGCCGGCGAATACTCGAATCGGCTGCGCCGGCCGGCGAACGGACCGACGTACAGGGACAGTGAGTTGTCGAAAACCATGGCGATGGTCGGCTGGATGTAGCTGTTGCTTCCAAGGCCCTGCACGTCGAGCCTCGCATCGTAGATCAGGCCGGATACGGGATCGTAGGCTTCTTCAAATGTCTGGAGTGCTCGATCGACGTTCACGGCTTTCATCCCGAACTCGATTCTCCGGAAACGGTTAAAAGGCCGGAAGGCTTCGATGAATGCCTGGCGCACCACAAATCGCTCGAGGCGCGTGGTGAAGGCGGGATTGCCCTGCGCATCAGATCCAAAGCCGCTGCCAGAATAGAAGAAAATGGGATCCTGTTGGATGCCGGCCGCCCAATTGGTCCGGCGGCTCAGATTCGCGTATGCCCCGAGCACCTGCGCTTCATCTATTCTCCCGTTGACCTGCCCGGCGAGCACCATGCGGTGGTTACCCAGGATGTCTGACAGCGAGATCGCGGTTCCGCCGAACACGCCGCTGCCGAAGTTGTCGCGCGCGTATCCAACGGTCGGGCGCACGACGTAGTCGGGGCTGAGTTTCGCGGCATACGTTCGGAAGATGAACTCGTTCGTATCCGGCAGCGCCAAGTTCGCGCTGTCCAAGAGCCGCATTACTGATACCGGATGTTCGGTTCGCCCGTCCGCCGGCACCACCTCGGACGCGCGAAAGCCTCCCGAAAAGCGATAGTAGGAGGCCGCTTCGGCCACGAGAGAGCGTTTGGGCCGATCCGGGTTCGCCGGTTGCATGGGAGGAGAGGCAGCGCGCGCGACGGCGTCTGTGGTCTGCGACGCCGACGCTACGACGATCGGCGCTGGGTCCGCGTTGCGGTATGGCTGGCGCCGGAGCGAGCGGGGGTTGTCGACTGCGTAGACGTTGTATCGCCCGCGCTCGTAGTGGGAGAAGGCCAGCCTGTCGGCTTCGATCGCCCATGAAAGGGCGGGGGAAAGCGGTGTGATGCCCGCTATACCCGTGAAGACGTCGGTGAGCTGGTAATCGACAGCCTCATTGAGGTCGTGGAGAAACACGTTTCGAACGCCCGTCCGATCGGAGAGGTAGGCGATCGTCCGGCCGTCGGGCCCCCACTGAGGGTTGCTGTTGGCCCCCTGCATAGATGGCAATACGTCGATACGTCCGGAGCGAATGCTGTAGAGGGCGACCTTCAATGAGCCAAACTTGAGGCTCTCGAGATCACTATCATCCCCACGATCGGTGGCAAACGCGATCGTCATTCCGTTGGGCGACCAGACCGGATGCAGATCTGCGAACCGGTCGTGGGTGAGTCGCGAGATGCCGGTGCCGTCGACATTGATGATGTACAGGTCGGACAGTCCCCCGTCATAGCCGGTGAACACGAGGCGGGTTCCGTCGGGGGACCACGAAGGATTCGTTAGGCCAGCCAGCGGCACCTCGATCCGGCGGTGGACCCGATAGCGTTTCATGTCGAAAATCACGAGGTCGTCCCGGCCACCCCGCTTGGCGGCGATAGCGAAGTACTTGCCGTCCCGCGACCACGTGCCGGACGAATTCAAGAACCGTACGCTCTCGAAGTCGGTACTGAATGCGCTCTTCACCAGGCGCCGGCGCACCTTGCCGGTCTCGGCGTCGGCGACGTAGAGATCGACGAAGAAGGACTTCCCCTCCGAGAAATAGGCGATCTCACTGCCATCAGGGGACAAGGCGGGCGATACGTGCAGCGTGCCGCTGGAACGGCGCCGCGTGAGCACCGGTCGCCCGAACTCGCGGGGCCGCTGGCGATCGGCGATTTCCGGGAGGTATGCTCGCTGGACCGCCGTTCGCCATTCTTCTGAGAGCTCTTCCAGCGACATCCCGAGGGCGCGCTGCAGTCCCTGTTCGACTCCCGAAGCGGCGACGGCGTGAAGGATCTCACCGATTGCTTCGTCCCCCCACCGGGAACCGATGTGCGCTAACAGGCCGTGACCGAACCGATAAGGGAACACCCGGGGGTCATACGTGAGTTGTTCGATGGTCGGTAGCCGTCCCTCGAGCGCCGCATCCCGCAACCACATGGCCGTATTGGCGTCGATTGCCCCGAGCGAGAGGTATTCGGCCATGCCCTCCATGAGCCAGAGCGGAGGATTGACCGATATCAGCCGCTGGATGCCCGCCCCGATCCGTCCGCGCGCGAACACGTCGAACTGGAACTGGTGCACGATTTCGTGTTGCAACACATGCTCGAAGTCGTTCGCCGATCCTGTAAACGGGAGCATGACGCGGTGGCGGAACGGATCCGTGACTCCGCCGGTGCCCTCGGCGATGTCGGTGACGTTGTTCTGCTGGAACTCCGTGTGGGATCCGTACAGGATGATCGGTTGTCGCTGGCGGTATTCGTGATTGAGGATGTGCGAGAGTCGGGCGTAGGCCCGTTCGGCCATCCGGGCCGCGTCAATTGCCGCCTGACGGTGGCCATCGTAGTAGTGGATGTCGAAGTGTTCGGTCGCGATGACCGAGAAATCCATGTGGCGGTACTGAACCTTGTTCTGGCCGAAATACTGGGCCTCGACGCCACCCGGCAGGGTCGCCGCGAGCCCGACCACAAGCATTGCCCGATGCAGCACCGTCAAACGCCCCCGCTGGATACCAACGACGGGGCGTCGGACCACAGCCGCTCCAACTGGTAGAACTCCCGCAGGGTGGGATGAAACACGTGTATCACGAAATCGACGAAATCTAGCAGTACCCACCGTCCAGCCTGCAATCCCTCGATGTGGTGCGGTTGCGCGCCCATCTTCTTTAGCGTTTCCGCGAGTCGCTCGGTGAGTGCACGGACGTGCGTGTCCGAGGAGCCGGTTGCGATTATGAAATAATCCGTGGCGTCGCTCAGCTCCCGCAAGTCCAGGACGGTGACGTCGGCCGCCCGGTGCTCCTCGAGCACCTCGAGCACCAGCCGGATCTCATTGGGGAATTCCCAGCGGGTCTTACCCATCGTGGAGCCGCGGGCTAGCGCGGTGTTTCGGCCGCTTCGAGTGAATCGTCTTCCTCCTGATAGAAGATACTCCAGGCACCAGGACCCGTATGCACTCCGATTGTCGCCGTAACGGGGGCTACCACGCAGGCGGCTGGGCTGAATCGCGCGACCAGAGCCGCCGCGACCTCGTGTGCCGTCTTCTCGGCGTTGGCGTGGGTCACGCCGAACCGGAGGTGGCGCACCCCGGGTGTGAGACGCCGCTCGAGATGATCGAGCACCCGCGGGAGGAGAGCCGTTTGGCCCCGCACGCGATCTAGCGGCACGACCCGACCGCGCTGATCGATTTCCAGGATCGGCTTGAGGTCGAGCAAGCTCCCGAGCCATGCCCGGCTGCGGGACACGCGCCCAGATCGGAGCAGGTTCTCAAACGTGTCGACCGTGAAGAGACCTCCGGAACGGGCGCGCGTGCGCTCCAGATCAGCGCAGATCGCCGCTGGCTCGAGACCACGGTCGGCAAGCTCGACGGCACGAAGGGCGAGTAGCCCCAGCCCCAGGGACCCGCTCCTCGAGTCCACCACGGTAATGCCCGATCCGCCGTGCACACGTGCGGCTGCCTGGGCCGAGCTGAACGTACCCGACAGAGCCGATGCGAGGGTTAGGCATAACACCTCCTGCGCGGTCCCCAGCCCTTCCCGGTACGCGTTCGCGAAGGCTCCGGGCGGGGGCTGCGACGTCGTCACCGGAGTTCCCGCGTCGCGCATCAGTTCGTACACCTGCCCGCGCTTCAGATCCACTCCGTCCTGATAGGTTCGGTTGCCCGCGATGATTTGAAGGGGAACTACGAGTACTCCATATCGGTCGACGAGCGACTGTGGCAGATCGCACGAGGAATCCACGACTACCGTGAGGGTCCGGAGTGCTTGGTGGCGCATCCGATGCTGCTCACGAACGTCTTCGGCGCTCCGCGACTCCACTTCCCCCCACGTTGAGGCGAGCTCGAAGACGCGCTCGGGTGTATCGGTGTGGATGTGGAGCTTGAGGAGCTCGCGCCCTCCCAGCGCCACAACCGACCCTCCCAGATCCCGCAGCGCTGCTCGAACGGCGGCGGTCTCGGGCAGGCCTTCTCCGCGCACTAACACCTGCGTGCAGAAACGATAGTCGCGGTTCGCCGACACCCGCGCCACCGCCGCGGCATCGTGGGTCTCACCCACTGCCGGCTGCGCTGTATCGGCGACTGGCTGGCCCTTCATGAGTCGGAGAATGCCCTCGAGCGTTCGCACGAATGCTTTAGCTCCGGCATCTACGACCCCCGCCTCCTTGAGCGAGGGGAGCAGCTCGGGTGTCTGTTCGAGAGAACGTTTCGCGTGCCGCACCACCTCGGATAGGAGGACTTCAAAATTCTTCGTTGCCCGCGCGGAGCGCTCAGCCGCGATGGCTGTCTCTCGGGCCAGCGTGAGGATCGTTCCCTCGACCGGCTCATCCAACGCAGCCGCCAGGCGGTCTGCTCCCACGCGCATGGCCGCAGCCACGTGGTCGGTGGTGGCGCGCTGGACGCCGCCCAATCCATCCTGAAAGCCAGATAGGAATTCGGAGAAGAGGAGACCGGAATTGCCGCGGGCGGCCAGGATGCCGGCTTCGGCAACCGTCTGTGAGATTACTTGTAGCGGCCGGTGCCCGGGCGCGCTCACGGCGTCGGCGACCGCTCGCAGCGTCGAGGCGAAGTTGGTTCCAGTATCGCCGTCAGGAACCGGGAAGACGTTGATCCGGTTGAGTTCCTCCCGCAGGGCATCGACCCAGTCCGCGGCCGCCGCCAAGCTCCTGGCAAGTCTGCGGCCGTCGAGATAGGTGATACCTATCCCGGTGGGCACGCTACTCCTTCACGACCCACACTCGCAGTTGGGCTTTGACCTCCTGGTGAACCCGCACCGGGACTGTGTACCCACCGATCAGCTTGAGGGGTTCTTCCAGCTCGATG
The DNA here is from genome assembly GCA_965249575.1 of Gemmatimonadales bacterium. Taxonomy (GTDB): domain Bacteria; phylum Gemmatimonadota; class Gemmatimonadetes; order Gemmatimonadales; family GWC2-71-9. The sequence goes on along the minus strand of OZ252244.1, from coordinate 582,743 downwards.
ACCCGCTTATCGATCGTAAAGCCAAGCTCGGCGAGCTTCTCGCCGATATCGCCGGCCGTGATCGATCCAAAGAGCTTGTCCCCCTCGCCCGCCTTCGCGGCAAAGGTGAGGGATTGGGCTTCGATCTGGCGCGCGAACTCTTCGGCCGACGAACGCTCACCTGCCGCCTTCACCAGGGATTGCGTGGCTTCCACTTGGAGACGGCGCCGATTGCCTTCGGTAGCATGATATGCCAGACCCCGAGGGAGAAGGTAGTTCCGGGCGTACCCATCCTTGACCCGGACGACTTCACCGGTGCGTCCGAGCTTGGCGATATCTTCTCTCAGTATCACATCCATTGCCTAGTCTCTCGCGGCTGAAGTGAGCCAACGTCGGCGGAGATCCATGCCCGCGTCGACGATTCCGAGGAGGAGCGCACCGGCGGCGGCGACCGGCAACATGAACACGAGCACGATGGTGATCAGCGCGGTCGTGAACAAGCCAGCTCCACCTGCGAGCCACAGCCCAAAACCGAAAACCGCGGCCCCACGAAAGGTGTACAGCATCCCAAGCACCAGGAGGAGATTGCCGGCCACGACCTTGAGGGCCGATGCCTTGCTGGTCACGATCAGGATGAGCGGCACCGCGGCAGCCCAGCCCAGGTGTTCCGAAAAGCGAAAGTGTCGCAGTGGCCCCAGCCCAGGTCCGACCGGTCTCGAAGCAATCCGTTGGTAGACAGCCGTTGCGAGGGCTAGACCGGCCAGCAGCTGGAGTGCCAGTATCGCGGGGTAATAGTCCGCCACGAAGCGCACCGCGCTCTCGAGAACCGCATCCACTTGCACTACTAGCCTATTGGCCGCGGCGCTCGTAGTAGCCATTTGCCGGAGCTCGGCCAAGAAGGCACCGGTTTGCACGTTGTATTGATGCTCCACCCACCAATGCACCTCGTTCCAAGACCGGCCGAAGGGAACAAACCACCCGCCGACCGCAACCGCGGACGCGGCAATGGCCAGGAGTGCCCGGTGTGTAAACGTGCCTGACCAAAGTGTGGTGGCCGCGACGAAGGCGGCGGTGCTCATGAGGACCGCCGAGCGAGTCAATTGCTGCGGAGGTGCCCCAATCTGAAGCAACCACCAGACGCTGGCTGCACCCGCGACGGCAAATGCCACGGCCTCGCCGACCCGTTGCGGCCGCGAGACGAGCAGCAACGCAGCCAGCGGAAACAAGAAGAGCGGGGTTTCGGCAAACAGCGAGAAAGCGACGACCGCGAGAACCAGGCGCCACAACACTCGCCCGGATTCGTCGCCGGACGACGTCGGCATCTATCCCGCGTGCCCTTTGATAAAGGGCAAGAGTGCCAGGTGCCGTGCCCGCTTGACTGCGGTTCCGAGCTGCCGCTGATGGCGGGAGCACATGCCGGACAGGCGGCTGGGCAGGATCTTCCCCCGCTCGGTAATGAAGCGCGTGAGGGTTCGCTCGTCCTTGTAGTCGAGTACTCGTACACCCGACTCACATACCGCACAGGTCTTGGAGGGCCTTCTCATGCCTTGGCCTCCGACGCTTGGGCCTCCGACGCTTGGGGCTCAGGCGCTTGGGGCTCAGGCGCGCCTCGTCCCGTGCCGCGGTCTGAGTCACTGTCTGGCCGCGGCGGCCTGGGTGCTTCACCCTCGTTCAGCACCAGCAGGTATCGCAATACCCCTTCGTCCAACCCAATCGCCCGCTCGAACTCCCCAAGCGCCGTGGCTACCGACTCGAAGTGCACGACAACGTAGTATCCGGTGTCGCGTCCTTTGATCGGGTATGCGAGGGTGCGCTTGCCCCAATGACTGACGTCTGTCACGGGGGTGGAGGCCTCCGCGCCGGCCAAGAGCCCATTGAATCGCTCCAGGCGGGTGTTGACCTCCTGTTCCTCGAGGGTACTGTCGAAAATGTAGACGATCTCGTAGCGACGAGTCATTACACCTTCCTTTGGACTCAGGCGACCCCGTCCCGGTGCTGGACGGAGTAGGTGGTTAGTGAGCGTAGAAGATACGCGGCTTGCGTAGCTCGGGAAAGGCCTACAAGGGCCCCGCATGCCGGTAGCCCGCTGACTGGACTAGACGTTGAATCTGAATAGCACGACGTCGCCGTCGCGCAGCACGTAGTCGCGTCCCTCGGCGCGCGTGGCCCCGGCCTCCCGTGCCTCCTTGTACCCGCCGAGCTTCACGAAATCTGCGGCGGCAATGGTCTCTGCCCGTATGAATCCCCGCTGGAAGTCGGTATGAATCTCACCGGCTGCCTGATATGCCGTGCTCCCGGCGGCAACCGTCCACGCGCGGACCTCGTTTTCCCCCACAGTGAAGAACGTCTGGAGCCCGAGGAGCTGGTACCCGGCGTGAATGAGCCGGTCGAGTCCCGGTTCCTCAACGCCGCTTGCCGAGAGGTATTCCGCCTGCTCGGCCGGGCTGAGCGCCGCGAGCTCCTTTTCCAGCCGAGCGGAGAACGTGACGATGCCTGCCTCCTCATGGTGTGCACGCACCGTTGCCCGGAGCTTCTCCACCCATGATCCGCCGGTCGCGAGATCCGCCTCCGCTACGTTGGCCGCGTAGAGAATCGGCTTCGCGGTCAGCAGTCCCAAACGCTTGAACCGGAGGAGCACCCGCTCGTCCGTGGCTGCCGCCCGGGCGCCACGGCCCGCGTCGAGCTCGCGCTGAGCCGCCTCGAGGAGTGTGAGCTCGGCCTGGGCTTCCTTGTCGTCGCCGCGGGCGGCCTTCCCGGACTTCTCCATCCGGCGCTCGACTGCGGCAAGGTCGGCGAGGGCCAGCTCTGCGGTCACGACGTCGTGATCTCGGATGGGGTCGACGGGGCCCATGACGTGCGCCACGTCGGGGTCCTCGAAGCACCGCAGCACGTGCACGATGGCATCCACCTGCCGGATTTGGCCGAGAAATTGGTTACCCAGCCCTTCGCCCCGACTCGCCCCCCTGACCAGCCCGGCGATATCGACGAACTCCACTGTGGCGGGCATGACTCTCTCGGGTTTCGTGAGCTCGACCAGGGCGTCGAGACGGGGATCTGGCACGGGTACGACCCCGAGGTTCGGATCGACGGTGCAGAAGGGGTAGTTCTCGGCGGGGGCGTCCGCCTTCGTCAGCGCGCTGAAGAGCGTCGACTTCCCGACGTTCGGCAGGCCGACGATCCCGAGGCGAAGCATGGGTTAGGGGGTAGGGCGTAGGGGACGGGAGCTGGAAACGAGGAACACTCCCCATGCCCCTGCCCCTACTCCCTACTCTCTATCTACCCAATCAACCACGGCGCGAGCACGAGGCTTACGACCGACATGAGCTTGACGAGGATGTTCATCGAGGGTCCGCTGGTGTCCTTGAATGGATCGCCAACCGTGTCACCCACGACGGCTGCTTTGTGCGGGTCTGAGCCCTTGCCGCCGTGTGCCCCCGCCTCGATGTATTTCTTTGCGTTGTCCCACGCACCGCCCGCATTGGCCATGAAGAGGGCCAGCAGCACGCCGCTGAGCGTCGCTCCTGCCAGGAACCCACCAAGCGTTACAACCCCGAACGCTTTCCCGACGATCACGGGAGCCAGCACCGCCGTGAGACCCGGCAGGATCATCTCCCGCAGTGCGGCCCGGGTCGAGATATCCACGCACCGGGCGCTGTCGGGCTTGGCCGTGCCCTCCATGAGGCCTTTGATCTCCTTGAACTGACGGCGCACTTCCTGCACCATGCCCTCGGCCGCGCGGCCGACGGCGGTCATGGTTAGGGCAGCGATAAAGAAGGGGAGGGCGCCACCTATGAAGAGGCCGACCACGACACGGGGTTCGACGAGGTTGAGCGAAATGGCCGGCATTCCAGGCGGGGTCACCGCGTTGGCGTAGGCGCTGAAGAGGGCCAGCGCGGTGAGCGCGGCGGAGCCGATCGCGAATCCCTTCCCCATGGCAGCGGTCGTGTTGCCAAGAGCGTCGAGGCCGTCGGTGATTTTTCTGACTTCGGGGCCGAGGTGGCTCATCTCGCTGATCCCGCCGGCGTTGTCTGCGATTGGGCCGTAGGCATCGACCGACATCGTGACCCCCACCGTGGCAAGCATGCCTACCGCTGCGATGCCGATTCCGTAGAGGCCGGAGGTCAGGAACGCCAAGTAGATGGCGCCGCAGATGATGAGCAATGGAATCGCGGTCGAACGCATGCCGACTGCCAACCCGGAGATGATGTTGGTCGCTGGGCCGGTCAGAGAGGCTGCCGCAATCGTGCGGATTGGTTTCGCAGCTGTATAGTACTCCGTCGCTAGGCCGATCCCGATGCCGGCGATCGTCCCCCCGAGCACTGCCCAGAACGGGCCGAGCGGATTCGGGGTATTGCCGTCCCAAAACAGACCTACGTTGACCTGGGTCGTGATGTAGTACGCCGATGCCAGGAACAGGCCCGCGGCGATCAGCGTCGCCCACCGGAGCGCGCTTGCGGGGCTCGACCGTTCGAGCAGCCGGAAGAGCCAAATCGCGATGATGCTCGCACCGAGTCCCGCCAGAATGTACAAGACCGGGAGTGCCACGGCGGCCATCCGGTTCCCGATCGTGGGGCTCGTGGATGCAATCGCGATGGTGGCGATGACCGCCCCTACGTAGCTCTCGAAGATGTCGGCACCCATCCCGGCCACGTCGCCTACGTTATCCCCCACATTGTCGGCGATGGTCGCGGGGTTTCGGGGATCGTCTTCGGGAATGCCCGCCTCGACTTTGCCAACCAGATCCGCGCCGACGTCGGCCGCCTTGGTGTAGATGCCACCACCCACACGCGCGAACAGCGCGATGGAGGAGGCCCCCATGGCAAAGCCGGAGATGATCTCGCTGAACGCCTTCCACGCGGCGGCACTGTCTGGTGATCCCATGAAGGCCTGCATGACAAAGCCGAGGCCGAGCAGGCCCAGGCTCGCGACGGACAGTCCCATGACGGCACCGCCGTTGAACGCAATTCGCAGGGCGAGCGCTTGGCCGGACGCCCGGGCCGCTTCGCTGGTGCGAGAGTTGGCGCGCGTGGCCGACGTCATGCCGAAGAACCCCGCTAGCACTGAACAGACGCCTCCCGCCACGTACGCGGCACCCGTCGCCCAGCCGATGAGATACGAGAGCAGGAGTGCCACGACCAGCAGAAACGGGAGCAGCGCCGAATACTCCCGCCGAAGGAACGCCATCGCCCCGCTGTGGATGAGGGCGGCGATCTCTTGCATGCGCTCGTCGCCAGGTGCCTGCCGCCGTACGGAGAGATACGTGAGCCACGCCACGATCAGCCCAGCGGCGCCCGCGACGATCGCCGAAATGGGCAGGAAGGAGATATCAGTCACTCTGGGGACCTCGTCGGTTGAATCGGTTCATGGCAGTCTCGATGCCCTCGCTGATCCAACACGTGACGGCATCCATCAGCGTAGGCAAGAGCTCTTCGAGCGTCTCGAACTCTTCGGGTTCAAATGGCGACAGTACGAACTCGGCGCTGTCGTCGAGCCAGTCGGGGAGCGGGCCCACCCCGATTCGCAGGCGGGCGTAATTCTGCGTGTCGAGAACCTCCTCGACGCTCTCGAGCCCGTTGTGTCCTCCCGCCGAACCGTGGGCGCGGAGCCGGAATCGCCCCAGGGACAGCGCAAAGTCGTCCACGAGCACCAGAAGGTCCCGGCTGGGGTTGACGCCGGCCTCGAGCATGGGTCGGAGCGCGGGCCCGCTGCGGTTCATGTACGTTTCGGGCTTGAGGAGAACGATCGGGCTGCCGTTGACGGTGCCTCGCGTTACCCGCGAAGGCCCCGAACGCCGGAAGGGCGGCAAATCCCACCGCACCGCCAGCATGTCGGCTAGCATGAAGCCCGCGTTGTGTCGCGTCGCCGCGTATGCCGGGCCGGGGTTTCCGAGACCGACCACTGCGCGCAGGTTCAGACCTCGTCGCTCGCTTCGCCTTCTTCTTCCGCCTTCGGCTTGCGGATCAGCTCGGGTTCTTCAGCCTCCTCCGGAGCGACCTCAGCCGGTTCCGCCACCTCTTCCTCGACTCGTGGCGGAATGACCGTGCACACCGTCGCATCCCGATCCGTCAACACCGTCAAATCGCCGAGCGCAATGTCCCGCACGTGCAGCGATTTGGCCACACCGAGTTCGGTGACGTCGAGGGTGAAGCGTTCCGGGATGTCTCGCGGCAATACCTCGATCTCGATTTCCCGGAGCACTTGGTCGAGCACGCCTCCCGCATTCCGCACGCCGTCCGGGCTCCCCTCGAGGTGAATGGGCACCGAAAGTCTGATCTTCTCGTCGGCGTGAATCTCGAGGAAGTCCACGTGGGTGATCTCAGACCGAGTGGGGTGACGCTGAACCTCGCGGATGAGGGTCTTGACTCTTTGCCGTCCGATCTTGAGGTCCACCAGCGTGCTCTCAGCCGACACTCCGGTCAGGGCTTTCTCGAGGTCGCTGGCGGACAGGATCAGCGACTCTGGCGTGCGTCCATGTCCGTACACGACCGCCGGGACTTTTCCCTGGGCGCGAAGCTGTCGCGCGGCGCCCTTGCCCTTAGTGGAGCGGGCCTCGGCCTTCAATGTGATCGTCTGCGCCATAATGGAACCGTACCTCCAGCCGTCAGTCGAACAGCGAGCTGACCGACTGGTCGCTATGAGTGTTCGCGATCGCCCGCGACAACAGCGGAGCGATCGACAAGATCTTCAATCGGTCAAACATCCTCGACTCCGGGACGAGGATCGTGTTCGTTACCGTGAGCTCGGTCAGGGGCGATCCAGCCAGACGGTCGACTGCCGGCCCCGACAGCAACGCGTGGGAGGCACAACAGTGTATGTCGCGGGCACCCAGACGCTTGAGGGCATGAGCCGCCTCGCTCATCGTCCCGGCCGTGTCGATCATGTCGTCCACGACCAAGCAGTCCCGATCGCCGACTTCTCCTACCACATTCACCACTTCGGCCACGTTGGCTGACGGACGGCGTTTGTCGATGATTGCGAGGGACGCATGGAGTCGTTTTGCGAACCCGCGGGCCATCTTGGCGCTCCCAACGTCGGGAGCCACGACGACCAAGTCTGTGAGCTTCTTCTGCCGGTAGTGCTGCACGAACACCGGGGCTCCGTACATGTGGTCGACCGGTATGTCAAAGAATCCTTGGAGCTGATGTTGGTGGAAGTCGATGGCCAGTACGCGATCCGCTCCCGCTGTCGTCACCAGGTTGGCCATGAGCTTCGCGCTGATGGCGACCCGGGGCTGGTCCTTACGATCTTGGCGCGCATAGCCGAAATACGGGATCACCGCCGTCACCCGCGCGGCACTGGCCCGCTTGGCCGCATCGATCAACAGCAACAGCTCCACGAGGTTTTCAGCCGGCGGGTTAGTCGGTTGAACGATGAAAACGTCCCGTCCCCGCACGTTCTGATCGATGCGCACGAAGATCTCACCGTCCGCAAAGCGCCGCATCGTGACCTCGCACAGCGTGGTCCCGAGCCGCTCAGCGATCTCTTGGGCGAGCGGCTCGTTTGCCGTGCCCGCGAGGAGCAGTATCTCACAGCGCGATAACGAGAGATCAACCATCGAAGCCTCGCAAAATAGCCACCTGCTCACCTCGCGCCAAGTCCACGAGCCCTTCACGCCGTGGCGGAAGGGCGCGAGTATTATCATGGGTATCCCGATCGTTATCCGCATACTCCAGCCGCCACGCCTCGGGAGGGCATATGGTCCCGCTGGCCCCGTCGGTGTTCGCGGAGGCCCATCGCTTCGTCTCCGCCCACGCCTATCGCACGCCGTTGCTCACCTCCAGGCTCCTCAGCGAGCGCACGGGGTTTGACGTTCGTCTGAAGGCGGAGAGCTTTCAGCGGACGGGCTCGTATAAGATTCGCGGCCCGCTCAACAAATTCCGACAACTGAGCGAGTCCGAGAAAGCGAGGGGGGTTATTTGCTCCTCGGCGGGAAACCACGCCCAGGGCGTCGCTCTGGCGGCAAAGCTGCATGGGATCCGGTCGGTGGTCGTCATGGCTGAGAACGCAACGCCCTCGAAGATCGAAGCGACGCGTGCGTACGGGGCGGAGGTCGTGCTCCACGGCCGTATCTGGGACGAGGCCAACGAACGCTCAAAGGAGTTGGTCGAGGAGTGCGGCTACACCTACATCCACCCCTTCGACGACTGGCAGCTCATGGCGGGGCAGGGTACGCTCGGGTGGGAGATTTATCACGACTACCCGCACGTCGACGTGGTCATCGTGCCGATCGGTGGCGGAGGCCTGATCTCCGGGGTCGCCATGGCACTCAAGGGCCTGAACCCGGCCATCCGCATCATCGGCGTCGAGTCGTCGGGCGCGCCGGCCATGCAGGAGAGCATCAAGGCTGGACACCTGATCACCCTCGACGAGGTCGATTGCGCAATCGACGGCCTCAAGGTCAAGACCGTGGGGGACCATACATTTGCGGTCGTGAGGGGGTGCGTCGAAAAAGTCGTGACCTTGTCCGACGATGAGATCTTCGACGCGATGCTGTGGGTGTGGTCCCACTGCAAGGTGCTGGTGGAGGGCGCGGCCGCTGCCTCGGTTGGGGCCCTGCTACACGGCCTCATAGAAGCGGAGCCCGATTCCAAGGTTGTGTGCGTGCTGAGCGGCGGGAACGTCAACCTCGATCAACTGCGGGGCCGAAAGTGGAACTGAACCGCGCGGCGTCGATCGCACGAATCGGTGCGCACCCGAAACCTGCAGAAGGGAGCGAGTCGAACACCCAACCCCCAGATGGAGGTGAGCCATGCTTGTCGAGGAGCTGAAGCGGTTTCCGTGTGAGAGTGGTGCCAAGTACTCGACCGTCCGGGTCGCACACTGAAGTCGTGAAGCTCGCCTATTGCGACCATGAGCGTCTGGTCCAGCGCGAGGTCGTCAAGGTCTCGGCCCGGGCGGGCGTGAACCGAGCGGGCGGGGTTCTCGCCCTCGCGATCGCCGCACTCGTCGCCCCGTCTGACGCGCTCTTCGGGCAACGGGGTGGTGGCGGCAGCCGTGATGACGCGCGTCGATACCGCGGCCAGCGGGAGGCGATGGTAGAGCTGATCTCCGTCCACGGGGTTACCGATTCGGCCACAATCGGGTCGATGCTGAATGTTCCGCGGCATGAGTTCGTTCCCCAGAGCGAACGGCGGCGGGCGTACGGCGACCATCCCCTGCGGATAGGCCACGGTCAAACTATATCCCAGCCGTACATCGTCGCCTACATGACCGAGATACTGGGCCCCGAGCCGGGAATGAAAGTTCTCGAGGTGGGCACGGGTTCGGGTTATCAGGCTTCGGTCCTCGCCGCGATCGGGGTGGATGTCTACACGATCGAGATTTTCGAGATTCTCGCGGCGACGGCACGGGAGCGGCTTGCCCGGCTCGGCTACGACAAAATCCGCGTCCGCCACGGGGACGGGCACTTCGGCTGGCCCGACGAGGCGCCGTTCGACGCAGTGATCGTCACCGCCGCCGCCGGCTTCATCCCACCCGCGCTAGTCGAACAGCTCAAACCGGGCGGCCGGATGGTGATTCCGGTCGGAAGCGTGTACGGAGTACAGAACCTCATTCTCGTCGAGAAGGACGAAGATGGCGACGTGCGAACGCGAAACCTCCTCCCCGTGCGGTTTGTACCGATGCTGAGCGGGCTGCGATGAGTGCGTAGCGTGTTGTCGGCTCGGCTTTGGGCCGTGGCCCTGATCTCGGCGGGAACACTCGCCTACGAAATCCTGCTCGTTCGGGCCTTTGCCATCCAATACTTTCACCACTTCGCCTACATGGCGATCGGTGTCGCCATGCTGGGTTTCGGCGCCAGCGGCACGTTCGTCTCCCTCCTCGGGGATGTCGGGACCGAACGCGCGCGCCGATGGTTCCCCTGGGCATCGATCGCGACCGTCGTCCTGCTCATCGCCAGTCCTACAATCGTGCATCGGATCTCGCTCGACCCGACACAACTGGCCTGGGACTCGGGTCAGTGGCCGCTGCTCGCACTGACGTACCTGACCCTCGCGCTCCCGTTCGGGGCGGGCGCCCTCGCGGTGCTGCTCGCACTCAGCAGGGACTCCGACCGGCCGGGCGTCGTCTACGGCGCTAGTTTTGCGGGCTCGGCGCTCGGCGCCCTCGTGTCACTCATCGCGCTCGGCATTTTCCCGCCGGAACGAGCCCTCGCGGTTCCGTCCGTGATGGCCGGGTTGGGCGCAATGCTCGCGGTGGACCGGTTCGGCCCCGCCGCGCGTGGACGGCTATACGCCGGCGTGGCGCTCGCTGCGGCGCTCATCGTGTTCTGGTACCGGCCCTGGGACGTGGGGGTTACGCCCTACAAGGGGCTTCCCCAGGTAGAGGCGTATCCCGGAGCCCGGCGAATCGCCGAACGGACCGGGCCAACCGGCTGGGTAGTCGCCGTCGAGGCAGGGGCGTTTCGACACGCGCCCGGGCTGTCCCTCGGTTACGACGGTCCTTTCCCCCGGCAGACAGCGCTTTTCGTCGATGGTGAGCTTGCCGGTGCGGTGCAACGGACTACCGCCGAGGGACCCGCGCTGCTGGATTGGCTGCCGTCCGCCGCCGCGTACGCGGTGGGTTCCTCCGGCGAGGTGCTTGTGCTGGGGGCCGGTGGCGGCACGGAGGTGTGGAGCGCGCTCTGGCACGGGGCCGAACGGGTGACCGCCGTCGAGCTACAACCGGCGCTCGTCCAGCTCACCCAGGAGCTGGGACCTCCGATGCCCGCCGGCGGGCGCGCCGCGGTCGAATGGGTCGTTGGCGACGCCAGGAGCTATACCGCGCGCACCGATCGGCGTTTCGAACGGGTGATTCTGAGCGCCGGGGGCGGGCTGGGCGGCGCGGCCGCCGGTGTGCACTCGCTCAGCGAGGACTTCTTACACACCCGCGAAGCCTACGAAGGGTATCTCGAGCTGCTCCGGGAGGGCGGCATCCTGGCGGTCACTGGCTGGCTCGCGGTTCCGGCCCGAGAGAATCCGCGCAAGATCCTGACGGCCGTCGAGGCGCTCAGGTCCCTCCGACCGGAGGCCGTGGGGCGCGGGATCGTCGTCATGCACAGCTGGGCGACGGTCACGATCCTCGTTCGGCCGTCCGGATTCTCGCCAGGCGAGATCGCCACCTTACTCGAGTGGTCGGCCGCTCGCAGGTTCGATCTCGACTGGTATCCCGGAATCCAAACGCCCGCTCGACCCTTCAACGTGCTCGACGAGCAGGTGCTGCACCGAGTCACGGCGGCCGCTGTCAGCGGACGACAAGAAGCGGACTCCTACGCCGAGACCTACCCGTTCGACATCGCGACGGTGGGCGACGCGAGGCCGTACCCGCACCACTTCGTCCGGGCAAGTGCCGTCGGATCTTTCTTGCGGAACGCGCGTGGTACCTGGCTGCCCTTTGCCGAATGGGGGTATGTGGCGCTGCTCGCTACGCTCGCTCAGAGTGTGGTAATCGCCGCATTGCTCCTGCTCCTCCCGGCCGCCGCGCACGGCCGTTCTCAGAAACACTGGAAACGCCTGCGGCTCACGAGTTACTTCGGCGCCATCGGTCTCGGGTATCTCGCGGTTGAGATCGCTTCGATTCAACAGCTGAGCCTGCTGCTGGGCCACCCGGTCTACGCGGTGACGGCCGTACTCGGCGGGTTCCTCGTCTTCTCGGGTATCGGGAGTGCGTTTTCCGATCGCCTCGCAACTTCCGTTGGGTGGATTCCCGGCGTCTCCCTCGCGGCGTGTTGTGCCCTATACGGATGGTTTCTTCTCGACGTCGTTCACGTCGTGCAGCCGGCAGGTCTGTGGCTGAGGACTCTCGTAGCACTGCTCGTCGTGGCACCGCCCGCATTGCTCATGGGCGTGCCGTTTCCCTTGGGTCTTCGCCTCCTGGTGGGAGCGGACCGAGGGCGCATTGCGTGGGCGTGGGCGGTCAACGGTTTCGCGTCGGTGGTTGCGGCTCCACTCGCCGCGTTGGTGGCCATCGAGGCTGGCTCACCCTCTGTGCTCTGGCTGGGAGGGGCGTTATACGGCGGCGCGGCGTTGGTGATGGGGTCAGGGACTGGGGATCAGGGGCTACGGGATCGGGCCGTGGGACCGCTCGACATCTAGTTTACCGGCTCGGCGGTCAGGCGGGTGAGCGCGTCGCGGACATCCCGAACCATGGGCTGGAGCTCCGGGTCCGCGCCCTTCCAGAGCCGCAATACCTCCGCGTAGGCATCGGCGGCTCCGGTGCGGTCTCCCTCAGCTTCGAGTGCGCGCGCGATCAGCATGTGGCCGACTGCACGATATTGAGGCGCGTAGGGAAAGCCCCACCGCAGCCGGCGGATGCCCTCGGCCCGGGTCTGGGGCCGTGCGGCGAGGGTCGCTGCCAGCTGGAATCGGAGCGGAGTCACGGCATATGCCAGGTTTCCGAAACCGATCTCGTCGAATGCGGCTCGAAGCTCCTGCACACCGGAGGCTGTGTCTCCCTCGAGCAGCTTGAGTGAACCTGCTGCTGCCGTGAAGAGGTTGCGCCATTTGGGCGGGCCCTGGGTGAGCTCGAAATCTGGGTCTAGCCCCAGCCGAATCGCCTGACGGGCACCCTCGAGGTCCTTGAGACCCAGGCTGACGATCGCCCGGTGCGGTGCGCTATCGGGGGAGATGCGTGCAAGTAGGTCCACCGCTTCGTCAGCGAGGGATGGGGACGCGTAGCCGCCAAACAGTGGGGCCAGCAGCATCTGATATCCGGCTATCTGATCGTAGGCCTTGAGGGACTCGGCAACTACCCTGGCCTCTGCCAGACGCCCGAGGCTCTGCAAGACCGACCCACGCTGCATCAGGTTGGCGCCTGGGGGGAGACCAGCCGGTAGGCGCGCGGGCATCTCCAGGCCGACTAGGAGATCCTGGGGCGTGAGCGCCGGTGACCCGTAGAACAAAGCCGGGAACCTCCCGTAGAGCAGGCGGATCTCGCGAAAGGCCCGCCGCACGGCCTTGAGAGTCGTATCGGAGCGGCTCCACGCGATGGCATTCAGGGAGCCCAGGTCGGCGGGGAGGTCTCCCCCCACCTGTTCGTAGAGCTCACGATACCGTGCGAACCGCACGCTGTCGCCGGTGCTGAGGCTGAGCTCGATGGGATGGATTAGCGCGGCGGCGAGTGACGGGTTGAGTTCCACGGCTCGCTCAAAGGGCCCGTAATAGTCGTCGGGACTGAGCGCCAGAATCGGCTGGGCGTGGTATTGGATATCGCCCAGCAGGAACCACCCGTCGGCATCGCCCGGATACCGCGCCACGTAGGCTCGCATGGTGTCCAGGCCCGCGAGGCTGAATTCGCCGAAGAGCTGTCCCGCGACCACCAGCGAGCGATCCCGCTCGGGGAGCCGATCTGCGAGCCTGGCGGCCGCTGCCACTGCCTCGGCAAACGGCCTGCCGAAGAGTGACGTGACCCAGCCGTGGCTGAATCCCAGCCGTGCGTAGGCGAGGGCGAAGGTCGAATCGGCATCCACGGCTTCCTGAAAAGAGACGATCGCGGAATCCCACTCTGCGCGACGGTAGTACTGCTCCCCCCTCAGGTACGCGCGAATCGCGTCCGCCGAACCGGTAGTGATTGCGCTGACCCGCAGGCCGGGGAGGGGCTCCTGAGCTCGCCAGATCTCGCGAACCAACCGAAGGCTCAGGCTGTCCACCAATGTCAGAACGCTGTCGGTTGGTCCGTCGATGGACGCGGTGGCGAGCTTCTGCCCGTCCACGAGATAGAGATCCGCCGTGATTCGGACGCTGTTGCCCGCTTGCACCGCGCTTCCCGTGAGGATCGAGCCGGCCTCGACCTCCCGTCCTACCGCCAGCGCCGTCTCCAACCCACCGCCTCCATCGGAGCGTCTGTGCCACCGGCTCAACACGGTGCCCGGGTCGACCGTCCGGATGCCTCCGACGCCGTCGAGGTTGGTGGACAGGAGGTCGATCATTCCTTCGCCGAGCACTTCGACATCTGCCCCCACCGCGTTGAAGGGCACGACGGCGAGGACCTCGGTGCCAGGGGTCACTGAGCTGGCAGCGGCGCGCGGCCATGCCCAAAAAAGCCCTGCGGCAACGAGCAACCCGGCGATCCCGGCTGCCATGAGCGATTGGGGGACGTTGCGGCGTCCGCGCCGTCTCACACCGGTAGCACTGCTGGAGAGCATGGCAACGAACTCCCCGGCGGTCCCGGGGCGGTCGGCCGGGGTCGTGGATAGAGCTTGGGCCACCGCAGCATCGACGGACTCGGGGACGGCGCGACGAATAGTGTGGATCTTGGGCGCTTCATCGGTGAGGCTTCGTGCCATGATAGCTTGGGGGGTCGGGCCCGTGTATGGTGGCTCGCCGGCCAGCATTTCGTATACGACACAGCCCAAGCTGTAGATATCGCTGCGGGCGTCGATTGCGGCGCTCCCAGTCGCCTGCTCGGGGCTCATGTATGCTGGCGTACCGATCGCCAAGCCGGTGCCCGTGAGCCGCTCGCCCTCCACCGCGCTCACCGCCAGGGCAATGCCGAAGTCCATCACCATGGCTTCGCCTTGGTGGAGCATGACGTTCTCCGGCTTGATATCGCGGTGCACGACCCCCTGCCGGTGCGCGTAGTCGAGGGCCGACGCGACCTGCCTCGCGATCTCGAGCGTTTGTTCAACGGGAAGCTGCTTTTCCCGGTTCATCAGCTGCCGCAGCGACTCGCCCTCGACCACCGGCATGACGTAGTAGAGCACCCCGTCAGACGCGCCGGAATCGTGGACCGGGAGGATGTGCGGGTGATTCAACCGGGCCGCGATCTCGATCTCGCGAAGGAAGCGCTCTGACCCCAAGGACGCGGCGAGGTCGTGCCGCAGCACCTTGACGGCCACGGGCCGGTGATGCTTGAGGTCCTCGGCCAGAAAGACGGCCGCCATTCCACCCTGTCCCAACTCCCGGTCGATTCGGTATAGACCGGCGAGTGCTCTGCGGACCTGATCGATCATGCTGCGTCGCCCAGCCTTCTCAGTAGAGGGGTCCGATAGAAGTGACCGGCGGGTCTGGCTCGAGGCTCATGAAACAATGTATCCATCTTGATTCAATGCCGGAAACCACCGCGTGTTCCACTGGTGCGCGGATCGGTTCACACGGTTCTCACCGGTTCACCGCTGGCTGGTTTCGAACGCAATCGGGGGTGGGGATAGGGATTAGCGATTGGTAACGGCCGCCGCCTCCCTTCCTCCTTCCCCCTACCCCCTACCCCCTACTCCCGATCTCACTGTTTGAGCCGGTTGTATTTCCGCAGCACCTCCCGCAGGCGGTCGTGTGGTAGGGCATATACCGTCCCATTCGCTCCAGTCATCGTCTCGGCGGCAACGAGCGCGTTGATGATCGCTTCCTCCGTGGCCTGGACGGTTGCGAGAAACAGGGGGGTCATGCTGCTGTTGGCCAACATCGTGATGTCGGCGACCCCCCGGCGAACCGCAGCGCCCGGATTGGCTGTCGAGAACGCGATGAAGATGTCGCCCGATCCGTTCGTACCGATCCCACCGACCTTGGCGATCCCGAGCGGGACGCGCCTGGCCAATCGCTCGAGCTGGTGTGGCAGGAGGGGCGCGTCTGTTGCCACGACGACGATGATCGAACCGTCACGGTCACCCTCGCTCCGGGGAAACCTGTCCCGCTGAAGGTCGGTGATCTCCTTGCCGACCGGCACGCCCGCGACCGTGAATGTCGACCTGCCACCGTAGTTCGCCTGCACCAGCACACCGACCGTATATCCCCCCTGGGACTGTTCGAGCATCCTCGACGACGTGCCGATCCCCCCCTTGAAGCCGTGCGCGGTCATGCCCGTACCGCCGCCGACGTTTCCCTCCACGACCGGTCCCGTGCGCGCACCGTTCATCGCCTCGAAGGCGTGCTCCCGCGTGACGTGAAACCCACCGATGTCGTTGAGAAACCCGTCCGACGTCTCTCCGACGACCGGCTGGTGCCAGGGGATCGGTTGGTGGAGTACGTCCTGAAACCAGGCGTTGACGGCGTCCCGCACGATACCAACACTCTGCGTGTTGGTGATCATGACCGGTCCGCCGAGGAGCCCTCCTTCGTTGACCCAGTGGGTCCCTGTCATGTCACCGTACCCGTTCAGGGCGTAGGTGCCGGCGTAAACTGGTTCCCATTTCTTCCCCTTGGGGAAAATCGCGGTCACGCCCGTCCGAACCGGGCCCTCTCCCAAGACCAGCGGGCCCTCACCAGACATGAGCGTCGTGTGGCCCACCTCGAGGCCCACGACGTCCGTGATCGCATTGAGCGGTCCGGGCGCGCCGTCGAACGGGACTCCGATGTCTCGTGCCCGTGGTATCTCCTGTGCGCCGCCAGCTGCTGGAAGGGCTAAAACAAGCACGAGCCAAACAGCGACTCGGCGTTCCCACGAAGTGCCGGGCTTGGATATCATGGCCTTCAGCATTTCACGCGCCTCCTGAACATCGGTGATCGCTGGTACGGACCTGCGTCAGAAGATGGACCAGGATGGGTGCGGTGGGCCAGGGGAGGGGTGTCGAGCGTCGGGTGGGCGGGGTCTCCGGTTTGCCCGTCGACTTGCTGGTCATCGAGGGGAGGAGCAAATTCACGGACTAGCTGGGGGCGGGCCGCGAGCGGGCGACGCACCGCGAGCGGTTCACCGATCGAACCTCTGGAGGTGAGGGCATGAAAAACCAGGCGATCATTGCGACTCTTGTCTTGCTGGTCGCACCCACGGCGGAGGCTCAATATCCGCCAGGACAACAGGGAAGCCGGAACGTCCGCATTCTCTCGCACATCCCACTGGGCAGGACGTTCACGGTGGCCGACATCGAGATCGAACAGGAGATGTCGCGGCCGTTCGCGTACGTGGCCCGGATGCACGGGAGCACGAGCTCGATGGGGTTCACCATCATCGGACTGAAGGACCCCGATGACGCCGAGCACCTCTACTCGTGGGTGATCGAGGATGCGGACCTGCACCGGGGCATGGGCGGTATGGACAACAAGTACTTCAAGCTCGGCGGGCGGTACTACGACGTTCAATCCTTCCAGATCGCACAGGGCAGCCCAAACGCTGATCTGGGTGCCGTCGTGGTGGACGTAACCGGTCTCCCGGACACGACGCAGGTTCGGGAAGTTGGGCGCATCCGCGCACCCGAAACGCCGGGCGGATTTCACAACATTTTCGCCTACAAACACTCCGATGGACGGGTGCTCCTGTTCACGACGGCGACGGGACCACACTCCAACATCTACGACATGCAGAAGTTCCTGGCGGGTGACCCGAGACAGGGGTTGATCGGTCGCGTACCGGTGCCCGAGAATCCACTCGCGCCGCAACGGGGGTACCACGACTTCTACATTGCCTACGACCCCGCCACGCGGCAGGACAAGTACTACGGACCGGGGTCGGGCGGCTATCACATTTACGACGTCACTCGCCCTGAGGAGCCGAAACTGCTGACGTCGATCACCGGGGCTGCGGGAATGGCCAACGGCCACACCTTCACGCCAACTCCGGACGGGCGCTACGCCGTCGCGGAAACGGAATATCAGTACGCTCCGCTTCGGCTCTTCGACTTGAAGCCGGGCTTGGACAAGGAAGTGCAGACGATCAGTCGTCCCATCGGCGCCTGGACGGCTCGGTGGCAGGGGCTGCCGCACAATCACGAGGTCCGGTGGCCGTACGTTTTCGTGTCGACCTACGAGGACGGCCTCCACGTTTTCAACATGATGGACCCAACGAACCCCTATACGGTCGGCTACTACGACACGTACGACGGGCCGCACCAGCGCGGTTGGGGAGGAATCGATACCCCGGAGACGGGGACGGGCGTTTCAAACGGCGCCTTCGGGATCGACGTTCGAAATGCGGATGGTCTCGTCGTGATCAGTGACATGACGACTGGGTTCTGGGCTTTCAGGATGGACGGCTTTGACGGCTGGAACGGTCATCAGTGGGGAATGCCGAACATCTCCAGCGCGCAGGATTGGGACAACGGGCCGGATGGGGCACCGGCGCCGGCGCGTGTGAGCGCGCTCGAGTGAGGAGGGTCCTCCCCACCCCACCCCTGCCCCGTGAGCAGTAAGCAGTGAGCAGGCCCCCGCCCCCACCGATATTCGGTTGGGGTGGGGAAGGGTGGCCCCCTTACTGCCCGCTCCTCACTCGGGGACGGGTGCGGGTGTGACTGTATTCTCCACCTCGAACAACACCCAGTGCGCCACGATCGTACGGGAGCTTGCGGACTCTTCGACCGTTCCCGCCCCGTGCGCTACGACAGTCTCGCCGTTCCGGAGAGCCTCTGCGACCGTCTCGAGAGAAGGCAGGCGCCTGGAATCGCCGGGCTCGTATTTGATGTGCGAGTCACCGGTGAGCTGCAACGTGAGACCATTGGTGAGTGTTGCGGTGTGCGCAGCCGGATCCACCGATTCGACAACTCCCTCGAAGTCCTCGACTGGCGGGCCTTCGACCTCGAACACCGCCCACTTCGCCACGATCGCCAGCGGCTCGATGCCGACCACGCGACCTTCACCGGCGGCGAAAACCGTCTCGCCTGCGCGCAGCGCCTCGGCGACGGCCCCGAGCGTCCGAAGGTGGTGTGGAGATCCTTCTTCGAACTTGATTCGGGTATCCTCCGTGAGACGCACGACGATTCCATCGGCGAGCGTGACGGTGTGCTCGGATTCGTTTACGGATCTAACTATGCCTCTGAAGTCTTCGAGCGGCGGTGGCTCGACTTCGAAAACGACGTGAATCGCGACGAGCGTGAGTGGTTCGCGGCCCCTGACCATCGCTTCGCCCGCCGTGAACACCTCTTTCCCGGACCGTACGGCCTCGGCAACCGCGGCGAGCGAGGGGAGGCGGTGCTCATCACCGCGCTTGAACTTGATCCTCGTATCCTCTGCCAGGTAGACGACCGTCCCATCGCCCAGCGTAAAGGAGTGCTGCTCGAGATCCACGGAGCGGATGCGTCCTTCGAAATCGACGAAGTCCGCGTCGGGGTCGGACCGCTTCTCCTCGAGCCGTGTGCGGCCGTCGCTGACGGAGACTTCGATCAGGAGGTCCAACACCTTGATCCAGCCGTCCGGTGGAGGGTTGTCATTCGGGATGAAATTGTCCCGGTTGACCAACATCTCGATCTCGAAGGGCCCTTCACCGGTGAGGAGCCGGAGCTCGACCGCAAAGAAAGACGCGTCGTCGGGACTCCGCGGGTGATCGGTGACCAGCCGGAGAGCCCGTACCGCGGCCACATCCCCCTCGGCCAACGCGGCCTCCAGGCGTTCGATAAAGGCGGCTAGCGACAGGTCGTCGCCGGTCTTGGAACGGAATCGCGTGTGTGCGTCGAAGGACACCGAAAGACCGCCGAGCTCTAGCAGCAGGGTCCCGGCATCACCGTTCAGTTGGACACCCGTCACATGGCTGTCGATGCGCTCGTGATCTCCCGAGCCATCGGCCGGCGCTAGCGCGACTTCACCTGCCGTCATGCCGCTGGACCCGAGTGTTATCTGCATGCTTCCGTCGTTCGCACTCAGCATCTGCTCGAACGCCGACAGGCTGATCTCATCGAAAACCCCGACCTGGCTCAACCCGCTTGGCCCGGTCAGTACCGTCTCGGAGCACGCGCCAACAGCGAGGCTGGCCGCGGCAAGCAGAACCGCACCTAGTGCTGGACTAGGGGACTTGCGAGTAAACATTCAAAACCTCCGTCACTGAAAACGGTCGCGTAACGGCGCATGGGGGCGCCCTAGGTGGCGTCGCGACCGCGCTCGGTACCGAGCTGGCGACATCCAGCCCGGCCGGAAGTCAAAGTGGGGGCCCACCGATGTTAAGACAGTGACTCCCACGATTGCGGGCGGGTGATTCTCCTCACGCGGACTTTGTGCGGACAGCGCTTAGATCAACAACGCCAATGCGATAGCTGCTGCCGAGGGAGGTCCGAGACGAACGATTTCAGGATGTAGCGCGTTCCACGCATCGCGTCCGCTCCGGAAGGCCACCCAGTCGGCGCCCTGATCGAGCAGGGGGCGGCTCAGAAACCAGCGTCGCGAGCCGAGCGGCCAGAAAAGCGCGATTCCATACCCTCGCTTTGCCAGCGACGGTCCGGTGGTCACCCAATCTAGGAGGGGATGGGAGAGGAGGGCTGCCGACCACGGGAGGAAGAGCGCGCCGTCGAGCGGAATCCCAAGGAGCCGGCCGGCCGTCCAGGCGGCCGCGAGGAGCGTGCCGAGTGCTATAAGGGAATGAGATGCGTTGCGGTGGAAGCGGGGGCCCACCTTGCCGAGGAAATGGCAGACCAAATCAAGGTCCGGCAGTCCGGACGCGACAAATGCCCCAATCCACAGGGCGGGGGCGCCCGGTACTCCGAGGGCGCGGGCGACCACCGCCGCGGATGCAACGCCCACCATCGCGTGTCCCACTGGTGAGGCCACCTGTGCCCTCCTGAATTCGAAAACCAACCGCGTTCGATGCGTGGCGCGCAAGGTAACATGAGAAACGTCGCTCACGAGTTGGGTGATGGTCAGTTCATTGACTCGCTTGACGGCGCGCACGCATATTCGCTCTTGGACGGCCGATTCCGTGGGCTACGCCGTCCACTCTCTGGAGGCCTGAAGTCTGTCAAAGAAACCCCATCGTGCCGGGCGAGCTTATCCACAGCCGCCGGTGCTACCGGACGAGCCCGAGCGGGTCGAGGCGCTCCAGCGGTACGAGATTCTCGATACGCCTTCAGAACAAGCGTTCGACGATCTCACGCTGCTGGCCGCGCACATCTGTGCAACGCCCATCGCTATGGTCAGCCTCGTCGACTCGACTCGCCAGTGGTTCAAGTCCCGAGTCGGCGTCGAGCTCACCCAGACCCCCCGAGACGTGGCGTTTTGTGCGCACGTGATCGCGGGCAACGAGACGATGATCGTGCCGGATGCGCTCGCGGATGATCGGTTTGCGCGGAACCCGCTCGTGCTCGATGATCCACAGATCCGGTTCTATGCGGGGTCCCCGCTGCGCATCTCCGAGGGACAGGCCATGGGAACGCTCTGCGTCATTGACCGCGTGCCGCGCAATCTCACGCGAGGGCAACAGGATGCGCTCGAGGCGTTGTCCCGGCAGGTCATCGCCCAGATGGAGCTCCGGCGGCAGGTGGCCGAGGTGAAGCGTTTGGGCGGGCTTCTGCCCTACTGCTCGTCCTGCGGCAAACTTCGGATCGACCTGGGCAATCTCTGCCCGGAGTGCGTGAAGTAGCACCTTGGGATGGGGGTAGGTCGCGCCAGCAGGGCGACGCCAACCGGTCCCAGCCCAACGCCGCTGCGCTACCACGGTCCGCGTTTTCCGATTTGTGTCCGTTCAGACAGCCAGGAGGTTCAGTGCGAACATCTACAGTGACGGGCTACGCGCATCGCGTGCTGGTGATTCCCGTATTGGGGTTGCTGCTCGCGGTAAGTGCGAGCGAAGGGGCCCACGGGCAAGCACCCAACACCCTCGCTCGCGCCTACATGATGACGCCGAAGGTCGGCATGGGCCCCGAGTTCGAGATGGCCCTCGGGGAGCACGCCGCGTGGCGCAAGGAGCATGAGGACCCATGGTCCTGGGCCGTCTGGCAGGTGGTCCAGGGTAGCAGTCTGGGCAGTTACCTCG
The DNA here is from genome assembly GCA_965249575.1 of Gemmatimonadales bacterium. Classification (GTDB taxonomy): domain Bacteria; phylum Gemmatimonadota; class Gemmatimonadetes; order Gemmatimonadales; family GWC2-71-9. Next base: position 561,191 of record OZ252244.1, on the reverse strand, counting down.
TGCGATCACCCGGGCACAACTGGGCGGACTTCGACGAGTACGACGCTGGTTTCGGTATCGAAGGAACGGCGCACTTCCAGGCCACCGTGGCTCCGTTGTTGGAGTCGATCAGCGCCATGACTACCGCCAGCGACACTACGAACCGACGGCTGCTACCCGATGGCAGGCCCGTGAATCTCGTGCAGTTCCTGACGTATCACCTGAAGCCCGGTCAAGTCGACCGCTTTCGAGAAATTGCGATCCAGTTTCATCAGGCGATCGTCGAGCAAGACTTTCCACTCTATTACGTGTTCATTTCGCCGGTGGTCGGTAGTCCCGACTTACAGACCTCGGTGGTGCTGATCTACGACACCTGGACCGCGTTTCAATTGCCAGAGCGACCCTTTGCGGACGTGATCACGGAGGTGTATGGGCGGGAAGACGGGGCCGCGCTCATCGAGCGCTTCAACGAAACCTATACCCGCGTTGAGAGCGTGGTCCTCCGGAGCCGTCCAGATCTATCCGTAACGCGCGCCCCGGAGTAGGGCGTTCAGCTCACGGCCGCCGGGGCAGGCGCCCGGCCGAGGTGCGCCGACCGCAGCAGCGCGATCGCCGCGTAGAGCACCACGACGATGACCAGCCATCGAACGGCCGTCAGCGGCAGCGATTTGACGAGAAACGCCGCAAGGAGGATAGCTGGCAGACCGCCCACGGTGAGTCCGATGGCGGCCCGCGCGCTGAAGCTTCCCTTGCGCACGAACCTGGTGCTGCCGACCGGCATGAGAAACGCGCAGGAGCCCATCATGATCGGGAAGGCCGAGATGGGGTTCATGCCGAGCAGGCTCACCAGAATCATGCAGCGCGCGCACAGCCCAATGCCCAACGTCATGAGTGCACCGAGCACGAAGTTGCTCGCCACGGCAACACCGAGGAGAGGGCCCCGCAGCCCTAACGCCTCGCCGCCGGTGGGTAGAAGACCCACTTGCGCGGTCACCATCAGGCCAGCGGCGGCAACGAGCGCACCTCCCATGCCGAGTTGAATCGTTCGCCGTGGCAGCCCCGCGACGACGCCGGCGCCGAGCCAGGCGCCGGCCACGGCTCCACCGATCATGAGAATCAGCGTTGGTGCTTCGACGGGCACGATACGGGTGTAGATGAACGTCTGAAGTATCACGGGGAGCGTGTGACCGACGTTCAGCGTGCCCGGGATGCGTTCATCGGGGACCATGCGCCAGAACTTGAACGCGGAGGTGGTCGGCGCGAAGGAGCCGATCCCCAGCGTGTCGAAGAAGTTCGTCACGAAGCCGGTGGCGAGTTGCCCGCCGCTCGGCGCGATCCCGGTATCCGCCTTACCCCTTCTCCTTAGAACCGCCCTCAGGAACTGGAATCCGAAGTACGCGGCCACGACGGCCAGGCAGATAAGAAGCCAGACCTTGGCGTCGAAGGAACCCAGAATCTCGAGCACGGGCGTTAGTCACGTCCTGTGGGAGGAGGGTAGATGCGCAGCGTCAAGTCTGACGCCAAAAGATTCATCCGGCCAGGGGGGGGGGCGTGGGTGTCTCAGCGTGTGCAATTGCGGAACGTGGAGTGCACGCTGCAGATTGGCAGATCCGCGTCGTGATCGAACGATGCGGCCCGCGGGAGTTTCCGCTAACGCGAACCTCACCGATCCCAGAACAAGGAGACTGACATGGCCGCACCCAACACGGCTGCGCTCAGTATTGCGCTGAGAATCATCGGTGTCATCTTCGTTGTCGGTGTCTTCCCGCTCATGCAGCTGTGGCCCGCTGGGTTTGCCTGGGAGCCGCGCCAGAGTGAGTACGAGCAGATGATCCTCGGCACCATTGCAGTGCTTGGCGTTTTCCTCTTTCTCGCTGCGCGCAATCCTCTGGAGCACTTGAGCCTGATCTGGTTTGCGGCATGGCAGACCCTCATCCATGGGTTGATCATGCTGGTCCAGGCGGTCGCCGATCCCGGGGAGCGAGCGAACCTGATCGGAGACGTGCCGGCCCTGATCATTATCGGCGTGGTGCTGATGGTACTCACGCCGCGTCCATCGCACTTGAAGAGTCCGGGGTAAATGGTGACGGAGGGGAGGTCACACCGCCTGACCAGCGCTGCACACGGCTGACGGGCGGGCCTCTCCGCGCCATGCCCTTCTCAGGAGACGACATGTACTGGCGTTACGTATTTCTGGTGGGGCTCGGGTCGCTACTGGCGAGTCCCGTCGGTGGGCAATACCCACCCGGACAGCAGGGAAGCACGAACATGGACATACTCGCTCACATCGGGCTCGGGCGTCAGTTCACCGTCACCGATGTGGAGCTCGAGCAGGAGCTCTCCCGCCCCTTCGCATATGTCTCTCGCATGCACGGGTCCACGCACTCGGCGGGGCTCAACATCATCGACGTTCGAGATCCGCGCAGGCCCCGGATCCTCTACTACTGGCGGATCGGGGAGCCCGAGCTGCACCGCGGCGTCGGCGCCATGGATAACAAGTACTTCAAGCTGGGAGGCCGTTACTACGACATACAGTCCTTCCAGTTCGTCACTGCCAGTCCCGACGCGGATTTGGGCGCGGTCGTGTTGGATGTCACGGGCCTTCCGGACACGAGCCTCATAGAGGAGGTGGGCCGCATTCGTGCCGCCGACACCCCCGGCGGCTTTCACAATATCTTCGCCTACAAACACTCCGATGGGCGGGTGTTGCTGTTCACCACGACCGCGGGGCGCCACGCCAACGTTTACGATATGGGACGCTTTCTCGCCGGAGATCCAAACGCCGGGCTCGTATCGCGCATCCCGCTCCCAGACGATCCCTCGACGTACAGGGTCTACCACGACCTCTACGTCGGATATGACCCGGCGAGTCGCCAAGACAAGTTCTACGGAGCCGGGGGGGCGTACTTCGTGTTCGACGTCAGTCTTCCAGAGACCCCCAGGCTCCTCACCACGGTCGCCGGCGTGGCGGGAATTACGCGGGGGCACACGTTTACGCCAACACCCGACGGACGATACGCTCTGGAGAGCACGGCGTACCAGTTCGCGCCCGTAAGGGTATTCGACCTCGAGCCGGGCTTAGAGGGCGACGTGCAAACCGTTTCCCGTCCGGTAGGTGCCTGGACTCCCGACTGGCGGAACGTGGTTCACAACTTGGAGGTGCGCTGGCCGTACGTGTTCGTGGCCGGCTACGAGGACGGCCTGCATGTGATCAACGTGATGGATCCGGCAAATCCGTATTCTGTCGGATACTACGACACCTACGAGGGGCCCCATCAGCGGGGGTTTGGAGGGATCGACGATCCCGAGAACGGCACGGTAGTGGACAACGGTGCGTTCGGGGTGGACGTGCGAAACGCCGACGGGCTCATCGTTGTCGGCGACATGTATACGGGGTTCTGGACCATGAGAATGGACGGGTTCGACGGCTGGAATGGCCATCGGTGGGGGGTGCCGAATATCTCGTCGGCGCAAGATTGGGATAATGGACCGGACGGGGCGACCGGGCCGACGAGGGTGAGCTGAGCGGCGGGCCCCATCGCCTCCCATCACCCCGAGTGAGGCGTTCACCCTCCTTCCCCTCTCCCAAGTGAGCATTAAGGAGGCTACCCATCCCCGTCCCAACCGCATACGGGTGGGGACGGGTCACCGCTTACTGCTCACTAGGCCGGGTCGAGTGGGGAGGGGCCCTCCTCACTCGCGCGCGCTCACGCGCGCGGCCGTTGGGGCGCCCTCCGGTCCGTTATCCCAGTCCTGGACCGATGACACGTTCGGCATGCCCCATTGGTGGCCGTTCCAGCCGTCGAAGCCGTCCATCTTGAACGCCCAGAAGCCGGTCCTGAAGTCGCTCAGTACGATGAGCCCGTCCGCGTTGCGAACATCCACGCCAAACGCTCCGCTGGTGACTCCCGTGCTACTTTCCGGGTCATTGGCTCCGCCGTACCCCCGCTGGTGGGGCCCGTCGTAGGAGTCGTAGTAACCAACGGTATACGGGTTCGTCGGATCCGTCATGTTGAAGATGTGCAGGCCATCCTCATAGTGGGAGACGAACACATAGGGCCAACGCACCTCGTGATTGTGCGGAAGCCCCTGCCAGCGCGCGGTCCAGGCACCGATAGGTCGTGAGACTGTTCTGACCTCACCATCCAGGCCCGGTTTCAGGTCCACGATCCGCAACGGTGCGTACTGATACTCCGTCTCGAGGACGGCATACCGGCCATCGGGCGTGGGCGTGAACGTGTGCCCGAACGGTACCCCAGCCATTCCAGTTACTGAGGTCACGAGTGTCGGTGCCTCAACCCGGCTCACGTCGTAAATGTAGTAACCACCCGCGCCACCACCGTAGAACTTGTCCTGGCGAGTGGCGGGGTCGTAGCCTACGTAGACGTCGTGGTACCCTGGGAGTGCGCGTGAGAGAAACTCCGGCATCCCGGCCGTCGCGTTGTCAGGCGTCGGGATGCTGCCCACGTAGCCCTGTCGCGAATCCCCGGCGAGGAACCGCTCCATGTCGTAGACGTTCACCGAGGGTCCGGTGGTTGTCGTGAACAGCAGCACCCTGCCGTCGGAGTGCTTGTACGCGAAGATGTTGTGAAAGCCCCCTGGTCGATCCGGCGCCCGGATACGACCGACTTCCTTGACCTTCGATACGTCGGGCAAGCTCGTGACGTCTAGCACGACCGCCCCAACGTCGGCGTCCGGACCACTCCGGCCGAACTGAAACGACTGAACGTCGTAATATCGGCCCTTGAGCTTGAAGTACTTGTTGTCCATCCCGCCGTTCCCTTGGTGTAGCTCGGGATTGTCGATCCGCCACGAGTAAATCACCTCGGCGTTCTCCGGATCCTTGATGCTGATGATCTCGGTGCCGTGTACCAACATTCGCGCGACGTACACGTATGGGCGCGAGAGTTCCTGTTCCATCTCGATGTCCGATACGCTGAACGCACGGCCGAGGGGTAGATGGGACATGATGCGCACGTTGCGGCTCCCCTGCTCGCCGGGAGGGTACTGTGCCTGGGCCACGCCGGCGACACCGACGAGCAGGAGCAACACGAACACGGCTGGGCGCACGGGAGCGGGGGTGTTCTTGCGAATCATTGATATATCCTCTGAAGACCGAGAAGGGGGAGATTCATTTTTCATTGTCATTCGTCATCGCCCAATGCGCAATGCGTCGTCACATCCGAAACAGATAGCTGAGCTTGGCGAAGAACCCGTCACTGGTACGAGACAGATTTCGGAACGAGAACGCGCTTGTCTCATCGAGACTCGAGCCGTATCCCAGAAAGAGCACGGTGCCCGGGTTCGGGCGGTAGGAGAACAACCAGTCCACGCGAAGCCGATTGGTTTCGCTTCGCTGGGTGGCCTCGTAGGGCAGGCCGGGACCGGGCCGGATCAGGATGGGCTCCTCCGTGCGCGGGTCGCGGAACGCATCGTGAATGCGAGCCTCGTACTGCGCGACCAGACGCACGAAGAGGGGCCGGGAGACCTGGTATTCGACCTTGAGCCGCGGGATGTCCGCCGTGATGAACCTCGACCAGTCGCTGAACCGGCGGAACTCCAGGTGGGTGTGCTGCGCTTCGATCCGGATCCGGTCGGATGGCCGCCACGTCGCCGCGGGACGCAAGGACAGCAGCAGTGCCTCGCGGCGTTCGAACCATGCGATGTCATGTGCTATGACGCCTCCGAATGACGCGGCAAAGCGCTTGAGCTGCGGCGTCGAGAACCCACCGGAGATTCCCCAATTGTGAATGCGTCCCGGGACGACGAACCCGACCGTGTCGACCGAGCCGCCCGGAAGCTGGCGTTCGACCCCGTAGTCGGCGAAAAAATCGGGATCGAAGTCGATTGATTCCCAGATCGGGTTTATCCGCAAGCTCCACCCACCCCGCAGCACGAAGTTGTTTTGGAAGCCGAGCTGATGCTCGTAGGGTACCCGCTCCCCGAAGAAGTCGTCGTAGCGCCAATATCCATAGGTGAAGAAACCGAGCTGGTAGCGCTCGAGCGCGGCTCCTGGGCGTCCGTATACGGTGTGTCGCGCCCGGAAGCTCGGCTGGATGAATCCCCGCCGCCGGATGAAGCCCGTCTGGGCCTCGAAGTCGGGGTGGATGCCGGTCACGCGGAGGTTGAAGCCAAACCTCCGACCATTCCGATCAATGGCACCTTCCCAAATCGGGCCTCGGGTACTCACTCCCCCGGTGCGTGTGAAGCTCTGCCCAGCCTGCATCTCGAAGGAGTAGATGCCTCCGAACACGAGCCGGGCGTCGGCGACCGCCAGCCGATTGTAATCCGATCCTTCGATCCGGTCGGTATACACCACCCCCGCGCTGGACTGCGGCCCGAGGTCTCCCTTGAGCCGCAGAACGTTGAACACCGGGTAGTCGTTCCCTGTGGCGGAAGTAATGCGAGCGTCGACGGCGGATAGCAGCCCGACATTGATGCCCGAAGCCTTGCCCGCAAGCTTGAGCGCGCCCACCGGGTCCGCGATCCGCCGTGTGTAGATCAGCGAGTTCCGGGCCGCGAACTGCTCGCTTCCCTCGAGGAAGAAAGGCCGTTTCTCTGGAAACGACACTGCGAACCGTGGATCGCTCGGCGCCTGCGCTACGTCCGCTTCGATGTTGGAGAAGTCTGGATTGGCGGTCGCGGCGAGGCTCAGATTCGTGGTCACACCCCAGCGGACGTTGCCGCCCAGCTCCGGCCGGGTCGTCTCGTAATCCCAACCCGTGGTGCCCCGGGTGCCGTCGATTTTCGCCGTCGTTTCTGGGTTGATGTCGAGTACCAGACCTCGGCTCAAGGATCGCAGACCCTGCAACCTCCCGGATTGAGCCAGGAACGACGCGTTCGCCCGCCGCGCCGGGGTCCAGGTGTGCTCGTATCCCGTTGCCTGAACCTTCCGGAGAATATTCAGTCGCCAGCGCTGGATCTCGACGGACCGGTACCGGATGCTCTTGAACGGAATGCGGACTTCTACCGCGTAACCCCATTCGGTGAGCCGGCCGCGGGACTCGAATACGAAGTCGGGACTGAGGTCGACTTCGTCGTCGGTGGCCTCGTTGTTCCCCCGTCGCGCGCCCTGCTGTGACTCCGTGCGGACACCATCGGCCTGCACCCCCAGCGGGTTAACGGCAAACACCAGCGCCTGGCGACCGTCGTCGAAGGTGTCGAGCAGGATTTGAAAGAAGTCGTCGCCGGTGAGCTTGTCACGGTCCGCAAGGGTCGCTCGGACAGTGCCCGGGTCGGCGAAGGCGCGGATCCCGAAGTAGATCGCCGTGGGCGCGTACCACACGAGCACGTCGGTCGAATCGTCCGCCGGACGACCGTCCACCGGCGAGAACTGGGAGAATCCCGTAAGAACAGCGGCGCGTCGCCACACGTCCTCGTCGAGTATTCCATCGATGACGACGTCGGTCTCTAGGCGCGGGAGCGCGACGTCAGTCTGATTGCGTCGCCCGTGGAATACCGCCGGCGCGAATGCGGGTGCGGGCGTCTGCACGGGCTCGGCGCTAGTCTGGAGGACGGTTAGAAAAAGAAGGAGTTGCATGCCGCCATCACTGTCCGTTCGGCCCGCGGCCATCCAGGAGTGGACGCCCGAGACGAGCGTGCCGTCAGGTGTGAAATTCCATTCATTATGAACGCTCCGGGGTGAGATCGCAAATCTCGCGGTCGCAGTCCGTATCTCGGATCCGGGGCGGAAGGCCAGAGGGGGTTGGCGATCCCGCGCAGCGGCCCGCATGTTAAGCATCATCCCCATCGTCGAGGGCGAAGACATGCCGAGCTTTCCATTTCTCGCTGCAACACTGCTGGTCGTCGCGACGGCGGCGGGGCCTCAGGAGTACCGTCCAAACCCGCTACCGGGCGAAGCGCGAAGCGCCAACGTTCGCCTAATGTCGCACCTCCCGCCGCACGATGCCTCTGGTCCGTACAACGTTTCGGATATCGAGCTGGAACAGGAGCTGTCGCGACCGTACGTGTACATCGATCGGTCTAATCACGTCGGAGCCACGGATCCCACCATCGGGTTCGACATCCTGAGCATCAAGGATCCGTCCAACCCCAAGCTCATCTACTCGTGGCGCATCGAGGACGCCGCGCTGCACCGTGGGCCGGGCTCGCTGGCGCCAGCGTACGTAAAGACCAACGGCCGGTATTACTTCTTCAACGGGTTCCAATTCCGGCAGGGTGGTCCCAACACGGATCTCGGCGCGATCGTCTGGGACGTCACGGGGCTCCCGGACACCTCGACCATCAGGGAGGTCGCCCGGATCCGTGTCCCCGAGCACCCGGGCGGTTTCCACGAGACGTTCGCGTACAAGCATTCGAGCGGAGCGGCGCTCGTCGTGACTCAGACGGTCTCGCCAGAGGCTTACATCTACGACGTCGACCGGATCGTGGCGGGTCATCCGGAGATCGTGGTCGGGAAGGTCGTGATTCCCAACCTCAATGAGGTCACGTACACGACCCGGCCAGCATGGCACGACTTTTATGTGGGTTACGATCCCGCCACGAGGCAGGACAAATTCTACGGCGCGGGATCGGGCGGCGCCCACGTCTTTGACATCACCGATCCCGAGCACCCGGAGCTCCTGGTGTCGGCCACGAACATCGCCGGCATGTCAGGGCATCACACGTTCACGCCGACGCCAGACGGCCGGTACGCCATCGTCATGTCGCATCTCGAGGATTGGTACGCACCCATCCGGATCGTCGACTTGAAGCCCGCATACGACGGAGAAGTACGAGCCGTCTCACGTCCCATCGGGGCCTGGAACGCGAGTCCCGAAGGCACGCCACACTACTCCGAGGTGCGCTGGCCCTACGTATTCATTGCCGGACAGACCGACGGGTTCCACGTCCTCAACTGGATGGATCCCTCGAATCCCTATTCGATTGGGTTCTATTCCACCCGGCCGGCACCCTATCGGCACGGCATCGGCGTTGCTGGTTGGCAGGAGACCTATGCTCACGGTCGAGGTAACAGCGTGTACGAGGGCGGCTGGGGGATCGACGTGCGTAATGCCGACGGGTTGATTGTGATGACCGATCTCGACTCGGGCTTCTGGGCTTTTCGATTAGACGGCTTCGAGGGGTGGAACGGTCACCAGTGGGGCGTGCCCAACGTCTCGAGCGCGCAGGACTGGGACAACGGACCGGAGGGCGCACCAACGCCGAACAAAGTGAGCTGATCAGGAGGAACACTGCACATGTCGCAATTGCGTTTCGCGCTCCTCGTCTCGATCGCGTCAGCGACGGCGTGTGGGGGGCAGCCATCGGCCGGTGAGGTCGCGGCATCGGTGTCGGAAGCGAGCCTCGAAGCCCACCTGCGCCTCCTCGCTCACGACGAGCTCGAGGGGCGTGCTCCCGGAACCCGTGGCGAGCGACCGTCGGCACTGTACATCGCCACGCAGTTCCGGCGCCTGGGGCTGGAGCCCGCCGGCGACGCCGGTACCTTCTACCAGCGCTTTCCCCTCCTTGGCTATCGGCCGACGGTGGTTGCGGGGTGGTCCGGAGAGACGTTACGGACGGGCAGTGACTTCGTGGCACTCTCTCCCGCCGGTGAGCCTGCGGTCGACCTGCGCGTCGAGGCGATCTTCGCCGGCTACGGCGTGACCGCGTCTCACTACGGTCGGGACGACTACGGCGAATCGGACGTGACCGGACGACTGGTGGTTGCATTCGCGGGCGGTCCCCTCGCGGTCGATTCGAGTGGCACGTTGGGGACGTCGTACGGAGAGGCTGTATACAAGCGCGACGAAGCTCGGCGCCGCGGTGCCGCCGGGCTCCTCCTGGTCAGCCATCCAGTTCGAGCACCGGCGAGCTGGGAAGAGACGGTCCTCGATTACCAGGACCTCGTTTGGCTGGCGCCGGATGTGGGCGACCCGCTTCGCGTCACGGGGTGGCTCAATCCCGAGCGACTGGCCGATCTAGCGAGTGGCGCCGGCACCTCGCTTTACCAGTTGATGGCTGACGCGGAGTCGGCCGAGTTCCAGCCGGTCTCCTTGGGTGAGGTCGAGCTGCGGGTCATGGGGCGCGTAGCACAGCGCATCGAGGCGATGAACGTGGCCGCCTGTCTCCCCGGCCGCGACCGCGACGATCAGGAGGTAGTTGTCCTTGGAGGACACTACGATCACCTGGGAATCGGACCGGCAGTAGCTGGCGATTCGATTCATAATGGCGCGTTGGACAACGCTTCGGGAACCGCCACGCTGCTCGCCGTGGCGGAGGCCATCGCGACCGCAGGGGTTCGCCCCGAACGGTCCATCTGTTTCCTCGCCTTCGGCGCGGAAGAACGGGGATTGCTCGGATCGCAGGTGTACGTGGCCCGGGAGCCGGATCCAAGTCGCATCGTCGCGATGCTCAACATCGACGGAGCGAACATCTGGGGCGAGACCCGGGACATCGCAGTACTAGGAGACGATCAGTCGACCCTGGGTGACAACTTCCGGCGGGCGGTCGCCGATGAAGGGCTGACCGTTACGGTCCATCCTTCCGAAGTACGCGGGCGATTCTTCTTCCGGTCGGATCACCTTTCGTTCGCCCGGGCAGGTGTACCGTCACTCTTCCTGCGGCGCGGGAAGGCGCTGACGGATCCTGGCGACTTCCCGTGGGACGAGCGCTATCGGGAGTACTACGATTCGCGATACCATCAGCCGGCCGACGAAGTGCTCCCGTGGAACTCCGCGGTCGGGGCCGCGCAACAGGCTCGAGTGCTGGTTCGTGTCCTGCTCGACGTGGCCAATAGCCCCGAGCGCCCGACGTGGGCAGAGGGGTCGGAGTTTCGAGACCGGTAGTGCTCGCGTGAGCGAAACCCGATCGACCCGCAGCTCGCCATTTGCCCTTCAATCGGAGCGACGATGAGTACACTGAGGCAACCTGCCTACACGGCACCGATATTCTTGGGTACTGCGTTCTTTCTCTTTGGGCTGGCCCTTCTGGAGAAAGTGCTCAACCTGGTGGGTTGGAGCCTGCCGCTGCTGAGTATCTTTCCGCGACAGGTGCTGGACTGGGCCGCCACGCTGCTGATGTTCGAGATCGCGCTCATGCTGCGGCAGCTGGTAGATACCTGGCAGCGCTAGACCGCCCGGGCCGGGGAGCCTGCCGGGACCTGACGTCGCTAACGCCAAGGCGGCACTCCTGCCGGGTTCTTTCCAGTCCGGAGGGATGGGCTGTCGGTGTCTCCTAAGTTCTATAGCGAGCTGGCGTCCTGGTGGCCGCTCCTGTCGTCTCCGCAAGAATACGCTGAGGAAGCCGGGTTCTACCGAACCGCCCTGATCGAGGCCTGTGACGATAATCCTCGCACGATGCTCGAGCTCGGGAGCGGCGGGGGGAACAACGCTTCGCACCTCAAAGCGCACTTCAATATGACCTTGGTCGATCGGGCGCCCGGGATGCTCGCCGTGAGCCGATCACTCAATCCCGACTGCGAGCATGTCGCAGGCGACATGCGGACCGTGAGGCTCGACCGCCAATTCGACTGCGTGTTCGTGCACGATGCCGTTGTGTACATGACCACGGCCGCAGATCTGCGACAGGCGGTGGAGACCGCCTTCATCCACTGCCGCCCCGGCGGTGCCGCGCTCTTTGCACCGGATCACGTGCGGGAGACTTTCCGGCCGTCGACCGACCACGGCGGGCACGATGGAGGGGGCAAAGCGTTGCGGTACCTGGAGTGGACGTGGGATCCGGACCCGACGGACACCACCTATCTCGTGGACTATGCCTTTCTCCTCCGCCTGGGTGACGGCTCGATCCGCGTCGAGCACGACCGGCACGTCGAGGGTCTGTTCTCCAGGGACGAATGGTGTCGTGCCCTTTCCGAGGCCGGTTTTCAGCCGGTCTCAGTGCCGGCGGAGCACTCGGGCCTCGAACCCGGAGAATGTGAAATATTCATTGGCTGGCGGCCGCAAACACCCTAGATCGAGGCGACATCGATGAAGCCTATCCGGCGCGTTCTGACGAGGAGCCACTCCCATCTTCTTCCGCTTATAGCGCTCACGCTCAACTCCTGCAGGCCGATGGGAAGCGGTGTGCTGGAGGATCTCGAGGAGTTCATCGAAACGATCCAGGTCGTCGACACGCACGAACACCAGCGAAATCGCCAGGACCCCGAGCTCGGCGTGAATTTCTACACGCTCCTGGCAACGAGCTATCTCCGTTCGGACCTCGTGAGCGCTGGGTCGCCCCCCCTTAACTTTGCGACCGCGCGGGAGAAAAGCCTCGACGATAACTGGGAAGCCTACGGTCCCTATCTCGAGCTATCGAAGAACACCAGTTACTACGCGCAGTTCCTGAACGGATTCCCAAAGCTGTACGGCTACGACGAGCCCTCCTTCACCAAACAAGGCGTTGCGCGGCTTTCCGCGCAGATCCAGGAGAACTACGAGAACTTCGAGCAGTGGTATGCGACGGCATTCGAGCGGTCGAACATCGACGTGTGGCTCGTCGATCCCTACTGGGAGCCCTTGGACGTCATCCTCGATGAGCGATACGCCGCACGCATCTTCGACATCGATCACCTCGTCTGGGCGTCCGGTAACCGATACCGGCTGACCCAACAGGACAACCCGGTCCCAAGGACCTGGGTTGAGGACCTGTTGTTTCAGACCAACGTCTACGAGAAGGCCGAAGAGGAGGGACGGTCGATCCGGAACCTTCGGGACTACGTGGACTATGTCGGTGTCATGTTCGACCGGGCGCTTGAGAAAAAGGCGGTGGGCATCAAGAACTCGTTTGCGTACATGCGTTCACTCCGTTACGAGGACGTGCCGTTCAGGGTCGCGAGCGCGCTGTTCGATAAGGGCGCCAGTTCCGTGCTCAGCGAGCGCGAAGAAAAGGCCGTACAGGATTTCTTGTTCCATTGGATCATCCGCAGAGCGGCCGAGGTCGACCTGCCGATCCAGATTCACACGGGTTACCTGTCGGGCAACGGAAACGTGTTGGAGAACAGTCGGCCCGCCGACCTGAACAACATCTTCCTGCAGTATCCGGAGGTGGACTTCATAATCTTTCACGGAGGGTATCCGTGGACGAGTCATGCGATCTCGCTCACGAAAGCGTTTCCGAACGTGTCCATCGATCTGGTGTGGCTACCGCAGATCTCCAAGGAGGCGGCAGTCGAGGCGCTGGAAGAAATCCTCGATATGGTGCCATACAACAAGGTTTTCTGGGGCGGTGACTGTTCGACTATCGAGGAAGCCGTCGGATCGCTCGAGTCCGGCAAGGAGGTCGTGGCACGCGTCCTGGCCGCGAGGGTAGAGCGTGGAGCGATGAGTGCGGAAACCGCCCGCGATGTCGCCCTCAAGGTCTTCCGCGAGAATGCGGTACGGTTGTTCAAGCTCGAGGAGAGACTGGGGAGGTCCTTTTAGACTACGCCAGACATTTCAAATCGCAACCCGATCGCACCACCTCGAGGGCGTAGCTCCGCAGTTGATACGTGTGCCGAGGTAGGGTCGGGCGGCCACTCTCGAGTTCGCTGGCTCCCGCCGTTTGAAACCGATCGACATCGTCATGCGTAGGAGTGTCCGTTAGCCACGCTGCTAACGGACGGCACGACGTCGACTCTTGTCCTCAAAGGAGGTAGGCATGCGGGCGGCCATACTCTCGCTATTCGCGCTGGCGTTGGGGGCGATGCCCTTCCGTACCGCGGTCGCGCAGCAAGTCTCCTAGAGGGCCGCGCCGGCCTTCGACCCAGCCGGTCTCTACGACTTCGAGGCCACCACTGAGAACGGCATCATCGAGGGCCGGATGAAGATCACGGCGTCCGATAGTGGCTACGCCGGCACCGTCACGCCGAATGGAGATGGCCCGGCACGCATCACCTCCATCGAGATGGACGGAGCGAAAATGCTCGTGCATGCGATGACCGAGCGGGGTAACGTGGCACTGGAGATGGTCTTCACGGGAGACGAGTTCGTCGGGACGTACGACGGGGCTCCGGGTCAGGGGGCATTCAACGGCAGGAAGCTCAGGCGGTAGCTGGTGAGTAGTGAGTAGTGAGTAGTGAGTGGTGAGTGGTGAGTGGTGGGAGCGCGCGGCACACTACCGGTTTCTTGGGACGGCCCCTGTCCGGTGAGACCGGTGCCGAGTGCTTCCGCTGTTTGTGAGTCCCAGCCCCTGCGGTGCGATGCGAGGTCTCTGATCGGCGCGTTAACACCAGCCTCCTTCAAGACGTGCTCGTTTAGGGCGTGCCAGGGCCTCGCCACCGCGACGCCGCGGTGCGGTGCTGGCGACACTCGTTTGGATTCTCCAACCCGTCTGGGGGAGGCGGATTACGTAGCCACGACGTTGAGCAGACCGTGAGGAAGCCCTGGCCGACTGGTACGTCCCGGCGTATCGTAGTCGGTCGCCACAACGGTGGCGCTGTATCTGATCTCCTCGATCATCTCACGGCTGCGTAGCCGACCTGCCAGGAGGACCACATGTACAGCATGGGTGCTGCGCTCGGAGGCGTCGGTGGTGGTGTGCTGGGGGCGTTGATCTGGGCAGGTGTGGCCTACGCCTTCCAACTCGAGATCGGATGGATCGCGTGGGCGATCGGAGGCCTCGTCGGCTTCGGCGTGACACTGGGAAATCGGGGGCCAGGCGGTACGGCGACGGGAGTCCTGGCCGTGGGGATTTCGGTGATGTCCATCCTCGCCGGGAAATACTGGGCGGTACAGATAGCGATGCCCGACGCGGACACCATAGTAGAGGCGTATGCGGAGCAGCTGGATAACGAGGAGTTCGTCGTCTCGTATGTCGCCGACGCGGTCGCGGAGGAGTTCGAGCTGGAGGGGAAAGCCGTGGACTGGCCAGCGGGCGTCGATCCCGAACAGGCTTCCACCCGGGCAGAGTACCCTCCTGACGTCTGGACCGAGGCGCTGACCCGCTGGAGCACGCTCAGTGACGACGGCAAAACGCAGTTCCGAAATGACAGAGAACAGGAGATGCGTGCGAACGTCGCGGCCGCGATGCCGGAGCTTCGAGCCACGGCTGCCGAAGAAGGGTTCCTCGGCAGCTTCGGGCCCCTCGATATCCTGTTCTTTGGGCTGGCAGTGGTCACCGCGTTCAAAATCGCTGCCTCAGGTGGCGCGCCCGAGGAGGACGAGCAGCCGAGTGCTCCCGCTTCGTGAGCGCTTGTGCTGATCGCAATGCCAGTCGCCGCTCGCCGCGGATGATCTCTGTTACCTGATCTCGTAACAGGTTGATCCTGAAGACGCTCGCGGATCCCGGGGTACTCGCCGTACTGAAAGCACGGCTGGAACGCCTCTCGAGCACGCACTCCCGGGTGTGGGGGAGCATGACCCCGCATCAGATGCTGGTTCACGTGGCGGGAGCTGCGGAGGTAGTTCTGACGGGACGGCCGTTACCTCCGTCGCCGCACTCACCCTCCCGAATCATCAAGTGGATTGCGCTCTACGCCCCGCTCAAGTGGCCCCACGGCCTCCAGTCGGGAGGGGATCCCGCTGGGAAGGTCCTACCAGTCGAGGCCTTCGACCGCGACCGCAATCGTGCGATCGAGGCGTTGTCGGCACTCGCGGCCAGTTCCCCAGGGACGCTGCCTGCCGAGCATGCGGCGTTTGGGCCGTTGAGCCACCGCGAGTGGCTGCGGTGGGCTTACATTCACACGGACCATCACCTGCGGCAGTTTGGATTGTGAGAGTTGCTGCGAGCAACCGCCGCTAGGAAGGACGCGTGAAAGCGAAGCGCCGTTTCACCAAAACCGTCCTCGGCGCCATCAACGGCAGCAAGATCCTCGGCGTCCGAGCTGGCACGAAGCCCCACCGTTTCATCGGTATTTGGGCCGTGGTCGTGGAGGGCCGCGTCTTCGTGCGATCGTGGAGCATAAAGCCGCGGAGCTGGTATCGAACATTCCTCGAGGAGCCACGCGGCACGATTCACATCGGCGGTCGCGATATCCCCGTCCGCGCCGTGCACACGAGGAGCGAGCGCCTGAAGGACGCCGTTGACCGCGCGTACCTGCAGAAATACAACACTCCGGGGTCCCTCAAGTACGCGCGGGATCTCGGTCGTGCGAAGTCCAAGGCTACGACTACGGAGCTCGTCCCGATCTAAGGAGCCCGCCGAGCAATTCCCTCCTCCGCGTCACCTCCTCCCATCGTTCCAGTTCATGATTGCGTTCCAGACCATCGGGAACTCATGGTGATTGAGAAACCGGTGGAGGGGATTGAAGGTGAACGCGATCACCCGGCCGTTGCCTACCGGGACGTCGAAGATGGCACCCTGCCCGACGATCTCCTTGGAGTTCTTGACCATTCCCGAGAGCACGTAGGGGGGGGCTTGTCGGTCGTGCCGGTATCGGCGGGTGAGACCGCGACGTCGACCGGATCGATACCGAACATCTCCTCCGGCCTGGCATCGGCCCGCTCGTCGGGCAACGCCTCGGTTCCGTACTGCAACACCATCATGCCCCTATCCCGTCGCGCGACCCGATACAGCGGTCCGTTCCCGCGGAAGACATGCAGCGTGTCCGGGTATCCGTACATAATGGGATGATTGGGGCGGCGCGCCGCTGCCCTAACGACCGATCCCGGGTGGAACAGCGAACCGGCTGGCAGCGGCGTGAGCGCGCGGGCGAGCCCGCCCTCCGCTGCCAATCGCGTCGCGCGGTGCAGGGTGATCAAGGTGCCGCCCTCTTCCACGAACCGCTGAAACTGGGCCATACCCTCGAAACCGGGCCCGCCGGTCAGGTCGTCGGTCGAAGATGGCGTACCGTGGGAGGGGAATTCTTCGGTCTGCGTGTAGGGCAGGGGGCTCCAACGCTTGTCGCGACCGTGAACGAGCGTCTCGAGCGATGCGCCACCGGTGCTGGGGACTACGATGACGTCGAAACGGCTTCTCAGATCTCCCGCCCGCACGTGATCCTTGTGAATCGAGGTGTACGGGATCCTCAGCTGCTCGAAGGTGAATCGGACCCAGCCCTCGTCCTGCGTGTTGACCCACGTGTGATAGATCGCGATCCTCGGCAAGTCGAGCTCGTGCCGATCGACACGCGGCACGGACCGTACCGCACGGAGCGGCAACGCGAAGCGGCGCGCCAGGGACTCGGCCGTCCCGGCGTCAACGTCCTCCAGGATCACCGAGCCGGCGGGGAAACTGTCATCCACGGCCGCAAACGCCCCTTCGGCGACCCACGCCTTCGATTCCGGCGACTGCGCCTGAAGCTCGAAGAGCGCCGGGAGAACCTCCGACTGGGCTGTGTATCGAAGCACCTGAACCGGTCCACCCCCCCGCACTGAGGCGGAGACCGATACGGTGTCCTGTACCGGCTCGACCGCCCACCCGAACACCCCGACGTCGTCGATCGGTTTCACCTTCACCCCGTACATGTATCCCAGAGTCCACGCGACGTCGTCGTACGGTGTATGAGGCGCGTCCTCGGGGAAGTTCTGCTTGGTGAGGAGGCTGACGGCGAAGTTGCGGTACGGCTGGTCCAGCAGCACGACGAACGCGCCGGCGGAGTCGCCGTCGGTGCGGCGATGCACCTCGATCCCGTGTCGCCGGAGCTGATTGACCAGATAGGCGGTCCGCTTCGGATCGCGCTGCCGAGCGAGTGCCGGCACCAGGAATGCGTGCGGCTTTTCGCTTCGACCCCGCTCGACGCTGTTGAGTCCTTCCATTGGTAGCCGCCAGCTCCAACGAGGCGATGACGCCCGCCTGCATGTAGTTCACGTTGTCGCGGGCGGACCATCGGAGACGGCGCGTGGGCGGCCAGGGGCGGTACCAGCGGCGAGCCGTCACCGAGTCTCCGGCGTAACGGGATTCGGAGAGATCACGAACGAATGTATTGGCGCCCGCGTTGCCAAAGGTCTCGTAGAACCGGCCAATGCCGTTGTGATTGTTCGCGATCCACAGGAGATAACCGGGCCACCACCCGTCGTAGAATCCCCACGTCCAGACACCAGGGAGACCCAGTGCCGTTACGCTCGTGACGTCGTGATTGGCGAGCAGCTGCCATTCAGCGATCGTGATGGGGTCGATGCTCTCGTTGTACGGGCCGGTGCCAGTAGAGACGTAGAGCAGTGGCACCGACTCGTGCAGGTCGAGCATCACTGTGGGGTGCCAGCGGAAGTACTCGCGGTACACCGCCTTGGTGAGCTCCTGCGTGATCTGTAGTCCGTCCCGATTGTTGTCGTGGTAGACGTACTTCCCCCAGTAGGGGCCGGATCGCGGGAATCCGTCTTCCCACTCTGTTCGATTTTTGGAGTAGCGATGATACCAGTCACCGGTGCCGTGCATGACCCCTGGAGCGCCGACGATGGTGCCGAAGTGATCCTTGGGAGACGGGACGGACGGATGTTCCGGGACCTGTGCCACCGACGCCGGAAGGAAGTGCGGGTCCGACGTGTACTCCCGAATCAGGCGGCCGTACTCGGCGTCCTGACCCTGTGCCGGCAACGACGACGGGATGATTGATAGCGCGGCGATGACAGCCACGGTCGCGGATAACGTCTCGAAGCGGCGCATGCGGTCGGTCCCGGGGTAAGGAAAAGGCTTGGTGGTCGATCAGAAGTGATGCCGAAACCCGCCCGCTCGCAAGGAGTCCTTATTCTCCGTCGCCGCACCCCGGGCCGCGGGCCATTTCCTCAACGGCGGTGGCAACGGCCGAGGGCTGCTCCTCCTGAATGAAGAAGCCGGATCCGGACACGGTATCGACGGAGAATGCCCGGAGGTGACTGGCCAGCGTGGAGATCTCTTCACGGGGTGGACGCGAACCGTGCTTGAAGTCGCCGATCAGCAGGACCACGGGGCAGGGGATGGCCGCGAGATTCTCGATGATGCTTTCGGGCTCCACGGCCTTCGCCATGCCCTGATAGGCGCTCAGCGTAGCATCGTAGTCGATGGTGAGGCCCTCCGTGTAGCCCTGAACGACCGTGGCATCCACCCACGAATCGTCCGCCGAGACCTTCTTCATCTCGCTGTAAATCAACCCCAGCATGAACCTCCGCGTGTCGAATGCGCGCTGCGCGATGGGAACGATCTTGATCAAACGGCGAAAGTTTTTCGTCGTCGCGGCCTCGGTTGGGCCTCCCTCGAGAGACACGATGCCTCGAACGAGTTTCGGATGGCGGTATGCCACCCGCATGGCGATGGACGCGCCGACCGAGTGTGCAACGAATACGGCACGTCCGAGTCCCAGGGTGTCCAATGCGGCGGCGATGCGGTCGGCCTGCGCCGTCAGGGAGTAGTCCGCCGAAGGGGGCCGCGATGAGGATCCGATACCCAGCGGTTCTATGATCGTCGATCGATAGCCCATCGTATCGAGGATCGCGGTCAGCCGCCGATAGCCATACGCCGACCCGAACAGACCGGGGAGCAGGACCACCGGCGTCCCGTCGCCGCTGATCGTAACCGCGAGAGATTCGCCCGCTGCGATCGGGAGGGACGTCCTCGATCGGGGCTCGAGGCCGTCTTCTTGCGCAGTGGCCGCTCGCAGGGGCAACGCGAGAAGCACGAGTACCAGCACCGTTCGGGTGACTGGACTGGCGAGTGGCTTGGCACGATGGGACCGGCCACCCGCTCGCCCCGGAACGGGTTGCTCAGGCGGTGCTGCTCGCGCTCACGGCGAAACGACCTCCGACTCGCATTCCAGTAGTCCGATCGCGTCTCCGGATGGTCATGTTGCGCGCGCTCCCCGACCGGTGGCTCGATGCGGCGATCGCCCGCCGGGTAGGGATGACGGGGGATCGGTAATGCGGCCTTTCAGGACTTATGCGTGCGGCATCCAGTACCGGCTGAGAATCCCCTGCGTGATGCGCTCGGCGTTGGCCAGGATGGTGAGGCTGGTGATATCCGAACACTTCGCCGGCGGCATTGCACACGCCGGTCCGCTTGGACTCTCCCATGCGGCACGACCCCAGCTGATGCGCCGTGGAGAAGTGAAGGCCGGCGCGGGGCATGCCGCCCTTGCCGATGAACTCGGGGTTCACGATCTGGCATCCGTTGCGGGAGAAGATCGTCCGCAGCAGCCCGAGCGTGTGGCGGTAGTACGAGTTGAGACCGTGGGTTAGCTCGAGCTGCAGGTTGAAGTCGCCGGGTCCCCGCTTTGAAAGGACTCCAGAAGGCGGGGTGAGGCCAAACGCGGCAAGCACGATCATGCGCCTGCGGTATTGCTTCATGAGGTCGACGTTGGGCGTTCCCCAGTACGGACCGTCGCGCCCATCGCCGTCCAGCCGCAGGCGTGCCGCGGCCACGGCTTGAACGGGGAGTGGTTTCCCGGCCGCGATCGTCACGCCGTAGGTCTTCAGGAACTCGTAGCTGATCATGCCGGCGTGCGACCGACCGGAGAACATGTCCCCATCCGGGAAGTGTGGCGGTATCAGTCCTGCCAGCTTCACACCACTGTTGAACGCGATGTTCCTCCCCACCTGGGGACTCAGCGACGGGAGTAGCTCCTGGGAGTGCAACAGGAGCTTTGCCGTGCCGACCGTCCCGCCCGCGAGAATCACCAGCTTGGCCCGAAACAGCGTGTCCTCGGCCTTCTCGCCCGATGCCTTGCACTGGACCTCGTAGCGATGGGGAACGCCGTCGACCACACCCTCCCGCACCGTTCGGTGGCAGGGTCGAATGGAAACCGCGGCCAACTCGGTCGCGACCGTCGCCCCCGCCTCGACGGCTTGCGGAAGGTAATTCAACAGGAGCGACTGCTTGGCACCGTAGATGCACCCGGTCACGCAAAATCCGGTACCCAGGCAGTTTTTCACGGCATATCGGGCGCGCTCGCACGAATAGCCGAGGTTCTTCATGAGGAGGGAGAACACCAGCCCGCTCTTCGGAACCAACTCGGGCGGAATCTGTTCGACGTGCAGCATCTCCTCCGCGACGTCGTAGTACGGGTCGAACACTTTCCGGTCCAGCCCCGCCGGCCACAGAGGTTGTTTGAAAACATCGGTTTGTTCGAACGCGAGCGATGGCGCGCGGAGCGAAACCATCTCGTAAAAGCCCGATCCGCCTCCTATCGCCTCGGCGTAGGTGAGGCTGAGGTTGTCGCCCGCTTCGCTCTTCAGGTACTTGAGCAGGTACTTCGGATCCTGGGTCTGCCGGAAATCCCGCATCGGATCGATGGCGGGCCCTTTTTCAACGATTACCACTTTGAAGCCGGCTCGCGCCAAGCGGAGGGCGGCGGGCGCGGCCCCGAACCCGGAGCCGATTACGAGTGCGTCGGTCTTGAGGACTCGCATGGATTGCCGTCCTCATGAAGGGTTGCCGTCGCGGGTGATCGCCACCGCGAGGAACCGCTCTGGTTGTGGATGGGATGTCTCGGACAGGGGCATGGGGCGGTACCGACCCGGGAAGTCGATCAGGGGGCACCCCTTTGCGTCGTCGTAGATCCCGGCATAGCAGGTGATTTGGGTCAGCAGGATGGCGCCGCTGTAGAGCTGCGTAGTCACCCCGCCGCTTTTCTGCCGGTGGTCCATCACCCTCGTTCGTTGCGCCAGATTGAGCCGCTCGAAGCGGTCGGTACCGAAGAGCTTCTCCGACGTCTTGCACAGATCGGCCACGAAGTAGTTCCGGTACTTGGCTAGCGGGTAGTAGTCGCATCTGCTCGAGGTCCTCTGCCGTGTATCCGTGGGCCTTCATCCAGAGTTTGCTGAACAACAGCGGCGAATACCAAACAGCACCAATAACGAGCGTGGCTAACGCTGCCGCGCCGACCGCGAGGTAGTTGATCTGGATTTCGGGCATGAGGGCCTCCGGTGTTGTTGGTAGATCGCTTGCTGTGCATCCGGTGACGTCGCGGCGGAAGCGCCGGATTGCCGCCAGGCGCCAACTGCGGCAGTCGGCGGTCAATCGATTACGGATTGTCGCAACGTCTATGACGCATAGTATGGCGGACGGACGGCTAGCGGTGGGCGCGTTCAGCGAATGCCGAGCACGGAGGGGTGCTGAAGCTACAGACGCTCGAAGAGAACTGGTACCTCGAGGAATCCCGACACCCCAACGCTCAGTTCCCATCCATCTCGCCGTCGACGATCTCCGGCCCGTCGTCCCCGAGCCGCCAGCGCTCGATGAGTCGCGCATCGAGATCGACGATCCAGTATTCCTCGACGCCCGCCTCGAGATAGAGGCGCCGCTTCGTCCCGCGATCCCGGGCGGCGGTGGAGCGTGACAGGACCTCGACGGCTACCAGCGGCACCCCGACCTCACGCCACTCCCTGGCCAGCCGTTCGTCGTCGCGGCGGACGATGAACACGTCCGGTTGAACGAGGGTCCGTGGCGTCAAGTGCACGTCGGCTGGGCTCGAGAGCACTTCGATACAATGATCCGAGCCGATCGACGTCGTCAGGATCATTAAGAGCCGTCCAACCACCCGCTGATGGTCGACGGACGGCGCTGGTGTCACGACGTGCTTGCCGTCCAACAGCTCGTGACGCAGGCCGTCCTCCGGCAGCGCGAGCAGCTCCTCGATTGTGTTGATCGTCTGCGGTGCTGGCATACCCATAATCTGGTTCCCCTCGGCCGACCGGCGCAACGCATGGGACATGATTGTGGCGTGTAGGAAAATAGCCGTACCGGACTAGCGTCATGCGTGGCGGATTCCCGCTCGGGCCCCGCTCGCGACCGAGAGTCGCGGGTTTATCCGAGGGAGGCGATCCAGACGAGCCACCAATCACCCTGGCCGCCTAACCCCCTCCACCGTATCCTAATCGGGTCACAAACCGGTGTGGCCCTGTGTCCGACGTCTTCGACCGTCTCAAAACAGCATTAGCCGACCGCTACCGCATCGAGCGCGAGCTCGGCGCGGGTGGGATGGCGACGGTCTATCTGGCCGAAGACCTGAAGCACGACCGCAAGGTGGCGGTCAAAGTGCTTCGGCCTGAACTGGCGGCTGTCCTGGGTGCCGACCGGTTCCTACAGGAGATCAAGGTCACCGCCAACCTCCAGCACCCGCATATTCTGCCGCTGTTCGACTCAGGGGAAGCCGACGGTTTCCTCTACTACGTCATGCCGGTGGTCGAGGGCGAATCACTGCGCCACAGACTTCGTCATGAACGCCAACTCTCCATTGACGACGCAGTTCACGTAACCGGTCAGGTTGCATCGGCGCTCGACTACGCCCATCGCCAGGCTGTGATCCATCGCGACATCAAACCCGAGAACATCCTGCTGCATGAGGGTGAGGCGATGGTCACCGACTTTGGCATCGCCCTCGCGGTGAGCGAGGCCGGCGGTATGCGATTGACGGCGACTGGGCTTTCGCTGGGGACGCCGGAGTACATGAGTCCCGAGCAGGCGACGGCGGAGAAGGACCTGACGAGTCGCTCGGACATCTATTCGCTGGGTTGTGTGTTATACGAGATGTTGGCGGGCGAGCCGCCGCACACGGGGGCGTCTGCGCAAGCAATCCTTGCAAAGATTCTGACGGTACGACCGGTGGTTCTGACCGAGCTCCGCGAGACGGTGCCGGTCCACGTGGCGGCAGCGGTGCAGCAGGCGCTCGCGAGGGTTCCGACAGACAGATTTGACAGGGCCTCAGAGTTCGTTGACGCCTTAGAGCGTCGGCTGGAGGTCGGGACGCTCGACAAGAATCTGGTGGGAAGGCCAGCTAACGAGACAGCGGCCTCCCGGAAACGATGGTTCGCTGCCGGAATCGCTGGACTCCTGATCCTGGGGATGGGGGGGTATGGCCTGTGGCTCAGTCGAACCACACCCGAGCCCGAAGCGGCCGTCCGACAACCGCGAGAGGAGTCGGTTGTCGAAACGAAGATGATCGTCGTCTTACCGTTCGAGAATCTGGGCCCTCCCGAGGATGTGTACTTCGCTGCCGGCATGACCGATGAGGTTACCACTCGCCTGGGTGCGGTGAGCGGGCTCTCAGTCATCTCGCGCAGAGGCGCGCTCGGCTATGCAGGTACCAACAAGAGCATTCACGAGATCGGCGAGGAGCTAGGCGTCGGTTATATCCTCGGCGGACGCGTCCTTTGGGGTGGCGACGGAAGCGGCTCCCGCCGAGTGCGCATCAGCCCGGAGCTCATCCGCGTCGCTGACGGCACACAGCTCTGGTCGGAATCCTACGAGCGTGTGATCGAGGACATCTTCGAGGTGCAGTCCGACATTGCCAGCCAGGTGATTGACCGGCTGGGCGTTACGCTGCTCCGGGGCGAGCTCAGGTCTGTGACTGCCAGACCAACTGAGAATCTAGACGCCTACAGGCTCTACCTGAGAGGCCGGCACTTCTGGAACAAGCGAACGGAAAAGGAGATTCAGATCGGGCTCACCTACTTTCAACAGGCGGTTGATCTGGACCCCGGTTATGCCTTAGCCCATGTCGGAATTGCCGACACGTGGATTTTCCGAGGCTGGTACAGCGTGCTGGCTCCGAAAGAGACCTTCCCGAAGGCCAAACAGGCAGTCATGAACGCTCTGGAGTTCGACGAGACGCTCGCGGAGCCGCACACTTCCCTGGCGCACATTCACCTCGAATTCGATCATGATTGGGAGGCAGCGGAACGAGAGTACAGGCGAGCCATCGAGCTCAACCCGAGGTACCCGACTGCGCACCACTGGTACGGCGGCTACCTGTCTGCCATGGGGCGGCACGAGGAAGCGCTCAGGGAGGCGGAGAAGGCGCGCGAGTTGGATCCGCTCTCGCCCATCATCAATACCTGGGTAGGCCTGCGTCACTACTTCGCGGGCCGGCACGAGGTGGCGATCCAGGAATATGAGAAGGCGCTGGAGCTGGGTGCCCGCTTCGCGCCGGGACACTGGCATCTGGGATGGGCATTGGAGCAAACAGGGCGGTATCAGGAGGCGATCTCGGAGGCGCAGCAAGCGATAGACATATCGGGCGGCAACCCACTCTACATAGCCTCGCTGGGTCATGCCCATGCCAAGGCGGGCGACGGGGAGCGGGCGAGGAAGATCCTCGAGCGATTAAAGCAGGAGTCCGCAACGCGGCATGTATCCGCGTACCATACGGCGGTGATTTACGTGGCGCTCGGTGAGACGGATGACGCGTTTCGTTGGTTAGACCGCGCGCTCGAAGAGCGCTCTCCGTGGATCGGCTATATGGCAGTAGATCCGAGGCTTGACGGTCTGCGCTCCGATCCAAGGCTTGACGTATTGATGAAGAACGTGCGGCTCGACTAATGACCCTCGCCGGGTGAAGGCGAAGGGATGGAACTAGGGTTGTGAGCTGCTTCGAGGAGTTACGGTGGCTCACGGGGGGAGCAGGAACGCCGTGACGGATCAGCCCGCCCGGCTCACCACCGCCCTTGCCGACCGCTACCGCATCGAGCGGGAGCTCGGCGCGGGGGGCATGGCGACCGTGTATCTCGCCGAGGATCTCAAGCATCATCGCATGGTGGCTGTGAAGGTATTGCGGCCGGAGTTGGCAGCCGCGCTCGGCCCCGAGCGGTTCGTTCGCGAGATCGAGATCGCGGCGCAGTTGACACATCCCCACATACTGACACTTCACGACTCCGGCGACGCGGACGGATTCCTCTATTACGTCATGCCGTATATCGAAGGGGAGTCGCTGCGGGAGCGGCTGGACCGGGAGGGAAAGCTCACGCTGGAAGACGGGATACGCATCACCGATCACATAGCGTCGGCCTTGAGTTACGCGCACGAGCGGGGCGTGGTCCATCGAGACGTCAAGCCGGAGAACATTCTGCTCGCGGACGATCAGGCGATCGTGGCGGATTTCGGATCGCGCGCGCCGTCCAAGCCGCGGGCGGCGAGCGCTTGACCGGGACCGGATTGGCGCTCGGTACGCCAGCCTACATGAGTCCGGAGCAGGCTGTGGGATCGGAGGACGTCGACGCGCGGAGCGACGTCTATGCCCTGGGCTGCGTCGTGTACGAAATGGTGGCGGGCCACGCACCGTTCGAGGGGACGACGGCCCAGGCGCTGCTAGCGAAACACGCGGTGGATACGGTGCCGGGGCTTCGCGCGCGTGATCCTACGATCCCGGTGTTCGTGGGGCGGGCGGTGGAGCGGGCGCTGGCCAAGAGCCCGGCCGATCGGTTTCCGTCAGCGCGCACCCTTGCCGACGTGTTGACGTCGGGGACGGTCGTGGCGCGGGTGGGACCGAGAAGGTGGCGCCGGCCCGCGGTTGCTGGAGTGGCCGTCCTGTTGGTGGTGGCGGGTTTGTGGGGCTACACCCAGGGCGGCGATCCTGCGATCAACCGGTTGGCGGTATTGCCCTTCGGTAATCTCATGAACGATCCTGACCAGGAGTATCTCGTGCAGGGAATGCACGAGGCGGTGATCTCACAACTCACCCAAGCGGGGCTCACCGTAATCGCCCGCCCATCGGTGATGCGGTACTCGACCACCGACAAACCGGGTCGCGAGATCGCCAGCGAGCTCGGCGTGGACGCTCTCGTGGAGGGATCGGCCTTTCGCGTGGGCGACAGTGTGGGGATCCAGGTACGCTTGTTCGACGGCGAGACCGAGGAATACATCTGGTCCAGATCCTACGACGCCGATCTGCAGAACGTATTCGTTCTGTATCGCGATGTCGCGGAGGCGATCGTCGGTGAGATGCAGCTGGCGCTTCCGCAGGCAGAGGGGCGCCCCACAACGGTGCCGCAAATCGATCCCCGGGCGTACGAGGCGTACATGCGCGGCGTTTTCCACGCCGATCGAAATACACCGCAAGACCTTGGGATCGCGTTGCAGTACTTCAACCGGACCCTCGAGCACGATGTCAGCTATGCCCCGGCCCACGCTGGCATCGGTCGGGTCTGGGGCGGACGGTTGGTGATCGGTCTCTCCCCGCCACACGAAGCCGGCCCCTCGTTGATCGCTGCTGCCGAGCGGGCCGTCGAGCTAGACAGCACGCTTGTGGAGGGCTGGTCCCAGCTGGCGCAGGGTCGCGCATGGTACGACTGGGAATGGGGGCCGGCCGAGGCGGCGTTCCGTCGGTCAATCGAGCTCGACTCGAACGATCAGCTCACGAGCGTTCTCTTCGGACACTCTCTCACGGCTCTCGGGCGGACTGAGGAGGCGACCCCGCACGTGCAGCATGCGCTCGAGATCGATCCGTACAACCCCTTTATCCATGCCCTGAGCGGCATCCAGATGGTCTTCGCCGGACGGATTGACGATGGCGCTACGCAACTAAGGCAGACGATAGACATGGCACCGAACCTCTCGCTCTCGCGCTACGCTTTAGCGGGAGCCCTCAATAGGCAGGGCCTGGCCGAGGAAGCAATGGCGCAGGCCCGAACGTTCTTTGAGCTATTGCGAGACCCGGAGGTGATGGGCGCAATCGACCAGGGGTACGGTGGGGGGAGCTACCGAGATGCGGCGCTCGCTGCGGCGGACATCCTCGGCAGGCGCGCTGCCAGGATGTTCGTCAAACCGATGCTGGTCGTGGTGATGTTCGACATGGCAGGAGAAACCGATCGGGCATTCGAGTGGCTCGAGCGCGCATATGACCAGCGCGACCACGACATGGTCTATCTCGCCGTTGCTCCGTTCTCGGCGGCGCTCAAGGCTGATCCGCGATTCGGAGAGATGCTGCGGCGGATGAACCTGCCGGAGGAGGTCGGAGGGTAACTTGCTCTCGTTTACGCCCTCTCCGGTCGGCAGAGAACGGGGCGCAGGGCGGAACAGGAAGTCAGTGAGGGCGAGATCGTCGTCGTGAGTTCGAGAGGGCGCAGCGACTGAGTGACTTTCTCCCCCTAGGCACGATCGACAAACTCGACGCCGTATTCCTTCCCGATTCCAATGTAGTTGTCTGGGTCAGCCGCCATCCTCTCCATCATGGGCTCAATGCCCGCTGGCGCAAAGAAGATGAGGAGCCGCGCGGTCGTGGCCGATTCGTTCTTGAAGTGATGCGCAACGCCGCGTGGAATGTTGAGGTAGGTGCCCGGGCGGCCGAGGATGCGCTCGCCGGCAGCCCGAAAGACAACCTCACCCTCCAGCACGTAGAACGCCTCTTCTTCTCGGGTCTGAATGTGCGGCGGTGGGCCACCACCTGGAGGCACGATGCCCTCCATCACGAAATAATCCCCGGCGGTGTCATCGCCTGATGCGAGGACGCGGTATTCGTCGCCAGCGCCACGCCACGTTGTTCGCTGGTCACCGGGCTGGACAACCGCAGGAATCCGATCAGTCATTCACCCCCCCCATGCGGCCACAGACGACCAACCACGCGTTGACGATCGGCGCGCGGCGCTAGCGTCACGACGTGCTCGCCATCCCACTCGTGACGCAGGCCGGCCTCCGGCAACGCGAGCACATCCCCGACCGTGCTGATCGATGCGGTGCTGGCATATGCACAATCTGGTTCTCCTCTGCCCGGCAGCGCAACGCATGGGTCATGATGGGTGCCGGCAGGGAGAGGGTGAAATCGAGGTCGCGCCGGCCGTAGCGGGTTCCTGCGCGGAGTGGGGGTTCAGGCCGGGCTCCGTTCGGCTGAGCCGGCGCCCGAGGATTGGCGAGTGGAGAGTGGTGCCACGGCCGGACTCGTGGCGCAGGGATGAAACCGCATCCCACCCTGGCCGCCTGATCCCCTCCGCCGTATCGTAGTCAGGTCACCGACAAGCGTGGTGCGGTGTCGGACCTCCTCGACCGTCTCACAACAGCATTAGCCGACCGCTACCGCATTCAGCGGGAGCTTGGCGCTGGTGGGATGGCCACAGTTTATCTCGCCCACGACCTCAAGCACGATCGCAAGGTTGCTGTCAAGGTACTACGGCCGGAGCTGGCGGCGGCGCTCGGCCCCGAGCGATTCCTCCGCGAGATCAAGATTGCGGCCAACCTGACGCATCCGCATATCCTACCGCTACACGACTCCGGGGAGGCCGACGGGTTCCTGTATTACGTCATGCCCTACATCAAAGGTGATACCCTCCGGGAGCGGTTGCAGCACGAGAGGGAATTACCCATCACTGAAACGGTGCGGATCGTCCGCGAAGTGGTGGATGCCTTGGCGTTCGCCCACTCGCAGGGCGTGGTGCATCGGGACATCAAGCCTGACAACGTCATGCTTGCGGGGCGTCACGCCATGGTGACCGACTTTGGCGTAGCCAAGGCGGTCAGCGAAGCCACCGGCCGCGGGCGTCGCCCTCGGCACGCCGGCCTACATGGCCCCAGAGCAGGCCACGGCGGATCCGCACATCGACCACCGTGCAGATATCTATGCGGTGGGTGCGATGGCCTACGAGCTACTCGCTGGGAGAACACCGTTCACGGGCACGACGCCGCAATCAATACGGGCTGCTCATGTCACAGAGCAGGTGGAGCCGGTCAGCAGGCACCGGGACCAGGTCTCGGCGGAGTTGGAAGCCGTGGTGATGAAGTGCCTAGCCAAGAAGCCGGCCGACCGCTGGCAGAGTGCGGACGAGTTGTCGCCACAGCTCGAGGCGCTGGCGACTCCGAGCGTGGGGATGACGCCCACGGACACTCAATCCGTTCCGGCGTCCCCGACGAAATCGATGCGACGCTTCCGCGTTCCTGCTTTCGGAGCTGCCGGGGTCATTCTCATCGTGGCCGCGGCGTGGTTCATCGGTAACTCCGGCCAACGCGGAACCACAGCGGCGGCCGACGTTCCGAGGGTGGTTGTCTTACCATTCGAGAATCTCGGCACGCCAGAGGACGACTACTTCGCTGACGGCATCAGCGAGGAAGTCACCAGCCGGATCGCTGAGATCAGCGGATTGCGAGTCATCTCACGGCAGAGCGCGACGCAATACAAGGGCTCGGACAAGACGCTCCAGCAGATCGGGGAAGAACTGAGCGTTGAGTACGTGCTGGAGGGTACGATACGCACTGACCGATCACCGGATGGCTCGGGTCAGGTCCGGGTGACACCCCAGCTCATTCGCGTCTCCGACGACGCCCATCTCTGGACGGATCGATACACCGCCGCCCTGGTAGCCGGGGACATCTTCCGCGTTCAGGCGGACATCGCCGAGCAGGTCGCACAGGAGCTGGACGTCACGCTGCTCGAGCCCGAACGCCGACGCCTGGCCGCGCAGCCCACCGACAACCAGGAGGCGTACGACTACTTCTTGCGCGGAAATGATTACTCCGGACGAAGCGTTGAACAACAGGACTGGCAGATTGCCATCCAAATGTACCAGAAGGCCGTCGAGTTGGACCCGGAGTTCGCGGTGGCCTACGCGAAACTCTCTTGGGCTCATTCGGGAATGTGGTGGTTCTTCTATGACCGAACCCAACAGCGTCGGCCGATGGCCAAGCAAGCGGTGGACGAGGCCTTGCGGCTTGATCCCGATCTGCCGCAGCCCATCGAGCCTTGGGATTCTACCACTACTGGGGTTATCTGGAGTATGATCGTGCTCTAGCCGAATTCGCCATCGCCCAAGCAAGCGAGCCGAACAACGCAGAGCTTTGGGCCGGGATCGGGTCCGTCCAACGACGGCAGGGGAACATGCTTGACGCACTGCCACATTTCGTCAGAGCCGCAGAGCTCGACCCGCGTTCTGCGAACATGGCTCTTAACCTTTCGCAAACGTTCGCGCTTTTGCGCGACGCTGTGGGGGCAGTCCGCCAATTTGAACGAGCTATTTCCTTGGTTCCGGATTCGACCGGCCCGTACGCGGATAAGGTGCATTTTTTGAACCTCCGTTTGGAAGGCAATACGGAGAGGGCTCGCGCAGTACTGGAGGAGGCCGAGCGCTCTGGCCTCCGAGAACATCAGTGGGTCACGTACGTGTCGGTGCTGACCGATGTGTTGGACGGTGACCATGAGGAGGCGCTGGACAAGCTGGCTTCCAGTGCGGCAGACGTTTTCGAAGACGGATTGTTCTACGTGCTCAAATCTCAACTCCATGCCAAGATCTATGGACTCATGGGGCACCCGCAGCGTGAGCGAGCCTATTACGATTCGACGCGCAGCATTCTAGAGTCCGAGATTAAAGAGCGTCCCGATGACGAGCGGTTGCACTCCGCTCTCGGCATCGCCTATGCCGGTCTCGGTCGCAAGGACGATGCGGTCCGCGAAGGCGAGCTGGCCATTCAGTTACTTCCGATGAGCAAAGAAGCGTGGCGCGGTGCCTGGCGAGTGGAGGACTTGGCGCGTATCTACGCCATGGTCGGCGAGTACGATGCTGCCATTGACCGACTCGAAAGTTTGTTGGCGGTCCCCTCAAACACTTCCGTGCCGATGCTCAGAATCGATCCCGTCTGGGATCCGCTACGCGATGATCCACGATTTCAGCAGCTCGTGGCGGGCGAGAACTAGGTGCCCTGAGCTAGTGCCTGTCTGATCTCCTCACCCGTCTCACGTCTGCCCTGGCCGACCGCTATCGCATCGAGCGCGAGCTCGGTGCTGGCGGAATGGCCACCGTCTACCTCGCCGAGGACTTGAAGCACAAGCGGAAGGTGGCCGTCAAGAGTGCTGCGACTCTAACTGGCCGCCCCTCGAGAACGTTCTGCCAGCCTGCGTCGGGTGGACGCTCTGGCCTCATGGAATCAATGTGTTCGACAAAAGGAGCATGCTATGACCGCCTACATCATCGCCAGTTATGACATCGTTGACCCCAAGGTGTATGAAGGCTACGTGCCTGGGGTGGTACCGCTATTGCAGAAGCACGGAGCGGAGATCCTTGCCGCCGAGTACGATGCCCAACCCCTTGAAGGCGAGAAGCGCAGCGTTTACGTGGTGTTGAGGTTCAAGTCAGCAGAGGCTGCTCTAGGTTGGTACACCGATCCCGCCTACGAAGCGGTCAAGAAGATTCGCCTTGATTCGTGCGATAATAGCAGCCTCGTTCTCGCCAAGCAGTTTGTTCCCCCGAGCACCTGAGGGCGGGGGCTTGCTGATGAGAACGAGAAGACAGGACGCTGGTGGGCGCAGGCAGTTGACGTACGTCGTGAACTGGTTCGAGGAAGTGCGGCGGAGGATGGGGGAACCAGGAACCCCGTGACGGACCAACTCACCCGCCTCACCGCCGCCCTCGCTGACCGCTACCGCATCGAGCGTGAGCTCGGTGCGGGTGGGATGGCCACGGTCTACCTCGCCGAGGACCTCAAGCACCATCGCAAGGTGGCGGTCAAAGTGCTGCGTCCCGAACTCGCCGCCGTCCTCGGTGCCGACCGCTTCCTGCAGGAGATCAAGGTCACCGCCAACCTGCAGCATCCCCACATCCTCGCGCTGTTTGATTCCGGCCAGGCCGACTCCTTCCTTTATTACGTCATGCCCTTCATTGAGGGCGAATCGCTGCGGGACAAGCTGAATCGCGAGACCCAGCTGGGCATCGAGGAGGCGGTGAAGATCACGACCGAAGTCGCAGATGCCCTGGACTACGCGCACCGCCACAACGTGATCCATCGCGACATCAAACCCGAGAACATCTTGCTCCACGATGAGCGTCCCATGGTGGCCGACTTCGGGATTGCCTTGGCGGTGAGCGCGGCCGCCGGCGGGCGCATGACCGAGACCGGACTCTCCCTCGGCACGCCGCACTACATGTCTCCCGAACAGGCGACCGCCGAGAAAGACCTCACCCACCGCTCGGACGTCTACTCGTTGGGCTGCGTGCTGTACGAGATGCTGACCGGCGAGCCGCCGCACACGGGGGCGTCGGCGCAGGCGATCATCATGAAGATCGTGACGGACGAGGCGCGGCCGGTGACGGAGTTGCGGAAGTCGGTGCCGCCCAACGTGGCGGCCGCGACCGCGAAGGCGCTGGAGAAGCTCCCGGCCGATCGGTTCCAGCGTACCACGCAGTTTGCCGAGGCACTGGCGAATCCGGCGTTCACGCTGCCGACGACGCAGGCAGTGGCAGGAGTGGCTATGCCGTCGGGTCCGTGGAAGCGGGTTTCCGTTGCAGCCTTGGGGCTCGCCGCGGTGCTGGCAACCGTTGCCCTCTGGGGCTGGCTACGCCCGGCTCCCGTGACCTCGCCCGGGCCGGCACGCTTCGCCGTGATACCGCCTGCGGGCCGGGAATTCCTGAACCCGAATGGGGTGGACATCGCCCTCGCTCCCGATGGCTCGCGTCTCGTGTACCTCGCCCAAGGTGAGAATGGTCCACAATTGTACGTTCGCGGCATCGACGAACTCGAAGCCCGACCGATTCCCGGCACCGAGGGTGCCTCCCAACCGTTCTTCTCGCCAGATGGGCAATGGCTGGGATTTGGGGCCAACGGACAACTGAGAAAAGTGGCCTCCGCTGGCGGACCGTCGTTGGTTATTTCGGAGTGGTCCGGCAACGGTGCAAGCTGGGGACCGGACGACGTCATTGTGTTCGCTCGGAGTGCCGGGAGCCGAGGGGGTCTCATGCGGGTTTCGGCTGCTGGGGGAATACCTCAAGCGATCACGGTGCCGGACACCGCCCAAGGAGAAACTCGTCACAGGTGGCCGGAGATCCTACCAGGCGGTAACGCCGTGGTCTTCACTGCTTGGTCCGGAAGCCTCACGGACGCACATCTTGCGGTCGTCTCGCTAACGTCGGGACGAGTGGCCCACCTCCCGGAGGTGGGGACGAATCCACACTATATCGACACCGGACACCTCCTCTATGTTCGGTCGGACGGCTCGGTTGTGGCCGTGCCGTTCGATCTCAGCAACCTCGCCGTGACCGGCCAAGCCATTCCACTCTTGGAGAGCGTCAGCAACGGTGCTGGGGGGCCCATGGAACTTGCGCTATCCCGAAACGGCTCGCTGGCGTACATGGCTGGAGGCGCGGCGACGGGCACGACGCTGGTGCTGGTCGATCGCCACGGCGCTGAAGCGACTGTCGAGGCCGGGAGGCGATCGTTTCTAGACCCGGAGTTCTCCCCCAGCGGAGATCGACTGGCCGTGGGGATTCAGGGAGACATCTGGGTGTATGACATGGACCAGCGCACGCTGTCGCTGCGCACCCTCGAGGGAACCGGCAGCCGAATGCCCACATGGACCCCCGACGGAATGCGTATCACGTTCTCCTCCAGCCGGACTGGTGCACTGCAGAGTCTGTTCTCGCTGCCGGCGGACGGGAGCGGTCCACCCCGATTGATGCTTCAGCGGGAGCACGACCTCTGGCAGACCGAATGGTCCCCCGACGGGAAATGGCTGGCCCTTCGTGAAGGAAACGTCGAAGGCCGGAACGCCGACATCCTGGCCCTGCTCCTTGAGGGGGAGCGAACGCCGCGTCCAATCGCGCAAACCGCGTTCAACGAGCGACTGTTCGCAATCTCGCCGGACGGGCGATGGATTGCGTACGTGTCCGACCAATCCGGACGGGATGAAGTCTACGTGCGCGGCTTTCCGGACCCGGCGGGCCAGACACAGGTATCAGTCGAGGGTGGTACTGACCCGGCGTGGTCGCTCGGCGGGCGGGAACTGTTCTATCGGACGGCGTACGAGATGATGGCCGCCGCTGTAGAGACGGGTCCGAGCTTCAGCGTCCGGAAGCGAGAGGTGCTGTTCGAGGATGACTACTACAAGGTCGCGAACCGGGCTGAGGTTCAGTATGACATCGACCCTCGCAGCGGTCGCTTTCTGTTGCTCAAAAAGGCGGCAACCGGAGATAGGCCCATCGTCGTCGCTCTCAACTGGTTCGAGGAGGTGCGGCGGCTGACGGGAGCTCAGGGAGGCGAACGGTAACGCCGAGTGGTGGATGGCTGCTTTGTGAGGGAGAGTATGGTTGAGAACCTGATGCGCGCTCAGATTGTTGCCTCCATCCTCTTCGCTGGATCGGCGGTTGCCTCCAGTGTGCTGCATGCGCAGCGGTTGACCTCGGGCGAGTGGTCAGGTTGGATAGAAGCGCCGATCGGTCCCAGGAAGCCGAACACATACGACGTCAGCTATCGAGGGGACTCGTTGTACGTCGTGATGAGGGAGGTGCCCGAGGACGACCCCATCCCGCTGGAGGGGATTCGGATCGCGGGGGACACACTGTCCTACACTTGGACGAACTTCGGTCTCGTCAAGACATGCGTTCTGATGCTTCAGTCCGACGGGAGCTATTTGGGTGGGTGTAAGGACCCTGTCGGGGGGCAGGGACGGATGCGCATGGTACCGCCCGGGGCACCGTAGGTCTTCTCTGGGTCAGCGCACTCAGCGAAGCGGCTTCCGCATCCCAACCTTGTACCAAACCTTGGACACCCCCAACGTTGCCGGCAGGGCTTCTCACCCTGGCCGCCTGAGGCGCTGTGCCGTATCCTAGTCAGGTCACCGACAAGCGTGGTGCGGTGTCGGACCTCCTCGACCGTCTCAAGACAGCATTAGCCGACCGGTACGCTATCGAGCGGGAGCTCGGCGCGGGCGGGATGGCCACCGTCTATCTGGCCCTAGACGTGAGGCACGATCGCCACGTCGCGGTGAAGGTATTGCGGCCGGAACTCGCGGCAGCGCTTGGTCCCGAGCGGTTTCTCCGCGAGATCAAGATCGCCGCCCAGCTGCATCACCCCCACATCCTCCCCCTGCACGACTCCGGCGAGGCTGACGGCTTCCTGTACTACGTGATGCCGTACGAGCAGGGGCAATCGCTACGGCAGCGACTGGGTGTCCTCGCGGCGGGCTTCAACATCTTTGGCGGCTCCGCAACGGGCGACCGTCCGATGCTCGCCGTGTTGCCGTTCGAGAATCTGGGCGCGCCCGACGACGAGTACTTCGCTGGCGGCATCACCGAAGAGATGACGTCGCGCCTCGCCCAGATCTCGGGGCTCGGCGTGGTGTCGCGCACCAGCGCGATCCGGTACAAGGGGGTCGACAAGAGCTTGCAGGACATCGCCCGCGAACTGGGCGTGGGGTACGTGCTCGAAGGGACGGTGCGCACCGACCGTGCCAACGATATCGGTCAGGTCCGCGTGACGCCCCAGCTCGTCCGCGTTTCGGACGATACGCATCTGTGGACGGATCGGTATACGGCGAGCCTTGCGCCAGGCGAGGTCTTTGCCGTGCAGGCCGAAATCGCCGAGCAGGTGGCGGCAGCCCTGGACGTGACCTTGTTGGGATCGGAGAGCGCAGCGGTGCGGGACGTGACCACCGCGGATGGCGCCGCGCACGATGCGTATCTCCTGGGGCGGTTTCACTGGAACAAACGGACCACGGAGGATCTCCAGCGCGCCGCCGCATATTTTCACGAAGCCGTCGATCGGGATTCGGGGTTCGCGGAAGCGTACACGGGCTTGGCTGACTCCTATTCTCTCTTTGGCTACTACGCGGTTCCGGACGTTTCGCGGAGAGAGGCGTATGAGCGCGCCGAGGCGGCGGCCCGGCGCGCTATCGGGCTCGACAGCACCCTCGCCGCGGCCCATGCGTCCCTCGGCAACATTCTCGGATACGGCGCCTGGCAGTGGGATGCCGCGGACCGGGAATTCCAACGCGCCATCGCCTTGGATCCCGAGTATCCGGTGGCCCATTATTGGTACACCGAGATGCTCCAGATCACCGGACGGATCGAGGAGGCCATCACGCACGGCGAGCGGGCGGTGGCGTTGGACCCGGCGTCGCCCGTGGCGCGTCATGTTCTGGGTGGTGCGCTGCTCTATGCGGGACGACTGGAGGACGCCCTGGCGCGGGAGCGGGAGAGCATCGAGCTCGTGCCGACCTTTGTGTTTGGCCACTTCGGCGTAGCCACCGTCCTGGGGTTGCAGGGAGAATTCGACGAGGCGCTGCAGGCCTTTGAGGCGGGTGGTTTGCCCTTCGCCGCGGAGTTCGTCAACGCGTGGCGCGATCCGTCGACCGCGCGTGAGCTGGTAGCCGTCATGGGCAGGTTGGAGCGGGAAGCACCCGGCTCGCCTTTCGCCGAGGCGTCGGTCGGCGCGCTCACCTACATGATTGCGGGGGCCATCGATTCTGTCTTCGCGCGTTTCGAGGCCGCTTATGAACAGCGTTCCGAATCCTTCCTGTACGATATGCGGCACCCCCTCTACGATCCGCTTCGGTCGGATCCTAGGTACCTCTCGTTGATGCGGCGTGTCGGGCTCGATCCGTAGCGCATCTCCGGACGGCCCACTCGAGCGCCTCAGCGCCGCTCTCGGTTCAGGGACGGTGCCCCGGTGTACCCGCTGATTCGTCTAGCCGCCTGAAATCCAATCCCCGGCGTGCGTGGCAGTCCCGCCCTGAAGGGCGCGCTCGGCCAAGAACCGCGTCCTTACAGGACGCACCAGGGCCGAGCCCGGGCTCGTCAGCCCGGGACTGCCCAACAAGACGGAAAGAAATTTTCAGATTGGGCACGCACTACTACGCCGGGGGGTGAAAGGGCAATCTGAGATCTGCAATTTGCAATCTGCATTCTGCATTCGCTGGCACTCCAGCCCGGGACTCCCCAACAAGCGCATCGCACCGCATCTTAGGCCC
Source organism: Gemmatimonadales bacterium (assembly GCA_965249575.1). GTDB lineage: Bacteria > Gemmatimonadota > Gemmatimonadetes > Gemmatimonadales > GWC2-71-9. The sequence continues at coordinate 524,014 of OZ252244.1, read as the reverse complement.
ACATGGCCAACACCTTCGACCGTCTAAAAACCGCTCTCGCTGACCGGTACGCGATCGAGCGCGAACTCGGCGCAGGCGGGATGGCCACCGTCTATCTCGCCGAGGACCTGAAGCATCATCGCCAGGTGGCGGTCAAAGTGCTGGGCCAGACCTGGCCGCCGCGCTAGGTGCTGATCGTTTCCTTCGCGAGATCGAGATCGCAGCCCAGCTTCACCACCCTCATATCTTGCCGCTCTACGATTCGGGCGAGGCCGACGGCTTCCTGTACTACGTGATGCCGTATGAGAAGGGCCAGTCCCTGCGAGAGAAGCTGGCCAAGGAGGGCGAGCTACCCGTCGCCGACGCGGTGCGGCTGCTGCGGGACGTCGTGGATGCCCTGGCCCACGCTCACGAAGAAGGCGTCGTCCACCGAGACATCAAGCCCGACAACGTGATGCTTTCGGGTCGCCACGCGCTGGTGACCGACTTTGGTGTCGCCAAGGCCGTCAGCGAGGCCACCGGACGGCAGGAGCTCACGACCGCAGGCGTGGCTCTGGGGACACCCGCCTACATGGCCCCCGAGCAGGCGGTTGCCGATCCGCACATCGACCACCGGGCGGACATCTATGCGGTGGGTGTTCTTGCCTACGAGCTCTTGGCGGGACGCCCGCCCTTCACCGGCACCACGCCGCAGATGGTGCTGTCGGCGCACGTGACAGAGGCGCCCGAACCAATCACAAAATTCCGGGCGACCGTGCCCCCCCCGCTCGCCCGGTTGGTCATGAAGTGCCTCGAGAAGAAACCCGCCGACCGGTGGCAGTCGGCGGACGAGTTGCTGACCCAGCTCGAGGCCCTGACGACGCCCAGTGGAGGGACGGTGCCGGTTCCGGGCGTGTCGAGCGCCCGGTTCAAATCGGGCCCGAGGCAGGGATCGGGAAGCCGCAGTCCGTCTGGCGTCTCCCATTGACAATGCCACCTTCCCACTCAGGACGATCTGGGCACTCGAGCGTGGGCGGGTGAGCGAGACCCTCGACAACCGAGACGAGGCGATCAACGCCTACTCGTACGTTCTCGACGCTTGGCGCCACGCCGAGCCCGAGCTCCAGCCGCTGGTGGAGGAGGCGCGCGGCGCGCTGGAACGGCTGGGTGGGGAGCCGCGCCGGTGAGGTTGGTTGCAGCACACGGCGCCGCATGGTAAAGGGCGTGACTGATCTCCTGGCACGCCTCACCACCGCCCTCGCCGACCGTTACCGCATCGAGCGCGAGTCTCGGCGCGGGCGGTATGGCCACGGTCTCCCGGCCGAGTGTTGCCTACACACCTGCGCCTCTAGCGGGCACTCCTTCATGGATCCATCTTTGGGATTAACATTCCCCCCGTTTGGTCGCCGACGCAGGTAGAGGAATGTGTACCGACCGACTGACCCTCCACACAGTGATCCGATCGGAGAAAAGCGTGGCTAGTCTCCAGGAGCGTATGCTTCGCGCCGCTAAACTGGACGTTCAGCTGTATGAGGAGGTGGAGGCCGATCAAGGTGCGATGGCTCAAGCCATGAGTGTGGTCATCCTGTCCGCAGTAGCTGCTGGGATAGGGAGCGCGAATGTGGGCCTGCTCGGAATCGTCATCGGTATGTTTGGGGCTCTGATCGGATGGTACGTCTGGGCCTTTCTCACCTATTTCATAGGAACAAAATTCCTGCCAGAGCCACAGACCAGGGCGGATCATAGGGAATTGCTGCGCACGATCGGCTTTTCCAGCGCGCCGGGATTGATTCGGGTCTTAGGGATCATCCCGGGCCTCCGCGCCCTGCTCTTTCTTGCCGCGGGCATATGGATGCTCGTAGCGATGGTGATCGCCGTCCGACAGGCCCTTGACTACACGAGCACGTGGCGCGCGATCGGTGTTTGCGTGATCGGTTGGGGGGTTCAGCTCCTCATTCTAACGGTTGCCCTTTCGATAGTCGGCGCTCTGTAGGGAAGAGGCTTCCAGACGCAGTCCTTTTGCAACGGTGCAGGACGTCACGGCATTAGCAACCCCTATGGGAGGATGGTTCCACTATGTCACGAGTAACTCGCACCGCGTTGGGTGCGTTGCTGATGACCCTCGTCGTCAGCCCGATTGCCGCACAGGAACGCGGAATGCTGTCGATCGACCAGCTGCAGTCGGTCAACTCGCTGGTTGGTGGTCGGGATGCCCCGCTCTGGTCGCCCGATGGATCGAAGATCGTGTTCCTCGGCGGGCTCGACGGGGGATTGTGGACGATCAACCCGGACGGGGGGTTCCCCACCCGCCTGGCGCAGGGGGTGGCTGGCGGGGTCTTTTCGCGCGCGACGTTGCAGCTTCAGTGGTCGCCGGACGGTAGGCACCTCGGGTTCGTCAGGGGCGCTGACGGTAGCGCCGAGATCCACCTTTTGGACGTTGCCGACGGCTCCGTGCGGCGCCTGACGAACCTCGGGGCGCGCATTCGAGCCTATAGCTTCTCTCCCGACGGGCGTACCATCGCGTTCGCCGGTAACCGGTATGGCAGCACCGACATCTGGACCGTGTCAGTCGCGGATGGACATGCCAAGCGCCTCACGACGGACATGCGGGAAGATGTGTTCCCATCATGGACGCCGGACGGGAGCAAGATCATCTACACCCGGATGGACGACGACTGGGTGGATCACGATGTGTTCGAGCTCCCGGCGGACGGCGGGGTGGCCCGTCTGGTCCTGTCCGACAAGGACTATTTTGACTACGGCAACGGCGCCAAGTTCGGGTTCGCCCGCGTGTCCCCCGACGGTGGGAGCATTCTCTTCCGGTCCCAGCGCAGCGGGTGGGCGAACTTCTGGATCGCTTCTCTGGCCGGCGGCGAGCCGCGCCAGATCGCAGCGGAGGATGCGGACCAGAGCGAGGCGCGGTGGTCGCCGGAGGGCAGGAGCATCCTGTTCCTCTCGATCACCAACGGCACCCAGAGCCTGAAGGTCGTTGCCGCGAGCGGTAGCCAAGCGAAGACGCTCGTCGCGCCGAGCATGGGTGGTGTATCTCGGGCGGAGTGGTCGCCGGACGGTCGCCGGATTTCCTTCACCTTGGGAACGCCCACGAGAGCCGAGGATCTGTACGTCGTCGCCGCGGGTGGAGGCGAGACGACCCAGCTCACGTTCTCGGATCCCGGGGGCAACCTCGCGTCTGAGCTGATCACGCCCGAAAAGGTGAGCTGGGAGAACGAGGGCTACACGATCAACGCGTACCTGTACAAGCCGAAGAACCTACGGGCCGGCGAGCGCGTGCCGCTGATCATGAACGTGCACGGCGGCCCCACATCACAATTTCGGGACACCTATCAGATCTATCCGCAGTTCTTCACGAGCCGGGGGTACGCCGTGCTGGCGCCGAACGTGCGGGGCAGCTCGGGCTACGGCAAAGCGTTCGAGGATGCGAACAACCGGGATTGGGGGCACGGAGACCTGCGGGACGCGATCGCCGGGGTCGCGTGGGGGAAGAAGCAACCGTACATCAATCCCGAGAAAATCGGCATCACGGGCATCAGCTATGGGGGCATGATGACCATGTATGCCGTGGCGTTCGCACCGGGCGTGTTCCAGGCGGCAATCTCCGGCTCGGGCTACGGAGACGTGCGGGAGTTCCACACGAAAGTGCTGGTACAGTCGCACTCGAAGCTGCTGAGCTACGAGCTCGGCAAGTGGCCCTCGACGCCGGAGGTCGACTCCATCTACCGCCGCAGCTCGTCGATCTTGAAGGCCAGAGATGCCACCGCCCCGACCATGTTCATTCACGGATACGGGCTGAACCGCTTCGACAAGCACTACCCGGCGCTCAAGTTTGCCGAGGAAATGAGCAGGTTCAACAAGGTCGTTCAGTACAACACGTACCCGCACGAGACGTACTACGTGTACCGGAAGGACAACGTGCAACAGGTTCTCAAGGACATGCTGGCGTTCTTCGACAAGTTCCTGAAGGACGACGCGACGACGACGGCGGACCTGGCTGCGGGGGGCACGTCGAGTCCGGAGTAGTGGATCAGTCGGCGGTGCCCGAGGCCACGGTCAAATCACCGGGGCATCGGGCGCCGTCGCACGCTCCCGATCAAAGGTCTTCTTGGCCGAGTCAGGAGAGTGGCATGCACGACGATCTGAGCGGGGTACCCCGATCATCGTCGTGCTCAACTGGTTCGAGGAGGTGCGGCGGCTGACGGGGGAAGGGAACTGAGCGTCAGCCGAACGGCACTGCAGCCACTAACCAGTCCCAACCTTGTACCAAACCTTGGACACCCCTGATTTGCGGGCCTCCACTTCCTGCCTCATAAGTCTCATTTTTACAATAACTTAGAAGCCAATTGGCCCCGGTGGATTCGAACCACCATTACCGGATCCAAAGACCGGTGTCCTGCCATTGGACGAGGGGCCATTGCGGGGCGGCGCGCCCGCCCGGACGGATGTATGGTACCGATCTCTGCGCTGGTACACCACCGGTTCCAGTGAGGAGGCCCGGCAGCCCCGCCTCTCCACCGAGTAAGGAGGCCACCCTTCTCCACCCGCGGGAGGGAGTTGGTGTGCGCGTGGGGGCAGCCTCCTCACTCCTCACTCGGTATGGGTCGGGTGGGGAGGGGACTCCTTACTGGCTTCGGGGTGGCGGTGCGGGGTCGGGCCGAGTCGCGGTGCGGATCAGCTTCTGCTCTCCCTCCCCCACTGCCATCGCTGCGTCGTCTCTGTCCCCTTCATTCTTGTAGATCGCAATGACCGCCGAGCCGGAGCCCGAGAGGCGGACGAGCAGCGGCCGGGTGCCGGCCACCTTCTCGAATAGCTCTCTGAGTGCGGGCTCTTTTGTGAATACCGGGCCCTCGAAGTCGTTGCCGCCGAGCCGGCCGATACCGCCCCAGGATGCGAAGGCCGTGGGGTCGAGGACGATGCTTCCCCGCCGGCCCGTGCCAGTGCGCGCGGTGTCGAGCGAGGTGTACGCTTCGCGAGTGCTGATGCCGAACGTGGGCACGGCGAGCAACACGGGTGCGGCGGGCGGTGGATCAATTCTGAACAGGCGCTCGCCTCGACCCCAACCCAGCGCCAGCGGCGCGCCGCTGGCGAAAAAGGCGACGTCGCTCCCGAGCGTGGAGGCGATCTGGAGAATCTCGTGGCGCGGGATCGGGCTGGATGCAAGCGCGTTGACGGCGTGGAGCGCTGCCGCGCCGTCACTCGAGCCGCCGCCGAGTCCGGCCGCGACCGGGATCGCTTTCGCGAGACGAATGCGGACCCCGAACCGGTTTCCGGTGGCGTCGAGAGCGGCCTTGGCGCCGAGGTAGGCGAGGTTCTGCTCCGCGGGGCCGGCGTCCGGTCCTTCCACGCTCAACTCGACCTCGCCCGCCACCGCCGTCCGCTCGAACGTCAGGTCGTCCTCGAGCTCGAGCAGGGTGAAGAGCGTCTCGATGCCGTGGTAGCCGTCTTCCTCTTTTCCGAACACGCGGAGAAAGAGGTTCGCCTTGGCGTGCGCGGCCGCGCGGACCGTCTCCGTCAGTCCTCCGGGGCGCTTTCCGTAGACGGTGCGGCCTGCCGCAGGTCGGCGAGATGCAGGTGCGCGCGCGAGAGCGACCAGAAGCCCATGAGCGTGATCGGGAGAAACGACGCGATATGGTAGACGATGGCGAACGAGACGGCGAGGTCGGGTCCCACGCCGTAGAGCGCGAGGGTGGCTCGCGTGACCGCCTCGAAGGGGCCGAAGAAACCCGGCGAAGAAGGGATCGCGATGCCGAAGGCGATCAACGCCTGGAGCATGAACCCGGCGGTCCACGACACGTCCATGTCGAACGCCCGAAAACAGACTATGTACGACACCGCGTACGTGCACCAGATCACCATGGACCAGGCGGCGATCTTCGCGAACCGCACCGGGCTGCGGAGTGCCTCCATTCCCGACAAGAGGCCCTCGACCAAGCTCACCGCGCGCCGCGCGAGGGATTCCGGTAGCAGGTGCGTGGCCAGCCACCGCGACGCCGCGAGTGGCGGCCCGGGCCAGTGCACGACGACCACGGACACGACGAGGAGGGCGCCAAACGCCAGGCCCATCCAGGATGCGATTCCCGTCAAGGTGAATCCGCCGATTTTGGTGCCCGGATCGAAACCGCCGAACGCGATGCCGATCAGGAGGAGCGCGACCATCGCGAGGCCGTCCATCACGCGCTCCACCGCGATCGAGGCGACGGCGGTCGAGAACCGGACGCCCGTGAGGCGATCCGCCGCATAGGCGCGAGCGAGCTCACCCGCGCGAGCCGGTAGCACGTTGTTGGCCATGAAGCCGATCGCCGTCGCGTGCCAAAGCGGAGCGAACGGGATTTCCTGTCCGTTGAGTCGCAACAGGTAACGCCAGCGCTCGGCTCTGAGTGGGAAGGTGACGGTCGCGACCGCGACCGCGAGCATCAGGGGGAGCGGCTTGGTCCGGCGGATGATGTGCCACACTTCGCCGAACGAGATGTCGTGCAGCACCCACCAGAGCAGGGCGGCGGAAATGATGATGCCGACCACCCCAGTCCAGCGGGCGCGCGTGGAACTAGCTCGCCGCCGGGAGTCCGAGTTGTACGAGATCGAAGATTTCCTCGATGAGATCCTGCACCCTGCGGCGGTCGGCGCTGGGGTCGGCGAGCGCGGCCCGGACACTTTCCCGCAGGCTCAAAGCGCGCTCGAAGGCGTTGGGGCCACTGTAGCAGAGTGTCTCGATGCCGACGGTCGCTGTGTCGTCCGAGCCCGCAGGCGCTGCCGGTGCCGGCGCCGCTGTGGCGGCCCCGGGATCGGCGGGCGGGCCGGCGAGGAACTCATCGAGGGAAGGGTTGTCCAGCCCCAACTCTGCGACGTAACGGTCGTATCGCAGGAGACTGCCAACGAGGTCGGGCGTCTCGTCGGCCGCTGGCCCGGACGGCGAAGGGGGCGCTGGCGCTGGGGCGGCTACTGTGGGCGCTGGTGGAGCCGCCTGTGGCTCCGGGGTGGGCGGCGCGGGCGCTGGTGCCGGGGTGGGCACCTCGGCTGGCGGCGTCGGCGCGCCCGTCTCAAGGTCCCGGAGGCGGGACGTCAGGTCCGAGAGCCGGCTCGCGAGCTCTGCGTCCTCGCGGTCGGCTGGCGCGCTCAGCACCATGCCGGCCTTGCGGAGTAACACCGCGAAATCGGTCGCCTGGCGAACGGCCGTTCCCCGGGTCACCGCGTCACGCGCGGCGCTCGCGAATTCGGCAGCGGCCGCGGCCATCCGGCTCCCACCCGCCCCCGCCAGTGCGCGGAACGTTGCCGCGAGCGCGTGCGCCCGAAGCTCGCGCTGCGTGTTGGTCTCCGCCTTGTCCAAGCTGTCGGCGGCCTGCCGCAGATGCTCGCCGTGGGCGACGAGCTCGACCCGTGACAGCGTCCCCGGCAGCGCCGATTTCTTGCCGGCCTGCACGATGTGCGGCCCGTCATCTTCGTGAAACAGCGAGTCGATCGCGACGACGTCGCCCTCCTCGTCGACGATGGCCTGGAGCCGCTGGGCGAACTCGGTCATCTCGTGCGAGTCGGCGGCCGGCTTGCCCGTCGCAGCCACCTCTTTGGTGGCACGCGTGAGCGCCGCTGCCGCCGCGCCGAAGATCGCCCCCGCCTCGCTCACTGGCGTGCGACTCCGGGTGATCTCCCCAATCGCACGCTCCACCCCGTCAAGGAGGTCGGGCATGGGCGGGAGGTCAGCCAGCCCGGCCAGGCCGCGTAGGGGCTGCATGGCGCGGAGTACCGATTGCAGCTGGTCGTGCGCCAGAGGGTTCTGTCCGAGGACCGTCGCGGCCCGGTCGAGCGCGCTGGCCACTGCCGCGCCTTCGCGCGCAACGAACGCCCGGGCGCCGGCGTCGGGTCCCGCATCAATGGCCCGCACCGCGGGCTGCGTAGCGGTCGGGGGGCGCCCTTCGCCGCCCACGGTTTGATGCAACTCGACGGCGATGGCTCGTGCCTTGGCATCATCGTCGGGGGTCCAATCCGACCCGACCTTCCGAACCAGAATCTTGAGATCGTCTACCGAGCGGATCGCGATCTGCTTGGTGCCCGGGTCCCAGGCCCGCCGCCCCTCACCAACGGCTCGCGCAAACGCCTCGAGGCCGGCTGACGCCGCGGCGATCGCGGTTTGGTTCGCCATCAGGGCCGACCCTCGCAGCGCCCGGGCGAAGCGGACGAATTCGTCGGCCGAGGGGGTCTGGGACGACGACACGACGGCATCGAGGCGCTCGAGGTACTCGCCCGCCTCCATCGCGAAAAAGTCCGTCATTCCCATCGGCTGCGTCATGGTCTCGTGCTCACAGTAGTGTCGGCCAAACTATTGTCGCGCAGGAGCCTGGTCAACGCGAGTCCCGGACCAACCGGCCCATTTCCTCGACCGCCCGGGCCATTCCGACGAATATCGCGCGGCTCACGATGCTATGGCCAATGTTCAGCTCCTCGATCTCCTCGATGGCGGCGACCGGCTGCACGTTCTCGTAGTTCAACCCGTGGCCCGCGTGCACGGCCAAGCCCCCAGCCCGGGCGAGCCGCGCGGCGGCGCGAAGGCGCTCGAGTTCGGGGGCGGCTCCCCCGGCATTCGCATACTCGCCTGTATGGAGCTCGATTGCCGTGGCCCCGAGCACGCTCGCTGTCTCGATGGTTTCGGGATCCGGATCGATGAACAGGCTCACGCGAATGCCGGCGGCCCGCAACCGGTCAATGGCCGTCCGAATGCGCGGATCGGGCTCGCCTGAGATTGATCGGAGGTTGAGGCCCCCTTCGGTCGTGATCTCCTCGCGACGCTCCGGAACGAGGGTTGCCTGATGTGGTGCCAGCCCGGTGGCAACCTCGACGATTTCAGGCGCGATCGACAGCTCGAGGTTCAGGACCGTCGTGACGGTTTTGGCCAGCGCCGTCACGTCCTCAAGCTGAATGTGCCGCCGGTCCTCGCGCAAATGGACGGTGATTCCGTCCGCGCCCGATCGCTCGCATTCCTCTGCCGCGGCCACGGGGTCGGGTGCGAGGCCGCGGCGGGCCTGACGCACCGTCGCGACGTGATCGATGTTGACATACAGTCGCATATCCCGCTTGCCCTCGATAGCAGGAGTCCTTAGCTTCGTGCCACGTGAACTTCGGCGCTTCCACCATTGCGGCGCAAGCATCGCGCCCGTTGTCCCTCGTGGCCGTCCTATCACTGCTCGTAGGGTGTGGCGGTGGCTATCAACCCGCCATTCCGGCACCGGCGGATCCCGCAGCGACGATTCGAGCGTTCTTGGCAGCGGCGACGGTGAATAACCTCCGTGACATGAGTGCACTATGGGGCACCGAACGGGGCCCCGCCGAGCGTTCGATCCCAAGGGACGATCTCGAGAAGCGGCTCACGGTCATGCGAACGTACTTACAACACGACTCCTACGAGATTCTGCCGTCGGATGTCCCGGTGCTCGGTAGGACGGGACGGAGATTGTTCGAGGTGGGACTCGAGCGCAGGGGATGCCGCCCGGTCGTGCCATTCACGCTGGTGCCCTGGGACGACGGCTGGCTCGTTGTGTCAGTCGACCTTGCCGCCGCCGGAAACCCTGCTCAGCGCTGCTCTCCCGGAAACCGCAGGCCGCAGCGGCCTCCTGAGGGAACCTGAGGGGTGGCGTGGTCGTTTGGTGGGGTGAGCGCGAGGTGTCAGGTGCCCAGGTCCGCCCCCGAGCCCCCTGAACCCCGACACCTGGAACCTGGCACCTAGTCCGTCAACTCCAGTAGGATCCCCGACGTGTCTTTCGGATGCAAGAACGCGACTCGCCGACCGCCCGCGCCGGGTCGCGGGTGTTCGTCGATGAGGCGATACCCAGCGTGCCGGCAGCGCTCGAGGGCAGCCTCCAGGTTCGGCACGCGAAGGCAGATGTGATGGATCCCCGGTCCGCGCTTGGCGAGGAACTTGGCGATCGGTCCGTCGGGGGTGACTGGTTCGAGCAGCTCGACATCGGTGTCGCCGAACGAAATCGACACGATTCGGGCGCCGTCGGAAGTCTCCGGCGCGCCGACTGGCAGGCCCAGGACGTCGCGGTAGAAGCGGGCCGCCGAAGAAACATCGGCCACCGCGACCCCGATGTGCGCCACCCTGGCGTCGGGAAGTGTCACGGGTCCTCCGTGCTGAATGGCTGGACCATCGCAATCGGGCCCATAGGGTCCTAAGCGCTCAACATAATGAAGGGGAGATTTTCATGGCAGGGAAGAACATACTCGAAGCGACGGACGATGGATTCGTGCAGGATGTCGAGGGACACAAGGGTCTGGTTGTGGTCGACTTCTGGGCCGCCTGGTGTGGCCCCTGTCAGGTGATCGCACCGTCGATCGAACAGATCGCTGAAGATTACAATGGGAAAGTCAAAGTGGCGAAGCTGGACGTGGACGCTCATCCGCAGACTCCCATGCGCTTCAACGTCCGGTCGATTCCGAGCGTGCTGTTCTTCAAGAACGGCGCGCACGTGGATACCGTGGTGGGCGCAGTGCCGAAAGCATATCTTGTAGAAAAGGTCGAGCACCACCTCGGCTAGGTCATTGAAAGCCTATGCGGGAGCGGTCCCCAGCGGTCGCTCCCGCTGCCTGAGGAGTGGTGTGCGTCGCGGCGGGTGCCAGGCACCCGGTCCGGACTGAGTCGATCGGTGAGGTACTGCTCCAACAGGTGAATCGCATGCGGCACGGCAGTGCGCAGCTACACGAAACAACGATCAAGCTGGCCGATCTGGAATTCCCGCATGACAGGGTCCACATCTTCCGGACCCGGCTCTCGTTCATTCACCTGGATAACCTCCTCCACTTCGCAAAAGTCGATCGGGATGGCCTGATCGAGGGGTACGTGGCGGCGTACCTGCCCCACGAGCTGGTGCTGCTCCTCTTCAAGAAGGGCGAGCTGGCGACCGCTCTTGCCTTCTCCGGGAAGAACCGCACTGCCCTTCCGATCGAGAGCGCGCTCGATCAGATCCGGACGGAAACCGAGCGTGCCGACCTGGTGTTCTGCGACGCCCCGATCGAGCAGCTCGCGTGGATGCAGGCGAGTTGTGAGGGCCCTGCGGTTCGACGGCACCTCGACGAGTCCAATCCGGCTTCGCTGTTTCCGAATTTGAAGGACGAACACTTCAGCGGGGTGGTCGAGCTGATCTCCGATGGGCGCATCAACTACCTGCGCTTCATGGATGGCGATTTCTCGCACGGGTACTACTGCGGAAAGGTCAAGAGGATCAGCTTGGCTCGTTTCGTGGAGAGTCAGTTCGAGCGGGACGGTGAGGGGCGTCGGCCGGCGCTTGCCGTTTCGGTGTTCCCGGCGGCGAAGGAGCTGATCGCGCAGGCGTCCCCCGCGCGAATCCAAACCTACCGGGAGCTGTTCGGACGCATCACGGAGGGGGCGGAGACGGAGTTGCCGGGCGAGGGTTCCAGGCGCGCCGCGGATCTCCTTTCCGGGCTGAACGGCACCTATCCCGCACTCAAGGCCATTGGGACTCCATCGGGTGGAAGAACGGAAACGCAGGTCGTAACCAAGTCGGAGCTGACCGTGGCGCTGGCCGAGTGGGCAAAGGCACTGTTCGAGCAGCTGGAGATTCTGGCACCTGGGGTGGCGTCCAGGGTGCTCAAGGAGGCCACCAAGGAGCACCGCTTCGTTCTCCAAAAGGCCGGCTTTTACGATCGGCTCCCCTGGACCGTCACCTGGTGACGCCGGGGACCCTCTACGTCGTTGCCACTCCACTCGGAAACCTGGGCGATCTCTCCGCGCGGGCCGCGGAGATTCTGCGTACGGTGGATCTCGTCGCGGCGGAAGACACGCGCCGCACCCGCACACTCCTGCAGCACGTCGAGTCCACGACCCGGGTGCTGAGCTGTCACGCCCACTCCCCGGAAGAGCGGCTCGACCGAATCGCGAGAGTGGTGGGAGAGGGAGGCTCGGTTGCGATGGTGACGGACGCGGGGACGCCCTCGGTGAGCGATCCGGGCGCGGCCCTGGTCCGACGGGTCCGAGCGGTGGCTGGTGAAGTCCAGTCGGTGCCCGGCCCGAGTGCGGTGACAGCGGCCCTGAGCGTGTCCGGGTTCCCCGCCGATCGGTATATCTTTATTGGGTTCCTGCCGCGACGCGGCCCGCACAGGCGAAAACTGTTGGCGGAAGCCGCAGCGAGCCACTGGACGGTCGTCATCTTCGAGGCACCGGGCCGGCTGGTCACGATGCTCGGCGATTTGGCCGAAAAGTGCGGTGGAGAGCGGCGCGCCGCGGTCGCGCGGGAGCTCACTAAACTCCACGAGGAGCTGAAGATAGGGACCCTCACCGAGCTGGCGGGTTACTACCAGAGCCGAGCACCGCGCGGGGAGGTGACGGTGCTCCTGGCGGGCGCACCCACCGCGCCGACACTGCCATCGCCCCGAGCCCACGAACGGGCGAGCGAGTTGCTCGCGGGGGGGGTGAGCCGGAAGGACGCGGCCGCACGATTGGCGACGGAGTTCGGGCTGTCCCGCAACGAGGCGTATCGCATGGTAACCAGCTCGTGAACATCGCCGCGGCAGCGATCGCCATTGCAGCGGTCCTGGGCGTCGATCCCCCGACGCCCGGTCCCATGACCATCGGGCGCCTTCAATACGGCGGCGGCGGTGACTGGTACGGGAACCCCTCGAGCCTGTCAAACCTCCTGGCCCAGATCCGCCGGACCACCGACTTCGACGTCTCCGAGCGCGAGCGAGTCGTGACGCTCCGGAGCGCCGATCTGTGGGAGATCCCCTATCTCTACATGACCGGGCATGGAAACGTCAGCTTCTCCGAGGCGGAGATCCGAACCCTCAGGCAGTATCTCGAAAACGGCGGATTCCTTCACGCTGACGACAACTACGGCATGGATGAGGCCTTTCGCCGCGAGATGGCCCGAGTGTTCCCTCGGTCGCCACTGGTTGACGTGCCATTGGACCACCCGATATACCATATCGTGCACGAATTCCCACGTGGGATACCGAAGATTCACGAGCATGACGAGAAGCCAGCGCAGGGGTTGGGGATTTTCATCGACGGGCGGCTAGCGGTGTACTACTCCTACCAGACCGATCTCGGTGACGGGTGGGAGGACCCGGACGTTCATGACGATCCGCCCGGGAAGCGGCAAGACGCTCTTCGCATGGGGGTCAACCTGTTCGTGTATGCGGTGACGGCGGCACTGTGACGGAAACCAGATCCTGGCTCGAAGCGCGCGGGCGGGAATTCAACCGCCGCGAAGTGGGCGCCGGCGTGCTGCTGACCGTCGGCGGGGTGTTGGCCGTGTTTGGACTGAGCGTCGTGCTCGCGCGGCTCGGACTCTATCGGTTACAGCCAGCGGCGGTTCTCGCGGGGTGGGTCGCGGCGTTGGCCGTGGCAGGCGGCGCGTATCTCTGGCTCCGGCGGCGCCTGCGCACCAGCAGCGCGAAGCGCTTGGCTCGCGAGGTCGAGCTACGCGGCGGCCTGCGCAATGGAGCGATCGCGGGCATGGCCGACGCGGAAGATCCGCGGGGGAGCCGTGCCCTCGCCGAGCTCGCCGACGGGCGTGCGGTTGCGTGGCTCGAAGAACACGGTGAGGACGCGCTCCGGCCGGCGCGGGGGGAGGGCGTCAAGCTGCTGCGGTTCGCATCGATCGCGGCGGCCGGCGCGCTGGGTGCGTTTTTCCTGACGGGGCCGTCCTCGAGCCGCGCGAGCGCGTTTTGGCACCCGATAGCGACTGTGGCCAAGGCACGTGGGCCGATTCTGATCTCCGTCGACCGAAGCGACGTGCGCCGCGGCGACCGGGTGGAGGTCACGGTGGTCGCCGAAGGACGACGGGCTGCGAGCCTCATGGTTCGGGCACCCGGCGAGCCGTGGAGTGCGTTGCCGCTGGCCCTCGATTCGCTGGGCCGGGCCGTCAGGACGCTCGGACCCCTGGAGAGCGATCGGTTCGTTCGCGCCGCGAGCGGCGGCAGGATGTCCGAAACGGTGCAGGTCAGGGTGGCCCTGCCCGCCTTTCTCGCCGAGCTGTCGCTCATCGCCGAGTATCCGTCGTACCTAGTACTACCCGACGAGCCCATCCTTCCCGGGCCGGACACGCTTCTCTTTCCGACGGGGACCCGCATTTCAGTGCGAGGCCGCTCGACCGTACCCCTCCGATCGGCCGGCTGGAGTCTGAGCGGTGGGCGGAGCGCCGCGTTCGCGACGGAAGGCCAGGCGTTTGCAGGCGCGCTGCGGGTCACGCGGAGCGGTACGTGGACGCTGCTTGCGGTGCCGGAGGGTGGGGGCGCCCTTGAGGGGCGGCCTCCCGAGCTCCACATCATCGCCGTGCGCGACAGCGCGCCAACGGTCACGGTCCCGGTGCCCGGTGGCGATACGACCGCCCCCGCCACCCTCAAGCAGCCGTTGGTCGTAGACGTGCGGGACGACCATCTGGTCACGCGCGTGCAGCTCGAGATGCGGCGTGTGAGCCGGCGGGGCGTGAGCGACGAGAGGCTCATCGAGCCGATTCCGTTGCCGGAGGAGGGTGCCGAGCGGCTGGTGCTGCAGTGGGTGCTCGATTTGAACGGTCGCGGGTTCGCGCCCGGTGATACGGCCCATTTCCGATTGCGCGCCTTCGACAACGCCCCGACGCCACAGATGGGCGTGAGTCCCGAGTACGTCCTTCGCCTCCCCACGCTGGCCGAGATGCGCGAGGCGGTGCGGGTTGCCACGAGCGAGATCGGCGAGGGAGTGGATTCCCTGGTGACGAAACAGGAAGAGCTCGCGCGGGCGGAAGAGGAGATGGCGGCCGAGCGGGCGCTGGGTGAGGGGGGCGAAGACGCCGAGCTCGACTTCAACACCGCGGAGCGGGCGGGTGACTTGGCCGAAGATCAGGAGGAGGTCATCGATCGGGCCGAGCAGCTTCGCGAGGACTTGGAGAAGCTGTCCGAGGCGGCCGAGGCGGCCGGGCTCGACGATCCCGAGTTTCAGCGCCAGTTGAAGGACCTGGAGCGGCTGCTCGATCGTGCGATGACGCCAGACCTCGAGGCGAAGCTCAACGAGGTTCGAGAGGCATTGGAGAACCTCGATGCCGAGCGCTCGCGCGACGCGTTTGAGCAGCTGGCGGAGTCGGGGCGCCAGTTCAAGGAGCAACTGGAGCGCAGCCAGGAACTGTTCGAGCGAGCGGCCATCGAAGGCTCTCTCACCACCCTGGCCGAGGACGCCGAAGATCTGGCGAACCGGCAGGACGACTGGAATGAACAACTCGGGCTGGAACCGGATTCGTCGATGGCGCTCGACGAACGGCAGCTCGCCATGGAGACCGATAGCCTGGCCGCCCGGCTGGATGAGCTGCAGGAGATGATCGAGCAATCGACCGCAGACATGGAGCAGCCGCCCGATCAGGAACAGAGCGACTCGACCGATGGCCGGCCGAACGACGAAGAAGGGAAGCCCGACGAAGAGGACGCGGGCGACAAGGCGCGGCAGGCTGCCGAGGAGATGCAAGAGGCGGCGGACGAAGCTGAGAAGCGGGAGGTGGACAAGGCACGCCAGGCGGGCGAGGAGGCGAGCCAGATGCTTCAGCCGATGTCGCAACAGCTGAAGAAGCAGCGGGACGAGCTTCGAAAAGCGTGGAAGAGCGAAGTGCTAGGCAAGATGGACCATGCGCTGATGGAGACGACTTCCCTCGCCCGGCTGCAGAAAGAGCTTGCCGATCGTCTCCGGCGCGGGGAGTCCGGCGCGGAGCTCCGCGGGAAACAGGCGGCCCTCAAGGAGGGAATGGAGAAGATCATCCAGCGACTCCAGCAGGCGGCCGGCAAGAACGCCCTCATCTCCCCGGAAATCTCGACGGCGCTCGGATTGGCGCGCCTGCGCATGAAGGAGGCGCTCGAGCGCCTCCAGCAGCCGGCGCCCGACACGAAGAACGCGGCCACGATTGCGGGGCAAGCCGTCACCGGCCTCAACTCGGTCGCGTATTCCCTGCTTCAGGCACGCGAGGACGTGCAGAGCGCGGGGACCGGCTCCGGGTTCAGTGAGGCCGTGGAACGGTTGGCGCAAATGGCCGGGACCCAAAGCGCGATTGCCGGTCAGAGTGGGAGCCTGCTTCCTCAAATCCAGCTCGGCGAAGGAGAAGCGCTGCTGCAGCAGATGCGCATGCTGGCCGAGCGACAGCGGGCCGTTGCCGAAGAGCTCGAGCGGCTCGATGCCAAAGGCTCCACCCCCAGCGGCATGCGAGAGCTTTCAGAGGAGGCGCGCCGCATCGCTCGCGAGCTGGAGGGGGGCGAGTTGAACAGCCGGACGGTCGAGCGGCAGGACAAGTTGTTCCATCGGCTGTTGGATGCAGGCCGCACGCTGACCGGCGAGGAGGAAGACGAAGATCTCGAGCGCAAGTCAAAAACCGCGCGAGGCGAGAACCTGTTGGTGCCATCCGAGCTCGAGCCAGGGGCCGTAGGGGCGCCCCGATACCGCTATCCGACGTGGGAGGAGCTCCGCGAGCTATCCCCCGAGGAGCGACGCCTCATCCTCGACTACTTCCGCCGACTGAATGACGCGCGTTAGAACCGCGATCGGGTGGTTGCTCCTGGCCTTGCTGCCGGCGACGTCGCCGGCGCAGACGGTGTCCTCGGACTTGAGCGAGGCGCTCGATTTCGAGCGGGAAGAGCGGTACGAAGAAGCGGCGGAGCGGTATCGCCAGGCGCTCGAGTCCCAACCCACCAATATTTCGGCGCTGCTCGGATTGGAGCGTGTGCTCGACGCCTCCGGGGGTCTCGAGTCCATCGCACCGCAGATTGCCGCGGCACTCGCCAGCAGTCCCAACAACCCCTTCGTCAGGGCCCTCGAAGTGCGAATCTGGGCAACCCTCGATCAACCCGACAGCAGCGAGGCGGCGGCGCGACGCTGGATGGCTGTCGCGCCCGCGAGCCCCGAGCCCTATCGCGAATGGGCCTTTGGGTTGGCACAGCGGGGCAGTTTCTCGGAGGCGCGCGGAGTGCTGCTCGAGGGCGGTCGTCGTGTTGGTGGTGCCGCGCTGGCGCAGGACGTGGCGGAGCTCTCCGCGCTGAGCGGGGAGTTCGTGCAGGCAGCCCGCCAATGGCACGTGGCGGTGGCGGCCAACGACGCGCTGGCCGACGGTGCGTCGACCAGTCTGGCGCGGACACCGGAGCGCAAGCGCAAGAACGTCCTCAACCAATTGCAACGGTCGATCGGCGACGCGACCGCGAGGCGTATGGCCGCCGATCTGATGCTCGCTTGGGGACGACCGGGCGAGGCGTGGGCGCTCCTCGACGCGTCGCTGCCAGAGGACCGCGGCAGTGCCATCTCGGTGTTGCAGCGGTTTGCCGAACAGGCCGGTCTCGCGCGGTCACCCGAGTCGTCGAGAGCTCGCGGCTATGCGCTCGAGCGCATCGCGGGTCTCGCGCGTGGGGTCGCCGCCGAACGAGCGCGTATCGATGCGGCGCGCGCGTTCGCGGACGCGGGAGAGCGGCAGGCAGCGCAGCGCATGCTGGAGCGGGTCGCGGCCGACTCGATTGCCTCGCCGAACTCCGCGTCCGACGCGATGGCCGCGTTGATCGGCGTTCTCGCGGAGGAGGGGCGGGTCGAGGAGGCGGCGGGTCAGTATCGCCAATGGGCCGGACGAATGAGCGGGGAGGAAGCCCAAGCTCTGCGCATCAAGATCGCCTGGGCGTGGCTCATTCAAGGCGACGGGCTCAGCGCGAAGACCATCGTCGCCGACGATTCGGCGATCGGCGTGCTGGCACTGCGCGGGTGGATGTCCCTGTTCATCGGGGACCTCCGGACAGCCACCAAAGATTTCAGAGCGGCCGGTCCGCACGCGGGCACGCTGGAAGAGGCGACCGAGCGCACGGAGGTCGCAGCCCTGATTCAACAGATCGAGCCCGACTCGGTTCCCGATCTCGGACGGGCGTTCTATACGCTTGCCCGCGGCGACACGAACGCCGCCCTGCGAGAGCTCGCCACCGCCGGCGATTCGTTACCCGCCGAGGGGGGTCGAGCGGATGTCCTGACCTACACGGCGCGGATCGCGTTGACGCTCGATCTGCACGACTTCGCCCAACCGCTGCTGCTCGCCGCCCTTCAGGCCGAGCCGAACGGCCCCGCCGCTCCGCCGGCGGAGTTCGCGCTTGCGGAATCCTACCACGCTACCGGCCAGACCGACGAGTCGATCCAGCACCTCGAGCACTTGATTCTGACCTATCCCAGCAGCGCCATGGTCCCGCATGCGCGGCGGCTGCTCGACCAGGTCCGGGGGAACATCCCCAGGCTGTGATGAAGCGTCGCGATTTCCTGTCACACGTGGGAGCCGGCGTATTGGCGATGGGATCCGGCCCCGCGCTTGCGGCCGCGGGCGACGCCGGTCGGGTGAGCAGGGCGGGATGGCTGCTGATCCCCATGGATGACCGTCAGCCAGAGCATCTGAAGGCCTACGGGGTCATCTACCGCATGTTGCAGCGCGGCGGTCGCGCCGAGTGGTTGCTCAACTATCGCAGTGGATCCTTCCTCATCGAGCAAGACCCGGCCACCCAACGGGACGCAGCGCTCTCGGGTGTCGTAGCCGAGGTGCGATCCGATTCCCAGGTGCTCGACGTCCGTGGCATGATCCAATCCCGCAACATGGAGGCGATCCCGCTCGAGAAGGCGCCGAAGATCGCGGTCTACGTCCCGCCGGGGACCACGCCCTGGGACGATGCCGTTCGCATGGCGCTGCAATTCGCGGGTATCGAATACGACTCCATTTGGGATGCCGAAGTGATCGGTGGGGGGCTCAAGGACTACGAGTGGCTCCACCTCCACCACGAGGATTTCACCGGCCAATACTCGAAGTTCTTTCTGACGTATAGCGGCTCGCCGTGGCTGACGTCGATGGTCCAGCTGCACTCGGAGATGGCGAGGAGGCTCGGGTTCGGCAACGTGCCGGATCTCAAGAAGGCGGTGGCCCGGGGAATCCGTGACTACGTGACGAACGGCGGGTTCTTGTTCGGTATGTGCGCGGCTACGGAGACACTCGAGTTGGCGCTCGCGGGTCAGGACGTCGATATCGCGGCGAACTATGCCGATGGAACCCCAATGGATCCCGCCGCGGCCGAGAAGATGCAGTGGGACCGGTCGCTGGCTTTTCACGGGGCGCGGCTCGACACGTCACCCTCAACGGCGAGCTTCTCGGACATCGACGGGCACCAAGTCAATAACCCACCGCTCCGCCAGCCACTCGGCGCCTTCAAGCTGTTCAGCTTCAGCGCCAAGATCGATCCGGTGCCGGCCATGCTCGTGCAGAGTCACCGGCAAGTCGTTCCCGATTTCTACGGACTGACAACGTCGTTCAATCGGAACCGGCTCAAGCCCGGCGTCATCGAGCTCGCGAGCGAGGGGCGCTCACCGTGGGTGAAGTACATCCACGGGGCCTCGGGGAAGGGAACATGGACCTTCCTCGGCGGTCACGATCCGGAAGACCCCCAACACCAAGTTGGAGATCCGCCAACGGACCTGTCCCTGCACCCGACGTCCCCAGGCTATCGTCTCATCCTCAACAACGTTCTCTTTCCAGCCGCGAAGAAACGCGAACTCAAGACCTGATGCGCATGACCTCCGCCGTGAGAGCCCGCTTGGCCGAAGAGATCGCGGGCGCTGGCGGACGGGAGGTGTGCTTCGCCGGACAGCTCGACCCACAGGGAGTCGTGGTCGATGTCCGGGCGGTCGCCCGGGGAACCCCCGACTGCGTGCTCGCCCTCCCCGGGAGTGCCGCGCGGGGAGAGATGGTGATCCACAATCATCCGAGCGGGGTGCTCGAACCCTCCGCCGCCGATCTCGACATCGGCGTGAGGCTGCACGATGCCGGATTCGGCCTGGGGATCATCGATAACGCGGCTGCGAGCCTCTACGTCGTGGTCGAGGTACCCCGGGCGCCGGAATACACACCGCTCGACCCGGTGGGGACGGCCGCCATGCTCGGGGCGTCGGGAGCAGTCGCAAAGACGCTGACACAGTTCGAAGATCGCCCGAGCCAGCGGGACATGGCGTCGTACGTGGCGGACCTCTACAACGATGGGGGGGTCGCCCTCCTCGAGGCGGGGACCGGAATCGGGAAGTCGTTCGCCTACCTCGTTGCCGCGGCGCTCTGGGCGCGCGAGAACGGCGAGCGGACGGTTGTTTCCACCAACACGATCAACCTGCAAGAGCAGCTGATCGGGAAGGACCTCCCGCTTCTGCGCCGAGCCCTGTCGGGCGACGGGGAGGAGCTCACCTATGCCCTACTCAAGGGGTGGCGCAACTACGTGTGTCTGTCCCGCTTGGAGCTGGCCCGCGGGGGGGCCGGCTCGCTGCTCGCGCCCGGGAAGCACGAGGAGATAGAGCAGATCGCGGAGTGGGCCTCCCATACGACTGATGGGTCGCTCGCGGACCTGGTCGATGAGCCATCGCCCGAGATCTGGGACGAAATCAGTGCCGAGCCCGATCTCTGCACGCGGCTCAAGTGTCCCCACTTCGATCGTTGCTTTCTGTTCGGCGCACGGCGCCGCGCAGCACAAGCCGATGTCATCGTCGTCAACCATCATTTGCTTGCAGCCGATCTCTCTGTGCGCCGCGCGCAGGATAACTGGACCGATGCGGCGGTGCTCCCGCCGTATCGTCGCCTCATTCTCGACGAGGGTCATCATCTGGAGGACACGGCCGCTCAGCACCTCGGCGCGCACGTCACGTCGCGTGGCGTCACGCGACTGCTGTCCCGGCTCGAGCGCAATGGCAAGGGGCTCCTGCCAACACTCCTGCGCGACCTCGCGCAGCGCGACGAGCTCCTGAGCCAGGCGTCGCTGGACCTCATCCGGCTGGCGCTCATGCCCGCCATCGCCGACGCGCGCGCCCACTCGGACCGGGTGTTTGGCGTGCTCGCCGACCGGCTGCAGTCAGTCGGGGAGACCGTGTTGAGGCTCACGAACGCCTTTGCCGCGGACCCGGTCTGGGGGGCGGGTCTTGGTGAAGCGCTCGACAACATGGTCGCCGTCTTCCGGCGCATCGGGGATGGCGTCGAAACCGTTGCCGACCGGCTCGAGCAGGAGGAGGGATCCGAGCGGGCGTCACAGCTCATTCAGGAGCTTCGGGGCGTCGTTCGACGTCTCCATACCGCCGCCGATTCCGTGTTGCTAGCGCTCAGGCCGGAGCAGCCCGCGGCGACCGTCCGATGGATCGAGCGGCGCGGATCGCGACCGGCCGGTGCGCTGCCGTTCCCAATCGCGCTCGCCGCCGTCCCGCTGGACCTCGCTCCGATTCTCAGGGAGTCACTATTCGACCGCATCGACACCGTCGTGCTCACCAGCGCGACGCTGGCGGCGGGAGGTGACTTCCGGTTTTTGAAAGAGCGCGTTGGCCTCGCCGAGCCGGTGGGCCGGGTGAAGTACGAGTACATCCTCCCGTCACCGTTCGACTATCCGAAGCAGTGCCTCCTGGGGATCCCCACGGATCTGCCAGAGCCGCGCCGTGATGAAGCGGGACACGAGGCGGCGCTGGCAGCGGCTGTTTCCGACGTCGCTCGCGCGTCCGATGGCGGGCTGTTCGTGTTGTTCACCAGTCACGCCGCGCTCCGGCGAGTGGCGGCCGCGGTCCGAGCCGATGTCGGGAGCCGCTGGCCCTTGCTGGTACAGGGCGAGGGGCAGCGGTACCAGCTGCTCCGCAGGTTCCGGGACTCGGGTTCCGCAGTGCTGTTGGGAACAGATAGCTTTTGGGAGGGTGTTGATGTTCCAGGGGCCTCACTGCGGTCGCTGGTGATCGCGAAGCTGCCGTTCAAGGTCCCGACCGAGCCTCTCACGGCGGCTCGTCTCGAGCGGGTCGAAGAGCAGGGGATGGATGGGTTCATGAACTACCTGCTCCCTCACGCGGCGCTCAAGCTCAAACAGGGCTTTGGCCGCCTGATCCGTTCGAGCTCCGATGTAGGCGTCGTCATCGTGATGGATCACCGGATCGTCACCCGGGGCTACGGGCGAACGCTGACGGCTTCGCTACCGCCGGCGGACACCATCGTTGGAACGTGGGCGGAGGTCCGGGGCGCAGTGCAGGATTTCTTCGCCCGACACGCGAGGGGAGTGATGGCGTGCTCGCCGGAAACAAGCGGGTAGACCGACTGCCGCATTACACCGCCGCGGAGCTGGTGTTGGCCAAGCGGCGGTTGGTGCAGCGCGGAGCGGACGTGATCGACCTCGGGATGGGAGATCTCGCCTTTTCACCTCCCGAGATCGCCGTACGAACGCTCCGCGATGCGATCACCGATCCTGACATGAGTCGCTACGGATTTCAGTCGGGTCTCGGGGAGTTCCGCGAAGCGATAGCCCGCTACATGTCCCGGCGGTTCACGGTGCGGGTCGACCCGCAAACGGAAGTGCTTCCGCTGCTCGGATCGAAGGAGGGGTTGGCGAACATGGCTCACGCCGTGCTCGATTCGGGCGACGCGTGCGTGCTGCCCGATCCCGGCTATCCCGCCTACGCGGGCGGCGTCGTGCTCACCGATGCTCAGGCCTTGACGCTCCCGCTCACAGCCGACGCAGACTTCTTACTTCAACTCGACAGCCTGCCCGCTCGGGACCTGTCCCGTGTCCGGTTGGCCTACGTGAACTATCCCAACAATCCCACCACCGCCATTGCGCCGCGAGGATATCTCGAGCGATTGGTGGAGCTGTGTGGGCGGCACGGGATCGCGCTCGCGTACGACAATCCCTACTGCGACATCACCTTCGACGGCTATCGCGCCCCCAGTATTCTCGAGATCCCCGGAGCTCGCGACGTCGCCGTCGAGTTTCACTCGTTCTCGAAGAGCTTCGCCATGGCTGGATGGCGTCTCGGGTGGGCGGTGGGCAACGCCGATCTCATTGCCCGGCTCACCCGAGTCAAGACCTTCGTGGATACGGGTTCGTTTCTGGCACTCCAGGCTGCGGGCGCCGCGGTGCTAGATGATGCCGAGGCCGCGAGTGCGCCCATTCGGGACGCGCTCGTCGAGCGGCGAGACGTCGCGGTTGCCTTGCTGCGGGATCTCGGTCTGACGATCGAGCCGCCCAAAGCGACCTTGTATATGTGGGTTCCGTTGCCCGAGGGGGTGTCTTCCGCTGGCGTGACGCGGCGGCTGCTTGAGGACCAAGCACTCATGCTCATGCCGGGGTCGGCCTTCGGGACCGCCGGGGACGGATATTTACGACTGTCACTCACGGTCGAGCCGGAACGGTTACGCGAGGCCGCTCATCGTATCGAGTGGTCGGGCGTGCTCAGTGGGAGCAGCGCGGTCCGTGCATAGATTCTTCCTTCCGCGCGCCCGTGTGAGATGGCAGCCATGGTTCGCGGCCAGCGTGGTCGCGCACGCGGTATTCATCGCGCTGCTCCTGACGCTCCAGAGTCCCCCGCACCGCCCGCGGGTGGTGACCGTGATACTCGAGCCGAGCGGCGGCGTGCCGGAACTGCCGGCTCCGCTCTTCACCGGGCCGCCGGGCACCGGGAGCGGGCCGAGAGGTCCGGTCGAAGCGCCGTCGCCTACACCACCCGAGCGGCCCGTTCTGGCTGAAGCGCCGCCACCGCCCTCCGCCCCACCGGCCGAAACACCGACCGGAATCGATACCACCAGCGTGGGGCTTGTGCTCGGACCGGTGGGAGGGGGGGAGGGTGAAGACGTCGAGCTGGCCGTCGGGACGCACCGACGGCTAGGGCCGGCGTACGGGAACGGCTTCCTGTGGGTGCCGCCTGCCGATGTCCCCTATCGAGAGGCGGAGCCGTTCGATCCCGCCGTGCACGCTGCGCGCATCGACAGCGCGATGGCGGAGCGGATCCTCGCGTTCATCGATACCATGCCGCCGGACTCCTTCGCCGTGGGTAGACCGCCGAAATGGACCAAGGATATCAACGGCAAACCCTGGGGGTTCGACGGGCAGTGGATCTATCTGGGAGACATCAAGATCCCGTCGGCAATCCTGGCGCTCCTCCCAATGCCGTCGGGTAACTACGACCAGGCACTGCAAGCCGAGCGGCTCCAACAGATCCGCGCAGACATCGTGCAGGCTGCTCGGCGGGCTCGGAACGCCGCCGATTTCAAGCGCTATGTGGGGGAGCTCCGTCAGCGGAAGGACGAGGAGCGCGAGGAGAAGCGGGACGCGCCGCTCCCAGCCCCTCGGGACACGCTCTTACCCTAGTTCCCGGGCTCTCGATTCTTCGATTCGCCGACCCCCTCGACCCAACTCCCCGACCGCTCCAACCGCCGAATCGACTCTTCTCTTCCCACGAGGGGCACGAGATCGGTCACCGGCTCCGATACCGTGCCGCCGGTGAGCGCGATCCGCACCGTTTGGTAAACGGCAGACCGGGACAGGCCGACCGACTCCGCAAGCGCCGATAGAGCCGAGTCCAGCGAGTCGGGCGTGACGCTCTGGGCCTCGAGCCCCCTCAGCAGCTCGATAACCGCCAGGCGAGCCTTCTCGAAATCGCCGCCCGCTTTGTGGATGAACTTCACGGCCTTCGGCTCTGGCTCCGCGGGCGCGTCTTTCAGGCGCACGAGAATCCTATCCGCCAACTCCAGAGTCGTGCGCGCGCGATTCCGCAGCACGCCGATGCATTCCCGTACCCGGTCGGCGTGTTCGGCGGACCACTCGTCCAGCTCACGGTCTTCGAAGACGGCCTGCACGAGCGGTAGGAGCTCATCCGGTGGAGTCTGCGAGATGTACTGGCCGTTCATCCACTCCAGCTTCCGGTGGTCGAAGATCGCGCTCTTCTTTTGGACTCCGTCCAGGTCGAACGCGTTAATGAGCTCCAGTGCGTCGACGAACAGCTCGCGATCGTTTCCGGGGCTCCACCCCAGGAGTGCCAGGAAATTGCGTAGGGCGTCCGGCAGAATCCCGAGCTTCTGATAGTCCCCGACAGCGGTCGCGCCGTGACGCTTGGACAACTTCTTGCCGTCCATGCCGTGGATCATGGGGACGTGGCCGAACGTCGGAAGGTCCTGCTCGAGTGCCCGATAGATCGCGATCTGTTTCGGGGTGTTTGAGATGTGATCGTCGCCGCGGATCACGTGTGTCACGTCCATGTCGACGTCGTCCACTACGACCGAGAAATTGTATGTAGGAGTCCGGTCCGAGCGCAGGATGATCAAGTCACTGATGTCACTCCCGTGGAAGGCAATCCGGCCGTGGATGGCGTCGTCCCATGCTAGCTCCTCCGCCGGTACCCGAAACCGAATCGCCCCGTCATCGCTATAGGCATGGTCGGTAGACAGGAGCCGGTCGGCGGCTTCCTGGTGACGTGCGAGGCGTGCACCCTGGAACGCGACCTCCTCGTCCCAATCCAGCCCGAGCCACCTCAGCCCGTCGAGAATGATGCGTGTGTGCTCCTCCGAAGACCGTTGCCGGTCGGTGTCTTCGATCCGCAGCAGAAATGAGCCGCCCGTTTTCCGCGCATAGAGCCAGTTGAACAGCGCGGTGCGCGCGCCGCCGACGTGCAGGTATCCCGTCGGTGAGGGTGCGAAGCGGACGCGGGTGCGGTTTGCCGAGCTCATGCGCGGACGATAGACCGGCGACTCCAACCGCGCAACGGCGCGCCCCCGAGGCGAAAGCCCGGGTGCTAGATCGATGGTCGCGGTCGAGATGCTGGAAACGGACGACGGAGGAACAACTAACGGAGAGGGAGGGATTCGAACCCTCGATAGGGCTTTTGACCCTATAACGGTTTAGCAAACCGCCGCCTTCAGCCACTCGGCCACCTCTCCAGAAACGCCGCAGCCCGGCGAGTTCGACCCGGCGGGTGCCGTTGCGAGCGAGCCAACGGCCGACGGCTGAGGGCGCAAGATATATGGGGGCCGGGACGAATGCCACCGAGATCACCTCGGCGTGTGCATGCACTCTGGAGGGATTTCTGCTATTTCGTCTTCGTGGACTCCCCGCTCAGCGCCAGCGTCGTGCTTCCGCCTTTCGGGGCCCGGACGGGCACCACGAGCAGAGAGGCCGGCAGGTGATTGAGTAGCCGTTGCGTTGCGCTGCCGAGGAGCACGCGATCGACCCAGCCCTTGCCGTGCGACCCGACCACCACCACGTCGGCTTTCCAGTCGGCTGCCACTTGCTCGATGAGGTCGGTTGCTCGACCCTGGACGACTTCCCGCTCCGCCTTCTGCTTCTTCAGGACGCCAGACGCCAGACCGTTGAATTCCTGTTCGGTCACGCGGGCATACTCCGCGGCGTCGATCTGGAGCGTCGGATCCGGCAAGAACGGGAGGGGCTCTACGACGTGAAGGACCTTGAGCGCCGCACCGAATAGCTTCGCCATGCGCGCCGCCATTTCGAGTGTAGGCGCCGAGGCATAGGAAAGATCGACGGCCGCAAGCACCCGCCCGGCGGTTTTTTGCGGAGACGTGGTCACCAAAACCGGGATGTCGATGATGCGGATGGCGTGGTGGACCGTGCTGCCCCCGAACCACCGCGCGGGCGCCTTGTGGTGCCTTCCGCCAAGCACGATCAGGCCCGCATCCAGATCGCGCGCCGCATTCCTGAGCACCCACGCCGGATTGCCGACCCGACCTGGAGGGTCTCCAGGGCGGCTGCGGTTACGTGACCCCGGAGCGCGTCCTCGAGGTGCTTTCTGGCGCCCGCGGTCAGCTTCTCGCTGAGGGCTTGGATGTCCACAGGAGCCATGGGAGAAGGCAGCGTGACCGGGATCGCCGATACCTCGTGCGTTCCGTAGACGAGGTGGCAGTCGGTCTTTGCCTTCTCAGCGATGGTAGCACCGAGGAGAGCCGCCCATGTGCTCTCGTCGGATCCGTCTACGCCAACGACTATTGGCTTCCAGGTCGCCATGTCCAAACTCCTAATCCTGTAGTGGTAGCGACCTATCGCGAGAACCAGTCCCGGCACTCGATGGGACGCCGTCGCTCTCCTCAGACTACCCACACGATCCTGTAGCGCATTGGAGCGAGCCGTGAAGATCCGTTCATGATCCAGCCCTGGCAAGACTGCGCTGACTGTGCGTCTTGGCTTGGGTTCCCTCTACCCGATCCATGCAGCGGTTGGAGCACCGGCACTGCCCCACCTTAAGACCCGTTATCTTGAACCCGAGACGTTCTTTAGCATCGTATCCTGCAATTCGGCCATACCAAACGATGCGGACCGAAAGGGGGTGCCGTGATCCGACAGGCGTGCCGCGCTCGACGGTGGGGATGGGCCACCGGCCTCAGCCTGCCCTTCCTGGCGCCGGCCCCTGCCCTCGCGCAGCAGTCTCCGCGGGAAATCATCGATCGCGTCGATCAGCTCCTTCGCGGGGAGTCGAGTCATGGGGTGGCAACCATGGAAGTGGTGACCGAGCACTGGGAACGGAGCTTCACACTCGAGATCTGGTCGCTCGGTACGGAGCACGCGCTGGTGCGTGTCACCGCTCCCCGGAAAAGACGCCGGCACCGCGACCCTCAAGGCGGGCGAGAACATCTGGAACTACCTCCCCAGGGTGGACCGAGCCATCAAGGTCCCGGCATCACTCATGATGGGAGCCTGGATGGGCTCCCATTTCACCAATGATGACTGGGTGAAGGAGAGCCGGCTCATCGATGACTACGACATTGACACCGGCTACGAAGGCGATCGGGACGGAGTAGAGGTATGGGAGTTCCGGCTCAGCCCGAAACCGGAGGCAGCGGTAGTGTGGGATCGCATCGACTACCAGGTGAGGAAAGCCGATCTGATGCCGACTTGGGCGTACTACTTTGACGAGGACGGCGCGAGGGTGCGGACCGTCACGTTCGGTGATTACCGCGTCACCGGGGGGCGACTGGTTCCCATGCTCACGGAGGTGATCCCCGATGACGAGCCGGGTGAGCGGACGGTCGTCCGGTACCAGGAGCTCGAGTTCGACATCGAGATCGGGCAGTCGGCGTTCTCCCTCCGCGCGCTGAGAACCGGCCGGTAGGCTCGCGACGTGGGGCGTTCCCGTTTCGTCGGCTCCCCATGGCAGCGCATTGGCTGGCGGAATCTCGGCCGACATCGACGACGTACGATCATCACCGCGGCGGGGCTCGCCTTTGGGTATTTCGCCGTGGTGCTGGTCATCGGGCTCATGGCGGGGCTCGCTGCCGAAATGATCGACAACGGGACGGGCATCCTCACCGGGCAGCTCCAGATACACGCTCTGGAGTACCGCCCCGAACGGAGCATCTACGAGACGATTGGGGGCCGCGAAGGGGCCGACATCGAGTACGTGCTGCGGGAGATCTCGGCGGACGCCGCGATCGCCGCCGTGACCCCTCGGGTGTATGCCGGCGGCCTGGTGAGCTCCGGTGACGCCACGACGGCCGTCATGCTCATGGGTGTGGACCTCGAGCGGGAACCCCGGGTGAGTCGCTTCATGCGCGGCTTGGTGCGGGGAGGTGCGCCCAAGCGAGCGGCGAACGAGATCATGATCGGGGCGGAGGTGGCGCGGCAGCTCGACGCCGCCGTCGGCGACGAGGTCGTGGTGGTCGCGCCAGCCGCGGACGGCTCGATGGGAAACGATCTCTACACAGTGTCCGGCATATATCGAACCGGCATGGCCGAGCTGGATGCGTCATTCGCGTTACTGCCAATCGGGTCGCTGCAGTTCCTCGTTGCCCTCCCGCCCGAGCGGATCCACGAGATCGCCGTGTCCACTACCGATCCATGGCTGGCGCCGTCAGCGGCCGCGCGGATCGCGGTGGCGCTCCGCCCTCTCGGCCTGGAGATCGAGATCGAGCCGTGGACCCGCCTCCGCCCCGAGATGATGGACTATGCCCGGCTCGTCGAGGCGTGGAACCTGATCGTCATCGGCATCGTGTTTGGCATTGCCATCTTCGGCGTGGCCAACACGATGCTGCTCGCCACCTACGAGCGCCGGCGGGAGTTCGCCGTGATCATGGCGCTCGGCGCGACGCCCGGAACCGTCGTGCGAACCGTGCTGTATGAGGCGCTTGCGCTCGGGATCATCAGCCTGTTGGCCGGCGTGGTGATCACCGTCCCCGTGCTCGTGTGGTGGCACAACGTGCCCCTCGACGTCGGCTGGCTGTACGGCGACTTCACGATGTTTGGTGCCCTGGTGCGCCCCGTCCTGCGGGTAGAGTACGATGTGGCGGCTGCGTTCTGGGCGGGTGGTGCGTTGGTCCTGACCGCTCTCTTGGCTTCCCTGTATCCGGCGGTGCGCGCGGCGCGCGTACCCCCGGCCGATACGCTGGCGGGCGAATGACGATTCGCGCGGTTCTCATGGCACGTCTCGCGGTGCGCAACCTCCGGCGACAGGCACGTCGAAGCGCGCTCACCGCCGCGGCGATGATCGTCGGGGGTGCGCTCCTCATTTTCTCGGTCTCCCTTTCTGACGGAACCCACGAGGACTGGATCGAGTCCGGTGTGCGGATGGGGAGCGGACATGTCGCCCTCCAGGCGCGGGGCTACCAGGCGAGTCGCAGGATCGAACACCGGCTTTCCACGGGAGCGCGCCGAGCAGCGGAGGCCGCGCTTGGGACTCCCGGGATCGCCGAGCATGTCACGGCCATCGTCCCGAGGCTCGCCACCACGGGGCTCGCGAGCTCGGCCAACGGGGCTCGGCCCGCGCAGATTGTCGGAGTCGATCCCGTGGCGGAGGCCGGCTTTTCGATTCTCGACGACCGGCTCATGGATGGGCGCTATCTCGAGAGTGGCGATCGTCTCAGGGCGTACATCGGTGCAGGCCTCGCCGAAGGGCTCCGCCTCAGGATCGGCTCCCGCTTTGTTCTTACCGCGCAGGACGCATCCGGAGAGATCGCCGGACAGCTCGTTCGGGTGGCCGGCATCTTCAAGAGCGGCATACCCGAAGTGGATGAATCCGTGATTCACATTCCGCTACGCACGGCGGGGTCGTGGCTCGGCGCTGCGGACGACGTCACCTCGATTGCCGTGCTGCTCGACCGGAGTCGAGCCGTGCCGCACGTGCACCGAGCCTTGAGTCGGGAGCTTGCGGCTGAAATGGAGCTCGGAAGCCTTATCTCGTTGCCGTGGCGGGAGGCGATGCCGGAGCTCGACGCGGCGGTGAAAGTGGACGATCTGGGGAACTACTTGTTCCAGGGTATCATGTTCGGCATCATCGCTCTCGCCATCGTGAACACGGTGCTCATGTCGGTGTTGCACCGGCATCGGGAGTTCGGCGTGCTGCAGGCACTCGGGTTCACGCCGGGCCAGGCCGGCGGGCTCGTCATGGTCGAGGGCGTCATCCTCACCGTCGTCAGCGGTTTCGTCGGCATCCTGCTCGGGCTGGGCATCACGTGGCTGCTCTGGCACGACGGGATGGACATTTCCGGCCTGATGCAGGGCGAGTGGACCTTCTCGGGAGTCGTGATGGACCCGGTCATGGTGCCCCTCTTCCGCACCGCGCGCGTCACGCAGGGATTCGTTTTCATTCTGATCATCGGTACCCTGGCATCGCTGTATCCCGCGTGGCGCGCAACACAGATCGACGTGGCCGAGGCCATGAAGTTCGAGCGATGAGCACTCCGGTGGACGACCATCCCATTCCGGCGGTCCGGACGGACGGCGTCTGGAAGGTCTTCGAGCAGGGGCCCGAGGAGGTCCCGGCGGTGCAGGGGGTGACGACGAGAATCGAGCGCGGCGAGTTCGTGGCGATGGCGGGGCCGTCAGGCTCGGGCAAGACGACGCTTCTCAACTTGATCGGCGGACTGTCCCGCGCCACTCGAGGGCGAGTGTGGGTAGCGGGTGAGGACCTCGCGGGGAAGTCCAACCGCGAGCTAGCACGCATGCGACTGGAGCGCATCGGATTCGTTTTCCAGGCATACAACCTCTTGCCGGTGCTCACGGCACTCGAGAACGCCGAATTCCCGCTGTTGCTCCTCGGCGTCGAGGAGGGAGAGCGCCGGCGACGCGTCCACCAGTTGTTCGAGCGCACCGGCATCGCGGGACTGGAAGACCGGCGTCCGGGCAAGCTCTCCGGAGGGCAGCAGCAGCGGGTTGCGGTGATTCGCGCCGTGGCGTCTCAGCCGGCCCTCGTGCTGGCGGACGAGCCAACGGCGAATCTGGATTCCCGCGCGAGTGAGTCGCTGCTCGACATGATGGAGGAGCTCAATCGCGAGCTGGGGACCACGTTCGTTTTCGCCACGCACGATCCGCGGGTCATGGAGCGGGCCCGTCGCCTGATCCATCTGGTCGACGGTGCCGTGGAATCGGACGAACGGCGGAGCCCCGAGCCCGAACGGTGACGTGTTCGAAGTCCCGGACACTCACACTCGCTCTCGTGCTCGGTCTGCTGGCGATTCCCACCTTCGCTCCAGCGCAGCTCCCGGCGGGTGCACGCGGGTACTACCTCAACGTTCCCCTCTGGTCCGAAGCGACTCCGTTCAACCCGGGCGGGCTCGGAGACCTGCAACGGGTCCGGCTCATGATGAGTCCCGTGCGCGACAAGGTCTCCCTGGATATTGCATACGAGCAGTTCGTCTCATTTAGCCAGAGGAGGAACGCGGGCTCCGGAGGCCTGGGTACCGCGATGGCTCCGGCGGGCGGCGGGCTCCTGGATCTCGATTGGACCATCGCGGAGGGGGATCATGTGCTGTGGCGGCACCGGCTCGACCGGCTGAGCATTTCCTACTCCCCGTCCGAGGCGGTGGAGGTCACCGTGGGGCGCCAAACCATCTCGTGGGCGACCACTCTCCTGCTCACACCCGCCGATCCGTTCGTTCCGTTCGATCCCGCCGATCCGTTTCGCGAGTTCCGCGCGGGCGTGGACGCCGTTCGCGTACAGTTTTTTCCCGGACCGCTCGCCGACGTCGACCTGGTGCTCCGGGGCTCCGATACACCTGGTGGTGACCTCGTGACGGCCTTGGGACGGGTCAGGGGGGTCGTGAGCGGATGGGAAGTGTCGGCCTGGGCGGGGGCGCTACACGAGGACGCCGCGTTCGGGATGGGTGGGACTGGTGGCATTGGACAGGTCGCGCTGCGGGTCGAGACCTCCGTTCGCGCAGACGACCAAGGGAGTGGGGTCGCACTGCGCGGAGTCGTCGGGATCGACACTCGGTTCACTCTTGCGGACCGTGACCTCCGCGTGGCGATGGAGTACCAGCATGACGACTTCGGGGCCTCGAGCGCCGCGGACATCAGACGGGTCCTGCTTTCCGAACCCTTTGGACGGGGAGAGCTCCAGGTCGTCGGCCGGGAGGCGACTGTTGCCCAAGGGACGTATCAGCTGCACCCGTTGTGGTCCGCGGGGTTGCTCGCGATCTGGAACCTCAACGACCGGAGCGCGCTCGTCGTGCCGTCGCTCTCGTATTCGCTGTCCAACGAGACCACTGCGCGGGCGGGTGCATTCCTCGGCATCGGCTCCGGGCAAACCACGAGTGCGGTCGCCGTTCCCTCGGGGTTCGGAGTCGTGCCGGCCACGGCATATGGATCGGTGAGCTGGTTCTTTTGAGTGCTCGATGTCCGGCGGTTTTCAAGTTCATCATGAGGAACCGCCCGCTCCGAGGATCGACGTCGAGTACTTGGTGTACTGGAACTGGGAGTGTAATAGATGTCCTCGAACAGCCGCCCTCAGGCGGCGACCCGAGCGGCGCGGGGATTCGAACCCCGAGGGCTTGCGCCTGCGAGGCGTCATACCAAACATCCAAGAGCTTCGCCCTTTGAGTGGGATGTGCTTGGTACGAACGTGCGCGAGTACTCGTTAGTTCGTGCCGTTCTGGATCACCACCAGATAGGTCGGGTCGATCGATCTGCGCGACACGAAAAATCGATCGCCGTCCGGTGCGACATCGAACAGCGTGCCGATCTCTTGGTACCCCATCCCCGTCCAGTGTTGAAGTGAGAACAAGCGTTGGGGTGGATTGTCGGTCGGTCCTCGCGGCGGAATCTGGGCGCCGTATACCTGACCGGCAGGGCCGATGAAATAGAGTTGGCGACTGTCGCTTCGCCACCGGGGCCACGTGCCGCCATTCCGAGAAACCGGCGGCTGCGGGCCGGACGGTCCATCGCGCCGCTGGATGTACACCTCACAGCGTCCGGTTCGGTCGCTGCTGAAAGCTATCCACTGGCCGTCGGGCGAATACGTACCGTGGTATGCCGTGGCTCGAGGGTCTCGCACCGTCGGCCGCAGTGAGTCATCGGCCAAGGAGTACGTCCAAATGGCGGGAGGTTGGTCGCCCACGGGAAGCCACGGGAGTTGGTCCGATAACAGCAACTCATCGCCATCGGGAGACCAATCGGTGGGATACAGGCACGGGGGTCCCGAAAAAATCGTGTCGACCCGTCTCCGATTGACGTTGGCAACCCCAACGCTGCACACGCCCCGCGACCCCACGTTGTAATCTTGAAATGCCACCAGGGTATCTCCGGGGCCAGCGACGGGAAACAGGCCTTGTATACCGAGCGGTTCGGGGGCGGCGCCAGCCTCCCAGTCGTACAGAAAGAGTCCGCGGTCCTCGCTGGCCAGGAAGAGCCGCGAAAGTACCGTACCGACATTCCAACTCCAGACGCCTTGGGGTTGATCACGGAGGTCCGCAACCTGCTGGCCCGTGCGATCCAACT
Source organism: Gemmatimonadales bacterium (assembly GCA_965249575.1). GTDB lineage: Bacteria > Gemmatimonadota > Gemmatimonadetes > Gemmatimonadales > GWC2-71-9. Next base: position 490,588 of record OZ252244.1, on the reverse strand, counting down.
CGAGGGGCGGAGGGTTGAGGTGGCCGGTCAGGTATGCAAACGTCCCGTTGTGGGAGACGGTATAGGACAGAAAGCCGGCACTGGCGAGGATGACAGACCCGACCACATCCGGTTCGGCGGCGACCGTGAACGCTTGCATATCCATTTCGGCCACGAGGATTTGATTCACGGGAGTTGTTTGCTTTTCGTCGAGACCGTAGAACACGGTCGCTGGGGGATGGAACTCAGGATCGCGTACCACGGACTCGACGATTCGGAGCGTGTCTCGGTCCAGACTGCCGAGCATGACGGAGTTTTGGAACACGCTGTCAAACTGGCCTGCCCGCGTAAATAGAAAATGGTTGCCATCGGGAAGGAACGTGGGCCGACGGAAATCGACTGCGCTCGTGTCGGCGTACAAGGGCGAGCAATCGCCGCCAGCGCCGGAAACGTGCCTCAGGTCTCCAGCGGACGAATACACGATCTCGCCTGATGCGCTCCATGTTGCTCCACCGGGACCGAAGGGCTCAGGCAAGTCGCAGGCGCTCGACCTCATGCAGCAGCTCGCACACCTCGGTTACAAGTCGCAGACGACCGCGGCGGCCATTGGCGACCTCATCGAGTCGAAGCGCATTACGCTACTCTTCGACCAGGCTGACAACTTGAAGCAGGCGCACGTTGACTTGTGCACGGACTCGTATCGTGCGGGGGCGCGCCGTAGCATCACCAACATGGACAAGCGCGGGCAGCCGCAGGAGTTCGACACGTTCGGTCCGAAGGCGTTCGCGGGCACTCAGCCCCTGCCGCACGACCTTGCCGACCGCCCGCTCCTCGTCACCACGTCGCCCAGCGCGAAAACGCTGCCGCCGGTGGAGTTCGATGACGAACGGTTCGCTCAGATCCGAGCCGACTCCTATCGCTGGACGTTGCTCGACTTCTGGAAGCTCCGCGGGCTCCCGCCGTTCGTCGATCCGCATTGGCACGGCCTAGCAAACCTCCGCGGTCGGCAGCGCGAACTGTGGCTGCCGATCGAGGTCATGATGGAAGCGCTCGACGTGCCGGAGCCCGATCGCGCGGCCGCTTGCAAGTACTACGAGCGCTCGCAGGCATCGACGAAGGCTGAGCTGCCAGAGGACAAGGCTGAGCTGCTTAGCGTGCTCCTGGATGTCGTCGGTGAGCGCGAGGTCGCTGAGGTGACGAGAGCCGAGCTGCTCAAACGGCTTGGCGTGGGCGGGGACGAGGAGCTGGACCAGGCTGCCGATTTCGACAAGTGGACCCCTCAGAAGCTCGGCATGCGGCTCAAAAGCCTGGGCGTCTTCACTAAAGAACCGCGGCGTTTGGACGGCAACACGAATCGACTCTACGCGCTCGATGGGCAGGCTGTGCGCAGGAAGGCCGAGCGGCTCCAACTGACCGAGTGACCGATTGCGACCGAGAGGGCGTGGCCGCTTGGTCGCGCCCTAAGTCGTTTACGCGACGACCGTTGGGCTTCCCATGACCAAGATGACCGAGTTAAGTAAGTAGTAGCAGTGCGGTGGGTCGCGCGTGGCGCCTTACCAGCGGTCTAGACCCGCCGCGACTCGGTCAACTCGGTCACTTGGTCATCGAACCTCGCGACTTGACTATTCGGTCTTGCTCGCAACATATCGCCCTTCGCGAGCAAAAAGGGGAAGAATGGGCTTTGCGAGCGTCCAATGTCCCAAGGGTGTCGCTCGGTGTCCCAAGAGCGCCCTATCGGAGGACATTGACGAGTGCCATCATGAGAGCCACCTGGAAGTGGGGAGACGATGCACAGGAAACGCAGGACACGGTTCTTCAGCGGCTTGACGAACTTCAGCGGTGGTTTCAGGGCGAAGTGGCGAAGCTAGATAAGAGTGCGTTCCAGTTCCGTAAGGCTGACCGTCTTGGTGCCGAGGCAGCGGAGGACGACGAGGGCTACCTGTTCGACTGTTTTGTCGACAACGGTGACCTCAAGGCACTTTGTGATACCAATAGTACCTGTTGCATTGTCGTTGGCCGAACGGGGATGGGCAAGACGGCACTTCTGCTCCTTCTCAAACAACAACAGGACCATGTCACCCTTCTCGACCCAGACCGCCTCGCGCTGCAGTACCTATCCAACTCGCCCATTTTGCGTCGATTGGCCGAGCTTGGCGTCGACTTGGACATCTTCTATCGCCTGCTCTGGCGACACATATTCGCTGTTGAGTTGGTGAAGCTCAAGTACCACCTCCGCAGTGAGGGAGACCAGAAGAACTTCATAGCACGAATCACGGAGAAGTTCATTGGCGACAAGAGAAAAGGGGTCGCGCTCGACTACCTAATCGAGTGGGGCGAGCATTTCTGGCAGGACACGGAGTTCCGGATTCATGAGGTGACCGAGAAATTTGAGAACGACGTTAAGCGGCCACTGGGAGCCAAAGCCAGCATCTTCTCCTTATCCGCTGAGGAGCTGGGACGCTGTTCTACCGAGGATCGGAAGGAGATCGTTCATCGGGCTCAAGACGTAGTGAATAAGGTACAGATTCGTCGCCTATCGGAGATCATCGACGCCCTCGCGGACGACGTATTTGATGATGTACTGGAGCACTTCTACGTCCTAGTTGACCGCCTGGATGAGCACTGGGTTGAAGATGAGCTGCGCTACAGGTTGATTCGGGCTCTAGTGGAGACGATTCGGGATCTCAGGAGAATACGCAACGCGAAGGTAGTGATTGCACTGCGGCAGGATTTGTTGGAAAGGGTATTTCGCGAGACGAGGGACAGTGGTTTTCAGGAGGAAAAGTATCAGCCATTGATGCTTCCAATCGAGTGGTCAAAGCAACAGCTCCTGGAGGTATTGAACCGTCGGATTGCACGGTTAGTCGAACATAGATACACGCAGCGCTCGGTGGGATGGTCCGATGTCTTTCCCCCGAAGGTAGGAAGCGTTGAGACAGGTGAATACCTGATCATACGCACAATGCGGAGGCCACGTGACATAATTCAGTTTGCAAACTGTTGCTTGAGCAAAGCAGAGGATCGTGCCCAGATCACCGCCGGTCTTCTACGATCAGCTGAAGCCGACTACTCAGCCATGCGACTCAGGTCGCTCGGCGACGAGTGGGTATCAGACTATCCGAGTCTCCTCTCCGCTGTAAATCTCCTGAAGCGCCGACCGCCTACCTTCCCGCTTAGAAATCTTCCCCTGACAGATGTCGCGAGGTTCATGGAGGAGTTAATTGCCCGTGGAGAGGCTGAGAAACATGGGCGATTAAGGCACCTGATTCGCCAGTTCTTTGATAACCAGGCGTCGATTGAGGAGGTGCGCCGCCGCCTGGTCCAGGTGTTTTACAAAGTCGGGGTGCTGGGCATCCGGCTTGAGCCCGGGTCTCAAACGGCGTGGTCGTTTCTCAACCCAGCGATTCGCTCAGCTGAGATCAGCGCTGAGGCTCGTTTTGGAGATATGCCCGGTCTTCCATCGAGTCCTAGGTACTGTCGTCCGTGCGTAAGGGATGGAGAACAACGACGTCGGCTCCTGTAAGAAACATTCGCTGGGAGCGTCCTTATGTAACCTACGGGCGACTCCGCTTCAGGCTGAACCACTACATATCCTCCGACCGAATGACCAACACGACCCGAGTGCCGGAAGCCAACTCGGTCAGCGCTAAGTCACCGCTCTATAAAGACCTATCTACACCTATGACCAAGTGACCAAGTAAGTAAGAGATGGTTAGTTGATTGGTGGGACAGAGGAACGCGCTCAGGTTCAGAAGGTCCTGCCCCTACCCCTCTCCAACACTCGGTCCACTCGGTCACTTGGTCTCCACGTCGCTGCCTCCTACTGCCGGATATGACTCAACGTGTATGGCCACTTCGGGTGAGTAGTGGCTGGCTCGTCTGCGCCAGGAAATCGCCGTAGGGGAGAGTGGCGGCGATGGTTGGGGCTTGTGAGTACCCTCTAGGAAGCGCGGGTCGGCGTGTCTCCGCGATGGTACTGGCCTACGGAAGCAGCCCTCCCAGCGGAGCAAACCACGACCGCTCCGAATCCGTGAGCGCGTTGTACCAGAGCCGAAGCCTCGGCACGACCCACCCCGTGTGTCGCATTCCCCAGCGTGCTCTGGACCGTAACCGGGTGCGACCATAGCTCACATGGGCAACAAAGCGTCCGATGTCTTCGATGAGCACTTCAGTCTCTGCGTCCGGAATAAGCTCAGACTTCAGGCGAGACCAATCGCGCACTGCGAGATAGTCGCGGAAGAGAACGTCAGGGTAGCGCCTGTGACGACGCTCTCGAAGGGCCAACATCAGGTTTCTCGTGTGGATCAAAGAGGCTTCGAGTAGCGCGTTCCAGAGTTCCGGCTTTCCGGCAGTTGTAAGCGATAGCTCCCAGCTACTAAAGAACATCCTGCACTCATAGAGCAGGTGCGGTGCACCTCGCTCACGCTTGTCCCTGCGCGGCCGGTTGTAGGCCATCGGGCTCCCTTGTCCTGAAGGATCTCCCGTACTGCGCTGAGCATTGCACTCACGCTGCCCATTTCGTACCGTGAAACCGTCACCAATATGGTCACCACAAGTGCGTGGCCAGTTCGGTGGCGGCGAGCGGACAAAGCGCCAAGTGCATTTCGGTCTTCGGCTTGTAGGGAACGGAGGGCCGGGGAGTCGAACCCCGATGGGCTTGCGCCCGGCGGTTTTCAAGACCGCTGCCTTACCAATTAGGTCTAGCCCTCCCGGAGCACTAACCTAACCACCCACAAGAGGTTGCCCAACCACCTCGGCCTCCAGTCGAGGGCCGCTTGGAGCACGCGAAGGCAAAAACGTAGGCACTTTATGCCTGTTTGAGGGCCTTCCGCGCCATGTCGGTCCGGGCCTGCCGCTCGGCATCGCAGTTGCCGACTAGGGCCTTGGCGATGCTCGCCGCGTCCTCACGGAAGTATGCCTCGGGTGCGTGCTTCATATACCGAAGCGTCATGTGTGGAGTGGCGTGTCCGAGGAGTCGCTGGAGTCGCACAATCGGGACGCCTGCCTGTGCGGCGTAGACCCCGAATGTGTGGCGGAGGTCGTGAAGCGTCGCCGTGGGCTTGGGCCTAACACTACGATCGTGCAGCCCGGCATTGAGGCAGGCTCGCCGCCACGCACCGCGAGCGGACTCGTAGTTGTTCTGCGGAGCGGGGAAGACAGGGTCTACTGGGTTCGATGGGAGCCGGGCAGCCTGTTGCCCGAGAATCTCGGCCAGCGGCTCGGAAATGGGAACGTCGCGCACGCTTGAGGCGGTCTTGACCCATGCGTCGCTTCATAATGGTTCTCGTCATGCTCTCCGTTTTTCCAGCCCGGACAACTGCTGCCCAAGCAGCGGGCCTCGTGCCCGGTGCACGGGTGCAGGCAATACTCGACGCCCCAACTCTTTTCGCGTGGGGCACTGTCCGCGAAGTCGAGGGGACGGTCGTTGCGATTGACCCAGACACGCTCGTCTTGAACGCTGCGCACCAAGCTGATCCGGTGCGCATCCCCCTGGTGTGGATCTCAGAAGTCAAGCAATGGAACGGTTCCAGGTGGGTGTCGAGGGCCGAGCTCAACGAGTTCACTGACGAGTTCACTATTGGTAGACGGGTGCGAGTCACCGCCCCAAGCGTGAGACTTCAGAGGCACGCGGGGACCTTGACCAGGTTCACAGGCGATACGCTTGTTGTGGGTGGGAGGCGAGTGCCAGTAGCACTGGTCACCCGATTCGAGATCTTCCGGGGGCGCCGCTCACAAGCAGGCCGCGGAGCTCTGATCGGTGCGGCCGTCGGTGCGGTCGTCGGTGCGGGCTTCGGATTGGTATCGGGGGACGACCGTCCCTCAAGGGGTTGTCTTGTTTGTTTCGACTTCACGGCGGAGGAAAAGGCGGTTATCGGAGGCGTTTTCCTTGGGGGCGCAGGTGCCCTTGTTGGTCTGGTATCGGGCGCACTTATCAGAACCGATCGCTGGGAGGAAGCCACTCTCGACCGCTTCCGCGTCAGCGTCAGTCCGCAACGCGACGGCCACTTTGCCCTCGGCGCGTCGGTGAGGTTCTGATGGTACACCGCCAGTCAGTGGTCCGACGCTGCGTGTCCGTTGTGGTGCTGGTGACGCTCACGATCCAGACGGCGGCGTGCACTACTGGGAAAATCGAGGAGGTGCGCCCGTTGGTTGGCGCGACGTTTCCTCGGGCGAGGATCGTGAGCGTGACGACGCAAGAGGGTGAGGTGGTGCGCTTCGACGAACGCTTCGCGGGGCGTCAAGTAGAAGCGACGAACGATCTGGGATATCGAGTAGTTCCGCCCTCGGCTCACAACGACTCGATCTACGGTCGCGTGGACGGCTCCCCGTACACCGTTGCCTTCGCCGACGTGACCTCAGTGTCGGTGGATGGAAGACATGTCAGCGCCGACAAGACGAGGAAGTTGGTCACCGGGATAGTAGTGGGAGCTGCGGCCCTGGTCGGACTCATCGTGCTTGTTGTCGAGTGTTCGCGCATCGATAACGACGGTCCTTTTTTTAGTTGCTGAAGCTCATAAGCCACGTATGGATTGATGAAACGCTCGATGGGAGACAACTCGTAATGAATCGTTTGGTCGCGCTCGCACTCAGCGGTGCAGTTGTGGTTGCGTGCGTCACCGTCAAAAAGATGCTTCTTCCCGAGGCCAACCTTTGGTCGCCGGTCCCAGCCGAGCAGGTCCACGTCTACTTTGCTGACGACTCACTCCCGCCCCACCAGCGGGTGGCGATACTCCATGCCAAGGGCTCGCCGACGTGGACCAGCCTGCTCTCTGGCTGTCGCCCTCCCCAGGTTCTACCTTAGCGATCTCGGTACACCGGATCGCGCATGGCCGATCTGCTCGAGCGCCTGAAAACCGCACTGGCCGACCGCTACCGCATTGAGCGGGAACTCGGTGCTGGCGGCATGGCGACGGTCTACCTCGCCCCCGAAGTGAAACACGACCGTAAGATGGCGGTGAGGGGTTCGTGTGGAATCGGCGGGTACCGGGATGGCTAAGCGCGCACGTGTTTCCGGTGCCAGGCTGCACGGACTGCTGAACGCCGAACTCATACACAGAGACCCGAGCTGTGACGCATCCTTCGCACCGCCGAAGCGGATTGCGCCAACGCAAGGCGACTGCAATTGGGACGTCCGCGTGATACAGATACAAGGTGAGAAACCCAGTGCGAGATGTGAGGCACTGGTTGAGGAGATAGTGGCCGAGTTCAAGCAGAGGTATGAACTCAGGTGACGGGTCTCTCCGTCGCCGACTGTGCCGAGATTCGGGAGGCCGCGAAGTGGCGGCCAGGGAACTATCAGTACAAGCGGGTCGCGCGGTGGCTGACGAGGGCAGGGTTCGTCGAAACGCCGGGGCGGGGACGTCGCCGGGTCTGGGAGCATCCGAGCGGGACGCGCGTCGTTCTGCGAGAGCACGGGCGCCGACTGATTGACCAGCTCTATGTCATGAAGGCAACAAAGATCTTGTTGAACATGGGGCTCTGTCCCGACGAACCTTAAGCCGCTTAAATCCCTTCTACACGCTTAGTGCCCCCGCGCGGGCCCTCCGCCCTGCTGCCAGCCTGATCGCGCGTTAACGGCGTGCCAGGGGCGTTGCGTCGCCCCTAGCGGACTCCTGCCACGGACCGCACGTTTGGAGCGGCTCAAACTTTACCGCAGGTTGCGGGGGGAGGCGCCAGCCCATGCATATGTCGTTCTCTTTCTTGCCCTTCATCCTGGTGGCTGGTGCCGCCGTGTGTTTCGCCTGGATGATGGCACGCGGCCGACTCCGTCTGGACTTGCATCGAAGCCATGGGGATCTCGACCAACTACATACGACGATCGCGGAAGTTCGGTCTGAACTTGACGCCACGCGAAGTGAACTCGAGACCGTACGGGGAGAGCTTGTAGAGGTCCATGAGCGCCTGGATTTCACGGAGCGGCTTCTCGCCCGAACCTCTGACGTCGCCCCTCCTGAGCAATAGCTGACCTCGGGGTGGAGACCGGCAGACCCGAGGTGGCGCAACGTGGGGATGAGCCGTCTTCCATTAGCTTATGAGCCATCGTGAACAGGCTGTTGAGTTCGTGCGGCGCTTCGCTGCCGGAGACGTCGATGGACTCGAACTGCTACTCGCGGAAGATCTTCAGTTAGCGGGACCCTATCTCCAAGTCAAGTCGAGAGCCGCCTACCTTGAGGCGCTGCGAAAAGACCCGCCGGAACCGTGTGGCGTTCGCGTGTTGAGCGTTACGGACGACGGCGACACCGTTGCCGTGTTTTATGAGTATGAGAAGCGGGATACGACACTCACGGTGGCCCAGCTGTTCAGATTCAGCGATCAGCGGATAAACGAGATCTGTCTGGTTTTTGATAGCCGGGAATCCGTCTGACACGCAAATGGGGGTGCCGAGCGCGCTCGGTCTAAAGGAAGTCGTTGGGTTGGACCGTTGCGGTAGACCTCGGGGTGGATACCGGCAGACCCGAAGGCCGGTGAAGCGGCACCGGAGCACCGCGTGGACGTTCAACCCGCCGCTCACCTTCGTGTGTTTCGGCACCCCGTTACCCAGGCTCGTCGCCCGGCGGCAGGGGCGGGTACGCCTCCGGCGGGAGTTCGCGCACCGCGTGGAGGGTGAGTGTACCGGCGTGTTTGGTGGTTTTCGGCACTTCACTGCGCGTGAACTTCGCGGCGTACTCGGCGGCCCAGGCGTAGCGGGGATCTTCGATGTCGGCGGTCTCCAGGTACGCCTTTGCTTTGCGCGCGGCGGCGAGGGACCCCGCTTTGAGCAGGCGCCGGAACGCATCGGGCTTGCGCCCTGAGCGGCCTTTCTTGCCGCCCGTGTTCTTAGGATGCGCACCCGTCGGCACGGTCGCCCCCGAGCGGGGTGATGTCATCGTGATCTGCTTACCAGTTTTGTTTCCGGTTTTTCGAGTCATTCGATCCACCTGGCCCCTTTGAGCCCAGTACTGTTGATAGAGTATAACAGGCCAGGCGAAGGCACACTCGAGGCACACCACTTCGCAGCCTCTTCGGTCCCAATACCTTAGGCCCGCGCAGTGGATTCGCCATCCACTGCGGATATGCGGACGTCCCTAGCCGCCCCGAGAAGCGGGAAATACCTTGATGCAGGTGGCAGCCAAGAGTCCGCCGGAGAAGGAGGTTCCGCCATGCGTGTCTTCATCCTCGCCGTTGCGGTCGCCGTTCTGGTCCCCGCAATCGCACAAGCTCAGGGTTGGAAGGCCCCGATTCGGCCGAAGTCCGTCCCGTTCGCCGTTCGAGATAGTCTGCTTTATGCGAGCGACCAAGACGGAGGACTCGTGGCAATCCACCTGGCGACCGGGGAAGAGCTGTGGCGCTTCCAGGTGGGCGATTCCGCGCAGGCCTCACCGATCGTCACCACGAACGAGACGAGTCTCGCCGGGATGATGGTCGCGGGGAATCGCGCGGCCGTTCGGAAGGTCACGCTACGTCAGCCGATCGCGGGCGGGCGGGCCGTGTACCTCGGTTCGCGCCACAAGGCCCCGGAGAGCTTGCCGAACTTCTACGCCTTGGACGCCATAACGGGGGACGAGTTATGGTCACTCTTCACCCTGGGCGGGACGTTCATTGCGCCGCTCTCGTGGAACGACCGCGTCGTCGTGGCCGGTGAGCACGTGGTCCATGCGCTCGATCGGATGACCGGCGACGAGCTGTGGACGTTCGAGCCCCTTGCGGGCATGCACAAGAATGCACGACGGAACCCTACGGCCATGATCGAAGACGGGGGGACGATCTACCTGTCCGTGTGGCCCACACACTGGAAAGACACCCCGCGGAACAGTTATCTCCACGCGGTCGATGCTGCCTCGGGCGCGCGACTCTGGACGGTCGAGGTACCCGGAAACCAGGTGACGGCGCCAGCCGTCTCCGACGGGTTCGTCTACTTCGCAGTGCTTGTGGGACAAGATGCACTCCCCGACAACGCCGATGGCAGCGTGATCCTTCGCCGGGGTGCCAGGGACGTCAAGGTTCTGAGCGTAGAGCGCAGCACCGGGTCCCAGGCGTGGGAGGCTGTGGTCGAGCGCGCGCGGTCTGTGGGGTCGCCGATCCGTTGTTGCGCTCGACCGGGAAACGGGCGCCACGCTCTGGACCTTCGCCGAGGGCAAGCGCATCCAACACACCACCATCATGATCACGGATGGCGAGCTCGCCGTCCGTGCGGACAACCGCCTTCATCTCCTCGATGCGGCCAGCGGAGAGCCGCGGTCAAGCATCAAGACGAATGGCAAGGCTCGGCTGCAACTGATCGCGGACCGGCACGCTTTCCTCAATTGGGAGAACCGGCTCGCGCGATATGACCTCAATACCGGAACGAAGGCGTGGGAGTCCAAGCTCGATTCCCCCGTGGCCGAGTTGGCCATCGTTGGAGGCCGCCTGATCGTGACGACTAGGGGCGAGTGGAAGATGGGGAGCAAGCCCAAGACCGGATTCGTCCACAGTCTCGACCCGGATACTGGGAAGCCGTGAGAGTGTAGACACCACCCAGTGAACCGGGGTCACGCTCATGCAGTACCCCAGTTTCCGACCCCCCTTTAGGGGAGTTGGCCGAGGACTTCCGTCATGCGTCTGCTGTCTTACGTCGTAGTTCCGTTACTGTCCAGCGCCGCGGCTTTCGCCTTCTAGGGTGATGGCTCAAATCGGGCCCCGAGGCACCAGACTTTCCACCGGACTTCTGCGGTGTCGGGTCTCCGTAGGATCCGATCCACCGTAATGTGTAGCTCCTGGCGCTTATCGATTCACGTCGCGGTGGTTCCGAATGAAGACGGTGGCAAAGCGTTCCACACCCTGCATCTCGAAACGCTCCTGCTCGTCGCTCCTCGCCTCAATCGCCAGTGACAGGTAGCCGCTTCGGGTCGTGCGTGACTCCTCGTTGCTCGGCTCGAGCCCACCGTTGACGGTACGGAACACGGCATCTCCGTTGTCGAACTCCAGATCTGGCCAGGAACGGTGGAGCGCCTCCTCGAGCTCGGCAGGTGAGCCCGGGAAACTGTAGACCCGCGTGCGGAGATACGGATAGTTCTTGAATCGACCGCGGTTGTTGAGAAACTCGGCAAAGCTCTGGCTCTCGAGCTGGAGGTAGACGGCCTCGTCCGGCAGTCCAAGCAGATCCATGTCGGTAAGCAACACGTAGATGGGATGCTGCCCGCCGTCTACGCTCCGCATCACGTCTATCGCCTCCGTGTGACGCAGGTCGTCAGGGAGAAACATGGCAAGCGCCTGACGGTATCCACTGCTCGTCGGGACGAGCTCCACGGCGCGACGCCCGTGCGTGATGGCGAGATCCAGATCTTCCGCCCGGTAGGCAATGACCCCGTCCTGAATGACGGGGTTCTTCAACCCGTACAGCCGCGCCTGCCAGTAGTGCGCGTCGGCATTGTCGGGTTCGACCGCCAAGGCACGGCTTAACAGCTCGTGGGCATGCCCGGTTTCGTTCGTTGGCGGCGGCTCGCCCGCAGAGGGTGACCAACTCAGGGGCGTCAACGAGACCTGGATCCGCGCGACACGTGCTGCCGCAATGAGGGCGGCTACATCATCGGCGTGGTCGCGAAGGTAGCGGTCCAGCCCGCCTGCCAGTCGGCCAAGCTCTGCTTCGAGGTGGCCCGGCAGCTTCTCACGTGATTCCTGCCCAGCCTCGACGAGCTCGTACATCTCAACCAGGCGCTGGGCCCGCTCGACAACGTCTTGGGCGAACGCGGCCGCCGGTAGAAGCGTTACGGCGACGGTCACGAGGATGACGCGCGTCACCATGGGACCCCCCTCGAATCCGGAGAAACCCGCGCAACTACTCGGTCAGTGACCTAGCAGTCTGGGTTCACTGCTTCCCTGTTTCGGGGTTCAGCTTGTAGAGATAGCCCGTCTTCGGTTTGCTCCCCCAGAGGTGCTCGCCGTTCGTCGTCAGGTAGAGCCACCCATCGATTTCGCGGATTTGGCCGGGCCGGCTGTCGAGCTTCGATTCCCACACCCACTGGCCAGTGGTGAGGTCGTGCCGCGACAACCGCTCGAGATGACTGAGGTACACGTCGTCACCCTCGATCCCGTGGACCCATCCTTCCTTCAACGCTATCGCTCGGCGCACCTCACCGGTCGCGGCGTCCAGAACGTGCAGCGACTCTTGGGTGCCCACCAGTACCTCGTCGCCAGCCACCCAGAAGGTCGACTTGACGAAATGCTCACTGGTGCGGAATCGCCACACCTCCTCGCCCGTGTCGAAGTCGAACGCCACAGTGCCGCGATCCGTCGCGATGACCAGACGATCCGCCACCAAGAGGGGATCGGACACTTGCCAGGCGCTGTCGATCGTTGCCTCCCACCTGATCGTCCCCGAGTCGAGCGCCACGCTGCGCACCGCCAGATGCTCAGCTCGTGATCGCACTACTCCCTCCACCACCTCGATTCCGCCCACCTTGACCGCAACGTAGCCCGACCCGTCGTGCAAGAGCGGCCGACTCACCGGCCTTCCCGGCACCTCCTCGATCCACCGCGCCACGCCTGAACCCAGATCAAGGGCGTAAAAGTAACTGTGTTGTGGCACATCCTCCATCGACGGGGCAGTCAGATACAGTGTACTCCCCGTGGCCACGGGACCACTCGCGCGACGCCGCGCGAACCCGTCCAAGCCAGCGAGCGGCTCAAAGCGCCACTGGAGCGCACCGGTCGTGGCGTCCAGCGCATCGACGAGCCCGCCCCCGCCGTTCACGAGCACGAGACCATCGACACGGCGGCCCCGCCCGGAGCGAAGTAGGACCACCGCTCCCGGCCCGACGTAGCATCCAGCGCGTAGACGTTGGGTAGGTCCGGGGGCTCGCTGTGGAATGAGGCGATGTACACAGAGCCGTCTGCCAGAACCGGACGACCCAGTGCTACTTTCCGATTGATCCCCAAGCCGGCAGCGGCGATCATTCCGGCCAGCCTCGTCTCATTGGTCACGATGACCTTCGAGGCCGCGGCCCGCTCTCCGATCTGGAACTGCCAACGGCGCTCTCCAGTCGCCATGTCGAAGGCCAGGAGCGCCCCATCATTGCCGCTGGCAAAGAGCATACCCTCGGCCACGACGAAGGGCACGAGGCCTCGTCCATCGAACGGGACCCTCCAGCCGCTTTCCTGGGCGACCGTCGCGGTGGGGGCGGCCAGCAGCGTGGCGAGGGCGATGCTAGCGAGATCTCGGAGCACCATCCGCACCTCCTTTCTGAGACACTGGGCTCGTAGCGAAAGTCCGCGAAGCCGTAGCTCTTTAGGCAAAATACCCCCGTGTTCGTCCTCTTGCCTCTTGCAGTCCATAGAGCCCCGGCGGGCGTCCTGCGGGGCGTCTGTGCGGTGGCGGGGCCAGCGTCGGCCACTGTATAGAGAACGTCAAATCTCAACCTCTAGAATGAAGCAAACACCCCGAATCTTGGACCCGGTTACGCAATGGTTCTGGGCCGGCTCTTCGCCGTGATTTTTCCGGGTCAAGCGCGGTGCCGTATTCCGCGAGCATGTCGCTCACGGACGCGTCGCAGACATTCTCCCTGTCCTTAGTCGGAAGCAGGAAGTCCGCGATGGCAAACAGCTTTGACCCGGGCGCGGGACGAACTTTCGGGGCGGGCCGTTTCCCTCTCTGGAGTAACCTCCGCATCTCGTTCACGCACCGCGTAACTGCCGAGCGAATCTGCAGCTTGGTTGCGTTGGCTCGCTCCAATCGAGGTTGCCCCGGGCTCTCGACCGCCCTCGCCGACCGCTACAAGATCGAGCGCCACTTGGGCGAAGGTGGCATGGCCACGGTCTACCTTGCCGAGGACCTCAAGCATCATCGCAAGGCGGCGGCATCGGGAGAGTTGAACGTCGTCGTGAAGTGGTTCGAGGAGGTGCGGCGGCTCACGGAAGGGGCGGGGCGCGACTGAGTCCAGGCTCCCGGAGTCGTCACGCAGGCTCGTCGCCCGGAGACAGGGGCAGGTAGGCTTCGGGGGGCAGCTCCCGCACCACGCGGATCTCAAGCTGCATCGCCCCATCCACGCGGTGTCTCTCGTCGAACAGGCCAAGGTGTTTCCCGAGGAGGTTCAGCGCAGCGACTTGCGCGGAGTGGCTCGGCGTGTCGATAGGCAGCTCCGCTAGTGCCTTGAGCTGCCGCAGCACGTAGGCCGCATCGACTTCGGCCTGTTTTGCTGCCTCAGTCTTGAGGTGATCGACTCGCCCCGCGACCTCAACATTCCTTAACAGCCGGGATGCCGCCTGATCAGTGCCGCTGCCGTTCTTGTACCCCACCTGGCGGTACGCCTCCGCCTGGGACGCGCCTTTCGCCAGTTCCTGGGCGAATCGCTCGCGGCGGCTGTTCGTGAGGGGGGTCGAGCCGTTCATACTGCCCAGTACGCTAGTGTCCTACATGTGGTTCCGTCAATTGGGCATTGGCGTCCCCAGCCTTCGCATACCGCACCAGTAACCGCTGCACCGCTGCGAACCGGATCGCCAGCCTGAGCAACTCGGCCCGTTCCTTCTCGTCGGGCGGCTGGGATTCGTCGCACTCGTCAAGCCGGCCTCGACGGCGGGAAGGGCATCGCCTAGGGGGATCAGGGCAAAGCGGGGCATGGGAGCCGAGAGTAACCGCCGTGGATCAACAGTCTGTCACCCCACAGCGCCCGACCGCAGGGGCCGGGCGCTTTTATTGGTCTAGACGCGGATCGCTACGGCCTCCGCCGGCCGGTCACCCCCCAGTCCCAGGAACGACGCGAGTGGGAACACCGCGGCTGCAACCTTCTCACCGAAGCTCGCATCCTCCTTCATCTGGGTCAGCACGATGGCATTCGCTCCCAACTTGCCCGCCTCCGTGCGCAACCTGTCCAGCATCCCGCCTTCGCCCTTGAAATGGAGTATCGCCACCCGCTGGTGCGGCGGGAGCGAGTCGCTAGCAAAGTAGACGCTGACCTGCGGGGCCGGGACGGGCAACCAAAGACTGGCCTCCGGAAGGAGCGTCGTCTTGACCGTGCCGCACGCGACCAGAGCCGTACCACTGAGTGCAAGAGCGACCAAGCGATTCATTGTTCGTTGTCTCCCTGACGACCGAAGATATCCGTTACTCTCTTCTCCCCCTCATGAACGCTCTGCTTGAGCCTCTTCCAGCTGCGTCCCCGAGGCTAGCCGCAATGGCGGCGTACCGACCGCCGAAGCTCGCGGTCAGCATCAGAATCGTTGTCGCCGTACTTCGTTGCAGGCGTGTCACCACGGTGCAGGAGGGTAGAGTCTCATCAATCTGCTCGGTGCCGAGTGTGGGTGGGATGACGCCTTCTTGAAGAGCGATCAGACCGGCGACGCTCTCGACGGCACCGCTTGCGCCCAGACAATGACCGGTCATTGGTTTCAGCGCCGTGATGGGAATGTCCGGCAGGCGGGTTCCGAACACCGCGGCAAGACCTCGGCACTCCGCAGCGTCGTTCAGCTTCGTCCCGGCACCATGTGTCTTGATCCATCCCACGGAGTCAGTGGGTGTATCGGATAGGGCCTGGCGGATGGCAATCGCTACACCGGTGCCATCCGGTTGAGGGGCGGTCATGGAGTACGCTTCACAGTTAGCGCCGAATCCACTAATGGAAGCAACGGGCGTAGCACGTCGCCGGCGCGCGTGTTCCTCGGATTCCAACACGAGCACACCCGCTCCCTCGCCCAGTACCGTGCCACAGCGGCGCCCATCGAATGGTTTGCATACACCGTCATTCGCGTGGGCCAGAATCCCCGCGGCGCGGAATGTGTCGACGATATCTCGTTGCAGCGGGCACTCGGCCCCGCCGGCAATGACCACGTCGGCACCGTCATTGGCAATCTTTTGGATCGCCTCGGTGATCGCGTACGTCGACGAAACACACCCTCCCGACACATGTATCACGGTTCCTTGCAGCCCGTACGCGTGCGCGAAGGCAGCACCGCCCGCGCCTGCCATGAACCGTACGAGTCCGGAGGGGTGCGGCAGTCCGTCCCCGCGGTGCAACCGATCTCGATGGGCCTCGAGCAGATCGGCCATTACGCCGAGGGAGGAGCCGTCAATGACCGCGCAGCGCGTCAAGTCCAGGTCGGTAGTCTCGAGCCGGGCGCTTTCCCACGCCTCCTTTGCAGCGGCCAGAAACAGGGCCCCGCTCCGATCCAGGCGACGCGCATCTCGGCACCGCATGTGCTCAGGAGCGCGGCCGACCGGCAGGCCGCCTAGCTCGGCGGCAGGGCGCACGCGGGTCGCCCCGGTGAGCAGCATGGTGCGCAGGGCGTCAACGCCATGACCGGCGGCCGTGATCGCACCAATGCCGGTGATGCAGACTTGGCGGCCCTTCACCGGGACTCGCTCCCCAAGAACTGGAGCATCTCGTTCATCCGGCCAACGGCGGCACGAGACGCCGCATTTCGGTCACTCACGAGCTGATCGAGTAGTCCGATCTGGGGCGGTCCGCTGTTCGGCGTGTGAATACGATACCAACCGGTGGAACGGAGCACGTAGCTCCGGATCTTCCCGGCCGGTACTGTGGGAACGTCGAACTCGAGCTCGGCATAGTCGCCGGTTTCCATGACGTATTCGGCTCCGTCAATGGCGCCGAGTACAGCACGGACGTCGCGGCCGGTGTGGTCTGTTGCCCGGTTGGCGTGTAGCTCGCGGACGTCGAGCGCCCGTTGGTCCGAGTAATCGATGGCAACGTGATCGACCAGCCAGAAGGACGGAGCGGACTCGAGCCGCACCCGGATCGTCTCTCCCACCACCCGTGACAAGTCGACCGAAAACACTTGTCGCTTTGCGACCTTGGGGCTGGCACCCCAGATGTACCCCTGCTGCTCCCAGCGGTCACCGACCTGAACCCACACACCGAGGAATCCGGTGTGGGCCATGATTTCTGAAAATTCCTGGAACATCCGGGGTTGTGTGTCGAGGGAGTCGTACCATGCGGGCGTGGCCGAGCCGTGGGCGCTGACCCATTCCGCCAACATCATGGCCGTCCACCCAGCATCGCGACCGTCGATCACGAGTCGTGCTTCCTGGGCGTCGTTGGGACGAGCGAACGTCAACTCGATGCCGTCCCGGACGTCCGCCGTTCGCGACGAATCCCGGCCAGTGACCACCGACTCCCAGTGTACGTCGTCGGGAGCCGCAATCCGGGTGAGGACGTCTCGTCCCTTGTAATCGACGGCCCGCGTTGGTGCATTCAGTCTTCCGATACTATAGAGCTTGCCGGCACCGTCGGGAGCGACGGTGACGGTCGGATCGTGATCGACTGCCAACACCGACAACGCATCGACGTGGTCGGTTTCGGCCTGTTCGTTGGCCAGCTTGAGGCGCAGGACACGGTCCGTCGGTGTGGCGTAGACCAGGTTGTCCACGTCTGTACGGGCCGCTGCGCGAGTGATGGCCCCCCCAAACGTTCCCGAGTCGAGCCGCCAGGTCTCACCGTCCCAGCTGTATACGAACGGACAAGAGCATGATCCCGAAAACTCCCCTCGCGTACAGCTCCTCCTCGGCTCGGGAGCGGTAGCCATTGCGATGACGGCCACCAAGGCACCGACTCCCAAGACGAGCGCCGTAGTCTTCCCCCCATCAATTCCTCTGGTCTCAACAGCGCGAATTTGATCGAGGGGCATGGCTACTCGAACGGACGGCCGTGGTTGCGTGGACATTCCGACCAGGCTGTCTCCGACGATGGTCGGGTTCTCCAGCTCGACTCCTGATCCGCCAGAGCGATAGACCCGGATCTTGTTGGGCCGTTTCGCCTCAACTATAGATCGCGCATCGCCCGATTGGACGCGCCAAGGGCCCATGCAGCTGGATGCGAAAGCGAGCAACAGGACATAGGCTACGAAGCGCGTGCCTTGTGGCTTGGATCTCGAGACGTTCATGATTCCTCCGTGGGTCTCGCTACAGCGCACTGCTCCGGAAAGGGGCCGTCGGCACTACCAGGAAGAACATGTGGGGGGGCTGGATTACGACGGTCACTAACACCACAACGGACACGCGGCGTCGCAACACGGATTCCCCCCGAATCAGGACGTGCCAACGTGCGCGCGCCGGCGTCAAGCCAGCGTCAAGCAGCAGCCGGTCAAATAGGTGGGCGCGGTGCTGCGACCGCTATGGGGGATTCCCCCATAGGCTGTTGAGGTGCCGTTGGCAGTTGTTGACGTGCCGTTGACGTGCCGTCCCCATCGTTGGCCGACGCTCGCAGGAGCGATGCGATGGCAGACGGACCGAAGGCAAAAACGAAGGCAGTCTGAGGTGGCCGGAGCGGACTCAGCCGGACAACGCTGGCTCGTCACCGTTCGTTTCTCCTGGGAAGCCAGACCCATGAGGACAGACAAGGACCCCGACGGACACCGCCGAGGTCCTTCAAGACCGCTGCCTTACCAATTAGGTCTAGCCCTCCCGGCTGGAAAGGTAATTCTCCTTTGACATACGTCGAGCCGCGCCCGTGTCCTTCGTTCAATCACTGCACTCCTCACTCCTCGCTGACCACGGAGTCCCCCTAGCGGGGCGCCGTCCCAGATGTAAATCTGTTCCTAGCAGGGCGACACGTTTCGATATGGGATCCTCATGGGCAGGCAGCCGACCAAACGAGATCCGCACGAAGGCCTGCGCCGGTTCCTGAACGACCTTCGCGCGACCGCCGATCGTCGCTCGAAGGCGGATCGGCGGCTCGGCGAGGCAGCGAGACGAGGTGCGGAACGCCGGACCGGATCCGAGCGGCGCGTTGTGCGCGACCGGCGCCAGCCCGTGTTTGCGACGTACTCCCTGGAAGATGTAGACGACATCCGCGAGATGATTCGCCATCCCAAGGTTCGGGCGGCCTGTCCGGAATGCGATGCGAACATGATGTTGGGACCGCCCTTCGAGGCTGAGGGCCATACGGCCCGCCGGGTGCAGTGTACCGGCTGCCGCCGGAGAACTATCCTGAAGGACATCCCGGACGCTCCGGCCGCTTGATCGATCGACAGGGCCGGCGCTCGGTACTCGAACACCACCAGCACGTCATACGCCGCTACGCTCACCCGCCGCGAGGACGGCCTGGGGCATTGCCGTTAGTATCAACGTTAGAACGCCTTGCCACCTGTGTGCGATGGCTCTCGCTGTTTCAGGTGCTGACCGTCTCCGCGCTGACACCGGCCTGCGCCCAGCCGGTGCAGGAAGAAGCCGGCGGTGCGCTCACCCGCTACTCGTTCACCGGTGAGCGCAAGGAGTCCTGGAAGCTGCCCCGGCGCCTCCGAGAGGTGTCGGGGTTGGCAGCAACCGCGGATGACCGCCTCTTCACCCACGATGATGAGCGGGGGATCGTCTACGAGCTCGACCCAACGGACGGCGGCGTGCTCAAGTCATTCGCCCTCGGCTCGCCGGTGCCGAAAGACGATTTCGAAGGCATCGCGGTCGTGGACGATCACTTCTTCATGGTGACGAGTGACGGCACCCTCTACGAAGTGCCCGAGGGTGCGGACGGGGAGCACGTGCTCGTGAATACGTTCGCCACCGACGTGGGGCGAGGCTGCGAGGTGGAAGGACTGGCGTTCGAGCCGAGCGACCGGACACCACTCATGCTGTGCAAGACCCCGCGCGTGCGGGAGCTCGAGGACTACGTGGCGATCTATCGCTGGTCTGTAGACCGCCGCGAGCGGGTCGAAGGCCTTCCTATACTGGTCCCGCTCGATGCATTCAAGAGGTCGCTGGGCGAGCGCGCGTTCGCGCCGTCGGGCATCGAGCGACACCCCGGCACCGGTACGTATTTCGTGGTGGCCGCTCGCCAGGAGGCGATCGCCGAGATTACGCCTGCGGGCGTCCTGCTCGGCGTGCTCACGTTCCCCGACGGTGCGCACCGGAAAGCCGAGGGCATTACGTTTCTCTCCGACTCGTCGCTTTGTCTTTCGGATGAGGGAAGGAGCAAGCGGGCCCGACTCACGCGATACCGGTCCGGTCCGCCCTAGGGGGCATGAATTAACCCCGTCTCCGCCCTTGCGGGGGGCACTACCTTTCACAAGATCCGGGCTCGGTGCTCCGAGTCAGAATGTCTCCTGCGCCCCTGACGGCGCTCGGGAGCAACGCGTACGCAACCCGATCGCCCATGAATCCACCAGACGTCCATAGCGAGGCTGCCGCCGGGGGATGCCCCGGCGAGCCATCGGGCGACGCTCCACGCGATTTCATTCGAACGATCGTGGCCGAGGACCGTCGCACGGGGAAGCACGGCGGGGAGGTCGTGACCCGGTTTCCCCCGGAGCCCAACGGCTATCTGCACATCGGGCACGCCAAGTCGATCTGCCTCAACTTCGGGATCGCGCGCGAAAACCCCGGTGGCGTGTGCCACCTGCGATTCGATGACACGAATCCCGAGACGGAAGAAACGCGGTATGCCGAAGCCATTCAACGAGACGTGCGGTGGCTCGGGTTCGACTGGGGGGACCGGCTCTTCTACGCCTCCGATTATTTCGAGCGCCTCTATGAGCTAGCGGTTCGTTTGATCCAGTCCCGCAAGGCATACGTCGATAGTCTGACCGGGGACGAGATCCGAGAGTATCGGGGTACGGTCACCGAGCCCGGGCGCGAGAGTCCTCATCGGAACCGATCGGTCGAGGAGAACCTGAGCTTGTTTGCACGGATGCGGTCCGGCGAGTTCGCCGATGGCGCGTACGTGCTGCGGGCCAAGATCGACATGGCCGCACCGAACATGCTCATGCGGGATCCCGTGCTGTACCGAATCCGTCACGCGACCCATTACCGGAGTGGGGACGCCTGGTGCGTTTACCCACTGTACGATTTCACGCACTGTCTGTCGGACTCGATCGAGGGCATCACGCATTCGCTCTGCACGCTGGAGTTCAAAGACAATCGAGAGTTGTACGACTGGGTGCTGGATGCGACCACCGTCGAGTGCCATCCGCAGCAGATCGAGTTCGCCCGGCTGAACCTCGCCCATACGGTACTGAGTAAGCGCAAGTTGATCGCGCTCGTGCAGGGGAAGCACGTCCGCGGATGGGACGATCCCCGGATGCCGACGATCGCGGGTCTCCGCCGGCGTGGGGTAACCCCAGAGGCGATTCAGCGCTTCTGCGATCTGATCGGCGTGGCGAGAGTCGACAGTCGGGTGGATATCGAGAAGCTGGAATACTGCATTCGGGACGACCTGAATCAGAAGGTGCCTCGGGTACTGGGTGTACTGCGGCCGTTACGTGTGGTCATCACCAACTATCCAGAGGGTCGCACGGAGACACTGGAGGCGCCGTACTATCCGCACGATGTCCCAAAAGAGGGATCGCGCACGGTTCCGTTCTCCCGCGAGCTGTATATAGAACGCGACGACTTTCGTGAGGACCCGCCGAAGAACTTCTTCCGGTTGGCTCCTGGCCGGGAGGTGCGCCTCCGCTACGCCTATTACATCCAATGTGAGGACGTGGTCAAAGATTCGGAGTCGGGAGAGATCGTCGAGATCCGGTGTACATACGATCCCGAGACCCGTGGCGGCGGAGCCCCCGACGGAAGGAAGGTGAAGGGGACGCTGCATTGGGTGTCAGCGACGCACTCGCTCCCGGCGGAGGTCCGGCTCTACGACCGGCTGTTCCGCTCGGAGGATCCCGACGAAGGCGGGGCCGATGGTGATCTGACCGGGAACCTGAACCCCGAGTCCGAGATCATCCTGGCGGGGTGCCGGATCGAGCCGAGCGTCGCGTCCGACCCTCCGGGCACCCGGTATCAGTTCGAGCGCCAGGGCTTCTTCTGCAGCGACGTCGAGGATTCGTCCTCGAGCGCGTTGGTGTTTAACCGAACGGTCGGCCTGCGGGACACGTGGGCGAAGGTCGCGGGGAAGGAATCCGGGGTTTCCAAAACGCCAAAGCGGCCGGTGCCGAAACAGGCCCGCGCGAAACCCCGGCGCCGGAAAGCCGACGCCCGCCAGCGGCTACGGCCCACGCCAACCGGGCAGGCTGCCGATCTCAGCAGGTATACCGAGGAGCTGGGCTTGACGGCCGACCAGGCGCGAGTTCTCACGGCCGACCTCGCCGTCGCGGAGTTCTTCGAGGAGGCGCTGACCGAGCACGGTAATCCCAAGGCGATTGCGGCGTGGGTGATCAACGACGTGCTACGAGTCTTCAAGGAGAAACGGATAAAGGTGTTGCCGGTCTCCGGGGGACAGCTGGGGAAGTTGGTGGCGTTGATCGATGATGGCGTGATATCCAGGCCCACGGCGAAGGAGATCTTCGCCGAGATGGTCGAAGGAGGTGGCGACCCGGCGGAGATCGTTGAGCGCAAGAAACTCCGCCAGGTGAGCGACGTCGGCACACTGGAGTCCATCGTCGATCGGTTGATCGCCGCTCACTCGGACAAGGCGGAGCAGTTCCGAGCGGGCCGGACGGGAATGTTGGGGTTCTTCGTGGGCCAGGTAATGAAGGAGAGTGGGGGAAGGGCGAACCCGGAGCTCGTGACGAAAATCATCGAACGCAAACTGAGAGGCGAGAAGTGAGTAGTGAGTGGTGAGTGGTCAGTGATGATTATCTCGGTGACTGGGTACGCCGGTCCTGGTGATCGAAACTCCGGAGCAGTCCAACGAGCGGCGGCATAGTCAGATCCACAGCAGCTTGAAGGTCGTTTGCCACGTTCGAGGACAGATATCCCATCTCGCCTGGGCGCACTCTTGGGTGGGAGGGGATATCAGTAGCCCGAAGGATCCCCAGGCAGAGTTGGTGAGCCAGCTGCCACACGACGAGCGAGCGATAGCTCTCCATGGCTCGAAATCTGGCCGACGCTATCGACTGGGCCCCATCATATCCTTTCCGGACGAGACTGACATTGCGGGCCAATCACTCACCACTCACCACTCACCATTCACCACTCACATCTCACCGTTTTTTACCTCGTTTCGCACCATCACTTCGATCATCTCCACTTGCCTGTCTCCTGCGAAGCCGATCCAGCGACCGGCGATCCGGCCATTTCGATCGACCAGGAAGGTCATCGGCAGGCCAACGTAGTGGTAATGGGCCTTTAGTTTGCCACCGCCCAGTAGCACCGGAAAATCGAAGTCGAACTCGCTGAGGAAACGCGTCGCGTCCGGGCGCCGCACGTCTTCATTCATGGTGAGAAAGACGAAGTCCGGGTGCTGGATGGCGTGCCGCAGGCGATCCAAGGCGGGCATCTCGACCCGGCAGGGGAGGCACCAGCTGGCCCAGAGGTTGATCAAGGCCACTTTCCCCCGGATGTGCTCCGAGGTCAGTCGGCCGCCCGCGAGTAACTCGAGATCGAACGGGCGGAACTCGGGCCTGGGCCGTGTCGAGACGCTCGCCGGTAGCTCCCAATCGTCGAGGAGATACACACGCCCGCTCGAGTCGGCGGCGACGGTGCTCTCGGTGGTCAGGCCTGACGTCGACCGCACAATCTCACCGCTCGCCATATCGAGGACGTCGAGCCTCGCGCCGGACGAATGAGCGGACAATGCGTAGAGGCGGCCGTCAGGGCCGACCGCAAGGCCGAGTTGCACCGGCGTGTATCGCACGCCGCCCGGTGCGTCCGGGTCAAACCCCACTTCCGGGCGGGGGGGGGCGGGGACGAGTGTTCGCGAGGCGACCCAGAGCGTGTCCTTGCCAGAGCTTGAAAAGCCGAACAGTTCGTCCCGCAGGTAGGGGGCATAGAAGACCGCTGCCCCTGCCGTAGCGACGTACCCGGAGTTCGCGAGGCCACTGAGCGCGCGGTCCCGGGCGATCATGCCGGTACCCAGCCCGATGCCCAACGCCCCGTCGGGAGCGACGCGGAAGAGCAGCGGGTAGGAATCGAGGCCCGGCGGCTTGAGTGACAGCTGCCCGGGCGATCGGACGAGCCACGCGGCCCCCTCGAGATCCGAAGCGAGGGCGGGGAACTCGAAGGGGCTCGCGGCGCTCGCGACGATCTGGCCGGTTGCGTCGGTGCGCAGGACCTCACCCTGGCCCGTCGCCAGCCAATGCCCCCCACCGGGCCCTGGCGCCACGCTTCTGATCTCTCGCCGGTCCCCGGGCAAGGCGAGGGGCTCGAAACGAAGATCTGAGCTCACCCGGAACGCACCGCCTCCAATCGGGACCAATGCCCCACCTCGAGAGTCGGGGTGTGCGGCTCTGCCCCTGAAGAAGAGAAGGCGAACCTCGTTCGTGGGAGCGACGGGGTCGAGGACGAGGGACTCCGCCGGGGTGATCGTCACGACGTGTGGCACCGGGCGGCGCTCGACCTCCACGACGGGGCCGCCCGGGTTGGGTAGGCTCGCCGGCTCCCTGACGGGTTCGCCCCCACAGGCCGCGAGCAGCGCGGTGTGCACGCCTGCCGCAAGCGCCCATCGGCGGGAGACGGTCGCTCCGTCGGGGCCACGTATCCGAGTGTCGTCTCGTCGGCTCACAAACATGGGTAAGTTCCCTCGCGCTACCAGAACTCACAACCGCACCCCATTGGCTTGGCCACGGGGCCCATGAGATATCTGAGCGTCTCTCACGGCGGTTCGGTCCAGTGACTATCTTTACCAGCTCCCCAGAGAAAAAGAGGGTAGCAATGAAGCGCGGACCCACTCTATTGATCGTGTTGCTGGGTGCCTTCTTCCTGATCACCATCGGCGTCCCGGTGGCTGTTGGGTTCCTGACCGACTGGCTGTGGTTCGGCACGATCGGCTACGAGACGATCTTCCTGACGCAGCTGGGAACGAAGACTGGACTCGCCGCAGGCGCGGGCCTGTTCGCTTTTGCGTTCTTCTACGTGAATCTGCGGATCGCGCAGCGCGGCCTGGTGCCCGATCCGGTCGTGGTGAGCCTCAGTCCCAACCTCCCAATGATCGACCTAACCCGGGTGCTCCGCCGGCTGGTGTTGCCCATCTCGCTGCTGTTGGGCTTGCTGGTCGGCGTCTCGGTGTCGGGCATTTGGCTCACGCTCTTACGATTCGTCAACCAGGTACCGTTCGATGTCGCAGACCCCGTGTTCGGGCGCGATGTCGGATACTATGTCTTCACGCTGCCCGCGGTTTCCGCTGCGCTCGGGGTCATCGTGACGTTGACGGTTCTCGTGCTCGTCATGGTGGTGCCGATCTACGTGCTCCGGCGGGATATCTTGGTTGCGAAGAGCCAAGTGAGGATCGAGCCGTCCGCCGGCACTCACCTCGCAGTGCTGATGGCCCTGCTCTTCGTCCTCACCGCGGCGAACGTGTACTTCGTTGGAATCCCGTCGCTGGTGTATTCCACCACGGGACCGCTGTTCGGGGCGAGCTATACCGACCTAGCCGTGAGCGCCCCGTTGTTGAAGGTGGCAGCGGTGGTTGCCCTGATCGGCGCCGGCGTCGTGATCGCGGGCGCTCGAAGCGGGCGTCTGCTGCGGCACACCCTCATCGCGGTCGTGGGCTACGTGATCGTGTCCGGTGTCCTCGGTACCTTCGTGCCGTCGGTGGTGCAGCGCTTGGTCGTGGCGCCGAACGAGCTGGTCCGTGAGACGCCGCAGCTCCAGCATCACATCTCGGCGACGCGGCGGGCGTGGGGGCTGAACGACGTGCTCGTTCGCGATTTGAGCGGCGAGGCCCGGCTCTCCCTGGACGATATCCAGATCAACAGCGGGACGATCAAGAACGTCCGCCTGTGGGATCGAGATCCCCTGTTGCAGACCTTCGGGCAGCTCCAGGAAATCCGCACATACTACGACTTCGTTTCGGTCGATGACGATCGCTATTGGATCGACGGCGAGTACCGACAGGTCCTGCTGTCACCGCGAGAGCTGAACTCGGCGTCGCTGCCCACGCGAACATTCATCAACGAGCGGTTGACGTTCACGCACGGCATGGGGCTCACGCTGAGTCCGGTGAATCAGGTCACGCTGGAGGGCCTGCCGGTTCTCTTCGTAAAAGACCTTCCTCCCTCGTCGAGCGTCTCCCTGCAGGTGACGCGCCCGGGCATCTATTACGGTGAGCTTTCCAACGACCACGTGTTCGTCAACACGCGTCAGGAGGAGTTCGACTACCCGTCGGGCGAGGACAACGCGTTCACCAACTATGAGGGAGACGGCGGCGTGCGCGTCGGCTCGCTGGCGCGTCGGGCCCTACTCGCTGCTCGATTCCGATCGCTGAAGGTTCTGCTGTCGCAGGACATCACGGCGGAAAGCCAGGTGTTGTTCTATCGCAACATCCAGGAACGTGCCGAAAAGGCGCTTCCGTTTCTGCGGTGGGACGACGATCCCTATCTCGTGATCGCGGAGGACGGCCGGCTCAAATGGATCCTGGATGCCTACACGAGCTCGACGCGCTACCCGTATGCTCAGCCGCTCGCTGACGGTACGAACTACCTGCGGAACAGCGTGAAGGTCGTCCTGGACGCCTACGACGGTGATCTCCAGGCCTATGTCGCCGTTCCCGACGACCCGATCATCCAGACGTACGCCCGGGCGTTCGAGGGCGTGTTCAAGCCGCTGAGTGCGATGCCGGCCGACCTCAAGGCCCATATTCGGTATCCCGAAGATCTCTTCGCCGCGCAAACGGCTTTGTACACGACCTACCATATGGATGCGCCGCAGATCTTCTATCATCGCGAGGACCAGTGGCAGATCCCGGTCATGGCGGTCCAGGGTTCCCGCGATCCCTTCCTGCGGCGCATGATCATGAAACTCCCCGGGGAAGGGCGGGAAGAGTTCATCTCGATGACGCCGTTTACCCCTCGACAAAAGGACAACTTGGCGGCGTGGATGGTCGCGCGCAGCGACGGTGATGACTACGGTCAGCTCATCGTGTATCGCTTCCCGCGCCAGAGCCTCGTGTTCGGTCCGACGCAGATCCTGAATCGCATCAACCAGGATACCGAGATCTCACGACAGGTGTCGCTTTGGGATCAGCGAGGCTCCGAGGTGATCCGGGGCAATCTCCTCGTCATCCCCATTGAGGAGTCCTTGATCTTCGTGCAAGCGCTCTACTTGCGGGCCGAGGGGGGGCGCATCCCGGAGCTCAAGCGGGTGGTCGTCGCCTACCAAAACCAGGTCGTGATGGAGGAAACGCTCGACCGCGGCCTCACGCGGCTATTTGGGGGATCGATCCAGTCCGTGCCGAGGCTACCGCTCGTCGCTGATGCCTCCACGGCGTCGACCGTCGTAGGGCCGAGCGTGGCCGATCTGGCGAGAGAGGCCTCCAGCCATTACGAGCAGGCAATCGCGGCCCAGCGGACGGGGAATTGGACGGAGTATGGCGAGCGGATGCGCCTCGTGGGGGAGACCCTGAGGCGCTTGGAAAACATCGCCGCCTCGCCGAACTGATCGGCGAGGCGGCAATGACGAGCTTGGTTCCTGTTGGGGCGGGGACTTAGCGGTAGGAGCCCCGCTTTGTCTTGATGATTATCACCCCATTCGAGCCCTTTGAGCCGTACATGGCGCCGGCCGATGCGCCTTTGAGCACCTCGATGCTCGCGACGTCGTTCGGATTGATGTCGTCGATGCTCGACACCGTGACGCCGTCCACGATGAACAGGGGCGTCGTACGGCCCAGGAGCGTGGATACGCCGCGCAGTCGCAGGAACACCTGACCGCCGGGAATGCCGGTCGATCGCATTTCAGCGCCCGGCACCCTGCCCTTGAGCGCCTGCTCCATGTTCTGAGGCGGGGATTTTGCCAAGTCTTCTTCGGAAACCTGCCCGATTGCGTTGGCCAGGTTCCGTCGCCCGACTCCGGTCGCCTGTCCGCTCACCACCACAGCGTCGAGTTCGAAGTAGTCGCGAGTGACCTTCATGGAAACCAAGTCCTGGTCGCTAGAGACGACCAGCTCGGAGTCCCGAAACCCCTTCACCTTCACGCCAAGCGTGATTTCTCGCATGGGGGCGCTGAGAACGAAAGAACCGTCCTCCTTGATTGGGGCTTTGAGGTCCGTGCCCAACACCGCGACCTCGCCGGTGGTGACCGGACGCGTTGTGACCGAGTCGGTGACCCGGCCGATTATGATGCGGGTTTGCCCCTGGACCGCGCTCGCCACGCTCGCCACGCTCGCGAGTCCTACAACCAACGCACGAAACATGAAGTTCATGACGCGCCCTCCTCACGCGATGTGGGCCGGCACGCGCCACAAGCAGGATGAGAGCCACACCAAGTGAGGCTTCGAGGCTGCGATCCGGGCGGGATTCCCGGGGATCGGCGCCTGCGTGGAACCTACCGGCTAGGTATAATGGGGTCCGCACGCCACCTGTCAATAGCGCTCCGGCGCCTCTGGCACGCCTGCGGATGGCCCTGGACCGCCAAGCCCGTAGGGTGCAAGCAGTTCGCCGGCTGGGCTCGAGGGAGGAACGGTCTCGACGTGAAACTCCGGTGGTACCTCCTCACTTTCCTTGGATTCGTGTGCTCCTCCGGCGTCGTTGTCGCGCCGATATGGGCCACGCAACAGCCCGTCTCCGATACGATCCGCGCGGAGCCCCGCGACTCGGCGCTACTCGATCCGATCCGGATCACGGTCACGCGAACGACGCAACCGATGACCGGGGTGCCGTATGCGGTGACGGTATTGGATCGGCGGGATGCCGTGCGCGGACGGCTGACAGCTGGCCTCGACGAGGCGCTCGTCGGGATCCCCGGGGTGTTGGTCGCGAACCGTCACAACTACGCCCAAGACCAGCAGCTCTCGATCCGCGGGTTCGGCGCCCGCTCGGCCTTTGGCGTTCGCGGGCTGAAGGTGCTGCTGGACGGCATTCCGCAAACGCTCCCGGACGGCCAGGGTCAACTGACAAACGTCGATCTCGCTGAAATCGAGACGATCGAGGTGCTTCGAACGTCGGCCTCCACCCTCTACGGCAACGCGTCCGGGGGCGTGGTGAGCCTCTGGAGTGAGGCGACTCGACCAGACCGAACCGAGCCGCGGGCCCATATGGTGGGGGGGGCCTATGGACTCAAGAAATGGCGCGCGGGCGTTGTCGCTCCCGCGGGGAACGGCTACGTGTCCGTGTCGGTTGCGCGAACGACGCTGGACGGCTTCCGGAGACACAGCCGGGCAGACACGCGCCGACTCTCCATCAGGGTCGGCCAAGCGGTTGGCTCGCGCACCCAACTCATCGTGCGCGCCCAAGTCGCCGATCAGCCGCTCCTTCAGGATCCAGGCGGGCTGAACGCTGCCGAGGCGGATAGCTCACCGGCCGCCCCGAATCCCAGGAACCTCTCCTCCGACGCCGGCAAGGACGTGACGCAGTCCCAAGCCGGCGTGACGCTGCAACATGCCCTGCCGGCCGGCCGGATTGCGGTCACGCTGTTCGGCCTGCGGCGGACGCTGGCAAATCAGCTGTCCTTCGCGTTCATCGATCTCGACCGCTGGGCATACGGCGCGAGGGCAAGCGCGACCCTCGCGGGACCGCCGGGGCTGGGGTCGTCGCTGCTCACGGCGGGATTCGATCTGCAGCGCCAGCGAGACGACCGGCGGAACTTTGATCCCGGACGGGTGGCGGAAACGCGAAGCCAGGTCGAGCGGGTTACGGAAGTCGGTCCGTTTCTCCAAGCGACGGTTCAGCCTGTGCCGCCGCTCACGCTGACCGTCGGGGCGCGGGTGGATCTCGTGTCCTTCCAAGCGAGCGATCGTCTGTTGGGCGATGGGGATGATTCGGGGAAGCGGACGATGTCGGCTGTGTCGGGTACCGCGGGCCTCGCCTGGCGCCTCCACGTGGCGGCCGAGCCCTACGCTAGTGTCGGAACGTCGTTCGAGACGCCCACGACGACCGAGCTCGCCAACCGTCCCCAGGGTGGCGGCGGCTTCAATCCGGGGTTGAATGCGCAGAGCGCCACGACCGTGGAAGTGGGACTTCGCGGCCGGGTCGGCGAGGCGTTGCACTACGGCGTGTCGGCTTTTCGGGCCGCGGTGCGCGACGAGCTGATCCCCTTCGAGGTCCCCGGCGAGCCCGGCCGTCGGTTCTTTCGCAACGCGGGCTCGTCTACGCACAGCGGCGTCGAGATTGGGATCGGGGGGGGGCCGCTCCCGGGGGTCTCATTTCGCGTGGCGTATACGCTGGCGCGCCACCGCTTCGAATCGTTCCGCACGGCGCTCGACATCTTCGATGGGAATACGATCCCCGGTGTGCCCGAGCATTACCTCCACATGACCGGGCGGTTCGAAGCGCCCCCGCGACTCTGGATGGCGGTCGACGTCACGCATTCCTCATCGTCCTACCTGGATGATGCGAACAGCACGAGAAATAACGGGTGGGTGACCACGGGCATTCGGTTCGGTTGGGACGGGCATCTCGCCGGTTGGGCATTCAGTCCGTTCGCGGGCGTGCACAATCTCTTCGATGAAACGTATGTGGGGGCGGTACGGGTGAATGCCGGGTTTGGACGCTACTTCGAGCCGGCTCCCGGGCGAAATGTGTACCTCGGGCTCGAAATCGGGGGTGGCCCCTGATTCCTCGGTTCGTTCAGGGGGGTGTCGTGAGGCGCGCGGCGTTTCGGGAGTAACTGGTGTTGTTGAGGATTCGCGTGCCGATGTCCCGCGCGCGCGCGGCGAGATCGGCTGAGAGGGAGTCGCCGCCCCCGGTCAGATCGCGTCCGCCTAGCCCCGGGGCCTGGCTGAAGGACAAATAGGTCACGCCATACAGCGCCATAATGCCCTCCGAGGGGATGTCGATCCATCCCCGAGGCCGGTCCTTCGCCGCGGACTCGTAGTGATACACGTCAAACAGCAGCTGCGAGGTCCGCGGGATATCCACCCACCCCAATCCCGGCACCATCGCCGTGGTGTCGCTCTCCTCGATGGGGTGGGGGAGGAGCTTGCGGGCCAGCCCCTGTCCGAGAAGGAAAGACGTGAGTCCGAGGCGGTCTGGGTAGGCGGCGGTCGTCCGGGAGAAGTAAATGGGCCGCTTCCCGAGGTTGTCTCGCATGAGCTGCAGTGTCGCGAGGTCGGATCGCTCGAGGCCTCCAGCTTCGAGGACAGCCGTGACTTCGCCCACCCGAAAAATCGATCGTTCCGTTATCTGGAAGTACGGCGGTAACGCATCGAGCTCTTCCATCGTCAGATCGAACGGAGGATCGGTTGGCGGGTCCGGCCACGAGCGTCCCCGATACGGGTCGGCGGCGTTGGCAGAGTCGAACGGGAAGGCTGCCCTCCGCTGGAGCTGACGGAGGTGCCACTTGGTGTTCAGAAGGGATTGGTTGGGTAACAGGACGTCCTTTCGAACTCCTTCCACTTCCTGGGCATACCACAGCGGGAACGCGTCGTTGTCGCCGGCCGTGATCAGGATGGCGTTGGGTTCCACGGACTGCAGTAGGTCAACGGCGAAATCCCTCGCCAGGCTTTCGCCGGCACGCGGCGCCGTGAGCCGATTCCCGAACAGCGGAATCAACGCCAGGGCGAGCACTGGCGACGCGACGCGCCACCGGAGCGGTTCTGGGAATCGCTCCCGGAAGAAGTCGGCGGTGGTCTCGACGAGCACCCCGAATCCCAGGGCCACCCAGATGCCCCACAGCAGGAACGATCCGACGAAGAAGTAATCCCGCTCGCGCACCTCCCGAATCAGGTCTTCGCCGGGGCGGATCGAGAACCCGTTCTTGAAGTTGAGGTAGTAGATCAGGAACACGGTAAACGTCGCCATGAGCGCGGTCATAGCGAGTGCGGCGCGTCGGCTCCGCTGCCACTGGCGCCAGGCGCCGGCCAGCCCGATGCCCGCGAACACCGCGGCCAGGACGGCTCGCACCGGCGCGCCCCAGTCCCGTGCGAATTGCCAGGTGAAGTACTGCCAGTAATTCGCGAGTTGCGATGCGAAGTCGGCCTGGCGCATCGACAGGGGCGGCTTGGCGTACTGATCCCGATTCAGGACCGCCAGGAGGGACTGCCAGTTGGTGGGCTCCCCCTCGTTGATCGGCGGGAAGTGGTTCGCTCGAATCGGGAGGAACGTGTAGTTGAGGGATATCCCGACGGCGACGGCGCCGATGGCGATATACAGCATGGGGCGGGCGAATTCCCGGCTGTCCCGCACGGCGGTATACACGGCGAGTGCCACCGCGCCCGCCAGGATGGCGAACTTGAGCTCCGCGGGCCCATCGACGAGGGCACTCCACGCGCCGGTTACGGCCAGGGCGAACGCGAACCCCATGGCGAGGACCCAGGGCCTGGTCGCCTCGCGGAGATCGGTGCCCAGGACGTAGATGCCCACCGCCGGGGTGACCAGCACGCCCATCATGTGATTCGTCGAGCCGAGCGTCAGCAGATACCCGATGAGCACGAGCCAGCGGTCGCGGTGCGGCCCGGGCGTGTCGTCGCCCCAATGCACGGTGATCCACAGGACGAGCGCGATCGACAGCAGGCTGACCGTGTACACCTTCTCGTTCGCCGTCGACTGGTTCCAGACGGTGAAGGACGTGGCGGCGACGAAGACACCCGCGAACGCCGTCGCCCGGCGAACCCATTGGGGCGCGGCCATCGTGTCGCGGAGGAATCGGTCGGCCACGAGAAACAGGAAGCCAGACGCCAACGCGCTGGTGGTTGCGGCCAGGAGATTGATACGCAGCGCGTAGCTTGCCGCGATCGGCAGCATGCCCCACACGCTTGCCAGGAGTACGAACAGCGGGTTGCCCGGCGGGTGAGGTATGCCCAGGACCTTCGCGGCGGCGATGTATTCGGACGTGTCCCAGAACTGCGTCGTGGGCCCGATGGTCGCGACGTAGAGGACCAGCAGTAACAGCGCCACGAGGCCCGCGAGTCCGTAGGGCGGGCGCTCGAGGGCGAGCTCGTTTTCAGCGCTGACGGTCACCGGTTTCACCATTCGTTATAGTCCCAGGACCCACGGATGCCTTCGATTGAGGCTACACGGCCGCCGGAGGATTCGGTGCGGAGGTCCCCGGTTGCAACCCACGAGGACGGGGCGCGATCACTACCGTTGCGCTCCACTAGTGTCTGAATTGCCGCACGCCGGTCACTACCATCGTGATCCCGGCCGCATTGGCCGCGGCAATCACTTCGTCGTCGCGAATCGAGCCGCCCGGCTGGATGATGGCCGTCACGCCCGCCTTGGCGGCCGCCTCCACCCCATCGGGAAACGGGAAGAACGCGTCGGAAGCCAGCACGCAGCCGGTCGTGTCGTGGCCCGCCTCCCGAGCCTTGTGCACCGCGAGGAATGATGCGTCTACCCGGCTCATCTGTCCCGCGCCGATCCCGATGGCGGCCTCGTCCCGAGCCAGGAGAATCGCGTTCGATTTGACGCTCGCCACCGCGGCCCACGCGAACCGAAGATCTCGCCACTCGGTCTCCGTGGGAGCCCGCAGGCTCGTGGTATGCCACTCCGCGTCGTTGGGCGAAAAGGTAAACCGCTCCTGTACCAGGAATCCTCCCCGCACCCGCTTGAGGTCGAGAGCACGGTCCTCGCGGGAAGGCGGAAGCTGAACGATGCGGAGGTTCTTCTTGCGCCGGAACGTCTCGATCGCTTCGGGCGTGAACGCGGGGCCGACCACCGCTTCGACGAACAGGTCCGCCATGGCCTCGGCGGTCTTCGCGTCGACGCCCGTGCTGAACGCCACCACCGAACCGAAAGCGGACGTGGGATCGGTCGCGAGCGCCCTGCGATACGCCTCCGACGGACTCGCGCCGAGGGCTATTCCACAGGGGGTCGTGTGTTTGATCACGGCGCAGGCCGGCCGAGCCGGCCAGGGCGCAACGGCCAGCTGTGCCCCCTCGATATCCAGCAGGTTGTTGAACGATAGGTCCTTTCCTCCGTGCTGCTCAAGCGCGCGTACACCGTCCACTTCTTCGGTGGCATACAACCCGGCCCGCTGCTCGGGGTTTTCGCCGTAGCGGAGCGATTGGAGCCGGTCCAAAGTGAAGCCCAGGAAAC
Organism: Gemmatimonadales bacterium; assembly: GCA_965249575.1. Taxonomy (GTDB): domain Bacteria; phylum Gemmatimonadota; class Gemmatimonadetes; order Gemmatimonadales; family GWC2-71-9. The sequence goes on along the minus strand of OZ252244.1, from coordinate 456,868 downwards.
GTGGCAGGGCATCGACGTCTCGGCTCAAAAACGTGGCGATTCCCCCGTCGTACGAGGCCGTGTGCGCGAAAACCTTCGCCGCCAGCTCGAGCCGGAGCTCGTCGGACACGTCGTCTCCCTCGAGAGCCTGGAGTACGCGCCCATAGTCCCCCGGGTCGACCACGACGAGGACGGCGGCGTGGTTCTTCGCGGCCGATCGAAGCATTGTGGGTCCTCCGATGTCGATCTGCTCGATGGCCTCGGCCAGGGTGACGTCACCGCGCGACACGGTTTTCCGAAACGGGTAGAGGTTGACCGCCACGAGGTCGATCGGCTGAATGCCGTGGTCGCGCAACGCCTCCATGTGCGCGGGCAGATCCCTTCGAGCCAGGAGCCCACCGTGCACGGCGGGGTGCAGCGTCTTGAGGCGTCCGTCCAGGATCTCGGGAAACCCGGTGACGTCTTCGATTCCGATCACCGAGACTCCGGCTCCCGACAGGGCGCGGGCGGTGCCTCCAGTCGAGATGATTTCCCAGCCCAGGGCTTCGAGTCCCCTGGCGAACTCCGCGATCCCCTGCTTATCGGAAACCGAGATGAGCGCACGCGGCACGGTGTATTCCCTACCTGTGGTTGCTGGTTTCTGTATCTCAGTGATCGTGTGGCTCGAGCCCAGCGGCTAAGCCGGTCGGGTCGCCCGGAGCGTAACCCGGCCCGCTGGGTGCGAGCGGTACCACCCGCCCCGCGGCGGCAGCTGCTTTGACCACGGCCGGCAACAATTGGTGCTCGACGACCAGGACCCGCGCTGCCAAAACGTCTGGCGTGTCGCCAGGCAGTACGGGCACGGGCCACTGCGCCACAATCTGGCCCCGGTCGTACTCCGTTGTGACCAAATGAACCGTGGCTCCCGTCACCCGCGTACCCGAGGCCAGGACGGCGCGATGCACTTTGAGTCCGTACATCCCGGGCCCGCCGAACGCCGGCAGCAGCGCGGGGTGAATGTTAATCATGTGCTGCGGGAACGTGTCGACTGTTTTCCCCGGCACCAGTTTCAGGTACCCGGCGAGCACCACGAGATCGATTTCGTGCCGCTGGAGAACCGCGGTGAGCGCGTGGGCATCCGCGGGGTTCGTGATGACGTGAGTGGTCACCTGGGCGGCGGCGGCCTTTTCGAGTGCGCCGCACGCCGCTCTGTCGCTCGCAACGAGAACGACTCGGGCGCTGGTGCCCCGCTGGCAGGCATCCATCAGGGCCTGCAGGTTCGATCCGCTGCCGGAGGCGAGCACCGCAACACGCATTACCGTTCTAGCCTCGCGCCGCCGCGACCGCGGCGGCCACGGATTTGAAGTGCTCGTCCCCCAAGGTGCGCACGTCCAGAGCGACGCGTCCCTCGCGAGCCCGCGCGATGATGGGGGGCGAGTGCCGGCGCAGCGCGGTGAGGAAGTCGTCGCATGAGCGGGTGGCGATCGTGACGAGGGAAGTCGGCAGGTCCGCATCCGGGAAGGACCCGCCGCCGACCGACGACGTGCCTGGTTCGACGGATGCCGAGGGAATGCGGCGGGCGAGACGGCGCGCCCGCCGCTTGAGATCCGCCGGCCGCGCGACGAGCATGGCCAGCGTCGGGACGTCGGCCAACGCCGTCTCCCGATCACGATACAGAGCGAGCGTCGCCTCGAGTGCTGCGATGATCGACTTGTCGGGGCGAAGCGCCCGCGCCAGCGGGTTTCGCTTGACTCGCGAGACCACGGTACTGGGCCCGACGACGATTCCGGACTGGGGGCCTCCCACCAGTTTGTCCCCCGAGAACACGACGGTCGCCCCTCCCGCCACGCCCTGCTGGACGAGCGGCTCGCCTCGGAGTCCGTAGGGCTCGAGGTCGATCAAGAGCCCGCTACCGGCGTCGTGTACGACGGGGACTTCCCGGTCGGCCATCAAACCCACCAGCTCGGTGACACTCACCTCGCTCACGTAGCCGCTCATGCGGAAATTCGAGCGATGCACCTTGAGGGCGCACCGGGTCGCCTGGGTGGCGCCCCGCTCGTAGTCGCCTGGGTGCGTTCGGTTGGTGGTACCGACCTCGACGAGCGTGGCTCCGCTCTTTCGCAGGATCTCCGGTATCCGGAACCCACCACCGATTTCGAGCAGCTCCCCCCGAGAGACCAACGTTTCGCCGCCCTCCGACAGGGTGTTGAGGGCGAGCAACAGCGCCGCCGCCGCGTTCGTCGCGACGAACGCGTCCTCCGCGCCGGTGAGGTCGCACAAAAGGGAGCGGAGGTGATCTTGCCGCGATCCGCGCGTGCCGCCGTCGACGTCGTATTCCAGTGAGCTGTACCCGGCTGCCTCGGCGAGAGCGTGTCGAGCCACCTCGGGGAGCGGAGCCCGTCCCAGATTGGTATGCAGGATGACGCCGGTGGCATTGATCACTCGGATGAGCGAGGGACGGCGGGCGGTGGCGACCCGCTCCGCCACCGCCGGGAGCCAACCGCCGGGGGGTGGCTCGCCGCCTTGGCGGCGGGAGTGTGCCAGGGTCCGCCGGATTGCGTGAACCAAAACCGTTCGTGGGGTGTTGGTGAGGAGTCCGGCGCGCTCGGCGTCCGCGAGCAGGGCGTTGACGGCGGGGAGGGCCCGGCGCGAGTCGGTCACGGTGTCTCGGTCGCCTCCGGCATGACGAGAACCGACTGCGATTCGTCCCGCGCGCCGGTGAGATTCTCGACGCTCGCGTCGATCACGTATCGTGCGCCCGCCTCCAATGGCTCGGCGACCTCGACGATGACGATCGCGCTGAGCGGTGGCCGTTCGGCGATCAGCTGGGCGGTCGCGCTATCGATGGCTGGACCACCCACGCCCGGTATCGCGGCGGCGTCTCCCGGCCTCCGGCCGCCCCGCCCTTCGGGGCGACGTTGCGCCGGCGTTTCCGCGGAATCGGCCGCCGCCACAGTGTCAGGCGCGACCGCTAGCGAATCGGCCGCCAGTGAATCGGCGGCGGCCGAGTCGGCGGCAGCGGCCGCGAGGGAGTCTGCCTGCGTCTGCCGCTCGGTCTTGACGGAATCGTAGGTGGGTTGCTGCCAGACCGCCGAAACGACGAGTGGGACGGAATCCGGAAGCTGGCGAACCCTGACGTCTCTCGAGAGCGGGCCGGTGGGTGCGACGATCTGATTGAACTCGAGCCGAATCGTCATGCTATCGATGCTGGTGCTGTTCCTGAGTCGAGGACCGACCGTGTCGTGCGTAAAAGTCCACAACGTGGCGCTAGTGGTCGAGTCGAGGCTGATCAGTACCGAGTCGAACGCCTCACGGCGATCGCGGCGGCTGTTGGTGTTCTGGTCAGCCGTGGCGTACAGGGCGTAGGCGCCGGGCGGGGCATACGGGATCTCGAAGCCGCCGGCGGAGTCACCGCTCGAGACATACACCAGCGAATCCGACAGGTGGAGTGCTTCAACCAGCGGGCGGCGCAGGGGCCGCCCCGCCTCCCAGTCGATGACGGTTCCCCGAATTCGCGTGTCGAGAATTGGCGCTCCGGTGGAAAAAACGGTGGTATATCCGGTCGTCAGCCGGTTGTTGCGGAGGTCAGAGACGCCCGGCAGCAGCGCAACGGTGTAGACGGCGCCCGGCCGCCACCCGTCCTTGGGCTTGAACGCCAGCGCGGAGCGTCTCCAGCTGAACTCGATCTCCTCATGACGCGGCGACACGATTACCAGTTTTTCGACCTCGGTCGTTCTCGGCTCAGTGACTACCTCGTCGAATCGGAACACGACGTGGTCGGTCCAGCCTACGACCACGGTCCCCGAATCGGGCTCGGTCAACAGCAGAACCGGGGGCCAGTAGTCCGGGGGGCCGCCTGGAGGGGGCTGCACGGTTGCGCACGCCCCAACGGCCAACCCTAGCAGCCCAAGATGCGCAGTTTTTCGGCGAGAGTAGTGCGTTGATCGCGCCACGACCGTTCCTTTGCCCGCTCGCGTTCGACGACTTCGGCCGGGGCGCGGGCGATGAACTTGGGATTGTTGAGGGTAGCCTCGACACCGGCCAGCTGCCGGTCGAGCCGGCCGAGCTCGGCGCCCAGCCGGTCGCACTCCTTCACGAGGTCGATGGCGTCCCCGAGCGGTACGAAGACCGCGGAACCGTCCGGGAGGACCGCGTGAGCGCCAACGCCCTCCGTGTCGCCGTTGCGGGACAACTGGCTCACCTTCGCCAGCCGCTGGATGGTGCGCTCCTCCGCGTTGAACGACTCCGATGCGTCGACGCTCGCCGGCTGTACCATGGCGCGGACGAGCTGCGCCGGCTGTACGCCATACTCGGAACGGATAGCCCGCACGGCGGTTACCAGCGCCTGGACTCTCGCGAACCGGTCTTCGGCCTCTTCGTCGATCAGCCGGTCGATGGGTCGTGGCCAGGCCGCACGGGCCAGCAGCGGCTCCCGCTCGCCGGGCAGGTGGCTCCAGAGCTCTTCAGTCACGAAGGGCACCACGGGGTGCAGCATGCGGAGGCCGGTATCGAGCACGTAAGCGAGAATACCACGCGCGACGTCGTCGCCGGGCGCGCTTCCGTAAAGGCGTGGTTTCACCTGCTCGATGTACCAATCGGCCAGCTCGTTCCATACGAAGTGATAGATCTCGTTGGCGGCGTCGCTCAGCCGAAACCGCTCGAACGCCTCCGTAGCCGCGGCTACGGCCCGCTGTGTGCGCGACAGGATCCACCGGTCCGCAAGCTCGAACTGCGCCGCATCGAGGCTCTCGACCGGCGTTGGCTCCCCGTCGAAGTTCGCGAGCACGAACCGGCCGGCGTTCCACAGCTTGTTCGCGAAATTCCGGCCGGGTGCGAAGCTGGTCTCGAGGTCGTCCGGATCGAGAACGACGTCCGTACCCACCGGCGCCGCCGCCACCACCGTGTACCGCAGGGCGTCGGCGCCGAATCGCTTGACCACCTCCAGTGGATCGATGCCGTTGCCAGCCGACTTGGACATCTTCCGGTGTTGCGTGTCCCGGACAATGCCGTTCAACACAACCGTTTGGTACGGCCGCTCGCCGAGATAGTGGTATCCCATCATCACCATGCGCGCGACCCAGAAGAAGATGATATCGGGGCCGGTCACCAGCGTGTGCCCGGGGTAGAACCGCTTCAGGTCGGAGGTCTCCTCCGGCCAGCCGAGCGTCGCGAACGGCCAGAGAGCCGACGAGAACCACGTGTCCAGCACGTCCGGGTCCTGACGCACCGTTCCGCCGCACTCCTCGCAGGCAGCTGGATCGGCTTCGGCGACGGTGACGTGCCCGCATCCGCCCTCGCAATACCATGCGGGAATCCGGTGCCCCCACCACAGCTGCCGGGAAATGCACCAGTCCCGGATGCCGGCCAGCCAGTTTTCGTAGACGGAGCCCCATCGTTCGGGGAGGATCCGGAGCCGTCCCGCCCGGTATTCGTCGAGTGCCCGATCGGCGAGCGGCCGCATTTTCACGAACCATTGATCGGACAGCCGCGGCTCGACGACGGTGCCGCAACGGTAACAATGTCGGGGCGAGTAGCGATGCGATTCCTTCTTGGCCAGCTGACCGGCTTGGCTCAGCTGTTCGACGATGCGCGCGCGCGCATCGAACCGATCCATGCCGCGGAGATCGGCAGGCACGCGCTCCACATCCGCCATCTTGCCGTTCTCGGTCATGATGACGGGCTTTTTGTCGCCCGGCAGGTCGGCAGCGATCTCGAAATCGCTTGCGTCGTGAGCCGGAGTGACTTTGAGGAGGCCGGTCCCGAACTCCCGTTCGACCGAGGGATGGGTGCCGACCGGGATCACTCGCCGCGACAGGGGGATTTCTACCGACCGGCCCCGCAGGCCTTCGAAGCGGGCGTCGTCGGGGTGATAGACGACGGCGATATCGCCGAACATCGTCTCGGGCCGGGTGGTTGCCACCATGACGTCGCCCCCGTCCGTGGCATCACCGGCCCGGCGGTACCGGATGTGGTAGAGCGTCCCGTCGGTCTCCCGGGACTCCGCTTCTTCGTCGGAGAGAGCGGTAAGGCACCGGGGACACCAGTGAATGATGCGGTGGCCCCGATACACGAGTCCCTGCTGGAACAGCGTCACGAACACGCGGCGGACGGCGGCGGAATATCCGTCATCGAGGGTGAAACGCGTCCGGGACCAGTCGCACGAGCAGCCGATGGCCTTGAGTTGTTCCAGAATCGTGTCACCGGTCTCATGTACGTGGGACCATACGCGTTCGACGAACGCGTCCCGGCCGACATCCTGCCGCGTCTTGCCTTCCTGAGCGAGCAGGCGCTCCACGACGTTCTGTGTCGCGATGCCGGCGTGGTCAGTGCCCGGCAAGTAAAGGGCTTCACGGCCCCGCATTCGCTCGAACCGAATCAGCACGTCCTGCAACGTGTTGTTCAGCCCGTGTCCCATGTGGAGCATGGCTGTGACGTTGGGCGGCGGGATCACGATGACGTAGGGCTCGCGCTCGGTCCCGGCCCTCGCGGTGAAGACGCCGGCCTCCTGCCACCGTGCGTACGCCGGCGCCTCCGTCGTGGACGGATCGTATTGGGGAGCGAGGGCGGCCCGGGTCATGTGCTCAGGTTCTCGAGTCGGCCCCGGAATCAGGACGTGCCCGAAGCCGGCCCCGATTTCTGGCGGGTGACGTCGCTCCCCTCGACGAGGATGCGATTGACCACAACGGCGCCGCCCGCTGCCTCGGCCGCGACGGCGCCAGCAATCCGGCGCGCGTCATCGTCGGGGGCGATGCCCGTGAGCTCGAGCAGATCGTCGTCCACGGCCCTGACGGAGACGTCCAGCGACTCGGTCGCGGGGTTCGCGAGGAGTGCCTCATTGACCTCGTCGGCGAGCCGTTCGGGATCGATGGGTGTGCGGCGCTCCTCGCGCCGGAGGGAGCGAACCGCGTGCCGCAGGCTGTCCGAGTTGACCCGCCCGAGTAGACTCCCGGCCACGATCCCGCCGAACAGCCCGCCCGCAAAACTGAGGGCTGCGACGAGCAGGTCGCCGACGATGCTCGAATCTTCATGTGTGTGTCGCGGCAGGTGTCCTCCATGGCACGAAAAGAGTGCACGCGCTAGAATTATAAGGACTTGCGGCCGCCGCCGGTATAGCCGCGGCCGCCCGCGCGGCGGTGGTCATCCCGCAACGCACCCGAATAGCCGTCAACCGAAACCAGCGCATGGCAGAGACGATACGCATAACCCTCCCCGACGGAAGCGTGCGCGAAGTCGCCGCCGGAACTCCTGCGGGGGAGGTCGCCGCCGACATCGGCGCCAGGCTCGCCAAGGCCGCGGTGGCCGCCCGCGTCAACGGGGACGTGTGGGATCTCGACCGGCCAATTACCATCGACACTCGGCTCGAGATCCTGACGGAAGACGATCCCGACGCGCTCGCGGTTCTCAGGCACTCCTCCGCCCACGTTCTGGCCACGGCCGTGCGGCAGCTGTTTCCCGATGCCAACATCGGTTTCGGGCCACCCATCGATGACGGCTTTTACTACGATTTCGAGGTGGAAAGACCGTTCACACCCGACGACCTCGAGAGGATCGAAGCCCGCATGCGCGAGGTCGTCAAAGCGGACGATTCGTTTGTGCGGGAGGAAGTCGACCGCGTCGAAGCCGAAAAGCAGTTCCGCGACGACCCGCTGAAGCTCGAGCGTCTCAGCGAGTTGGGTGACGACGAGACGATCTCAGTCTATACGAACGGGCCGTTCGTCGACTTGTGCCGCGGGCCTCACGTCCCGCACACCGGGCGCATCAAGCACTTCAAGCTCCTGCACGCGGCGGGAGCGTACTGGCGCGGTGATTCCCGGCGGCAGATGCTGCAGCGGATCTACGGAACCGCGTGGTTCAAAAAGGCCGACCTCGAGTCCTACACCCAGCGGCTCGAGGAGGCGGCGCGGCGGGATCACCGGACACTGGGGAAGCAGCTCGACCTGTTCAGCATCCACGAGGACGTGGGCCCCGGGCTGATCCTGTGGCATCCCAGGGGCGCGACCATCCAGCACGAGTTGCGGCAGCTCATCGAAGGCGAGGTGGTGAAGCGGGGCTACGACTTGGTATACACGCCACACGTCACCCGCGAGCAGCTCTTCCGCCGGTCGGGGCACCTTCCCCTCTACGAGCACGTGCAGTTCCCCGCGACGGCTGCCGGCGAGGGCGAATCGGACGACGTGCGGTATCGGCTGAAACCCATGAATTGCCCGATGCACACGTTGATCTATGCGTCGAGGCAGCGCTCCTACCGCGATCTTCCGATCCGCCTCGCGGAGATAGCCAACGTCTACCGGAACGAGCTCTCCGGCACGCTGCACGGACTGCTCCGGGTCCGCGGACTGACCATGGACGACGCCCACGTCTTCCTGCGTGAAGACCAGATCGAGGAAGAGATCTTCCAGATGCTCGATCTGACCGATTACGTGCTGGGTCAGGTCTTCGGCTTTCAGTATCGGATCGATCTCGCGACGAGGCCGGAAAAGAAGATGGGGGAGGACGCCGCGTGGGAGTTGGCGGAAAAAGCGTTGGCCGCGGCGCTCGACCGCCGGGGCCTCACCTATGGGTTGGATGCCGGGGGTGGAGCGTTCTACGGCCCGAAGATCGACATCAAGATGACCGACGCGATCGGTCGCGAATGGCAGGGAACGACGATCCAGCTGGACTATCAGTTGCCCGAGCGGTTCGAGCTCGAGTACATCGGGGCCGACAACAAGGCGCATCGACCGGTGATGATCCACCGCGCCATTCTGGGCACGATCGAGCGGTTCGCCGGCATGATGATCGAGCACTACGCCGGTGCGTTCCCGCTGTGGCTTTCGCCGGAGCAGTTGCGGGTCATTCCCATCACCGACGACCAGGCCGAGGCCGCGCGCGGCATTCACGAACGATTCCGCGCTGCGGGCGTGCGGTCGATGGTGGATGGGCGGAGCGACACCCTGAACTATCGGATTCGGGACGGGGGGCTGATGAAGGTCCCGTACATGGCCGTTGTGGGGAAACGGGAGGTCGAGCAGGGTACCGTGGCGGTTCGGGTCCGTGGCGCCAACAAGAAGAAGCAGGAGATCGTCGGAGTAGACGAGTTCCTCGCACGGGTCCGGCGGGAGATTCAAACGCGCGCCAGCTCCCTCGGTGGTGAGGGTTGAGGCGGTCGGCACCGGTGGCTATTCTGCCCGCGCACGAACTCGGGCGCGCGGATTGGCGTTATATCATGCGAGGATATTTGAGGGATGTTGTCTATGACTGAGAAGGATCGAACGGCTGTCATCGTGAGCGCTACGCGGACGCCGATCGGGCGATACCTGGGCGGCCTGAGCTCGCTGAGGGCACCGGACCTGGGCGCCATCGTCGTGCGGGAGGCCGTCGAGCGGGCCGGGATCGAGCCGTCCGCCATCGAAGAGGTCATTCTGGGTAACGTGGTGCAGGGCGGCTCCGGCCAGGCCCCCGCCCGCCAGGCGGCCATCCTCGGCAGGGTTCCGGGCACCGTGCCAGCGATGACGATCAACAAGGTGTGCGGCTCCGGCCTGAAGGCCGTGATGCTTGCCGCCCAGGCCATCAAGGCGGGGGATGCGCAGTGCATCCTGGCAGGCGGCATGGAATCCATGTCCACGGCGCCCCACTATCAGTACGGTCTTCGCAAGGGCGTGAAGTTCGGCCACCAACAGATACTCGACGGCGTGATCCACGACGGTCTCTGGTGCTCTTTCGGCGACTGCCACATGGGCGTGCATGCCGAGTACACAGCCCAGAAGGCGAAGGTCACGCGGGAAGAGCAGGATCAGTTCGCGCTCGAGAGCCATCGCAAGGCGGTGGATGCCATCGAGAGCTGCCGGTTCTCAGCCGAGATCGTGCCGGTCGAGGTGCGTGGGCGGAAGGGCTCGGCGGTGATCGACAAGGACGAGAGCCCGCGTAAGGGCACCTCCGCCGAGGCGCTTGCGGCGCTAAAGCCCGCGTTCGAGAAAAATGGGACCGTTACGGCAGGTAACGCCCCGGGGCTGAACGATGGGGCGAGCGCCCTCGTCGTCACGTCCGAGGCCTTCGCGGCGGCACACGGTCTCGAGGTGCTGGGGCGGGTGACTGCCTACGCGACCGGTGGGGGCGAGCCCAAGGACTTGTTCTTTGCGCCGATCGTTGCGGTCGAGAACCTCATGGCGAAAGCCAAGTCGAAAGTCAGCGATTACGATCTCATCGAGGTGAACGAGGCGTTTGCCGTCCAGACGCTCGCCGACGGGCGGGCACTCGGATTCGATTGGGATCGCGTCAACGTGAACGGCGGCGCCGTGGCACTCGGCCACCCCATCGGCGCGAGCGGCGCGCGCGTCCTGACGACGCTCCTGTATGCGATGAAAGACCGGGACGCCGCTACGGGACTCGCGACGCTGTGCCTCGGGGGCGGAAACGCCGTGGCCCTGAGCGTCGAGCGGGCGTGATTCACTGCGCGCGGAGCGCCCCAGCCGGCGTGTCCCACCGCGCCCTGCGGTTCGCTTGTGGGTGGCCGATCGGTCACGGGACAGGCCCCACCGACGCGCGCTTCGGGACTCGCCGGCGCAGGGCGCAACACGCTCGTCACCGCGCACCGAGGATTCGGATCAGTGCATAACGCTCGCACCGTCTCTACACGCGCGATCTCCCTCGGGGTCTGGCGCCGCGTGGCGGCGGTGGGCGCCGGCGTGCTCCTGGTGGCACTGGGCGCGCAGGCCGCGGTGCCCCTTCCGGGCACACCGGTCCCGTTGACGTTCCAGGTGCCGGCGGTACTGGTCGTCGGTGGACTCTTGGGGCCTCGGCTGGCGGCGGCGAGCCTGGTGACCTATCTGGCCATCGGAGCGGCTGGGATACCGGTGTTCGCGCCTGTTGGATTGCCGGGGCTCGCTCGCCTCCTCGGCCCCACGGGCGGCTACCTGCTCGCGTTCCCGGTGGCTGCGGTCGCGGTCGGACAGATCGCGGCCCGTCAAAGCTGGGCCAACGTCGTCGGGGGCGCGTTGATTGGCGTGATCATCATTCACTTGGGTGGGGTGGCGCACCTCGCGGCGCTGGGCGGGGACGTCGGGGCGGCCCTCCGATTGGGATCCCTCCCGTTCTTGGCGGGCGACGCCGTCAAGGTTCTGCTGGCATCCGTGATCATCCGCCGACTTGGCGGCGCGGTTCGCGACCTTCTCTGACGGACCGCGGGTTCTTTCCCGAGCGGGCGCTTGCGACCGGGCACGCGGTCCTCGCGGTGTTTGGGTACTACGGTGTCGTGGCCGTGCTGTGGGCAGTGCTGGGGTTGTTGTGGCCGGAGGGCCTGGGGAGCGAGTGGGCGCCTCCTTTCGTGCCTCAGCTGGCACAACTCGCGGCGGCAGCCGCGATTGCGAACGGCATCTGGGTGCTTGCGAAGTGGCGCACGGGGGCCTGGATGGGATGGCCCGGGGTGCGGCGCTCGACGGTGTGGTTCGGGTGGGGAAGCGCGATCGGTCTCGGCATGGCCGCGGCGGTGCTGTTCGTGGGCGTCGCGTTCGGCGGTGCCCGCGTCGGGATCACCGGCGAACCAGTGTCGGCCTACGCGTTCGCGGCCCTGGGCGTAACAGCGGGGCTCGCGGTCGCCGCGCTGGCGGAGGAGCTCCTGTTCCGCGGGTTCCCGCTGGCCAGGCTGGCCGAGGTCGTCGGCCCGGTGCCGGCTAGTGCCGGCCTGGCGCTGTTGTTTGCGCTGGCACATCTTGCCAATCCCGAGGTCACCGGGCTCGGGCTCGCAAACATCGCGCTCGCCTCGCTGGTCCTGAGTGCCGCGTTCTTCACTCCCGGTGGTCTCCCGGCGGCCTGGGGATTGCACCTCGGCTGGAACTGGGGACTGGGGGTCGGGGCGGATGCGCCCGTGAGCGGCGTTGGCTTCGAGCTTCCCGCTCTCGAGTACGGCGCCGGCACCGCGGCGTGGCTTACGGGCGGAGATTTCGGGCCGGAGGGCGGCGTGGCCAGCACCCTCGTGATGGCCGGCGTCACGATCCTCCTGGCCCGGAGCGTGCTTCGGCGCCGGGCAATGCCCGATCGCGCTCGAGAGGGGACGACTTGAAACGGTCCTCCTTCGATCCTCGGGGTGTTGCGTGACGGGTTGGGAGACGACAAATACCGTCCATGATCCTTTGCTCCGGAAGGGTGGTAGCCGCGGGGCAGCTCGGTCGAAAACGCGGGCGCGGATTCTATGACAACCGTTGAGCTGGAGAATCACACCGAGGAGCAGCGTCGTGAGATCGTGGCGCTGGCACGCGATTTCGCGCAGAGCGAGATCGCACCCTACGCGGCCGAGTGGGATCGCAAGGCCGAGTACCCTGCAGAAACGATGCGAAAGCTTGCCGAGCTCGGATTCTATGGGATGCTCATTCCGGAGGACTACGACGGCCTCGGTCTGGACACGCTCACGTACCTGATGGTGGTCGAGGAAATCGCGACCGCCGACGCGGGCGTCGCGATCTCGCTGAGCATTCACAACTCGATCGCCTCCGGGATGTTGCTCCAGCACGGGACCCCCGAGCAGAAGGACCGCTGGCTCAAGCCCATGGCGACCGGCGAACTCCTCGCGGCGTTCTCACTGTCGGAGGCCGACAGTGGGTCGGACGCCGCCTCGCTCAAGGCCCGAGCGCGGCTCGATGGGGAGAGCTGGGTACTGGAAGGGACCAAGGCGTGGGTGACGAACGGGGACACGGCCGACGTGATTCTCCTGATGGCGCGGACGGATTCGCCCGACGATCCCAAGGGCGCCCACGGCATCTCGACGTTCATCCTTCCGGCCGACACACCAGGCGTGGAGCCGGGGAAGCCGGAAGACAATATGGGGCTTCGGGCGTCTCATACGACCACGCTCGCGCTGAACGACGTCCGGCTCGGGCCGGAACACCTCTTGGGCGACGTGGGAAGCGGATTCATCTACGCGCTCGAGGGTCTCGACCGCGGCCGAATGGGCGCGGCGGCTCAGGCACTCGGCATCGCGCGAGCGGCGTTGGAGCATTCCCTCACGTACGCCGCCGAGCGCAAGCAGTTCGAGACCCCGCTCAAGGATTTTCAGGCCATCCAGTTCAAGCTCGCCGACATGGCCACCCACGTCGCGGCCTCCCGCTCGTTGCTGCACGAGGCCGCCCACACGGCTGACCGCGGCGAGAAGGCGACGACGATCGCCAGCATGGCAAAGCTCTTCGCGTCGGAGTGCGCCATGTGGGTGACGACGGAGGCGGTACAGATTTTTGGTGGGTACGGGTACATGCGGGACTATCCGGTCGAGCGTCTGTTCCGCGATGCGAAGGTGATCCAGATCTACGAGGGGACGAGCGAGATCCAGCGCATGGTCATCGCGCGCGGGCTGTACGCGCACTGAGATTGGTGCGGGGCGACGGGCGAAAGGTCCCGAGCTGAGTACCCGAGCCGGCCGGCGACGGAGGGGACGGCATGCCCACGTTGATCGCCACAAGCTTTCTCACATTTCTCGCTTTCTCCGCCACTGCACAACAGGGTGCGGTGTCGCTCTCTCCCAGTGTGGAGCTTCCCGCCGAGCTCGCCCGGGTTCTCACCGACTACGAAAGTGCCTATCGCGCCGGAGGGGCGGAGCTGGCCGCGCTCTTCGCGGAGGATGGGTTTGTGCTCTCGGGCGGTCGCCCCCCAATCCGCGGTCGCGCTGCAATCGCTGATTACTATGGCGGAGGTCGTGGGCCGCTCGCTCTTCGCGCAATCGCGTACGAGATCAGCCGCTCGGTCGCCTACATAATCGGCGGCTACGCCGAGAAGCACAGCGATCCCGATGCCGGGAAGTTCACGCTCACGCTCCAGAAAGGGCCTTGTGGGCGATGGTTCATCTTTTCCGACATGGACAACTCGAACCGACCGCCGCCGCCCCCAGTCCTGACCGGTGTTTGGAGGCTCGATCCCGGTGAGAGCCGAATGATCGGGGGGGCGCCCGCGCGGGACATAGTCTGGACCTGGACGGTCGACCACCAGGATCCGGAAATCGCGGTAACAGTTGCCGTGGAGGACGACCAGGGGCCGCGCCAGTTCTCCTTCAGCTGCACCACTGACGGCCAGGAGTGTGTCAACGAGTTGCCCGGCGAAGTTCGCCGCAGCACCGCCATGTGGGAGTGGGCCGTGTTGGTCATGAGAACCAGCGCGGTCACTCGAGGCGGTGAGTTCACTGCGGTAGACCGCATCCAGATGATGGACAACCGGCAGACGTTGGTACTCGATCGCACGGTGAGTGACACCCTGGGCGAGCGAAGGGTGAAGCAAGTCTTTCGAAGGACCCGTTGAGCGGAATTGAGGCGAACGTCGATCGCCGGGTCAGAGCATGATAGGGCGCGACTACCAAATGATCGTCTTCAAACGTCTCACTGAAGTCGATCCCGAGGCGGTCATGCGGCTCATGAACGACCCCCGGGTACGCCGTCACCTTCCCCTGGCACGAGGCCACTTCGGTCCGGCCGAGTGCGAAAAATTCATGGCGGCAAAGGAGCGAATGTGGAAAGAGAACGGTTACGGGCCCTGGGCGTTCTTTCTTAACGAGGAGTTCATCGGCTGGGGTGGATTGCAGCCGGAGGGTGACGACGCAGACGTTGGGATGGTGCTTGATCCGAGCTGCTGGGGGGCGGCGAGAGCCCTCTACCCACGCATCGTCGACCATGCCTTCGAGGAGCTCGGCGTCGATTCGGTCATCATGCTCCTCCCTCCAACTCGGACGCGCGTGGCCGGGATTTTGCGATTGGGCTTTCGCCGGGACGGGGAGGGCATCGTTGATGGTGAGCGTTTTATCCGCTATCGCCTGACTGCTAGCTCGGTCAAGCGAAGGACGATCGACGGTGATACGGGCCCGGAATCGCCGTTGGCAGGTCCCCATCCCGGGCCTCGCGGGTATTTCACACTCGAGACGACTCGTAAGGAGATGGGGATGACAAACGGCGAGTTCCGGTGTGCCTTCTTCGCACAGGATTACGAAGCGACGACAGCATTTTATGGCGACTCGCTCGAGCTCCCCGTCGCGGAGAGCTGGGATCGTGGCCGAGACGACCGAGGCACGCTCTTCCGCGCCGCCTCCGGGATCGTCGAGGTGATTGCGACTCCTCAGCAGAAGGGAAGCGATACTGCCTGGGATTCCAGACCCCCGCAAGGCATCTGGATAGTCATTGAGGTCGAGCAAGTGGACGAGTTGTACGGGCGTGTGCTCGCCCGAAATGTCCCTGTGAAGGAAGGGCTGAAAACGCAAACGTGGGGGCATCGCAGCTTCATTGTGAGCGACCCGAATGGGTTGGCGGTGTACTTCTTCTCCAGAGTGGGATAGGGAATGGGGTGCCACGTGCCACGTGCCACGTGCCAGGTGCCAAGTGCCAAGTGCCAGGTGCCAGGTGCCAGGAGTTAGGGGTTAGGGATCAGGGAGTAAGGGGATAGGTTCCGGTGCGAGATAGCCAAACCGAGACACTAGCCGCCCATCGGGTGAGAGTGGTATCGATCGCCCTGGCGGTCGTGTTTGCGGTGCTGAGCGCATTCCACATTGCTTGGGCAGTTGGCGATGCCCCAACAGCGGTTATGCCGGCTATGCCTGGGAGGCCGCAGCCCAGGCCCTCTGCATTCGGTTCCTTGACAGTCGCGGTGGCCCTTGCCCTAGCTGCCTTGATCGTTCTTGCACGTGGCCGTCTCATCTTCGCCAACATCACACCGCGCCTGGTAAGGTTTTCGTGCGCGGCGCTCGGGCTCGTGTTTGTGCTTCGGGCGATCGGTGAGTTTCGGGTACTCGGATTCTTCAAGTCGATCTCAGATTCGCAATTCGCGATCTGGGACACCTGGCTGTACTCGCCGCTCAGCTTGGCGTTGGGGGTGGGGTGTGTGTGGTTGGCAGTTGGCGATCGGTTTAAGAGGCGTTAGCGAGGTGTCGGGGGTCAGGTTTCAGGTCTCTAGCCGTAGTTTCTGGCCCCTAACCCCTAACCACCAATCCCTACTCACCACTCACCACCATCCGTCTCTAGCAATCCCCGATGATCGCCGGGCCGCGGGGAGGCCTTTGTTCTTTAGGTAACTGCAGAACTGAGCCGGCGGGATGCGGGCGAGGTCGGTTGCCGCGCTCACCTGGTCGCGCTCTTCTGGGGGGTGGCGGTACGGGCAAGCTCGTGCGCGCCGATCGGGTACTTGTTGAGCTCCATGCCTTCGGGAACCGAGACCTTTTCCTGGTAAATGTCCCAGTAGTAATCCCGCGCCTCGCCGAGCTTGGCGTACAGCTCGTGATCGGGTATGGCCGTCTGCGTCGCGAGCGTGTTGCCCTTCTCGTCGATCAGCAGGACCTGCTGGCAGCGGCTCAGGATGCCCGCGGTGCCGACGCTGCACACCGTGACGATCTCGTTGGCCTTCGCTTTTTCGACTAGCTCACCGTAGGTCAGCTCCCGCTCCACGACCTCGACACCCATCTGTCGGAGAATGCACACGATCCCGTAGATCGTGATCGATGGGAGGAGCAGCTTGCCTTCGGGGATCTTGATGACGGTGCCGTCGCGCAGGGCGAAGAGACAGCACGAAGAGTCCCACTCGGTGACGTGCCGATTCTCGAGCATTATGTGCGTCTGGTCGTCTAGGAACAGCGCCGAGGCCGCGTCCGGCACGATGGACTTGGCGTAGTCGATGGCCTTTACGCTCATCAGGTAGTTGACGCCCAGTTTGAGGCACCCGGTGCCGTTGGCGGCGACGGCACGAACGAGGTTGGGGACGGCCACGCCCGAGAACGGCTCGCCGAGATACCGATCGTAGCGGCTCACGACGGCTCGAATGGAAGGCTGGCCCGGGAAGGTGACCCCGATCGACTGTTCTTCATCCAGCGTGAACGGGCGCAGGTACCCCTGGGCGCCGAGGTCTGCGCTCTCTTCCAGGAACTCACGCATCTCGGGCGCACTGAAAAAGCGGTTGACGAAGATATCGGTCAGCTCCTCGACCGTTGGAAGGAGTCCTTGCTGGCTCCGCCCCAGGTTGTAGGACATGCTGCGCCGAAACCGCTCGAAGTTCTTCCGCACGTTCAGAAAGACGACCTCGAGCTGTCGCTGGCTGTTCTTCTTCATGAAAAAACGGATGCCCTCGAACGCCAGAAACATCCCGTAATGAGTGGAACGGGAAACCGCGGAGGCCTTCGCAGCCGGGTCGGTCAGCTCGAACGACTTGTCCTGCAGCAGATACCGCATCTGCTGCGGAGCCCACTTGATGCCCTCGAAACCCGCCATGGAAACCCCCTGCCCGAGACCGAGATGACCGAAAACACTACCGGAATGTCGTAGGAGGCGCAATTGAATCAGGCAGTGCCGCGCGCGGTGGGCAGTCGCTCCCGCCCGAAAAAGCATACATGTGGTGGCGCGAATCCCAAGTCCGCAATAAACTTACGCGGCGAGCCGAGCCGTCCGCGCGACGTGGGCGGCGGCGGCGTGACCGAAGGCGAGCCATGGGCGAACGTATTCCGATCGGGTCGGACCATGCGGGCTACCGACTGAAGGAGCGAATCAAGGTCGAGCTGGAAAAGCTCGGCTTTCAGCCGGACGATCTCGGCACGCATTCGGATGAGTCGACGGACTTCTCGGATTACGCGAAACCGGTAGCCCACGAGGTGAGCTCCGGTGCGGCGCGCCGCGGCATCCTGATGTGCGGAACCGGGCTCGGGATGTCTTACACCGCCAATCGGTTTCCGGGTGTGAGGGCGGCACTCGCTTGATAGCCGGAGATCGCGGAGCTGGCGCGGCGGCACAACGACGCGAACGTGCTGATACTCCCGGCGCGGTTCATCGAGGCCGACTTTGGGGTAGAGATTCTCAGGCGGTGGTTGGACGCCCCGTTCGAAGGCGGTCGCCACACGAGGCGAGTCGAGAAAATCGAGAGGGAGACGTGATCGGCAGACAGGCGAGCCTGCAGGACCAGGATTCGACGGTTCATGAGCTGATCCGGCGCGAGGCGGCGCGGCAGGAGAGCGGCCTCGAGCTGATCGCCTCGGAGAATTTCACGTCGCGGGCGGTCATGGAGGCGGCGGGGACCGAGCTGACCAACAAGTACGCCGAGGGCTATCCGGGCCGGCGTTACTATGGGGGATGCGAGGTCGTCGACGAGGTCGAGCGGCTGGCGATCTCCAGAGTGCTCGAGCTGTTTGGCGCGGAGCATGCGAACGTTCAGCCGCACAGCGGGGCGCAGGCCAACTTCGCCGCGTTCCTCGCGGTGCTGGGGCCGGGTGACCCCTTCATGGGGCTCGCCCTCCCGCACGGCGGTCATCTGACCCACGGATCCTCGGTCAACGTGAGCGGCAGACTGTTCCGTCCCATCCCCTACCACGTCGATGTGAGTACCGGCTTGATCGACATGGACGAGGTACGGGATCTGGCGCGGCGAGAGCGTCCGAAGTTGATCGTGTGCGGCGGAAGCGCCTATCCCCGCATCATCGATTTTGAGGCGTTCGCCGAAGTGGCGGCCGAGGTCGACGCGACGCTCATGGTCGATATGGCTCACTTCGCGGGTTTGGTGGCGGGCGGCGTCCATCCCTCTCCCATTCCGCATGCCGGCATCGTCACGAGCACAACGCACAAGACCCTCCGCGGCCCGCGCGGTGGGTTCATCTTGAGCCGGGAAGCGCTCGCCAAGCCGATCGACAAGCAGGTGTTTCCGGGATGCCAGGGCGGGCCGCTGCTGCACGTG
Organism: Gemmatimonadales bacterium; assembly: GCA_965249575.1. Taxonomy (GTDB): domain Bacteria; phylum Gemmatimonadota; class Gemmatimonadetes; order Gemmatimonadales; family GWC2-71-9. The sequence continues at coordinate 438,262 of OZ252244.1, read as the reverse complement.
ATCGCCGCGAAAGCGGTGGCGTTCCACGAAGCCCTGCAACCGGCGTTCAAAGAGTACGCCGCACAGGTAGTGCGCAACGCCATCACCATGTGCGAGGCGCTCGTCGATCACGGATACGATCTCGTGTCAGGAGGAACCGACACCCACGTGCTGCTGGTAGACCTGTGGTCTCGAAGCCTCACCGGCAAGAAGGCCGAGGAGCTGCTGGGTCGGGCCGGAATTCACGTGAACAAGAACACAATCCCCGGCGAGACCCTCTCTCCGTTCGTGACCAGCGGCATCCGCCTGGGCACGCCGGCGGTGACCACCCGGGGGATGGGCGTCGAGGAGATGCGGCGGATCGTCGATTTCATCGACTCGGTGCTGACATCCCCTGACGACGACACCCTCGGGACAGTGGCCGCCGAGGTTCGCGAGATGACCGCCGCCTTCCCGCTTCATGCTGGCACGCCGCAGGGAGCGACCCGCTGAGCCTCTGGGCCGGCGGTCTCCCTCTTGCTCCTTGAGCGCCGGAATCCCACCTTTGTAGCCGTGAACGAGCTTCGGTTTTCAGACGAGGTCCTGGACAGGATCCGGGCCCTGGATGGCCGGTACCACGAGCGGGCATACCTGTTCGTGCTCGCGGCCCTGGAATTCCGCCAGCAGCAGTTGCCGGAGCGGCGCCACATTTCGGGCGCGGAACTGGCCTGGGCGTGCCGGGACTTCGCCGTGGAGCGATTCGGCCTCACCGCGCGAACCGTCCTGTCGCACTGGGGCGTTTCGGGAACGGAAGACATCGGGCGCATCGTATTCGTGTTGATCGAGATCGGCCTGCTCGTGCGGCAGCCCGACGATCAGCTTGACGACTTCGTGTCCGTTTACGACTTTGCCAACGCGTTTGACGGTGATTACCCGTGGGCGGGGATGCGACGCTCCGTAGAAGCCCCGTAGCGGGTCGGGCCAGAGCCCTTCCCTAACCGGCGGCGTTGGAGACTGGGGGTGCACCATGGAGGAGAAGGGATGGCCAGGGTGTCAGAAGTGTACCAACGGGCTGCTGATTCCACTCTCCGACTACGGGCGTGACGGGGCGCCCATCACCTACAAGGCCTGGGTCTGCACGAACCCCGATTGCGGCTTCAATCTCAGAATCGATAACGGCGAGATCTCGCTCGGTCGAGCGATCGGGCAGAGCTTCAAGTAGGGCCCCGATCGGGCATGACGTAGAATGCGGGGCCGGCCCCCGCGACGTTTAAGACGCGCGGGCCCCCCCGCTCCGCTCCTCGTATACTTGATTCCATGTCACTGTTGCCAGTCATAGACGCCGCACAGGCCGCGGCCTGGGACCGCCGCGCCCGGGAAGTCGCCAAGGTACCGAGCCGGGTGCTCATGGAATCGGCGGGCCGCGGCGCGGCGCAGGTCGTGGCCCGGCATTTCGGTGATAAGCTGGCAAGTAGCGAAGGTGTCCTGGTCGCCGCCGGTCACGGCAACAATGGGGGCGACGGCTGGGTCATCGCCCGGGCGCTCCGGGCAATGGGCACGCGGGTATGGGCGGTGGAAACCGGATCCAAGCGGTCGCCCGATTGCGAGTCCAATCGCCAACTGGCGCTGGACGAGGGCGTGGAGCTGATGAATTCAGCGGCACAGTGGCCGCGGGCGGGAGTCCTCATCGACGGGCTGCTCGGCACCGGGGCGTCGGGACTGCTCAGGGGCAAGGTCGGTGACCTGGCGGAGGGGCTGGCCGCGCACGGATCGCCGATCGCCGCCGTTGACGGACCGACCGGTCTCGACCTATCGACCGGCGAGGTTCATGGGCCGGTGCGGGCAGCGTTGACCGTCACGTTCGGGGGCTTGAGGCGAGGGCACCTGCTGGCCCGCGACCGGTGCGGCCGATTGGTGGCCATTGATATCGGGTTCCCCGAGGCCGATCGGGACTGGCCGTCTGTCGTGGATGATCGCTGGGCTGGCGAACGGCTGCCGGGGTTTCGGGCGGACATGCACAAGGGCGACAGGGGGCGGGTGCTGGTGGTGGGTGGCGATCACGGGATGGCGGGAGCGGCGATTCACGCCGCGCGGGCCGCGCTCGAGGCCGGTGCGGGGCTCGCCAAGATCGCCGCGACCGAGGCGACCGTTCGCGCCGCGCAGGCGAGCCTACCGGATGCTCTCACGGTTCCCACGAGCCTGGGGCCCGACGTCGACCCCGGGCTCGCGGAGGCCCTCGAGTGGGCCGACGCGATTGCCGTCGGGCCCGGGCTCGGGCGCCACCCGGACCGCGGTCCGTTCGTGAAGGCGTTGCTAGAGACCGAAAAGCCGATCGTCGTCGACGCGGACGCGCTGCATGCCATACCGAGTGGGCCAGCCACGCGTCGCCCGCGGGTGCTCACGCCCCACGTGGGTGAGTTCCGTTCGGCCTTCCCCGACCTCTCGCAACAGGTCGACGACGATCGATTCGCCGCCGCAGCGGCCGGAGCCAATGCCTCCGGCGCGACCGTGCTGCTCAAGGGTGTGCCGACCGTGATCGCCGCGCCCGGAAGGGCGAGCCTCGTGGTCGCCGCCGGCAACCCGGCGCTCGCGACCGGCGGGACCGGGGACGTGCTCGCGGGGTTCATCGCGGCGTTCCTGGCACGCGGGCTCGCACCGCAAGACGCCGCGGCACTCGGCGCCCAGGTGATGGGCAGGAGCGCGGAGCTGGCCGCCGCCCTCCACGGGGTGCGGTCGACCCGGCCGGCCGACGTGCTCGAAAGCCTCCCCGATCTGTGGCGCGCGCTGGCGGAGCCTCCAATACTCGTGCCGCCGATCCTGCTCGACCTGGCACCCCCCGCGCTCGCGTGATGAGAATCGGCGCGCTCGCTCTCCTCGCCGCGCTTGCCGGCGGGACCGACTCCTGGGGACAGCGCGGCGCCCGCGGTTGGCGGCCCGACGAGCGGGTGGTGTTGGCGGACTTCGGCTGGGTCGAGGCCGTCGCGGCGTCCCGCACGGCCGTGTTCGCGGCCACCCGGGGAGGGCTCACCGTGTTCGACCGCCGGTTCGAGCGATGGGAGCCGCCGGTCACGCCGCTCGATGGATATCCGGTCCAGCGAGTGCACGCCGCGCTCGCCGACCCCATCGATGGCTCGGTGTGGATTGCGGGCGACGCCGGGGTGGTGCACTACCGGCCGGTGCTCGATTACCTCGAGGTCGTGGGGGTCCCGGGCGGCGTGCGCGACCTCATGCTGGACCAGCGCGATCCCGGCGGCGGGGTGTACCTGTCCGATGGAAGGCAGTGGATGTTTCTCGCCCGCGGGGCGCTCATACCCACGCCGGCGTTCGAGGTACCGGCGCCAGGCCGCAGGGTCGCCGCGCAACGGCTCCGCGTTGTGATCGGGAGCGTCCCGTTCGCCGAGACGTTGAGCGCGAACGTGCTCACCGACGACCGGCTCAGGACGTATCAGTACACCAGTGCCGCCACGGTCGCCGAAACGGAGGATGTCTACTTCGGTACCAACGGGCTGGGTCTCATCCAGGTCGATCCCCTCACCACCCGATTCGAGCGCCACCCGTTTGGCTTGCTCGCCGACGCGGTCAGCGCGGTCGTCGCGGGGCCCGACGGCGTGTGGGTCGGGACCGGAGGCAGGTCGTACCGGGTGGGCTTCACCCACGTGACCGAGGACTTACAGGACTTCGAGTACGAAGAGGGCGGGCGAATCGCGGGCTTCCGCTTTCGGCAAGTTGTGGATCTGGTGCTGATCGATGACGTGCTCTGGGCGGCGACCGACGCCGGCGTCGTGCTGGTCGAGCGCGGCTCGGCGGGGCGCGTCCTGGGCACCCGCGAGGGACTGCCCGACCGCCAGGCCACCCGGCTTGCCCCGAGCCCGTATGGCGTGTGGGTTGGGACGCTGCGCGGTCTCGCGCTCGTCGATGGCGAAGGGGCCGTCCAGCAAGTGGACGGCGGCCGGGGCGCGCCGGTCCTCGCGCTGGCAGCCGCCGGGGACACCGTGTGGGTCGGTACCGATGCCGGTCTGGGCGTTGCCACGGCGCGGTCGATGACGCTCATCGTGCCGTCCAAGTATCACTCGCTGCCGTTCCTGCGCGGGACTATCGTCGCGACCGCCCATCGGGAGGGGACGCTGGTCGTCGCCGGGCCGCAGCACCTCGCGTGGCGTGACCCGGACGGCATCTGGACCGAAGACCGGCTCGCCGCGCAGGCGGTCGGTTACGTGTCGGTGCTCGAGGCCGACGACGAGGGCGTCTGGGTGGGCGGCGAGCGGGGGTTCGGCTTCTACCGGTTTGCCACGAGGGATTTCCGGGCCTTCAACGCTGCGGGCGACCTTCCGGGTCCGGTGCGGGACCTGGCCGCAACCAAACGGTTCGTCTGGGTCGGCACCGATCGCGGACTCGTGCGTTTCTCGCGTTCCGCGCTCAGCCCGTGACCGGTCGAGTGAGCCACACGCCACTCGGTGCGGGCGGTGAGTTCGACCGCATTCGCGGCATCTGGCGCCGCTTGGGCGACCGGGGCGCCGCGGGCGGTGAGGACTGCGCGATCGTCACCGTGGGCGGGGAGCGGCTCGCCCTCTCGACCGATCTATCCGTAGAGGGGGTGCACTTTCGGCTCGGCTGGATTTCCCCGGCCGAGGCCGGCTGGCGCGCGGCCGCCGGCGCGCTGTCCGATCTGGCCGCGGTCGCCGCGACACCGGTCGGCATCCTGGTGAGCCTCGGCGTCTCCGAAGAATGGCCGGAGGAGCACGTGAGCGAGCTAGTGGCTGGCGCCGGAGAGGCCGCGGCCTCGGTCGGCGCAACAGTGTTGGGGGGTGACCTCGTTCGGAGCGAGCGCACGATCGTGGACGTCGCGGTGCTCGGACGATTGCAGGGCGAGGGCGCCGCGATCGGTCGCGGCGGCGCTCGGCTGGGCGACGGCCTCTGGGTCACCGGCGCGCTCGGCGGCCCGCACGCCGCGCTCAGGGCCTGGCAGGCAGGCCGAGAGCCGGAGCGAACCGCGCGCGAGCGATTCGTCCGTCCCACGCCACGGATCGCGGAGGCCCAGTGGCTCCGCGACAAGGGAGCGCGAACGATGATCGATCTCAGCGACGGTCTCGCCCGGGACGCCGGCCACCTCGCCGCGGCGTCGGGTGTCGCCCTCGTCCTCGATGCCGGCCGTGTGCCCGTACACTCAGGCAGCGACGACCCGCTCGACGCCCTGGTCGGTGGCGAGGAGTACGAGCTACTCGTGGCGCTCGACACGTCGAAGGGTGGGGAACTGATAGACGACTTCGCCGCGCAATTTGGAATCCCACTCACCGAGATCGGCCGAGTCATAGAGGGAGACGGCGTCTCAGTGGAAAGGGAAGGGAAGCCGGTCGAGGTGGAGGGGACGTTTGGGCATTTTGCCTAGGTGCCAGGTTTCGGGTGCGAGGTGCCAGGAGATCCCCGGGGGCAGGCATGGCGGCCGTACGTCGAACCCGACACCGTTAGCACTGACACCCGACACCTGAGACCTGAAGCCTCTTTATGTTCCACACCCTCTGGTTCGTTCTCAATCTCTTCGTCCAGACCGTTTGGTATGGATCCAAGGCGGTCGGTGCTGGCGTGTTGGGCATCCCCAACCGGCCGGGCGGGGTCTACGACGAGTGCACGCGGCGGTGGTCGGCGAAGCTGTTGCGGGCGTCCGGCGCCGCCGTCAGAACCGAGGGGCTCGATGCTATCCCGCGTGGGGTGCCGCTGGTGTACGCCTCGAACCATCAGTCGTGGTTCGACATCTTCGCGCTGGGGGCCACGATCCCGGGACAGTTGCGCTTCGTGGCCAAGAAGGAGCTTTCCAAGATCCCGGTGCTCGGCAAGGCGATGGCGTCCGCGGGGCACATCTTCGTGGACCGCCAGAATCGGCAGGCCGCGTTCGGGGCGTACGACGAAGCGTCGGCCGCCATTCGCCACGGGCTGAGTGCCGTCGTGTTTCCAGAGGGGACGCGCAGCAGAACCGGCGATCTCCTGCCGTTCAAGAAGGGGCCATTCGTGCTCGCGATCGCCGCGCAGGTACCGATCGTGCCGACGTACTGTGCCGGCACGTTTACGCTCCTCCCCAAAGGCACCATCCGGCTCACGCCGCACCCGATCGCGGTGTTGTTCGGCACGCCGATCTCCACCGAGGGCATGCAGTACGAAGATCGGGAGCGCCTGATGGCAGAAACCCGTCACGCGATCGAGCAACTTCGCGTTGACGCCGCCAACGTCCTCGGCTAGGTTCCGCCCCTCAATGGCAACGATCATCGAAGTCCACGCGCGCGAGATCCTCGACTCTCGCGGCAATCCCACGGTCGAGGCGCAGGTATCGCTCGCGAGCGGCGCGATGGGCCGTGCGGCGGTGCCGAGCGGCGCGTCGACCGGGGAGCACGAGGCGGTTGAGCTACGCGATGGCGAGGACGATCGTTATCTCGGCAAGGGTGTGTTGGGCGCCGTCCGCAACGTGAACGAGATCATCGGCCCGCGGCTCGAGGGACGGTCCGCGGTGGACCAGATGGCGATCGACGCCGCCCTGCTCGACCTCGACGACACCGAGAACAAGAGCAACCTGGGGGCGAACGCGATGCTCGCGGTCTCGCTCGCGGTCGCGCGCGCGGCCGCGGCCGAAGTCGGCTTGCCGCTCTACCGCTATCTCGGCGGGCCCACGGCGCACCTGCTGCCCGTGCCGATGATGAACATCCTGAACGGCGGCGCGCACGCGTCGAACAACGTCGACGCGCAGGAGTTCATGATCGTTCCAGTCGGCGCCGAGACCTTCGCCGACGGGCTCCGCATGGGCGTCGAGGTGTTTCACTCGTTGAAGGCCGTGCTCACCAGGCAGGGCCTCTCGACCGCGGTCGGAGACGAGGGCGGGTTCGCGCCGATGCTCCCGTCCAACGAGGAGGCGCTCGAGGCCGTCATGTCCGCAATCGACGCGGCGGGATTCGCGGCCGGCAAAGACATCGCCATCGCGCTCGACGTCGCGGCGAGCGAGCTGTTACAGGACGGCCAGTACGTCTTCAAGAAGGGTGACGGCTCGCGCCACTCGGCGCAGGCGATGGTCGATCTCTACGAGCAGTGGATCGACAAGTATCCGATCGTGTCGATCGAGGACGGTTTGGGAGAAGACGACTGGGACGGCTGGGCCGTCATGACCGAGCGCCTCGGCGATCGCGTGCAGCTCGTGGGCGACGATCTGTTCGTCACCAACGTCAAGCGGTTGGAGCGCGGCATCGAGCACGGTGTCGGCACGGCGGTGCTCATCAAGGTGAACCAGATCGGCACGCTCACCGAGACGTTGCAGTGCATCGAGCTGGCACGCGGCAGCGGATACGGCGCGGTCATCTCCCACCGCTCGGGCGAAACCGAGGACACCTTCATCGCCGACCTCGCCGTCGCCACCGGGGTCGGCCAGATCAAGACCGGCAGCGCGTCGCGCACCGATCGCGTCGCGAAGTACAACCAGCTGCTCCGGATCGCGGAGGAGCTCGGTGCCTTCGGGCACTACCCTGGCGGGGATCTCTACGGCTTGTGAGGAAGACCCGGGTCCTCGCAGCCGTCGTGGTCGTGGGTGGCGCGGTGTTCGGGGCGATGGGTGGGGAGTACAGCACGATCGACTGGTGGACGATCACGCGCAGCCTCGAGACCGAAGAAGCCGCGCTTGAGCGACTCACCCGCGAGGTCGACAGTTTGGGCGCGCTCGCCGAAGCGCTCGAAACCGATCCGGCGACGCAGGAGCGGGAAGCGCGCGAGGCGTTCGGGATGATCAAACCGGGGGAGATGCTCTACCGCGTGGAGCAGAGCGAGCCTTGATGGTGGGGGACTGAGGGGGTAGAGTTTTTTCCAGGGGCCAGGTGCCATGTGCCAGGGGATTGGGGGTTAGGCGTGGCACCCGGATTCGAACGGTGACACCGGTGCCACTGGAACCTGGAACCCGGAACCTCTTCGGCGGAGTAGCTCAGCTGGTTAGAGCAGCGGAATCATAATCCGCGTGTCGGGGGTTCGAGTCCCTCCTCCGCTATTGTTCATAACTCGCTGTGGTGTATGGCGTTCCTGTGTCAGCGGGAGCGCCATATTTGTGATATTCCGCCGCTGGTGTGCCTATAATGTGCCTTTTCGCCAGTGAAGCCAGGCGTTCCGTACCGGCTGCTAGGTCGCGACCGGCGTCCACCACGGCGTACCGTGTGAAGATGCTTTCGGTACGGCGCCCGAATAAAGCCCTGGCGATGCTGCGCGGGATACCGGCCTGTTCCATTCGGCGTGCGGCGCTCCGACACAGATCGTGCGGGCGCTTCGGCCGCCCGTCACGAGCAATCGCGCCGACGCGCTTGCAGGCACCTACCCATGCCCTTCGGAACGTTCTGATCGGCTGGCCCTCTCGGTGAAACACCAACTCGATCTCCTGCCCCGTGCGACGCTCGCACTCCTGTGTGTAGGCTCGTTGCGATTCGAGGACCCCTCGCAGCTCGGGGTAATTGTGAAATGGGAAGCGTCGCGGTTCGTAGTTCTTTGACGCTGCACCTCGCTCAACGAAGACTTCGCCGTTCTTCCAGTCGATCTGCGTCCACCGCAGGCGTAACGTCTCTCCGTCGCACCAGCCCGTGCAATACCGAAAAGCAACGAACCCCAGAAGCGGCGTCGATAACTCGACCATGAGTCCAGCGAACTCACCCTCGGTGATGTACTCGTCGCGAGCGTTGTTGACCCGCAACTCCGGAAACGTCGGTATGGTGTCCAGTTTCTCGTTTCGCTTCCCGAGGTTGAACATCCTCTGGAGCACTGCCAGCTCGTAGGCCACCGTGCTCTTGGCAGCCCCCGCATCACAACGCGCATTTCGGTAGTCTCTCACTGCGCGTGCAGTTATCCGACTAGCCCTTCTGTTGCCGAAGACAAGCCGCAGGTGCGTCAGAGCCTGTTCGACCCTTCTCCACGAACGTTGGTCTTGGGCGTCGTAGTCCGCCCGTAGATCCTCTACTAATTCCTCGAATGCGGGGTCCACAAGCACGCCTGGTTTCTCGCCCAGCCACTTGGCTCGGACCTGCTCTGCCTCGCGGCGTGTCTCCTTGCCAGTTGAGCGGCGATGGCGTCGCCCAGCCGCATCTACATAGTCGGCCCAGTAGTATGGAGACTTGGACCGCCTGAACACGCCCCTTCGATGTTTGTGCCTTCCCCTTTCGGTCACGGGGTTCCTCCTCCTTGGTCACGGATGCGTGCTGCCGTAAATCACATCCTCCCCAATGCGTTCAGCCGACCTCCCTCCTCGGACAGGATATACGAGACGACCGGCTCGGAAGATCTGAACCTCTTCCACGTCGCCCTGCACATCTCCCGTAATCTGTCCCGCCAGCCGCGCCTCTACGCTTATCCCGATTACGGGGGCGGTCTCATCTCCAACATATTGGTTCCAGTCACGGTAACCCTGGGACCGGTAGCGGCCACTCTTTGGCACACCGGCGCGTTCCTCTCGAGCGCGACGACCTCGCGACTGCCGCTCGGTCGCGGATCTTATGAAGGCAAATTGCATCAGCGGCGTGATCACCGTGACGTTGAACATCCCCAATCTGATACCTATGGACCTGTCGTATACTTCAAGGGGGAGGGTGTCAGCAACGCTGCGGAGTACGTCGACGGGGTAATTCATAGCGGGCATGACTGGCAGTCGGCCTGCTGGCGGCGTGGGCAGGTCGCCAATGGTCATTTCTGCACGAGCGATGAGGGAGGACAGCTCTCCCACGACCAACGCTCCCGATATGCCGGGACCGATCCGAGGCGATTGGTCAGCAAACGTATTGATGCCGATCACCTCACCGGCCATGTTGACCAACGGCCCGCCGGAGTTGCCTGGGTTTGTGTTGATGTCAGAGATAACGACGCCGCGCCGGATGCTGCTGACTATCCCAGTCGTGAGAACCAAACCCTGGCTCAGCGGATATCCTAAGGCCATCACCCGCTCCCCGGGATGCGCGAGCGGTACGTCCTCAGTGGCATGCGTTGCCAATGAGAGCCTGCTGCAGTGCTGACAGGTTGAAAGATCGATCCGCAGAATTGCGAGATCCGCATCACGGTCTCGCCCCACGATTTGCACTGGGACGCGCGTGGCCGAATCGACCTTGATGCTGAGATCTCTGCCGTCACCAATCACGTGATCGGTAGTAACGAGCACGCCACCGAGGGTGTCGACAAGGAAGGCGGTGCCATGCCGAAGACCGGCGTCGATGCGTAGGACACCGCTTCGTACAGCTTCAAAGACGGCCGCTTCTGGTGCGATCTGCCGGCCCGGGAGCTCTTGGGCTCGAGCAGTCGGAATGATCCCAATTGATAAGACCAGCAGCCAACTCTTCACACCGCCAACCTCGGGTTCACCCGATCCTCCCGCGATTCGCCGTTGCTCGACCGATCCCCAACATACGTCGAAGCTGGGGATGCTTCTAGGATCCGCTGCCGGTAGACTGGAAGCAACAGTGCCGATCGGAAGCTTCACTCACGACGCTGGGACCGCGGTGACGTCACGAATACAGCCGATGAGGAACCCGCATACGGCGGCTTACTCGTCCACCGGTACAACCGTAATTCGAGTGCCGAGGACTGGACTTGAAAGCGACACCGATTCCTGCCGAACTGGCCGAAAGCGGTCTCCGTCCGCCCGGGTATTGGTGTCGTTAGTCGGAAGGTGAATTATCTCCGAGCGTTAGCGCTCTCAACGACTGCGCATAGTAGATCACGTCTGGCTGACGCCCTCCCGAGGTTCTACTTTAGCGACTTCGCCAAATCGGATACTGCGTGGCCGATCTTCTCGAACGCCTGAAAACCGCTCTGTCCGACCGCTACCGCATCGAGCGCGAACTCGGGGCGGGCGGCATGGCCACGGTCTATCTCGCCGAAGATCTCAAACATCACCGGAAGGTGGCGGTCAAGGTCCTCCGTCCCGAGCTCGCCGCCGTCCTCGGGGCCGAGCGGTTCGATTGCTCAACGTGTCTGGACCGTCCGCTACAAGTCGCTGGGCAGAACGATCCCAAGCTCGCGACGCTTCTCTCGCCACAACTCGACCATCATCAGAAATCGCTGCGGCTCGACCTCCGCCAGATTCGTGGTTTCTCCCGGGTCGGCTTCGAGGTCGTAGAGCTCAAACTCGGACTCGGCGAAGGGAGGCTCTAGGTTCACGAGCTTCCACTTGCCCTGTCGGATGAAGGCCCGTCCTTCATGGTACAAGGTGGTGATGTAGTCTTCTGCATGAACGGAAGTGGCCGTTCCAGAGAGCAATGGGAGCATGCTCTCGCCGAGCATCGGCCATACGGATCCGTCGGCGGGGTACTCGGCACTGGCCAACTCGAGGAACGTGGGCGCGAGGTCCATGACCGTTACGTACGACCGATCGATAGCACTGCGTGCAGATACACGCACGCCCGAGACCACCATCGGGGCGACAATACCACCCTCCCGGGTGTATCCCTTGTGCCGACTAAAAGGGGGCGGAACCGGCCTCCGCCCATTGCGGACCATCTCTCGCGGAGGGTGCGCCGCGGCCAGTCTAAGAATATGCGCAGAGTTGGGAGCAAGCCGGAGTGTCTGTCCCCACAAGTGTAGGCGATGAAGACCTCGGCGTGACCTAACATACTACTTGGTATGCTTTATAAAGGACTCACGAATTATGCGGCATCAAAAAAGAACAGAAGCCACTATAGCCCCAGGCATTTACCACTTCGATACGGGACCATTCAACTGGTACATCATTGAGGACGAAGGAAGACTAACCCTGGTAGATGCCGGTTTTCCGGGAAACTACAGCGTTTTTACCAAAGGCATAGCCTCACTTGGTTTTGATATCAAAGATTTGGAGGCAATCATTCTGACCCACGCCCATGCTGATCACGTTGGTTTTGCCGAAAAGCTGAGAACGCAAACCAAAGTCCCAGTTTATATCCATAAAGAAGATGCGGCAATGGCTGGCACTGCATTACAATTGCCCTGGTACGGATTATTGTCCAATGCCTGGCGACCTTATATTGCTACAATGCTGGGCACGGCGTTGGTTAATGGGGTGTTTAGCCTACCAAAAATTAGAAGAGTAAAAACCTTTATGGATGGTGAAACTCTCGATGTACCCGGAAAACCTCTCGTAATTCACACGCCGGGGCATACCGCAGGCGAGGTAGTTTTTTATCTGCCCAAGCGCAATGTGTTGTTTAGCGGAGATACTTTGGTTACCCGAAATCTGATGACCGGAAAACATGGCGATCCACAAGTGACTCATCCCTTGCTGAACAACGATTTTACACAAGCCCATCAGTCGCTTGGCTTACTCAACGAAATTGGAGAAGTAACTATGCTATCAGGGCACGGCAAGCCTTGGGTTGGCGAAATGAAAGAAGCTATTGAGCTGGCATCATCAAGGGATCCTTTTTTGCCGAAGGTGTAGCGTGTCGCCTTATTTGATCACTGGTGATTCTCCTATAGAGTCCCTCGCCAAAGCTCGGTCGAGTGCAGCCCGAACCACGGGACTGATCGGGGCAACGGTGGCTATGCACTCGTACTGGCCTGGAAACCCGAGTATGTTCTCGATCGACGTGCCGCGAAACGCATAGATCGACTGGGCTTCGTCGCCGACCAGGGTCACCCCAACGCCGTCGGGCTTGAGCAATCGAAGGACGTCTCCCTGCAGCGCATTCGTGTCCTGGTACTCATCGACGAAGACGAGATCGAACGAGGTGCGGACCGACTCGGCCACCGTGCCGTGCTCGAGGACCAACTTCCAGTACAACAGCAAGTCGTCGAAATCGAGCACATTCGATGCACGTCTGGCGTCGACATAGAGCCTGTTGCTAGATGGTTGGTCGTCTGGCCCGTGATCTTCTCAACGGCACCCTGAAGGATTCCGCCAAACTGCGCCCGGTCCCTACGGTCGGGCGCTGTGCGCGTTGGGAGCAGGAAGACGGGAATAGGGTAATCCCACATAGGGGCGCTCCGCGACTCTGGCTGTCGCCCTCCCCAGGTTCTACCTTATCGGTCTCGGTACACCGGAGCAGTCGCATGGCCGATCTGCTCGAGCGCCTTTAGGCCGTCTTTGCTGACCAGCTAACGCGATTCGAGCGCGAACTGGCGTTCGGACAGCGGCGGCGCTGCCCACCATCAGTTAGGTGGCAGGCACTCCCGGTGTATGTCTCACGTCCCAAGCGCATAGGTAGCACGTCCCCATGTCGCAAGACCCGAGATACCTTTAGCCAGCAGATGAAGCACAAGATCGACGCCGGTAAGGGACGTGCCCAATACGATCGCCGTCTGCTACCCTACTTGTTTTGCAGCCTCGTTAGCACCTGGTAAACTCGCTACCAACACGGAAACACGCATCAGTGCACGCCTATCGAATCCTAGTCGTACTCGTTGTGTCTTTTCTAAGCATAGTAGTCGCTCCACTCGCCGAGAGCCTTCATGCGGGGCGAACCGGCGCTCTCGACATAGGTGGAAACGGTGCCTACCGAGTAGCAATGTTCTTTCTGTTCTTCCACATGCTGGGATATTGGTACTTCCGATACGCTGGTGGAAGAAGTCACCAACCATTTCAGTCGGGGGCACCGTTGTACCCCTCTCCACGTGTGGCCATCCTAGTTCCGATAAGAGATGAGCCACCGACTGTCGTCTCGAGGATGTTTGAACACCTCAAGGAGGTAGATTACCGATCTCTCACCGTGGTTATCATAGATAACAGCACTCACTCAGATAGAGCCAGACTTGAGAAGCACGCTTTGCACCTGGGACTCTCCGTTCAGATTGTTCGAAAGGTGACGGATAAGGGCTTCAAAGCCGGCGCGCTCAATTGCGCTCTCGGTTACCTGGGGCCCGAAGTGGAGTACGTTCTGGTACTTGACGTGGACCATGCTCCGGCACCCGGGATCCTCTCTACGATGGTTCCAGTCCTGATGAACGATCCCGATCTCGCCTTCGTACAGGCTCCTCAAACGTACGTTGACGCCGCCCCCTCGCTTGTTGAAGCCGCCCACGCATACAAGCAACGCATCTTCTACGACCACATCTGCCCAGGGCTTTCTGCCACGGGGTGTGTGTTTATGTCCGGGAGCAATGTTCTTATAAGAACAGCTGCGCTAGCCAACGTTGCAGGATTTGACGAGAGTAGTGTGACCGAAGACGTTAGAACTTCACTAAATCTGCATCAGCGCGGATGGAAGGGGACGTTCTTGGCTACACGTGTCGCAGACGGGTACTCTCCTCACAACCTTGGCGCATATCACCTGCAGCTACGCAGGTGGGCGACCGGAACGTATCAGAACTTTCTTTATGCACTGAAGCTGTTCGCTCGCAATCCCCAAGCGCTAACCGTGCACCAATGGCTTGTCTACCTTGGTTGGAACGGACTGTTCTATGTTCAAGGATTCGTGGCCTGTGCATTGATCGCCCAGTCTATCTGGCTGCTGTACATCGATGAGCGATGGACAGTCCCAGGTGTTGATATCGGAATAGTCCTTCTCTTTGCCATAACGCTTGGTGCAACATCCCTCCATGAGTGCCAGACAGCGTCCACCCCTTGGAGCCGTATTCTAGGCAGCAAGCTTGTCTTCTATGGTGAACTCGCGGTCATGATGAAGGCGCTATGGCCAGCGGCGACGTCTCCACCGTGATGGGCAGCCAAACGACCGCCAGCGGCGAAAACTCCACGGCGATGGGCGAAAGCACGACCGCGAGCGGCGACGTCTCCACGGCGATGGGCTCTGAAACGACGGCCAGCGGCGACCGTTCCACGGCGATGGGCTCTGAAACGACGGCCAGCGGTCAAAGCTCCACGGCGATGGGCGCGGGCACGACCGCGAGCGGCAACTTCTCCACGGCGATGGGCTTTCAAACGACGGCCAGCGGCCTCTCCTCCACGGCGATGGGGATAAACTCCTCCACCAACGGACACAGAGGCGCGTTCGTCTACGGTGACTTCTCCACCTCTAACATCGTCACCGCAACGGCGGACCAGTCGTTCGTTGTGCGCGCGACGGGCGGGACCACGTTCTATTCAGACGCGGCTTTGACTTCTGGTGTCTCTCTGCCCGGCGGAGGCAACGCGTGGTCCACCCTCTCGGCTCGCCACCTGAAGGAGGCTTTTCGAGACGAAGACGGGGAGCCCGTGTTGGAGAAGATTGCGGGCCTGCCCATCCAGAGCTGGAGCTACCGATCGCAGGAGCCATCGATCCGGCACATCGGCCCCACGGCGCAGGACTTCTACGCCGCCTTTGGACTGGGCGAGAGCGATACCACGATCACCACGACCGACATCGACGGCGTCAACCTGCTGGCGATCCAGGCGCTCGAGCGCCGCACGCGGGATCTCCAGGAGCAGCTTCGGGCGAGGGACCGAGAGATCGAGAGGCTCCGCTCGGACGTGAACGCGCTGTTGGAGCGACTCGAACCGGGGGAGGATAACACTAGCTAGCTGACCTCGATGCACGATTCACGATGCCCTGATTCTGCAAACCATTTGCAAACCAACTAGGCGGGACTGGACGGTACAGGACGGCTCAGGATGGGACGAAGTCGCTCGTAAGTCGGTACAGGAAGGGACGGAACGGGACGAGAAGGGACCAGACGGGACGACGATCACCGAAGTCCAGCAACTCGACGCGGCCCGAGTTACCGGCGCTGGCCTAGCGCGACGAGCCCCGTTTTCAGCAGCTGCTCGAGGCCCTCGGGGCTTCAGGAGGCATAGCCACGACCGATTCTTGGCGGCGCGCCTAGCGACGGGGCGAATCGGGGCGCAAGGCGGGCCGGTGCTCCGAGCCAGCGCGGCGACCAAGGCACACTCGAGGCACACCGCTTCGCAACCTCCTCGACCGCGATGCTTTAGCCGCGCGCAGTGGATTGGCCATCCACGTCGCATCCCCATAGCCGCCCTTGGAACAGGACATACATCCTGCCGCTCTTCGATTCGGGGGGTGTTGCATCCGCGCCACTTCTTGCGCCGGCTTGGCTGCTGTCCGAGAATGGCTGTCCATCCGGTCACCGGAGCGCCCCACCATGAAACGGATCCTCGGATCTCTCTTAGCCCTCGTCCTACTCGCGTGCGAATCGGATCTTCCCGTCCAGATCATTGAGCAGGACCAACCGGACCTCGCGATCTCGGACGCCACGCATGGCGGGGGCCGAGCCGGCTTCTACTTCCTGCCGCCCCTCGCCCCGAACCCCATTCCGACGGGAGTGTTCGATCCGAGCCTCCTGCCGCTGTTGAGCGTGGAGATCTGCGAATGGTCCGGCGGCGCTTGCGGTGCCCCAGTCGCCACGTTCGACGCGACTGGCACGGGGTCGGAGACGATCCGCCTCGACCACGATGCCGAGCACTACAGTAACGCCTTTTCTTTTCCCGACTTGTCCGGATGAGCCCTGATGAGTCCGCCCGACGCGCCATAATCATAATCCGCGTGTCGGGGGTTCGAGTCCCTCCTCCGCTATTGGGTAAGTCGTTGTGACAGGGCCACGTGGTTTTAGGGTGGCCGCATCTTTTTCGGCGGGATTGGCACGGTCCCCTTCCCTCTGGCGGTGCGTACGCGTCAGCCTCGAAAGACGCCCGGCAGGATCAGGACATATGCCATCGAGACCATCAGTGCGTGGACGCCGACTGCGACCCATGTGTTGCCGGTGCGTTGAACGACGAAGGGGAGCACCAGGTAGAGCGGCAGGTCGGAGAGGCAGCTGGACAGCGTGTAGAGGTGGAAGGGGACGTTCCAGAGCATCCCGTTCACGAGCCACGCCCAGCGGCCGTACCGCGTCTCCTGCCCAGGCAAGAGGTAACCTCGCCACACGAGCTCTTCGCCGAGGACTCCGCCGACCACCCAGATCAGCCAGAAGGGAACGAGCCATGCGGCGTCCCGATTCAGGGGAACGCCGAGGAATGTCGCGGATCCGCTCGCCGGGTTCACGGCTTCGTAGGGATTGGCGAAAACCTCGGGGACGATCGGCGGCAGTCCGAATCCGGGCAGCTCCTGGAGCCAGGGGATTGTCCACGCCAGGGACTCGTTCAGTACGAGGATCACGACCACCAGCGCAGGAATCGACGCGAGCTGACGGGCGGAGGGGCGCTGCAATCGAAATCGAAACCGGAACGTCTGCCAGTCCGGCTGCTTACGTACGATGTAGATCGTGAGAACAACCGCCGCGTTGCCGATCGTGGGCACGAGAATACAGAACGACCAGGCGAACACGAGCGGAACGCCCGAATCGACCCACATGGGCACAACCGTTACGGCCGATGGTTTCACCTCCTCGGTCGGTCACAACCTGACCACGAAGACCTGCGCGATCTACGTGGGTACGACTGCCTTGGCGCCTGCGACCCAAGAAGGTGCGCCTAAGTGCACCTGATGTAGCCTGCGTGTACCGGGGTGGTGGCGGTTTCGGCCGCCGTCACCCCCGGGGCGCGCAACCTACTTCACTTGCACCTACGGGATGGGGATATGCGCTCGCGACGAGACGGCTTCACGCTCATCGAACTCCTTATCGTGGTGGTCATCCTTGGCATCCTCGCGGCGATCGCGATCCCGAAATTCGCGAGCAGCAAGGAACAGGCGTACCTGTCCACGATGAAGTCGGATCTCCGGAACCTCGCGACCGCACAGGAATCCTACCAGTACGACAATGAGGCGTATTACGGCGGGGCCATACCGTCCGCGAGCCTCTTCTACGTGGCTTCGACCGGTGTCGCGGTGGCTCTCTCCGGAGTAACTCCGAGCGGATGGCAGGGCACAGCCTCGCACACGCAGACCCTCAAGCAATGCGTCATCTACGTAGGGAGTGCGGCCCCGCTACCCCCCGCGACCAAGGAAGGCGTGCCCAAGTGCGCGTGAGGACAACCCGCAAGGCCGCCTGAGCATCGCCGCGAGGAATCTTGGGATCATAGTGGCGCTCGCAGCACTTTCTCAGGGTTCTTTTTTTGGACAATGATCCGAGACCACCCTGGAGCCCCTGCCGGATGGTGTGCCGCTCTTTGTGATGCCTCAAAGTTCAAAACCTGTAGAGCATCGGCAGCGGCCCGCTTTCCCTCGGAACCGCCCCAATGAAACCTCGTAGCCGCCGCCGGTCGTGCTGCCGAGCCTCTGGCACACGGGAAACGCTGGGGTGGGCATTCCAAGTATTGCCCGTTCCGGCGTCGGGCGAATGACGAGTTCATCGCGCCGGTGCCGTGTCTCGCACGTTGGTTCCCGGGCTCAGGTCCAGGTCATACATTGGCGGGATTCTCGATACGTCTGTTCAGGAGACGATCCATCATGAGGAGCATCATCGTTATCACCGCAGTGCTCGGAGCGTGTTTGCTGGGTATGGGCGGACATGCGCACGCGCAGGACGCTGAGGGGAGCGGTACACTGACCGTCGTAGGCACTACGTATGAGTTCCAAGTCACCTGGTGCGACCTGGGGGCAACCCAGGGCCCAGATGGCCCCACGTTGAGTGGCATGGGCACGACCGATGCGGGTGTTCGGTTCACCGTCACGGTCGATCGAACGTCTCTCAGCAACATGACCAACCACGAAGTGAGCGTGTACATGCAAGACGGTAGTGGGTCTCTCTCGTCGTCGCGCGATCGGGGTGGATGACGAGCTCGGGGATCGTGCCGGACCCTCTGATCCAGATCGAAGACCAAGGCGTTCGAGCAAGCGGTGTGTTCGAGGACCAGAGCAGCGAAGTGGTGGGCGATGGGACGCTCGAGGCGGAGTGTCGATAACCTAGTGGGCAGTACGGACGTGAACGTCGTTGGTGCTGAACGACCCTCCAGAAAGAATCCTGTCCGAACCGCACCTGACTCGCCGATTCGGCCCACCTGCTTCATTATTACACGCCGCAAACCGGTCGCCCCCCAAGGCCTCCCTATCGAGGGTGAGAACCGGGCTTGTAAACGCGTGGTATGTTTTCAGAATTCATCGTCGGTGCTACTCAGGTGTTTAGTAACCAAGGCACATTCGAGGCACACCTGTCTTCAACTAGGCCGCATGCGCTGGAGTCGACTGGAGGCTTGCACCTCTGAGCAGCAACCATAGACCAAGCGTAATCTCGTAGATTAATAGCGGCACAAAACCGCTTGTTGCAATGGTCGCGAAGCCGGGAAACACGACTATCACGAGAGCGCACGTCGTCAACAGCAAGGAGGAAAACACTCCCAATGCGGCCAGTGCTCTCGGAACATAGCGTGACTGGAACAACAGGTAGCTGAAAGCCGCGGACCCCAAACCTAGGAAGATTGGGCCAACGATCCATCCGGTTCCGTATAACGCAATCGCCAACATCGCAAGAGCTTGCAGTTGACCCGCCTCGATTGCCTTTAGGTACTCCGCACCGCTCGAGAGATATAGTACCAAGAAGCTACTTAGGGTGATGACGCAAAGAATCGACGACTCCACGAGTCTCCAGAATGCTGCGAGCAAAGCGATGTCTCTATTTACAGGCTTGAGCAGCACCCAGAGTGCCACAGTGAGCACCACGACGCCGGCGAAAGTTACTAGATCGCTGACAATGCTTATGCGAAAGAGCCGCTCATTTGTCACGATGTTGTTGACTGTTTCCGATGCGTTGCCATCCACAACGAGACCGGAGCGCACATAGAATGCGAAGGCCCAGGTCACAATTGTGAGTAGATACATGAGTCCAGCGAATCTCGCGGCTCGTTGTTGTGAGTCTTTAGTCGTGCTATTCATGACTCTGACCCTCAATGGCGGTGATCTGTGAGAAGGACTCTATAACCGTACCCGGTAAGAAGCTCGATCGGCCGTTCGAGGCACACCAGTGGCTGATGAACCGGATGGAGTATAACAACCTCGAGAACCTTGACATGGCGACACTGGCCGCGGACAGGGCCTAGGAGTTTGCGTTCATCTCTGCGCCGCTTCGGCTGCAGGGGGCGACAGGTTCACCGCGGAACCCCATCGCGGTACGGTAGCCGAAGGTGGACGCGGATAGGCAGGAAACGTCGCCTCGAGTTGGCAGTTCCGGCGCCGCGGCGGGCTTCCTGGCCTCACGCCGCGGCGCCACGATATCTTATCCCCTCCGCAGGGCGTCCGGCCGAGCCGACGATCGCCCGGAAGCGCTCGGCGTCCAGCTCACCGTGCATCGTCATGAGGCCCGATCATATGGCCGTCAATCACTGCATGTCAGTAAATCACCGATTCCTAGGTGCGGGGCTGGTCCCCGTCGTCGTCCTGGCTGCGCTCGTTACCACGGCGGCGGAGGGTCAGGACCGGGCGATGAACGATCCCTCGAACAGCCTCCGCAATCCCCATCACGGGAGAAGTGGGAACGTTCACGTGGTGGGACACTTGCCCTTGGGCTGGTTCCGGACGACGGCGGACATCGAGATCGAGCAGGAGCTGAGTCGACCGTTCGCGTACATGCCGCGGCGGGATTTCCTGCCCGGGTCGGATCAGCCCCACCGCGTTCCGTCGAAGGGCGTGGACATCATCGGCATCGAGGATCCTACCAAGCCCGTACTGCTGTATAGCTGGCGCATCGATCAACAAGAATCGCACAACCCGGCCGGCGGGATGGACAACAAATACTTCAAGCTGAAGGGCCGCTACTACGACGTCGCATCGCTTCAGTTTCGATCGGGTGGCCTGAACGCCGATGTGGGCGCAGCCGTTCTGGACGTCACCGGCCTCCCCGACACGTCGATGGTGAAGCTGGTGGGATTGATCCGCACTCCGGATACGCCGGGTGGCTTCCACAACATTTTCGCGTACAAGCACTCTGACGGTCGGGTACTGCTGCTTGCCACCGTGCAGGCGCCGCACGCGAACGTCTACGACATGGAGCGGTTTCTGAGTGACGATGCGGGTCAGGGACTCATCTCGCGGGTCCCGGTTCCCGAGCTGCAGAACACGCCCGTCAGGGGGTATCACGATTTCTACGTCGGGTACGATCCGGCGACGCGGCAAGACAAGTTCTACGGCGCCGGCGTCGGCGGCTATTACGTGTTCGACGTGTCCACTCCGGAAGAGCCCCAACTGCTGACGTCGGTCACCGGAGTCGCCGGTGTGACGCGCGGTCACACGTTCACGCCGACGCCCGACGGCCGGTACGCAGTCACCGAGGTCGAGTATCAGTACGCACCGCTGCGCCTCTTCGACCTGAAGCCCGGGCTGGACGGCGAGGTGAAGAACATCTCTCGGCCGATCGGCGCCTGGCTGGCCTCGTGGGACGGGCTCGCGCACAACCACGAGATCCGCTGGCCGTACGTGTTCGTGTCAGGATACATGGACGGGCTGCAGATCTTCAACATGATGAATCCGACCAACCCGTACACCGTGGGCTACTACTACACGTGTGAGTGCGTTCTCCCCGCCGGCGCCGAGGGGGCGGGCCAGCGCGGCGGCCTGGACGGAGCCTTTGGGGTCGATGTCCGGAACGCCGACGGGCTGATCGTCATCAGTGACAAACGAAGCGGCTTCTGGGCGTTCAAGATGGACGGCTTCAACGGGTGGAATGGACACCAGTGGGGCATGCCCAACATCTCGAGCGTTCAAGACTGGGACAACGGCCCGGATGGGGCGCCTGTCCCTTCCCGGGCGGCCATGCGGTAGGAGGGCCTCCTCCCCTCCTGGGCTTGCTCATTGAGGTCGACGATCCCAATACAAACCCAGAGACGAGCAGTGGATTCATAACCTCCTTCGCGGCAATGGGAGTATTACACGGCATATCGGCCGGCCTTGGTTTCAGTAAGTCGAAGAATTGTAGGGCGGCCAAGCGACAGCTGGCAGAACGGCAGCGCGCGGCCCGAGCCCAACGGGTTGCTGACGCGGTCGCTCAGACGGTGGTTGTCAGGCCCGCGGTAGACACCCTCGCAATTGGCGGACGGGTCCAGCTGGGCGCGATCGCGTACTGCTCCAGCGGCGGCATCCTTCACAATAAGACGTTTGCCTGGTCGTCATCCGATGACGCCATAGCCTCGGTCAACGATGCTGGGGGTCACGGCCCACGCAAATGGGGCGGTCGTCATCGCCGCAAACACTGACAACGTCGTCGGGACGGCAAACGTTGTGGTCGCGTCCCCGTGCTGAGGAGAATGCGCCGGGCACCGACTTGACCGTGTCCTAAGACCCGCGGCGACGTACAGTAACGAGCCCCGAGTCGGGACGTGATGGACCAGCGAGGATATCGGGTTGTGCCACCATCGGTTCAAGGCGGCTTGATCTACCGACCTGTGGAAGGCTCCCTCCCCGCCCCCGTCGCCGCGAGGTCCAGGCTCCTGGATCCACCACCCTTCACGAGGACATAGACCGCGAGCACCATTACCACGGCCGGAATGATCGGCTGCTCGGGCTGGAGCGGGAACAGTGACGGGTCGTCGACGACCAGGTGCACGTACGTAGCCACGATCATGATGGGGTAGACGAGGAGGGTGGCGATCCGCGTGTAGTAGCCGAGCAACAGGACTGCGCCGACACCGACCTCCACGAATGGCACCATCCAGCGATTCAGATCCTCGAGCGGGATGTTCGCTCCCGCCAGCTGTCCTGCGAACGCCGCCCCTAACGTGGGCACCGCGAGCTTCATGACGCCGCTCATCACGAACAGGACTCCCAGAACGGTCCGGGCTCCGGTGGCGAGCCGATCATCTCGAGTGTTACGCGTGGCCTGCAGTGTCTTGGTCAGGTTCATTTGACTCCATTTGGGGTCACTCGGGCTTCCGCAGCAGGTCCCGAGGCAGGTTCGGGAGCGTCCCTTGGAAGGGGAGCCGGTCGGCCTCTTGCTCGAGCCATCACCAGCCCCCCTTGATGCGGATCTCCACAGCGAGACTCACTCCGCCGCGGTCATCTCGGTGATCTCGTTGGCGTGGCCGGTGAGCTCCCAGCGGATGAGGGACATCGGAATCAACCCCGCGCCGTTGAGCTCGTCCATGAAACCCTTCAGCGTGAAGTCGTCACCCAACTCACGGGCCCGCTCGGCCAAGACGTCCTCGATTTGGATCTTGCCCATCACGTAGCTGGTGCCGTACGCCGGTTGCTGGAGGTAGAGATGTTGCTCGTGCAAGACCGTCCGGCTGCCGTCGGGCATCCACCCGCGCGGGGTCCAGGAGGACGCGAAGGTCGCTGCCTGCTCTAAGGTGTATCCCTCGCCGTGCATCAACAGGTCGCCCAGAGCCCGTGCCGCCCGCTGGGCGAGCAAGATGTAGATGAGCTCGCGGGCACGGGGGCGGGACTCCAGCATGCCGGCGTGCATCATCATCTCTTCCATGCCGGTCGCCAGTCCCTCGGTTCGGCTGTCGAAGAGGTTGTAGAGGAGCGGCACCCGCCTGATCGGGCTGGGGTGCGACTCGTTGTCCATGCGCGCCAGGTCGAACCAATGGTAGCCGTGCGTCCGCATCACCATCGGGTCGCGATAACTCACTTCCGAGAAGAACCCGCGGAGCCCCCCTGAGGCGGCGAATCGGCCGATCCGGGCGCGTAGGGCGGCGTCCATGTAGTCGCGGATAGGCAAGATCTCCTGCTCACGAAGGAACGACATGTACTCGGTAACGCCGGCGTTGAAAACGCGGTCGTACTCCGCGGCGCTCTCGACGCGGGTCAACTGCGGGAGCTTGCGGTTGCGGTTCTCCTCGAGCCGAAGCACGGCGTGGGAGCGGGCGAGCTCGCGCCGCATGAGCGTGACCTGCTCGCGCCAGGTGTATGGGACCAGGTGGACGTTCCTGAGGTACCAGTCGTAGTTGTCGACACCGATGCCCGACGGTCCGGTCTTGGATGGCGCCTCGGCCTCGAGCCACTCGTGAAACCGGTCGGTGGCCTCGGCCGCATCGCGAATGGCCGCGTCCAACTCCGCGCTCGTCCCCGCAACCCTGGCGGCCAGGCTTGCCAGGGCGTCGCTCTGCTCCGCAATGCTGCCGGTCCCGAACACCCAGAGATCCCTGGCGTCCTCGACCAGATTGTCTCTCGCCTGCTCCAGGAGCGGTGGGATGATCTGCAGCTCCGCGGTCAGGTCGGCGGCGCGATCGGCCGTCAACGGGAATTGATACTTCCACACCTCGACCGCTCCGTAGGCCGTGGGGCCCTCGCGGGCGGGTTGATCGCTCTGCGACGGAAACACCGAGACGTAGAACTCCGGGTTCCTGGCCCACGGCCGGAGTACGCGGTGGTCAAAATCCAGCCCGTTCATCTCGGCGCGGACCAGGTGGTAGTCCACTTGCTGACTCACGGACCAGCCACTCGTGTCGATGGCGGTCAGCCGGCGCTGGTACCGGGGCAACTCAGCGCGTTGGGTTTCCATGGCCGCGGCGGTGTAGTCCGGGGCACCCGCTGCGAGCGTGGGTCTCTGGAAGTCCCGCCATTCCTCGAACAGCGCGACCAGATCTTCGTGGCTGGCGCCGCCGGGCTCGCTCGGTGGAGCACAAGCCGCAGCAAGCACGAGCGCGGCAGTGAAGTAAACGGGAATACGGCAATCAAGCGAAAGGAACATCGTGGAGCCTCCGAAGCCGCGTACGAGGTGCGTGGCTAGGACGGGATCGAGACAATGCTCGCCGTCGACCCGGGGGATGTCAAACCACTGTGTGGCTCGAAGATGGAGTGAGTGATTGCCAAGGGCTCGCGCGATCCTGACACCCGATCTTGTACATCGACTACGATCGCGACCGCGATTCGACGTTGCACACTGGACGGTGAGCCCCCGTGCCGCATATTCCGGTGAATACTCGCGACGATGAGTTAGGCGGCCCTAGGACGGAGAGCCTTTATGGCGGTCAATGACGACCTGACGGCATTCATCCGAGAGGCCCTGAATCGGGGCCTGCCACGCGACGAGATCAGGGGCGTGCTGAGTCGGGCTGATTGGTCGGACGAAGAGGTGCAGGCGGCGCTCCTATCGTTTGCGGCGGTCGACTTCCCCATTGCCGTGCCACGACCACGCCCGTCACTCTCGGCTCGAGAGGCGTTCGAGTACCTGGTCCTCTTCGGGACACTCTATTTGTGTGCCTACAGCTTGGGCAGCCTGCTCTTCCAATTCATCAACCTCGCGTTACCGGACCCGCTGTGGTCGCAAAACCAAATCGACGCGATACCGGAGATCATCCGGTGGTCGATTGCATCACTCGTGGTCGCGACGCCCGTCTTTCTCTATGCGGCAAGGACCAATAGCCGAGCGATCGCCCGATCACCACTGAAGCGAACGTCGCCGGTACGCCGCTGGCTAACCTACCTGACCCTCGCGATTGCATCAGGCGTCCTTATTGGTACCTCTACCGGCTTGGTCTACAACCTCCTCGGTGGAGAAGTCACCGCTCGGTTTCTACTCAAGGTCCTGACGGCTGGAAGCATCTCCAGCACTGCCTTCATCTACTATCTCACGGATCTTCGGCGCGACGAGAAGGAGGTGGGAGGTTGAAGCCGTCTCTTGGACAAACCATAGTGGCTGCCGGCATGACCGTGGTCGTGGTATCGATCATCGCCGGAGTGATGCTGGTCGGATCGCCGGTCGAAGGGCGCCTTCAGCGACTCGATTCGGCCCGGATTCGGGACCTCAGGGGGATCATGGTGGCGATCGATTCATTCTGGATCCGTCACGAACGCCTGCCAGCATCTCTTGAAGACTTGATGGCGGACCCGCGCGTTTGCAGCGCGCCGCAGGGTGAGTTGAACAGCCCGCCCAACCCACCTACCCACCCCCCAGTGCCGAGTGAGGCGGCGAGGCAACCCCGCTGTGATCGGGTGAAGACCCACGATCCGGGCTCGGCTGAGCGGTATGGCTACGCCCAGTTGGATGAGCGTACCTACGAGCTTTGTGCGAGCTTCGATCGAGAGTTGCCGGCGCACGCGCGCCGGGCGCCGGCTGACTTCTGGAGCCACGGGGTGGGCAGGAAGTGTTTCGAGCTGAACGTCGATACGAGTAGAAGCAGCGGATAGGCGGGCCGTCCAGGGCCGGCCATTTCCTTCCTCCATTGCGTCTGTCGGTTCATCGAGGGCGAGTCGCTCCGCAATCCCGTGCAACAAAGAAGAAACGTCGGGCGCGAGTTCTGAGTCATACGGAGTGCAAATGGCCAAGATCGCCACCGTTCGCATCATTCCCGTCCGCGTCCCACTTGCGAAACCGATGGTCGCTTCGGCGGCGACGTTTCGACATCGGGACTATCTCCTCGTCGAGCTCGAATGCGACGACGGCAGCCGGGGCATCGGATTCAGCTACGTCGGGACCGCGGGGGCGCGGGGCGCGGCCATTGCCGCCAGCGATCTGCTAGTGCCGGTCCTCGTTGGCAGCGAGGCAGATGATATCGAAGCGCGCTGGGACGCGATGTATCGCGCCGTGCTCATTCAGGGACGCGCGGGATTGATCAAGAATGCCATCAGCGCCATCGACATCGCGTTGTGGGATCGGCGGGCCCGGGTGGTCGGCCGGCCGCTGCATGAGGCGCTGGGCGGCAGCAGCGGTCCGACGGTGCCCGCCTACGCCTCAGGCGGCTACTACGCAGAGGGCAAAGGCCCTGAAGATCTCGCCGCAGAGGCCACCGGCTACGTGGGCATGGGATTCGACGCCGTCAAGATCAAGGCCGGGAAGGGGACTGTGGCCGAAGAGGAGCGGCGCATCGGGGCGGTTCGCGACGTACTCGGGCCGGACCGGCATCTCATGCTCGATTTCTACCTGGCGTGGGACGACCTCGCGACGGCCTTGCCGTACGTCGAGATGTGCCAGCAGTTCGATCCGTACTGGATCGAGGATCCCTTCCCGCCGGACGATCTCGAGAGCTATGTGCGCCTCGCGGAGCGGATTCCCCAACCGGTCGCCACCGGAGAGTTCTACTATGGGCTTCCGGCATTCGAGACTATCCTGGAGCGGAAAGCGGCGAGCATTCTCCAGGCGGAGGCACCGCGGTGCGGTGGGGTGACGGAGTGGAATCGGATTGCGAAGCTCGCGGCGGCGCATGGCGCGACGATGGCTCCGGACTGGTTTCACCACTTTCACCTTCACCTCGTGAGTACCGTCCCCAACGGGCTCCTCGTCGAATACTTTCCCGACGAGAGCGTGCTCAACTTCGGATGGCTGATCGACCAGAAGACCGAGGTCCGCGACGGCGCGCTCGTGCTGCCGGACCGGCCCGGAGTCGGCTTCGATTTCGTGCAGGAGGCCGTGCAGGAGTACGCGTTGGCGGTAAGCTAGATGATGGTGTTGAGATCCGAGGAAGGCGGGCCGAGGTCTGCGGATGATCTTACCGGACCCTCTCCGCCGCTGATGCCCCTCGACACTCCTCTGACCAGATACGACGCAGCTCCCGCGCCTCGATAGCCCCTTGAGAAAGCGCCGACAGACCGGCGCCCGAAGTTACTCCCGCCCGACGCCGAGACCCGGATCAACCACATGTGCCCGGGAGAATTGCTTGACGCCCGCTTGACGGCACCGGCCAATAACTGTCCGAGCTCAAACGAGGTTGGCGCCGTGAGAAAACTAGGCAAGCGCATGTTCCAGGTGGTCCTGCTACTCGGGCTGTCAGCGATGTCACCGGCAACGACAGGCTGTAGTGATTCGACCGGCCCCGGAGTATCCGGATGCAACACCAATTTTGATTGCAACAAGTGGGCGTGCTGCCCCGGATGGTCCTGCGAGGTGAATTTTCCGTACTACGATTGCGTGAAACATGGGTAGGGGATGAGGTTGTAGCCCGCTCAACGAACGGAACGTCAGCACTTTCCACTTGACCCCACAAGACCCATGGGGGATTCCCCGCCGGTTGCCTAGGGAAGTCCCCGATTGCGGCCGCAGCACCACACCCATCTGTTTCTGGCCGGTTCCCGCTTCCCTCGTCTCCGGTATGACGTTGGCGACGGGTGGAACACGGTCTACTCGTATGCCCCCTCGAGAGGAACCAATGCGACTTACCCGATTCTTCGCGGCCGCTAGCCTCATTGGGTTGGCCGGCTGCCAGGCCGTGCCGGGCCCGCTGACTCAGGCCGAGCGCTCCTCGATTGGCAGCTTCCTCACAGCGGCGGTCCGGGACATCGCCATGATGATAGGTGAATCCGATCCCCAGTACAGCACGAAGTGGTACGCCTCCGGCCCGGACATTCGTCATCCGGCGGGCGCGACCTTCAGGTCGACGGAAACAGTATACATCGACGACTCCACGTATTTCGCAGGCCTGGATTCGCTGGGCATCGAAGCGTCGGACATCGAGGTCCTGATCCTCGGTCGGGAATCCGCCCTCACCACGAATTCCTTTTCGGCCGAGCAATTCGTCTCTGGCGAGCCTCTCAGCTCCTTCTGTGGCGTCTGGACCTTCGTCTGGCAGCGTCGCGATGGAGAATGGAAGGTGGTGCACGACAACACGAACTTCGCGTCGCCGCCGTGCCCCGGATCGTGACCGGCCCGGCCTTCGAGACTGGGAGGTCTCGACGATGCGCACCCGCGTAAGCAGGCCGGACTCGTTGTGCTGCCGATAACCTGGGTGTCGCGGTTCGTGCCGGCCGAACCTCGTGCACAGGGGGCGGGGGTCGAGCGCGGCACGAGAATGCGCGCCGTCCTCAACGCCCCGAGTGCGCTGTCGGTTGGAGTCGTCCGCGCAGCCGAGGGAGCATTCGTCTCGGCGAAACTGGACACGCTCGTGATGTACGTTTCGGGGCAGGCTGATCTGGTGCGAATTCCCATGGAGTGGGTCGCGAGGTTCGAGTTCGGGGGCAGCCCCCCGAATCCGGCCTGCTTACGCGGGTGCGCATCACCGCCCCAACTGCGGGACTCAATGGGCACGCCGGGATACTGACCAGGCTCGACGCCGACACGCTCGTCGTGGGTTCAACGCGGGTGGGGATGGAAAGAGTGACTCGATTCGAGGTCCACCGGGGGATGCGGTCGAACGCGGGCAGGGGCGCGGCAATCGGCCTCGTTGTTGGTACAATCGCCGCACCGGTTGCTCTTATAGCCGCCGCCGGAGGAATAGGTGATGGGGGAGACAGCGGAGGCGGGGGGATTCTCTTGCAGCCGCGGCGGGTGGTGCCGCCGTTGGCGCTGTCACGGGCGCGCTCATCGGCCTCCCCTTCCGTACGATCGCTGGGACGAGGTGCCCCTCGATCGCTTCCGCCTGGGCATCGTGCCGCAGGGCACCGGCCGCTTCGGCCTCGGTGCGTCGGTGAGGTTTTGATGCGACCGCACAACTTGGTCTGCCGCTCCGTGCCCGCTCTCGGGATCGTGACACCGGCGATGTAGGTGACGGGTGCGCTCTCTGGGAAGATCCAGAGGTTGTAGCCGTCGGTTGTCGAGAGGACTCCGAAGCGGGATCACTGCGAGCAACGGGCCAGGAGGTCTAGCGCTTCGTCAGGCCTTGTCATCGTGTTTTACCACGATTACGACACTTCCCTTCTTGTGCCCCTTATCAACGTACCGATGAGCGTCGGCGATCCGTTCCAGCGGGTAGCGTCTGTCGATAACCGGCTTTATCCTGCCCGCCTCGATGAGGTCCTTGACGAAAACCAAATCTGCTTTCTTGAAGGCTGCTACCCCACCCACCACTTTCTTACCGCCTGTTATCGAGGTCCACAGCATTCGGAGAAAATCTGGGATTCCGGCGACAGCGAGGAGACAGCGGCCGTCCTGCTTCAGTGAGGCCTTGCATCGCGAAAAGGACGTCTTACCTACGGTGTCGAAGATGATGTCGTAGGTCTCGCCGTTCTTGGTAAAGTCCTCCTTGGTGTAATCGATGACCTCATCGGCGCCGAGCGATTTCACCAGCTCGAGATTGGGGGTGCTGCACACCCCGGTCACTTCGGCGCCAAAGTGTTTGGCGAGCTGTACCGCAAATGTGCCCAGCGCTCCGGAAGCCCCGTTGATGAGGACTTTCTGGCCGCTCTGAATCCGTCCAAAGTCTCTGAGGTAGACCAACGAGGATAGTGCCCCGAACGGAACGGCGGCGGCTTCCTCGTAGGTCAGATTGACGGGCTTGGTCGCCAACGCCTCGTCCTCAGGCAGACAGGTGTACTCCGCATGGCAGCCGGAACCCGCCCCGAAAACCTGATCCCCTTCTTTGAATAGCTCTATATCCTTGCCGACGGATTCGATCTTCCCGGCTAACTCCATCCCGAGAATTGGTTTCCGTGGTCCCGTGAAGCCGAACACGATGCGCATGATGAGCCGGAACCCGGTAGGGACGTTGACACTTCGCAGCCTCGCGTCCCCCGACGTCACCGTCGTGGCATGGATTCGTATGAGGACTTGGTTGTCCTTGGGAGCTGGCTTTGCCACCTCTTTGAGCTGCAGAACGTCCGGAGGCCCATATCGAGTGAATACGATCGCTTTCATGGGGCTCCCGAGAGTATGCTTCAGCGTAGTGTGGGGTAGGGCTCCTCTTCGCGGCTCGTCGACGAGAGGATCATGTCTTCAGTCCCTACAAGGGCAGAACTTAGAGGGAAGTCTCTATGAAAGCCATCGTCTGCACGGAATACGGACCACCGGACGTCCTTCAACTCAAGGAAGTCGATAAGCCCACTCCCAAGGACGATGGAGTCCTCATCAAGATACGTGCAGCTGAAATAACCGCCGGGGATTGTGAGGTTCGACGCTTCCAGATCGCGCTGCTCTTCTGGCTCCCACTCCGAGTGGTCATCGGTATCAGAAAACCCAGGAAGAATTTCATACCGGGATTGTATCTAGCCGGAAAAGTCGAAGCGGTAGGTAGAGGCGTGACGCGATTCCGAGCAGGCGACGAGGTTTTTGCGGCTACCGGCTTCGTCTTTGGTGCCTGCGCCGAGTACGTATGCCTCCCAAGTAAGTATCCGATGGCAATCAAACCGGCCAATATGACCTATGACGAAGCCGCCTCCGTTCCCATTGGGGGACTCAATACACTGCATTTCATGCGCAAGGCAAACATCCAGAGAGGCGACAGGGTTCTCGTCAATGGAGCGGCCGGGAGCATAGGTACATTCGCGATCCAACTCGCCAAGCACTTCGGGGCTGAGGTGACTGGTGTGGACAGCACGGAAAAGCTGGACATGCTGCGCTCCATTGGGGCGGACCACGTCATCGACTACACTCGAGAGGATTTCACGGAAAGCCGCGGAACGTACGACGTCATCTTCGACGTGGTAGACAAGAGCTCGTTCTCGGGAAGTTTGAGATCGCTGAGACGAAACGGCCGCTATCTCCTGGGCAACCCCGCGCTGCGGCATATGTTTCGCGCGGTCTGGACTTCGATGACGAGCAGCAAGAAGGTGATCGTCGAGTTCGCAAGCGAAACGGCTGAGGGTCTGGTTTCTCTCAGGGAGCTCATCGAGGCGGGAAAGCTCAGATCGGTCATCGATAGACGCTATCCGTTGGAGCAGACTGCGGAGGCGCACAGCTATATCGAATCGGGGCAGAAGAAGGGGTGTGTGGTCGTCACGGTGGAATCCGACGACCAGGCCTAGATGAACATCCTACTGAGGGTCAACCTGGTTCTCGTGACACTTCTGAGCATGACCGCCGGGATTCCGAAGGTCGCACGGCTGCCGGAGGAAGTGGGTTTCTTCGAGAGCGCGGGGCTCGG
Organism: Gemmatimonadales bacterium; assembly: GCA_965249575.1. GTDB lineage: Bacteria > Gemmatimonadota > Gemmatimonadetes > Gemmatimonadales > GWC2-71-9. The sequence goes on along the minus strand of OZ252244.1, from coordinate 406,848 downwards.
GGGCAGCGCGGTCGTCGTATTCGGCCTGGTACAGCTGACCGGGGGTGCTCTATTGACACTCAAGAACACGAGAATTTGGGGCGCGTCCGCCGCGGCAGTGACGTTCTTGGGCTCTGCCGTAATGTTGCTCCTGACGGGGAAGATCGCATTCGGATTCGCGTCGGTGGTGCCCGTTCTCCTGGCAGGGGTCGTCATGAGGGAGAGTGCCAGGAAGGAGCCTCAGGCTTCCGGATAGGTCGGTCGGGCTGTCGCTTCGCTTGACCAGCGCCAGAGCAGCAGCGATGCGACAACCAACAGAAAAGGCGCGGTGAATGTTCCTGGGACGTAGTCGCCGACAACGAACGACCAGGTTGGGTGTAAGATACCGTTCAATATCTCGACAGTGACCCACAGCATTACGAAGACGCCTGCACTCGGCGCTCTTGGCTTGACGCGGGCCACGTAGCACCATCCGCCGAACAAGACGAACGACGCGTTGATGAGCACGAAGACCAGGAAGGCGCCGCCCGGCCACCGTTCGTCGATCCAGTTGATGTATGGCAGCCAGCGATACAGACCGAACGTGGTTTCCTCGAGGGAATGCGCCGCCTGAAATACGACTAGGGTCGCAAACAAGTGCCGAGCGTTCATGACTCTTCGTCCTTCGATATTCGCGGAATCCACCGCGGTACCCGACTGTAGTAACGCTCATATTCATCGCCGAACCGGTTCCGCAGCGCAACCTCTTCATAACCGACCACGAACAGTGAAAACACCATACCGACCGCGAGGCCGTATAGGGCGAGACCGGGCGAGAGCAGGATGATCGCCTGCCCGAAGAACAGAACGGCGATATACATTGGGTTCCGCACGTAACGGTAGGGGCCGGCAACGATCAAGTGGATGGGTGCATCGATCGGCGCTGGTGTTCCTCTGCCGAAGGTTGCGAACGGCCAGACACACGCGAAAAACAACGTGAGTCCCAACGCCATGAGAATACCGCCGGCTCCCACGGGGATCACGTGGTTCGCCAGCGGATTGTATGGACCGAACAATCACCACGGCAGGAGCCCGGCGACGGTGCCCGGCACGGCGACAGTGAACAGCAGGTTCTTGAGGAACAGGACCACGGGCGGCCGCTCCGCAACGAGAGAAGGGTGCATGTGCTCAGGGATTGAATGCCCCTTCCGGTGGCTTGCGCCGGTTAACCGTCCACGCGCCACTAGGCCCGGAGCAGGCGGGTGAGAGTCCGGTCCAGCGCCGAAGCGAAGGCTTGCTTCGCTTGCACGTCGTACGGGGGAGGTCCGCCGGTCACCGCTCCTGCTGTTCGAAGTTGGTCCATGAAGTCTCGGACGGAGAGTCGCTCGCCGATGGTCGCGGACGTGTGCTCGTCACCCCGCGGATCCAAGACCGCTACGCCCTTGGGGACCAGCAACGCTGCCAGCGGGATGTCCTGGGTTACCACCAGATCCCCGGACTCGGCCGCCGTCGCGATGTGTTGGTCAGCGACGTCGGGACCGCCCTCGACCCACACGGCCGTGACGAGGGGATTGTCTACCGGCAGCTGCAGCCGCTGGTTGGCCACGAGCACGGTGGGGACGCTGAGGCGCTTTGCCGCCCGGAAGACCAGCTCCTTCACGTCGCGTGGGGCGGCGTCCGCGTCGATCCAAATCTTCAAGTGGAGTCGGCCCAAGCCGAACCGCATGATTGCGCCAGCGTCGCGCGGTGGCTGTACTCTCGGGCGTTCGGCGACTTCATGTCTGCCCTGACAGTTCGACTGCTGCGCACTCATGCTCGACGCGCTCCCACTCGGCCATGAGATCCGCGAGCTCGTTCTGGAGATCCTGGCGCTCGGCCTCACGGGCGCGAACCTCTTCGGTTGGCGTCCGAGCAAAATAGTCCGGTTCGCAAAACAGCCCGTCGATCTCGTGCAGCCGGACAGCGCGCTCAGGGGGTTCTTGCCGTCGTCTCCGGAGAAGAGTAGCGAACCCATGGCGCCGCGCACATATCCGAAGTCGCGCTCGGGACAAAAGCCCCAGACCCATTGCTCGGCGGTGCTGTCCCGCGCGTCGAATTCCGCTCGGTGGTCCTGGGCGAAGTAGCCGAGATGGGTCTCGTACCCCCACTCCACCTGCCCGGCATCGGCTTCGAGCTGGCCCATCACGATCTTCAGGAGGGTCGATTTGCCGATGCCGTTCGGCCCCATGATGGCGAGGCGATCGCCGCGGACGACCGTGAGGTCGACACCGTGCAGCACCTCGTTGTCGCCGACAGTTCCGGATTGCCTTGGAGGGCGAGGCCGAGGATTTCCTGCTCGTCGTGGATGAACTGATCCTGACGGAGCACGCCGAGCCGAAGCCGCTTTGCAACGGAGACGGTGCCGCCGTCAGGGGCGAGGTCGCCGCTCAGAATCCGGAGCAGCGTGGTCTTGCCCGAACCGTTGGCGCCGACGAGTCCGTACCGCTCGGCCGGGTTGAGCTGGAACGATGCCCCGGCGAACAAGGTCCGGTCACCGAACGATTTCGCGAGGTTGGAAACGGAGATCACTGCGGGGGCAATCTAACGGCGGTGCGGCCACCGTCCCAGAGCCAGATTGACCATGCCGCTCGCAAGCGGTCGTCAGGCACCGTCGAAGACCTCGGCGCGGCTCCACGCCACACCCATGCGGACCTCGAGTCCGCGAGCGCCTGCTTGGGGCCGTCTTGTTGGACGGTCGGGTTCACGTGGTGCGAGCCATGAACTTGTCCTTCGTCAGCCCGATAATCGCTACGCGTTGTTACGTTGTGAAACTTCAGGAATCTTGCACTCGTCTACAGTGTCATCACCCGCGATCGAGCCGGTACGGCCTCCCGAACGACTTTCGGGGATGGCGAGCGTCGAACCAAGGATCCATCCTCGGACACGGGGTTTCTCGGATCGGGTTCACCAGCGCATCCGCACCCCCTCGGTTCGATTCGTTCGAGGTCCGCTGCGGGACCTCATTTACCTTCCATGTATGAAGCCCGTTCTGGGGACAAGGAAGGAGTCTCAGTGATGAGAGGCATATCCCACTCGACCCGCTTGGGGGTCGCGATGAGTGTCCTCGTCTTGCCAAGCTCGGCACGGGCCCAGGCGCTGATCGGCGGCGACTGGCGATCGGACGTAGACAGGTTCGCGGAGCAGCTCGTAGAGATGGGTGCCGTGCCTGGGATGGGCGTGGCTGTTGTCCACAACGACTGGGTGCTACACGTGCGGGGATTTGGCGTCGCTGACATGGACGGTGGCCGGCGGGTCGATGCGGAAACCGCGTTTTACATCGCCTCGAGCTCCAAAGCACTCACGGCGACCGCCGTGGTCGCACTGGCCGATCGAGGAGTGATCGACCTCCGCGCGCCCATCACGGCGTTCGTGCAGGAGCTCCGCTTCCGGCCGCCGCTCGACGCCGACTCCGTGACGATTCACGATCACCTGACCATGACCCACGGCATCGAAGATCGAGGGCCGGTCGTGTTCCGCACGGCCTTCACCGGTGACTTCACGCACGAGAAGCTCATCGACCTCCTCGAGGAATACGGTCCATCGCCTTCCGGGCGTCGATTTGCCTACGGGAACCTCGGCTACAACCATTCTGGGAATGGTCCTCGAGAGCACGAGCTCCGAGAGCTGGAAAGAGGTCGTACGCCAGGAGGTGCTCGACCCCATGGGGATGGAGCAGACGAGCGCATACGTGTCCCGCATCCCCACGCAGCGAATCGCCCTCCCGCATGGCGTCGCGGGCTCGGGATTCGAGCGGCTCCCCCTACGAAAAGCAGACGCGAACATGCACGCCGCGGGAGGACACTTCGCCACCCCGCGGGATCTGGCGCGGTTCGTTGCCGCGCACCTGAGCGGGAGAGCGGTCGATCGCGAAGCCATCATACTGCGTCGCAACGCCTTGGAGGCGACGCACCGGAAACACGCCGATCAGGACCGCGAGTTCGGACCGTTTCATCGGTTTGGCTGGGGGTACGGGTGGGACCTGGGCACGTACGAACGCGACACCGTGGTGCACCGCTTCGGCTCGTTCTCCGGATATCGGTCCCACATGTCGTTCATGCCTGAACACGGGATCGGAGTCATCGTACTAGTGACGCGGCTGGCCCCGCATCTCCGGCGGCTGATCTCATGGCGACCTACGTCTACGATCGCCTGCTCGGCAAGCCCGGGCTGGAGGAAAACTACGCGGTGCGTCTGGAGACCTTCCGGAAGCGGCTGGAGGACGTTCACCGACGCCTCGCCGGCCACCTCGCTGAGCGCGCGGCGCGGCTCGAAGCACTCGCGCACCCGCTCGAGGACTACGCCGGTATCTACGAGAGCCCACGGCTTGGGAGAATGGAGTGGCGGGTCGTAGCGAACGGGCTCGAGGTCTGGATGGGTGTGGCGTGGAGCCGTGCCGAGATCTTCGACGCGAGCGAGGACATGCTAAGGGTCGAGTTGACGGGCGGTGGGAGTGTCGTGGATTTCGAGTTCCCTCCGGGCGGAGGACCTGCGTCCAGCCTTTTGTATCGGACCGGACCGGATGGGGGTGAGGAGTTGGTGCGGGTAGTGCGGTAGGTGTCAGGTGTCAGGTGCCAGGTATCGGTGAACTAGGTGTCAGGTTTCGGGGGTCAGGTGCTAGGTCCTAAGCGATGCCACTGGCACCTGACACCCGGCACCTGACACCCGCGACCCATGGCGCGGCCGGCACCGGTTCACTAGACTCTTGAGAGGACAGGGGTGCCTGCGGTCCGAGTGCCCAGGCTGAGATCATACCCTTCGAACCTGATCCGGTCAGTACCGGTGGAGGGAGTCGACCATGAAACCGAATCATCGCCCGTCCCGACCCGAACGGCACGCGGGCCTTCTTGTGTTCTCGCTCCCCGCTTCCGTCACCCCCACCCCAATAGGGGTGTCCCCATGACTTGCGCCACCCAGATGTATCACGCTCGGCAGGGCACCATCACCCCGGAGATGCGGCGCGTGGCCGAACGGGAGCACCTCACTCCCGAGCTCGTGCGAGACGAACTGGCACGGGGCCGACTGGTTGTTCCGGCCAACACGGGCCACTTGGGCAAGAAGCTCGACCCGATGGCCATCGGCAAAGCAGCCAGCGTCAAGATCAACGCCAACATCGGAAACTCCGCCGTGGAGTCCGATATCGAAGGCGAGCTCGCCAAGCTCCACAACGCCGTGCACTACGGTGCGGACACGGTCATGGACCTGTCGACGGGGGGAGACATCGACACCATCCGCCAGGCTATCCTCGACGCGTCGCCGGTTCCGATCGGTACCGTGCCCATCTATCAAGCCGTCACTGGTGTCGAGAAACCCGAGGACCTCACCGCGGACGGTCTGATCGATATGGTCGAGCACCAGGCCCAGCAGGGCGTGGACTACGTCACGGTGCACTGCGGGATCCTCAGGGAGCACGTGTCGCTTGCCCTGGGGCGAGTCACGGGTATCGTGTCGCGCGGCGGGTCGCTTCTGGCCTACTGGATGATGCACCACAATGAGCAGAATCCATTGTACACCCACTTCGATCGGATTCTCGAGATCGCCCGTACATACGACGTGACGCTTTCGCTCGGCGACGGACTCCGGCCGGGCTCGATTGCGGACGCCAGCGATGAGGCCCAATTCGCCGAGCTCGAGGTGTTGGGCGAGCTCACCGAGCGAGCCTGGGAGCAGGATGTCCAGGTCATGATCGAAGGGCCCGGACACATCCCGATGCACGAGATCGAGATGAACGTCAAGAAGGAAAAGGAGATCTGTCACGAGGCCCCCTTCTATACATTGGGTCCGCTCGTGACGGACATCGCACCAGGCTACGATCACATCACCTCGGCCATCGGCGCGGCCATGATCGGGTGGTACGGCGCCGACATGCTGTGCTACGTGACGCGGAAGGAGCACCTAGGGCTTCCCAATGCGGAGGAAGTCCGGGAAGGCGTGATCGCCTACAAGATCGCCGCCCATGCCGCGGACCTGGCGCGCCGCCGGCCGGGCACGCAGGCCCGGGACGATGCGCTCTCCCGCGCCCGCTATGCGTTCGATTGGCAAGAACAGTTCCGGCTGTCGCTCGATCCGACCCGTGCTCGCGAGCTGCACGACGAGTCATTGCCGGACGACTACTTCAAGTCCGCGGAGTTCTGTGCGATGTGCGGCCCCAAGTTCTGCTCGATGCACATCACCAGGGAGATCGAGCGGAAGCTGGAACGCGAGGCCGCCGAAGTCGCGGAGACATAGCACGTAGCCGGCGATCAGGCGCGAGACGCTGCTCCTAGCACAATGAGCAGTAGTGATTGGTTTCGGGTCTCAGGTTCGAAGCGGTCTTCCAGGTGTCATGGTGGCAGTGGTGTCACGTGCCAGGTGCCAGGTGTTACCAGGTACATCCTGACACCTGATCCCTACCCCCTACTTCCTACCTAACGCCCTATCAACTCACCGGCGCCCCCGCCCCCTCCGGCCCGTTGTCCCAGTCCTGCGCGCTCGAGACATTCGGCATGCCCCACTGATGCCCGTTCCAGCCGTCGAAGCCGTCCATCTTGAAGGCCCAAAAGCCCGTGGTCATGTCGCTGATGACGATGACCCCGTCCGCATTTCGGACGTCGACCCCGGAGGACCCGTTAGCGATACCGCCGCGGTTTGCTTCTGGATTGTTCACCCCGCCCCACCCCTGCAGATGAGGACCGTCGAACGTGTCGTAGAAGCCGACGGTGTAGGGGTTCGTCGGATCCATCATGTTGAAGACGTGGAAGCCGTCCTCATAGCCCGAGACGAACACGTACGGCCAGCGCACCTCGTGATTGTGCACCAGACCCTGCCACCTCGCCGTCCAGGAACCGATCGGCCGCGAGATCGTCTTGACCTCGCCGTCGAGACCCGGCTTGAGATCGAAGATGCGAAGCGGCGCGAACTGGTACTCCATCTCCGTGACGACGTACCGGCCGTCGGGCGTCGGCGTGAAGGTGTGCTGGTTTCCACCGCCTGCGACCCCCGTGATCGAGGTAATGAGCTTGGACTGCTCGGGCTGGCTGATGTCGAAGATGTAGTAACCGGAATTCCAGGCCGCGCCGTAGAACTTGTCCTGACGGGTCGCGGGATCGTACCCCGCGTACATGTCGTGATAGCTTCCGCGGCCCGTCGGGGGCGCATCCGGGACCGCGATTCGCGCGATCAGGCTGGCCAGTCCCTCTCCGGCCACGACTCCACCGAGATCGTAGATGTTGGCATGCGGCGAGGTGGTGGTGGCGAAGAGTAGGGGTAGACCGTCGGAGTGTTTGTACGCGAAGATGTTGTGGAAGCCGCCGGGCGTGTCCGGCGTGCGAATCCGCGCTGCTTCCCTGAACTGGGTCGTATCGGGCAGGCCGGTAACGTCGAACACCACCGCGCCGAGGTCGGCGTTCGGGCTGCCCTGCGACAATTGGATTGACTGCACGTCGTAGTAGCGGCCCCGGTGCTTGAAGTACTTGTTGTCCATGGCACCGTATCCCCGGTGCCGCTCCGGGTCCTCGATCCGCCAAGTGTAGAGCACACGGGCGTTCGCGGGATCCTTGATGCTGACGACGGACGTCCCCATGGAGTAGGTGGTGCCCTGCATTCGCGACACGTACACATAGGGCCGCGAAAGCTCCTGCTCCATTTCGATGTCAGCCACTGTGAACATCCGCCCCAGCGGGAGATGGCTCAGCACCTCGATGTTTCGGCTGGAGTGCCCGCCGGGTGGATAGAGCGTCGCGTGGTCGGTGTGCTGCGCGTGGGTTGGGGTCGTGACGGCCGCGAGCATCAAGAGCGCCAGGCCAGAAATGATGCGGGACTTCATTGGTTGCTCCAAGGTGTCGGGTGATCCGTCCTCTCCCCGCCCCGCCGAGCGAGGAGTCGGGTGAGTCTCCCCTCATCGCCCCTTACCAGTGAGGGGTAAGGAGTAAACAGGCCTCCCGCCCCTTCCCGTGTGCGTTGGGGTGGGGCACGGCAGCCTCCTTACTGCTCACTCCTCACTCGGGGCAGCGTAGTGGGACCGGGCCTGTCCCTCAGCTCACCGGCGCCGGCGCTCCTTCCGGCCCGTTGTCCCAGTCCTGCTCGCTCGAGATGTTTGGCATGCCCCACTGGTGCCCGTTCCAGCCGTCGAACCCGTCCATCTTGAACGCCCAAAAGCCCGTGGTCATGTCGCTGGCAACGATGAGGCCGTCGGCGTTCCGGATGTCCACGCCGAAGGAGCCGTTCGAGACGCCGTAGCGCGGTATCTCCGGCGTGTCGGGACCGCCCCAACCCCGTAGGTGCTTCCCGTCGTAGGTGTCGTAGAAGCCGACGGTGTAGGGATTGGTGGGGTCCATCATGTTGAAGACGTGGAAGCCGTCCTCGTAGCCCGAGACGAACACGTAGGGCCAGCGAACCTCGTGGTTGTGAGGCAGGCCCTGCCAGCGCGCGGTCCATGCGCCGATGGGCCGGCTGAGGGTCCTCACCTCGCCGTCCAATGCCGGCTTCAGATCGAAGATCCGGAGCGGGGCATACTGGTACTCGGTCTCCAACACAACGTAGCGGCCGTCCGGCGTGGGCGTGAACGTGTGCCCGGACCGGACGCCGGCGATGCCCATGCCGGACGTGATGAGCTTTGGCTCCTCGGGTCGCGAGACGTCGTAGAGATGGAAGCCGCCGCTCCCGCCGCCGTAGAAGACGTCCCGCCGCCTGGCCGGGTCATAGGCCACGTGAAAATCGTGGTACGCTCGGCCGGGACGCATGGCGTATGCTTCGTCAGGCACCGGCACCTTGCCGATCAATGCACGAGCAACGTCGCCGGACACGACTCGACTCATGTCGTAGATGTTGGCGAAGGGCGCCATAGTGGTGGCGAAGAGCAGGGGCCGGCCGTCGGAGTGCTTGTAGGCGTAGATGTTGTGGAAGCCGCCCGGAGCGTCCGGCGCGCGAATCCGCGCCACTTCCTTGAACGTGCTGGTGTCGGGCAGGCCCGTCACGTCGAAGACCAAGGCGCCCAGGTCGTAGTTCGGACTGCCCGAGATCATCTGAACGGACTGGATGTCGTAATAGCGGCCCGCGTGTTTGAAGTACTTGTTGTCCAGAGCACCGTATCCGCGGTGCAGCTCCGGCTCTTCGATCCGCCAGGTGTAGAGCACCTTGGCGTTCTCGGGGTCCTTGACGCTGATGACGGTGGTCCCGGTGGAGCTGGTGATCCCGTGCATGCGCGCTACGTAGACGAACGGGCGGGACGGCTCCTGCTCGATCTCGATGTCCGCCACCGTGAACATCCGCCCCAGCGGGATGTGGGAGAGCAGTTTGATGTTCCGGCTGTAGTGCTCCCCAGGCGTGTAGAGCGACGCGTGATCTGTAGCCTGGGCTAGGGCGCTCGCCGGCGCCATGAGGGCTAAGAGCGCGAGACTCGATAGGGCAAGCGTTTTCATGGGTCACCTCTCTGATTCGCCGAGCGAAGCGCGGGGTCGGATTCGTGTGCCGATTATTCTGTCCCTGAAACTGCACTCCGCGTCCGCGGGTGGCTAGGACGTGCTGGTTGCGGCTGAGAGTCGCGGGTCTCATCCGCGGTCAGACACGCCCAGCAACTACCCAATGCCCATGCGTAATATTTGAGGTCGGCGACAGGCCAGAGGCGCCGGCTCTTGGCTGTTTCCAACACAGGTCGCTGCGCATCCAGGACTCCTTGCGGCCCGCCGGTCGGAGCTACACACTGACGTATGTCGTCCAGGATGCCGGCAATGCCTATCGATCGGTCCCATCAGCGGGTTCCCGCCTCGGCTGCCGTTGAGCGTCTGGCATGCTGATGAATCGCATCCTCCAACCCCGCGCCGTCGCCAGACTAGTTGCTCTCGCCGCCGCGTCGTTCGTCGCATCCTGCTCGGTAACCAGCGACCCGACAGACCAGTCGAATGAGCTGACTACCTCGGTGTCGCTGGACGTTTCCGGCATCGCGGGAGTTCAGGGAGTGATCGTCGAGGTCACAGCATCGACCCTCGCATCTCCCCTTGTATTCAATCTCGAGATCGATGACGACGGGTGGGCGACGGGAATCATTACGATTCCCGTGGGATCCGAGGTCACCATCACCGCTCGGATACTCGATGCCCAGGGCGTAGAGACCCATCGAGGGTCGGCCACGATTGCAGTCGAAGAGGGAGAGAATCCCACGCTGGGTTTCACGCTACGCCCGCTCATGGGAGACCTGCCTCTAGAGATAAGAATTGGAGGGGTTGCGGTAACGGTAGAGCCCACAGAGCTCGCGATGGATGTGGGAGAGACGGCTCGACTGACCGCACGAGTCGTGGATGAAGCGGGGGACACGCTCGATGTAATCCCTCGGTGGGCGACGCTGCATCCGGCGGTTGCCAGCGTCGACCCGGGTGGAGACGTAACGGCGCTGCAAGCTGGGCTGGCGCAGATAGTGGCGACCTACGCGGGCGTGGGGGCCGTCGCCGAGGTTTCGGTGCGCGAGTCGGCTGTCCCAGACTCCTCTCGACTGGCCGACTGGCGAGTGGCCGACTGTTCCGCTGACAATGGACTCCGACAAGAGTCCCGGTTGTACCATCCTGGAGACATCCTCCGCGTTGACATGCAGGTCGGGGGGCACGGGAAGCCATGGCTTGGATATCGATTGGGGCCGCCGGCATTCTATCAAGACTCTGCGTTGGCGGTTCCGGTCAAGATCGGTGTCAGTCCCGATGGGTCCGCCGACACCATTTTCGGTAGAACGCTGCTGCATACGGTCCAGGATACGTGGCTCGGGTATCCCCGACTCACGATGTTCGCTCGGGATTCGATCGGCCTGCTCGCTGACACGGCAGTAGGGCCGATTTCCGTTCTGGACCGGGAAGGCGTCCGGCCGGCATTCCGAGTGGCGCCGCTTCCGGGCCCCGTGGCGGACTGGGTCATGGACCCGGAGCGTGAAGTTCTCTACCTCGCGCGTGACGACTCGGCGCTGATCTCCGTGTGTCGCTTTCGTCCAGCTGATCCGCGAGATGCTCAGGAGACGCGTAGGGATGGGAGAGTAGGCCCTCGTGCCACAAGCCCGGTTAGGGGCTATTGCTGTTCCCCTGGATTACCCGGTTGCTCGAAGTGAATCCGACGTCCGCGCACGTCAGATTCTCGTAGAAGGTGTTCCCCCCGATGAGACCGCAACTAGCGCTGGTGAAATCGTTGCCACAGGAGCGCGTAATCCCGGTCCCTCGGACACATGCGCCCTTCGCTGGGGAACAACCGAGTGAAATGATTGTGAGGCCTAGGACGGCTGCGAGAAATGGTTTTGAGCGATGCTCCATGTGATTGGTCTCCGCGTTGGTTGTCTCAACGTAGGGGCCGACTGGACCCGTGTTCCTTGCATCAAGGATGTACCGGCAAATTCCGTTTTTCAACGGCGTGCGAATCGAGACGACGGGGACGGGGTGCGTGTTCGCGGGCTGAAGCCCGCGGTGCCACCGGCGGGGCTCCCTCAGGACGTGAGATCTCGCGGCTGGACGTCAGTCCAGGAACCGCGGGTATCACCCGCGGTCGGCACCGCCCTGCACCCAAGCCATTAAGCTCCAGCCCATCGCCGCGCCCACCACGTAGTACGGAAAGTCCCACGGGTCGAAGGACGCGCCGAGGATCGTGGCCCCGATCGCCGTCTCGCGCAATCGCTCGAGCGTCGGCGGATGCCAGAGCTGCAGCGTCTCCAACGCGCAGGTGATTGCGAAGACCCAACCGGCGATCGCACGGGGGCGGGCAGCGGGGAGGAGGCAGAGGGCGCCAAAGCACCAGAAGACCTCATAGAACACGCCACCCAGCCGGTTGTTCACCCAGTGCGCGCCGATCCCGCTGTAGAGTTTGGAGTAGAGGCCGATGGGCACGACCAAGAGCAGTGCCGCGGCCGCGGAGAGGCGGATCGAGCGTTCCGCATCCAGGCCGTGCCAATGACGAGGACCTCTTCGCCTCTCGGGCCCGACGCTCAGTTCGGTGTACCTGAAAGGCCTGGCTGCTTACCGATGAGACCTCCCGAATCGCAGAGGTTTCCGCGCTATCGTCCGCCGTTCGTTTCTGCGGGGGTGGACACGACCGGCAACAGGATGTGCGAAGGCCTGGCCGCATCGTGATGAACGACCTGCTCCGCAACGACCATTTCGGACGTCGTCTCGCTGTTCCTGCCGGTATTCAGATTGCGCGAATACTTGGGGAAGTTCGCCGAAGCGATCTCCACTCGAATCCTGTGACCCTCCTGGAACACGTTCGACGTGGCCCAAAGGTCTATCTCGAATTCGTAGACCTTACCGGACTCGAGCAGCGAGGGGTTCTCCCACGAGCTTCGGAACTTTGCCCGGATGATTCCCTCTATGAGTCTCTGAGCGTAGCCATCCGGATGGACATCGACGAGCTTGGCGGCCCAATCGGTGTCGACCGCGGACGACGATGCCCACAGCTTCACTGTTAGCGGGCCACTCACTTCGACCGGCTCCTCCAACGGCGGCGTCGTATAGACCAAGACGTCCCCTCGCTTCTCCACCGGCCGTTGGTCCTGGTTGGAGCCCAGCGGTGTCTCACGGTTACTGTCGATGGTGGGGGTCGGATCCGCGGGGTCGTAGCGGTATCGGTCCGGCGGCTCTTCGCCCGGCTTCTCGGTGCTCAGCACCCCGTCACCTTCGAGCGTGTTGGCATCGCCCCCACTGTGGAAGTAATAGGCGATGGTCTCGGCGCCTGCCGGTGGCCAGTCTGTGGCTTCCCTCCAGCGGTTCTGTCCCATCACGAAGTATTTGACCCGCGGCTCGCTCGCGAGCGCCTCGCATCCTTCACCCTTCAGGTGGCAGCCGTACCAGCGAAGATAGACGGCGCGGATGTCGATGATGGCGTCGGGGCCGTAGTCGATGTCGCCGAGTTTCTGATTTCGGTTCACACCGTGCGGCCAGGGTCCAATGATGAGCCGCTGCCAGTCCCTCGCTTCCGCGGAGCCGCCCCGGGCCCTCATCCCGGCAAAGTTCAAGAGCGAGCCCGAGAGGTCGTCGTTGAACCAGCCGTCGACATGCAACACCGGGACGTCTATGCTCGCGTACTTATTCATGTAGGCGTTTTTCTTCCAGTACTCGTCATACGTATCGTGCTCGAGCCAGTCCTTCCACCAAGCCACCTGTCGGCCGGCGGCCTCATCCAGCGTGCTCAGCGGCAGGTGCCAGTACAGCTTCTCCATGTCGTAGCCAGAGCCTTCCTGGTTGACTCTGGCGGACATGCCGAGCATCCACCGCGCCATCGGCAGCTTCAGCGGGCCATACTGGTGTGGAAGGTCGTTGAACTCATCGGGCTGAGGGACGATGGAGATCATGGCCTTCAGATGGCCTGGCCCCTCTCTCGCCGCCATCCATTGGTTCCAGGCCGAATACGACCCACCCCAGGTGCCTACCTCCCCGGTTGACCAGGGCTGGCTCGCCGCCCACTCGACCGTGTCGTAGCCGTCCAGCGCATCGTGCGTCGTGTACGGATACCACTCTCCTTCGGAGTCGTGGCGCCCCCGGGAATCCTGGGTTACAAACACGTATCCGTTCCCCGCGAAGAAACGAGCGCGCTCGATCAGTCCGCGCGTGTTGTTGTTGTAAGGAGTGCGGTTGACGATGACTGGGAAGCGATCCGTTCCCGGGGGACGGTAGATGTCGGTAGAGAGCCTCACGCCGTCCCGCATGGGAACGAGGACGTGGAACTCCATCACGACGTCTCCCTCCGATGCAGCGCCGACTTGGGGTGACGCTGTCGGAACCCGTCCGAAGCCCAACGCGACGATGATCGCCGACATCAAGACATGCTTCATCGCAGCACCTCCGAGATTCTTTCCCGCATGACGACCTCGCTTGGCTGAACGCAGGTTGGCCTGCCGTCTATTTCCGCGTCGTGGACCCCGTGGCCTCCGCCTCCGCGGCGAGGTGCCCCTCCGGGGGTCGGACCTCGAGGTCCGCCCGAAGATGCCGGTCGAAGAACGCGAGCACGCGCGGCATCCACTGCTTCCGGCTCTCGGTGCCACCGACGTTGGGATACCCCTCGTAGCGCACCGGCTTGTACCAGCGCGCAGCCTCGTCGGCGAAGGGTCGCATGGGCGTGTCCCCCGGGGCGCCGATTATCAGCAGCGGCGTGTCCATGTCGCGGGCGTGATGAAAGGGCGAGACGTAGCGGTAGGTCTCGCGGTTTTCCTCCACCCAGCCCAGGTCGTACGCCATTAGGTTGATGCCCGCGATGTTGTAGACCTCTTCCGCCCAGCGGAGCCGGTCGGCGTAGCCGCTCACCGTGGCGGCCGACGCGCGGAACACACCGCCCGCGAACGTGGTGGCCGCGAGGCTCATGAAGCCACCGTAACTCGTGCCGGTCACCGCGACGCGCTCGCCGTTGATGTCGGGGAGTTGCTCGAGATACTCGACGCCCGCCACCAGGTCTTCCATGTCGCACCGGCCCCAACAGCGGCGGTTCGCCTTCTCGAAATCGAGCCCGTAGCCCGAGCTGCCGCGGATGTTCGGCAGCAGGACGGCGTAGCCGTGCTTCACGAAGTAGTGCGGCTGCCAGTGCCCGCGCCAGCCGTCGTCGAACTGTGACGTGGGACCGCCGTGCACCCACACGATCGACGGGTGGCCACCCGGCGGCACGGGCCCCGGCGGGCGATAGAGGTAGGCCTGGATGGTGAGCCCCGCGGTGCTCGGATAGCTCACCTTCTCGGGCGTGAACAGTGCGTTCACGAGCGATTCGTCCTCGAGGGATTTGGTGAGCCGCGTGACAACGCCGCCCGGGACGTCCACGACGTGCAGGTCGGGTGGCTGGCGCGGGTCGTCCAGCGTGAACGAGATGCGCCGACCGTCCGGCGACCAGGCAGGGTTGGTCGCGACACCCATCTCCGGCGCGACGAGTGTGCGAGGCGCGCCACCTTCTACCGCGACCACGCGCACCACCTGGGTGCCGTTCAGATTCGACGTGTAGACGACCTGCTGCCCGTCGGGTGAGAAGCGCGCATACCCCCGGAACGGCTTCTGTGCGTTCTGGTCGGCGGCCTCGGCGGCAAGGGGGCGGGGCTCCCCGCCCGCCAGCGGAACCAGCCACCAGTTGAGCCACCCGCTCCGGTGCGACCGGAACATGACCAGATCGCCACGCGGCGAGACCTGCGCCGGGCCGAACTCCGCCCCCACGCGGTAGTCGAAGAAATCCGTGTCGGTCACCACGGTGCGAGCACCGGCCCCGGTGGCGGCGTCGATGGCGATCACCTCGTGGTTCCGCCACGCCTCGTCCAAGCGCACGAAGAGGATCGTCCGGCCGTCCGGGGTCCAGCTCGGCTGGACGTCGTAGCGCGTGTTTGCGGTGAGCCGCCTGACCGCGCCCCCCGGGACGTCGACCGTGTAGATGTCGAACGTGCCGCGCAGCATGCTCGAAAACGCGATGCGGCGCCCGTCCGGCGCCCAGCTCCACGAGTTCAGCCGTACACCCAAGTCGGTGAGTTGCGCGACACGCTCCTCGGTGACCGACCAGAGCCACAACTCCTGCCCCCCGTTCAGCCCGCGCGCTGTATAGGCGATCCACCGTCCGTCAGGGGAATAGGCCGGGCCCGAGGGGTTCTCGACCGGCAACACGGTGATTGCGCCGGTCTCGGGATCCACCGTGGTGAGCCGGTTGCCATCGCTCACCAGGATGCGGGAGCCATCCGGCGCCCAGTCGGGCACTGCACCGCTCACCGGCGAAGAGACGTCGAGCAGTTCGCCTAACGTGAAGTCGCCGGGTGTGCGAGTTCGCTCCTGCGCGGCGGCCTGACCGGCAGTCGCAAGCGGAAAGGCGATGGCGGCGTAGAGCAGGGATTGGTGCATGGGAGCCTCCGGAGGAGCAAACGGCGTTAGCTGCTGAGGTACGGAACTTTGCGCCGCGAGGCAGGACGTCGCAAGCGGAGAAGGCTGTGGGCGAGCATCTTTATTTAGACTGTGAAAGGCTGCGGAGGGTCACGCCATGAACGCTTATCTCTTGGTGGCCGCCGGGATCAGCGCAATCGGCGGTCTTCTGCACTCGATCCTGGGTGAGCACCTCATCCTCTCGAAGCTCGAGCCCGCGGCGCTGCCGGAGACCATCGGATCGACGGCGTTCACGCACCGGGTTTTGCGGCTGTTCTGGCATCTCGTGAGTGTTGCATGGTGGGGTCTGGCGACGCTACTGGTTCTGCTGGCGTCGATGTAGGCGAGCAGCCACAACCGACGATTGGTCTGGGCCATCGCTCTCACGTTCCTGGTGTCCGCAGCGGTCTCGCTCGTCGTCTCGAGGGGAAAGCACTTTTCTTGGGGAGTGCTCTTGACCGTCGCGGTGGTGACGTGGCTCGGCGCGGGGTAGCGATGGACGGGGCTACCTGCTGACATCGGCGCGTAGCGCGGCTACCTCCCTTGTCTGACGCTGGACGTTGTTCGCTTCGCTACTCCGTCAACACGCGCTCGATCTTCGATGGCTCCGCCATGATGCGCTCGATGGCGTCGGCGTCGAACGGAACGATGTGCTCCGTGAACGGCTCGAATCCGGAGTCGGTGATTGCGCCGCAATCCTCCACCTGGATCATGATGTTCAGCTCCGGGATGACCCAGGCCGGCGGTTCATACGCCAGTACCTGGCCGGGTCGGAGCGGCTCGGCGTAGTCGCCGGCGTCCCGCACGTAGTGGCCGAGGAAGTGTCCCATGCGGTTGTAGGGCTCGAGCTCCTCGATGAACCGGGCCAGCTCGCGCTTGAAGAGCGGATGTTTGGTTTTCTCTTTCCGGAGCTCGGCGATGTATTCCTGCACCAAGTCGCCGAACGTGATTCCGGGACGAATCTTTTTCTTGGCGCGGAGGAAGGGCAGCGTGTAGAGGTCGTACGCCTCGCGCTGTTCCTTCGTAAACGTCCCCGAGATGGGGAAGGTCCGCGCCATGTCGGCGTAGTAGTAGTTGACCTCCATCGCCCAGTCCATGAACACGAGATCGCCGTCGCGAATCTGGCGATCTTTCCAGTCGTAGTAATTCCCGATATACTGCCCCGCGCCGCGGAGCAGGATGTTCTCCCCCGATTCGACGATCGGTAGCCAGGCCGGACGGTTCCCGCCGAGCGAGCGGGAGGTGAACCAGGCCACGGCGGCTAACTCGCGGTCGTACACCCCGGGCTGGGCAAATCGCATCACTTCGAGATAGGCGAGGGCCGACACCCGAGCGCTTTCTCGGATCTGCTCTAGCTCGAACGCGTCTTTGACGGCCCGCTGCTCGAGCAGCGGCCGGGAGAGATTGCGGATGTGGAGATATGGAAAGCGGTCACGCATGGAGTCGGCCAGGTCTTCCTCCGGGTACCGGAGATCCCTAAGGCCGGGCGGAGTCGTGCTCGTGTACGAATCGGGGATGAAAATGTCCGTCGCGGCGGGTCCCAAGACCCAACACGTATCTACCGCGTCGTGCTCGATCGTCTGGTAGACGTAGTGCACGAAGTCCCGAGCCGCTTTCATGGTGTCGATTCCGGAAGCGCGGATCTCATCGGCGAGCTGCCGTTCCACGGTCTCGGCAACTCCCTCTCGTCGGGACGCAGGGCCGTAGACCGTATCAACGGTCAAGCCTCCGAGGTCCGGCAGAAACACCACGGTCTCTCGTCGTGCGCCGTTCAGGATGAGATACAGATTCGGCACCTCGATGCCGGTCAGGTAGAAGAAGTTCTCTTCCTGCTTGAACGCGTCGGCGATGTGCTCGGGGTTGAAGCGCATCAGCATGCGAATCCTGTTCAGGTCGGGCTGTGCCCTGAGAACGGCGATCGACGTGGGCCCGATATCGTCCAGCAGGCGGGCCCGGCGGTCACGAAGCACGTCGGTTGAGGCCTTCCCGGTAGCCATGGAGCCGGAACCTTTCGCAGGGGGTGATGTGTCACGATCGGAGCGAACCCCGCTTGCACCTTCCGTTTCGGGGTCCGTTTGATGCAGGAACGGGACACCACGGGAGCGGTGTCGCACCCGCCGGGGCTCTACGTGCTGTTCTTCACCGAGATGTGGGAACGGTACAGCTTCTATTCGATGCTGGCCATTCTCGTCCTCTATATGGACGAGGCCCTCGCCTTTTCGCAAGGCGCGATCGGCCAGGTGTACGGCGGCTACAACGCCGCCGTTTGGTTTCTGCCACTGCTGGGTGGTTTGATGGCTGACCGGCTCCTCGGCTGCCGCCGTGCGGTGTTCGTCGGCGGGGTTTTCATGGCCGGCGGTCATCTCCTGCTCGCTCTGGAGCGGATCTCCACGTTCTACGCCGCGCTCGCGCTGCTCGCCTGCGGCGTCGGCCTGTTCAAGCCCAACGTCTCGACCCTGGTGGGCAATCTCTACCGCGATCGGCCGGCACTCAGAGACGCGGGGTTCAACATCTTCTACATGGGCGTGAGCCTGGGCGGTATCGTGGCGCCATTCGCCGTGGCGTACCTGCGGGCCACACGCGGGTGGGGTATGGCCTTTGGGTCGGCGGCGGTGGCCATGCTCCTCTCTCTTGTGATCTTCACGGTGTTCCGGAAACACATCGTCGATAGCGGCGCCGGAACCTCTCCGGTCGAGGCGGAGGTTGAGCTCTCGCCGGAAGAAGCACGGGCGCGGCTGCGCGCCCTCTTGGTGGTGTTCGCCATCATGATCCCGGTTTGGATCCCGACCTTCCAGATCGGTTTCACGCTGACGCTCTGGGCGCGCGACAACGTCCAGACCTCACTGCCACCCGAGGTGTTCCAGTCGCTCAACCCGTTGACGATCGTTGCTGGCACGCCGCTGATCGTCGCGCTCTGGAGCCGCCTGAGGCGACGTGGCACGGAGCCGCCGGGTTACGGGAAAATGTTCCTAGGAATTCTGATGATTACGATCGGCGTCGGCGTCGTCGCGCTCGCGGGGCTGAGCGGGGGAGACACCGGCCGGGTGTCCGTCGTGTGGCTCGTGGCGGCACTCGTCCTGATGTCGGGGAGCGAGCTGTTCACCACGCCCCCCGGTCTCGCCATGGTCACCCGGGTCGCGCCGCCCCGCCTTCGCGGAACGATGATGGGTGGGTGGTTCGTCACACTGGCCATCGCGGCTTACGTAACCGGATGGCTGGGTTCCCTCTGGGATCGCATTCCACACAGTCAATACTTCATGATGCTTGGCGTTCTGACCGCGATTTCGGCGGGGGCGCTCGCCTGGGCCGGGCGTCGCTTCCGCGGCGCGTTACTCGCCGGGACGGCAGCGGCCGACCGGTCTCCCAGAGAGGTGTCGAACCCCTGACCAGCCTCGAGTATTTATGAAGAAGGCCGCACGCGACCGCTGCGATCTACGGGATCTGCCACAGGAGATAACCGGCCGCGGCGGACCCGACGATCGCTCCCCCATAACAGATCAGGTTGACTAGCTCGTTCAGGTGCTTGATCTGCAAGCCGTCATAGAGCGTGTAGCGAAAGCGGTGGGCCCAGTGAAACAGCGACAGCGTACAGAGAAAGAACGAGACGACACGCGTGACCGGGTGTCCCACCACGGCGAGCAGGTACGAGTGGCCCGGGGGAGCGAGCCACCCGAGAGGGAACGCTAGACCGAACAGCACCAACAGGACCGGGATCAGCAGTGCGGCCAGCACGCCACCGGCGCTGAAGAGGATCCACAGGAACGGCTCGATAGGTCGCTTCGTCATCTCTAGCCGCCCAGGATGACCCACGCTAGCAGCCCCGACAGCACCGCCCAGGCCGCGTAATTCGAGGCGGCGATCAACGAGCCCGGTATCCGCTTCCCCCCCACGCGCACTACCAGTGCCTGGGGCGCGAGGTTGAACCAGGTGACCGAGTGGAACACCACGAACAGGAGGCTGACGAGGTTCACGAGCAGGATACCGGGGCTCTCCGCCCAATTCAGAAACTCCCCGTAGGCGCCCTCGCCCCGGCTGACGGCGCGGATCAGTAGGAGAAAGAAGACGACGAACCAGCCGACGAAGATGCTGCTCACCTCTCGCAGGATGAATCCGAGGTGGGACCGACGCCTCAGCCACCACCAGGTGGACATGCGCGGCCGATACCAGCGGGGGTGAAACTCCCGGTACGCGGGCGACTCGCTCATCGTTTGCCCCACGGCAATAGGAATCCTTTGAGTCCCTCCAACGCCGCCTTGAGCTTGTAGCGCTGGATGGCGCCGGCCGGATCGACGTTTTTCGGACAGACTCTCGTACAGTCGCCTACGAAGGTGCAGCCCCAGATTCCCTCTTCCTCCGAGAGGAGATTGAGGCGCTCCTCGGCTCCTTGGTCGCGCGAATCGAGGTTATAGCGCTGAGCCGTGGCGATGGCAGCCGGCCCGAGGAAATTCGGGTCGAGGCCGTAGACCGGGCAGGCGGCGTAGCACAGCATGCAGTTGATGCACATGCTGTACTGCTTATACTCGTCCAACTGTGCCGGCGTCTGGCGGTACTCGCCCTCCGAGAGCGGTTTTTCCTCCTCGCGGACGATCCAGGGCCGGACGGCAGAGAGCTTCTTCATGAAGTCGCCAAGCTCGACGACGAGATCGCGGATGACCGGAAAGTTGCGCAACGGCTCCACCCGCACCGGGCCCGGGGCGTAGTCGGTCAGGAAGGTCGCACACGTCAGCTTGGGTTCTCCGTTGACGGTCATGCCGCAGCTGCCGCAGATGCCCATCCGGCACGACCACCGGTACGACAGCGTACCATCCAACTGGTCCTTGACGTAGTTGAGCCCGTCGAGCACGACCCAGTCTTCGCGACAGGGTATCTCGTATTCCTGGATCGTAGGTTCGGCGGCTTCCTCCGGACGGTAACGTTCGAGCGCCAGGACGATGCGGTCGGTCACGGTCCTACCTCCCATACACCCGCTCGGCGGGCGGCCAGCGGGTGATCGTTACCGGCGAGTATTCGACCCGGCAGGAGCCGTCGGGATCGCGGTGCACCAGCGAATGCGCAAGAAACCGCTCGTCGTCGCGTGAGGGGAAATCGGTGCGCTGGTGCGCTCCCCGCGATTCCTCGCGGCGCAGGGCAGACTGGACAATCGTTGCGGACACGTCGAGCATGAACGAAAGCTCGAGGGCGGTAGTCAGCTCGGTGTTGAAGGTGTGGCTGTGATCCTCCAGCGCAATATCGCCAAATCGCTCCTGAAGCTGTTGTAGCCGGTCCGCGGCTCGGGCCAGTTCCTGGCCCGAGCGATAGATGCCTGCCCCCTGCTCCATCGTTTCTTGCATCTCTTCCCGGACGGTGGCGAGGCGCTCTCGGCCGTCCGTCTTCTTGAGGAAGTCCCGCTCGAGCCGGCGTTTCTCGTCCTCCGCCTGGGCCAACGCGGCCGAGCCGGGATTCTTGGCGCTCGCGGCGTACTCCGCCGCCGCGCGGCCGGCGCGGGCGCCGAAGACCAGCAACTCGGGCAGCGAGTTGGATCCCAACCGGTTGGCGCCGTTGATGCTCACACAGGCCACCTCCCCCGCCGCGTACAGCCCCGCCAGCGGCGTGGCGCCATCGATGTCGGTGTGGACCCCGCCCATCATGTAATGCACCACCGGCCGCACCGGGATCAGCTCCTTGACCGGGTCGATGTTCTGGTATTTTCGGCACAGCTCGCGCACAAAGGGGAGCTTGCCGTCGATCACCCGGCTGCCCAAGTGCCGAAGGTCGAGGTGAACCACCGGCCCGTAGGGGGTCTCGACGGTGCGCCCTTTCGCCACCTCCTTGACGAAGGCCTGCGACAGGCGGTCCCGCGGCCCCAGCTCCATGCTCCGCAGAACCGGCTTCGGCTCGGGCTCTCCAAGGTTGTAGTCCTGCAGGTAGCGGTACCCCTCGTTGTTGATCAACCAGCCTCCCTCTGCCCGGGCCGCTTCGGTGATCAGGATCCCGGTAAACGGCAGGCCGGTCGGGTGGTACTGGACGAACTCCATGTCCTTCAGTGGAGCGCCGGCCCGGTAGGCCAGAGCCATGCCGTCACCGTTCTTGATGCTCGCATTGGTGGTGAACGGGAACACCCGGCCACAGCCGCCGGTGGACAGGATCACCGCCTTGGCACGGATGAACTCGATCCTGCCCGACATCAGCTCGACGGCCACGACTCCCTGGACCCGGCCGTCATCGACCAGGAGCTTGGTCACGAACCACTCGTCGTACCGCACGACGCTGGTGTACTTGAGCGAGGTCTGGAACAGTGTGTGGAGCATGTGGAACCCGGTCTTGTCGGCGGCAAACCAGGTGCGTTTCTTCTTCATCCCGCCGAACGGGCGCACACCGACGCGGCCGTCGCGCTGGCGGCTCCATGGACAGCCCCAATGCTCCAGCCGGATCAGTTCCTCTGGTGCTTCGTTGACGAAGGCCTCCACTGCGTCCTGATCGCACAGCCAGTCCCCGCCAGAGATGGTGTCGTGGGCGTGTTCGTCGAGGCTATCGTCCTGAGCGATCACGCCCGCGGCACCACCCTCGGCCGACACTGTGTGGCTTCGCATTGGGTAGACCTTCGAGACCACGGCGATGCGGAGGTTGGGATTGGTTTCCGCGATGGCGATGGCCGCCCGCAAGCCCGCCCCGCCCCCTCCCACCAACACGATGTCATGGGATGCGGTCACGGCCGAACTCGGCGGTCGCCCGCCCGCTTTGCAGCATTACTGTCCGCCAACGAGCTCGTCAACCAAGACAGTGCCGTTGTGGTGGACGACCTTGCGGGAAATACAGCCGTCGTGGAACTCCTCACGCGTGCTGCGGCAGCCACAGTCGTAGAAGTGTTCGTCACTTACCAAGCCCCTCCCGACGTGATCCTGGTAACGCTCTCCGTCAACGGTCTGCCCGCAAGGGGCCTGCTCGCTCGCGAAGCGCGTGCTCTTCCCAGACATCGCTTACCCTCCTTCGCATGGCCGCGGGTAAGATGGCCATTGGCCTCCGGCCCTCGTGCCGATGGACAGCAGATTATGCGCGCCGTAGGTCAGGCCAGCAAGGGCTCGGTAAAGTGGTATGTCCCCGGCCGACTCACATCGCATTACTCGGTAGTCGACCGGCCCGCGCGCTCCGGGCCGATCCCTGTGCCCGACCACGCGCCTGGCCGTGCCTGTCAACACGTCATACTTTACCGCACCTTGGCTTGACCAGCAGGGCCTGGCCAATGGTCGTTGGAGACCTCGCTGGCCATTGCCTCCCAGTGTGGGCGCGACCGGCCTCTACCGATTCGGAGCGTCCGTGGAGCGGATCGGGTTGAACTGGGTGTCGATGCAAGGCGCCGGCGAGGGGGTATCATGAATTCGGATCCACCGGTGCGCCGCCGGGCTGCTCTCCTCGTCTTGCTTCTGCTGTTGCTCTTCTGGGTTGCTGGTGCCGGAGGGCAGGAGCGACGGACATCCACGCGGAGCCCCCGGGTGCAGGAGGACGGCCAATGGACCATGCCGGCGAAGGACTACGCCGCGACACGCTACAGCGGCCTAAGAGAAATCACGGCGGCCAACGCCGCCCGGCTCCATCCCGTGTGGAGCTTCTCCACCGGGGTCCTGGGCGGGCATGAGGGACAGCCGCTCGTCGTGAACAATACTATGTACGTCGTCACACCCTACCCGAACGTCCTCTACGCCTTCGACCTCACCCAAGAGGGTTACCCGTTGAAGTGGAAGTACCGACCCGATGTGAACCCCGCCGCCGTAGGCATGGCGTGCTGCGACGCGGTGAACCGGGGAGCCGCTTATGCGGCCGGCAGGGTCGTGTACAACCTGCTCGATGGGCACACGGTCGCGATCGACGCAGTCACCGGCGAGGAGATCTGGAAGACGCAGGTCGCCGATCTGGCCGTGGGGGAAACAGTCACTATGGCGCCGTTGGTCATCGGAGATCGGGTCATAGTGGGGCCGTCGGGTGGGGAGTTCGGTATCCGGGGCTGGGTGAAGAGCCTCGATCTCGAGACCGGCCGAATCCTCTGGACGGGGTACAATGCCGGCCCGGACAGCCAAGTCCTCGCGTCACCGGACACTTTCAAGCCATTCTACGACACGGGCACGGACTTGGGGCCACGACGTGGGCGGGGGAACGTGGAAGCTGGCCGGGGTGCCGGTGTGGGGATGGATCTCGTACGATCCGGACCTCGACCTGCTGTACTACGGCACCGGCAACGCGGCTCCGTACAACCCCGAGCAACGGTTGGGCGACAACAAGTGGGCCACTAGTGTCATGGCCCGGAGACCGTCGGACGGCGCGCTTGTGTGGGCTTACCAGTTCACCCCGCACGAGAACTGGGATTACGACTCGAACGCGGAGATGATTCTCGTCGATCTCACCATCGAGGGCCGGACACGCAAAGTCCTGGTCCACTTCGACAAGAACGGCCTCGCGTACACCATCGACCGCGCGACAGGGGAAGTGCTGGTTGCTGAGCCATTCGTGTTCGTGAACTGGGCCACGGGGGTAGATCTCGCGACGGGCCTCCCGCGGGTTGACTCCACCAAGCTGACCGGCGCGTCGAGAGGGAACGTCGAGAACATCTGTCCGAGCCTGGAGGGCGGGACGAGTCCGGCCTCGCCCGCGTCCTACTCGCCGCGCACCGGCCTGTTCTACGTGTCCACCAACAACTTCTGCATGAGCTGGGAGGCGTCGCAGGCGGCGTATATCGTCGGGACTCCGTACATCGGGGCGACCATTCCGTACACGCCGGGGGCCGGAGGGCATCTGGGGGCTTTCATCGCCTGGGATGCCGTGTCGGGGGAGAGGGTATGGGAGATCCGTGAAAAGTACCCCGTGTGGAGCGGCAGCGTGGCCACCGCGGGGAACGTCGTCTTCTATGGCACACTCGATGGGTGGTTCAAGGCGGCGGACGCCACGAGTGGCAAGCTGCTCTACAAGTTCAAGGTCGGTTCCGGTGTGGTCGGGGCTCCCATCACATACACCGGCCCCGATGGGAAACAGTACGTGGCGGTGTATGCCGGCATCGGCGGCGACTGGTATCTCCTGGCCGGGGACGTCCGCTCCGACGATCCGGCGGACGTGCGGCCACCGGCGGACTTCATGCCGGATCTGGCGCGGCACACCAGCCAGGGAGGGATCGTATGGATCTTCTCGCTGAACTAGTGGCGAGGGGCCACCGGTCCCGCACGCCCGCGCACGACGGACCGTGGGGGGAACGCCGCGGGAGATGGATGCGGCGCCTGGCCGCGGCGATGCCGGTCCCGCTCGTGGTGGGGGTCGCGGCCTGCGGCCGATCTGACGACGGCGCGTCGGCGGGGTCCCCGCCGCCCTCGACGAGTTACGAGGAGCACGTGGTCGCGGGGGGCGCTGCGCCACCGGCGGGAACCCTGGAGAACCCGTTCAAAGACGACAGCGGGTCGGCAGCCGATGGTGAGCGGCTGTTCGCCGCGATGAACTGCGCCGACTGTCACGGGGGTGGGGCGATAGGCTTCCTGGGGCCAAGTCTGGTCGACGGTCGCTGGCACTACGGCGGCGCCGACGGTGCCGTGTTTCAGTCGATCCACTTCGGCCGACCCAGGGGGATGCCCGCCTATGGTGGGATCCTACCGAAAGTCGCGATCTGGAAGATCGTCACGTACCTGCGCTCGCAGCCTGTGCCGCAGGGCGTCCCTACCGCGTCGTGGTGATGAATCAGGGCGGAGCTCGAAGAAGGTCCCGGAGGTTCGGTTCCCGCCGCTCAAGTCGACCAAGAGTACGGAGTTCGCCCGCGCCCGAGACTCGATCCCTCCGATAGGATTGACCCCGATACGACGCGGGCAATACCGTCAACATTCTGCTCGGGCGTCGGTATCTCCTCCGATCCGGAACACGATCCGACGCTGCCAACCTCGAAAGTGAGTCGTGCAATGACCAATCTCGTCCGTCCGCTCGTCGCCGGTTTCGAAACCGCGCACTTCAACGTAGGTCTGCAGCTCGGCGACCTCGAGAACGCCGACGCGGTCCGTCGAGCCCGGGGAGACTCCGGCTCGTCGATCTCCTGGATAATGGGTCACCTCCTCGATTATCGGTGCGCTGCCCTCAAGGGGTGTGGCGTAGTGCAGGCGAATCCCTATGCCGAGACGTTTTCCTTTCAGAAGCCCGCGAGCGACGGGAAGGACTATCCCGGCATTGCTAATCTGCGTGACCAGTGGAACGAGATTCACGCCAAGCTTTGTGAAACACTGCCCAGCCTCGATGAGGAGCAGGTACTCGCCCCGTCCAAGTTGCCCAACCCTCACGGTGATCAGACGCTGCTCGACGCGCTCTCGTTTTGTATGTGGCACGAGGCCTATCACGTTGGCGTCATCGGGTTACTGCGGGTCCAGTGGGGCCGCAAGCACACGCACGTGTTGGCGATGGAGGCGATGGGCATACCGTCGGGGGGGGCACAATGAAACGCACCTCGGTGAATCCGTGGGACTGGGGCCTCAAGTGGAGCATGGATCAGGGGGAAATCATCGAGGGTCTGACGCGCTACCTGCATTGCTCGGGTCAGGTTGCCGTGGCCTCCGCTCCCGATTCCGAAATCGGGTTCGCGGTGTTGCACCCGAATGAAATCCGCGGCCAGATGGAGGCAGCGTTAGCCAACGTCGACGCCGTTTTGGCCAAGGCCGGTATGGGACGGGAGAACGTGCTGTCGCTGCGGTTCTTCACGACCGATATCGATGGCTTTCTCGCGAACTACGACATCTACGCTGCGTGGATCGGGGACGCCGGTACCCGGCCGCCGCAGTCGCTCATTGGGGTGAGCCGCTTGGTCCTCCCAGAGCTGATGGTGGAGATCGAAGCGGTTGCCGGTGTGTAGAAGGGCGGTCGTTCGGCGACGGTGGTGGCAAGGCACCGCCGATTGCCCGGCGCCGACTCGAGGCTTACTCTGTTCCCACCCCGCCGTTATCCGACGGACCGTGATGCGCACACCCTCGCGAGGACCATGATGAAGATCGTCTCCTGCCTTTTGTTTGTTGGGTTCTTCACCTCGACCTACGGCCTCCCCGCCTCCGCTCAGGAGTGGCCCTATTACGCGGCCGACGCGGCGTCTACCAAGTATTCGTCGCTTGAGCAGATCGATCGGGGCAATGTCGCACGGCTCTCAATTGCATGGGAATGGAAGACCGGTGAGCGCGCGAGCGAAGAGTTCGGGATACGGCCCGGAAAGTTCGAGGCCACCCCACTCATGATCGACAACGTCCTGTATCTCAGCACGGCCTATAGCCGGGTGATCGCGCTAGACGCCGAGACCGGCAGGGAAATCTGGAAATATGATCCGAAGACGCACGAGATCGGACAGGGGTTCACCGGGCTGGGCTTCGTGCACCGCGGGGTTGCGGCGTGGAGTGACGGACAGGACCGGCGGATCTTCATGAACGCCCGGTACAAGCTCCTCTCGCTCGATGCGAAGACCGGGCAACTCGTGAAGAGCTTCGGCGACAACGGCGTCGTCGATCTCACCGAGGGCTTCGACCGGCGGGTCGACACGCTCCACTTTGAGACTCGCTCTCCCCCCGTCGTCTACAAGAATCTCGTCATGGTGGGAAGTCACATTCCCGACTGGCTCATGTTCAAGGGCGATCCGCCGGGAGACGTGCGCGCGTTCGACGCACATACCGGGAAGCTCGTCTGGTCGTTTCACACCGTTCCTCGCCCAGCGGAGCCGGGGTCCGAAACGTGGGGCGACGGCTCGGCGGAGTTTACCGGGCACGCGAACGTGTGGGCACCGATGAGTCTCGACGAAGAGCGGGGGCTGCTCTATCTGCCGGTGAGCACACCCAGTAACGACTGGTATGGGGGAGGGCGGCCGGGCGCCAACCTGTTCGCTGAATCGATCGTCTGCCTCGACGCAGCGACGGGGGAACGGAAATGGCACCGCCAGCTCGTTCATCACGGACTCTGGGATTACGACATGCCGGCCGCGCCCGTCTTGGCCACGATCCACGTCAACGGGAAGACGATCGACGTGGCCGTCCAGGTGACCAAGATGGGGTGGGCATTCGTGTTCGACCGGGTGACCGGAGAGCCAGTATGGCCCATCGAGGAGCGGCCGGTGGCGGCGAGCGACGTCCCTGGGGAACAGGCGTGGCCGACACAACCGTTTCCGTCGCGGCCTCCCGCGTTTGCTCGGCAGGGCGTGTCGC
The DNA here is from genome assembly GCA_965249575.1 of Gemmatimonadales bacterium. GTDB lineage: Bacteria > Gemmatimonadota > Gemmatimonadetes > Gemmatimonadales > GWC2-71-9. The sequence goes on along the minus strand of OZ252244.1, from coordinate 378,869 downwards.
TGGAGGACGCGCTCGATTTCACGGCGGAGCTCGAACGGGCGGCTCGCGCAGAGCTCGAGAAATACATCATCGGACCGATCTACACGCCTCCCTCGCAGTCCGGCACGCTGCAACTCCCGGGATCGTACGGCGGCGCGAATTGGGGGGGAGCCGCGTTCGATCCGGAGACCGGTTTCCTTTACGTGAAGTCGTCCGATCTGTTGCATATTGCCAAGCTGCAGCGGCCGGGTCCCGCCGGCGAAGTGCCGTCACAGAGCCGGCTCCCGATACAACACCCGACAGATGCCGATTGGGTATCGTCACGAACGGTTCCGTCCTTCAACGACGGCCTTCCCTTGATCAAGCCGCCATACGGTCACCTGACCGCACTGGACTTGAATCGGGGCGAGATGGCCTGGCGAGTGGTCCTCGGCGATTGGCCGGAGCTGCGCCGCCACCCCGCGCTTCGAGGCGTCGATCTCCCGGAGCAGCTCGGGGCGCCGGGACCTCCCGGCTCCATCGTGACGAAGGGGGGGCTGGTATTCGTCGGCGGCGGAGACAATGCGCTTCACGCCTTCGACAAGTCGACGGGAGCCGAGGTGTGGCGGGGTCCATTACCGCGCCCGACGACCGGAACACCGATGACCTACCTGGCGGCGAACGGCAAGCAGTTCGTGGTCATTTCGACTGGGCTCGGGGAGGACGCGACGCTGGTTGCGTATGCTCTCTCGGAAGGCGCTCGGTAGGAGCAAGGGATTCGCTCGGGAAGGCTCCGTCGGAGGGGGCGCGACCGATCGGGTCTCAATCGGCGCGACCGTTGCTCGTCGAGAACAGAACCCCGGGCAGTTCTTTCACCGTTCGGCACCCGAGCTGTCCCATGGCCGTGTGCAGCTCGGTCTTGAGAACGTTCATCACGTGATCGGCCCCGCGGCGGTCGAGCGCGGCTACGGCATAAAGGAAAGCCCGCCCGAGCAGAACGAAGTCGGCGCCGATCGAAAGCATTCGGGCGATATCGAGGCCCGAACGCACGCCTCCATCCGCAATGAGCGTGACGTCCGGCCCGACCGCCTTTCGGATGCGGGGCAGGGCGGTGACCGCCGACGGAGCCGCATCGAGTTGCCGGCCGCCGTGATTGGAGACGATGAGCCCATCGGCCCCCAAGGCCAGGTATCCCTGGGCGTCCTCCGGGTCCAGGATCCCTTTGACCACGACCTGGCCACTCCAGGCCGCGCGGATCTTCTCGAAACGCTCTGCGGTAATGGGCCCGCCCAAGTGTTGAGCATTGAACTCGACCGAGTCCTTGATTGATCGCAAGACGCCGAAGGACTTGCCGGACCGCGCGTAGGGCTCGAGCGTGACGAACTGCGGCACGCCTGCGAGGAGCATGCGGAGGGCCCACGGTGGGTGCGTGACCATCTGCCACACCGTTTTCAGATCGAATCTGGGGGGTACGGAGAGCCCGTTCCGTAGGTCGTGCTCTCGGCGTGGCTCGACTGGTACGTCCACGGTCACGACCAGGGTTTCGTATCCCGCAGCCTGGCATCGGTCGAGCATCGATTTCACGATCGCTGGATCCTTCGGTGCATAGAGCTGAAACCAACCGTTGTCGCCGCCGGCCGCCCGGATGCGTTCGGGAGTGGCGTTGGCGTGGCTACTCAGCACGTACGGTACGTTGTGCGCCCGTGCCGCCGCGGCCAGAATGACCTCTGATTTCGGCCAGACGAGGCCCGACAGGCCGAGGGGTGCCACGCCGAATGGCGCGTCGTGCTCCCGGCCCAGCAGCCGGCAGCTCATGTCGGGGTTGCCGGCGTCCGACAGGTAGCGCGGCATCAGCACGATGCGGTCCAGAGCATCCCGGTTTCTGCGCAGGGAAACGCCCGCCCCGAGTCCGTTCGTCAGGTAATCGCGCATGAACCGGGGGATGCGGCGCCGTGCCCTCGCCTCCAGGTCCGCGACGCACGGGTAGTGTTTCTCGAGATTCATCGGAGCCTCTCCCGGAGTATCCAGACATGTTATCCGCCGAAGGCGGGCATCGTAACCGAGCGAGCCTTGCACGAACGGAGAGCGAAGCTCACCTTCGCTTGATCGGTATGTCTAGGTCGCTATCGCCAACAATCCCAAACGGCGCGTGGAGGCATGATGATGACCAATGTTCGAACTAAGGTCGAGCATCCACGTTCATTCGAAACGCAGCGGTCGAATGCGCTTTCCATTCCACTAGCAGCTCTGGTGCTGGTGTCCGGGTGCAGCGGCGCGAACGTGGATGAGGACGAGGGTGCCATGAGCCGCGAGGGCGGCCCGACCATCCTGGCCAACAACGCGTTTTACTACTACGAAGACGTGCCGGCGGCGGAGGCCTTCTACGGAACGACCCTTGGCTTGCGCACGGTCTCGGATTTCGGATTCGCCAAGATCTTGCAGGTCGCCCCGTCATCTTATCTGACCCTCGTCGACGCCGACTCCGGAATGCACTCCTCGGACGAGCCGAAGTCGGTGACTCTTGCGATCGTGACGGAGCAGGTGGAAGGCTGGTACGAGTACCTGTCCGCAGCGGGCGTGCCGTTGCACGGCGAGCTCGACGTCGAGCGAGGCAGCCCCCACAACGGGCTCGTTGCCTATGACCCGGAGGGATACTTCCTCGAGTTCGAGCGTTTCAACCCACACCCGGAGAACGAGCGTCTGATCCCCATGCTGCGGGAGGTCGAGCCGCTGACACCCACCGTTGGCGAAGGGCGGCTGACCATTTCGGCGACCGTACTCTGGCTCTACTACGACGCCCTGGAGCCGATCGAACGGTTTTACGAGCAGGCGCTGGGGGTGCCACTGCTCGTTGACCAGGGCTGGGCCAAGGTGTATCCGACGTCCCGGACCGGTTTCGTCGGATTAGTGGACGGGGCGCGCGGATTCCACCAGGCTACGCAGGAGAAGGGAGTGACGGTTTCCTTCCTCACGGACGACATCGAGGCGTGGTTCGAGCGCATGACCGGGCGGCCCGACTTCGAGTTCCGGACGCAGGAACTGGGCGACCAGAGCGGACGAGTGCGAACGTTCGTGGGATACGATCCCGGCGGGTACTTCCTGGAGTGGGACACGTTCCTCGACACCGAGGGTAATGACGAACTGGTCGCGCTGCTCGACGCGGAGCGTTGACTGACGTTCGCGGTCGGATGGCCCCGCTTCCATTCCCACCACATCGACGGTTCGCTCTCCTGAGCTGCCCGCCGTGATCGACAGTATCCTCGACGCCCTCACGGGGTTCAAGGACGTGCTGTGGGGCCCGTGGACGGTGATCTTCATCGCCTCGGTTGCCGTCTACTTCACGGTCCGCGGTCGGTTGTTCCAGGTCGTGCGCTTCCCATACATCGTCAGGCAGACGCTCGGTCGCATGTTCGAGAAACCGAAGGGCGGGGGCGCTCAATCGATGACCCCCTTCCAGGCTACCTCCACGGCGTTGGCCGGGACTGTGGGAATGGGCAACATGGCTGGCGTGGCGACCGCGCTCTCGTTTGGAGGGCCAGGGGCGATCTTCTGGATGTGGGTCCTGGCCTTCCTCGGGATGATGACCAAGACCGCCGAGATCACGATCGCCGTGCACTATCGGGAAGTGGAGCCGGGAGGCCGCATTCACGGCGGGCCGATGCACTATATCGAGAAGGGCCTCGGCTGGACCTTCCTCGCGTACCTCTTTAGCGCGGGGATGCTGATCAACAGCCTTCTCGGGTCGTCGCTGCTCCAGTCACATACCGTGGGCCGGGCGTTTCTTTCGAGCTATGGCACGAGCCCGTACCTCGTCACCTCGGCCATGGCGCTCGTCACGGCCGCCGTGGCGCTGGGTGGTGTGAGACGTATCGGGCGCTTCTCTGAGCGCATGGTGCCCGTGATGTCGGCATTGTACATCTTCGCCGGGTTGGTGCTGGTCGTCGTCAACTACGCCCAAATTCCGGACGTTCTGCAGAGCATCTTTCGCTATGCATTTTCACCGGTGCCCGCGGCCGGAGGTGCGGCAGGAATCGCCGTAGCCGCGGCGATCCGCAACGGGGTGTCGCGCGGCGCCTGGGTGATAACGGTGTTGACGGGATGACCGCCGACTTGGCCTCACCAAAGGCGTACGAGCCCGCACCGGGCTCACGGGTGGTGGGGAGCGCTCATCGCCGCTACTATCCCCACATGATTGAAGAGATTCGCCGCAAGCTCATGGCCGAGGTAGAGGCGCTCAACCACGAGTTGCACGTCGTCCTGCCGGACACCCTGGAGAAGGCGATCGCGCACGGCGACCTCCGGGAGAACGCGGACTACCAGGCCGCCATCGAACGGCAGGGATTCATCGGGGCCCGCTTGGAGCACCTGCGCTCGCGACTGTTCCAGCTGTCCGAGATCGACCTCTCGAAGGTGCCGAAGGACCGGGTGGGACTCGGCTCGCGCGTCACGGTAGTCGATCTCGACACCAAGGCCGAAGAGATCTTCGAAGTGGTCATCCCCGATGCCGTGGAGGTCGATAACGGCCAGATTTCCGTAGCGTCGCCGCTCGGGCGGGCGCTGCTCGACAAGAAGACGAAAGACGAAATCAAAGTTCAGCTGCCTGTGGGGCCTCGCAGGCTGCGCATCACGAGCCTGGTGACGATGCACGAGAGGGTGGAAGACGATGGGGCTGCCAAGAAATCCGCCAAGAAGCCGGCACGCTCGCCCTCGCGATCGAGGCGAACCAAGGCCTAGCACTTCAACAGATTGACGGCGCGCGACCAGCGGGCGGTGACGGGCGACCGGGTTGGGAGGTATCGATATGGACAACCCTCGAGGTCGACTCAATTTGCATGTCAGATGGGTGTTATCTGTCCTAGCCGCAACGGCTTGTTCTCCGGTCTCCGGCCCGAGCGGCGATCCCGATCCCAGCCTGGCGGCGTCGCCGGGCATCGATCAACCGTTCGACCTCCGCGTCGGCGATCGGGCGTTCGTGGCGGAAGCCAATGCCTACGTGCGCTTCCTCGAGGTTACCGGGGACTCCCGGTGTCCCAGCCACGCGCTGATCCTGTGTGTGTGGGAGGGGGACGCCGAGATCCAGCTGGAGGTGGCTTTTGTTGAAGGATCCTCGCGGCTCGAGAGCTTGCACACGAGGTTGGATCCGAAGTTAGCTGACCTCGGGCGGGTGGTGCTGCACCTCGACGAGCTAGCCCCGTATCCGGAAACGACCACGCGGATTCCGGCAGGCGAGTACGTTGCCACCCTGGTGGCGCGGATCCCTGATTGAATCGGTTCCCAGCCAAATCGCCCGGCGGCTCCGGCGGGCGAGGTACAGTGTCAGCGTCCACACTCGCGTAGGGTCTCCGCGGCCATCTAGCCGATTCGGTGTTTGGCATCCCGATCCTGACGTTAGTCCTCATTGCCGCGGCTCTCGTGGGGCTGACGCTGCTGGGAACCGAGAAGCGTCAGGCGCGCCGGGCCGCCTAGATACCACTACCTACGGTCGGCATGGGTGGCCATTCTGTCGGGGAAAGAAGACCGGGCCGCCTTCACCGGGTCCGGGATCGGTTCTCCCAGCGTCGACACGACGGGTCTCCGCCGTGGGAGCGGTGTCGCCGGCGTGTCGACTCGAGCCACGCCGTACCCCGGTCCCACCCACGGGTGTCGGAGTTCCGGTACCGGGAGCGCGGCGCCCGTCGCTCGGACCGGCTCAGCTCCCCGCGGGGCCAGTTGCCGAACCAGTAGGGTTCGTCCGTTTCGTCACAGAGTGGTGCCGGGCGGATCACCGCCCTCGTCGCGCGGTACCGCGGGCGATGCTGGCCGGATGTCGGTAGCAGTACGTGCTCATCTTCGGCTTGGGCGATCGCGAGCCTGGTCCACCAGCACATGACGCCCGCGTTCACCTGAACGAACTGGAGCGGGGGCGCGTGTGGTTCGAGAGCATCCTCGATGTCGGTTCGAGAGAGATAGCACGCGTCCTCGGGGTGGCCCTCGCCGAACCACGGGTGGTTGTGCCAGTGGGCAATCGTGGCCAGCGGACACGATCGATACCGGACGGTATTCGCGCTGTGCTCCTGGATTTGAGGCTGCCACGCGAGGTCGATAACCGCGCTGTCACCGGCTACCACCCCGATCAGACATCTGACCGTCTCGAGCTCCATCGTATCGGCCAACGCGCGCAGCTCGGCGCTCACATGGGGAGCGATGACGATTCGAGCGACGGGTGAGGTGGAGGGAGCTTCCTGTTGGGCGACGCCCGCAGAGGCAGCGAGCGAAAGGGCGGGAAGAAGCATTACCAGCGCGTTCATTGTAGCTGTCCTTGCTACGTTTTCTACAGCCGTGTCACTCACCGAGTCACGACCACAGCCCAAAAGGAAAGAGGCACGTTCCGTGCCGCTCGCCGCGGCTTCTCCAGCCGAAAAAAGTGTATCGGGGCCCCCCGGTAAGCTCTTGATTTCACAGGGACTAGGGATCGCGTGCAGTGGGCCGCCGGTACGTCCGCGTCCCGGTTCCCAACTCGCCGCGGCACGTGCGCCGCGATTTACGGGACCGTCGTGCAGCGCCATTGCGTGGGTACAGGCGATTGTGCGCGGCGTCACGAATACCGCGGTGGTCCCATCGAGGCGCCCAACGCTTGACACCGCCGATCCTTGGCCCTAATAGAAGTGGGTTAGGGATCACCCACACGGCGAGGCATCCATGAGAAAACTCGGGCCGGTCTCGAAGCGCACCCAGTCTCTGGTGTGCGCTGCGCCTTTGGCGTTCTTGCTAGTCTTCCCCGGATGTGGGGGCGAGGACCTCTCCGGCAGTACGTTCGTGACCATGGCGGACAACAACTTTTCGCCGGAGGTGATCCACGTTCCGGCGGGCGGGCACGTGCACTTCCGCAACTGGGGCGGCATCGTGCACAACGCGATCTCGATTGACGGCTCCTGGTCGACCGAAGACGTCACGAAACGCGTCGAGATGCGGGTCGGTGAGTGGGTGGACGTGAAGTTCGACGAACCGGGCGTCTATCAATACTACTGCTCGTTCCACGGGACGGCCGACGGGAGTAGTGGGATGGTCGGAACGGTAGTCGTCGGCGACGTCGAGTACACCCCTGAAATGGCGGACGCGGGCAAGATCGAGCCCGTCGAGGAAGCGACGGGGGTCACCCGGAGAGTCCCCCAGGATTTCCCGGACGTTCAGACAGCGGTCGACGCGGCCGACCCCGGGGATCTCGTGCTGATCTCGGACGGGGTCTACTACGAAGAGGTGCAGGTCACCACGCCGTCGCTCACGATCCGCGGCACGGATCGAAACGCGGTCGTGCTGGACGGGCAGTATCAGCAGAGCAACGGCATCACGGTCTTCGCCAACGGTGTCGCGATCGAGAACCTCACGGCCCGCAACTACACGCTGAACGGGCTGTTTTGGACGGGGGTCACGGGGTACCGGGGCTCGTATGTCACCGTGATCAACAACGGTGACTATGGCATCTACACCTTCGAATCCTACGATGGGGTGCTCGACCACTCAATGGCCACGGGATCTCCAGATGCCGGGTACTACGTTGGCGGCTGTTACCCGTGCCGGACCATTCTCGATCAGGTCATCGCCGAGGGCAACATCGGGGGCGGGTATTCAGGAACCAATTCGGGCGGTGAGCTCTACATCATCAACTCGATCTTTCGGCACAACGGCGGGGGCGTTGCCCCCAACACGTTCGACGTCGAGCCGAACCCGCCGGAGCGGGAGACGACCATCATCGGCAACCTGATCCACGACAATCGCGGCAGTGGAATCCGCATCGTCGGTGGAAACGACAACGTGGTGATGCGGAACTACATTAGCGGTCACGGGCGTGAAGGCATCCACGTGTCGGCAACGAGGGACCGAAACTACTATCCCTCGACCGGCAACATCATTCGAGACAACGTGATCCTCGCCTCCGGGCGGTCAGATATCAGGATGAGCGGCCTCGGGAACCTCGGCAACTGCTTCTCCGGAAACTTGTATCGGACCACCGTTCCGTGGGGGTTGGAGATTCTCCAGGGCTGCGACGGCGTGCGTCTACCGGTGGTGGGCGACGCGAATGCCTACCTTTTCGGCATTATCGGTCGAAACAACTTGTTCAATCCCCGCCGGGAATTCAGCGACGAGTGGAAGACGATGCCCCATCCCGATCCCCAGCCTCAGATGCCGGGTGGCGCGGATGCACCGGTTGTGCCTCCGCTCAATCCATTCGACGACTATCCGCTGGACCTCGAGTCGATCGGCCTGCCGGCTCCGCCGGCTCAGCCCACGTTGGCGGCCGCAGGTCGAATCTCGGAATAGCTCGGGGCGCCGATAGTTCATCTAAGGGGTGGGTCCGCAGGGCCCGCCCCCCTTTTCAGTGAAGTGATGTGCGGCCTGCATCCCCGGAGATCGAAGGGGAATCTCTAACTGGGCCGGCGAGGCCCAGGGGCCACACAACCGCCGCTCGGGCGCCACACCTTTACCGAGCGTGCGCTTGGCAAAGATATATATCTGTCTGTTACAGAACATCTTACGTGTGGTACGGATTCTGCTTTTCCACCGGTCGTGGCGGAGGGATCCGTCGTACATAACGGCGCAGTTGGCCAACGGTTTGCTCGATTTGCCGACACTGGCGTGGTCTCGGCGGGAGGTTTCGTGTTCGATCGGCCCAGCGGAAAGTTCGTACAGTCCATAGGTAAGTGGCTGAACCAGGAAACCGAGCTGGCGGCTCCAGCCGAGCGCCTGTCCAGTCCTTCGAGGGCGCCTCGGATCACCCCCAGCTTGGGCAATCTCCTGCTGAACGTGCCCGCCATCGCGCACAAGTCGCTGGCGACCGTCCGTGACGTGCTCGGAGATTTCAATGAGGCGGTCGCAGAGGTGCACGGCCATCCCAAGCACGCCTTTCTGGGTGGGGCCGTCGAGATCATCTTCGTACGGGGCAGGGCGTGCTGGATTCTTCTCCGGGACGGCCGGGACATTCCGTTCGGGCGTGAGGCGTTGGCAAAACTTGGATCGAAGCCGTGCAACCCTTCCGCGACCGAGAAGGGACGCATGATGCGGTGGTCTAACCTGTACCGCATTCGCGAGCTGGCGATCTTCGCTAACGGGCGAGGTGGGGTTTCCCATCTGTGGATCGATCTCGGCGAGACGCGGTCGCTGTCGGCCGCGGGCTAGCGAGTCGCTTCGGATATCTTACCCGCTCGAAATCCCCCCGTCTCATCGTCATTCTTCCCACCAACCCACCTCCCCTTCGTAGGCGCATTCGGAACACTGTTTGGTCACCGGGCGGCCCCATATCGCGTTCCGGTGCGAGCAGATGGGGCAGACGGCATACTGCTTCCCCAGGTTGTAGAGTGACTCGCGCTTCCCGTCGCGCTGATAGCCGACGCGGCTGACCACCGTGAAGTATTGAGGACGGGCACGCCGGATCTTGAGCAGACGGCGCGGGACGTCGACCGGGCGACGCCCCATCAGGACCGACACGCGGTCTGGCAGGGTATCGTCGACGATCGGATACCAGGCTCCGCGGCGTAAGCTCCTCGAGATCGAGGGCCTGAGCGCCGGGTAGACACGCGCCCATCCGACGATTCTGGCCTCGCGTGGCGCGCCTTCTTGTTGGAGATCTTCGGTCATAGCGGTGGAGAATGGGTGGACGCTATCGAGGTCGCCCCGAAGTTTGTCATGGCATCGACGGAATAAAAAGGGGTCTGCCCTCGGCCGGTTGCCGGCAACAGGTATTTCGCGACCCTCTGCTCTCCAAACGAAGGGGGCGCCCTTCCGGGGCGCCCCCTTCGTCGTGCGGAGAATACCGAAGTGGCTAGAAGGAGACGCCGAGACTGAATCGAACTGCACTGCTCGCCTGATCGGCGCCAGTTACCGTGATGGCCCCGATCTGATATGTCGATTCTGTGAGCTTGGTCAGGCTGAACAAGTAGCGGCTCTCGATGAACACCGGCCCGAAATCGAATCCCAGTCCGACCCCACCCTTGGCGGTGAAGGACTTGATGCTACTCTCGAACTCGCTCGGAGCGCCGCTCGACACCATGACCTGAAACTCTGGACCCGCGAAGAGGTACAGCACGGGAATGGCGTTGAGCTGCACGTCGATCGGGAAGGTGAGGTAACTGACCTTGAAATTGTCCACCGATAGGAAAGTGGCGCCGGCGAACAGCGATCCTGCATTGAGGTAGATAGCGGCTGGGCGAATGCCGACGATGGGCGTTCCGATATCGGCAAAGGCGCCGAAGTGATAGCCGCTGGACACACCAAAGACCGCGTTGAGCGTGGTCGCACCGTCGAGGTCGGCCAGGGCTTCGACGTTGCCGCCCGCCATGATCCCGAACTTTGGCATGAGCTGAGCATGGGCACGGCCGGGCGTGATCCCGGTGGCGAGCACCGCGACCACTCCTAGGGTGGTGATGCGTGCGTACAGGTGTCTCATTGTGCCTCCTGGCTTCCGTGTTGGCCAAGCGTTGGATTGGAGTGGGGTGGAGAATTTCCGGATTCCTGTGGATTATCGGCGTGAGGTTCGTCACACTTGAGGTGATTCCCCGCGCATGGCCTCGGGCCACCGGCTGTGGCTCGGCGCGCTAACTCGAGCCATTCCAGTTGGATAGGGCTCGGAGCGACGCGATCGCCGGAGCGGTGGGGACGCGGGTTTCTTGCGGCGGGCGGTTAGATTTTCGCCATTGACTGGGGGCGGGGGTGGCCGCAATGCGAATCGATGCTCGGAAGCTGCTAGGGGTCGTCCTCTCCTTAATCTGGATGTGCCCCCATCCGCCGGCCGGCCGGTCCGATTTCGACTATGCATGACCTGAGTCTCCTTCGCGATCTCGTCATTCTCGTAGCGGTGGCAATCCCTGTGGTCGGGGTGGCGCAGTACTTCAAGGTCCCCACGGTGGTGGGCTTCTTGTTGACGGGGATCGCGGTCGGCCCGCATGCGATTGGGCTCATCCCCGAGGTGACGGCGGTCGACGGCCTGGCCGATCTGGGCGTCGTGCTGTTGCTATTCGCGATCGGCCTCGAACTCTCGCTGTCGCGCATCATCAAGATCGGGCGCTTGGTAGTCCAGGCCGGCTCGTTACAGGTCTTTATGACTGTCGCGATCGTAGCGCTGTTGTCCGTGTGGCTTGGTGGGGGGCTCAACGAGGCCCTGCTGCTGGGAGCGCTCGTGGCGCTGAGCTCAACGGCGATCGTCCTCAAGCTCTACGCTGACCGCGGGGAGCTGGATACGCCGCACGGCCGTGTGGCACTCGCGATTCTCCTGTTTCAGGATCTCGCCGTCGTGCTCCTCATCGTGCTGGTTCCCCTCCTCGGCGGCTCGACGGCGGGCGAGGGGGTGGTCCGCACACTGACCAGCGTGTTCGGAAGTGTCGTCTCCCTGGTGGCAGTGGTCGCCGCGGGTCGCTGGATCGTGCCGGCCGTGCTAGAGCGCATCGTGGGGCTGCGCAATCGGGAGCTCTTCACGCTCTGCATCGGATTGTTTGGGCTCTCCGCCGCCTACATTGCCTCGTTGCTCGGTCTCTCGCTCGAGATCGGGGCCTTCATGGCTGGCCTCGTGATCTCGGAGTCAGAGTATGGTCTGCACGCGCTCTCCGACGTCCTTCCGTTTCGGGACACGTTTAGCGGGATCTTCTTCATGTCGGTGGGGATGCTGCTGGACGTCAACTTCGTCGCCGTCAACGCGCCGGTGGTGCTTGGAGGCGCCGTGGCCATCGCGGTCATAAAGGTCGTGGTGACCACCGGCGTCGTCCGAACCACGCGGCGATCACTCGAAGTGAGCCTGCTCACGGGCCTGGGCCTCGCGCAGGTGGGGGAGTTCTCGTTCGTGTTGGCCAACGCCGCCGCGCCGTACGGGATTCTGGACGAGCGCACGAATCAGCTGTTTCTAGGTGCCTCGGTCCTTTCCATGCTTGCGGCACCGCTGCTCATCAGCGTTTCCCGGCCGGTCGCGGCGGGGGTTTCCAGATTCCTCGGTCGCTCGGCTCTCGAGGTCCTGCCGCATGAGAAGAAACGGGTCTCGGGCCTGACAGGCCACGCGATCATTGTGGGGTGGGGCTTGGCCGGGCGCTCGTTGTCCCGGGTCCTCAAGGCGGCGGGCTTTCCCTACATCATCCTCGAACAGAATGGCCAAGCGGTGCGGGCGGGGCGTAGGAGTGGAGAGCCCATGTTTTTCGGCGACGGAACGCAGCGGGAGGTGCTCGAGCGAGTGGGCATCACCCGCGCCCGTGTCATCGTCTACAGCATCTCCTCGCCCGGGGATGAGCGTCGTGGCGTGTCGGTCGCCCGGTATCTCAACCCTGCGCTGCACGTCATCGTCCGCACCCGATTCGTGACCGCGATCGACGATCTGGAACAACTGGGCGCGACAGATGTTGTGGTGGAGGAGTTCGAGGCCGCCCTCGAGCTGTTCGCGAAGGTACTCGAACACTATGAGGTGCCGTCGGAGACCATCCACGCGGAGGTCGAAGCGGTGCGGAGCGAACACTACGGCCTGCTCCGTGGCGAGGCGCAGCCCGACATCCGGATCGATCCGTTCCGCTACCTCAAGCTCCACGACGCCGTCAAGATCGTGGATGTGGCAGAAGGGTCGGCCGCGGTAGGGGAGAACCCGACCTCACTGCGCCTTCGAGCCCGAACCGGCGCGGTGGTCGTCGCCGCGGTGCGAAACGGCCGGCCGTACTACACTCCCGACCCGGAGTTCGTATTCGCGCCACGGGACGCCGTCGTGTTGGTGGGGGAGCCGGACGCGCTCACCCGGGCGGTCGAGATCTTTGGAGCGACAAAACACACCAACAAAATTTGATGTATGCGAGAGTTGACGGGCCAACCTGTCGAGGGCCGCTGGGTATATTCACCGGGGTGGATGCGGCTGCTCTATGGGTTCCCCCGCCGTCAACACCCGGCTCAGGGTGGTAAGTCAACCGGACTATCTCGTAGGCAATGATCCCGTGCAACGCGAACGCGGTTGGTAACGTGGTGGCCAATCTTGAGGTCGAGACGAAGTTCGAACTGGACGAGGCTGGTTTTGAGAGGCTGAAGTCGGCCGGCCGTGTCGAGGTGTGCCTGCAGCTGAACGTCTACTTCGACCGAGATTGGGCGCTTGCCGATCGGGCGGCTACCTTCAGGATACGGTCGGGGTCGGGGACGCCCACAGCGACGTTGAAGCTGACGGTCGAGCAACACGGCGCGCGGCGCACGGCGAGAGAGGTGGAAGTGCTGCTGACCAGGGGACGGCCAATTGCCCGTTCTCTCCCCCGTGCCCGGCGGCACTTAGATGTAGCGCGGGATCTGCCGCACGAGTTGAAGATCGAAATGATGCAGCTCGGCATCGAGTCCCTCGATCGGGTCGGTTGGATGCGCAATGAGCGGCACATCGTGCACTTGAAGCGTGGCGGGCGCGTCGAGCTGGACCGCTTGATCCTTCCCAACGGCGCCACGGTGTTCGAAGCGGAGATCGAGTCTCCGCCCGTCTCGAGCGGTACGTGACGATGGGGTCGCGTTAGACGTTGCCGCCCGTGCACACGGGCCGCGCACGTGAGCGCGCGACTCTCGGACGTTCGCTCTCTTGCTGAGGATGACGAGCCTGCCCATAGTTTGCACGGCCATTCAGGAGGGGGGATGCGCGTTTTCGAGCAACTGGGCCGGTACGATTATCGGAAGGTGGTCTTCTGTAACGACAACGCCTCCGGCCTCAAGGCAATCATAGCCATACACGATACGACGCTGGGCCCGGCACTCGGCGGGGTGCGGATGCGGCCGTACGACACGGAGGCTGAGGCGCTCGAGGACGTCCTGCGTCTGGCCCGGGGCATGACCTACAAGGCCGCCATCAGTGGAGTCGATCTCGGTGGGGGTAAGTCGGTGATCATCGGCGATCCCACGACTCAAAAGACCGAGGCGCTCCTCTGTGCCATGGGCCGCTTCGTGGATTCCCTCGGCGGGGAGTACATCGCCGGCCAGGACATCGGAACGTCGTCCGAGGACATGGCGGCGCTTCGGGCGGAGACGCCGTTCGTATCGTGCGTGCACGATAAGGCGGGAGGGCCTGGGGACCCGTCGTTCGCGACCGCGTATGGCGTCACGATGGGTATCCGAGCGATACTCGAGGCCGCCCTCGGCAGCGATACGCTTTCGAACCGGCGGATCGCCATCCATGGAGTCGGCCATGTCGGATACCACGTGGCCAAGTACTGCCACGAGGGCGGGGCGAGACTCACTGTGGCGGACGTGTCCGGCGAAGCTGCAACGCGCGCCAGCACGGAGTTCGGAGCGGATGTAGTCGACCCGCGTGAGATCTTCGCGGTGGAGTGTGACGTGTTCTCCCCGTGCTCGGTAGGCGCCGTGGTCAACGACGAGACGATCCCGCGACTCCGCTGCAAGGGCATTGCCGGTGCCGCCAACAACGTGTTGGCTGAGCCGCGGCACGCCGACGCCCTGGTGGGGCGGGGCATTATCTACGCGCCGGACTACCTCGTGAATTCGGGAGGGCTGATCCGTTGCCAGGCGGAGGTGCTGGGAGAGGTGAACGAGGAGGCGGTCCTGGAGCGGGTCTCCAAGATCTACGATCAGACCCTCAGAGTGATCGCGACGGCCGACGAGCGAGGTATTAGCACCGCGGAAGCCGCCGATTGCCTGGCCGAGGAACGCGTCTCGGCCAGGCGGAGGGGCTCGGCGGTTAAGGCGTTCGAAGGCCTCTAGAGATCGAGTCAGCACGTGCGGATCGTCGTAATCGGTGCGGGCGTCATTGGGCTTCAGTGCGCCTATGAGCTCCGGCGGCGCGGGGCCAGCGTGGTCCTGGTCGATCGATCGCGCGCTGGCCAAGCCTGCTCGGCCGGCAATGCCGGCTGGATTACGCCGGCTCTGTCCGCACCACTTCCCGCACCGGGCCTCACCCTAAAATCCCTCGGCTGGCTCCTCCGCTCCGAGAGCCCGCTCTATATCAAGCCGACCGTCCTTCCGCGGTTGCTTTCCTGGCTCCTAGCGTTCAGGCGGTACTGCAATACAGCCGACTACGAATCGGGGTTGCGTGCGGTTGCGGCTCTCAACGAGGTGACCCTGTCGACGTACGACGACCTGGGACGCGATCTCGAGCCATTCGAAATGGAGCGCCGCGGGGTGTTGTTCGTCTTTCGCACCAGCCGCGAAATGGAACACACCCTCGCCGATCTCCGCGGCTTGGAACCGTTCGGATATGAACCCGCTCGGGTCCTTTCCGGCTCGGAGCTCGGGGAGCGCGAGCCGGCGCTCGCGGGCGATATGGCTGGCGGATTCCTGATGCCACGCGAGCGGCACGTGCGGCCAGAGAAGCTTTGCGCGGCGCTCGCCTCGCGGATCGGCGAGATGGGTGTTGAGATCAAGGAGGCGGTGTCGGTCGGTGGACCGGTTCGGGAGCGCGGTGTCGTGCGTGCAGTCGCGACCGCCGCCGGACCGGTCGAGGGCGATGCGTTCGTAATCGCCGCAGGTGCCTGGTCCGGTGAGCTGGCCTCTCGCTTCGGCGCCCGCCTCCCCGTTCAGGCGGGCAAGGGCTACAGCATCACGGTCCGGCATCCCCCGATGCAGCTCAGCCAGCCCCTGTACCTAGCGGAGGCCAAGATCGGGGTGACCCCGTTCGAAGGGGCGCTCCGCCTTGCCGGCACGATGGAGCTGTCGGGACTCAACCTCCGGCTCGACAACAAGCGGATTGCCGCGCTCGAGCGATCGGCGGCAGCATTTCTCCCAAATGCGTTGAGCGGCTCCGAGCGGACGGATTGGGTCGGCATGCGGCCGATCACCCCCGATGGGTTGCCAATCATCGGACCGCTTCCATCTGTCCCAAACGTCCATGTCGCCACGGGGCACGCGATGCTCGGGGTGACGCTCGCCCCCGCTACGGCCGTCCTACTCGCCGATCTGATCCTCGAAGGACGCTCCAGTATCGATCGGAAGCCATTCGATCCCGGACGCTTTTGATCGCAGACCTGTCCTAACGAGTCCCTCGCGCTGTTTCCGTTCAGCTTCCTACTCCGAGTCCATCCTGGTCGAGTGGATCAGGGCGACCTTCCAACTTCCTCCTTGAATGCGAAAGAGGGCGCTCTCGAGGAAGGACCGGCTGCTGTCACCCGACTCGGCACTAACTGCGGTGAGCTGATTGTCGTAGACGACGTACGCGTGCGAGCCGTAGACGCGGGTCAGGAGATTGCCCGTTACGAACCGCGCTTCAGCACCCTCCTCTCGTCCCAGCATCCACTTAAGGAGAGTGTTGATCGGCCACCGCCCGTATTCAACCAACGCGAAATCATCGGTCGTGATGTCGTACAGGCCGGCGGAGTCGCCGGAACTGAACGCATCGAAGGAGACGTTCAAGGCCTCCTCGACCTGGCGGTCCGCTGTCGGGTCGCCGTCCTGGTCGACTCGGACCTCAACTCCGCATGCTGTCACCAGGAGGGTGCACAACGCCATGAGGGTGTGATGATGCATAGTCCTTCCTCGCTTGTGAGCTCGCCCGGCCGCTCCGGGCGCCGCCAGTCGAAGCCGGCTGAAACCCTTTGGAGGTACCAACCGTCTAAACTCCCAACGGGCGGGGGTGCCAAGTCTCCGCGGGCCGCTAGCGTCCTAGCTCCTCATCTGCTGGCTAGGTATCCTAGCCGCCCGCGTTCCGACCTTCATTCACCAAGAGGGTGCTCAATATGGTACGTCAACACGCAATGTTCGCAACGATTGGCCTGACGATCGCATTGGGAACCGGCCTGGTTTCCGCTGCGCATGCGCAGACCCGAGCGATGAACGATCCGGACAACAGCCTGCGCAACCCTCATCATGGCGGGAGCCGGAACGTCCGAGTGGTCGGACACCTTCCATTGGGTTGGTCCCGCACCACGGCGGACATCGAGGTAGAGCAGGAATTGAGTCGGCCCTACGCGTACATGCCCCGGCGGGATTTTCTCCCGCGGTCAGACCAGCCGCATCGCGTTCCCTCGAAGGGTGTCGACATCATCAGCCTCCAGGATCCGAGCAAGCCGAAGCTGCTCTACAGCTGGCGGATCGACCAGCAGGAGCTACACAATCCCTCCGGTGGGATGGACAACAAGTATTTCAAGCTGAAGGGCCGGTACTATGACGTAGCGTCGCTCCAGTTTCGGCAAGGGGGTCTCAACGCCGATGTCGGCGCCGCCGTTCTCGACGTGACCGGCCTGCCCGATACGACCTCGGTGAAACTGGTGGATCTCATCCGCACGCCCGAGACGCCGGGCGGCTTCCACAACATGTTTGCATACAAGCATTCGGATGGCCGCGTGCTTCTCTTCACGACCGTGCGCGCCGCCCACGCCAACATCTATGACATGGAGAAGTTTCTGAGCGGCGATGCGAGCCAGGGCCGCATCTCCCGGGTGCCCGTTCCGGAGACTCAGGGCACGCCGTTCGGGGGATACCACGACTTCTACGTCGCCTACGATCCGGCGACGCGACAGGACAAGTTCTATGGCGCCGGCTTCGGCGGTTATTACGTCTTCGATGTATCTGAGCCCGAACAGCCAACGCTCATCACCTCGATCACCGGCGTCGCGGGCGTCTCGTATGGTCACACGTTGACGCCGACACCCGACGGACGGTACGCGGTCACGGAGGTCGAGTACCAATACTCGCCGCTGCGGCTGTTCGACCTGAAGCCCGGGCTTGATGGGGAGGTCAAGAACATCTCCAGACCGATCGGCGCCTGGCTCGGATCCTGGGACGGCAACGCGCACAACCACGAGATCCGGTGGCCCTACGTGTTCGTATCGGGTTACATGGACGGCCTGCAAGTATTCAACATGATGGACCCGACCAATCCCTACACGGTCGGCTACTACTACACGTGCGAATGCCTCCTACCGGGCGGCGCGGAGGGATCGGGCCAGGCCGGCGGGATGGATGGGGCGTTCGGCGTCGACGTCCGCAACGCTGACGGCCTGATCGTCATTAGCGACAAGCGAAGTGGTTTTTGGGCGGTCGAGATGGATGGGTTCGACGGCTGGAACGGCCATCAGTGGGGCATGCCGAACATCTCGAGCGTGCAGGACTGGGACAACGGACCGGAGGGCGCGCCGCCGCGCGCGCGGGTTGCGATCAGGTAAAGAGCGTGGACGGCGCTCCAAAGCCGTCGGCCGTTTCCCGGAAGGCTCCCGAATCGCGATTGTAGCGCTCGTTCTCGGGCCTCTCGCCCCTGTCGTAAAGGGATACGCGTTCTTCCACGCGCGGGACGCAGAAAGCGGATTTGCCAATCCGCTCGCGATCAGTGGCGAAGGGACTGCGGCTACCTGGAACGTTGTCAACGCGAAGGTCGACGAGCTCCGGCGTGCCGGCTACGATGCGTTGGGGCCGGGTCAGGAAACGATTGACGGGCTCGACGTCACCTGGGAAGTCGAGGGCCAGAGTCCGAAGAGGGTCACGATTCTGGTGCAGCAGATTGGTGGCACGCAGGTCGACTCGTTTACAACGTTCGTCGCCAAGTCGTAATCCTCCTGCGGGTCATCCCGCCCACCGACGGGCGCGGCGCAGCGAGTTGGCCGCCTCGCCCGGCCCCCCGGGGGGGTGACCCGGCGTACGCGCGATTCGTGCACCCTTCGTAACGACAACTGATTAGCTCCCGCGCGACCCCGTCATGGTCTGGTCGGGTAGTTTGCTGGGATTTCGACGAGGTGCTCCGGCAGGTTATTCTGTCAGGTACTCGGACTTTGGCGCTGGTCGGTTGACGTTTCCACGATCGGTGCGATGTCGGAGCAATCCTGCTGGAGGCGTTTCATGGCACGAACTCCCTCGACGATGTTGGCGCGGGGCACAGCCCTCCCTGTTTTCTCACTCCAGAACGCGGTGGACGGTGCCGTGGTCACGCCCGCGGACTTCCGCGAGTCCAAAGCGCTCCTCGTCATGTTTATCTGCAATCACTGCCCATTCGTCCAGCACGTTCGGCAGGAGCTGGGACGTGTTCCCGCGGACTACGGCGGTCAGGGGCTGGGAGTGGTAGCGATCAACTCGAATGATATCGGGGCGTATCCTCAGGACGGCCCCGAGCACATGAAAGCGCTTGCTCAGGCGGAAGGCTGGACGTTTCCGTACCTGCTGGATCCAACCCAGGAGGTCGCGAGGACGTTTCAGGCTGCGTGTACGCCCGATTTCTTTCTGTTCGATGGGGGAGGTAGCCTGGTCTACCGGGGTCAGCTCGACGGCAGCCGTCCCGGAAACAATGTACCGGTGACGGGCTCGGACCTGCGAGCCGCGATTGCGGCGGTTCTCGGGGGTCGGGCAGTCCCATCCGAACAGACGCCAAGTCTGGGGTGCAACATCAAATGGAAGCCCGGGAACGAGCCAGGATACTGATGCGGTGGGGCCGTACGGCGACGGTGACGTCGAATTCGCGAGCGGCCCTAGACGCGAACGCTCAATCCGTCCGTGAGGGAAGTGCGGTATGCTTTGAACGCGGGTACGAAACCCATGAGAAAACCGGCCGCCACCACCCCAGCGAGGTAGGTGTACTCGATCGCGCCGAGTGGTCGGATGGGCAGATAGAGCCCGAATTGACTCTCGATGATAGGTTGGGCGCCGATCAAGAGGGTGTACACCATGACGACGCCCAGGATGCTGCCCGCGACCGCCAGAAACCCGGCCTCTAGAACGAGTAGTCCGATAATGCGGCCCGGTCCCGCGCCGACGGCGCGGAGTATCGCCATTTCGCGCCGTCTGGCGTTCAGCGACGTGTACACAGACACCAACATCCCCAAGAGTCCGACGATCACGACGAAGATCGTGATGACCCTCAGTCCGTCCTCCGCATAACTGATTGCGCGCCACATCTGGTTCAGGGCCACTCCGGGGAGTACAGCGAGCAGGGGCTCGCCACCAAACGTGTTGATCTCACGCTGCAGGCGCAGCGCGTCCATGCGAGACTTTGTGCCGAGGAAGAACGAGGTAATCTGACGTACCTCCAGCTCGCTCTCCACGATCTCTTCCGCACTGATCTCCGTTCCGGGGAAAGGGGGGGCTCCATCACGCCAGTCGACGTGGATGGCCTCGACGCCCTCCAGGGGGAGAAAGAGAGCCCGGTCCAAAGGCGTTGAGGTCTTTCTCAGAATACCCACGGCGGTGAAGGGTTTGTCGTCGTGGGTGACGAATCCCGTTGCACTGAGCCCGTGTGCTACGGGAACCGGCTGGCCGATCTCGTAACCCAGTTCGCTCGCCACGTCGCTCCCCAATACCACTTCGAACACGCTCTGAAACCTGCTGCCGCGCTCCAGCTCGACGTGGCGGTCGTTCCGGAAACGATATCGCTCGAAGAAGGCGTGGTTCGTCCCGACTACTCGGAATCCACGATGGTTGTCGCCAAGAGAGTACGGGATGGTCCATGCGACGGCCGGGTGGGAGTGGAACCGCTCGTAGGACGCGTACGAGAGGTTGTTGGTCGGCGATCCCATGCCGAACACGGAATAGAGCACGAGTTGCATGGTGCCACCGCGCGCCCCAACAATGAGGTCGGTCTGCCGGATGGTGTTGGCAAAGCTCTCACGCATCCCGATGCGGACGTTCTCCACGCCGACGAGCAATGCGACGCTCAGCGCGATCGTTCC
Source organism: Gemmatimonadales bacterium (assembly GCA_965249575.1). Classification (GTDB taxonomy): domain Bacteria; phylum Gemmatimonadota; class Gemmatimonadetes; order Gemmatimonadales; family GWC2-71-9. Next base: position 358,350 of record OZ252244.1, on the reverse strand, counting down.
GACCGTGAGCGCCGTGGTCAGCAGCCGGTTGCGGAGGGATTTCCAGGCGAGGAGGGGTACGAGCATCTACTTCGCCAGGGAAGCAGTGTTGATGTCGGGGAGCGAGATGGTTTGGTCGAAGTGGGATGTGAGCAGTTGGTCATGGCTCACGAACACCAGTGTTGACCCGGCCTCGGCGCAGTTCCGAAACAGGAGATCGAGGAAGCTCTCCCGCCTGTCGGCGTCGAGCGACGAGGTGGGTTCGTCCGCGACGACGATCTCCGGGGAGCCAAGAAGGGCCCGCGCTGCCGCGACGCGCTGCTGCTGCCCGACACTCAGGTCGGTAACACGTTCCGCAGCCAGCTGTGCTATTCCCAGGTGGTCGGCGATCTCGACGGCGGCCTCGCGTAGCCGAGTCTTGCCGAGCCGATGGCGACGGGTCCGGTTGATCCGGCACGGGAGCTCGATGTTTTCGAGGACCGTCAGGTAGGGGATGAGGTTGAACATCTGAAAGATGTAACCGATGTGTAGCGCGCGAAACGCGTCGCGTTTCGATCCCGATATCGAAGTGAAATCCTGCCCGAGGACACTGACCGTGCCCGCGTTCGCGCGCAAGACGCCGGCCATGAGACCGAGCAGTGTGGTCTTCCCGCTGCCACTCGGTCCATAGACGAACACGCGCTGTCTGCGGGCGATCTCCAAATGCGGGATGTCGAGGATCGGGGTGCCGACCCGGTACCCAAACGTGAGATTCCGTAACTCGATCGCGTTCGCGACGGGGCGGCCGTCGACCGGTCCGGGGTCCGCGTGCATCAAAGGTCCACGGGGCTCACGGCTGGACGAGGAGCGAGGCGCTCAGCGTGGCGCGCGATCTCTGTAGGGGCGTAGCCGGTCCGAAAACGGCACTGGCACCGGGGGCGCCGGCTAGTAGTGATACGGCTCGACCTGATCGCCCAGGAGCTGGAAGCCGACGACCCCGTATGCGCTCTCGACGGAGCTGATCTCGAGAAAGCCATGCACCCAGATGGGATCCCACCATTCGACGTTCACCATCTGGCCACGCTCCATGGGCACGTACACGATCTGGTTGGGTGGAGGGGGTGGGGTATGTATACACGCGCCAACGTAGGGCACCAGCAGGAACTCGGTGACACCGTCCGCGAAATCGTCGAGCGGCACCATGTATCCCGCGATCCGGACGTATTCGCCGTCGAGCTTTCTCAGCTCGTCGGTCATGTCACCTGTCCGGTAATCGAGCCCGCTCAGCATCTTCCAGTCAACATCGACCGGGTCGGCGAGGGCGAGTGGACCCTCTGACGACGCCTCGGCGCCGAGTAGCAACAGGACCAGCCCCAGTCCCGCGGCCCTCCTCGCGACTCGCGTGCGAGTGTCTAGCTGACGATCGTGTCCAATCGTTCGAACCATGAGGTCAATCCTCGCCCGAGGTCCGTGCGCGTCTAACGAAATATACTCGCTTTCGCCCCCTACGTCCCTCACGTGGACCTCCGAGAGAGCATCGGTCCCATTGGCCGGCCACCGAGCAGGTGCATGTGGAGGTGGTCCACCTCCTGGCCCCCGTCCGCCCGGCAGTTCACGATCAGCCGGTACCCCCCCTCGGCGATCCCCTCCTGCTCAGCCACTCTCCTGGCGACGGTGAACATGCGTCCCAAGACGGGCTCGTGGTCCTCGGTGACGTCTGCGGCCGATTCGATCGCCTGATTGGGGACCACGAGCACGTGCGTCGGCGCCTGGGGTTGAATGTCGCGAAAGGCCGTCACATGCGCGTCCTGATACACGATATCCGCGGGAATCTCGCCTCGGATGATCTTGCCGAAGATGGTCTCGGCCATTGGCAGTGTCCTCTCCAAAGATTCGAGAATCTGCACTGATTTCGAGGGTTCCGTCCAGCCGGGCGGCAGGGACCCCGCAGCCAGAGTCGAAGCGCCTTGTCATGATTCAGGCCCCGTGATACCGTACACCCTGATTGGATCTCCAATCATCTTTCCGTTCCGGGCGGCGTTGGCAGCGTGGGTCCGCCTCGCACGGCCCTGATCATCTCAGTCGAGGACTCACCGGCGATGCTCTTTCTCGTCGCCAGCCTGGTCGCCCTTGGGGCAGGGCCGGTCGTCTACCGATTGCTTCGAAGCCGGCAGCCGTGGATGACGTTTCTCGACGGGTTCGTGCTGGTTGCCATCAGCGGACTCGTCTTGCTGCGTATCCTTCCACCCATGCTCGGACGGGGCGACTGGTTGATGATCGTGTTCGCCCTGGCGGGCTTGGTCATCCCCACGATCGCGGAGCACGGATTCAGGCGCGCGGAGCAGACCACGTTTCTGGGCGCCTTCGGGCTCGCTCTGGTCGGCCTCCTGATCCACGCAATGGTGGACGGCGCCGCTCTCACGCCGGGCGGTGGAGCCACCACACCGAATGCTCACGGTTCGCAGCTGCCGTACGCGATTGTGCTGCACCGAGTGCCGATCGGTTTGACCCTGTGGTGGCTGGTCCGGCCCTTCGGGGTGGTCGCGCCACTGGCCGTCGTGTCGCTGGTTGCCGCGAGCACGGTGGGTGGGTTTGCGCTCGGGCCGAAGCTGACGTCGGCGCTCAGTGGCCAGGCGGTGCTGTGGTTCGAGGCGTTTGTCGGCGGATCCCTGCTACACGTCGTGTTCCATCGTCCACACCTCAGCCCCGAGCGAGGGGCGACCCCGCGCTACGGCTGGCGGGAGGGGTTGGGCGCGGTCCTGGCGGCAGGATTTCTCGCTGCCATCGTGGGCGGGGGTGCTTGGGCGGAAGGTGGGCTGGCTGCTACCCGCGCGATACGCACTTTCGGCGTGCTCGCGCTGGAGAGCGCGCCAGCACTGCTGCTGGCGCATGTTGCGGCCGGAATTCTGTCGGCGTTCCTCCCGGAGTCCTCGGTGAGGTGGATGCGGGCGGGTGGCGGATGGGGCCGGGCGTTTCGGGGAATGGCGGTCGGCCTGCCAATGCCGATCTGCTCTTGTGGGGTCGTTCCGCTCTACGGGTCGCTCATTCGAAGGGGCGCGCCACCGACGGCGGCTATTGCGTTCCTGATCGCTACGCCCGAGTTGGGCTTGGATGCGGTGTTCATTTCCATTCCGTTACTGGGCGGGCCGATGACCCTGTTGCGCGTCGCCACGGCGATTCTCCTTGCGCTGCTCGTCGGCCGGGTAGTCGGTGGTTGGATCCCGGCTCGGCCGGCACCGCCCGACGGAACGACTGCGACAAAAGCCGTTCCGGAGCAACCCGCGGGCGCGCGGCTGCGTGGTGGACTTCGATGGGGGCTGGGTGAGGCCGTGGATCACACTGCGCCGTGGATTCTGCTCGGTCTGGGTGTAGCGGCGATCGCCGAGCCGCTCGTCTCGGCGAGCCGAATGACACAACTGGGTCCGGGGCTCGACGTTCTCTTATTCACGCTGCTGGGGATTCCCGCCTACGTGTGCGCCTCCGCTGCGACGCCGCTCGTGGCCGCGCTTCTCTCGGCCGGCGTTTCACCCGGGGCCGCGATGGCGTTCCTGCTAACCGGTCCGGCTACGAACGTGACGACGTTTGGCGTCATCGCGGAGTACCACGGACGGAAGGCAGCCGTCGCGTTTTCGGTCGCGATGATCGGATTCTCCGCGGGCATTGGGTATGCCGTCAACGCCGCGTTCCCAGCCCTGCCGGTACAAGCGCTGGATGAGGTCGTGGCACGCGCGGCTTCGCCCCTGCAGATGTTCTCCGTCGCCGCGCTGTCCATCGTCTACCTCACTTCGTTTCTGCGCCGTGGGGTTCGCCGATTTTTCGGTGAGATCTTCCTGCAGGGCGGGGGCGCGGTAGGTCCGCACGCCCACGCCGCGTGATAAGCGGCACGACGTAGCTGCGCGTTACGCGCAACGGAACGCGCATCCGCCCCCTCCGCAACACCCACCAGCACTGGCTGGGGCCGTGTTTGCCGCTCGTGGACGCCCACTGCCAGAATGATCCTAACGATACCCTGCGCGAGCGGTGGACATGGTGATTGCATTGACCGTGAATCACCGCGATCGGCGGCATCCTACGGAGGATCAGAGGATACTCCAAAGCTGGTGGGTAACGTCCGCCGAGAAGGTCCAGCGCCCTCCCCGCAACCCCCGTGCGACCTGGATGCGCAGCAGATCGAACAGGATCTCCAATCCGAGACCCACTGAAGGATACAGGCCGCTCCGTGCCGCGGTGAAGGGCGGGGGGCCACTCGTGTAAACTAGGTGGGTGAAGGGAGCGAGCGTCGCCACCGTAGGGGTGCTCCCGTACCGACCGAGGGGGATCGAAACGAATGGCATTGGAATGCGCCACTCGACCCGCTGGCTGACGGCGAGCGTGCCCGCAAACTCGTGAAAGCGGTAGCCAGGCCCCGTGGTAACTCCCCCAAATAGAACGAGCTCCTGCGGAGGAACGCCGGCGGCGGCGGCGGTCACAGCGGCGGCGCGCGTCTCCAACACCAGTTGGTGCGAGCCGAGCGAACGGTGCAAACTCCCATGGAAGTAGATTCTGCCGAACTGGAGCGGTTGTGCGGTAAGCGTCGTATCCCATCCCTCCGATAGGCCCCCGCGGAACTCAGCCCGCCATGCGACCCGCGATCCCCAGGGCCCCGCGCTGCCTGGGGAAATCAACGTCAGCGACGCGCGCGCGCCCCTGAGCGGCCAGGCCGGGATCGTTGGCGCGTAACGTCCGGCCAGGGGAGCCGTGTTTACCTGCAGTCGATGCTGCCACTCGTAAGACGCCCCGAAACGCACGTGCATCCGTGGGTTTGCCTCGATATCCGCGGAGACCCCCACCGCCCGCACCTCGTATGGGTCCGTATTATCGTCGCCGAATAGGGACGCCGCGAGACTGTTGCGCGCGAGGGAGGTCTCGAACTCATCCCCAACTTCACGGAACCCACGGGCGGTGTAGAGAGAGAGCATTGGGCCTCGAACCGGTCGCCGCTCCAGCGCGATACGACCTTTCAGGGATTTGTCGGCGAGGCCCACGCGGCCGGAACTCGCGAGTTGCGTTCCACCCCCGAATCGCAGCACGGCCCCCGCTCCGATCGCCAGCCCTTCGACTCGATTGAACCGAGCGAAATCCGAGATGCGCCGGGCCGAGAACGCGCCTCCCCGGAGTTGGTCAATGGCACTGGCCCCCGCGACCTCTCGCGCTTGTGCGAGCACGCGGCGTGTGTCGTCGTCCGTCAGCAGCGCGACGTCAGGTGGGAGCGAGTCCAAAATGTCGCCGGTCCACGAGAAGTCGTCGGCCGGCGCCGGCGCCCCCACGATCTCGGGTCCGAGGAAGAGCCGGCGATCGAGGCCCGCGTTCAGCTCGTAGCAGCAGACCGTCCACCGGGCGCGAATGATGCCGCGCGCGGGGAAGTCGAGCCACCGGACTCGCCGCACCACCTCGACCTCTTGCCGCGCGGGCAACCAGTACCGGGCCTCAACCAGCGCGTTCTCCAGCACCACGGACAGAGTCTCGATTCGCGTGTCCAGCAGGGCCCGTCGGGTAAAGGTGAACGTCAGTCGTGCAACCGCCGCGGAGCCGCGGTCGATGTAGGCCGTGCCGATGACGCGTGGCTCGGAGCCTTGCCGCGGCCGGATTCGGACGGCATAGACATCGATCGTCCGGTCCGGGAGGCGAAGGCTTAGGGAGTCGGTGATCGCGAAGTCGTACAGTTCGAGCCCGGTAGGGGACAGCGGGTGGGGGACGTCTCGAACGTCCCGGCCGTCTCCCATCCGGATGAGGTTCGGGAAGTTGTTTTGAATGATGCCGAACCGAGAGCGGTAGTAGTCGATGTCGGCTGGGAGCAGGAGCGTGTCACGGCGCCCGATCAGTCGCTGTTTGCTGAGATCGGGAGCTCGCCATAGTACTTCGACGACCAGTTCGTCGACCTTTGCCGCCCGTGGAGGCTCAGTGAAGCCCTCACCGAACTGGCCGAGGAAGGCCAGGTATCCGTGAGCCCGAGCAGCATAGTCGCGCAGTGTGCTGTCGGCGAATTGCCGTGACCGACGGTCGATCGCTCGTTGGACGAGTACCCGAGCTCGTTGGTCGTTCCAGCCAGCCTGCTGCGCGCGCGCGACCGACGGCACCAGCCAGAGCGCCGCCAACGCGAGGAGCCTCGCCGGACGGCGCCCCAACCGTGATCGAGGGGCTCGCGTGTAGCTCACCTGTCGGGTCGTGAGGACCGGGACGTCCTACTCGGCCTCGAGTGGTGCGTGTAAGACCGCGCCCGGAACGGTGATTCCTCCCCGACGGGTCCCAACCTCGATCTGGCCGTAGCGCTCTTCGAAGACCGGCGGCAGAGGCCGGCCGTTTGGCGGGGCCAGCCAGAGCCTCAACAGGTGTCGCTTGCGCTCCGGCTCAGCGTAATCCTCGTAAGCGGTCCGCGCATGAAGGATCTGGTGGTTGTGGAGCAATTGGATGTCGCCGGGCCGCAGGTCCATGTCGAGTCGGAGGTCGATGTTGGCTGCCATCCGGTCCAGATGGTCCATGGCCTCGATCTGCGCTTCGCTGAGCCGCGGCACCTCTTGAAAGCGCTGGGCCGCTTCAATGAAGTCCCGGGCGTAGATCGTAGTCAGGTGTCCAGCGTAGTTGTTGAAGATCGGCATCCAGTAGTAGGCCTTCTTGCCCGCCGGGATTTCACCCTTCCGGTCGTAGCAGAAAGGCTGGGCGAGGACGCTGACTAAATCGGGACGTGTCTTCAACATCTCGTTGTGGACGGTCACTGAGCTCACGAGGCTGCTGCGGCCTCCCGACTTGGCGGGCCGCACACACAACAGTCCTACGACGTCACACGAATCCGTGTGATAGCGATGCCTGGCGCTCGTTGCGTAGATCCGATGCTCCGGGTTGGCGGGATCGTGTCCGATGTCCTTGACGTGGCCCAAAACGTGGCCTTTGGCATTCTGCGACACGGGCAGCCCGAAGTAGGAGCCGATCCCCCAATAACTGAGTGCAATGTGCTCCATCGGAACGCCGTCGATGGGCAGGCCCCGGATGAGCGCAAAGCCTCGACCAGTTACGACCTGATCCCGAAGGTTCGTGAGCACCGAGCCGAGCTCGGGGAGCGGGAAATCGACGGGCGTCACGTTCGCCAGCGCGATGCCGCGACGCTGGACGGTGGTCACCGCCGAATCGATCTCCCGGAGGTCTGCCGCGCTCAAGCGGTACACCCAATCACTCGATTCGGCCATGCGGGAGCCGTACCAGGCGGCCGGACCGTCTATCGAACGATGTTGCGCTTCGACGATCATTCTTCCTCAATGGCAGCATAAGCACAATGCGCTGACCGAGCGGCAGCGCGGGTGTCGTACCAAAATCTATGCAATCATCCCAGGCCGACGAAGTGGTGGCGTCCCCTTGCCTCGGCCGAATCCGGCCTTACCCTTGTCGGTGCCGGTTCCTTCGTCCCTGGAGATCGCAGATGTTTCGCCGTGGTGTAACCATTCTTGGCATGCTCTCCCTCGTCGGCTCGTCCCTTGTTGCGCAGTTCCCGCCTGGCCAACAGCGCAGCGACAACGTGAAGCTCCTTGACCACGTCCCGCTCGGTGCGGCCGGCACGGTAATGGACATCGAGATGGAACAGGAACTGTCACGGCCGTACGTCTACGTGGCGCGCTCGGACTACGGCCGCGCCAAACTCGGACGGGCGATGGGGATGGATATCGTCAGTGTTCGCGAGCCGGAACGGGCGAAAGTGATCTACCGTTGGCGCATCGAGCAGCAGGAGTTGCACCAGGGGCTGGGCGGGATGGATAACAAGCACTTCAAGCTCGACGGCCGGTACTACGACGTTCAATCCTTCCAGTTCCGGCAGAGCGGTCCCGATCTGGATCTCTGCGTCATCGTCTTCGACGTCACCGGGCTGCCGGACACGAGCACGATACGCGAGGTGGGCCGGATCCACCTGCCGGAGACCCCCGGGGGGTGCCACAACATTTTTGCGTATAAGCATTCAGATGGCCGTGTCCTGCTATTCACGACCGCGGAATCGGCGATCAGTGACGAGCACGGCGCCAGTATCTACGACATGGAGCGGTTGCTGGCTGGGGATGCCGACCGGGGATTGGTAGGGCGCGTACCGCTCCCGGAGCCACGTGGCGCGCGGCGCGGATATCACGATCCGTATGTCGCTTATCATCCGGAGTCGGGTCAGGATCGATTTTACGGCGGTGGTCCCGAGGGCACCTACGAGGGTGGCAATTACGTGTTCGACGTCACCGATGTTTCGGCTCCGCGGCTCCTCGCCACGATCCGCCCCGTCCCCAGCCAGCAGTCGGGAGGGCATACGTTCGTTGCCACGCCCGACGGTCGATACGGCCTCACGGAAATGACGTCCCTCGGGCACACGCCAATCCGGTTCTTCGACCTGCAGCCCGCCCTGGAGGGTAAAGAGACCGTTCTACGGCCGATTGCCGAATGGACGGCCGACTGGATCAAATCTTCTCACAACATGGAGATTCGTTGGCCCTACGTGTTCGTGTCGGCCTACGAAGACGGGCTACAGGTGCTCGACATGCGGAATCCCCGGCGGCCGCACGCCGTGGCCTTCTACGATACCTACGACCACGTCACGCCCTACAGTGTAGGGGGCGAGGCGAGCGGCGTTTTCGGCGTCGACGTGCGAAACGCCGACGGCCTCATCGTGGCTGCCGACATGCACTCCGGTTTCTGGGCGTTCAAGATGGAGGGGTTCGACGGCTGGAACGGGCACGATTGGGGGATGCCCAACATCTCCACCGTCCAGGACTGGGACAACGGTCCCGACGGCGGGCCTGCTCGGACGAAGGTGAGCCGAAACTAGCTCAGGTCGGGCGGATCGTTGCGGCCTCGACCGCTCGCAGTAGCTCTTCGGGCTTGAACGGGGCGCGGAGAATCTCGATCGCAGCCATGCTGCGGGCTTGGGCGAGCACGTCCGGCGCTCCGTAGCGGCGGGGCCCGGCCATGGCGACGACGCCGACACCCGGGAGCTCCCGCCGCAGGCGCCGGATGAGCTCGAGGGGGGCCGACCCCAGATTTGCCATCGAGACGATCAAAACGTCGGGCCTATTGGTTTGGCTCAGCCGCAGGGCCGCATCGCCGTCTTCCGCTTGCTCGGCATCGTAGCCGGCTTGCGTCAGCACGTTACACAGGGCACCGCGGGCGCCGAGTTCACGGTCGACAACGACGACGCGGGCGCCTGCACGCTCGCGCACCATCAGGGTGCGGCGACACCGCGCACAGCTTACCTCGCGCACGGCGATGCCGAATCGAACCGCCCCGAGGCCGACCGTGAGGGTGCCGCCGCACTTGGGGCAGGCAGGCCGAGTCCGGCTGCGGACCAGCCGGTCTCGGATCCAGGCGGTCTCCGCGGGCGAGTAGGGGCTTGGGGTGTAGCGCGCGCGGTCGGACACCCTTCGCCCTGGCACGACGCGTCGTTCTGGATCCCGCCGCCGTTCCAACCGCCTCCGCTCGGGTCCGGAGCGGCGCTCCTCGACGACTGACAAGACGACCCCGGTTCGGCGGTCCAGTTTCCCGCGAATGCGGGCGTTCCGCCTCTCGTGGCTCAGCCGACGCTGTCCGGTCCGCCGTTCCGTGTGGGGGTTACGCAGCGTGGTTCTCGCCACCGTGAGCGCACTCCGAGTCGTGGGGGCCCTCGACAACCCCCGGGTGGGGTCGCGACAAGTTGATATCGCTTCTCTTGGTTCGTGGGAAGGGCGACGACAGATCCTATCCCGGAGTCACGAACAGGACAAGTGGTGGCTGGACGCCACGTTTTCCTATCGAAATGGCAGTTGTGTCCCATGATCCCGTCGGGTACCGTAGGATCTGGTGTTCTAGAGGATCACACCGAACTGCCAGTCGCGGGAGGTTGAAGCGGGTGACGTCGCGGGTGTTACTCGTCATTGCAGCGGTGGGGTGCGGGCTGACGTCGGGAAGCTGTGGGCGGGGTCCAGTGTTCGGCAGTGTGAAGTTCGGGTCTCTCGCACTCGAAGGGACCGTCGATCGAGACTACCTGGCGCGTCAACTGCTGCAGCTCCACCCCCGATTCGAGGCCTGCTTCGCCCGTGCGCTCCGGCTCCGAGGTCCGGTCGAGGGCACGATCGTCTATCGCATTCGAGGTGGAAAGGGGCGGCTTGTGCCGGGGGTCGATTCGAACACGACCGCCGACCCGTCGCTCACCGAGTGTGTGACCCAGGCCATCGCTGATCTCACGATCGTCGAACCGGAGGGGAGCGAGCCCTGGGACTTCACGCTGCGATGGCCTGTGGATTTCGTGGGGGCGCGCCGAACGTAGTGGTTGCGATTCACGAAGCGAACAACGGCAGCGTCGCACTATCGTGGGAGGTCAAGTGATGCAGCGGAAGGCCGAGTCGATTCGCCGGGCACTGTCGCTCCTGCTAGCCCTCGGTACGAGCGGGCACGCACTGAGCGCCGAGACTCCAGAATGGCGTGAGGTGACGACGCAACGCGCCTCCGAGCAGGCGGTCTACTATCCGGGGCCTCACGGCGACTGGGAGCGACGTCGAGCCGAGGACGTCGGGTTGGACTCCGCGGCGCTAGCGGCGGCTGTCGCGTTCGCGACGTCCCACGAGAGCCAGACTCCCCACGATATGGAAGTCAGTATTTATGCGGACATCGCGGGGGAGCCGCACAACGAAATCGTAGGTCCCACCCGGCCGCGGGTCGGCGGAGTCAACGGAGTGCTCGTCCGGAACGGATACGTGGTGGCTGAGTGGGGCGACCTGAATCGCGTGGACATGACATTCAGTGCGACCAAGAGCTACCTGTCGACGATGGTCGGGATCGCAGTGGACGGAGGTCTCATCCGCGATGTGCACGATCCAGTCGGTGACTACGTCCACGACGGCAGCTTTGACTCCGATCACAACTCGAGAATCACCTGGCATCACCTGCTCAACCAGACTTCGGACTGGTCTGGGGTGTTGTGGGACAAACCTGACTGGGCCGACCGCCCGCTAGGGGACAAGTGGGACCACCACCGGCGGGAGATGCGCGAACCCGGCACCTACTTCAAGTACAACGACGTTCGCGTCAACCTGCTGGCACTCGCGGCGCTCCATGTTTGGCGGCGGCCACTCCCGCAGGTGTTGAAGGAGCACGTGATGGATCCCATCGGCGCGTCGACCACCTGGCGCTGGCATGGGTATCGTAATTCGTGGGTGACGATCGACGGCCTGGAGATGCAATCCGTCGCCGGTGGTGGGCACTGGGGAGGAGGGATGTGGATCCACTCCCTGGATCACGCCCGGTTCGGCTTGCTATGCCTTCGCCGGGGACTCTGGCGCGGCCACAGAGTCTTTTCCGAAGAGTGGCTTCAGCGCGTGACCACTCCGGGCTCCGCCAATGTGACATACGGGTACATGAACTTCATGCTGAACACCGATCGGGAGCGACTCCCGAGTGCGCCGGAAACGAGTTACTTCCATGCCGGCGGGGTGGGCGATGCCGTGCACGCCATCTGGGTCGATCCGGAACACGAACTTGTCATCGTCGTTCGGTGGTTGCAGAATCGCGTGCTCGACGACTTCATCAGCCTCGTGCTCGACGCGATTGTCGAGTGATCTAGACACTCTGCACCGGTGCACCCGAGCGCGTGGATGGTTGCAACCCCAGCGGCCAGGTGTCAGTATTGGCGGGCTCGCGAGCCGCACGAGGGAACGCTCAGCACTTCCAAGACACTCGATTAAAGGGATGCCCAGATGACGCGAGAGAAGTGGGGCAGTCGGTTCGGGTTCATTATGGCGACCGCAGGTTTCGCTGTGGGGCTCGGCAATGTCTGGCGGTTTTCCTATGTCGTCGGAAGCAACGGCGGAGGCGCGTTTCTCGTCGTGTATCTGGCTTGCAGCATCTTGATTGGTATTCCGCTCCTCTCGGCCGAGATCAGCCTCGGAAGGAAGGCTGGGCTCACGCCGATCGCCGGAATGTTCAAGCTGACGGGGGGGAGGACGAGTGGGTGGAATCTGATTGCCTGGTTCGGGCTCGCGGCTGCGGTCCTGATCATGTCCTACTACATGATGCTGATTGGTTGGGTCCTGGCGTACTTCGTCAAGACCGCTCTAGGGCAGTTCCGGGGCGTGGAATCGTTCGATGCAGCGTTCACCGGTTTCGTCGCCGACTCGGGCCAGGTGTTCCTGTATTGCATCCCGATATTCATCATGTCGGGGTTGATCGTCAGCGGGGGTGTGCAAAAGGGTGTCGAGCGCGTCGCCAAGGTGCTGATGCCGCTCCTGTTCGTGCTCTTGATCGCGCTCGCGATCCGGTCGGTTTCCCTCCCGGGATCCGCCGAGGGTCTGGTATGGTACCTGTACCCCGATTTCTCTAAGGTCGACGGCGCAGTGATCCTGACCGCCCTCGGCCAATCGTTTTTCTCGATCGGTATTGGGATGGCCGCCGCATTTGGCTTCGGGAGCTATCTCTCCACCGACAGCGACGTGCCGGGTAACGCGGCCATCGTCGTCGCGTTCGATGTGACGGCGGCGCTGCTGGCGGGGTTCGTCATTTTCCCGGCGATCTTCGCGTTCGGTCTCGAGCCGGACTCGGGCGCGGGCCTCGTGTTCGTGACCATGACGAACCTGTTCGATCAGATGCCGGCTGGACAGTGGGTTGGGAGCCTGTTCTTCCTTCTGCTCATGCTGGCCGGCGTCACCTCGGCCGTCGCCCTGCTCGAGGTCTTAGTCGGAACGTTGATCGACCTCGTCGGATGGACCCGGCGGCGGGCCGTGTGGACGATACTCGGCGGACTCGGGGTTGCGTCCATTCCGATCGTCCTCTCACAGGGTCCTTGGTCCCACATCCAAGTGGCCGGGATGGATCTCTTCGTGCTGATCGACACCATCTCGGGCAGCTACGCGCTTCCGGCCGGCGCGCTGGCGCTGGCGCTCTACACGTCCATCGTGTGGGGATTCGACAAGTTCCAGCAGGAAACGAACGTGGGCGCTGGCCTGGTCAAGGTGTCGGTGCTGTGGAAACCGTTCGTGAAGTTCCTCATCCCGGCTGCGGTGACGCTCATCCTGCTGGGCGGAATCGGGCTGTTGTAGCGCGATCCGGCCGATCGGCGTCGTCCCGCGGGCATGTGCGGCACGTCACACGCCCGTCGTGATGCGGGGCGCTTCGCGGCGTGGTACCACCGTGTAAATTGGCCCTGCATCGTGAGTTCAGGCCCAGACGGGGCCGTCCCCCCCTTGTGTCTCCGATCACCGCGGGTATTCTCAAAAGAAGAGACCCGTGGCTTTGCGTCCCATAGTCGCCCATGGTTTGCCTTTCTCGGACAGCCTCTTTGCCGGCGGGATGAGCCATCATTGACTCGGCTCCCGGGCCCGCCGACGAGGCCCTGGGTTTCTGGTCACACGATAACATCTGCGCTGCCCCCGGTAGCCCAGCCGTCTCTCGAAGGATCGCGTACCCAACACGCTCGTCGAGCTCGTGATCGTGATGGCGATCATCGGTCTCGTCGCCCATGATGGTACCACGTTTTCTTCCGACCAAGTCTACCGCAGGGTTCCGGCGATATCCCTCCCGAGGATCGACATCGCGCGGTACCAGGCCGAAACCGGCCATGCAGGGCGTCGGCACGACGCTGCTCGCGGCCCAACGCGTTGGCTGTGACGAGACAGCACGACGTCATCCTTACTTTCGACGTGGCCAAATGCCGCGATTCGCATGCACGAAGACGCGAACAACGACGGACAACTCGGTGGGACCGAGCGGGTTCGGTCGGTGCCGCTCGGGGACAAGGTCGTCTTCGGCCGGTCCACGGCCCCGGCCCGGCCGATGGGCTCCGGAGCCATCAACTTCGCGAAGACCGTCGGCGGCCTGCCGGCGTTGATCTTCCGCCGGAGCGGAAGTGCGAGCGAAGAAGGAGGGTTCTACCTCACCTCCCGCCGCGCCGCCGATTCCGGCACGCGGCCGACCGATGCCCGCGCCATTGAGATCGAACGGGCGACGGGGCGGGCGACCTGGTACCGCTACACGTCGCCGAACTGGACGAGGGGCTTTTGAGATGAAACCACGACTACCTCCGCCGAAGGATCAGCGGGGATTCACGATCCTCGAGGTCGTGCTGGCGCTCGTGATCCTCACGGTCGTCATCATGGGGATCACCTCCGCGACGGGCAATTTCATGCGCGTGGTCTCCATCAGCGACCGAGAGACGGCAGCGATTCAGTTAGCCGAAGATCGCATCGAGCAGATCCAGATGGATCCCAACTACGGTGGGCTCGATACAGTCTATGTCGGCACGGAATCAAACTTGCCCACGCTTACAGGATACACGCGCCTGACCGACATCTCGCGCGTCGGTGGGCTTGGTCAGGCCACGGACCACAAACTCATTCAGGTGACGATCAACGGGCCCGGGCTGAGCAATCCGGTCTCGCGGAGCGTCACCGTGGCGGCACCGTGAACCAAAAACAGCTCGCCGCCAAGCGCGGCATGACGTTGATCGAGATGCTCCTGGCGCTGACGATCTTTGGCATGGTCATGGCGGGCGCCCTGAGCTTCCTGCGCTCGCAATCGCGCGGTTACGCGATGGGTACCGACCGCGCCGCGATATTGCAGAACATGCGCTATGCGGCCAACACGCTCGGAAAGGATCTTCGCACGGTTGGCTCGGGCGTCCCCGACAATCAGCCATTTCTGGTTTATGCGGGCGCGGCGGCCCTCGCGTTCAACGCCGACTACACCACGAACGTGGCTAACGATCCGTTCGCCACCTACTTCGATCCCGATGCGCCGCTCGGCAGCGTGACCGCGTTGACCCAGGGAGAGCGGGCGGTGCTTACCGGCACGGCGTTCGCCTATCCAGACACGACGTATCTGGGCTTCGGCGGTACGAACAGCCGTGCGGAAACGATCACGTTCTTCTTCGATCCGGACACCTCGACCGCCCGAACGGACGACTACGTTCTGTTTCGTCAGATCAACCACCTGAAGCCCGAGGTCGTGTCACGCAACCTGCTGCAGACTTCTGGTTTGCCGTTCTTCGAGTACTTCCGGCTCGTGGCGCCCTTTGCGGCTCCGCTGGGGATTCAGCCAGTTCCGGCAGGCTGGCTCCCACTCGCGCATCGGGTACCCGTTCACCTCTCCCCCGGTGATACTGCGATCAATGCCCGCATCGATAGCCTACGGGGTGTTCGGGTCAACTTCACGGCGACCAACGGCCGCACCGGGGCCGATGAGCGGACGCGTGCCATTACGCGACTGGTCCGGATGCCGAACGCTGGACTGGCCAGCCGGAGCACGTGCGGCGACGAGCCGATACTGGGCGCCGCGCTCGTCGCGGGGGTGATCACTCTTCCCGGCGGTGCGCCCGCTGTGGCCCTGGCGTGGAATCCGGCGACCGACGAGACCGGTGGCGAGAAGGACGTGATCCGATATGTGATCTGGCGCCGCCTGCAGGCCGATCTCAACTGGGGCGATCCGTATGTGAGCATTCCCGCCGGGGTTGCCGCATACTCGTATACCGACCAGGTCGTGACACCCGGCGACACGTACATGTACGCGCTCGCAGCGCAAGACTGCACCCCGCTTGAGTCGCAGCTCGCGACGGCTGGGCCACTCACCATTCCGTGAGCGCGTAGGAGGATACGATGAGAACAGTCAATCGAATTGAGAACGAACGGGGCATCGCGCTCGTCACCGTGCTGCTTGTGGCGCTCGTGGTGGCGGTGATTTCAGCTGGGGCGGCGTTGGTGAGCTCGAACACGACGCTCATCAACGCCTATGCCAAGCGCCAGAGCGTTTTGGTAGTCGCGGCCGACGCCGGCCTCGAGGAAGCCCGATCGGTGATCAACGGTAACGCCGCCCTCTACCCCGAATCGCTCTACGCGGCGCTCGAGAGCGGCGCCCCGGTCAAGGACGCCAGCGGTGTCGTCATTCCGGGCGTTCTGCGTTCGCTGTACGTCGGGCCCACAGGCATTACGTCCGGGCAGTATGGCGTTTTCGGGAGCGTCGTGGAGGACCAAGCGGGGAACCGGATCATCCGTCGTGGTGAGGTCGTTCAGGAGAGCTTTGCGAAATACGCCTACTTCACCGACGTCGAGCCGTCCAACATCTCCTTCGGCGGCGGCGATGCCATCTTCGGGCCCGTGCACACCAACGACTACCTGAAGATCTACTCGTCCGGGGCGAGCTTCTTCGGGCCGGTCACGACCGCGAAGACCATTCAGGGAAAACAGTACGGTACCTTCGCGCAGGGGTATACGGAGAACGGTCCCTACATCGGCATGCCGCAGACCGCGGACCTGCTGAAGCTCAAGAAGCAGGCTCAAGCGGGTGGAACGGCGTTCGTGGGAAGTCTCGGCGCGGGCAACGCGGGTGAAGCGACGCTGCGCATCGAATTCATGCCCGTGGACATCGACGGCGACGGGAAGTTGTTGGTCGTAACGGCTGCTCTGTTATGATCGCCGTTGGGATCCGGTATTGTTGTGGTCGTTCGCGGACCTGAAGTAGTTCGGGTGGTTTCACACCGGTCATGTGGCCGCAGTGACGCGAATCTCTGAGCCCCCGGTTTCCCGTAGTTACCCGGCCGTGCGCCAACCACCCATGTCGGATCGTTGGGATTGATACACGCGTATGAAGCCTTCGTTGGCACCGTCGAACCGGCCCGGTGTTTCTTGGGCGGCAACGACACGCTCAACTCGGACGCCGCCAATCCCAATGGCGCCTTCATCGCCAACGACGGACGCGGGCAGTGGCTGCTGTGGCCGGGCGTCGTGGATCCGCTGGTCAGCAACGCTCGCGCGGCCATCGGGGACGCCGCCTACCTGTTCCCCATCAACCGGCAGTTCAATCCCAACTTCAAGGGCGTGATCTACATTGACGGCAAGGCGGCGATCAGTGGCCGCCTCCGCGGCCAGGTCACTGTCGCCGGGACCGGCAACATCATTTTCCCGGACGACATCACCTACGTTACCGACCCGTCGAGCGGAACCTGCCAGGACATCATGGGCGTGTTCTCTGGGATCGACGTCGTCGTGGCGGACAACACCCTCAACCCTCCGTCGCGGTCGACCTCAGGAACTGCTGGGTACCGCACGTATGACGATACCTCCGATGAGTTCTTTCAGGGGGTCGTGCTGGCGCTTCGCTACTTCTGGGTCGAGAACTTCTGGCTCGGCTCGAACAGCGCTCAGGACTGCGGACCCACGAATTGGGGCCGCGGGTGCCTGTTCCTCACGGGTGGCATTATTCAGAAGGAACGGGGACCGGTGGGACTGAGCAGTGGGTACGGATACCTGTAACGGTATTCCTACGATCAATGCGCCTTCAGCAACCCGCCCCCTATTTCCCGACCACGGGCCATTTCGCGCGTGGCCACTACTATGAAGTGGATCCGGTCGGCTTCGACGTGGCGCAGTACTACCAAATGCTGACGCCTCCGTCCTGATCGCGCGCTGCCCGGGCAGCCCTCCGGCCGGACTCCAGGCCGGCCGGCGGGCGTCACGGCGCACCGACAGACAACTCTTTCCTCCGCCCGACGTTCGTTGGGCCGCTCGTCCCCTCTTCAGGCTCTACCAATACTCGATTCATAGGGATTCGTAGTGGCTCGTCACGCGAGTCCTGTTCTCCTGTGTTCCTGGGCTGGCCTTGCGGAGGTTCGACCACCGATCATATTCGGGCGAATAGTGGTCGTCGCACTGGTGCGGTCGTCCCGGTGGCCGGCGGTTCAGGCCGACACCCGTCCAGGAGGATGCGACAGATGAGCAAGCCAGCAACATGTCCGCGCTGGATTCTGGCTGCCATGTCATTGGTGGTGACACCCGCTGCCGTGGCGTCCGCACAGCTCGTGCCTGAGTTCAGTGACGTAAAGACCGGCGGAAGCTCACGCATCGAAGTGATGTCACGGGTGCCGCTCAATGGTTTCTTTCGCGTAGGCGGACTGGAGATCGAGTCGGAGCTTTCACGACCCTACGCGTACGTGGTTCGGATGCTCGATCAGGCAGGCTTTACGATTATCGACCTGTCGGAGCCCGCCGACGCAAAGATCTTGTACGAGTGGCGTCACCCCGACCCCGAGCTACGCGTCGGTTCGAGTCACGGGGGTGAGAACGGGCGGTACTTCAAGGCCCGGGGCCGGTATTACTACGTCAAGGCCGTCGCGTTCGGTCCCGAGAGCCCTGACCCCAATCTCGGCGCGGTGGTATTCGACGTCACCGGGCTACCGGATGTCTCAACGATCAAGGAAGTGGGACGCATTCAGGGGGAAGGCCAGCGACGGGTGACGCATGTCTTTCCGTACAAGCACTCCGATGGCCGAGTCCTGATGTTTACGACCCCTCAGGCGCCGCACGCCAACGTCTACGACATGGAGAAATTCCTGGCCCGCGACCCGAGCCAGGGCTGGATCGGGCGAGTGCCGGTACCCGGGAGCATCACGCAGGTGCGGGCCCAGGATGGATCGACTCGCGGTGCGAGCTACCACGACACTTACGTCGCGTTCGATCCAGCGACGCGGCAGGACAGGCTCTACGGAGCGGGGACGGGTGGGTTTCACGTCTTTGATGTGACGACACCGGAAGAACCGCGGCACCTCACGTCCATGACGGCGGGCGCGGGGGTCATTGCGAGTGGCCACACGATGATTGCCACCCCGGATCAGCGCTACGCCGTGGGGAACATCGAGCGGCAGTACTTCCCCCTGATGTTCTACGAAGTGGCCCCGGGCATCGAGCGGCAGGGCTTGATTCCATCCCCGACCGGGGCGTGGACGGCGGACTGGCAGGATGCATCGCACGTCAGTGATGTCCGCTGGCCATACGTGTTCGTCGCCTCATTCGAGGACGGACTCCAGGTCGTGAACATGATCAATCCCAAGAAGCCGAAGACGGTGGCTTGGTATTACACCTGTGAGTGCGAGCATCAGACTGGATGGGGCGGAGTCCGCAACCCGCACGGCACCAGCGTGTTTAATGGCGCCGCCGATATCGACGTCCGAAACGCCGATGGCCTGATCGTCATGACCGACTACAACACCGGTTTCTGGGCCTTCCGGATGGAAGGGTTCGATGGGTGGAATGGCGAAGACTGGGACATGCCGAATATCTCCAGTGAGCAGGATTGGGAGAACGGTCCGTACGGGGCGCGAGTGGTACCGAGGACTAGCTAGTCCAACCGTTTCGGCCGACTGACCTCTAGTTACCGTCCGTCGTCGGAACACCGCGCCGGAAGGCGGGTTCCAATCCTCGAGCGGGCAGGGAGCGGCGCCGGAGCGTTTCTTGGCGCCGCTCCTCGCCCGAATTCCTTAGACCAACGGAAGGAGATCCCGATGCGCGGTGCGGCCCGCTCACGGCTCACGTTTTTTTGATTTGGGAGATCAAATGAACCGGCGCTTCGTGCTCTTGATCGCGCTCGCAGTTCTGCTGGCGAGCCCTGCGTTCTCCCAGTATCCGCCGGGGTATCAGGGCAGTTCCAACCTGCGCATCCAGGCCCATCTTCCACTCGGGGCGGCGTTCACGGTCGCGGACGTCGAGGTCGAGCAGGAGCTTTCCCGTCCGTACGCTTATGTCTCCCGACGCACGAGCCCCATCGGGTTCGACGTCATCGACCTCGCTACTCCGACCGCGGCGACGGTCACGTACTCGTGGCGAATCGAAAACCAGGAGCTCCACCAAGGCGGAGGCTACGACGGCAAGTACTTCAAGCTTCGTGGCCGATACTACTACATCCAGTCAACACAATTCCGTCGGAGCGGGCCGGATGCTGACGTTGGCGCGATCGTTGTTGACGTTACGAGCCTGCCGGACACGTCGCGAGTTCGGGAGGCGGGACGGATTCGGGCGCCCGACGCTCCGGGAGGGTTTCACAACATCTTCGCGTACAAGCACTCCGACAGCCGGGCCATTCTGTTCGCTACATCCGGCGGGCAGGCGAAGATGTACGACCTGGGGAGGTTTCTGTCGGGAGATGCGACGTACGGACTGATCGCAGGCGTCCCGGTGCCCGAGACGCCCAACGCGCTCACGACGAGCTATCACGATTTCTACGTGGGCTACGATCCCGCGGCAAGGCAGGACAAGTTCTACGGAGCGGGTGGAGGCGGGTATTACGTATTCGATGTTAGCACTCCCGAGGCGCCCGTACTCCTCACCACGCTCACGGGGATCGCCGGGATGAACTGGGGCCACACATTCACGCCGACGCCCGATGGGCGGTATGCGATCGGTGAGACGGAGTATCAATACCAACCACTCCGGATCTTCGATCTCAAGCCCGGGCTGGAAGGCGAGCGGAAGAACGTCTCACGCCCTATCGGGGCGTGGACGGCTGACTGGGAAAACCTGGCGCACAACCACGAAGTTCGCTGGCCGTATGTGTTCGTGGCCGGGTACGAAGACGGTGTCCATGTGTTCAACATGATGGATCCGACCAATCCCTACACGGTGGGCTACTTCGACACATTCGACGGTCCGCACAACGCGAGACCGGGGGACCGGGGCAACTTCACGTGGGGCGTCTATCAGGGAAACTGGGGCGTGGACGTTCGGAACGCCGATGGCCTCATCGTTGCGACCGATGGGATGACCGGTTTTTGGGCACTGACCATGGACGGATTTGATGGCTGGAATGGCCACCAGTGGGGCATGCCGAACGTCTCGTCGGCTCAAGACTGGGACAACGGGCCGGACGGGGTCCCGAAACCGGCACGGGTTAGCACGAGACGGTGAGTCGGGGCCGTCCTCGCATTCTCCCCCCCGAAGAGGAGGGCACCTCGTTCCACGTCCCGAATGTCGCTGTGCGCACGGCCGTCTCCTCACACCGCACCTGGCGGTGGGCAGCGGAATCGGGACTCCTCGCCGGGTTGGCGATTATGGATGGGTGGCCTCTCGCTCGTGTTGCCGCGGGCCGTGAGCGCCCGCATATTGGCGCAGCGACGTCGGACCATTGGAACGCGGACCCGCTGCAGCGGGGACGCAAAGCCACATTCTTTTGGGGAGATGGCAAACCATGACGTACCAGCGAACTGGTGTTTGGGTGGGGTGCAGCGTCCTGATGCTGCTCGTACTCCACTTGGCCGGCGGCCCACTTGCCGCACAGCACGCGCCCGGCGAGCAGGGGAGCCGGAACATGACGATTCTCTCGCATGTTCCCCTGGGTGGTGCCCGGCCCGTTGCCGGCTCCGAATACCAGAGTGGCGACATCATGGGTCTCGGTCGGAGGACGTCGGATATCGAGATGGAACAGGAGTTGTCGCGGCCCTACGTGTACCTGGCTCACCGGTTTGCCCCCTCCGGCTTTCACATCATCACGATCAAAGAGCCAACAAAAGCGGAGGTCCTCTACGAGTGGACCGTCGAGAACCCGATGCTTCATCAGGGGCCCGGGGCGCTGGACAACAAGTACGTCAAGATCCGAGGCCGCTACTACGACATTCAGTCGTTCCAGTTCCGCAGCGGCGGCCCGGACAACGATCTCGGGGCGATCGTATTCGACGTGACTGGACTCCCGGATCCGACCACGGTCAAGGAAGTCGCCCGCATCCGGGCGCCCGAGACCCCAGGGGGGTTCCACAACATCTTTGCCTATAAGCATTCGGATGGGCGGGCGCTCCTCCTGGCGACTGTCTCTGCTCCCCACGCGAACGTCTACGACGTGGAGCGGGTGGTGAGTGGGGGAGCCCAACAGGGGCTGGTCGGCCGCGTCCCGATTCCGGAAAACCCGAGCGGCCGCGGATACCACGATTTCTACGTGGGATACGACCCGGCAACGCGGCAAGATCGATTCTACGGCGGCGGAGCGGGCGGCTATTACGTATACGACATCTCCAACTTGGATGCGCCCAGGTTGCTCACGTCACTGACCGGCATCGCCGGGATCAGCTTTGGCCACACGTTCACGCCGAGTCCGGATGGGCGTTACGCCGTGGCGGAGGTGGAGTATCGGCTGGCTCCGCTGCGCATCTTCGATCTCAAGCCGGGACTCGACGGTGAAGTGCAGAATATTTCGCGTCCCATCGGCGCGTGGACCGCGAACTGGAAGAACTTCTCACACAACCACGAGGTGCGCTGGCCGTACGTGTTCGTGGCCGCTCTAGACGACGGGTTGCAGGTGTTCAACATGATGGATCCGACCGATCCGTATACCGTGGGCTTTTATGACACGTGGGACGGGCCCGATGGCGAATTGTCCAAGCCGGAGACTACGTTCAACGGAGCGTGGGGAGTGGACGTCCGAAACGCCGATGGGGTCATCGTAGCGAGTGACTTCACCACGGGGTTCTGGGCATTCAAGATGGACGGCTTCGATGGCTGGAATGGCCACCAGTGGGGCATGCCGAACGTCTCGAGCGTTCAGGATTGGGACAACGGTCCCGACGGGGCGCCGGCGCCGGCGAGGGTGAGCATGAGACCCAGTGAGTAGCGAGTCGTGCGTGGGGAGTCGTTCACTGACTCACGACCCACGACGCACCGCACACCTCCCACAGCCCGGAGTCCGCACATGAAGCCCATACGGTGCCCAGATGCTGGCTTCGCACCAGCGATCGGGGTTCTGTTGGTCGTAACTGCCGTCGGTCCGGCGGGTGGACAAGCGCCGCCAGGCCGGCAGGGCAGTTCCAATGTGCGGGTGGCGGCGCACGTGCCCCTGGGTCATGCCTTCACCGTGGCCGACGTTGAGATCGAGCAGGAGCGCTCACGTCCGTTCGCATACGTGTCCCGGATGCATGGGGCGACCAAACAGGCCGGGTTCGCGGCCATCGATCTGTCGGACATCGAGCGGCCCGAGGTCATATACAGGTGGCGGATCGATGAACCGGAGCTGCACGTGGGTTACGGGGGAGTCGACGGCAAATACGCCAAGGTCAGCGGACGGTATTACTACGTTCAGGCTTTTCAGTTTCTCCAGGGCGGTCCCGACGCCGACTTGGGCGCGATCGTGTTCGACGTGACCGGCCTGCCCGATCCGATGGCGGTCCGGGAAGTCGCGCGGATCCGGGCGCCCCGATCGGCCATTGGGGCGATGCCGGGAGGTTTCCACAACGTTTTCGCCTACAAGCACTCCGACGGGCGGGCGCTCCTGTTCACCACCACGCTGAGTGGTACCTACGCCAACATCCACGACATGGAGCGGCTGGTGAGTGGCGCCGCCGACCTCGGCGCCGTTGGACGGGTTGGCGTCCCAGGGGCAACGGGTCGCTATCATGACTTCTATGTCGCATACGATCCCGCCGCACGGCAGGACAAGTTCTACGGTGGGGCCCAGCCGGGCGGATACTTCATCATCGACGTTACACGCCCCGAAGAACCCAGCCTGATCACTTCGGTCACGGTGGGTTATCCAGCGATTCAGTCGGCGTTTGGACGGGGCCACACCGCCACCCCCACGCCCGACGGCCGCTACCTGGTGACCGAAACGGAGTATCAGTACGCACCGCTCAGAATATTCGATCTCAAGCCGGGTCTCGACGGCGAAGTCGAGAGCGTGACCCGGCCCATTGGGGCATGGACCGCTCGCTGGAAGGGCCTGCCGCACAATCACGAGATCCGCTGGCCGTATGTGTTCGTGTCCGCGTACGAAGATGGCTTGCAGATCTTCAACATCATGGATCCATCCAATCCCTATACGGTGGGTTACTACGACACGTACGATGGACCTCATCGCGCCGGCATCGGTGCTGCGGGCCAGTACGAGCCTACCATTGGGCCGGAGGGGAGCGGCGGCGTGCTCTCTGGAGCCTGGGGCGTCGATATTCGGAACGCAGACGGACTGATTGTTGTCGGTGACATGGTGACCGGACTGTGGGCGATCGAGTTGGACGGCTTTGACGGTTGGAACGGACAGGACTGGGGCGTGCCAAACGTCTCAAGTGCGCAGGACTGGGATGCTGGACCGAATGAGGCTGCGACGGGCCAGCGCCTGAGCCAACGAGCTCTGAAGAACGCGACGAAGGGGGGGAGCAGGTGAGACGACAACTGTCGACGGTGCACGCGCAACTTGTCGGACTGGGCTCGTCCCGCGGCGGCGGCATGATCGCGCTCCAATTGGTGTGGCGGTGGGGTGTTGTGGCCTGCGTGGTGGCCCTGGGGAGTCCGATGGGTGCTGCAACGGCACAGACCGCCACCATCAAGCTGGGCGGGAGCCCCAACGTCGAACGACTCTCCAACCTGCCGCTAGACGGGTATTTCTACACGGCGGGAATCGATATCGAGCAGGAAATGTCGCGGCCGTACGTGTACATCCCGCGCTGGCGCGACAAATCTGGGTTCATCGTGATCGATGTGGCCGATCCTCGGCAGCCGGAGGTCATCTACACCTGGACGATCGAAGAGCCTGAGCTTCGGGTGATTGGGCGCGGCGAGACGGGTAAGTACTTCAAGATCGGAAGCCGGTACTACTACGCCAAGTCGACGGTGTTTGCCCGCGGCACGCTCGGATCCGACGAGGGGGCGATCATCTTCGACGTGACGGGGCTCCCGGGTGCGTCGCAAGTGCGAGAGATCGGCCGTCTCCGGGCGCCGGACATTCCCGACGGGTTCATTAGCCTCTTCGTGTACAAGCACTCCGATAGTCGCACGCTCCTGTTCGGAGCGCAGCGGAACGTCTTTTCCGGCGATCAGGCCCACGCGAAGATCTACGACATGGAGAAGTTCATTGCCGGCGATTCGGACCTGGGCCTGATAGCCAAAGTGCCCAATCCCGATACCCCACTGAAGAACACGACGTCGGCATATCATGACGTATACGTCGCCTTCGACCCAGCGACCGGGCAGGACAAATTCTACGGTGGCGGCACCGGCGGGTTCTACGTCTATGACGTGACGCGACCGGAAGAGCCCGAGCTCCTCACGTCCATCACCAACCTCGGCGGGGTGATTCGGGGTCACACGATCATTGCGTCCCCGGACGCGCGGTATGCTGTGACGCAGATGGAGTATCAATTCTCGCCGCTCATGATCTTCGACCTCGGACCCGGCCTTCGGGGCGAAGTCCCGACCATCAGGCGCCCGGTGGGGGCGTGGATCGCTGATTGGCGGGACCTTTCCCACAATCACGAGGTGCGGTGGCCCTACATTTTTGCGGCGGCGTACGAGGACGGTTTGCAGATCATCGACGCACAAACCCCCAGCGACCCGAAAACGGTGGGCTGGTACTACACCTGCGAATGCCCTCACCAGACCGGATTTAGCGGCGGAAAGCAGCTCTACGGAAACAGCGTGTTCAGCGGTGCCATGGAGTTGGATGTCCGCAATGCCGATGGATTGATCGTCGTGTCCGATCTCAACACCGGCTTCTGGGCGTTTCGGTTAAACGGATTTGACGGTTGGGACGGTCGGGACTGGAATCTGCCGAATATCTCGAGTGCTCAGGATTGGGATCACGGCCCGCCGCGCGCCAGGTGATGCCGACTCGTGTCGGCGGAGGTTGCCAATCGGTCCCGGCGCACCGGACCGAAACAAGCAGATATGAGGAGGTAGCTGCCATATGCCGGAGTCACAGGGGTTAGCCGAGCGGGTGCAGCGGCTCGAGCGTGCCGAAAAACGACGCACGGCCCAGTTTCTGGGGGTGCTGGCACTGGTGATCGTACTCGCGATCGTCCCGCGTTTGACGCGTCAGACTGTGACGGCCGAGACGTTCATTTTGGAGTCGGGAGGACAGGTCAGAGGGTCCTTGGGCACGTCGGAAAGTGGGGCGCCCGGGCTCCTGCTCACCGATGGGAACGGGACCCTGCGCGCAGCGCTACAGGTGACACCAGAGGGGGTCCCCGCTCTGGTCTTCGGGGACCAGGGTGGGAACGTGCGAGCCGTCATGGGGGTTCCGACCGACGGTACCCCGAGCATGGTCATGTTGACGGACAGCGGGCACGTTCGATACATGACTCCGTGAAGTCCTGCACTGGGGCTTTTCGGTCCGATCCCGTACACACACGCCGACTTCCGCGCCTCGGCGTCAATCGAGTTGGTGGGAGTGGGGAGGGAATAAGATGAGGGGAAGGTCATGTAGTGCGTGGATGCTGGCCGCGGCGCTGACCGGCCCGCCGATGCTCGCGCAGGAGCCGGCCGGGGTGCCGGCGGCCAACCCGGCAGACGTCGAGTCGGTGGGTGCGATCCTGACGGCCGTGTACGACGTGATCTCGGGGCCCCGCGGTGCTCAGCGCGACTGGGATCGCATGCGATCGTTGTTCTACCCGGGCGCTCGACTGATTCCCGCGGGTCCCCGGCCGGATGGAAGCGGAGCCGTTGCGCGTATTACTACCCTGGACGGCTGGATCGAGGGCGCGGAGCGGTTCTTTGCAGACTCGCCATTTTACGAGGTCGAAGTCGCCCGACGGACGGAGCGGTTCGGGAACATCGCGCACTCGTTCAGCACGTATGAATCCCGATCCGCGCCCAACGATCCCGAGCCGTTCGCACGGGGAATCAATAGCTTTCAACTCCTCAAGGACGGCGCGCGCTGGTGGATCATCAATATCTTCTGGCAGGCGGAGGGGCCCGGCAATCCCATCCCCGCTGTGTACAACGAGGGAACGCCCTGAGTATTGGTAACCCGCCCGCACATTCCGAACCGTAACGCCCCAGGAGCGCCGATGCTGGAGGCCATCAAGGCCTTCTTTCGAAGCGAAATGGAGCCGGAGCCGGTGGAGACCCAGGCTCCGGACGAGTCCCAGCGCATGCGGGTGGCCGCCTGTGCGCTGCTCCTCGAGCTGGCCCACGCTGACAAGGAATTCACGGACGCCGAGCGGGAGCACATCGAGGGAGTCCTCGAACGGCAATTCGCCGTGCGAGGCGACGCGGCACGGGAGCTCATCGTGCTCGCGGAGCGCGAGCGGCGCGATGGCGTCGATCTGTTTCAGTTCACGTCGCTCATAGCTCGGAGCTACGACGCCAGCCAGAAGATGGTCCTCGCCGAAGTCATGTGGGGGTTGGTCCACGCCGACGGTGTCGTGGCGAAACACGAGACGTACCTGATGCGCAAGATCTCGCAGCTACTCGAGCTCGCGCCCGGGTTCTTAGCGGAGGCGCGCAAGCGCGCCGCCGACAGGGCTGGGCCGACCTAAGGAGACCCTCCGCACAGCCTGGGGCAAAGGGTCCGGCCGGTCAGTTCCATCGGACGCTGGCCGAGTCCACCGCCACACCCGTGCCGTGATCCCACCGGCGGGTTTGCGTATCTTTCAACACATGATGAGTGATCTCGACCAGCGCCTCCTGCTTCACGTCCGGGAACGCGGCCTGTTTCGTGAGTCAGGTCTGGCGCTTCTCGCCGTCAGTAGCGGGCCCGATTCGCTCGCCTTGCTGGATCTCATGGGCGTGGTAGCCCCGAAGCTCGGGCTCGAGATTGCGGTGGCGCACGTCGACCACGGAATTGCTCCCGACAGCCATGGGATCGCGAAGCGAGTGGCAGAATTCGCGGGCCGGTGCGGAGTCGGGGCCTACCAGGAGACCCTCGGTCTCGGACCGGCCACGTCCGAGACCCGGGCGCGGACCGGCAGATATCGGGCGCTCCGGGCCATGCAGGCCCAGCTTGCCGCCCGGTACCTCGTGACCGCCCACCACGCGGACGATCAGGCGGAGACCATCCTGTATCGTGTCCTTCGTGGCACCGGTACGGCAGGGCTGGCTGGCATTCTTTCGGCCGGGCCGGACGGATTGGTGCGCCCCCTGCTGCCGTACACTCGCGACGAGTTGAAGGAATGGTTGCGGTTTCGTTTTCCCGATGGAGGAGACGCCGTCGGGATCCATGAGGATCCGTCGAACTCCGACCTCCGTCACGATCGCGCTTGGCTGCGTCATCGCGTGCTCCCCCTCCTCCGCGAGCGGGTGGCCTCTGTGGACCGGAATCTGATCTTGGTTGGCGAGGAGGCGGGTGCCGATCGCGCGGCGTGGCGGGGGGTGCTGCGCCAGCTCCCCGGCCTCCGGTTTCAGCGCGTCAACGGGGCTGTCGAGGTTGCTCGGGACTCGCTGGTAACGTATGATAAGGTGTTGTCAGGGGCCATTTTGCGTGCTCTTGCCCGCGAGGTTGGGTGCCGGCTGGGTGGGCCGGCAGCCGAGCGGCTTCGGTTGTTCGCCGTCGAGTCCGCGAGCGGCCGCGTGCTCGAGCTTCGGGATGGCTGGGTGGCGGAGATCGTGTTTGACCGGCTGCGCATTCGACCTGCATCCACGGTTACTGAACCGCCGACGGTTGCGTGGGGCGGGGGGGAAACCGGTTTGGCCCGATGGCAGGATTGGATCTTCTCGTGGCGGCCGGAGACTGCGGGTGCTGCCGAGCGATCGGCGGCCGTGACCTGGGTCTCTCGAGGGGCCGGCGAGATTCGAGCGATGCGGCCCGGGGAGCGGTTGTTTCCGCTCGGAGGAGTGGGGCATCGGCGGGTTAGCCGGGTACTAATGGAGGCGCGAGTGCCACGCAGCGAGCGGCGCACGTATCCACTCGTGGTGCGGGGCGAGCGCGTCGTCTGGATTCCAGGCGTTTGTCGCGCCGCCGACGAGATGCCGGAGCCCGGCGAGAGCGCACTGCGCATCGAAGCTCGCCGTCCGTGACAGGAGCCGTCGGACCCCTGCTCACCATCAGTCCGTTTCCTGAACTCGAAGGTTTACATGTCTGAACGCCCACCCCCCAATCGGAAGTTCAGCTGGGGTGCCCTCAGCAAGAACCTGGTGTTTTGGCTCCTGATCGTGCTCGTCCCCATTGCGTTCTATCAGATGGTGGGCGCGGGGCGTGAGGACTTCTTGGAGGTCACGTACTCGACATTCGGGCGGGAACTCGAGCGGGGGAACATCGCCGAGATCGAGATCACGAGTGGGAAGTTCGTCAAAGGGGAGTTCAAGTCGCCAATCGCGGTGCAGGGGCGCCAAATCGAGCGGTTCAGCGTGGTCCTTCCCATCCAAGACTCCGAGCTCTTTCTGCAGCGGCTGGAGGAGAAGAGCATTCCGATCGACGCCAAGGAGCCGAAGCCGTCCTTCGGAGCCGTGTTCCTGCAACTGCTTCCCTGGGTCATTCTGATTGGCCTGTGGCTGTTCTTCTTCCGCCAAGTCCAGCAGGGAGGAAACCGCGCCTTCGCATTCGGCAAGTCGAAGGCGAAGTTGCTGACCGGCGACACGCCCAAGATCACGTTCGCGGACGTCGCTGGAGCCGACGAAGCCAAGGTGGAGCTAGAGGAAATCATCGAGTTTCTGAAGGACCCCCAGAAATTCCAGCGACTGGGGGGACGCTTGCCCAAGGGCGTGCTCTTGGTGGGCCCCCCGGGCACGGGCAAAACCCTGCTCGCGCGCGCGGTCGCTGGCGAGGCGGCGCGGCCCTTTTTCTCCATGTCGGGCTCCGATTTCGTGGAGATGTTCGTCGGCGTGGGCGCCTCGCGCGTGCGCGACTTGTTCGAGCAGGGCAAAGCACACGCTCCCTGCATCATCTTCATTGACGAGATCGACGCCGTTGGCCGGCACCGGGGCGCAGGCGTTGGGGGCGGGCACGACGAGCGTGAGCAGACGTTGAACCAGCTCCTGGTCGAAATGGATGGGTTCGAGTCGAACGAAGGCGTGATATTGATCGCTGCGACCAACCGCCCCGACGTGCTCGATCCCGCGCTCCTGCGCCCGGGCCGTTTCGACCGGCAGGTCGTCGTCGACATGCCAGACGTGCGGGGACGTGAGATGATCCTCAAGGTGCATGCTCGAAAAATACCACTAGCAGAGGACGTGAAGCTCGACATCGTCGCCAAGGCGACTCCGGGCTTGGCCGGCGCCGATCTGGCCAACATCGTGAACGAGGCGGCGCTCCTGGCGGCGCGCCGAAACAAGCAGCGTGTAGAGATGGCGGATCTGGACGATGCCAAGGACAAGGTCATGCTCGGCGTCGAACGCAGGAGCCTCGTCCTCTCGGACGAGGAGAGGAAGCTCACGGCGTATCACGAGGCGGGACATGCGCTCGTGAGCGTGAAGATTCCCGGTCTGGACCCGGTGCACAAAGTAACGATCGTACCGCGGGGCCAGGCGCTCGGGATCACGTTTTCGCTGCCCGAGGAGGACCGGCACAACTACACCAAGGAGTACATCCTCGGGCGGTTGGCCATGGCGTACGGCGGGCGGGTGGCCGAGGAGTTGATATTTGGGCCGGAGAAGGTCACCACCGGTGCGGCGCAGGACATTCAGCAGGCCACCGAGATGGCCCGCCGTATGGTGACTCAGTTCGGGATGAGCGACGTGGTGGGACCCATCGCCGTCGGAGATCGCGAGCAGCAGATCTTTTTGGGTCGTGAAATCACTCAGCGCCACGAGGTGTCCGAGAAGACCGCCGAGTTGGTCGATCAGGAGGTCAAGAGAATTCTCAGCGAGGCGTTCAAGCTAGCGCGCAAGCTCCTGGAATCCAACATGGACATCCTGCACCGCATGGCCGCCGCGTTGCTCGAGCGGGAAACGCTCGAGCGGGACGATGTCCGGCTTGTTGTGAGCGGGAAGGACCTGCCACCGCTTGTGCCGTCGGCAGCGCCTGAGCCCGCCGATGAGAAGACACAGGTCGACGCCGCCCCTGCCGGTGGGCCCGGTCCAATCCTCGGGACGCCTCCCGCCGAGCCAGCTGGCGCGTGAGTGTCATCCACCTCGCCTCGCACAGTCCCTCCGCGGTTCGGGGCGCGCTGGTGCGGCGGGGTGTAGATGCCGTACGAGCTGAGGCGGTAGCTGCTGGGCTCCAACCGGTGGCGCTCCTGCTCGACGATCTCAACAGCTTTACACGCGACGGCGTGGCCCACGCCGCGCGGGAGCGCGGCATGCAGTGCCTCACGGGTGACGGCTGGGCCCTCGTCGCTGGAAGCGCGTCGTCGGTCGCGAGCCTCACGAGGGCGGACGCCCTGGGTTTGCCGACCGACGTCCTTGAGAATCTCGGCCGGTTCCTCGCCCCGGTCTTCGATCCGCCTGCGAGTTGGGATCTTGCCCGGAGCTCCCTGTCCCTGGAGCGCCCAGTCGTCGTTGGAATCCTGAACCTCACGCCAGACTCCTTCAGCGACGGCGGCCGCTATGCAGAGACGGCCGCGGCGCTCGAGCACGCGGAGGAAATGCTGCGCCAGGGGGCAGGAATGCTCGATGTGGGAGCGGAGTCCACGCGGCCCGGCAGACCCGACCCCGTGCTCGCGACACAGGAGTGGGAACGCCTGGCGCCGGTGCTCGGCGAGCTGGTCCGTCGGTTTCCCGACGTTCCGCTGAGCGTCGACACGGTCAAGTCCGAAACGGCGCGGCGTGCCCTAGACGCGGGTGCGTGGGCAATCAACGATGTCTCGGGACTCCGTCTCGACCCCGGGATCGCCGACGCCTGTGCCGAGCATGGAGCCGGCCTCGCACTCATGCATTCCCGCGGCTCAGTTGAGGACATGGCAACCTATGTTCACGCGACCTATCGGAACGTCGCGGGAGACGTGGCACAGGAGCTCAGTGAGTCCGTCGACAGGGCTCGATCCCGCGGAGTCGCGGTGTCCAAGCTGGCGCTAGACCCGGGATTCGGTTTTGCCAAGCGCCCGGAGCAGAACTTCGAACTTCTGTCACGACTCTCCTCGGTAGCGTCGCTGGGCCAACCGGTCATGGTAGGTCCGTCCCGAAAGCGTTTTCTGGAAGCGGCGACCGGGAAGGGGGTAACTCAGCGGGATCCCGCCACGGTGGGCGCGTGCGTCACGGCGTACTGGCTCGGCGCGCGCCTGTTCCGGGTACACAGCGTGGGTCCGGCGGTCGATGCGCTCGCCGTCGCTCACGCCGTGGCGTCCGTCTGATATGCCGCTCGAACAGTTCAGCTTTCTCATCCCCGACTGGCTCGACGCGCTCGAGATTTTCCTGGTCGCGTTCATCATCTATCGGTTGCTCCTGTTCCTCGCCGGCACGCGCGCACTCCAGATACTCGTCGGCTTGATCGTTCTGGGCGTCGTGTACTTCGCTGCGTTGATTCTCAAGTTCAACATGATCGCGACGCTGCTGGGGGTTGCGTTTACGTACGGTGCGTTCGCAGCCGTGGTGGTTTTTCAGCCCGAGCTGCGTAACGCGCTCGCGAACCTCGGCCGCACGCGGGCGATCAACTTTTTCGGCGGGGCCGGAAAGCACTCGGCGGCGGAAGAGATCGCCGATGCAGTTGACCGACTTGCACGGAGCGGCACAGGGGCCATCATCGCGGTCGAAGGCGACGTGGTTCTGAACGACTACCTCCAATCAGGTACCGAGATGCAGGCCGTCGTTTCAGCTGACCTCCTCACCACCATATTCACACCCTACTCCCCGCTGCACGACGGTGCCGTGTTGGTGCGTGGGAATCAGATTGTCGGAGCAGGATGTGTCCTCCCGCTCACGCAGTTTCCGGTGGCCGATCGGTCGCTGGGCACGCGACACCGGGCCGCGCTGGGGCTTTCCGAAGAGACCGATGCCCTTGTCGTCGTGGTCTCCGAGGAGACATCGAAGATCTCATTTGCGAGCCGTGGACGGCTGCAGTCAGGTGTGTCCCCGGCGGAGGTCCGGGAAGTGTTGGCCGGTCGGCACACGGGAACGCTCACCCTGCCGGCGGCCGCCGAGGGCGCCACCGCGTCGTGACGGGCGCGGACAATCTCGAGGGGGGGCCACCAGCGACTCCCAACCCTCACCGCGGCGCCGGCACGGCCCATCCGGCCGATCGCCCCCCATACCTGCCGGCGCTGGGCGTTTTCATCACCGTGCTGGCCGGATACGTGTGGACGCTTGCCCCCACTGTCACGTTCTGGGACGCGGGCGAGTTCATCGCGACGGCGAAAATCCTCGGCATCCCCCACCCGCCCGGTACGCCGCTGTTCGTGCTGCTCGGCCACGTGTGGGCCGACCTGGTTCGCATCGGGGAGTACGCGTACCGCACAAACCTAATGACCGCCACGTTCAGCGCAGCGGCCGCAGCGTGGTTCTTCCTGGTTGTCGCGCAGGCGCTCGCCGGGCACGGCCAGCACCGTGAGGAAACGGCCGACCCGATCTTCCGCATCGGCGGCGCGACGGCCGCCGCGCTCTTGTCCGCCTTCGCTTTCACCGTGTGGCAGAATTCGAACGAGACCGAGGTGTACATGGTGGCAGCGTTCAGCATCAGCGCCATCGTGTGGCTGGCCTGGGCGTGGCGCAAGGCACGGGGGACGTACCGTGCGCCACATATCCTGCTCCTCATTGTGTACCTGGCTGCGGTCTCGATCGGCAACCATCTGCTCACACTGCTGGTGGGGCCGGCGCTGATCGGATACATGTGGCATGTGATGCGGACCGAGCCGCTCGAGGACGAGCGTGCCCGTCCTATCGACTGGGCGCAATGGGCCGTCCTCACCGGGATCTGGGCGCTGTTGATCGGCGCCGGGCTCGGCAGCACATCGCTACTGGCGATCGGCGGGGTCATGTTCGTGGTCGCTGCCGCGTACGCGGCGAGTGCTGGCTCGTTGATCTTCGCGGTGAGTGTCTTCCTGATCGCATTGGTTGGGGCGTCGACATATTTCTTCCTGTACGTGCGGGCTGGGCTCAGTCCGTTCATCAACGAGGCCGACCCCTCGACGTTGGACGCACTCTTGGAAGTCATTCGTCGGGAGCAGTACCCGGCACGGTCGCCGGTCGACAATCCCATTTACCCATCCGGCCCCGAAAACCCTGGGCGCTCACTTGCGCTGATCTTGCTGCAGGCACGGAACTACATCCAGTACTTCGACTGGCAGTGGGCGAATGGGCTGGCGCCGACGACTCCAGTTTTCGCTCCGATTCGCCTCCCGTTCACGCTGCTGTTCACGAGTCTCGGGATCTATGGCGCCCGATTGTTGCGTGAGCGCGACCGGTCGATCTTCTGGCTTCTGCTATTGCTCTGGTTGACGACCGGCCCGGCCCTCATGGGATACATGAACTTCAAGCCGGGGTTCTCGCTTGGGTGGGCGGCATTTCCCTCGGGTGAGATGCACGAGGTTCGCGAACGAGATTACTTCTTCACGGTGTCGTTCCAGGTGTGGGGGCTGTTTGCCGGCATCGGGCTCGCGGGACTCTATCGGGAATTGAGGAAACGATTGGGCGGTGCGGCCGGACGAGTCGGTGTGCTAAACGTCGCACCCGCGGGGGTCTTTGTCGCGGCGCTGATTCCACTCACCTTGAACTTCCACGCGGCCAGCCGCGCCCACGGTCCCGAAGCTACGCTAGCCCGCGATTTTGCGTACGATCTGCTCCAGACCATCGAGCCGTACGGCATCGTGTTCACCAACGGGGACAACGACACCTTCCCGCTGTGGTATCTGCAGGAAGTGGAAGAGATTCGGCGTGACGTCTCGGTCGTGAACCTGTCTCTGGCGAATACGCGTTGGTACGTGCGCCAGCTGCGGGAAAATCCGGTGCGGCCCTTGGTGCCAGATCAGGTGAAACACTTCGCCTCGTTGATTCCGGAGATGCCCCCGCCGGCACTCCACAGCCTGACCGATATCGAGATCGACCGAATGGCTCCCCAGCTGCTTCCGGCCGACTACACGTTCCGGGCTGGACCCATTCAACACACGTATGCCGCAAATAGCCCGCTGTATGTGAAGGACATCGTGGTCCTCCGCCTCATTCAGGAGAACCGGACCGCGCGCCCCCTGTACTTCAGCCTCACCGCCGGGCGGGGGAACTGGGTCGGCCTCGGAGACTACCTGACCCACCACGCGTTGGCCCTGCGGCTGCACGCCGATGCTCCCCCCGACAGCTCGCGCCTGGTGCCGGGCGTCCTGGGCGTGCTGCTCGACCTGCCCCGGACCGACTCACTGGCGTGGCAGGTGTATCGCTACTCCCGGCTGCTCGAGCAGGACACGCTGAACCTCGGGCCGACTGAGAAGAACATCGCCAGCAATCTCAGCCTTCCGTTCATTTCCCTGGGTCAGGCCTATGAGCTGCTTGGCGATCGCGCGAAGGGCATCGCGAACCTCCAACGAGCCTACTTACTCTCTCCCAATCCGCAGATGGGGGAGTTACTCAGGCGGATGTCCACGGTGCCACAGGACGTCTTTCTGGATGACACCGCAGCGGCGGTCGCCGATCGCTAGCGGCGAGCTTGTAGCAGCCGATCGCGCCAACTAGGTTAAGCAGCTATGTCCTTTACGGCCCTTCCGGAGAATCTAGCCCGGGTCAGGGACGAAATTGCCCGTGCGCAGACCACGCATGGAATCGCCGGCGCCGTGACGATCATCGGGGTGACGAAGGGGCAGCCCCCGGCGGCCGTCGCCGAGGCTTGTCGGGCCGGTCTCGCGGACATCGGCGAGAACCGCGTGCAGGAGGCCGTGGAGAAACAGCGGCTCGCGGGCGACGTACCGGTTCGATGGCATCTCATCGGCCATCTTCAAACGAACAAGGCGAAGTTCGTTCCCGGTCGGTTTGCGTGCGTGCACTCGCTGGATTCGGCCAAGGTGGCCGGGGCGCTGGCGGCGGCCGTGCGCCGGGCCGGCGATGGGGCGGGCGCGGCCGGTGACCGGCTGCGCGTCTTGATGCAGGTGAACGTCGCGGGCGAGGGCCAGAAAAGTGG
This sequence comes from Gemmatimonadales bacterium, assembly GCA_965249575.1. GTDB lineage: Bacteria > Gemmatimonadota > Gemmatimonadetes > Gemmatimonadales > GWC2-71-9. The sequence goes on along the minus strand of OZ252244.1, from coordinate 322,941 downwards.
TTGTGAGCCAGACGATGCTGAGGCAGTGGCCCACGCGGTCAACCAGCACGAGGAGCTCGAGCTCGGAGGGCTCATGACGATGGCCCCATTCACGGACGATGAACGCACTCAGCGACGAGTCTTCAGGTCGCTTCGAGAGCTCCGCGAGCGTCTGGAATCGGCGGGTTTCCTCCTTCCCGAGCTCTCGATGGGGATGTCCGGAGACTACCGATCGGCCGTTGCGGAGGGAGCGACGATGGTGCGACTTGGCTCGGTCCTTTTCGGGGAGCGCGCGTGAACGAGTTCTATTTGACGCCCGTCGACGTCAGAACCCAGCAGTTCCGCCGCGTGTTTCGCGGGTATGATCCAGCTGGCGTCGAGGATTTCCGGACGCGGGTGGCGGAAGAGCTAGAGCGGCAGCTCCGCGAGCGGGCGGCGCTCGATGAGCGGTTACACAATTTCCGCGAACAATTGAAAGTGTTTCGAGAGCGGGAGAAGGCTCTGAACGACGCGTTGGTGCTGGCGCAGCAGGTCCGGACCGACGCCGAGCAGGCGGCGAAACGCGAAGCAGACGTGATGATTCGCGAGGCGCACATGTCGGGCGATCAGATTGTCCGCGAGGCACGTTCTACCGAGGCGGCGGTCCGCCATGATATTGAGGCGGCCCAACGGCAGTTCAGCGGCTACCTGGTCGCGCTCCGCAATCTGCTGGAACGGCACCTATCAGAGGTCGACGCCCTCGAGGCCCATGAGCGCGACGGCACTCCTCCGGAGACGGCGTGACGGATCTGCCACTGCGGGACACGATAGCCAGGGCCGTGGCGGCGGTCCGCGCCCGGTCGTCCCTCGAGCCCGAGATCGCGGTGATCCTGGGCACCGGGCTCGGCGGTCTCGCGCGTGAGATGGATGTCGAGGAGGAAATCAGCTACCAGGAGATTCCGGAGTTCCCCGTCTCGACCGTCGAGACGCACGCCGGGCGCCTACTGTTGGGCAGTTTGGGAGGACGACCCACCGTCGCGATGCAGGGGAGGTTCCACCGGTACGAAGGCTATTCCATGAAGCAGATCACGTTCCCGGTGCGCGTCATGCGGGCGCTGGGTGCTGGATCGCTTGTGGTATCGAATGCGTGCGGGGGGATGCATCCACTTTGGGCGCGCGGGGACCTCGTCCTCATTGCCGACCATATCAACTTGCTGGGCGACAATCCGCTCGTCGGACCAAACGACGACTCGCTGGGCCCGAGGTTTCCGGACATGTCGGCGCCATACGATCCAGCGCTTCGCGGCGTCGCGCGCGGCGTCGCCACCGAGCTACAGATCGTCCTCCGAGAAGGCGTCTACGTCGCGGTGACTGGTCCCAACCTCGAGACTGCGGCCGAATACCGTTTTTTGCGGGCCATCGGCGCTGATGTCGTTGGGATGTCGACCGTGCCGGAGGTCATCGTAGCCGTGCACGCGGGGATGCGGGTGCTCGGGCTGTCGATCATCACGGATCTCTGCCTGCCGGATGCGCTCGAACCCGCCAACATCGAGGAGATCATCGCTACTGCCCAGCGAGCCGAGCCGGGCCTGACTCGATTGGTCACGGGGGTCATGGAACGGATGGTCTAATGGGCTACCAGCCGTTGACGCAAGGTACTTCAGACGAGCTTGAACGTGACGTGCTCGAGCGGTGGCGTACGCGGGGTTTGTTTCGGCAAACCTTGGACGCCAGTGCCGGCGGGGAGCCCTTCGTGTTCTACGAGGGTCCTCCGACGGCCAACGGCAAGCCCGGAATACATCACGTCTTTGCCCGAACCATCAAGGATCTGGTGTGCCGGTTCCACACCATGTTGGGCCAGCAAGTCACGAGGATCGCTGGCTGGGACACGCACGGCCTCCCGGTCGAAATCGAGGTAGAAAAAGCCCTCGAGATCAGCAGCAAAGCCGACATCGAGAAGCTCGGCATCGCCGAGTTCAATCGCCGGTGCCGCGAGAGTGTCTTCCGCTACAAGCAAGACTGGGAATCATTCTCGGATCGAATCGGCTACTGGTTGGAGTACGACCGGGCGTATGTCACCTACACGAACGAGTACATCGAGAGCGTGTGGTGGCTGCTGAAGCGACTGTACGAACGGGATCTCCTGTATCAAGGGCAGAAGGTGCTGCCCTACTGCCCTCGATGCGGCACGGCGCTGTCGAGTCACGAGCTCGCGCTGGGCTATGCGACCCACCGAAGCCCGTCGATCTACGTACTGTTTCGGCTGCAGGAAGACACCGAGGCGGAAGGCCATCGCCACCTGTTGGTCTGGACGACCACGCCGTGGACCTTGCCGTCAAACGTCGCGGTGGCGGTACATCCGGATCTCGATTACGTCGAAGTCGACATCGAGGGACGCCGCGTTATCGTCGAGGCTAGTATCGCCTCCCGGCTCGGGGTTCCCGGGGCGACGCACGGAAAGCCGCTGGCGGACTTTCCGCAGACCGCCGCGTATCGAGGCGCTGATCTGGTCGGACGGCGATATGCACAGCTGCTGGATGCCGTTTCCGTCGATGCTGGGCGGGCCTTTCGAGTCGTGGAAGGCGACTTCGTGACCAAAGAGGAAGGAACTGGATTAGTTCACCTCGCACCGGCGTTCGGGGCGGACGATTACGCTACCGTCCAGCGGGATGATCTGGCGTTTGTGAACCCCGTGGATGCTTCTGGACGGTTCATCGATACCGCATGGGATGCTATCAACGGCGAGACCGTATTCGATGCAAACCCCGTGATCGCGGACCGCCTGCGAAGAGAGGGGAAGCTATTCGGGCGGTACGAGCCTCGGGGACATGAGCATTCGTATCCCTTCTGCTGGCGGTGCGACTCGCCTCTCATCTACTACGCGCGTGAGTCGTGGTTCGTCCGGACGACCGCCGTCAAAGAGCGCATGGTCGAGTTGAACCGCTCGGTCGATTGGTACCCGACCGAAGTCGGCACGGGCCGCTTCGGGGAATGGCTCGACAACAACATCGATTGGGCGCTATCCCGTGACCGCTACTGGGGGACGCCCTTGCCCGTCTGGCGATGCGACGGCAGTCCGGGACACCAACAGGTGATCGGGTCCTACGCCGAGCTGGCGAAGGCGATGGGCGATCAGGGAGCGCTACCCGAGGACTTCGACCCACACAAACCCTACATCGACGACATCACGTTCCCTTGCCCGGAACCGGCGTGTGGGAAGCGTATGGCGCGCGTACCGCAGGTTATCGACGCCTGGTTCGACTCGGGAGCGATGCCCTACGCACAATGGCACTACCCGTTCGAGAACGAGTCCACGTTCGACTCCCACTTTCCAGCCGATTTCATCTGTGAGGGCCTCGACCAGACGCGGGGGTGGTTTTATTCCCTCCTGGCGATTGCCGCGACCGTAATGGATCGGGGTGCGTACCGGAACGTGATCGTCCACGGTCTCGTGCTCGATCCAGAGGGCCGCAAGATGTCGAAACGGCTTGGGAATCTCGTCGACCCGTGGGCGGTAATCGAGCGCTACGGGGCGGACGCGGTGCGGCTGTACTTGCTGGCCTCCAGCCAGGTCGGGCTTCCGAAACGATTCGATCCCTCGGGGATCCCCGACGTCGCGCTGGGGTTTCTGAACCGCCTCCGAAATACGTACGGTTTCTTCGCCCTGTATGCAGGCGATTGGACCGCGGACTCTGCGCCGCCCTTCGAACGGCGTGGGCGGGTGGACCGCTGGTTGCTGGGGCGGCTGGACGAGCTGGTGGCCAAGGTGCGGCGCGCGTGGTTGGACTATGACGTGACAGCCGGTGTGCGAGCGATCATGCAGTTCGCGGACGACGACTTGTCAAATTGGTACGTACGCGTGAACCGACCCCGCTTCTGGGCCCCGGACCGCGCCGCCGATCCGGCTGCCCTCGCCACATTGCTTGAGGCGCTCGTCACCACCACCCGGCTCCTCGCACCCGCTGCGCCGTTCCACAGCGATGCGATTCATGAGCGGCTCCTCGGAACCTCGGTCCACATGGCACCGTTTCCGGTAGATCTCGGGCGGAACGAAGAGGCGGTGGCGGCCGGGATGGACGCCGTGCGGCGGCTGGCCTCGCTCGCCCGGGCGGCTCGGGAGACCGCGGGCCTGCGGGTGCGCCAGCCGCTTGCCCGGATGCGCGCAGCCGTTCCAGCGAGCGTTCGGGGACCGGCACTCGACGAGTTGCTGGATTTGCTTGCGGCCGAGGTCAACGTCAAGGAGGTGACGGTCGACTCGTCCGACGCCGACCTGGTCCGGCTCAGGGGGAAGCCGAACTTCCGGACCCTCGGGAAGGTATACGGGAAGCGAACGCCCCATGCTGCCGCGGCGATGGCCGAGCTGACGGCCGCCGATCTCCGGCGGCTCGAGAGCGGGGCCGCCGTCCGCCTCGAGTCTGGGGCGGGAACGGCATTCGAGTACCGCCCCGAAGACGTTGTCGTCGAGCGGGAGGTGCTCTCTGATTGGCTAGTGCAGAGTGACGGGCCCTACGTGGTCGCTCTGGATCCCGCAGTGACTCCTCAGCTCGCCTCCGAGGGGGTGGCGCGGGAAGTGGTGAATCGGGTACAGCGCTTGCGGAAGGAAGCGGGATACGATTATTCGACTCGAATTGGCCTGAGCGTGACGGGCTCGCCGGACGTCTTGGCAGCGGCCCAGGCCTTCGACAACTTTATTGCCGGTGAAACGCTGGCCCGGCGGTTTGATACGACCAGCGACCTCCCGGGCGCGGATCTGCGGGAGGAAATGGAGATCGACGGCAAGCGGGTAGTCATCTCCCTCAAGCGGCATGACGCGAAGGCCGACGGGTAGCACGCTGGACACTCTGCGGAAGGCAACTGACAGATGAAGAAGAAACAGCTCGCTCACTTCGAGAAACGCCTTCTCGAGGAGCGTGCACGGGTCATAAAGGAACTCGGCCACTACGATGAATCCTTCAGCGCGACGCTTCAAGGATCTGATGGGGATCTATCATCCTATTCGTTTCACATGGCCGACCAGGGCACCGACGCCATGGAGCGCGAGAAGCAGTTCTTGTTCGCGTCACAGGAGGGGCGCTACTTCTGGCACGTGAACGAAGCGCTCAGGCGGCTATACGCAACGCCGGCCAAGTTCGGCAAGTGTCACGAATGTGGGGATGATATCGGTTATGAGCGCCTCGATGCCCTTCCGCACGCCCGGCTTTGCATCAAGTGCAAGGCAAAGGAGGAAGATGGCAACCGCCGGTAGCCGATCGGCGTTCTGGATCGTCGGCTCGGGAGTCGTCGCGAGCGATTTCGTCACGAAGCTGCTGGCCGTGGCCACGCTCTCGCGAGTTCCGGTGCGGGTGGTGGGTGATTGGGTCACGCTTCAGATCGTCTACAATCCCGGCGCCGCATTCGGAATTCACGTCGGCCAGTATTCCCGCTGGGTCTTTCTCGTGTTGGCCCTTGTCGCGTTGGTCGTGCTGGGATCGATGGTTCGCCAAACGAACCCGGCCCAAGCTGTGCGACTGATTGCGCTTGGGTTGGTGTGCGGAGGTGCGGTCGGCAACTTGATCGATCGTCTGCGCAGCCCTCGGGGGGTGGTCGACTTCATCGACGTCGGGTTCGGCACCCTGCGCTGGCCCACCTTCAACGTCGCTGACATGGCGGTGACGTGCGGGGCCATTCTACTGGCCGCAATCCTGTGGCGGGAGGGCCAGCACGAGTCTTTGAGCGCCCGCGAACGGGACAACGCCGCCGCGATCTCCTAGGCACTCCCGCGCGGGTGCCCCTCGTCTCGATTTTCCAGGTCTCGGTTCACGACACGGAGCGTCTCGACCGCTTCCTTGCCGATCAACTCGCGATCTCCCGCACCCAGGTGGCGCGCCTGGTGGCTGACGGGCGCGTTCGGGTAAACCGGGTCGCGGCGCGCCCCTCGCAAACGCTGGCCCGAGGCGACACCGTCCAGGTGTCGATCCCCGATGAAGCGCCCCCGAAGCACATCGAACCCTACGATATCCCGATATCGGTCGTTTACGAAGACGACGCGCTGCTCGTGGTCGATAAGCCCGCGGGGCTGGTCGTTCATCCGGCCCCGGGGCACTGGGGCGATACCTTACTCAATGCGCTCGCCGCGCGGGGAACACCCATGTCGGCCGGCACGTCGGGCCGGCCGGGAATCGTCCACCGCCTGGACAAAGACACTTCGGGCCTCCTCATCGTAGCGAAGACCGACCGTGCGCATCGGCGCCTCGCGAGCGCCCTGTCATTGCGGCGGATTGAGAGACGGTACGTCGCATTGGTCTGGGGCCACATCTCCGCAGTGATGGATATCGACCGGCCTATCAGCCGCCATCCGAAAGAACGGAAACGCATGACGGTCTCAGCAACGGGTCGGAGAGCCAGCACACGAGTCGAGCCGGTCGCCCGTTACAGGACCTGTGACCTCGTGCGCGTGACCCTCGAGACCGGCCGGACCCACCAAATCCGCGTCCACCTCTCAGCCATCGGCCACCCGGTCGTCGGTGACCCGGTTTACGGAGGTGGAGGTCACCGGGGCGTGAGCGGGCCCGATCGAACCCACGCCACCGAGGTTGCCAAGCTGGCGCCTCGGCAGGTGCTCCATGCTGCCAGATTGGCGTTCGCTCATCCGGAATCGAGGGAATGGCTTGAATTCCACTCGGATTGTCCGGCCGATCTGCGCGCGGTTCTCGCGCTGGTGAGCGGGGATCCGGCACTGCTTGCTCGGCTCAACGTGCTGGACTACCTTGGCCTGTTTAAATAAGATGGCCGATTCTACCAGGCTCAGACTCCTGGTCTTCGAGGTGGCCGGTCTGGCCTGCGGTGCCGAGGTCGGGGCGGTGCGTGAAATCCTCTCCCCGCAGGCGGCGACCCGCGTGCCGGGCGCGCCGCCTGAGGTGGTCGGCCTTATCAACGTCCGGGGATCTCTGGTCACCCTGGTTGACGGTCGCCGGATCTTCGGCGGTTCTCGGTCCGACCGGTCGGGGAGTATCATCCTGCTGGATGTTGGCTCGAAGCAGGTGGGGCTGCTGGTCGACGAGGTGCTGGATCTGATCGACGTTGACGTCGGGGAGATGGCCGAGCAACGGGACTTGCCGGGTGTTGATTCCGCGCTCGTGCGCGCAGTGGGTCATCACGGGGACGCGTCGTTCGTGCTCCTCGATCTCGACGCCGTCCTCGGTCCGATTCTGATTCCGTAGGGGGGGATGTGAGCCACACAGTACTCGTCTGCGACGATGCGATCTTCATGCGAACCATGATCGGCGATATCCTGTCGCAGGCCGGCTTCGAGGTGGTCGGCGAAGCCGAGACCGGCGTGCAGGCGGTCGAACGGTTCCGACAGCTGAAGCCAGATCTCGTTACCATGGACATCGTCATGCCCGACATGGGTGGGATCGATGCCGTCCGGGAAATCGTCAAGGAGGATCCCAATGCGCGGATCCTCATGTGCAGCGCGATGGGGCAGCAGGCGCTCGTTGTCGAGGCAATCCAGGCCGGTGCCCGGGACTTCGTCGTGAAACCGTTCCAGCCGTCACGGGTGCTCGAGGCCGTCGAGAGAGTGCTGGCGTAGGCATGGATGCGTCGCAATACGCGGATCTCTTCCTAGCAGAGAGCCGCGAGCACCTCAGTGCCGTGAACCAGCGACTCCTCGAGTGGGAGCGCGATCCCGCGAGTCGCGAGCCGCTCACCGAGATCTTCCGCGCAATGCACACCCTGAAGGGGATGGCGCACACGATGGGGTACACCCAAGTGGGTGACCTCGCGCATCGGGCGGAGAACCTGCTCGACCTGCTCCGCAAGGGAGCCAGGCCCGTTACCGACGCGACGTTGGAGGTCCTGTTCCGCGCCGCCGATACTCTGGAACACGCAATCGAAGCGGCCGTCGAAGGGAAGCAGCCGGATCCCAATGTGGCCAAGGTCTCTCGTCAACTCGACAAGGCGGCCGGCGTCGGCAAGAAAAAGGCCGCCCGGAAGTCCGCCAAACGCCCTCGACCGCGGGAGGCGGGGCCGCCTGACGCGGTAGGGTTGCGAGTCCGCATCGGGATTTCCCCCGACGCGGCGCTTAGGGGCGCGCGGGCACTCGTCGTGCTTCGGCGGTTGGAATTGGTCGGTCAGGTCCGCTCCGTGAACCCCGCGCCGTCGGCGTTCGAGAGCGACGACTTCGACGGCCAGCTGACCGTGATACTCGAGAGCGAGGCCGACCCCGAGGTCATCGAGCGGGAGATCCGCGCCGCCGGTGACGTGGGCGAGGTCGTGATCGATGCGGGCGATGCTGCCGCGAACCGGCCCGAAGCGAGCGGCGGTCGCGCGCGCAACATCCGGGTCGATCTCCGGCGTCTGGACTCACTCATGAATTCGATCGGCGAGCTGGTCACGGAACGGGAACGCATGGCCGAACTCGCCGGCAGACTCGACGTGCCCGAGCTCGATGAAGCCGTCGTTCGACTGTCGCAACTCAGCCGGAATCTACAAGCCGAGATCATCGAAGCCCGCATGACTCCGGTTTGGCAGGTGTTCGACCGATTCCCCCGACTGGTGCGGGACATGGCCGTGCGGCTCGGAAAGCAAGTCACGTTCCAGGTCGAGGGGAAGGACATCGAACTCGACCGCGCCATTCTCGATGAGATCGGCGATCCGCTCGTACACCTTCTGCGCAACGCGATCGACCATGGTATCGAAGACCCGGAGACACGCGCCGCGGCTGGGAAGCCGCGCGGGGGACGGATCGTGCTCACGGCCCTCCGGGAACGGGCTGCCGTGGTCATCATCGTCTCGGACGACGGCCGGGGGATCGACAAGGCAAAGGTCCTGGCGGAAGCCCGCGAACGGGGCCTCGTGGGAGAAGACGAGTGGGTCGGCGACGACGTCGTGCTTCGAATCCTGGCCAGGCCGGGATTCACCACGGCGGAGGCCGTCTCGGACGTGTCGGGACGGGGGGTGGGGATCGACATTGTCGCTACCCGGATGCGCGGGCTGGGCGGGTCGGTGGAGGTGCAGAGCGACGTCGGTACCGGAACAACCTTCACGCTGCGGATGCCGCCGACGCTTGCGATCGTGCCGGCGTTGCTTGCACGGGTCGGGGAAGAGGAGTACGCGCTGCCCCTGGCTCACGTGGCCGAGACGATCGCGTACCACAAGGAGTCCGTCAGCCGGGTCGATGGTGCCGAGGCCCTGCGCTTCCGCGACCATGTGGTTCCTTTGGTGCACCTCCGTCGGCTGCTCGAGGTCCCAGGGGAGCCACCGGCGCCGGGCCCGGTGGTGATCCTCGAGCTTGGGGAACGCCGCACCGGTGTCGTCGTCGATGCCATGATCGGGCAGCAGGAGATTGTCGTGCGGCCCTTCGACCCACCCAAGGGCACGCTACCGGTATTCACTGGGGCCTCGATTCTCGGACACGGACGGCCGGTGCTGATTCTGGACGCCGGCGGGCTGGTGTAGGGGGGGACGGATGAGCGAGCCGTTTCAGCTCGAGGCGCGTCAGCTCGACGCGCTAAAGGAAGTCGCGAACATCGGCGCCGGGCACGCAGCGACCGCGTTGTCCCAGATGACAGAGAGCCGGATCATGATAAGCGTGCCCAAGATCACGGCGGCGCAAGTAGAGAGCGTCCCTGATTTGTTGCAAGATCCAAACGCCGTCGTCGCCGCGGTCTTAATGCACATGCTCGGGGATCTTACCGGGCGGACGCTACTCATCGTCCCGGAATCCGACGCCATGCAGCTGTGCGATCGTTTGCTACGTCGGTCGCCGGGCGCGACGAGTGTGTTCAGTGAGCTGGAGCAGTCGAGTCTGAAGGAAGCCGGAAACATCCTGGGCGGCGCCTACATGAACGCCCTCTCGGAGTTCATGGGAATGATGCTGCTCCCGTCGGTACCGAGCCTGGTGATCGACGTCGCGGCGGCTGCGCTGACTTCGGTGTACCTCAACTTCGGCCACGATCGTGATCTCGCCTTTTGTGTCGAAACCCATTTTCGCTTCGAGGGCGACGGGCGGGAGCTGTGCGGCCAATTCCTCCTCCTGCCGGACCTGGCCTCCCTCAAGGCCATCTTCGATGCCATCCGACTGAGCTAGGCAGCGTGCCTCCTCCGGTGCTGTCCGAACAGGACCACGCGGTCCTGAGATCATTCGCCAATCGTATCGACGCGACCGATCCGGGCGCGCACAACAATCTCGGTGTGCTCTACTACCAGAAATGGCTGATCGACGAGGCGATTGGCGCCTTTACCCGGGCCCTGGAGCTCGATCCAAAGATGCTGGTAGCACAGCGGAATTTGGAAATCGCTTACCGGCACACGGGGCACTATGACCGCCTGGTCGCGGAGCTTCATGAACGACTGCGGGTCGCACCCGATGATCGTGAAGCGCGATGGGAGCTCGGACGCACGTATGCCTCACTCGGTCAGCACGACGCGGCGGCGAGCGAATTCGAAGCGCTCATCGCCCGCGACCCCGAGGACGTCGCAGCGCTGACCCAGCTCGGGCTCGCCGAAAAAAGTCGGGGCAACCTCTCGGAGGCTACCGAATGGTTTTCGCGGGCCTCGGAGCTCGAGCCCGACAGCAGCGTGCTGCATTTTTACCTCGGCGAGGTGCTTTACAATCGGGGCCTGAATGCCGACGCCTTGGCGTCGCTCACCCGCGCTACCGCGCTCAACCCCGACAACGCGGACGCACTCTACATCACGGCCTTCGTCCTCGGCGATGTCGGCCGGCATGAGGAGGCCCGGGCGGCAGCCAAACGCGCGGTCACGCTGAACCCCACCTTCGCTCGCGCGCAAACCAATCTGTCGCTCGAGCGCTACGCCGGCGGACGGAGGAGTGCGGGGCTCGCGGCGAACCCGCAGCTCCAAGTGGCAGAGGGCGAGGCGCTCGCGCACTTCAACCTCGGGTTGGCGTTCCGGCAGCGGGGCTACTACAACGAATCGCTGCGGGAATACCGGCTTGCGCTGGATCACGGGGAGGACCGTCTCCTCGTCCTTCAGGCGATGGCCGAGGTGCACCTGCTGAAGCGGGACCACGTCGCGGCGCTGGAGCTTTACGAGCGCCTCGTACAAGACGACGCGAACTCGCCCAAGCTCTGGAACGAGCGTGGCGTGGTGCTCCACCAACTCGGCAACCCCGACGAAGCGATCGGATCCTACTGCAAGGCCCTGGAGATCTCTCCGACTTACGGGCTCGCGCTTAACAATCTTGCGGTTGCGTTGGCGCACCGGGGACAGAACGATGAGGCGCTCGATACGTTTCGCGACGGGTTGCGAGTCGCGCCGGAGCTCCCAACCCCGCGCCTCAATCTCGGGCTGCTGCTGCTCAGGCTGAGGCGATACCAGCTCGCCCTGCAGGCCTATCGGCAGGTGGTGGAAACGGCCAGCGTGTCAGCTCCAGCGTGGAACGGAATCGGACTCGTCCTCCTTGAGTTGGGGAGATCGGCCGACGCTCGCAATGCCTTTGCCCGCGCGGTCGAGAGCGATCCTGAATCCGCCGAAGCGCACTACAACTTGAGCTTCGCACTGTCCACGCTGGGAGAGTACGATGCCGCGCTGCGGGAGGTGACGCGCGCGCAGACGCTCGACCCCTATTACGTGCCCCAGAAATTCCGACTGGCCATCGACCTCCAGTATGAAGATCCGACCATCGCGGTAGTTCCCGATATCTCCGCGGATGTCGCGACCGATGTCGTGGGCCAGAGTATTGCGTTCGATCAGGGCATTGTCGATCAGCTGTTCGAGGAGCTCGATCGCCCGAGCGCACGGCACGAGGCGCCGCGGCTGGAAGATCCGTACGCGCTCGCACGCGACTACATCGCGAAAGGTCTTTTGGAGCTCGCGGCCGCCGAAAACAGCCGCGCCCTGAGCCGGGGCGGGGATCAGGTGGAAGCCCATCTCATCGCGGGGGAAATCTTCACTCGCCGCGGCCTCCACGGCGAAGCGCTGGAACGTTATCGGGCGGCGCGAGCGATCGACGCCGGACGGCGCGGGGCCCGGCTTGGCGAGGTGCGGGCTCTCGTCGCTCTGGGGCGTGGTTCGGAAGCTATCGTCGAAGCGCAGGTCCTCGCGGAAGAGGAGCCCGACGACGTCGATGCCGCGGTGACGCTGGCTCGTGCTCGACTCGCCGCGAGTGATCCGGCCGGCGCCCTGAATGCGCTCGCCGCGGCTCGGAGTCGCGCACCCCAGCGGGCGGATCTCCTGAAGCTCGAGGGAGACATACTGGTGGGGTTGGGTGACCTGGAGCGCGCGCGAGAAGCGTACGAATCCGCGTTGCATTTGGACCCGCGGTTGATTCAGGTGTGGGTGGATCTCGGCGCGTTGCACGAGACCCGCAGTGACGACGACGCCGCCGAGCGGTCGTACGTGACCGCCCTCGACACGCTGCCCCAGTATTGTGAGGCCGTCCACGCACTCGGGAAGCTCTATCGCCGCACCGGCCGCCCACGGGCCGCCGTGAACCTCCTGGCCGATGCGCTGGCGTCGGATCCGTCAGATCTCGACGCGCTCCTGATCCTTGGACACGGGCTACTCGACGATGGTCGACTCAAGCAGGCGCTCGCGGCGTTCGAGCGCGTCCTCGCCTTCGATAAAGAAGACGTCGCCGCGCTGTTCTTCGCCGCGGTCGTGAAGGCTCGATTGGGGCAGTACCGCGACGCGGTAGCCGGCTGGGAGCGTGTCGTGACCCTCGACCCGGGAAGCCCCCTTGCGCAGGAAGCACGGCGGCATGCGCGAACCGCGTTCGACCTTCAGAACATCTTTCGAACTGAGGCAGCCTGAGCGATGGCGATCGAGGGGCCTCTCAAGGAGTTGGGGATTCACGATGTGTTCCAGCTCCTCGATCTGAGCCGGAAGACCGGTGTCCTCCGCATCACCTCGGAACTGCGGCGCAACCAGGGACGCGTATACTTCGACAATGGAGCCGTCAAGTACGCGGAGATTCAGAGCAATCCACATCCGCTCGGCGGCCTGCTGGTCCGGGCGGGTAAGATCGACGAGGCGGATCTGACCCGCGCTCGGGACATGCAGCAACGGGGTGACGCGCGCCGCCTCGGGGAGATTCTCACCGCGATCGGCGCGATTACGGGACGCGAGCTGGATCGGCAGGTGAGATTTCAAATTGAGGAGGTCATCTTCGAGGTCATGAATTGGGGGGAAGGCTATTTTTCTTTCGTTGAAGGGCCCGTCGAGGCGCTCACCGCCGATGCCACTGTGCGCATTACGACCGAAGCCCTCCTCATGGAAGGCGCGCGTCGCATCGACGAGTGGTCCCGGATCGAGCGGAAGATTCCGCATCTCGGGGTGGTGCCGGCGCTGGCGGCCTCGGAGATCGGTGCCGAGGGGCAACTGGACTTGCTGCCGCCGGAGTGGGAGGTGCTCGCGGTGATCGATGGCGCTCGGGACGTGCGGCAGCTCGCTTCGTTGTTGGGACGATCCGACTTCGACGTCGCGAAGACGCTCTTCGGGCTGGAGAGCGCGGGGATCCTGGCGCTGGGCGACGGCCCACCTGCCAGGAGGGGAGACGGCGACGATCTGACGCCCCTTCTGGAAAGCGCCGAGCGCGCTCTCGACGCGGGGGATCTCGAGGGGGCTCGCGGGACAGTGGAGGCGGGCTTGAGCAATCACCCCCATGACGCGGGGCTGTACTTCTTGCAGGGACGCATCCACCTCGCGGCCGGCCGGGTGGCCGAGAGTGCCGAAAGCCTGCGGAGGGCGCTCCGAGTCGATCCGCTCCTGACGGACGCGCATCGGCTCCTCGCGGAGTCGCTGGTCAGACAGGGGCAGCTTGCCGAGGCGGTGGAATGGTGGCAGCGATGGTTGGCGGTCGCAGAGCAGTCCGGGGAGGACGAGGAGACCGTTGCCTGGGTGCATCGGGCAATCGACGCGGCGCGAACACTGAATGCGGTGCTGAAAGACGCCACCGTCCTGACGGATTCGCATGGCTGACGACATCAGAACGATGACCGCCGAGTTGGCGCGGGATCCGGAGAGCCTGGTATTTGTCCGCCTGGGCGAGGCCCTGCGGCTGAAAGGGCAGCTCGATGCCGCCGCGAAGATCGCGCTGTCCGGAGTGGAGACACACGGTCACCTCCCGGACGCCCACGATCTCTACGCCAGAGTCCTCTCGGATGCGGGGGACTTCGACGGTGCCGAGCGGGAATGGAATGCCGCACTGTCGCTCGACGCGCGGCATGGTGGCGCGCACAAGGGCCTGGGCTTTCTGCACTACCGCAAGAGCGACATCGACGGAGCACTGGACCACCTCGAGCTGGCACTCGCCGCGGACCCGACGGACAAGAGCGTGGTGCAGGCGCTGACTATGGTGCGGGAGGCGGCTGAGGGCGTCCCAGCTGAAGTGGCGGATGCATTGGTGCAGTCCGATACGGGTGAGGGCGCGACGCCACGGGCCGACGGGGCCACCCTGTTCGCGGGCCTGGAGGGAGCCTCGCATGGCCTGCTCTTGGCGGACGTGCGCGGACGCGTCCTGGGCGGCGAGTTGCGCGACGATTCCCAAGCGCCCGTGAGCGACGAGGTAGCGGCTCATCTCGGTGGGGTGTCACAAGAAGTCGACCGTACGACCCGATTACTTGAGCTGGGCCAGTGGGAGTGGATGGTTGCCGAGGGCGCCAACGGCAATGTGTTCCTCACGCAGCCGACGGCCGGATCACTGTTGCTGCTCGCGCGTGACCGGGGGGTGCCCTCGGGCCGGATGGCGATTCTCGCGGAAAAGGCGACCGGAGTGGCCCGCGCATGGTTGGAGACCCAGGGATTGTGACGAGTCGTTACCGGAGAGTGCTCGACAACATCACGCGGGTGCGCGGCGTGCGCGGCGCGATTCTCGTTGCGGGCGAGGACGGGCTGATCATTGCCGAATCGCTCATGAAAGGCGTCCGCGGCAACGCCGTCGCGGCACTGACCGCGAGCCTGGTGTTGCGCTTCCGCCGTGCCGTGGAGGCCGCGGGAGCGGGGTTGCTTCAATTCGTACATCTCCAGGCCGGTGACGGGGCGGTGCTAGCGGTCCCCGCCGCGGATGGGACGCTCGTGGTGGCGGTAGCCGACGCGCGAGTGAACATCGGGCTAGTCCGGCTCGAGATGCTCCGGGCTGCCGAGGAGATTGTGTGAGCCTCACGAAAGCGGTCGAGCCCTGGGCGATTAAGCCCGTTGAGCGCTTCGTCGCCGAGGTGGGCGCGCGGTTCACGCTGCTGATGACGCCGGCCGGACAGGTGCTTGCACAGCACGGCTTCACTCGCGCCGTCGACGTCATGGCCGCCGCCGCGCTCGGAGCCGCCATCGTCTCGTCGACGGCGGAAATCACGAAGATGGTGGAGCAATCGAGCTTCCGGGTACTCAACCACCAGGGTTCGAGACACGGGATCTTCCTCGGCGGGCTGACGACGCCGAGAGGCCCTTTGCTGGTGCTGGTCGTATACGGGACGGACTCGTCCATCGGGATCGTCCAGTTGTTTTTCGAAGAGTTCGCGCGCGAGCTCGCGTCCGCCTGTCCTGACCAGACGCCCTCGAAACCGGTGCTCGCGGCCGACTTCGAGCGCGAGCTCAACAAGAGTCTCGCTACCCTCTTCGGTGGATAGGCCATGTCCCTCGTCAACTTCACGACCAGGGAAATCACTTGCAAGATCGTTTACTACGGTCCGGGACGCTCTGGAAAGACGAGTAATCTCAACTACATCTATGGCCGGGTGCCTGAACAGCGGCGTGGTCGCATGGTCTCGCTCGCGACCCAGACAGATCGAACACTCTTTTTCGATTTCCTCCCGATCGATCTGGGGTCCATCTCCGGATTCGCCACTCGGTTTCAGCTGTACGCGGTACCCGGCCAGGTCTACTACAACGCCACCCGGAAACTCGTTTTGCAGGGAGCAGACGGCGTCGTGTTCGTGGCCGACAGCCAGGCCCGTCAGCTGGACGAGAACATCGAGAGTCTGCAGAACCTACACGAGAATCTGCTCGAGCAGTCAATCGATGCTCGCACCATGCCGCTGGTGCTCCAGTACAACAAACAGGATCTCCCGAGCGAGCTCGTTCTCACTCCGCCCGAGCTCGATGATGCGATCAACTTCCGTGACGCGCCGAGTTTTGGCGCCGATGCGCTCAGCGGGCGCGGCGTGTTCGAGACCCTGAAGGGGATCTCGGAGCGGGTGCTCCGCAAGCTCAGCGAGGACGGCTCGAGGTGACAGTCGACCTCAATCCGAAGTTCAGCTTCGATAGCTTCGTCGTCGGGGCCAACAACGGGCTGGCCGTGCGAGCGGCCGGCGCGGTCGCGGAGTCGCCGGGTACGGCCTATAACCCCCTGTTCATTTACAGCGCGACCGGACTTGGGAAAACGCATCTGCTCATGGCCGTCGGGCAGCATGCGAAGAACGTCACGCCAAGCCTGTCGGTTGAGTACCTCACTCTCGAGGAGTTCGTCGAAGCGTTCCACGCCGCCGTCGCGGCCGGTCAGAGCGAGGCGTTCCGGCACCGGTTTGGGGAAGTCGACATCCTGTTGGTGGACGACGTGCACTTCTTGGCCAACCGGAAGGAAATGCAAGCGGAGTTGCTGCGTTTGACCAACGCGCTCCAAGCTAGTGGTCGGCAGATGGTGTTGGCCAGTGACCGCCCACCCAGTGAGATCGCAGATCTCGATGAGCGGCTCATCGCACGGTTCTCGGGCGGGCTCGTGGTGGATATCGGCCAGCCGGAGTTCGAGACCCGGCTTGCAATCCTCCGGCGTCGGGCAGACGAGCGCGGTGGAACGTTCGGTGACGGAGTCCTGGAGGCAGTGGCCGGGATAGAGGTCGGCAACGTGCGCGAGCTGCTCGGAGCTCTGAATCGTCTCCTTGCGTTCCAGGCGGTGACGACACGCCGGTATCGCCGGAGGCGGTCGTAGCCCTTTTGGGGGGCGAGGAGGAGCAAGCCGATGCCGGTCCGGGTGCGGCGCCACCAGCGGAACCCGCGCCGAGCCTGGCCCCGCAGGCGGCGGACGCGCCCGCCGACGAGTTTGCGGCGTTCATGAGCGACGTCACGGAAACGGTGACGCAGCAGGTGGAATCATGGAAGGTCCGTCTCAGCGAAACGATCATGCGCTGGGAGGGAGAGGGATACCGGACGGCGCGTCTCTCGAAAGTCCTCGATCAGGGAGCCTCGAGCGCAGCGGAGGCTTCGGTCAAGGAGTTCGAGCGCGACGTCGGACGGTTGCAGAAGCTCGAGACGGAGATGGCCGGGCTCGATGCCGGCGCGGCCGGAGACGCGGTGTTTCGCAATCCTGATCGCGTCGCCGAGGCCGAGGAGCTGGTCCAGCAAGCGAAGGAGGGACTCACACCGCCCCCGGGGCCATCCACGGCGTGGGCGTTTGAGGACTTCGTGGACGGCGAGTCGAACAAGCTCGCGCTGAGCGGCGCCCGCGCGGTGGCGGAGCAACCGGGGAGCCTGTACAACCCACTCGTGCTGGTCGGGCCGGCTGGGGTGGGGAAGACCCATCTCCTGCACGGGATCGGACATGCCCTCGCCGTTGCCCCGGGGGCGTTGGTCGCGTGTCTATCGGCACAGGACTATCTGGACGAGTTGGTGCAAGCCATTGACGCCAACCGAGTCGACGCCTGGCGATCGCGTTACCGTCGTGCGACCGCGTTCCTCCTGGACGACGTGCATCTTCTCACGGGCAAGGTCCGCTCGCAGGAGGAGTTGTTCAACCTCTTCAACTTGTTGCACGACTCCCAGCGCCAGATGGTGTTCACGCTCAAGCAGCCGCCCCGTGAGGTGGACGGCCTCAACGACCGCCTCGTGTCCCGAATGGAGGGGGGCTTGCTCGCAGTACTGCCTCCCCCAGATAGGGACCTGCGGCTCGCCATCGTCTCCGGGCAGTTGACGGAACGCCTGGGTCTCGTGGACGAGGATTTGGTCAATTACATGGCCGACCGGCCGGCGGAATCCGTCCGAAGCTTGCTCGCGCTGGTCCAGCGGGTGTTGCGGTCGGCGGAAGCCAAGGAGGTCCCTCCGAGTGCGGCTCTGGCACGGGAACTACTCGAAGGGGCTGCGGAGCCCAGGCGCCGGCCGTCGGTGGGTGTGCGGACGAGCGGACTGACGAGCGGACTGATGACGGCTCCGATGGGCGGAATCCGGAGTCGGGAGAAGATGGTGTGGAGGTGGCCGGAGCCTCAGGAGCGGCTCGTTGAGGAGCTCTCCTAGTGGCGATCAAGGGAAGTCTCAAGGAAGCGTCGCTGGCGGACGTGCTCCAATTGCTCGCGCTCGGTCAGAAAACCGGATGCCTTTCGGTCGCAGATCGGAGCAGCTTCGGATACATCTATTTCGATCGCGGGCGCATCTGTTACGCCTCGATCGTGAACCGGCGCGATCGGATCGGCGATCTGCTCGTCAAGAACGGCAAGATCACGCAGGAACAGCTCGATCAAGCCGTTCAGCTTCAGGGGGAAAATCGAGACAAGCGCCTCGGCGAGTTGTTGATCTCCGACGGCGCCGTGACACGCGACGACTTGGAGAGCGGCATGCGGGGCCAGATCGAAGAGGCGGTTTATTTCCTGTTTACCTGGACACAGGGCACGTTCAACTTCGAAACCGACGTCAAGCCTGAGCGGCAAGATTTCCTGGTTTCCATCAACCCGGAGTCTCTCCTCCTGGAGGGTGCGCGGCGGATCGACGAGTGGAGCCTGATCGAAAAGAAAGTCCCTTCCTTCGAGTTGATCTTCGCGCTGGATAAGGACCGGCTGGCGGCCTCGCAGGTCCAACTGACGGACGAACAACAACAGATCCAACGGCTTGGGGGGCGCGCGTCGGTACTGCACAACCTCGCATTTAGCTACGAGCAAGTTGGCAGGCTCGACGAAGCCGAGGCCGCATACGGAGAAGCGGCCTCCCGGGCTCGGCATGACTATCGTGTGATGATTGGGTGGGGCATTGCCGGCCTGGCCCGGAACGAATTTCAGGTCGCGATCGGCCGACTCGACCGGGCACGCGAAATCGCGGGGGAAAGGCAGCTTCCGGCCCTGTGGTATTGGGCCCGCTCGCTCGCTGCGGCGGGGCAGGATGCGCTCGATGACGCGGAGGCGATTCTCCGTGAGGGGCTCGAAGCCTACCCCAAGCACGCGGTGCTCCGAAACAACCTCGCCGTGCTCTTGGAAATCCTGGGAGACGTCGAACAGGCGGAAGAGATCGTGCGCGCGGCGCTGGCCGACGAACCCTCATTGCCTCAGCCTTGGAAGAATCTCGGCGATCTGCTGTATCGGCGCGGCGACTACGAAGAGGCGTGGGAGGCGTATCAGCGCGCGGTAAAGCTCCAGCCTCAGCTGGGTGACGATGTGTATTTCAAGCTCGGCAACATCGCCTACAAGCGGCAAGACTGCGACCTGGCCGGCGCGCTGTGGAAGACCGCGCTCGAACTGAACCCGCGTCACGAGCTTGCCCGCACGAACCTCGATACAATGAGCGCGCTTGCGTGACCGCAAGCGACCGCGATCCAGATCTCTCCGCGCTCTTGCGAAAAGTCGCCGAGGCGCGCGGCGTGGTATGCGAATCCTACAAGGAGAGTTGCCTTCGTCGGCGGCTCGCCACACGCATGCGGGCACTCGGTGTGCGCACCTTCGCCGAATACTCCGCACGTCTGGACACGGATGAACGGGAGTACGAGCGGTTTCTCACCGCGCTGACCATAAACGTCACCGGCTTCTACCGGAATCCAGAGACGTGGGAGGCGGTCGCCGCACGCTGTCTCCCCGAGCTCGGTACTCACCGACGCCACGCCCCTCGGTGCTGGTCGGTTGGGTGCGCCACTGGGGAGGAAGCCTATACGCTGGCCATCGTGTGGCTGGAGCATGCGCGAAGAGCGCAGCTAGGACTGGAAGTGCCGGCCCACATCGACGCCACCGACATCGACGCACCCAGCCTGCGCACGGCGGAACGGGGCGTCTATCCGCGGAAGGCCGTCGCGGAGCTCACCCCGTCGCTGGTGGGGTGCTACTTCACGGGTGGCGACGAGGTGCAGGTTCTTCCCGAAGTGCGCCGGCTCGTACGTTTTCGGCGTCACGACATCACCTGTGATGCTGCGCCACGAGCTGAGTACGACCTGATCATCTGCCGCAACGTCATGATCTATTTCGAGCGCGCGATGCAGGAACGGCTCTATCACGCGTTCGCGGAGGCGCTCACTCCGGGCGGTTTTCTGGTGTTGGGAAAGGTCGAGACGATCGTTGGTCCGGCCCGCGACCGACTGCAACTGGAGGATCCGAGGGAGCGGATCTACCGGGGACGGTGACTGCGACCGCCGTCGACCACGTGGTGCGAATGGGCGAATTCGAAGTCGCCAAGAAGACCGGCACGTTGGTCTCGTTTGGGCTGGGAAGCTGCGTCGCCGTCATTCTGTACGACGCAGAGCTAACGGTGGGCGGGTTGGCTCACGTTCTGCTTCCATCCGCCTCCCTTACTCGGGACCAGAGTAAACCGGCGCGGAGTGCCGAAACGGCGATCCCGATTCTCGCCGCGGCGTTGGGGGAGGCGGGCGCCGACCTTCGCCGTGTTCGGGCGAGACTTGTGGGTGGGGCGAGCATGTTCGCATCCCTGATCCCCGCCGGTCAGCTGCCGATGGGGGAGCGAAACATCGTGGCGTGCCGGTTAGGGCTCCGCCGGGCCGCCATCCCCCTCGTGGCCGAAGCGGTCGGCGGCGATCGCGGCCGGTCCGTGTGGTTCGACGTCGCGAACGGGGTCGTCACCGTACGATCGGTTGGCTGTGAATCCGCCATTATCTGAAGGCGTTCTGTCCGTTCTGGTCGTGGATGACAGTGCGCTCATGCGGCAGGTGTTGACCGATGTGATCGATCGGTCGAGCCGGTTCGAGGTCGTCGGGACCGCGAGAAACGGGGAAGATGCTGTGGCGAAGGTGCATCGCCTCGAGCCCGACATCGTGACCATGGATCTTGAGATGCCCGTGCTCGACGGGTTGGGGGCCATTGGGTACATCATGTCCGAGGCTCCCAGGCCCATCATCGTGATAAGCGCGCACGTGGGACCGGGGACGGCGGCGGCCATCCGCGCGCTCGAGCTCGGCGCCGTCGAAGTGGTGGCGAAGCCCTCGCGGTCGGATCGCGCGGCGCTAGAGAGCATGGGGCCGTCGCTGGTTGGGGCGCTGGAGGCGGCGCGATCGGCCGACCCCTCCCGCGTGTCGGTGCTCGCCCGGGTGCCACGACGCCCGGAGCGCCGGTCGTGGGAGAGCGCGGTTCCCGGACGAGCTCGCATCGCTGTGGCGATTGCCGCGAGCACCGGCGGCCCGCGCGCGTTGGCGGAAATCGTGCCTCGTCTGGAACCAGGGAGGGGTGCGGCGGTGCTCGTGGTGCAGCACATGCCTCCCAAGTTCACTCGGAGCCTGGCGGAGCGTCTGAACCAGTCGAGCGCGATGCAGGTCGTTGAGGCAGACGATGGCGCTCCCGTTCTCGTCGATACGGTGTACATCGCCCCCGGCGATTACCACATGCAGGTCCGGGAGGGAGGAGACGGTCCGGTCATTCTCCTCGGCCAGGAAGCGCCACTCTGGGGGGTGCGTCCGGCGGCGGACCCGCTGTTCAGTTCGGTCGCCCACGTCTTCGGGTCAGCCACAGTCGGTGTGGTGCTCACCGGAATGGGACAGGACGGGGCGGAGGGCTTGCTGGCGATATCGAATGCGGGAGGAACGGGACTCGTGCAAGATCGAGACTCATCCGTCATTTTTGGGATGCCGCAGGCGGCGATCGCCGCGGGTGGGGCCGACGAAGTCGTTCCACTTGGGCAGATCGCTGCAAAGATCGACGCGGTCTTGGCTGGCCGGCCGGTGCCGTGAGCAGCGGATACCTGGTCGTACGGACGGGGAAGTGGCGGTACGGAGTGCCCCTCACCGACGTCGTGGAAGTGGCGGAGACCGTCCCGGTCGTCGCAGTGCCCGCCGCCCATCGCGCAGTGCGCGGGGTGATGCCGTTTCGCCAGTGGCACGTACCGCTGATTGGGCTTGGCGCCCTGCTCGGCGGAGAGGGGTTGCCAGCGGAACCGGCGGAGTCCTTTGTACTCACCCGCAGCGGGGACAGGCGGATTGCGCTCGAGGTGGACGACATTGACGACTTGGTGCGGGAAGCGCCACTCCCGGTCCCCAGTGGCTGGCAGGTGCCATGGGCGGGTGCGGTCGCACGCTACTGCGACGAGTTGATACCGATTCTGGATCTCGGCGCGGTGGCGGAGCGCCTAGCTGAAACCGAAGGCGGCAGATCGTGAGTACAGAGGATCGCATCCAACTGGTCCGCTTTCGCGTGGCGAAGCAAGACTTCGCGATCAACATCTTCGAAGCGGAACGGATCCTGGAGTTCAAGGCTCCGTCCCCCTTACCCAAGGCACCCGTGTTCCTCGAAGGGGTATTGGCGTACGGCGACGGTGTGGTCCCTGTGGTCGATCTCAGGAAGCGCCTGAGTGTGGCGGCCGCTTTACACCCGGAGACACGGATCATGATCTTGGCATGGGACGACGAGCGCGTCGGCGTGGTGGTCGATGCGGTGTCGGAAGTGCTCCGGGTTGAGGCTGATGCGATCAAGCCGCCGCCGGCCCTGGTCCGTGGTCTGGCGGCCGAGTACATCACGGGGCTAGCCTCGCTCGGGGAACACATGGTTATCATGCTCGCCGCGCGCAAGCTGCTCTCGTCCACGGAACGGCTCGAACTCGATCAACTGATGGCGGAGGCGGCCCATGAATGACTCGATCGTTGCTACGCTGCGGTCGAACTACCAGGCCATAGCCAACAAGCTCGAGACGCTCGGCACCGGAGATGAGCGTGAAGCAGTCAAACGCGAGATTATCACGCTCTTCAAGACCGTGGACCAGTCGATTACCGATCTGTCGGCTCTGAAGGAAGACATCCGCGTTCTGGTGGACAAGTACAAGCAGATTGCCCAGGGACAGGTGGGCGACCAAGCGCCCCAGTTCACCGGTTCGGTGCCGGTCGTCCATGCCGATCACATCGGCGCGTCGACCTTCATCGAGAAGGGGTGGAACCTACTGTCGCTGGGTGACTACGCCGGAGCCATTCAGGCCCTGAACAAGGCGCTCTCGCTGTCCCCTGGGGACGTGCAGGCGGAGTCTCTTCTGGGGTGGGCCCAGATGAAGCATGAAGACTACGACGATGCACTCGCCACGTTCCAGAAGGTTCTCATGAAGGAGCCCGCCAACTCGCTGGCACGGATCAACGTCGGGTATATCTGTCTCAAAAAGCGAATCTTCGGCGAGGCGATCGAGCACCTTTCGAAGGCTATACGACTGGCTAACGACAAGAAGGCGACGCTCTATGCCCATTACTATCTCGGGCTCGTGTACTCAGAGCGCGAGATGCACGAAGACGCGCAAACGTTCTTCCGCAAGACGCTGAAGTTGGGGCCGAACCTCATTGAAGCCTATTACGAGCTGGGGTGGTCGGAATGGTATGCCGCGGATCGCGATGCCGCTCAGAAGACGTGGGCGGACGGGTACGCGGCCAACAAGTTCAATCCATGGGGGAAACGCTGTAAGGAAGCGTTGGAAACGATCGAACAGGGGCAGGAGCCGCGACACTTCTAGGGTTCGTCCTGGCTGCGACCGTTATCCAGGCTCCGTCAGTCGTCCACGTGGGCCGGATCAGAGCGGTGCACTGGGAAGGGGAGGGAAGGTTGGCCACGGCGCTCGCCGCGCTCGCGGACCAGGCTGGACCGTGGCCCGGCCTTCCCGATCATCGTTCGGATCGCCCCATTCACGTGATTCTCGCGGCCACCGCCGAGCGGTTTGATTCGGTGACCCGCGGTCGTGTTCCCTCATGGAGTGCCGGGGTAGCGTTCCCCGGTACCAACACAATCGTTCTGCGAACGTCAGGAGACCCGAGACAAGTGCTCCGACACGAGTTGGCGCATCTGGCGCTTCGGAGTTCCGTGTCGAGGGCGCCCCTGTGGTTCGACGAGGGTTACGCCGCCTATGCATCTGGGGAGTGGGGGCGTGTCGATGCCCTCCGGGTCAACTGGGCACTGGCCGTTGGGGAACCCCCGACCTTGGACCGGGTGAACGCGAATCTCCGCAGTGGTGCATCTCACGCCAAGGCGGCCTATGCGCTGGCGACCTCGGCCGTGCAGTTCCTCGCGGGTATAGACCGCCAGCGCGGGCTCGAGCCACTGATTACCAATCTGCGGGCGACCCGGGACTTCGACCGGGCCCTCCGGACGACTCACGGTGTCGCTTTGGCGCAGTACGAGGCCCTGTGGCGAAAAGAGCTGTCCCGGCGATATGGGTGGCTGTCATTTGTCACCTCGGTTGGGGCGTTTTGGACCCTGCTCTCGGTGGTCTTGTTCGTGCTGTGGATCTGGCGGCGAGGCCGCGACCGAGAGCGCCGAGAGGCGCTCGATGAGGGCTGGCTCGTGGTCCCCGAGGAGCCTGGGCCAAGTGCTTGACGCACTTGCACCTCGGGCTTACGCTTAACGTCTATGCCCGACAAGACCACCTCCCCGGGCCGGCTCCGATTCGGGCCGATCAACGCGATTCTGCTCGGGGCGGCCGTGATATCGCTGGGTGTGGGTTATCTGCTGCTGTCTGAGGGAGATACCACATTGGCCCCGATGCTCTTGGTGCTGGGGTACTGTGTGCTGTTTCCCTTGGGTCTCGCCCTCTAACGAGGACCGAGGCCCCTGCGGGCGAATAGCTCAGCTGGTCCAGAGCGCCTGCTTTACACGCAGGATGTCGGGGGTTCGAATCCCTCTTCGCCCATGCGGGTGGAACACGCACGCGCATCGAAGGGTCATATTAGTGGGGGAAGTGTTCAAACTCGGAGGTCGCTGGCCGTGCAGCCTAATGTGATGATTCGCGGTGCGCTCGTGATGGTCGCCGTGGCGGTGGGGGTGTCACCGCTCGTGAGTGATGGCCTCTACGCTCAGGGCCGCAATCGACAGTCGGTACTCGTGCTTCCACCACTTCCGGAGTCCGAGGAAGATTCGGCGTACGCGATTCAGTTGGGCGATGCGATTCGAAAGCGGATGGACGGCAAGATGCGGCTGAAGCTCCGAATCGTGGCGAAGGACCAGATCAGCGAGGCACTCGCTTCGTCCGGCTTCTCTCCCGATGCGCTGCTCGACGCGAACGGGGCGAGCCAGCTAGCGACGTTCATGAACACTGATGCCTACATCGAGGGACGGCTGTCACGGAACTCGGCGTCGCAAATCATGCTGCATCTCGTCGATCAACGCAGCTCGGGACTGTCTGGCTGGCTCAGCGTCGATCCCCAGCCTGGCCTCACGACGGAGAAACTGGTCAACGTCATCGTGGATTCGCTCGACAGCCAGGTCAAGGCGGCCGAGCACGCACGCGATTGCGTGGAGCGGCGGGTGCGACGTGAGCTCGGAAGCGCTCGCGATCGGGCCGAGCGCGCGTTTCGGATGTATCCGAACCATCCGTCCTCGGCGGTATGCGCGGCCGAAGTGTTTCAGATGACCCAACAGGCTGACAGTCAGGTTGCAATGCTCGAACGCGCGGTGGCGGGTGACTCGCTGCTGGGTAGGGCGTGGGAGCAGCTCGGCCGCTTGTATCAGACTCGTGGAGATACGCTGCTCGCGGCCGAGGCGTTCGCGAAGAACGTGGCGGCCAATCCCACGGACCTCCGGCGGCGCCTGTCCGTCGCGGCGATGTTCTTTCAGGCGAAGGACTACGAGCGGACGATCGGCTTGCTCGACGAAGGCCTTGCCCGCAGCCCCGGCGACATGACCAGCCTGCAGTTGAAAGAACGGGCTTGCCTCGAAAACAAGAGTTGGGCGTGTGCCAGGGACGCGCTCGTGGTTCAGTACGATGTCGACTCGAGCCTCGTCGGGGACACGATTTTCTACTCCAAGATCGTGGGTGTGGTTCAGGCGCTGTCCGATTCGGCTGCGCTGCTGGAGTGGTCCGGTGAAGCCGCTGAGCACGCCCCGTCGTCCGTTCCGTTCTGGCGCGCGCACGCGGGCGCACTCAGACAAGCGGGCCTCCGGGATTCGGCCAGGATCGCCTACCTGCGCGTGAGCTCGCTGGACCCGCAGGACGTGGCGAGCCCGCTCACGGCCGCTCAGATCATTCTCGAAGATCTCGTCATCGACAGCGTTGCTCCGCTCGATACGACCGCGATCGCAACAGCGGATTCGCTCCTGACGCGCGTTACGCAGATATCCGACGACGAAGGGCACAGTATGAACGTCGCGGTCCTGTATCTGCAGCCGGCCACGAAGCTTGTGCAGGCCCGCATACAACCCGAGCTCGCGATCATGCTGCTCGATAAGTCGCTGACACACGACGTCCAGGGGCAGTTGACGACGCAGGCCAATTTCTTCAAGGGGCTCAGCTATCTATTCGTTCTCGGGACCAAGGACGTACAGACAAAGGAATGCGGTCCGCTCCGAGAGTTGCAGGGCTTGGTGTCGAACGCGAAGAACGCAATGACGGCCGGCGCGAGCGTTCAGCCGGAGACCGCAAATCAGGTGCTCGGGAATCTGGCGCGATACGAGGAATTCCTTCCGCAAGCCCTGACGGCCTATAAGTGCAGCTAGTCACGGTTGAGGCGGTGTGGAGACCGGTATATACTTGGGGTTTGGCAATGGGGGGCTGTAGCTCAGCTGGTTAGAGTGCCGGTCTGTCACACCGGAGGCCGCGGGTTCAAATCCCGTCAGCCCCGTGCGTTCGACGTGGTTCGGTCCGAAGTGGCCCCGCATGCCTGGCATGCGGGGCCATTCGTTTGCCGTGTCGTGAACTATGCCTGAGTACCACGCCCCGGTGCTGGGAGAAGAAGTGAGCCGGTTCGCTCAGGACCGGAAACGAGTCGTCGACTGCACCGTGGGTGACGGGGGGCACACTCGCCTCTTTCTCGAGGCGGGCGCCCGGGTGCTGGCGGTGGATCGCGACCCCGACGCGCTTCGTGTCGCGCGCGGACGCCTCGACGACGGCCGCATCCAATGGCTCGGGGGATCGTTCGCCTCACCGGACGTCCTCGCTGCTGTTCGCGACTTCAAGCCCGACATGGTCCTCCTCGATTTGGGCGTCTCGTCCCGACAACTCGATCAGGACAGTCGCGGTTTCACCTTCCGACCGGGGGTCCCGCTCGACATGCGTATGGAGGTCGGTCGGGGTGAAACCGCGGCCGAGGTGCTGAATCGCCGCCCACAAGTCGAGCTCGCGAGAATATTCCGGGACTACGCGGACGAGCGACGAGCCCGACGCCTGGCCGGCATCGTGATTCGACGGCGCGAAAACCGGCCCCTCACGACTAGTGACGACTTCGTCAACGCCATTCGGGCCGCACTGGGCTCCCGCTCCGGTCCCGGGGATTTTGCGAGACTGTTTCAGGCCCTTCGTATCGAGGTCAATGGCGAGCTCGAGTCCCTCAGAATCGCGCTGCCGACCTTGAGGGATGCGCTGGTGCCCGGAGGAACAATTGCCGTCATTAGTTACCATTCGGGTGAAGACCGCGCGGCCAAGGAGGCGTTCGCGGAGTGGGCGCGCTGGTGCGTGTGTCCGCCGCGGCTACCGGTCTGTACCTGTCGCGGACGGGCGCTTGGCGAGCTGACCATCCGGAAGGGAGTCCGGGCGACGGACTCGGAAGTTGCGACGAACCCTCGTGCTCGGAGCGCGCGGCTGAGGGGGTTCCGCAAGGCCAATGGTTGCTAAGAGGAGGGCACCCGCACGAGGGCGGTACTGGTTGGCACTTTGGCTGCTGTTCTTCCTCGTGGCGCTCGCGTGGGTCGTCGCTCGGCAGACGACGTCGGTAGCGACGGCCGCGCGCCTCGCCGAGGCGAGGAACGCCCGGTCGCTTCTGGAGGCTCGAAAAGCCGAGTTGCAACGGCGGGTGCGAGGCGCGCGGAGCCGGGGGGTCTTGATACCCAGGGCGGAGGCCCTGGGTCTCCGGCTGCCGGCGGATAGCGAGATCGTCATCTTGCGAATACCCGATCCTGAGAGGCGCTGAGAGGTGGCGAAGCCGGCGGTGCGGCTCCGAGTCGTCGAGATCGCGTTTGGTCTGGGCATCGTCGGCCTCCTTGCCAAGATGGTCCAGGTTCAGCTCATTCGAGGCGTGGACTTGGCGGCCGAGGCCGAGGCACGACGAACCGAACGCGTCGTGCTGCCGGGCCGTCGCGGAGCCATCTTCGATCGGAGTGGGACCCCACTGGCGTTGACGCAGGAAGTGTATCACGTGGGTGTCGCTCCGAATGAGTTGCGAGACCAGGCAAAAGACGCTCGCACCATCGCGACGCATCTTGGCCTCTCCAGGGGGCAGGTCGGTCGTGCGTTACGGCGACGATATGCCTATTTCCACGGTCCCTTTACGTCGAGTCAGGTCCAGACCCTCACGTCCGTGCGTGGTGTGCACCTTACGGGCGAGTTGATCCGATTCCATCCCGATCCCGACCTGGCGCGTGCCATCCTGGGTCGGCCAGAAGCCGAAGGCCGGCCGGCAGACGGTCTCGAGCGGTCACTGGATTCGCTACTCGCTGGGGCGCCGGGCGCCGCGGTCGTCATCCGGGATGGGCGCGGCCGGCGGTACGAATCTCCGTCTCGTCTCGACGCATTCCCAAGACCGGGGCACGACGTCACGCTCACGATCGACGCGGAGCTACAGGACATCGTCGAACGCGCGCTGGAAGACGCGATCGAGCGATTTGAGGCCGACGGGGGTGATATCGTAGTCATCGAGCCGGAGAGTGGCGAGCTCCTTGCCGTGGCCTCACGCCGCGCGGACGGAGGTGCACCACCGTCGGCCTTCACTTCGGTCTTCGAGCCCGGATCGACCGCGAAACTCTTCGCTGCCGCGGGCCTGCTGATGAGAAGCCGTGTAGGACCCTCCGACGCGGTGAAGGGGGAGAATGGCGTCTACCGACTGGGCCGGCGCACGATCCGGGACGAGCATGCAGAGGTGCGCCTGACTTTGCGGCGTGCCGTTGCCGTTTCCAGCAACATCGGGATCGTCAAATTCGCATCGCGCCTGACGCCTGCGGAACTGTACGAAACGCTACGAGACTTCGGACTCGGCTCCCAGACGGGCGTCGAGTTCCCTGCGGAGTCGCGTGGGCTCCTGCCTCGTCCGCACCAGTGGAGCGGTACGTCGGCGGCTAGTCTCGCGATGGGTTATGAGGTGGCGGTTACGCCATTACAGCTCGCCCAGGCGTATGCCGCCATCGCATACGATGGTGTGTTGTTGCAGCCCACGCTCCTGAAGTTGGTGCGCGATGCGAGTGGGCGTGTAGTGTACGAGCATGTGCCCGCGCCGGTGCGGCAAGTCGTGACGCCCGAGGTTGCACGGGAACTCAGAAAAATGCTCCGTGACGTGGTGTACGCCGGCGGAACCGGTACGACAGCCGCCCTCACGAGCGATGAGATTGCCGGCAAGACCGGTACGGCACGGCGATCGGGCCGGGGGGGGTACATTCCAGGTTCTTACACCGCGAGCTTCGCGTCCATGTTCCCGGCAGACCGGCCGCAATTGGTGATGGTAGTGAAGCTCGACGATCCCAAGGGCGTGTACGCCCGGGTGACGGCCGCGCCCGTGACCCGAGCCGTGATCGAGCAGCTTCTCGCGGCTCGCTCGGGGAGCCTCGACAGGGCTGAGCTGGCCGGGACCCGGACTGCCCCTCGACCGAATCCCCTGTTGGATGCCGGAACTGTTCCTCATATCGTCGCGTGGCCGACTAAGCGCACCGCGATGCCGCCCGAGCCGAAAGTCGTGCCCGATGTCATCGGGATGAGCCTGCGCGCCGCGGTAGGACGATTGCATCGTGAGGGGGTGTCGGTCGATGTCCGCGGGTGGGGACGTGTCGTCGAAGTCCACCCGGATCCCGGTGCGCGCGTGCCGCCTGGAGCCGTCGTCCGTCTCGTTGCGCGGGACGGCAGATGACCGACTTGGATCGGATCGTGTGGGCGCTCGAGCGGGCTGGCCAAGTCGTGAGTGCTCCGGACCGCTCGCCTCCGCTGCACGGGGTCACAGATGATTCACGACGTGTGGTGACCGGTGGCCTGTTTTGCGCCATTCCGGGGTCGGCCGACGACGGCCATCGCTTTGTCGCGGACGCAGTTCAGCGCGGGGCGACCGCCGCGATCGTGATGCATCCGCAAGACGTGCCAATCCCGCAGGTGCAGGTGAAGGACAGCCGTACCGCGGCGGCGCTCATCGCCGGTGAGTGGTATGGACATCCCGAGCGCGCGATGGATCTGGTCGGGGTGACGGGAACGAACGGGAAGTCCACGACGGTGGTGCTCAGCCGGCACCTCCTGAATGAGGGGAACACCGCTGGATCGATTGGGACTCTGGGAACCGTGGACGGGGCAGAGCAACCCCTCCCGAACGCGCCCACGCTCACCACACCCGGCGTGTTCGATCTGTACGACACCCTGTCCCGTCTGGCCCGGGAGGGCGTGCGCACCACGATCGTGGAAGTATCCTCCCACGCTCTGGACCAACGCCGAATCGAAGGGCTGCAGCTTCGTGCGGGCGTTTACACGAACCTCTCACACGACCACCTGGACTACCACGGGGACATGGGAGCGTACCGGGAAGCGAAGATGCGGTTGTCCGGGGCTGTGCGAGACGGCGGAATGGAGATCGTCAATGCCGACGACTCGGCATGGGACGAGTTGCCCGAGGACCCGAGACTTCGGCGGGTGCGGTATGGGACAGTCGGTGGCTGTCACGTACACGCGCGTGGGATCGAGCTGGGGGCGGAGTCCACGACGATGGTGCTGACCTTCGGATCCGCGCAGCTTCGGGCCACGACGCCGCTCATTGGGGCGTTCAACGTCAGCAACGTACTGGCAGGCTGCGCGCTCGCTTGGGCTCTCAAGCGGGACCCTGAGACCATTGTTGCCTGCCTGGCTGAGGCTCCGCAGGTTCCCGGGCGCCTCGAGAAAATAGCAGCCGACGGATGGGTGATTTTGCGCGACTACTCGCACACACCGGACGCGCTCGATCGGGCGATCAAGACTCTCCGTGCTATAACTCCGGGGCGACTCGTCGTGCTGTTCGGGTGTGGCGGGGACCGCGATCGGGCCAAGCGTCCCGTGATGGGGCGCATCGCCGCCGACGGGGCCGATCTCGCCATCGCCACGTCGGACAATCCTCGCACTGAAGACCCTGATTGCATAATCGATGAGATCGAGGAGGGCATGGCGGGTACCGACCACCTGCGCATTACCGACCGGCGCGAAGCGATCGAACGTGCCATACCACTACTCGACCCCGGGGACTGCCTCCTCCTGGCCGGCAAGGGGCACGAGACCTATCAAGTGGTCGGCACGGAGAAACGCCCGTTTGACGAGCGAGAGGTCGTCAGGGAGCTGGTGGCCGAGCGGGAGCGAACGTGAGTCGTTGGAGCGGGACTGATGTAGCGCGGGCGCTCGGACTCGACTCCGCTCCCGTTCAGTCCTTCGCGTCGATCCGCACGGACACCCGGACCCTCGAACCCGGTGCGCTGTTCGTCGCGCTCGAGGGCGAGCGGTTCGACGCACACGACTTTCTGGACGCGGCAAAACGGGCCGGCGCATCGGGTGCGGTCGTCCGCCGCGGGACGCCGCCTCTGGAGGGGCTTCCCCTGTTCGAGGTGGATGACACGCTCGACGCTCTCGGTAGGCTGGGGCGGGCCCGCCGCCGGCGAGTCCGTGGCCCGGTTGTCGGTATCACCGGCACGAACGGCAAGACGACGACGCGCACGATGGTTGAGTCCGTCCTGGGCACGAAGTTTCGCGTCCATGCGACCGTGGAAAACCAGAATAATCTGGTGGGTGTTCCCCTCACGCTCCTCGAGGCGCCCGAAGACTGCGACGCGCTGGTCGTGGAGTGCGGCGCGAATGTGCCGGGTGAGATCGCCCGCCTGCGCGATGTGCTCGAGCCATCTGTCGCCGTGGTGACGAACATCAGTGCGGGCCACTTGGCCGGCTTCGGTACGATTGAACAGGTGCTTGTCGAGAAGGCCGAACTCGCGCGGTCGGCGCCGCTTGCGCTCGTGGGAACCGAACCGTTGGCGTTGGGAGAGGCCGCGAGGCAACTCGCTCAGCGTGCCCGGATAGTGGGCTTCGCAGATTGGGCCGATGTCCGCCCCGAGGCGTGCACGGTAGACGCCGAGGTGCGGGCGACGATCCGATTTCGCGGGCACAGTGCCGCGCTTCCCGTGGCGGGACGTCACCAAGCTGAGAACGCGTTGCTGGCGCTCGCGCTGGCCGAGGAGCTGGAGCTCGATCTGCGGCGAGTAGCGGCGGCACTCGCCGCAGTTCGGCTCCCGCATGGCCGTTGTGAGATCTTGCGGTCAGGCGACCTCGTCATACTGTACGACGCATACAACGCGAATCCCGCGTCAGTGGCCGCGGCGCTGGCCACGGCGGGCGCGATGCGCGGCAAGCGTCGGCTCGCCATCGGGATCGGGACCATGCTCGAACTGGGATCAGACAGCGAGGCGCTGCATGAGCGGGTGGCTGAAGACGTCGTGGAATCGAAACCGGACCTGATCGTGTGTACTGGAGATTTTACACCTGCTTTTGCCCGCCATGCTGCTCGGCTTGGCAAGCGGCTCGTCCCCGTTGGCGACGCTGAGTCCGTCGGGCGCACCCTCGCCCGGCGCCTCCGGGGAGACGAGCTCGTTCTCCTGAAGGCCTCCCGCGGCGTGCACTTCGAGCGCGCCGTCTCCCACCTCATCCCTCAGTCAGCGGTCCCGTGCTCTATCACTTCCTAGCTCCTCTGGCCGACGACTATCAGGTCTTCAATCTCTTCAACTACATCACGTTTCGTGCTGCCGGTGCTACCGCGACGGCGGTATTCCTCGTGTTCCTCTTCGGCCCGTCCACGATCCGGTACCTGAAGGAGCGCAACCTCGGGCAGATCGTGCGTGCTGACGGCCCGGCTTCCCATCAGGCCAAGCGCGGTACGCCGACGATGGGTGGCGTCATCATTCTGATCAGCATGGGGATTCCGACCCTGCTGTGGGCTCGCTGGGACAACCGGTACGTATTCGTGGCGGTGCTGGCCACGCTGTGGATGGGCTGCATCGGGCTGATCGACGATTACTTGAAGTTCGTCGAGGGGAAATCCCGCGGGCTCATCGCGCGGTACAAGCTCGTCGGCCAGATCACGTTCGGGGTGGGCCTGGGGGCGTACCTGTTGTTCTTCCCCTTGGCGAACGACCTGCCGCCGAACGCCACCACGCTGCCGTTCTTCAAATACGTGCTGGTGGTGTTACCTCCCGTAGTCTACGTGCTCTTCGTAACCTTGGTCGTCACATCCTCGAGCAACGCGGTGAACCTGACCGACGGTCTCGACGGCCTGGCGGCGGGACTCACGGTGATTGCGGCCGCGGCATTCGCGATCTTCGCGTACATCTTCGGCCGCGTCGACGCGTCCGAGTACCTGAACGTGTACTACTTGCGGGGCTCGGGCGAGCTGACCGTGTTCTGCGGCAGCCTGATGGGCGCGGCCCTAGGCTTCCTATGGTACAACGCCCACCCGGCCCAGGTGTTCATGGGCGACACCGGTAGTCTCGCGATCGGAGGGGCATTCGGGACGGTGGCGATTCTGCTCAAGTCGGAGTTCTTGCTGTTACTCGTCGGCGGCGTGTTCGCCGCGGAAGCGGTCTCGGTCATCATTCAAACGGGAGTCTTCCGCATGCAGCGGCGCAGCCATGGCCGCACCTATGCGGAGCAGCACCGCTTCTTCCGCATGGCCCCGCTCCACCACCATTTCGAGCGGGTGGGGTGGGCGGAACCGAAAGTCGTTACCCGTTTCTATATCTTGGGCATCCTGTGTGCGCTGTTTGCCCTGTCCACGCTGAAGATCCGGTGATCTCCGCCAGATGGCGTGAAGGGGAGGTTGCGGTCATTGGCTTGGCGCGGTCGGGCGTCGCCGCAGTCGAGTACCTGGCAGGCCAGGGAGTCCCCGTCTACGCGTCCGACGTCGCGCAGTGTCCTCGAGGACGGGACCGCGCACTCGCCCTGGCGGGCCCCGGAGTCAGCGTCGAGTTCGGGGGTCACGATGTGAAGCGCATTCAACGAGCCTCCGCCCTGATCGTCTCCCCGGGCGTTCCGCCCGGGGCCCCGCCGCTGGCGGCCGCCCGCGCTGCCGGCGTCCAGATCGTCTCTGAGCTCGACCTCGGCGCCGGCGCCCTCACGGGCTCCCGCCTAATCGTTGTCACGGGAACCAACGGTAAGACCACCACGACCACGCTGATCGCACATCTGCTGACGAGCGCCGGCATCCGAGCGGTCGCCGCTGGCAATATCGGGCGCCCGCTCGTGGAGCTGGCCGGCGATCTGACATCTCCCGACTGGGTTGCCGTTGAGGCCTCGTCTTTTCAGCTCCACGACGCCCCTCACCTTTCGCCGGCTGTCGGCGTCCTGACGAACTTGGCCTCTGATCACATGGATCGGTATGCATCGGTCGATGAGTATCACGGCGACAAGCGCCAGCTGTTTCGCAATGCGACGGATGAATCCACCTGGGTAATCAACGGGGACGACGCGGCGGCGCGAAAGCTCGCGCGTGGTGTGCGTGGACACCACGTGGAGTGGAGTCTGAAGCGGGAAAGCGCGGCGTGGTTCGACCGCGACGCTGAATGGCTGATCGTTCACGAAACCGGTGTCCTGCCGCGCCCGCGCCTCGCACTACTCGGGGATCACAACATTGCCAACGCCCTAGCCGCGGCGCTGGCGGCTTGCGCGGCTGGCGTCGATCCGTCCGCGCTCACGGCGGGGCTCGAGTCGTTCCAACCACTCCCACACCGGCTTGAGCCCGTGGCGGCGATCGGTGGCATTCAATGGCTGAACGACTCGAAGGCTACCAACGCCGCGTCGGTGCGGGTGGCACTGCGTGCGGTGGAGGGCTCGTGCGTGTTAATCCTGGGCGGGCGCTCGAAGGGCGAGGACTTCGGCTCACTCGGCACGGACATCGGCACGCGATGCAGGGCGGTCGTGGCGTACGGGGAGGCTGCGGCGTCCATTGAGCGCGCCCTTGCGAAGACGACTCGGGTGGAGATCGCCGAACGGTTCGAAGCTGCCGTTCGACTTGCCGAGCGGCTCGCCCTGCCAGGGGACTCCGTGTTGCTCTCGCCTGGCTGCAGCAGCTTCGATCAGTTCAGCGGGTTCGAAGAGCGCGGTGAGGCCTTTCGGGGGCTGGTGACGCGCGAATGACCGCAGCGCCCCTGTCGCGGCTCCCGGGAGCGTGGGACGCGCGCCTGATCGGCATCGTCGCGTGTAGCCTGCTGGCGTTCGGTATCGCGGCGGTGTATGGCGCCTCGAGCATTGCGGCCGTACAAGCCGGGCGCGTCGGTTCGTGGTTCGCGCTCCGCCAATTGATTGGCGGGGTTCTGGGTGTCGGAGGCCTGCTCATCGCTGCGCGCGTCGACTACCACGTGTGGCAGCGGCTGGCGTGGCCGCTCCTCGGCGGGGCACTCGTGCTTCTGCTTGTGCCGTACGTGCCCGGCACCGGGGCGATCGCGCCCGAGATCAACGGCGCCCGGCGCTGGGTGGATGTCGGCGTCGTGATCGTGCAACCGTCAGAGTTCGCCAAATTCGCGGCGGTCGTTTGGGTGTCGATGCTCGCGACGAAGAAGGGGGCCCAGATTCGAGATCTCAGGCACGGGTTGCTGCCGTTCATCGTTATCGTTCTTCCAACCGCGCTCCTGATCGTCTTCGAGCCCGACTTGTCCACCGCGGCGTTGTTGGTCCTGATCGTTGGGATTGTCCTGTTCACCGCTGGCGCGCGGGTGGGGCACTTTCTCGTGATCGGCCTGATTGGCGTGCCTGTCGTGTGGCGGGAGATTCAAGGTGCCCAGTATCAGCTGACGAGGGTGCTGACGTTCCTGAGCCCGGGCGCTGACGCTGCCGATTCGAGCTGGCAGGTCTCGCAGTCGCTGCTGGGGATCGGTTCGGGCCGCTGGTTTGGAGTTGGATTCGGCGAGGGATTGCAGAAACTCGGTTACCTCCCCTATGCGTACTCGGACTTCATCTTCAGCACGATCGGCGAGGAATGGGGATTCGTCGGGGGCGGTTTGGTGGTTCTGCTATTCGCCCTCTACATCGGAGTTGGGCTGCGGATCGCGCGTACCGCTTCAGACCGGTTCGGCCTGCTGCTGGCGACGGGATTGACGGCGATGGTCGGTGTCACAGCTATCCTGCATATCGCCGTAACACTGGCGCTGGTGCCAACCACCGGCCTCCCGCTCCCGTTCGTATCGTACGGTCGTTCCAATCTCTTCATTTCGCTGCTTGCTACCGGGGTCATCGTCAGTATCGGGAATCGCCGCGGAGCGAGTCGGGCGCGTTCGTGAGAGTCGTGCTCGCTGGCGGCGGGACAGGCGGGCATCTCATGCCTGCGCTGGCGCTCGCGGAGGCGTTCCGCGCCGCTCGAAGCGACGTCGAGCCGGTACTCGTCGGTGCAGAGCGCGGCGTGGAGCGCCTCCTGCTTCCCGAGCGGGATTACCGCTACTATCTGCTGTCCACCGAACCCATCCACCGTCGCGCCCTGTGGCGGAACCTGCGCTGGCCCTCTCTCGCGGGGCGGGTGCTCCGCGAGTGCCGCGAGGTACTCGATCTCGAGCGCCCCAGCCTTGTCGTCGGGACAGGCGGCTACGCGGCGGGCCCTGTCCTATTCTCCGCGGTCCGACGAGGCCTCCCGATTGCGCTCCAAGAACAGAATGCGGTACCAGGCCTCACGACTAGGTTGCTCGCCCGCCGCGCGCGACAGCTGCATCTCGGTTTTCCGGAGGCCAAGGAGGCGCTCACGACTGGACCTACCACCGCGGTCTTCGCGTACGGCAATCCCGTCTCCTCGAGAACACGGCCCGCCGACGGCGGGCGCGCGGCGGGACGCGCCCATCTCGGAATTCGACCCGACGCCCAGGTCGTGCTGGTTACTGGCGGGAGTCAGGGGTCCCTGATCATTAACCAGGCAGTCGGCAAGGCCCTCGACCTCGAGGAGCTGGCTGATGTCACGGTGCTATGGAGCACGGGGCCGGTACATTGGGAGGGCTTCAAGACACATCACCAGCCACCGCTGAGACAGCTCCGTCCGTTCTGGGATCCCCTTGCAGAGGCCCTTGAGGCCGCCGATTTGGTGGTGGCCCGGGCCGGTGCCATGACCATCGCCGACATCTGTGCCTGTAGCCTCCCCTCCATTCTCGTTCCTCTCGGCACTGCGGCCGGCGGGCATCAGACCCACAACGCCCGAGCCATGGCCCGCTCGGGAGCGGCCATCCATGTGCCGGAGGAAGGCCTCGGCGGGCGCTCCCTGGCAACGACGGTGCAGGAGCTACTACGGGACCCGGCCAGGATGGCTCAGATGGGGTCAGCCGCCGCCGCCCGCGGGGCTCCGGATGCGGCCCGGAAGATCGTTGCTGCGCTCCTGGAGGGAGTGAGCTAAGTGTAGACCCTTTCGGAACTTTCGACTTCGCCTTATATTTTTTGCCCACCGATGCATCTCTTCACCCCGGCGGATTCCCGACCCATCCATTTCATGGGAATCGCAGGTGCGGGAATGAGCGCGCTCGCTCTCATTGCCCGGAGCCGCGGTGTCAACGTCACCGGATGTGACGCCGACATCGCTGGTGCGCGGGCCGCCGGATCCACGATCTTCGATAGGCACGACCCAAGCCACATTGACGGTGCGAGGGCGGTCGTCCACACCGCCGCGGTCCCCCAGGATCATCCCGAGCTACAGGCCGCGGCCCGGGCAGGTGTGCCAGTGATCGCCCGTGCCGCTGCGCTCCAGGAGATCGTTTCCGAGGGCGTGGTGGTGGGGGTCAGCGGGACCCACGGCAAGACCACGACCACGGCGATGGCGACCGAGGCGATCGCAGCCACCGGGCGCCACCCCACCGGCATCGCGGGCGGCCACGTGGCGGCCTGGGAGGGCAACGCTCGGGTGGGGAGTGACCGGCTGTTTGTGGTGGAGGCCGACGAATATGACCGCGCGTTCCTTTCGCTCAAGCCCGAGGTTGCGATCGTCAACAACGTCGAAGCGGATCACTTGGAGTGTTATGGCTCGCTCGAGCAGCTGGAAACGAGCTTCGGTCTGTTCGCCTACCCCGCCCGGCGGGTGTTGGTGGGGGCCGACGACGCGGGCGCGCGGAGGGTGGCCCGGTCGCTGACGTCTCCGGTGTGGCTGGTAGGCGTGGCGGAGGCAGCCGATATCCGTCTCTCGGATGTGCGCAGCGACCCACGGGTGAGCCGGGCTCGGGTGACGCTCCCCGACGGGGACGTGACCGAGCTAACGGTGTCCCAGCCCGGCCTCCACAACCTCCGGAATGCGGCTATGGCGTTAGGGGCTGTACTGGCATTGGGAGGGGCGGTGGAGCCCGCGCTCGCGGCCCTCGCCACGTTTCAGGGAGTGGGCCGCCGGTTCGAGCCGCTCGGCACGGTTCGCGGGATCTCAGTGGTGGACGACTACGCCCACCACCCGTCGGAGGTCGTGGCCACGATCGCCGCCGCCAGACAACGCTTCCCCAAATCCCGGCTCGTGGCGGTCTTCCAGCCTCACTTGTACACTCGAACCCAAGCGCTTGGCACGCAGATGGGTGTGGCGCTCTCCACGGCCGATGTAGCCGTGGTAACCGAGATCTACGGTGCTCGGGAAAAACCTATCTCGGGTGTGAGTGGAACGATCGTAGCGAGGGCGGCACGGCGAGCAGGGGCGACGGTCGAGTGGGTGCCGGAGGGCGGGCAGCTGCCGGCACGCCTGGTCGAGATCGTTTCGGACGGCGACGTCGTGCTCACGCTGGGCGCGGGCGATATCACGCAGGTGGGTCCCAAACTCCTTTCTCTGCTCACGGGGGCGGCGGCGTGAAAAAGCGTCAGTGGGTCGTCGTGGGCGCCACCTTGGCGGTGGGGTTGGGGATGATCCTTGTGGTGCCTCTCCTCGCCCGTCAAATCGACTTCTTCCGCGTCCGGCAGATCGAGCTGGTAGGCGTGCGCTACCTTGCGCCCGACTCGGTCATCGCCGCGCTCGGATTGCGACTCGATCACAATGCGTTCGATGATTTGTCCGTGCTGGAGGGAAGAGTGGGTGCGATCGTCGGGGTCGAGTCGGCCCGGGTAGACCGGCGAATGCCGGGCACCATCCGCGTGACGCTGCGCGAGCGAACTCCAGTCGCGCTTGCGCCCGGACCCGAACGGCTGGTCGTGCTCGACGGGGATGCCCGGCTGTTGCCGTACGACCCGGCCGCAACGGGGCTGGATCTACCGCTCGTCCCGCGAGCCGACACCGTTCTGCTGCAGGTACTGGCCGCCGTGCGCTCGAGCGACGCGACTCTGTTTGACGAGGTCGATGGGGCGCAGCGCAGCGACCGCGGTGACGTGTGGCTCGATGTGAGGGGGCGGCGAGTAGTGCTCGATGGGGTCCCCACCGGTCCTGAGGTACGGGCGGTGGGTGCGGTGCGCCGACACCTCGCCCGCACAGGACGCAGGTATGCCGAGCTGGACGCTCGGTTTGCGGGCTGGCTGGTGGTGCGCCGGAGCCGGACGTGAAGCGCGAGGCGCTGGTTGCAGGGCTCGATCTGGGCAGCACGAAGACCTGTGCCGTGATCGCCGAAGCGACTGGGGATGCCCGAGCGCCGGGCGCCAAGGTGCTGGGCGTCGGGTTGGCCAAGGCGTCGGGCGTGCGGCGAGGGATGGTCCGAGACATCGAGGAAACGACGCGGTCGATCGTCCAGGCGCTCCGAGACGCCGAGCGGATGGCCGGTGTGCAGGTGCCGGCGCTCTACTGCGGGATTGCGGGTGAGCATGTGGCTGGTAGAAGCTCGGTAGGGTTAGCGGCCGTGACCGAGGAAGAGATCCGTCGGGATGACGTCAAGCGTGTGGACGATTCGGCCAAAGCCATCAACCTGGGGCCCGATCGGCAATTGCTGCATTACATTGCCCAGGAGTACAAAGTCGACGGTCAAGGCGGGATCCACGACCCGCTGGGCATGACCGGTCTCCGGCTCGAGGTAGAGATGTATTTGGTCTCGGTCCAGAGTACGGCAGCCCAAAATCTGCGGAAATCGGTCGAGCGGGCCGGATATCGGATCATCGACCTGGTGCTGGAGCCGCTGGCCACGGCGCTCGCCGTCCTGACCGAAGAAGAAAAGGAACTCGGATGTATGCTGTTGGATTTGGGCGGCGGTTCGACCACAATCGCCGTCTTCCGGGAAGGCAAGGTCCGGCACCTGGCGTCGCTGCGCTTTGCGGGATCACACGTTACCAGCGACATTGTGCAGGGACTCCAGGTGACCCAGGTCGATGCCGAGCGGCTCAAGGAGCGCTGGGGAATCGCCTACGAGCCACTGGTCGATCCCAGCGAGGTGATCGAGCTACCGGGTACACCGGGGCAGGGTGCGCGTCAGACCAATCGCGAGCTGCTGGCGCACATCATTCACCAACGGATGGACGAGATCTACGGATTCGTGCTCCGGGAGATCGATCAAGCGGGATTCAGCGATCCGCTGCCCGCCGGAATCGTCCTGACCGGGGGCGGCGCGCACCTGGCCGGTGCCGTTGAGCTGGCGAGAGACGTGTTTGCCATGCCGGCTCGGGACGGGCGGCCGAATCGCGGGATCAGCGGACTCGTGGACAGCGTGCAGGCCCCGCGCTACTCGCTGCCAGTGGGCCTGGTGTTGTACGGCGCCCGCCAGAAGGCGCAATTGGGGGCGGACGGGGGTGTAGGGGTGAGCCGGATTCTGGGTCCGGTCAAGCGCTGGTTGCAGGACTTTTTCTAACTGAGCAAGAGCTACGAGGGACCCATGGTCTTCGAACTCGAGGAAACGGTCTCACAGAACGCTCGCATGAAGGTCGTCGGCGTCGGCGGTGGGGGCGGTAACGCCGTAAACCGAATGATCGACGAGCACCTGACCGGAGTGGAGTTCATCTCGGTCAACTGCGACGCGCAGGCGCTGCTCAACAACAAGGCCGATGTGAAGGTTCAGATCGGGAAGAAGCTGACCCGCGGGTTGGGTGCGGGGGCGCGACCCGAGATCGGGCGGCAGGCGATCGAGGAGAACCGGGACGAAGTCCTCCACACTGTGGACGGCGCGGACCTGGTCTTCGTGACGTGCGGTATGGGTGGGGGGACTGGAACGGGGGCCGCACCGATCATCGCCCAACTGGCGCGCGACGTCGGGGCCCTGACCGTCGGGATCATCACTCGGCCGTTCCTCTTCGAGGGGCGGAAGCGTATGCGGCAGGCGGAAATCGGCATCGCCGAGCTGCGAAAGCACGTCGACACGATGATCGTGGTACCGAACGAGCGCCTGCTCGCAGTAGTGGGCAAGAACGTGCCGTTCCAGCAGGCGCTCAAGAAGGCTGACGAAGTGCTGCTGCATGCCACCCACGGGATCTCGACGTTAATAAGCGTCACGGGTCTCGTGAACGTCGATTTCGCGGACGTGCGCACGGTCATGCAGAACGGCGGCTCCGCGCTGATGGGAACCGGGATCGGACGCGGGGACGACCGAGCACTCGAGGCGGCCCAGCAAGCGATATCCAGCCCGCTGCTCGACAACGTCTCCATCGGTGGCTCGACGGGCGTCCTGGTCAACATAGCGGGCGGCGACGATCTCGTCCTCGGGGAGGTCAATCAAATCAGTGAGATCGTGCATGACGCGGCCGGCGACCAGGCTGAGATCATTTTCGGGGCCGTGCACGACGCTGCGATGGAAGGGGAAATCCGGGTAACCGTTATCGCGACGGGTTTCGACAGGGAAGAGGCGGTTCAGGGCGCCAGCCA
This sequence comes from Gemmatimonadales bacterium, assembly GCA_965249575.1. Lineage (GTDB taxonomy): Bacteria > Gemmatimonadota > Gemmatimonadetes > Gemmatimonadales > GWC2-71-9. Next base: position 281,291 of record OZ252244.1, on the reverse strand, counting down.
CGGCCGCGGCATGCCTGGGGTGCTCCCGTTTCCTCAGCGCTCGTCACGCCCCTCCGCTCCCCAACCCACTCCGCCGCCGGCCACACCCCAGCCGCCCCGGGGTCCCTCGAATCCCAAGGCGGAGCCGGGAGAGGTCGCAGAAATGGAGATCCCGACTTTTATCCGCCGACAGATGGATTGATGCTGCATCACCGGTACGCCGTGGGCGCCGTGATCACGGTGGCGGCGCTGGGGACGTTTTGGGGTGCAGGGCGAGCGTGGTCACTTCGGCGGCTCCCAGTTGCACCCCCGATCGTCGTGGATTTCGCCTATACCGAGCGTACCGACACGCTGCATCTCGATGAGCCGCTCTCCGCGCTGCTCGGCCGACAGGGGATCACGGGGAACGAGATGTATGACGTGCTCGGAGCCGCGCCCTCGCTCAATCCTCGCCGCATCCGAGCCGGACGCGTCTTCGAGTTCCGATACGCGGTCGGTGAGTCCACTCCGACTGGCATCGCGGTTCGACTCGACGCCGATCAGCGGCTCCAGCTGCGGCGGGGCGATGACGGGTGGACGGGGGAGATGGAGCAGATAGAGTGGCGCGCCCGAACGATGCGGTTCGAGGGCGTCATCGAGGGTTCGCTGTACGAGTCGATTCACCGAGTCATTCCCGATTCGGTGCTCGATGCTCCGCAACGAGATCGACTCATCGCCGACCTCGCGGACGGCGTGTTCGGATGGGACATCGACTTCTCGCGAGAAGTTTATCCCGGTGATCGCTTTCGACTGCTGTACGACCGCCTTGCTTCGTCTCTCGGAGACGTGCGGTACGGCCGCCTGGTATCGGCCAAGCTGGAAACGCGGGGGGTGGAGAACACCGCGTACGTGATCGTCGATGACCAGGGGCGCAATACCTATTTCGATGCGCGCGGCGTCTCCCTGCGCCGAGCGTTCAAACGCAATCCGGTCGCGTACCTGCGAATCTACTCGAGTTTTTCTGGCCGCCGGTTCCATCCTGTGTTGGGTCGCTGGCGAGCCCACTACGGGGTCGATTACGCCGCCGGCACGGGCACGCCGATCTACGCCACGGGCGACGGTGTGGTGAAGTTCGCCAGCCGTGACGGTGGGTACGGATTGATGGTCAAGGTGCGGCACGCCAAGGGCATCGAGACCCGGTACGCTCACATGAGCAGGATACGCCGGGGGATTCGGTCCGGGGTACGGGTCGCACAGGGACAGGTGGTAGGGTACGTGGGCATGACTGGGCTGGCCAACGGGCCGCACGTACACTACGAGTTTCTCAAGAACGGCCGGTTTCTGAATCCCAGATCGGTGGATTTCGGAGAAGGCGAGCCGCTGCCGGATGCGAGACACGAAGAGTTCGATTCCCTCCGCCGCCACTACGACCTCCTGCTCGACGGTCCCGCGACTTATGAACTCGTACTGGGTGGTAACTGAGCCGCCACGGGCTTAGTCGTCGGTGCAGATCTACCCCGCCATCGACATCAAGGACGGACGGGTCGTGCGGCTGGTCGAAGGGGAGCACCTCCGGGAGACACCCTACGCCACTGAACCCGAAGCCCAAGCCGAGGCGTTCGCGACGGCGGGTGCGACCTGGCTCCATATAGTCGACCTGGACCGGGCCTTTGATACCGGCAAGGACAATACCGCTGTCCTCCGTCGGATCACCCGGCTACCCAACATCTCCGTCCAGGTTGGTGGTAACTTGCGCACGACACGCGATGTCCAGATTGCCCTCGAGGCGGGCGCCGCGAGGGCGATTGTTGGCACGGCCGCAGTGACTATTCCGAGTGCGTTGGCACACATCATTCGAGAGGCTGGTGCAGCGAGCCTGGCGGTTGCGCTCGATGTTCGGAACGGCAAGCCGGCGGTGCGCGGTGAGCGCAAATTGCTTGAGGTCTCCGTCACCGCTTTGGTGAGTCGGGCGATCGACTCGGGAGTGCGCCACGTGGTGTACAAGGACATGGCCCGCGACGGTCTGCTCGCTGGTTGCGATGTGGGAGGGGCGGCGAAGCTCGTGCCACTCGGCGCAGATGTCATAGCATCCGGTGGCGTGTCGGGTCTCGCGGAGCTCGTGGCCGCCCGATCGGCGGGCCTGGCCGGGGTGATTGTGGGTCGCGCCCTGCATGAAGGCCGGTTTAGCTTGGAGGAGGCGTTGGCATGCTCGCGGTGATTCTCGTTGGCGTTGCCGCGGCGGCTGTTGCGCTGGCCGTCTATCTGGGACGCGAGGGGCTGGGGCGCTCTGGGTTGGGGTTGGCGGCACTCCGGACGTTCGGCCTGTTCTCGCTCGCGCTACTCTTTTTCAACCCGAGCCGTACCAGCCGCGCGGCGGGCGCGCCGCCAACGGTATTGCTCGACGGATCGCTCAGCATGGACGGGCCAGGTGGGCACTGGCGCACCGCGCTCGACACCGCCCTGGCATTGGCTCCGTCGCCTGCGTCCGTGCTCATGTTCGGGACTGGCCTGGCGCGGCTCGACACCCTTCCTCCGTCCGCCGGATCGAGCGAGCTGACCGATGCGCTCCGTGTAGCCGTCTCCCGCGGAGGGCCGGTTATCGTCGTAACGGATGGAGAAATTGCCGACGGCCAATCGATTCCGCCCAGCCTTTTGCGCGGCGTGCGGTTCGTGCTCCTTCCAAGGGATACGGTGCCCAACGTCTCGATCATCGACGTTGACCTCGAGCGCCGTGTGCAGCGCGGTGACTCGATTGCGGTGACCCTCCTCGTAGCCAGGCAAGGGGAGCTGGCGAGCTCCACATCGCAGTTGGAGATCCGCACCGGTGGCCGCCGGCTGTTGCGCACCGATCTTCGCCTCGGTCCGGGGACGGACGTCGCCCGTCGAACCCTCAGACTGCGCCCCGGGTCTCTCGCGCCCGGCACACACGTCCTGACGTTCGCTCTCTCTACACCCGGTGACGCCGAGCCCGGAGATGATGTGCGATGGCGTCTCGTGACGGTGACCGAGCAGCCTGCCATTGCGGTTGTTGTGGACACCCCGGATTGGGAAGGCCGGTTCCTGGCCTCGGTGTTGCTCGAGGTCGTCAATGCGCCTGTCCGTTCCTTCGCCAGGGTTGGTCCGGGGCGCTGGGTAGACATGCGCACCCAGACAGCGGTTTCGGATGGCGACGTGCGTCGAGCGTCCCGGTCGGCGGGTCTCGTGATTGCAAGAGCCGCGACGCTGGCCGAGTGGCGTGGCCGGAGTCGCCAGCCGAGCTGGCATTGGGCGGAGGGGCTGGACCTCCGCGGGGCGTCGCTCGGCGGTGATTGGTACGTTGGGACCGATGTCCCGTCATCACCGCTCGCGGGCCGTCTCGCGGCCGTTCGGTGGGATTCCGTACCGCCGCTCACGGGGGTGAGGCCCTTGGCGCCGGGCGATGCCGATTGGGTTGGACTGGCGGCGCGCTCCGGTCGCAGGGGAACCGAGCGGCCCGTCTTGGTCGGGCGCGATTCCGGTGGCGTCCGGAGACTCGTCACGGCAGGGGGCGGTTTCTGGCGCTGGGCGTTCCGGGGCGGAGCCCCGCGTGAGGCATACCGAGCGGTGGTGGCCAGTGGCGTCGACTGGCTGCTCGGCGCCGCGGCGCTGCGCGAGCAAGCCCTGCTCACCGCCGCTGAGGTTGTACCTCGTGGCAGGGGCACCGCGTTCCGATGGACCGCGGACTCTCTGCCCGACTCGGTCGTGGTGCATATCACGGGCGCGGACACGGCGACAGTGCATGCCCTTCGGTTCGACGGGGAGGGGGCTGCCTCACTCGATCTCGATCCGGGCGTGTACCAGTGGGCGGCCCCGGACGTGGCGGAAGCCGGGGGCGTGATTGCTGTCGAGGGGTATTCGGACGAACACCGTCTGCACGACCCGACGATTCCGCCAACCGAGGGCGGCGACGCGTACGTCCTCGTCGAGGTCCGGCCGAGGGATCGGTGGTGGTGGTTCGCTTTTGCGGTCCTGGCGTTCGTGGGGGAATGGGCCTGGCGGCTGCGGCGGGGCCTTCCCTAGGTGGGCCAGCTTTGGGAGCGGATCAAGAGCGTCGCGCTGACCGACGTGGCCGTGCTCGTTCGGGGTATCGACCGCGACTCCCTGGAACGCATGGAACACGTTCTTCTGGAAGCGGACTTCGGACCGGTGGCCTTCGAGTTGACCGAGTATCTCGACGAACAGCTCCGGCGAGGACAACTCAAGGACTGGGACGGTCTTCGCGAAAACCTGCGCGATGAGATCGCCAAGGTGCTCGCGGGCCCCGACGATCCCGGAGCCTTGGCTTCCGGTGACGACGCGGGGCCCGCTGTTGTCTTGATGCTTGGTGTGAACGGGGTCGGGAAGACGACCCAAACCGCGAAGATCGCTCACCGGCTGCTCCGCCAGGGGAAGACGGTCCTTCTCGCGGCCGCCGATACCTATCGAGCGGGGGCGAGCGAGCAACTCCAGAGCTGGGCCGAACGCCTGGGCGTTCCCTACGTGACCGGTAGTGGCGATCCGGCGGCTGTAGCCTTCGATGCCCTGGTGTCTGCGGAGGCGCGGGGCATCGAGGTCGTCCTCGTGGATACGGCGGGTCGACTGCATACCCATGCCGACCTGATGGAGGAGTTGAAAAAGATCGTCCGTGTTCTGGCGCGCCGCCGCGTGGGCGCTCCCCACGAAAGTCTCCTGGTCCTGGACGGGACTGTTGGGCAGAACGCGGTGCGTCAGGGCGTCGCATTCACCGACGCGGTGCCCATTACGGGGCTCATCATCACGAAACTCGACGGCACGGCCCGGGGGGGGGCGGTCGTCGCGCTGAAGCGCGAGCTCGACGTTCCCATTCGATTCCTTGGTCTCGGTGAGGGGTTGGACGACCTCGAAGTCTTCGACCCCGTCGGCTTCGCCGAGCGCTTGCTGGCCGACTGATGGTCGTGCAGCTCGATACCCCGGTGCAGTTCCTCAAGGGGGTCGGGCCGCGGCGCGCCGAGGCTTTTGCGCGGATCGGCGTCATCACCGCCGAAGATCTCCTGTATCACGTCCCGCACCGGTACCTCGACGCGCGGAGCGTGACGCCGGCAGCAAGGGCCTCCGTTGGGGACGAGGTGACGCTGGTGGGTCGCGTGCTGTCGACTGGCGTGGTCCCGACGCGGCGGCGGCTACGGGTGTTTCGGGCCGTGTTGAAGGACGGTTCCGGAGTAATCGAATGCGCCTGGCCCGGTCAGGCCTTTCTCGAGCGCAGCATCAAGCAGGGTCAGCTTCTCCTCGTGACGGGTCCGGTGAAGTACTACCACGGCCGCCAAGCGGTGCCGCGCGAGCACGTCATCCTTGCAGATGCCGACGAGCCCGACGGAGATGAGTCCCCCGAGCAGGGCATGGTGCTGCCGGTCTATCCGGCCACCGAGGGCCTGAGCCATCGCCTCATCCGGCGCATCGTAGCAACACACTTGGACGAGATCCTGTCCACGGTTGTTGATGTCTTGCCCCCGTCCGTCAAGGATGCGGTGGAAATGGTACCGCTTGAGAAGGCGCTGGTCGCGCTGCACCGTCCGGTGTCACCCGATATGGTCGAAGCAGGCCGTCGACGGCTCGCCTTTGAAGAGCTCTTCGACCTTCAGCTCGTCGTCGCGCGGGCGCGATACCTCGCGAAACGCCCAACCAAGGTTCTCCAGTTCGATCTCAAGAAGCAGCTGACGACCAATCTGAAGAACGCCCTTCCGTTCCAGCTGACGAAGGGCCAGAAACACGCCATTAGGGAGATCACCGCCGACCTGGCTGGAAGCGATCGCATGCACCGGCTGCTGATGGGAGATGTGGGAACGGGCAAAACCGTCGTGGCGCTGTTCGCCATGCTACTTGCCGTCGAAAATGGTTACCAGGCGGTGTTCATGGCGCCCACCGAGCTCCTGGCGGAGCAGCATGGACGCACGCTCACGAAGCTCTTGGCGCCGCTTGGCATCGTGCCCGAGCGGCTGCTCGGACGGTTCACGCCGCTGGAGAAATCTGCGGTGCGCCGCCGACTCGCAATGGGAGAGGCGAGCATCGTGATTGGTACGCACGCATTGATTGAAGACGCCACCGACTTCAAGGCGCTTGGCCTGGTGGTGATCGACGAGCAGCATCGCTTCGGCGTCGAGCAGCGGGCGGCTCTGATCGCAAAGGGCGAGTCGCCCGAGGTGCTCCTGTTGTCGGCCACCCCGATTCCGCGAACTCTGGCACTCACGCTGTACGGGGATCTCGATATTTCGGTTCTGCGCGAAAAGCCGGAGGGCCGCGGCCAGGTCTCGACCGGGATCCGCTCGGGGAAAGACCGGAAGGCGATTTACGAGTTCCTCAAGGCGCAGTGCGGTGAGGGATCGCAGGCGTACGTCGTGTATCCCGTCATCGAGGAATCCGAGCGCGCGGACCTGAAGGCCGCAACCACGATGGCTGAACGACTGACCAAGGCGCTCGCGCCCGTGTCCGTAGGGCTCGTGCACGGCCGCATGAAGGCGGACGAGCGCGACCGCGTGATGCGTTCGTTTCGCGATGGCGCGACCCGCGTGCTCGTGGCCACCACCGTGATTGAGGTGGGTATAGACGTTCCCACAGCCAACGTGATGCTCATCGAGCATCCCGAACGATTCGGATTGGCCCAGCTCCACCAACTCCGGGGCCGCATCGGTCGGGGTGGTGACGAGGGCCACTGCATCCTCCTGACTGATCACTACCCCTCGGTGGGAAGGCTTCGGCAGTTTGCCGAGACCGCCGACGGTTTCCGCATTGCCGAGCTCGATCTCAAGGAGCGGGGGATGGGTGAGCTTGCCGGATCACGGCAATCGGGCGGCCTCGTTCTGCGGTATACCGATTTGACGCGAGATGGCGACCTCGTCCTGGCGGCTCGCAGGGCAGCAATGAATCTCATCGACCGAGACCCGGCATTGAGACGTGGTGAGCATGCCCTCCTTCGACAACGAATTCAGCGCCGCTACGAGCGGGGAATGGAGCTCTTCCGGGTCGGGTAGTCGCGGGCACGCCGGGCAAACGCGTTTGACACCCGGAACGGCGAGCGATAGGATTCGCGCCCAATGCAAGACATTCCACGTATCCGCGGTCTTCGTAACGCGATTGGTCGTGAAGCCACCATCCGGGGTTGGGTCGTCACCACCCGCTCGAGCGGGAAAGTGGCCTTCGTTGTGCTGCGCGACGGCACCGGCTACCTGCAGGTGGTTGCGGTCAAGCGGGAAGTGTCCTCTTCTGTCTGGGAGGAGATCAGGAGGCTCACCCAGGAGACGGCGGTTGCCGTCAGAGGTGAGGTGCGAGAAGACGTGCGGTCTCCGGGTGGGGTCGAGCTCGCGTTAATCGACCTCGAGATCTTGGGCGAGAGCCCCGACTTTCCTATCACGCCGAAAGAGCACGGCCTGACCTATCTGTTCGAGCATCGGCATCTCTGGCTGCGAAACCGCAATCAGGTAGCCATCCTGCGAATACGCCATGAGATCATTCAGGCGATACGAGACTTTTTCTATGAGCGGGATTTCATTCTGGTCGATTCTCCCCTCCTCACCGCAGCAGTGGGTGAGTCGAGTGGGAGCCTCTTCGAAACGGATTACTTCGATCTGGGCAAGGCCTACCTCGCGCAGACGGGCCAGCTGTACGTGGAGGCCGCCGCCGCCGCTTTGGGGAAAGTGTACTGCTTCGGGCCGACCTTCCGGGCGGAGAAATCGAAAACTCGCCGTCATTTGGCCGAATTCTGGATGATCGAGCCCGAGGTAGCGTGGTACGATTCGAACGACAACATGCGGCTCCAAGAATCGTTCGTGTCGTACGTGGTGGCGCGGTGCCTCGACCGGAGGGCCGACGACTTGAAGCAGCTCGAGCGGGACACCGCCGTCCTCGAGAAGGTCGTGCCGCCGTTTGACCGCATCTCGTATACCGATGGGGTAGCGAAACTCAGGGAGCTGGGGGCCGGAATCGAGTGGGGGGAGGACCTGGGAGCTGACGAGGAGACGCTACTCGCCGAACAGTTTGGCAGACCCCTGTTTGTCTTCAACTACCCACGCGACGTCAAAGCATTCTACATGAAGCAGAACCCCGACGATGCGCGTACGGTGCTCAACAACGATTGTCTCGCGCCTGAGGGTTATGGCGAGATCATCGGTGGGAGCCAGCGCGAGGATGACCACGACATACTGTTGGCGCGGATCCGTGAAGAAAAACTGCCGGAAGATGCGTACGGGTGGTACCTCGACCTACGGAAGTACGGGACCTTTGTCCACTCGGGATTTGGTCTCGGCCTGGAACGCACGGTCGCGTGGATCTGCGGTGTTCCGCATGTGCGGGAAACCATCGCCTTTCCCCGTCAGATGCACCGTCTGCGCCCCTGAGGGGTGCGCGGCAGCCGTGCTCAGGCTAGGCTCCGCTTCGCCTCCTCCCACAGCTCGTCTAGCACTTTCAGATCTGCCGATCCAACGTCAATGCCGCGCTCGCCGGCCATTGTCTCAACCTTGCGAAAACGTTCGAGAAACCGCTGGTTAGCCTTTTCGAGAGCCGAGCGTGCATCGCAACCGGCTTTCCGGGCCAGGTTGATGGCGGCGAACAGTAGATCCCCCACCTCCGACTCGATGCGCTCCGCCGACGATTGCCCTTGGATCTCGACCGCGAGCTCTCCTAGCTCTTCCCGCACCTTCTCGAGCGGTCCCGAAACGTCGGGCCAATCGAACCCGACTCCAGCCGCGCGCTCTTGCAGCCGTGTGGCCGCGATCAGGGGGGGTAATCCAGGCGGCAGCCCATCCAACACGCTGTGATGTGGTGCTGAGCGCTCTTGGAGTTTCTGCCGTTCCCAGGACTCCGGTCGCTCGCCTCCGTCGAACAGGTGCGGGTGGCGGCGACGCATCTTGTCTTCGATCGTCCTCGTCACGTCTTCGGCGCCGAACGATCCGCTCTCCTCGCCCAGGACGATCTGAAATGCGAGGTGGAGCAATAGGTCGCCGAGCTCCGCGCGCACGAGGCCCAGGTCGCCACGCGAGAGGGCCTGATCGAGTTCCATGACCTCCTCGACCAAGTACGGCCGCAGGGTCTCACGCGTTTGAGCCGCATCCCAGGGGCACCGTTGGCGGAGGTCCCGCACGAGCTCAACTACGCGTCCAAGCGCTGATGGTTCTTGCATTTGGCTTCTCCCGCCGGTACAATACCGGCCGAGCTGTGAACGTGTCAACGCGCGCGCCCAGGGAACGGGCCTGGGTCGAAGTAAACCTGGCCAATCTGGTCGCGAACGCGGCGGCGATTCGGGATGTCGCTCCCGGGGCTGCTCTCCTCCCCATGGTCAAAGCGAACGCGTACGGACTGGGCGCTATTCGTGTCGCGCGCGCGCTCGAGGGCCAACCGGCGTTGTGGGGGTTCGGCGTGGCTACGCTCGATGAGGCCGTAGAGCTGCGGAATGCCTCTATCGGCGGGCCGATCGTCGTCTTCACGCCGGCCCGCCAGGAGCAACGGGAGCACTACCGGCAGTACGACTTGAGAGCCGTGCTCGACGATCCAGCCACTCTTGGTGAGTGGGACCTCCCCTACCATCTGGAGATCGACACGGGGATGGGCCGTGCAGGAATCCGGTGGGACGAGTCGCACCGCGTTTCCGCGTCACCGGCCATCGAGGGGGCGTTTACCCATCTCCATTCGGCCGATGAATCACCGGAATCGGTCGCGGCCCAGTGGGATCGGTTCCATGCTGCGGTCAACGGTCTCAAGACCCGTCCCGAGCTCCTGCATGTGGCCAACAGCGCGGGCGTCTTCCGGCTGGCGAAGACCCTCGACCTCGTGCGGCCTGGTATCTTCCTGTACGGAGGGCGCATGGGATACGACCTCCCGGCTCCCCGGCCGGTTGCGTCCGTTCGCGCCCGGGTAGTGAGCGTACGGACGATCCGTTCAGGAGAATCCGTGGGGTACGGGGGTGATTGGGTGGCGCCGGCGGACACGAGGGTAGCGACGCTCGGGTTTGGGTATGCCGACGGCCTGCCCAGGGTGGCTCAGAATCGGGCCGACGTGCTGCTCAACGGCGTACGCCGGCCGGTCGTGGGCCGGATCTCAATGGATCTCACGACGGTCGACGTGGGGTCTGCCGGTACCGCTGAGGTCGGGGTCGGGGTCGGGGACGTGGCGACCGTGGTGGGACGCGACGGCACCGCCGAGATCTCATGGGAGGAGATGGGTTCCTGGTCGCGCACTAACAACTACGAGATGCTGGCCAGGCTCGGAGTGCGACTGCCGCGCGATTATGTCGGTGCCGACGAGGGCCGGTAGCCCCGCCCCGCACACGGATAAGCCTCGTGGCGAACTGATGCCCACGGGCACTGAACGACCGTACCGGTGTTGCAACAGTATGCGCGGCGCTCTGCTTTTGGGGGACTCGAGCGGGCCGAACTCGGAATCGACGGAGTGATTACTTGACGCGACGAAGCAGAGGGGCAGTGAAGTTCGGGGGGGCCTCGTGGGTAGGTGTATGCTTGGTAGCGCTCGCGGGCACGGGCTGTGCCGAAGAAGTGTCGGCACCAGGAGCCTGCCCTGAGTTTTGCCCGTCGGTCTCCCTGAGCGCCGTGGACACGGTCATCGCCAACGCCATCGTGCTGGACAGCTCGTTCCGTGGGTCTGTCGCGGCCCACGAGGCACAGCAGCTTCAGGTTGCCACCCCAGTTGGGTCAGGTGACAGCCGCGTGATCGTCCAGTTCAACTCGTTTCCCACTAGAGTGTTCCTGATTCCACCGGACAGCACGATCTCCGATACGACATCCATCGAGGTCGTGGCCGTCGACTCATTTCGTGTGGAGCTCGTCATTGAGCGGCGTGCCGCGGTCGGCGGACTGGAGTTGCTAGTCCATCGCATGCCTCTCGGTTTCGATACCCTGACGACACACGCAGACGTTTCGCCGTTCTTTGACGCTAGCACGCTCATCGCCACCATCGCCCTACCCGACACTTTGCGCTCCGGCCGAGTCGCGGCGGTCATGCCGCGATCGGCTTTTCCGACGTTCGATACGGACAATCGGAACACTGCGATCGGTGTCGCGCTGAGGGCGCCGGCGCCAGCCTATGTGGTCCTCGAGGGCAGGTTTTCGGTCGAAGGGCCGGCCCTGGCCAGGTTCGTTCAGGCCGATTCCTCCGGGATGTCCGTCGAGCGGTTCGATGCGCGGCTGGCTCGCTTTACGACGTTCCTGTCACCGGGTCTGCCGCCCGTAGCCGTTGGCGACAACGTGGTGGGCGGGAGCCCGTCAGCCCGAGTCTTGTTACGAACGGCGCTGCCCTCGAGCATCGTCGACTCTTCTCAGGTGCTCCGTGCGCGGCTCCTCCTGGTGCCTACGGAGCCCGCGATCGGGGCGCCGAGCGACACGGCTCGTGTCATGGCGTATGCCGTCGCCGCCGACTTCGGACCGAAATCCCCCACATGTACCGTCAACCTGTGCGGCCCATTCGTCGTTCAACCGTCGGACTCGTTGACTCGTGCTGGGTTCGTGCGCGTCGGTAACTCCGACACGGTGGTGGTGGACGTCACGCACATCATCGCGGGGTGGCGAGGGGACAGCCTCCTTCCCCGATCGATCATGTTGATTCCGGCCAACGAGGGAGCCGCCCTTACGGAGCTTCGCTTCGGGTCGGCCGGGACCCCCGGGGCGACGCCCGTGCTGAACGTCACGTTTACGCCGACGCTGGTGGGCGCGTCCCGATGACTGGGCGCCGGCTCCTCGTGTACGGACTCGCTCTGGCGGCGGCACTCCCGCTCCCGCTCGCCGCGCAGAACTCTGCATACGGGGTGCTCGGTATTGGGTTCCCGGCCCGGCAGGCAGCAGTGGCCGCGCGGGCCGTGGGGGGTGGCAGCGTCGCATTTGACCCGGAGTCACCGCTCAACCCGGCCGCGCCGGCCCGGCTCACTCGCGTAACCGTGGCTGCCTCCTGGGCCACCGAGTTCCGCAGTTACACGGCTGGTGGCGTGAGCGCCACGGGATTGCGCGCCACGACGTTTCCCTTGCTGCTGATTGGAGGGTCGTTGGGCCGCAGCAGATTCGGATATTCGGTTGGGTACGCCGGGTATGCAGAGCGGACATTCGATGTCACGGCGTCCGACCAAGTGCTGGTCGGCGGACAACCCGTCGACGTCGTGGACCGTGTGAGCTCCAAGGGCGGCATCACGGACGTGCGGGCAGCGCTCTCGTGGTCGCCGCTGTCGACGGTCTCGGTCGGTGTAGCTGGACACATTCTCGGTGGGAGGACGAAGTCCCGAGTGCTGCGCCAGTTCTCTGACGCGTCCTTGCGGCCCTTCGCGGATTCGGTGGACGAGGGTTTCTCGGGCCTCGGCATGTCCGTGGGAATCTTGACCGCGCCGGTGAGCACGCTCTGGCTTGCCGCCGCTGTTCGGATCGACACGCGCCTCGAGCGGTCCCAGTCGTCCACGGTAACCGAAGACGTCGATCTACCGGTCTCGCTCACGGGCGGTCTACAATACACGCCGCATCCAGCTTTCCGGTTTTCGGGCACCGCCACGCGGCGGACCTGGTCGGACGCGGCCCCGGACCTCGCCCCGCTGGGGCGCGGTGTCGCATTCGACACGTGGGAAGTCGGGGCGGGAGTCGAAATCGGAGGTCCCCAGAGCGGGCTATCGAAGTTCCCGCTTCGGCTGGGAGTGAGATGGGCGCAACTGCCCTTCAGCGCGAACGCCGAGCAGCCGCGGGAAATCGACCTCGCCATGGGGTCCGCGATGAGCATGGCGGGCGGCCGCGCCAACCTCGATTTGAGTCTCGAGCGCGTGCTACGCGACGGCGGCAACGCCAAAGAGCGTGTCTGGCAGGTGGCCCTCGGCCTTCAGCTTCGGCCCTGAATGCGCGTTTACCTCCATACCTTTGGCTGCAAGGCCAACCAGTACGACACGGAGGTGGTCCGCCAGGCGCTTGAGACGGCGGGCGCGGTCATCACCGATGACGTCGCGTGTGCCGATGCCGCTGTGGTGAATTCGTGCACCGTGACGCATACGGGCGAGGCGAAGATGCGCGGCCTCGTCCGGCGGATTGCCCGGCGGCGTCCCGAGACGCGAACCGTCGTGATGGGGTGTGCCGCCGCTCTCGATGACGGCCGCATTGCGGCCCTGCCCGGCGTCACGGCCGTGGTAGGTGGAGCGGGGGTCGCCGACGTGCTCGACGCCCTCGGGCTCGCCACCGATCAGATCGACCCGATTCTTCGGTCGTTCGCCCGGGGCGGCCGGGCCTGGCTCAAGATTCAGGACGGCTGCGACGAGCACTGCACTTTTTGCGCTACGACTCTTGCGCGAGGTGCTAGCCGCTCCCGACCCATGCGTGACCTCGGGGAAGAGGCCCAAGCGCTGGCCGCCCGGCATCCGGAGATCGTCCTGACTGGGGTGCACATTGGGTCTTACGGGGCCGATCTGCCGCCCCCGGCAGACCTCGGACGACTGCTCGAGTACCTGGTGTCTCGCGTGCCAGGCGTGCGGTTCCGACTCTCGTCCATCGAGGCGACCGAGGTGGACGACCGTATCGCCGATCTCATGGTGGGGGCACCTGACCGGCTCGCTCCGCACCTTCACGCGCCGCTGCAGTCCGGCAGCGACCGGCTCCTCCGGCGGATGGGACGGCATTGGTATACGGCTGCTCGGTATGTGACGCGGCTCGAGCGCCTGGCTGCCCGACTTCCCACGTTCGGCTTGGGAGCGGACGTGATGGTGGGGTTTCCCGGCGAATTGGAGCGGGACTTCGAGGCGACGGTCGCGGTCGTCGACGCCCTGCCGTTCACGTACCTACACGTCTTTCCGTATTCGGAGCGACCCGGCGCACCGGCGGGCAGGCTGGGCCCACCGGTGGCGCCGGACACCGTATCACGCCGCGCAGCCGAGCTGCGCTCTCTCGCGTCGCACAAGGGGTCGCGCTACCGTCGTGCCCGGCACGGCGCCGCATGTGATGCGGTGGTGACCGGGCACCGCCAGGGCAGAGTGGAGTGCCTGACGGAAGATTACCTGTCGGCCTATCTTTGTTCCGATCTTGCCGAGGTGCCGCGCGTCGCGGCGCGCATGCGGTGGGAAGATGGGTGCCTCTATGCCGAACCGGCTCGCGGAGGAATGACCTGACTACAGCGCGTAGCCTGTACGTCGAGACCTACGGGTGTCAGATGAACGTCGCTGACAGCGACCTCATTCAGGGGCTGCTTGGGAGCCACGGGTACGTCATGAGCGATGACCCGGCCACGGCGGACGTCATGCTGGTGAATACATGTGCCGTGCGCGACCGCGCGGAACAACGCGTCGTGGGTCGGCTGGGCGATCTCAAACGACACAAACGGGCTGGAGACGTTTTGGGTGTGGTGGGGTGTATGGCACAGCGTCTCGGGCCCACGCTTCTCGATCAAGCGCCGCACGTCGATCTGGTTGCCGGCCCCGACGGATATCGCTCGCTCCCCGGGTTGATTGAGGGCGCGCGCATAGGCCAACGGGCAGCTGACGTAGATTTCAAGCCGCTCGAGCACTACGAGGACGTCACTACGCGGAGCGAGACGGCGTCGAGCGCGTTCGTCACCGTGCAGCGAGGCTGCGATTATCGGTGCACGTTTTGCATCGTTCCGATGACGCGCGGTCCCGAGCGGAGCCGCAGATTGGTGGACGTGTGCCGCGAGATCGAGCGGCTCGTCGCCGGCGGCGTGAGTGAGGTCACACTCCTCGGACAAACAGTGAACAGCTATCACGACGGCGAACACGATTTCGCCGACCTCCTCCGAGCCGTGGGGGCGATTGGCGGTGTGCAGCGACTGCGGTTTACGAGCCCGCACCCCAACGACTTCACCAGCCGGGTCGTGGAGGCGATGGGCGAGGTGCCCGCAGTCTGCGAGCACGTCCACCTTCCGGCGCAGAGCGGATCGTCTCGAGTCCTGAAGCGGATGCTCCGGCGCTACACCCGCTCTGGATACCTCGACTGCCTGGCGAAGCTGCGAGCTGCGATACCGGGGCTCGCCGTCAGTACCGACCTCATTGTGGGTTTCCCCGGTGAGACCGAGGGCGACTTTCTCGAAACCGTGAGTCTCGTCACCGACGCCGGGTTCGACGACGCTTACACCTTCAGGTACTCACCCCGGGCCGGGACGCCCGCTGTCCGGATCCCGGACCGGATTCCCGATGCGGTCGCTGGAGAGCGACTTGAGCGCCTCATCGACGTCGTCCGTGGAACCGCGCGTGCGAAGAACAATGCGCTCGTCGGTTCGGCACAGGAGGTTCTGGTGGAGGGTCGTTCGCGGCGTGGAGATTTCCTCCAAGCGCGCACCCGCACCAACAAGGTCGTGATGGTCGATGGGTCCCCGAGTTTGGTGGGTTCGTACATGACGGTGACGATCACCGGTACCACCGGCGCCACGTTCACCGGGACCCGGGTTGAGAATGCCCGAGTGTCGAGGAGGTTGACCGTCGTGGGGTAAAGAACGTTACGGAGGGTGTGGTCGCCAGTGAATACGACCGGCTGAGAACCGATTTCCCGACGTTCTGTGGGTGCGATCTCTGCAAGGAAGACGTGTACGTGTACGCACTCAACCGCCTTTCCCCGCGATACGTCACGCAAAACGCGGGTGAGGTGATCGAGCGCGTATCCATGGAGGGTGACCAGGAGCGGGCCAGCGTCGCGGTCGTACTGATGGAAGGGTTCCGGCGGGTGCAGGCATCGCCCCGAGATGGTCATCCCGCTCCGTCACCGGGAGCTGGAGGGAGGGGGTGACCCCGTTCTAGGGCCGTCCGTGGCGCGGCTCGCAATTGCCTTCGGGGCTGGCCTCTGGGTCGGCCTCGTTTTTTTGGTACCAAGGGGCGCTGCGGCGATTGGTATCGCCGCGGCCGCTCTGTCGCTGGTTCGGCGGGGCACCGGTTCGTATCTCCTTGCCGCCGCCGTGGTTGGGTTGGGAATCGGAACGGTGCACCGCCTGGCCCAACGGCTCACGTGCGCGGCGCAGTGGGCACCGGGGCCACACGCGGCGCTCATCGCGGTCCAGGACCGGCCCGGGCGGCGAGGCGTTACATCGGGGGCCGTTCTACACGCCGCGGGTGGGTGTGGCGGCGACCTCCGTCTGCGGATGACGCCGGACGCCCCTATCGCCGGCCGGCACCTCGTCGCGGTGGGGATCTATCGCGGGGGTGGTGTGTTTCGCGTACACCATTTCCGGTTACTGGGTAGCCGTGCCGGCCTCCGTTTCGTGATACGCGATCAAGTGGCCATGCGGCTCGCCCACCTCTACGGTGAGCGTGCACCGATCGTACATGCGCTGGTCCTTGGCCGCCGAGGTGATCTTGAGCCCGCGATTCGGCAGCAGTTTGCCGACGCGGGCCTCGCGCACCTCCTCGCCATCTCGGGGCTCCACGTTGGCATCGCCGCCGGGTGGGTACTGCTGGCGCTTCGGTGGCTGGGCATGAGACGGTGGGTGTGGGTTGTGAGCACGACGGTCACCTGGTGCTACGTGGCGCTCCTCGGGTTTCCAGCGCCCGCTACTCGAGCGGCCACCTTTGTCACCGTACAGGCGGCCGGACGGCTGCGGCAGCGGCATCCGCCTCCGTCGGCGGTGCTGGCCGTCGCGGTGCTTGCGGTCGTGAGCGTCGATCCTGGAGCCGCGACGAGCGTTGGCGCATGGCTTTCCACTGCAGCGGTGTGGGGCACGGACACCGCGCGAAGGATGTTGCCTCAGTCCGTCCGGGGCTCGGCGCTCATGAACCTGCTCGCCGCGTCCGTCGGCGCGACGGTGGCCACCGCCCCCATTACCGCGTTCGTTTTCGGGGCCGTCGCACCCATCGGTGTCGTGGCGAATCTGGCCGCGGTCCCGCTTGCCGGATTTGCGGTCCCCGGTTTGTTCGCAAGCATTGCGCTTGGCTCGACCATGGCGGCCGGCACCGGTGCCGTCCTGGCTATTCTCGAGCGCATCGCCGAGGTTGCCAGCCGCGTCCCGTTCGGGCACATACGCGAGACCGCCGGGGTCGCGTTTGCCGTCCCATGGTTCGGGCTGCTGATGTAACGGTGTGGCTCTGCCGCGCCAGACCCACGTGGGCGGTCGCCCGCGTCCGTCTGACGGCGGCTGTTGCCGCATCGAGCTGGGGAATCGCCGCTGAATCCACTTGGTGCGCCACCGACCGGTACCCCGGTCTTGCGCTGTATTTTCTGGACGTTGGGCAGGGAGATGCGATTGCGATTCGGACGCCCCGGGGAGCTGGCTCCTCGTCGATGCCGGGCCCCGCACACTCTGGATCGATGCCGGGCGGTCCGTCGTCCTGCCGTTTCTTCGGCGTCAGGCCGTGCCGCGGCTGGACGTCCTGGTAGCCACCCACGCCGACGCCGATCACCTGGGAGGCGTGCCGGCGGTCATCCGGGCCCTGGATCCGGCGCTGGTGTTGGAACCGGCGCAGGCGCACGGGACGCGTCTGTATCTCGAATACCTCGAGGCACTGGATCGGACCGGCGCTACCTGGCGGGCCGCCCGGGCCGGAGATACCCTCGTGGCCGATTCCGTCACCGTGGCGGTCCTGCACCCCTCACCGGCATGGGCTCGCAAGGAGATCGTCCCAAACGAGAACTCGGTGGTGGTGCGGGTGTCCTACGGCGCGTTTGATGCCATACTCACCGGCGATATCGGCGCGGCAGCCGAGGCGCATCTTCTCGGGTCGGTGGGCGACGTCGAGGTGCTGAAAGTCGCGCACCACGGGTCCGCCGGCAGCACGACGGCCGCGTGGCTCGAAGCGGTCGATCCCGATGCGGCCGTGATCAGCGTTGGGTCGAACAGCTACGGGCATCCCGCCCCGGAGGTCCTCGAGCGACTCGCCAAGCGGGGCATTCGTGTGTTTCGGACGGATCGAGGCGGGACCGTAACGATCCGGTCGAATGGGCGCTATTTTTCAGTCGAGCAGGGGAGGCCGGCCACTCTACGGGAGACGCTACGGTGCCTGGTACGTCGCTTAACACAATCGAGCGATTCATCATGGAGCAGGAACGGTTGCACGAGGGAGCAACCGGAGAACTTTCCAATCTCCTCTACGACATCACGGTTGCCGCCAAGATCATCTCGCGCGACGTGCGTCGCGCAGGGCTCATCAACGTTCTGGGCAGCGCTGAGTCGCGCAACGTGCAGGGAGAGATTCAGCAAAAGCTCGACCTGATCGCGAACGACACCTTGAAACTCACGGTGGGCCGCAGCGGGCGAGTGGCCGTGATGGCGTCTGAGGAAGAAGAGAATCCGATCCCTACCACGGAGAGCGCGGGGCGGGCCAAGTATGTCGTCCTCTTCGACCCTCTCGATGGGTCGTCGAACATCGACGTCAACGTGTCGATCGGGACGATCTTCTCCATACACCGGCGGCTGAGCGACGAGGGTCCCGGCACCCTGGAAGATTGTCTCCAGGTCGGCCGGAGCCAGGTGGCCGCGGGATACGTGATTTACGGATCGAGCACCGTGTTGGTGTACACATCGGGCACTGGGGTGCACTCCTTCACGCTCGATCCGACCATCGGTGAGTTCCTGCTCAACTGCACCAACCTCGAGACGCCGGCGGTTGGGAAGTACTACAGCGTCAACGAGAGCAATTACCGTCGGTGGTCCGAAGCCTATCGGAGGGCAGTGAGTGTTTTCAAAGGAGCTGATGGGAACGACGACGCGAGAAAGAACGCGCGGTACATCGGCTCGCTCGTCGCGGACTTTCATCGGAACCTGGTGGCCGGCGGGGTCTTCATGTACCCGGCCGACTCCAAGTCACCGAAAGGCAAGCTTCGACTGCTGTATGAGGCCGCCCCTCTGGCGCTCATTGCGGAGCAGGCTGGGGGAGCGGCATCCAACGGCGTTCAGCCCATTCTGGACATCGTGCCCGCAGCGCTGCACCAGCGCACGCCCCTGGTGATCGGGAGCCGCGACGACGTGGCGTTCATCAACCGCACGGTGGCCGAGCACCAAGAGGTCGCGTCGTCGTGAGCGAGGACAGGACCTCACCGTCGGGAATCCCCATCGAGGCGGTTTACGGGCCGCAGGGCGGGACATCGCCCGAGCCGCCGGGCGTTTTCCCGTTTACGCGCGGGGTCTATCCCACGATGTACCGTGGTCGTCTATGGACCATGCGGCAGTACGCGGGATTCGGCAATGCCGCGGTGACCAACGCCCGATTTCGGGAGTTGCTCGCGGCCGGCCAGACGGGGCTGTCCATCGCGTTCGATCTCCCGACGCAAATGGGCTACGACTCGGATGCGCCGGTTGCCGAGGGTGAGGTGGGCCGAGCGGGCGTTGCGGTCGATACCGTGGACGACCTGGCACAGGTTTTCGAGGAAATACCGTTGGCCGAGGTGTCCACCTCGATGACCATCAACGCGACGGCGGCCGTGCTTCTGGCGATGTATATCGTCGTGGGAGAGGAGCAGGGCGTTCCCACATCACAGCTGCGGGGCACGATCCAGAACGATGTGCTCAAGGAATATGCCGCTCGTGGAACGTACATTTACCCTGCGGAGCCCTCTCTGCGGCTAATAACGGACGTTTTTCGGTTCGTCACCGACGAGGGCATGCCGTTCAATCCCATATCGGTCAGCGGGTATCACATACGCGAGGCGGGGGCGACCGCCGTGCAAGAGGTGGCGTTCACCTTGTCCGACGCGATCGAGTACCTGGACCGGGCCACTCGAGCGGGGATCGAGGTCGATGCGCTGGCGCCCAGAATCTCGTTCTTCTTCGCGGCACACAACGACCTCTTCGAAGAGGTGGCGAAGTTTCGTGCCGCCCGGAGGTTATGGGCCAAAATCGTGCGCGACCGTTTTAGAGGGAACGACAAGAGTTGTCTGCTGAGGTTTCACACCCAGACCGGCGGATCGACCCTCACGGCACAGCAGCCCCTCAACAACGTCGTGCGCGTCGCGATCCAGGCCCTCGCGGCTGTGCTCGGCGGCACACAGTCGCTCCACACCAACGGCTATGACGAAGCGCTGGCATTACCGTCGGCTAACGCGGCCAAGCTCGCGCTCAGAACTCAGCAGATACTCGCCCATGAATCGGGCGCCACGCGGACCGTCGATCCGCTGGGCGGTTCGTATTACGTCGAGCACTTGACCGGCGCGATCGAGCATGAGGCCGGGAAGCTCGTCTCGAAAATCGACTCCTTGGGCGGTGCGGCGGCTGCGATCGAGAAAGGGTTCTTTCAAGATGCCATTTCCGAGGCCGCGTATGCGCATCACCGGGCCCTGGAAAACGGTGGGGAGCCCGTGGTCGGCGTCAACCGCTTTATCGAAGACGAAACGCCTCCGGCGATTTCCGCTCCCGACTACTCCGGTCTGGCCGCCGAGCAGCGCGAGCGGCTGGCGCGGGCCCGCGTGCACCGCGATACGGGGCGCTGGGAGTCGGCGCTCGAAGTGCTGAGCGTCGCCGCCGAAGGCGAGGAGCCCCTCATGCCGGCGATCATCGAGGCGGTGCGCGCCCGCGCAACCGTAGGAGAGATCAGCGACCGCTTGCGCCGCGTGTGGGGCACCTTCGAGAACCGTCGCTCCTACGCCGCCACTCCCGTCACCTGAGAATCCCGCCGGGACCGGTCCGCACCGACGCGTTCCGAGAGACTCGAGGTCGTTCATGGACAAAGTGAATCTCGACGAAAAGTTTCGCTTGTTTTCCGAATACTGGCAGCCCAAGATCGTTGCGGAACTGAACGGCCAGCACGTCAAGCTGGCAAAGCTGGTGGGACCGTTCGGCTGGCACCGGCACGACGCTGAGGATGAGCTGTTTCTCGTTCTCAAGGGGACGCTGCGAATGGAATTCCGGGACCGGACGGTCGACCTTGCGAAGGGAGAGCTGCTCGTCGTTCCACGGGGGATCGAGCATCGACCCGTTGCCGATGAGGAGGTTCATCTCTTGATGTTTGAGCCCGCCGGGACGATGAACACCGGGAACGTCACCAGTGAGCGTACGGTGGCTGCCCCGCAGCGGATCTGAGCGCCGCTTTGCACCACCGGAACTCGCTGATCTTTTCGGCCCGCGCAGTCATGAGAGCGCACTGATGGAGATCCGAGGCGTGCTCGAGACGTCGGTCTATGCGACCGACTTGGACGCCGCCGAGCGATTCTACGCCTCGGTTCTCGGACTCGAGCGCATCGCCCGCGCCGCCGGCCGGCACGTTTTCTTCAGGTGTGGGGACGCGGTGTTTCTGATCTTCAATCCCGACAGCACGAGGGAGTTGGCGGCCGCCTCCAGCGGGCCGGTCCCGGGCCATGGTACGCGCGGCCCCGGGCATGTAGCATTCCGAGCCCGGGCATCGGAGCTGCAAGCGTGGCGGGAGCGGCTTGAGCGGCACGGCGTGGCCATCGAGCACGAACAATCGTGGCCTCGAGGCGGGGAATCGTTCTACTTTCGAGATCCGGCGGGCAATCTGCTCGAGATGGCAACGCCGGAAATTTGGGGGGTCACGGACGGGACATGAGCAATACGTTTCACGAGTACGCGCTCGAACAGCTGGGCCGGGTGGTGCCAATCACGTCTCGGAACATGTTCGGCGGCGTTGGCATCTATTCTGCCAACCTCTTCTTCGCGCTGATGGATGACGATTCGTTGTATTTCAAGGTCGATGGTTCGAACCTGGGCGACTACGAAGATCGGGGCCTCAGCCCGTTCCAGCCGTTCGGCGAGGGGGGCGCCACCATGCAGTACTATCCCGTCCCGGAGGAAATCCTGGAAGACCCAGAAGCGCTTCGGGGCTGGGTGGACAAAGCCATCGCCGTTGCGGCGCGTAAGAAGATTGGGCGGAACCGCCGAGCGAAATGGAGTCGAAAGAGCGGGAGTCGCGGGGAAGGGTGAGACGACCGTGCGCTCGCGCCCACGCTGTCCCGTAGCCCGATCGAATGTCTGACTTCAAGGACCCACATCTCGCTGGGCTCATGCCCCGGGTCGAGTCCATCAACGGAACGGTGCAGGCCGCGGTGGAGGGCATAGGAGCTGAGGACCTGATCTGGCGGCCCGACTCAAAGGCTTGGAGCGTCGGCCTCTGCCTCGAACACCTCATCGTGACATTCGACGAGTACCACCCCCGCATCCGGGACGCTCTCGACCGGGCTGCCGAGCGTGGGAAGCCGCGCAAGCTGCGCAAGCGGAAGCCGAGTTTCGTAGGGAAGCGGCTGATCCCGGCCATGCGCGACTCCAATCGAAGGCTGCGCGCGCCCCGCGTTTTTGTCCCGGGTCCCGCGGTTCGTGCAGGCGCACTCAGTGAATTCCTGAGCCGCCAGGAGCTGCTCGCGGACTTCATGCGCGAAGCTGACGGGTACGATCTGACCCGAGCGCGAATCTCGTCTCCCGTCAGTCGGTTCCTGCGTTTGAACCTTGGGGATTGCTTTGAGATCCTGGTAACCCATGCCGAACGGCACGTGCTGCAGATTCAGAACGTGCGAGCGCAATTGGGGAATAGGGGATAGGGGGACACTCCCTATCCCCTACTCTTCACTCCCTATCCCCTAATACCTATAAAACTCCGGCTTGTACGGCCCATCCGCCGGCACGCCAATGTAGTCGGCCTGGTCCTTGGAGAGGGTAGTGAGCTTGACGCCGAGCTTGTCGAGGTGCAGCCGGGCAACCTTCTCGTCCAGGTGTTTGGGCAGCATGTAGACCCTCCGCTGGTAGCTGTCGGCATTCTGGTGCAGCTCCACCTGAGCAATCACCTGATTGGAAAAGCTCGCCGACATCACGAAGCTCGGGTGCCCGGTCGCACAGCCCAAGTTGAGCAGCCGGCCTTCGGCCAGGATCATGACGCTATGGCCGTCCGGGAAGACCCATTCGTCGTATTGCGGCTTGATGTTGATCCGCTCGATCCCCTTGACCTGTTTGAGGCCGGCCATGTCGATCTCGTTGTCGAAGTGGCCGATGTTCCCGACGATGGCCTTGTCTTTCATCTTCGCCATGTCCGCGGCCGAGATGATGGACTTGTTGCCGGTAGCCGTGATGAAGATATCGGCGGTCGCAACGACCTCCTCCAGCGTCGTGACCTCATATCCCTCCATCGCAGCCTGTAGGGCGCAGATGGGATCGATCTCCGTAATGACGACCCGCGCTCCCTGACCCCGAAGGGACTGGGCGCACCCCTTGCCCACTTCGCCGTAGCCGCACACCACTGCCACTTTGCCCGCAAGCATGACGTCGGACGCCCGCAGAATGCCGTCGGTCAGGGAGTGCCGGCAGCCGTAGAGGTTGTCGAATTTGCTCTTGGTCACCGAGTCATTGACGTTGATGGCGGGGAAGAGCAGGGTGCCATCCTCGGTCATCTGGTAGAGCCGGTGCACACCTGTAGTCGTCTCCTCCGATACCCCGCGGATGCCCTCGCCCGTTCGGGTCCAGCGGCCCGGGTTCTGTTGCTGCTGCGCCCGAAGCAGGGCCAAGATGACTCCGTATTCCTCGGGCTCGGCGTTCGGGTCGAAGCTGGGTACGGCGCCGACCTTCTCGAATTCCGCGCCCTTGTGCACCAACAGGGTCGCGTCACCGCCGTCGTCCAGCAGGAGCGTGGGGCCCGAACCGTCCGGCCACATCATCGTCTGCTCTGTGCACCACCAGTATTCCTCGAGCGTCTCGCCCTTCCACGCGTAGACCGGGACGCCGCGAGGATCGGCCGCGGTGCCGTTTTGCCCGACGACGACGGCAGCTGCCGCGTGATCCTGTGTAGAGAAGATGTTGCAGGACGCCCAGCGCACGTCGGCACCCAGCTCCACGAGGGTCTCTATGAGAACGGCGGTCTGCACCGTCATGTGCAGCGAGCCCATGATCTTCGCGCCCTTCAGGGGCTGTTGCTTCTTGAATTCCGCGCGCAACGCCATCAGGCCCGGCATCTCGTGCTCGGCGAGGCGGATTTCCTTCCGGCCGAATTCCGCGAGGCCCAAGTCGGCGACCTTGTATGGGTCCCGACCTGCCTCGCGGGCGGCGGTAAACGGGTGTGTTGCGATAGCGACGGTTGCCACAGTTCGACTCCTCATTGTTTGATCGTTCGGTGTTGACCCGTTGGTCCCTCGGCAACTGGCGGCGTCATCTGGTCTTGCCGCGCCGTTTGCGCGGCGCGATCGAGCGCGTCCCGCTGGGCCGTTATCGCGAAGAGCGGCGGGCCCTTTGCATCCGGGTCGGGCGGCAACGCCACGTGCCGGGTCATGCGAAGCCCGGTATCGCTCAGCCAGTCGTTTACTTGCTTCTCACTAAAGCCCTGCCATACGTGTCCCATCTCCGGCCGATACTGGTCCCGATCGTGTGGCAGCATGTCCACGACCAAAAGCCGTCCACCCGGTTTGAGCGCCCGGTGGACTTCTGCAAGAACGCGCGGCGGCTCGGCGACATAGTGCAGTACCAGAAAGAGAATAGCCGCGTCCAACTCTCCATCGCCAATCGGTAGTGACTCCAGCTCGCCGCCGCGGCACTCCACGCTTCTCAGCGCACGTAACCGCTCAGCCGCCGCTTCGAGCATCGCACTCGACGCATCTACCGCGATCACCCGACGGACGAACGGTGCGAGCGACGCGGACACCTGCCCGGTGCCGCACCCGAGATCGCCCACCGTCCAGCGCTCATCGAGCAACGCGAGCAGCGCGGCAAGCTCTGCCCGGGAGCCGAACAGCTCCGCCCTGATATGGTCCCAGCGCCCGGCCACCGTAGAGAAAAACTCCGTGGACTTCCTCCGACGGTCCGACAGAACGCTCCGCAGCCGCAGCCCGTCCTGGTCTGAGGCGCTAGCCACCTGGTCGCGGACGAGAAACCACAGCCGGCGGGCATCGGGATCCAGTTCGTTGAGCGACATCCGATAGTGATGGCTCGTTCCGTCGGTGCGAGAGACCACCCAGCCGTCGTCGGCCAGAACCCTCAGATGGCGGCTCACGGTGGACTGGGGCAGCTGGAGGACGGCTGTGAGCTCCCCAACGGTGAGCTCATGACCCTCAAGCATGAGGAGTACCCGGATCCGCGTATGATCGGCAAGGGCGCTCAGCCGTTCGAGGACCACCAAGTGTTCAGTATTCATCCGTATATCCGGATATATAGATACACAATGACCGGTCGCCTGTCAAGGGTGGGGGATGGTGGGCGGTGCCACCCGAGCAGGGAACCGTGAGAGTTCCGGATTGGTTTTCGTCCTTACAGGGACGTGTCCGAGTCGATATCCATGACAGGAGTTCGCATGACTGCCGTCACCCCCCTCGATACCGACGCTGCCGTTCGCGCCCGATACAGCGCCGGGGCCCACGCGCGCGAGGAAGAGCTTTGCTGTCCCGTGAGCTACGATCCCCGGTACCTCATGGTGATTCCCAAAGAGATCCTCGAGCGGGACTACGGATGTGGCGACCCAACCCGGCATCTCCGGCGGGGGGACAGAGTGCTCGATTTGGGATCGGGGGCGGGAAAGGCCTGCTACATAGCGAGTCAGATCGTGGGTCCGGAGGGACGTGTGATCGGGGTCGACTTCAACGCCGACATGCTCGCGCTCGCGCGGCAACACCGCGAAAAGGTGGGTGATGCCGTCGGGTGGCACAACGTGGAGTTCCGTCGGGGTCGGATTGAAGACCTCGCGTTGGACGTCGAAGCGTTAGATGGCTGGCTCGCGGCCCATCCCGTGCAATCGGCCGACGACACCGTCGCGCTGGATGCCGAGCAACGAAGGCTTCGGGCCGAAGCCGCGATGATTCCCGACCAATCGGTGGACGTCGTTGTCTCTAACTGCGTATTGAATTTGGTGGGCGACGAGAAGAAGCCCGTTCTGTTTCGCGAGATCTACCGCGTGCTCGCCCGCGGAGGGCGGGCAGTGATCTCCGATATCGTGGCGGACGAACCTGTACCGTCCCACTTGAAGGACGATCCCGAGCACTGGTCCGGCTGCGTGTCGGGTGCCATGACCGAAACTGGATTTCTCGGGGCGTTCGAGGCGGCGGGTTTTTATGGTGTGGAGATCGTGGCCCGAGGCGAGAAGCCTTGGCGTACCATCGAGGGGATCGAGCTCCGGTCGGTCACGGTGCGCGCATTCCGGGGCAAGGACGGACCCTGTCTCGAGTCAAACAAGGGGCTGATCTACAGGGGGCCGTGGAAGCAGGTTGTTGACGACGATGGGCACGTGTTCCATCGTGGCGTGCGGGAGGCCGTGTGCGAGAAGACCTTCGGGATCATGAGCCGCGAGCCGTATGTCGGGGCGTTCGAGCCGGTGCTGCCACTGGAGCTAAAGCCCGAGTCGGAGTGGCCGGAGTTCGATTGCCGGCGAAAGGCGCCACGGCATCCAAAGGAGACGAAGGGGCAGGAGTACACGGTGACGACCGAGGCGGACGCGGAAGCGTACTGCGCGGATGGAGGGTGTTGTTAGCCGGGTGGGCGCGTCGGGACGGGGGCGGACCTTCGCGCGCCGCGGTTCGCGAGTAAGCCCAGATCCCCAGTCGTGCGGTCGCTCACCGAACGCGCGCTGCGGGCCGCTCCCGTCCCGCTACGTCCTCTTCCCTAACCCCTAATCCCTACTCCTCAACCCTCAAGGTCAACGTTCTCCTTATGCGCGCCATCGCAGAACGGTTTGTTTTTGGAGCGTCCGCAGCGGCAGAGTGCGGTCTTGCGAAACTCTGCGTGGGCGCGGCCGTCGGCACTGACAATCTCGACCACCCCGCTCAAGAGCAAGGGACCACCGGGCCTGGGAGTAATCTCGAGCTTCCCGTGGGGTTCGGGCGACGCGGTCTCGAGCGCGCGGCTCGTGTCTACGGTGCCGTCGTCAGTGAAGCTGGCATCCAGGTGGTGGCCGTCGCAGTAGGGCTTGTGTGTGGAAGCACCACAGCGGCAGAGCGCGACCCGGAACTCGCGAACGGGTCCGTCGGTACCGGCGATCTCGACATCGCCAGAGAGGTAAAGCGGGCCGTCGGTGGACACCGCGAGCACGTTGCGGTGAGGGGCGGGCTCTTGCTCTCCCCCGTCCAGGCGGCGGAACTGCAGGGCACCGGTCGGGCAGCGCCTGACGACGTCGGCGACGGCATCCGGCTCGACCTTCCCTGGTTCGATCCAAGGGCGCCGCTTGGGATCAAAGACCTCGGGCAGGCCGTGTACACACTCTGATGCGTGGATGCAACGCCGCACGTCGTACGTTACGGTGATGTTGTCGGTTGCGTATTCGCGGACTTTCCCGGTCATCTGTTTCCCGTGCCCAGTTTGATTCGGTGCGAGTTGGCCAGTCGTCAAAAGGTATTATTATCGACTCACCACTCACCACTCACCACTCACCACTCACCACTCACCACTCACCACTCACCACTCACCACTCACCACTCACCACTCACCACTCACCACTCACCACTCACCACTCACCACTCACCACTCACCACTCACCACTCACCACTCACCACTCACCACCATCCCTAAGAACACTCCTCTGCTAAGAACTCCCTCACATGCGTATTGAATTCCGCTGGCTTCTCCATATTGAGCAGGTGGCCCGCGCCCTCAACAGTAACACGCCTGGCGTTCGGTAGTCGTGCTACCAGCGTGTCGGACATCTGCCTGATATGCGACAGATCCAAGTCGCCGTCGATGACCAGCGTCGGCGCTGCGACGTCCTCCAACCTGGTTATGGCGCGCCGGGAGAGTGGGACGGAGCGGAGGAAGGCCGCCGGACTGAACAACCCGGGGTTCTCGAGGAGTATGACCTCGATCTCTTCTTTCAGGTTGGCGTCCTGGGCAGCCGGCCGAATGAGTGGATCGTCCAGCATACGTGCCACTGCCGCCGCATGACCCTCTGAACGGGCCAGGGCCGCAATCGGCCCAATCCGATCGATGTCGGGTTGGATGAGCGTCGAGCCCCCGATGCCGGAGGATACCAGCACCAGGGCCCGCACGGCGGCGGGATAGGTCAGGGCGAAGTCCAGAGCGACGGCCGATCCGCCCGACTGACCGACGATGCAGACCGCGTCGAAACCCAAGTCATCTAGCAGGTGCCTCATCGATTTCCGGAGGTCGTAGAGGCCTCGGGGCAGAGGCGTTTCGCCGGTGCCGGGCGCGTCGAAGCGGATGACCGTAAAGACGGCGGCCAGCGCGTCGGTTTGCGCATTCCACATCCGCGAGTCAAGTCCTGTCCCGTTGCTGAACAAAATCGGGAATCCGGACCCGTCGACCGAATGGGTCAAAACGGCCGGGCCAGCGAAGCAAGACCCGATCGTTCCCCAGAGGAAGACCCCGATGCTCGTCAGCAGGTTTCGCATGCATCACCGCCATTCGTGTTCGCCGATCGCAGGTCCTCACTGCCGTCGATTCGAGATGTTCCCCACGAGTCTCCAAGTGTCCCCTTGCTTTTGATAGAGCTCGATCCACGCCCAGACCGCGTCGATCTCGTGTTCCGTGCCATCGTCGTTGCGCTGCGTGCCCCGTACCTCGACCTCCGCGATGACCCAACCCAGTGAGCCGTCGGCGGAGATTCGGACCGCCGGCGGTCGGGTGTCCTGGTAGGCCGTAAAGATCGTGGAGGCAAGGTACGGCTCTCGCGACGCTCGGCGATCTGCTTTGGTCGGGAACGACATGGTCCCGTTGTTGGCTGAGATGTATTCGTCGGCTTCCACGGCCATCCATTTGTCGGCATCACCCGCGCGATGGGCGTCGAGCACCTCGGAGTGAATGGCCAGAAGCGCATGAGCATCTTCGCCGGACCTGGTGTGAGGACGGCAGGTCGTGAGCGCGATCAGGGCGATGGCCCGAACAGCGAGCGAATGTAGAGGTCCGAGCCTACGGCTTGCCACGGGACGATTCCCTCCTGGGGATTAGTCGCAGTTCCAGTCGCGTCCTATTCGTACCTCCCGGTTGCCAACAGCCGGTGGGCGTGACGCCTTAAGAACATTGTGAAGATAGCGCCGGTTCAGCCGAATGCGTGGACCAGCGCGAGCTTGACACGGTATCGCTTCTTGCATGGCTGGTTGCTGGTGTCCCTGCCCGTGAGGCTGATTGCCGGAGTGACGTCGAGTCTTGCCGTTGCAAAATCGCCCATCGTACGAATCGAGTACCAGAACTGGCATCGGAATGGGAACGGGTGAGGATACATGCTCGTTTCCACGGGGATTGCCAGCCGCGATAGACCCGGAGTCGCTGCGAGGGCGATGGTGGCGAGTGGCGAATAGCGAGTGACGATCTGAGATCGCCGTCCGCGGGTTGACCGATTTCGGCCCACCCACGGCAAACTCAAATCCCGTCAGAGGTCGAGCACTGGGCAATCCAAATCGCCACTCGCAATTCGCTATTCGCTGATCTCTACCAACCCGGATCGTCTGAATACACTCTGATCCGGCCAACCGACCAGTCCATTACTTCATCCTGGCCGAGGTTGCGATTCTGGCCGATCCAGAAATGCTTGATACCTGTGCCGGCGACCTCGTAGAGCAGGTTCGTCTGTTCGTGCACGAGCCGCATCCCGGTGCCGTTGTCGAACCAGATGCGCCAAATCCCATTCGCCACGCCGCTCCCGAAGTTACCGACCTGAACCCGCACCACCTTCCAGTTATCGTCCCAGAAGGTCAGGGCATCGTACGGCGGCGGCGTGTTGATGGGCGACTCGTTGACCTGGTTCGGGGGGGCCTGCGGCGAGCTCGTCTGGAACCCGAGGCCGCCGGCCCCGATCTTGACCTCCCACCGCGTACTACCAGTGGGTAACGGGAAGATCTCGATCGTCTTGTGGTCAGCAAATCCACTCGTGCAGGCTGATTGCGCGGTCCGCCAATTACTGGAGAAGCTGATGATGTACTCCACCCAGAAGTTCTGCAACTGGTCGTATGGAGCAATCCGCTCGTGGAACGACCGCCCTATGGTGTAGTTCCCGCAGCTATCGTTGTCGGGATAGTCATATCGCATGGACTGACTCGAGGAACCGAATCCGCGCGTCTGATCCAATACGATGGCTCCGCCGGGACCAATGGCCGTGAACGTCCAGGGGTTGTTGTCGTCCGTCAATAGGTAGGGAGTGGCCGTGTACCCGGAGAAATCTTCCTCGAACAGCGGGGTGGCCGGAGTGGGCGGAGGCGTGACGGTCATGCTCGCGATTCCTTGTCGCCCCTCCGACGTGGCTGTGATGATGGCGGATCCGACGGCGACGCCGGCCACCAGTCCTGAGGACACGGTGGCGATGCCGGAGTTCGAGCTACTCCACGTGACCACGCGATTGGCCAGCAGGTTACCAGCCGAGTCACGAGTTGCCGCCTGCAGTTGCGTGATCCCTCCGACCTCGACCGTGCCGGTTCCGCCCGTAACGGTGACGGATCCTACCGGCACTCGTGTCACGATGGCCGAGATCGCCGCGCTCTGCCCCTCGCTGGATGCCGTGATCGTCGCCGCGCCGCCGGCGGAGGCCGTCAGGAGTCCCGATCCGTCGACCGAAGCCACCGTTGGTGAAGAGCTCGTCCAGGCAACGGCGCGATTGGGGAGCGGCTGGCCCGCCGAGTCGAGCGGGGTGGCTGTGAGCTGCAGTGTCTCACCCTCGATCAATGCGGCCGATCCCGGAGAGACGGCGATGGAGGCGACTGGCACCAGACTCACCGCGATGATTGCGGTACCGACCTGCCGGTCGCTGGTCGCCGTGATGGTGCCGGAGCCCGCCGTTATCCCGACGACGAGTCCCGAGACGTCGACGGTCGCGATACTGGGAGCCGAGCTCGACCATGCGACCGTGCGGCCCGGAAGGACGTTGCCGACCAAATCCCGAACGGTAGCAATGAGCTGAAGGCTTCCACCCGCCAGGAGAGCCCCATTACTCGGCGTGACGCCTACCGACCCGACGGGGGTCGGGTTCACCGCGATTTCGGCCTGGCCGGTCACGCCCTCACTTTCGGCGATGATCGTTGCCGAGCCGCTGGCCACGGCGGTAACGGAACCGAACGGGTCGACCGCGACCGATTGGGGGCGCGCGCTCGACCAGCGAACGCTCCGGCCCGTTAGGGCGTTTCCTGCCAAATCCCGGAGCTCTGCGGTCAGGGAGTACGACTGACCCTCGTTCAGGGAAAGGGAGCTAGGGATCACCGTCACTGAAGCGACGAGCGTGTCCACGACCTCGACGTCCGCGGTATCGCTCAACCCAGCCGAATCGACCTCTGCGATCACCTTATGGTTTCCGCGGGAGCCATTGGGCTTGAAGTGACCGAGCGCCCTCCCCTTCTTGGTCACGGTGCCCGAGCTGCTCGTGAAGGTGATGTCCATCGGCACGGTGTCACCAGCGGTGTTCAGGACGACCGCGCGGAACTCTACCGAATCGTTGGGCTGGATTGTCGTCCTCTTGGGCGAGATGAAGAGCTCTAACGCGAGCGACTCCACGGTCACCTGTGCTGAGCTACTGAGCCAGAGCTTCTCAGGGTGCGTAGCATCGACGAGGTAGGCACCTGGCTGAGTCGGCGCCGTGTAAACGCCTTCCGGCGTGATGTTTCCGGCCGAGGCCTGCCAGGTCACCGAGATTGGCACGCTGTCGCCGGTGATGAGGCGGGCGTAAGCCCGAAAGTACTCGATTGCGCCTGGGGCCAATTGCATTGCAGAGGGGTGTACCGCGACCGCGGTAATGTTCTCGGCCTGCGTGTCGGACTGGGAGATCGATCCAGGATTGCAGCCGAGGAGGACGGCAGATGCTCCGATCAGGCGTCTCCAGGCCATGGCGAGTCGTCGCGATAGTTTGAACTTGTATGTCATGTCTCGACCTCCTGCACCGTAAAAAGAATCGGGCCGCCAAGAATCGACTGGAGTCGAATCGCTGGCGGCCCGGCCGACATGGCGAAGTCTTCGTTCGCCGCAGTCCCGTGGCTCTGCGTCACCCCCTTTCGACGGCTTTGCTCTTGGCAGCGTCAGGACGTGCACCGCCGTGTGGACCGGACGGGCACGGTCACCGAATGCCAAACCGAACTCGGTTTATTCGCCGACTGGGCCGGCCGGTACTCGCTGTCACAAAAGAGAGCCGGACCGCCGCGTCGACTGGTCGATGCGCTGGCGGCCCGGCTGGCGTAGCGATCATCTCGCGTTAGCCCCGTGACTCTGCGTCCGCCCGTCTTTCGACGGGGTTGCTCTGAGCAGCGGCGGTCTCCCCTGCTGGGGGCCCAACCTCGGACCCGGGCATGGCGAGAGCGCACGCCCAATTCTGCCCTCGGGTCGATGCGCGGCAGTGACGTTCCTCACACTGCATGGTGACACGTTGAGTGCATGGCCAATCCGGTCATGTGTGTTTCGTGTGCCGCGTCACACTAGTGAGTCTTGGGGACTTTTACAACGAGGTGACTCGCTCGAAACACCGGCCGCTCGCGGTCGTGGCGATCGTTTTGTGATGTTGACAGAATGACTGACGGTTGCTTTCTGAGTGCGATGTGCTCCGCCGTTGTGCCGACCGGGGGTCGGAGGCGATGATAGGTGGAGGGGGTGATCACCACTCACCGTCGTCATTCCCATCGTTCGCCGTCTTCAGTCGACCCGTGAGGTACCATGAACAGATCGAGATATCTGGGCCCCCCGATGATGCTGAGCGTCCTTTTCCAGGCAGCGCCGGTCCTGGCGCAGGTGTCGGGGGGGGGCGTTTCCGTGGCTGGGAAGCAAAGCAGCACCAACGTTCACGTCGTGGCTCACGTGCCAGGCCGCCTCACCGATGTGGAGATCGAGCAAGAGGTGTCGCGGCCCTTTGCGTATGTGTCAACCGGCGGCCATCACGGGTTTCACATCTTCGATATCAAGGACCCCACCCAGCCCGATCGCATTTACACCTGGCAGCTCGAGGATCCCGAGCTGCACGTGGGAAGCTCGCTCGAGCCTATGTACTTGAAGAGTAAAGGCCGGTATTACTTCGCTCAGTCGTTCCAGTACCGGCAGGGCGTGGGACCCGATACGGATCTTGGCGCCATCGTGTTCGATATTACCGGCCTGCCGGACACGAGCACGATTAGGGAGCTCACGCGCATTCGCGTGCCCGAGGCGCGGGGCGGGTTTCACAACATGTTCGCGTACAAGCACTCCGACGGCCGGGCGCTGCTGATCACCAGCACGTACAGTCCGTACGCGTACATCTACGATATCGATCTCGTCGTGAGCGGCGATCCCATGCGCGCCGTTGTCGGGAAAGTCCCGCTCGCCGACATCAGCGCCTTTCAGCCGAACACGCCCAACTACCCACGGTATGCGTACCACGACTTCTACGTCGGTTTCGATCCGGCAACCCAACGGGACCTCTTCTACGGCCCCGGTCAGGGGGGGTATTTCGTCTTTGACATCACCAACGTGGCCGAGCCAAAGCTCGTCACGTCCATCACCGGTGTCGCCGGTGTCACCTGGGGGCACACCTTCACACCCGATCCCACCGGCCGGTATGCGATCACCGAAGCCGAGTACACGTACGCACCCCTCCGGGTATTCGATCTGAAGCCCGGCTTGGACGGCGAGGTGAAGACGATCTCTCGACCCGTAGGAGCCTGGACGGCTAGCTGGGACGGACTCCCCCACAACCACGAGGTCCGCTGGCCGTACGTGTTCGTGTCGACCTATGCGGACGAGTTCCAGGTGTTCAACATGATGGATCCGGCTAATCCCTACACCGTGGGCTTCTATGACACCGCCCCAGGCGTGAAGCTGCGGGGCGGGAGCACGTTCGGTGTGGACGTTCGAAACGCTGACGGATTGATTCTGACCAGCGGTTCGGGTTTCTGGATCTTCAAGATGGACGGTTTCGACGGGTGGAACGGCCATCAGTGGGGGTTGCCGAACATCTCCAGTGCCCAGGATTGGGACAACGGGCCCGACGGCGTCCAGAAGAGCCCGAAGGTGTCCGCCAGGTAGCTGCTGTCCCGCATCGCCTCTTGCGAGTCGTCGCAGGGATCACATGGCTCCTGGGAGCCGCCTTCTGTACCACCGCTGCGGCACAGCGAGACGGATCGGATCCGTCCACGGTGGGTGTGCTCGCATTTGACGTTGCGCCCACCGAGGATTCAAGCCTCGACCGGCGCGTCCGCGAATCGGCCACACGCCTTTACGAGGACCTCGTACGTGCGTTGCAGCAAGATGCATCTGTTCGCTGGTCCCCCCCACACGAAGAGCTGCCACCCCCGCGGAATTCGGGGCTGGCGCGTCGTGCGCAGTTAATCGTCGGGAACTTCGTGTCCGGCCGGGTTCGGCTGGTTGATGATGAGTTTGTCTGCGACGTTCGCGTGATTTCGGTCGGGTCGGGGGAGGAGCTCACCGGCGTAACAGTACGGTATAGGCGTAGTGGGGAGGCTGATGCGGCAACATCGATTGCCGGTCAGATCGTCACAGCGGTTGTGTCGCAAGGAGGAGAACACTGAGGTCAGCCTGCCTCTGTTCACGACCAGGCGGGTGTCCCAAGCCAGGATAGCGCCCGGAGGTGCTGCACCGCAGCTTTGCGTCAGCCTCGCACGTATAGGACGGCTGGAGCGCCAGGCCGGCACCGAGGTGCGGACAGTCATCGGCCGTCGCCGCGCGGGGTGACGTGCAGGGGTCGCCAATGCGGGTTCGGGAACCTGAATACTGATTCGCGCCCTCGGTCTCTGACGGGATCAATCTGCGCTTGTTGGCACACCGATCACGCCGCGGGTACGTCTATAGTACGAACCGGTACGCGGCGGATCTGCCGAAACGTGCTTCCGTCAAACCAAAAGGTTAGCTGATGGACGATGATCCTTGTTACGGTCCGATCCGGTGCGATCAGCGGTTCTGGCGGTGACCGTGGAGACAGGCACGTCCTCGGCGGGGACGCCCAACTGAGCCAGTGCTTTGCGGAGTGCCGGCGATTCCAGTTTTGGGCGATGGCGCTGAGATACTCGTCCAGCGTTTCTGCCTCCTCGGCATCGAAATAAATCGTCCCATGCTCCTCTTCGAGTCTGAATAGGCTGCCGACGTCGGCAATAGCCATGATCGCCCGCGCAAGCGATCGATCGTTCGTCTTCCCATATCGGACCAACACCGTCGGATGTTTCGAGAGGAACGGGAAGTCACGTGCGCACCAGGCTTGTCCAAGCGGTGTCGCATCGGCGGGGAACGCGGCGCGGTTTCCCCGATCGTCGACGGCCTCGTATCTGTAGGTGTACACGAGCCTCGTGTCGAACCACCCAACCCGGGGTGGCATGAGCCAGAGCGGAGAAAGTAGCATCAAGGCTGCCCCTGCGATCGCATGCCTTCTCGAAAACATGGGAGGCACATGTTCGGCCTTCAAGAAAAAGAGGGCCAGGAACGCCAGGTTCAAGACGATCCAAACCAAGAACGTGATTCCAGAGAACATCCAGATCGCGACGTGCATCCCGGTCCAGACCAGCAGAAGAATTCGTGCACCGGAACGATGCGCGAAAAAGAGCAGCGCTGCGATTTCAGCACCGAGCGTAAGGACCCGGCCGGGCCAATCGAGGGCTGCCCCGACCTTCATGAGGTCCTGGAAACGCTCGATCGGAAGGAACGCAAACCATCCGTTGGCATAACTGGCGAAGCCGCCCAGGTAGAGCGGGCTGTAGAATAGCCAGCCGTTCATCAGTTTCGTGTATCCGGGGTACCAGTAGTACGAAGCGAACAGGCAGAATGCGACGAAGAGGGGCACTCGCCGGCCGTGACACGGCCAGCGGATCCAGTTTGGACAGCGGCAGTTCGAAATCCTTCAACGCAGCACCGAGCAACGCACGAAACTGTTTGAGCAGAGCGATTCCTGCTACCGGCCCCAGGACGCCGTCCCGGAATGTGAGGGTTGCATCCAGGCCGTCGGGTGTCTTGGCAATGGTCAGGCCGATGTCGAAGTTTGCCGTTCCGTTGTGTATGGGTATCGGTCTGACCTCAACACCACCAAGCTTCAGGCAGTGGGGCGGGTCGGCCTGGAACGCAAACATGGCGCGGGTCAGGGGGATCCGAGCGAGGTCGGGAAGGCCCGCCACTTCTTGGAAAGGAAGGTCTTGGTGCTGATAGGCTTCGAGGGCTAGCCGCTGCACACTCGTCACGAGTTCGTTGAATGGAGGATCCCCACCCGTCGGGACTCGCAGGACGAGCAGGTTGTTCAAGTAGCCTACGACTCCGCGAAGTTCCGGCCGCTCCCGGCCCGCAACGGGCGAGCAGACCAGCGTGTCGAATTGTCCCGACGGCTCACGCAACATGCCGGCATACGCGGCGAGGAGCACCGTGAAGGGGCTGGCGTTGCACGCGGCGCTCAGACGCTCTACCCCCTCTCGCACCTCCAGCGAGAACGCCTCCGTGACCCGGTCTCCAAGGTAGCCGCGGCTCGAGGTGCCTAGGTCAGGAAGGAGTTCGATTGCGCGCAACGGACCCTTGAGCTGCGTGGTCCAATAGGCTCGGTGGGACTCGCCGCCCGTTCCGTCGAGGAGGCGGTGCTGCCACGCGACAAAGTCAGCGTAGTGACGCGATACCGGAGTGAGAGGTGATGAGTGCCCGGCGCTGAAGTGCTCGTAGAGTGCGGTCAGCTCGTCATAGAGCACATCAAACGACCATCCGTCCGAAACGAGGTGATGGATCACAATCACCAGGACGTAATCCGACTCGCTCATCTGAATCAGATGAAACCGGGCAAGAGGACCCGCCTCGAGGTCGAAAGGTGTGCGCGCGTCCCGCACCGCGAGATTGTGTGCGCGGGAGGTTGGGTTGGCATCGGTTCGGAGATCGGTGTAGACGAGCCACCCATCTTCCGGCGGTCCAATCCGTACAGTCGGCTGCTTCGCTTCCAGGTGGATAGTGGAACGGAGGCTCTCGTGTCGATGCACGATCTCGTCGAATGCGCGTTTCAGCGGGCCGACGTCCAGGGTCCCTCGTAACGAGAACGCTGCTGCAAGGTTGTACGCCGGCGTCTCGGGATCTCGCCGAATGAGTCCCCACAGCCGCTCTTGACCCGGTGACAACCTACCGGAGCTGTCTTCCCGACTCTTGGGGATCGGACTTGGCTCGGCATCAGGTCCGCGCTGTGCAGTGAGCAGCCGCAACAACTCGGGTTTTCGCGCCGCGATTTCGTCGCGAATCTGTGGGGTCAGGGCACCTTCGGGTGCTCGGATCTTAAGCCGGTCGGCTTCAGCCGAAACACCAACTCCGAGCCGTTTGAGTCGGTTCAGCAGATCGAGTGCACTCATACCTCGAACTCTTCAACCGGGCCGTCATTGCCGGCCGCCCTGTCGCGTACCCACAGGAGCGCGTCGAGCCGGGCGCCCAAAGCCGCGATCGTGGGTGCGGCGAAGAGTTCCTCCATCGTCAGATCGGCCGAGAAGGATTCGCGGATCTTCCCGAGGAGCCGGATGGCGAGCAGTGAGTGGCCACCGACCTCAAAGAAGTGATCGTTAATCCCTAAGTACGCGATGTCGAGCACCTCCTCCCAGATGCGAGCCAGCGCCTTCTCTGTTTCAGTACCCGGTGGTACGATCGCACGATCCATCGAGGACAGAACGGATTGCGGAGCGGGGAGTCGATCTCGATCGACCTTTCCGCTGCTCCCTCTGGGCAGGTTTGGCAGGTCTACGAACGCCGACGGCACCATGAAGTCGGGTAGTTCGGCGCGAATCGCATCCCGGAGCTCCGAGGCTGCGGTTGCATCTCCGGTCTTTGGGACGACATAGGCGACCAGCGCGGCCGCGGCTTTGTCGCTATCGGATGAAAGACCGACTGCGACCTCACGTACGTTGGGGTGGCCGAGCAGCACCGCCTCGACTTCCGCGGGTTCGATCCGGTGACCGCCGACCTTGATCTGCCGGTCGTTCCGTCCGAGAAACAGTAGATTACCATCGGCTGACCACCGCCCCAGATCCCCGGTGCAATACATTCGGCCGCCGTCGCCGTACGGATCCGGAAGGAACCGCTCCGCACTTTCCTCCACGAGGTTCACGTAGCCCCGCGCAACCCCTGGACCTGCCACGTGGATCTCGCCGGGCACCCCCTCGGGCACCAGGCACTTGCGCCGATCCAGAAGGTAGATCCGCGATCCCGAAATGGGACGGCCCACCGGGACGGAGGCACCGTCGAATCCGGGCGGCACGGGGAAGACGGTGCACCACACCGTTGTCTCGGTTGGCCCGTACTCATTATGAAGACGAGCCTGAGGCGCGCCGGCGGCGTGTTGGCCGATCAGCGATGGCGGGCTTGCCTCCCCAGCCACGATGACCGTGGTGAGCGACACCAGGTCACTAGGGGGCACCTGTTCAAGCACAAGCTCCCAGAGCGCGGGTAGGCACAGCGTGTGCGTAACATCGTGCGAGCGGACAAGCTCGCCCAACGCTCGGGGGTCCCGTTCCGCACCGTCTCGGGGAAGGACGATCGTTCCGCCGCTCGCGAGCGTCCAGAAAATTCCCACGATTGAACTGTCGAACGTGAACGGCGACAACAGGAGAAATCGCCTCGGGGGCTCCGGATACATGACGGTCCTGCTCGCCGTCGAGTACGCGAGATTGTCCCGGGAAACCTCGACGCCTTTGGGCCTACCCATCGAGCCCGATGTATAGAGCACGTACGCCAAAGCCCCTGGTGGTCTTGTGCGCGCCGGCGCGTCCGTCGAATGTAGGGTGACTTGCTCGGGTACTCGGTCGAGCCGCACCACGGAAACCGGGCAATCAGAAAAGAGTTCAGGGGAATCCGTAAGCAGGAGTCGGGCGCCCGAATCCTCGATGACGAAACGTTGTCGAGCCCAAGGGTGAGTCGGGTCGATTGGCACGTACGCGGCCCCGGCTCTGAGCACGCCGAGAATCCCCTGCAGCATTGCTGGGGAGCGAATCGAGGCAATGGCAACCCCATCCCCCGGGCTCACTCCGGCCCGACGGATGTGCTGGGCCGTCGCCCGCGCACCTTGAGCAAGCTGTGCATACGTCAGCGACCCTCCGGTCCAGACAACTGCGGGGGCGTCGGGAGAGCGCGTGACGTGT
Organism: Gemmatimonadales bacterium; assembly: GCA_965249575.1. Lineage (GTDB taxonomy): Bacteria > Gemmatimonadota > Gemmatimonadetes > Gemmatimonadales > GWC2-71-9. Next base: position 242,517 of record OZ252244.1, on the reverse strand, counting down.
TCGTCGAAGCAATCGAGCACGTCCGGTGCTGCTGGCGCTTCGGGCCCGGTCCCGCAGGCAAGGAGTCGCGCTCGTTCGGTGGAGTCGGGCGGCGGCAAAACTGCCAGCGTCGAACCTCCGTTTGCGACGAACCCGGTCAAGGCGGCATGAATATGCAGTAACAGGCGATCGACTTCCTCCGCCGCGAACCGGTCCCCATCATAGACTGCGATGAGCCGGAGTCGTTTTTCAGGGAAGACCAGCAGAGCGAATGGGTAATGACTCTGGTCGAGATAGCGGGCGTCGTGCAGCTGCCAGGCGGCAGCTTCGGCCGGATTACGCTGCCCGAGCGGCGAGTTCTCAAAAACCAAGATGCTTTCGAATGGCGCGCGGGTCGCGCCCACCCCGGTCCACTCCGCGATCGACTCAAGCGGAGTGTGCTCGTGGCTGCGCGCGGCGAGCAAATCATCCTGGAGGTGCTTCAACCATTCAACCACAACCGCATCGTCATTGACGCGGACTCGGACCGGGATGGTGTTAATGAACAGCCCGATCATCGAGTCAACGCCGAGGAGCGATGGTGGGCGACCGGCTACGGTGGCGCCGTACACGACGTCCCCTTCATCGCTGTACCGACCAAGCGTGAGGGCCCAGGCGCCATGCGCGAGCGTGTTGAGCGTGAGACGATTCGTGCGGGCAAAGGCTCTCACTGCCTCTGTCTCCAATTCGCTCAGCTGCCGTACCGTTTGCACGGAGCCCCGTCTGTATCGGAGTAACGGGGTCGTGCGCTTGCCGATTGGGAGCTGGGTCGGGGCGTTGATCCCGGCCAGTCGACCTCGCCAGAAGGATTCCGCCGGGGCGGGATCTTGCTCGCGTAGCCAGGCGACAAAGTCGCGAAACGGCCTGACCCTAGGCGGTAACGAACTCCGGCTGCCGGCCGGCGCGAAGACCTCTTCCAGCAGTGTTACCGCAGACCATCCGTCCGCAAGAATGTGATGAAACGTCCAAAGGAATCGGTATCGGTCGTGGCCAGTCCGGATGAGCGCCAGCCGCGCAAGCGGTGGTGTGGCCAGGTCGAAACCGCGCGCCCGATCCTCTTGCAGAAGCACTTCGAATCGACGCGCGTTGTCCTCCGAGGAGAATTCGCACCAATCGCGGTCCGTCCATGGCACCTCTACTTGGTCGTGGACAACCTGCAGTGGTTCATCGAGACCCTCCCACAAGACCGCGGTCCGGAGCACGGCATGACGTTCGAAAGCCTTGCTCCAGTCGGCCCGGCATTGTTGCGGGTCGAAGTTGCCCATGATCTCGCAGGCGTACTGCGCCACGTACACGCCCGATCCTGGTGCGGCTAGCGTGTGGTAGAGCATCCCACCCTGTGCGGACGTGAGCGGATACATATCGACGATGCCGTGCTCGCCGTCCGTCATCTGTCCTTCCGCTTCCCGCTCTTCCTGAATCGGTCGAGCACTTTCGTGCGCGCACGCTCGTCAACGAGGGAGAAGGGCGCAGGCCGCGGTCCACCGGCCCGTTCGTTGGTTTCGATCGGTAGGGCGACTCTCGCCGCGAGTTCAGCGATCGTCGAATGCTGGAATAGCAGGTTCGGATCCAAACGAAGACCGGCAGATGCCGCGCGGGCGCCGATCTGAATCGCCGAGATCGAATCACCACCCAGGTCGAAGAAGTCGTCGTGCACGCCCACCCGATCAATCCGCAGCGCCGTCACCCACGCATCAACGAGCCATGCCTCTGTGTCGTTCCGCGGCGGCGTGTACACAGTCGTGAGCTCGGGACGTTGCTGCGGAGGTGTGGGAAGTTCGGCGTAATCGACCTTTCCGTTCCTCGTGAGCGGGATTTGCTCCAATCGGACGATCTGGGACGGCACCATGTAGAGCGGCAGCAAGCCTGAAGCGGCGATCTCGGATGGATCTAGGTGCCGGTCCGCAACCACGTAGGTGACCAAGCGACCAGCCTCGCCGGGCCCAACCGCGCCGGTGTCTGCGTACCCGATCTCAGCGAGAATGCGCCGGACGCGCCCCTCGTCAATCGTGTCGTTCAACTCCTCGAGGCGAGGGCGGCGTCACGTTCCTTGTGCCCTAGGCGCACATCCCAGCTGTAGGGCCAGGCGTAATTATGGTAGCCGCGCTCCCGGGTGTGCACGTAAATCCCGACATCGTTGATCAAGCAGTTCGTCGAGCGACCCGTGTCTTCAGGTCGAACCCACGGTGCGCGACGCTTCAGGAACTCCAGTATCTCGCTCAACCCGACGTCACAATAGCGATAGAAATCTATGAACTGGACCTGCTCGAACACCTCGTCACTCTCGAACACCCTCGTGTCGAGCAGACGGTTCACGGCGTCGTCTACCCGATGGTAGGCCTTCCGGGCTTCGAGAACCAGTTGATCGATCTGCTCCACGTTCGTCTCGTCGTCGAGGAACAGCTCGTTGGTGAGTCGGGTCTCGAAGAACTGACCCCGCGAAAGCCCGGTAACCACGAACGGAATCCGGTGCTCACTGGCTACCTTCGTGGCGAGCGTATACATCACCTTGAAGCAGCCGTTGCACACGTTGGAATGGCGCCGCAAGCTGTCGACGAAGATCGCGTTCATCGCGGGGGTTGAAATGAACTCGTGCGGAGTGTGGAGGGCGCGGCTCACGCGCCGGATGTTGGCCTTGGCGGTTTCCGAGATGTATCCGTTGTCGAGGGTGACTGCGAGGACGCGTAACCCCATATCGACAAGGCGGTAGAGGGCATATGTGCTGTCCTTCCCGCCGCTGAATAGCAGGAGACAGTCGTATTCGTTGGGACCCGGTGCAGCTGCGAAGATCCGCTGCAGGTCTTCCATCGACTGGAAGTACTTGGCCGCGCGGGCCTGATACTGCTCAAAGGTGCGGCAAACGGAGCAGATGCCCTCCGAGTCGAAGTGGACGGTCGGGTAGCCGGACCCGAGACCGCACCGAGCGCATTGGAGGGCGGCCTGAGCCACGCCGCTGCGGGTCACGTAATCCACCGCGGCCGCTGTTACCCCCGGCAGCGCCAACAGCGCTGCCTCGATCTCACCTAGTTCGACCCTCACCCCGCCGATCTTGATCTGCCGGTCCGTTCGCCCGAGGAATGCCAAGTCCCCGTCGGCCCGCCAGCGACCCAGATCACCCGTCCGATAGGCCCGGCCACCGGGCACGAACGGATCCGGGATAAATCGCTGGCGCGTTTCCTCTGGCCGACCGACGTACCCTCGGGCGACCCCGGGGCCTCCCACGACGATCTCGCCTATAACGCCGGTTGGGACGGGCGCGAGGTCCGCGTCGAGCACGTAAATGCGTGCCCGTGCCCCGGGCCGCCCGATCGGCACGGACGCCGAGGTATCGCGATCGGGGTCGTAGCGATGGATCATGCACCCGACGGTCGTCTCCGTGGGTCTGTACTCGTTGAAGATGGTGACATCTTCTCCAAACATCTGCCACGCGGCGCGCGCGACGTCGGTCCTGAGATCCTCGCCGCCCAGGATCAACGTCCGCACGCGGGAGGATGCGAGATGCTGGCCACGAATGAGCGCAAGATGAGTCGGCGTCAGCTTGACCACGTCGACCCGGTCGTCCTCGAGAACGCGGATCAAACTCGAGTCGATCTCTGCGCCGTCGGGATACACAACGATACTTCCGCCCCCCAGCAACGGCGCGAACAGGGAGGTGACCGTAAGGTCGAAAGTGAGGGGCGTGAACAGTGGCAGACAAAGTGGCTCGCCCGCGAGGTAGACATGCGCAGCCCAGGCCGCGTACTCGACCAGCGAGCCGTGCTCCACCATGACGCCCTTGGGGCGTCCCGTCGAGCCGGACGTGTACAGCACGTACGCCAGGTCGCTCGAGGTCGGACCGCTCCCGTGAATACCGGCGACCCGCATCTCGACGGCGTCTTCGGGAGTATCCAGGACGACAACGGGCAGGGTTGTGTCGAGTCGATGGGTGTGTTCGGCGAAGGTGAGCACGGCGCGGGCTTCCGTCTCCTCGAGCATGAATGCCAAACGCTCGATGGGGTCACTCAAGTCCAACGGCACATACGCCGTTCCTGCCTTGAAGACTCCGAGTATCGCGGCGACGATCTCCGGTCGCCGGACTGACACCAGACCGACGGTGACTCCATCGAAGTGGTGGGCGCGCAGACGATGTGCGATCCCATCTGCCCGCGCGTTCAACTCGCGGTACGTCCACGATGTGTCGCCAAACAGGACAGCGGGCCGATCCGGTGTCTCGGCCACCTGCTGTTCAAACCGATGCAGAACGGTCTCGCCAGAGCGGTAGTCCGACGCCCGTGGGTTCCGATCCTCGATGAAGCGCTCGTACGCGGATGCCTTCATCAGTGGCGGCGCGCGAAGGCTTTGATCCGGATTGGCGAGAAACCCGTCGAGGAGCAGGAGGAACTGCTCGACCACCGCGTGTCGCTCCGCCGGTGAAAAACGCTCCGTGCTCAGATCGAAGTGCAACGCAAAGGTGCCGGTCTCATCGAAGTCCTGCACCTGCAGGCGGAAGTCGTGCGCAAGGTCCCCGTGCCCGGCGTGCACCCACTCCGAGCGCATCGGTAAGCCGTCGAACGGTGAAAACGAGGCGCGGATGTAGTTGAGGACGACGCTGCAAGTGCGGTTCACGGTGGGCAGACTCGCGCCGGGGAGCGCGTACCGAAGGAGTCCCGCGCTTGCGGTGCTGGTCTTCTTGAGAAGGCCCGCGAATGTCTCCTCTGCTTCCAATTGTACGACCAGGGGGAACACCTCGATGAATACCCCAAGCGTTGCCTTGGCGCGCGCGTTCAACCGATTGTGGGTGGGGGCTGCAATGGCCAACCGCTCCTCGCCGGTGACTCGATGCACGAAGGCAAGGAGGCTCGTTGCGAATACGTTAAAGAGGGCCATGTCCTCCGTGAGTGCGCTGGCCTCTGGCCGGTGAGCTACCGCTCGCAGGAACTCGGAGCGTTCTGGGCCCAGGTTCACCGTCACCCGCGCTGTCTCGGTGCTCCGTCGTTCCTCCGACTTACCGTACAATGCTGCGGGATGCAGACTGTCCGACCGCGCTCGCCAATAGGCGCGGGCTTTGGCGTGTCCGGCGGACGAGCGTAACGCGCGTTCGGCCTCGACATGTTCTTCGTATGAAGGCAACGCCGGTGCCTGCTCGAGCTGGCCGGATCGGGACAGACCGTAGGCCTCGCCGACCGCGTGGTACACCAGACCGGTGGACCACGCATCGGTGATGAGGTGGTGTTGATTGAGGTACCAGACGTAGTGTTCGGGGCCCAAGCGGAGCAGCACGGTATCAAACAATGGACCGGCGAGATCGAATCGGTGTACGGCGCGACGTGTAACCCAAGCGCGGAGCGAGCCTGGTGGATCAGGTTCGTCAGAGAGGTCCAGTTGTTCTAAACTCCACCGAAGAGCCGGGACGACTCGCCGAATCGGAACGCCCTTCACCGATTTGACCACGGTGCGAAGGGCATCACCCCGCTCGATAACGGATTGAATCGCCATCTCGAAGTGTTTGGTGTCGAGCGGGCCCATGATCTCGAAGATCAGGACCATGTTGTACAACGGGGATTCAGGGTGGAGCTCCTGCCCGCTCCAGAGAAGAAGCTGACTCCAGGTGAGACCGGCCTTCGCCGTGTGCACGACCCCTGACCCGGGCTCGGGTGCCGCCGCTTGATCCATTAGTAGTCAACCAACCGGCGCGTCTACCCGAGGCCGAGCATTCGTCGCGCCAACGTAATGACCGGGACGTTAAAATCGAGCGAGCGCTCGAAGAACCAGAGCATCGCCACGGCGATCAGCGCCACCGAACCGTAACGCAGAATCGGAGGGTAGATGGCCTTCTCCCGCAAGACGAAAAGGATCGGAAACGCGATGGAGATGATCGCAATCTGGCCAATCTCGACACCGACATTGAAGCCGAGCAATGACAGCACCAAGTGCTCCCGACCCAGGCCGATGTCGGCAAGCACGTACGCGAATGCGATCGCCGCCTCTTTGATCGGAATCTTCGGCGCGAGATTCGCGAGGGCAGCCACCGCGATCGACAGCGCGATGATCGCCTCAACCGGGCGAGCGGGAAGCCGGACGAGTTCGAGCGCCGCGAGACTCAGCGTGACACTGTGTGCAAGAGTGAAAAACGTCACGATCGTCACGATGTTGAAGAACGCTCGCCGGAACCCCGGGGCGGGTTCCCATCGACCTGACGCTCGTACCAAGACTGTCGGTAGAGTCAACGCAATCAGGAACAAAACGTGATCGATACCGATCCAGATGTGCTCGATCCCTAGACGAATGAACGCAAGGAAGCCCCGCAACACCGACGAACGGGTGATATCCAGTCTCTGCACGGTGCTTGTAGGGCTGAACACGAGCGCGACCACTTCGCTGTTCATGGTTCCCGTTCTCCAGTTGTGCTCGACGATCAATAGATTTCGATGATCCGGGAGCACCTCGAACAAGAGCGGGAATGCAATCGACAACTCTTCAACGGTTCGGCCGACCGGCTCGATGACGTAAGTGAGAAGTACAAAGTCTGCCACTTCGAGGAAACGAATGTCGACATCCTGAAACCGCATGGGAAAGGGCCGGTCCGCTCCTCCGGACAATCCGAAGCCTTCCTCTACATACTCACGGATCGTGGCGAGTTGCCAGTTGACCTCTTCCTCGGTCACGCCGATCTCCGGATCCCAGCCAAAGCCGAGAGCGCGTTCCAAATCGGATACGGTGACTTCGAGACGCACGACCAGTGAGTCATCGTGGATGCGCAGAAACAGGTAACTCTGTCCGAGTACGTGCGCGGTGACCGCGGAGGTGGACGAAGGCGACGAAATGTCCGCCTTCAATCCGCTCATCCCGATAAGCGACGACAGCACGACGACTCCGCCAATTCGGGTGCACGCGGCCTTGATCTTCACGTGACCTCCCTTCGCCGATACCGGCGCGGGACCGGACTCCCCTCTCCCATCCGGGAGCTAGGCGAGGAGCGCAAGAAACGCACCAACACCCGATCGAGCGGTGGCATTCGAAAACCCGCCGCGCCTGTTCGTTTGTGCTCCCCGCGCGGCCGTTGGGGAAGAACGGCGGGGTGAGTGCACCTACTTCCCGGCACGCCTAGGCAAAATTGGGCAACTCACTTCACCGCTTCAATCACGACCATGGAATCGGCCCACCAGGTGTCTCTGGTGTCTTCGGGCACCGCCAACCCCTCCACTTCTCGCAAAGTGAGCGCGCTGAAGTACCGAAGGACGAGTCGCTGATGTTCTCGGCTGAATGAGTCGATCTCGTTCGTCAGGTAGGTGAAGATCCCGCCGTCCCGAAGATGACTGGCTGCCGTTGGGAAGAAATGCTCCGCGAACGTTGTACTGCTGACGACGTGTTGCAGAAACTCGTCCTCGTTCAGCGCGTAGGTGTGGAAGAAGACGCCGTCATACTTCTCGAACCGATCCTGCACATCTTCCCACCGGCCGTGAATCAGGCGGATGTCACTGTCCGGGTAGGCTGCCTTCCATTTGCGAAACCGCTCCACGATTGAATCGTTGCACTCCACCACGGTATGCGATTTGACGCCGTGGGCCTGGATATAATCCGCCGACACACCGCGGCCAAACCCGATCTCGAGAATGTCTCCGCGGGCTTCGCTGACGACATCCGCCATCGCGCGCATGACAGGAAGCTGCCAGTCTTCCATGATGTCATGGTCATCGAGTACCGCCCGGGCGCGGTCCTGAATGGGCGGCGCATCCAAGCCGGCCACAAACCGCTTCGCTGTGCGATCGAGGGCGTGCAGATCTGCCGCAAGTTCGTTCAAAGCCCGGTTGATGAGCCAATTCCGTTGGGCCTCTCTCGGCGGCGCAATGAAGTCGTCGTTCGAAATCTGCAGCTGAAGTTCGAAATCCCGGGTTCGCTTGATTCTTCGAACCATCACCTCTCCGTGTAGTTGCTGCGTCAGATCGCCAGCCACATGCGCGGCACCGTCGAGCGGTCACCTTTACGTGGATGATTCCTTTTGCCGCTCCAGGTACGTCGCGATTCTCGTAACGGTCCCAAAACTCTCGATCGTTACATCCTCGGGTGGAATGTCGACCCCGAAGGTATCCTCGATGAATGAGATCAACCTCATGAAACCAATCGAGTCGAGGCCAACTGTTAACAGCTCCTCATCCGCGCTGATGTCAACCTCGTCTCCCTGATCCAGCACGAGTTCCTTGATGTACTGCGTGATCCTACTCTTCATGGAGGTGGGTTAGCGATTGGGGTGGGCGGTCAAGTGCCTGCAGCGCATGTTGCTGCAGCCGACGGCGATCGATCTTTCCTGTCGAGGTTCGAGGGAAGGCGTCGATGGCGTCGATTCTGGCAGGTATGGCATAGCGCGGCACGTGGTCTTTCAGGTGTGACCGCAGATCGGCAATCTCGGGCGGCGGGGCGGTGTCGCCCGTCGCGCCCTTGATGGTGACAAGCGCCTCGATCTGCTGGCTGCCCTGCCCATCGGGTATTGCGTACACCGCCGCCTCCTCCACCGTCTCGTGCGTCAGAAGCGCGGCTTCGATTTCATCGAGCTCGACTCGATAGCCGCGCGTTTTGATCTGCCGGTCGTTTCTGCCGATGAGCTTCAAGTTACCGTCAGCCTGGCGCTGTACGAGATCACCGGTGCGGTGGAAGGCATCGTCCTGACCGCCCAAGGCCGGCCGGTGGTATGTCGCGGAGGCGGTGAGCTCCTGTTGTTCCCAATACCCTCGCATGCGGGTGGGGCTCCGGATCAGCAACTCACCGGTTTCTCCCGGTGCTACCGGGCGGTCGTCTTCGTCCACGATCAACGCCTCGACGTTGTCATACGGGCGGCCGATTGGAATCGGACCTTCGGAATCAGACGGGTGCGAGCGGACTGTAAAGTAGGTGCAGCCGTTGGTTTCGGTCGGGCCGTACACGTTCGAAAACTGCGCCGTGGGGAGCAATCGCATCAACGCACGCAGGTGTTTGACCGGAAAGGGCTCGCCGCCGAACAAAACCCAGCGAAGCGCGGACAGGTCCCGGGTTGGAATCGCACCCCGAAGCGCCAGTTGAATCAGCGCGAACGGGACCGCATAAATTACCGTGACCTGTTCCTTTTCCAACAATTGCGCGAGGCTCGCCGGGAACTTGGTGTGTTGTTCCGGAATGATGACCGTGGTGGCTTCGACCACCGCCGTCGCGAACAAGTCCAGGGTGGAGAGATCAAAATGTAGCGGCGCGTAATTGCTGATGCGGTCAGTCGGCTCGAATCCATACGTTCGCGCCGACACCTCCGCCCAGCTCAAGCCGCTGCGGTGCGTGTGCATGATGCCCTTAGGGTTCCCCGTGGAACCGGACGTGTAGATGACGTACGCCAGATCGTGTTCGGTGAGGTCGACGCGCGTGGGCTGCTCGCTTGCCGCTTCAACTTCTTCCCATCCCAGGCATGCCAAACCAATGTCCTGCTCTGCGGGGATCCCCACGCAGCAGTGCAGATTCGTTTCCTCGGCCAAACACCTGACGGCGGAGACCTTCGATCGATCGCCGATGAGATGCCGGATGTCGCAATCGACGATGATCTTGCGCGACTGTGAGACCGGGGACTCGGGATTCATCGGCACATACGCAGCGCCGGCCTTCATGATTCCGTAGATGGCCACAGCCAGCTCGAGCGACTTACCCGCGTAGATACCCACCCGGTCCCCGCGGCATACCCCCCGCTCTTGGAGGACCCGAGCCAGTTGATTGGAGCGGCGCTCCAGGTCCCCGTACGTGAGCCCGGAACCCGACATGCGAAAAGCCTCGCGGTCGGGAGCGGCCTCCGCGGCGCGCGTGATCATCTGATGCATCAAGTACAGCACGATTGGCGGCTCATAGTCCGAGTATGCGTGCGATCAGGACCCGCTGGATGTCAGTCGTCCCTGCGTACAACACACCTCCGATCGAGTCGCGCAGATCACGTTCTACTTCGAATTCTCTGAGGTACCCGTTGCCACCGTGAATCCGCAGCGCGTCCATACTCGAAGCGACGAAGCTCTCGCTCAAGTGAAGCTTCAGAAGCGCGGATTCCAGCATGACCGATTTGTTCTGCTGGCTCAACCAGGCGACTTGGTATAACAGCAGCCGGGCGGTCTCCAGGCGGAGCTTCATGTCGGCTACTCGATTTGAGACAGACTGAAACTTCCCGATTGGCTGACCAAATTGCCGCCGGGTTCGAGCGTAGTGAATCGCGTTCTCGAGTTGATGTTCCATGGCGCCGAGGTGACTAGCGAGAATGAAGCATCGCTCGACGCCAAGACAGCTTGTAGAGATGCTTGCCCCGGCGCCCTCAGGTCCGAGACGATTCGCCTCCGCGACAAAGCAGTCCGTCACGACGATGTCCCCCATCGGCACGGTGCCAAGACCCATCTTCTGCTGCGGGGCGCTCACCTTTAAACCGGGCGAGTCCGTCGGCACGAGGAGCGCGGTGACACCCCACTTCGCTTTCGAAGGGTCCAGCGTCACGAACATCAGTGCGAGATCCGCGATAGGTCCGAGCGAAACGAAACGCTTTGTCCCGTTGAGGAGATACCCGCCGTCGACCCGTTTAGCGTGTGTCTGCAGGGCGAAAACATCGGAGCCCGATTCCCGTTCGGTGATCGCGTGTGCACCAATGAGCTCGCCCGCGCACATCTTTGGCAGGTACTCCCGCTTCTGCGCGTCCGTTCCAAATCGGTGAATCGGGTACTGCACCGTCCACATCTGCGTGTTGAGCGCGAACGTCAGGCCATTGTCCCGACACCCGTAGCCCAGCGCCTCCATGGCGAGCGTCGCGGACAGTAAATCCGTGTCGACTCCCGACGAGTTGAACTCGGCCGGGATCGCCATGCTCTGAATGCCGAACTCTGCGCATTTCCGCCAACCGACATGCGGAAACTCACCCTCGGTATCGCGCTCGAGGACTCGATCGCTCAACGATTCGCGTGCAAATGCGATGACCTTGTCCTTCAGCGCGACTTGCTCCGCTGTCCATGAAAAATCCATCGTCGAGTGTCCTCAAGTGGCCGATGCCGGCAAGATCGCCTACGCACGATACCGCCAAACGTTGTTCAAAGGTCCCGGATGTGAGTTCTCTAATCCAACGCTAACCATTGCGCTTCGCAAGACTGGGAGGGCCGAGAAAAGCGGTGGGCGCAGGCACGGTGTCTTTAGCCGGAGGGGTGATTGTGGAGGCGATGAGCTACGGCGTGATTTGCTCCGTAATGCATGTAAAGGCGCAGCGGGAATCTGGCGAAATGCGGTACCCAGTGGAGCCGACGGACGAGCACGCCAGGTGCGGTATGAGCGTCGGGCCAGCGTTGAGAGGGAGTTGATCTGCGAAGCGCCTGGAAAGGTTGACGATCCGCGATCCTGACGGCAAGTCTCCACCCCGCGGCAGCGCGGCTGTCCGGTGGCCGCGCGAACGCTCCGCCACAGACCCACAACCTGGGGTTACGAGATGTCCACTCGCTCAACGATCGCCGGCGCCGCTCGAGTATTTCTTTGTCTCTGCGCGGCGTCGGCGGCGTCGTGGGCTCAAGAGAACCCTCGCGCCCGTGATCTCGGCATCCAGCTCGACGGCACGCCGGGACTCCTCAACGCCATCACCGATGTCGCAGGCGTCGAGGTCGTCCACACGACGCTCATTCAGGGCGCCGGCCGCCTGGTGCAGGGAAGCGGTCCCGTGCGCACCGGGATCACCGCCATCTTCCCGAGGGGCAGGGCCGGTTCCGACACCGCGTTTGCTGGATGGTTTACACTCAACGGCAACGGCGAGATGACCGGGACGACGTGGATCGAAGAATCCGGCATGCTCGAGAGTCCCGTTCTCATCACCAACACGCACAGCGTGGGCGTCGTGCGGGATGCCACCGTCGACTGGATGGCGAGGAACGGTCGAGCACCCTCCTTTGCTCTTCCCGTCGTCGCCGAGACGTTCGACGGCTTGCTGAACGACGACAAGGGGTTTCACGTCAAGCCGGAGCACGTCTACGCCGCCCTCGATGGCGCTTCATCCGGCCGCGTCGAGGAGGGGAACGTGGGCGGGGGGACCGGCATGATCGGTCAGGGGTTCAAAGGTGGCATCGGCACCGCCTCGAGAACCCTCCACGCGCGGGCGGGTGGGTACGCCGTCGGAGTACTGGTACAATGCAACTACGGAAGCCGCCGCCTGTTTCGCGTGGATGGCGTCCCAGTCGGACGAGAGATCTCAGATCTTCGAATCTTGCTACGAGTCACGTCAGCCTCCCGCGAGAGCCCGTTATGGTGGGATCCCGACCTGCGGCGCGCGAGCGGATTCGGCGCCGACTGGGCCGTCGGAAGAGGACGCACCCGGTTTGGATGGATCGGGCTCGATCATCATCATCGTGGCGACGGATGCGCCCCTACTGCCCCACCAGCTGAAGCGCGTGGCCAAGCGAGCGGCTCTCGCTGTCGGCAAGATGGGCGGCCTGGGTGAGAACTCTTCGGGCGATATTTTTCTTGCCTTCTCGACTGCCAACCCAGAGGCCGCGAGGCGGAGCGGGCTGGCTTCCGTCACCATGCTACCGAACGACCGAATCAATCCGCTATTCGACGCCACCGTCCAGGCCACCGAGGAGGCGATTCTGAACGCGCTCATCGCGGCGGAGACGATGGTCGGTGTTGACGACGTGCGCGTGACCGCCTTGCCACACGATCGCCTCGTGGAAGTGCTCTTGAAGTACAACCGACTGGCGCCTGTGTCGCGATGAGCGCGGCGGGAGAACCTGGGAGACTCAGCGACCGAGCGTCTCAGCTCGACCGGCTGGATGACAACTTCGCGCTTCACGTCGGCTGGCTGCCGACCGGGCAGCCGGGAATGCGTGTGGAGGATCGACCCGACCTCGTGCTGGTGGACTCCGGTCTCCCGACGGACACCTTCAACGTCGTATGCCGTGCTCGGCTCGAGCCGTCGCGGGCGGCAAACCGTATCGCGGCTGTGATCGAGCACTTCGAGACCCACGGCCGCCCGTTTTCGTGGTGGCACGGGCCCGGAGACACCCCGGCGGAGCTCCCGACCCTCTTGCAACAGGCTGGGCTCTCACCATCGGAGCACGAGACGGCGATGGTCCGGGACTTGGCCACATTGCTGGCCCGCCCCGCGCCCCTCGCGGATCTCGAGATGAAGGTGGTGCGTGACGACGCGGACCTGGACGCGTTCGCTCAGGTCCTCGCTGCAAACTGGGATCCCCCCGATTCGTGCATTGGCCGCTTCTACCGTGCCACGGCCGGGCGGCTCTTTAGAAAGGACGCCCCGGTGGTTTTCGCGATCGGGTTGCTTGGAAGTGTGCCAGTCGCGACGGCGGAGGTATGCCTCTCCCGTGATGCTGCCGGGCTGTATTCGGTGGCCACGTTGGCCGCGTACCGAGGGCGGGGCCTGGGCGGTGCGATGACGGATTACGTACTCCGGCAGGCCGAGCAGCGAGGCGCAGCGGTCGCGGTGCTTCAGGCATCGTCGGATGGCGAACGCGTGTACCGCCGGCTGGGGTTTCGGTCCATCGGACGATTCACCGAGTACCAGCGGGCGCGGTGAGATTCTCAGCAACTTGCCCTCGCGGCTCTACTCCCTCAGTATGAGACGAGCCGCGCCAAGGGCGGCTACGACCGCTAACGCCAGAGACTAACGTGGGCTCGAACGTCCTGAAGGCTGGCATACTCATCGTAGCATACGTAGCGTGGATCGTCCTGCTCCGCCTCGAGTTCTCCAGCGATTTAAATGACATCGGGATAACGCTTCTAGGGCCGATCCCATTGGCTGTTGCCCTTCTGGCTGTGGAGGAGCCGCGCCGGCCAGTCAATTGGTTTCGAACCATCCTCCCTGGAATCGTGCCTGGTTTGCTAGCTGGATTGGCCCTCGGGCTCGGACTACGCATCGGGATGCGGTTGGTGGCGCTCGCTGCGGGTGTGCCTGCGACTTTTTCCATACCTGGGACGGTTGGACTCCTGATCATCGGTACAGTACTCGGGGGATCGTATGGGGCGCTCTTGACCGTCCTGTGGAAATCGGTGCCAAGCTCCCGGGTCGCACCGGGCCGGGTGGGTGGCACGGCCCTGGCGCTCTGGTTCTGGTATCCGTTTTACCTCGCCGCACGTGACGATTTGAGCATGCTCGCCACCGTACCGCTGCTTGTCTTTGCGTCGCTGCTGTCCTGCATGTGGATAGGGTATGGCGTGCTCCTGGCGGGATTGATGCGGAGGCGCGGGACGTTACCGGTGCCGGTGTCGATCGCGTCGCGGGCCGAGGCCTGACCGCCTGTGGGTTATCAGCACTCGCGTCTAGAGGGGACACCTTGATCCAGCTCGCGATCTGCTTGGCGACGGGGTGGCGGGTGCTGATCGCGGTCGGTGTGTTGGCGATAGGCAGTCCACTGTTGTTTCAACTCGGGCCATACGCGACGCTCAAGGAGGTCACAGGGGGGCGCCCGCTTCCCGAAGAGACCGTCACGACGTCAGCCGAGTTACGCTCGTTCCTCACCAACCTGGATCAGACGGAGCGCGCACTCTATGGCCGCTTTCAATTCTGGGACGTGGTGAATCCGGTCATCCTTGCCGTCGCCACGACGCTCTTCCTGGCGTGGCTGTTGAAGCGCGCCGGTCTGGAGGCAACCGCCTGGCGTTGGACGTTGGGAATCCCGCCAGCGATGGCGGCGGCCGACGTACTCGAAGACGTGGTGCTGTGGACGGCGATCGTTCGGTATCCCGAGGCGTCGATGACCACGGCTGCACTTCCCTTCGTGACCGGACTGAAGTTTGGCCTCGTCGTGCTCGTCCTGCTCTCGATTGTCACCACGATCGTCGCGTATCTCGTGTTGCGTCGTCGCCCTCGCGGGCGGTGAGCCAAGCTGGCCCGGTGATCTGATGGTTACTCCCGACCGAATCGTCAGCATCGCTGTACGAGCAGTGGGCGCCACCTTTCTCGCTCTCGTGGCTGTATTGGTCCTCCGGGCGGTTTGGTCGACTGTGGAGGGCAATCACGTGGCACTGTTGGCGTTGTTGGTCGCGCTCATGCTCCTATCGGCGACGGCGGCACTCGCCGTAACGGATTTGGCGATTCGGAAGCGGAAGCGGGGACGGTGGGCGTCAGTCTAGGGTAACCCGTCCACAGGCGGGTTGCCGCGGGTAAGGGACGGCTTTGGGTGTTCTCCACGACTCACGTGACTTCCCGCAGGCACCGAGGGCTCGGAGGGAGGGGGAATGATGTCGACAATACAGCGCGTGGCTGTCGTTTTCACGGTTGTCAATGTCGTCGTGCTGGTTGCGGTGATGACTCGTGACAATTCGGTCCTCGCACAGGGCGAAGCCGAGATTCTCCTGGGGCGGGGCCTCGAGCTAGTCGATGCCGCCGGTCGGGTTGGGGCTTCGATCAGCGTTGGTCCGGAGGGGGGTGCCATCCTGCAGATGCGCGATGGGGAAGGGACTATTCGAGTCAAACTGGGTGCGGGTGCGGATGGGTCGGGCTTACTGCTGCTCGACCAAACCACAGAGCCCGGCGTTCAGATGCGTCACCGCCGCGCTCGAGCAGCCACGCGACGAGTGTGCTGTCGCTGGCAACCACCGCATCGATGACGGACGCGAACACCGTCGCATGATCGACGAACTTGAGGTTGTCCAGGTCGTAGCTCAAGATCGAGTAGTTGGGAAGGTGCGTGTTCCACTTGCCGCGCCGCTCATACCGCTCAGAGTGGAGGCTGATACCGAACGCGACGAGCCGGTCCCCGGCCGGGCTCACGGCGAAGGTGGGCATGTCCAGGCCGTACCCAATCGACGGCGCGCTGTGGGGTGAGAAGATGAGATCGCGTCTCCGGCCACTGACGGTCTGCACCACCGTGACGCCGCGGCCGCGACCCACCAGGTAGAAGGGCCGCAGGTAGCGGCCGCTCTGGAACAACCGATGCTGGGCGAGCATCGCACCCTGCATGGAGAGCTGAGCACGATCGATCAGCCCCTGCTGACCCTTACGCTGCACCATCTGCCCGACCGCGTCGGCGAGTCCAACGAGCGAGTTCACCAATCCCATTCCAGCGTTGAAGCGGCCGATCGCGATATCCATGTTGGTCGCGGCGAGTTGTCCCTCCGCAGCGAGTCGCACGCCCTCGACCGCGCCGCGCCGCTCACCGGCAGTCGGGCTCGGATCGCGCTGGAGCGCGTCGTATCGAGAGCGGGCTGCGCTGTAGTCGCGCTGGGCGGTGGCGAGGAGAGGCGACGAACTGGTGGACCGATTCACTGCGGCGAGACTGGCAGGTGGCGTGACCTGTCCACCGGCTTCCATGCGCCCCGTTGCGAATAGCGTCTGGTACACGTAGGCGTAGCGTCCGTCCGCCGTGTAATTGAGCGCCGGAAGGTTGGCGTCGTAGTGCCGTTGGTACCAGTCCAGCGTCCCCGTAGGGACGTCGAATGCGGAGAGGCCCGCTCGCTCTCGCGACACGAACAGTCGCCCGGCCTCGCTGCGCAGCACATCCGGCAATCCCATCATTTCGGCGTGTGAGGGACTCCCGGCTGCCATCTCGTCCGGGAAATCGCTGACGAACGCCGCGTGGCCCTCGGTGGTATCGATCCCGACGAGGGCCGAGTCGGTCGTGAACAGGAGCAGCCCGGCATCGCTTGCCAAAGGGCTCAGGACGGGCCCCGCAACCTCGTACGTCCAACGCGCGCGTCCGCTGGCGGGGTCGAGCAGGCTCAATACCGTGTGCTCCACGTCCTCGCCGGACGCCTGCACGATGTGACCACCCGCCACGACGACCGACTGGATTGGGGCATCGGCCGTCGAGGTCCAGCGTGCGGTGCCGGATGCCCGGTCGACGTAGCTCACCGAGCCGGCGTCCCATGCGAGCATTCCGTCCTCGAGTGAGAGGGCGGTGCCGCCGTCGGCTGCCAGGGGTGCCGCATCGATGGTGCGAGTGACGCTGCCGTCGGCGATGCTCACCTCGACGATGGCCCGGCCGAGCACGTAGGCGGAGCCTGCGGCCACGGTGACGGATGCCGGCGTCGACTTGGTGGCCAAGCTCTCGTCGAGCGACAGCTCCCACGCCTGTTTGCCGCGCTCAATGTCGACCGCCCTGAGCTTCCAACGGGATCCGTCTCGGAAGAGCACCAGCAGCCGTTGCTGCTCCAGCGCTATCGCCACGCTGTATGGCGCGTCGACCTTCAGGTCCCATACCTCCCGTCCCGATGCCTGGTCGAGCGCGTCGAAGCGAGCTGATCGCGAATCGGCGCCCAGGAGGAGCAGGTGGGGCTCGGTGAGGAGGAGGCTATAGGAGCCGCCGGAGAGGTTGTCTCGCTCGTACTCCCACAGCAGCGATCCGGTGTTTGCGTCGACGAGATACAGTTTGCTGTGCCCCGGAGCGGCGTGGCGATTCACGTCGATGACACCCACCAGCAGCCGGTTGTCCGAGATGAACTCGAGGAAATCCGCCGCCTCCCCGTGCGCGGGCGTTTCCCAGGTGGTCGCGGGCTGCATCGAGGAGAGCCAGTCGGCCGTGCGGACGGTGTGCTCGTAGGTGTGTTTGCCGAACGGGTTGTCTTGAGCGGAGGTCACCGGGGGCAGGGCGACGTGGATCGCGCAGACGAGGGTGGCGAGGACGGTGGTTCTCGCGCGCGCGACAACGCCGCTCGTGGTCATTGCGTTCTCCCGGTCTCGAGGGGCAGCCGAATCCCACTCAGATCCCCGCGTGAGACCCCAGTGGCCGTTCCCGAAGTATATCTCCCAGGGTTCGGGCCCGCGCTGGGGGCTTGGCGCCTCCATATGGCAGGTCTTGGCGGGAACAGAGGGGCCTGGTGAGCTATCGCTGGGCCTCGTGACGCTTAAGCCTCCTGCGCGCCTCAGTCGTGCGAAGCGAACACCTTCGTCACGATCTTCCAGCCATCGGTGAATCGATACAGGCCGAGATAGTCGGTGTAGGTGTGGTGGCCGTTGATCCACAGCTGGAGTTTCGCGACCGCCGTATTAGCCGTCACGTCCACGCGCTCGAAGACGTGCTTAACCGAGTCTGAGCTCGGCTCGCCATTCAGCTGCAATCGCCCGAGCCACACTTCGAGAGGGGCGACGATCGTACTGTCGCCGTCCAGAACTGACATCACGAAGGAGGGGTGGAATCCGGCGCGCACGGCGGCCGGATCGCGATTGGAGAAGATGCCCATCACGTAGGCGTGCTCGATAACCTCCCGGACGGCGCCAGTGTCGTGGTCGATATCCTGGCCTTGGGCGAACGCTGGGGAGATGACCAAGCCAACGAGGGGGACGAGCACGGTAAGTCGCATGATGTTGCCTCCGGGACTGCATGATAGATCTTCTACGGGGCGAGATGCGTGCGGGTTTCATCGTGTTCGCGAGTGCGAAATCCACTACGAGCTTTGCTCCCATCCACGGGCCGATCAAAGGCCGCTGATCATTCTCGCCGATCGCGCCTGCGTGGCTGGACATCAAGCCAGGAAGACGTACCCTTCTGAGCACGCCATCAAGAAGCCGCGATGTCGTTCGACCTCTATTCGCTCACCCTCGCTCTCGCCCTCGCCGCCGCGTGCGGGTCATTGGTGCTTGTGGCGGCGGGCGGGCTCGCTCGGGGCTCGGCGACTCGCCACGAGACGATTCGGCGCGCCGCGTGGGGCGGGTAGCCTCGATGGGTCGTGAAGTGCGCGAGATTCGAAACCTGGCGGGCATGAGCAATGACACGTTCGACACGCTCAGGCGCTCTCTGAGGGCGATCCGTACCCTCGGCGATGTGGTGGAATGGAGCAGGTCTCGGGAGCCCGCGCTCACCATCGACGAAGTCATCACGCAGGACGAATACACGCACGATGTGCTGATCCACATCGAGGGGCCTCTGTGGCTGGCCTTCGATGTCACCTGACTGGGGTCCGTGACGGCGGTCGCCGTCTGGAATCGCAAGCCGGGGCCGGAAGAGTTACTGCACGATCGCTTGGCACGGGGCTGGCAGCCGACGGCCAGCGGGCTGAAAGGCGGCGACCGCGTGCTCGGATACGCGGCGTGCGTGTTCGAGGGATCGAGGCATCGGGGTCCCCCCGAGAGAGATCGATCGCCACCGGCTTGACGCCGCCTTGACGCTCCTCACGTAGCGTGGCTCCTGACTACCAGCTAGGAGCGTCGCTAATGAAGGTCACGAGTCGCACCCAATCAGTTGCGATGCTGATGATCCTCATCGTGCTGCCCGCGTGCGTTCCTGTCGTGCGGGTAGCGGGGGTGTCCGCTGAGGTTCCGGTGAGTCAGGCGCTTTTGGGCGGACGAGATGACCCAGCCCGTCCGATAGAAATCCTCGGAGCGTCGAAGCCTGAGGTCACCCACACGGACCGCAATCCGATACCGGTGTCGCTGCCGAGAAATGTTGGCGACCGGCGGGTGCTGGAACCGGTTGAAACCTCGGAGGAGTCCGAGGAAGCGTTCGCGTGGGGCAAGTCGGCCGTCCAGCTCGGGGTGTTCGATCCCGTCGTGGCGCTGCTGGAACCAAAGTTCCCAGTCCCATTTTGGAGACTGTGCCCGTAGGAACCACTACACGCCGCGCGGTTTGTTTGGGGGGGATCCGGTCTCGCCCGCGACGGTCACACTCCGCATGGGGACGATTGCCACCATATCACCATTCTACTGGTGGGGGCGCCACTTGGGCGCCATATCCGCATTGCGACGTTCGGGCGTGGCACTCGGCTGGTTCGCATGGCAGTTTAGACGTCAGTTGATGACTTGTCGTTCGAAATCCGGAACCTAGCCGGCATCAGCGAAGCCTCTCGGCCGTTTGGCTCTCCGTGCTCGCTTTCGATGTCACCTGACTGGGTTCCGTGACGGCGGTCGCCGTCTGGAACCGCAAGCCAGAGCCGCAAACCTGTTGGACGATCGCTTGGCGCGGGGCTGGCAGCCGACGCCTAGTGGGCTGAGGGGTGGCGATCGTGTGCTCGGGTACGCAGCGTGCGTGTTCGAGGGGTCGGAGCATCGGCGCCGTCCCGAACGGGATCGATAGTCCACGGGAGTGATCAATGAATGCATCGCGAGCGAAGACGATTTCGAGTTGGGTCCTGGTAGCTGTCTTGGCGGCCGGTTATCTCCTATCAGTCCTCGGGAAACTCACCGGAGCCGCGACGCAGAGGTTCGAGGGCTGGGGATACGCACCATGGTTCGCGACCGTCGTAGGGGTCGTTGAGGTCTCGGGAGCTCTCGGTCTGCTAGTTCCCAAGCTGACACGCGCCGCAATTCTCGGCCTTACGGGCCTGATGATCGGAGCCTCCTACACTCACATCGCCAATGCGGAGGGCGCACAGGTTTTGCGACCGCTCATCTTCCTAGCGGTTCTGTGGACCGTGTGGTGGCTCCGCCGCGAGCCACCACCGAAGTCGACGAACGCCGCCTAACCCAACGCTAGAGCGGCTGTCCGGATAGCAGGTGCATGCCACCACTCGTTAGCCGCTTCGTTGAGCGGATTCACCGGGTTCCGACCCGCCGGCGTTCAATGACTCAGGGCCGCCACTCCGCGCAGCCGTCTCGCGCGGGCTCGTTGGTCAGGTTCACGGGGTTCGTGCCGTCGGCGTTCATCGCGTAGATCTCGAAGTTGCCGTCCCGGAAGGACATGAACGCCATCCAGGCGCTTTCCTGGAAGCAGGCCCGCGCCATCGTTCAGCGACTGGAGGCACTCAACCCCTTTGGTTCAGAGGTGAAGAGCACGTTTCTCAAGATTGAGGATGAGAACTTCGTTGACGGGAAGCAGGTGCAGCTC
Source organism: Gemmatimonadales bacterium (assembly GCA_965249575.1). Taxonomy (GTDB): domain Bacteria; phylum Gemmatimonadota; class Gemmatimonadetes; order Gemmatimonadales; family GWC2-71-9. The sequence continues at coordinate 221,785 of OZ252244.1, read as the reverse complement.
TACGGCTTCGGCATCTCCGCCAAGCGGTACTGCCTGTTCACGATTGGATCAGACGATGAGCTCGTCATGCGGAAGTGCTCGGAGCACAGTCTCAAGCTGCTCCTGAGTCCCGAGGATCCGGAAGATCCTGATGATGAAGAGGAGGAGGAACGCGACCCCAACGAGGGATGGATCGCTGACACCTCGCGGAGGTGGGTGGCGGAGATGCTCGGGCGTGCGCCGGACCCACCGCTTCCCTGGGCCTCACGGCCTGCGGTGACGCGGGTTGGTCTCTCGAGCCCGCACGTCTTGAAGCGGTTCGTCCGAGGCACACGGCCCAAGGGTGGTTATCCCAATCAGTTCAAGCCGTTCAACTTCGGGCTGGGCGTGCAGGTGCGGCCGCTCGGCCATCCCAAGGACGTCGATCCGGACCGCTGCCGCTTCGTGGGTCCCTTCTCCCGTGATCCGCGGGAGTGGCTTGCCGCCGAGTGGGTGGACATCGATTCGAAACGCCGCGTGCGCATTGCGACTGGTGGCGAGGCGGCTCCCAACATCGCCGCGGTCAAGACCGTCGGTGAGTACCTCGCCCAGTATCGCGTCCATCCCGAAGCCAAGAGTGCCGGTCCCGACGGTCGCCCGTGCGACCACGACACCACCGGACTGCTCCAACGGCGTCACGTGACGCCGACCCACATCATTCACACCGGGAAAGAGAGCAACCGCCTGGAGGCGCTGCTGAGGATCGAAGTCAAATACTGCTTTCCCAGAGGCGAGGGGGAGTCTCGGCCACCTCGTTGGCCAGACCGATGGTTCGACAGGAAATTCATGCAGGCTGTCTCGAAATTAGCCGACACGTTTCACAAACTCCATCTCGTGTCTGAGTTGTTGGAAATCGAGCGTAATAATGTTTTTGATGAACAAGGACGAACGAGACCTTGAGAAGCTATTTCAAATACCGCCACGGCCTACAGGTTATTCCCGTCCACCTAGACAGCCTGCTTTTTACCTTCGCATTCTTGCGGATAACATCGCGGATTGACTCCGTACCTATACTCAGAACCAGACGGGAAGCAGATTGGACGCAGAAGCTTTCGGAACCATCGAGACTGGTTCTGCAATACAAGACCCGACCTTGACCCGGAATACACAGATATTCTCAGTTGCCTCCAGCGCCGTGTCATACTTCTTTCTTGCGCAGATAGAAGTAAGCATAGTTCACATCGAGGAAGTTTTCGACTGGTCGAAGTTTAATAAAATGAGGTGTGAATCCCTTTTCAGAAGCAAGACTCCAGAATTCATGTAACTTGTACGATGTGAAGACTATTGCATGGGTATTGTAGTCCCTGTTTCTCGGTCTGAATCTGGGGCTGAGATCGTCATATCTAATCTGAATTAATGCAATCGCTCCCGGTCGCAGCATGTCACTGGCGATACTCAGAACTCTCGCACCGTAGCCCTTGCTGGGGAAGTGCTGAAAGACAGAGGTGGACAGGAAGAAGTCACACGGCTCATCGATTTGAGTCATGGCCTCCTCTGGACTCTCGGCATTGATGAGAACCGGGGCAAAACCCTTGAACCCACGCATCTCCAACTGCTTTCTGCATTCGTTCAGGTTTGCGTCCGAGATGTCCACGCCATAGAAGGTTTCAAAAACGTGAGCAAACACGATCGCGTTTGCACCACCCCCAGGACCCCACTCTACCATCCGTTTGCTGACCTGCTCATCGCTACAGCTTGCGGGTGTCCCCATCACGATCGGCTCCGAGTTCGTGGTGAGGACGTTCGTCACCGCGGTGATCCTGGTGCCGCTCATGACGTGGGTTGCCATGCCCTATCTCACCACGCTGTTCCGGGGCTGGCTGTACCCGGCCCCCGGGGATGAGTAGCGGCCCGACCTTGATCCCGGTAGCCCTGGCCTCCACGAGGACTCTCCGCTCAACGATCAGGTCTGCGAGACCCTGCAATGGGTTTGCTATCCGCGTGAATCCACGCACTCATCCGCGCGCGGCTCGGATTCCCGGGCGGCGCGCCGGGCCGATGCGAGCCGTCACCGACATCACAAATCTGCGGCAGGTGAAGTCCCAGAAGGCCTTATCTCTTAGCCCCACCTCAGCTTGACGGGTATAGAACAATGACCCCCCGTTTGGCACTCCCCCGGTAAGATTTGTGATATGGCTTCGTGAGTGCAGTCGGGACAGGTTCACCGTGATCCACTTCTGGGGAGAAGATACAAGCTGGATTTCGACTTCATCCCCCTTGCAGACTTGTGATGGGCGCCGATGGCGTTTGCGGATGGCTGCGGCCGTTGTTGTGCACGCCAGCGATGGCCGCGACGTTGCCGTTGCGCTTGCCGCAGCTTTTGCCACGTCAACGGCGTAGTCAAAATGCCGAGGTTACAGCCAGGAACCCTACACCGCGTGACCCGTCAGCCCCAACAGGTTCATCAACTCGTCCACCACGACATGCATCGAAGGGAATCGCTTCTGGGGTTGTTTCGCGAGGAGCTTTGCAAGAAGCCCGTCGAGCGCGGGCGTGGAAGTCGCGACGTATTTAGACAACGGCGGAGGTATCGCAGATATCTTTTGCAGCATTAACCTTTGAAGGTTGTCGTCCTCGAATGGCAGACGCTCGCTGACCGCATAAAAGAACACTACGCCAAACCCGTACTGATCTACAGCGTCTGTCACGCTATCCCCTGAAACCTGCTCTGGAGCCATATAACTCGGAGTGCCGATCGGTATCGGATCCCCGGCCTCTCCGTCGCTGTGCTCCGCAGCGACAGCCTCCTCCTGGCTCGGGGATACGGCTACTCAAATGTCGAGGGCAACGTTCCCGCGACCGACAGCACAGCGTACGAGTCCGGTTCCGTGGCGAAACCGTTTACCGCGGCGGCGGTCGTGACGCTGTCCGAACAAGGACGCCTCTCGCTCGACGATCCGATCACGCGCTTCCTGCCCGAGGGTACCACGACTTGGCGGGGCATTACGCTTCGCCACCTTCTCACGCACACGTCGGGCGTTTCCAGCCGTACGCTTGACCCTGATCGCAGCTACACGGAGGACGAACTCGTGGGACTTGCCGCCGGGCAACCCGTGCAGTTCGCCGCCGGAGACCAGTGGAGCTACAGCAGCACCGGCTACGTGCTTCTCGGCGCCATCGTCCACCGCGTGACCGGTGCGTCCTACGCGGACTTTCTGCGCAAGCACATCTTCAAGCCACTTGGGGTGCATGCAGTCCCGGTCACGGCCGAATCTGGCTCCAACCCGAATCGAGCAACGGGTTACTCGTACCTGAACGACACGCTCGGCAGTCAGGACGTAGCGTCCCGTAATCCCACAGCCGACTGCTGTCTTCTCCTCACCGTGCACGACCTGGTGTCGTGGGGGATCGGCCTCAACCATGGTAGACCGCTGAGCGGTGCAGACCTCGACGCGAGCTGGAGCCCCGTTCGCCTGAACAGTGGCGGTACGTACCCCTACGGCTTTGGTTGGCACCTCAAGCGACAACGCGGGTATCGCCGCATCGGTCATTCCGGTTCGTCGGACGGCTTTCAGACGACCATCCAACGGTACCCGGATTTCGATCTCACCGTCATCGTTGCACAGTCGCTGCCCGAGGCGATGGCATCCAGCATCGCGGGAATCCTCGAGCCTGGCCTGCTGCCGCCGCACCGGCTGCAACGCCCGGTTTCGGAGACCAGCCCTCCGAAGGCGATCGAGCGCTTATTACAGAACATCTCAGCGGCAGCTGACTCGGCCCAAATCGATCCCGGACTCAAGACCTTTATAGACGACTCCTATCGTCAGCGACTTAGGCGACGGATCATACGTTACGACACATGGGTGCCCCTCGGATGCGATGCCGTCGAAGGTCGCGACGTGTCACGATTCTCTACCCGTGTCGCGTGGATTTGCTACGCGAAGGGGCTAGGCTCAAAGCCGGAACTCTTGGCCACCGTCCTCTACGGAGCTAGCTGGAGGGTTGCGGGTATTGACCTCTATTCGTTCTGAGAGAGCGTGTCGATGCGCCTGAAGAAATACCGACGCCCCTTTCTGCTTCTTCACGCTTCTTGGAATAGTGCCGCTCTCCATGGGGGGCCCAAAGAACTCACGTCTCCTCTCGTTCTTCGCGGAGCAACGATGGAATGCGTCGCATCGTCGAGTCCTTCACCACCCTAGGGGACTCGGAACTGAAGGACCTAGCCCACGCTTTGGCAAGTCAGGACTACCAACGGGTTGCTGTCATGATCGGATCCTGAATCCCCGGGACAGCAATATCACAAATCTGCGAGAAGGAGTGCCAAACGGGGGGTCATTGTTCTATACCCCACCTCAGCTTGACCCCAGTTTGAAGGCCAGCTAAGTTACTGATTCTACGTCAATTACGGGCCTTTACCAGATGCCGACATACGAGTATCGCTGCCCGTCCTGTGGGCACGAATACGAGCAGATCCAGAAGATCACCGACCAAGCCCGGGCGAAATGCCCGGAGTGCGGGAAGGCCGGAGAGCGGCTGATCTCGGGCGGGGCGGGCCTCGTGTTCAAGGGCTCCGGATTCTACATCACCGATTACAAGCGGGCGGGGGAGAAAGACAAGAGCAGGCACGGCGAGAAGGAACCGAAGCCGGCCGCCGAGAAGTCAGGCAAGGAAAAAGAGCCCGCCAAGGAATCGACTAAGAAGGAAAGCGACAAGCCCGCCCCCAAGCAGTCCGGGGACGAGTCCTGATCGGAGGCGCCGAGGTGCTCCGCGAGGCACTGAACCGGGCGGCCGCCCAGCTGGGAGCGCCGGACACGGAGTTCGTGCTCGAGCGGCCGCGCGACGAGGGCCACGGCGACCTCGCCACGAACCTCGCGCTCAAGCTCGCCAAACCCCTCCGACGGCCGCCACGCCAGGTGGCCGAAGCGATCGTCGAACAGCTCTCCCTCTCGGGCGAAGTGGTCTCTCGCACCGAGGTCGCGGGGCCCGGGTTCATCAACTTCTGGCTGGCCGAGCCGCAGGTGTCGGCCGTCATCCATTCGATCGTATCTCTGGGAAAAGCGTTCGGGACATCCAGCACCGGCGCCGGCAAGCGCGTGAACGTCGAGTTCGTGTCGGCCAATCCCACCGGCCCCCTCCACGTGGGCCACGGCCGGGGCGCGGCGCTCGGCGATACCGTCGCTCGGCTCCTGGTCGCCACCGGCCACGACGTGGCACGCGAGTTCTATGTCAACGACGCGGGCGTGCAGATTGACCGGCTCGCTGAGTCGCTCTGGGCACGCGTGCAACAGGCAGTGGGACGGGAGGCGGCCGTTCCCGAGGGTGGCTACCACGGGGAGTACCTCACGGAGCTGGCGACACGCATGCTCGAGGAGGAGGGCCGGGAGTTTGCAGACCTCGCCGAGTCGGAGGCGCTGTCGCGCTGCCGCGAGACCGCCGTCAGCGACCAGCGCGAGCAACAGAACCGCGACATGGCGGACTTCGGCATCACGTTCGACGTGGTCTCGAGCGAAACCGCGCTCTACAGCAGCCGGCTGGTGGAGTCGACCCTCGAGGCGCTGTCGAAGCGGGGCCACACCTACGAGCTCGACGGCGCGGTGTGGCTCAAAACGGCGGCACTTGGGGACACGAAAGACCGGGTGCTCAAAAAGAGTGACGGAACGTACACCTACTTCATGCCGGATATCGCCTACCACCAAACCAAAGCGGAGCGCGGGTTCGAGCGGGCGATCGACGTGTGGGGCGCGGACCACCACGGCTACGTGGCCCGGATGTCGGCCGGGATGCGGGCCCTGGGACTCCCGGAGGACTTCTTCGAGGCGGTGCTGGTGCAGCTCGTCCGCATCGAGCGGCACGGCCAAGAGGTCAAGTTCTCGAAACGCTCCGGTGAGTTCGTGACCCTCCGCGATCTGTTCGAGGAGACCGGGGTCGATGCCGCCCGCTACTTCTTTCTCATGCGCCGTAGTGAGTCGCAGTTCGTGTTCGACATCGACCTCGCCACCCGGCAGTCGGAAGAGAACCCGGTTTACTACGTCCAGTACGCCCACACGCGCATGGCGGGCATCTTCCGAACCGCGAACGTGGCTCCCGAAGCCGTGGACGTCGAGGGCGTCGATCTCGCGGTGCTGACGGAGGACGAAGAACAAACTCTCTTCCGCCGCCTGGCCGACTACCCGGGCATCGTCTCCAAGGCGGCCGAACACCTGGAGCCGCACCGGATCACGTCGTACCTGGAAGGGTTGGCCGCAGTCGTGAACCGCTGGTATCATCGGCACCGCGTGCTGGGAGCGCCGGAGCCCGTTGAGCGTGCCCGGCTGGTACTGGCCCGCGCGGTCCAGATCGTGCTCGCGAATGGACTGAACCTCTTGGGGGTCTCCGCCCCGGAACGGATGTAGCCTTGGCCCTGCTCGTTGTCGGCAGCATCGCGCTCGATTCCGTCGAGACACCGTTCGGCAAGACCGAGGATGCGCTCGGCGGCTCGGCGGTGTTCTTCAGCTCCGCCGCGAGCCACCTGCACCCGGTCCAGATGGTGGGCGTGGTCGGCGAGGACTATCCGTTCGACGATCTGTCCCGCCTCGCCGAGCGGGGCGTCGACCTGCACGGTGTGGCGCGCGCCCCCGGCGAGAGCTTCCGGTGGAAGGGGAAGTACTCCTTCGACCTCCAGAAACGGGACACGCTCGAAACGCGGCTCGGCGTGTTTGCCGATTTCGAGCCCAAGATTCCCGAGCAGTTTCGGAAGGCGCGGTACGTCTTTCTCGGTAACATCGATCCCGAGCTGCAGCTCGGCGTGCTGGATCAGGTGAAGGCCCCGACCCTCGTCGCGTGCGACACGATGAACTTCTGGATCGAGAGCAAGCGCGAGGCGCTGCTCGAGCTGTTCGGACGCATCGACATCGTGATGGTCAACGATGGCGAGGCCCGCGAGCTGGCCGGCGACTGGAACATCTATCGTTCGGCCAGGTGGATCCTCGATCATGGGCCGAGCATGGCGGTGATCAAGCAGGGGGAATACGGCGCGGTGCTCGTGCAGCGCGAGAGCGTCTTCTACGTGCCGGCCTATCCCTTAGAGGAGATCTTCGATCCCACCGGCGCCGGCGACGCCTTCGCCGGCGGGTTCATGGGCCACCTGGCTCGCACCGACGACACGTCGCCCGACAACATGCGGCGGGCCATGGTGTTCGGGTCGACCATGGGCTCGTTTGCGGTCGAACGATTCTCCGTCAACAGGTTCGACGAGATAGGCCCAGCGGAGGTCACTGCCCGCACGAGGCAGTTCGGTGATCTGGTGCGCTTCGATATCGAGCCGGTCGTCGAGCGTGCCGGCGGCTGACAAGTACCGCGCCGCCGGCGTCGATCTCGAGGCCGCCGAGGCCGCCAAGGCGCGGATTGCCCAAGCGGTCGCGTCCACGCGCACGAAGCTGGCTCGGGGGACCGTAGGCGGGTTTGGGGGCTTGGTACGCGTCCCCCCGGGCGTGACTGATCCCACACTGGTTACGAGCACCGACGGGGTGGGTACGAAGGTGCTGGTCGCCATCCGCGCCGGCCGCCACGACACGATTGGCGAGGACCTCGTCAACCACTGCGTGAACGACATCCTCGTCCACGGTGCGCGCCCATTGGCGTTCCTCGATTACATCGCCGCAGCCGCGATCGATCCCGATACCGTGTCGGCGCTGGTCGACGGGATAGCGCGCGCGTGCCGCGCCCACGAGATGACCCTCACGGGCGGCGAAACCGCGCAGCTTCCGGACCTCTACCATCCGGGCCACTACGACTTGGCGGGCACCATCGTCGGTGTCGTGTCGGAGGGTGCGGCGCTTCCCACGGACCAGGTGGAACCCGGCGATGTGCTGATCGGGTATGCCTCGAGCGGGCTCCACACCAATGGCTACACGCTCGCCCGACGGATCATGTTCGACCACCTGGGCCTCGAGATCGACAACTTCCTGCTCGAGCTCGACGCCACGGTGGGAGACCTTCTTCTCGGCGTCCACACGAGTTACTGGACAGCGATCTCTCAGGTACTCGGCAAGGTCCGGGCGCTCGCGCACATCACCGGGGGCGGCATCCCCGGAAACCTCGCTCGCGTGCTGCCCACGGGGTGCGGCGCCGAAGTCGATCCATCGAGCTGGACCGTGCCTCCCCTGTTTCAGTTCCTGAAGGAGGCCGGTAGCGTGAGCGACGACGAGATGTACCGGGTGTTCAACATGGGGATCGGGATGATCGCCGTGGCTCCCAGGCGCGCGGTCAAGTCGATCTCCAATACCGCGAAACGGGCGGGGATCGAGACGTGGGAGATTGGAACGATCGTGAAGGGAGAAGGTGTGGCGGTTGGGTGAGAAGCAAACTAGGTGAGCAGTAAGCAGTGAGCAGGAAGGCTCGGATGTGGTGTTCAATGGTCGAGGTCGCCGGCGTGTTTGGCCCGGACGCGGGGAGCGATGGTCGGATGTGGGAGTCTCTTTCCAAGCGAGCTGGCGCAGCAGATGGAGCAGGTGTGACGACCGAGCACGAAGCCATGCACCGCGCGCTTCATCTCGCCCTAAAGGGGTGGGGCCGTGTTGTGCCGAATCCGCTCGTCGGCGCCGTGTTGCTTCGCGACGGCAACGTGGTCGGTGAGGGCTACCATGCGGAGTTTGGCGGACCGCACGCCGAGATCTCGGCCCTCGAAAGCGCGGACGACCTGGGTGGAGCAACGTGCGTCGTGAACCTCGAGCCCTGCGGGCATCAGGGGAAGACCCCGCCATGTGTCGACGCGCTGATCGAATCCATGGTGAAACGGGTGATCATCGGGATCCTAGATCCGAGCCACAATGGCGGTGGTGGAGCGGAGCGGCTTCGCGAGGCGGGGATCGAGGTCGAGATCGGGCTGCACGCAGCCGAGGCCGCCGCGCTCAACGCCCCCTTCCTCTGGACGCATCGCCGGAGTCGGCCGTTCGTCGCGCTGAAGGTCGCGACCTCGCTCGACGGCTACCTGGCCGACGCGCATGGCTCTGCCAAGTGGATCTCGGGTCCCGGTGCCCGTGACTGGGTCCACTGGCTCCGCGCGGGATTCGACGCGATTGCGGTGGGCCGCCGCACCGCCGAGGGGGACGATCCCATGCTGACCGCTCGGGGGCCGCTGGCGCCCCGCGTGCCGCCCACTCGTGTGGTTTTCAGTCGCGGTCCCTTGCGCACCAACCTCGGGATCGTCCGCACCGCCGGTGAGGTCCCGACCGTCGTCGTGACGGAGAGCGCGTGGCAACGGCGGCTCGAGGAATCGCTCACTGGCACGTCCGTGCGTGTCCTTGCGGCGGAAGGGCGTGCCGGAGCGCTCGAGGCCCTGTGGAACGAAGGCATTCGCTCGGTCCTCGTGGAGGGTGGAGGGAACCTTGGCACCGCGCTCTTGGCAGACGGGCTGGTGGACCGCCTCTACTGGGTTCAGGCGCCCATCTGGCTCGGATCCGGCACGCGCGCGTTCGGGGAGTCGCCTGCGACCCCGCTCGCGGAGGTCGTCCCGTGGATCGTGACGGAGCGGCGTGGAATCGACCGAGACACCTTATTGGTCCTGGATCGTGAGCTATGTTTACCGGCATCGTGATCTGCGGATCGGTCACCCAAGTCGACCGCTCTGAAGAGGAGCTGAGAATCACGGTCGAGGCGCCGTTTGGGGACCTCGAGCTGGGCGAGAGCGTGGCGGTGGACGGGGCGTGCCTCACGGTCGTGGACACCGGTTCGGGATGGTTTGCGGTGCAGGCGGTGGCGGCTACTCGTGCTCGCACGCGGCTTGCAGATGTAGAGCCCAATGACCGGGTGAACGTGGAGCGCGCGCTCGCCGTCGGAGACCGGCTTGGTGGGCACCTGGTCCAGGGACACGTGGACGGGCTCGCAGAGGTTACGTCGGTGCGACCCGACGGGGATGCCCTGATCGTCGAATTCGAGTTGCCCGGCGAGGTGGCGGCGGTCACGGTGCCACAGGGCTCGCTGACCGTCAACGGCGTGAGCTTGACCGTGAGCACCGTACCACAACGTGGACGGGTTCAGGTATCATTAATACCGTATACGAGGGACCACACCACGCTGGGGACGCTGCAACCTGGTGACCGTGTGAACGTAGAAGGCGACCTGATCGGCAAGTACGTCCGCCAGCTGCTGGAGGCGAGACACTAGGTGGCCGGTCAAGGAGGCGATATGTCGTTCGGTACGATAACCAAGGCGATCGAAGACATCCGGGCCGGCAAGCTCGTGATCGTCGCCGACGACGAGGACCGTGAGAACGAGGGTGACCTCGTTTGCGCGGCGGAGGTGGTCACGTCCGAAAAAATCAACTTCATGGCGACACACGGCCGCGGGCTCATCTGCTTGACCCTCACCCCCGAGCGCTGCCAGGCTCTGGGGCTCGCCCAGATGGCCGAGGAGAACTCCGAGGCCCACGAAACTGCCTTCACCGTCAGCGTCGATGCTGCCAAGCGCTTTGGCGTGACCACGGGGATATCGGCCGCCGACCGGGCGAAGACGGTTCAGGTGGCCATTGACCCGTCCGCCGTTCCCGGCGATTTGAGACGGCCGGGACACGTGTTCCCGCTCAGGGCGCGGCCGGGTGGCGTGCTCCAGCGGGTGGGACAGACTGAGGCGAGCATCGACCTCGCGCGGCTGGCCGGACTCTATCCGGCCGGAGTGATCTGCGAGATCCTGGCGGACGACGGCACCATGATGCGTCGCCCAGCCCTCGAGGCGTTCGCGGAGCGACACGGATTGACCTTCGTGACGGTTGCACAGCTCGTCGCCCACCGCCTCCAGACCGAACGACTCGTCCACCGCGTCGCCGAGGCCCGTTTACCGACCCCGTTCGGCCAGTTCAAGGTCGTCGGCTACAGCAACGATGTCGACGACGCCGAGCACGTCGCGCTGGTGTTCGGCGAGGTTGCGGACCAGGACGGCGTCCTGGTCCGCATGCACTCGAAATGCCTGACCGGCGATGTGTTCGCCTCCCACCGCTGTGATTGTGGCTGGCAGCTCCACAGCGCCATGCGAATGATTGCCAACGCGGGAGCCGGCGTCGTGGTCTATCTGGATCAAGAGGGACGGGGCATCGGGCTCTTGAACAAGCTCAAGGCATACGAGCTCCAGGATGCCGGTCACGACACCGTCGAGGCGAACCAGCGGCTCGGCTTTCCGCCGGATCTGAGGAACTACGGAATCGGCGCCCAGATTCTCATGGACTTAGGCCTTCGCTCCATTCGCGTGCTCACCAACAATCCCCGCAAGCTGGTCGGTCTCGAGGGGTACGGCATCGAGATGGTCTCTCGCGAGCCGATCCAGTCCGATCCCACGGACGAGAACCGGGCCTACCTGGACGTCAAGCGAGACAAGCTCGGACATCTCCTGGCCGACTAGATGAACGCCCAACCGCGGAACGACGGGACCGGCGTCGAACGAGCGGTGGTCGTTGTCGCCCGTTTCAACGAACGCGTCACGCAACGGCTCCTCGACGGTGCTCGCCGGGCACTTCACGAGGGTGGCTTGAGGGACGAACAGGTGGACGTAATTTGGGTCCCCGGCGCCTTCGAGCTGCCGGTCGCGGTACAGCGCGCGCTGTCGACCGAGCGGTATACCACCGCTGTCGCACTGGGCGCCGTGATCCGAGGCGAGACGCCTCACTTCGATGTCATCGCTGCCGAGGCGACGCGCGGCTTGGGGGAGGTGGCGCTGCGGCTCGCCGTCCCGGTTGGATTCGGACTACTGACCTGCGATACGATGGAACAGGCTGTCGCCCGTGCCGGTGGGGCCGCGGGAAACAAAGGTTGGGACGCGGCCCAGGCGGCGCTCGAGACTGCCCGCGAGCTCCGCGCGCTGGAGGGGCGTGCTGAGACTTGAAACCAAGGCTCGGGCGTTCGCCATCCAGCTGCTCTATGCGTGGGAGCTTCAGGGCCGCCCGCCGCTTGAGATCGTGGCGGCGGGCTTCCGCCACTGGGGTGCGCGGGGCGAGGTGAGCCGCCGGGGTGAGGCGTTGGCCGCCGAGATTGCGACCACGGCGGACCGGTTGGATGAGGAGATCGGGGCGGAGGCCGAGCACTGGCGGCTCGCACGGATTGGTACGGTCGAGCGCAACATCCTGAGGCTCGCGACGCACGAGCTGCACCATGGCGAGGCCCCACCCGCCGTGGTCATCGACGAGGCAGTGCGGCTGGCGCAGTGGTTCGCGGGCTCCAAAGCCCCGGCCTTCGTCAACGGCGTGCTCGACGCGGTTGGGCACCGGCTGGGCCGGCTGTGAGGATTCTCGCCGTCAACTGGCTCGACACCGAGAACCCGCAGGCGGGCGGGGCCGAAGTGCACTTTTTCGAGATCTTTCGGCGCCTCGTGCGCGACGGTGCGGGTGTCACGCTGGTCACGTCCGGGTGGGACGATGCCGAGTCGGCGGCGACCATCGATGGAATCCGCGTGTTGCGATATGGTGGCCGTCACACATTTGCCCTTCGGGGCAGGGGAGCCGTGCGCGCAGCGCTCCGGGATCAGCCGTACGATGTTGTGGTGGAGGACATCAACAAGCTGCCCTTGTTCCTCGCGAGCGTCACCGACCTCCCTTTGTACGTGATCGTCCCGCACCTATTCGGCGCTGCGGCGTTTCACGAGGCCGTGTTTCCCATTGCGACGGCCGTGTGGCTGGCCGAGCGGGCGATTCCGGGCGCGTACCGGCGCGCGGCGTTTCACGCGATCAGCAGGAGCACCCGGGATGACCTCGTGAAACGGGGAGTGCGGTCTGACGCGGTCCGGGTCATCTTCCCCGGCGTCGACACCCTGCGGTTTGCTCCGAGTCCAGGCACTGAGCGGGCGAGCCAGCCAACGTTTCTGTATGTTGGACGCCTGAAACGATATAAAGGAATCGATGTCGCGTTGCGGGCGATCGCGGGCGCGCGGCAGGGGGGGCTGGAGATCTCGCTCGACATCGCCGGCGAGGGTGACGATCGCTCGCGGTTGGAGCGCCTGGCGGCCAGGCTGGATTTGGGTGCCGCCGTCCGGTTTCTCGGGTTCATCAGCGAAGAGGAAAAATTGCGACTGCTGCGTCGCGCGTGGGCGGTCGTGCTGCCGTCCGTCAAAGAGGGCTGGGGAATAACGAACGTGGAGGCAGCGGCATGTGGCACCCCTGCCATCGCCGCCGACCGGCCGGGGCTCAGGGAGTCCGTGTTGCACGAGAAGACCGGATATCTGGTGCCGTACGGCGACCACGAGGCCCTCGCGCGGGTCTTCACCCGACTTGCCGCCGAGCCACAGCGCGTCGGTGAGCTGGGTCGCGCTGCGCGTTCGTTCGCCGAGGGTCTCTCGTGGGACCGGGCCGCGGCGGAGACCAAACGGCACCTGCAGGAGACCGTCACTGGCGCCCTTGGCGACGTCCCGGCAATCGCTTCACTCCAGGAACGCTGAACATGTCCAAGCTCACGGTAGGAGAGTTGGTGGCTCAGCGGGGCGAGTCCCTGCAACTCGACGTCCTGACCGGGGAGTTGGGGCTCGACCGTCCGATTACCGTGCCGGAGATCTCGAGTCCGGGACTGGTCTTGGCGGGATTCACCGCGCGCTTCTCGAGCAAACGCCTCCACGTGCTCGGCGAAACGGAGATCGCCTACCTCGAGTCCCTGAGCAAGAAGGCGCGTCGCGTGTCGCTCGAAACGCTCATGGACTACGATCTGCCCTGCCTGTTCGTGAGCAAGAGCCAGGACGTGCCCGCCGAGTTGCTGGAGCTCGCTCACCAACGCGGGCTCCCGATCATTCGGTCACGGCTCAAGACATCGGAGTTCTACCGCCGGATCACGCCATTTCTCTCGGAGTACTTCGCGCCGAGCACGACTGTGCACGGCTCCCTCGCCGACGTCTACGGAGTGGGTCTGCTGTTCATGGGACGTTCGGGAATCGGTAAGAGCGAGTGCGTGCTGGACCTGGTGGAGCGTGGACACCGGCTGGTCGCCGACGACGTGGTACACATCACTCGCCGCGGCGCGGATGTTCTGATCGGGAGGCCGCACGATCTCGCCACGCGCTACATGGAGATTCGCGGCGTGGGACTTGTCGACATCTCGGCCCTGTTCGGGATTCGGGCCGTTCGGCAGCAGAAGCGGATCGAGGTGGTTATGGAGCTGACTGATTGGGACAGTGCCGTTGAAGTCGACCGGACCGGCTTGGACTTCAGGACGCAATCGATACTCAACGTCGAGCTCCCGCACGTGGTTGTCCCGCTGAATCCCGGGAAGAACATCACCGTGATCTCGGAAGTTGCCGCGATGAACCATCTACTCCGCTACTCTGGAGTGGACGCGGCGCAAACTCTCAACGAGCGACTGATCAATCAGATGGCCGAGCAGCGAAAGCTGCGAGAGTATCTGTCAGAGGACTATGAGTGACCCGTTGCGAGGCGTCGTCGTCTCGCATGCGACCCTCGCGGAGGCGTTGGTCGAGGCCGTCCGGCAAATCGTGGGCGACGATCACGGTCTCGTAGCGGTGAGCAACGACGCCTGCTCGAGCGAGACGCTGGGTGAGCGCGTCAAGGCAGCAGTCGGGTCGAGGCCTGCAGTGGTCTTTGTCGATCTCCCGGGTGGGAGCTGCTTGCACGCGGCTGCCAAGTGCATGCATGACGACAGCGGCATCGCGGTCGTCTCGGGAGTGAGCCTAGCCATGTTGGTGGACTTCGTCTATCACCGTGATGCCACTCCCGCGGAGGCGGCGACACGGGCGTACGAGGCGGGGGGTCGGGCGCTCAAGGTACTCACGGCGTGAGTCTGAGCCTGGTACGGCTCGACGACCGCTTGGTGCACGGGCAGGTCGTCGTAGGATGGGGACAGGCGCTCGGGGCCAACCTCATCGTGCTGGTGGACGACCTGGTGCGGGCGAGTGAATGGGAGCGGGAAGTGTACACGATGGGAGTCCCGCCGGGAATGGACATCGAGTTCGCATCGCTGGACGAAGCGATCGTGAAGGTGCCCAAATGGATCGCGTCCGACCGGCGGGTAATTCTCCTCGCTGGAGACGTGGATACCATGGTCCGGTTGTGTGAGGCAAGACCCGACATCAAGAAGGTGAACATCGGCGGCATCCATCACCGCCCGGGCCGGGTGCAGCGCAAGTCCTATGTGTTCGCCTCAGATGAAGAAGTGGAGAGGCTGCGTCAACTGACGGAGAGGGGAGTGGACGTGTATGCCCAAGATGTACCCACGGCCCGCCCCGTGCCGCTCCCGGAGTTGACGTAATGGTTCGCGCGACCCGCTCACTCGCTGGGCCGGCGTCCGTGGCTGAGGGTCGCGGATAGTGGGCACGATGCTCGGGTTGCTGGCCTGGGGCACGATCGTCGGGCTCGATCTGGTGAGCATGCCTCAGATGATGATCGCCCGCCCACTCGTCGCCGGGACGATTGCCGGGGGCATCGCTGGCGATCCCATGGCCGGCATGGTCGTTGGCGCCATCCTGGAGCTGTTCGCCCTGGACGTCCTGCCGGTCGGCGCGGCCCGGTATCCCGACTACGGGCCCGCTACCGTGGCCGCAACGGCGGCAGCGGCTGGGGCGCCTGGCGTGCTGGGATACGGCGTTGCCGTGGCGATCGGGTTGGTGACTGCCTACGCGGGAGAACACGCGTTGGCATATGTAAGGAGGCGCAATTCCGACAACGTGCGCCGCTTTGAGGCAAGGCTCGACGCAGGCCAGGCGAATGCGGTGACCGCAGTGCATCTACGCGGGATCACGTGGGACGCCGGTCGGGCCGCGTTGCTCACCGGCCTCGGGTTGTCGCTCGCCATGTTGGTGCGGGCGTGGCCGCCGGTCGGTCTTCGGGGGTCGGTCCTCCTCACGGCCGTCACTATCGGGGCGGCGCTCTCCGCGGGCACGGTCGGTGTGCTGCGGCTCGCCGGGCGAGGTCTCGACCTCCGATGGTTCGGGATTGGGATCCTAGCCGGCACCGGATGGTTGGTGCTGACGTGACGAAGGGAATGCTGAACGCATGGTTCCGGTTGTTCTCCATTCAGGGGTCGTGGAACTACGACCGCATGCAGGGCATCGGCGCCGCGTTTGTGATCGAACCCCTGCTACGCTCGCTCGACGATTCTCCCG
Source organism: Gemmatimonadales bacterium (assembly GCA_965249575.1). Lineage (GTDB taxonomy): Bacteria > Gemmatimonadota > Gemmatimonadetes > Gemmatimonadales > GWC2-71-9. Next base: position 205,765 of record OZ252244.1, on the reverse strand, counting down.
GGGACAGGTACCACGATGCGTTGAAGCGCGCCGCCGGCTTTTTCAACGCGCATCCCTACCTGGCGGGGTTCGCCATTGGGGCGGTTGCCCGTGCGGAGCACGACGGCGTGCCCGCCGCTGACATCGAGCGATTCAAACTCGCACTATCCGGTCCACTCGGTTCGGTTGGCGACCGCCTGGTGTGGGCTGGCGCGCTCCCGGTCGCATCGGGAATCGGCCTAGCACTGGTCACCGTAACCCCGTGGCCGGTGGCAGCGGTGGTATTCCTGATCCTGTATAACGCGGTCCACCTCACGCTGCGGAGCTGGGGCCTTCGGTCTGGATGGCGCGGTGTAACGACGGCGGCGCAAGTGCTTCGAGGCCCGCTGGTAAAGCGAGCGCTCGAGCTGGCCAAGCCACTTCCAGGACTGGCTGTCGGATTCGCGCTCCCCCTGGTCGGCGCGTGGCTGACCGTCGAGTTTGCCGCGGAGGCGCGGGTGGGCGTCCTGCTCATCCTGCTCCTCGGCTTCGCGATCGGCCGGTGGATTGCGCCGACGCTTGGCGCGCTCCGGTTCGGGCTGTCACTCGTTGGCGTAGCCCTGCTTGCGGGGTGGTTGTGGCCCTGATCGAGCGGAAGGTCCAAATTGTGAATCCGCTCGGACTGCACGCGCGGCCGGCGGCCGAGTTCGTGAAGCTTGCGGCGGCGTTCGAATCGGAGGTACTCGTTGCGAAGGATGAGCAGCAAGTGAACGGCAAGAGCATTCTGGGCGTCATGACGCTCGCCGCGGAGTGCGGGAGCCAGTTGACGCTCCGGGTCGAGGGCGAGGATGCAGAGAAGGCCGCTCTCGCGCTGTCCGAGCTCGTCATGAGCGGCTTCGGCGACGTGGAGGACCCGAAGGATGCCTGACAGCCGGGTCCTGACGGGGATCGGAGTGTCTCCGGGCATAGCGATCGGTCCGGCGCTCGTGCTCCACTGGGCCCTCCCCAACGTCCCGGCGAGCGCGGTCGCGCCGGAGGATGTCGAAGGCGAAATCGTTCGGCTGCGATCGGCTGTCGAATCGGTGCGGACCGGCCTGGAAGAGCTCCGCGCCCGAGCGGTCGACCGCGTCGGCCCCGCCGAATCGAAGATCTTCGACGCTCAGATCCTGATGCTCGAGGACGTCGACTTCCTCGGTGGCGTCGAGCGCCTGATCCGCGCAAACCAACTCTCGGCGGCGCAGGCTTTCGAGTTCAAAGCACTCGAGCTTCGGGCGCTGTGGTCCCAGTCGTCGAGTTCGCTGCTCAGGGAGCGCCGCGCCGACCTGTTTGGAGTCCAGGTACGGGTGCTGCACGAGCTGGTGGGCGAGCCGCTGGTCGAGGGCTTCGAAACCGCCGCCGGCCGACCTGCCATCGTGTTCACGCGCGAGCTCACTCCCGGACTGACCGTTCAGTTCGAGCCGGATCTCGTGGCCGGCTTCGTCAGCGAAGCCGGTACCCGGACGTCTCACGCGGCCATCCTGGCCCACAGTCTTGGAATCCCATGCGTCATGGGGTTGGGTGGTGGGCTCCAGCAGATCCGTGCGGGCGTCGAGATCATCGTCGACGGAACGCACGGTACCGTGCGTCTCGATCCCACGAAAGCGGACGTGAAAGAAGCGAAGGTGCAGGACCGCCGCCGGCGTGCGCTCGTGCGCGAGCTAAACAAGAATCTCGGCCGCCCCGCGGTCACCGTTGACGGCGAGAGAGTGTCGCTCCAGGGAAACGTCGACGTGCCGGAAGAACTGGAGCAGGCGGTCCTGCACGCGGCCGAAGGCGTGGGACTGCTACGCACGGAATTCCTCCTCGTCGGGCGCACCGAGCTGCCCAGTGAGGAAGAACAGACCACCTATTTCAAGCGGGTCGCGGGTCGCTTCGAGGACCACCCGGTCATCATCCGCAGCTACGATCTGGGCGGGGACAAGTTTCCGGCTCCATTCCGCCCGCCGTCGGAACCGAATCCGTTCCTGGGCTGGCGCGCGATTCGCGTATGCCTCGATGAGCCGGAGGTGTTTCGCACGCAGATTCGGGCGGTACTTCAGGCTCGCGTCGCTGGCGATGTCAAGCTCATGCTCCCCTTGGTCACGTCCGTCGAGGAGGTCGAGCGCACACGGGAGCTCGTCGAGCAGTGCGCGGCCGAGCTGGCGAGCGAGGGCAAGGAAGCGGCCGGTAGCGTGCCGGTGGGCGTGATGATCGAAACGCCTGCTGCGGCGATCATCGCCGATCAGCTCCTCACGCGAAGCGACTTCGTGAGCGTTGGCAGCAATGATTTGACGCAGTACATGCTGGTAGTCGATCGAGGCAATGTACGGCTGGCCGACCGGTTCACCGCGTTCCACCCGGCGGTGGTGCGCGTGCTGAAGGAAATATCCGATGCGACCGCTGCCGCCGGCATGTCGGCCAGTGTGTGCGGCGAGATGGCGTCGGAGCCCATCGCGGCGTTCCTGCTGCTGGGGCTGGGGTATCGCGTGCTCAGTGTGTCGCCTCCCGCGCTCCCGCTCATCCGTTGGGTGCTGCGCCAGATCGACATCGACGCCGCCACGCGCGCGGCCGCCGATGCACTCGCGGTCGGGACCACCGGGGAGGTGAATCGAATCCTCCAGGAGGGCATTGCCGAGTGCGTGGACCTCCGCTGGCTCGAGGCCGGCCGGTTGCCCCGAAGTCGGCGGGTCACTAGCTTCAAGGCGTAATACCCGGACGATCGCGCGCGCGCGTTCACGTCGGCTCCACTTAGCGAGTCCCATGGCCTCCCATCGTCATATTTTCTCGTCAGAATCGGTTACCGAAGGGCATCCGGACAAGATCGCCGATCAGATTTCCGATGCAGTCCTCGATGCGATCGTTGCGAAGGATCCCGTCGCCCGGGTCGCGTGCGAGACGTTGGTGACGACGGGCATGGCGGTGGTGGCGGGCGAGATCACGACCGAATCGTACGTTCACGTCCCGGACATCGTGCGGCAGACCGTCGAGCGCATTGGCTATACGGACGCGGCATGCGGGTTCGATGCACACACATGTGCGGTGCTAACGTCGATCGATACCCAGTCTCCGGACATTGCGATGGGTGTGGACACTGGCGGAGCCGGGGATCAGGGCATGATGTTCGGCTACGCAACCGACGAAACTCCCGAGTTGATGCCGTACCCGATCATGATCGCCCACCGCCTGACCCAACGGCTCGCCAAAACACGCAAGTGTGGAGACTTGAAATGGCTCCGTCCCGATGGAAAGAGCCAGGTCACGATCGAATACGTCGACAACAAGCCGGTGGCGGTGCGCGCCGTCGTGTTGTCGACCCAGCACGCGCCGTCCGTCGCCACGGCCGAGCTGGCCGAAGGGTTAACGGAGCTCGTGATCAATCCGGTGCTACGCGAGACCACTCTGGAGACTGGAGACGTGCGCCTGCTCATCAACCCGACCGGACGTTTCGTGGTAGGTGGTCCGCAGGGTGACGCCGGCCTCACGGGTCGGAAGATCATCGTCGACACCTACGGTGGTGCGGGGCGGCACGGCGGGGGCGCATTCAGCGGGAAGGATCCCTCGAAGGTCGACCGCTCCGCGTGCTACGCCGCGCGCTGGGTGGCGAAGAGCATCGTTGCGGCGAAACTCGCTCACCGGTGCGAGGTACAGCTTGCGTACGCGATTGGGGTCGCTGAGCCCGTATCGGTGATGGTCGATACATTCGGGACCGGCTCGCTGCCGGAGCCGGCGCTGGAGCGGGCCGTGCGCGATATCTTCGACCTGACGCCCGCTGGTATCATTCGAGCTCTCGATCTCCGCAAGCCGATCTACCGGGAAACGGCGGCCTACGGTCACTTCGGCCGGACGCCCGAGACGACGTACGAGCACGATATTCAGGTCCGACGCTTCACGTGGGAGGAGCCGTCCCTCGTTGCAGATCTCACCGATGCTGCCCGTCGGGCCGCCTGACGTTCGCCAAACCTCCGAAACCCCACGAGCCCGGCAGGTTGCTGAGCCCGACAGGCCCTCACCGCCGGTGGTAGGACTTGCCGCGTGATCGAAGTGAAGGTGGCCCACCTCGGGCTCGACCGTAACACCAACACCCCGGTGGTGATCTTGCAGGAGAAGGACGGCGAGCGCGTCCTGCCGATTTGGATCGGGCCGGCCGAAGCAAGCGCGATTGCCATGGAGCTCGCCGGAGTGCAGTTCACTCGCCCACTCACGCACGACCTGGTCAAGCAAATCATCGTCGGGCTCGGCGGCGAGCTGCGGCAAGTCCTGATTACCCAGGTCAAGGACAGCACCTACTTCGCGGAGCTGCACATTCACCGGGAAGATCATGTCTTCCAGGTTGACGCTCGTCCTTCGGACAGTATCGCGGTCGCACTCCGGCTCAAGGCGCCGATCTTCGCGCAGGACGACCTGCTGGAGATCACGTCGGTCGATACGGTCGATCCGAGCAGCGGCTCGGGACCCCCCGACGAAGATTCTCTCAAGAACTACCTGCAAAACCTCGATCCTGAAGATTTCGGCAAGTTCACGCCGTAGCCTCGCGCTGCTCGTAGCCCTCACCGCGGGGACGGGAGCTACCGCCACCGCGCAGGGGCTCTCGTTCACCGGGCGAGTCGTCGAGGTGCGGGGTACGGACACGCTTCCGCTCTCGCGGGTCGAGGCGGTGCTGCATCAGGTCTCTTTGGGAGGCGGAACGCCGGTCGATTCTGCGACGACCGATGGCGCCGGACGGTACCGGCTGAGGGCGTTGTCGCCGGATACGGCCAGCGTGTTCTTCGTCAGCGCGAGTCACCACGGCATCGCCTATCTGACGCCTCCGATGCGCGCGAGCAGTAGCGTGGATGAAGCGGTTGGCACGCTCGTCGTCTACGATACGTCTAGCTCCTCGCCGTCCATCTCACTCGAGCAGCGTCATTTGGTCTTTCGTACCGACGAGGAAACTGGCGCTCGCCAGGTGCTCGAGCTCCTGGTGTTGTCGAACAAGGGCTCGCTCACCCGGATCGCATCCGGGGACACCACCCCAGTGTGGCTGGGCGCGATTCCCGACGCGGCGGTCCAGCTGCAACCGGGTGAGAGTGACGTCAGCGCCGAAACCGTCATGAGGCGGGGCGACTCGGTGGCGGTGCTCGCGCCGCTGCCTCCCGGTGAGAAACAGATCCTCCTGACCTACTTGATCCCCGCGGATCGGCGCGAACTCATCATCCCAATCGATCCATCCGTCGGCCGGCTGAACATCATGATCGAAGACGCGAGCGGCACCGTGGTGGGTGGATCGGTACAGGAGCTCGGCGCAGAACGTTTCGAAGATCTCAGCTTTCGGCGGTTTGAGGGATTCGCGGTTCCGGCGGGCGCCCCCGTGGTCGTGCGGTTTGGCGTCCGATCGTGGGGCGCGCGAAATTTCTGGTGGGTCGTGGTGGTCCTGTTTGGATTCGGACTCGCGTGGAGCCTCGCGGTTTGGTGGCGCCGATCCCAGCGGCCGGTCCCGGCGTTCGGCGATGCCGAGACGCTGGCGGCTCGGATCGCTGCGCTCGACGTAGCACATGAGGGGCGCGACCACGACTCCTACCGCTCGCAGCGCGCCGAACTGAAACGACGCCTCGCCGAGGCCATTGCGTCTCGGAATCGCGCACTCTAAGTTCCCAACGTACACAATTGAAGTGTTGACGAACGCGGAGCACGGAAGCCGGTGTGAACCCGGCGCGGCCCCGCCACTGTAACGGGCAGTTCGAGTCGGCTTACGGCGCCACTGGGAGACCGGGAAGGCGAGCCGACCGCCCGGAGCCAGGAGACGTTCCCGTTCGTGCCACCAGCAAACCCTCGCGGGAGGGTGGTGGAGACGCGAACACCCGTTCAGTCGCGCTCACAACCTCGCCGCCAGGTGCCAGGAGTGAGCGTGTCGCGTTTCTGGGTGTTCTTGTGCGGAGCAGCCGCCGTCATCGCATGCCGGTCCTCCGACAGTCAGGGCCGGACGGTCCTCGTCGACGATTTGGGGCACCGCGTGAGTCTCGACGCGCCGGCCAGGCGCATCGTGTCGCTCGCCCCCGCCGTTACCGAGCTACTGTTTGCCATTGGCGCGGGCCACCGGCTGGCGGGTCGGACCCGGTGGTGCGAGTACCCGCCCGAAGCGGAAGCCATTCCGAGCGTCGGGGATGGGTTGTTCCCAAACGTCGAGATCGTGGCCGCCCGCGAACCCGACCTCGTCGTGATGTACGCCTCGAATTCCAACGCGACCGTAATCGAACAGTTCAGTCGGATGGGCATACCGGCCCTCAACGTACGCTTCGATGCCCTGAGCGACGTGCCGAGGGCGGCACGGATACTCGGGGAGGTAGCCGGGCGTGGCGAACACGCCGATTCGCTCGCTCTTCATTTCGAGGCATGGCTGGACTCGACGGAGCGAGCGGTTCGGCGGCAATCGCCAACCAGGGCTGCCGTCGTCGCATGGGAGAGCCCGCCCATCATTATCGGGGCGGGCAGTTTCCTCACCGAGCTCATCCGGCTGGCCGGTGGTCGGAACGTCTTCGACGATGTCGACAGTCCATCCGCGACCGTGAGTATCGAGACGATCGCATCCCGGAATCCGGACCGCATCATCGTGATCGGTCGTTCGGCGGTTCCCGAGCTCGCCGACAGGCCCGAGTGGCAAGCGGTCGACGCCGTCAACAATCGTGAGTTCATCGCCGTCTCCGGCACCGAGTTCGGATGGCCGTCGTTTCGGTCAATTGGAGCCGTGGAGACGCTGCGCGGGATCTTCCAGGGGGGGGGCTCTCCGTGAAGTGGGTGGGCCTGGCCATCGTCTCGTGCAGCGCGCTGCTCGTCGCCACCATCTTGGGTCCGGCCGACATCGGGCTTGCCGCGGTCGCCGATGCGTTGCGGGGCCGCGGTGAGCCGACGACGGTGGCGATCGTGCGGGATCTTCGCGCGCCGCGGGGCTTGTTGGCTTTTCTCGTCGGTGGGAGTCTGGCGGTTTCGGGAGCAGTCCTTCAGGCCGTGGTGCGGAACCCGCTCGCGGATCCGTACCTCCTCGGGCTGTCGGGGGGCGCCGGCCTCGGAGCGGTCGTCGCCATCGCCTTTGGGTTCGGTGGGCTGTGGTCGCTACCGGGGTTGGCCTTCACCGGTGCCCTGCTGTCCGTGGTGCTCGTGTATCGTCTCGCGTTGGTCGCGGGCGGAGCGCTAGATTCCCGCGTGCTTGTGCTCGCCGGTGTCGTGGTTGGTGCGTTCGCGGCGTCCATCATGGGCGCGATCATGGCGGTATCACCGGCTCCGGAGCTTCGAAACGCGCTCCTCTGGCTACTGGGTGGGTTTCACGGCGCCTCGTGGCGAACCGTCGCGATCTTCTCGGTCTATTCTCTCCTGCCGTTGGCGGTCCTTTACGGGGCGAGCCGTCCCCTCGACCTCCTGTCGTTGGGGGAAGAGCCCGCGAGTTTTCTCGGCGCGGACGTCGATCGTCTCAAGCGCGTCATCTTCCTCGCCGCCTCGGTCTTGACCGCCGCGGCGGTCGCCGTGTCCGGGCTCATCGGGTTCGTGGGCTTGGTTGTGCCACACGCCGTTCGCATGGTGTGGGGCCACCTGCACCTCAGGTTGCTGCCGGCGGCGTTTCTGCTCGGAGGCAGCCTCTTGGTGAGCGCCGATGCTGTGTCCCGCACGGCGTTTGCCCCTGTCGAGATGCCGGTCGGCGTGGTCACCGCGCTCGTGGGGGTCCCTGTCTTTGCGTTGCTCTTGAGACGATGGACCAGGTGATCTTCGAGGCCCGCGGAGTCGCATACGCGTATCCCCGGGCGCGAGCCACGGCTGTTGACGAGATCGACCTTCGCGTTGGCGCGGGGGAATTGGTTGGGATCGTCGGACCGAACGGCAGCGGCAAAACGACACTGCTCCGCATCCTCCTCGGTGTCCTCCCGCCCACTGTGGGAAGCGCCCGTATTCTGGAGCGCCCGGCCAGTGAGTGGGACCGGCGGGCGCTGGCACGCGTCGTCGGTGTTGTCACGCAGCGTGAGGAGCCGGCGTTCCCGCTCAAAGTCGAAGAGAGTGTTCTCCTGGGTCGGTACCCGCACCTGAAGCCATTGGCGGCCCCCGGCCCCTCGGATCACGCTGCGGTTTCGCGAGCGCTCCGCCAGTGTGACGTCGACGCGCTGCGCGGCCGCTGGATCGATACCCTCTCAGGCGGAGAGTGGCAGCGGGTCCGCATCGCCAGGGCTCTCGCGCAGGAACCTCGCGCGCTCGTGCTGGACGAGCCCACCGCAAACCTCGACGTACGCCACGAGATGGAGGTCTTCGAGCTCGTCGCGGGCCTCGTGCGTAACGAACGGCTCGCCGGATTGCTCGTAACCCATCACGTCAATCTCGCCGCGCGTTTCGTCGACCGGCTCGTCGTCATGGACGGCGGCCGGGCGGCGAGTACCGGGTCACCGGAAGCGGTCCTGCACCGCGACCTGCTGGAGGACGTCTTCGGATGCCCGATCGATCTCATTCGCTGGCGCGGGGTACCGCAGCTCATCCCCCTCCGGCACGGAGAGCGCCGTGATGCATGACCCCCGCGCTCGACGACCCCTGCATTCGAATCGAAGCCATATCTGTGAGGAATCGACATGACATCGAAGGTCTACGCCTGGTTCATCCCGGCCACCGTGGTCGCCTGGACGCCCGCAACGGCCACAGCCGTCCAGCGGGACACCTTTCTGCTCGAGGAGCTCGTGGTGACGGTCACTCGCCTTCCGACTTTGCGGGACGCCGTTGCCTCGGCCGTGGCGGTCATAGACGGCGCGGAGCTGCGATTGGACGGAACGTACCAGGCATTCGACGCGCTCCGAGACGTCCCGGGTGCTTCGGTCGTGCAGGGTGGGTCGTTCGGCGGTACCGCGTCGCTGTTCTTGCGGGGCGGCGAAAGCGACTACGTACAGGTCCTGGTCGATGGGATTTCCATGAACAGTCCGGGTGGGGCATTCAATTTCGCGAACCTGACAACGGATAACCTTGAGCGCATCGAGGTGTTGCGTGGTCCGTCGAGTGTGCTCTATGGCTCCGACGCCGTCTCGGGGGTCGTGCAGCTCTTCACGAGCCGCGGGTCGGGGAGGCCGTCCATTGGGCTGGGTACACGTGCTGGCACCTTCGGCACTGTTCATTGGGACGCCTCGCTGCGTGGTGGGAGCGATCGGGCGAGCTACTCGTTCTCGCTTTCGCGGTTCTCCTCCGACGGCATCTACGACTTCAACAACCAGTACCACAACCTCTCGGGAACCGGCTTCATAGAGTTCGAGCCGGACGATCGTACGACCGCATCCCTGTCGCTGCGCTATGGAGAGAACACGTATCACTTCCCGACGGACGGATCCGGCAACCTCGTGGACCGGAACCAGTTCACATTTGAGGACGCGACGTCCGTCGGAGTGAACATCAGCAGGTTTCTCACGGAACACGTGGAGGCTCAGTTACACCTCTCGGCCCACGAGGCCGACCGTGGGTTCGACGACCGGCCCGACGGTGCCGCGGACACACTCGGGTTCTTTGGGTTCAGTAGCCTCGGCCACGTGCGAACACGCACAGCCGATGTTCGTGCGAACGCGTACTTGGGCCCGAAAATCGTGGTCACCGCCGGAGCCCAAATCGAACAGCAGTCGGAGCGGAGTGTTGACGAGTCCCTAAGCGAGTTTGGAACGTCATCGACATCGCTCGATCTTGAGCGCGTGAATGACGCGGCATACGTGCAGCTGATCGCACAGCCGACGACCGGGCTCGCACTGAACGTCGGAGGGCGTCTGGACGACAACGACAGCTTCGGGACGTTTGCTACGTATCGCACCGGCGCCGCGTACCGTTGGCGTGACACTCGAGTACGCGCGACGGCGGGCACGGGGTTCAAGGAGCCGACGTTTTTCGAGAATTTCGCGTCGGGATTCGTGACCGGGAATCCATCGCTGGAACCGGAGCGTTCGTTCAGCTGGGAAGTCGGCATCGAGCAACGGATCGCTGGAGGCGCGCTGCAGATTGGTACGACGTACTTCGACCAGCGTTTTCGTGACCTCATCCAGTTCACGTTCTCACCCCCGTCGCCAGGCCAGCCCAACTACTTCAACGTAGCCGGCGCGAACGCGTCGGGGGTCGAGGTCGATGCCACTATCACGCCCGCGCGCGGGCTCGCGCTCAGTGGTCGGTATACGTATCTACGCACCACGGTGACCGATCCGGGGTTCGACACCGGACCGGACGCGACCTTCGTCGATGGCGAACGCCTGCTGCGCCGGCCAACTCACGGCGGCTCGGTGCGCGCGGCGTTTCGGTGGGCGCGCGGCGCGCTGACGGCCGGAGTGCAGTTCGTTGGCTCCCGAGCCGACCGTGATTTTTCGGCGTTCCCCGCCGTCCGGGTGTCGTTACCGGGCTACGGCGTCCTGACCGGCTCGGCGCAATACACGGTCATGACCGGGGGCGGCGGCGCGCCGGAGGTGGTGTTGACGCTCAGGGCCGAGAACGCGCTGGACGAGGACTATACCGAGGTTGTGGGGTTCCCGGGTCGGGGGCGCACGCTGCTGTTCGGCACAAGAGTGCGGTGGTGAGTCCCAGGTAGCGCCCGCATACGGACGCACCTTAGGGGGAGGCCGCCAGCCGCTCCCCCTCGTGGTGTATCTTCCGAATCATGCCCCTCATTACGACGCCGGCCATCGTGCTGCACGGATTCCGGTATAGCGAGACGTCGAAGATCGTACGCCTTGCCACCCGCGACCAGGGTGTACAGAGCGCGATCGCCAAGGGGGCGTCCCGATCCAAGAGCGCCTTCGGGGCCCGGCTGCAGCCCCTGAGCCAGGGGATCGCGCAGTACTTCTACAAGCCGACACGCGATCTCCACACGCTCGCCTCGTTCGATGTTGGGGTCCAACGCGCGTCGCTCGCCCATGACGTCGAGCGGTTCGCCGCCGCGTCGGCGCTGGGAGAGCTCGTGCTCAGGTGCTCGCCCGCGGAGCCCAACCCGTTGATTTTCGATTGCCTGGCGCTTGAACTGGATCGCCTCGTGGAAACCGAGCCGGCCGGTGCTCGGGTCGCCGCGCTTGTTGCCTTGTGGCGAACGGTAGCGGCCTTGGGATTCGCGCCCTCACTCGACCAGTGCGCGGTCGATGGGAGAGCACTTCCCTCGGGCTCGGTCGTTTTCTCGGTCGCCGAGGGGGGGTTCCTGTGTGCCAGGTGCGCCCCCCCTCCGGGGTCGGCGGCGCCCACCCTTTCGCCCGAAGATCGGGCAGCCCTGCAAGCCTTCGTCGTGGGGCGGGGTGGCGCCGATGACGGAGATGAGCTTTCCGACCGCCGGGCCGCCGCGCACCGCCGCCTGCTCGTGCGCTTCGTCCGCCGTCACGTAGCGGAGGAGCGCGAGTTGAAAGCGCTCTCTATTTGGGAAGGAACCCCGTGGCTCGACACGTAACCATTGGCACGGCGGGGCACGTCGACCACGGTAAAACGGCCCTGGTCAAGGCACTCACGGGGATCGACACCGATCGCTGGGCCGAGGAGAAGCGCAGGGGCATAACGATCGATCTCGGATTCGCGGCCCTCGACCTGGGTGGCGGCATGCGCGCGAGCATCGTGGACGTCCCGGGCCATGAGGATTTCGTGCGGAACATGGTTGCCGGGGCGAGCGGCGTCGACGTCGCGCTGCTCGTGGTCGCCGCGGACGAGGGGATCATGCCGCAGACGACGGAGCACGTGGCGATCCTCGAATTGCTGGGTCTGCAGGCCGGCGTAATTGCCATCACGAAAAGCGATCTGGTGGACGCAGACTGGCTCGAGCTGGTCTCGGAGGAGGTATCGGAGCGGCTCGCGGAGAGCAGCGTCGCGTGGGAGCGGCCGATCGCGGTATCGGTGGAGAGTGGGGTCGGGCTGACGGAGCTGCAAGCGGCCCTGGCTCGTGGGTGCGGACAGGCGGTCGCACGCGACACCGCGGACCTGTTTCGGCTGCCAGTCGATCGCGTGTTCAGCCTCCCGGGTGCGGGCTCGGTTGTTACGGGGACCGTCACGACCGGATCTGTCCAAGTGGGAGAAGATGTCCGCGTCCTGCCCGCTGGAGCGCGTGCCCGTATACGGAGCATCCAGGTGCATGGCGAGGCCGCCAGACAGGCCCTCCCGAGCCGGCGGACGGCCCTCGCGCTGAGCGGTCTCGAGCGCGGTGCGGCCGTGCGCGGGAGCGTGGTCGTGAGCGATCCGGCGTGGCAGGCCACCGGGACGCTGGACGTCTTGCTCACTCTGCTCCCCGGCGCCCGTCCGCTGACCCAGAGGTCACGGGTCCGGCTGCTGCTGGGCACCGCGGAGATCATGGCCCGCGTTACCCCCGCGGGGCCGCGACTGAACTCCGGGACGCCAGCGGTGGCCCGGCTGAGACTCGAAGCGCCGATCGTGGCGCGCTGGGGTGACCGAGCGGTGATCCGGCAGTACTCGCCGGTCGCGACCATTGGGGGCGCGGTCGTGATCGATCCGTGGCCACCCCTCCGGCCCAGGCGGCCCCCGGTGCATCCTGACCTCGCTGTGGACGACGCGAGCCAGAGGGTGGTGACGCTCGCGGACCTCACCAGTCCCGAAGGGCTGGAGATCTCGTCGCTCCCAGTCCGGACCGGTCTCCGACCGCGCGATGTGGAGCCCACGATCTCCGCGGTCTTGGCTCGCGAGGGCGGTCCCGCCCGCCTCGGGAAGTCGCTGGTCTCAGGCCAGGCAGTCGCCGACGCCCGGCGAACGGTCCTCGACCGGCTGGCAGCATACCACAACGAGCGACCCCTAGAGCCGGGCATGCCTCGGGAACTCCTGCGCCAGTTGGCCCCTTCGCCGGAGGTTGCCGAACATGTCCACACTGCCCTCGCCGATGAGGATTGGATCGTGATCGAGGGCGATACGGTGCGGTTGAGCGCGCACGCGCCCGCCCTTGCGGCCGGTCAGCGGCAGGCCGGTGCGTTGCTCCAGCGGCTGCTGGCAGATGCGGGTGGCCAGGGGAGAACGGTGGCCGAGCTGGCACGTCACGTGCGACAAGATGCTCGCGAACTGGCTGACTACTATGTGAGGTCTGGCACCGCGATCCGGGTTGGGAACCGATACTATGATCGGGGGGTGTTAGAGGCGGTGGCGGTGGCGGCCCTGCGAACGATCCAGGGCGCTGGAGACGCTACGCCAGCTCAGCTTCGGGGCACGCTCGGTTTGACCCGGAAATACCTCATCCCCGTGCTCGAGTGGATGGACGGACAGGGGATGACGGTGCGAGTGGGCGACGCGCGGCGATTGGGGCCGAATGCCCAGCGGGTGCTGGAGGGCGCTTGACAAAGCTCGCAGCGCGGTCCTAACTTAGCCCATGCTGGTGAGATACGTCTCTTCAAGAGGAGCGGGTCCTAACGCGACTTTTTTCGTCAGATAGGAGCATCAAATGAAGTGGCTTGCCTGGGCGGTTTTGTTGCTCGGGCTCTCGGTGGTAGCACCGGCTGGCCTGCGTGCGCAGGAAGGGTCGTCGGGTGCGAGCGTGGAACTCGGGCGCAACTACCCGAATCCATTCAATCCCGAAACTTTCATCCCGTTCGCCCTGAGCGATCAGGTCTTCGCCGATGGGCACCAGCCGGTGGTGAGCGTCCGCATTTACAATGTGCTGGCTCAGCTCGTCGCCATCCCGATCGTGCAGAACTCCGGAGAAGCGCTGGAGAACCTCCGGCTGGACTGGAACGGGACTGGGAGCTATACGGCGTATTGGGATGGGAAGCTCCGGGGCACGGATCGGGAAGCACCGTCCGGCGTCTACGTCTATCAGCTCATCGTCGATGGTAAGAGCGTGACCAAGAAGATGACGATCGTGAAGTAATCGATCGCACTCGATCGCATTTGCGACGATGACGCGTCGTTTCAACCGGAACGGCGCGTCTGTCTTTTTGGCAGTAATGCGCAGAAATGACAGCTTTTCCGGGGCACAATGGTTGCCCTACCACTCCACGGTTGACGTGCGCCCGTAAAGGCCGGCCTTGGGGACCACGAAACCAATACCTGAACCCTCACACTCGGAGCCTGACACCCGGAGATGATCCGACCTGATCGTTTGACGTTGAAGGCCAACGAAGCACTACAGGATGCCGCCGCGCTGGCGAGCGCACGGGGCAATCCGGTCGTCAATGATGCGCACCTGTTGCTCGCACTCCTCCGGCAGGAAGAAGGCATCGTCACCCCGGTGCTCCAGAAGGCCGGGCTCGATACGCGCGATCTCGCGGCCGCGGTCGAACAAGAGGTGGATCGCCTTCCAACGCAGACTGGCGGCCCGGCACCGTCGATGTCGCGCGAGCTGGGCGAGGCGTTTGACGCCGCGGATCGGGTCGCGAAGCAACTGGGCGATGCATTCATCTCGACCGAGCACGTCCTGGTGGCGCTCGTGGAGACGAAGGGGACGAGTGCGCGTGCGCTCCTGGCGGCGAAAGGCATCAATCACGAGACACTCCTCGAAGCGCTGGAGGCCGTGCGGGGCAGCCACCGGGTGACTGATGCCGAGCCGGAGGGGAAATATCAGGCGCTCGAGCGGTTCACGAAGGATCTCACGGCCCTCGCGCGGCAAGGCAAGCTCGATCCGGTCATAGGCCGTGACGAGGAGATCCGTCGGGTCGTGCAGGTTCTCTCTCGCCGGACCAAGAACAACCCAGTGCTCATCGGTGAGCCGGGCGTCGGGAAGACGGCAATCGTCGAAGGCCTCGCAACGCGCATCATCGATGGGGACGTGCCGGACTCACTGAAGGGGAAACAGATCTTGGTCCTCGACATGGGGCAGCTGCTCGCCGGCGCCAAGTACCGGGGCGAGTTCGAGGAACGGCTCAAAGCCGTATTGAAGGAAGTGACGAGCCAGGAGGGGCGCTACGTCGTGTTCATCGACGAGCTGCACACCATCGTTGGGGCTGGAGCGGCGGAGGGTGCGGTCGATGCCTCGAACATGCTGAAGCCGGCGCTGGCGCGTGGAGAGCTGCACGTCGTCGGTGCCACGACGCTCGACGAATACCGCAAACGAATCGAGAAGGACAAGGCGCTCGAGCGGCGGTTCCAGCCGGTGTTCGTTGGAGAGCCCTCGGTCGAAGATACCATTGGGATCCTCCGGGGGCTCAAGGAGCGCTACGAGGTGCACCACGGCGTACGGATCACGGACAACGCGCTCGTCGCGGCCGCGACGCTTTCGGACCGGTACGTCGGCGATCGCTTCCTGCCGGATAAGGCCATCGATCTCATCGACGAGGCTGCGAGCCGCCTGCGGATCGAGATCGACAGCCTGCCGCAGGACATCGACGAAGTCGAGCGGCGCATGGTGCAGCTCAAGATCGAAGAGCAGGCGCTGTCTCGGGAAAAGGATGACGCCAGCCGAGAGCGGCGTGATGCCGTCAAGCGAGAGCTCGCAGAGTTGGGCGAGCGGTCGCAGGCCATGAAGGCGCAATGGCAAGCGGAGAAGGCCGCGATTCAGCGCCTCCGCGACAAGAAAGCGGAGCTCGAAGCCGCTCGCATCCAGGCCGAACAGGCTACTCGTGAGGGAGACCTCCAGAGGGCGGCAGAGATCACGTATGGCCGCCTTCCCGATCTTGAGCGTACCATCGTCGAGGAGGATGCCCGCCTCGGCGAAATTCAGAAAAGCGCGAAATACTTGAAGGAAGAAGTCGATGCCGAGGACGTAGCGGAGATCGTCGCGAAGTGGACCGGCATTCCGGTTACGAGAATGATGGAGTCCGAAAAGGAGCGGCTGACCAAGCTCGAGGGTGAGCTGGGCCGGCGTGTCGTGGGGCAGGGGGAAGCGGTAGAAGCGGTGGCCAACGCCGTCCGCCGGTCGCGCGCCGGCCTGCAGGATCCCAATCGGCCGATCGGCAGCTTCATCTTCCTTGGACCGACGGGCGTCGGGAAGACGGAGACCGCGCGCGCTCTGGCGGAGTTCCTCTTCGACGACGAGCGGGCCCTGGTTCGGCTCGACATGTCGGAATACATGGAAAAACACGCGGTGGCCCGAATGATCGGCGCCCCTCCGGGCTACATCGGCTACGAAGAGGGTGGGCAGCTCACTGAAGCAGTCCGCCGCCGGCCGTATTCAACAGTGTTGTTCGACGAGATCGAAAAAGCACACCCCGACGTCTTCAACGTATTGCTGCAGATCCTGGACGACGGGCGTCTCACGGACAGCCAGGGCCGGACGGTCAGCTTCCGTAATACCGTGATCATCATGACGTCCAACGTCGGTAGCCAGTGGCTCCTGGAGTTGGGCGAGCGCCAGTGGGACGAGGCGCAGCGCAGAGTAAACGAGGCGCTCCGTCAGGCGTTCAAGCCCGAGTTCTTGAATCGGGTCGACGACATCATCTTCTACCGTCCGCTCGATCGTGACGATCTCATTCAGATTATCGACCTCCAGCTCGAGCGCGTCGCGGCGCTGCTCGCCGACAGACGCTTGGGGCTCGAGGTACGTCCCGACGTGAAAGAACTCCTGATCGGCGAGGGTTACGACCCGATCTACGGGGCGCGGCCACTGAAGCGGGTCATCCAGCGGGAGATACAGAATCCACTCGCGTTGGCGATCCTCGAGGGCCGCTTCGCCGACGGCGACACCGTCGAAGTGCGGCGGTCCTCCGGGGGTCGACGATTGGAGTTCGAGCGTATCGATCGCACGTCAGCAACTGAGCCGGCGAGTGTCGGCGCCTAGGGGTCCCAAGCCGACCGCTGTCGACCAGCTGGGGATGCGGGCAGCCATCCAGGCGGCGCGGTGCGGCGCGGCAACCGGCGAAGTACCAATCGGAGCCGCCGTAGTGGTTGGCGATCAGGTCGTCGCCACCGCACACAACGAGACCGTGGCGGAGCGTGACCTGACCCGGCATGCCGAGCTGACCGCGATACGGTCGGCGCTCAAAACGCTCGGTGTCGACCGGCTGACGGACGGCATTCTCTACGTGACGGTCGAACCGTGTGCGCAGTGTGCCGGTGCAGCCGTTCTCGCCCGCGTCGGCCGGGTCGTGTTCGGCGCGTACGAACCCAAGACCGGCATGGGAGGAAGCGTCGGGGACCTTCTGCGCCATCCGGTGCTCAATCACTCGCCGGAAGTGCGGGGTGGGGTGATGGAGCAAGAGTGCGCGGAGCTGCTGCGGGAGTTCTTCGAGCCGAAACGTGGACGGCGGGGCAACGATCCCACGCCGTAGGCGAACACCCCTCGCTCGGGACCGCCGAACAACTCGCTAGCGGCCGTCCGTCCCATGTCCTAGGTTTGTCGAGTCACCGACAGAGACCAGGGACTCTTGGACAAGGGACGCCCAGTTCTGGCACCGGTGCACGGGGACGGCGCGATCCCGATCCAACAGCCGTCCATGCGCCACATCGCCCGCGCGCGCAGTGGAAACGCCCCGTGATTCCCCAACGAGCGTCTTATGCCGCCCACGAGCGACTCCACCAGGAGGTGGCTCGGTTGCGTCGACGCGTGAAGGAGCTAGAGCGAGTGGCGGTCGCACGTGATGATCTGCAGCGGTCACTGCAGGCGGCGGATCGCCGATACCAGAGTGCCCTCTCGATAGTGCCGGACCTCGTCGTGCGGTGTACGGGGGACGGAACCTACCTCGCCGCAAATCGAGCAATCGAGTTTCCGGGGATCATCCCAACGAATCAAATCGTCGGTCGGAACATCCGGGACATACTGCCCTCCGACGTCGTTGAGCGGCTGGAAGTCGCGAACGAGAAGGCGCTGCAGACGGGCGCTCCGCAGACAGTGGAGTATCGACTCCTCACGCCGAAGGGGACGCGGTACCGCGAGGCTCGGATTGTGGCGAGCGGCCCCGACGAGGTTACGGCCCTCGTGCGGGACACAACATTCCGGCACGAGGCGGAAGCGGCGCTCAGGGACAACGAGCGGTGCCTCCGGCGGCTCGCAGAAAACGTTGATGCCGTGTTCTGGGTGATGGATGCGGAGGGTCGACGGCGTGCCTACCAGAGCTCCCCGCCCTCCGAGCCTACGGGCACTCAGGGGGGAAACGGAGAGACCGACGCGACGTGGGCCCACACCGTTCATCCGGACGATTCGCCGCGAATGCACCAGGCTTATGAGCGGGCTCGGAACTCGGTTGGGTTCGACGAGGAGTATCGGGTCGTTCGGCCCGACGGATCCATTGGGTGGATGCATGAGAGCGGGCTCACCGTCGAGGATGGGAGCGGGGACGCAAGGGTCGTAGGGATTGCGCGAGACATCACCGGGCGCAGGTTGGCCCAGGAAGCCCTGCGGCAGAGTGAGCAGCGCTACCGAAGCCTCTTTGAGGGATCACAGGACGCGGTCTACGTCACCACCCCAGGCGGGCAGGTGATGGACTGCAACGATGCGACGTTGGACCTACTTGGCTACACGCGCGAAGAGATGCTTCGTCTGAACGTCAGAGACTCCTACGTCGACCCGCGAGATCGAGAACGATTGCAAGAAATCATGATGCGGCAGGGAGCTGTGCGGGACTATGACGTGAAGCTTCGTCGCCGGGACGGTGTGGAGATCGACTGCGTCATCACGTCGACGTTGTGGCGCTCGAAGAACGGCGAGGTGATTGGTTACCACGGGATCGCGCGGGACGTAACATGGCGCCGACGCCTGGAGCGGGAGATTCTGAGCGCGGGCGTCCGCGAGCAACGTCGGATCGGTCAAGATCTTCATGACGGGCTGGGACAGCGGTTGACTGGAATCGCCTTTTTTTCGCGGGCGCTGGCTGAGAGACTGGATGTCGGCTCGCAGTCCGGAAAAGATGTCTTGAGAATCGCTGACCTCATCGACGGGGCGATCTCCGACGTGCGCAGTTTGGCGCGGGGACTGCATCTCCTGGCGCTCGACACCGGCAGCCTGGCCGAGGCCCTCGGGGAACTCGCGGCCCACACCGAGGGGATGTTTGGTATTTCGTGTGCCTGCCAGGTGAGCCAGGCCGTTGCCGTAACCGATGTGGGGGTCGCCCACCACCTCTACCATATCGTCAGCGAGGCTGTAACCAACGCCGTAAAGCACGCGCGCCCGACCCGCGTCGTGATCGAGGGCGCCGCGGCGGGAGGGGCTCGCGCAGCTCATTGGCCAGAGTACCGACCTTTCCGTTTCAGGTGAGGCTGGTACGGTGGAGGAGGCAATGCGGGCACTCGAGGACGCGTCCCCCGGCGTGTTAATCGTGGATATCGCGTTGGAGGGAGCCGACGGCCTCGAGCTAATCAAGCGAGTGAAAGCCCGGTGGGCGGACCTACCGATGCTCGTGCTCTCGATGCACAGCGAAGACGTCTACGCGGAGCGGGCGCTGCGAGCGGGAGCCCACGGCTACATCATGAAACAGGAGGCGTCGCAGAACGTCCTGACGGCCATTCGCCGGGTCATGAGTGGGGAGCTGTACGTGAGCCCCAGAATACAGTCACGACTGCTACGCCGCGTCGTGGATGGCGCAGATGAGGCTCCGCAATCACCGGTGGACACGCTGAGCGATCGCGAGCTCGAGGTCTTCCGGCTCATAGGACTTGGCCGCACCACACGGGGGATTGCCTCCGAGCTCACGCTCAGCGTGAAGACTATTGAATCTCATCGGGAGCACATCAAGAAGAAGATGCAGTTGGGCAGCGCGGCTCAACTCGTTCAACACGCCGCGCAATGGGTGCAGACGGGAACCTAGAGCACTTCTGTTCGCCACCCGCTACTGACTACTCGTTACCCTCCCCGCCGGAAGTCTCCCGGCCAAGATCTCTGCTACCGGCCGCGTGGTTTCGATGCGGGCCAGCACGATGCGAAGTATGGCGGTGATCGGCGCGGCCAGCAGCATGCCGACGACTCCCCAGAGCATCCCCCAGAAAATGAGGGCGAGCAGCACCACCACCGGGTGCAGGTCCAGGCTTTCGCCCAAGAGAATCGGTTCGACGCCGTTGCCGATGGTGATTTGCACGGCGCCCGGGAGTGCCAGCACGCCGATAATCGGCCAGATGGATTCGTATTGGATCAATGCTATCGGAAGCGGCAGGAGCGTGGCGACTATCGATCCGACTGATGGAATGAAGTTCAGCAAGAAGGCGGCGACGCCGAACACCAGGGCCAGTTCTAGCCCGAATAACCACAAGATGAGGCCAACCAGCATTCCCGTCGTTGCCGACACGGCGACCTTGGTCACGATGTATCGCTGGACCTTGGCGTCGATCTCGGCATAGAAGCCCGTCCGCAGCTCGGCCGGCCGCCTCCCGGCCAAGAGGTACACGACAAAAATCGCGACGAGGCCTCCGGTCGTCAGCAGGCCGACGACGGTTCCCGCCGTGCCCCGGACCATGCTTGCGAGGGGAAGCTCCTCCAGGCCCCGTAGCAGCGGCTGCTGGCCCAAATCGATACCCAACCGGTCGAGTACCGCGAAGACCTTCTGCGCGATTGACGCGAGTCGGTCTCGGTAGATATTCGCGGACGCGAGGATGCGCTCCGTGGACGTGCTGATCAGTAGCACCAGGAGGGTGAGGAGACCGATGGCCACGGCCAGGGCAAATACGATCGACACGGCCCTCGGAATCCGAAACCGGTCCTGGGCGAGGTCCACGAGGGGCGAAACCGCGTAGGCGATGAACACCGCCAGGACGAAGGGAACCATGACCGGGCGGGTGTATGCGATGGCTGCCGCGATCGCGACGGCGGCGATGACGACCAACGAGATCTCGGTGAGTCTTGGCGGCTCCGCTACGCGCGTGGCCATTAGGAAATCCGCTCGGCTTTCAATTCAGTGACGTTGCCATCCGAATCGATCCGATAGCGCCGTCGCTTTTTCCTGTCGCGAACCAGCAGGAGCATTTCCGTCGCGGGTTTGAGCAGATCGACGGCGACGAGCTTGCCTCCGAAACGGGGCGCCACCGATTCGACCGGCGTGTGGGCGACCACATGCAGCCGGGCGTCATACCGGTCGAGCACGTAGTCGAGCTGTAGCCGGAGCGTGTCGTGCTCGCGCGCCTGCATGACGACGGTCTCGCTCTTTGCCATGTCCATAGTATCGCTCTGCTGGCCCTGGACATAACCGCGATACCAGAATGGAGTTCCGTCATAGAAGAAAAAAGCGAGCCGCTGCAGAAACTGAAGCGAGTCGTATCGCGCAACAACGGCTGGATCTTCGCTGAGCAGATCGAGGAACATGGGGTCGTACAGATATCGATATAAGGAGTCGTTGTATTCCTCGACGTCGAAGTGTGCGTACGTCGGGGTGACACCACCGTGCGCAAAGACGATGTCCTCGATCTTCAGGATTCCGGGCTTGGAGGCAAGCCACCGCCCCAGCACCGACTCTTCGACATTGAACATCGTGCCGTAGCGGGTGCCATGGAATAGGGCCACGAGCTCTTCCTTCGGCGCCACGTACCGGTGGTCATACAGAAACGTCATGATCTCGTGATTGCCGAGTACGACGTGAATGGCGCCGCCTTGCTTGCGAGCCTCGCGCTCGAGGCGGTAGATGAACCACAATGTCCGGACGACATCGTTACCGCGGTCGAACAGATCACCGAGGAAGACCACATGTGCCTTCCCCCCCGTCCACCGGTGATCGCCGTCGATGACTTTGGCGTTCTCGAGGAGGGTGACGAGCGATTCGAACTGGCCGTGGACGTCGCCGAGCACGTAAATGGAGTCTGCCCGCTTGACGACGGACTCGGCCCGTTTGGGCCGCGGTTCGAGCGAAAGGACGGTGTTGTGTCGGTCGGTCGTGTGGCGCTTACCGCCGTACCGCAGCAGAAGCTCCGCCGCGGCTCGGTTGGTGATGGCGGTCGAATGCGCCCGCCCAGAATCCGTCATGGCCGATTGGACCAGGGAATCCGAGACCCACACCTCCAGCAGTCCCGCCTCGGGGTATTGCGTGATCCAATGGACCCGCACGGTGTCGTCGCGCTCTGCCACGTAGAGACCATTCTCGCCCTGGAGAGGGACCTCTGGAGGAATGCGGTCGAGTTGTGCCGCGGCCGGACCAACGACGGCCGCGGTCAGGACGGCAATGGTACACAGAGCCACGGTTCCTGTATTCAAAAAACGCTGATCCTTTCCGAGTTCACTGTTCCAAGAGCTGACGCCCCCTGGGGCGGAACGCGCCCGGCGGTGCCAACGCGTCCGGACCTACACGACTCCCCCAGCTCCATCGCACCGTCTAACGACTACCAACTTCGCCACCCGCTACTCACTATTTACTACCCTCACGGACAGGGTGGGATTCGAACCCACGGAACGGTTCCCCGCTCACGCGCTCTCCAGGCGCGTGCCTTCAGCCACTCGGCCACCTGTCCTTGTATTGGCCTAAGCGATTGAATTAAACTAGGTTACGAGTTTGGGTCAACCCGCCAGGTCGAGGTGGGGGAAGCCGTGCTTGCTGGCGCTTGCGGGGCTGACCGCACACCTTGGTTGGACTGAAAGTCGAAAGGACCGGGGATGATCCGGATCGCATTGTCCCTGCTGCTCTGCGTTGCGCCCGCACTCAGCGCTGCGCAGCAGATTCAATCACCTGATAGCCGCGCCGCACTCGATTCACTAAATGTCCGGGCAGCGCCCCACATCATTGCTTCGTTTCCTGGAGCCCTGGCGTCGAGTACCGTGGCCCTGGCCTCCCTCGGCAACCTCGCCCCGTTCCTCGCGGGCACCGGTTTGACCCTCACCGCCCGACCGTTCGACCATGAGGTGCAGGGCGCGCTCGCTGATCGCGTCGAGGGAGTGGGCGACCTTGGCGATGCGATCGGCCACGGGCTCGTTGTCACAGGAGGCACCCTGGGGCTGTTCGCGGCCGGGCAGATCGCTCCCGCGGGCCGCTTTCGCCGGGTCACCTTCGACCTCGCCCAAGGGTTGGTCATCAACGGCGCCCTCACGGGAATCTTCAAACGCTCCTTTGGCCGCCAGCGACCCGATAGCACAAATTCCCGTTCGTTCCCCTCGGGGCACACGTCGACCGCGTTCACCTGGGCAACGGTTTTGACACGTCACTTCGGTCCCGAAGTGGGGATACCCGCGACGCTCGTGGCCACGTACATCGCCGTGAGCCGTGTGGAAGACAACGAACATTTCTTCTCGGACATCGTCGCCGGCGGGGTGTTGGGGTACGTGGTCGGCCGGACGGTGTCTCGTTTCGCGTCCGAATCGGGCGGCGGTGAGGGTCGGCTGAGTATTACGCCGTTTGCGGGCCGCCGACACGGAGGAGTGCACCTGCAGCTCACGTTTTGATGCGGTGACGTCCAGCGAGCGAACAACCCGATCCTAGTCCCGATGGCCGCTCCTGGGCTGGGGAACGTGGTTCTCGGAGCGGACGCAGAGGGCCCACGACGACCGGTCGAGCGGCTGAGTCAGCGCAACGCGCAGCGGCATGCACCGTCGTGGTAATCAGGTAGGGTCGGCTTTGACCTGCAGCGGCGCTAACGACGGGCGGCCAACATCTCCAAAGGATTGCACGCGAGGCGCTGGGTCCGAGCCAGGGAGAAGCTTCCCCCCTCGGTCGGGCCGCGACCGTCCTCGAAGTGGACGAGCACGTCTCCCGATATACCTTCGCCCAAGCCCCCGGGGCCCCCGTCGATGACGGGTTGGACGTCGATCTGGAGATCCGCGAGCTGGCCGATCCCGCCTGTGATCTGTGCGGAGCCGCGGTAGATGTCCGCCGGGTCCAGTTTCCCGTCCAGCTCGAAGACGACGGTGCGGAATCCCTGGTCCTGCCAATCGATGTTCTGCCGGCGGTAGGAGTAGGTGAAACGGTTCGCGACGGGGTCGTAGATCAGGTTCTGGCTGTCGATGTCGGAGTCCGTCGTGCAGAACGTCCGGCCCTGCTCGACCGCGTCTGACGAAACGCAGAGGACGGCGTTGGTCGTCATCAGCGTGCCGTCGGTCTGGGGGATCAGTGTGGGAATGGTCAACGATTCGATCGTGATGCCGATCCCCGACTCGAGCTGGAGAAAGCCGGCGAACTGTCCCTCTACCTCGTCGCCCTGGTATCCCAGCGCGACGCTCACGAGGAACGGGCCACGGCCGGAGAGCACGGGGAAGCTAACGTCACCAATGAGCTGGACGATGTCCGGGGCGCCTGCCTGGCGGACCGCGAGGTCCTGCTGCTTGAAGAACGGGCCTTCGCTCACGGACAGGACATCCACGCGCGCCGAAACGTTCGCAAAGTCCTGGACGAACTGTTGTGCGGTTGCGCACGGCACCACGCTGGCCTGCCCGGCCACCAGGCGCGCCGTCAGCACGATGTCACGCTGACCCGGCCCAGTCGTTGTGGAGGAGCACGCGAGGAGCAGGCCCGCGGTCATTGGGCCGAAGAGCGCACCGCGCCGAATTGGGGAGTTGGTCGGACCGAACATTGTTAGCTCTTCGTCATCGCCGGAAGCGGATATAAAAGGCTCCAAAGGCTTCCCCACCAGCTGTCCCGCCTTCCAGCACGATGCCAGCGGGAGCGGCGCCGAACTCGAGTCCAGCGAGTGCGATGCCGGACGTACGCTTGATCTCGACGTCGTCGCTCACGATGACGCTGTTCGACGTCGCGTCATAAACGACCTCGGAGTCGTAATGTGATTCGAAGGTGTGACCGGCGACGCCAAAGGCGGCGAACGGCGTGACGAACCCGAGTCGCTTTGCGATCTCGGCTATCGCAAACGCGGTTGTCTGCTCGAGCTCGAGGGCGATTACGAACGGCTTGGTGGCGCCGTTGTTCGAAGCCGTCCCGCGCACGTTGAACGTTCGGCGCCGGAGGACGTTGAACCCTCCCGCCAGCGATACCGCCGGGAGTCCTTCACCCTTGAGTACTCCGATGCGCAGTCCGGCTCCAAGGATGGACTTGAGGCTGCCAACATCGACGTTATCGGCGATGTCGTCTTGGTCCCCAAGGGTGTACCCGAGTCGTAGCAGGACGTCTACACTACCGACCCCTTCCAGGCGTCCGATCGCTCGGCCCGAGGCGAGCCCGATGGTAATGTCCGTGTTGACTGAGCCGACAGCGGCGTCGATTCGGTCTCCTCCGGCGGGATCGGCGTCGGTATAGTCCGGGCTCGTGAGCGTCAGCGCGCCGGCCACCGCTCCGAACGTGAGCGAGCCATGGCCGAGGCCCCGGGGGTCCGAAGCAAAGGCGCTCGAAGGGCCGATGCGCAAGAGCATCAGTCCGACGGGCCCCACGAGGTCCTCGAGGGCGAGCACCGCGAGGTCCCGTGCTCTGCTGACTTCGAGGATCAATTCTTCAGGGGAGTTCTGCGCGCGTGCCCGTTCTGGGGAGAATAGCGTGCCTCCGGCGAGCAGGACCAGGGCAGCCGCCCCGGCGTGAAGCCGGGAACGGCGTGCCCGGAAGCCTGTTGCACGGTTGCTACGGCCGCCCGTCGCGGCGCGTGGTTGGAGGTCGTTCACAGGTGCGTCCTGTGCAAAGATCTTGCCATATCTGCGCTTACCGGTGGCGCCTGATTTTCCGCCGGAGGCCCTGGTTCGGCAAGTGCGGAGGGGCAAGGGGCGAACGGTGATGCACGTCGAGCGGCGACAGCCGTCGGCGATTCGTCCCTGGCGGCCCATTAGTCCCCAGCACAGCTTATTCCCGGATGACCGTCGACCGGGCGACATGTAACTTCTGGCCTAGCACCAACGGTGCGCCAGCGGGGATCCTGTGGCCCGCGCTGTTCATCGGCGCGGCCCTGCTCCCAGCATCGGGGGAATTGGCGCACTCACAGACCGCCGAGCCGGATGTGACTACCCAGTCCGTCTGGGAAGGCGTCTATTCCACGGCCCAGGCCGAACGTGGAGCTGGTATCTTTGCGTCGGACTGTACCGAATGCCATCCGGTGGGGCAGTTCGGCGATCCCAGCTACCTCGAGACCTGGGCCGGCCAGACCGTCGACGCCCTCTTTGCTCTCATACGCAGACAAATGCCGTATGAGAATCCCGGGAGTCTTAGCCGGCGGGAGTATGAGGACGTTCTGGCCTACGTGCTCAGCCTGTGCGGCCCGCCGGCGGGAGATGCCGATCTCAAGAGTAGAGGAGGTGCGCTGCGTGGGATCGTGATTGACGTGCCGAACAGCGCCGATCGCTGAGTCGGCAGCTCCGAACGGCCGATACTGTGGACGAGCGGTGCGATGGGCGGAGGCTCATTAGCGGGAGGCCCCGTGAGAGCCAGTTGCCCCCCTTACCCCCTTTCCTTCACCAGGACATCGACAGGCGCGCATGGGACCTCGACGACGCAAGAAGGGTGTGAACGACCGGGCGAGTACATCCGACATGACGGAGTTGGATCGGGAGTTTCTCGACGAAGATCCGCCGACGGCCGAGTTGTTGGCGCCCACACCGCCGGTCCGGCCCTCCGGGAAGTCCGCCCGCCTCAGGGGACGCCGTCTCGAGCCCGCCGCTGAAGAACAAATCGCGGCGCTTCTGGGAGTCGCGGGGGAACATCCAGATCGAGAGCTCGTTGCCGAGATCTTACGGGTAGGGGTGGAGCTGGTGCGTTCCGACGCGTCGCGGTTGGACATCAAGATCCTGTCGGCTTCACTTCGCGAGATGCATGAAGCCTTCAGGGTTTTCGGCGAGCACGCGGACCGCAGAAAAGTATCGATCTTCGGATCCGCACGAACGGATCCAGGGGGTCCCGATTACGTCGCTGCTGCCGAGTTCAGCAAGCGCATGGTCGGGCGGGGGTACATGGTCATAACCGGGGCCGGCCCGGGGATCATGCAGGCCGGCCACGAGGGGGCGGGCCGAGAGAACAGCTTCGGCGTGAACATCAAGCTGCCCTTCGAGCAGGCGGCCAATCCCGTCATCGACGGGGACGAGAAGCTACTTCACTTTCGCTACTTCTTCACGAGGAAACTCTGCTTTCTGAAGGAAGCGTCAGCGGTCGCTGGGTTTCCCGGTGGACTGGGCACCCACGACGAGGTGTTCGAGGCGCTCACACTCATCCAGACAGGGAAGACGTCGCTGGTGCCGGTCGTGTTGATCGAGCCGGGTGGCTCGACATACTGGACGACCTGGTTGGACTACGTGCGCACGCATCTGCTGGAAGAAGGAATGATCAGCGAGCAGGACCTGAACCTGTTCAAGATCACGGGTGACATCGACGCGGCCGTCGAGGAGATCTGTCGCTTTTATGGGCGATACCACTCCAGCCGCTACGTTCGCGACGAGCTGCTGATTCGGTTGGCCGAGCCGCTGCCACCCGGCCGACTCGAACTCTTGAACGAGCGGTTCGCATCGCTGCTGATGCCCGGCCGGGGCGTTATTAGGGAGACGGGCCCTCTCATGCCAGCCGAGGCGGACGTCCCTGACCTCGCCGGGCTCCCGCGTCTGTTGCTCCCGTTCAACAGGCGGGATTTCGGGACGCTACGTGCACTCCTCGATGAGGTCAATCGATGATCTACCGAGTACACGCACCGCAATCGGCGAGCATCTCTGCAATCGTCTCGGCGATGATCCGGTATCCGGTTCCGTTGGGGTGTCCGTCGATGTTGGCCAAGTACAGGCGCTCCTGGTGAGCCGCCGATCGCATTTGGGGTAGCGGGTCCACATACGTCATTTCATTGCGGCTCAAGAAGTGGACGATGTGCTCTCGCACCGCGGTCTCGGCGTGGACGACTCGGGAGACCTCATCGCGTCCGGGGCCGCTCAGACGCTCGCTCGCAAGCTCCCAATAGACGGATTCCTTGGTCGGGATGAGCAGGTACAGGCAGGCAACGTGGCGAGTGCCGCACCACGTCTCGATCTCCAGGAAGATCTCCAGCGTCTGCTCCAGGCCCCTGCGGTTCCGCTCGTCGGCCTGGTCCAACCGTTCCAGCTGATCCCCCGGCGCAAAGACCGTGCGAGACACCGGGTGGTCGAGTGGATAATGACCATCCGTGGCGTACGAGGTCGTTTCCCGAAAGCGGATCACATCCATAGGGGAGCGCGCGTGATGCTTGACGGCCTGGTATAGGACGCTGTTGCGGCTGAGCCAAGTGCGCAGGTCGCCGAAGATCCGCGGGTCGGGAGGCGGGTGGAGCGTGACCGACTCTTCTTGGATACCAACGGCGTCCGCGTAGGCGCTTCGCAGATCGTTTCCAAAGTAGAAGCCGATTATCACGACGTCGGGATCGAGCGAGTCCCCCTGCTGCTCGAGGAGATACCGGTAATCCGGCGGGCCATATCCACCGAGGCCCATGTTGTACACCGAGCGTCCGGAGAGCCTCTCGAGCCACGAGGGCCACGACTCGACGGAGGGGGCGGAGTAGCCATACGTCTCCGAGTCGCCGATGGCGAGGACGTCGACGTCGGCTGGAACCCGGCCGTTACGAACCCCCCACCGATCATGGCCCCCGCTTCCGGCGCGTACGGCATGCCGGAGGATTGGATGAGCCACCAGTGTGGGTCGTAAATAGTTGACCTCATCCAGGGCGATTCGGGCGAGCAGCTCCCCAACGGGGATGGATGCGACCAGTGACAGGCACAGAAGGGCCGGCTTTATGAATCGGTCGCTCATGCTGGCTGGGTATCCGAGCTGACGACGGTGGACGGCGCTGGACGACGTAAGACCTCGCGAAACTAGTGCCTGGCTGCGACACTGGCGAGGTCGAGGGGTCGTGCTGTCTGACGGGACCAGGAGGCCGGGGCCACTCGGCCGCCATCCAGTAGCGCCGCGCAGCCGGAGTCCGACCGCGCCGCTCCTGCGCGAACCGCCCCGCGCGTTTACCTTCCGTCCGGTCGCAAACGGTCACGGTGCGTCCCCTGGCCCGTCGCGGGCGCGCCCGGCGACGACCTCTCAAATGATCAGCAGGGGAGGAATGCAGGCATGTCAAGACGGATTCAGCCGTCCCGGAGCGCGGAATGAAGGACTATTCCATCGGTGTTCTACCGGGGGACGGGATCGGGCCGGAGGTTACGCGTGAAGCCCTGAAGGTGCTGGAGGCCGCGGCCGACCTCGAGGGGTTTCGATACCAGCTGGTCGACTACCCTTACAGCGGGGAGTACTATCTCAAGACCAAGGAGCTCGTGCCCGAATCCGTCATCGATGAATGGCGGACACTCGACGCCGTACTACTCGGCGCGATCGGGCATCCGGACGTGGAGCCAGGGCTCGTAGAGCGTTCAGTCATCCTCGGGCTCCGGTTTGGGCTCGATCTCTACATCAACCTGCGCCCGATACGACTGTACTCCGAGCACCTGTGTCCTCTCAAGAACAAGAAACCGGACGACATCGATTTCGTCGTCGTCCGTGAGAACACCGAGGGAATGTATTCACAGATCGGCGGGCACTTGAAGAAGGGTACCGCGGACGAAGTCGCAATCGTCAACGGCGTTTACACGTGGAAGGGGTGCGAACGGGCGGTGCGCTATGCCTTCGAGCTGGCGCGAAGACGTGCCGGAGAAGGGCGTGACGCCGGAAAGCGCCAGGTCACCCTTGTGGACAAGGCGAACGCAATCCGACCCCACGACATCTGGACCCGCGCCCACCGCCACGTGGCCGAGGACTTCCCGGACATTGAAACCGACCACGCCTATATAGACGCCTGCTGCATGTGGATGATCAAGAATCCGGAATGGTTCGACGTAATCGTTACGACGAATCTGTTCGGGGACATCATCACCGACCTCGGCGCGATGCTCCAGGGCGGGATGGGCATCGCCGCGTCGGGTAACATCCACCCCGGGAAGACGTCGATGTTCGAGCCGATCCACGGGTCCGCACCGAAACACGCGGGTAAGAATATCGCCTGTCCTCTCGGCGCAACGGCGGCCACGGGCATGATGCTGGACTTCCTCGGCGAAACGGCGGCCGCCCAGCGCATAGAAGAGGCGACGGCCTCTCTGCTTCGCAGTGGCGAGGTGCCATCGGCTGACGCTCGAAGCGGCATCGCGACGTCGGCGATGGGGGACATGCTCGTGCGCCACTTGCGAGGCAACTGACGCTAACGCCGTAGCAGCTCTCCGTCCAAGAAGGCAGACCCGAACGTCTCCGGGGCCCTCCCTGGAGACCCGCGCGCCATCACGCGGTTCCCGTATACTCTAAGTGCTTGCCGCGTCATCACTTCTGGAAATCGTCTAGTGTCTCGATTCCCCGTTCTGAGTGGTGGGAGAAATGCGCCCCTCCATCCTCAAGAAGCGCTGTCCGGCGGCCGATAACATCAGGCGGTGCCTAGGGGAGGGATCCATGAGTTCCCGTACTGTGCTTTTCATAGACGATGACCCGGACATGCTCCGGCTTCTCCGGACCGAGTTCGAGCGCCTTGGACATCGAGTCTACGAGGCGGAGTCTGGGTCGGAGGGTCTTGCTCTGCACGAGCGAGCGAGACCGGACGTGACGGTGCTCGATCTGTCCATGCCCGGCATGTCGGGACTCGAAGTGCTCGAGATCCTGAGGAAGAAGCGGGCAATGGTCATCATGCTCACCGCCAGCGGCGAACTGGGCCCGGCGGTCGAGGCAATGCGTCTGGGCGCCGAGAATTTCTTGACGAAGCCCGTGAACATGGGGCACTTGGCCGCGGCGGTTGAGCGAGCGGCGGAGAATGCCGCCGTTCGGCAGGCAAACGTCAGGCTGCGGGCGCGACTCCGACCGACTCTCAGGCGGCGGCTACTTCGGTCAGCGGCTGTGGGATTGCTGGTACTGCTCTCCGTGGGCACGGGCCGCCTCATCGGTCACCAAGGTGCCGACCGACGGCCGGAGGCACCCATCCCAGTGCCGTTGGACGCGTCTCAGATCGACCCGGGTGAGCACGCCCCCGGTGCGGGAGATGGGAAACGGGACGGACCATCGGTTACCGGATGATTCGTGTTCCGCGCGATCTGTGAAAGTTGACCGAGCGCTGAGTCGCGATGACGCCGGGCCAGTCGTGCGAGATGAACGTCCGGAGGTCTCATCATTGGTGGCAAAACGAGAGGATGCTCCTATGCGCGTCGTGGTAATCGACGACGATCCGGATCTCCGCAAGCTGATCAAGCTGACACTCGAGTACACGGCGGGATGGGAGGTGGCAGTTGCCGCAGACGGAGTGGAGGGGATCGAGACCGTGCGCCGTGTTCAGCCCGATGCGGTGATCGCGGACGTGATGATGCCAGGGATGCATGGGTACGAGGTGTGTCGTCGGCTGCGAGCAGATCCCGAGACGACCTCGATCCCGGTCGTCCTGTTGACGGCGCGCAAAGAGATGCAGGAGTCAGAGGCTGTGTTGGCGGGCGCTGCCGGAATCGCGTTCAAGCCATTCGAGCCGGAGGAGCTCGCCACACGGATCAAGGACCTGTGCGTTGAAAGCAAGGCCTAGACTTCCCGAGGCCCCGATCGAGAGCGATCTCGACCCGCTGACCTTGGTGAGGCGTGAATTCGCGGCTGGGTTGCCGGACCGAGTCGAGAAGATGCGTTCGGCATTGGAGGTGCTCGAGCAGAGCCGCGACGAAGGAATGATCGAGACCTTCCATCGCGGAGCGCACTCATTGAAGGGGACCGCGGCATCGTTTGGCGCGAACGACCTCTCGGAGCCGGCGGCGTTCCTGGAGGATCTCGGACGGCGGTGGCGGGAGGGCGGGGCACTGTCTCCCGAGGGACTCGCCGATGGCGTGGCTGGTCTTGAACGGTTGGCGTCTTCCGTGCGGCTGTACCAGTCCCGATTCGATCCGACCTCATGATGCCGACCGCGTTGGAAACGCGCCACACGATGGCTTCGGAACGACTGGAAGTCGTCGGCGAGCTCGCGACCCTCATCAACACGACGTTCGATCTCGAAGAGATCTTCCAGGCGGCCATCACCAAGCTTCAACGGGTAATGATGTTCCGGCGGGCCAGCGTCGCGCTGGTCTCGGAGGAAGGGGATCACTATGAACTTCACACGCTCTTCGATGCTGAACGCGATGGATTCATAGAGGGGAGGGGCCGCTTTCCGCTAGCGCAGGGGCTGACGGGGGAGGTGATTCGGACTGGCGAGCCGCTTCTCGTCCCGGACCTTCCGGGGACCGAGGGCATCCGGCTGCCGAACGAGAGTGCGTTGTCAGCCATCATCGTTCCGCTTCACGTGGACGGTGAGATCATTGGCGCGCTCAACTTCGGCTCCAAAGAGTCCGAGCGGTATGGTCAAGAAGATCTCGAGCTTGCGGCACTCCTCGCGCGACAAATCGAGACATCCCTGCACTACTCGAAGCTCCTCTCGACCATCGAGAGTCAGCGTGAGAGGCTCGCGCTCCAGAACGCGAAGGTGCTGTCCGAACGGACGCGGCTCAAGGCACTGATCGAAGCGAGTGACGCGGCGATTCTCATGGTCGCGGATGGTAGGGTCGTGCATGCGAACCGCGCGCTAGCGGACTTGATCGGAATGCCGTGGGAAGTGGTGATGGGATCACCCGTGGCCCAGGTCAATCAGGCGTTCGCCCGTTGCCTGAGCGAGCCGAACGATCTCTCGTCGCAAGTCGCCGCGCTCGACGCGGAGGCGGAACCGCTCCGGGATCGGGTCGAGTTCGCCTTTCCACAGAAATCCGTTTGCCAGCGAACCGTCGTGCCGGTCGTCGACCAGCGGTCGATGCTTGGTCATCTCATTTTGTATCGCGATATCACCCGTGAGGCCGCGGCGGAGGAGGCAAAGGACGAATTCGTATCGATCGTGAGCCACGAGTTGCGTACGCCACTCACGTCCGTCAAGACCTCGCTGGGTCTCATCAAGAACGGGGCGGCTGGCGACCTCCCGCGAGCGATGTGGGAGTTCGTCGATATCGCGCTGCGCAATCTCGACCGTCTGGTCCGCTTGGTCGACGACCTGCTGCAAATGTCACGAATGCAGAGCGGACGCTTCGAGTTCGAATTGGCCCCGGTCTCGCTCGAGGGGGCTGTTGCCCGGGCGGTAGAGGCGGTGAGCGGATTCGCGCGGGATCGCGGCGTGGAGATCGAGTCGGACGGTGACCGCGCGGCAACCGTGCTGGCTGCCCGCGATCCGCTGGAACAGGTGATCGTGAACCTGCTGTCGAACGGCATTAAGTTCTCCCCGCCCGACGCGCCGGTGACCGTTCAATGGCGCGTCGACGACGAGTCCGCCGTAGTCGAAATCGCGGATCGGGGGCCAGGTATTCCGGCGGACAGGCGCGAGGTGATCTTCGAGAAGTTCATGCAGCTTGAGCGCTCCGCCACTCGGACGCACGGAGGAGCGGGCCTCGGGTTAGCCATCAGCAAGAACATCGTCGAGGGCCTGGGTGGCCGGCTCTGGGTCGAGGGTGAGGAGGGTGCCGGCTCGCGCTTTCTCGTAGAGTTGAAGCTGGTCCCTGACGGTGAGCAGCGCTCCGCTCCGGCCGCCGCGGCGTAGCTGCCACCAAGCAAGCAAAAAAAAGAAGCGGCCAGCCCCCGCATCGCGCGGGAGCCGGCCGATTTTCACAAAAGCCGGAGTCAGTTAGAAGTCGTCTGGACCGCCTTCATCCGGCGTGGATGCCTGAGTATCCACCGCGCCGAATGGACTGAACGAGCCCGAGGAGCCGCCGAGGCCACCGAAGATCAGGGCGTTCCCAGCATGCAGAGGAGCTGGAGCGAACAGGCGTTTGGCGAGCCGTACCGCGCGGCCCCATATCGTCGCCGGTTCGTCGTCCTGTATCGATCGGCTCCCGATGTCGGCATTGCAGTCAAGGAAGGGAGCGCCAGCGAGTGGGAGGATCTCGATGCCGGTTCCTTCGGCGTTGTTATGCGCTAGGCGGAAACCCTCTTCCAACTCCTCGATGCACAAACCGACGACGACATCACCGCTGAAGCTCGAGACCGCAGGGAATGTCTCGATTTGATAGAACGGTCCGAACTGATCGAGCTCGGTGTTCAGTGGACCCCCGCTCTCATCGAATGGCCCAGAGATCAGTTGAACCGTGACCACCACCGTTTCCTCGAGCGATCCGCGCGGAATGTCGACCCCGGCCTCCTCTGCGCCTGTGACGACGAGACCACCGCTCCGTCCCACGACGGCCGCGGCCGAATTGGGTCCGAGTGGGCAGGCCGCGGGGCTGGGAAGTCCGACGAGGTGGAGCATCGATGCGATCAGCGTACAGACTGCTTCCTCGGTGGTTGGGGGTTCGGCCCCGTTGGGATCTAGGAGCCGCTCCTGCTGGAACTTACGGAGCGTGAAATCGACGAATCGAACCGTCTTTCGCCGAGCGCTTTCCACTCGACCCCGCCGTAGTGCTCGCACGATATTGCGGAACCGCTTGAGCGCCGCGTGCTGAAGCCCACGGTCGTCCCTCGGGAAGAGCGCCCTGATCTGCGCCTGGATATCCCGGACGTCTGAAGCGGCGGCCCCGCTGTGGGGGGCCACGGAGAACGACGGTGGCTCGGTCGGCGAGGACTGGTCGCGATCGGCGCAGCTCGCGAATAGCAGCGCGGTCGCTACGGGCAAGTACCAAACGAATCGTCGCCTCATTGGTTGCTCCTGGGAACGGCGGTATTCGGTCCTGCGTGTGAGTTCGGGAAGGATGTGGGTGTGATGCGCAAGTTTCGAGCCCCGTCGAGAGCGGTAAGTGACAGTCCTCTAAGCGATTACCTGATCGACGGATGGGATCGCGAATGCCAGAATGAAGCCGCGGTCGTTTTGTAGCGCCCGCGCCCCAACCGACGGACAAGCTCCGCGCCCGACCCTTCTTCAATCAACCCGCGCCCGCGAGCCGTTTGAAGCGCTCGTCGGCCTTGAGCTTCCGGAACCACCAGGACTCATCCTCCGTCAATGAGGAACGCTGCTCCGGATTGATCGCGAGGAACGTGGTCAGGAGCCTGATCGCTTCGTCGTGATCGCCCAGTATGCTGCGGACGAACGCTTCGAGGTACATCAGGTCCCTGGCGGGATCGACGGAGGCGTCGGCTCGCGACGCGGCTAGCACGGTCCGGGCACTGTCTTGTAGTCCCGCCCGTACCAGCGCGGCCGCGACGGCCATCTGTCCCCGCAAGCGACGGTATTCCCGGTCGCTCGGACTGACCCGCTCCTCGTAGCGATCCAGGAGATCCCAGGCCTTCTCGATGTCCGGCCGCTGGCCGGCGAACGTGAGTAGCCACAGCCGGCACTCTGCAAACCGAAAGTCCGCGGGGAAACGCCTGCCCCCTTCGTCGCACCAGTGCGCCGCCTCGACCGGATCTTCGAGATCGTAGGAACTGGTGAACAGCCGCCACAGACTCACGTCGGTTGTGTTGAGATACGGATCGGCCTCGTACGCTCGAAGAGCGGCCAGCTTCGACTCGGCCGTTTCGGATTTGTTCGACAGGAGGTGGCTCAGCGTGCTCCACGCGGATGCCTGCGCGCCGTTCGCCGCGACCGCGGCGCGGAGGTCCGCCTCCGCTTCCGCGAACGCCTGCGACGCTGCCGCGGGATCCGGTGTCAGGCTGAAAATCCAGCTGTAGTAACGTAGGGTGCCCCGCAGCTCGAGCGCGTCGGCCTCGCGGGGCTCGAGTGCCAGGGCGCGTTCGGCGTGCTTGACGCCGGTCCTCAGCCAATCCGGCTTTCCGACCGTCTCGGCGACTCGGGCCTGTCGGTAGGCCACGCGCGCGCGCTCGACCACGGGGCGCACCCAGCGCTCATCGCGCGATTCCGCTGCACCGAGCAGAGAATCCGCCTGCGTGAGGAGTCTGGATGCCGCGGCGGCATCGCCTGTGGCAAGGAGGGCGTCGGCATCACGAGCGGCCTGCTGGGCCTCTTGCAGGAGTTCCCAGGCGCCGGCGTTCTCCGTACCGGCGCGGCTTCGCTGCAGCGCGATCTCTTGCCCGAGGCGCTCGCGGAGGAAGATCGAGACCTCACCGGCGAGGTCGTCTTGAAGCTCGAAGATCTCCGTTCGAGGACGTTCGAGCGTCTTGCTGCCAAACGTGGTCCCAGTGCGCGCGTTGATGAGACTTACCCTCACCCGCAGGCGACCGCCGCTTTCGGCGACCGTGCCCTCGACGAGGGTCCCGGCGCGGAGCGCGCGCGCAATGCTGTCCGGCGCCACCCGCGCGTCGCGGTACGGCAAGACGCCGTTTCGGGAGATTACTTGCAGCGCGGACACGCGGCCGAGCTCCTGAATGAGTGCCTCGGTGAATCCGCCCGCCAAGTGTTCCAAGCTCTGATCGTTTCCGAGGTCGTCGAAGTAGAGCACGGCGATTCGATGAGGATCCAGTCCGCCGCCCGGGGGCTCCGTGTCCGAGGGCCCAGCGTTTCGCCACCACGACCACGCACCCCACGCCGCCGCCACGATCGTGAGGGGAGTGAAAGCCAGTGCCAGGTTTTGTATCAATCGGCTGCGGCGGGGTGCCATCGGGTGGGCCGATGCCGTATGCCGGCGTGCGCCCGTGGTCCCCGAGGGTGTGTGGAGGGCCTCGGCGAACAGGTGGGTCGTAGCGAAACGGTCGGCTGGGAGCTTGGAAAGTGCCCTGAGCAGCGCGTCCTCGACGGCATCGGGGATGGTGTCGCGCACGATCGTGGGTGGAGAGACGGCGTCGAGCGAGTGCCGGGCCATTACTGCCTGCGGTGTGGGGCCGGTGAACGGAGCCTCCCCTACCAGACACTCGTAAAGAACACACGCCAGGCTATATTGGTCGCTCCGGCCATCGATCTCTCCGCCGGCGGTGGCCTGTTCCGGGCTCATATAAAACGGCGTCCCGATGACCGTTCCGGTCTGGGTCAGATGGTGGTCGCCAGCTGCCTCCAGCGCCCGGGCGATGCCGAAGTCCGCGACGACGGCGGTGTCGCCCGACAGCAAGATGTTCTCCGGCTTGACGTCTCGGTGCACTACACCGTGCGAGTGAGCGTACGCGAGCGCGCTGGAGACCTCGGACGTGACCCGAATCGCGTCGTCGAGGGACAGCTGCTCTTCCCGGGCGAGCCGGTCGCGGAGTGACTCGCCTTCTACGTACGCCATGACGTAGTACAAGAGGTCGCCGGTCGTGCCTGAGTCGTAGAGCGGGACGATATGGGGGTGCTGAAGGCTTGCAGCGATCTTGATTTCGCGGAGAAAACGCTCGCTCTGAACGGCCAGGTCCGGGTTCAGCACCTTGATGGCCACCGGCCGGTGGTGTTTCAAATCTTGGATGGTTGCGCAACCGATGGCCACAAGTCACTATCCTCCGGCGTTCGGGATTACGGACGATCACTGGGGGCTCGCACGTCGGGTACTGCGAAACGATCGGCTACCCGGTAGAAGCACCCGTGCATTAGGCCTATCGCGCCGGGGGGGGGACGGAATTGAGCTCCGTGGAACTCAACGACATCCGTTACGCGACGTCCGACGGGGTCGCCGTGGCGACCTTTAGCCGGCCCGAACGCTTGAATGCGTTCCGGGACTCTACTTACCGTGAGCTCCTCGACGTGCTCGATCGGTTTCGGGATGATGAGAGCGCTGGCGCATTGGTGCTTACCGGCTCCGGGCGGGCGTTTTCCGCGGGCGAGGATCTGAAGGAAGCGGCGCAGCTCCTCACGGGCGAGGCCTCCGTCGAGCGGTGGCGGGAGCGGGTCCTGCGGGTGCAGGAGATCACACGACGGGTTGTGGACGACGCAAAGCCGGTGATTGCGGCGGTAAACGGGATTGCCACCGGTTTCGGAATCGAGCTGAGCATCGTGTGCGACGTTCGTATCGCTTCGAGCAACGCAACGTTCTCGTTCGCGGAGGTGAAACGAGGGCTCTTCGTGACGAACGGAGTGCTCTTCCTGCTCCCGAAGTTGATCGGCTACGGCCGCGCCTTCGAGCTCCTGCTCACTGGGAGGAACGTCGCGGCGGCCGAGGCGCGCGACCTGGGGCTCGTGAGCGAGGTCGTCGCTCCCGAGAACCTGTTGTCCACGGCGACCGAGGTGGCCCGCACCATCGGCGCGAACGCACCGATCTCCGTGCGACTGCTCAAGCGGGGACTCTTGCGAGCGCAGCAGCTCGACCTCGAGGGTGCACTGCAGCTCGAGGTCGATGCTCTCATGGAGTGTCTCGCGAGCGAGGACGCCGCGGAGGGCCTGCGGTCGTTCGTCGAGAAGCGCGAGCCGCGTTACTCCGGCCGCTAGGCTCCGGCGTCCGGTTTTTCTGTTTCGCCTCGTCCTTCGACCCGCACCCTCCACCAGAAGAGAGCGGCTCCCGCGACCAGGGCGGCGAGGCCAGTCACGATGTGCTGCATCGTGAGGCCCAGCACGATCAAAAGGGCCGAGAGAATGGCGAGTGCAGGGATCACGGCGCCGAACGGCAGGATGTACTGCGCCGGATGGAGTTTCTGGTGAACGGTAGACCGCCGCAGTCGGAGAGTGGAGGCGCAAACCCCCACGTAGATCAAGAGCCGCGCGAGCGCGCTGGCAGCGGCGAGTGCGGCGAAGGAGCCCGACAGCGCGAGCACGAGCGCAACGCCGGCGGTGAAGATGATCGTGTTGGCCGGGGTGTGGTACGAGCGG
This sequence comes from Gemmatimonadales bacterium, assembly GCA_965249575.1. Lineage (GTDB taxonomy): Bacteria > Gemmatimonadota > Gemmatimonadetes > Gemmatimonadales > GWC2-71-9. Next base: position 167,545 of record OZ252244.1, on the reverse strand, counting down.
TGCACGCGTCCCAGCACGCGGGGCAGATCGCCGTTCTCGGCCAGGGCGTAAAGGGTGCGGGATCCAGTGAGTATCTGGTTCGCGGTGTTGCCGGCTATCGAGATGACGGATCCGATTCCCACCAGGAGCGCGCCGGACACCCCCATGAACGCCAGCGCGGCGTCGGCCAAGGGTGTCTCAGACGACGCCAGCGTGGGCAGCGTCCCCACCGCGACCACCGCGACCAACGTGTTGATCCCTGTGATCCCAACCACGGTCATCACGAGCGCAAATGGCACATGTCTCTTGGGGTCTCGCGATTCACCGGCGGGAACAGGGATGACATCGAACCCGCCGAAGATGAAAATCAGCAGGAGCGCGCCTGCCAAGGCGTCCGATGTCGTGATCGGCTCCGTGGGTGTCACGCGAGCCACGTCAACGAAAAACATCCCAACCAGAATGAAAATGGCGAGCGGAATGAGCTTGCCGATGGTCAGCATGTCGACGACCCAGGCAGCCTGTCGCACGCCGCGCACGTTCACCGCCGCCAAAGAGACGATTACGCCGGTGATGATCGCGACTCGGCCCGCACCCCCCGTGATGTTCGGCCAATAGAAACCCAGCGCGAGCACGAGGCCGTTGATCACCGACGCCTGTGCGGTGACCCGCATGAACCACTGCATCCAGCCGATCTCGAAGGAGAAAAAACGACCGAACGCCGCTCGGGTGTAGAGGTAAGGCCCACCCGTGCCGTCAAACCGGCTGCCGACCTCGGCGAAGCACAGCGCGACCAGGAGGGTCGAAACGCCGATGGCCAAGAACAGGATCGGACTCCACGGTCCGACGTGCCCCGCAACAAGTGCGGGGACGAAGAACACCCCGGCGCCGATCGTCTGATTGACGCCGATCGCCGTGAGATCCCACCGGCCAAGGGCCCGCTCGAGCCGGACCGGCTTGGACGGTTGCGAAGGGGACAATCCGTCGCTCACGAGCGACCGCGCGCCGCAGTCACGCCGGGGATCGGGACGCCGGTCTGGTCGGTAAGCGTCCGATAGCGGTCTGCGAGGCGAAGTGTCATCGGGCCCGGCGCGCCCGCGCCGATGGTACGGCCGTCTACCTCGATGACCGGAACGATCTCGCCGATGGTTCCCGTGAGGAACACCTCGTCTGCGGTGTGCACTTCGAGTAGCGAGACATCCCGCTCGAGAATCGGAATGCCAGCGCTGCGCGCCTCCTGGATGACGAGGCCACGAGTGATGCCGTGCAAGCAGGCCGTCGCATTGGGGGTTGCCAGCTCGTCCTCCTTCGCGATGAAGAGATTTGCCGCGTCGGACTCAGCGACGAAGTCGTTCCGGTCGAGCATGATCGCGCCGTCGACTTGGGCGCGGTTCGCCTCGAGTTTGGCGAGGATGGAATTCAACTGGTTGGCGTGGTGTATCCGGGGATCCAGGGTGTCGGGTGACGGGCGGCGCACGCTCGACGCCACGAGCCGCACGCCGTTCTTGTCGAATATCGGCGGCTTGTGCTCCGCGATGATTACGACAGTGCCCGGGCGCCCTTCGACGAACGTGGGATCCATGCCCGAGGTGCGTCGCTCTCCGCGGCTCACCATGAGTCTGACATGCGCGTCGTGATATAGCTCGTTCGCTCGAAGTGTCTCGCACAGGGCATCGTCCAGCTCCGGCCTCGAGAGCGGCACCTCCATGGACAGCGCCTTGGCGGAGTCATACAGGCGATTCATGTGAGCGTCCAACTCGAACACCCGACCGTGGTAGATCCGGAGGCCTTCCCATATCCCATCCCCGGACTGAAAGCCCGCGTCGAATACGGACACGTGTGCCTCGGAGCGGGGAACCAGTTGGCCGTTGACGTAGACGAGTAATTCCGAAGGCATCCGTTCTAGGCCCGGTTGAGCGCAGCGAGCATCTCGTCCGCCGTCACGAACTTCGCGCGAGGTTTCCCCATCACTTCCCCCCGTTCGATCTCGAGGCGATCGAGAGCCTGCCAATCGGCGTACGATACGAACGCGGGGCTTCTGTCACGAATCAGGCGTTCAATGGACTGTGGGTCGGGTGATGCAGGGTCGAGTGTGTTTCCCGTACCCCGATCTTCAAGCATCGTGCGCACCGTCTGCGCTGCGTCGGGTTTATTGGTTCCGATCACGCCGGTCGGCCCGCGCTTGATCCATCCGCTCACGTAGATCCCGGCTATCCGATTGCCGCCGAGATCGACTACTCCACCCTTTTCGTTCGGAACGACACCGGATTTCTCGTCGAAGGGGAGATCGGGCAACGGGATGCCGTGGTATCCGACCGATCGAAACACCATGCCGACGGGCAGCTCCTCGAACCGGTCGGTTGCCTTGGGACGCAGCGTCCCGTTCTCGCTCGAGCGCAGGACGTTTCGCACCAGTCGGAGTCCCGTCACCTCGCCGGCGTCGTTTCCGATCAGTTCTACTGGAGAGACCAGGAACCGTACGGTGAGCCTACGCGGGTGTCCCTTTGGAACGAGGGTGGTGAATCCCTGGAGAATCTCGATTTTCTTGTTGGTTGACTTGTCTTTCCGCTCTTCGACCACCGCGCGGGTCAGGTCGTCTAGCTCGACCTCCTCCGTGCGGACGGCGATGTCGGCGCATGGCATTTCGCCCAGCTCGCAAATCTCCGGATTCGTGAACGCAGCTTGTGCGGGGCCCCGGCGGCCGAGCATGTAAACTTCCTTGACTCGGCTGTGGTTGAGTGCATCGAGAGCGTAGTCGGCGATATCGGTCGCTGCCAGCTCCTCGTGCGAGCGGCAAAGGATGCGCGCGACATCAACCGCGACGTTCCCCACGCCGACCACCGCGACCCGTTCGACCGAGAGATCGAATTCGCTGTCCCGGTAGTCGGGGTGTCCGTTATACCAGGCTACGAACTCCGTTGCGGCATGGCTCCGGTCGAGGTCCTCGCCCGGGATCCCCATGCGGCGGTCCGTCTGCGCGCCCGTCGCGAAACAGATCTGATGGTAGTGCCGCTTGAGGTCGTCGAGTGTGAGATGCTCGCCGATGTCGACGTTGCCGAAGAACCGAAAACCCTCTCGCGCCGCCACCTTGTCGAAGACGCGGGTAACTGCCTTGATCTCTTGATGATCGGGGGCGACGCCGAATCGTACCAGACCGAACGGGGCGGGGAGCCGGTCGTACATGTCGACCTGAACGACGTGCTCTTTCTGCATGAGGAGCCGCTGGGCCACGTAGAATCCAGCCGGACCGGAGCCGATGATGGCCACACGGAGCGGCTGGGCGTCGGAGCCCGGTGTGGGCATATCGATGCCTCCTCGGCGTGCGAAAACGGGGTCGTTCGGGGGAGTAAGTTAATCGGTGTGCGGCGCGCGCGTTGAAAGAGCTAAAGCGCTTCCAGCTCTCGCGCCGCGTCGGCGAGGCCTTGCCACCGTCGATCCGGGTCCTTCTCCAAGCAGCGCTCGACGACCGTGATGAGTCTGGGCGGTGTCTCGGGTCGAAGATCCCGGAGTGGGGGTGGTGGAGCGGTCATGTGCTGGTACAGCATCTGTTGCACGGAGTCGCCGGTGAAGGGCAAGCGGCCGGTCAGCAGTTGATAGCTCACCACTCCCCAACTGTAGATATCTACGCGGTGGTCCAGGTCCTTCGATCCTGCCGCCTGCTCCGGGCTGAGGTACGCCGGCGAGCCGAGCAGCTCACCGCTGATCGACAGGTTCCCGCCGTCCTTTGACAGGGCCTTGGCGATCCCGAAATCCAGGATGACCACGCCGCCGGCGGTCTCGCCCGCAGTGGAGCCCCAGAATCCAAACAGCGGGGATCCCAGGTATCCGGCCGACGATTGATCTGACCAACCCACCGCGTTGCGGTGGAGGTGAGTGCCGTTGTTGCCGACGACCTCGATATCGTCGGCGGCGAACCCCCAGATGCTCTGCAGCGTTTCCGTCGTGAGGATTCCGGAGGCCGGGTCCGCGCTCCACGACGTGCCATCGAAATGCAAGATCGCTCCCATATTGCCCACCGCCCAGACATCACTTTCCGATGTGCCCCACACGTCCCGGAGCGCCTCTGAGGTCGGAGCGGGGGTCACGATACTCCACGCGCTCCCGTCGTAATGTGCGATCGTTCCCGCGAAGCCCACGGCGTAGATGTCACTGGGTGACGATCCCCAGACACCAGTCAGGATCTCCGTCGTGAATCCGGAACTCGGGGTAACGTCGGCCCAGCCGTTGCCGTCGTAGTGGAAGACTGTCCCATTGCCCCCCACTGTGTAGATGTTGTCAGCGGAACTGCCCCAAATACCGTGTAGGAATTGGCCGGTGACTGGAGGGGGCACGGAGTTCCAAGACGCTCCGTCGTAGTGCATGATGGTCGAGCCGCTTCCCACCGCCCACACGTTGTCCGGAGCGGTTCCCCACACATCGCGTAGTCGCGGTGTCTGCATGGCGATGTCCGCGGCCCAGATATTCACCGGGAAGGTCGCCGCGGCTTCCTCGACGGTGAAGACCGCATAGTCCTTGGCACCATCGGCCTCAGCCGAAATGATCGCCTGCCCGGCGGCGACGGCCGTCACCTGACCCGAAGCGTCGACCGTCGCGACGTTGGGGTTCAGCGAGGCCCAGTTGATGAACTTGCCGGGGATGGGGTTCATTCCAACGTCGAAGGCTGTCGCGACGAAGGTCGAGAAACCCCCTACGGTGTTGGAGGCGCCATCCGGCGACACGGCCACTGCCGTGGCCAGCGGACCGCAGGACGTTCCGTTGTTGTTGGCGCCCTCCCAAACCTGGAGGTCCAGCTCGTAGTGGCCGACCGTGGCGGCGTTGGAGGCTTCGACGGTTATGTAGTAGACGCCGTCGGCGGGCAGCTCGGCCTCGACGTACGAGTCGACGGTGTTGGTGTCCAGATCGTCATTGGCATCGAGTGCGGTGGTCCCATCGGATGCGAACAGGTGCAGAAAGGTGTTGAGATTCGACGGTGGAACCAGCCCGTCAGCGAACGTTTCGACGAACACGGAGTCTCCGGCGCACGCCTGGAACTGGAACCAGTCCACATCGGTGTCCGGGAAAATGTTCAGGTCGGAGAGAGTCTGGTTTATGCCGATCCCGAACCCGAGCAACGGCGCAGATCCTGCATCGTCGCCGCTCGAGGTAATATCCGTGACGACGTCGACCGATTCCAGGTCGCTCGCCCGCCCAAAGCCCGTAATGGGGTTTTGTGCCTGGACGGTTACGTAGTAGGTCCCCACGTCCGTCACCGCGATGTCGCCACTCGTCTGCACCCCCACATCGAGCGTGGTCGGATTGGTGAACGCCATGTCGGTATCCCACGCCACGCGGTAGCCCGTCGCGAGGGGGACGGCGCTGAAGGTCACCGGGAGGACCAGGGACGTCGTGGGATTCGGGGTGAAGGTGGCCAGAATGGGCCGGAACGACGTAAACGTGACCGGCGTGGTCGTCGCCAGGCCGGCGTTGACCGATACGCCGGTCGACTGCCCGAAGAAGTCGACCTGGTTGTTTGAGACCCCCTCGACCGCCACCGCGTAGGTGCCCGGGTTGAGTTGATCGACGGTGACGTTGAATACGCCACCACTCGGCGTCCGAGCGACGACCGTGCGGGGTGTCGGTCCGGCCACCGAGACCCGCACCGAGTCGAGCACGAGCGCCGAGGCGGTGCTCGTCTGCGAGGCGGCAGCTCGGGCCGCCGCGCCCGCCGGGACTCGGCTCAGGGAAAGCCCCTCTTCCTCCGCGTCACCGTCGTTCGACTCGCCAGGCGCGATCCCCGACGAGACTGGTGACCCCGTCTCCGGTTCCGCCGCTTCGGACGCCGCAGGAACCGCGGGCGCGGGAGTCACCAGTTGAACGACGATACTCCCGGTCGTCGAGGGACGGAGCGGGTCTTCGTCGCAGGCCAGCTAGGCCGCGACGACGAGACAGAAAGCGGTACCGAAACGCTTGGTCATTAACTACCTCATAACCTCGGGCGCCTACGGATCTACCGGGACGCTGATGGTGATGCCGCCGGTGGTGGGCCCGTTGGGCCCGTTCCCGTTAGTGACCGGTCCGGGCTTTTTGCCACCTGCCAGCACCGCCACCGCGGCCCCCGCGCCGGCGATCCCCAGCACCGCGAACACCGCTACCGGAAAGCCTCCGCCCTGCTCGACCTCCGGCTCGGGCTGCGCCGGGCCGGGAGGCGGAGGTGCTTGGGGTAGAGCCGCCTCGGCCGTATCGGCTACCGGTGGCGGCGCCGCGTCCGGTGGTGGTGCTTGCGCGACCGGTGCGTCGGACACCAGGTCGAAGGCGAGTGTCGTGGCGACACCGGGCAGCACCTCGCGCGTGACGCGAGCGGTCACGAAGCCATCGGCCGCGGCCTCGATCTGATAGCTGCCGGCGGCGAGATCGCGCACTCCACCGGGAGGAAGGAGCCCCACACCGATGAGCAGCACCCGCGCCTGCTGGGCCGATGGCGCGACGCTCACCCGGCCGGTAGCGCTGCCGGAGTTCACGTCGCTCCAATCCCATGTCGTCGTCGTCGCTACGTCGGCCGCCGTCCGTGGCCCCACGAACACCCGCGCGTCCACGACTGCCTGCACGACTGCCGGCAGGAACGTCACGCTGTCGATTGGCATCGTCGGGTCGAGCCGCACAGCCCATGGCGCCCAGACTCGAGCGGTCGTGGTCTGACCCTCTTCGATCAAGATCTGGAGGAGCAGCTGGCCCCCGCTCGCCCACGCGCCGGTCTGCGGGCCCAACGTGGGGTTGAGCGCGGTTCTGAGGAGCTGAGCAGCGCGGGCGCTCTCGAAGTTGTCGTAGGCGCTCTGAGCATTGGCGATCATTTGGTCCCGATCGTCCTGTGCCCAGGCCAACCGCGGCGCGAGCAGGATCGCGATCGCGATTCCAACCCATACCGCGCGGGCCACGATGGTTCTCGGCATTATGGCTGACTCCTCAGGCGTACGTTCATCCGGGTGTCCGCACCCGCGGTAATGGCGATCGTGGTGTCCACCGTTGCGAATCCCTCTCGCTCGAGGCGAAGCGCGTGAGCGCCGGCGGTCAACGTGTCTCGGACGGTGGTCTTCGCCCCCAGCTCCACGCCGTCGATGAACACGTTGGCCCACGGGTTGATGCGCATGAGCAAGACCCCCCTGGTAGGCGCCGCGGGTGCCGGGGGTGGAGCCGGCTGTTGCCGGGCCGGAGGTGTCTGCGTCACCCGAGGCGGCGCCTGGGCCACTCGCCGAGCCACGAATCGGATCCGCAGCGCCTCGCCGGCCACGATGTTGATGTTGTCCGTGACCGGCTCGTAACCGGCGGCGGCCATGCGGATGGTGTGCCGGCCCTCTGAAAGTTCGAACGTCGTCCCCGTCTGCCGGCGGCCATTCACGCTCACCGTTCCTCCCGATGGCAAACCTGTAACTGTCACGCGCCCGGTGGTGGGCTCGGGAGGTGGTGGAAGTGCGGCAGCCGTCGGCGTCGAATCGACCGGCGGCGCCAACGCGGTTCCGGCGGGCTCGGTCGGATCGATTGACGGCGGACGCGAGCACCGCGGCGTCGGTGGCACCGGCAGCCGTGGTCGACGCGGGTTGGTTCGAGAACCACCACGCGGCTCCCGCTCCAGCGGCCAGCAGCGTAACCCCGGCTGCCACGCGCACCGGCCAGCGGGACTTCGGCTTCGGTGCCGGCGGTCTCGTCTGCATGGGCGGCCTGGTCCGGCCCGTTGGGTCACCGCTGGACTCCATGATCTCCGTGCGCTGCGATGCCGCATCGAGGGACCGCGAGGCGACGCCTGACGCGGCCTCCTTCGGCACCATCACGGTCGCCGCCTCCCGCTCGGCGTCCTGGGCTCCGGGCGCTTTGAGACCCTCGACAAACGCGTTGACCGTCGGGAACCGTCGCTCCGGCGCTTTTTCCAGCGTCCGCTGGAGTGCCCGCACGACGTGAGCTGGCGCTTCGGGCCATGCGGAATCGAGCGGCGGCGCGGGAATCATGCAGTGCTTGTGAAGGATGTCGATCGCCGAATCGCCCTCGAACGGTACCTGGCCCGCGAGCATGCGATAGGCCATGACCCCCACCGAGTACAGATCGGACGCACCGGTGACCGGTTTTCCCATCCCTTGCTCGGGGGACATGAAGTACGGTGTTCCGATGACCGACCCCGACGCCGTCAGGGTTCCCTCGGTCAGTGCCTTGGCAATCCCGAAATCCGTCACCACGACGCGGTTTCTGGAGTCGAGCATGACGTTGGCCGGTTTGATGTCGCGATGGATGACCCGGTGCTCGTGCGCGTAGTCCAGAGCGTCTGCGACCTGTCCGAGGATCCCGATGGTCTCGCCGAGGGAAAATCGGCCCCGCTCCTTCAAGAGGTCGTCCAGCGATTGCCCCTCGAGGTACTTCATCGCGTACCAGAAGATTTCCCCCCCGGATGCGACTCGGTAGATCGGAACGATGTTTGGATGGTCCAGGGCGGCGGCGGTCTTCGCCTCGCGCTTGAAGCGCTCGACGCCGTGGCCGAAGGTCAGTTCGGGCGGAAGGACCTTGATGGCGACTTTTCGGGCTAGGTGGACCTCATTGGCGAGGTACACCATCGCCATGCCGCCGCGTCCCAACATGCGCAGGATCTCAAACTCGCCAGTGGTGTCGTCGCGAACGAGCTGCTCCATGTGCTGGAACGCCGATGCATCCATTGCCCCGGTCGCGGCGGCTTGGCCCTCGGCGTCGGAGACCAGCGAGCCACAGCTGTGGCAGAACCTCGCGTCTTCAGGGACAGGTGTAGCACATTGGGCGCACTGCATGTAGGGTCGCTCTCTCCCGTCGAGCGCTCGGGGCGTGCGATTTCGTTCGCGCTGACCCGCCGAACTTGCGCCCGCTGCCAAGGATCGTCAAGTGAGATATGCACTTGCGTGGCGTGCCCGCCGCGGCGGTCGGGCGGGTTCCCACCGCCCGAGAACCACCAGAGACCTCAGGTTGCATCAAGCATGCCGGTGCCGGCGGTACCCCCCCGGGGCGGTGCGGCGAGGCCAAGTCGGCCCCTCGGGCGGCCCCCACTGGACAACTGAGGCGAGGCTGACGTGCCGGAAAGCCGCCCTCCAACGATCGCGGCGCCGCCGGGGAGGTTGGCGTCTGGGGTTCAGCTACGTCATATTGTTATGCGGCACAAGAATATGGGAGGCTCAGTCCAGATGGACGCGGGAAACGGTAACAACGCGCCTGAGGGAGCTCAGGCCCGCGAGCCGCGCGACTCGGTCGTCGTGCGGTTCGCGGGTGACTCGGGCGATGGCATGCAGCTCACGGGGTCGCAGTTCACGCTCGAAACGGCCCTAATCGGTAACGACCTCGCCACCTTCCCGGATTTTCCCGCCGAGATTCGCGCTCCAGCAGGGACGACATTCGGGGTATCGGCCTTTCAGGTACACTTTGGTTCGGGCGACGTCACGACACCCGGCGATGAGCTGGACGTGTTGTTCGCCATGAACCCTGCCGCGCTCAAAGTAAACGTCCGAGATCTCCGCCAGGGCGGAACCATCGTCGTCGATACCGGTGCGTTTACGAATCGGAACATCGCGAAAGCGGGGTTTTCCGAGAGCCCGTTGGATGACGGCGAGATGGCGCCCTACCGCGTACTCAAGTTCGACATCTCCAAGCTCACGCTCGAGGCGGTCAAGGAGTTTGGTCTCAGCCAGAAACAAGCGCTGCGCTCGCGAAACATGTGGGCGCTGGGACTCGCGCTCTGGATGTTCGGGCGCGACCGGCAGGCGACGGTCGACTGGCTCGCGAAAAAATTTGCCAAGATTCCGGACGTGGCCAACGCGAACATCACTGCCCTCAACGCGGGACACGCCTTCGGCGAGACGGCGGAGCTCGGGAGCGAGTTCACGGCATATGTACCCAAAGCCACCGTTGCGCCGGGCACCTATCGCACGGTCAGCGGAACCGAGACCATGGCGTGGGGCCTGTTGCTTGGTGCGCGCCGCGCCGGGTTGAAGAATCTCTTTCTTGGATCGTATCCCATCACGCCCGCGTCGCCGCTGCTGCACACGTTGGCCAATCTGAAGCAGTACGGCGTCATCACGTTCCAGGCGGAAGACGAGATCAGCGCGATCTGCGCGGCCATTGGAGCGTCGTATACGGGCGTCTTGGGTATAACGTCCAGCTCGGGTCCCGGGGTCGCCCTGAAAGCCGAAGCGCTCGGTCTGGCGATCAGCGCCGAACTGCCGCTCATCGTGGTGAATTCGCAGCGGGCGGGACCCTCTACCGGTATGCCGACCAAAACGGAGCAATCGGATCTGTTCCAAGCGCTCTACGGGCGGAACGCCGATGCGCCGCTGCCGGTCATCGCGTCCGCGACGCCGGGCGACTGTTTCGAGGTAGCGATGGAGGCCGTCCGGTTGGCCACGCGCTACATGACCCCGGTCATCGTGCTGACCGACGGCTACCTGGCCAACGCGGCGGAGCCGTGGCTCATTCCGGAGACCGAATCACTACCGCCATTCCCGGTTTCGTTCCGCACGGAGCCCGAAGGATTCCACCCCTTCGTGCGAGACCCCAAGACGCTCGCGCGGGCCTGGGCCCTCCCAGGAACGCCGGGTCTCGAGCATCGGATCGGGGGGATCGAGAAGAGCTACGATACGGGCCATATCTCCTACGATCCAGAGAACCACGAGAAGATGACCGAGGTGCGGGCGGCCAAGATCGCGGGGATCGCCAAGGACGTGCCGCAGCAACAGGTCGATCTGGGTGAGGAGCGCGGACGGCTCGCCTTGGTTGCGTGGGGATCTACGCATGGCGCGATCCACCAGGCGGTCAAACGATTGCGTGCGGATGGTCTGGAGGTATCGCACATCCACATTCGGTACTTGAACCCATTCCCGTCGAACCTGGGCCAGCTGTTGCAGGGATTCGATCACATCCTGGTACCCGAAATGAACGCGGGCCAGCTCGTCACCATTCTCCGCAGCACGTATCTCCTGCCGGCCGAGGGATTGAACAAGGTGACGGGCCAACCGTTCAAGATTACCGAGATCGTTGACGCGGTCCGGTCGAGATTGGAGCAGTGAGATGATTGTCGCGACTCGCACCGAGTCCCTCAAACCAAAGGATTACGCGTCGGACCAGGAGGTGCGGTGGTGCCCCGGTTGCGGCGACTACGCGATTCTCAAGGCGATGCAGAAGACCATGGCCGAGATAGGCGCGTCACCGGAGCAGACGGTTTTCGTCTCCGGCATCGGGTGCGCGGCACGTTTCCCGTACTATATGGCCACGTATGGATTTCACACGATTCATGGCCGCGCGCCAGCGGTGGCGACGGGCGTCAAGTTGGCCAATCCCGACCTCGACGTGTGGGTCATCGTCGGCGATGGTGACGGCCTCAGCATCGGCGGCAATCACATGCTTCACATTCTGCGGCGGAACGTCGATCTGCAGATCATCCTCTTCAATAACGAGATCTACGGGCTGACCAAAGGGCAGTATTCACCGACGTCGCGACGGGGTACACGGTCACCGTCGACCCCGCAGGGTTCGCTGGACAACCCTGTTTCACCGGTGGCGTTCGCGCTGGGAGCCGGGGCGCGGTTCGTGGCGCGCTCGATCGATACCCAACAGCAGCACCTGGTGGGCATCTTGAAGCGATCTCACGAACATCGGGGTGCGGCATTCGTGGAAGTCTTCCAGAACTGCGTTGTCTTCAACGACGGCGTCTTTGATGATTTCACGGCGAAGGCGGTCGCGTCCGAGATGCAACTCCGGGTAGAGCACGGGGAGCCGCTGCTTTTCGGGGCAAATCAGGACAAAGGACTGCGGCTCACGTCGAACGGCCTGGCCTTCGAAATCGTGCGCGTGGGCGAGGGCGGAGTCCGGCGCGAAGACGTCCTCGTGCACGACCAAACGAACCGAATGCTTGCGACGCTGCTGGGTTCGCTCGAAGCCCCTGAGTTCCCGGTTGCCACCGGGGTCCTGTACGACGCCCCGGCACCGACTTACGAGGCCGACGTCCATGCTCAGATCGAAGCCGCCCAGCAGGGCCTTTCGGAGGAGGATTTCGGGTCGTTGCTACGCAAGGGCGCGACCTGGACAGTGGCGGCATAGGGGTGGGAGGAGAAGGTCAGTGAACGAAGAGGTCTTCAACCTCGAGTTGAGGAAGTTCCTCAAGAAGTTCGGCATCGCGGCGCAGCGAGAGATGGAGCGAGCCGTTCGCGAAGGCGTCAGGTCCGGGTCCCTGTCGGGCAGTGAGACGCTTCGGGCTCGTGCGCGGTTGACCATCGACGGTCTCGACTCCGAGGCGACGGTCGATGGCACCATCGCGCTGCAGTAGCGTTCCGAGAGCCGTGTCCCTGGCGCGCTAATCCCGCGCGCCGCGTCCCCGATCCAGCGATCCGATAGCCTCCCGCACGTCGGGCGGAATGGGAGCCTTTGCCTTCCCCGTGTAGTCAAACGAGACGATGACGCCGGTTCCCTCCGCGACGAGTGCATCCTGGCCCAGCGACACCACGTGGTACTCCATGGTGAACCGGTCTTCCTGCATTTCGATCACGCGAGTGCCGACCTCGATCGTGTCTGGGAAGAACAACGCCCGCTTGAATCGGCACTGAGTCGAGTGCAGGATCGCGCCGACTTTGTCCCGCTCGTACGAATGGAGGAAACCGCATCGCTCCAGGTATTCCATGCGTGCGGACTCGAAATAGCGGAAGAACATCGAGTTGTTCACGTGTCCATAGGCGTCCAGCTCACCCCATTGGACGGGGAGGCGTACGATCACCGCGAACTCCGCGAGCAGTTGATGGGGTTGGCGCTTCTCCATCATGTGGAGGCGCGGCTCGCTCGATCGGAGACCGGAAACGCGCGGGCGCACTCTGACGCGCGAACGCCCCGTGCCGTTCGGAGAGCGGCGTAGGCGCTCAGGCCCATTCCGTCGGGAATCCGGTCTGCAGCCGATCGCGGGGATCGACCACGAACTGGTGAATGCCGGTGATGTGGGCGGAGCCGGTGATCTCCGGAACGACCGCCTTGTGGGTCCCGACCGTGGTCTCGTCGAGAATCCGGCCGCGAAAGACACCTCCTGTGACGCTCTCAACGAACACGTCTCCACCGACCGCGAGTCGGCCCCTTGCGTGGAGCACCGCCATTCTGGCGCAGGTCCCCGTGCCGCCGGGAGACCGGTCGAATTGCCGTGGGCCGAACACGTGCACGTTCCGGTACGTACGGGTGGGATCTTCGGGCTTCGTCACCGCGGTCACGATGTTGATGCGGTTGCTTCGGGGAACCTCGGGATGCTGTACGGTCACCTGGTCGTTTGCGGCGTCCATGATTCTCATCCCAACGTCCACTACGTTCTTGATGTTGCGTAATGAGAGCTCCAGTCCCATCTCGCCGGCGTCGAAGAACGCGAACCAGTTCCCGCCGTAGGCGATATCTGCCGTTACGTCACCGATCCCCGGAACCGAGATGCGGACGTCCAGCTGCTCCACAAAGGCCGGCACGTTTCGGAAGGCGACACGCTCCGCCCTCCCATTCTTGGTCGTGACCGTGGATTCCACCAACCCCGCTGGAGTCTCGAGCACGAAACGGGTGGTTGGCTCCTCGACGGGCACCATCCCCAAATCGACGAGGGCGGTCGACACGCCGACCGTCGCGTGCCCGCACATGGTCATATAGTCGGCGTTGTCCATGAAGAATACGCCGTAGGCGGCCCCGGGTGCGATCGGGGGCGTGAGGACACACCCGTACATGTCCTTGTGGCCACGTGGCTCGGCGATGAGTGTCCGACGGACGTCGTCCATGCGCGCGCGAAAATCTTCGAGCCGCGCCAACATCGTGTCGCCTTTGAGCGGGGCGAGACCCCCGGTGATGATCCGGGTGGGTTCACCCTCAGTATGGGTGTCGACTGTTGAAATCCATCGCCTAAACAGCATCGTCAACGGCCTCTGCTAGTGGTTGATCGTGTGAGAGGGTTTGAGATTCCAGAGCGTGAAGTTCAGCGCGCTCGACACGAGGGCCATGGCGATAATGATGGCGAACGCGTTGTCCCAGCCATAGGAGTCGATGAGAAATCCCATCCCGACACCAGTCAGGATGGCTCCGACGGCCCCGATCGCGTCGATGATGCCCGCGGCCGTCGAAGAGGAGTACTTCCAGCCGAAATCCATGGCCACCGCGCCCGCCATCAAGGAATAGGGTCCGTACAAGGTGAACCCGACCAGACCTAGCCCGATCATGAGCCACACGGGCTGATCTCCGGGCACTTGGCTAAAGAAATAGACCGAAGCGGTCAACAGAAGGCCCATGACCGCGAGGACCGGGCCCCGCCTCGCGCCGATGCTGTCAGACACCCAGCCCGCCGTGATCGAGCCCGCGGATCCCAGCAACGGGAAGATCGCAGACGTGAAAGCAGCCGAGCCGAGGGTAGCTCCGTTCTCGATCAAGTACTGCACGGACCAACCCCAGAACACGTACCGAATGATGGAGATGAAGAGATAACTGGTGCAAACGACCCAAAACTGGAAGTTGGCCAGCATGCCGCGCATCCAACGGTTCGCGATGGCAGATCGCCCCGGCGAGTCCCGCGGCTGGTCCGGCTCGGCCGTGAGTTGGTCCGGGTCTCCCGACACGACGTACGCGGTGTATTGGCCGATGTCTGGAAGCCCCAATCTTACCGGAGACGGTTTGACCAGCACGATCAGCGCGACGCCCAGCAATCCGAGTAATGCGGCGTGCGCCCAGAACAACCCGGACCAGCCGAGAGCGACGATCAGGGCCGCCGCGGAGGATCGGGCGGCAAAATCTCCCAGCTGATAGCTCAAAGCCATGACGCCCATCGTTTTCCCGGTCTCCCGGTTCGTATACCACTGGGCCATGATCGGAACGATGGATAGCCATCCCATGGACTGGAAGAAGGCGTTGGTCGCCCAGATGAGGACAAAGAAGGTGAGTTCGCGCCCGAATCCGAACGTGACATTGCACACCACGGTTCCGGTGACACCGACCAAGAGCATCACTTTGCCGCCGACGCGATCTCCGAGGAATCCGTTCGCGAGCTTTGAGACGGCGTAGACGGTGAAATAAGCCGAGAGGATGAAGCCCATCTCGGTATTGGTGTAGTCGAAGGCGTCTCGGATGACCGGCAGTGCAACCGGAAGAGTCACGCGGCAGAAGTAGTACCCCGCGTACGCGACGAACAGCAGGATGGTCACGAGCAGTCGTTTGCGTCGAAACTGCTCGAGCAGCGCGGAGACCGGCGCCGCCACGGCTGGGGCGGTCACCAGGCGGCGCGATCGCGCGGGAGGAGCCAGTTTACCGGTGTCCGGTCAACGGGTGGGCCACGGCCGCACACCGTGTTCCCGGCGCCGGCTAGTATCGCCACATCCCGGCGTCGTGCCCTGCCGGTGTGTTTTGGGTGATCAACGCGGCCATTTCGTCCATCAACTCGGCATTGGTGATCGGCGTCCACCCATGAGGTTTGTTCGGACGGCCGTAGCGAAACGAGCCGGCGTAGTATGGGTCGGTGGTGCCCTCGAGGAACTCTTCCATCATGTAGACGGGCTGATTGAAGAAGTAGTTGTCCATATCGCCGCAGATGAAGTGCAGCTTGCCGACCAGGTGCTGCCCGATCGTCGACCAGTTCTGCTCCGTGTAGTAGCGCAGATCGTAGCCTTCCTCCCTCCAGTACTGTGCCACTTCCCGGTCGATCTTCCCCGTTTGTTTGTCCCAGAGCGGCCTCGTGTAGCCGTCGTCACCAACCGGTCCGAACGAGGCTTCCCACGCTTCGAGGTAGTCCGTCGATCGTCCCTTGCTCCCGAGCATCGACGCGAGGCGGCTGAGATCGCGAATGGTGAAGATCGACTGTCCTTCGGCGGAGCGAAACGCATAGCGCTCCGGCTGGACGTTTCCGAGCCCCCAACCCGGTACGAGGAAGGCGTTCTCGTCCTCGTAGATGTTGATCAGAAACAGCCGTCGAAAATCGATTGTGTCCGGGTAATACACCCACGTGCCGCCAAAAAACGTCGGATGGTGTACCTGAAGCGCGAGCGCCTCGTAACCGCCCGTCGACCCGCCGGTCAAGAGCCGGGCGTACGATTCGGGAATCATCCGGAACTCTTGCTCGAGGTACGGGATCAGCTCCGTCAGGATTGCGTCGGCATACGGTCCGTTGTTCGCCGAGTTGACGGTGTAGGAGTCGTCGAAGTACGGCGTGGGGTGTTGGAAGGTGACGGCGAACATGCGCGGGAAATCGGGCGAGTTCCACGCCTGGTAAAACTCATACCCGTTCTCTACACCGCGCCCGAGTCTCGCGGCCCGGGCGGCCGGCGACTCGTTGAGTGGTGTCGTCTGAAACCGAAACGGCGCTCGGAGGTCGAAGTGCCCCTGCTGGTACACGGTTGGGTAGCGCACGTTGGGGTTCGTGTCGTATCCCTTTGGCAAGAGCACCGTGGCCCCTATGTAGATCGGGTGGCCCCAGAACTCGCTGAGCAGGTCGCTCTGGATTCGGACACGCTTTACCCACTCGTCGTCGGGCGGCATCTCGATCGGCGGGATGACTTCGGTTGCCGCGAGCGCTACGTCGTAGCCTACCACCGGGTCGAGGCGGACTCTCTTGACAGCGCTCAGCAGGTTCCCCGGCGCCCAATTGAAATGCTGGCCATCCCACTGGTCCATGTGCGCCCAGATCACATGCCCGTCAGCACGGTGAAATTCAGTATAGACGTTGACCAGGGCCTGGACGAAATAGTCCCCGGGCGGCAGGTCACGCAGGGAACGCTGGGGGAACCCCGGCGTCGAAGCGTCGATGACCGCGGTCTGTCCGGGTTCCAGTTGATGAATGTCGATTGCGAAGAAGGGGACGCCGCGTGAGCTCGATATGGGCTGATGCCCGAGGCTTCGCTGGGACAGCGCGGGACTGGTCGAGTCCGTGTCGATTAGTACGTACATGCGGCCGGTGATGGGCTCGCTGTGCGCCGACGCCGCGACCGAGATCGTGAACTGAAGGTCGGAAGGGGGGGGGGCCTGAGCCGCGTCCGCCTGTAGCGGACCGGCGACCAGTAGCAGGACCGCGATGAGAGCGGGCGCGTGGAATCGACGGCGTACGGCCAGCGGGGGGTGCATCATTGCGTTCTCCTTACGTCACACGGCTAGTACCTCACGAACGGCCGTTCGTGAGCCGGTGAAGATGTAGCAACGGTCGAGGGATCGCACCTCTGACGAGCATACTGCCAGCGGAGAGGGTGGGATTCGAACCCACGAAACCCTTGCGGGCTTACCGGTTTTCGAGACCGGCTCCTTCAGCCACTCGGACACCTCTCCCGGGCGTGCATTATAGATTCAAGTGTGGTGCGATTCCATGGCAGCCGGACTTTTCGCGCAGGCTGTGCCAGATAGCGTCTTGATCGCCGAGGAGCTTCGAGATCTTCTCGGTGCCGATCCGCTTCCGGGGCGCTCGGTTCGGTGGGTAGCGAGCGGAGCGCCGATTCCCGCCGGACCCTTCACCGGCATCGTGCCGCTTCTGACCCGGCACGTTCGCGATGATGATCTTGCGCGGCTCCCCCAACTTCGAGTCATCGCGAATTGCGCTACCGGGGTCGACAACATCGATCTGGCCGCTGCCGAGCGACGGGGGATCGTCGTCACGAACACCCCCGGGGTCCTCACGGAGTCTACCGCGGATCTGACATGGGCACTCATCCTAGCTGCTGCCCGCCGGATCAATGAAGGGCGCGAGCTCCTGTTGTCGGGTGGGTGGCAGGGTTGGAACCCGAATGAGCTGCTCGGGCTAGAGCTAGCGGGCCACACGCTCGGCATCGTGGGGGCCGGCCGCATCGGACAGGCCGTTGGGCGCCGGGCCCTCGGCTTTGGGATGCGGCTCCTGTACACCTCCCGAACGGCCAAACCGGAATTCGAGGCTGAGATGGGTGCCCGGCACGTGGTCCTCGACTCCCCTGCTGGCGGGCAGCGACGTCGTGTCACTGCACGTGCGCTCGGCCCCGGAAACGGTCGGTCTAATGGACGCCGCCAGCTTCGGCCGCATGAAGGCTGGCTCCATATTCGTCAATACGGCACGCGGTGACCTGGTCCACGAGCCCGCCCTTCTCGAGGCGCTCGATTCCGGCCGCCTCCGAGCAGCCGGTCTGGACGTTTTCTCGAGCGAACCCGAGGTGGATCGTCGGCTCCTGCAACATCCGTGCATCGTGGCGCTGCCCCATCTCGGGAGCGCGACCTCCGTCTCACGCAAGGCGATGGCGGCGCTCGCGGTGCGAAACGTCCAGGCGGTACTCGATGGCGGGGAGCCCCTTACACCGGCTCTGGCCTGAGGTCCCGCCGGTCGCCCTTTGGCTTCCGGGTTTGGTCGCCGATCGTTGACGGACCTGGGGAGACCACCTAACTTGCGCCACGGCTATGGGTTCCGCCGAGCGCACCACTCTCCTCGACGCCCGTGCGGTCGCACGGGCGGTCCAACAAATGGCGGATCAGATTATTGAGCTCTCGGGCACCGCCAGGCCGCTCGTCTTGGTCGGTATTCAGCGGCGTGGCGTGCAGCTGGCGGACCGCCTTGCGAAAACGATCGCCGAGAAAACCCAGCGGGATGTCGATCGAGGTGCGCTCGACATCACGCTGTACCGAGACGATCTCGAAACGGTCGGTCCTCGGCCCGTCATCGGGGAGACCCACCTCCCTGGCGATCTGTCTGGGAGCAATGTCATCATCGTCGACGACGTCTTGTACACCGGACGCACCGTCCGGGCCGCGCTGGACCAACTCGTGGACTTCGGCCGGCCGGCCCGTATCAGTCTCTGTATCCTGATCGACCGGGGAGGACGCGAACTCCCGATCCAGGCCGACGTGGTCGGGAAAACCGTGGATGCGGGGCCGGGCGACGTGGTGGAGGTGCTGGTAGCGGACCTGGACGGACGGGACGCCGTGGAGTTGGTGCGTACCAGGTGACCACACCTTCGCTTGGGAAGGACCTGCTGGGGCTCGAAGAGCTGACCCCAGAACAGATCGAGCTGATACTGGATACCGCCGAGCCCTTCAAGGAGGTCAGCGAACGCGCCATCAAGAAGGTACCCACCCTGCGCGGGAAGACGATCGTCAATCTGTTCTTCGAGGCCTCGACCCGCACGCGCATATCGTTCGAATTCGCGGAGAAACGACTGTCGGCTGACACCGTCAACGTCGTATCGCTTGGGTCGTCGGTCGAAAAAGGCGAAAACCTCGTCGACACGGCGCGGAATCTTGAGTCCATGCGGATCGACATGGTCGTCATGCGGCACCCGTCGTCTGGGGCCGCGCATTTTCTGGCCAATCGGATCCGCTCCAGCGTGATCAATGCGGGAGATGGGAAGCACGAACACCCCACGCAGGCGCTACTCGACCTTCTGACCATTCGAGACCGGCTCGGCTCCATTCGCGGAGCCAAGGTTTGCATTTGCGGCGACATCCTGCACAGTCGCGTCGCGCGTTCGAACATTTGGGGACTGCTCAAGTTGGGCGCGGAGGTCGCGGTGTGCGGTCCCAAGTCGCTGATGCCCAGGGGTATCGAACAGCTCGGTGTCCAGGCGTTCGACCGGATCGAGGACGCGATTCGGTGGGCGGACGCGCTCAACGTCTTGCGGTTGCAGCTCGAGCGGATGCACGCCGGGTTCATCCCGTCCGTCAGAGAGTACAATCGGGTGTTTGGTGTGACGGCCGAGCGCCTGGCGTGCGCCGGCAAGGCACCCATCGTCTTGCATCCGGGGCCGGTCAACCGCGGGGTGGAGGTAGACTCGCGCGTGGTCGACGGTCCCGAGAGTGTCATCCTGCACCAGGTGACCAACGGGATCGCCGTCCGAATGGCGGTACTCTACCTCCTTTCCGGGGGAAACCCGGCTCGGGCGGAGGCGGCTAAGGGCGGCAATCGTGAGGGTGCAGAATGAGGCCGATTCTCTTCACCGGGGGCCGGGTCGTCGATCCCTCCCAAGATTTCGACGACGTCGCCGATGTCCTGCTCGCCGAGGGAAAGGTAGAGGCGATCGGTCGCGGGCTGGGCCCACCCGACGACGCGGAGCGAATCGACGTGTCCGGGAAAATCGTCTCGCCGGGGCTGATCGATGTGCACGTGCACCTGCGAGAGCCCGGGCAGGAGCATATGGAGACGGTGGCAACCGGCGCCCGCGCGGCCGCTGCCGGCGGCTTCAGCGCCGTGTGCGCTATGCCGAACACCGACCCCGTGACGGACAATCAGGCCGCCGTCGGATTCATCGTCAAACAGGCGATCACCGCCCGGGCGGCGCGCGTCTATCCGATCGGCGCGATCTCACTCGGTCAGAAGGGCGTGCAACTCGCCGAATTTGGGGAGCTCGTTGGGGCGGGAGCGGTAGCGGTGAGCGACGACGGCCGCCCCGTGGTGTCGAGCCAGCTCATGCGTACCGCCCTCGAGTACGCCCGTACCTTTGGGATTCCAGTCGCCGATCACTGCGAGGACCCTACGCTGGCCGCTGGCGGGGTCATGCACGAAGGGCTGGTCTCGACCCGCCTCGGGTTGAGGGGCATTCCCGCCGCCGCCGAGGAAATCATGGTGGCCAGAGACGTGATTCTCGCTGAACTGACCGGTGGACATGTACACCTGTGTCATGTTTCCACCCGCGGGTCGGTGGAGATCATCCGCCGCGGGAAGGAACGCGGGGTATTCGTAACCGCAGAAGCGACTCCGCACCACTTTGTGCTGACTCATGAGGCGTGCGAGGGCTACAACACGAATGCGAAAATGAACCCGCCCCTCCGGGAGGAGGAGGACATTGCAGCGGTCCGTGAGGGGCTCGCGGATGGCACGCTCGACGTAGTGGCATCGGACCACGCTCCACACCACTACGATGCCAAGGAACGGGAGTTTGACGACGCGCCGATGGGGATCGTGGGGTTGGAGACTGCGCTGGCCCTCGGGATCGACGCGCTGGTGCGTGGAGGCGTGCTCACGCTGTCCGACCTCATCGACCGAATGAGCTCCAAGCCGGCCAAGATCTTCGGCCTGCCCGGTGGATCGCTCAGACGCGGATCGGTCGCCGATCTCGTCGTGTTCGAGCCGGAGGTGCGGTGGGTGGTCGATCCGGACCGATTCCTATCGAAGAGCCGAAACACGCCGTTTGCCGGCCGAGAGGTTTGCGGACGGGTGGTCCGCACCATTGTGAGGGGGGTGACGGCCTTCGAAGCTGGGACGGCCTGAGCTCGGCTGGCGGTTGCACGGATCCGGCCTTGGAACTGGGGGCTGTTCCCTACATCTTTAAGCGTTCTGAGTCCTGGCAAGCTGGCTAACGCCGTGGCGGGGCTGAGTTTATCTTGCGGAGGCGCTCAGGGGCGGCACCGGCGATCAGCGGAAGCGCCCTGGGGCCGTGGGTCCGTCATTGGGGTAAGACGGTGGGGTGGAACTCGGGGAAGGGGGGCCGACCCACGCCCTGGTTGGAATCCCGGCCGGCGCGGCCGTATGGAGGGATTGCATGGCTAAGGCCACATCCAAATCCGTTGCAGCGATCCAACGCCTGCTTGCCGAGCGGCGTGAGGTCGAGCGCTGGCTGGAACGGCTGGAGATGGCCGCCGACAAGACGCCAGAGCCTGTTCGAGAGCGGGTCCGGGCCGATTATCGGAAGCGGCTCTCCGATGTGCTTGGCGAGCTCAGGGGCTACACGGAAGATCTGTCGGAGGCGCTTCGGCGCCATCGCGAAAACCGAGAGGGGCTGGCGGAGCGTGAGGGCCAAGCCGCCGAACGGCTCGCGGAAGCCGAGTTGAGACATGCCGTGGGCGAGTACGACGAATCCAAGTGGCGCGAGCTGCACTCGGACGTGCAGACGGCACTGGGCACGGCACGCGAAGACCTCAAGCGGGTGGATGAGGAAATCGGCCGGCTTGAAGAGGTCATGGTGCTCGTCGAGGGAAAGAAAGCGGCGCCGACCTCACGAGCGGCGCCGGCTCGTGCGTCCGAGGAAATCCCGCCACCACCCCGCCGGGCATCGGCCTCGGTGCCTTCGCCCCCTCCTGTCGGGGCTTCGCCGCCCAGCCGCGGGCACCCCCAAGAGGAGCCCGCACCGTCGACGTCGCAGACGAATGCGTTCGACGAGCTCGCGTTCTTGAAGTCGGTGACGGAAGACGATACGCATGGCCCCGCGGCGTCGCGCGCTAGCGGTTCGTACAAGACCGCCGATTACTCGAGTGGTGGGGGGCGGGGCGGAGGCAAGGCCGGGGGCGGTCTCGATGTCGGGGCCGAAGGCGTCGGCTCGGGACAGTCGGTTACCCACGAAAAGGGGTCGGGGTCGACCGAGAAAACGCTCAAGTGTGGGGACTGCAGTGCGCTGAACCTGCCAACGGAGTGGTACTGCGAGCGCTGTGGGGCGGAACTGGCAGCGCTGTAAGCGTCAGGTCTTGGTCAGACCCTTTTGCAGCCTCGATTTGTGCCGCGCAACGTTGTTTCGGTGAATGAGGCCGGTTCGCGCGGCACGGTCCAGCAGCACCTCAGCGCTCCGGTACGCGGCTTCGGCTTCCTTCCCCGTCTGTGCAGCACGAACCTTCTTGATAGCTGTGCGAATCGCGGATCGACTCGCACGGTTTCGGGCGTTTGCCCTGACGGACTGACGCTGCCGCTTTTTCGCCGACCGGGTGTTCGGCACATCATCTCCTTCGCTGGAACGCACTCTCGTGACGCGTACAGTCTAAAAAGCTACCGTGGCCGTGTTGTGTGGTCAAGCGCGGCCCGTTAGTTTACGCGCACTCGGACGCAACGGAACACGCTCCCACATGCGAGAATTTCTGCTGGCGATGCCCGTGCTCCTCATCTCGATGGTGGCGCACGAGTTCGCGCACGGCTATGCCGCGCTGCGGCAAGGCGATGACACCGCGTACCGGATGGGCCGTCTCACGTTTAATCCCCTCAAGCACATCGATCCGTGGATGACCGTGCTCCTCCCGCTGATGCTATGGTACGGCTCGGGTGGACGTTTCGTCTTCGGCGGTGCCAAGCCAGTCCCGGTCGATCCGCGGAAGTACCGGAACTATCGGCGGGGCGATATCATCGTATCGTCCGCGGGGGTCGTGACCAACTTTGCGCTTGCGATCCTATGCGTCGGATTGAGCATCGCGATCGGCATCATCGGGCGGGCGACCTCGACCGAGACGAGCCTCGGGTTCATCCAGCAGATGGCCTTCATTGGTATCTGGCTCAACCTGCTGCTCGGCTTTTTCAACCTGATCCCCATTCCGCCGCTCGACGGCTCCCACATCCTTTATCATCTCCTACCACCGCGGGTCGGGGCACGTTACCGAGCCTTGGCGCCCTATGGTATTCTCATACTCCTTGGGCTCTTGATCTTCTTCCGCGGCTTCTTCTTCACGCTCCTGATGCCCGCATTCGCGCTCTACGGACTTGCGTTCGATCTGGCGGCCCCGTTCGCACTTCAGCCGCTCCCGGTCTGGTAGATGAGTACCCCGGTAGCTTTCTCCACCGACCGCGCGTTCGTGGTCGAGCTGGAGGACTTTTCCGGGCCCCTCGAGCTGCTCCTGCACCTGATCCGAGAGCAGGAAATCGACATTACCGACATTCCGATCGCTCGAGTCGCGGAACAATTCCTTTCGGCGATCGCGGCACTCGGCCTCAATCAGGCGGCAGATTATCTGGAGATGGCCGCGCAGCTCCTTCGTATCAAGATCCAGATGCTGCTGCCTCGTCCATTGGACGAGGAGGACTGGGAAGATCCTCGAGCGGAACTCGTACGCCGTTTACTCGAGTACGAACAAGTACGGGAAGTCGCAGTGTGGCTGAGTGCGCGCGCGGGGCTGCAGGCGGATCATTTCGTCCGGGGCTGGGTGCCGGATCCACCCGAGCTCCCGCCGCCTCCAATTCACATCGATCTCGCGGGCTTGGTCGAGGCTGCCGAGCGCGCGATCGACGGAATGCCTCGCCCGATCATCCATCGGGTCGTCCCCCGACCGCTGGATGTCGAGGGGGCCACAGCACGCATTCGGGAATTACTCGGGGCTCGGGACGAACTGAGTTTCGCGGACATCGTTGGAGCCCACCCGACGGTGGCCGAGATCTTGTCGGTGCTCCTGGCCTTGTTGGAGCTGGCCAGGCTCGGAGATGTCCGCCTCGTGCAAGTCGAGCCGTTTTCTGGTCTAGAGGTCGCGCGTGACGGATCTGGCACGACTGATTGAGGCCGCTCTGTTTGCGGCCTCCCGTCCGCTCTCTCTCCGAGAGCTGGGGTCCCTCGATATCAGCGCATCGCCCGGGGATATTCGAGCCGCACTCAACGAGCTGGGAGATGAATACACGAACGGCGGGCACGGCGTAGAGTTGGTCGAGCTTGCGGAAGGGATGCAGGTGTTGAGCCGGCGGGAGTTCGCCGACGCGATTGTGGAGGCGCAGATCGTCCATCGCCCCCGCCGGCTGTCGCAGGCGGCCATGGAAGCGCTCGCGATCATCGCCTACCGGCAACCAGTCGGCCGGGCGGAGATCGAGGAGATTCGTGGCGTTGCTTCGGATGGCGTGTTACGGTCCCTGCAGGAGCGCGGGCTGGTCGACGTGGTCAGGCGGGGGGAAGCGCTGGGGCGTCCGTTGCTGTACGGCACGACGCCCACCTTCCTCGAGTTGCTCGGGCTACGAGAGCTCGGAGAGCTACCGCAGGCGGAAGAGCTGGCG
This sequence comes from Gemmatimonadales bacterium, assembly GCA_965249575.1. Taxonomy (GTDB): domain Bacteria; phylum Gemmatimonadota; class Gemmatimonadetes; order Gemmatimonadales; family GWC2-71-9. The sequence continues at coordinate 142,938 of OZ252244.1, read as the reverse complement.
GTCGCCCTACGACCCGCCATGGGGACTCCGCCGGAATGACGTCGATGCGCCTCCAACGCGCGCTCGCGCGTGCTGGCATTGCCTCGAGGCGCCGGGCGGAGGATCTGATCCGCGGCGGCCGGGTGCGGGTGAACGGGTCGGTTGCCTCGATCGGCATGAGTGTCAATCCCGAGGCCGACGTAATCACCGTTTCGGGGAAGCGTGTCGGGCCCAGCCGATCGGCCTGGATCGCGTTGCACAAGCCGGTCGGATACGTGGTCACCCGGAGGGATCCACGCCATCGGCCAACGGTGTTCGAGCTCCTCCCGAAGATTCCGGGGCTCACCTACGTCGGACGCCTGGATATCATGTCGTCGGGCCTGCTCCTGGTGACGACGGAAGGCGGTGCCGCGAATCGTTTGATGCACCCGCGGTACCAGGTCGAGCGGACCTACCGGGTGCGGGTTCACGGCCGGCCAGCGGCCGCTATCGAACGCGGCCTTTCGGCGCCCATCGTGATCGATGGGCGTCCCCTGCGCTTGATTCGAAGTCATCTCCGTCCGGTCTCCAACGCCGTGACCGATGTCGTGCTCGTCCTCGCCGAGGGTCGTTACCGGATTGTGCGGCGAGTGTGTGAACGGCTCAATCTCAAGGTCGAGCGACTGACCCGGCTGTCCCATGGTCCCATTCGCCTGGGCTCGCTCGGTCCAGGCACGTGGCGACATCTGACGCGCGTTGAGGTCAAGCGAATCGAGGTGCTCCAAACCTGCCCAGAGCACGGCGGCACGTCCGTGACCCGCGAATGAATATCGAGCAAGGCACCATCCTGGTCCTGGGAGGGGCGGGTCTCGTCGGCCAGGCCGTCGTGCGCAGGCTCCTCGATTTCAAGCCCCGGCGAATTGTGTTGGTCTCCCTTCGCGAGGCCGAAGTGCGGGATGCGGCGGCCTCCTTTGAGAAGTGCAGCGGGGATACACTCATTGAAACCGAATGGGGGAACGTCTTCTTCCCATCGGAGCTGGCGCAACTGGATCAGGGTTCGGTGTTGGCCGACCCGGCCCATCGGGGCGCACTCGTCGCTGGCTTGCTCGACGACCTCGACGAAGACGTTCTCGAACGGAGCTTTCTGTACCAGCTGCTCAAACGATACAACCCGGACGCGGTGGTCGATTGCATCAACACGGCGACGGCGCTGGCCTACCAGGACGTATTCCAGAGTGCCCGGGAGTTGCTCCACGCTGCACGCCACGGCGCGGTCACCGCCGAGCTTGCGGAGAAGCACGTTCTGACGCTCACCATGCCGCAGCTCATTCGTCATGTTCAGATCGCGCTTGCCGCGATGCGATCGACAGAGACGAAGGCGTACGTCAAGATCGGCACCAGCGGCACCGGGGGGATGGGGTTGAACATTCCCTATACCCATTCCGAAGAGCGGCCGTCTCGCACGTTACTCACGAAATCGGCGGTAGCTGGCGCGCATTCGCTGCTCCTGTTCCTGATCGGGCGAACGCCGGGTGCCCCGGCGACAATCGAGATCAAGCCGACCGCGACCATCGGATGGCGAGAGATCGCGTTCGGGCCGATCCGAAGGGGCGGGAAGGGCATTGCACGGTTCGATTGTCCGGAACCCTTGCTGGTCAACGAAGCCTTCGGGACCGGGTGCGCCGGATGGGTCGACAGCGGGAAGGCCATCGAGTCGGTTCACATCGACGTCGGCGAGAACGGTGTGTTCTCTCGAGAGGAATTCGAGACCGTTACCGCGCTCGGGTCCATGGAGCTCATCACGCCCGAGGAGGTCGCGGAGTACGTGGTGATGGAGCTCGAAGGGCGCCCGACGGGGCGCAACATCGTTGCAGCGCTGGATTCCGCGACCGCAGGTCCCACCTATCGAGCGGCTATCCTGCGGGCCTCCGCCCTCGAACGACTGCAGCGACTCGAAGCGCGCCACGGAGTGCGGTCGGTGGCCTTCGAGATGCTTGGCCCTCCGCGCCTTACCAAGATCCTGTATGAGGCATACATCCTGTCACGCCTCCGAAAGACCGTGCGCGAGCTGGCAGCTGCCGATCCGGAGGAACTGTCGCGGGAGGCAGAGCTCCTTGCGGCGGACGCAGATCTCCGATCGCTCCCCATCTCCGTTGGCCTTCCGATCCTGCTGCAGGACAGGAAAGTTTACAGAGCTGAGAAGGTCATCGTGTTGCCGGTAGAGGGCGATGTCGAGCACGCCGCGGCACGGGGGTGGGTCGACGTCAGTGTGGCTAGCTGCGAGATCTGGGTGGACCGTGCCCGCCGCGTGGCGCAGCAAGCAGGAGAACGTGGCTCTCGCGCTCCGGCCTCCGGTAGCGACGTAGAGTGGGGAGCGATGGAAATCGGCGATCCGGTCTCTCCATCGAGGTTTGCGAGCTGGGTGTTTCAACACGAAGACGGTGCGGAACGGATCAAGCGATGAAATTCGACCGATCACCTCGGGCGCTCCCGCCGGCGCATACGCGCGCCGGTCGGCGGAGCGGCTCGGCTGGGAAGAGATGACATGACGACTCGGCCACTGCATGCGGGCGATGCCTCACTCACGAGCTCGATCGTTTCGGAAGTCTCCAAGCGCGTGGTCGGTCAAGAAGGAATGCTGGAACGACTGCTCGTCGGCCTGCTCACTGGCGGACACATCCTTCTCGAAGGCGTCCCCGGCTTAGCCAAGACCCTTGCGGTCCGGTCCCTGGCCGAAACCATCCGCACGACGTTCCAGCGAATCCAATTCACGCCCGACCTCCTCCCGGCGGATATCATTGGCACCATGGTCTTTGACCAGAAAACGGGAGAGTTCTACCCGAAGCGCGGCCCTCTGTTTGCAAACATCATCGTGGCCGACGAAATCAACCGCGCACCCGCGAAGGTGCAGGCGGCCCTGCTCGAGGCGATGCAAGAACAGCAGGTAACCATCGGGGGGGAAACGCACCGGCTGGAAGATCCGTTCCTCGTACTGGCAACGCAGAACCCAATCGAGCACGAGGGAACCTATCAACTTCCGGAAGCACAACTCGACCGCTTCATGCTCAAGGTCTGCGTGGGGTACCCGTCCCGCGATGAGGAGAAAGACATCGTGTGGCGCATGGCTGGGGGGCGGCCAATCCCGATAGACGCCGTCGCCGGGGCCGGTGAGATCCTCGCGCTCCGGACGGCGATTTCCGAGCTGTACATGGATCAGAAGATCGTGGACTATATCGTGGATCTCGTAAGAGCCACGCGCGAGCCCCAGCGACTTGGTCTTCACGACCTCAAGCCACTGATCGCCTACGGTGCGAGTCCGCGCGCCACGATCTACTTGGCGCAGGCGGCTCGTGCCCACGCCTTCATGCGGAGCAGGGCCTACGTAGTGCCGGAGGACGTCAAGGCGATGGCACCTGACGTCCTGCGACACCGAGTCTTGCTGACGTTCGAGGCCGAAGCCGAAGACGTGACGCCCGATGGCATCATTACGAAGGTCCTGGACACCGTGGAAGCACCGTGACATCTCCTCCGGGGTTCGTCGCGGCTGACGTACTCAAGCAGGTCAAGGCGATCGAGCTCCGCACCCGTCGACTCGTGACGACCCTTTTCTCCGGGGAGTATCGCTCGGTGTTCCGTGGGCAGGGTATCGAGTTCGCGGAGGTCCGATCGTATCAACACGGCGACGATTTTCGCGCTATCGACTGGAATGTATCGGCCCGCATGGGCTCTCCCTACGTCAAGACGTTCGAGGAAGAACGGGAACTAACGCTTCTGCTCGTGGTGGATCGGTCGGGCTCCGTGGAATTCGGGCAACCGGTCGCGAAGTCCGCCCGGGCGGTCGAGGTGGCGGCGGTTCTTGCCCTCGCCGCCGCCCGACAGAATGACCGAGTGGGTGCCGTGGTGTTCTCTGAACGGATCGATCACGTGGTGCCTCCCGCCAAGGGCCGGAGCCACGCCCTCCGCGTCATTCGCGACTTACTCGCGTTTCAGTCGGATGCCCGCGGAACGAATCTGGGGGCGGCACTGCAATACGCGTCTCGCCTGTTACGGCACCGCTCGGTCGTGGCTGTTTTGTCTGATTTCAGGGCGACGGGCTGGGAAGAGCACCTTCGCGGGCTGTCACTCCGCCACGAAGTCGTGGCCATCACGGTGGACGATTCTCGGGAACATGCTCTCCCAGACGCGGGTTGGATCGAATTCGAGGATGCCGAGAGCGGGGATCGCATGTTGGTCGACACGTCCGATGAGGCGGCGCGGCTCAAGCAGCGCGTCGCCGCCGAGCACGCCCAGCTGGCGCGAGCCCGCGCGCTCGAACGAACGCACGTCGACCATGTAGCGCTCCGGACGGACGTGCCGTATGCCCACCCGCTACACCGGGCCTTCGCGTTGAGGGCGCGTCGCCTCCGGCGGTGACCTACCCGCTCCTCGCGGCCGTGCTGGTTCAATCCGCCGTGTGGTCCGTCTCTCCGTCGGGCGCAACGGTGGGCGATACGATCTGGGTCGAGCGCACCGTCGTCGCAACCGCCGGCGCTCGGGCGCGGCTCCGCCCCATGGAATCTACCTCGGTGTACGAGCCGCTCGATGCCCCGGTCGCGGTGGACAGTGCCGGTCGGATATGGATCCGCTACACGGTTGCGGTGTTCGAGCCGGGCACCCATATGTTGCCGATGCCGGCGGTGGAACTGGTCTTCCCGGATGGGACGGGGCGGACGGTCGCCGGTGACACTGCGCGCGTTGCGCTCGCCTCCGTGCTGCCCGAAGGCGACACCCGTCTCGAGCCAAAACCCTCTCTAGGACCCATCGGTCGCCCGCTTCGTCGACCGCTGCTCCCCGTAATCTTCGGCGGCATCGCCGTTGGGGGCGTGCTCGGATGGGTGGTGCTCAGGCGCCGAGCTCGGTCGATGCCGGCGCCGTCGAGCTCCGTCCCGGAGGAGATCGGGCCGCCGCTCATGCGGTGGATCGCGGCGGGCGAGGTACGAGCGGTGGCGTCCGTTGCCACCGAGCGGCTGAGGGAGCGCATCTCTCGGCTGGCCCCGTCCGCCCAAGCGCGTCTTGGGGTCGACGCGTGTTTGAGTGCTCTGGCATCCGAGCGGCCCGATCTCCCAGTCGGGGAAATCGGAGAGGCGTTGCGAGCTCTCGAGCGCGCACGATTCGCGCCAGCGGTCAGTGAGATCGTGGTGCTGGCTGATCATGTCGAGACGCTACTCGAGTCGTTCGACGTACGGGAGCTGGAGATCGGGTAATGTTCGCTCGACCCTTTCTTCTGCTGCTGCTGCTTGCACTCCCGGTGTGGTGGTGGCTGCGATCCCGCCCGCATCCGGCCGCGCGGTACAGTGACATCCGCCAGCTGGCTCCGACCACGGGGTTCCGGCGGTGGATTGCGGAACTTCCGGCCGGGCTCCGCTCCGTCACGCTTGGGGCTTGGATTGTGGCCGCGGCCGGCTTGCGGCTCGACGGAGGTGCGACCGAAGTCACGAGCGACGGGATCGCGATCGTGCTCGCGGTCGATGTGTCGAGTAGCATGTTGGCGGAAGACTTCGCGCCGTCGAACCGACTGGACGTGGCGAAGGAACAGTCCGTTGCCTTCGTGGCGGGCCGAAAGTTCGATCGTATCGGTCTGGTGACCTTCGCGGCCGAGGCGTTGACCCGGGTCCCGATCACCGTTGACTACGCGGTGCTCGAACAGGCGATTCGCGATGTGAGGGTCGGTGAGCTCGAAGATGGGACCGCCATCGGTACGGCGATTGCGACGGCCGCGAACCGGCTGCGTCGAGCTCCTGGCGAGAGCAAGGTGATCGTCCTCCTTACCGACGGGGAAAGCAATCGAGGCCGAGTCGACCCACGGACGGCCGCCGCTGCCGCGGCGAAGCTCGGGTTCAGGATTTACACGATCGGCGTGGGCACAGAGGGGGAGGCGCGGCTCCCGATTGGCCGGAGCATCGATGGGCAGCTTCGCTATCAGACGATGCCGGTTCCTATCGATGAAGCACTCCTCGGTGACGTGGCATCTACGACTGGTGGACGCTACTTCAGGGCGACCGACGGCGAAGCGCTGAGCCGGATTTTTCAACAAATCGACAAGTTAGAAACGACACCGGTTCAGGTCGTTCGCTATACCGACGCGAACGAGGCCTATCGGTTTCTTGTTTTGCTGGGACTCGCCGTGCTCGGGCTCGAGCTGGTCATCGCGTCCACGGCCGTCGTGAGGATTCCCTGATGCGACTCGACGCCCCGATTCTCCTCGCGGCGGCGCCGATCGTGGCATTACTCATCGGGATACTCGCGCTGTGGGCCCGCCGAGAGCGGGTGGTGCATGCGGCCCGATGGTCCGACGACCTGTCTGCCTCCGCCCGTCGCTTGGGCACCCACGGATGGGTCGGGTTGAGCGTTGCTGCGCTCTCGGCGACGGCGGCACTCGCAGGTCCCCGGTGGGGCAGTCGCACGGTTACGGCCGAGACGAAGGGCCTCAACATGGTTATTGCGGTGGACGTCTCTCGGTCGATGCTTGCTGAAGATGTGTCTCCGTCGAGACTTGGAAAGGCGCAGCGAGAGGCACGTCGTCTCATTCACGACCATGCGAACGACCGCATCGGGCTCCTGGCGTTCGCGGGGCGGAGTTATATCCTTTCGCCGCTGACCATCGACGGGGGAGCGCTCGAATCGCTGGTCGATGCTCTGGATCCTGGCATCGTGAGCGCCGGTGGGACCTCGCTCGCCCGCGCCCTCCGGCAGGGCAGGGAGCTTCTCTTGGGAGGCGACGATGTTGCCGACCGAGTGTTAGTGCTGTTCACGGACGGCGAAAGCCACGATTCGCTCGAGGCAGCTCTGGGTCCGGCGGAGCGACTCCGACGCGATGGCGTACGACTGATTCTGGTAGCCGAGGGAAGGCGGGAGCCGATGCGGATCCCGAGCCGCGGAGCGGATGGGGGAGATTCATACCACCGCGACGCCTCGGGGAACATCGTCGAGACTCGTCGGCGGGATGATGTGCTGATGGCTGTAGCGGATGCGGCTCAAGGTGTCTTGGTGTCCGGGGAGCTGAGTGATCAGGCCGGGGCCGTTCGTGATCTCGTGACTGCTTACAAGCGGGCACCTCACGCCACCGCAACGACCTCGACGGGAGTTTCGCGGGCGTGGTTGCTGTCGCTCACGGCGGTATTGGTACTTCTCGCACACACGTTGACGCGGCGGACCGCCGCGCTGGCAGTGATGCTGCTCGGGTTTGCCGCGGTGCCACGGCTTAACGCACAGGGTCCACGAAACCAAGCGGACGCTGCGTGGGCGGACGGTGATTTCGATCGTGCGGCGGCCCTGTACCTTGAGCAAGTGCGCGCCGGTGAGGGCGGAGACACGACCTTGCTGAACACGGGGACGGCTGGATTCGCTCGCGGCGACACGGCGCTGGCCGCTGAGGCGCTGGGGCGCGCCGCTGAGTCACTCGAGCCGGGCATCCGGTTTCGAGCGCTGTACAACCTCGGGTTGCTGCGCCTGCGCATGGCGGACGCGGATACCGCGCACCGCAGCACGCATCTAGCGCGCGCCCGGCGGTACTATCGGGAGGCGTTGCTGCTCGAACCCGGTGACGCCGCGGCAAAATGGAATCTGGAGCTCGCGGTAGAGCGCGCGCCGCCATCCGGTGGTGGGGGCCAGGCTCCTCAGCAGCAGGCGCCGACCACCGGTGGAAGCGGCGAACCGCAGAGCCCCACGGCTGGCCTGTCGCTTGCCCAAGCCGAGCAGATCCTCAACTCCATAGCGGAGGAGGAGCGACGCACCCGCCATGCGGTTCAGCAGCGCCGCAACCAGTCCTCCGGAAACCCACAGGAGCCGGACTGGTGACCTTCAGCTTCGCCGTCCTAATCATGGTGCAGCAGCTCCAGGGGACCGCCTCCATCGACCGGACGGACCCGATGGTCGGGGATGTCATCTCGCTGACGATTAGGGTGGAGTCCGCCGCAAGCCAACCTGTGAGCATCGGTAGTCCTGTTTTGTCAGCACTCGAAGTGCGCGGCACCCGCGAGGAATCTCGGGTGTCCGTTCGGGACGGCGTTCCGATGCGGGTCACGACGCGTACCCTGCAGCTCGCAGCGACGGAACCAGGTGCGGCCGTGGTCGGGTCGATCCGGGTTCGGCAGGGGTCGGAAACGGTCGATACCGATCCACTGACGATCAGGGTTCTGCCGGTGAGTTCCGTGAGCTCCTCTCGATTGGAGCCCAGAGTGCGGGCGGTCCTTGAGCGGTCGGCACCGCCTCGAGGAGAGGAAGACGTGACGGTTGGAGTCGTTACAATGCCCGAGTCGGTGGTGCTCGGTGAACAGCTGGACGTCATCGTCGCCGCCTGGTTCCCCCGTGCGATCCGCAGACGGCTGCGGATGCCACCGACCCTGTCCTCGCCTCCGCTCGAAGGTGCGTGGCTCTACCGCCAGTACACCCCGCCGGGCATCGCCGCGAGCCGCCGGGTCGACAGGGAGTGGTACGATCTCTTCGTGGCGCACGTGGTGGCGTTTCCATTGCTCCCCGGATCGATGAACGTTGGGCCGGCGAGCGTCGCGTACGACCTGCCAGTGACGTTTTCGTTCCTGACGCGAGAGCTCCGACACGTGGTCCAGAGCGAGTCTCTGACGGTGACGGTCATGAACCAGCCACGCGCGGGGAGACCAGCCGGCTTCACCGGGCCCGCCGCGGGCGCGCTGCGCTTTTCCTTGGTCGCAGAGCCTCGCGACGTTGCCGTGGGTGAGGCAGCGACCGTGACGGCGGTGCTCGCGGGCCAGGGCAATGTGGCGCTCTGGCCGGAACCCGATCTGGACTGGCCGCCCGCTGTGCGAGTGTACCCGCTGGACCCGGAGGTCGACCTCGAGCGGTCCGAGGGTTGGGTCGCCGGCACGAAGAGGTTCCGGTACCTCGTGTTGCCGGACTCGATCGGGGCTCACGTGATCCCGGCACCGTCTGTGACTTACTACGATGTGAACGACAGGCGATACATTCAACGACGGGCCGGCCCCGTCGAGATCGTGGCCCGCGCGGGCCAGGGGGCGATGGCTCGGGCCGCGCCGCCCCCACTCTCCTCACGGCACCAGCCGCTGATGTTCGGCGTACCCAGTATTCCCTTGTGGGCCGTCATCGCCTTGGCACTACTACCGCCCCTCGTTTTCGGTTGCCACCGGTTCGTCCTTGCGCTCAGGCCCCACACGCCCACGTACGACAGGGGTGAGGTGTCGCCGCTCCAACGGCTCGAACGCGACTTCCGTGAAGCCGTGCGTCACCTCGTGTCGGGGGACGACCTTGGGGAGGGTGACGGCCTGGCCAATGCGCTGCGCGCGGCGGGCGTCGAAACCGCGGTGGCGGAGCACGCCGCGCGGGTTCGCGATCGGTTGCGTCACGCGGTCTACGGTCCCGACGGTGCGAGCGATCCCGACGAGCTGGCGGCCGAGGTCAGATCCACACTCGAGGCGTTGCGGGGCGAAAAAGTTGGTTCCGGGGCATCCCGGTTGGGGGGCGTCGTGCTGCTCGTGGCGGCGGTCGCCCTCGGCTCGCTGACGACCACGCTCCAGGCTCAGCGCCTGACGGCTGAGGATCTCTTCGAGCGGGGAGCGTTCCGCGCGGCCGCGGATAGCTTCGCGGCCCGAGTGGCGGCCCATCCCGAAAGTGCTCGAGACTGGTACAACCTCGGGAGCGCCTACTATCGGCTGCGCGACGATACCCGCGCGAAGGCGTCTTGGATCCGGGCCGCGCGCCTGGCGCCCCGGTACACCGCGATCTCTCAGGCGCTGCGGCTCTTGCCGCCGCCGGACCGGGCAACCGCACGCCTCCTGCGGGTTGCGCCCCTCACGCCGGCTGAGATGCTGCTCATCGCGCTCGTGAGCTGGGGGGTCGGGTGGAGTCTTCTCACGCTACGGGCGGGCCGGAAACTCGCGGTTGTCTCATTTGGCCTGGCGATCGCCTTCGCCGCGGCTGCATGGACTACGGAGGCCCACTACGCCGGGCCGGTCGCCCTGATGCGGGCAGCGGACACCCCGTTACGCGTAGCTCCGTATGGAAGCGCGCGGCCCCGCCTTTCGTTGGAAGCAGGTGTGGCGGTAGAGGTGAGCCGTGAAGAGGGTGGCTGGGTGCTCGCCACGCGGGGCGAAGTGCAGGGATGGTTGCTGGTCCGCGAGGTCGAGCCCCTATAGTGGGAAAGATCGAGATCCTCGCGGATGGGGTCGCAGACCAAATTGCCGCTGGCGAAGTGGTCGAGCGACCCGCGTCCGTCGTGAAGGAGCTCGTTGAAAACGCGCTTGATTCGGGTGCGACTCGGATCTCCGTCGAATGCGAGGCGGGCGGCCGCACGCTCATTCGAGTGGTGGACGACGGATGCGGGATGCACCAGGACGATGCGGTTCTCGCGGTCGAGCGGCACGCCACCAGCAAGATCAGGACGGCCGCGGATCTGGTGGGCGTTCCCAGCTACGGGTTTCGTGGCGAAGCGCTTCCGGCCATCGCGTCAGTCTCGCGTCTGGAGCTGGAGACCGCGGAGCGATCCAGGGAATCGAGCGCCGCGGATTCCGGCTCCTCGACGCGTGTCGTGGTTTCGGGGGGACGACTGGAGGGCGTCGAACCGACGGCCCACCAGCCGGGTACGAGCGTGACAGTGCAGGGGTTGTTCTTCAACGTCCCCGCGAGGCGCAAGTTTCTTCGGTCGCCGAGGAGCGAGACCCGCGCGATCACGCAAGTGGTCACCACCCTCGCCTTGGCGCGCCTGGATGTTTCGTTTACCGTAACGAGCGACGGCCGCACCCTGCTCGATGCGCCTTCGGTATCGGTGGTCGCGGAGCGCATCGCATCGCTATTCGGCCGTCGAACGGCGGAGCAGCTCGTGCCAGTCGAGGGCTCTACGGGACCGGTGAGTGTTCGCGGCTTCATCCAGCGGCCGGCCGACGCGCGACCCAGTGGACGAAAGGCCTTCCTCTACGTCAACGGCCGACCGTTTCGCGACCCGTTCCTGATTCGGGCGGCGGAGGCGGGCTACCGAGCCACCATCAGCCCCGGGTGCCGGCCAACGATGTTCCTCACGCTTTCCGTGCCGGGCGATGGCGTGGACGTGAACGTCCATCCTGCGAAGCTCGAGGTGCGATTTCGTGATCGCTACCTTGTGGAACAGGCCGTGGAGCGGGCCGTCCGAGATGCGCTGCGGCCGATCGACGCGGCCGCGGTGGTCGGCGCCTGGCCGGTGTCGGTGGCCCATTCCGATGGGTCTCCTCCAAGCGGGTCCGTCGACGCTCCTGCCGGTATGGCGCTCAGCTTTCCATTCGCCGAGCACGGAGCGGACCTCCGACTTGGCGTTCCGGAGCATACCGCGTATCTGCAGGCATTCGATACGTACGTTTTCTTCGAAACCTCCGATGGCATTGCCATTGTTGACCAACATTCGGCTCACGAGCGGGTGTTGTTCGAGCAGATCATGGGACAACTCACCGGGCAGGGGGCTGCCGCTCAGCGCCTGCTATTACCGATTGTCGTCGACATGGCACCTGAAGAAGCCGAGGCGCTGGAAACGCACCGAGATTTGATCCTGCGGGTCGGGTACGAGGTGGAGGGATTCGGCGGACGATCCGTTGCGCTGCACGCGGTGCCCAATCCGCACCCTCAGTTCGATGCTCGGCGCTGCTTCGAAGAAATGGTGGCCGACCTCACCGGCGGTCGATTCGGCGCACTCGCGAATCGGATGGAACGTTTCGCCGCGACCTTTGCCTGTCGTGCCGCGATCAAGGCGGGCCAAAAGCTGGCCCGTGACGAGATCCGTGAGCTGATGGTGCGCTTGATGGCCTGCGAGCTTCCACCGCATGACGTGCACGGCCGGCCGAGCATGGTGCAGCTGCCCCGGGGCGAGCTGGAGCGCAGGTTTGGGCGGTCGTAAACCACTAATCCCCGTGATCGTCGGTCCAACCGCGGTCGGCAAGACGGCGGTCGCCGTCGCGCTGGGGCGTCTCTGGCCGATTACCGTCATTTCGGCGGACTCACGGCAAATCTACAAGTGGCTCGACGTAGGCACCGCCAAGCCCAGTCCGGCCGACCTGGAGGCTGTCCCCCACCTCGGCATTGATCTTATCGAGCCGGGAGAGCGGTACAGTGCCGGGCAGTTCGCGCGCGAGGCCGCGAGGTGGCTGACGGAGATACCAGTAGAGCGTCGGGCAGTCGTGGTTGGGGGAACCGGGTTCTATGTCCGGGCGCTAGCAGATGGGCTATTCCTCGAGCCGCCCATGGAGCCGGCGCGGCGCATAAGGATCCGGAAGTGGGCCACGTCATCCGGGCACCTGGGGCGGTGGGCTGCGCGGCTCGACCCGCGGTACACGGCGGGTGGGCGCCAGCGGGCGGCCCGCGTCGTCGAGATCGCGTTGCTAACGGGCCGCTCGCTATCATGGTGGCAGCGCCAGGCTCGGGTCGACGGCGTGATGAGACCCTGGTTCGTCCGGCTCACGGTACCCCGAGCACTCCTGCACGCCCGGATTGCTGACCGCGTGCGGTACATGCTCGACGCGGGATTGGTCTCCGAGACGCGGCGCCTGCTCGAGCGCGGCCTCGCGTCGGACGCTCCGGGACTCGACGCCGTTGGGTATGCGGAGGTCGCTGCCCACTTGGGGGGCCGGCTTGGCACCGATAGACTGGCCGACGCCATCGCGGCCAGTACGCGGAGATATGCGAAGAGGCAGGAAACCTGGTTTCGGCACCAGCTCCTTGGGTATCCTGTAGTCAATCTCGACGCGACCGCGGCGCCCGGCGTCCTCGCACGCCGCATCGTGGACCTGTGGGAAGCGAGAGGGAATTGATGCGTATTGGCATTACGTGCTACCCGACCTATGGAGGCTCGGGCGCGGTGGCAACCGAGTTGGGACTCGAGCTCGCGAGGCGGGGACACGACGTCCACGTCATCTCCTATGACTCGCCATTTCGGTTGAGCAGCTATGCTGAACGGGTCGTGTTCCACGAAGTCGACGTCAGTGCGACGTATCCACTATTCAAGTTTTTTCCCTATTCGCTCGCCTTGGCCGCCAAACAGCACGAAGTGGCGGTAACGGAGCGGCTCGACGTGATGCATGTTCATTACGCGATTCCACACGCGACGACGGCGTTCCTGGCGAAGCAAATGCTGGGATCCGAGCACGCTCTCAAGGTTGTGACCACACTGCACGGAACGGATATCACGCTGGTCGGCCAGGAGCAGTCATTCTTCACGATCACCAAGTTCTCGATCGAACAGTCCGACGCGATCACGGCGGTGTCGGAATATCTCCGGGATGAAACGTACCGGGCGTTCGGGTGCGATGGGTGCGGGATAGAAGTAATCCCGAACTTCGTCAATCAACGCGAGTATCATCCTCCCGCCGACGAGTCGGACCGACGAAGGTTCGCGCCGGCCGGGACGAGAGTGGTCATGCACGTCTCCAATTTCCGTGAGGTCAAGCGGGTCCCGGATGTCGTTCGCGTGTTCGCGAGGATCAGAGCGGTCATGCCGGCCGTGCTCGTCCTGATCGGAGACGGTCCACAACGCCCGGACGCGGAAGCAGAAGCGGATCGATTGGGCGTTCGTGCGGACGTACGGTCCCTGGGGAAACTCGATTCCGTAGCGGAGCTCCTTCGGTCGGCGGATCTATTCTTGCTTCCAAGCGAAACGGAATCGTTTGGGTTGGCGGCGCTCGAGGCCATGGCGTGCGGGGTACCGGTGGTAGGAAGTCGAATTGGTGGCCTACCTGAGGTCGTGGACGACGGAAAAAGCGGTACCCTCGCGACCGTGGGGAGCGTGGACGAGATGGCTGAGGCCTCCATTGCGCTCCTAGGAGATCCTCGCGTGTTGCAGCGAGCTCGGGAGTGCGCTGTTGCACGGGCCGGCATCTTTTCGGCCGAACGGGTTGTGCCTCGATACGAGGATCTATACGATCGAGTTCTCTCCCAGTGACACTGTGGCAGGCGCTCGTCCTGGGAGTCGTGCAGGGATTGACCGAATTCTTGCCGGTCTCGAGCTCCGGTCACCTGGTAGTCGCGGAGGCATGGATTGGGATACGAACTCCCGGCGTCACCCTGGAAGTCACCGTGCATGCTGCTACGCTCCTCGCGGTGATCGTCGTTTATCGGGCGCGTATCGGGGAGCTCACGCGAGGCGTTTTGAGTGGGGGTGCGTCGTCCCTCCGTTATGTCGGGCTGATCGTCCTCGCTGCAATACCAGCGGGTGTCGCGGGTGTGTGGCTCACTGGTTTGGTGGAACAGGCCTTCGATTCGCTGACCGTAGTGGGGATCGGGTTCCTGACGACCGGGATTGTCCTGTGGAGCACACGGGCGATTCCGGTGCGGGAGCGGTACCTCACGCTCGACGCCCGCCGGGCGCTGGCGATCGGATTCGCCCAGGCGCTCGCTCTCGTCCCCGGGATCTCGCGCTCGGGGACCACGGTATCGACCGGCATCTGGTCCGGGCTGGAGCCCGTGTACGCTGCGGAGTTCTCCTTCTTACTCTCGATCCCGGTCATCGCGGGTGCCACGATTCTGGAAATTCCCGAGCTCGCCGGTGGGATAGCGGGCATTCCAACGGAGGCGGTGGCAGTCTCGTTCGTCGCGTCGCTGCTGTCCGGCATATTCGCGATCCGGTTTCTCATCTTCCTGTTACGGCGGCAGGCGTTTTACCAGTTTGCGCCGTATTGTTGGCTGCTGGGCGCGGCGACGATCGTATGGTCCGTCATCCGGGTGTGAGCTACGACGGGATCGCCCCACCGGATCTCGCGGCCCGACTGCGCACTCCAAGCTGCGTGGCCGTGGCACGCGTTACGAGCACACTCGACGTCATCCACGAGCTCGCGGCGGAAGGAGCGCCGCCACGAACGCTGGTGCTTGCTGACGAACAGGTGGCGGGCCGGGGTCGCCAGGGGCGGACCTGGTACAGTCCGGCAGGGAGGGGCATCTGGTTGGGATACCTTGTTCGGCCGGCTCAAGCCGTCGAGGGTGGTGTGCTGTCGGTGCGGGTGGGCCTGGCACTGGCGGGGGTTCTGCGGGAGTTCGCGGTCGTCGATGTTGGTCTGAAATGGCCCAACGACGTGCTCATCGGCGGGCGCAAGGTCGCTGGCATTCTGTGCGAAGCCCGATGGATGGAGGACCGGCTGCGCTGGATCGGGGTGGGGATCGGCATCAACATGGTGGGTCCCCTCCCGTCCGAGGTAGCCGACCAGGCGGTGGCCTTGTGCGACATGGTCCCGGACGTACGGCGCATCGATGTCTTGGAACAGCTGGTGCCTCGCTTGCACGGAATCTCGGTTCGAAAGGCTCTTAGCGCAGCCGAGCTCGATCAGTTCGAGAAGGCAGACTGGCTCGCGGGCCGTGAGATCGCGCAGCCGGCAGTCGGGACCGTGCGGGGGATCGACTGTGACGGTGCGCTCCTTGTGACCACGGCAGTGGGTATCGAGCGGATCTTCGGTGGGACGGTGCAATGCTCCTGACGGTGGACGTGGGAAACACGGAAATCACCATCGGCGTGTTCAAAGGCGACGGGCTCGCCGCCCATTGGCGGCTCATGGCTGTCGCATCGCGCACGCCGGACGAGTGGGCTGCGACGGTCACGACGTTGCTGTCCCAGGCCGGTCTCGAGATCCGAGCGGTGCGTGCTGCGGTACTCGCATCGGTGGCCCCTGCGACGACGGACAGCCTGGCGGACGGGATTGGCGGGGCGGCGGGTGTGGTGCCTGTGCGTGTTGGTCCGGAGTCCGAGCTTCCCCTGTCACTCGCCGTCGAAGAACCTTTGACGGTTGGAGCGGATCGCGTGGTCAACACGCTAGCCGCCGCGACGTTGTATCGCAGGGACACGATCGTGGTCGATTTTGGAACGGCCACGACCTTTGATTGCATCACCGCCGACTCGAGGTTCTTGGGGGGGGTCATCGCGCCCGGGATCGTCACCGGGGCCGAGATGCTCATTCGGCGCGCCGCCAAATTGCCTGCGACCGAACTAACCGCCCCGGTGCACGTAATCGGGCGCAGGACCGAGGACTGCATCCGATCCGGCGTCCTGTACGGTGCCGCCGATGCCACCGATGGCATCGTTCGGCGGATCAAAAGCGAATGGCCTACTGAATCCGACCCGCACGTCGTGGCGACCGGGGGCTTTGCCCACCTGATTGCACCACTCAGTCAGGAGATCGAGGGGGTGGAACCGCATCTGACCCTCACAGGATTGCGGATCGCGGCTGCGCATCTGGATCTCACGTGGTGACAACAAAGTCCCTTTACCGGCATCACGGCCCGAGCTAACTTGTCGGCGGTCCACACAGTTCCTGTGAGGAGATGGTTCCCATGACGTCAACCGCTCAGCCCGCGCTTGCCGAGAGAAACGACCGGCGCACCATTGTCGGAGGTGGGGTCAAGCTGGGTCTGATTACCACGGCTGGGGTAGTTGTCTTTGCGCTTCTCTCCCGGGTGATGACGGGGACCGCCGAAGTGGTAGTGCAGTCACTCCTGATTCTCGCGGGCGGAGTGCTTGTCAGTTACCTGCCGGGGCAATGGGTCCGCGCCCAGACCGCCGACGGGATCGCGTGGGCTGCGTTGTCTGGTCTTCTCGGTGCGCTAACGTTCACTGTCATCGACACCGCGGTCCTGCGGCCTCTCTCGTTGTATCACTGGACATGGGACCAGATAGGCGGTGGCAGTGGGTTCTGGTACATCCCGGTCTGGTGGATGGCGTCGACCCTGCTGGCATGGCTGGGTTCGCTCCTGCTGGCGCGAAGGGCCGCTTCGTCTCCGGCTGGGCTCCCGCGCGTTGGCGGGCTAACGATCGGCATCGCCGTCGTCCTATTCGTTCTCCTCCAGGTCGTCTTCGCTGCACCATTTCACGCGTCATTCATGGGGCTGGCGTTCGCGGTCGCCTTGGTCCTCCAGGTTCTCGTGGCGGCGGTATTTCGGCTGCAGTGACCTTGGCAGCTCTGGGCCGGCTGCTCCGAAGAGCCGCCTGGCTGCTCACGCCCGCCGTGGCGTGGGCAGTTTCGTTTTTGGGGGGGTGGGTTGGCGCGAAGGTCGGATCGACCTGGGAATCCCCGATCAACGGGGTCGTGCTGCTAGCAGCGGGCGCGCTGTGCGGGGCCGTGGTGGGATCGCTCGCATGGGTTTGGATCATGCGGCATGTGGTCGAGCGCTGGGCTCCGTCGACGCGGACGGAGCGCACCGGAGCGGAATCCGGGCTGGCCAGGGGTCCCTCTTAGCCTCCGGGAATCGTGCAGCGAGCAAGACCCCGCTTTTCCAAGTAGCGCTGATGGTACTCCTCAGCCCGGTAGAACGACGTGGCCGGGACGATTTCCGTCACAATCGGTCCGGAGTACCGCGCAGTCTGAGCGAGCCGGTCCTTGACCGCGTGTGCTGCGGCCTCCTGCTCCGCAGTGTGGAAGAACACCGCCGAGCGGTACTGAGCTCCAACGTCGGGCCCCTGACGATTGAGCGTTGTCGGGGCGTGACTTTCCCAAAAGATGCTCAGTAGATCCTCGTACCGGACCGTTGTGGGATCGTATTCGATCTCGATGACCTCCGCATGTCCGGTTCGGCCGGTGCACACATCCTCGTACGTCGGGTTTTCGAGCGTCCCTCCCGTGTATCCGACCGCCGTTGCGAGGACCCCCTTCACCCGGCGAAAAGTTGCCTCGACGCCCCAGAAACACCCGGCTCCAAACGTAGCCTTTTCCATGTCCTTACCTGTTTCCTTTTGCCCGAGCGCGCCCAAAAGTGACACTGGTGACCGTCGGAGTCGGTTCCGATTTCGCCCCTCGCGTGGCAGGGTCTCGGTCACGGGGCCGCCATCGGAATCGATCCAGCCTCAAGCGCCCGCTCCGATCGAACTCGATCCCCTCCGATTCCAGGCGGATGCGCTGTAACTCGTCGCATCCAGCCCGCGCTCGGGCGGAAACCTCACCTTGAGCGTTGATGACCCGGTGCCACGGGAGTGTGCTCCCGTCGGGGAGCGCATGAAGCGCGTAGCCCACCTGACGGGCATGACCCGGCATCCCCGCGCGGGCGGCCACCTGACCGTAGGTGGCGACTCGGCCCCGAGGAATCCGAGACACCACGGCGTAGATTCGGGTGTATGTGGTGTCGACCTTCGTTGCCAGTCCCCCAAGTCGACCGTCAGCGCTTCCCGCGGGGGCATCCCATCGGATTGCCCTCCCAAGCCCCCGTGACGAAACTTACCGCCGGTCACCTGATGCGGTAGGCGCGCCGACGGATCGCCGGGTGACGTTGTGCGGGGGCGGCGCATCCCGTTTGGACGACTGCCATAAGATCGGAAACGGAGGTTGTGGTTCGCATGGATGCATTGACCGATAGGCTGAGCCAGCTACTTCAGGGAATCGACTGGGGCTTGATGATCCAAGTGTTCGTCATCGTGCTTGTGACCTTGGTGATCGATTTCATGCAGAAGCGGCTACTGGGTCGACTTCACGACCGGTGGGTGAGCAAGACGGAGAATCGCTGGGATGATGCGATCCTGGCGGCGGCGGCGGTCCCGATCAGTCTCCTCATTTGGATTGTTGGGATCGCCTATGCGGCATCAGTCATCGCCGCCCAGTCTGGAGCTGGCATCTTTACGGGCATAGCGCCCGCCGTGACCGTGGCCGTCATCGCTGACATCACGTGGTTCGCCCTGCGGCTCACGTCGCAGGCGGAGCGAGTGCTCGTGGAGTCCGGTGGGGAGAATCGATGGGACGCGGGCACCGTCGACGCGCTTGGAAAGCTCGTCCGAGCGGCGGCGGTCATCACTGCATTGCTCATCGCGCTGCAGTCCCTCGGCCTCGAGATCTCGGCGATCTTGGCGTTCGGGGGGATCGGGGGAATCGCGATTGGGTTCGCAGCCCGGGACCTGCTCGCCAACTTCTTTGGCGGTCTGACGATCTATCTGGATCGGCCGTTCAAAGTGGGCGACTGGGTGCGATCGCCGGATCGAAACATCGAAGGGACCGTCGAGAAAATCGGGTGGCGCCTCACGCAGATTCGCACGTTCGATAAGCGACCGCTGTACGTGCCGAATGCGGTATTTACGAGCATCGCGATCGAGAACCCCCAGCAGATGCTCAATCGTAGGATCTACGAGACCATCGGCATACGATATGATGACCTCGCAAAAATGGAGCTAATCACGGGAACTCCACCGTCACACTCTCGAAGTCGACCTGGCCGCCATTGGCCACCCGAACGCTCGTGGGCTCACCGGGGGTCTGTCGGCAGGCAGCCAGGGTGAGGGCCGTCGAGAGGCCCAGCAGTGCAAGGGTGTTTCGGACTCGAGTACTCACACGCGCAGTTATCATCACCACAAACTTGCTGAAATGACGGGCGTGCTGATAGGGGGATGTACCGGTAGGAGACGTGCGGGAGCTGGCGGTCTCCGGAGATCCGAGGCGCGACGCGAATTCGGTGGTGGAGAATCGGTAGAGCGACCGCAGGATTGCCGTAGATTTGGCCTCATGGCAACAACTACGCTTCCGCCGCAGGCCGAGATGTATCAGCGCGTGCCGCGATCGGGACGCCGCGTACGACGGCGTGTTCTTCACGGCGGTCCGAACGACCGGGATCTTCTGCCGGCCAACCTGTCCGGCGAAGAAGCCAAGGCGTCAAAATGTCGAGTTCTATCCGACGGTCAGGAACGCCCTCCTAGCGGGGTATCGGCCCTGTAAGCGCTGTCGGCCGATGGAGCCAAACGGCACCGCACCGTCCTGGCTCGAGCCGCTCATCGAGCAGGTGGGGAGGGATCCGTTACGCAGGTGGAGGGAGGCCGATCTTCGTTCGCTCGGTTTAGCCCCCAATCGGGTTCGACGGTGGTTCTTGGCGAATCATGGAATGACGTTTCTTGCGTACCAACGCGCACGGCGCCTGGGTCTCGCGTTGGGCAAGATCAAGGAGGGCGGCGATCTCACTGCGGCGGCCTACGATCACGGCTACGAATCGCTCAGCGGATTCCGAGAGGCGTTTGAGCGATTTTTTGGGGGGACGCCGGGACGGACCCGCGGCGCGACCCTGGTGTCCGTGACCCGAATCCTCACGCCGCTCGGTCCCATGGTTGCCGGGGCCACGGAAGATGGAGTATGCCTGCTCGAATTCGCCGACCGCCCGATGCTCGAGACCCAGGTGTCTCGCCTCCGACGGCTGCTCGACTGCGGGATCGCTCCGGGGTCCAACGCACACACTCGGCAACTGGCCGTAGAGCTCGAGCGGTATTTCGCGGGGGAACTCAAGGTCTTCACCAAGCCCCTGGTGCTGCGAGGTAGCTCTTTCCAGACCGGGGTCTGGACGAGGCTCCGAGATCTCCCGTATGGAAGTACTGCTACGTACGACTCGTTGGCGAATGACATTGAGCGTCCAAGCGCTCGTCGGGCTGTCGCCCGGGCGAATGGAGACAACCGTCTGGCCATTCTGGTCCCATGCCACCGAGTCATCGGCAGCGACGGGAAGCTCAGGGGTTACGGTGGTGGGCTGTGGCGGAAGCAATTCCTTTTGGAACATGAGCGGCGCCACCGATGAGCGATGTCGGCGCGTGATTAGACGTCCTGGCGCGTAGCTCGGCGGATCAGCCGTGCTCTTCGTCGCTCCCCAGCGAGTGGTACGAGTTGCTCCGCAATTTCCCGACTGTACTCACGGTTGAAACTTCCTCGTGCGTGCACGGTGTAGTGTGCGTCTGGGCCGAGAGCGATGAGCTCACTCACCCGCGACAAGAGCGTATGAGCGTCTCCGACGAGGGTCGTTGGCTCGCCGAGAATCGTTGCCTGGAGGTATCGCCCGACTTCCTGCCCGTCACTCGGTACGATACGGATGTCGGCACCGATCCGTTTCGCGATCTCCCCGACCTCGTCGAAGTAGGACTGTGACCAACCCCGCTCCGGGAAGGTGAACATCAGTCCGCGCAGTCGATCCGTGCGGTCGCTAACGGTGAATTGGAAGGTTGCCGGTCCTTGCTCGTGTTCGATCACGAGCACGCTACCGAGGCCCAGTTGGGCCACGAAGTCTTCGAGGAACCGGCGCAAGCCGTTGGACGTGACGTGTCGATGGAAGACTGGCTGCCCCCCGCGCCACCAGAAGTAAGCTGTGAGGAGTGCGATCACACTGGGCACCCAGAGCCACCACAAGCTCGACCGTGCTGCCTGTGCCGAAGTTGGGTCCCCCAGTCGGCCCGCGGTCTCCTGGGCGGGGGAAGCTGCGTGGGCCAGACTGGTCAGATACCGGGTCTCGAGCCAGTCCCCCAACGACAGAGAGACAAGCGTGAGGATGAGTGCCACGCCGATCTCGACGCCGAGCGACGCGATCCATATTCGGGTCGCCTGACCGAACGTTGACAAGAAGACCTGTCGGATGATCAGCACCGGAATCACACCCGCGACCAGGAGCGCGGTGGTGGGGAAGGGGATCGGTACGTACTGGGTGAAGACCCCACCCACGACGAGGAAACCCAAGTTTTTGAAGACGGTGGCCCACAGCGCTCGGGCGTACGTCGCGTCCTCGACCGCGATTCTCTGCGCGACGTATCCAGCCGTGAAGACACTCGCGACGAACGTGATGAGAACGCTGAGGCCGAGCAGCAAGGCCTGAACCACAGATACGTCTCGCGCAGCGCCCTGGACGAGTGCCATTGTCTGTAGCGATGTCACGGCGCGGCCTCGCGAATCCGCTTGCCGATCAGCACGCTAGGTGGCAGCCGTCCCCGGGGGCTGGCGATCTCGGGATGTGAACTCGCGAGCCTCGAGTATGGTCATGATGGCCGCCCCGACGATCAAACCGACGTAGGCCCCGGTCACGCCGTCGAACGCGGGCTGCGGACTCGGCCAAATGTAGGTGGCCACGGGCATGATAGCCGACGCGGCACCGACGAGCACGCAGAGCCTCGCGACCAGGCGCGCGAGGGCCGGCTTGTCACGTACGTGTTCCGCGGACTTCTCGTTGTACCCGGCGATGAGATGCACCTTCCGGCGCACGCCAATGGCGTATGCGAAGGCGAACATTGATACCGCAATGCCTTCGAGGACACGGATTTCTATCAGCTTGGCCATTGCGGTGCCCCTCCCGAAGATTGTGGAAGCATGCCTCGTACCAAACCGACAACTGACGAGGCCGTCGACGCACGCCGCAATTGACGATGGGCGTCGCCTCCTATGACCAGTGGCTCACTTCTCGCCTCCGACCGAAGTCAGGTCCGAGTCGTATCACTCTGAGTCCTCCTCTCGCTCCTCCAACCAACCAACTCGTTCGCACCAAGCTAAAATCTCGCGCTGGCGCGCGTCGTAACCCTGGGGTGTTAGCGGTGTCTCGCCCGCCGCCCGCTGACGGTGCTCGCGGATCGTATCGACCAACGGGGGGAGATTCACCCGTGTTCTGCGTTCGTCAACGCCGTCTGGTGCTTCGATCGTCCAGGGGCTCAGAACTCCGTCCTCGTCCCAGTCGAAAATCGTGCTGTAAACTTGGTGTCTGCGCTCGTTGAAGCGAATGCGGTCCGTCAAGAACGCCTCCTGGCGCGCCGGTGCGTCCCCACGGGTGACCGCATCGCGAAGCAGCCGAAGGCAACGACGCTGAAATCGGGGGAGTGAAATCGCGTGTTGGGCGACCAGCCAGGCGGCGTCGGCAGCGTCTGAGCCGACAAAACCAATGCCAGGCCATCCATGTTGGTCGATCACGTCCTCGAGGATCCCGGCGTTCTGCACGTGGACTTCTTCCATCTCGGGAGCGTAGCCCTCGAAGAGGAGACCCCGGTCAAGGAGATCCTTCCGTACTTCGGCGTCGCGTGCTTTCAGTGCGAGCAGTCGATCGGCCAGGTCCCGGTTCACGGGTTGCTCTCCCGTGGAGGCCGGGCCGGCGCCCCGGGGTCGCCTACTTCACTAGCCGCCGCGAACAATGGGTCCCCGTACACGGAGTTACGGATGGGAGCGATCGCGAGTGGAGCCGTCACCCGCGAAATATGCTAACGCCCGCCTTTGCCTGCCAACGGCGTCCGAGGAAACTATATTCACGCCGGACCATTTGAGGATCGGATTTCAAATAGGGACCTCGATGCGTCCGAACCGCATCCCACCGGATCGATCCACGGAGCGAATCATGGAATACACGACCCTCGGCCGGACCGGACTCTCAGTATCACGGATCTGCCTTGGCTGTATGACGTATGGCAGTTCCAAGTGGAGGCCCTGGGTTCTGGATGAGGACGATGCCCGTCCGTTCTTCCGAAAGGCCATCGAAGGGGGCATTAACTTCTTCGACACTGCGGACATGTATTCCCTCGGCGCGAGCGAAGAGGTGACCGGTCGGGCGTTGCGAGAGTTTGCCAACCTCGAGGAGATCGCCATCGCGACGAAAGCCCATTTCCCAATGACGGCTGGCCCGAACATGGGTGGGCTGTCGCGCAAGCACGTCGTGCAGGCATGTGAGGCTAGTCTCCGGCGCCTGGGGGTCGATACCATCGACCTGTACCAGATCCATCGATTTGACAAGCGCACACCGATCGAGGAAACGCTGTCCGCATTGGACCACTTGGTGCAACAAGGCAAGATCCGCTACATCGGAGCGAGCTCGGGATACGCCTGGCAACTGGCCCAAGCGCTCGGAGCGTCAGACCGCAATGGCTGGGCCCGTTTCGCATCGATGCAGAATCACTACAACCTCGTGTATCGCGAGGAGGAGCGAGAGATGATCCCTCTATGCCAGGCAGAAGGTGTCGGCATCATCCCCTGGTCTCCGCTTGCACGTGGATTGCTGGCACGCGGCCGTGTGGATGCGCCCCGAACGCCCCGGAGCGCCGGCGACAACTTTACCGCACAGCTCTACGATACGCCGGGCGATGCGGATGTGGTGGCGGTGACCAGCGAGGTCGCCCAGTCTCGGGGGGTGTCACCGGCCCAGGTCGCGCTGGCATGGCTGCTTTCCCGCCCGGGACTCGTGGCGCCGATTGTCGGAGCGACGAAAATCGAGCATCTTGATGCCGCCATCAATTCGGTCGAATTGAAGCTGACGGACGAGGAGTGTGCGATTCTTGAGGGACCGGACCGTCCGCATGGCGTAAGAGGGATCGAGTTCAGCCCACTGGTGCCGAGGAGCCGCGGCTAGTGGCCGCGCTGCCTGAATCTGGTAGTGCTTCTACCTGCCGCACGCCCACCCAGGCTCCACGTCACTCCTCCATGCCCAGAGCGTACCCCGCAGCTGCAATGGCGATGAGCAGGGTGATCGGCTCAGAGGGCTGCAACAGGGGGGAGTGGGGACTCGTTGCGGACCCCCGCGAGGACGAACACCCCCCGTTCCTAGCGCCGGTCGTACAGGGCTCCCTCTAGGCTGAAGCCGAACTGTGTTAGGTGACCATAGGAAACCGCATCTGCCAGTGCCCCCTGGCCGGCGATGGTCCAGCCCCCTGCACACTCCTGCTCGTGGTGGCCGTGGAACGTGACAACTGTAAATGTCTTGGAACCGCGGCCCCGTGACCACATAGTCTGGTATATCGGCAGGGGGTAGGTCAGCTTCTGCTCGGATCCCTGTAGGCGACACATCCCGGTCACGCTCAGTCCTGGAATGCTCAACGTCCCTTCCCACGCTCCTGGCGCGGATTCCAGTAGGGCCACCTCGGCGTACGAGGTTCCGACGCCCTGCTCCGACATATGTGTGACGACAGCGATGTCTGGCAGCCAGTAGTCGAGAAAGATCCAATTGTAGCCGAGCGCTCGATCGTCTCCAGTGCCCGAAGGGTCCGCGCGCGCTCGGCGTTCAGGTTGCTCGACTGCCGGCGCGCCGTGATGACCTCCTGATAGCGGTTCGGCTGCTCCCAGTACGCGGTGGTCTGCGTTTCCGTGATCAGGACGACGGCGTCAGTAGAATCTTCATCCTTTTCCATGTCGCGGACGATGAATTTGACGTATGCGTCGTAACGATAGTTCTGAATCCTCGACAAAACGTCGTTCTTCCGCTCGATGGCTGCCCGAACAACGCGAGAGGCGAAATCGTCCTTCGACCTCACGGTGATGGCTTCGAGGTCCACCGGTATTGGGTGCATGAAGACATCCAGCGGTGTCGCAGACGTGCGAGCGCGGAGGGTTGCAGAAGCCATGCGGTAGCCGATCCGGCGCACTTCGAGCTGCCAGACGCCGGGTTCGAGCTGGAGACGAAAACGACCCTGTTGATCCGCGATGGTAGAGGAATCGGTCTCGGTGATTCTGAGGATGGCGAATGGTACGGGCCCACGGGTGAGGGAATCGCGGACGGTTCCGTGGATTACGACGGCCTCGCCCGGTCGCTCCGGACGCTGTGCGCGCACCGGGGATGCGCCTTGCAACGTCAGGACGCTGAAGAGGACGACGGGAAGGGCGGCTCGAAACACCGCTACCAGGACATGATCGGGAGCAAGGCCCGTGGTTGCGTAGAGAACGAGGGGGACAGCACGTCGACCGATGTGGGCGTTGCGTAGCGATGCAAGGAGGGGCTCTTTCCACTCCGGTATACGCGGTGCATCAACGGGTCGATGAGTGAGAGCCCCTTCGCGTTCAGTGGGCTCCGGAACCTGTGGGCCGGTCTGTGGCTCGCGCAAATCGTCATCGGCCCGTGCTCGGAATCTGGGCATCGTTGCGAGACAAAACCAGGCCCACGGGCACTCGCCTGGCGCATGCCTCACCCCGAGGGATAATATTTGACCGCCAATAGCGCCTTACCTCCTCGAGGTCGCTGATGAGCGCCAGAAAGTTGTGGTGGTTACTCCTAATCGTGGTTGGGGTGCCGGTCGTAGCCCTCGCCTGGTGGCTTGGGTTGCCCCTGTTCCTCGATCGCGCGGTCGACGAGGAGTTCCCGCGGGCCGCCGGCGCAACCGTGCCCTCGAATCTGACGCTCCCTGAGGTAGAGCAGGTTCTGTCGGCCATGGCAAAGGTACAGCAACCGGTAGAGGAAGCGATGCCGACGGCTGCGGCGCCGCAGCCGGTCAAGCGCGGCCAGTTCCGCGACGCGGACTCCTTTCACCTCGGCAGCGGTCGGGCAACGATCTACCGCCTCGACGGCGGCGGACATCTGCTTCGCCTGGAGGATTTCCAGGTAACCAACGGACCCGACCTGCGTGTACTGCTATCCAGTCACGCAGCTCCCGCATCCCGCGACGACCTGCAGGCTACTGGGTTCATCGAGATCGGGCGTCTCAAGGGAAACGTTGGCGATCAGAACTATCCCCTGCCGGCCAGCGTAAAGATCGACGTGCAGCGGAGCGTCGTGATCTACTGTAAGCCCTTCCACGTGGTCTTTACCGTCGCAACGCTGAATGGCCAGGCACCATGATGCTGCGTCTCGACTCGAGGAGGTCCCAATGGTTCCGGTGATGTCGCTTTGGGTACCAATTCTGCTGTCGGCGGTGATCGTGTTCGTGGTGAGCTCGATCATCCACATGGTTTTGTCATACCATCAATCGGATTTCGGGAAGGTGCCGGGTGAAGACGAGGTGATGGATTCGTTGCGCAAGTTCAGCATCCCGCCTGGCGAGTACGTCATTCCACACGCCGGGAGTGCGAGCAACATGAAGACACCGGAATTCACCGAGAAAATGAACAAGGGGCCGGTAGTCTTCATGACGGTGATGCCGAGTGGTCCGCCGGCGATGGGAAAGAGCTTGGTGCAGTGGTTTATCTACTCAGTCGTGGTTGGCGTCTTCGCCGCTTACATCACTGGTCGTGCCCTGGAACCCGGTGCACGGTATTTGTCGGTGTTCCAGTTTGCCGGCTGCGTGGCGTTCGTGGGCTACGCGCTCGCCCTCTCGCAGAACTCGATCTGGTACAAGCGCAGGTGGAGTACGACGCTCAAGTCGACGTTCGACGGACTAGTATACGGCTTGCTCACGGCCGGAACGTTCGGCTGGCTCTGGCCGGACTGAGTCGTCCCGGCCCAAACATCGAGCGAGGATACGA
Organism: Gemmatimonadales bacterium; assembly: GCA_965249575.1. Lineage (GTDB taxonomy): Bacteria > Gemmatimonadota > Gemmatimonadetes > Gemmatimonadales > GWC2-71-9. The sequence continues at coordinate 116,095 of OZ252244.1, read as the reverse complement.
CCATGGCCGTGAATCCAATTCCGGAAGGCTTCCACGCGGTGACGCCCGCACTGACGGTCATCGGGGCGGATCGAGTTCTACAAGACCGTGTTCGGCGCGCGTGAGGTGATGCGCCTACCCGGGCGGGGTGGTAAAGTTGCTCACGCCGAAATCGAGATCGGCGATTCGCGCGTGATGGTCGGCGACGAGTTTCCGGAGTGGGGCAACCAGGGTCCACTGTCCATCGGTGGATCGCCCGTGAACTTTCACCTGTACGTGGACGACGTCGTACGGCGTGCGGTTGACGCCGGCGCCAAGTCGCTCATCCCTATCGGGGATCAGTTCTACGGCGATCGATCCGGCAGGATCCAGGATCCGTTTGGCCACGTCTGGGTTATCTCGACGCACAAGGAAGAGGTACCCCCCGACGAATTGATGCAGCGGTTCGAGGAGTTCATGGCGCAGCAGGGCTGAAGCTGAAACTGGCTCTCTTTGCTGATACCATGACACCTGACGACCATGAAGGGCTGGAACCGCGATCACGAGTGCCAGCTCGATGCTGACCTCGGCGGGCCCGCCCGTGTTCTCCACGACGCCGTCCGTGAATGGTCGACTCGCCGTGTTCATGTCGCTCCTTTTTGGAACCGGCGCGCCGCGATCCAAAGGAGAGTCGTGCCGATCAGCAGGAGCCCGAGGTATTGCGGCCACAGGGCGGTCAGGCCGACTCCTTTCAAGAAAATGGCGCGCACGATCTCGATGTAGTGCCGTACCGGATTGAGAAGCGTCAGCCACTCGAACACCGGCGGCATGCTGCTCACGGGAAACATGAAACCCGAAAGGAGAATCGCTGGCTGGAAAACCAGGAAACTTGTCATGAAGGCCTCCTGTTGTGTCTTTGATATGGTCGAGATCAGGAGTCCGAGACCGAGTCCCGACAGGAGGTAGAGAACGCTCGCACTCAGTAGCAATCCCAGGTTCCCGCGGAACGGCACCCCGAACCACGTGAGTGCGACCGTCGTTACCACCGCGAGGTCGACCAGTCCGATGACGGCGAAGGGGATGGTCTTTCCGACGATGAGTTCCCCAGGGGTGAGCGGGCTGACGCGTAGCTGCTCCAGCGTCCCGATCTCCGCCTCGCGAACGACCGCTAGCGACGTTAGCAATAGGCAGACGAGGAGAATTAGTGCCCCCACGACCGCCGGCACATTGTAGTTCCGACTCGAAAGGTCAGCGTTGAACCACGGTCGCTCCCGGAGATCGATGGCAAGCGGCGGCGAGCCGCTCACGTGGAGCGAGTAGTCTCGCACCATCCGCTCCGCATAACTCTGAGCCACGGACGCCGTGTTGGAGTTAGTGCCGTCCAGTAAGAGCTGAATCTCCGCGCCCGTCCCGTCCCGAAGCGCGGTGGAGAAATTGGGAGGGATCTCGACCCCCATGATGGCGTCCCCGTGATCCAGCGCCCGCACTAGGTCGGCGGGGCGGTCGGAGCGCGCCACGACCTCGAAGTAGCCCGATGCCGTCAGTGTCTCGACGAGTTCGCGGGAGGCGCGAGTCCGATCATGGTCTACGACCATGGTGGCCGTCTTTGAGATGTCCGTGGAAACGGCGTAGCCGAAGACGATGAGCTGGATCACTGGCGCGACGAAAATGACCCGCGCCATCCGGGGATCGCGGAAGATCTGACGGAATTCCTTGCCGACCATCCCCACGACCCGCTCGATGTTCATAGGATTTCCTTCCTGAACACCCGAGTGGCCGCGAAGAGTCCCACGATGGCGAAGGCGATCATCAAGAGCCCTTGCGTCCGGAGCACGTCGACCCCCACGCCCTTCAGAAAGATCCCTTTTGTCACCACGAGGAAATAGCGAGCGGGCACGAGGTACGTGACGGCCTGTAATGCCGGCGGCATGACGTCGATGGAGTACATGAATCCCGAGAGGAGAAACGCCGGTAGAAAAGTTGCGACCATCGCCAACTGCGTGGCGAGGAGCTGGGATCGAGCGACAGCCGAGATGAACATTCCCAGCCCCAACGCACCGACGAGGAATGCGAAGGAGAGCGCCATCAGGAGGAACACGTTTCCTCGGAAGGGAACGCCGAACAGGACGACCCCGATCACACTCACGACCACGACGTCGATCAGTCCGATGCCGAGGTACGGCAGCAGCTTGCCGACGACCACTTCCGTACGCCGGACTGGGGTCGCGGCCAGTTGTTCCATGGTGCCCCGCTCCCACTCGCGGGCGATCGTGAGGGATGTCAGCATTGCTGCGATGATCATCATGATCACGGCGACCAGTCCGGGCACGATCATGTTCTTGCTCAACAACTCTTCGTTGTACCAGATGCGCGTCCGAGGCTGGACGGAGAGGTTGGTCTGAACCCCCCCAATGCGAGCCCGCATGGAGTACGAGCTGATGATCGCGCCGGCGTACCCGAGGGCGATCGTGGCGGTGTTCGCATCGCTCCCATCCGTGATGGCTTGAACTTGTGCGGTTCGACCGGCATCCAGGTCCCGAGCGAAGTCAGGGGGGATCACGAGAGCGATCCGTATGCGTCCAGCGTCGAGCAGTCGATCGATGTCGGCGCTGCGCTGGAGCCGAGCTACGAGGGTGAAGTAACCGGACGACCAGAAGGCATCGAGTAGCTCCCGGCTCCGGGCGGACTGATCCTGGTCGAGTACTGCCGTTTCGATGTCGTTCACGTCCCAGCTGATGGCGTACCCGAAGAGGATCACCAGGAGTACTGGCAGCATGAATGCGAGGATCAAACTCCGGGTGTCTCGGCGGAGCTGAATCACCTCCTTGCGAGCGATCGCCAGCAGGCGCGTTCCCCTCATTGACGTCCGGTCTCTTCCCGCCATGGCCGTACCGGCCTTCGACGTCTCATGCCCCCGCCGTGCCCTGGCGCCCTCACATCTGGGGTATTCACGCTACTCTACGGGCGCCCCACCCTCGGCGCGCACTCGTGACACGAACACGTCCTCCAGGGACGGCGTGACTTGCTCGATTCCTTTCACGGCGATCCCCTCCGATGCTAGTAGCGCAGGCAGGCTCTCCCTCGCCGCCGCAGCGTCCAGAACCGCCACGTGGAGGGCTCGACCGAACATTGCGGCTTCCAAGATGCCTGGAGCGCCCTGCAGCGCCTCGGTCGCTCTCGGACTGTCGTCGACTCGAACTTCGAGAATGGGGTCCTGTGTCGCCCGACGTAGCGCATCGGGTGTATCGAGCGCTATCAGCCGTCCTCGGTTCATGAGGGCGAGTCGGTGACAGTACTCCGCTTCTTCCATGTAGTGCGTGGTGACGAAAACGGTGGTTTGATGCTCGGCGAGAGCGTAGATCAACTCCCAAAAGTGGCGGCGGGAGATGGGATCGACGCCCGACGTGGGCTCATCCAGGAACAAAATGGGCGGCTCGTGGAGAACGGCACAGCCGAGCGCAAGCCGCTGCTTCCAGCCCAGCGGAAGCGCCGCGGTTAGCCGTCGACGGTGATCCGTCAGCCCCGCCATCTCGAGCACCCAGTCTCGCCGCCCAGGCCGCTGTTCCCGCGGCACGTTGTAGAGTTGGGAGAAGAACTTGATGTTCCCCTCGACCGTGAGATCGGCGTAGAGCGAGAACAGCTGCGACATGTAGCCGATGTTTCGCTTGATGGTGTCGGTTTGGGTCATGATGTCGAGGCCTGCAACCGGACCCCGTCCAGACGTTGGTAGTAACAGGCCCGCCAACATCTTGATCGTGGTCGTCTTTCCCGCACCGTTTGGCCCGAGAAACCCGAAGATCTCGCCCTCCGATACCTCGAACGAAACGTGATCCACCGCCACGAAATCGCCAAAGCGCTTTGTGAGTCCGTCCGCAAACACCCTGACGCGGCTGGCAGGTTCGTTCACGCCGCGTCCGCCTCGGCGATCCGGTCGATGAACACGTCCTCGACCGACGGAGCCAGCGGGCGTACCCCGTGCACCGTGAAACGGGCCTCCCGCAACGCGGCGGCGATGAGCGGGGCATCGGCAGACGCATCGCCCACGACCACGTGTAAGTGCTTGCCGAAGGGGGCGGCTCGGCGCACGGCCGGGTGATTTCGCAGAGTGTCTCGGGCTGCCCGCACCCCATCCACCGCGACCTCGAGCACATCTCCCGGCATGCTCTCACGCAGCGCGTTGGGGGTGTCCAGCGCGAGAACGCGTCCCCGATTCAGCAGGGCAAGGCGATCGAACCGCTCGGCCTCGTCCATGTACGCCGTGCTCACCACCACCGTCACTCCCTGCGCCACCATCTCGTGGATGATCAGCCAGAGATCCCGACGAGAAATCGGATCGACCCCGAACGTCGGTTCGTCCAAGAGCAGGATCTTCGGTTGATGAATCAAGGCACACGAGAGGCCGAGCTTCTGCTTCATCCCCCCGGAGAGGTTGCCGGCCAGGCGGTCTCGGAAGGGACCGAGGTTCGAGAAGCGAAAGAGACGCTCGAGTCTGGCAGCCCGTTTCGTTCTAGGGACCAGATAGAGATCGGCGTAGAATTGGAGGTTTTCGCTGACGGTAAGGTCGGTGTACAATCCGAACCGCTGCGACATGTACGCGATGTCGTGCTTTACACGCTCGCCGTCGCGGGCGACGCTGACACCATTCATGATCGCGTCACCTGCCGTGGGGGGCAGTACGCCGGAGAGCATCCTCAGCGTCGTTGTCTTGCCGGCGCCGTCCGGTCCGACCAGCCCGAACAGCTCGCCAAGGCGCACGGCAAAGCTCAGTTCATCCACTGCCACCAGCGAGCCGAAGCGGCGACTCAGCCTCGTGACCTCGATCGCCGGCTGCGCACCCCCCGTCAAGAAGCCAGCTCGAGCCAAACGTCCGCCGGCATCCCCGGCTTGAGCTCATGTTGCGCATCACCGGTGATGCGCACATTTACGGCGTACACGAGTTTCACGCGTTCCTCGGTCGTCTGGACGTTTTTGGGGGTGAACTCTGCTTCCGACGCGATAAACATCACCTCACCGTCGTATTCTCTTTCCGGATACGTGTCCGAGGTCACCACGGCGCGCGTCCCAAGCCTCACGGCGCCGATGCGGTTTTCCCTCACGTAGATCCGCACCCATCGGTCGTCGGGGTTCATGATCGTGAGCACGGGAACTCCCGGGCTCACGGTCTCTTGGGGCTCGTGATGACGTACTGTGACCACCGCGTCAAACGGCGCCACGACCGCCATGCTTGCCAGTGCAGCTTCGATGGCTTGAAGAGACGCCCTGGTCTGAGCCAGCTGTGCCCGCTGTGCCTCGATACGTTCCTGCCTCGGCCCCGCCTCCATGAGCTTCAACTGTTCGTCGGCCTGGGTGTGCTGGTTAACAGTTACCTCGTGTGCGACGGCGGCCTTGTCATAGGCTTCCCGGCTGATGGCACCGCCTTCGAAGAGGCGATTGGCCCGCTGGAGATCCCGCGCAGCATCGGTCAGGCGCTGTTTGGCCGCATCCCGTCCCGCCCGAGCCTGGGCGATCTCTTCGCTTCGGAATCCTCGCTCCAATTCCCTCAAGCGCGCGCGCGCCGCAACAACCTGTGCTTCCGCCTGCGCCCGGCGCGCCATCATCTCGGCGCGGTCGAGATATGCCAGCTCCTGACCCGCCCTGACATGGTCGCCTTCTCGCACGAGGATCTGCTCGAGCCGCCCTGCCGCCTGGAAACCCAACACCGGGCCTCAGTGGCCTCGACCGTTCCGGAGGCGATGAGCGATCCGTCATCCCCGCCACCGCCGGAGAAAATCAACCAGAGGACACCCGTCCCGGCGCCGAGCAACGCCAAGACGAGCGCCCGACACTATTTTGGGCTCATGGTGCCAGCTCCAAGTTCTTCGCGAGCCACTCGGCCTCGAGCTCTCCGGTGGTCTGCGTGAGGTGTACTCGAGCCGCAATCTCGCGGTGGCGGGCCTCCACGAGGGCCGCCTGGGCCGTCAATAAGTCCGCTTCAGCGTTCAGGTAATCGCTCTGCGTACCCACGCCGGCATCGAGCCGCAACACCTCGATGCGCACCACCTCGGCATAGCGGTGGGCCGCGGTCTCCAGGCTCGCGACTCGCGCTCGCGACTCCTGGAGCGCCGACCGAGCGCGGTCGACGCTGTGAGCCACCTGCAATTCGACAAGGCGGACATGCTCTGCAGCCGCTCGCCTCTCGGCATCAGATCGGGCGATGGCCCGACTCACGGCACCACCCGCGAAAACCGGATACGTGAACTGGACTCCCACATTCCACTCCGCGAGGAAGTTTCCGTCCGCACCTCCCCGGTCCAGGTACCTGCCGAAGATGTCGAGGCTGGGCCAGCGGAGGCTCCTGGTGACTGCTCGCGCGGCTTCGGCCGCCGCTGCCTCGCGTTGGACCCGCTCGACCGCGGGATTGGCTTGGAGGGCGCGCGTGAGCAAGACGTCTCGGCCCGGCAGATCGTACTCACGCGCCCTGACCGAAACCAGCCGGTCCGCCCTGACTTCGGTCACCCTGGTACCGGTCAGTCGCGCCAAGTCACGTTCGGCTAGATCGAGCGCGGTGGCCGCTTGCACACGGTCCGCTAGGGCTTGCGCCAGAGCCGCCTCAACCCGTAGCACCTCCACGTCGGCCGCCTGGCCGGCGTCCCGGCGCTGGTGCGCACGCGACCGCTGCGACTCCAGAGCGGCCATGCGCCGGTCGTGCGCGTCCAAGATACCCCGCGCGGTCAGTGCTCCGAGGTAGGCCAACACCACGCGGGCGACCAGCCCTTGCTCGATCTCCACGAACCCCGCGTCGGCCGCTGCCGCCCGTGCCCGAGCTCCCCGAACGCGGGCGGGGCGCGCTCCCCCCTGGAAGACGGTGTACTGCACGGTGCCACCGAATTGAATGAGTGTCCGGTCGAACGCGGGCGTTTGGCCGGGCTGGAACCCGTGAATCGGATTCACGATCATCGGTTGCTCGTACTGGGTTGCCGATGCCGTCAGCGCCACCGTGGGGAACCAGGCGGCCCTCGCTTCCCCCACGGCGGCGTCCGCCGCGGCAGTGCCGGCCGCCGATCCCCGCAGCATTGGGTCGTGCTGCATCGCCAGGCGCACTGCCTCCGAGAGCATCATGCGGCCAGGGGGCGGTGCCTCTTGCGCCAGCCCTGGTTGAGTGGAGAGCACCACGAATGCGATCGCGGTGAGTTGGGAACACGGTCTCATGGGCCTAACTCCGAAGAACGCGGTACGCTACGGCGTCGAGAGTCGGTACGTGGCGTGACAGGCCACGCACTGCGAGGTGAGGCGGGCGAGGTGGGCCACCCCGCTGTCTGCGCCGCCGCCGGCATCGATCGCTGCCACGAGGGCGTCGGATGGGTTGCCATCCCCAAGGCGAGAAAATCCTGCGGCAGGAGCGACGCGACCGCGGGATCCGCCGCCATTGCCGTTCCTGAGGCCGCCGCCGCGGCCCGCATAGCGTCCCGATCGCGGCGTGTGGCTCCATCCAGAATCCCTTGCTCGGAACCCAGCATCATACGCATCTCCGCCAGGACGGCGTTCCGTGAGGAAGGCGGTAATACCACAGCGGTGTGGCTATCGGTGGTGTCTTGCGCACCCACTGCGCTGGGTGCCGCGATCCCGGCAAGCATCAGCCCTGCTGTGGCGATCATTGCTACGCGCGCTGTCGTTGCCCGACACGTTGGCATCGGTGTCTCCGATCGGTCAGTGGACTGGCCAAGAGCCTCCGCCGGTGAACGACCAAAGTGGCGGCGAGCACGCCTTGGGACTAGCGCTGCACGCAGTGCGTTCGAGACAAGGCGCAAGTGCTCGAAAACGACTGGCCTCCGCGTTCATTCGATGACGCAGGGGTCGGGCCCATTGGTACGGAACCAGGTACTGCACGCTCCGACCCAGCACGGTTGCGAACCCGGCCCTCGTCCCGCTCTCCTGTTCACTTGAGGCAACACGTAATCGACGGAGATGCGTGTCGCCCGCCCTCGTAATGGCGCGCACCGACGTTGCCTCGTAGCCGTGGCGCGCGAACAACTGGGTAGCAGCCCCAATGAGCTGGGCCGTCATACCCACAGTGTCATTCTTATGTATGACACTCTGTTCGTGCGACGGTAAGTCAATAGCCGGCCCGCTGAAGGTGTTTGCATTCTCGCGTGAGACGCTCTTCACGAATTTGCCCTCACCGCAATGATCCTGCTCATGATCGCGGCAGGGCCGCCCATGGTGCTCTCTGCACTATCGCGTACCCCGGATGGCGGGTCTGGATCGGTGGGAGCGGGGGCGGGGGCGGGGTGTTATCTGGGGAGGTTCGTGCGATTGCTACCGGACGCCAGCGCCCCCTGGGGAGGGGCCCCTCGCCCGGGAGACTCAGGCTCCAGATCCAGCTCTCCGCGCTGGCCGCCGATGGCCGAGGGTCGCGGCCCCCGACGAGTCGTGGCTCTTCCTCACCCACCGCGCCATGCGGACCGTTGCGACCGTCGACCTGTTCTTTGCGGGCGTCTACGACGAGGCGGGTAGCGCTGGGGTCGGTCGATGATGACGATGCGACCCCCGCTACCGTGGTTGTTACGGTGCTCGGTTAGGCGAGTTTGGTGACGTTCTCAGCCGCCGGCCCTTTCTGGCCCTGCACCTGATCGAACTCCAGGGCTTCGCCCTCACCGAGCGTCTTGAAGCCGCTGCTCTGGATTGCCGAATGATGGACGAAGCAGTCTTTTTCGCCATTGTCGGGCGTGATAAAACCAAAGCCCTTCTGATCATTGAACCACTTCACCTTGCCGGTGATGCGTGACATGTCGCATTCCTCTCTTTGATGCTCGTTGGGGTCCGGAACGCCCGCACTCCCGACTTCGCATCGTGTTGTCCACAGGTTGCCCCGCGGCGGGTCGCCGCACCGCGCGGCGTACTGCCAAAAACAAAATGGGGACCGTGCGTCTTGCCACGTTCCCCATGCAACGTTCGCTAGCCTTCCGCGCCGCTCCAAACGAACGCCTGCTCTCACCAAGCTAGACGCATCAGCGGTGAATGGGAAGGTGTCAGCCTCATGGTCCAATATCGGGACCACGAGCGATGCACCCTCGTTGACTGGGCGTGTGTGACGGACTAAGCTTCAATTGTCGGGCGCCGCGACGGACGCGCCCGTCCAGAGCCGATAAGGCGGGATGGAGCGTCAGCGCTGGTCCCGCCTTTATTGTCCCCGGCGAGATGCTCGCCGAAGGGAGAAGTCCGCCAGTTCTCGAAGCACGACACCTCGCGGTGCGCCCGGGGTCCGACATGATCTCACCCACACGTTACTTCAAGCTCAAGACGAGCCGTGGCGTGCCCACGGTCGCTTGGTTGAACCGTCACACCGTCTATGAGGGAAGACTCATATCGATGACCGCTCGCACCGTGCGACTCTTCTCGCCGAACTCTGGGGACCGTCGGCCGTATGTCGATCTATCATATGATTGGGTGACGCCGTTGCGGTAGATCGGTGCTGGCTTGTTCGACGCAGGAGAGGTAGGTGACCTAAGGATGCCTCCGGTGAATTCGCTCACGTATCGCGGGTGGACGATCACGCCTCGCACGTTTCAGATCAACGGCACCTGGCGATGGACCGTGGATCTCGTGATCGCGTACCGCTCAAAGCGGCGCGCGTTCAGCGGTCCGCAGACGTTCCGGACCGAGGAGGCGGCTATTCGCGGTTGTCACGCGTTCGGACGTCGCATCATCGATGGCCTCGTACCGTATTGTTCACTCGACGACCTGCGATGACGCGAGGGATCGTCGGGCGGCGAACCTACCCGAGGCTGATGCCAACGATCGCAGGAATCCCACAAAAGACCGCAGCGGATGACGGCTGCTTCCGCGTCCCAGCAGAAAAGGGACCACGAGCATTGATCGCGTTCGGACGCGACCGGACGACGCTGGACCCCGGGTACATCAAGGGGTACCTGCCCGGCATCCGGGAGAACGGGGGGCAGTATACGCACGCCGCCCTCTGGTCGGTCATGGCGTTCGCTCAGCTTGGCGAGGGAGATAAGAGCTTCGACCTTTTCAACCTGCTGAACCCCATTCACCATGCGAGTCGTCGTGCGAGCGTTTCGCGTTACAAGGTGGAACCCTACGTCGTCGCGGCAGATGTCTATTCCGCCCCGGCCCACGTGGGACGGGGAGGATGGACGTGGTACACCGGGGGTGCGGCTTGGCTGTACCGCGCGGGCTTGGAGTCGATCCTCGGATTCCAAAAGCGCGGCTCTACGGTCCGCATCGATCCATGCATTCCTCGAGAATGGAACCGTTTCGGAATCGTCTACCGACATGGCGACACGGTCTATCGGATCGAGGTCGAAAATCCCAACGGAGTCTGTCGAGGACTGTCCAGTGTCAGTCTCGACGGAACGACGCTTCCGGTCGAGGGGTCGGTTCCCCTGACCGAGGATGGTCGCGAACACCGGGTCCACATCGTGCTCGGGTAGGCCCGAAGGTTCGGGGTCGCGGCCACCACCGGGGCGCCGCACCTCCCGGTTGCCAGCTAAGCCCGGAAAGCCGCAAACAGGGCAAAGACCGCGATCACGAGTCCCAACCCAATCTTGACCGCCGCTGCCGCTGCCCGTCCCAGGACTGCGCCCCATCCAGCACCGACGGCCACCTGGCTCCGTCGCGAGCGGGTGTACTCGAGTGCCGCCGCCCCGAGGAACGATCCAACGAAGGCGCCGACCACGCTTCCGATGATCGGCACGGGCACCCCCACGAGTGCGCCCGCGATTCCACCGGCGAGAGCTCCCCAGCCGGCGCGACTCGATCCTCCGTAGCGGCGGGCGAATCGAAATCCGAGCCACGCCTCGACGATTTCGCCGAGGAAGGCGAGGGCGAGCGCGATCCCGATGGTTGCGACACCAACGGACCGGGTATCGGTGAGCCATGCATAACCGACGACCCCTGCCAGCATGATCCACAGGCCGGGCAGGCCGAAGGGGACGAGCAGGAGTCCCGCGATAAGGCACGCAAGAAGCAGTAGGAGTGGAAGAATCTCAGCCATCGCATCGTTGGTGAACGTGGGGGTGGGGACAGTGCGCGCGACCGTCCAAGTTACTCAGAGCTGCGGTCTGGTGGGTGCATTTCCGGGCAGACATATTGTCAGACGACTCCCAACTCTCGTGATTGGACCCGATCTCTCATGGGTATCGAACTCGAACTTCTGGTCCTGTTGACGCTCTCGGTTCTTGGACAGGGCATTTTCGCCCGATTCGAGATCGAGACGCCGGCGTGGCGTAAGATCTTGAAATGGTCCATCCTCATCATCGGAACGATGGTCCTGTACACTTTGGTTGGCCACTGGTCTCTCGTTTTTCCGGCCGTTGGTGCTGCCGCGGGCGGAACGGTGCATTTCGTTTGGTGCCGGCGAAACGGCATTCACCCCATTCGTGCAACGCCGTGGCGGCGATACTACGAGCTGCGCGGGTGGCGGTCGCCGGAATGACCCTCTCGGTGCCAGCGGGGCAGGTCCTCAGACCCCAATGGGAGCTCCGATCCACACCGCTCGCATTGTAAAGAACACGCTAATCGCATGGCTGCTCATAGCGGTCGGCACGGGCGCCGCCGGGCTGCTTCGCGACCTGCGGCCCCCCGTGCCCCAGCTCATCCTGATTACGCTGACTTTCGGAGGCCTGCTCCTCCTGCGCCTCGTGGCGCCGTATCGGGCGTGGATTGCGGCGGTGGATGCCCGGGTGCTCGTCGCCTTTCACCTTACGCGATTCGTCGGGTTTTACTTCCTGATTCTGTACAGTCGAGGCGAGTTACCGTACGCATTTGCCGTTCTCGGTGGCTGGGGAGACATCGCGGTGGCGGCGCTCGCCATTGTCCTTCTCGCCAGAGGACCGCCGCACGGCCGGTGGCGCCTCGCTTATGTCGTATGGAACGTCGTGGGGCTAGCGGACATTCTCTTCGTGGTTACGACCGCCACCCGCCTGGGCATGGAGAATCCCGAGTCCCTCGCGCCACTCCTACGGCTACCGCTCAGCCTGTTACCCACGTTTGTCGTGCCCATCACCGCGCCGCGAGCAAAGGAGGACCGATGGGGCTGAATAGCTCGTTACTTCCCGAATTCGACCATGAGATGGCTACTACGCGGCGTGTGCTGGAGCGCGCGCCCGCCGATCGATTCAATTGGAAGCCGCACGAAAAGTCGTGGGCGCTTGGGGGACTGGCTACTCACATCGCCAATCTTCCGACGTGGGCGGGATCCACGATCGATAATGACTCCTTTGACATGACCCCTGTCGGCGGGGAACCGCCACGCGCGGAGGAGGCCAAGACGCCGGCAGAGTTGCTCGATCGATTCGACGCCAGCGTGGCGGAGGCGCGCAAGGCGATCGCCGGCGCGAGCGACGAGACCTTGTTGGGTCCGTGGTCCTTGCTGGCGGGAGGGAAGGAGATCTTCACGATGCCACGGATCGCCGTGCTACGGAGTTTTGTGATGAACCATCTCATTCATCACCGGGCACAGCTCGGCGTGTACTACCGGCTCTGCGACGTGCCCGTGCCCGCCATGTATGGACCGACGGCCGACGAGCGGGGGATGTAAGGCGCCGGGTCGAGTGCTCACACCGGAGCGTCTGCGCTCGAAGTTACGACTCCCTCGGCTAGCAGCTTCTGGACCGCCGGGGCGTCCAGTCCGATTTCGGCCAGTATGGCCAACGTGTGCTCGCCCGGCAGTCCGGTGGTTCCGCGACTCGATGCTGGTGAGCGCGAGAGGCGCGGCGTCGCCACTGGGCGCACGACACCTCCCGGACCTCGCTCGAACGACGCCCGAGCCGCGTGGTGGGGATGTGATGCCACGTCTTCGAGCGCGAGGACCGGAAACACGCAGGCGTCCAGGTGATCGAAGACAGCCCTCCACTCAGCCAGCGTCTTGGATCGGAACACTCCAGTAAAACGGCGCTTCAAGTCCGGCCAGTGCGCACTGTCCATCTGAGCGGGTAGATCCTCGTCGGTGAGGCCCAGGCCAGCGATCAACTCCCCGTAGAACTTCGGCTCGATAGCCCCGACGCTCACATGCCGATGGTCCGACGTCTCGTAGACCTCGTAGAACGGCGTGCCCCCGTCCAGTAGATTCGTGCCCCTGGGTCCCCAGGTACCCGCCGCGGCGGCGGCGAAGAACGGTCCCATCATGTTCACGACGCTATCGACCATGGCGGCATCGATGACCTGCCCCTGTCCCGTTCGCTCCCGCCATTGCAGCGCGCAGACGATTCCGAAGGCACACATGAGGCTTCCCCCGGCGAAGTCGGCAAGCGGCGGGATCGCCGGCGTAGGCCGTTCTTCCGCCCGACCGGTGGCGCCGAGCGCCCCGGAGATCGCGAGGTAGTTGATGTCATGGCCAGCGCGGTCCGCGAGCGGCCCCGTCTGTCCCCAACCCGTGAGCCTCGCATAGACGAGTCGCGGATTGCGGGCGAGGGCCACGTCAGGTCCCAAACTGAGCCGTTCCATCACGCCGGGCCGGAAGCCTTCGATCAACACGTCTGCCCGCTCCACCAGGCGCATTGCCACCTCGAGCGCCGCCGGGTTCTTGAGATCGATGGCGAGCGATCGCTTTCCCTGCCTCGTTCCGTCGTTCAGCTGCTCAGGCTCGGGCGCCGGAGCGAGCGGGGCACGGTCGATCCGTATGACGTCCGCCCCCATATCCGCGAGCAGCGCCGCAGCGAAGGCGCCCGGCACGTACTGGGCGAGATCCAAAACGCGAAGTCCGTCCAAGGCACGAGCGTCGTTCATTTGTTCGATCCCCAATCCAGTACTACGTCAGGCGCTCCAGCAAGTTTTCGAGCGTTGCGGCCTTGCTGTCCAGTTCGTGTCACCACGCGTTACAAGAAACTCGGGCTGAATGTCGGGTTCTACTCGCGGCTCCGGGAGATCAATCCGGACAGCAGCTTTTCGGTCAACGGGTAGGCCGCGTTTCGTCAATCCCCAGCCTCTGTTCCGCTACGACTCGACGACCTCGCTGATCTCGAGCAAGTGGCCGTCCGGATCGCGGAAGAAGCACCGTATCTCGCCCCCACGATCGTTGGGTGGCGTCAGGAACTCCGCTCCCCGCGACTGAAGCACGGCGTAGGCCCCGCGGCAATCCGGTACGCGCAAAGTCAACTGATGGCTCACGCGGTTTGGGTCGGACGGCGGGGCGAAGGTCACGCCGGGCTTGTCCCTGGTGGGCTCGCCGCCCGTCACCAGCAGGAGCCAAGTGCCCTGGAACCGCAGGACACAAGAGGTCCCTCCGTACTCTCGATAGATCTCGGCGCCGAGGACATCTCGATAAAAGTCGCGTGCCCTGGCAATGTCGCCGACGACCATGAGATGGGTCAGCTCCACGCCATCGGTAGGAAAAGTTGCATTACCCATTGTCTGATCTCGCCGGGGCTTGTTGTTGGCGTCAGCGATAGAGCGGATTCGGGTGATCGAACCGGCAACCGGCCTCCCACTCCGAGCGCTGGTTTCCGTGAGCGGGGATCCCACCTGCGTCTTTGATCATCCGCAACAGGTGCAAGAGGTTCCACGTCATAAACGTCGTGTTGCGATTGGTGAAGTCGTTCTCGGGACCACCGGACCCAGGGTCGAGATAGGACGGGCCGGGACCTGCTTCCCCTAACCACGCGGCGTCAGCCTGTGGAGGCACCGTGTATCCCAGGTGTTGCAAGGAGTAGAGAATGTTCATGGCGCAGTGCTTGGCACCGTCTTCGTTTCCCGTGATCAGACATCCGCCAACTCGGCCATAGTACGCGTATTGGCCGTGCTCGTTCAGGACGTGCGAGTTGGCGTAGAGTCGCTCGATAACCTTCGTGCATACGGAGGATTTCTCACCGAGCCATATCGGGGACGTGAGCACCAAGATGTCGGCTTCCTTCACCTTCTCATAGATCTCCGGCCAGTCGTCCCGCTCCCAACCGTGGTCCCTCATGTCGGGATAAACGCCGTATGCGATGTCGTGGTCGACCGGCCTGAGGGAATCGACCGTCACGCCGTTCGTTTCCATAATTGCTCTCGAGATCTGAATGAGGCCCTCCGTATGCGACGGCTCCGGTGAGCGCTTGAGGGTGCAGTTCAGAAAGAGCGCCTTCAAATCGGAGAAATCCCATTTGCTGGAGTCGCAGAGGTCTTGCTGACGCTTGCTCAAAGTCATGAGCCGTTCCTCTCGAGACGGTACAGGTTGTGATGGGCTGCCAAGCTGATCCCCAAGGTCAATGGCGGTCCTGCACCGAGGGCTCTTGGGACTCGACCCAACCTGGTGCGGCGAGGCGCGCGAGTTCGCGATCGTGGCGGCGCGCAAGAAGCAATTGCGCGCTCATCGCACCGAGGAGCGCGAGAAACATGTCCCATTGCGTGTCCCAAATGTCCCCCTGTGTCCCGAGAAAGGCATCGGCTGACTCGCCGCCGAGGAGCGCCGACCACCACTCCAGGAACTCGTAGCAGGCGCTGAAGGCGAGACACACTGCGGTGACGAGGACGAACAGCCATTTCCCGGGAACGAGTGGCGAACGGCGGAGGAGAAGCTCGCGCACCAGAATCGCCGGTATGAATCCCTGAGCCAAATGGCCGAGCCGATCGTAGTGGTTCCGGCCCAGGTCGAAGATGTCTTGGACCCAAAAACCGAGCGGAACGCGGGCATAGGTGTAATGCCCTCCGAGCATCAAGATTAGCGCATGGACGAAGATGAGCCGGTATACGAGCGGTGTCAGCGGGAACCGCCGGCCGGTCAGGACAAGGATTGGGACACCAACGAGAATGGGGGCGACCTCGAGCACCCACGTGAGGCGATCGTGAGGTTGTACGCCCGACGCGATCAGGAGGGCGCTCCCGAGCGCGAGCAGAATCCACAGCTCAGTCCTCACGGGTCGGCTTGGGTAGGGGTCAGGGCACGGCGAGACACCGCGGCGTCAAACGTCCCGGTGCACTGATTCAGTCGAGAAGGCCGGAAGACAGACCGCGACATACTCGGCGCCTCCGGGCCCCGGTGTACAGTAGCGGATCCACTCACCGGGCCGGGTCAGGACGGCCTGACCTTCGCGGACGTCAATCATACCAGAATCGTGCTCGACTCGGAGGAAACCCCGAGTGACGACCGCTATCTCGAGGAAGTCCGGCTTCTGGCCCGGCTCCTGCCACCCCTCTGGTGAGACCATGCGGGCCACGCTGACGGCGTCGTGACCTGTGTTGACCCGGCCCACGTATTCCTCGATCCGCTTGGGTTTGTTTCCGGCGGCTTCGATGATGGTGGGTGCGTCGATCAGCTTGGGCACATGTGTCTCCTGGCCGCCGAACTCCGCCGCATCGGACATGCCGATCGGGAGAGGCCGGCGGGGCGCACGGAATTCGCCCCGGGCCTACCGTCGGAGCCTGCGTTTGGCCGTCTTCTTGGCGGCTTTGCCCAGGGCTCGGACCCGCTTGCCGGCCTTTTGGGCTGTCCGGCGAAGAGCTCTCTTCGCGCGCTTAGTGGCCTTCCGCGCGGTACGCCCAGCGGCCTTCTTCGCGCTCTTCAGTCGCTTTGAGGCCTTCCGGGCAGTCCTGCTGGCCACCTTCTTAGCGGTGGCCTTGGTCTTCTTCGCGGTCTTGGTGGCCTTTCGGCGAACCGACTTGCCCGCGGTGCGCGTCTTCTTCGCCGCTTTGCGGATTGCCTTCTTCGCGGTCGTCGTGGCCTTTTGGCGAGCGGATTTGCCCGCGGTGCGGGCCTTCCTTACGACTTTGCGGGCGGTCTTCTTGGCGCTACTTCGGACCGCTTTCTTTCCGCGGGCAGACTTGCGGACTGCCTTTGTCTTTGTGGTCGCCTTGCGGGCGGCTCGCGTGACGGTCTTCTTCGCAACCCGCGTCCGAAGCTCTTTCTTGACCGCTTCACGGCCGGTGGACGCCTTTGCGGGTTCAGGTGCGGTCGGGACCGCTTGTGCGGCGGCCGTTGAATGCAGGGCGAACGCGGCGCCTTGAGGATCGAGGCATTGTGCGATCCGATCGCCGCCCGGCACCTCCATGGGGCCAACGGCCACCGTTCCGCCGAGGGCGCGAACCTGCTCGGCCCCGCGATCGGCACTCGGGACGGTCACGTAGCAGAGCCAGTGGGGCGGGGCCGGCATCTCCGGTGGCTTGTTGTATATGCCTCCCAGGGTCGTCCCTGGCCACCCATACATCAAATAGGTACCACCAGGGCCCATGTCCATCGATTCGGTTTTCTGCCAACCGAACAGCGCCTGGTAGAACCGGAAGGCGGCATCGAGGTCCGTGGTGGCCAACTCGTGCCAGGAGAAGGCCCCGAGCCCCGGCGGGTCGTCGGTTCCCGGTTGCTCGTCATCCGGCATAAAGATCGCGAACACGGCGCCCTGCGGATCGGCGAGCACGGCGAAACGTCCGACCGTAGGAATGCTCGTCACGTCCTTCAACACGTTGCCGCCCAGCGCCGTTGCCTGACTGACCGTGGCCTCGGCGCTCGGGGTGCCGACGTAAGGCAGCCAATTCGGCTTGGCACCCATGCTCTTCGCCTCGTCGGGGAGGTCCATGAGACCGCCCAGCGGCTTCCCTTCGTATGCCCACATCTGGTAGCTCGGATCATCGGGCATCAGGCTCCACCCGGTGATTTGCGGGTAGAATCTCGTGGCGTCCTGAGTGTCCGTCGTCATGAGGTCGTGCCACACGAACCGTCCGCGGAGTGTTGCCATTCGATAATCCTCGAAAGGTGGGTTAACCGGGCGACCGCAAAACTTGCCTCAAGAAGCTATCGCGGCGAATCCCGGTAGAGAAGGGAACCGGACCCGGGGAGTGGTCGTGCCTCGTAGGGCCGGACCGTTGCTCGCAGCCGGCGGGATTCGGCTACGCCTGGCCTCGGAGGCTGTACCCGATCAGGTGAAGTAGCGCGCCCACGATCGCCAGGGACGAGCCCTCCCATGACGAGCGGCACGTCCTGGCGGCCGGGAGCCTGGACGAGGAAGAATCCGATCGTGAAGAAGGCAGGTACTGTCATGAGTAAGGCGGACCCAGCGTTTTGCAGCAGAGCACCTCGCGGTGTGAAAGTAGAGGCCGAGCAGCCCGTTCAACAGCGCCGAGAGGAGAATGTAGATGTGTGTCGCGTGAAAGTACGCGCGTGTTTGGAGGTTGCCTCGGTACGCATCGGGGAAGGTATGGCCCATGTAGAGGCCGGTCAGCGCGAAGATCCCCAGAAAGACGAATCCGACCACCAGGTGGGCGCGTCTCATTTCTTGTATTCCGCCGCATAGAGAACGTCCCGGTAGTCGCGCTTGGCAAGGTCGACGAAATCCAGGAGCTTGTCGATATTCCCCGGCTCAACTTTAGAATCGCGAGCTGCACGCGCTCTCGTTCCCGCTCGTATTGCTCTGCCCCGTACAGGTCGAGCAGCTCGAGCACGGCTGCACGGTCTGGCAACGGAAAGGAGCGATCGAGCAACGTCAACACCGCGTCCCGCGACGGCTTCGACTCAGCCGGCACGGAGCTCCCGATCTATGCCAGGGAATAGCATCGGCATCCCTCACTCGTCTTGGGACAGGATCTGCTCGATACGCCGCGCCTCGTCCACTCGGTCGGGATCCAGATAGACCTGATACCACCGGAGCCTGAGTAGCAGACGCTCGCTAGCGTCGGTTGCGGTGCCGCGCTCGAGTAGGGACGCCATCGTACGGTCGAAGTAGCTGCCCCAATCGGGTCGGCGCCCGTCAAGGTCCGAGAAGCCGTACTCCCTCGCGAGCGTCCAGGAAGCAAACACGCGGCCGGCCTTGGATGCCACGTTGGGATCAGCCGCCAGGGCCGCGACGGCGCGACCGACGAAGTACGGAGTCTCAGATTCGGCGAAGTGTTGGTCCTTCTTGATCCCGTCCTGCCAGTTCGATTCGGTCACGCCGAAGTGATCGAGCATGGCTTCGGAGCGGAGGAAACCCGGGGTGACGGCCAGGGCGGTGACCCTCGTATCGTGGAGGTCGGCCGACATCATGTAGGCCAGACGGATCACTGAGATCTTCGCCAAATCGTAAAAGAGGTTCCCACGGTATCCCTGGAAGTCGCCGTCGGTGATCTCCACGATCAGCCCAGCGTTCCGATCGACCATGAGCGGCACCGCATGACGGCTCGTGATGATGTGAGTGTGGATTGCTCGCTCCAGCATCTCGAGACCCTTGTCGGTGGCGAGCTGCCAGAAGGACTTGCCCCACTCGGTGAGCTCGTCCCCACCCCACACGTCGTTGACGAGCACGTCCAAACGACCCTGTTCGTCGCGAACACGCGCGACGAGACCTTCGACTTGGCTCTCGATCGTGTGATCGACCTGCACAGCGATGCCGGCCCCGCCGTGGCGTGTCACCATCTCAGCGGTCTCTTCGATCGTCTCCGGGCGATTCTTGGTGGCGGGCTGGCCTCGCACGCTGCGGCCGGTGCAGTAGACGGTTGCGCCGGCCTCGCCCAGCATACACGAGATCCCACGCCCGGCTCCGCGCGTGGCTCCTGCCACGATGCAGACTCTTCCCTCGAGTGGTTTCATGTGAGCTAGCGGCTGCCCTTCGCGGTCTTCCTGTAACTCGGTTGGTAGAGCTCAACCTTCACATGGCCGGGCATCTCGAAGTGTGTTCGGAGCCCGTAGCCAGCGTCCGTGATACCGTCCGTAAACTCGACGCCGCGCACCACCAGCTCGGCAACCGTCTGCTTGATATCGTCGCAGTAAAAGGAGATCGAGTGGGTTCCCGAACGCGACGCGTCAGCGGTATCGACGGGATGACATCCCATGTCGGCTTCGGGGAGGTCGAAGATGAGCCATCCGCCGCCAACGTCCGTGTGGGGAAAGCGCAGCTTGTCCCGGAGGAACGCGCGCAGCGCCTCAGGCTCTGTCGAGTAGAACATCGTGTGGACGCCGCGGATCATGGGTCACACTCCGAGGTCGGAGCGGGTCGCCTTATTGAAGGACCCGTACCGACTACTTTGGCGGCAGGGATGCCACGAAGCGGGTCCCGCGGTCAGCCGCCGGAAAAGAGTAAGACGGGACGGGCAAGCACGACGGGTGAGTCGGGAACCGCTTCCATCAATACGGGTATCCTCGATCTGGCATGTGTCAACGTTGCTTGCTGTCATTACGATGCAGGACCAATCTGCTGCCTTTGCACTAAACGCGCGACCGTGCCCGAATCGCGGCCCAAACGTAGTCGTTAAGCAGTCCTCCGGATCCGCCGATGCCCCATACCCGGCTGGTGGCTCGGACCTCTACACTCTTCGTCCTATCTTCGAGCACGACTTCCTGGAAGACGACGCATGAAAGCTCTGCCAGAACAGGTGCGCCTCGGCTTCTCCTATGACACGAGGGACACCACGCCGCTTCCTCTCCCGTCCCGCAGAGTGTGGCCGGGCGGGATCGTCTTCGCCTCGGCTTCTCCTATGACACGAGGGACACCACGCCGCTTCCTCTCCCGTCCCGCAGAATGTGGCCGGGCGGGATCGTCTTCGGGGTGATGTTCCTGATCTTTGCCGGTATCGCGGTGCAACAGGTTGCGTCGATCGATTTCCGCGCGGTTGCGACGGTTTTCGATCTCGTGACGGCGTTGTTCACCACGTTCTGGGTGTTGGGCTGGTCGGTTGGAGTGGGGTTTTTGTTCGTGATTACGATACTCCTGCTGACCTATCGGGAGTCGGCCCGGCTCAGCGCCGACCGCCTTATCTACATCCCGCAGCTCGGCCCGATCAAGGTGATCGCCGAATACGAGCTCCGGAAAATCCGGAATCTCCGGACGGTGGACGCCAAGGAGCCGGGCAGAGTGAGGATCCGGTTCGGCTACGGCGAGGGCGATACCGGGTTGGGGAACGATATGCCGCTCGCCGAGGCCGAGTCCCGCATCGTGTTGATAGCGCAGGCGATCGAACGATCGAAGATTCTGCCGCGTGCCGCAGAGGAATCCTCTGGCATCGACATCACGAGGTTTCTCAGGCGCCGGTCGACGCCTCGCCTGCGGAACGTGGTGCCATCGCAGCCAGCCAAGCCCGCCGAGTCTGGCGGCGGTACCTTGGCGCGCCCAGTGCTCACCGCTCCGTCCTCCGTGGCGTTGCTCGCGGCCAACGCTTTCCCACTCGCCGGAATCGCCCTGTTCGACTGGGACCTGGGTGAGATCATGGTCCTCTTTTGGGCCGAAAACGCGGTGATTGGGTTCTACACGCTGCTCAGGCTGGCTGTCGTGGCTAGATGGATGGTGGTCTTCGCGGGGACATTCTTCGTGGCCCACTACGGTGCGTTCATGGTAGGGCATTTCATGTTCGTCTACTACCTGTTCGTGCTAGGAATCGGGGCCACCGGTCCCGAGCCCGGCGTCGTGGAAGCCCTGGGCGACCTGTTTCTTCCGCTCTGGCCCGCGTTGGTCGGGCTCTTCACCAGCCACGGCGTCTCGTTCTACACCAACTTCCTAAAACGCAGGGAGTACGTCGGCCGAACCGTGAACCATCAGATGGCCGAGCCCTACAAGCGCGTGATGGTGATGCACGTGACGATCATCTTCGGTGGGTGGATCATCATGTTGCTCGGACAGCCGGTAGGCGCGCTGGTGTTGCTGATTGCGCTCAAGACGGCGGTGGATCTGCGGAGCCACCGAACGGAGCACTCGTAACCCATGGCCGAGTGCGTCGAGTGCTGGTGCGATGGCTCCGGTCGAGCGCGCCGGTGCATCGTTCATGCCCGGCGCTGCTGCGCTATCTACCCGGTCGGCCCATCATGTCCGGGTGGCTCATCTTGGAGGCCAGGTACTCCTGTAGTGGGACCTCTGTGCCCTGCGCCGCGTTGACGTCGCTTGCCGACACCGATGCCTCTTCCAGCCGGAAGAAGTTCAAGTCGTAGTTGAGTCCGGCCGTGAATCCACCGCTCTGTGTGAGCCTCCTGATGTCGATCGGCAGACCCTTTTCCGCGAGCTCATCTTCCTTCTGGTCGATCGGCTCCTTTTCCCCGCCCATGCTTTCGAACTGGTTCGTCGCCTCCTGCATGGCCCTGAACGTCCTCAATGCATTGGGGTGCTTGTTGCTCACGCACGCTATGAGCTTCCAATTCTTCTGCATCGGGTTCGGGTTGCCGCGATCGAAGCCCACCTCGCCCTGGTGCGCACCAAACGCCTCTTCGTCACAATCGATCAGGGAATTGACATCGTAGAGTCCCTCGACCTCCTGCTCGCCCCCTCCACCCATGGCGGCTCTCGCCCGCAGTATCGCGTCGGCCATCGCCCCTCTCTGACCAGCGGCCGCTTGTGCGCCACCCATCATTTGGTTCATCAGCGCCTCGAGTTCCTTACCGGTCCAGGTGGCGTGGATGTTTTTAACGGGGTCGTACATGGTGAACCTGGGATCGTCCGAGTTCCCGTAGTCCACGCTCATCTTGCCCTCTTCCATCGCCATGAGAACTTTTTGGCCCCTCACCTTTGCGACGTATTGCTCGCGGTCACCGGCGGCGCACGCCTGCTCTCTGTTGAGGTTCACGATGCTCGCCGGATCGTTCCCCTCGCCGACGGCATTGAAAATTTCCTGCGTGCCGAGTGTGCAGTGCGTGACATCAATGATGAACTGATCCTGCCCGACGGCGGCTCGTGGGGCAACAAAGGCACCTGCGAGTGCGAACATGGAGACGAACAAGGGCGTTTTCATGGGCCACCTCGTGAATGGTAAGATCTAGTAAGCTAACGGAAGACGGTGGGCGAGGAACCCCCGAAGCCACCCTCGCCGCGGGTGGATAGGCTTGGTGAGCTCGCCCTTCATCGGTGTCGCGAGTGGCTGGCTCTGGCTCCGACTTCGCACGGCGACCCAACCAAGGCGAGCGAGGTCGCCTCGGTCGGGGTGATCGCTAGGGGTCGACCGCTTTGTTGGCTATTCCGTGTTCTTTCCGGTCCCTCGTGCGCGGCCCCGGGGGCGACTACTGCGCGGCTACATGCCTCCAGCCGTGGCAGGGATTCACCGGCCGCTGTCGCCTTGCCTTATTGACCGAACAGCACACTCAATACGAAAAACGCATCGGGAATGTCGTTTCCTACGGCGCTGACGGACGCGTTGAAACCGACCCGGTTGTTGATCTCGATCCCGCCGCCCACTAGCAACCCGGGGTTCGTTTCGTTGCAAGCAAACGTTCCGGCTGCTGGACAATCTGTGTCCCTCCAGCGGTAGACGGTGACGCCGGCCAGAGGATACACCTCGAACATGCCCTTGTCGTCGACCGGAATGTGGTATCGGGCTTCGCCGCTCGCACGCAACGTGACGTAGGTCTCGAACTGGTTGCTCCCCCGGCCTACTTCGACGCTGGGAACCAGTACGAAACTGCCGGGCCCAGTTCCCGTTCGCACGTAGGGCCCTGGCGCCCGGTCGAATTCCGCGCCGTTGCCGAGCCCCTCGACGTCCAGCTGCGTTTCACCGCCCACGGCCCAGGCGTGCGTATGATGTTGCCGGATCGCACGAGCGCCGACCTTCGGGCACGCGGTGGAAAGCGACAACCCTAGCGCTAGCGTCACTCCGACGGTTAGACGATGGCGCTGCCGAACGCCGATGCCACTCTGGGTTGCATGGCGACCTCTTGGAAAAGGGAGAAGCTGAAACCCGCGAGGTCTCCACGGATAGGTCGGACCTGCGTCGCCGCTGGCGTTTCGGCCAGACGGGGCAGTCAGTCAGAGATCATTGATCTGACCAGACCGCCAACTCATTGCCACTGGGATCGGTGAAGTGAAAGCGTCTTCCACCCGGGAACTCGAATGTCTCTCGGACGATCCGTCCGCCACTCTCAGTGACTCGGGATTGGATCTCCGCCAAGTTTGTGGAATAGAGCACGACTAACGGGCCACCCGCGGACACGGTCTGCGCGGCACTGAAGCCGCCGGATAAGCGACCGTCAGTGAAGCTCGTGTACTCAGGGCCATAGTCAGTGAACTCCCACCCGAACACCTCTACGTAGAATTCTTTGGTCTCCTCGATGCTTGTGGCCTGGAACTCGATGTAGTCCACACGACGGTCCTGTTCTACTTGGCTCATGATCGCGTCCCCCCTCGAGATCTCTTCGGCTTCACCCTGCATCGTGTCCCGACCAGTGCCGGGCTCCCCACACCCCAGAAGCGCAAGCATCGCGCAGGCCATAGCGTACGGACCGGCAATTGTTGGCGCCATGAGCAACGCTACCTTTCGCGGCAAAGTGGCGGAGTTAGGCGGTCGCTTCGGAGCGCGTGACGCCCCACGCGCTACCGTGCACCGATACGAAAAGCACTGCCGGGGCGTACACGAGCAGCGCCACGGGGAACTCGCCGCGCAGGGCGTGCATCGGTACCGCAAGGACAAAGATTGCGACCAAGACCGAGCCACCAATCCGGACGGTTCCTGGCCAGAGGAACAGGAGCGCAGCGACGATCTCCGTGCCACCGAGCAGCGCCATGTGGTGGTGCTTGGCGAGCGCACCAAAGGCGTGGACGAGAGAGCGCGCGCTTTCGAAGATGATGACGAGTGCGAGGGTCAGGTGCAGCGCGATGAAGGACCGGTGCAATGCGGGATTAGCCACTGTCACCTCGAGTAGTGGGAAGAGTCGAGCACGCGGCTGCTAACGACTCGGCAAATGATCTGAGCGTGTCGTGGGTAAGAGGGCTCATATCGAGGCCAGCCTCTCGTGTCGAATGGATTCGATAGGAACGGCTTGCGCGAGGCACGTCGAGACCTGTTAGGCAGCAGGCCATTGGAAGCAGAGCTGGTATCCATCGGGATCCCTGACGCTCAACTGTTTCATGCCGTAGTGGGCGACCGTTGGTGGTTCGACGTCGAGGCCTCGACCTTGTAGTTCGGCGTACGCCGCATCGACATCGGGACACTGGAAGAACAAGATTGTATCTGAATGCGCCGTGAAGCGAGCGAGGGTCCGACTCGCGGGGCGATGAGGCTCCTCATAGGCAGTATTGAGCATCAACTCCGCATCGCCCAGGCGTAGCCAGGACCAGTCCCAATCGTCCCCGGCGGGAGCCGAGTCGATGATCTCGAAACCAAGTACCTCGCGGTAGAATGCGATCGACTCGGGCATATCGAAGACCTGGAGAAGCGGACATACACCCGTTACCTGCAGTGCCATCACAAAACCATCTCCTGTTGCCGGAGTTGGCGATTATCCCAACCATGAACAAGGCAATCGTGCCGACGACCGCGCCTATGATAACCGCAAGAATGTCTCGCATGTGGCAATGTCATTCGACAGCAGCGTCTTCATAGAGGTCAGCTATCGAGCGCCGCGCGATTCGTCACGCTGTCATAATAGGAGTTCACTTCCTTAATACGGCCGTTCTCCACGAAGACCCAGTCGCAGGCTTCGACAGTCCTGCCGGTGTCTCCAGCTCGTACGTGATCCCCGCCCGGCCTTCGCCCTCGATCACGTCCCGCACCTTGATCCTGCGCACGCTCTTCCGCGACATGGGCTCCACGTTGCGCAGGTACTCGTCGGCACCCTCGATCCGGCCAAAGGGACTCGTGTGGACGAAATCCGGAGCAAGGCGAAGCAGGCTGAGGTCGCGGGTGTCCCAAGCGCGGAGCCACGTCCGAGCGAGGCCCTCCGGGGAATCGTTCATCCGTTTCCTCCTATGGATCGAGCCGAGGGAAACGCTGTTATCAAATAGCCTAAACGTGCACGATCGCTCGCCGAGCCACAAATGCATGGGCTTCCTCACAAATGAACGCGTCCCCATTGGTGCATTTGCCCGTGAGGCGGTTGGCCTACGGCGTCGAGGTGATTTGGCTGGACGCCGACCAGAACGTACGCGCCGGCTGGTCAATGGACTCTTTAGGCGTCTGCCATTGTGTACAGGTTGGCCCGCCCCCGCTTGCCGATCAGCGTGATTGCCGCGACTTTTCGCAGACAATACACCATCTTCTGCGCTAACTGTCTCCTGATATTGATTGCCTCCGCCAAATCTCCGGCGGTAAACGGCCCCAAATCCTTCGGAAGCAACGCTCGCCAATCTGCCGGCTCCTCATACAACAACCGCTCTACCACGCCCAGCAACCGTCGCTCCTGGATAACCCACCCTCTCCTGCGCCACATCCGCTTCCCCTCATACTGTCGCACCTCTTCTTCCTTTATCAACAGTACTTCGAGCGAGAAGTTGGGGTTCGCGACCAACTGAGGGAAGCTCACCATTTCCCAGAAGAGATCCTCGACGTGTCCTCTCTTGGGTGATTTGCGGCGAGTCGCTCCGCCGCTGTTATCCTTCGTCAGTTTGAGGATCCACTTCTCCTGGGGTATTGGATAGACCAATCGTATCCGATGTGCACGTATCAGGTCCACCAGCTTCGACTTGATGGATGCGAAAGAGCCGGTCTGGATTTCCAGCAGCAGATCATCTCGAACGATATCTATCACGAATCCATCCACCGCTACTTCGAATTGATCCCCCGGCCGTGCATACCAATCCTTCAACGACGCATGAAGCGGCTTTTCATTGAGCAAGCCAATGCCTGACATTCCACTCCCTGATTCGGTGTCGATCTATCCGCTGGCGCCTAAGGGGCCACTCCTCTCGGAATAGCTTGCCGTGTACTCATCACGCCGGCCACGACCGCGGTGGAGCACGGGATCTTCCGGCGATGTCACCGACGGCGAGCTGGGACCGGCAACGCAGGTAGAGCTTGCTGGAGGTCCTGCGTTCGGGAGCATGAATTTGTGAGATGGACCTACTGTGACATGATTTCGTAGACCCGGATGCTCGCAATGAATGGATTGTCCTGCGCGATCTTTTCGGCCTCCTCGAGGCTATCGGCTTTGATGATCGAGTAGCCCGTGATGGATTCCATCCCCATGGGTAGGTCCTTGGTTCCGCTATGCGAGATTTCTCGCGCACCGCCGTGGAAACCCCCGTTTTCCACGGTCTTGTCTGCGACCGATGCAAACCATTTGCCCCAGGCGGCCATGATCTCCTGGGTGGGCTTTTCGAATCCGAAATGCAGCAACATGAATCGTTTCACTTCGCTCTCCTCGTGCTGAGGTGTTCTGTGGGGGCGAAAGGCCCGCTCAGGAGCCCGAACTGTGAGCCGTGGCTTGCCAACTGTCAGTCCTCGATATGAGGGACGGCCTCCGAGCGTTCGGGCGGACTATTAGGCATAACGGTTCTGTGCTTCAGCTGCAAACAACCCGCTCGTCGGACGAGGCTGTCGTTGACTGTAACGATGAGGTTGCCGAGCGTTCATACCAACGCCTTCCTGCAAAACGGCCGTATTTGACAGCTCCCCGCGCGTGCTAGGCATCAGATGTTGGACGATGAGCCACGGGCGGCTCGTCCGAAAACGGGACTACTCGACATAGCTAAACTCAACAAGGAAAACTCGTCGCCCCCGGCCGTGTTTGGCTGTCTTGAGCAGATCGACGACGCCGTTGAAACCGGACCGCTGTGCCAAGGCGGGCGTGACGTCCTCGAGGGAAATCTCGAGCAGCGACTCGACGACAATCTCTCCTGGGGGGAGAGCGTAGCGGCCGCCGACCCTCACTCGAGGGCGCTGCCACATCAGGACACTGCAAGTGATCTCACCGCTCCGAACACGGTCACGCAGCGATTTGATGAATTGCACGTCTGCTCCTAACGGTTCTGCGCTTCAGCTGCGGGCGACTTCCCGGTCAGGCGCGCCCTATCAGCTGGATCTACTCGTTCCATCAAGGCGCGCGTATCGACGCCTCCCGCCGCGCTCGTCAGCTCCCAACGCCTGTTAGGTGCGATAGTGGTGTCACGGCGCACCAAACGCCGGTCACACGGCAAACTGCCGAAGGTGGTGGTCGAAGTGGCGATACGTGAACACGCCCCAGGTGCGTCTGCTCATGCGGCCAAGGTTCGGATGCTCCGGCCAAGCGCCGCTCGGCTCGCTCCCGGTCGCTCGAATCGATGCCAGCGTAACGCTGGGCGGCGGGTGCGTTAACGAAATGCAGGAGGTCGTCGAGGGAAGAGCGATAGCCACCGGTTCGACTCATGTACAAGAGGACCTCGCAGCGGGGGTCGTGCCAGATGTCGATACCGACGCTTGCAGTCTCGAGGCGTGCGTGCCACGCATTGGTACCCAGGTGCTCCACGTTTGCGAGCCGAAGCTGATATCGCTCAGTCAGTGGCTCAAAGGCCTGCTCGACAAACTGGCCGATATCGCTGGTCACGATGGCGAGGTCCGACTTGGCTCATTCACGCTCGAGCTTCGCTTGATGCGTCGTCGCCACCGACCAGCTTCTGACTGCATGCAGGGATGCTCGTCGATCGACCGCGGTCCCGCGACTGCGCGCGCGGCTCGGACTACTCCAAGAAGTCGAGAATGGCGACATCGACTAACTCGGATTGGACGATTGTCAGGTCGTGGCCGGCATTGGGCAGCACTTCGGTATGGATGTGAGGCGCTACGGACGCCAGTTGGGCGACCGCCGCCTCGGCAGAGTAGATCTTCTCGTTCTCACCAACCAAGAAGAGCGTCGGGACCGTCAGCTCTCGGAGCTGAGTGTCGGACAGCACACCGGGGTTGACGAGGCGGACACGTTTGAAGCTTCGGATGGCCGCGTACACCATGTCGATTTCCCGGTCCAGCATTTCCTTACTCGCGGCTCCGCGATTCGTGAGATCCTCGAGTAACCAGTAAAGGAAGCTCCTGGTGAAGTATCGATGAGGCAAGGCGCAGAGTACGGCGCGTACGATCCATTCGAACGACAGGGGTTGGATCGTACCCGCTGGAGCGATGAGCACGAGTCTGCTCAACCGGCCGGGATGCCGCAGGGCGTACTGGCTGGCCAGCCACCCACCGTAAGACAGACCTACGAGGTGCAATTGACCTTCGATTTCCAAGGCGTTGATAGTGGCGTTGAGCCAAGCGACGAGATCATGCGAATTCTCGATGCGCCGCGTGTAGACGCTCCGGCCGTAATCCAAAATCCCATCCACCGCAAAGGTGCGGTGATCACGCGCCAAGGCGTGGATGTTCGGGCCCCACTGTAACGAATTCCCGCCCGCGCCGTGAATCAGTACCAGGGGCGGGGCTTCCCGCGGTTCGCTCAATCGGACGAATGTTGGTCCGAGGGGAGTTGCGACGGTGGTGGTTTCGGCGAAGACCGGCCACGCACTCGCCTTGGCGTCGTACAGGGAGAGGTAGCGCTCGTTAGTCGCCGGCGAGCGGAACGGGTGATGGGGGGAGAGGTCGAGTGTGTCAGGTACCGACAGGGCCGACGCCAGCACTGCAGCGACCGCTATGAGAACCGCGACTACCGCACCGCAGCACACGACGAGAGGCCTCGTGTACCATCTCGCTTTAGGCGACCGATCGCTCACGCCGGCGGGATCTTCGAGAGCCAGAGCCCTGCGCCAACGGACGTGGCCGTCGCGATAAGGGCAGAGTCCTCGCTGGAATGCGTCGCTAGCGGTCCGCCGTCAGGCACGCGATCTGATCGCTCTCCCTGCGGAGCCTCTACGGAGTAAGGCAACGCGAATCATGCCGGCCTCGTTCAGCTCGTCCATGAAGCGTTTGAGCGGGAACGTGCAGGATCCCGACATGCACTGGCGCGTTCCACGGAGTTGGGCGCTTGCGCCAGCTCAATCGAGCCGAAGGGAGATCGGGCGACCCTCATGGAGGGATCGTTCGATCGCGGTCGCAATGGCTCCCTGCCAAGCCGCTGGGTCGGGGGAGTCGACATGCATGACCGGGGTGCCGCTCGTTCCCGAGTGGGATGCGGATCCCGGCGCGGCGCACGTGACGACGATCTCCATGGGCGTGAAAATGCCCAGAGTCAGAAACCCTACGAGCTGGTTGAGGAAACTCAAGCGCGTTTCCACGGTCGCCACGCCGCTCTGGCATCTGCGTGCCGTCTCGACCGTTTTTGGCGGAACCAGGCCGAACACCCAGCTCGAAGCGAACGCTTCCCTGATGACGATGGGCGACGGGGTGGCCCCGGTATCGATCGTAGCGTGGTAGCAGCCTACCACCGCCATCAAGATGATCGCCAGGACCGCCGCGTGTCGGGTCGTGTGCATCACTTCTCCTAGTAATAGGGGACTGGACCTTGCCTTCGGTGCCGACGCCCGTCCGTGAAACCGTGTTGCTAAGGCGCGGCGACGAGACGCGCAAGATAATCACCATTCTCTGCTTCGAGAATCGGCTCGCAGGTCCAGCCGACTCGCTGGGCTGTGCGCTCGATGGTGTCAACGTCCACGTGAGCCACTTGCAGTACGGACCAGACTCGCCGCAGCTTGATAGTCCAGATGCCGGGGATCATCGGTCTTGGAGACATCCAAGGAATGGATGAAGAGCTGGCCATCGGTCGCCGTCAGACTTCGTGCGTGCTCCAGGAAACGATCGAGTCCTGACAGGTTCTCGGCCATCCCGATTCCATGTCCGAGCAGCAGGAGCGAATTATAGGTTTCGTTGTGCAGCTGGAGGATATCTTCCTGCCGCACGTCGAGAACGCCGCGTTCGTTCATGATATCTACTGCTTGGGGGCTGAGGTCGATGGCGGACACGGTGAAGCCTCTCTCTTGGAGGCAGAGACTGTGGAGGCCGCTTCCCGCTCCGATGTCGAGGACTCGTCCCCGGCACCGGTCGAGGGCGGCCTGTTCGATGGATGAGAACTCTTTCGGGGTTCTGAAAAAGTGAGCCACCGGGAGCGATTCCTCGAGCCCATCGTCACGGCGGATGAGGAACTGGGCGGCGGCATCCCCCTGGATATACGCGAGCATGGCCCGTCCGTAAGGGACCAGGGAGGCGGGATCCATCAGCCGGCGCGCGGGGTCATCGCCCAGTGCGGGCTGTCTCGGTTTCGCTGGCGAGCCGGCGAATCTCCGGAACCTCTACGACCCGAAATCCACGCGCGGGGTGCTCCACCGCGTTGATGAGCGCCGCGACCATCTGCTCACGGGTGACCAGTCCCAGCCGTTGCGCGGCGGCTCGGGTTCTTGGAAACAATTCGAAGACCGCGTAGAACGGCTGAAAGGCGTGCGCCCATCGATGTCCGGGTCCCAGGACGTACCACGGACGCAGCACCGTGGCGTCGAGGCCGCTGGCTCGGAGATACGCCTCACCTTCCTGTCGGGCGCGAACGAACGCCCGCATGACTGGCGCCGGGTGAGCCACACTCAGGTACACGAAGTGCTCGACGCCCGCCACCGTTGCGGCGTCGATGCTGGCGCGAACGGATACCAGGTCCACCTCGCGAAACGCACGCGCCTTTAATGGGCTCGGGCGGGAGACACCGACCAGGTGGACGAGCGTGTCGGCGGGCGGGACAGCGTGGGCAAAAGTCGGAGCGCTCAGAGCATCGCCCACGATCAACTCAGCACCAGGCAGCAAGGTATCCGATGACGGGCGCCGCACGAGCGCGCGCACCACATGGCCGCGGCTCAGGAGGCCGGCTGCCAGCGGGCGGCCCAAATAGCCCGTCGCGCCGGTCAGAAAGACGTCGCGGGCGGTCATTCTCGCCGTGGGCCAGGTCGGCGGATCGACAGTCGGGGGCGACAGCTAACGGGGCGCCTGTGGCGGCTCGATGGCGTAGTGGTCGGCGTCGGCATACGTAATCAACCAGTCGCGGCCCCGGCGCTCCCACACGAGTGTGGTAGCTCCCCGGAACTGTACGAGGTCCCCGCTCGCCGTGGCGATGGAATCGCGAAAGGTGAAGGACACCACGGCGGCATCCGGACCCAGCACCTTCACGTCGAGGTCGGCGAAACCCGGCTCGAGGTGCTGGAGCGAGCCAAACGTTTCCCGAATGCCGGCCACGACCGATTCGTACTCCGACCGGCTACCATCGTTGTACATGTAGAAATCCGAGGCCAGGTGGGCTACGGTGCGCTCGGCGTCCTGGGTCCGCTGGGCTTCCTCGAAGGAGTGAGTGGCCGAATCGACGGCTGAAGAGATCGCGAGTCGCTCGACCTCAGACAACTCACGATCGGCCCGACCACAGGCCAACACCAGGGTGAGGCAAAACAGCAAGCGCATTGTCTTCGCTCCTGGTGACGATTGGACCGGCAGGGGCCGGCGCTGTGGGGTAAGGTGGGTCGACACACCAGCGTCCAAGTTGGCGAAGCGATGGCCGCTCGCGAGGTGGCGCGCTATCGGCATAGACGCAGCGTGTGGGCAACCCCCGATGGGTAACGGCGGCCTCCCAAGCGATGTCGCTTGCCCGCGTGCTCGCGACGTGGACCCCAAGAGCTCGCGACGTATCCAAGACTGTCGAACGACGTGGTAAATCGCCTATCGGAACCGAGCAGCTCGCCAACGCCAGGAGCAGGAACGTGCCTCCGAGAACACCCGCGGCGTACTTCAACTCTCGGCTCAAGGCGGCGAACCCCCCAGGCCGTGTTGCTTCGGTCAGCCATCTTCACGCACGAACACCCTAGATTGGCCCCAGCCGAACCATGAGCCAGCCAACCAACAGCAGGAGGAGCAGGATCACTGGAGCGAGAAAGATCATCAGCCGGCGCGTCACGGTGCGCTGATATCGGATGGCGTCTTGCTGATTCCGGATGGATTCCTGCTGATTGCGGACGGCGTCGCGATAGTTGGCCGCGTGGTCTTGCTGGAGATCCCGGATTTCCTCGAGCAATTTCACAATACGAGCATCATCCATAATCGATACGCCTTCGGGGTTCGTCGTTGGTGCCGGCGCGGACGCCCGCGGCTCGCAACGAAATCTACGCCGCGGTCGGGGGGGGCGAGAGGAGCGTCTCGTAGTGACTGGATCGCTCGTCGAATCGCGACAGAGCGGCCTGTGCCTTGGGCGGTACGTAGGCGGCTTCGTAGTCCTCGCCTGCGAAGGAGCGAACACTGTCAATCGAATCGAACCAGAGTATCGTGACGAACTCGATCTCGTTGGGTGCGTCCCGTCTCATAAGGTGAGCCCCCCGGTATCCGGGGACCTCTCTTGCCGCGATCCCGGGAAGGATTTCCGTCCGCAGCAGGGTCTCGTAGGCCTCCGCATTCGAAGGGGTCGTCCATCCGTGCCAGATACGGCTGATCACTCGGCCTCTCCTTTCCAGTCCCTCGGGTTGGGCGGCGATTGCGAACGGGCCGTCGACGATGTCCGCGCCCCGAGCAGACGAAGCAACCACCAACCGTGAATCGCTCCTACCATACCGCCAGCGGCGGCAGGATCATTCCGGGTGACTGCCAGTCACCCGGAGTGCCCAGCGGCACGCTCGAAGATGGCGGTGTAGTTCCAGTTCGGTCCCCATCGCTTTCGGAAGACGAAGCCTCCTCCCTCGGCCAATGATCGGAGGGTCCCAAAAGCTATGCGATCTGGGTCGGGTATCTGCTCGTGCACTGCGAGAACGCCTCCTCTTCGGAGGACCCGCCGAAGCTCGCGCAAGCACGTTTCGGCATCTGAAACCTCTCCGAGGACGGCTACCATGACCGCCACGTCGAAAGTCTGATCTGGGAACGGTAGATCGGTACCAGCGTCGTGCGCCGTGTACCCCACGTTTCTGAGTCCGCGGGAATTGAGTTTGCGCTCGGCCTTCTGGAGCATCTGTGGCTGGACATCCAGTAGCTCGAGACGTCCGAGAGGAATCCGGCGTGCCAGCTCGACACTGAAGTAGCCGGAACCCGGCCCCAGCTCGAGAACATGGTTTTCCTCTGTAAGCTGAAGCCGGTCGGCGAGCTTCTTCGGTGTGACAAGCACTGCTCGAATGGGATTGTCGATGAGCCACGAGCAATGGTGCGGGAAACGACCCTTTCCGAACGCGCGGGCGAGGGCGTTGGGTGTCCTGCCGCCGGCCACTGGAGGTGTCGGGTCGCTACGAGTCGTCCGAATGGCCACGCAGCAGTTCCTCGCGCCGCTTGCGAGCGGCATCCCGAAGGTCGACGGTCGTATCGGTCTCGTCGACGATCTCCTTTCCGAGCAGCGACTCCAGCACATCCTCCAACGTGATGACACCGGCGACGGCCCCGAACTCGTCGACTACGCCGAACAGATGTGCCCGCTTTACGAGAAAGCTGGTCAACAAGGCGTGGCCGCGAGCGCTCTCCGGCACGAAGTGCAGCGGCTTTGCCAGCGAATCGAGCGTGACTGAGAAGTCGTCCTGTGCAATGCAGCGAAGGATGTCCCGGAGTAGCACGACACCAATCCAGTTTTCCGGGTCGGCCTCGCGGAACACCGGGATCCGAGCGATGGGAAGGCTGCTCACCTGTTCGCGGACCTCCCCAACCGTCCGGTCGGCTGGCAGCTTGAAGACGACGACCCGGGGCGTGAGGATATCCTTCGCCAGGATATCGTTCAGGTGTAGCACGTTGCTCACGAGCTCCGCTTCCATAGGAAGGATGCTTCCCTCCTCCGCGCTCATCCGCGCGAACTGGTGGACCTCATCCTCGGGAGCGATGGGTTGGGGTTGTCCTCGAACGAGGCCGGTGACTGACTCGGTGAGCCAAACCAGCGGATAGAGCAACCCGAGGGCTGCTTTCAGCGGCATGCTCACCGCGGGAGCCACGACTCGGTTGAACGTCACGCCGACGACCTTGGGGAGAATTTCGGAGAACACGAGCACGGTTCCCGTGAAGAGGATCGTGAACCATACGAGCGCGCCTTGGCCGAAGAGCTGCCGTGCCTGAGCGCCCGCGACGGCGGCGCCGGCGGTGTTCGCGATCGTATTTAGAATCAAGATTGCTGCGATCGGTTGCTGAATGTCCTGCTTGAAACCCAGGAGCAAGCGCCCGGCCGCACTCCCTTGCTCGACCAGCTTGCGAATGAAGGGGATGCGTACCGCGTACAGGCTAGCCTCCGATAGCGAGCAGAACGCGGACACGGTGATGACGATGGTGACGGATGCGACGAAGAGTATCATGGTGTCCCCAGTGGGATGTCGACCAGGAGCGCGACGCTCACGGCTTGGACTGCTCGAGCCGCTCGTAGGGAGTATGGTTCGTATCGCCTGACGTGGGCAAGACGAGCAGCTGATCGCACCCCGGGCGTCCAGGGCTGTTGGCGGAGCAGGCGAGCGAAGAGTAGCGCCACGGGTAACAGGAGTAGCGCGGTTGCGATGCCAGCTGTGTAGCTGCCCTGTAGGGCAGTCCACGCGGCGCGTCCCACCGGTTGACCACCCCGATGCCACACCGAGACCCACGCCAGTGAAACGGTCGAGGGCCACCTCCGGCGCACTGGCCACCAATAACACCAGGCGCGAAAGGGAGCGATCGACGCGCTGATGATCAGGAATCCGCGCTGAAGGTCCGGCGAGGTGAGGCCGCTAGCGAACGGAGCGGGCGGGAAGGAATCGTACAGGCGGAAAGCGCTCCGTCGCCGTTACTGCGAGGCGCTTTTGTGCCTGGCGACGATCCCACCAAGAGACGCCGCGGCGATCTTGCCGAGGTTCGAGCCGACGAAGACCCATTCGAATGCTGTCCGGCTCGCAACGAGGATTCCGACATCGAGCAGTGCGAGACAAATCCCGAGCAGTAGGCCGTGCAGCACGCGTCCGCGTGCAAGCGGCCGCGCCAACCATAAGGCTCCGGTGAAGCTCACTAGAGCCCCGCCGATGGGCCCAACCCACCGGCCGAGGCGATCGGCGAACTCTTGCGCATCCCCCTCGCCCGGGCCGGCGATCGCTACCAGGGCTACGAGCAGCAGAATGAGGAGTAACTCGGCCCCGAACGTGGCGACGACTAGTCGTCCCCAGCGAAGGCTACCTCGAGCTTTCACAACCGCCCCGTGGCCGCATTCGTACGTACTTCGTATACGTTCGACGCGCTCATCACGTGCAGTATCGCTCGACGAGGCCCCGCTCGAGCCCCCGCTCGCGGGCACGGCGGGCGATCCAGCGGAGTACGGGGGCGAGGAGCTTGAAAGTGGGGCCCGGGATTCTGACGTCACCCATCTCCATCAGCAGGGCTACGTGCGAGAGTCTGTTGGGGTATCCCTTCTTGTTCACGTGTCCATCCCGTGCCAGTCCATAGGCGATTTGCGCGAACTGCTCGAGGCCCTCGTGGCCAGGCCTCGCCTCTCCTTTGAACTTGACGACCCGACTGGATGGATTGAAAAAACAATGGACCATTCGGGGGGGCACGGTGGCGGACTCGCCTGGGCTCAGGAGACGGCGCTTGCTTCCTGCTAGAACGCCAAGCTGCCCCTCGAGGGCGGTAAATGACTCAGTGAACGACGTGTGATAGTGAGGCTCGTTCCCGCCACCGGGGTGAAGCTCGATGAGGACTTCCGAATACTCGCCACCGGTCTCCGCAGACGTCTTCAGGAAGGTGACTCTGTCTCGGATGATCGGGTTTTCAATAGTCCGGATTCTCATCACGACTCCGAAGTGGTCCTCGCTTGCGCCACTGTTGCCGATGCCGCCAGGCTCGCTCTCGGTCTTCAATTCTCGGTAGCAAGGCGGCGGTCACCCGTGGCGGAGGATCTTCCCGACGAACTCGCGACATCGCGGGGTTTGTGGATCGTCGAAAATTTGCGTTGCCGGGCCCTCCTCGACGACCCGACCACGGTCCATCATGACGACCTTTGTGGAGATCTCCCGGACGAACGCCATCTCGTGGGAGACGATCATCATCGTCATCCCGTCGGATGCGAGAATCCGGATCGCGTCCAGCACTTCACTGACCAGCTCCGGATCCAGTGCCGAGGTGATCTCGTCCAGAAGGAGGACTTCCGGCTTGAGCGCCAATGCGCGGGCAATCGCCACCCGCTGCTGTTGGCCGCCCGACAGCTCGTCCGGATAGGCGTGCAGCTT
This sequence comes from Gemmatimonadales bacterium, assembly GCA_965249575.1. Classification (GTDB taxonomy): domain Bacteria; phylum Gemmatimonadota; class Gemmatimonadetes; order Gemmatimonadales; family GWC2-71-9. The sequence goes on along the minus strand of OZ252244.1, from coordinate 79,505 downwards.
CTCGCCGAGGCCGACCTTGCGGAGGAGGCTAGTGGCCTCTTCGTTGACCTGAGCGGAGTCGCGCTTCCGGATCTTGACGGGAGTTACCGTGACGTTTCGTAGGGCGTTCATGTTCTGGAACAAGTTGTACTGCTGGAACACGATGGCGACGCGATCGCGAAGTGAGCGTACGCTCTTCTTGTCTCGGTAGTCGACGACCTGCCCATCCAAGCTCACCGTGCCCGACTCTGGCACGGTGAGACCCATGACGCTCCTCAGTACGGTGCTCTTGCCCGAGCCCGAGGGGCCGATCACGCTCACAATCTGCCCCCGGCCGACGTCGATGCTGACGTCGTCGAGGACTCGGTTGCGGCCGTCATAGCTCGTAGCAAGGCCGGCGATCTCGAGGTGGGGCAGGGGACGACGCTCCTCGGAAGACTGAGTGAAAGGCCTGAGCCGAACCGCTATGCCGCGCCGGCCGTTGGAGCTGAAATGCGGAAGAGCTCCGCCGGATTGGCCGAGTTCATCTGGCGGATGTCGCCCTCGCTGAACCCCTCGCTTTCCAGCAGCAACATGTACTCACGGAAGGCCTCGACCGGTGGAGGGAGCAAGAAGACGCCGGCGTCGCTCGATACGATCGCCCGCTCGGGCGTGGCCGCCCAGATTTTGGAGGCCATCTCCTGGATCGTCATTCCCGGTACGCGGTGCTTTTCTTTGTCGACATGGGTGAGCCCAACTTGGGTGGCATGTGTGAGGATGAAGAATGAGAACTCCGCATAGGCACCGTTCTCAACAATGGCCTTGATGTCTTCTTCGGAGTAACGCGCGCAATGGGTCCGCAGCCGCTTGAGTCCCCTGCGCTTGCCCTCCTCGACGAGCACAATGGCTTCGTACCCTGCGACGTGACCGCAGTCGAATACGGCGTCAGCCTCCGCGACGAGGTCCATGATCTCGAGGACTTCGTCGGGTACCTTGCCCGATTTGGGTACGGAAAACGTCGTTTTCAGATATGCCTCGCCACGTCCTTCACGCTCGGCCACGTGTCGGGTGTGATGGGTGGGCAGGGAGACGAACCGCGCGCCGGTGCCGGGTCCATAACCGTAGCGCAATGCAGTACGAGCCGCCTCGACGGTTACACCGCCCGCCATTGGCTGCATGATGATGCCTCCAAACACCTCCACACCCAAATGGCCAAGCTCGGCCATCACGAGCGCAGCAAATCCGGAACTGTTTCCGAAATTGTCCATCAACCCTAGCGCGCGCATGCCGGCATCGGCTGCCTGGTGGGTCGCTTCGAAGGCGTTGACGGAGCGACCGTTGATGTGGGGGCACACGTGCGTGTGGCAGTCGATGGCGCCCTGCAGATACTGAGTTCCCGGACTGGTCGATGATCTCATGAGTAGTTCGCCACTGTTGGGTTGAGCGTTACCCCTGAGGGTCGATGGAAGAGTGGTGACGGCGTGGATGCCGGTGTCAGGCCGCACCAGCCTCTCCAAACAACTCTGATGCCGATTCGCGGCCCCGTCGCGCAGCGAGCCGCACCTCAAGCTGGTGCGCGTAGCGGTTGAGCGGATAGCAGATCGCGAAATATAGGACGAGCAACGTTCCGAAGCTCAACACGGGCGAGAATCCCTTTTGATTCAACACCTTGGCTGCGTAGGTCAACTCGAAGACGGCGATCTGGGAGGCGATCGAGGTCGACTTGATCAGGCCGACCGTAAAGCTCAGTGCAGGCGGGAGGATCACCCTCCAGGACTGCGGCAATGCCCACAGCCTGAGGCTCGTCAGGCCGCCCATATTCATGGATTCCGCGGCGTCCCACTGGCTTGGATGTACCGATTCGAGGCCGGCGCGCATGATCTCGGCCGAAAAGGCGGCTGCCGCTAGGGCTACGGTAGTGGCGGTGACGGTGAACATCGACACGCTGAGGCCGAAGACCTCGAAGGCAAAGAACACGACCATCAGCTTCACCAAGAACGGAATACGACGGAACGTCTCGCTGAACAGGGTCGAGCCGAGTCGTGCCAGCCAGAAATCGACGACGTGACGGTTTCGCACAACGGCTAGCGCCGTGCCGAACGAATAGCCCGCCACGCAGCCGACGGCAGACAGCGCCAGGGTCACTCCAAAGGCCTGAGCCAGAAACACCACATTGGAGGATGTGAAAAAGAGCGGGAGTTGCTCGAACAGTGTGCCGCCCATTCAGACGAGCGTCGCTTTAATGCGGAAGAGGTAGCGCCCAGCCGCCCAAAGAATGACGCTTGCGACGAGCGTCAGAATGACATAGAGGCCGGCGGACATGGTGAAAACCTCGAAGGAGCGGAACGTTTCGGCGCTGACATTGTACGCCCGGCCCGTTAGCTCCTCGAGGCCGAAGATCGCGGCGATGGATGTAGTCATCGTCAGGATGATGTACTGGTTGGTCAACGGCGGGTATAAGACCCTGAAGATGTGTGGCAAGACGACCAGCCATGTCATCTGGACGATGCTCATGCCGAGTGTCTCCGCCGCCTCGATCTCGGTCTTCCGGATGGACTGGAAACCGGCTCGGAGGATTTCCGTGAGATACCCACTGACGTTGAGCGTTAGACCCAGGAGCACCGCCTGGTATGAGGTCAGGACGATGCCTGCTTCGGGTAACGCGAAGAACAGAAAAAAGATCTGAACGAGAGCCGGTGTGTTCATGAAGAACGTGACGTAGCCACTGACGACACCGCGGATCAAACGGTTCCTGCCATACGACAGAATGGCCGCGTTCACGGTGGCGATAGCGATGCCGCCGGCGAAGGCCAAGAAAGCGATCTGGAGGGCGAGCCAGGCACCGCCGATGAGATAGGGAACGTATCCGACTACCTGGCCCCACTGCAGTGTATAGGCCACTCAGTGTGTCCCGTTTCCGGTCAAAAGAACGGGGTGACCGGTACCGGTGTGGCCATCGGGGCGCCAAACCACTCTTCCCAGTGGCTGTCGATGAAGCCCGATGCGTGCATTTCGTAGACGGCCACGTTGAGCCAATCGCGGAGCGTGTCGTTGCCCTTGGCGACCCCAAATCCGGCGAAGTCCGGTGGCCTGAGATCGGACGTCTCGAACCAGTGCCAGTCGACGTCCGTGAAGGCCTGAGCGAACCGGTAGATGAGGGTGTCGATCCCGTCCACCGACGCGTCGGCGCGGCCCTGAGCGATCGCCCGGTCCCGGTCGGCATAATTGTCGAGCAGTAACAGGTTCGCTTCGGGCAGCATCTGCCGGACGATCTCGACCGTGACGGTACCTCGCACCTGTACGAGGGTGATTCGCTCGTCGTTGAGTTCCCGCCACGTCGTGATCCTGGTGTCCTTGCGCGTCAGAACGCCATACGTCGAGGAGTGGATCGGCACCGAAAAATCTATGACCTTGGCCCGCCTCGAATCGCGGGTCATCGCACCCATCACGGCGTCCAACTTACCCAGGGCGACGAACGGAATGCGGTCCGGGGAGCCGACCACGACGAGCTCGACGTTCACGCCCAGCCTCCGGCCGATTTCCGCGGCGACGTCGGGCTCGAAGCCAACGATCTCGTTCTGGTCGTCGTACAAAGCGCGAGGCGGGATCCTCGGGTTCAGCCCGATCCTGATGGTGCCCGCCTTGAGGATGTCGTCGAGGGTGCGTGCCCCGGGGCCGCTCGTGCCGACATCTGAGGCGCAGGCGCCCGCCCCGAGGAGCACGAGCAGCGCTGAGACCATCATATGGTGACTGGTGGCTCGTGAAGACTGGTGGCGCATGTTTACACTCCGACCTTGTGAAACCAGTGGCGCAGGACCCGCTGGCCCGAACCGGAGCGGCGCCGAGTCAGGGCATGCCCATCAGATCGACGTGCCGGTCGATGCGCCGTTGGCCATCTACCTCGCGCCGCGATAGCAGGAGGTAGGCCCCGCTGTGCGTGCTGTCCGTTCCATCCGACGGTGCGCGCAACTCAGAAGTGAATGTTCCTCAATCCACTCGGCGCGCCGTGCGCCAATTCGTTCCAGTCATTCCTGCATAAAGGGTTTGGGGTCGCGCTCGTCGCGAACGCACTCACCATTTCCAGCTACCATACGGTAACCCATTGGAGTCATAGGGGGGCAGCCCAGCACGATTGCACGGCCGCCTTCGTCGCGGGCCGAGTTGCGAGGTTCGGCCCGTTGACGAACACTAGTACTCGTGTAGGGTCGCGGAAAGCAACGAGCGATTGCTCGCGCCGGCTGTCGAGGTGGATCGACGGACGTTGGCGGTGCCCGTGCACCCATAGCTCGAGGAGCTCCCGATGAAACGAACAGCGATGGTCGGCGCGATGCTCTGCATGGTTTCAGTCGCCACCGCCCAGGAGAGCCGCCCGCTGAAGGTCTTGTTGCTGCATGACATGGAGGGCCTCTCGGGTGAGAACGACTGGCGCATGATCACGATCACCTATCCCGCCCTGTATGCCAAGGGGCGCCAGCTCCTGATAGATGACGTGAACGCCGTGATCGCGGGGCTGTTTGACGGCGGGGCGACGGCGGTAGACGTGACCGATGGTCATGGGAGCGGCAACCACGAGCCGGACATCTTGCTCGATCAACTGGACGAACGGGCAAAGATGATTTTCCGTGACCGGCCGTTCGACCCATACTCCGATCTCGTGGAACAAGGCGCTTACGACGCCGTGGTGAACGTGGGGATGCACGCCAAGCCGGGGAGTCGCGGATTCCTGTCGCACACCTACACTGGCGGCGTCGAGCCCTACATCAACGGCCATATGGTAACCGAACCGGAGTTGATCGGATACTCATGGGGTCGAGTGGGCGTCCCGGTCGTCTTCGTAACCGGCGACGACAAGCTCCAGGCGGACCTCGCGGAGCCGATGCCTTGGATCGAATGCGTCGTGGTGAAACATGCAAAGAGTGCGTCGGAGGCCGATCTCCTCCCGCTAGACGAAGTGCATGCCGAGATGCGCTCGGCAGCGAGGCGTGCATTGCTGCGGCTCGGGGAAATGAAGGCAATGACGCTGGAAGGGCCCGTCGCGGCTGCCCTTAAGGCGTGGCCACCTGGCAGCCTCACGATTCTCGATGGAGTCCCGGGCGTCAACTACGCGGACAATGCCGTGACGTTCACGGCACCGGATTTCATTACCGCGTACAAGGGCATCCTCGCGCTCATTCGAGTTGCCGGATCTGGCCGGAGCGAGTTGATCTACGAGACGCTCAATCGGGCTCCGTATGGGAGGCAGGCACTGCGCGCAATTGGCGAAGCCAGGACGAAGCGGTGGCTGGACTACGAGTCGGGTCTCTCGATCCCGCCGCCCCCGATGCCACCGGAACTGCAACCGGACACCAGGTACTTCGGGGCGAGATGAGGGGCCGTAGCGCCGGTGCTACTCCCGCGCTACCATCTCATCCGCTCATCTCCGGATCTCTACCATGACCACCTCGCTCGAGCGCACGCTCGGCCAACGAGAGCTCACCCTCATCGCGATCGGTATCGTGATCGGATCGGGGATCTTTTTGGTACCGGGGATTGCACTGAGGCAGTCGGGTGGCTACGCGGGAGTGGCGCTCCTGGTGTGGTTGGTCGGTGGAATCCTCTCACTACTCGGTGCATTGACGTATGGGGAGCTGGGCGCGATGAACCCGCGAGCTGGCGGGCTGTACGTGTTCCTTCGCGATGCATTCGGGCCGCTGACGGCGTTCCTGTACGGTTGGGCGTTTTTTGTGGTGATTGCTTGCGGCTCGGCTGCGGCGCTGGCCGTGGCGGCGACCGCGTACCTGGACGAGCTCGTTCCGCTGGGTCCAGTCGGCGAGAAGATCACGATCCTCGCACTCCTGGCAAGCGTTACGGTGATCAACGTGCGCGGAACCCGGCACAGCGCCCTCGTTCAGAATTGGACCACTGCAATCAAAGTAGCGGTCATTCTGGTCATGAGCGTGGTATTGCTCCTGGCGGGGACCGGGCTCGCCGAGCGGGGGAAGGTGGCGTTCTGGCCCGAAACCATGAGCTTCTCGCTCCTTTCCGGTGCGGGCGTGGCGATGATCGGCGTGCTCTGGGCCTATGAGGGGTGGCAGTACCTCACATTCTCCGCTGGTGAGGCCCGCGATCCACAGCGTATCTTCGCTCGCGGCATGGTCCTGGGGACCGCCGTGCTGGTGGTGCTCTACGTACTGGCTAACATGGCGTACGTGGCGGCTCTGGGGCCGGAGGGCGTGTCGTTATCCGATCGAGTTGCCGCGGATGCGGTGGGTGCTCTCGTCGGGCCTGCTGGGGCGAAGCTCATCGCGGTCGTGATCCTGGTGTCGATATTCAGTGCGTCGAACGCCATTGCCCTGACGGCGCCCCGCGTCTACTTCGCGATGGCGCAGGACAAGCTCTTCTTTCGCCGCTTGGGAGAAGTCCACCCGCGCTTTGGCACCCCGGCACCTGCCATCATCACGGGGTCGGCATGGGCTGCGGTGCTCGCGTTGAGCGGGACGTTCGAGCAGCTCCTGACCTACGTGATCTTCGCGGGGTGGATCTTTTACGCCCTAGCCGCGGTCGCCGTGTTCGTCTTCCGTCGCCGCCAACCGGACGCGGAGCGGCCGTTTCGAGTACCGGGATATCCCGTCACGCCGATCCTGTTCGTACTTTCGGCCGTTGCCATCGTCTTGAACACGGTTTACACCCAGCCGCTTCGCGCGGCGATCGGGACGGCCTTTGTCCTGAGTGGCATCCCGGCGTACTACTTTTGGAGGTGGAAGGGCAGGGATGCGTGAGCCCCAGACTCGGAGGTCGTGAATGAGGTCTTTCCACCCGATACGCGGGTATCGTGGGAGTCGTTGCGGCTGTTACCGGGCTCGCGATTCCGAGTGCTTGGGCTCAGGCTCCGGTCGAGCGGCAGGTCGACGAGTTGCTGAGAATGCTCCCGGCAGGAGCGCGAGATGGCGTGACGTTCCTGAGCCCCACGGATGGCGGGGTTCGGGTGGAGTCGAGTGGCGACGGCGCGTTCACGTGTCTGGGAGACGAGGCGGGTGATGACCGCTTTTCAGTCTCGTGCTTCTCCGACTCCCTCGCACCGTTTCTAGACCATCAGCGGATGCTCAGGAAGCAGGGCCTCCGCGGCCCCGCCTTCCGAGAACGGCTCTGCGAGGACGTGACGGCTGGCATCGTCTCACTTCCGAACAGAGGGCTCATTATCGAAGCGTCCGGTCAGCTGGCTGCGGGTGCCGACCTACCGGACTCGATGACCGTGTACCATCTGCTGCAGCAGCCGGATGCCCGACCGGAGTCGCTGGGCCTTCCCGCGGAGGAGCCTCGGCCTGGTTGGCCGTTTCTCCATCACAGCGGTACGTGTGACGCTCATGTCATGTGGTCGGAGCGCCGATATCCGGCAGCCTCGCACTAGCCGACCCGAGCCAAGGTCCTGACCCCCTGTCCGCGTGCTACACGGCGGCGGCGACCAATGCGATTCCCAGCGCAACCAGTACTCCACCGACGAGCTGCCGGTAGACGGGCTCTGGAATCCGGCTGAGCACGGGGACGCCCAGGAAGGTTCCGATAGTGACCCCAACGGACGCGGCGACCCAGAGCTGGGTCGCGTTGGCGATCACGGTACCCGCCGAAAGCAGATAGATGGGCAGCCTCGCTGCGTCCACAAGGAGCGCGGAGGCGGTCGCCGTCGCGACGAGGCGACGCGGTGGAAGTTGGAATCCGAGCAGGGCCGCGGCGCGAATGCCTCCTTGATTACCGACGAGCCCGCCGAACGCGCCGGACAGCGTCCCGCCGAGCAGCCGCCAGAAGCGCGTCTGGGGCAACGGAATGCGGCGCTTGGCCAGCTCTGTCGTCCCCGCGAGCAGTAAGAGCGACGCGAGCACGATCGTGAGGGCAGGGCTCCCGAGCTGAGATTGAAGAGCGGCGCCGGCCAAACCGCCCACGGCGCTCGCAACGCCGAACTGCCGAAACGTCGGCCGATCCACATCCGAGCGAAGGCGAAGCCAGCGAATCCCTGTCGCGAGCGCGTGGGGGATGGCCAGGATCGCCACCGCGTGCGCGGTAGGCATCGAGAGTAGGAGCAGGGGTGTGAGGAGGCTGCCGATTCCGAAACCGGATACGGCTGCCACGGCGCCGGCCACGATCGCCGCGGCACCGATGAGCAATGGGGAGTCTAGGATGGGGACCCCTTAACTGGGTTGCCGCGGGTGGCATCCAGCCGGAAAGCGCCCCCGGAAACATTCACTCGATTCGATCTCGCTTCTGGATGTCGTGACGGGCGCAGAGTAGTTGGACGTTTTCCGCGTCGATCCACGTCCCCCTAGGCAAGCTCTCTCCAAACCATTAAGGAGTAGGACCGGGGGCGCGGACCCGCCCGCCGCAAATAATTGAGATGCGGTAGGCTGCTCATCCTCCCTTGAGCGCCTCCGCCGCGACCCTTGCCGTCTCAGCCAACACCGCGGCCCCGACGAAGATGCTGTCCTCGGCTGCATAAAAGCGCGGCGAGTGTGCTGGAATGGGCTTGCCACCCTCCTCCCGGCCACCGATTCGAAGGAATGCGCCCGGCACCTTCTCGAGATAACAGGAGAAGTCCTCGCCGCCCATGTTGAGGAACCCCAATGGGACGATGGCATCCTCACCGAGCACGTTGGCGGCTGCCGTCCGCGCCCAACCGGCCGGTTCCTCGAGATTGATGACGGCCGGGGTCCCCCGTTCGATGGTGATTTCGACCCGCAAGTGGTGACGTGCCGCCGTGGTTTCCGCGATGTGGCGCACCTCGTTTTGTAGCATCTGCCGGACCTCGGGGTCAAAGGCGCGCAGCGTGCCCTTGAGCGTCGCGCGGTCGGGGATGACGTTCGAGGCGGCGCCCGCGTGAATAGAGCCCACGCTCACAACGGCAGGAGAGGCGGGATTCAAGCGCCGGGAGACGATCGTCTGCAGGGCACCGATCAGCGCGGCTGCCCCGACGATTGGGTCGGCGGCTTCGTGGGGACGCGCCCCGTGCGCGCCACTTCCCATGAGCTCGATTTCGAACATGTCGGTGGCCGCATTGAGTGGTCCGGCCTCGGCAACGACCTGCCCCACGGCGAAGCGTCGATCGACGTGCGCTCCGAAGATTGCGCTCACCCCCTCCAACGCGCCGGCGTCGACCATCGACGCTGCTCCGTTGCCCGCCTCCTCGGCTGGTTGGAGAATCGCCACGACGTCACCCGCGGCCGGATGCTTGGTCAGGAGATACGCCGCCCCGACGGCCCAGGTCGCGTGGACATCGTGACCACACGCGTGCATCACTCCCGGATTGGCTGACGCGAAGTCGAGGCCGGTCTCCTCGTGTATCGGTAGGGCATCGATGTCTCCCCGTACTGCGACGACCGGGGCATTGCGGTCCTTTCCCCGAAATCGCGCGACCACGCCGGTTCCGGCGAGGCGCTGAATGTGCGCCGGTTCGAGTGCTTCAAGCTCATCCTGAAGGCGGCGGGCCGTGCGCTCCTCGTGCCGCGACAGCTCGGGGTGGCGGTGTAAATCACGTCGCAGCTCGATGAGCCGTTGGCGCGCATCGGCTGGAAACAGCGGCTCGAGATTCGGTAACACGGTCGGCGGCTCTCCCGGGCTTCGGCCCTCTATCCTTCAGGTTGCCCCAGGTCGCCCCAGGCTGCTTTGAGTTCGGCCAGGCTGGCGCATGTTGGAATGCCTGGCTCCGAGCATCGAACGTCTCGTCAGTCGTCGGTGAGCGTCTCCTGACGGGTCGTCAGGTCAGCTACACGGTCCATGTCCACGTCGACTCCGATTCCGGTCGCCTCCCGCGGGACGCGGACCATCCCGTCGGCGCTCATCGTCCATTCGGGCGTTACGACGTCACGTTCCCAATACCGCGCACTCGGGCTCAGGTCCCCCGGGAGCGAGAAGTTCGGGAGCGACGCGAGAGCGACGTTGTGCGCCCGCCCCACGCCGCTCTCGAGCATGCCGCCGCACCAGACCGGAATCCCGTGTCGCTGGCAGAGATCGTGAATCGCCACGGAGGAGGTAAAGCCACCCACTCGGCCGGGCTTGATGTTCACGATCTTTCCGCTCCGGAGCGCGATCATATCCTCGACCCGCTCGATCCCCGTGATCGACTCGTCGAGGCAGATTGGGGTCTTCAACTTCCGCTGCAGCTCGGCGTGCCGCCTGAGATCGTCCCAGGCCAGGGGCTGCTCAATCATAATGAGTCCGAACGCATCGAGCTGCGCTAGATGCTCCGCGTCGTCTAGTGTGTATGAATTGTTCGCGTCGGCCATGAGGCGCGCACCATCGCCGAGAGCCTCCCGAACGGCGGCCACGTAGGCGATGTCGTGGCCGGGTGTGATCTTGAGCTTGATCTTCCGGTATCCGAGTTCGTGTGCCGCGCGTGCGCGATCGACCAGCGCTTCCGGGGTCGACTGAATCCCCAGTGATATGCCGGTGGGGATCTGGTCACGGGTGCCGCCCAGCAGGTGGGACAGGCTCACGCCCTCCGTCCGAGCCATCAGCGCCCAGCATCCCATCTCCACGGCCGCCTTGGCCATGTGGTGGCCCCGGAAGTCGCGCTCGAGGGCCGGGTGTACGGCCTTGGGGCTGTCGAACCGCACGCCGAGGACGCGCGGGGCTACCCACTGTTTCAGTGCCAACCACGCCGTCTCGATCGTTTCGGGAGAATAGTTTGGAAGGTCTCCCGCCACGCACTCGCTCCATGCCGCGGCACCATCGACTGAGCGAAGCTCGAGTAGCAGAATGCGCCGGGTCGCAACGGTTCCCGACGAAATCTGAAACGGCTCTCGTAGCGGGAGCTCGATTTCCCGAAGCGCGATCTGTCCGACGCAGAGGGTCATGACGCTATGTTCCTACCCTCGACACTACGTAGTAGCAACGGCCATCGCGGCCGTCTCGATAAAACGCCTCGACGGCATATCCGCTCGCGAGGTAGTCCATGAGGGCGCGCCGCGTCGTGAGGCGCCATTGCCACGCAACGTCGGCCGACTCGTGCTTCGTCGCCATGATGTCCGACGGGATCTCCACTCGCACCGAGTCCGCGCGTGAAAGCGGTCCCTCCTCCGCGTTCGCATTGACAGCTGGGAGCGTATCGTAACGCCCGATGTTGGGGAGTCGATCGCCCCGTGCACGGGCGGTGGCTAGCTCCCCACAGGTTTGCCACTCGACTACGAATCGGTCCGTGCCCAGACCGCTGTGCAAGTCGCTGTCGGTAGCGCCACCGTACATGTCCCGCACGTACTCGATGGGGGATGCACCCAACCGATTGAGATTCAGGTGCGCGTTGCGGGCCACGAGCGGATCATACGTCCAGTAGATCAGATCGATGTCCATCTCAAGCAGCAGCTCGCGTTGGAATTGTTTGAGCTGGCGCCCCAGCCCCAGTCCTTGGACGCGCTCGCGGACCGCGAGCATGTGAGACCAATGCGCGACGCGTCCGTTGTGCACCCCGGTCATGCCGTAGACGAAGCCCACCATCCCGCCGTCGGAGTCAAACGCCCCGGCCGCGACGCCACCCATTTTTTGCGTCACCATCTGGAGGGAGGGAGGGACCAGCTCGGTGAAATTTGCACCCCACGTCAGTCGCTGCAGCTCGACGCAGGCATCATAGTCGGATTGACCCCGCAGGATGCGTATGGTGAAATCGCCCGGGCGGTTGCTCGGTGGGACTGACAAGGTCCCGATGCCCCTTCTGTAAAGGCCGTATATGGGATGGCTTGGAACCGCGGCCAACGTTGGCGCGGCGTCGTGCGCCGCCACAGATCAGTCGCCACGATGATTTCGAGCAAGGATTTCCAAACGAGCTGGAACGGGAGCTGGAGTAACTGTGTCTCGTGCGTCGCGCGGATACCCGGAGTCCGCGTGGGGTTCGTGCTCACGGGGATTCTACTCGGTGCGTTTGGATGTCGCGATGGTTCGGATGCGGTCGTGCGCGCAACGGGGGACTATGCTGGTATTGCCCGCCGCCTCGAGCAGTACGTCGAGCGGGAGGTCGTCGCGCACCAGCTCCCGGCGGTGTCCATTGCCCTAGTCGACGGTCAGGAGGTTGTGTGGGCGCGGGGGTTTGGATTGGCCGACCCCAGCGACAGCGCTCCCGCCACCGCGAACACTGTGTATCGTGTAGGGTCGGTGTCGAAGTTGTTTACGGATATCGGGGTCATGCAGCTCGTCGAGCGCGGGGAGCTAGATCTCGACGTGCCAATAACGGATTACCTCCCAGACTTCCGGCCGGAGAATCCGTTCGAGACGCCCATCACCCTGCGCTGGCTGATGACGCACCGCTCCGGATTGGTACGGGAGCCTCCCGTGGGTCACTACCTCGATTCGAGTGGCCCGTCTCTCGCGGAGACCGTCCGGAGCTTGAACGGAACGAAGTTGGTCTATCCCCCAGGGACTCGCACGAAATACTCGAACGCCGCAATCGCCGTTGCCGGGTACGTGTTGGAGCAGACGCAGCACGTACCATTCGCGCGGTATCTGGAGCGCGCAGTGCTCGAACCTGCGGGCCTGTCCAGCAGTGCGTTCGGGCCGGATTCGTCGATTGAAGGGCGCGTGGCCAAGGCGCAGATGTGGACGTAGGGTGACGGTTGCACGCCCACGCGCCCCGCCGGAGCGCTGGCGCCCGCTGATCGGCGAATACGGTTGGGACTACAACACGCTGTACATCCTCGAGAAGGACGGCGGTCTCCGTGCTCTCATCGAGTGGTTTTTCGAGTATCCCCTTACCGAGGTGTCCACGAGCGTGTTCGCGTTTCCGGACGCCGGACTCTATCAGGGAGAGCAGGTCGTGTTCGAGCGTGATGAACTCGGGCGGGTAACCGCGGCTGAGGCGGGAGGCATGGTTTTCCCGAGGCGACCGGTGGGCGCCGGGAATGGAGCGACGTTTAAGATCACTCCACTCCGACCAGCAGACGAGTTGACGCGGGAAGCCTTGACCGCGATACCTCCGGAGGAAACGGGCGTGTTTCGTGAGCCCGACCTCGTCGAATTGACGGAGCTGGACGCTACCATTCTGCGGGATATGCGGTACGCGACGACCAACAACTTCGTGAGCACGGCCTTCTATACGGAAGGAAAGGCGTTCATGCAGCGCCCGGCCGCCGAGGCCCTCGTACGGGCCCATCGCAAGCTCCGGGACCAAGGCTACGGGTTGCTGATTCACGATGCCTATCGTCGATGGTACGTGAGCAAGATGTTCTGGGATGCCACCCCCGACAGTCTGAGGATGTTCGTTGCCAATCCGGAGCGCGGGTCTCGGCACAATCGTGGCTCGGCCGTGGATCTCACACTATATGAGCGTTCGAGCGGCCGTCCGGTGCGCATGGTAGGCGGCTACGACGAATTCTCTCCGCGGGCGTTTCCAGGCTACCCGGGTGGTACGAGCCGCCAACGGTGGTACCGGGATTTGTTGAAAAAAGCGATGGAGTCTGAAGGATTCAGCGTGTACGTGGTCGAGTGGTGGCACTTCGACTACAAGGACTGGCCGGAGTATCCCATCACCAATTTGACGTTCGAGGAGATCGGTGGGGGAGGCAGATGAGAGTGAGCAACGCCAGATGAGGAGTGGTGAATGGTGAATAGTAGAGTGGTCAGTGGTGAGCGGTGAGGGGAAAACTGCGGGTGCGGACTTTGTGTAGCTTTAGGGCATTGAGATTTCGGTTTTTGGGCACTCGATGTTCGGGTATCGGATCATTGTCATAGGGGAATCGGATGGGGAACGCAACGAGCAGTGCGGCTAGGCTCTCGGCGGCTGTCAAATCGGGGTACGGGGAGTTCCTCATTCAGTGCGCGCAGCCTTACTACACCGACCCCCTGGTGCTCGTCGAAGGGCGGGGTACGACAGCAGTCGATGCCGACGGTCGGGAGTTTCTGGACTTTTTCAGCGGTATCCTCACGACCTCGCTCGGCCACTGCCATCCGGAGGTCGTGGAGCGCGTGCGGGAACAAGTGGGGAGGCTGGGACACACCTCCACACTGTACTTGACCGAGAACCAGGTGACCGCCGCGCGCCGGTTGGCAGCGATTGCCCCTGGGGCCGGGCTCAAGCGAACCTTCTTCACCAACAGCGGAACGGAAGCGGTCGAGACGGCCATCATGCTCGCTCGCATGTACACGGGACGTGACGAGATCATCGCGCTCCGGTACTCGTACTCGGGCCGAAGCACCCTCGCGACCAACCTGACCGGCCAGTTCGGTTGGCGACCCCTCGCGACCGCGGTTCCCTGGGTGAAACACGCCTTGTCGCCCTACTGCTACCGATGCGTGTTTGGTCCCCCGCATGACGACTGCGCGGAAAAGTACGCCCGAGATATCGAGGAGGTGATTCTGACCGCGTCGAACGGGAAACCGGCAGCGTTTTTCGCGGAGACCGTTTCCGTCACGCGGCATTTCCTAGGCTCTCCAGGGCGCGGTGGGGAGCCCGTCTTTCGAATGGTGCAGCTTACCGACCTGCATCTGCAGACTGTTGGTGGCCACGAGGAGCGGGTCGCGGCGGCGGTGAGCGAGCTCGGTCCCGACCTGGTGTTGTTCACCGGCGATTCGATCGACAGGGGCGACCGAATCGCAGAACTTTCCGCGTTCCTGGGTCTCCTCGACGAGCAGATCCCGAAGGTCGCGATCCTCGGTAACTGGGAGCGATGGGCCCGGGTGGACGAGCGCCGGCTGCGCGGGGCATACGAGGCTGCGAATGCCCAACTGCTCATTAACCAGTCGCTGCTGCACCGGCATGCCGGACACGACGTCCTGATCACCGGCCTCGACGACGAGGTTGGAGGATGGCCGAACCTGATGGGCGCGCTGGATGGCTTTGCCCCTCACCGGCACCACATCGTTCTCGCACATTGCCCGATTTTTCGCGATGAGATCTACCATACGCCCCGGCGGGCGGCGGGTCTCCCGAGAGGGGGCGTTGGCCGGCTCTCGCAGTACACACCGCAGTACGTGTTGTCGGGGCATGCCCACGGCGGCCAAGTAGCATTCCGGGGGTGGGCGCCAATACGGCCCAGGGGCTCCGGGCGTTACCTGAGTGGCTGGTACCGGGACGTGCGCCCCTTCCTCTATGTCTCACGCGGCCTCGGGACGTCGGTCCTGCCCATTCGGTTGGGTGCCCCGCCCGAGGTCGCGTTCTTCGAGCTCAATTTGGCGAGCCAGGCGTGAGCGCGGGGGCGTCCCAGCCCCCGGAAGAGTGAACTTTTTCCTTTGGTCGGCCGAAAACACATCGATGTAGCGGTAGCTCGCAACGATAGGGGAATCGATGCTCGCACTCCGCGTCCTAGACAATTCCGGGAGCCGCGCGGGCATGTCGTCTGCTCGTGTACTGGTCGTGGTGGTCGCCGTGGCCGCGCTCGGGTTCTACATGCTCGGGCGGCTCGATTCAGCACCAGAGCAGGCGGATACGCCCGCCGCCGAGGCTCCGTCGGAGCCTGTCGCGCAGAAGATCGATCCCACACCATATCGACGATTGATCGAGGCAATCGAAACGCTCGTGTACCTTCCGGAGGCAGGTGGGTTTGACGATGCTGGGCGCATTTCAGCAAAGGCGCTAGAGCTGAGCATGGCCGTGAGGGGGAAATGGCCAGGACCAGTTGCGGCACCGGGCCTGGGGGAGACTGTACGACTTTGCCGGCGCGCTCGACGCGCAAGCCGACGTTGGATATGCGATGGCCGACCTGTCAAGGATCCGCTCGGACTGGGAGCGCGTGCGGGGCCAGGTGTTTCGACCGGCGAGTTGGTTCGGCGTCTCCACTCCTGCGATGGATGTGGCGCAAGCGGCTCCGGTCCCGGAGGTCGACCGCGTAACGGTCCGCGACCTGAGAGACCTCGCGGACGAGTTGCAGCGCACCATAAGGCTAGGCCAGCGGGAGAGCGGTCAGATCGGTGAGGCCGTTGTGGACGCCGCCCTCGCGACACCGCCGGCCCGCCGCTCGGAGGGGAAGTGGCTGGAGTGGTCCCAGGTCTGGCGTGATCGATTGGGCACGCTGGCGCGCTTGCCAGTGCGCCCGCCGGGCGCGGACGCGGACGTGAACGTCAGGATGGCGAACCAAGCGCTCGGGGGCGCCATGCACGAGCTCGAGCTGCTGCTCCATAGCGCCGCGAGCACGGCGAACATACCATTCAAACGTGAGCGCGAGCGACATTTCCGTGCCGCTATCGCTCATGTTGAAGAGGCCCGTGCGTATCTTGCGCGAGTGGGCCGGTAAGCGAAACTGACCTAACCGCCTCCGGTTTTGGGGAGTCGGCGCCGTGAAGTGATCCATCTCCCAGTCCCGCAGCGATGGATCGTCCTCGGGTTGGTAGCGATGGCGGCCGCGGCTCACGCTCCCGCGTGCCGCGGCTCGGCTGCGCAGCGGCATGGCTCGCCGTCCGACTCCGCGTACGCGAGCCTCGTCGAACGGCTCTCGGAGCCGCCCGGCTATTTCGACACCGACAACCTGATCTCCAACGAGGCGTCTTACCTGCACGTCGTGGGTGAGCTCGAGCGGTTGAGCCCCGGAGGGGGCGCGTATCTCGGTGTCGGCCCCGATCAGAACTTCAGCTATATCGCCGCCTCCAGACCGTCAATCGCCTTTATCGTCGACATCCGGCGGGACAACCTGCTCCAGCACCTGCTCTTCAAGGCACTGTTTGCCTCCTCACGCGATCGGGCCGAGTACTTGAGCCTGCTGTTTGCCAAGCCTCTCCCGCGCGACCGCTCAGATCTGGCCGGTGGCGGAGTCGAAGCGCTCGTGGAGTATGTGGACGCCTCACCGACAACCTCACGGCGCGCCGACCAAGTGCGCAATCTGATTCCGGCGGCCGTGGCGACCTTCGGAATCGCGCTGAGCGCCGAGGACCGGGCGACGATTGCACGGATACACGATACCTTCATCCAAAACGGACTGGATCTCAGATTCACGAGCTTCAATCCGCGCTCTCGCACCGACTATCCTACCTTCCGGTCCCTGCTTCTCGAGCGCGATCGTGCGGGCCGTCTCAAGAACTTCCTCGCGAGTGAGGTTGATTTCCAGTTCGTGAAGGCGTTGCAGGACCGGAACCTGGTGATCCCGGTGGTGGGTGATTTAGCCGGCGTATCACGCCCTCCGGGCCATCGCGCGCTATCTCTCTGAGCGCGGAGAAGTGGTGTCTGCCTTTTACACGTCGAACGTCGAGTTTTACCTGATGCGGCAGGGTCGTCTTGACGAGTTCGTGGAGAATGTTGCCGCCCTCCCATGGGACGCGCGGAGCGTTCTCATCCGAAGCTACTTTGCCTATGGCTCCCCCCATCCGCAGCACGTGCGCGGCTATCGGAGCGTGCAGCTCCTCCAGCGATTTGCGGACTTCAGGCGGGAGTACGCAAGTGGAGCGTTGCGGACCTACCAGGACCTCGTCAACCGGCATGCGCTTGAGATTCGCTGACGCCGGACGGTTGCTTGGTCGTTGGGACCTGGCGCGCGAGACGTGTTGGCTCCCATCCGCTTGAGTTCCGAGGAAAAACGCATTGCCAACGGTGCCGAGGGTGAGGGTGCCGCGATTGGGATGCGGGTCCTGCTCGAAATGGCCGCACTCATGGGCGCGGACCAACTGGTCGAGATCACGTCGGCGCATATAGATGGATGCCTGTACCACGGAGATGGCGGCGTCGAATTCGCGGAGCGCCTGGTAGGGTCGGGCGCGCGCGTGCGTGTTCCCACCACCCTGAACGTGGGGGCGCTCGATCTCCTGAATCCTCGTCGGGTCAAAACGGATCCGCATCGCTCGAGAATGGCGTTTCGCTTGATGAAGGCCTATGAAGCCCTGGGGTGCCGGCCGACCTGGACGTGCGCGCCGTATCAAGTGGGGCATCGTCCAAAGCTGGGCGAGCAGGTCGCTTGGGGTGAGAGCAACGCCGTGGCCTTCGCGAACTCGGTCCTTGGGGCGCGTACCAATCGTTACGGCGACTTCCTCGATATCTGCTGCGCGGTGGTAGGGCGGGCACCGCTCACCGGTCTGCACGTCCCGGCAAATCGGCACGCCACGGTGCTCGTGAACACGGCGTCCTTGCCCAAGGCGCTCCGGGCGACCGATGT
Source organism: Gemmatimonadales bacterium (assembly GCA_965249575.1). GTDB lineage: Bacteria > Gemmatimonadota > Gemmatimonadetes > Gemmatimonadales > GWC2-71-9. The sequence continues at coordinate 61,524 of OZ252244.1, read as the reverse complement.
GTTCTACCCGGTGCTCGGTACGTGGCTCGGGACAGAGGTGGGGGGTGCCGTCGCCGTCATCGATGGACTGGAGGGTTGCGGGACGGAGGATCGACTCAAGGCGCTGGGGGCTGCGGCTGCTTCGACGGGCGCAGTCGGATTGTTTCACGTGGCGGGTGTGACCCCCGAGGCGCCCGACGTCCGTACGGCGCTCGGGAACACACGGCCGGAGCGATCGGTCGACGTCACGGCGGACATGCTCCGAGCGGCGAGGGACGGGCTGTCGACCACAAGGAGCGAAACGATCGACGCGGTTGCCCTTGGGAGCCCCCATTTCTCGCTGTCTGAGTTCGATGAGCTGGGGCGGCTGATGTCCGGCGGGCGTTTTCGCGTGCCGTTTTACGTCTGCACGAGTCGGGGAGTATTGGAGACGCTCGAACGCGCCGGACGGGTCGCTACTCTTCGCAATGCCGGGATAGAGCTCGTCGCGGATACGTGTGTCGTCGTGACGCCGATTCTCCCGGAGCGGGGCGGTGTGCTCATGACGAATTCCGGAAAATTCGCTCACTACACCCCGGCGAATACCGGCTACGACGTCGTCTACGGCAGCCTCGCTGACTGCGTGGCGTCGGCCGAACGCGGACGCGTCACGCGAGACGAGAGCGTGTGGGGCCGGTGACCGCCACTTGTGGGAAGGTGCTTGTCGCTGGGGCCGCTCGCGGCCCAGCACTGCGCCTCACCCGGCCCATCAGTTTCTGGGGTGGCATCGATCCAAACACCGGGCGAGTGTCCGATCCCCGGCATCCGGAACATGGTGTAGCGGTCGCGGGGGCCATTCTCATGCTTCCTGGCGCGATCGGGTCCAGCTCCTCGAGCGCCGTGATGCTCGAACTCTTGCGAAACGGTCGGGCCCCGGCCGCTGTAGTTCTGGGTGAGCCGGACACGATTCTAGCCCTGGGCGTGGTCGTGGCACGCGAGCTCGGGTATCCTACGATTCCAGTACTCGAATGTGCTCTGCAACTCCTGGCGCACGTCCCTGCTGGCGGGGAACTGGAGATCGTGACTGACGGCACCATCCGGCATCGCGCGTGAACTGGTGCACAGCGATCTTCGTGTTTCGAGCGGCCATTGGAATTATAGGAGTCGAATGCTTCGCCGGATGTGGCCGTGAGGACCCCAAGCAGGCGGGCGGAGTGGGTGGGGAGCCTCTGCGCGCCACGTCGGCGGCTGGAGCAGCGGTCACGCCGCTCGACTACGAGCAGGGTGAAGCGCTCTACCGGACCTATTGTGGGCAGTGCCACGGGGAGCAGGGGGCGGGAAGCACGCAGGGGCCTCCCCTCGTGCACGTGATCTACGAGCCGAGTCACCACGCCGACGCGGCGTTCTACCGCGCGGCGCAGTTCGGGGTCAGGGCCCATCACTGGGGCTTTGGGAACATGGCGCCGGTCGAAGGGGTGACCCGGCAAGACGTCCAGCGAATCGTCAGTTATGTGCGCTGGTTGCAGAGCGAAGGCAGGATCGGAGTGCGCCAGCGCTGAGCCGGGCAGATACCGGCCGTGACCACACGCCGGCTGCACCCGGTATCACGAGCCTAGCAAACTGCGTCTCCGGCATACGGTCCTTCCATCGAACGGCTCACCGCGCGCACCCGGGTCACCACCCATTCGATCGGGCCTCCGGCCCTCGCTACGACCGCCAGCTTGCGGCCACCGGTCGCGAGCGTCCCGATTGCCCGAGGTTGTACGTCGACGGTCACGTCGTAACACCCGTTCGGAGGTCGCACTTCAGCGGCGTACGTACGGCGCGGACGGGCATCCAACGATCGATAGACAACGTAGCCCGCCACGGTGTCCGCCCGCGCATCGAGCGCGGTCTCCAGCTCCTGGACCGGTCCCAGCAGGGCCAAAGCACCCTCGGCCTGGCGACGCTCTATTCCGACTTGCAGCCCCTGCCAGCTTCGGTTCGCCACCATGAACGTGAGGGCATAGACCAATCCGTTCATGGCGTCGACGACCAAGTCGGACCCGTAGTCGTAGCGTGCGAGGGCTCTGGTGGTTGGATTCGCTTCGGCGTCGATCGGCCCCAGCAGGGAAAAGGCGACTCCAACGGGGTCATCCGGAGCGATCGCTAGTGGTCTAGCCGGTCCGACCATCGCTGGCGGGCTCGGCTCCTCGGCGAATTTTGGTCCGGAGGTCGCGAAGAGGAACAATGCGAGCGCCACGACCGTCAGCGATCCGACGGTGACGAAGCGCTGACCACGAATCACTTCGCCCAGGCCGGTCAGCCGGCGTACCTCCGGTTCCGGGATCCGGGGCTGCTGCGTGACTGGGACTCCAAACTCCGGCGGCGCTGGGCGAGACTCCCGGGAGGCCCTCGCCGCCGGTCCCTCTGCCCCCGACGATCGAGACTCCGGTGGGAGCTCGGCTCCGGTAATCCGCTTCGGAGACTGGCTGACCCGTGCCAGCTCCTTCATGACGTGCGCGGTGCCTCCATCCCCCTTTTCCTGCGCGCACGCCGGACAACCACGGGGGTTTGCGTCGTTGTAGGGGATCTTGTGTGTTGGGCAGCGAACGAGCGCCATTGAGTGCCAGTGATTAAATCTTAGGGAGAGTCACGCCGCGCTGGGCCTGGTACTTGCCGCGCCGGTCGGCGTACGAAGTCTCACAAATGTCGTCACTGTCTGCTTCAAAGAACAGTACCTGGGCGATGCCCTCATTGGCATAGATCTTGGCCGGCAGGGGCGTCGTGTTCGAGATCTCAAGGGTTACGAACCCCTCCCATTCCGGCTCGAATGGCGTGACGTTGGTAATGATCCCACACCTCGCATAGGTGCTCTTGCCGACGCATACCGACAACGTATCCCGTGGGATTCTAAAGTACTCGACCGACCGAGCCAGGGCGAATGAGTTGGGCGGTACGATGCAGACGTCTCCGTGATGTAAGACGAATGACTTGTCGTCGAAGTGCTTCGGATCCACGACTGGGGAGTGCACGTTGGTGAAGATCCGGAACTCGTCGGCAACCCGCATGTCGTAACCGTAGGACGAGACGCCAAAGCTGATGACGCCATCACGAACCTGTTGGGCCGCGAAAGGTTCGATCATACCGTGCTCCAGCGCCATCCGTCGAATCCATCGGTCTGACTTGATCGACATGTCGTGCGTCCCCGGTCTCAGTGGTCGGTCCAGTCACAAGTCACCGAAAGATATGTTCCGCCAGAGCTTATGCCACTTCGCCTTTGCTTGACACTCCGGCCAAACTCTGAGTACCTTGAGCATGCGACGCTAGTGAAATTTTTCACGAGAACCTGAGATTCCGGTGCGCGCGTACGCTCCCCTGCTGTTACTGATCGGATTTGTGATCGCCAACGCGGTGGGAATGTTGGTGTTGTCCCACCTCGTCTCACCGCAGCGTCCCACGGCCCTCAAGAGCGAACCCTACGAGTCTGGCATGCCGACGCTTGGCGGGACAAAGGACCGCTTTAGCGTCAAATTCTATCTGGTAGCGATGCTGTTCATCCTGTTCGACATCGAAACCGTCTTTCTGATCCCCTGGGCGGTGGCGTTCCGGCAACTGGGGGCGCTCGGGCTCGTGGCAATGTTGATCTTCATCGGGATCTTGTTGGTGGGCGACATCTATGCTTGGAAGCGGGGAGCTCTGGAATGGGATTGACCAAACGATCGGGTGCTGCGGATGCCGCGTCCACCGTCGTGGCAGAGGTGTCTCCCAACTGGGTGACCAGCCGTCTCGATTTTCTCGTCAACTGGGCGCGATCGAACAGCCTCTGGCCCATGCCGTTCGGGACCGCGTGTTGCGCTATCGAGTTCATGGCGACTGCCGCGGCACGTTTCGACCTCGCGCGCTTCGGGATGGAGCGAATGAGCTTCTCACCGCGCCAGGCCGATGTCCTCATCTGCGCGGGGCGCCTACCGTTCAAGCTCGCCCCGGTGATCCGCCGCATTTACGATCAGATGCCGCAGCCCAAATGGGTGATCTCCATGGGGGCGTGCGCCTCGACCGGGGGCATTTTTGACAACTACGCCATGGTCCAGGGCATCGACACGGTCGTCCCGGTGGATGTGTACGTACCCGGGTGTCCCCCGCGGCCCGAGGGTCTCCTGTACGGCATCTTGTTGCTCCAGAAGAAGATTCGGGCGGAGACGCTAGTCGATCGGACCATCCGAGACGAGCAACCACTGGATGAGCGGGGCCTCCGGCTGCCGCCCGGGGTGATCGACGAGCTGTCGGAGCCGTTCGGAAACTCCGTCCATCAAACACGGTCCGCCTGAGGATCGCGTGAATTCCTCAATCGACGCCTTGCGCCAGGAGTTTGGCGAGGTGATCGGGCGCGCAGCGGTGTCGTGTGGCGACACCTTCGTCTACGTCGATCGGGGTCGCAACCGCGATGTATTGCAGTGGCTCCTCGAAACTCCCGAACAGCAGTACGACTATCTCGCTGACATCACGGCGGTGGAGTACCGGGATCCAGAGCGGCCGATCGAGATCGTTTATGAACTGTTCTCTCTTGGACGGCGCGTGCCGCTACGAGTCAAAGCCGAGCTCCCGAAAGACGAGCCCCTCGAGGTCGACTCGGTGGTTCCCATCTGGCAGGGAGCGAACTGGCTGGAACGAGAGGTCTACGACATGTTCGGCATCTCGTTCCGGGATCATCCCGACCTTCGAAGGATCATCATGTGGGAGACGTATGCGGAGGGGCATCCGCTCCGCAAAGACTTCCCTCTACGAGGCCGGTTTTCGCGGTCCGAGCAGGTGCGCCAAGCTCTGAATGCCAATCCAGAGGCGCACTACTCCATGGAAGAGCTGTCCATCGCGGAGTCGTTCCACGACTTGCCGCTCGAAATGCGGGAGCGCCTCCTGCGAGGTGAGCGAGGTGTGATCCGCGACCCAGAATCGGCGTCCTAACATGGCCGACAAGCGCGTCATCGAGCTCGACCTTGCAACGCCGGGCCTCGATGCTCGGGGCCAGGCCGTGCGGACGCCGCTTGGCCTCTCGGCGGCATCGGATGGCGTGGCGGTTGGGGAGGAGCCGGAGCTCGGCGGGGAGCACATGCTGCTCAATCTGGGTCCGCAGCATCCCGCCACGCACGGTGTGCTCCGGTTGGTGGTCGAGTTGGACGGCGAGGTCGTCAAGCGAGTCGTGCCCCACGTTGGGTATCTACACTCGGGCTTCGAAAAGCTTGGTGAATACCGGCACTACAACCAGATCATCCCCCTGACCGACCGGACGGACTATCTCGCTCCAATGTCCAACAATGTCGGCCTCGCGCTCGCGGCCGAGAAACTGATGGGGATCGAGATCACCGAACGGTGTAAGGTGTTGCGGGTGATTGCCTGCGAGCTGAGCCGGATCATCTCCCACTTGGTCTGGCTCGGCACGACGGCCATCGACCTTGGAGCGTTCACGCCGTTTCTGTGGTGTTTTCAGCAGCGAGAGCGGGTGTACAATCTCCAGGAGATGTGGACGGGTGCGCGGCTCACGACGAGCATGACGCGAGTGGGCGGGTTGATGGCGGACATCCCCGACGGCTTCGTCGACGCGCTCAAGGGTTTCTTGTCGGAGTTCCCGAAGACGTTGGTCGAGGTCGACCGGGTGCTTACGCGCAACGGGATCTGGGTTGGGAGGACGCAGGACATCGGCGTGATCAGCGCTGCCGACGCGATCAACTTTTCACTCTCGGGGCCTCTGCTTCGAGCGAGTGGCGTGCCATACGACATACGGAAGGACCGTCCGTATCTCGATTACGAAACGTACGATTTCGACGTGCCGGTGGGTGCGTCTGGCGATGTGTACGACCGATATCTCGTTCGCTTCGAGGAGTTGCGGCAATCGATGCGGATTCTGGAGCAAGCAGTGGAGCGGCTCCCGGATGGTCCCATCAATGTCGACGACCACCGCGTCATTCTCCCGCCCAAGCGGGCGGCGATGAGTGACATGGAGGCGATGATCCATCACTTCAAGCAAGTGATGGAGGGCGTGCGCGCGCCCGTCGGTGAGGCATACCAGCCCATCGAGGGGCCCAAGGGCGAGCTGGGGTACTATTTCGTCTCCGACGGGACGGCCAAACCGGTCCGTTGGCGGATCCGGCCCCCGGCATTCATCAACCTCTCGGCCCTTCCCAAGATGGCTGAAGGGCACCTTTTGTCCGATCTCATCGCGATCAACGCCAGCGTGGACATTGTCATGGGCGAAGTAGACCGGTGAGCACGGCGACCTACGCGCCCGTGTTCACGGGCGACGCCAAGACGAGGCTCGCAGAAATCCTAAAGCGCTATCCCACCAAGCGCGCGGCGTTGCTTCCCGCCTTGTGGATGGTGCAAGAGGCCCGCGGGTGGATCTCTGATGACGCGATGGCCGAAGCGGCGCAGGTCTTGTCGCTCACGCCAGCGTATGTCAAAGGCGTCGTCACGTTCTACACGATGTACCACCAGCACCCCGTTGGAAGGCACTTCATCCAAATCTGCACCACCACCCCCTGCAACATCTGTGGGGCGGAGGACGTGGTCAGCGCGTTTCTCGAGCACACAAAGTGCGGTGAGCTCGGAGCCACGTCGGCGGACGGGCTGTTTACCGTGATCGAGGTGGAGTGCCTCGGAGCGTGCGGATTCGCTACTCCAGTTATCATCGACGACGATTTCATCGAGGGCGTTACGCCGGACAGAGTTGCCGAGCTCGTGAAGAAATACTCGTGACCCGAGGCTATTGCCTCGGGGGGCATACGAGGGGAGGGAGCTAGTGGGCTTTCCGCACCAACCCCATCCCAAAGAGACCGTGGTGCTGAGCGAGTATTTCGGTGATGCGGCGGCTCGGTCGTATGACGGGTGGATCGAGCGGGGCGGCTATGAGGCCTTGAAGAGGGTGCTCGAGATGGGCCCCGCTGACGTCATCGAGATCGTGAAGGCCTCGGGGTTACGCGGTCGGGGGGGCGCGGGGTTCCCCTGCGGCCTCAAGTGGTCGTTCATGCCGAAAGAGAAGACAAAGCCTCACTATCTCTGTTGCAACGCGGACGAGTCGGAGCCCGGGACCTTCAAGGACCGGGAGGTCATGCGCTGGACGCCACACGCCCTCATCGAGGGGTGCGCCATCGCGCAGCATGCCATTCAGGCTGAGGTGGGCTACATCTACATTCGCGGCGAGTTCACCGAGCCAGTCGATGTCATCGAGCGTGCTCTCGCCGAGGCATACGAGCGCGGAACGCTGGGTTCGAATGCGATGGGTTCGGGCCACCGCATCGACATGTACATCCATCGTGGGGCGGGTGCGTACATCTGCGGTGAGGAGACCGCGTTGATGAACTCCATCGAGGGGAAGCGGGGCAATCCCCGGATCAAGCCCCCCTTCCCGGCAGCGTCGGGGGTGTTTGGTATGCCGACGACCATCAACAACGTCGAAACTCTGGCCGCGGTGCCGCACATCATCCGCCGGGGGGCGGATTGGTACAAGGGGATGTGTCTGTCGAACCCCAAGAGCACGGGTACGAAGCTCTTTAGCGTGTGTGGCCACGTACAAAAGCCCGGTAACTATGAAGTGACGCTCGGATTCCCCCTGGGCGAACTGATCAACGATTTGGCTGGAGGGATGCGTCCCGGCCGGACGCTCAAGGCGTGTATCCCCGGCGGATCGTCAGTTCCGATTCTGAACCGGCAGGAGAGCGAAGCGTGCCTCCTGGACTACGAAGGTGCCGTAGAGCAAGGGACCATGCTGGGGTCGGGTGGGGTCATCGTGTTCGACGACAGTGCCGACATGGTATACCAGATCATGCGCCTGGCTCGCTTCTATGCCCACGAATCCTGCGCACAGTGCACGCAGTGTCGCGAGGGCACGGCGTGGACGACGAGGATTCTCGAGCGCATCCTCACCGGCGACGGAGAAATGAAGGATCTCGACCTCCTGCTCGACCTGGCCGAACAAATGACTGGCAAGACTATCTGCGTGCTGAGTGATTCCTGCGCCGCGCCGGTGGTCAGTGGAATCAAGAAATTCCGGGGCGAGTTCGAGGCATACATCACCGGTGCCAGGAGGCCGGCACCGGCCCTGGTATAAGGAGCTTATGGGCGATCAAGAGGCCGTCACCCTGACCATTGAGGGGACCGAGGTTACGGTCCCCAAGGGTACGTCGATCATCGAGGCGGCGAAGCAGGTGGGTGTGGTCATACCGCATTACTGCTATCACCCGGGGCTACCGGTAGCGGGCGTGTGTCGGATGTGTCTGGTGGAGGTGGAAAAGGCTCCCAAGCTGCAGATTGCGTGCGCCACCGCTGTCGCTGACGGGCAAGTAGTGCATGTGAACGGCGAGGCAGCGGAGGAAGCCCGCCAGGCGGTGCTCGAGTTCCTGCTGATCAATCATCCGCTGGACTGCCCAATCTGCGACCAGGCGGGGGAGTGCGAGCTCCAAGATTACGTCTTTCAGGAAGGGCGTGCGCGAACGAGATACGGCAGCTACGCCAAGCGATTCAATCCGGTCGAGGACTTTGGTGGCGACGTTCTCTACGTACCTAACCGGTGCATCCTGTGCACGAGGTGCGTGCGGTTCATGGACGACGTTGCGCACGACGACATTCTGAACGTGAGCGAGCGGGGTGATCGGGCCTTTATCGGCATTCATCCGGACAGGATGCTGGATCATCCATGGGCGGGGAACGTGGTCGATCTCTGCCCGGTGGGCTCGCTCATCTCGAAAGACTTCCTTCACAAGGCGCGGGCATGGGAGCTGGACAAGACGCCCAGTGTCTGCACTGGATGCTCGCAAGGGTGCAACGTGACCCTCGACACCCGTGAAGACGTCGTAGTTCGCGTCCGTCCACGGTCCAATGACGAGGTCAATCGCTATTTCGCGTGCGATCACGGACGGCGCCATTTTCGGTGGATGAATCGTGGGGACCGCATCGAGGCACCGTTGATCGCGGAGCGGGGGGAGTTGGTGGCGGTAGACTGGGACCACGCCCTGTCCGAGGCGGCGAGACTGGTGGCGGGCGCACAGGGGCGAGCGGTTGCACTGGTGTCGGCCGGCGCATCGAATGAGTCCCTCTTCCTGGCGAAGCAACTGCTGGACCGGTTCGACCTCCAGGGCTCGTTCCGGGTGCACCGGGTCGACGGGGAGGCGCCACTCCACGGGGTGCCGAATTTGGCCCTACGGTCGGAGCGCGCCCCGAATGCCACTGGTGCCGCCCTGCTCGGGTACACCGAGTCGTTTGAATCGGCGGTCCACGCAACGCGGGACGCCGCGCTGGTGCTGATCTTGGACGATGACCTCAGCGGGGTTTCCGCAGCACTCCTCGAAGAAGCTGGGAATGTGGTGTTTGTGGGGACGATGCTACCTGACGCCGCGCGCGGGGCGAAGGTCGTACTGCCCGTCGCGAACGTGTCGGAAGAAGACGGCACGTTCGTAAGCCGCGACCGCAGACTACAGCGATACTTTCAGGCGAAGTCGGCTCCGGGGATGGCGAGGCCGGCGTGGTGGGTGCTGAGTGAGGCGCTCAGGATCGCTGGGCGCGGCGAGCCCCTCGCGGATGCCGCGGAGGCCTTCGAGATGCTGGCGCGGCACGAGTCCGTGTTTGCGGGGCTCAGCTACGGCCGACTGGGGATGGCGGGCGTCGTGCTGGACGGGGCCGGCATTCCGGCGTGACACCGGAATTCAAGGGGTTTCTCCTCGTGAGCACGGTCAAAATCCTCGCCGTGTTCACGGTGATCATGGTCGGCGTGATGATGGTGATCTGGGCAGAGCGGCGCGTGAGCGCGTGGATCCAAGATCGTTTGGGGCCCAATCGTGTGGGACCCGAAGGGCTACTTCAGTCCGTCGCCGATGGATTGAAGAACATCATGAAGGAGGAGACATACCCCGCCGAGGCCGATCGGTGGCTCTTCCTGCTCGCCCCCGCCATCTCGTTCATACCTGCGCTCCTGGCCTTCGCGGTGGTGCCCTTTGCGGCGCCAATGCCGGTCTCGTTCGATTTCACCATGCCGTTGCTCGGCCGGTTCGTACATGACGGTCCGATGCCCATGGTCATCGCTGACCTGCCGGTCGGTATTCTCTACGTGCTGGCCATTACGAGTCTTGGTGTGTACGGCATCGTCATCGCCGGGTGGTCGTCTGGGAGCAAGTACGCGCTTCTCGGGGGGCTTCGGTCCAGTGCGCAGATGATTAGTTACGAGATCCCCATGGCGATGATGGTGATTGCGGTGATCATCCTCGTCGGGAACGTTACGCTGTCGGAAGTTGTGGCGCGGCAGCAGGAGTCGGTGTGGTTTGTCATCGCCCTGGCGGTCGCGTTTGCGGTCTTCCTCGTCACGGCCTTCGCCGAGACGAATCGTCTGCCCTTCGATTTACCTGAAGCGGAATCAGAGCTCGTTACCGGATATCACACTGAGTACAGCTCAATGAAGTTCTCCATGTTTTTCATCGCTGAGTACTCCAATATCATTACTGCGTCAGCGGTGATCACCACGCTCTTTCTTGGCGGTTGGGATATCCCATTCACGACCTGGGACGAAGGCGAGCCAACGGTGATCAAATCACTCGCCACGTTACTGGCCTTCTCGGCCAAGACGATCGGCTTCGTGTTCCTCTACATTTGGGTTCGGTGGACCCTCCCACGGTTTCGCTTCGATCAACTCATGCAGCTTGGATGGAAGTTTCTCTTGCCGTTCACGTTCGGCTACATCGCCTTTGTCGCCATCGCCGTCTGGGCGCTCGACGCGGCGGGGATCCCGTTCGGCATCCTGTACGGCCTGATTTTGGGGCTGCTCAACGCGGCGCTCGGGGTCGTCCTGCTGCGTGTGTTCGATCGTGGCGGGGTACTCCCCGGAGCGCGGGCGCGCAGAGGTCTGGAGGCATAATGGCGATCGGCGTCAAAACCATGCAAAGGCCCGACCGCGAAGTAAGCTACTTGCGGGCAACCCTCAAGGGGATGGCCCTCACGTTCAGTCACCTGTTCCGACCCAAGGTGACCATGCAGTATCCGGAGCACAAAGCGACGGATGAATGGCAGCTCGCGCCACGGTGGCGTGGAACCCATCGAATGCTGACCGATGAGCAGGGACGCGCCAAGTGCGTTGCATGCGGGCTGTGTCCGCAGATTTGCCCCGCCAATTGCATCAAACTGGTCCCCGGGGAGGACGAAGAGGGACACCGGTACCCGCTCATCTATGAAATCGACGAGTTCCGGTGCGTATTCTGCGGTTATTGCCAGGAGGTGTGTCCGGAAGAGGCCATTCACGTGGGGACCCACTACGAGAACGCGGAGTACGAGCGCGGACGCTTCGTCTATGACCTCGAGCGCCTCTGCGCGCAGACCCACGCAGTCTCGACGCTGTGGGATCCGTCGGATCCGAAGGGCGAATAGCGGATGCTGGAAGGCGTGTTTTGGGTGTTTGGCGGTGTGGCGATCCTCGCGGCGTTTCTGTGTATTACGCGGGCGAGTGCAGTGGCGAGCGCGTTGTGGTTGGTCGTGGCGCTCTTCGCGATCGCGGGCCTCTTCGTGATTCTCGATGCGCAATTCATCGCAGTAATCCAAGTAGTCGTCTACGCCGGCGCCATCATGGTGCTGTTTCTCTTCGTCATCATGCTACTCAACCTGGGCAGGGGCGGCCTGACGGACATGCGGGGTTGGCCGGGCCGCGTCGTTGCGGTGGCCCTTGGGGGACTGCTGGTTGCCGAACTGCTCGTGCTTCGCACGCTCGGTCCCGACGAGGCGATCAGACTCCCCACAGGGGCGTTGGCAGGGTTGAGCGACGCACAGGGCGCCGTACGAGTGATCGCGGTGCCGTTGTTCCGCGATTACCTCATCCCCTTTGAGATCACGGCACTGCTGCTCTTGGCTGCCATTGTTGGGTCCGTCGTGCTGGCCAAACGGAGGATTTAGTGCTCCTGGAGCCCTCGCTTGTGATTTCGGGCGTTCTGTTCAGCCTGGGCGTGGCCGGGGTCCTGCTCCGACGCAATGTCATCGTCATCTTCATGTGTGTGGAGCTCATGCTGAACGCGGTCAATCTCACGTTCATTGCGCTGGCGCAGCAGCTCGGAGCGGAAGGCCAAGTCATCGTGTTCTTCGTGATGGCGGTGGCCGCGGCCGAAGCTGCCGTCGGGCTCGCGATCATCATCGCTCTCTACCGCCATAACGAATCGGTAGATCTGCAACGCTTCAATTTGCTGAGAGGGTGAACGGCCGGTGATGGAGTGGGTGTGGTTGGTCGTGCTCCTGCCACTCGCGGGCTTCGTCGCGAACGGTGCGTTGAGCTTTTACCGGCCGGACGCAAGACGGGCCGTCAACGTGATCGGTGTGGGCGCGCTCGGCGCGGCCCTTGTCGTAGCGGTGGCCGTGGTCGCCGGGGCGGTGGCGGCTCCCGATTCGTTGCCGGCGATCTTCACATACTGGCAGTGGATGCCGGTTGGGGCGCTGCAGGTCGATGCGGCGCTGCAGGTGGATCAACTCTCCTGTGTGATGCTTCTCGTCGTCACAGGTGTCGGGACGCTGATTCACGTGTTCAGCGTAGGGTACATGCGGCACGATGCGGGCTACGCTCGGTATTTCGCCTACCTGAATCTCTTCGTGTTTTTCATGTTGGTGCTGGTGCTGGGTGCGAATTTCCCGGTGATGTTTGTCGGGTGGGAGGGCGTCGGCCTCTGTAGCTATCTCCTGATCGGCTTTTGGTTTACCGAGGAGGCGAACGCGGCGGCGGGGAAGAAGGCGTTCATCATGAACCGCATCGGCGATTTCGGTTTCCTGGTCGCGATGTTCGTCGTTTACGAGTACACCGGTTCACTTGCATTTGTCGAGGTGTTCGACCGGGCACCCTCGGTATTCGCGATCGGGGGGGCGACGATCACACTCACTACACTCGCCCTGTTTCTGGGTTGCACCGGAAAGTCGGCCCAGATTCCGCTGTATACGTGGCTTCCGGACGCCATGGCGGGACCGACGCCAGTGTCGGCCCTGATTCACGCCGCGACGATGGTGACGGGGGGAGTGTACCTGATCGCAAGAGCGAACGTGCTGTTCGCCATGGCGCCAGTTTCGAGTGCGGTTGTGGCCGGGGTTGGTGCGCTCACAGCGCTCTTCGCCGCGACGATCGCGCTGAAGCAGTGGGACATCAAGAAGGTACTGGCGTACTCCACCGTGTCGCAATTGGGGTACATGTTCGTCGGTGTCGGGGTTGGGGCATACACAGCGGGCATCTTCCATCTCGTCACGCACGCTTTCTTCAAGGCGTTGCTCTTCCTGGGAGCCGGCAGCGTAATCCACGCACTGCACGCCGCCTACCATTCCACGCACCGTCATGAAGACGCCCAGGACATGCGCAACATGGGTGGTCTGAAGATGCCCATGCCGTGGACTTGGGGGCTCATGTGGATTGCGACGTTCGCCATTGCGGGGGTCCCAGGGTTTTCCGGGTTCTTCTCGAAGGACGAAATCCTCGCGCGGACGTTCGCCCGGGCGCAGCACGACGCGCCCGTCTACTACGTGTTTTGGGGTCTCGGGTTGGTCGCGGCGTTGCTCACGGCGTTCTACATGACCCGGCTCATGTTGTACACGTTCCACGGGCCGAACCGCACCGGCGAGGACGAGCGACCGCACCTGCATGAAGCCCCGTGGGTCATGACCGGACCGCTCGTTTTGCTGGGTGTCGGCTCGGTGCTTGCGGGCGGGTTGAACCTTCCCCACGTACTCCCGGGGAGCGGGTGGCTCGAGCACTGGCTGGCGCCCGTGATGGCCCTCGGCGCGCAGTACCTCCCGGAGTCGCACCCCGCTGCCGGAACGGAATGGGCGCTGTTAGGGCTCGCCACTGTAATCGCCGCGGCCGGCATTTTTGGAGCCGTCCGTATCCTTTCACCAGGCGATCTGCTGCCGGCGCGGCAATCGCCGGTGGAGCGGGGCCTCCAGCGGATCCTATCCAATCGATACTGGATCGACGAGGTGTACGATGCGCTCGTCGTGCGCCCGTTGATCTGGCTGTCTCGGCGCGTCCTGTGGAAGAGCATCGACGCGGGCCTCATTGACGAGCTGGGTGTCAACGGAGCCGCGCGATTCAGCCGGTTTGCCGGGTGGCTCGGCAGCCGATTACAGACCGGTCAGGTCGGCGCGTACGTCTTCTTTTTCGTCGTCGGCGTGTGGGCGGTGCTGCGCGCGATGACACGATGAGCCCCTGTCGATGACGGTGTTTCTGGCCAGTATCGGATACGGCAGCTGGGTCTTGGATCTGTTGTTGGTCGTGCCGCTGCTGGGTGGGTTGGTGGTGATGTTCGCACCGGCGCGCTCGATCAAACACGTCGCCCTGGCCGGTGCGCTGCTGGAGTTCGTCCTCTCTGCGGGTCTGTGGTGGGCGTTCATCCCCGGCACGGCAGAGATGCAGTTCGAAAGCCTACATGCGTGGATTCCCGCGTGGGGAATCGCGTACCACGTGGGGGTCGATGGCATCTCGTTATTCATGGTGCTGCTCACGACGTTCACCATGCCGTTGGCGGTGCTCGGTAGCTGGAGCTACATCAAGGATCGCGAGGCGCCATACTACGCTTTGTTGCTCGTGCTGACCACCGGAATGCTCGGTGTGTTCGTAGCGCTCGATCTGTTTCTGTTCTATGTGTTCTGGGAAGTAATGCTGATTCCGATGTACTTCATCATCGGGGTCTGGGGCGGCGGTCGGCGGCTCTACGCGGCCATCAAGTTCTTCATCTACACGTTCATCGGTTCACTCCTGATGCTGGTCGCGATCCTGACGATCTATTACCTCGTCGGTGAGGCTACTGGGGTGTACTCGTTTGCGTACGGCCACCTGCTCGAGAATGTGGGGGCGGCTGACCGGTGGGCCTTTTGGCTGTTCGGTGCCTTCTTCTTGGCCTTCGCGATCAAGGTACCGATGTTCCCGTTCCACACCTGGCTTCCCGACGCGCACGTGGAGGCGCCAACCGCGGGGTCAGTGATTCTCGCCGGTATCCTTCTCAAGATGGGGACCTACGGATTCCTGCGGTTCGCGGTTCCGTTTTTTCCGGGAGTGGCGCTCAGCCCGACCGTCGGAACGGTGGTGGTCTCCTTGGCTGTCATCGGGATCATCTACGGGGCGCTCGTCGCGATGGTCCAACCCGATTTCAAGAAACTCGTGGCCTATTCCTCAGTGAGTCATCTGGGCTTTGTGATGCTGGGGATTTGGGCCCTGACGTTGCAGAGCGTGCAGGGCGCTATTGTCATAATGATCAACCACGGCATCTCGACGGGAGCGCTGTTCTTTCTTGCGGGTATGCTCTATGAGCGGCGGCACACCCGCGACATTTCGGACTTCGGCGGAATCGCCCGGGTGGTGCCCGCGCTGTCCGCCGTACTCGTACTCGTCGCTCTGTCTTCGATTGGCCTCCCCGGAACGAACGGTTTCATCGGAGAGTTTCTCGTTCTCGTCGGATCGTTCGGGACGCTGCCATGGGCGACGGTCGTCGCGACGACTGGGGTGATCTTCGCGGCCGCTTACCTGCTGTGGGCGTTGGAGCGAATGCTGTTCGGCAAGATCACGTCTTCCGACAACTCCAAAATGCGTGACCTCGGCGTGCGCGAGCTGCTCGTGCTCGGGCCGCTCATCGCGTGCATCCTATGGGTCGGGTTGTACCCCGCGCCTGTTCTGAAACGGGTGGAGGCCTCGGCCGCGGCGCTGGTTGAAGATGTTCGAGCCCGCCAGGGCAACGGGGCGGCGGCGCTCACCCTCGACATGAGGCTCGGTGACGCCGATGGACGTTGATCTCGCGTCGGCCGGTGGGATGACGCTCGCGCTGTTGCCGGAGCTGATCCTGAGTGCGTGGGCCCTCGTGCTCACGGCCGTCGCCGGCTGGCGGAACCAGGGACCCGACAACCAGCGACGAATGGGTCAGCTGGCGCTGGTGGCCCTCGCCAGCGCGTTGCTCGCTCTCCTGTGGCTGTGGGTGCAGGAGGCTCGACCCAGCGGTCTCGCGATCATGATCGCGCTGGACGCGTTCCGTTTCGCGGCTTCGCTGGTGGTGTTGCTCGGCGCCATTCTCACCGTGCTGCTGTCCCTTGGCTATCTCGGGCGCGAGCGGATCTGGGCACCGGAATACTACGTCCTGCTGATCTTGGCCACGGTGGGTGGGTTGTTCATGGTGAGCGGCGCCGACTTGGTCGTCATCTTCCTCGGACTCGAACTGCTATCGGTCTCGATCTACGTGCTCGCTGGTTTCGACCGGCGGAGCCCCGCCGCTGCGGAGGCCGCGCTGAAATACTTCTTGCTCGGCGCGTTCGCATCGGGCTTCCTGTTGTATGGCGTGGCACTCATCTACGGTGCGACCGGTACGACGAACCTGACGCTCATCGACTTTCAGATCTCCGCCCTCGAGCTGAGTAGCAACAAGATGCTACTCGCAGGTGTCGGTTTGCTGCTGGTGGGGTTCGCCTTCAAGGTGGCCGCGGTACCGTTCCACATGTGGGCGCCGGACGTCTACGATGGAGCGCCGACCCCGGTCACCGCATACATGGCCGCAGCCGTGAAGGCCGCAGGGTTTGCCGCCCTCATACGAATCCTCGTTCATGCCCTCGGTGGGACGGCGCCGATCTGGCAAGAGGCCGTCTGGTGGTTGGCTACCGTCACCATAATCGCCGGGAATCTCATCGCGCTCGCCCAGCGGCACCTCAAACGAATGTTGGCGTACAGCTCTATCGGACACACGGGATACCTTCTGGCCGCCGTGGCGAGCGGTACGGACCTTGGCGCGTCGGCGTTTCTATTCTACGTGCTGGCCTATGCCCTGATGACGCTAGGGGCCTTCGCAGTGCTGGCGGCGATGGGGTCCGAGGGAGAGCGCGATGTCATGATCGACGACTTGAGCGGCCTCGCCTCGCGCCGTCCATGGGTCGCGTTCGCGATGGCCGTGTTCATGCTATCACTGCTGGGCTTCCCCGGGACCGCGGGCTTCATCGGAAAGTGGGCGATCCTCTCGGCCCTCATCGAGGCGGGGCAGGGGTCTCTCGGTGTCGTCTTGGTTGCGGGTAGCGTTGTGTCCGCCGGCTATTACCTGCCAGTCGTCATGGCGATGTACATGAAGGCCCCCGCCTCGACGACCGCGCATGACGGAGTCAGCGTCGCCGGTGCTGCCCGCATGGTGGTGGCGTCCGCCACGCTGCTCCTTCTTCTGTTCGGCGTCTGGCCGAACCGCGTTCTCGACATCGCACAGGCTGGTGGCGAGGCGCTCCTCCCGGCCGCTACTTACTCGCTCGGCGAGTAACGGGCCAGCTCGTCCCGCGGAGAGGCCGTGCACGTTCCATCAGTTGTCTTTCGCCAATACGACATTCGGGGCGTTGTCGACGAACAACTCCGTCCGGATCTCGCGCACGCCGTCGGTCGAGCCGTGGCGACGGAGGCACGGAAACGGTTAGGACATCGCCCGAGGCTGGCGATCGGGCGCGACAACCGACCCTCCGGCGAACGCCTCGCGAGCGCGGTTCGGGAGGGGGTGGCGGCTGCCGGTGGGACCGCGGTGGATGTAGGGATGCTCCCGACCCCGGCGCTCTATTTCGCACTCGAGGACCCCTCGGTCGACGGCGGAATCCAGGTCACCGGATCACACAATCCGCCCGAGTTCAACGGCTTCAAGATGGTGGTCGGCGGAAAGACGCTGCACGGCGACGACATACAGGGGCTTCGGCACATCATCGAAGCGGACTCGGGCGACGCGGGTACTGGCGCGATCGAAAAAGAGCCAAACGTCCTGACTGGGTACATGGAGGCCGTGCTGAGCAGAAACGGCCCACTCCTCCGCCCGGTCAAGGTAGTGGTCGACTGCGGGAACGGTGTCGGGAGCCTGGTGGCCGAGCCGCTCTTGACCAAGCTCGGCGCCGACGTGGTGCCGCTGTTCTGTGTGTCGGACGGCACGTTTCCGAATCACCATCCCGATCCGACGGTGCCGGAGAATCTCGCTGAACTTCAGGAGAGTGTGCGGCGTACCGGAGCCGATCTGGGCATCGCGTTCGACGGTGACGCCGATCGGATCGGCGCGGTCGACGAGCAAGGCCGCGTGGTCTACGGCGATCAGCTACTCGTGCTGTTTGGTCGGGATCTCGTGCGGCGAATTGGTCGGGGTCACTCGGTGATATTCGACGTCAAATGTTCCGAAGTACTGCGAACCGAGTTGGCTCGAGCTGGGCTGGAGCCCGTCATCTGGAAGACGGGGCACTCGCTGATCAAAGCCAAGATGCAGGAGCTCGGCGCGCCCCTTGCCGGCGAGATGAGCGGGCACATGTTCTTCGCCGGCGATTACTACGGATTCGACGACGCGCTGTTCGCTGCGGCTCGGCTGTTGGCCTATGTGGCCACCCAGCCCGGGCCCCTTTCTCACCTGCTGGCCGACCTTCCGCATACTGAAACCACGCCGGAATTGCGGGTGGATTGTCCGGACGAGGTGAAGTTCGACCTGGTCAGAGACGCCGCGAAGGAATTCGCCAGCCGATACGAGGTCCTAACGCTGGATGGCGTCCGCATCGCTTTTCCCAACGGGTGGGGGCTGCTCCGGGCATCGAATACTCAACCGGTGATTGTGCTGCGGTTCGAGGCGGGGTCTTCGGCCGATCTCGAAGCCTACCGCGACGAGGTGGAGTCGTGGCTTCGGGAACGCGGAGTGGTCGTTTGAGGCCATGATGTCGCGTCGGAGCTGGGTGCGGGCGACGATTGGCGCAGCGCTCGCGCTTCTGTTTATCGGGCGCTGGCTGGCAACGGCCACCGCTGACCGTCTGTGGGCGGAGGCGCTGGGCGTGGGCGCCGGTCACGACGCGATTCGTGACTTGCGCAGCACGCTGCTCGGCGTCGCGTTGTCGACAGCCGCGATCTGGTGCGTAGGGAACTTGTATCTGTTCTATCGATCGATAGGCTCCGTGCGCGTCCCCCGCCGGGTTGGCAACATCGAAATCGTCGAGGCGGTGCCGCGGCGCTACCTCCTTCTGGGTGCGGCTGCTCTCGGCCTGATCATCGCGGGTCTCACGAGTTACAACAGCGGCGAGTGGTGGCAGGCGAGGGCGCTGTTGGAAGGGGTGGCAGCCACGGGCCTAGCCGATCCTATCTTGGGCCGTGACGCGTCGTACTACCTCGTCGAGCTCCCCTGGCAGCGAACCCTGCACGGGTTTGCGCTGCGACTCGCAGGCACGATGACGATCGTGTGCACCCTTCTCTATATGGCGGTTGGGGCGGTCCAGTGGACAGACCGGCAACTCCGCGTCGCCGATCTCGCCCGGATGCATATCGCCGGGCTGCTGGTCGTGCTGGGCTTGGTGCTGTTTTGGGGATACCGCCTGGAGCCAGCCGAGTACGTCGGCGGAATTCACGAAGTGCCGTACGATTCGATCATGGTGGATGTGCGGATTCCAGTTGCGAGATTCTCGATGGTGCTCGCCCTTCTTGCATCGGCCGCCGGGGTCCTTTGGCTCTGGATGAGTCGGGCGGTGCCGGTGATCACGGCCTGGTCGGCGCTGATGGCGGCCTCCGTGGTCGGACATTTCCTCGCGCCGCCGTTCATGGCCGCGCTCCGGACGCCCGAGGGGCGGGAGGTCGATGTGCTGGTGCGTGATCGCCGCGACTTCACACGGATGGCGTTCGGGCTCGCCACGCTCGATACGGTCCTGAGCCCCCCCGCTCAGCCGGACGTGTCCGATCTGTCCGACCTGGCACCGAGCCTGGAGACGGTTCCCATCTGGGACGAATCGGCCGTTACCGCCGTCCTCAATTCTGTTGCTCGCATTCAACCTCACTATCGGTTCGATGACGTACGCATGTCCGTGTATCCGACCCGTGAAGGACGACAGGTGCCGTTGTACGTCGCCGCGCGCCGATTGGACCTCGAGGGGGCGCGCCGGTCGGAGCGCGACATGTCGTGGGATCGCGTCCACGTTGCGCCGTACAGCTTCGCCATGGGGGTCGTTGCGGTCACGGCCCATCGCGCGGGGGACGATGGGCTCCCGCTCTTCGTGCCTGACCTCGCGGCCCCGGACTCGGCGACGCTGGGGCTCGCCGACGTCGCCCTCGACGATCCGCGCATCGTCTTTGGACCGGAGACGAGGGATTTCGCAATCGTATCGCCCGGAAGGAGGGCGTACGCAGGTGTAGTCGCGGGCGGCACTCCCCGGCGACTGGCCCTGGCTTGGGTGCTCCAGAGTCCGAGGCTGCTCACGTCGCCGGCGGTGGACGATGCGTCCGTCGTGTTGTGGCACCGTGCCATCACGCAACGGCTCGAGCGATTCGCCCCATTTGCCTCCTTCGACCAGCCGCAGGCGATTCTTGTCGGCGGGCGGCTGCAATGGGTGGCGAGTGGCTACCTGTCTGGGGAGGCCTTTCCGCTCGCACGAGGTGTGGTGTGGCGTGGCCGGACGGTGCGGTACCTCCACGCGAGCCTCGTTGGGGTCGTTGATGCCCACTCCGGAACGACGGCTGTGTATCTGACATCCAATCCGGGTCCGCTGGCGGCCGCCTGGGCGCGACTGGCTCCAGACCTCGTCCGGCCAGCGGACGAGCTGCCCCCCGAGATCGTCACACGGCTCGGCTATCCCGAGCCGTGGTTCCGCCGGCAAGTCGCGTTGCTTGCGGACACGCTCACGGCCGAGCCGCTGGCCCGCAGCACTCGTTTTCTCTCCGCCGTCCGGCGCCGCAGCTCGATCGAGCAGCCGCAACCGGTGTCGTGGCTCGGTCCGTCGGGGGGCGACCCCGTCTCGCGGCTGCGCCTCATGGCTCCTCTGGTCGATCAGGGGTCACGCCTCACGGCAATGGTACACGGGAGTGTGCGTGAGGGAGCACCACGGCTGCAGATCGAGCGGCTGACGCCACCCCTGGAAGTCGCGAGCACGGGAGAGGTCGTCACTCGTCTCGCGGACGTCCACTCACCCTCCGTGGGAGTGATTGGCGCGTTGCGGACGGTGGTGTTCGAGACCGGGGTGTTTGCGATGCAGGCCGCGTACGCGACCGACGACGGGGTCCCCCGACTGCGCGACGTCGTCGTACGGTGGGGCGGGACCGTCAGTCGTGGCGGCACCCTTGCCGACGCGATCCGCGGCGCTCGGGTGGCGTCGCCGCCAGCTGTTGACCTGGGACCGACGACGCTGACGGCGCTCCGGCGCTGGTTCGAGCGCCTGGATGAGGCGCGGCGGGTGGGGGATTGGTCGGCCTTTGGACGGGCGTACGATCGGATCCGCCGACTCCTGGGACTCACACCGGCGGTCGCTCAGTGACTGCCTTGCTCCCTCCCGAAGTAGCGGGTAGCTTGGCAACGCCTGCCCGCGGGCGGGCTCGGCAGATCGCCGGGCGCGGTCGCTGACCGGAGGCACCCATCTATCCTGTCGTCCAGTTCGTTTCCCATACAGCGGCATCGGGAGAATCCTGTTGTCTCGACGCCATTCGACCCGGGATGGGTAAGGGGCGAGTCCGGACAACCGGCAAGGAGTAGAACAGCGTGAACCTGCATGAACACCAGGCGAGGGAGCTCCTGAAGGCGGCGGGGATACCGGTGCCGGAGGGTCGGATTGCCCGAACGCCCGAAGAGGTCGAGCGCATTGCGACACGGCTTGGTGGGGGTGTCGTGGTCAAGGCACAGGTTCACGCCGGAGGGCGGGGGAAAGCTGGCGGTGTGAAGCTCGCGGCCAATGCGGGAGAAGCCAAACGACATGCCGAGAAGATTCTCGGTATGACGATCAAGGGGCTCGTGGTCGAGCACGTGCTCGTCGTTCCCACGGCGGAGATCGCGTCCGAGAGTTACGTGGGGGTCATCGTGGACAGGGCGACCCAATGTCCCGTGGTGATGGTGAGCCCGGCGGGAGGAGTTGACATCGAGGAGGTCGCGGCCAAGACGCCGGAGCAGATCTTTCGACTCCCCGTCGATCCGCGGTACGGGCTGCTCCAACATCAGGCCGCAGCATTGGCGTTCAAGCTATTCGATGATCTCGCGCAGGTTCGCCAAGCCAGCTCGATCATGCAGCAGCTCTACTCGGCCTTTGTCGGCGCAGGAGGCTCGCTCGCGGAGATCAACCCGCTCATCGTGACGCCCGATGGAAAAGTCGTTGCCCTCGATGCGAAAATCGTGGTCGATGACAACGAGCTCGATCGCCGGCCGGCCATCGCGTCGCTTCGAGATCAGTCCGCGGAAGCTCCATCGGAAGTCCGGGCACGCGAGGCGGGACTCACCTTCATCAAGCTCGACGGCAACGTCGGGTGCTGTGTCAACGGTGCGGGACTCGCGATGGCTACCATGGATCTCGTCAAATTCTATGGCGGTGAGCCAGCGAACTTCCTGGACATCGGTGGCAGCAGCAACCCGCAGAAGGTAGTGGAAGCGCTAACTATTATCACCGGCGATCACGCGGTGAAGAGCATCTTGTTTAACATCTTCGGCGGTATCACGCGGTGTGACGACGTCGCCAACGGCATCGTGACTGCAACGAAGCAGATGACGATCGATTTACCGATCGTCATTCGGCTGACGGGCACCAATGAAGAGCTGGGAGTTTCGATCCTGGAACAGGCGGGATTCAGCGCTCTCACGGACATGGACGCTGCTGTTCAGCAGGCTGTCGATCGCGCGCGGGAGGCGGCGTGAGCATCTTCGTCGGTCGTGAGACGAAGCTTGTCGTACAGGGCATTACCGGGCGCGACGGCTCTTTCCACACCAAGCAAATGCTGGAATACGGAACCGCTGTTGTGGCGGGCGTCACGCCGGGCAAGGGCGGACAGGTATTCGAACACAAGGTTCCCATATTCAACACGGTCGCTGAGGCGGTAGGAGAGACTGGCGCCAACACCTCGGTCATTTATGTACCGGCTCGCTTCGCGGTGGACGCCATCTACGAGGCGGCGGACGGGGGGGGGGTGGCGCTGATCGTGTGTATCACGGAGGGCTTGCCGGTGCTCGATATGACCCAGGTCATGCCGTATGTCAGAGAACGGGGTGCCCGGCTCATCGGGCCGAACTGCCCAGGGGCCATTTCGCCCGGTCGTTCGAAGGTGGGCATCATCCCGGGGCGGATATGCCTGGAGGGACCGATCGGCGTCGTTTCCCGGAGCGGCACGCTGACATACGAGATTGTCCATCAGCTCTCTGTGGCTGGGTTGGGTCAATCGAGTTGCATCGGCATCGGGGGTGATCCGATTATCGGGACGAACTTCATCGATTGCCTCGCGGCGTTCGAATCCGATCCGGACACGTCAGGTGTCGTCATGATCGGGGAGATCGGTGGCACGGACGAACAACAAGCGGCGGAGTATGTGGCCAGCAAGATGTCCAAGCCGGTCGTGGGGTTCATTGCCGGCCAAACGGCCCCGCCCGGGCGGCGCATGGGCCATGCGGGGGCGATCATCTCCGGCTCGAGCGGAACGGCCGCCGAGAAGATGGAGGCATTTCAACGAGCGGGTATCGGCGTGTTGAAACGCCCGGCGGACGTTGTCTCACAGCTCCGAGAGCGGCTTTGAGGCGATGAAGCTCGGAGCTCTGCTGGACCGAGAGCGGGTTGTCGTCCCCCTGGGTGGGGACACGCTGCGGGAGGCTGCCCGCGAGCTCATCGATGCGGTGGTACGGTCTGGCATGGCGCGTGATTCTACCAGGCTCGAAGCCCTCGTTGCCGATCCATTTCCCAAGGAAATCGTCAGCGTTGGCGGGCAGGCGTTTCTCTTGCATTTTCGCACCGATGCCGTGTCGCGCCTCGGCGTGGCTTTGGGCGTGTCGCGGGAGTCCGTGCGACGAGAGCACGACTCCACCCGCCTGGCGAAGGTCGTTGTGATGATCGTGGCCCCGCGACCGGAGGTCGGGACGTTCCTGCAGGTAGCAGGCGCGTTCGGCCGTGTGATGTCCCGATCGGAAATCGCCGAGGGACTCATTGCGGCGAAAACGCCTGAAGACGTACTGAATCTCAAGTCCCTCACCGAGATCGAGCTGCCCGAGACGCTCACCGTACACGATCTGATGGGGCAGCCTGTGAGGTCCATCCGCGGTGACGCAACGCTGGCGGAGGCGGCGAGGGTTATGATTGCCCATGATATCTCGGCGCTGCCAGTCGTCTCCGAAACCGGCGAGGTGACCGGCATGCTGAGTTATCGCGAGCTGTTGCGGCACGTGCTGCCCAGTTACGTCCGGCGTGTCAGTGGAGAAGTGCGGGTTCGGCCACGAACGGTGGCCGACCGGGCGAGCAGTCAACACCCGGAAGACGCAGTGGTGCGCGAGGCCATGAGCCGCAGCGTGCTGTGCGTCTCGGAGGATCAAACGCTCGCCGACATCGCGACGGTGATGGTGAAGAAAGACGTCGATTATCTTCCCGTAGTTCGCGAGGGAGTGCTCGTAGGCTCGCTCACACGCGGCGACCTCGTGCGCCGCCTGTTTGGTCCCTAGCTCAAACCAGACGGAAACGTGAATACGCTCGCCATTCTCAAGCCCGATGCCGTGCAGAGCGGGAAGATCGGCAAGATCATTGCCCATCTGGAAGCCGAGGGGTTTGTCGTTCGTGCAGCGCGGCTCACCCGGCTGAGCCGCGGTGAGGCGGAGGCGTTCTATGCGGTCCACCGCGAGCGCCCGTTCTTCCGGTCGCTGGTGGACTTCATGACATCCGGGCCCTGCCTACCCATGATTCTCGAGCGTGAGGCTGCCGTGTCGCATCTCCGAACGGTCATCGGCGCCACGGATCCCGCCGAGGCAGCCGAAGGCACGGTGCGTCGGCTGTATGCGGAATCCAAGGAACGCAACGCGATCCACGCGTCGGACTCGGAGGACAACGCCGCCCACGAGACTGCGTTCTTCTTCGCCAAAGGCGACCGATACGGCCTGTGGGAGTAGCTGGAGCAGATTGACCCAAGTGACCGTCAGGTATATATTTAGAGGCTATGTTGCGAGTAGGGTTCCACGCACTCGAGCAAGGTCCCCTCGAGACTGTCGGTACGGTCCCGGTCGACGATGCCCTGTTCGCAGGAGTCGGGTTCGAACTGGGGCGTGATGTCGCGGTCTCTGGCTGTCTGACGGGGGCGGGACCTGGGCAGTACTATTGGCGGGGTCAGCTTGAGACGATCATCCAGGCCGCGTGCCGGCGCTGTCTTGCTCCCGTATCGGTGCCGCTGAACGTCGATGTGAACGTCCTGTTCACGGAGGACGAATTCGCGGATGACCCCGCAGCCTATTCCATTCCCGCCCGAGCATCGGAGCTGGACATGTCCGAGGCGGTTAGCGAAGAGCTGATTCTGGCGGTTCCCAGGTTTGTTCTGTGCGACGAGGGGTGTCACGGCATGTGCGCGCGGTGCGGAGCAGATCTCAACCATGGACGATGTGCATGCAAACCGGCTGTGGATGCCCGGTGGGCGGCCCTGCAGGAGCTCGGGCATCCGGGGCCTGAAAAGACGAGGTAGTCGATGGCGGTACCAAAGCGAAGGACCTCTAAGAGTCGCAAGCGCAAGCGCAGGACGCACCACAAGGCGCCGGTCGTTGCGCTTCAACCATGCCCCCGCTGCGGCGATCCCCGCCGGCCGCATCGGGTGTGTCCCAGTTGCGGGTATTACGCTGGGAAGCGTCAGGTCGAGGTAAAGGACGCCACCTGATGCGCATCGCGGTGGACGCGATGGGGGGCGATTGCGCCCCGGAAGTCCGGGTCGAAGGAGTTATCGAAGCGCTCCGAGACCTTCCCTCTGCTAGCGAAATCCTCTTAGTAGGCCGCAAACAGGTTCTCGCATCGGCGCTGGCCTCGCACGGCGGCGTACCGGCGCAGGTGCGCCTGATCGACGCCCCCGACGTCATCGAGATGAACGACAAGCCCCTCGGTGCGGTCCGCGGCAAGCCGCGGTCGTCCATCGTGGTGGGCCTCGCGCTGCAGAAGGCAGGCGAGGCGGACGCCTTCATCTCTGCTGGGAACACGGGCGCGGTGATGGCGGCGAGCACGTTGTTGTTGGGGCTCCATCCGGGAATCGACCGGCCGGCCATCGCAACGGCATTTCCCACCGTCTCCAAACCCGTGCTGGTGCTGGACAATGGTGCGAACGTGAACTGTGGAGCGCGAGAGCTCTACGGTTTCGCCCAGATCGGAGCGGTATACGCGCGCGCCGTTCTAGGACGTCGCGATCCCGTGGTGGGGTTGCTGAACGTGGGGACGGAGGAGGAGAAAGGCAGCCCCGCCGTAAAGGAGGCCTATGCCCTCATGGCCCGCTCTTCTGATTTCTCGTTTGCGGGCAACGTCGAGGGGAGCGACGTCCTGAGCGGGAATTGGGACGTCGTGGTATGTGATGGGTTCGTGGGCAACGTCTTGCTCAAGTTTTACGAGTCGGTGGCCAACTTGTTCAAGGAGCTCGTCGGGAAGGGAATGGAGCCGTCGGTGGTTCAAAGCCCCGGCGTGAGTCGCGCGTTTCGAGTACTGGATTACTCGGAATACGGTGGCGCGCCACTACTGGGCGTGAGGGGCATCTCCATCATCTGCCATGGGCGGTCATCGCCACGGGCGATTCGGAACGCGATTGGCGTAGCGGCTCGCGCGACGGAGAGTCGTTTGAGTCAGCACATCGGCGCTCAGTTTGCCGAGGGCGAGGCGGTGGCGTGAAGCGCCCGATCGTCCAGCTCGTAGGGACCGGTCGGTACACGCCCGAGCGGGTTTTGTCCAACGCGGATCTCGAGGCCATGGTCGATACGACCAACGAGTGGATCCTCGAACGCACGGGCATTCGGGAGCGCCGGATCGCCGGTCCGGATGACACGCTCGCGTGCATGGGGAAGGCCGCCGGGTTGCAGGTGTTGGACGACGCGGGGGTGCGCCCCGACGAGCTGGATACCATCATCCTCGCGACGGTATCACCCGATCGCTACTTGCCATCGAGTGCATGTGACTTGCAGGCGGCTCTGGGTGCTACGAATGCCGCAGCCTTCGACGTCGGGGCGGCGTGCAGTGGGTTTCTCTACGGACTCACCCTGGCTGAGGGGATGGTGTTCGCCGGAAGCGCCCAGAACGTGCTGGTGCTCGGCGCGGAGCGGCTGTCGACGATCGTCGACTACCAGGATCGGGCGACGTGTATCCTGTTTGGGGACGGGGCTGGAGCGACGCTCGTGCGCGCGACGACGAACGGCGCTCGCGGGATTCTTTCGAGCTACCTAAAGTCGGATGGGAGGCTCGCGAACCTCCTAATCCGCCCGGGGGGAGGGGGTAACCAGCCACCCAGCGAGGCGATGTTGCAGGAACGCACGTTCTTCGTCCGTATGGCCGGGAAGGAAGTCTTCAAGTCTGCAGTCCGCTCCATGGCTGATGCCTCAGACCAGGCGTTGACCCGCGCGGGCCTGACCAGCGACGATGTCGATCTCATGATCCCGCACCAAGCGAACATTCGGATAATCGAATCGACAGCCAAGCACGCGGGTGTGTCCATGGACAAGGTCTACGTGAACATCGACCGCTATGGAAACACGTCGGCCGCATCGATTCCCATCGCGCTGGATGAATGCGTGCGATCGGGCCGGATCGGTGAGGGCTCGGTGGTTCTTCTCGTCGCCTTCGGTGGCGGCTTTACATGGGCGAGTATGGTCGTTCGGTGGTGAGAGCAGTATTGCTGTGTCCCGGACAAGGGGCACAGCGGGTCGGGATGGGTCGGGACCTCGCTGAGCGCTTTTCCATTGCGAAGGAGACCTTCGACGCTGTAGACGATGCGACTGGTGCGGGAGTGTCGTCACTCATGTGGGAGGGGCCCGAGAGCGACCTGACGCTCACGCACAACGCACAGCCAGCGATCCTGGCTCACTCGCTTGCCGTGTGGGCGGTGATCCGGGACGCGGTGGATCCGGTGGCCGCGGCCGGCCATTCACTTGGGGAGTACAGCGCGTACGCCGCCGCCGGAGCGCTCGGGGTGGCGGATGCCGCCCGTCTGGTCCGGCGGCGGGGCGAGTTGATGCTCGAAGCGGGTGCAGCACGAGCCGGGACCATGTCAGCGGTGCTAGGGCTGGCGAGCGAGTCGGTCGTGGCCGCCTGCGAGCGGGCGAGCGCAGAAGGTGAAGTGGTGGTGGCTGCCAACGTCAACGCACCAGACCAAACGGTCATTTCGGGCGATCCCGGCGCGGTCGCGCGAGCAGGCGAGACATGCCGTCTGGAGGGAGCCAAGCGCGTCCTCCCCCTCAAGGTCAGCGGAGCGTTTCACTCACCGCTCATGGCGCCCGCGGAGGCGGGTTTCAGGACCGCATTGGAGTGCGTGGGATTCGGCGAGCCGAATTTCCCCGTTGTCGCAAATGCGAGCGGCAAACCAGTGAGGGACTCCGCAACCGCGCGCCGGCTCCTGGGCGCGCAGCTGACGTCTCCGGTGAGGTGGGTCGAATGCATGCGGGCCGCCGCGGACGTAGGCGGCCGCGACGTGCAGTTCGTGGAAATCGGTCCTGGCACTGTGCTCTCCGGGCTCGTGCGGCGCATTCTCGACCGCCCAAACGTGGTCTGTCTCGGGACGGCGGATGAGGTCGCGCGATTCGTGGACGGTGTAGAGTGACCCTGGATCTGAGCGGTCGGGTGGCGATGATCACCGGCGCCTCGCGCGGCATCGGGCAGGCGACCGCCGAGCGGCTCCATGCTGCCGGGGCCAAGGTCGGGATCGTCGCCCGTACCGAACCGCGTGTCGCGGAGGTGGCCGGAAGACTCGGTGACAGGGCGCTTGGCGTCTCGGCTGACGTCGCCAATCCCGAGCAGGTCACCGCCGCGGTGGCCAAGGTCGAGAGCGCCCTCGGGCCGGTCGACATCCTCGTGAACAATGCGGGGATGACGCGCGACGGCGTCGTGGTACGGATGAGCGAAGAGGACTGGGACGCGGTGCTCGCGGTCAACCTCAAGGGGGCGTTCAACGCCATCAAAGTGGTGGGAAGGGGGATGATGAAGCGGCGTTGGGGACGTATCATCAACGTGACGAGTGTCGTAGGTCTCACGGGCAACCGCGGGCAGGCGAACTACTCCGCCTCAAAGGCTGGTCTCATAGGGCTCACGAAGGCCGTGGCGAAGGAACTTGCGTCCCGCAACGTGCTGGTCAACGCGGTCGCGCCGGGATTCATCGACACCGATATGACTCAGTCCACGCCCGATGCGGCCCGCACGGCGCTCTTGGAGCAAATCCCACTGGGTCGGCTGGGAACGCGGGACGATGTGGCGTCCGCGGTGCTCTTTCTGGCCTCCGACCTCGCGAGCTACATTACAGGCCAGATCCTAGTGGTCGACGGCGGCATGGTTACTTGACGATCCCCACCAATCCAGAGGACGGTCATGAGCGACATCGAGGACAAGGTTAGAGACATCATCGTTGAGGAGCTGGGCGTCGAGCGCGAGAAACTGACCGACGATGCCAGCTTCATGGAAGATCTCGGAGCCGATAGCCTCGACACCGTCGAGCTCGTGATGGCGTTCGAGAAGGAGTTCGACATCGACATCCCCGACGAAGAAGCGGAGAAGCTCCGGACGGTGGGCGACGCGATGAAGTACATGCACGAAAAGATCGGCACGTAGTTGCGTCGTAGGGTCGTTGTTACGGGCATCGGGATCGTCTCGCCCCTCGGCCTGTCAGCGTCGGTCACATGGGAAGGCCTGATTGAGGGCCGCTCGGGTGCCGCACCGATCAAACGCTTTGATCCGTCGAATCTCGATGTTCGTTTCGGATGCGAGGTGAAGGGTTTCGATCCCTTGCAGTACATCGACCGCAAGGAAGCGAGGCGGTACGACCTGTTCTTGCAGTTCGCGATTGCCGCGGCGGAACAAGCGCGAATCGACGCGGGGTTCAACGGGAGTATGGCGGCGCCTCACCGCACCGGCGTGATCATCGGGAGCGGGATCGGTGGGATCTGGACATTCGAGGAGCAGTGCAAGGCATTCCTGACCGAGGGCCCGCGACGCGTGTCGCCGTTTTTCGTCCCGATGTTCATTCCCGACATCGCGGCTGGTGTCGTCGCGATCCGGCTGGGGGCCAAGGGGCCAAACTATTGCACGGTATCCGCTTGTGCGTCGTCCGCCCACGCGATCGGGGAAGCGTTCCGGCTCGTGCAGAGCGGCGCGGCCGACGTCATGATCGCCGGTGGTGCCGAGGCGGCCATCACGCCCCTGGCCATCGCCGGTTTCACCAACATGAAGGCCTTGTCGATGCGGAACGACGAGCCGGAGCGTGCGTCCCGCCCGTTTGACAAGGCTCGCGATGGCTTCGTCATGGGGGACGGCGCTGGAATTGTGGTGCTGGAATCCCGGGAGGGGGCCCTCGAGCGGGGCGCCCGCATCTACTCTGAGGTGGCAGGATACGGCATGAGTGCCGATGCCTACCACATCACTCAACCCTCCCCGGGTGGGGAGGGTGCCACGCGGGCGATGGCGGACTGTCTCAAGGACGCTGAGCTAGCGCCAGGGGATGTCGGGTACATCAATGCTCACGGAACGTCCACGCAGCACGGAGATGTTGCCGAAGTCGCGGCCGTGAAGCGGGTGTTCGGCGAGCGCGCCAAGGAACTCGTCTGTGGGTCCACCAAGTCCATGACCGGCCATTTACTGGGCGCCGCCGGCGGCTTGGAGTTCGCCATTTGCACGCTTGCAATCCAAAACGGGATCATCCCTCCCACGATCAATCAAGAGCAGTCCGATCCGGAGTGCGATCTGGAGTGCGCGGCGAATGGTAAGTTGACGCGATCCATCGACGCCGCGCTGTCGAACTCCTTTGGGTTTGGGGGACACAATGCTTGCTTGGCGGTTCGTCGCTATGAGGGCTAACCATTGAGAATCGAGCCGAGCGACCCGCGGCTGGGTTCGATTGCGGGCAAGGTGGAGGCCGGAGAGCGGCTGTCTCGAGACGATGCGGTCGAACTGTTTCAGACCTCGGATCTCCTGGGGTTAGGCGCCTTGGCGGATCTTGCGAATCGCCGCACGAACGGGGATCGGGTGTGTTTCGCAGCGAACCAGCACATCAATCCTACGAACGTGTGTGTGTTGCGAAAGACGTGCACCTTTTGTTCGTTCGCGAGGACGCCCAAAGAGGACGGGGCCTACACGCGGACGCTCGAAGAGGTGTTTGCGGAAGCCGAAACGGCCCGCGACAATCCAACGCGCGAATTCCACATCGTTGGCGGCTTACATCCCAAGTTGCGTCTCTCGTACTACACCGACCTGATCTCGGGACTGCGCCAACGCCATCCGCAGGTGCAGATTAAGGCGCTAACCGCCGTCGAGATAGCGCACCTCGCCAGAATCGAGGGGCTTGCGAGCCTCGAGGTCCTGCGCGCACTGCAACAGGCTGGATTGACCAGCTTGCCCGGAGGCGGAGCGGAAGTGTTCTCGACGGCCGTGCGGGCCACCATCGCGGCTCGTAAGCTCGTCGCGGATGAGTGGCTTCAAATACATCGGGAGGCCCACGGTCTGGGCATCCCAACCAACTGCACGATGCTCTACGGTCACGTCGAGGGAATCGAGGATCGTGTCGATCACCTCGCCATGCTCCGGGAGCTGCAGGATGAGACCGGAGGCTTTCTCACGTACATTCCGTTAGCGTACCACCCGGATCACAACGCTCTCGGGGAGGAGCTGGGGCGGGTGGGCCGCGCGACGACCGGATATGCCGACCTCAAGAACATCGCCGTTGGGCGGTTGTTCTTGGATAACATTCCCCACGTTAAAACGCACTGGCCGATGGTTACCCCATTCCTGTCGCAAGTCGCCCTCGACTTCGGGTGTGATGATCTCGAGGGCACGGTCGTATACGAGCGGATCTATCATGAGGCGGGGGCGGACACCCCCATGATGATGTCTTATGACGAGGTCGTCCGATTCATCGCCGCCGCAGGTAAGGAGCCAATTGAGCGCGACTCGTTGTATCGCCCGATCCGGACGTTTGGTCGGAATGACCCGACTTGGGCGCATCAACAGCCTGATGGGGGCGTGTCGGAGCGAGCATCTCTCGATGTCGCGAGGAACGGCGCACCTTGATGCGGCTCGGACGGATCGGCTACATCAACTGCTACCCGGTGTACGGAGCGATCGACCGGGGTGAGGTCGAGCTAGCAGCCGAGCTGGTGACCGGTACGCCCTCGGAATTGAATGACTTGTTGGCAGCTGGGGAGCTGGATGTGTCCGTGATCTCCGCAGTGGAGTACGCGCGTAACGCCGCGTGCTACAACCTCCTCCCGGACCTCGCCATCTCGTGCGACGGCCCGGTGCGTAGCGTAATGCTGTTCACGCGCCGAGACGTTCGCGAGCTGAGCGGCGCGACGTGTCTCGTGTCCGCCTCGTCACGAACGTCCGTGCTCCTGCTCGAGCTGCTCTGTCGCGAGGTGTGGAACGTGCGTCCCGCCTTCGTCGAGGCGCGTGCGGAAGCGACTGACTTGGAGCACCTGCGGACCCTGCCGCACGAGGCCGTCCTGGTGATCGGGGATCCGGCGCTCCTGCTATCAGTTGCCGGTACCTATCCGCACCAATACGACCTGGGAGAGGTTTGGAAGCAGTGGACCGGCCTGCCATTCGTCTTTGCGGTGTGGGCGGCCCGGCGGGAGGCCGAGGGCGCCGGCGTGCGGAGTCTCCATCGGCGGTTGGTGGTTGCTCGGGACTGGGGGCTTTCCCACCTGGGGACCTTGGCGCTCGCCGCCGCGGAGACAACGGGGATTGCCGCGGGCGATTGCGAGCGCTATCTGAGCGGCCTCGACTATGCACTTTTCTATAGGCACCTGGAGGGGCTGACCAGCTTCTTGCGGCGGTTGGCGGCGCGCGGAATGGTGCGCGACGGGTCTTTGGCTTTTCTCTCGGTGGCTTGAACGTGATCGAGCGTCGTTCGTCCGAGTTCCGTTCGTTTCTCGACCTGTACGCCCGAGCGCCGTTGCTCGAACTTGGTACGCTCGCGGATGAGCGGCGCCGGGCCCTCCATTCGGATGGGGTCGTTACCTACATCGTCGATCGCAATGTCAATTACACCAACGTGTGCGTGGCCGATTGCAAGTTCTGTGCATTCTATCGGCGACCGAAACACCATGAAGGATACGTGCTGTCGTTCGAGAAGATTGGGCGGAAAATCGACGAAGCCAAGGAACTGGGAGCCGTGCAGATCCTCATGCAGGGAGGGCACAACCCCTACATTCCCTTCGCGTGGTATCTGGACCTGTTGCGGTACATCAAGCAGAACCACCCGATTCACATCCACGGATTCTCCCCGTCGGAGGTGGACTTCTTTGCCTCCCGCTTTCGAATGACGGTAGAGGAAGTCATCCAGCAGCTTGCGGCCGCTGGGCTCGACTCGATTCCTGGCGGGGGAGGGGAGATCCTGGTTCAGGAGGTCCGCGACCGCGTGGCGCGTAAGAAGGCGGGCGCCGACCGGTGGTTGGAGGTCATGGAAACCGCCCACAGATTCGGCATGAAGACGTCGGTCACAATGATGTACGGGCTCGGGGAGACCTTGGCCGATCGCATCGAGCATCTATTCCGAGTGCGGGACCTCCAGGCGCGGACCGGCGGATTCACCGCCTTCATCTGTTGGCCGCTTCAGCCGGAAAACACAGAGATGGAGGGGACGCCGAAGACCGATTCACACACATACCTGCGAACCGTCGCGATCGCCCGGTTGGTCCTGGACAACGTGCCCAACCTGCAGGCGTCCTGGGTGACGATGGGGCTCAAGGTGGGACAGATAGCGCTGCAATTCGGGTGCAACGATTTCGGGTCGCTGATGATCGAGGAAAATGTGGTATCGGCCGCCGGTACCGCAAATCGGGCGACGCTCAACGAGATGAGGGAGTGCATCGTGGATGCCGGGTTCAGACCGGCGAGACGGAGGCAGGATTACTCGATCATCAGCGACGAGGTGGCGGCGTAGGGTGGCCGGAGAGAACCCGGTCTTGATCCTCGTCGGGTCCGAGTCGGACCGGGAACGGGTGGCGTCGGCCTTTGCGGTGCTAGACGAGGCTGGGGTTGGGTACGACTTCGTCGTGTCGTCGGCTCACCGCAACTCCGAGCAGACTGCCCGAATCGCCCGCGACGCGCGGAAGGATGGGTACCGAGTGATCATTGCCGCGGCGGGTTTAGCAGCCGCGCTCCCTGGGGCAGTGGCCGCACTGAGCGACCTGCCGGTCGTCGGTCTGCCACTCGACGTGGGGCCGCTCCGCGGGGTCGACGCCCTCTACGCCATCGCCCAGCTGCCGAGCGGCTGCCCGGTTGGTACGGTTGGGATCGGCAACGCCAAGAACGCGGCTGGGCTCGCGATTCGTATTCTCAACGCGTAGGTCGTTGACAAGCCCCCGGCCTACCGCGGGTCTCCCGTACCCTCTATCATCCCCCCATGCGTCAACGGTTCGGACTGGGATACGACTCCCATCGGTTCGGTGCTGACCGGCCCCTAAAGCTCGGCGGTGTCGAGATCGAGCACTCTAGCGGCCTCGACGGCCACTCGGATGGGGATGCGCTGGTTCACGCTGTCATCGATGCGCTGTTGGGGGCCGTGGCGATGGGTAACATCGGACAGCTGTTTCCCGACACGGACGAGCGCTGGAGGGGAGCTGAGTCGCTCAAGCTCCTCGGCGAGGTGAAACGGCGGGTCACCGCCGCGAGCTATCAGATCGTCAATGTCGACGCGACGGTTGTGACCGAAGTGCCAAAGCTGGCCCCGCACATCGATGCCATGCGGGCGCGACTCGCGGCGGTGTTGGACCTGCCGGAGAGCGCGGTTTCGGTGAAGGCGAAGACCAACGAGAAGATGGACATGGTGGGGAAGGGTAAGGGCCTACAGGTGTTCGCCGTGGCATCGATCGGGGGTGCCTAGCCTGTTCGAGCGATGGCTCGAGCTGCTGCTGACACTTCCCCCGGAAGCTGTCTATGGAGTCATCGCCGTGTTGGCCGCGGTCGAGAACGTATTCCCACCGGTACCGGTGGATACGGCGGTCGTGTTCGGCGTACTGCTCTCGGACGGGGGACGTGTTTCCCCGTGGATCGTATTTGCCGTAACGTGGGCTGCCAACGTGGCTAGTGCAGCAGCCGTCTACGGTGCAGCCCGGACCGCGGGGCGGGGGTTTTTCATGAGCCGGCTGGGGCGGCAGCTCGTTCGCCCCGACGCGTTCGAGCGCGTGGAATCCTGGTACGAGAAGTACGGCACCTGGGCGATCTTCTTGAGTCGATTCGTGCCGGGCGTCCGATCCGTGGTCCCGGCGTTTGCCGGCGTCGCCGGCCTGGGCGCCGTTCGCGCGCTGGCACCGACCGCGGTAGCGTCTGGTCTTTGGTATGGCGCCCTCACCTACTTTTCGCTCCAGTTGGTGCGCGAACTCGACGATGTGATAGCACTGCTCCGGGGCGTCAACGTGGGTGCAGCGGTATTGGCGATCGCAGTGGCAGCTACGGTTGTCGTTTGGATCTATCGGCGTCGCGCTAGAACACCGCGCCCTCGCGGATGAAGAAAAGCGCTCAGGCAGGCCTCGCCTTCAGGATCGAATCTTTCCGCGATTATCTGCACATGGAGGCCGGGAACAGCGCGAACACGGTTTCCAACTACGCCAGAGACGTCGGGCGGTTCGTGACCTACGCTGTGTCGCAAGGGGTGAGCATCCCGTCCAACGTGACGCCGAAGCTGCTCCGCGACCTCGTGTTTCACCTCAAAGACATCGGGCTGGCGCCGGCCAGTATTCGGCGACAAATCTCCGCCCTGCGGGGCTACTTCCGGTTCCTCGTCTCTGAAGGGTACCTGAAAAGCGACCCGTCCAATGAGCTCGAATCACCCAAGGGGTGGCGCAAGCTGCCGGGCGTGTTGTCTGTGAGCGAGGTCGAGGCACTGCTGGGCGCCCCCAATGCGGATCAACCGCTTGCCTGGCGAGACCGGGCCTTGCTTGAGGTAGCCTACGGCGGTGGGGTGAGGGTGTCAGAGCTCGTGTCGCTTGCTAACGGTGACGTCTGGTTCGATGACGGCCTGCTGCGGGTTCACGGGAAAGGGAACAAGGAGCGCCTAGTTCCCATCGGCCGTCGGGCGCTTGGTGCGGTGGCGTTGTACGGTCGGGAAGTCCGGCCGTCTCTGGATCGAGGCGAAGGGGGCGGCGCGTTGTTCCTGAACGCGCGCGGGCGGCCGCTTTCGAGGGTGGGGGCCTGGGGGATCATCAAGCGATGCGCCGGCCAGGCCGGCATCCATAAGCGAGTTACACCCCACACCCTGCGGCATACCTTTGCGACGCACCTTCTCGAGGGCGGGGCCGACCTCCGGGCTGTACAGGAGATGCTGGGGCATGCCGACCTCTCGACGACGCAGCTCTATACACATGTCGACCGGGACTACCTCCGCAGTGTGCACAAGAGCTTCCACCCGCGCGCCTGATGATCCTCGTCCTCGACAACTACGATTCGTTCACCTACAACCTCGTCCAGTACCTGGGCGAGCTCGGTGCGGCGCCGACTGTGCGGCGGAACGATGAGATAACCACCGATGAGGTCGAGCGCTTAAATCCCGCCGGAATCGTCGTGTCGCCAGGGCCGGGGACACCGGACAAGGCGGGCATCAGCACTGCCCTCGTCGCCCGCCTCGCCGGCCGTTGCCCGATCCTCGGGGTCTGCCTCGGCCACCAGGCGATCGGCGAGGCCTTCGGCGGGCGGATCGTTCGGGCGGGCAGGCTCATGCACGGCAAGACGTCCCCCATCGTGCATTCGGGCCGGGGTGTATTCACGGGATTGCCATCACCTCTCATCGCGATGCGCTACCATTCGCTCATGCTGGAGCCCGCCACGATGCCGGCCGCGCTCGAGGTGACCGCATGGACAGGCGATCGGTCACGGGGAAGCGAGATCATGGGAATCCAGCACCGCGAGCACCCGGTTTTTGGGGTCCAATTCCACCCGGAATCGGTCGGGACGGATTCAGGTAAACGCTTGATTGTCAACTTTTTGCGGGTGGTCGCGCAAGGCGATTGACCGCCGCGGCACGACTTTTGACAGGGGCACCCTCTTTAGTTAGCTTGGGCCATGCACGTCCTCTGTGTCATTCCGGCACGCCTCGCTTCGACCAGACTCCCCAACAAACCGCTCTGCACCATTGGAGGCGTCCCCCTGATCGCCCTCGTGGCTGGGCGCGTGATGGAATTCGGGATTGCCGATCGAGTAGTCGTCGCGTCAGAGAATCGTCTCGTGCTGCGGGAGGCCACTGCGGCGGGAGTGGAAGGGGTGCTTACGTCGGCCGCCCACCGCTCGGGGACCGAACGGGTCGGGGAGGTCGTGCGTCGTCCGGAGTTCCGCGAGACCGACGTGGTTGTGAACGTGCAGGGAGACGAGCCGTTTGTGTCACGGGAGGCCGTGACCGGCGCGCTGGACCGCGTCTTGGGTGCAGACGCGATTGGAACGGCGGCAGCTCCCATGACGCGGGAGAAAGCAGCAGATCCCAACCGAGTTAAGGTGCTGGTCGATGCCAAGGGACGGGCGACCGGATTCACCCGGGATGCTGCCAAGGCGGAGACCTCGGGACCGGCGCGGTATCTCCAACACGTTGGAGTATATGCGTACCGGCCCAACACAGTGCTGGAGTGGGTGGGGCATCCACCCACCGGCGGCGAGCTCTTGGAGCGACTGGAACAATTGCGGCCGTTGAGTCTTGGTCTCTCGATTGGCGTCGCCATATCGAAGGAGTCCGCGGAACCTGGGATAGACACCTACGACGACTTGTGCAACGCGCAGACGCATTTGGAGGCCTTGGGCCGGAGGTGACATGAGCACGAAGTACATCTTCGTTACCGGCGGCGTCGTATCCTCTCTCGGGAAGGGCATCGCCGCCGCTTCACTTGGACGTTTGCTCGTCGAGCGTGGACTCAACGTCACCATGCAGAAGTTCGATCCCTACATCAATGTCGATCCTGGGACCATGTCGCCGTTTCAGCACGGCGAGGTGTTCGTGACCGATGACGGGGCCGAGACAGATTTGGATCTTGGTCACTACGAGCGATTCATCGATCGTTCGCTGTCTCAAGTGAACAACGTGACCAGCGGCCGGATCTATTTGTCGGTGATCACCAAAGAGCGGCGCGGGGAGTACCTGGGAAGCACGGTCCAAGTGATTCCGCACATCACGGACGAGATTAAGGCATCCATTCGGCGGTTAGCCCCGGATCATGACGTCGTCATCGCGGAAATAGGGGGCACGGTTGGCGATATCGAGTCGCTGCCCTTCCTCGAAGCGGTGCGACAGTTGCGCCAGGAGGTCGGGCGGGATAACGCCCTGTTCGTCCACGTGACGCTGGTGCCGTTTATCGCGGCTTCGGGCGAGCTCAAGACCAAACCGACCCAGCACTCCGTTCGAGAGCTGATGGAGACCGGCATTCAGCCGGATATCCTGATTTGCCGCTCGGAACAGGGTCTCTCGGAGGACGTGAAGCGCAAGATCGCGTCGTTCTGCAATGTGGACTTCGGGTGCGTCATCGAGTGCCGAAATGTCCCGACGACGTATCAGGTGCCGCTCCTCCTCAACGAACAGGGCCTCGACCGCGAGGTATGTCGGCGATTGCAGCTCGACGTGAAAGAGCCCGACGTGCGGCCTTGGGCGATGATGGTTGGGCGCATTCTCGACCCGTCGAGTCGGGTGCGTATCGCCGTTGTCGGTAAGTACACCGACCTCACCGACGCCTATAAATCCGTTCGCGAGGCGTTGGTGCACGGCGGCATCGCGAACGAAGTAGGCGTGGATATGGAATGGATCTCGAGCGACCTGTTTGGCAACGGGAATCAGGCCGGCCAACGGCTGGCTGGATTCGACGGCCTCTTGGTTCCCGGAGGGTTCGGGGTCCGTGGTGTCGAGGGCATGGTGGAAGCCGCGCAGTGGGCTCGGGAACATGACCTTCCGTTCTTCGGGATTTGCCTCGGTCTGCAGACCGCCCTCATTGAGTTCGCTCGAAATGTGTGCCAGCTCACAGAAACGAACTCCAGCGAGTTCGAAGCTGAGTGCGAGCACCCAATCATCTCGCTCATGCATTCCCAGCGGGACGTGCAGAACCTTGGCGGGACGATGCGCCTCGGGGCGTATCCCTGCCGGCTCCAGCCAGGCTCCAAAGCGGCCCACATTTACGGGGTGGACGAGGTGAGCGAGCGACACCGGCATCGCTACGAAGTCAACAACTCGTACCGTGATCTCCTGGCCGAATACGGGATGCGCTGCACGGGTCTCTCGCCGGACAACTCCCTCGTGGAGATCATCGAGTTGCCTGAGCACCCCTGGTTCATCGGGTGTCAGTTCCATCCGGAGCTGAGGTCGCGTCCGAACCGGCCCCACCCGCTCTTTGCGAGTTTCATCGCGGCTGCCAGAGAGCATCGGGGGAAAACTGGGACGCTCAGCAGAGTCGCTGAACCGTCCCGCGCCACATGAGCGCATCGTGGTCCCCGGGGCCGATCTTGGTCGCAGGCCCGTGCCTCGTGGAGGACGACGCAACGAATCTCGCGATTGGAGAGACGCTTGCTGAGCTGTCGGCTCGGCTCGGTCTCCGAACGGTCTATAAAGCCAGCTTCGACAAGGCGAATCGCGCGCGGGCTGAGGCGTTCCGGGGACCAGGACTGGACCGTGGTCTCGAGGCGTTGAAACGCGTGCGAGAGCACACGGGACTCCCGGTGATTACCGACATCCACGATGTCTCGCAAGTAGCACCAGCAGCCGAAGTGGTGGATGCCCTTCAGGTGCCTGCCTTTCTGTGCCGACAGACCGATCTCCTGGCAGCTGTGGGGCGAGCGGGACTCCCCGTCAATCTCAAGAAGGGACAGTGGATGTCGCCCGAAGCGATGAGCGGTGCGGTCGAGAAGGTACGCCAGGCGGGGGGGGGGGAGGTCGCGGTCACCGAGCGAGGAACGTTCTTCGGGTACGGAGATCTGGTGGTGGACATGCGGGTGTTCGGTCGGTTGAAGTCGTCCACGGGATGCCCGGCACTGTACGATGCAACTCACTCGCTGCAGCGTCCGGGACAGGGTGCGGGCGGGGCGAGTGGGGCGCACAGGGATGCTCTGGCTCCACTGCTTTTTGCTGCTGCGGGCGCCGGCGCCGACGGGTTCTTCGTCGAGACCCATCCCGATCCCGACAGCGCGCCGAGTGACGGCGCGAGCATGTGTCGACTCGCTGAACTCGAAGCATTGATCGCGACGGCGTGTGATGTTTGGTCCCGGGCAACCGCGCGGGGCGCGGTTCACGCATAGTCGGCCGCGTCCGATCCCCGATGGTTTCCACGATTCCACCGCTTCCGCGTTGCTCTCTCCGCCTCTCGGCTGTGGCCGCAGGTGTGTGGGGTGGCCTCGCCTGCTCGGTGGATCCACAGCCGGTGGTTACCGTTGCCGCGGCGGACTCTGCTGACCAGGTGGTGTATGGGCTCGACCACCGCGTGACGGTGGATGGGTTGCTTCGCGCCATAGTCGAGGCTGATACCGCGTACTTCTATCAGAACACGCAGACTGCCGATCTGATCGGTGTCCATGTCATCTTCCACTCGCCTCAAGGAGCGGAGACCTCATCGCTTACCGCCATCGAAGGAACGTACGAATGGCGCACCGGCGACATGGAGGCTCGGGGCGACGTGGTTGCCGTGACACCTGATGGACGACGCCTGACGACTTCCGCACTGAGCTACGGCCGGCGGCGGGATCAAATCGTCAGTCCAGAGCCCTTCGTTTTCACCGCGCCAGGACGGCATCTCGAAGGTGAGGGCTTTACCTCGGACCCGGACTTCCGAAACGTGGTGACCACTAGGCCCCGGCGGGGGACGCTCGGTGAAGTGGAGCTCCGACCGTGACGGTCGCCCGCTGGTTGGGATCGATGGCGGCGGTGGGCCTGTTCGGACTCCCGATGACCACGGTTCCCGCAGGTGCCCAGCGCGGCGGTCCGTGCCTCGTTCAGCTCGATAGCGTCGGCGGCATGGGACGCAGCATCGAGATATCGGCCGGTAGCTTCCATCAGTTCGGTAGTGGGGGTGTTTGGGCTCGGTGCCTCGGCGAGCCGACCGCGATGCGATCCGACAGCGTGGCCTGGTATTCGGACCGGAATCGAATCGATTTTATCGGCAACGTCCAGTTCCAGGACTCAGTGGTCGATCTGGATGCGAGCCTCGTGACCTACTTCTTGAGTGACGACCATCTGGAGGCGTACGGGGACGTCGAGCTCGTCAATCGTAATGCCGGATCGCGACTAAACGGGCCCGAGCTCACGTATTACCGGCGCAGGGAGGGCGTTCGTGACACCACGGAGCTCTTTGCTCCAAAGCGCCCATTGGTCCACTATGCGGGCGGCGCCGATCCGACCGGAGCGCTCGAGCCCTACGTGATCGTTGGCGACCGCGTTCGCCTGAAAGGCAACTCAACGGCCTGGGTAGGGGGCGCGGTGCGGGTTACACGGTCCGATTTCGAAGCTGAGGCTGACAGCGCGACCCTGGATCTGGAGGCTGATCGAGGGCAGTTCCTCGGCCACGCGCAGGTTGAGGGGCGGGGTGAGGGTGAGTACACCCTGAGTGGCCGGCGCATTGACTTCCGCCTGGAGGACCGAAGTCTCAGTTGGGTCCGGTCCGTCGGTGTCGCCGACGCCATGAGCAGTGAATGGCGGCTTCTTGCCGATACTATTGAGTTCGAGCTAGGAGATGACAGGATCCAGACTGGCTTGGCCTGGGGCGATTCACTCAGGCCGCGGGCCCTGTCGATCATCTACACATTCACCGCCGATTCCCTGGCCATCGATTCGCCAAACCAGCGGCTCAGGGAGGTTCGTGGGTTTCGAGACGCCTATGCTACCTCTAGGTCGGTTTTGGTTGAGGGCATCGACTGGATGCGCGGGGACAGCCTGGTAGCACGGTTCGACACCTTGTCGACCGGTCTGCTGGCGCTCGTGGCGCTCGACGCACGGGGGAATGCTCGCGCCCTGTACCACGTCGAGGGCGAAACGGGGTCCGGACCACCGGGGGTGACGTATTCGCGCGGATCTTGGATTGCTGCCACGTTCGAGGCTACGGGCCTCGAGCGCATCGATGTGAGGGGAGAGGGGGATGGCGTGTACCTGGAACCAGTCGGCGGTCCCGAGCCGTGATCGAGCGTGTTACCGGGCTGCTCCACGGACGGGATCCATCCCAGCCACTGGCGTTGACTGCATTGCTCCGGGCGGCGGGCTCCGACGGTGCGGTGGCTTTTGGAGCCCTGGCTGTTGCCTATCGCGAGGATCATCTGGCGCGCCACCAGGCCGATCTGGGCAAGGGACCCGGACAGGGCGGTGCGCTTTCGATGGATGAGGTTCGCCGGCACCTCCAATCGTCGGTGCTGCCGCGCCTGGTCACGGACGGGATCTTGGAGCCGATCCCCGAGACCTTCGACGAAGAATCGACCGTTCGGATGCGGCCGGAGTTGTGGAGCGGGTTGGTGGCCAACCGCGCCGAGGCGGCGAGCTCGCTCCGTGCGCTCGCCGAGGCGGCAGTGCCGGGGGCAGAACTGCCGCCGAGCGCCGCGGTGTCGGGCAGCACCCTCACAGGTCGCGCGTTGACAAAGATCTATCGCGGGCGGCGTGTCGTCGACGAGGTCGATATCAGTCTGCGACAGGGTGAAATCGTAGGGCTGTTGGGGCCGAACGGCGCAGGGAAAACGACGACGTTCTACATGATCGTCGGGTTGGTTCGCCCCGACGCTGGACACATCTTTATTGACGAGGAAGGTATCTCTGGCCTCCCAATGTATCAGCGCGCGCGGCGCGGTATCGGATACCTGTCTCAAGAGCCATCGATTTTTCGTAAGCTGTCGGTCGAGCAGAACGTGATGGCGATTTTGGAGACCCTCGACCTTGCGGAGGAGGCGAGACGGAAGAGGCTCGAGTCGCTCCTCGACGAGCTGTCGATCAAGCACTTGCGCGGGGTGCGTGCCTACAACCTGTCGGGTGGGGAGCGCCGCCGGCTCGAGATCACCCGCGCCTTGGTCACCGAGCCCAAGTTCATGCTGCTCGACGAGCCGTTTGCGGGTGTCGATCCCATCGCGGTTCACGACATCCAGACCATCGTCGCGGGCCTGCGCCATCGGGGCATCGGGGTGCTCATCACCGACCATAATGTGGAGCAGACACTGGATATCGTCGATCGCGCCTACATCATGTTCGAGGGCCGCGTCCAAGTATCCGGAAGCGTGAAGGATCTCGTCTTCGACGATCGCGTCGCGGACGTGTACCTCGGCCCCACGTTAACGGCTCGACTTCGACAGCGCCTTGGAGCGGCGGCGTGAAGACGTATCTGCAGCAGGGAACAGCGCTGCGGCAGGATCTTAGGATGAATCCACGCCTGTATCAGGCGATGGATCTTCTCTACATGCCCTTGTTGGACCTTCAGCAGCATCTCAAGGAAGAGCTCCTGACAAATCCATTCCTCGAGTTCGCCGAGGCAGAGGAAGAGACACCCGCGGAAACGAAGGCGACCGAACAGGAAAAGAAGGAGCAGCAGGAAACGGCGGAAAAGGGCGATACGGATTGGGAAGGCATTCTGCTCGACGGATTTCAGGTCGGTGCATCTCGCGGCGATTACTCGGATGGGGAGTTTGTCGAGCGGGTTCCGGTCGATACTCGTGACCTGACCGACCACCTCCGCGATCAACTTCAACTGCTCGACCTGACACCCCGACAGATGCTTCTTGCGGACGAGTTCGTCGGGAATATCGGTGAGGACGGGTATCTCCAAGCGCCCCTGGACGAGGTGTTGCGTGGCGTGAACGACCTCGTGAAGCGGTTCGCCGGCAGCAACGTCGCCGAGTCCCCACCGCCTGATGAAGAGGTCGCGCTCTCAGTCGAGCCGGTGGACCAATCGGTGGCCTTAGAACAGGTTGAGGACCTCCCCGACGCAGATCTGCCGCTCTACACCGAGGCCGATGCAGAAGAGGTACTGGGCATCATGCAGCGGCTGGATCCGCCGGGCATCGCCGCGCGCGACCTGCGTGAATGCCTGCTGCTTCAACTCGATGAATTCGAGCTGCAAGAGACCCTGACGTATAGGCTGGTGCGAGACGAGTACGACGACCTCATCACGCACCGGTGGAGCGAGCTTGCGAAGCGATACGGTCTTGATCCAAAAGACGTGCAAGACGCGGCCGACGTGCTCGCGAAGCTCGATCCGAAGCCGGGCCTACGGTACTCCTCGGCGTCCGATGCCTACGTCGTACCTGACCTGACGGTTCAGAAGATCGACGGCGAGTACCGCGTGTTTTTGAACGACGCGGGAATGCCCCGGCTGCGGATCAGCAAAGTGTACCAGGAGCTGGCGGGCGACAAGAAGAAGTTTGTGGGGGAGAGCAGGGAGTTCGTGACGGAGAAGTTGAATGGCGCCACGTGGCTGATTCAGGCGATCGAACAGCGCCGCCAGACCATGCTGAAGGTGATGAACTTCATCGTTGACAAGCAGCGCCAGTACTTCGAGAAGGGCGTGGAGCACCTGCAGCCACTGACGCTCCGGGAAGTCGCCGACGTCATCGATATGCACGAGTCCACAGTGAGCCGCGTCACGAGTCAGAAATACGTCCAGACGCCGCGTGGAGTGCTGCCGCTCAAGTTCTTCTTCTCGAGCAGCCTCGGAACGACGACGGGAGAGGACGCGAGCGCCCGTGCGGTCAAGGCGCAAATTCAGAAGCTGGTCGCCGATGAGGATCAATCCAAACCGCTCACCGACTCCGAAATCGTATCCGCTTTGAAGGGTCGCGGCGTGCGTATCGCGCGCCGCACGGTGGCCAAGTATCGCGACCAGCTGGGCATCCTACCGGCCCGAATGCGCAAGCGTGTATGACGCTGACGACTGGTAACGGCCAGGTCG
This sequence comes from Gemmatimonadales bacterium, assembly GCA_965249575.1. GTDB lineage: Bacteria > Gemmatimonadota > Gemmatimonadetes > Gemmatimonadales > GWC2-71-9. The sequence continues at coordinate 16,837 of OZ252244.1, read as the reverse complement.
AGGTGAGCGTTCTGGTTCCCGCCAAGGACGAAGCGGAGAACCTCGGGGAGTTCGTACGGCAGTGTGCCGAAGCGCTTCGCGATGTGCCGTACGCGTGTGAGGTGGTCATCGTAGACGACGGGAGCGAGGACGATACGGCGGCGGTTCTCCAACGGTTGGGCCAACAGTATGGCTTTCTACGCGTCGTGCGCCATCGCTCGCAGCGCGGTATCGCCGATGCGCTCCGGTCGGCGGCCGACATCGCCGCGGGTCGAGTGTTCGTGTTCTATCCCGCTGATCTGCAGTACCTGCCGGCCGAGATCCCCAGGCTCGTCGAGCCGATTCGCGATCGAGAGGCCGATATCGTCACCGGAACGAAGCAAGGGACCTACGAAAAAGCGTTCGTTTCCCGGGTCTACAATCGCCTCAGCCGATGGCTCTTTGGCGTCCGAGCCACCGATCTCAACGCCGTAAAGGCGTATCGCCGGGAGGTCATGGAGGTGATTCCGGCCCGCCCCGACTGGCACCGTTTCATGGTCGCGATCGCCGTCGCAGAAGGATTCGGTGTCGCGGAGCGACCGGTATCGCTGCATCCCCGGCAAGCCGGGCGGTCGAAGTTCGGCTTCGGCCGGATTCCAGTTGGGGTGCTCGACCTGCTGTCGGTCTGGTTTCAGCTTCGGTTCGGTAGGAAGCCCATGCTGTTCTTCGGGGTTTCAGGGGGGTTGGTTTTCGGTGTGGGGTTTTTCGTGGGCGTGGTGGCGTTGGTTCTTCGGTTCGGCTACGGCATCGGCTTTCGGCCTCTACTTGATCTCGTGATGGTCTTGGTCGTGTCCGGGATCGCGCTGTTCGGGTTTGGTTTCGTGGGGGAGATGTTGGCAGGGGCGCGTGAAGAACTTCGATCGATTCAGAGGTCGCTCGACCGCGTAGCGGCGGAGCTCGAACACCGGAAACGGTGACCGAGCGGCGGCGGTTTCCCTCCGTGCGTGTACTGATCGTCAGTCATAATTATCCTCGCTTTCGGGACGACCCGGCCGGTGCGTTCGTCGCGAGGATTGCGCGCGCGGCGAGCAACAGGGGGCATGACGTGCACGTAGTGACGCCGCACGCCCGAGGAGCGGCGCTCGGCACGATGGATTCCGGTATTGACGTCACGCGATTCCGGTATGCGCCGGCACCATTCGAGGTGGTTGCGTACCGGGGGGCGTCGCGCCGGACGCTATGGGAGGCTCTGGTAGCGGGGGTCTCGCTTCCAGGGTTTCTCCTGGCATTTCGGCGCGCCGTGCGGCGAGAGGTGAGTACCTTTGCTCCCCACGTCGTGCACGCGCACTGGTGGTTTCCTGCTGGGTGGGTTGCCGGCGCTGCCCAGTGCCCGTTCATCGTGACATGTCACGGGTCGGATGTCCGCCTGCTCGACAACAACCGCTTCGCACGCTGGGTGGCACGGCGGGTGGTCGCCAGCGCATTCGCCGTGACCGCGGTCTCGCGCTTTCTGGCCGACGATTTGGCTCAGTTAGTTGGAACCAACCGGAGAATCCCCGTCACGCGCATGCCAGTCGACGCGGAGCGCTTCGAGAGACGTGGCGGCACGCCGAAGGTGGAGCCTCCCCGGATTCTGTTTGCCGGCAACCTGGTCAAGAGTAAGGGAGTCGACATGCTGATGCGCGCGTTCCAGATTCTTCGGGAAAGGAGGATTGACTGCGAGTTACAGATCCTCGGCGACGGTCCGGAGCAGCGGCGGCTCAAGGAACTAGCACGCGCGATCGGAGTCGAAGCGCACGTACACTGGTCGGGGGTTGCGAGCCAGGCGGAAATGCCGTCAGCCTATGCGGCATCGACGATTACGGTGTTACCCAGCCGGCGGAACTCCGAGGGACTGGGCCTTACGCTCGTCGAGGCACTGCTCGCCGGATCCGCGGTCGTCGGGACGGCTGCGGGCGGCATCCCCGAGGTCATCTCGCACGAAGGCACGGGACTCATCGCCCAGCCGGACGATCCAAGCGACCTCGCGCGACAAATGGAGCGTTTGTTGAGCGACCCGGATCTTCGGGAGCGCTTGGCGAAAGCCGGGTATTCGCACGTTCGGTCCACATATGCGACCGATGTCGCCGTCGAGCCGTTCCTCGAGCTCTATGACGCCGCCGCTGATCACGCAGTCGGCTGAAGCTCCGAGCGGCTGGAGGGAGATCGCGCTACGGCGTGGGACCTTTTACCACGACGACCGGTGGATCAGTGGAATCGCGAATTGTTTCGGGTTTGAAGTGCATTGGGTGACGGTGCGCTCTGATCGAGCGTTGGTGGGTGCCATGGCGCTGGCCGAGGTGCCATCGTTGCTCCGGGGAAAACGCCTGGTGAGCTTCCCCTTCAGTTATGCGGCCGGGCCGGTAGCAGATGATGACTTGGCCGTGCCGCGGTTGATCGAGGCGAGTCGCGAGTTGGCCGCGGCGCGACGCATTCCTCTCGTCGAGATCAAGCGTGTTGGAGATACACATCCCCCGCCAACCGGATTTTCGAGGAGCACGCGTTACAGTACGTATCGGATTCCAGTAGCGGTACGCGAGGCCGACCTGTGGGGACAGCTCAATGCCGACAGCACTCGCCGAGGCATCCGCCGCGCCGAACGCGCGGGAGTCGACGTGAGCGTGGAGCGGTCGGTGGAAGGCTGGCGCGTCATGGCGGCGCTGCAGGATCGCACGGCGCGTCGGCACGGCATTCCGGCTCCACCGCGGCGCTTCTTTACGCACCTGTGCGTACAGCTTCAGGCGGCAGGCCTCGCGGATCTCTACGTGGCCCACCTTCGAGATGGGCGCGCTGCGGCGGGCGTCGTCATCTGGAAGGGTGGTCGAGAATGGATCTATGCTTTCGGCGCATCGGACCCCGCCTCGCTCAGGGATCGGCCGAATCACTTACTGCTCTGGACCGTTCTGCGGGAGAGCGTCAAGGCCGAAGTCACGGTTGATCTCGGGAGAGCGGCGCCAGAGCAGGAAGGGTTGATCGAATTCAAGAGAAGATGGGGTGGACAGCCGATTCCGCTCGCATATGATTACTGGCCGCATGTGGGTGGGCCAAACGCGGTTCGGCGCGACCGCGGGCCGCTGGCGCTTGCGTCCCGAGTATGGTCGCGCCTCCCACTGCCGCTGAGCCGCTTGGGCTCCCGTTTCTACCGTTACCTGGGTTGATACGATGGGGTTTTTGCGGCGGGTTCGTAAGAAGATCCTCAAGCGATGGGCGCGCAACACATTTTTCCCAAGCTGGCGCGTGCGACTGCTGCGCTGGTGCGGGTTCCGTGTCGGCCGGGACGTGTACATCGCCGACGGGCTGTTGATCGTCGAGGAGCTGGCGGATCGCGACAACCTGATCATCGGCGACCGCGTGAGCATCGCCCCCAGAGTCATCTTGGTGACCTCGTCCCATCCCAACAACTCGCGAATTCGTCTCTATGCGCCGGTTGCCGAAGGACCGGTCGTGATTGAGGACGATGCGTGGGTTGGAGCCGGTGCCGTCGTCCTGCCGGGAGTGCGAATCGGTAGAGGATCCGTGGTCGGCGCGCTGAGCGTGGTCAGTCGAGACGTGCCACCGTTCAACGTGGTTGCCGGCCAGCCAGCCCAGACCATCGACCTCCTGAAGCCGCCTCCGGACGACCCTGCGTGATCCGGCTCGATCCCGCGCTGAAGGCCCTCGGGGGAGCAGAACAGTATGGTCTCGAGGTCCTCGTGGACGTTTCCAGACTGCTGCCGGTAGACGACCCTGCTGCCGACGTCGTCCAGGCGGTCGTCGGGCCGGAGGGCGGGGGGGTCCCCGACAAACTCGACGCTGGGCTCTCGGATTTCGAAGTATCCGGAGGATCGGTCCTGGTGCCCCCGGACCTTCTCCGCTCGGTCGCGGCCATCGCCGGGGGTGGGATCGAGCAGGGGACGGACCTGCGGGACGAGTACGCGCGTGTTCCCTCGACGGCGAATCCTCTCGTGGCGTCCGGGCGCGAGCGTTGGCCCCTGATCAACACGCTGGGCTCGAGCCTCCGAGCCGCCGTCCTGCGCGCACGGGATCGCCGTCCAGTCCGCCTTCTGGCGCCGTGGCCGAACGGACATCGGTGGGCGGCGGCCTTCACACACGATCTCGACGTCGTCGCCTGGTGGCCCCTAGCGGCGGCCCTGCGCCTCGGGAGCCTAATCGGACGGGGGCATCTACGGCTTGCCGTCCGGGGGTCGGCCGCGGCGGCAGCGGCCGCCCTGCGAGATCCCATACAATCGGGCGTGCAGCTCCTCCTCGACGCCGAAGCCGAGGCCGGGATTCCGTCTACGTGGTTCGTTATCTGCGAAACACCGACGCTTGCGACGATCCTGGCCGGAGACGTGACCTACCGTCCAGAGATGCGAAGAGTGCGCAGGATTCTCCTCGATGTTGGCGACGCCGGCCACGAGATCGGACTCCACGGCAGCTTCGCCACATCATTGAGTGCGGATTGTTTTGCGAGTCAGCGAGTCCGACTCGAGCAGTTGATCGAGCGGCCGGTGTCGGGGGTGCGCCAGCATTTCCTGCGCATGCGGCCGGGCGAGACGCAGGATGCTATGCGGGAGGCGGGGTTTAGATACGACGCGACGTATGGCTTTGCCGACCGAAATGGCTTTCGGCTCGGCGTTGCCGACGTCGTCCCCGGGTGGCAGGCAAGGGCCGGCCGGCGGGCGACCCTTGAGGAAGTGCCGCTGGTGTGGATGGATCGTGCACTGAGCAAGTACCAAGGCGTAGAGTCACCTGATGCGTGGGTCGACGACGCCATCGCTCTGGCTCGTACGTGCCAGGAGGCCGGCGGGCTGTGGGTCGGACTGTGGCATCCGAATCTCATACCGGCCCTAGGGTTCCCCGGTGGACCTCGGGCGTTCCGGCGCCTCCTGAATGTGCTCCTAGCGGAGAAGCCACACGTCGGCACTTTGGATTCACTGGTGGCTTGGCGGACCCGGCGGCGAAACGCGCGCGCGGCAAGCGTGGCGGAGGACGGGAGGGTGAGCGTTAGCGGAGTGCCACTGAACGGAACGCAGGTGATGCTCGAAGACGAGAACGGCGGGCTGCACGAGGTACATGTCGACTCGCGCGGTTAACGGGTCGTCTAGCGTGGGGTTGATGTGGCGCGCCGTCCAGGTAGCGGCGGCAGTGCTCGTGATCGGCCTCGCGGCCCGGGCGCTCGCGCAGAACTGGCAGGCTTTCCGAGTGCAACCGGTCAGCTGGAGTGTCTCTCCTGGCTGGCTGGGGTTGAGTCTGCTCGCTGTCTTAGTGTCATATGCCGTGCTGATCGAGGCGTGGCGGCGGGTCGTCGTGGGCCTCGGCGAAACGTTGGCCTTTATCCCAGCAGCCCGTATTTGGCTGGTGGCAAGCCTCGGTAAATACCTACCAGGGAAGTTGTGGGCCGTGGCCGGGGCCGCGGTCCTGGCCAAGAGAGCGGGCGTAAATCCGCTATCGGCTGTTTCAGGCGCTTTGCTACTGCAAGCGATGGCGGTTTCGAGCGGTCTGTTCGTGGCGGCGGTGACCGTCCGGGCGGCCGCCGAGGGCCTGGGGAACTCGACCCGCGTGGTCGCCGGAATGATGGCGTTGGTGGCCCTGGCCGCTACCATCGGGCTAGCTTGGCCTCGGGCGGTTGCCGTACTTCGACGCCTGGCGCCAGGAGCGCTAAAAGACATCCGCCCCATCCCCTCCGGGGCGCTGCTCGTCGCGTTCGGCGCCAATATTGTCGCCTGGTTCGCGTACGGGATCGCATTTTACTGCCTGACCAGAGGGCTGATCGCCGAACAAACCGCGTCGGTCTCGCAATCCATCGGTGTGTTCTCAGGTGCCTACGTGATTGGGCTGGTTACCCTGTTCGCGCCCGGGGGAATCGGCCCACGAGAGTCGATCATCGTCCTGCTCCTTCTCGAGCCGGTCGGGGCTCGCATCGCTGTCGCGCTGGCCATCGCCAGCCGCCTTGAACTCACATTCACCGAGATTGGCTGTGCGGTGCCGTTTCTATTCAAACGACGGTAGTCGCTTGCGCTCTCCCTAGCCTGTTAGTTTTACCGGTTGTTGATTTCGGGCGTACGGTGGGTATCTGAACACGATTGCGCCGCGCCGCCGGCTGTGAGTCGACGCGGCATGGATCGTGGAACAATACTCGGGGGCAGCGTGGTGAACGACCAACCCGAAACGCGTGACCAATTGCTGGAACCTCGCTGGCCGACGGTTACGGCCGTTGCCTTTCTCACCCTCTGGTTCGCGCTCCTTTCGCTGCCAATGTGGTCCGGTTTACTCCTCACCAGTGAGTGGAGTGACCAGTATGCCACCGGCTACGCCTTCCGGTATTGGGGGGCGTCGCAGTGGGTGGAAACCGGCCGGATTCCGCAATGGAATCCGACGATCTTTGGCGGCTTGCCGTTCGTTGCCGCCCAACATGGCGACATCTTCTATCCAACGGCGTGGCTGCGTCTCCTACTGCCTACCGTCGCGGCGATGAATCTCGGGTTCGTTCTGCACTACGTGGCCGCGGGTTTCTTCACGTACCTCCTGTTGCGACTTCTGAATCTGACATGGACCGGTGCCGTCGTGGGTGGAGCCGCGTATCAGCTGAGCGGTGTCGTCGCTTCCTTGGTGCAGCCGGGGCACGACGGGAAGGTGTTCGTGTCCACGCTCCTCCCGCTCGGGCTGATCGGGCTCGTGTTGGCGATCAAGCGGCGGAGGTGGGAGGGATACGGGATCGTTGCCGTTGCCGTTGGCTGTGGGCTCCTGGCTCATCTGCAAATGATCTACTACACGTTGATCGTCGCTGGGGTCTTCACCCTGTATCTCCTCTACGGTGAACCGGAAGAGCGCCGGACGTTCTGGGACGGGGTGCCAGGGCTGGGATTCGCTCTTGGAGCCGTCCTACTGGGCTTCGGAATCGCGATGATCCAGTTCGTTCCGTTCTTTAACTACATCCCGTTCTCGCCCCGCGCGGAAGGGTATTACGGATTCGAGGGAGCGACGTCCTACGCCGTGCCCTGGTCGCACGTGCCCGAGATCCTGTTCTCGGGCTTCGCTGGATCACTCGGGACCTATTGGGGTCCCAACCCGCTCAAGCTCCACTCCGAGTACGTCGGACTCCCGGTTGTCGCCCTCGCGGTTCTGGGGGCGCTGGGCCCCCAGAAGTATCTCGTTCGATGGCTCGGCGGAATCGGGCTGCTCTTTTTCCTGGTGAGCCTTGGGGCAGCAACCCCGTTTTACCGCCTGTGGTGGAGCGTCATGCCGTTTATGAAACAGGTGCGGGCTCCGGGAATGGCTTTATTCATCGTCGCGTTCGTCCTGGCGGTGTGTGCGGCTCTGGGCGTCGAGCGCTTAGAGCGCCGGGAGGGGCGGGCACATGTTCTGGCGTGGCTCGCCGCCGGCGCGGGAGTGGTGATCTTGGCCGTCGCGGGTGCCTTCGGAGCGTTGGCGGAGTTTCTTGCCCAATCACACGAATTGACCCAGGGGCGCCCAGTGGCAGATGTGGCACGGTTGGGCCGGGGCGCGGTCCTGATGGGTGGGGCACTGAGCGGCGCCGCGCTGCTGGCCGCCGGCGCGATCGCCTATGCGTTCCTGGGCCGGCGAATTCCCGCTGCGGTCTTCGGCCCAATGCTGGCATTGGTGATCGGAGCCGACTTGTGGCGCAATGCTTTGGGTTTTTGGAACCCGGTCGATGTTCGAGCACTCTATGCCGGCGACCAGGTTACCGAGTACCTCGAGGGCGTTCCGAAGCCGTATCGCGTGTACGACATTGGGACGGCCTACAACGCGCCGGTGTATCCGGGATCCGTTCTAATGGCCTACGGGATTCCGCAGTTACTGGGGCACCACGGTAACGAGCTTCGGCATTTCGATGAACTTTTAGGGGGCAAGAATATCTGGACCAATCTCAAGCGGTCACCGTTTCAGGTCCTCGAGCTGTACTCGGTGAATTATGTGATTACTCCGGTCCTGCCGGGTGGGATCGACTCCCTCCCCGGGTTCCGCCGCGTGCTGAGCGAGGTCACGAACAGTGCCGGCGCCTCGGTGCACATGTTCGAGCGGGAACAGCTCGAGCCCTTCGCCCGTGTCGTTCCGGCGGCGGTGAAGGCGGACGATGATCAGGTGGTCGCCACGGTCGCCGACCGGCGGTTCTCGCCGACTCGAGTCGTAATGCTTGCACAAGATGCCGAGCACACGCCGCTTGAGGTTGGGGAGTTGCCCGAGCCCATCGAAACGACCGCGACCTTCACGGACTGGCGTCCCGGCCGGATGACGCTCACCCTCGCGCCACCTCCACCCCAAGACGGCTATGTCGTCGTTGGGGAGAACTACTATCCCGATTGGCGGGCCACGGTCGCCGGGGATGAGGCGCCAGTGCTGCGCGGCAACGGGTCGCTCATTACGGTGCCGGTTCGCGCTGGCGCCGACCGCGTCGAGCTCTATTTCTCAAGCGCCGACTACCGACGGGGACGGGGCATTTCATTCGTATCCCTTGCAGCCACCATCCTGCTGCTGCTGGTCCCAGGAGTGGCCATGGTGACCCGTCGTGGCTGACGAGCGCGTGCTCGTCATCATCCCGACGTACAACGAGGCGAAGAACCTCGAGCAACTGGTGCCTCTGGTGCTAAGGGAGGACGATCGAATCGACGTGTTGGTGGTCGATGACAACTCGCCGGACGGCACTGGCGACGTCGCGGAGCAGCTTGCACGGGGGGCCTCGGGGCGGATTCACGTCCTTCACCGGGAAGGGAAGCTGGGACTGGGTTCCGCGTACGTCGCGGGCTTTGGCTGGGCGCTCGAGAGGGTGTATGAGTGGATCGTCGAAATGGACGCCGATATGTCTCACGACCCACGCCATCTTCCGGAGCTCCTGGCGGCCGCCCAGTACGCCGATCTGGTGCTGGGGTCCAGGTATGTCGGTGGGAGAGTGACCGTCATGAATTGGCCGGTTGGGCGGCTCCTGCTCAGTTATTTTGCCAACGTCTACGCGAGGGTCGTGACCGGCCTTAGATTGTATGATGCAACCGGCGGCTTTCGGTGCTTCAGACGGCGAGTCCTCGAGGCGATCGACTTGAGCCGGATCCGGTCGAATGGCTACGGATTCCAAATCGAAATGAGCTTTCGAGCATGGCGGAAAGGGTTCAGGATCGTCGAGATACCGATCGTCTTCACCGATCGGACGGACGGGACGAGCAAAATGTCGGGGGCGATCGTACGGGAGGCCGTCTGGATGGTCTGGCGACTCCGTCTCCAGGCGCTCTTGGGCCGGATCTAGCCGGAATCGTCGTCTTCAAGATGACGGGGTCGGGCAACGACTTCGTCTTCGTGGATGGCCGGACCGCCAATCTTCCCCTATGGTCAGACTCCCGGATCCGCTCCGTGTGTTCGCGCCATCACGGCGTCGGGGCAGACGGACTGGCCATCGTCGAACCCGGGGCGTCAACCGGTACCGTCCGGCTTCACTACTTCAACGCTGACGGGTCCCGTGCGGCGCTGTGCGGAAACGCCTCACTATGCGCCACCCGATTCGCGGCCCTGCTCGAGCTCGCGCCAGCGGGCGGCATGTTGCTGGAGACCGACAGCGGCCTGCTGAGAACGCGGTGTCTTTCCGGAGAACGGGCCGAACTGTTGGTGGGAGAAATCCCCGAGGTCCAAACCGCCGAAATCGAGCTGGAAGCCGGGGAAACCGCGGCCGGGTTTGTCATGGTCGGTGTACCACACCTCGTAATCCGCGTGTCCGAGCTCGACGGCGTCCCCGTGCGGGATCGGGGGCGCATCCTGCGCCACCATCCCTCGCTCGGTCCGTCTGGAGCCAATGTGAACTTTGTGGCCCGGGACGGAGATGGATCCTGGAGGGTTCGCACGTACGAACGGGGGGTTGAGAACGAGACATTGGCGTGCGGAACGGGCGCTGTCGCTACAGCAGCCGCGCTCACGGCTGACGGGCAAACGGGACTCCCGTGCGATATCCAGGTGGCCTCCGGAGCGCGGCTCGTCGTTTCAGAGCACTCAGTGGATGGCCAAGGCCTGGCATTGTCGGGGGAGGGGCGACTCGTCTTCCGTGCGGTCCTGAGCGGCTAACTCCATCCCGCGGGCGTATCCGCCTTTGTGGGCGGCTTCCCACCCTGAGTCGGCATCGGTCGACTGACTTCCCGTAACTCTTTAATTGACAATGTGGTGCCAATCTCGAATCAAGCGGAGCATCGGAAATTATCCACAACGACGGCTAACGCAACTTAACATAACATATCTTATACGCAGTTGAGGTGTGGGAAAGGGGGGACCGGCCATTGGGAGAATGGGCTAACCACCTTGCGTTTGTGGACGAAGTTCGCCAAGCCGTACGAGGGCCTCCGTCGCTCCCGGCGAATCTTCGAAGCGGTCGATCACGTCCGCGTAGAGGCCGGCGGCGCTGGCCGTGTCGCCGGCAAGTGTGTAAGCCCGCGCAGCATCGAGGCTGTATTGCGCCCGGAGTGGATCGTAGGGGTAGGCTTCCGCGGCCCGCTCATAAGCCTCCGCCGCCTCAGTGAGCTGTCCGACCTCTTCGAGAGCTGAGCCTAAAAGCGCATACGCCGGGCCCCGAAATGGCGCTGGTGGCGACCCGGATGTGAAGCTTCGAAGGTCCGCTATCGCCAGCGCGGTTTGGTCCTGGAGGATCCGAACCTGGGCCAGGAGCATCGTGGCCTCAGCGGCGGCCACGGTTCCTCCGTATGCGTTGACGAGGCGCGAGAGATCGCTCGCTGCCAGGGCGAAGTTCCCCGCCTCGGCCGCTGTGCGCGCAGACCGAAGCGCTCGCGCTGCGAACGCTTCCCGCCGGTCAGCAGCTGCGAAGGCGAACCATAGGCCACCGCCAACCGCCAGAAGAACCACGCCGACGGTTAAGGCAGGTCGCTGGTGCCGGACGATCCACTGGAGCCAGTTCGGGGCCTTATCGTTATGCGAGTCTCGTGCCTGGGTTCCCACTGTCCCCCTGCGAGGATGCGTTTGGGCGTGTCCCACTGGGTTGGGGTTCGGTCGCCTTGAACAGGATGCCCCTGGCGTGACTCGAACACGCGACCAACGGTTTAGGAAACCGCTGCTCTATCCAACTGAGCTACAGGGGCCGGCGATCCCTAAGGGCACAACTTAACCACGCCGCATTGCCGATTCAAACGGGGTTAAGATGGCCGTGGGTAAGCGAGGAGGCTGTGGACGGTCGTTCGTCCCAGCCTGCGCCGTCCCCCTAGGGCTAGCAGCTCTATCAGGAACGACATGCCGGCGAGACGTCCCCCTGCTTGGCGAATCACCTGGGCTGTCGCACGAGCGGTCCCGCCGGTTGCGAGTACGTCATCGACCACCAGCACCCGATCACCCCTATCGATGGCGTCCGAGTGAATCTCGATGGCGTCGGTGCCGTACTCCAACTCATACTCGACTCTGCGGCGGTGCCAGGGGAGCTTCCCCGCTTTCCGCACGGGTATCAGGCTTGCGCTGAGGGCCAATGCAATGGGTGCTCCGAACAAGAATCCCCGCGACTCGATCGCGAGCACTTTGTTTACCTCGAGGCTACGAAATGGCTGCACCATTCTCCGAACCGCCCCTTTGAATAGTGGCGCATCAAGTAACAATGGCGTGATGTCCTTGAACACGATTCCCGGTTTAGGGAAATCTGGCACATCCCGGATGGCGGCGTAGAAACGGTCTAAGGGACTTCTAGACACCTGAGAGTTCCGCGTATCTATCTGATTTCAAATGGGTTATGCACATCAACATCAGGTGGAATCTCCGTTTTTTCCACATGGTCTACCCGCGCCAGGCGAGGGCCATCGCGAAGCGCCTGGTCGAGGCGGTTCAGAGCGTCCGGGGAGCCACTCGCCACGACTTCCACGACGCCGTCGGGGAGGTTACGGACCCATCCGGTAAGGCCGAGCTGCCGTCCCTCACGCATTGCGAACCAACGGAACCCAACGCCCTGAACCCGGCCCCTCAGGTGCCAGCGCGCAGCGCGCGGCTGCTCAGCCGTCAATTCCCCCGTTGCTCGGCGACCTGGACCGCCTCGTGTTCGGTTCGCGGATCGCCGCCGGGCGCGGTAAACGTAGATCACTCCCCCCACGAGCAATAGGGGGAGCAGGACGAGGAATGCCTGCGTCGCGTAGCGGTTGACATCCTCCGAGCGCAGCACGTCGGCGTGGTTGCCGAGGTACCACCCGATGTAGGTCAGCACTGCGCACCAAATGCCGGCCCCGGCGGCCGTATAGAGCGAGAACCACCCCAGGTGCATACGTGCAAGGCCAGCTGGGAGTGAGATATACTGCCGAATGACTGGGACCAAGCGGCCCGCAAAGGTGCTGAATTCCCCGTGTCGGCGGAAGAAGGCCTCGGCCTTGTCGAGCGAGGCCTCTTTGATCAGCAGGTACCTAGAGTATCGGTGGAGCAACGGGCGCCCGAGGCGGACGGCGGCCAAGTAGTTCACGAGTGCCCCCACCAGGCTCCCGAGGATGCCCGCCCCCAGTGCAATCGCCCCGTTCATCTTCCCCTGCGCGACCAGATAGCCTGCGGGTGGCATGACGACCTCGCTGGGGAACGGGAAGAACGAAGACTCGAGCGCCATGAGCAGGGCGATGCCAGGGTAGCCCAGGCGAAAGATCATATCGGTCAGCCAGGTGACTACTGCCTCGAACATGATTCGGTATGTCTCACTCTTTGAGGGGGAATCCGTGGCGTCCCACCAGGGGCACGAAACATGCCGATCCGAGGGCCTCCTCGATGAGGTTGGTTCCGCGCCGGGTGAACTTGTGCAGTTGCTGCGCATCTCCCGTTTGTAATGGGATCAACAGCCGCCCACCGTCGGCGAGCTGCTCGACCAGGGGATCGGGCACCACGGGACTGACGGCCGACACGAGGATTGCGTCGAAGGGCCCACAGCTACGCCACCCGAGGCTCCCGTCTCCTACCAGCACCGTGACTCCTACCCTGTTCGCTGCGGCCAAGGCGACCCGGGCCGAGGCGGCGAGTTCCGGGACCCGCTCGACCGAGAATACGGGCCCGGCAAGTCGAGTCAGGAGCGCGGCCTGGTATCCCGATCCCGTTCCGATCTCGAGCACCCGCTCCCCGCCACCCAGCTCGAGGGCTTCGAGGTAACGGGCCTGTGTGCTCGGCTGAGAGATCGTTTGGCCGTGACCGATCGGGAGCGCCCCATCGTCATACGCTCGGTGACGGACACCGGAGGGAACAAACAGATGCCGGGGTGTTTCAGCGACGGCTCGCAGCACCGCGAGGTCCTTGATACCCGCGGCCCGCAGCTGCTCAACCAGGCGCGTGCGATACCCCCCGTATCCGTCCCCTAGTCGCCCAGGTGCCAACGCCCAACGTCTTCCAGCAAGCTGTAGTTCGTGAGATCGACGTGCAGCGGCGTGACCGAGATGAACCCATCCCGAACCGCTCGAAAGTCGGAGTCTTCCCTTCCCGACCAGGAGGTTTGACCCCCGCCGATCCAGTACACCGCGCGGCCCCATGGGTCTTGCGTTTGAGTGATCGATTCGGAAAACACCCGGCGTCCCAGCGTCGTGACTCGGATCCCGCGGATCTGGTCGCCGGGCACTGGCGGCAGGTTGACGTTGAGCAACGTTTCCTTTGGGAACGGGTGCACCCGGAGCGCCCGCTTGAGCAGGTTCTCGAGCCACGACCGCTGCGAATCCAGGTGTGCCTCGCGCTCGATCCGACCGCCACTGAAAGAGACCGCAATGCCCGGAATCCCGAGAGAAAGGCCCTCCATTGCTGCCGCCACCGTGCCGGAATACAAAACGTCCTCGCCCATGTTCGGTCCGTGGTTGATCCCGGAGCAAACGAAATCCGGCTTGTGGGGGAGCAACGCGCCGAGGGCGAGGAGGACACAATCGGTCGGGGTTCCGTCGATTTGAAACGCTCCATCGGGTAGGCGCTGGGCGCGCAACGGCCGATGGAGCGTGAGCGAATGGCTGGCGCCGCTCTGCTCCCGATCGGGGGCCACCACCGTCACTTCTCCGACCCGTCGGCAGACCTCCGCCAGCACGCGAAGACCCTCTGCGGGGATCCCGTCGTCATTACTCACCAGGATCTTCACGGGCCCGCTTACCGTCGATGATGTCCAGGACCTTTCGGATTTCGCCGACTAAGGTCTCGATGGTCTCCTGCTGCAAGGCGTACCGCGCTTCGCTTTTGAGGGTACCGGTCCGACGGTACTGCTCGATGCGCTGTCGCGCGCCGTCGATGGTGAATTTCTCCGTGTACAAGAGGTGCTTGACCAGCATGATCAGCTCGATTTCGCGCCGCTGATATACCCGGTTTCCGGAGCGGTTCTTCGCCGGGTTCAGAAAACGAAACTGGCTCTCCCAGTAACGAAGAACGTGGGGCTTCAAATCGGTCAGCTGACAGACGTCGCCGATCGAGAAAAACTCCTGAAGGGGGTGCAGAACGGTCACTGCCAATGCTCCGGCTTGAGCGCTCGCTCCATGAGATCCCCGATGGCCTTTCGCGGCTCTTTTCCGTCGAACAACACCGATGAGACCTCGGCCGCGATGGGTAATTCCACGTTTGTCCGTTCGGCCAGCTCTCCTGCGACACGTGCCGTATTGATGCCTTCGGCTACGGAGCGGCGCTCCGCCATGATGTCGGTCAGCTTCCGCCCGCGCCCAAGCTCCACTCCGAGCGAGCGGTTACGGCTAAGGCCCCCCGTGGCTGTCAGGATCAAGTCGCCCATCCCTGCCAAACCGGCGAACGTTGTGGCCTGGGCGCCAAGCTTCAGGCCAAGACGGGTAATCTCTGCTAGGCCACGGGTGATCAGCGCCGCCCGCGGGTTGTGTCCCAACCCGAGCCCGTCGAGGATCCCAGCGGCGAGGGCTATGACGTTCTTGAGCGCGCCCCCAAGCTGGACGCCAAGAGTATCCTCGCTTGTGTAGACGCGGAACCTCGAGGTTGCGAACGCTCGCTGAACGGTCTCGGCCCATTCCCGAGACTGTGCCGCGGCGACGACCGCTGTCGGCTGCTGCTCGTATACTTCCCGGGCAAAACTCGGGCCCGACAAGGCCACCACGGGGCATTCCGGAAGGACCTCCGAGAGGACGCTCGTCATGGTTTTGCAGGAGCCCGGCTCGAGCCCCTTCGCAACTGAGACGGTCAACGGCTTCGTACCGTTCACGGCCTGGCAAATAGTCTCGCCGACTGATCGAACGGCTTCCGACGGTGCGGCCACCACGATGAGTTCGGCGTCTTCCACGGCCGCTCGTATGTCTCCGTGCGCCGTGATAGTGGGAGACAACGGGGCGTCGGGAAGAAAGAGCGTGTTGACATGGTCTTTGGTGATCGACTCTACGACTTCCGGCTCGCGAGCCCACACCGATACCCTGTGCCCCGACCCGGCAAGGAGGTTGGCCAGAGTCGTCCCCCAGCTACCCGCGCCCACGACCGCGACTCGCATCAATCCCGGGATACGCGCCGACCGAACCGTGACTCCGTTCCTTCTCGGAGCCGCTGGAGGTTCACACGGTGGGTGAAGGTGATGAATGCAGCGATTAGAACGCCTATGGCGAGCAGGTGAGGTTTTTCTGGAACGAGAACCCAGGCCGCTACGGGAAATGTCACGGCGCCGGCGATCGAGGCCAACGAGACGTATCCGGACACTAAGAGAACGACGATCCAAGCGGTCACCGATACCAGGAGTGGAAGCGGTGAAACGGCCAGCACCACTCCGGCGGCCGTCGCGACCCCCTTCCCTCCCCGGAATTTCATAAACGGCGTGTAGACGTGTCCGAGTATCGCCGCCGTACCAATCAAGAGCGCATACCAGGCGTGGTCCCCGTTGGCACTCGGGAACAGCGAGGCCGGGACGAAACCCTTCGTCACGTCGAGTAATCCCACTGGGATCGCGTACCCCCAACCCAGCACTCGGTACACGTTGGTTGCCCCGAGATTGCCACTGCCCACGTTCCGGAGATCGACGCCCGCACCGTACTTCGCGGCCAAAAAACTCGTGGGCAAGCTCCCCACGAGAAACGACACGACCGCCCAGAACGCCAGCGTCACGAGCGTCCACGCTTCGCGGTTAGCCGCAGCCGCAAGGGTGTCCCCTCAAATTTCCAGGCCCGGCGGAATCCGTTCGCGAGGTAGCGCCGGTAGGACTCCGACAAGGCGTCGGGGCGGTTACAGACCACGGCGAACACCGGGGGCGCGCTCGAAATCTGGGACGCGTAGAGGAG
Organism: Gemmatimonadales bacterium; assembly: GCA_965249575.1. Lineage (GTDB taxonomy): Bacteria > Gemmatimonadota > Gemmatimonadetes > Gemmatimonadales > GWC2-71-9. The sequence goes on along the minus strand of OZ252244.1, from coordinate 665 downwards.
TTTTATTTCCTGCCCTCCACTCTGCGGTGGCTGGTTTCGTTCCACTAGCTCCCGCAACACCCGGTTGACCTCCGCGGTCTGGACTCGCTCCCGACGCGCGCTCGCCGTAGCGATGATGAGGTCGAGGATCTTCCGGACTCGTAGCCCGGTGAGTGCCGACACGTACACGAAGGGAACGTGTGCCAGGAACGGTGTCCGCTGGACGGCGGATCTTTCGCCTCTTTCGGCGGTCTGCGAGTCCTTTTCGTCCACCAAATCCCACTTATTGACCGCCACGATTAGGGCAGTTCCACGTTCCCAGGCTGTCTCAGCGATCTTGATGTCTTGTAACCGAACCCCGTCCGTCGCATCGACCACCAGGACGGACACCTCAGCCCGCTCCACCGCCCTTTCGGTCCTCAAGGCCGAGTAGAACTCGATCTCATCCTCTACTTTCGATCGCTTCCGTAAACCTGCAGTATCAATGAAGTTGAGGAATGTCCCATGGTACCGCAAGGGGGAATCGACGGCGTCTCTGGTCGTACCGGCCTCGGGCGCGACCACGCTTCGTTCGGCCCCGAGCAGGCGGTTGACGAGGCTGGACTTGCCGACGTTTGGTCTTCCCACTACTGCAACCTGGATCTCGCCCTCCGGTTGCTCATCCGCCTGGGCCGGTAGACGTTCCA